>NZ_NRGZ01000001.1:0-3277462 GCF_002332205.1 Pseudoalteromonas sp. JB197
GTAGGCGGGGCTTTATGCCGCGCTGGTTAACATTAAAGAACATTGCGCGAGGTAAACTCCCGCCCACGGGTTAGGTGTTTATTGTAGGCGGGGCTTTACGCCGCGCTGGTTAACATTAAAAAACATTGCGCGAGGTAAACTCCCGCCCACGGGTTAGGTGTTTGTTGTAGGCGGGGCTTTATGCCGCGCTGGTTTAAGGTTTAAAAAACATTGCGCGAGGTAAACTCCCGCCTACAAATAAGGATGTTTGTTGTAGACGGGGCTTTATGCCGCGCTGGTTAACATTAAAGAACATTGCGCGAGGTAAACTCCCGCCCACGGGTTAGGTGTTTATTGTAGGCGGGGCTTTACGCCGCGCTGGTTAACATTAAAAAACATTGCGCGAGGTAAACTCCCGCCCACGGGTTAGGTGTTTGTTGTAGGCGGGGCTTTATGCCGCGCTGGTTTAAGGTTTAAAAAACATTGCGCGAGGTAAACTCCCGCCTACAAATAAGGATGTTTGTTGTAGACGGGGCTTTATGCCGCGCTGGTTAACATTAAAGAACATTGCGCGAGGTAAACTCCCGCCCACGGGTTAGGTGTTTATTGTAGGCGGGGCTTTACGCCGCGCTGGTTAACATTAAAAAACATTGCGCGAGGTAAACTCCCGCCCACGGGTTAGGTGTTTGTTGTAGGCGGGGCTTTATGCCGCGCTGGTTTAAGGTTTAAAAAACATTGCGCGAGGTAAACTCCCGCCTACAAATAAGGATGTTTGTTGTAGACGGGGCTTTATGCCGCGCTGGTTAACATTAAAGAACATTGCGCGAGGTAAACTCCCTCCTCCAGGTTAGGCTTTTGGCTGTGTTTGTTACTTACCTAAAGCCTAAAACCTTACGCCTAAAACTCTTTACTTCGCGCCTGGAAACCCTAACTGACGCCACGATTCATACACAAATACTGCAACTGCGTTCGATAAATTCATACTGCGGCTATTGGTTTGCATTGGAATGCGTACGCGCTGCTCAAAAGGCAATGCTTGGATCATTTCATCTGGCAGGCCACGTGTTTCAGGGCCAAATACTAAACAGTCGCCGGCTTCGTATTGTGCCTGATGATGAAATTGGCTACCTTTAGTGGTGCAAGCGTATATTTTTTTAGGTTTACATGCCTCTAAGTAAGCATCAAACGAAGCATGGCGCTGTACATGGCTAAATTCATGGTAATCAAGGCCAGCACGTTTTATTCGTTTGTCATCCCACGCAAAGCCAAGTGGCTCAATTAAATGTAGCGAATAGCCCGTATTTGCACATAAGCGAATAATATTACCCGTATTCGGTGGGATTTCAGGTTGGTATAAAACAATATCCAGCATAACGAGCCTTATAAAATAGTCAGTAATTTAACGATTTGCAGTATACACGAAAGCGTGTAAAAAACTGATATACTCACTTTATTCAATACACATATTAACGGATAAATACGTGCATAATCGCAGTTACGAATTTTGGGTAAAAACCTCTAGTTTAGTCACTATGGTCATGGTGAGCTTAATGATTGCAGCTAAAACCTGGGCATGGCTTGCATCGGGTTCAGCGTCAATGCTGGGCTCATTAACCGATTCACTCATGGATATTACCGCCACAGCTATGAGTTTTTTAGTATTAGGTTATGCACTGCGCCCCGCCGATGACGACCACCGCTTTGGGCACGGTAAAGCCGAAGCGCTTGCTGGGCTGGGGCAAGCCGCATTTATTGCCGGTTCTGGCTGTTTATTAGCTTTTCATAGCATAGAGCGCTTGTTTAATCCTTTAGAACTCACTCATTCATTGTTAGGTGTATGGGTAAGTATTTTTGCTATTGCCTGTACGTTAGTGATTGTATTTGTACAAAATAAAGTAGTTAAACATACCGAATCTATCGCAATAAAAGCCGACTCAGTGCATTACAAAGGTGACTTGATTTTAAATGCTGCAGTGTTACTGGCTATTTTACTCTCGTATTATGGTGTGTTGTACGCCGACCCTATTTTCGCAGTTGGCGTTGCCGGTTACCTACTTTATAACAGCTGGGATATAGCCCGAGATAGCGCAGATCATTTAATGGACAAAGAACTGCCAGATGAAGAAAAACAACGCATTTTAGATGTATCGAAAAGTCATATAGAAGTACGTGGTGTACACGGCGTTCGTACCCGTCAAGGTGGAAAAATTAAGTTTATTCAACTGCATTTAGAGCTTGACGATCACCTAAGCTTAATTCGCGCGCACAACGTAGCCGACGAAGTAGAGGCAATGATCACTAAAGAATTTGAATCAGAAGTTGATATATTAATTCACCTCGATCCACTTTCAGTAATAGCAAGTGGGTAAGGGGTTAGGAAGAATTAAACCAAACGCGGTGTTTAACCAGTAGGCGGGGCTTTATGCCGCGCTGGTTAACATTAAAGAACATTGCGCGAGGTAAACTCCCGCCCACGGGTTTGGGTGTTTATTGTAGGCGGGGCTTTATGCCGCGCTGGTTAATATTAAAAAACATTGCGTGAGGTAAACTCCCGCCCACGGGGTTGGGTGTTTATTGTAGGCGGGGCTTTATGCCGCGCTGGTTAATATTAAAAAACATTGCGTGAGGTAAACTCCCGCCCACGGGGTTGGGTGTTTATTGTAGGCGGGGCTTTATGCCGCGCTGGTTAATATTAAAAAACATTGCGTGAGGTAAACTCCCGCCCACGGGGTTGGGTGTTTATTGTAGGCGGGGCTTTATGCCGCGCTGGTTAATATTAAAAAACATTGCGTGAGGTAAACTCCCGCCCACGGGGTTGGGTGTTTATTGTAGGCGGGGCTTTATGCCGCGCTGGTTAATATTAAAAAACATTGCGTGAGGTAAACTCCCGCCCACGGGGTTGGGTGTTTATTGTAGGCGGGGCTTTATGCCGCGCTGGTTAATATTAAAAAACATTGCGTGAGGTAAACTCCCGCCCACGGGGTTGGGTGTTTATTGTAGGCGGGGCTTTATGCCGCGCTGGTTAATATTAAAAAACATTGCGTGAGGTAAACTCCCGCCCACGGGGTTGGGTGTTTATTGTAGGCGGGGCTTTATGCCGCGCTGGTTAATATTAAAAAACATTGCGTGAGGTAAACTCCCGCCCACGGGGTTGGGTGTTTATTGTAGGCGGGGCTTTATGCCGCGCTGGTTAACATTAAAAAACATTGCGTGAGGTAAACTCCCGCCTACAAATAAAGATAACGCTAAGCTCGGTATTTAAATTTATAGCGATAAGATCAGTGGCTTTTATTTTTATTTAATATTTATTGATTTAATTTACTGAAACGTAAGAGGTTTTTAAACTTAGAAAGGAATAAAAATTGGGGCGATTGACGGGGCTTGAACCCGCGACAACCGGAATCACAATCCGGGGCTCTACCAACTGAGCTACAACCGCCACAACACACCTTGGTTGGTGTGAGGCGCATAATACATAAAGTATTAAAAGTTGTGAAGCAAAAAAGTGAAAAAAACTTAAAAAAGAGTAAAACAGTGTGTTTAGTGTGTATTTTGCACGAAAAGCAGCCAGCTTAACTATTTACTTAATAAGTAACTGGGTTAAAACTTATTTATGCAAACCCATTATCTAATGAATCTAAAATGTAAATAATATATAATTTACCGATAAAATCAGATGAACTACCTTTAGGGATAAAAAATGGAATCGGTACTCAATTGGCTTAACGAAAACTCAGGCCTAATTTTACATTATGGTATGCAAGCGGTAATAGCGCTGGTGATCTTTTTATTGGGTGGCCGCATTGCAAAGTTTTGTGCAAACTTAACCGAAAAAGCATTCGACAAAAAGAAAGTAGACAAAGCAGTAGGCTCATTTGTTTCTAGTATTGTATTTGCCATAGTATTTATGGCGACTATTTTAATGGCGCTGTCGCAAATAGGTATCGAAACAACCTCATTTATCGCTATTTTAGGTGCTGCGGGTTTAGCCGTAGGTTTAGCACTACAAGGCTCGCTTTCTAACTTTGCATCGGGCGTGCTAATTATTTTACTGCGCCCTTTTAAATCGGGCGACTACGTAGAGGCAGGTAATAAAGCCGGCACCATTAAAAAAATAGAAATATTTTCAACGGAGCTGCGCACCCCAGATAACAAAGTTATCATAATGCCAAATTCAAAAATCATGTCTGATGCAATCGTTAACTACTCACGCGAGTCAACACGCCGTATAGATTTAGTAATTCGTGTAGATTACGACGCCGACTTACGCAAAGCTAAAAAAGTGCTTAAATCAATACTTGATAACGAGCCACGTATTTTAAAAGATCCAGCTTATAACGTATCAGTATCTGAACTGGCTGAATCAAGCGTAAACTTTATAGTTCGCCCATGGGTTGAGTCAGCCGATTATTGGCCTACGTACTGGAGTTTACTCGAAGAAATTAAAGTTATATTTGATGAGCAAGGGATCAATATTCCAGCACCTCAAATGGATGTACATTTACGCAAACAAGATTAATTCACTTACGCTATACAAAGGTTATTTTTAAATGAAACTAAAGCTTTTATCAATTTTAGTTGCAGCAACAGCAGCAACTAACGCATTTGCAGACGACGCTGAGCAAAAAACCTGGGAAGTTACCAGTGAGCTAGGCGCTATTATTACCAGCGGTAACACCGAAACCACCACGCTTAAAGGTGGCATTAAGGTATTGCATCATCTAGAGCGTTGGAATAATGAGTACAAACTCGACGGTATTTACAAAGAAGACGAAGTAGAAAACGACGATGGTACTAAAAACAAACAACGTACCAACGAAAAGTATGCTATTTCTGCTCAAGGCAATTACAAATTAAATGAAAAACACTCACACCTATTCATTTATGGTTCACACGTTTCAGACTATTTTGGAGCTTATAGAAGTGAGTCGGTAGTATCTGCAGGTTACGGCTTGCGTTTAATCAACGAAGACACTATGTGGTTAAATGCTGAAATAGGCCCGGGTTATAAGTACTTTAAATACCCTGATGTAAGCAGTGAAGTTGACGAAAACGGTAAATCACTAGCGGGTGAGTACGAAGGCGAAATTATTGCTTTAGGTAAGCTTGATTACAACTGGAAAATTTCTGATAGCGCACGTTTTACGCAATTAGTAACCGTAGAATACGGCGACACTAACACCAAAACACGCTCAGAAACCGCACTACTTGCTAAAATTAATGGTTCATTACAAATGAAGGTTGCTTATAACATCATCAACAACTCAGATGTTGCCGATGACAAAGAAAGCACAGATACAGAGACTTCATTAACACTTGTTTACAGTTTTTAATAGCATTCATATTATATTATGGGTAAGCATGCTTACCCATTTTTTTTAACTAAAAAATGATGTAGTATGCCGCGGCTATCTTTATTTTACTGGAAGGGAACTTTGTGAAGTTTATTAAATTTATTACAGCATTACTTTTTATTGCTGTAGCTACGGCATCAATTGCTCAAACTGGCAGTAAAAATGTAACACCAACAGCGCAGCAAATGGAGCAATTTAAAAAGTTGCCAGAAGCTCAACAAAAAGCCTTAGCTGAAAAGTATGGTATAGATTTAGAATCTTTAGGACTTTTAGGTAGCAGTGGTAATAAATCTGAAAAAAATAATGAAATTCTACCCTCTTCTATACTGCCTAGAGACCTAGAAAGTGATGAAAAAGAAGAGCTAACAGATGAAGAAAAATTCAAACCAAAAGAAATAGAATTAAAACCATTTGGTTACGAGTTATTTTCAGGTGAACCAACAACGTTTGCCCCTTCAGAAAGTGCATTAGTACCAAATACTTACATAGTAGGGTCTGGCGACACATTTTCTATCAACCTATATGGGAAAGAGTCTTACAATGGCGAAGTAACAGTTGATCGCGAAGGTAGATTAGCAATCGATAAGCTACAGCCAGTTAATGTTGCCGGTATGCAATATAGTGAAGTTGTTGAGTTAATTAAACATAAAGTTGAGCAAGAAATGATTGGCGTAAAAGCATTTGTTTCTATGGGTGAAACTCGCTCAATTAGAGTAATGATACTAGGTGAAGCTTATAAACCAGGTGCTTACACAATTCCTTCTCTTTCCTCTATAAGCCATGCATTATTTGTTAGTGGTGGATTATCTGAAATAGCCTCATTGCGTAAAATACAGCTTAAACGTTCAGGAAAAGTAGTTCAAACACTCGATTTATACGACCTGTTAATTAAAGGCGACAGCTCAGACGACGTGATACTTAAGCCCGGTGACGTAGTTTTTATTCCAGCGGTAGGTAAACAAGTTACTATTGATGGAGAGGTACGTCGTCCAGCTATATTTGAATTAAAAGGCTCAGAGTCAATTGAAGAATTGATTACTATGGCAGGTGGCTTTAAGGCCGCAGCTTATCCACAAAAAACACTGATAGAGCGTTTTACAGGTAATAGCTCAAAAACCATTTTACAGCTAGATCTTACTAAAGCCGCAAAATATAGCCCTAAAAATGGTGATAAAATTAATATCCCAAAATCAAGTGAGCAACTAGATGATGCAATAACCTTGTTAGGGGCAGTAAGTTACCCGGGTAATTACTCATGGGCTCCAGGCGATAAAGTTAGTCAGCTTTTCGGCTCATTAAAAAGTGACTTACTGCCAATAGCCGATTACGACTACGGACTTGTCGTACGAGAAATAAACGAAAAAGCCAATATTGAAGTATATCAATTTTCTCCAATTAACGCGTTTAATAAAAAGGCGAATAGTGATATAGAACTTCAACCACGCGATAAAGTTGTTATATTTAGCCGTTTTCAAACAAAAGAAGAAGAAGAAGAAGCACTAAAGTCGTTAGCACTTACAAAAGAGCAAATAGAGCTACAAGATCGTATTAAACTGTGGGATAAATATGAAGAAAAACTATTTTACGAGTTTATCGACTTAGGTGGCGCACTAGAAAAAGAACTTGCAGAGCAATTAGCCGAAGAAGAAAGTAAAAAAATAACCAATATAACCGACTACCTAAATAATCAAAAAAAAGAGCTAAAAGAAAGTGATTACTCTTTATTTAGTCGAGAAAAATTATTAAAGCCAATAATTGCAAAGCTAAACCAACAAGCTAACTATGTAAATCAAGTAAAAATGTTTGGTATACGAGGCGAAGTGCGTTTTAGCGGTGTATACCCGCTACCAGAAAACGCCACAGTAAAAGAAGCTATTGCGGCAGCCGGTGGACTAAAAGAGTCAACGTACTTAGAAAAGGCCGAAATAACGCGTTATAGTCGTACCGAAGGGGCGGCATTGAACCATGTTGTAGTCGATCTAAATAAAGCGCTATCAAGTGATTCAGCAGATGAATTTAAAATACAGAGTAAAGACTCTATCAGTATTTATCCAATTCCAAATTGGCAAAAGGATCTGCAAATAGAAATAGTAGGCGAAGTGCGTTTTCCTGGTGTATACAGTATACGTAAAGGCGAAAGCTTATCGAGTGTACTAGAAAGAGCAGGTGGCTTTACTGAGTTTTCTTACCCAGAAGGTGCTGTTTTTACACGAGAATCAATTCGTTTTCAGGAGCAACAGCAGCTTAATAAACTATCTGAAGATTTACGAAGAGATATAGCGTCAAAAAGTTTTAATAGCTCAATTACCGACTCATCACTAAGCTATGCAGATATGAATAGTTTAATTAACGACCTTGCAAAAGTTAAAGCGGTAGGTAGATTAGTTATAAACTTACCGGCAATAGAGCAAGGCACGCAACATTTACCGCTACAAAATAACGACATACTTTATGTACCTACAAAAAGTAATAGTATCAGTGTAGTTGGAGAAGTTAACTTTGCTACTTCGCATATTTATAACCCAGAGCTGTCATTTGATGAATATATAGCTCGCAGTGGTGGTTATAAGCAGCGTGCCGACGAAGATCGAATATATATTATAAAAGCCAGTGGTTTAGTTGAAATACCAAATCAAGGTTCTTGGTTTTCAGCAAGTAAAAAAGAGCAGTTAGCACCGGGTGACACTATTGTAATACCGCTTAACACAGAACATGTAGACAACCTAACATTATGGAGCACTGCTACGCAGATTGTGTACCAAATGGGTGTTGCGCTAGCGGCTATTAGTTCACTGTAAACATGAAACTTATTTTTAAAGACATTAGGTCTGCGCTATGATATTTGAACTTATTATACTGCTATTTGCATTTGGGTTTTCTTATGCCGTTATTTTTGCGTTTACGCCATTAGCAGTAAAATTTGGCTTAGTTGATACACCTTGTAAGCGAAAGCAACACGACGGTGCAATACCTTTAATAGGTGGATTATCAATATTTGTCGCAGTATTTATATCAGTCATAGCGTTTTATCCGTTAACGTCTCAAGTAATGAGCTACCTATTTTGTGCCGGAGCTATTGTTATTTTAGGCGTTGTGGATGACTATCGTCAGTTAGGCGTAAAAATAAGATTATGTATACAGGTTATAGTTGCACTGGTAATGATTTGGGGCAGTGACGTATATATTCACAATCTAGGCAATCTTTTTTATCTTGGCGATGTAGACTTAAATTGGTTTGGTATTATTTTTACAATTGTCAGTGTTATTGCCTGTATTAACGCCTTTAATATGATCGATGGTATAGATGGCCTAGCGGGGTCGTTAAGTATATTAACCTTATTGTCAGTTTTTATTTTAATGGTGTTAAGTGGTAACTACGCGTTTATGTATTTACCTTTAATTATAGTAGCAACAGTGGCTCCTTACTTAGCATTTAATTTAGGCATAAAAGGCCATAAAAATAAAAAAATATTCATGGGCGACGCAGGCTCCATGTTTATTGGTTTAAGTGTAATATGGTTTTTAATGGTAAGTACACAAGCCAGCGAGCCAGCATTTAGGCCCGTAACCGCACTTTGGATAATAGCTGTGCCACTTATGGACATGATGGCGATTATTTTTCGTAGGGCACGCAAAGGCTTGTCTCCTTTTAAAGCAGATAGAGACCACCTTCACCATATTTTTATGCGTGTTGGTTTTAGTCCTCGCAGATCATTGAGTGCAATATTGCTATTTGCAATCGTTATGAGCACCATAGGTATACTAGGTGAAGTACTACAAGTACCTGAATGGTTTATGCTTGCTTTATTTATTATTGTATTTGTATTTTATGTATTAGCATTACAGCATTGCTGGAAAGTCGCACGGTTTTTAAGAAGAAAAAAACATAAATAGTTTTATATATTAAGAGAGAGTTATGAAAAAAAATAATGGTTTTACAATGATGGAATTACTAGTCGTTATTGTTATTTTAGGTTTACTTATGTCATTAGTAGCACCTAAGTTTTTTTCTAAATTAAGTTCATCTGAGCGTAAAATAGCAGCAGCACAAATGTCATCATTTGAAACTGCAATAGACACATATCGCCTCGATTTAGGTAAATACCCTACAGATTTATCGCAACTACGCCAAAGTGATGAACCTCGTTGGGATGGCCCTTATTTACCAAAAAGTGTACCTGTAGACCCTTGGGGTAACCCGTATGTATATACAACCCCAGGTACAGATGGTAATCCGTATACTTTAAAATCATATGGTAGTGATGGCAAAGAAGGCGGTACAGACAACAATGCAGATATCGTTCACCAATAATGCAACTACATAACTTACTGCTAAATAAATTTAGTATCGATCCGCACGACCTTGAGCGTGCTATAAGCTATCAAGCAAAATACAGTGGCCGAATCGAACAAATACTAGTTAATATGGGGAGCTTGCCTGAGGATCAGGTAAGCCTATTATTAAGTGAATACTTAAGCATTCCTCTGTTTACTAATGAGCAATACGCAAACTTTAGCCCGCTAACAATAGATAAACCCACACTCGACATTTTTATAGCCCAGAGTTGGTTACCTATTAGCAGTAATACCAAGCGTATTGAGTTTGCATGTAAAGACCCACTCAATCAGGTAATGAACGAATGGCTAATAAAAAATAATCAAGCGTATTCATTATTTATAGCAAACGAAGTCGACATACAGCTGTTAATTGCCAAATACGAAGAGCCAACAGCAGATGTATTTGACGACAACCCGCTCGACGAAGAAGAGCGCCTAAAAGAGCTTGCCACCGAAGCACCAACGGTAAACTTACTTAACTCGCTTATTAGCCGAGCACTGCGTCAAGGTGCTTCCGACATGCACCTAGAGCCTTACCAAGGGCGTTACCGAGCACGTTTTCGGGTTGACGGCGTACTGCACGAAGCCGAAACCATATCGGCACGTAAACAGCTGCCTATAATAACCCGATTAAAAATATTATCGGGAATGGACATAGCCGAAAAACGTCGCCCACAAGATGGCAAAATAGAAATGAAAATTGCCAATCAAGAAATCGATATTCGCGTATCGGCATTGCCATTAAACGACGGCGAATCGGTAGTAATGCGTTTTTTACGCAAAGAAAACGTGCGTTACGACATGTCAGTATTAGGTTTATCGCCAGACATAAATCAATTGATTTTAGAAGACATAAAAACCACGTCAGGAGTGGTATTACTAACCGGGCCTACAGGGTCGGGCAAAACCACTACCTTGTATACATTTTTAAATGCGTTAAATAACGACGATGTAAAAATTATTACCCTAGAGGACCCAGTCGAATATCAACTTGCGGGTATTAACCAAGTACAAGTTAATAGCGATATAGGTTTTGACTTTTCTGCAGGTTTACGATCAGTAGTACGACAAGACCCCGACATAATAATGCTAGGTGAAATACGCGACAAAGAAACAGCTCAAATAGCCTTGCAGTCGGCGCTTACGGGGCACTTAGTTTTTAGTACAGTGCATACCAACGATGCTGCAAGTGCGTATACGCGCTTACTCGACTTAGGCGTTGAAGAATTTTTATTAAATGCCGCTCTGGTATCCATAGTCGCGCAGCGTTTGGCACGTAAAATATGCGCCCATTGCGCAGAGCCCGAGCCAAACGCCCAGCAGCTAATAGAAAAATACGATCTAAATAACTTTGCACAGCGCTTTAACCTACCCCAAATAGAGTTAAAACGTGGCAAAGGCTGTGAGCACTGTAGCCAAACAGGTTATAAAGGCCGCATGGCAGTAACCGAGTATTTACGCTGCGATAGCGAAATAAAAGCCATGCCAAAAAATGCCGACTTTATACCTAAAGCAAAGCAGCATAACCAAAGCCTAAACAGGCGTACGCTACTAGAAGATGGCTTTTATAAAGCAATATTAGGGCAAACCACCATAGCAGAAGTGATTAGGGTTGCTGGCTAATGGCACTGTTTAATTACAAAGCATACGACAGCTCAGGCGCTAAGTCGCATGGGCAAATAGATGCTATAGATCAGCAAGATGCAATAACTAAGTTAAAAGCACAAAAGTTATTGCCCTTTGAAGTAACAGCCGAAAAAAAACAACTTTCGTTTGGGCTTTCACTCGGTAGTAAAATATCGTTAGCCGATCTCGAATTTTTAACCGCCGAACTCAGTTTATTGCTTGCAACAGGTGTAAGAATCGACCGCGGCCTCGACATTATAAGGCGCACAAAAGCAAAACCTGCGCTGGCAAAAATGTTGGGCGATATAAGCAACACAATAAAAAAAGGCAGCAATTTATCGCAAGCATGCCGAGCGCACCCCGATGTGTTCGACAACCTATACTGTAACTTAATTGAACTGGGTGAAGCCTCAGGTAACTTAAGTGAGATATTTGCCGGGCTTGCCAAAGATCTAAAATTTAAACGCGAACTACAACGTAAAATAATAGGCTCGCTCACCTATCCGTGCGTTATTTTATTTGTATGTATATTAAGTATATTTTTTATATTTAACTTTATAATTCCTAAAATGGCCGACATGTTTGGCCAGTTAGATACCATGCCGTGGTACACCGAATTAATGCTCGCTATTAGCGCATGGATGAACCAATACCAAGGGTTATTAGCCTTAGGTGTAATGGCTATTGTTCCGGGTGTAATATGGGCGTCTAAAAAGCCAGCATATGTAAAGTGGTGGCATAAAACCGCACTAAAGCTACCTGTTATTGCTAACGCCACTATAACCGTAGAGCGTATACGCTTTAACAGTGGCTTAAGTTTAATGCTTAAAGCGGGTGTACCTATAGATAGAGCGCTTGAGCTGTCGGCAGGTAATATTAAAAACCACGTGTTAAATCACGAAATGAACATAGCACGTAAAAAAGTAAAGCGTGGCAGCCAACTTACCCCCACTTTACAGCAAACATCGTTATATCCGCCTTTTTATATTTCGTTATTAGAAGTGGGTGAAGAGTCGGGCAATCTCGACATTGTATTTGACGAAATAGCCAATCGTTCGCGACAAGATTTTGAAACCTGGACCGATAACATGACCTCGTTAATAGAACCATTGATGATTTTATTTATGGGCGGTTTTGTCGGTGGAATTGTGGTAGTAATGCTAATGAGCATGATATCGTTAAACGACGTAGGTTTTTAATGCGTTTAAGTAATACCCAGCTTAATAACGGGTTTACCTTAATTGAGCTAATAATGGTGCTAAGCATTGTTAGCTTATTACTTGCAGTGGTTGCGCCTATATCTATAAACGCAGTAGATAAAACACAAGCTAAAACCGAGCTGTTAAGCACCACAAAATGGATAAAAAACATAGGTTTTCAGGCGTTTGTTGAGCAGCAACAATTTACATTAGAGCTAAACGGCAATACTTTAAACTTGTACCGCGAGCCTAATAAACAACTAATAAAAACTAAAACACTAGAGTCGCTAACGTTTACTCAGCAGTGGGTTAATTTTAATGCCAATGGTTTTGTTACCCCACAAAAAATTAGCGGCCACTTTAGAGGTGAACCCTTGTCTATTTTATTAGAGCCAGCAAATGAAAAATAAAGCAACAGCCGGTTTCACATTAATAGAGTTATTAGTGGCTACTATTATTTTATTTACCGCTATGGGGGCAGTGTCGCTAATTTACCGTGGCGCATTTATAGCCAGCGAAAAAGCCAGTAACCACATTAATATAGTAGCAAATGTACCGGCATTATTAAGCCAAGTTAAACAACAAGTGCAAAGTACAAACGCCCAGCAAAACCAATTAAATGGCCAAGGCAGTGCATGGCAAAGCACTTATACATGGCAAGCAAATGTGCAGCAAACTAAAACAGTAACCGATGCTTTAATGGTGCTTGAATTTGGTGAAGATGCCGCAGTAAAAACGCAGTTTAAATTGTGGCAAGTTAATTTAACCATAAACAGCCGTGGCATTATAAAAACCTACACCTTTAACGAAGTGAGCTGGCACGATGCGTAAACAGCAAGGTTTTACTTTAATAGAGCTGCTTATATCGGTTACCTTGCTGTCGTTACTTATGTTTACCGGTAACTATGTATATATGCAATTAGCATCGCGTTGGAACAAAGAGCTAGGCAGTTTTGAGCAAAACGCCGCACAAACTAAAGCCGTTTATTTATTACAAAACACCCTAAATGGTATAGAGCCCTACCTAATAAAAAACAACAAAGGCCGCCCCGAAATGTTTTTTGTAGGCGGCAATAACAGCTTGTTAGCTATTAGCAAAGTTGGTTTACTAGATACACAAAACCCCGAAATATTTAGGCTAACCGCGGTGCAAAACCCGCAAGGCAAGTACGATTTAGTGTATCAAGCTATATCGGGTAGCGAATTACTGCTTATTAATACCGAACAAAACATAGAATTTACCCAACAAAAAACATTATTAACTAATCTAGACGAAGTGAACATAAGCTACTTTGGCTGGCAAAGCCTAGATGAAATGGCAAGCCAAGTACCAGAAATAGAGCCGCAATGGCAAGCAAGCTACTCAGGGATCGATCAGCAGCTTACTCCGCAAAAAATAAAAGTCACTTTAATTAAAAATCAGCAGTCACTTGTGTTTTATAACCAATTAGATCAAGAGTCAAACACCTGGTTTGGTAATTATATACAAACAGGTGACCTTTAATGCAGCGCGGCATAGCGGGTATAGCATTAGTGCAAGTGTTATTAATAGTGGCGGTGTTATCAATACTGGCTTTGTATTTTACCCAATCGGCTCGCCAGCAAGTGCATGGGGCAACGCAAATGGTCGACAAAGCACAAGCCTATGTTGAGCTGCACAGCGCCGAGGCCAATGTACTTTACGCCTTACTTACCGAGCAAAGAGAGGCAGAGTTTAGCAGCTCTACTAGCAACCCATTAGTAAATAGCTGGAACTTTCACGGTGCCCCATTTAACTACAATGAGCAAGTAACCCTAGCATTACAAGATTTACGCGGCTTACTTAATTTGCATTACCCTAATATGCAGTGGCTAATACAACTATTGACCTACAGTGGCTTAAATGATTATGATGCGCAGCTAACTGCAAGGCAAATAATAGACTGGCAAAGCCTAGATGCGCAATCAGACTATATACCCAGCACAGTAACCGCGCGCCATGCTGCAATACACGATGTTAGCGAACTTAAGCATTTAGGCTTAAAACAGCCGCAGTTGCAGGCGTTGCAAGCAAATACAACGCAATATAAAAAAGGGGGGTTTAACCCCATGACAGCCCCCAACTCATTACTTAATGCATTATTAACTAGTGATGTGGCTAAGCATGTTATTATGCTGCGCAATACAAAACAGTTAACGGTACGAGAATTTGCACAAGTAACAGGGTTTGAAGAAAGCGAAGATATTATTTTATATCCGTCAAACCTATACAAAGTAACCTTGCAAGCACAAGTGGGCGAGGCAATTGTAAAAAAAGTAATTTATTATCATTTACAGCCAACGGGCAAACCGGTGGTTAATATAGTTGCAGTAAAGGCGCAGTAGAGCATTTAATGATTAAACGTAAACTAACATTATGGATAAAAAAGTGGCTGTGCAACAATGTGGTTTATTACAGCGATAAGCCCTACAGCTTGGTATTAAATAGCCAACAGCAGTTTACTTTAGCACCCGCTAGTAGTAACGCTACTAAAGGCACTAAATTAATACAAATTATTGCTCGTAAGCATTATACCGAGCAAAGCCAAAGCTACCCAATAGGCAATAAAAAAGAGCTAATAAAATTAATAAAAATTAATAGTCAAACAGCTAATAATGCGCCAAATACCAGCAGTGCTTATGTAATAAATGCCCTTGGGCAAGAGCAAAGTAAAGTAACCCATTGGCAATTTACTAACACGCTACCGCAAGCGTGGTTTAAGCTGCCCGAAAGCTTATTAGTTGGCCACACATTAGCGCCAGAGCAAGTTGTTAATAGTACAGCTTACACTGCCATGTTTATTACCCAGCACCAACAAAGTGTGTGCTCGGCATTAACCACGCCATTAATTAATAGCCCAGAGCGTTTTGCCGCCATGTTTGGTGTGCCATGCAACCAAGTAATAAATATTACAGAGCCTGCTCATTATGCGCAAACGCTTATAAAGGGCTTGCAATTGCAACCTAAACAGCAGCTAAGTGCATTTTTTACTTTGCCACAAGGCTTAGTTAGTAAAACGCAACTTAAAAAAACAGCGCTAATATTGTCGGTAATTTGCATAGCTTATGCAGCGCTAACCAGTGGTTACTTAATTTATAAAACACACAACTTACAAAGTGCGTTAGCACAAAATAAAACAGCCGTTAACCAAGCACTAACCACCCTAGAGCAATACCAGCAATCGGCGGCTAAACTACAAAGCTTGCAAAGCTTTACGCAAAACCAACAAATAGCCAGCCCATTATTTTTTACCTTGTATGAGTTGTTTAATAGCGCAGAGCTAAGCAATATACGCCTAGAAGATAACCGCTACGTGCTACGCGGCACCGCCGATAAAGCCACCGACGCGCTGCAAATTATTTTAAATAACCCACGGGTACATAATGCCAAATTTGACTACCCCTCGCGCAAAGAGCGCCGTGGCGAGAGCTTTGTAATAAGCTTTACCCTAAATACCACACAAGACAAAACCATGCCCAGCCCAGCTAACTTAACTAGCGAGGCCCAGTAACTATGTTTAATTTAACACAAGCTAAACACAAGCTGGCGCTTGGCCTGTTAGCAACCCTGCTGCTATTAAAGCTTTTGTTGCTACCGCTATTCGATTGGCAAAACGAGCAGTTAAGTAATATAACTAACTTGCAAAAACGTGCCAGTAAATCGCAAAGTGTAATAACCAACCAAGGCCAAATAAGCCAAAGTCAGCAGCGTATAACCGCGCAGCTTAATGCTATTAACAGCTTATTTATTGACTATAAAAACGACGCCGAATTTAAACTAGCCATGCAGCAGCAAATAGAGCAAAGCTTAGCCAGTAATCAACTGCAAATAAATAACACTAGTTGGTTGCCCAGTATTTTAGTGGCCAACGAGCAGTTAATGCGCCATCAGCTGCGGTTAAATATAAAAGGCACTTTGCTTAACTTTAAAAACTTTATTACCTTACTCGAAAGCACGCCACCGCAAGCAGAGCTTAAAACCCTTAATATAAATATTAAAGGGCAAAACAGCGAGCAGTTAGGGCGAGTTGATGGCACCATAGAATTAGCATTTTATATGCTGCCACAAAAAAGCACCCCGCAGGAGGCGCAATGAACAAGCTAATGCTTGCAACTATTGCTGTAGTGGTATTGCTACTAATAAGCGACTTTACCAGCCGCTTTATACCCAATGAGCAGCAAACAACCAACAACTTTAATAACAATGCTAATAATGCACAGCCATTGCCTTTGCTTTCAAGCGCAGCGCAGCAGCAACTAACGCAGTTATACAGTAAGTACATTGAGCCTACAACAGCGCCCGAACCCGAACAAGGGTTAAGCGCCGCCGCGCAAGCCGCGCAACAAGGCGAGCTACTTAGCTTATTTGCCGGCGATTTAGAATTAAAGTTAAAAGCAGTAATATTTGCCGCTGAGCCTTATGTGCTTATAGAGCAAAAAAATATAAATACGCAGCAAACAACCTTGGTTAAATACTTAAGCGAGCAAAGCGTACAAGGTTACACACTTACTATAGTGTCAAACACCCAGGTTGCGCTTAGTAAAGCCCAGCAGCATATTACTTTGGTAATGTACCAACGTGGTTAAATGCACTACTACACAATTGCACGGAAACTCTATGAAACACAGTAAAGTACTTATTTTTGGATTACTTGCAAGTGGCGTACTTGCGGGTTGTAAAAGCACTAATGGCGGGTTAAATGCTGCGCCATCGTATTTAAAAAAAGACGCGCAAGTAAGCGTAGCAAGTAGTAATGTTGAACAAACCCCAGCAACTAATGCCAAGGCAGCCCCAGCGCAAGGTATTACCTACCTTACACCACTTGCCAGCAACCAAAGTAGCCAAACAGAGCAAACAGATTTAGCCAGTAAATTTAGCAGTACCCAAACCGTAAAGCTAACCGCCGACAGCCTACTGGTAAAAGACTACCTGCATTACGTATTTGGCGAGCTACTTAACGTAAATTACATTTTAGGCGAGCAACTAAATAGCTCAAAAGATCAAATAACCCTAAACCTGCAAGACCAGCTAAGTAAACGTAAACTATTTACCCTAAGCGAGCAAATGCTACAAGAGCGCAATATACTTATTCGCTACCAAGACGGTATTTATTATATTCATAAAACAGAAGACGGCGTGTCGTCTAATTTAGTGTACGGTTATGGTGCAAGCGCAGACGATGTACCTAATACTTCAAACGAAATAGTGCAACTTGCACCGTTTAAGTCGGGTATGCAAACCCCTTTGGCTAACACTATTAGGCAGTTAACTAACGTAAACGCTACTCCGTTGTTTGATCAACAAGCCATAATGTTTAAAGGCAAGCGCGGCGATATAATAAAAGCGCTAGAGTTTATGCAGTTAGTAGATCAGCCGGCATTTAGAAACCGCTCAATTGGGTTGTATAAGTCGAGTTTTATACCAGTTGACGAGCTAAGCAAACAACTGCAAGATTTAATGAAACAAGAGGGCATATCGGTAAGTATAAATGCCTCAAGCGAACAAGCTGTATCTATAGTGCCGATTGAGCGCACCAACACCTTAGTGTTTTTTACTAACGATAAACGTTTTATAAAACGAGTTGCTTACTGGGCTAAACAGCTAGACCAGCCGGCCGATGGTAACCAGCAGCAGTACTTTGTATTTAACCCAGAGTTTGCCAGAGCATCGGATTTAGGCGAAAGCCTACAAATGCTTTTAGGCGGAGGAGCACAGCAAAGCTTAAGCAGTAATACCTCAGCAGCAAGCCAAAACCAGCAGGTTAAAAGTGGTGCTACTAATACTAAAAATAATCAGCCAAGTATTTCGGTAAATGCCGATGGCATGAAAATGGTGGTTGATTCGCGCTCTAACTCACTCATATTTTATACCACGGGCGATGCCTATCGTAACTTACTGCCAATGGTAAAACGCCTAGACATAATGCCCAAGCAAATAGTGCTGGAGATGATGATAGCCGAAGTCACCCTAACCGATGAATTTAAACAAGGGGTTGAATTTGCCTTAACCAATAAAGGGGCCAGTGCCCAAGGCGGCTTTAACCTAGAGAACAACGACACAGGCTTAAGTTATGTACTAAGCGGCACCAATGGCAGCTTAGAGTTTAATTTATTGCAAAAAAACACCTATGTTAATGTGCTTTCGCGCCCAAGCCTGGCGGTACGCGATGGTGTTGAGGCCAGTATTACCGTGGGTAATCGTATACCTATAGTGGGCGATATAATAACCGACCCCGTTAATGGCTCGCGCACCTCGGTAGAGTACCTAGAAACCGGCATAGACCTGCAAGTAACCCCTACGGTAAACGCCCAAGGCGTGGTGCTAATGCAAATTACCCAATCTATAAGTAACCAAGCAAGCAGTAGTGGCGCAGAGGGTAACCCGATTATTTTTGAGCGCTCACTTAAAACCGAAGTCATAGCCGGTAATGGGCAAACCATTATGCTGGGTGGGCTTATTAGCGAAAACAGCACCTTGAGTGACCGCCGCGTGCCGTTTTTTTCAAGCTTACCTTTAATAGGCCGCCTGTTTGATGGTACCGATAACAACACCAATAAAACCGAGCTAGTGGTATTAATGACCCCGCGCATTGTAGACTCTACCGCTGAATGGGAAAGTGTATACAGCCAATTTAAGCAAGGCTTAAGCGAGCTAAAGCTAGTTGACGATACCGATGCTGCTAACAAAAGATAAACACCCGTGTTAATAAATGGTTGTGTTTAGCTGTGTGTTTGTAAATATTTATAAGTGTTTGTGCGACTTAAGCGCGTTTAGTTGTTACTTGGCTGCTGCTTAGTTGGTGGTTTTAAATTGCGTGCTTACTTAATAAAGTAATCCTAAAGTTTTAATTTCATAAAAAGTATTGGTTTTTATTTTTAGCTAAGGTGCTGTAATAAAATTAAAAAATAAAAACCGCCGTAAAATATTAACCAAAACTGAATATTTGCGCATTAAAAGTATTGTAAGCAAATACCAAAAGCGGTAGCATTACCGCATTGGTTTTAAACAGGTTAATTGCTTGACAATAAACTAACAATGTTTAGACTAACTCTTGGTTCGATTAGTAGTCACTTAGGTGACGGCCTATGGTGCATGATCAGCCAATAAACAATAAAAGGGAACAATGACCGTTCCTGTTTCATGAAACTCGGAGAAAAAAATGTTAAAAAAATCATTAATCGCGATCGCACTAGCTAGTGTATCTACAGTTGCTACAGCTGGTTCTATTACTCTACCTACTGCAGCTGTAAAATATTCAGTTGAAGGTTATGCATTAGCTTCAGCTGCCGACAAAAAAATTGCCTCAGATGTAACTATCACAGCTGGCGTAGGCTACGTTGCTAACGACGTTGTAGTATTAACTCTATCTAATGGTACTTTTGATACTGATGCTGCTATAACTGTAGCTACTGCTGACGTATCTTTCTTAGATTATCAAACTCCTACAACTATTCGTTTGCGTTTAGGTACCGATATTCCTGATACTGGCACTATTGAGCTTACCGGTGTTAAATATACTGCAACAAGTGCAGCAGATGAAGATGAAGTGAAAATTAGTTCTTACGTTATATCTTCAAACCCTACTATCGGCACTTATGATAAAGGCGATGAAGTTGCAGTAGCAGCTTTTGAGCAACAGTATGTTGCAGGTGAGGTAACTAAGTTAAGTGGTGAAGTTTCTACAGGTAAAGGTCGTCAAGAATTTACTGGTACGGACAACCTTAAAGATAGCCTAAGTGTTGTAGTTACTCCTAGCGCTACAACACCACTTGAACTTGCTATCGATGACACTGCTTCTACTACTGAAATTACTTACGTACTTTCTGGTAGTGACTTAAGCTTTGCAGCTGACTACGATTTAAAAGTAAATGGTGGTAATGAAGATGGTAAATTAAGTAGTGATGAGCTTAAGAAAGCATTTGCATTAACTAAACCGGCAAGTGGAACACTTTCAATCAATGAAGGTTACACAGAGTTAACAATCAAAGAAGCTACAACTGCTGCTACAGAAGGCCTTGCATTAGATGTTAATGTTATTGGTAACGCTAAGGGCGGTTCTGAACTTACTGCACCACAAAGCTTCACGGTAACAGCTAAAGTTAAGGCTGCTGAAGGTGAGTTCACAGTTAAAGGACTTGACGCTGCACCTGCTGGTGCTTGGTCTCTAGATGGTTCATCTGGTGATGTTAAGTTCCTACCATTTGGTAAGCAATATGCACAAGGTGTTGCAGTAACTAACTCTGGTACTGTTGTTGGTGAAGTTACAGCTGAAATCTGGTTTAAAGGTGAAAAGTTCACTGGTGTTGTTGGTGAAGCCGCTGCTAACACTGTAACTGATATTTCTCAAGCAGTTAGAAAGCTAGCTTCTACGAATGCTGTTGATGGTGATGCACGTGTTCGCATTACTGTAAACGCACCAAACTGTAGCGTTAACGCTCTTTACTACCATAAAGCAGATGGTGATCGTCTTACAGTTCCAGTAATTAATAACTAATAATTTAAATAATTAGTTTAAAAGCGAGCTTAGGCTCGCTTTTTTTATGCTGACAATTAATGCCTAACAGTTTAATGTTTAATGCTAAATTTTTAATTCACAATTCACCTATCTAATGTTTAATTTTAAATGCTAAATTTTTAATTAATGTTTCAAAATTCAAAATTCAAAATTCAAAATTCAAAATTCAAAATTCAAAATTCAAAATTCACAACCCCGCCGTTGTTTGCTACACTGCTGCATCTTTTGCTTTGTGGGGTTGCTAGGCTAAATATCCCGCTACCAAAGCGCTTTACAACTAAAAGCAGTAAAATTGTATTTTATATTTGCTTTATATGCGCGTTTATTTTGTAGGATTTATATGGACAGTAATTTAAAAAATAACCCTCAGCACTCAACAGTAAACCAAAGTGTGAATGATGAAATTGACCTACACGAGTTGTTTTTAGTTATGTGGCATAACAAGCGCATAATTACGGCAATAACCACACTATTTGCTGTGGTTGCGGTTGTGTATGCTCTTAATCAGGCTGATATTTATAAGTCGGAGGCATTATTAGCCCCCGCAGAGCAAGAAAAGGCTGGAGGGTTAGGTGCTTTAGCTGGCCAGTTTGGTGGTTTGGCAAGTTTAGCCGGTGTTAATTTGGGGGCGGGGGGCAGTGTTGATAAAAATCAGCTTGCGCTTGAAGTACTTAACTCACGCAAGTTTGCCAGTGACTTTATGCAAAAGCATGCTGTTTTACCTGATTTAATGGCGGCAAAAACATGGCAGCGTGAAACCAATACAATAATTTACGATGACGAAATTTATTTAACAAGCGAAAATAAATGGGTACGTGAAGTAGAGCCGCCTTTTAAACCAGAACCTTCGATGCAAGAGGCGTATAAAAAATTTAAAGAAATAGTAACAACCAATGTTGATAAAGAAAGTGGCATGGTTACGCTTTCTGTTGAACATGTATCGCCATATGTAGCACAGCAGTGGGTTGATTGGTTAATAGCCGATATAAACCAAACAATGAAAGAGCTTGATGTTATTGAAGCAAATAAAAGCACTGAATTTTTAACTCAACAAATAGAGCAAACTAAAATAGCCGATATTCGTGTTGTACTATATAGCTTAATAGAAGAGCAAACTAAAACAATTATGTTTGCTAATGTACGTAGCGAATATGCTTTTAAAACGATTGATCCGGCATTGGTTGCTGAAGAAAAGTTTAAACCTAAACGTGCATTAATTGCCGTGTTGGGTACTTTGCTTGGAGGCATTTTAAGTGTAATGCTGGTATTGGTACGCAACTTTATAAAAAAAGCCGACTAAAGCTATTGTAAGCAGCTTAACGTGCAGGCTAACGTACAAGTGCAGTTTTATACTTTATAAGTATGCCCTATATTTTATTTAAAAGTTTAAAGGTTAAAAATGAAAATACTCGTTACTGGTGGTGCTGGGTTTATTGGCTCGGCCGTATGCCGTTTTATTATAGAAAACACCAATGATTACGTTATTAATATTGATAAGCTTACTTATGCAGGCAACTTAGAGTCTTTAACGCGTATTGACAGTAACGAGCGTTATAGTTTTGAGCGTGTTGATATTTGTAATCGTTTAGAGCTTGACCGTGTTTTTAAGCAATATAAACCAGATGCCGTTATGCATTTAGCCGCCGAATCTCACGTAGACCGCTCTATAGACGGCCCAGGCGATTTTATTACCACCAATATAGTAGGTACGTATAACTTACTTGAAGCGGCTCGCGAGTATTGGCACACACTAAATGATACAGCCAAAGCCAGGTTTAGGTTTCATCATATTTCTACTGATGAGGTGTATGGTGATTTGCCTCACCCAAGTGACAATGTTGAATGCTCAATGGTGAATGATGAATTAAACATTCAAAATTCAACATCAAACATTAAAAATTTACCTTTATTTACTGAGCAAACCGCTTACGCACCTAGTAGCCCTTATTCTGCAAGTAAAGCAAGCTCTGATCATTTAGTGAGAGCATGGCATAGAACGTATGGTTTACCTGTAGTTATTACTAACTGTTCTAATAATTATGGGCCATTTCATTTCCCAGAAAAGTTAATTCCGCTAGTAATACTTAATGCACTTGAAGGTAAGCCTTTACCTATTTACGGTAAAGGGGACCAAATTCGCGACTGGCTATATGTTGAAGACCACGCGCGTGCTTTGTATGCAGTATTAACCCAAGGTAAAGTTAGCGAAACTTATAATATTGGCGGTCATAACGAAAAAACCAATCTTGAAGTGGTCACCACTATTTGTGAAATACTCGATGAGTTAGTACCGAGTGAAGCGAGAGGTGTGAAGTGTAAAGATGGAGCGCCCCTAACAACTTACTCTTCTCTTATTACGTATGTAGATGATCGTCCTGGACACGATAGGCGCTATGCTATCGATGCATCAAAAATGAGTAGAGAGCTCAACTGGAATCCCATTGAAACCTTTGAAACCGGGCTGCGTAAGACCGTTCAGTGGTATTTAGATAATCAGGCGTGGTGTGAAAATGTACAGAGTGGTAACTATCAGCGAGAGCGTTTAGGGGTAGAGCGGGAGTTTTGAATTTTTAATTGTGAATTTTGAATTTTTAATTAAAAGGAAAAGGAAAAGGGATTTTTTATGGCTAAGCAAAATGTGGTGTTAGATAAAAGTTTTTTATTTTCTGTGCGTATTGTTAAGCTTTATAAATATTTAGTGAAAGAGCACAAGGAGTATGTGTTATCTAAGCAGTTACTGCGCAGCGGGACATCTATAGGCGCTAATGTAAACGAAGCGCAGGCAGCGCAAAGTAAAGCCGATTTTATTGCTAAAATGAGTATTGCGAGTAAAGAGGCGCGAGAAACCCAGTATTGGATTAACTTGTTAATTAAAACTGATTATTTAGATAGCAAAGAGTTATATGTGCAAAGCTTGTTAGAGGAAAGCAATGAATTAGCTAAACTTGTAACAAGTATAGTAAAAACAACACAAGGGTGTTGAAATGTTTAATTTTGAATTAAAAATTCAACATTTAAAATTCAACATTAATTAATCGCATTAAAAATTAAAAGCCAATAATCTATGAATAATTCAAAATTAAGCACTAAAAATTCATCATTACGCAGTACCAAGGGAATTATTTTAGCCGGTGGGTCTGGTACGCGCTTATACCCCATTACTATGGGGGTTTCTAAGCAGCTACTTCCTATTTACGATAAACCTATGATTTATTACCCGCTGTCGGTTTTAATGCTGGCAGGCATTCGTGAAGTGCTTGTAATTACGACTCCTGAAGATGGTGATAGTTTTAAGCGTTTGTTAGGTGACGGCTCTCAATTTGGCATATTACTTAGTTATATATCGCAACCTAGCCCCGATGGTTTAGCGCAAGCTTTTATATTAGGTGAGGAATTTATAGGCGATGATGATGTATGTTTAGTGCTTGGCGATAATATTTTTTATGGGCAAGGGTTTTCACCTAAACTTAAACACGCGGTTGAAAATGCAAAAAATGGCCAAGGCGCTACAATATTTGGTTATCAGGTTAAAGATCCAGAACGCTTTGGTGTTGTTGAATTTGATGAAAATCGCAAAGTGATTTCAATTGAAGAAAAGCCGGAAAAGCCTAAGTCGCACTATGCGGTAACGGGGCTATATTTTTACGATAACTGTGTAGTTGAACTGGCTAAACAAGTTAAACCCTCGCATAGAGGGGAACTTGAAATAACCTGCCTTAATGAACTCTACCTTGAGAAAAATCAACTGAATGTGGAAATGCTAGGCCGTGGTTTTGCGTGGTTAGATACTGGAACGCATGAAAGCTTACTTGAAGCCGCCCAGTTTGTAGAAACCATAGAAAAACGCCAAGGTTATAAAGTGGCGTGCCTAGAAGAAATTGCTTTTAATAATGGCTGGTTAACAAAAGCGCAAGTAACAGAGCTGGCGAAACCATTTTTAAAAAATGGTTATGGTAAGTACCTTATGGAAGTAATAAAAGACTAATTATGGCTATTGCATTAAATAAACCACTTTCACCTGATTTAAATAAGTTAAGCAGTTATTTGCAGCAGGTAAACGAAAGTGGCTGGTATACAAACTTTGGCCCATTGCATCAACAGTTAACCAAGCGCTTAGAGGCATATTTAGGTGTGGAAAATTTATTGTTAGTGTCCAATGGTACGCTTGCTATTCAGATTGCTTGTAAAGTGTTGAAAATAAATTCAGCTATTACGACTCCTTTTAGCTTTGTGGCTACGAGTAGCTCGTTGCTGTGGCAAGGAATTGATATTGCATTTAGTGATATAGACCCTCAAAGTTATAATTTATGCCCTGATGCATTAAATACCGCGCTTGAGCAAGACAGTAGCTACGATGGTATTGTGGCTACGCATGTTTACGGTAATCCGTGTGATGTTGATGCTATTTTTCAGGTTGCAAATAAACATAATAAAAAAGTAGTTTACGATGCAGCTCACGCTTTTGGTGTGAATGTAGGCGAGCAATCTGTGTTGAACTTTGGTGATGCAAGCACGTTAAGTTTTCATGCGACAAAGGTATTTCATACAGTTGAAGGTGGCGCTATTGTTTTTAAGCATAAAACCGATTTTGAAAAAGCAAAACAACTTATTAATTTTGGTATACAAGCCGATGGTACATTAGGTGAGCCAGGAATAAATGCTAAGTTAAATGAATACCAATGTGCTGTAGGTTTAACGCTGCTTGACGACATAGAAAAAGTAATAGCCCACCGTGCTGCATTGTTTAATTTATATTGTGATGAGTTAAAGGCTGTAGTAGAGCTTCCTGTTTGGCTTTTTAAAGCAAGTATAAATGGTGCTTATATGCCTATTTATATTGAAGATGAACACCTACAGCAAAAAGTGATAGATGCTTTAATTGAAAATAACATTCAGAGCAGACGATACTTTACGCCTTCGCTTGATTTGGCATACAGTGGCCAAAAAAGTTTTGGCTGTGAAATTAGCCGTAAGATTTCGGGCGGGGTAATTTGTTTACCACTGCACGCATACATGACGTTAGATGATGTTTTAGTTGTCACTCACTTAGTTAAAAACACCATAAAGAGATAGTTTGATGGCTATTTTATCTGCACAACAGTTAAAAAATATTGGCTTTAAGTCAGTAGGGGAAAATGTTCGTATATCAGATAAGGCTAGTATATATGGCGCTGCAAATATTTCTATAGGCAGTAATGTTAGAATAGATGACTTTGTGGTGCTGTCGGCCGGTGATGCAGGTATTGAAATTGGTAATTATATTCACATAGCTGTTTTTAGTTTATTAATAGGTGCAGGTAAAATAACGTTAAGTGACTTTTGTAATGTTTCATCTAGGGTGTCTATATATAGCTCTAGTGATGACTACAGTGGCGAGTTTATGACTAACCCTATGGTGCCACAAGAGCTAACAAGCGTAGTTAAAGCCCCTGTGTTTTTATTTGAGCATGTAATTGTGGGGTCGGGCAGTGTTATTTTGCCGGGTGTAACCTTAGCTGAGGGTGTTGCTGTGGGAAGTTTGTCATTGGTATCTAAAAGCTTTTCTAGCTTTGAAATTATTGCAGGTGTTCCTGCAAAAAAAATTAAAGACAGAAAAAAAAACATATTGCAGCTAGCAAAAAAACTTCTTATTGATAATAAGTAGGTATTTAGGCAGCAGGGTGCTTTGCGTTTTATGGCACTAAAAATAAATTAAATTGTATTTTATAGCTAGGAAGTATGAAAAATATATTGCATTTATCGGCAGATGAAAAGTTTATAGATATGGGGATAAGTGCCTTTGAAATGGTATATCCAGCTAGTAATACGTTACTTGTAGTACAAAACCATGCTCATATTAAGCACGTTAATTTTAAAAATAAAAAAATAATAAGTAAAAAAAAATTAGCAAGTGATTCTAAAAAAGATACCTTTTGGTTGGGTGTTGATGCGGTTGTATTGCATTCTATTTTTGCGTACACAGTAAATATACCTAAAAATATTAGAGTAATTTGGCTGGGGTTTGGTTACGACTACTACGACTTTATTTTTAAAAATGAATTTGAATTGTTTAGCCAAAAAAGCCTGCAGTTAATGAGTAATAAGCAGTTAATGCAAGGCGAGGGCTTTATAGTAAAGCTTAAAAACGCTATTAAGCTTTTAATTTTTTTTAAATACAGACAAAAAAAACAAAAAATAAAAATAATGGAAAGAGTTGATATATTTTGCCCTGTATTAACGAGTGAGTACCAAGCTATTAAATGGCCTGGAAAAAACACCCCTAAGCTTATGGATTGGAATTACGGAACCATGGAGGATAATTGGGCTAAGGAAAATGCGAATGTATTAAGTGGTAAAAATATTTTACTTGGTAATAGTGCAACCCTTACGTGTAATCATCTTGATGGTATAGATTTGCTATGCAAAGCTAAAAATATAGGCTCTAAATTAATTATTCCGTTAAGTTATGGAAATAAAAAGTATGGTGAGTTAGTAAAAAAATACGCGCATCAGCATTTTAGTGGTGAGGTTTTAGCGCTGGATGGTTTTATGCCTTTTGATGAATATATGCAACTTATCTCATCGTGTTCATTTGTTATTATGCCTCATAAGCGTCAGCAAGGGGTGGGGAATATTATTGCACTTTTGAATTTGGGTGCTAAAGTTTTTTTAGATAAACGAAACCTGCTTTATACCTTTTTGAAAGAAAAAGGCTTTTTTGTATTTTGTTTAGAGGATATAGTCTCGCCAGATTTTTTAACTGAATTGACACAAGAGCAAATTGAAAAAAATAAAATATATTTATATGAAATTTGGGGCAGAGATTCTATTTTAAATAAAACAAAAATGCTTATTGAGTGCCCGCTGTAATAAGACCTACTTAAGTTATAAATGAAAATGAAATATTAAAAGGTAGGCAGTTATGACCCCTAAAAAAATTGCGGCGTTTGCTTTAGGCCCGCTAGCAGGCGCACTACTTAGCTTTATTACTCTGCCTATAATTACATGGCTTTTTTCGCAGCAAGATATTGGTCGTTTAGCTATGCTTAACGTGGTTATAAGCTTTAGTACTTTGCTTTTTAGTTTAGGGCTTGATCAAGCTTATGTGCGCGAATTTCATGAGACTAAGAATAAACCAGGCTTATTTAAAACAGTTATTTTACCTGGATTATTGTTGCTGCTACTTACCTTAAGTGCGCTACTTAGTGCGAATAATGTGATATCTATTTGGCTTTTTGATATAGACAGTCAGTTTTTAAGTTTACTGGTTGCTTTGGTTATATTAGCAAGTTTTATTTCTCGTTTTTTATCGCTTATTTTACGTATGAACGAAAAGGGAATTGCTTTTTCGATGAGTCAAGTGTTGCCCAAATTATTGCTTATTTTAATTATTGGCAGTTATGTCGTTTTGTCGGTAAATAATACGATTACAAATTTATTGTTAGCGAATGTAGCTGCTATTTTATTTGTTTGTATTATATACACTTTTAATACGCGTAAAGAGTGGCTTAGCGCTATTTCAGAAAAAGTTGATTATGCTTATTTGAAAAAGCTACTAAGCTTTGGCGCGCCACTTATTTTTGGTGGGCTGGCTTTTTGGGGGCTCACCGCTACCGATAAAATTTTATTAAAAGAGTTATCTGACTTTGAACAACTAGGTTTGTATTCGGTAGCCGTTAGCTTTGCTGCTTCAGCGACTATTTTTCAAAGTGTTTTTTCTACCGTATGGGCTCCAACCGTTTATAAGTGGGCTGCTCAAGGTGAACACTTTGATAAAATTATTAAAGTTAATCGGTTTGTTTTACTTGCGGTTATTATTTTATTTAGCTTATCAGGGCTGTTCTCTTGGCTGATTACTTTTATTCTTCCAAGTTCTTATGACTCAGTGCAGTGGATTTTAATATCGTGTTTAGGGTATCCATTGTTATATACACTTTCGGAAACAACGGTAGTGGGAATTGGGGTTACTCGTCGCTCGGGCTTTGCTATGTTAGCTGCGTGCATTGCATTTATAATTAACTTACTTGGTAATGGCTGGTTAATTCCTATTTATGGCGCTGCCGGGGCTGCTGTAAGTACGTGCGTTGCTTTTTGGGTGTTTTTTATAATGAGGACGGAGTTTGCTATTTATGTGTGGCAGCCAATTCCTCGTAGAACAATGTATGTTTACTCAACGGTGTTAGTGCTTGGTGCTGTTGCAAACAGTTTGTATGCTCAAGAGTTTAGCGCTCAATTTATACTTTTTTGGGTTGTAATATTGTTAAGTACTTTATTGTTTTTTAGAAATGAATTTGCACAAATTAAAAATTATATTTTGCGTAAAACTGTTTAGGTTTGCAATCGAGCATACATTTAATAAAGCGTATACTTTATAGCGGTTAAGTTTATTGAACCGAGTTCTTTAATGCGGGATAATAGCGCGATTACTCAAATTTGCTGCGCTGCACAATGAGCAACGAATTTGTACGCCAAGGAATTAATTTATGAAAATAGGTAAAAGTTAGATGTTGGCAGAAATAAGATCATTATGGATAGGTGGGGCTTTATCTAGATTAGAAAGAGTGTGTTTGACCTCTTTTTTACGCGCAGGGCATAAGGTGTATTTATATACTTATGACGAAGTGCTAAATATACCGCAAGGTGTTGAGGTGCTAGATGCTAATTTAATTTTACCTAAAGAAAAAGTATTCACTTATGGCTCTGTAACTGGTAAAGGCAAAGGAAGTTACGCTGGGTTTGCTAATCACTTTCGTTATGAAATGCTATTTAAATGCAGCAATACATATTGGGTAGATATGGATGTAATTTGTTTATCACCCTTTTATATTGAGAACGAACTCGATTATGGCTTTGAGAATGAAAGCTATATTAACAATGCTGTTATTGGCACAAAAAAAGCCGGTAATGCACTGTTTAGTAATTTAAGTAATTATTGTAATAACCCGTTTGTATTTACTCGCTGGGATACGTTTAAATTTTTAATCAGAAAGCTTATTGGCAGAACGTGGGGGCGGTCGGATTTTTCTTATTTGCCTTGGGGTATTACTGGCCCTAAAGCACTCACTGGCTTTGTGAAAAAAGATGAGCTATTAGAATTCGCAGCTCCGGTGCAGCGCTATTACCCGGTGTCGTCTACACAATGGAAGCAAATATTTTTCCCTTGTGAACAAGGTGTGGATCTTAGTGGTGCTAAAGCATTGCACTTATGGAACGAGCAATTACGTAGAGATGGATTAGATAAAAACACCGTATTTGATAAAAACTCTTTGTATGAAAAATTGATTTTAGAGTTAGAGCTTGATAAGTAATGAATTTTTTTAAATGATTTACCTTATTCTCACGGCTGTAGTTGCTCTGTGTTCGTACTTATCTGTATCTAAGCGTGATTATAGCTTTATTGGCTACTTAGTTGTTATTACGCTTGCGCTATTTGCTGGATTAAGACATGAGGTAGGAGCTAAACCTGATTGGGAAGTATACCTTCAAGTTTTTAATGATGCTCCAGAGCATATGTCTAACTTGTTTTATTATTTTGCGCAAAACAGCCGCTTAGAAAAAGGTTATTTACTTTATAACTTTATTGTTCATGCGATTTTTGATGATTTTAATTTCTTCCTTGTTTTTACTGCCTTATTAACTATAGGTATTACTTATAAAAGCGCTTCTATTTATACCCCGATGACTATCCTTTCTTTGTTGTTGTATATGAGGTATGGGTATTTTCAGTTTAATATGATTTTTTTAAGGCAAGGTATTGCCGTCGCTATATTTTTATATTCTATCCAGTATATACAATCCAGAAATGCAATTTATTACTATTTACTAAATGCTCTCGCTATTACATTTCATGTGAGTTTAATTATAGTGCTACCTTTGTATTTTTTTGTACATAAGCGATTTAGTGCAAGAGTTTTTTTATTAATATTAGGTACAGCCGTATTCTTGCAAAGTATAAATATAATTAAAATTATTGCAGATATGTTGCCTAGCTCTAATGTGATTTTTTTCGCTTTTAAATCATATGTAGCATCTGGAGAAGCAAAACCATTCTCGTTTTCATTCATTGAAAAACCGTTAATGTTTTTTATTTTGTTATATTTATATGAAAGATTAGCCAAGCGTTTTGAATATTACCATGTGTTTTTTAATCTAAGCTTTATTGGTCTTATATTTAGTATTTTACTTTTACAGTTTGAAGATTTAAGCGATAGGTTTGTGATTATATTTAATATATCAAATATTGTACTGCTTACTTATTTAATGCGGATGTTTAAAGGTATAGGTAAGCCTATATATTTATTGGTTTTATCGTTAATTGTAATGTTTTTTGTTTTTACAATGACAAACACAGAACAATACACCCCTTATAATATATTAGGTAAGTTTTATTTTTAGCTATATGAGTAAGTGTTAAGGATAGATTTTGGCCTACGCTGGTTTTACATAGGTATTAAATTGAGAGTATGAAAAAAGAATTAATTATATCTACAGTTTACAGTCAGCTTGAAAAAACGATTTGTTTAGCTACAAGTTGTTATTCAACGACGGGAATTCGCTCAACAATAGTTTGTCAAATGTTTGAAGTTGAGGATAGGGTGGTTGAAAACGAATACTGCTCAGCTTTCAATGTTATTTACTCGTTTGATAGGGGGTTAGCTAGGAGCCGTATGTTGGGACTCCTTTCGACAAGTGCAGATTTAGTTTGGTTAGCAGATGATGATATTGAGGTTGTTCCCAACGGAGTTATTGAAGCTTTTAATGAATTAGAAAGCAGTAATGATGACTTTATAACAACAAAATATGCAATAAATGAGCGCCAAGAACGAAAAAACTATGCAAAATCAGAGTTTTTTCATAGTAGCGTTAGTATTATGAAAGTTAGCTCTATTGAGATAATTGTTAATAGAAATAAAGTTATTAATAAAGGAGTAGCCTTTGACACTCGTTTTGGTTTGGGGGCATTCTTTAAGTCGGGTGAAGAGAATATCTTTTTAGCAGATATTTTAGATAAAGGTGGTCGTGGTCGCTTTGTGCCAATAGTTACATCAATTCATCGCGATATTACCTCTGGAGGCGACTTTTCAAGTGAGTTAGCTAACATCACTAAAGGGGCTATATTTCGTAGGGTTTTTGGTTTTTATGGCATTCCTTTGCTAGTCGCTTTTTATTTTAAAAGACTATTAAAAAAGGAAGTTAAGCTAGCAAGTTTTTTTTCAGCTTTAATGTTTTCATTTAAAGGCTTTTTTAAGCTGAAATGATTTTACGGAAATACAAATGAGTGTAGATGTTCCAAAGGTTTCAATAATTACCGCTTCGTACAATTCATCTTTATATATTAAGACCGTTTACGATGCAATTAAAGCACAAAACTATCCTTGTTGGGAGTGGTTAGTTACAGATGACTGCTCTGTAGACTCTTCTTTGGATATTTTAGAAAATATTGCAAAAAATGATAGCAGAGTGATTGTTTTTAAAAATACCGTTAATAGCGGGGCAGCTGTGAGCCGAAATGTTTCTTTGGGTCATGCAACGGGTGAGTATATTGCTTTTATAGATAGTGATGATCTTTGGCTGCCAAATAAGCTACATGAGCAAATATCATTTATGCAAAGTAACGATGAAATTAATTTTTCATTTACAGCTTATGAGCTTGTAGATGGTGAAGGTAATAAGCTTAAGAAAGAGGTTGATACCACTGATAAAAGAGCTTTTTCTTATGCTGAACAGCTTTGTAAAAAAGCGACAATGGGGTGTTCAACGGTTATTCTTCGCCGAAATGCATTTAGCGATATTACCATGCCGTTAATTAGAACAGGACAAGATTATGCCTTGTGGTTAAAGCTGTTAAAAACCGGAAGTAAGGCATACTTATTACCTAAAGTTTTAACCCAATATCGGATTTTACCAGATTCAATATCTAGAAATAAATTTAAAAAAATAATACGTCAATGGAATATATACCGGGATATTGAAATGTTAAATATTTTTTCTGCTACAAAGTGTTTTTGTTTTTATGCGTGGCGAGCTGTTTTTCGTAAATAGTGATTTCAATCATTCTTGTTTATTTTAACCATAGATTATTACTAAAGCGTTGATTTAATAAATGTATTAAAAATATATAAAGCTTTAGAACATTATACGTATAGGACAATTATCAAATGAAAATAGCTATAGTAGGCACTGGGTATGTGGGGCTTTCAAACGCCATGCTTTTATCACAGCACAATGAGGTTGTTGCTTTAGACATAGACGAGCAAAAAATAGCGCTTTTAAATAATAAGCAGTCGCCTATTGTAGATACTGAAATTAGCGCGTTTTTAACGCGTGATGAGTTATGCTTTATAGCAACAACGGACAAGCAAGTTGCATACGAAGGTGCTGATTTTGTAGTTATTGCTACACCGACAGATTACGATCCAGAAACAAATTACTTTAATACTCAAAGTGTTGAAGCGGTTATTAAGGATGTTAACGCCCTAAATCCACATGCCGTAATGATAATAAAATCAACAGTGCCTGTTGGCTTTACACAAGCTTTAAAAGAAAAGCTTAATAACGAAAATATTATTTTTTCGCCTGAGTTTTTACGTGAAGGTAAGGCACTTTACGATAATTTATACCCCTCGCGCATTGTGGTTGGTGAGCAAAGTGAACGTGCTGAAGTGTTTGCTAACTTACTTAAGCAAGGAGCGGTTAAGCAAAACATTGAAGTGTTATTTACTGACTCAACTGAAGCTGAAGCAATTAAGCTCTTTTCAAATACATATTTAGCAATGCGTGTGGCTTACTTTAATGAGCTAGATAGTTACGCAGAAGCGCATGGTTTAAGTAGCAAGCAAATAATACAAGGTGTTGGGCTAGACCCTCGTATTGGTACTCATTATAACAACCCGTCTTTTGGTTATGGCGGTTATTGTTTACCTAAAGATACTAAGCAGTTATTAGCTAACTATAAAGATGTGCCTAATAATATAATTGGTGCAATAGTTGATGCAAATAGAACGCGTAAAGACTTTATTGCAGACTCTATTATTAAGCGAAACCCAAAAGTTGTTGGTGTGTATAGGTTGGTAATGAAAACCGGTTCAGATAACTTTAGGGCTTCAGCAATTCAAGGGATTATGAAACGTATTAAAGCCAAAGGTATTGAGGTTGTTGTATTTGAACCAGTATTAGAGGAAGACACCTTTTATCATTCTCGTGTAATTAAAGATTTAAATGAGTTTAAACAACTGTCGGATGTAGTGTTATCAAACCGTATGGTTGATGAACTTAGCGATATTACAGATAAGGTTTATACACGAGATTTGTTTGGTAACGATTAAAGTTACAAAACTGCGCGAGGTAAACTCCCGCCCACGGGTGAGTGTTTATTGTAGGCGGGGCTTTACGCCGCGCAAGTTTAAGGTTTGAGGTTTAAAAAATATCGCGCGAGGTAAACTCCAACCTACGGGTTGGGTGTTGTAGGCGGGGCTTTACGCCGCGCTGGTTTGAGGTTTAAAAAATATCGCGCGAGGTAAACTCCAACCTACGGGTTGGGTGTTGTAGGCGGGGCTTTATGCCGCGCTGGTTTAAGGTTTGAGGTTTAAAAAACTGCGCGAGGTAAACTCCCGCCCACGGGTTTGGGTGTTTGTTGTAGGCGGGGCTTTATGCCGCGCTGGTTTAAGGTTTAAGGTTTAAAAAACATTGCGCGAGGTGATCTTCCGCCTATAGGGTGGGTGTTTGTTGTGGGCGGGGCTTTACGCCGCGCTGGTTAAAATTAAAAAACATTGCGCGAGGTAAGCTCCCGCCCACGGAGCGAGATCCTTTTATTAATATTTACCCTTCGGCTATTTCTACGAACGTTTCGTCACTTAAAACTTCTTTATATTTTTTGGCTAGTGCATTTTTTGCATCATCGTCGCCGTGTACTATTTTTATATGGCTGGGCTTTTTACGCATGCCGGTTACAAATTTTATTAACCCATTTTGATCTGCGTGGGCGCTGTAGCCGCTTATGGTGTGTACTTTGGCGTTTATGGTAATACGGGTGTTATTTATAAATACATAACCGTTACGAGGGCCATAGGTTTGTATATCGCGCCCTAACGTGCCACGCCCTTGGTAGCCTACAAATAGTATGTCGGTGGTTTTGTCACTTAAAAAGCGCTCTAGGTAATTAACAATGCGCCCACCGGTGCACATGCCACTGGCAGCTAAAATAATGGCGGGGGTTTGGCGGGTGGCTAGGTAATTAATAATTGCCATGTGCTCTTTATGAGTGTCGATTGTGGTTAGGTTTTTAAAGTCGAGCGGGTGGCGGCCTTTGGCTACTTTGCGCTTTGCTTCAGCGTCCCATAAATGTTTAAAACTTTTATATTGTTCGGTAAAGTTTGCCGCCATGGGGGAGTCGAGTATTACATGTATGCTGTGCCATGGTGAGTTTTTAGCTGCGCTGTGAATTAACTGCTCTAACTCGTAAAGTAGCTCTTGGGTTCGGCCTATACTAAACGCGGGCACGAGTACCACGCCGTTATCGGCAACCGCACCTTCTATTACTTTTTTTAATGTTTGGGTACGCTCTTTACGTCCTTGATGGTTTTTATCGCCGTAGGTCGATTCAATCACTAAGGTGTCGGCTTTATAGGGCGCCTTAGGTGTGGGTAATAGCGGCGTATGCGGTGCGCCTAAATCGCCAGAAAACACTACGCGATGGGTGTTTTTATTATTGTTGCCGTTGCCGTTGCTCGTAGTTTTAGTGTTAGTAATGTCAATTTCCACATAGGCTGATCCTAAAATATGCCCAGCTCGCTGAAACCGCGCTTTGGCTGCTGGTGCATTTTTAGAGCTATTAATATTTATGGGTAAGTTAAACCAGGTTTTAAAATCGACCGCGACAATGCGCCTAGCTAATAAGCTTAAACAGGCTGCAATTATTTTAGGATCGCGTGTTACCCCTACTTTTAATGCATCCTCTATCACCAGTGGCAATAAACTTGCCGACGCTTTAGTGGTGTAAATAGGCCCTTTAAATCCCGCAGCCAATAAATACGGTATACGCCCCACATGATCAATATGGCAATGAGTAACAATTAACGCCGTGACATTGCTAATACTAAACTCTATTGATAAATCGGCTTTTGAATCTTCCCCCTGAAATAATCCACAATCAATGAGTACCGATGAATTGCTATTTATTAATAGTTCGTGGCATGAGCCCGTAACGCCATTAACAGCTCCGTGATGCAGTATTTTCATTTATCGTCCTTGTGAGTTTAAAAGAGGGGCTTTTTGATTAAAGCGGTTTTTAAATATTTAGCCATGTTGTTTGTAACAGCTTAGTTTTAATTAGTTTAAATGCAAGGGCAGCATAGCTTAAGCCGCGCTTGTTTAAATTAACCCGTAGGCGAGTGGCTTGCCACCGCGCGCACGTAGTGCGAATGTTTTAAGTAATTATAGTTTTTGTTAAAAATATCGCGCCAGCAAGCTTGGCACTTACAAATCCCAGACAAAAGATAAAACCAAGCACGGTGCTTGGATTGTGTAAGTGCGGTTTTACACCTCACTTTTCAAAAAAGATACTATTTCACAAAGAGAAGGCAATGAGAGTAAATGAGAAAATATTAAAAAATTAACATTTTAAGCTATTACTTTTCACTGCTCTAAAGCGCAGCGCTCTCTTAACCTCTTTGTGAATAAACGGGCTTTAATTAAAATCACACTGCGGACTACGGGGTGTTTACTTATTTTTGACTGCTAAAACACCTAAACTCTACGTTATCACTTTTACCCTCCCTGGTCTGACCAATTTATTTTCGTCTCATTTAGCTTTCTTTATTTATACTATTTTGTGTATTCTTTAAACTTTGCGCTGAATGCGTTACGCTGGCTAAGTGTCCTTAAAGCTACTGTAAATTGACAGCAATTAGGCTTTTTGTTACCGTATGTCAAAATTTGGTATGACCAATTTACCTTTTGGTTAAATTGTTCTGTTCAAAGCCTGGTTTTAAGGGCTTTTGGTATTTATACAACGCGGACGTTGACTGATGTCTTTAAAGATTAAAGCTGCAAAATTATCGGATGTGATTTTACAACAACTTGAGAACATGATTCTTGAGGGTTCGTTGGCACCAGGCGAAAAACTGCCACCGGAGCGTGAGTTAGCTAAGCAATTTGAAGTATCGCGGCCATCACTGCGCGAAGCGATTCAAAAGCTTGAAGCTAAAGGTTTAGTAACTAGGCGCCAAGGCGGCGGTACGTATGTAAAAAATCAGCTAGAAGAAGGGCTTACTGATCCGCTGTTTGATTTGATCAGTAAACATCCAGAATCGCAGTTTGATTTACTTGAATTTCGTCATGCATTAGAAGGGATTGCCGCGTATTACGCTGCACTGCGTGGCACCAATAACGATTTTATTAAAGTAAAACAAAGCTTTGATCAAATTGCTTTGGTACAAGACGACTTACAACAAAAAGCGAAAGCAATAAATGCTTTTCATTTTTGTATTGCAGAGGCGTCACATAACATTGTTTTACTGCATTTAGTGAGAGGCATGCAGGCATTGCTTGAGCAAAATGTATTGCAAAATTTAACAGCGTTATTAACAAAATCAGATATCAGTAACCAATTAGGCCACCACCGTGGTTTGCTAATGGATGCTGTTATTGAAGGTAAGCCCGAAGAAGCACGCTTAGCTAGTAATGCGCATTTAGCCTATATAGAAGAGGCATTACTTGAAGCGGGTAAAGAACATTCGCGAATTGAACGCAGTTTAAGACGCACCAAACAAAATTAAGCAAATACATCCTTACTCAAAATTAGTAAGTGGGATGTGTTAAATACACAACATTCGTATTTTAAACATAAGGAAACCTCCATATGTCTGAAGTCAATAAAATTGACGTAGACGCGCTAGAAACACAAGAGTGGTTACAAGCTCTTGAATCGGTTGTGCGCGAAGAAGGTGTTGAACGAGCTCAGTTTTTACTTGAGCAAGTGTTAGAGCAAGCCCGTTTAGATGGCGTAGATATGCCAACGGGTATTACCACTAACTACGTCAATACAATTCCGGTAGAGCAAGAACCTGCTTACCCGGGAGATGTAAATATTGAACGCCGTATTCGTTCAATAATTCGTTGGAACGCGATAATGATTGTATTGCGTGCATCGAAAAAAGATCTCGATTTAGGCGGCCATATGGCGTCTTACCAATCGTCTGCGGCATTTTATGAAGTGTGTTTTAACCACTTTTTTAAAGCACCAAACGATGTAGACGGCGGCGACTTAGTTTATTACCAGGGTCATATTTCTCCGGGTATTTATGCACGCGCATTTGTTGAAGGGCGTTTATCGGCATCGCAGCTAGATAACTTCCGTCAAGAAGTAGGGGGCGAAGGTTTACCGTCGTACCCGCATCCTAAATTAATGCCTGAATTTTGGCAGTTTCCTACGGTTTCTATGGGCCTTGGTCCTATTTCGTCTATTTACCAAGCACGCTTTTTAAAATACCTAGACGGCCGTGGCTTAAAAGACACTAAAAACCAACGTGTATATGCGTTTTTAGGTGATGGTGAAATGGATGAGCCAGAATCACGTGGCGCTATTTCATTTGCTGCACGCGAAAAGCTAGACAACCTATGTTACTTAGTTAACTGTAACTTACAGCGCCTAGATGGCCCAGTTATGGGTAACGGTAAAATTATTCAAGAGCTAGAGGGCCTATTTAAAGGCGCTGGCTGGAACGTAATTAAGCTAGTGTGGGGCAGCGGTTGGGATATATTACTGGCTAAAGATAAAACCGGTAAGTTATTACAACTAATGAACGAAACGGTTGACGGCGATTACCAAACGTATAAAGCAAAAAATGGCGCGTATGTACGTGAACATTTCTTTGGTCGTTACCCTGAAACAGCTGCACTTGTTGCTGATATGACAGATGACGAAATTTTTGCGCTTAAGCGTGGTGGTCATGAGCCATCTAAATTATTTGCTGCATTTAAAAAAGCAGAAGAAACCAAAGGTCGTCCTACTGTTATTCTTGCTAAAACCGTTAAAGGTTACGGCATGGGTGAAGCGGCTGAAGGTAAAAATATTGCGCACCAAGTTAAAAAAATGGACATGTCGCATGTTGCACACCTACGCTCACGCCTAGGCCTTGACGATTTAATATCTGAAGAGCAACTAACCGAACTGCCTTATTTAACGCTTGAAGAAGGCACTCCTGAGCACACTTACTTACACGCTCGTCGTGAAGAGCTTAAAGGTTATACACCTAAGCGTATTGCACGCTTTAGCGAAAAGCTAACAGTGCCAGAAGTAGAAGCGTTTAACCCGCTACTTGAAGAACAAAAACGTGATATTTCTACCACTATGGGTTTTGTTCGTGCTCTTAATATTTTACTAAAAGACAAAGGCATTGGTAAAAACATAGTACCTATTATTGCCGACGAAGCACGTACCTTTGGTATGGAAGGTTTGTTCCGCCAAATTGGTATTTATAACCCACATGGCCAAAACTACACACCTCAAGATCGCGATATTGTTTCTTACTATAAAGAAGCTACATCGGGTCAAGTACTGCAAGAAGGTATTAACGAGTTAGGTGCAATGTCGTCATGGGTTGCTGCAGCAACATCGTACAGCACCAACGATTTACCAATGATCCCATTTTACATTTACTACTCTATGTTTGGTTTCCAACGCGTTGGCGACATGGCATGGATGGCAGGCGATCAGCAAGCACGTGGTTTCTTATTAGGTGCAACAGCAGGGCGTACTACGCTTAACGGCGAAGGCTTACAACACGAAGATGGCCACAGCCATATTCTTGCCAGCACAGTACCTAACTGTATTTCTTACGATCCAACGTACGCATACGAAGTAGCGGTTATCATTCAAGATGGTATTCGTCGTATGTATGGTGACGATCAAGAAAACATTTACTACTACTTAACGTTAATGAACGAAAACTACCATCAGCCAGCTATGCCAGAAGGCGCTGAAGAAGGTATTCGTAAAGGTATTTACAAGCTAGAGAGCTACGCAGGCAAAAAAGCCAACGTACAGCTATTAAGCTCGGGTACTATTATGACTGAAGTACGTAAAGCAGCTAAAATATTGAGCGAAGACTACGGTGTTGCGTCTGACGTATTCTCAGTAACGTCTTTTAACGAGCTAACGCGCGATGGCCAAGATGTTGAGCGTTTTAACATGCTTAACCCTGAAGGCGAGCAAAAAACAGCGTATATCACTAGCGTATTAAACGATTCAGTAACGGTTGCAGCAACCGATTACATGAAAAACTACGCAGAGCAAGCGCGTTCGTTTATTCCTAGCAATAACTATAAAGTGTTAGGCACCGATGGTTACGGCCGCTCTGATAGCCGCGAAAACCTTCGTCGTCACTTTGAAGTTAACGCAGACTACGTTGTAGTTGCTACGTTATCTGAACTTGCTAAACGTGGTGAAGTTGAAAAGTCGGTAGTTATTGAAGCACTTAAAAAGTTCAATATCGACACCAACAAACTTAACCCACTGTACGCATAAGAGGTTTGCAATGAGTATTGAAATTAAAGTACCCGATATCGGTGGTGATGAAGTAGAAGTAACCGAAATCTTAGTAGCCGTTGGCGACGTTGTTGAAGTTGATCAAGCATTACTAACCGTTGAAGGCGACAAAGCATCAATGGAAGTGCCGGCCGACACAGCTGGCACGGTAAAAGAGATTAAAGTAAGCATTGGCGACAACGTAGCTACTGGCTCTTTAGTGTTTATCTTTGAAGGCGAGAGTGAAGGCGAAAGTGCAAGTGAAGCTAAAAGCGACACTGCAGCAGAGCAAAAAGCGCCTGCAACTGACGCTAAACCAGCACCAGCTGCTTCTGGCTCTGCAGCAAAAGACGTAACCTTGCCAGATATTGGCGATGACGAAGTTGAAGTAACAGAAATTTTAGTAGCCGTTGGCGACAGCGTTACTGAAGATCAGTCTATTTTAAGCGTTGAAGGCGACAAAGCATCAATGGAAGTACCTGCGCCATTTGCTGGCACAGTTAAAGAAATTAAAGTAGCGACTGGCGATACAGTAAAAACCGGTTCATTGGTATTTGTATTTGAAGTAGCGGGTAGTGAGTCTGCAGCACCTGCTGCTGAGTCAACACCAGCCGAAACTAAAGCAGCGCCAGCGGCCGAGCAAAGCTCAGCATCAAGCACAAAAGAAGTTAACGTGCCTGATATTGGTGGCGACGAAGTTGAAGTGACCGAAATTTTAGTAGCCGTTGGCGACAGCGTTACTGAAGATCAATCGTTACTAAATGTTGAAGGCGACAAAGCAGCAATGGAGCTTCCGGCACCGTTTGCAGGCACAGTTAAAGAAATTAAAGTAGCTACGGGCGATAAAGTATCGACCGGCTCGTTAATTTTTGTTTTTGAAGTTGCTGGTGGCGCACCTGCTGCAGCAGCTAAACCTGAAGCCGAAAAGTCAGCACCTGCTGCTAAAAGCGAAAAACCAGCACCAAAAGCCGAAACAGCGACGCAATCTGCTCCAGCAGCTAGCAACGAAAGCTTTGCGAATAACAGCGCGTATGCACATGCATCGCCTGTGGTACGCCGCTTAGCACGTGAGTTTGGTATAAACCTAGCTAATGTAAAAGGCTCTGGTCGTAAAAACCGCGTAGTAAAAGACGACGTGCAAAACTATGTTAAAAACCTAGTTAAGCAAGTTGAATCTGGTCAATTGTCGGCAGGTAAAGGCAACGCAGGCGGCAGTGAGCTTGGGCTTATTCCATGGCCTAAAGTTGATTTTGCTAAGTTTGGCGAAATTGAAGAGAAAAAACTATCGCGTATTCAAAAGCTATCGGGTAAAAACTTACACCGTAACTGGGTGCAAATCCCACATGTTACTCAGTTCGACGAAGCCGATATAACCAGCCTTGAAGAATTCCGTAAAGAGCAAAATGCCCTTAACGAGAAGAAAAAGCTAGGTGTTAAAATTACGCCACTAGTATTTGTAATGAAAGCCGCAGCAAAAGCATTGGCCGAATTTCCAACTATTAACTCGTCACTGTCTAACGACGGCGAAAGCTTAATTCTTAAAAAGTACATTAATATTGGTGTAGCGGTTGATACGCCAAATGGTTTAGTAGTACCTGTGTTTAAAGATGTTGATAAAAAAGGCATTATTGAACTATCGCGCGAGCTAATGGAAGTATCAGCTAAAGCACGCGACGGTAAGCTTACCTCGGCAGATATGCAAGGAGGCTGTTTTACTATTTCAAGCTTAGGCGGTATTGGCGGTACGGCATTTACGCCGATTGTTAACGCGCCAGAAGTGGCTATTTTAGGTGTATCTAAATCTGAAATGAAGCCAAAATGGAATGGTAAAGAGTTTGAACCAAAACTTATGGTGCCATTGTCAATGTCGTACGACCATAGAGTGATTGACGGTGCGCTAGCAGCACGCTTTACTGTTACGCTGGCAAGCTACATGAGCGATATTCGTCAATTAGTGATGTAATCGCTAAAAATGTATGAAATGAAATCCCAGCCAGTTGTTTTTTGCTGGGATTTTTACCATTTGCAATGATACAATCTTTGCACAGAATTTCTGCCTCGCAGAAGCATGGCAGTTAAACCTTGGGGCTGTGTCCCGTTCAAATAATTAAGGTAATAGCATGAGCAATGAATTAAAAACTCAAGTTGTTGTACTAGGCGGTGGTCCTGGTGGTTACTCTGCGGCTTTCCGTGCTGCTGACTTGGGCTTAGAAGTTACACTAGTTGAGTCTCGCGATACACTAGGCGGTGTATGTCTAAATGTGGGTTGTATCCCTTCAAAAGCGCTTTTACACGTAGCTAAAGTAATTGATGACGCAGCGGCAATGGCCGATCATGGCGTTACTTTTGGCGCACCACAAATTGACTTAGACAAAATCCGTTCATGGAAAGACTCTGTTATTGGCCAACTTACTGGTGGCTTAACTAGCATGTCGAAAATGCGTAAAGTTAAAGTTGTATACGGTTACGGTAAATTTACTGGCAGCAACACCATTGCTGTTGAAGGCACCGACGGTACCACAACAATTACGTTCGACAACGCAATTATTGCTGCAGGTTCTAAACCAGTTAGCTTACCTTTCATCCCAGAAGATGATCGCGTAATTGACTCAACTGGCGCACTAGAGCTTAAAGATATCCCTGAAAAGCTACTTGTACTTGGTGGTGGTATTATTGGCCTAGAAATGGGCACAGTATACCGTGCACTAGGTTCAGCAATCGACGTAGTTGAATTTGCTGATCAACTAGTACCAGCTGCTGATAAAGACATTGTTAAAATTTACCAAAAGTACGTAAGCGACAAATTTAATGTAATGCTTTCTACTAAAGTAACGGGCATTGACGCAAAAGACGATGGCCTATATGTAACGTTTGAAGGTAAAAACGCACCAGCAGAACCAGTACGTTACGACAAAGTACTTGTAGCAGTTGGCCGTACACCAAACGGTAAGTTACTTGATGCAGATAAAGCAGGCGTTAACGTTGATGACCGCGGCTTTATTAATGTTGATAAGCAGCTTAAAACTAACGTTGAGCACATTTTTGCAGTGGGCGACATTGTTGGCCAACCTATGCTTGCGCATAAAGCGGTTCACGAAGCACACGTTGCAGCTGAAGTTATTTCTGGCCAAAAACATTACTTTGATCCTAAATGTATTCCTTCAATTGCCTACACAGATCCAGAAATGGCGTGGGTTGGTGTAACTGAAAAAGAAGCAAAAGAGCAAGGCCTTAGCATTGAAACTGCGGTATTCCCGTGGGCTGCATCAGGTCGTGCAATTGCATCTGCGCGTACTGAAGGTTCTACTAAGCTTATTTTTGATAAAGAAAGTGGCCGTGTAATCGGTGGCGCTATGGTTGGTATTAACGCAGGCGAAATGCTGGGCGAAATTGGCCTAGCAGTAGAAATGGGCGCAGATGGCGAAGACTTAGCACTTACCATTCATGCTCACCCAACATTGAACGAATCAATCGGCCTAGCAGCTGAAATTTACGAAGGTTCAATCACTGACTTACCAAATAAAAAAGCAGTTAAAAAGAAAAAGTAATTTCTTTTAGTTAATTGTTTAAAAACCCAAGCCCAGCTTGGGTTTTTTTATGGGCGAAAAGCAGGTTTTAGGTATCAGGTATTAGGTATTAGGTATTAGGCAGAGATCAAACCAAGCTCAGTGTTTAGGCCGTCCGTAGGCGGGGCTTTATGCCGCGCTTGTTAAAATTAAAAAAACATTGCGCGAGGTAAACTCCCGCCTACAGGTGGGTTGTAGGCGGGGCTTTATGCCGCGCTTGTTAAAATTAAAAAAACATTGCGCGAGGTAAACTCCCGCCTACAGGTGGGTGTTTGTTGTAGGCGGGGCTTTATGCCGCGCTGGTTAAAATTAAAAAACATTGCGCGAGTTCAAGTAATATAAATACAATCCCAATGAGGATAAAAAGCAACACTCTTAACTAAAGATGCTCTAAGGGGATTTGCTACTATATAACGAGCACAATTAGTTAAGTCGCTTTCATCTCTAATTAAATGGTCATAGAAATCAGGTTGCCACAGCTTTTGTATTAAAAACTGCTCTCTAGCTTGTTTTGCACAGCGACCTTTAAATGTTCGAATCAAGCAGCTAAGAGAAGAGCTCATTTTTAATTGAAATAACCAATGTATATGATCAGGCATAAACACAAAGGCAATCGTTTTAGATGCGCCTTGTTCCTCCAGAACTCTCATTTCATTTATTAATAATCTATTTAAATAAAGATCAGTAAATAAGCATTGTCTGCCATAGGTAACTAGAGTTACGTTGTAATGGTGATTAGCTAAAGATACACGCCCTTTACGAAGTAGCTGTGAATTTTTCATTTAAAATAATCATTAGAAAAGTCATAATTTAAAAGTAGCAGTGATTTTTAAATTTGCCTAAGGTAAAGCTTTATGCCGCGCTTGTTTAAGGTTTAAGGTTCAAAAACATTGCGCGAGGTAAACTCCCGCCTACGGGGTTGGGTGTTTGTTGTAGGCAGGGCTTTATGCCGCGCTTGTTAAAATTAAAAAAACATTGCGCGAGGTAAACTCCCGCCTACGGGGTTGGGTATTTTTTGTAGGCGGGGCTTTATGCCGCGCTGGTTTAAGGTTTAAAAAACATTGCGCGAGGTAAACTCCCGCCTACGGGGTTGGGTGTTTGTTGTAGGTGGGGCTTTATGCCGCGTTTGTTAAAATTAAAAAAATATTGCGTGAGGTGATCTTCCGCCTATAGGGTGGGTGTTTGTTGTAGGCGGGGCTTTATGCCGCGCTTGTTTAAGGTTCAAAAACATTGTGCGAGGTAAACTCCCGCCTACGGGTTGTATCATGTTGTTAATACCTAAAGCCCTTACATATCTATTTTCATCAAATATAGCTACAATGCGCGCCTAATTTATTTAAGGTAAACCCCAGTGAAAAATGCCGTTTTAGCATTACGTGCCCAACAAATAAGCGAATCGCGCCGTGAGTTTAACGCTCGGGGCGCTAAAATGACACGTTGCCAGCAATGCCTACTTGCAGAGCTTTACTGTATTTGTGAAGGGGTTATACAAGCCGATTGCGACGTCGCTGTGTGTTTACTTATGTATCATAATGAAAGCTTTAAACCTTCAAATACTGGGCGTTTAATTGCCGAAATAGTACCTGAAAACTATGCATTTAGATGGGACAGAACTGATCCTGATGCTAAATTATTAGCATTAATAAACGATCCGCAATATCAACCTATGGTGGTATTTCCTGCTGAAGATGTTGAGCCGGGCAGAGCGGTAACTGAAGTAAATATAACAGTTGGTAAAAAACCGTTATTTATATTTTTAGACGGCACCTGGCGCGAAGCTAAAAAAATGATTCGCAAAAGCCCGTATTTAGATAATCTTCCGGTATTGTCGATCACTGCCGATAAACTCTCAGACTACCGCCTACGTGTTGCTCCCCATGCGCATCAACTTGGCACTGCAGAAGTGGCCATTATGGTGTTAGCGTTAGCGGGAGAGAAAGATGCAGCCACAAAATTAGAACAGCATTTTATAAAGTTTCGCGATGCGTACTTATTAGGTAAGCGCAATAAAGGCAGGCCAGAGTAGTCTATATTTTGTTTTGACCACAAAGAAAAGCGCGCTCTATCTCTAGGCGCGCTTGCGGAATCTTCTAATTTTCTGCATCCTGCAATTGAACTTAATCAACTCCAAATTCTTACAAATCCTTGTTATTACAATATTACTTTTTAGTTCTATGTAATGTAGGCGCTCCTGCCCTGTATCCTTTATTTCCTCAACATCCTGTAAAACAACGTAAATCCTTTGTTGCTATCCTTTACGCATCATCCAGATGCTATCCTTTAAGACATTCCATTGTGCTGCTCTCCTAGAGCCTGTCCTAAAATCCGTTTTGTATTAGTAACCTAAATCATTGGTTGGTCGAGTAAGTTGTCCGTTTCCATTTACTCGTAAGCATCACTGCTTGGTTGTTAAGTTAATTATAGGCGGTACGATATTTTAAAGAAGTATAGGTTGCTAATTAATTGCTATAGTCGCAATAGTTAAAATTATTTACTTATTATAAAACAACTGGTTACTTTGTTTGTTATGGTTTTTTATGTTGTGTTTTCATCATTGGCTGTCACGTTTGTGGGATATGTCTTACGTTGGTTTTCTATTTTAGCGATTTTAACAGGATCAGATTATATAAAGTGTGCACTTTTGGGTAAGGCACGGTAGAATTATTGATAATAGTTATTATTCAGGTGGAAAATATGAAAAAAGTATTCGCAATTGTAGTTGGTTTGGCTGTGTCGGCACCCGTTTTTGCAACTGAGTCCGTTAATATTTATTCTTTTCGACAGCCTTTTTTAATAAAACCAATTTTAGATGACTTTACCAAACAAACTGGTATTAAAACAAATGTAGTGTTTGCTAATAAAGGCTTAATAGAGCGCGTTAAGCGCGAAGGTAAACACAGCAAAGCCGATTTAGTATTAACGTCTAATTTTAGCGCCTTAATCCAACTTGAAGATTTAGATTTAACGCAAACGATTAGTAGCGAAGCAATTAATAACAATGTGCCTGCGGCATTTCGTGATGGCGACGGCCAGTGGGTGGCACTTACTAAGCGAGTACGTAATGTTTACTCGTCAAAAGAGCGTGTGGGCGCGCTACCTGAGCTGACTTATGAAGATTTGGCCGATCCAAAATATAAAGGGCAAATATGTACTCGCTCTGGTAAACATCCGTATAATTTGGGTTTAGTTGCATCCATGATTGCACACCATGGTGAAGCAGATACCAAAGTATGGCTTGAGGGGGTTAAAGCAAATTTAGCGCGTAAACCACAAGGTAACGATAGAGCGCAAGTAAAAGCAGTGAAAGAAGGTTTGTGCGATCTTGCATTTGGCAATAGTTACTATTTAGGTAAAATGCTGCAAGATGAAACCCAAAAAGAATGGGCACAAGCGGTAAATATTAACTTTCCGAACCAAATCAATCGCGGCTCGCATATAAATGTGTCGGGTGCAGTTATTACAAAATACGCTAAAAACCCTGAAAATGCCTTGAAACTCCTAGAGTATATGACCGACAATAAAGCGCAAAACATGTACGCTTCAATTAATATGGAATATCCGGTTAAGCCAGGCGTAGAATTATCAAGTTTAGTTGCATCTTGGGGAAGCTTTAAAGAAGATAGCTTACCACTTGATGAAATTAGTAAATATCGTCCGTTAGCGTTAAGGCTAATTGATGAGGTGAAATTCGATCTTTAAATGACTTATAAATTTCAGCTGTCTAAATGGCAGCTTTTTGCATGGTCGACAGGATTATTACTGTCGACCCCATTGTTTTTTCTGCTATTTGAATCTCTACAAGGTAACTCAGAGGTGTTTTCGCATCTTTGGGATACAGTGCTGTGGGATTACATTTCTAATACCGTATTACTTATTTTAGGTGTGTGTGTACTAAGCTGTGCTATTGCCTTACCACTTGGCTGGCTAACCGCTTATTGCCAGTTCCCGGGTAAAAAACAGTTTGAATGGGCGTTAATGCTGCCACTGGCTATGCCTACCTATATTATTGCCTATGTTTATACCGACTTGCTTGATTACGCAGGCCCAGTACAAAATACTCTCAGAGACTGGTTTGGGTGGCAATCGCCGGATGATTACTGGTTTTTTGATATACGCACTTTGCCCGGCGCTATTGTAATGCTTGCACTGGTGCTTTATCCCTATTTATATTTAATTTTTAAAACAGCCTTGCGTGAGCAGTCTTTTAAGTTAGTACAGGCTAGCCAGTTAATGGGGCTGTCGTCGTGGCAGAGCTTTTTTAGGGTGAGCTTAGTGTTATCGCGCGGCGCAATTGTAGCTGCGCTAGCGCTAATTAGTATGGAAACCATGGCTGACTTTGCCACAGTAAGCTACTTTGCTGTAAGCACCTTAACCACTGCCGTATACGATACTTGGTTTGGTTATTACTCGTTAACCGCTGCAGCTAAAATATCGGGCGTGATGTTATTACTATTGTTTTTAGCCTTAATGGCGGAGCGCTTTAGTCGCCGTAATCAAGCGGTGTTTGAGCGTCAGTCGGGTATAAATAGTGAAGCGCTTTATATATTAAAAGGCAAGTCGGCTTGGCTGGCAATGCTATTTTGCAGTGTGATTTTAATTGTTGCCTTTGTTATACCTATTGCTGTGTTAATAAAGTACGCCATTGTTTATTTTGATCAAGCATGGAGTAGTGAGTTTTTTAGCTATGCGTGGCAAAGTTTAAAGGTAGCTATAGTAGTAAGCGTAGTAACGCTGTTACTTAGTGTATTAGTGGTGTTTTATCAACGTATAGCCAAGCAAAATTATCCACTTATTCCGGGGCGATTAGCTAGCACCGGCTACGCTTTACCAGGAACAGTACTGGCTATTGCGGTGCTATTACCGCTTACGCTGTTAGAAAATACGGTAAACCGTGTGCTTGAGCCATACGACTTAAATATAGGCTTGTTACTCACTGGCAGTGTATTTACCATTATTTTTGCTTATGTAGTGCGTTTTTACGCAGTAGCACATGGCGCGATTGAGTCGAGCTTTTTACGCATTAGCCCCTCTCTCGACATGGCTAGCCAATCTATGGGCAAAAGCCAAGGCCATACGTTACGTTTGGTGCATTTACCCCTACTTAGACGCGGGTTGCTTACTGCGGCTTTGCTGGTGTTTATTGAATGCATGAAAGAGCTACCTACGGCTTTGTTACTTAGGCCGTTTAATTTTGAAAGCTTAGCTACGCATGTGTTTCAGTATGTGAGTGATGAGCAATTAGAGCTGGCTTCTATATCGGCATTATTTATTGTGCTGGTTGGATTTATCCCTCTGTATTTTATTAACCGTTCTATGGAGCAACGTAGTTAAATGAGTAGTTTGATTTTACAAGGCGTGAGCTATCAATATAACGGTACTAAGGTTATTCACGAGCTAAATTTAACCATAGGTAAAAACGAAATAGTGTGTTTGTTAGGTGCCAGTGGTTGTGGTAAAACCACCACCTTAAAAGCAATTGCAGGGCTAATAGAAACGCAACAAGGAAGCGTGTTTATCGATGGTAAGCTGGTGAGTAACGCCAATACATTTATCTCGCCAGAGCATCGTAATATTGGCATGATGTTTCAAGATTATGCGTTATTCCCGCATTTAACCGTGGCACATAATATTGCTTTTGGCTTAAGTAAAATGAGTAAAGAGCAAAAGCAACAGCGCGTTGATGAAATGCTTAAGCTGGTGCATTTAGTTGGCTGCGCCGACAGGTATCCGCATCAGTTATCGGGTGGGCAACAACAGCGCGTGGCGATTGCGCGTGCACTTGCTTACAAACCAAGTTTACTATTACTTGATGAGCCGTTTTCGAATATAGACACTCAAGTACGCTTTGAATTAATTGCCGATATTCGCCGCATAATTAAAACTCAACAAGTGTCGGCAGTATTTGTTACCCACTCAAAGGAAGAGGCTTTTGCATTTGCAGACACGCTGGCTATTATGCACCAGGGTAAAATAGCTCAACAGGGCACCCCAGAACAGCTTTTTGCTAAACCAAGCTCAAAGGAGGTTGCAGAGTTTCTCGGTCAGGGCATATACTTAAGCGCAGAAGTGTTAACAGCAACTGAATATAAAACCGCTTTTGGCCTAGTTGAGTCGGTTATTGCGCACCAGCATCAGGCTAATATAGGAAAAATATATGTGCGTCCTCATCAAATAGAGCTAATGAGCGACAATAAAAAAGATAGCCATAGTGAACGCGCCACCATATTAAGCAGTCGTTTTATTGGTTCGGCTTATGTTTACACTGTAGTTATTGCACAACAAGAAATAGAAGTTGCAGCGCAATATGGCCAGTCATTTGTTCAAAATGAGCAGGTTATAATAAAAATAAAACCCCACACGGTGAATTTTTTCGAATCATAAATTAATTTGTTATTCGCTGTGTTTATCTATTTATAAGCTAAGGAATAACAATGGCACAAGCGCAATCAGGGATTTGTGCTGAAGCAAACTTACACGGTTTGCATTTATTTTTTAATGTGTTTGATGGCCAAGATGAGTCATTACGTACAAAGCTCAAGCAAGTAAGCGCTATTGAGGAAGAGTTTAGCGATCAGTTTTCTGAATCTATGCTTTCTTGTATGGTGGCTATTGGTGCACAGTATTGGCCGCATATTTTGCCAGAGTATATCCCCAGTGAACTACAAAGCTTTCCTAATATAAATCATAATGAACACGCAATGAGCGTGCAGCCGTGTGATTTGTTTGTGCAAATACGTTCAGACCGCGAAGACGTTAATCATTTATTTGCACTGCAAATTTTAAAGTTATTTGCACCAGACGTAGAGCTGGTGGAACAAATTCGTAATTTTAGATTTTTAGATGGTCGCGATTTCAATGGTTTTATTTATGGTGGCAAAATGCCGCATGGCCGACAAAAGCGGGCAACGGCGTTAATAAATAAACCAGGTAGCTTTGAGGATCAAGGCAGTTATATTCATGTGCAACGTTATAAGCACGATCTAAGCGTATGGCAGCATCTATCGCTAGATGAGCAAGAGCAAATAATAGGTCGCACTCGCTTAGACAACACTCTTATAGCCCCAGCGCTTGAAACCAGCCATGCACAACGCAGTGAATTAAAAGATGAGCAAGGCCAGCCAATATTACTTAATCAAGGCATGCCTTATGGCGATGTTTACGAGCAAGGAATGCTGTCAATTACTTGCTCGGCCAGTGGAACCGCATTTGAACAGGTATTAAAAAGTCGTTTAGGTGAGGGGGAGTGCTATGATCATTGGCTTGATTTTACTCAAGCCGATATGGGGTCTGCGTTTTTTGCACCGTCAGTTGGGTTTTTAAAACAGTTATAACGCGTGTTTTAAATACTAAACCGTATCAAATAAAATACGTACCCGCTCTAGGGTTAAGTCTATTTCAGATATTTTAGCTGGGGCAATAAAAATAGTGTCGTCGCCAGCTATAGTACCTAACACGCCATCGGCTTTACCTAATGAGTCAAGTAAACGCGCAATAAGCTGAGCCGCGCCTGGGCTGGTACGGATAATAATCATCATTTCGTTATGCATTATATCAATAACAAGCTGGCGCAACGGGCTTTTTGCTGTGGGTACGCCCATTTCTGCTGGCAAGCAATACACCATTTCTTGTTTGGCATTGCGCGTTCGTACCGCGCCAAACTTACTAAGCATGCGCGACACTTTACTTTGGCTTATATTGTCAAAACCTTGCTCTTTTAACGAATCTACTATATCGCCTTGAGAACCAAAGTTTTCTTCTTTTAAAAGCGCTTTAAATGCTTTTACTAACGCTTCCTGTTTGTCTTGTGGTTGCATAGTTTTTATTTGCTTTTTATTATCCATGCCGCAAATTCTACACAAAAACGAATAATTATACAGCAGTTGTTTATTTAACTTGCCAGTTTACTGTATTCAGGCCAAATGTTTTTACAACTATGGTCTAAAATATTACGAAAATAGGCAGGATAAATTTGTTTTTAGTCGCTAATTTCTTTATCTTAGAGCCATAAATATTTCCTACCTCAAATCACGGAGAATTCCAATGAAAGTTGCTGTATTAGGTGCTGCAGGCGGTATCGGTCAAGCGTTGTCTTTATTATTAAAAACAGGCTTACCAGCTGGTTCTGAATTATCACTATATGATGTTGCACCAGTAGTTCCAGGTGTTGCGGTTGATCTATCTCATATCCCTACAGCGGTTAAAGTAGCTGGCTTTGGCGCTGATGCGTTAAATGAAGCGCTTAAAGATGCTGATATCGTACTTATTCCTGCTGGCATGCCACGTAAGCCAGGTATGGATCGTGCAGATTTATTTAATGTAAATGCTGGCATCATCAAAACGTTAGCAGAAGGCATAGTTGCAAGTTGTCCTAAAGCGTTAGTAGGTATTATTACTAACCCAGTAAACGGCACTGTACCAATTGTTGCTGAAGTATTTAAAAAAGCAGGTACTTACGACGCTAAACGCGTATTTGGTATTACTACGCTTGACGTTATTCGTTCAGAAGCATTTGTTGCTGAACTTAAAGGCGTAGACGTAGCAACTGTTAAAGTTCCTGTAATCGGTGGCCACTCAGGTACTACTATTTTACCTCTACTTTCTCAAGTTGAAGGCGTGAGCTTTACAGATGAAGAAGTTGCAGCACTTACTCCACGTATCCAAAATGCGGGTACTGAAGTTGTAAATGCTAAAGCGGGTGGCGGTTCAGCTACTTTATCAATGGGTGCAGCTGCAGCTCGTTTTTGTATGTCTTTAGTTAAAGGCCTACAAGGTGAAGACGTTGTAGATTACGCGTACGTTGCTGTTGAAAATGGCGATGCGGAGTACTTTGCACACCCAGTACGTTTAGGTAAAAACGGCGTAGAAGAAATTCTTTCTTACGGCGAACTAAGCGCATTTGAAACAAAAGCAAAAAATGACATGCTTGAAACACTGAAAAAAGACATCAAAGAAGGTGTTGATTTCATGGCGTAATAGCCAAAATCAAGTGACAAAAAAGCCTGCGTTTGCAGGCTTTTTTATTGCTCGGAATTTAGCTAACCTGCACCCAGGTTAGCTACACATAAAGGCAGTAAAGTTAGTGATCGCGATCAACTGCAATACGGGCAAGGCTCACAAGTGCTTGTTTATATTCAGACTCAGCTAAAAAGTCTAAGCAAGCAATGGCTTTGTCGGCTTCAAGTTCGGCCTTTTGCATCGTAAATTCAAGCGCATTGGTTTGTTTAAGTGCCGCTAAAATTTCTTCAAGATGATCCATGCCATTACTGTGCTCTATAGCGTCACGGATCAGCTGTGTTTGCTGCTCATTACCATGTTGCATTGCATAAATAAGCGGCAGAGTTGGTTTCCCTTCGGCTAAATCATCACCAATATTTTTACCTAATTGATCTGCATCTGCGTTGTAATCAAGTACGTCATCAACGAGCTGAAACGCAGTACCTAAATGCATGCCGTATAGGTTAAGCGCATCAAGCGTGGCTTGGTTTTGCTCAGTAATAATGGCCGCAAGGCCTGTAGCGGCTTCAAATAGCTTAGCGGTTTTAGAGTAAATAACCTGCATATAGCTGGCTTCAGTGGTGTCGGGGTCATTACAGTTCATTAACTGTAATACTTCACCTTCAGCAATAATGTTAGTTGCATCTGCAAGCACTTGCATTACCTGCATTTTACCAAGGCCAACCATGAGCTGAAATGAACGAGTGTAAATAAAGTCGCCCACTAATACGCTGGCAGCATTACCAAACTCAGCATTTGCTGTAGGCGTGCCTCGGCGTAAGTTAGATTCATCAACAACATCATCATGTAATAGTGTTGCGGTATGAATAAACTCAACAATAGTTGCAAGTGTAATATGATCTTTACCCTGATAACCCAATGCTCTGGCCGCTAGTATTGCCAACATTGGGCGCACGCGCTTGCCGCCACTGTTTACAATATACAAGCCAAGTTGGTTAACTAACGCCACATCTGAGCGCATTTGCGCATGTATAAGTTGATTGACGTCATTCATATCGTTTTCGATTAACGCCTGGATAGCTTTTATATCCATTGATCTCCGAGCCAATTTTTATGTGTGAACGGCGCAGATTGTACAACAAAAAAAGCACTAGCTCGATATTTTGTGACGATTCCCTGAAAAAACACGGTTAACATCGCTAATTAGCACTTAAATACGAGAGATAGCTGATTGATTAGTGTACAAAGTGTGCTGTAATTTATGTTTATTTATTATCCGTTGTAGTGTGTGTTTAGCTAAGGCAAATTATTTTCACTAATCGTGAAAAAGCGCTTGGCAAAAGGGCTATTTAATATAAAATAGGGGAAATATTGAATTGCTCTCAATGCAGCTACTTTTTATTCATTTTAATTACAAAATAGGCTTGCTAGTTATTACGCCGTAGCGTAAACTTCGCGCCCTATCGAAGAATATTTTAGTTGCGTCGATTTGAGGGCGCACAGACGGAGTTAATTATGTACGCGGTTTTCCAAAGTGGTGGTAAACAGCATCGTGTGACTGAAGGTCAAACGATTCGTCTTGAAAAATTAGACGTTGAAACTGGTGCAGCAGTAGAATTTGATTCAGTACTTTTAGTTGCTGATGGTGAGAAAATCGAGATTGGTGTACCGTTCGTAAACGGTGGTAAGATAACAGCTGAGGTTGTTTCACATGGTCGCGGTGAGAAGATTAAGGTTGTTAAATTTAGACGCCGTAAGCATTCTCGTAAGCAAATGGGCCATCGTCAATGGTTCACAGAAGTTAAAATCACTGGCATTAGCGCTTAATTAGAGGTACTTAGAAATGGCACATAAAAAAGCAGCTGGTAGTACTCGTAACGGTCGCGATTCAGAAAGCAAACGCCTAGGTGTTAAGCGTTTTGGTGGCGAATCAGTTCTAGCGGGTAGCATCATTGTTCGTCAGCGTGGAACTCGTTTCCACCCTGGTACAAACGTAGGTATCGGTAAAGACCACACTATCTTCGCAAAAGCAGATGGTAAAGTTCAGTTTGAACAAAAAGGTCCTTTAAACCGTAAATACGTAACTATCGTAACTGAGTAATCAGTAAGATAGTTAAAAAACCCCGCCTTTGCGGGGTTTTTTGTTTTCATTATTTTACAATATATACCCAAGCCTGCAATTATACCTATGGGTTTAAGTAGCGGGCTCTTTAACGAAGTTATAGAGCGATCTAATTCGTAAAATGGTTCAAATATTTATGCCAATTGGTATTAAGTTGGCTTGGGTATATAATAGTGTTATTAACAAGCCAATCCCTAAAGTGAGTAATCATGAAGTTTGTAGATGAAGTAGAAATTCGCGTAGAAGCTGGAGACGGTGGCGCCGGTATCGTGTCTTTCCGTCGTGAAAAATATATCCCAGAAGGTGGGCCTGACGGTGGTGACGGTGGTGACGGTGGTAGTGTTTATCTACAAGCGGATGAAAACTTAAATACCTTAATTGATTACCAATTTGAACGCTTCCATAGAGCAGATCGCGGTACTAATGGCCGCAGCCGTAACTGTACGGGTAAAAAGTCTGACGATTTAATTATTATGGTGCCTGTAGGTACACGTATTATGGACGTTGATACGCAAGAGGGATTAGGGGATTTAACCCAACATGGCCAAAAGATTTTGGTGGCAAAAGGCGGTTTCCATGGCTTAGGAAATGCGCGTTTTAAATCAAGTACAAACCGTGCTCCGCGTCAAAAAACCTTAGGGACAGAAGGTGAAGTACGCAACCTTAAACTAGAGTTATTGTTACTAGCAGATGTAGGCTTATTAGGTTTGCCAAATGCAGGTAAGTCTACCTTTATCCGTAGTGTATCGGCAGCAAAACCAAAAGTAGCAGATTACCCATTTACGACGCTTATTCCAAATTTAGGTGTGGTACGTCCTGAAGCGAATAAATCATTTGTTATCGCTGATATACCAGGCTTAATTGAAGGCGCATCGGATGGTGCTGGTTTAGGTATTCAATTTTTGAAACACCTAGAGCGCTGTAGAATATTACTGCATATTATTGATGTAATGCCAGTTGATGGCTCAAATCCAGTTGATAATGCATTTGCGATTGTTAATGAGTTACATCAGTACAGCCCTAAATTAGCAGAAAAACCGCGCTGGTTGGTATTTAATAAAATAGATTTATTACCAGCTGACGAAGCAAAAGCTTTATGTGAAAAAATTGCACAAGAGCTAGGCGAAACTGAAAATATTTACAGTATTTCTGCTATTAATAAATCAAATACTCAACCACTAATTCATGACGTAATGACATTGCTTGAAAGCATGCCAAAAGAGAAATTCGTTGAAACTACAGACGAAGAGGTTGAGTTTAAGTGGGACACCTATCATCAAAAAGCCGCTAAAAAGAGCGACGATGATGATGATTGGGATGAGTGGAATGAAGATGATTACGACGTAGAAGTTGTGTACGAGCGTTAATTATAATTAATTACATATAAAAGGAGCTTATGCTCCTTTTTCTTTGTTTAATAATAAATACTGGATAATTAGTGTGATAATTTCAATGATTGCTGCAATGGCAAATAACCGTGTAATTGGCCTTAATAATACAATGCCTTGGCATTTACCTGGAGACTTACAGCATTTTAAAAAAGTAACCACAGGTAAACCTGTGATTATGGGGCGCAAAACATTTGAGTCTATTGGACGGCCTTTACCTGGGCGTCGTAATATTATTATTACCCGTAATAGCCAGTATCAAGCAACTGGAATAGAAGTTGTTACAACGCCAGAGGCCGCGTTAAATTTAGTTGCTGATGTGGAAGAGGTGATGATCATTGGTGGTGGAAATATTTATCAACAATTTTTAGAAAGTGCACAAAGACTTTATTTAACCTTTATAGACTTAGATGTTGAAGGTGACACTCAGTTTCCTGATTACGAGAAAGCGGCAAACTGGCAGGTTAAAGATGAAGTACAAATGGCTGCGGATGAAAAAAATCAATATAGTCATAAATTTGTAACTTTATATAAAAAAGCTTAACATTATTGCGAAGTACTGAGCATATTGGTACAATATTAACTAATCCAATAGGAATAAAGCATTGTAAAAAAGGGTTTTCCATGATTAAGTTATCAAAGCTAGTTGTTATTACTGCGATTGCAGCCGGTTCGTTTGCATATACTGCCCCTGCACAAGCAGATGATCAGTTAGCGATTTCCATTTGTGAGTATATTGCTGCGGATGATAAAAATCGTTTGCGTAGTAAGCTTAAAAGCTCACGAGTGAAAGTTCGCAATATATATGACGCAGTATTTTGTAATGGTAATAATTTATTACGACATGCAGTGGCAAGTAACGCACTAGATAGTGGCGAATATATAGTTAAAAACCTATCTAAAAGCTCACTAGAAGATGGCGCTGATGTATCATGGGCTGAATCGAACGGTCATTCAGGATCGCCCTTAATTGCGATAATTAAAGAGCGCGCAGGTCTTTAATTTTACAATAAATACGATTAAACCACGTTTTATACGTGGTTTTTTTACGCCTGTATTTTTATAAATAATTTTATATAACACAGCACTATTTTAGTGTTGTAATCCCCCCCTTTTAACACAAACGCCAACCTTATTAAAAACATAACCCTTTTTACTTATTAACTTACTTATTGTGTTGAAATGAACTTATAGCCGACTCTATAGGTGCTGAAGTTAAAGTAACCTAGGAATAGCCACACAAAATAACTCATTGTTTTTATTTGGGTTAACATTCTTGTTGTTGCTTTGACAGCTCATGAATTTAATACGATTGTTAGTATTTGCCATTAAACTGTCATAAATAGTCAATATTCTACGCGCATATGATTTTAGGGATTTATTTATGCGCGCCTCTACATTTACCCGCTTACTGGCTGTTTTGTTAACTCTCGCAAGTGTTTTATTAGCTATGACTCTACTTTGGGCCAGTCAAACTTTACTTAAACTAGAGCAGCAAGACGGTGCATATAGACAGCTTAAAAATACGATTATGGTTGATCTAGCGAGCTATCTAAGTAATTACTTAGCACAAGGCGATAGCCAATACTTAACACAAGCCTCAAGTTTAATCTCGCAAGTAGAGCAAAAACAGTTAACGCTATTACCAGCAGCTTTTAAATCACAACTTACTGAGCAGTTAATTACTCTAAATAATGATATAAACGGTAAATATAGAGCCTTGGGTAAGCTCTCTGGTAACGAAACGGCTTTACTTGATAATGCGCTAAGGCAAATGGCTGGTTCGGCATCCTCGTTAATTAATTATGCGCGCTCAGCTTCGGATAATAGTCACAACACGCTTAGTTATTATAAATTGGCCAATGAGTATTATAGTGAAGTGATTAACTTATCATTATTTAGTTATCAACTGGTGCTAGATTATCAGCAGAGTGTAGAGCAGAGCTTGCAACAAAGCGTGAAAAATTTAAATGTATTAGCAGCAAAAATAGAGCAGCTACCAAACTTAGGTGTGATGGATAAAGTAGATGAGTATAGTTTATTTATTGACGAGCAAAGTGAAGATTTAGCTACTGATATTAAATCAGAATTAAGTAGTTGGCCAAATCGCTATCCTCGGGATTTAACCAGTACATTAACTCAGGCACAACAACGACAGACGGGGGCCGATGAATTGCGCACGCAGCTTAGTAATTTATCTAAAACAGTGATAAATGCAGAGCAAGCACTAAAAACACAACAAGATAATTTAAAGCAGCAAGTATTTTGGGTGTTTTGTGTTGCTATTAGTGGACTCGTGATACTTGCTGGCGGTGTTTATATTGTTCAGCGTAATCTGGTACTTAATCCTCTTCGACGATTGCGCGACGGGTTTGCATTTTTAATTGAAACGAATGAGTTTAAAAATATTGTCAGTAGCAATCCAAAAACAGAGGTAGGGGAAATAGCCCAATACTTTAATCAGTTAATTGAACGCCAGCGCATAGAAGCACAAGAGCGAGCGCAAATGCTAAAAGTAGTGAATGCTTTTATGCAGCAAATGAGTACACACTTACAGACGATTGAGCAACAAACCACTACGAGTTATGGGCAAGTGGAACAGAATCAGTATTTACTAACCGATATTCAGCAGATTGGAGAGCAAGTTAATGATATTAATACACAAGTAGCTGATAACGCACAAAGTACCTTTAGTGCCATGGAACAAAGCTTAGGATTTGCGCAAAGTATGTTAAGTGCGAGTGCCGATACACAGGCACGGGTTGAACGCAGTATACAAAGCTTACAAGAACTGCTTAATGGTGTTGAAGGCGTAAGTAAAATTATAGAAGTAATACGTAATATTGCAGATCAAACCAACTTACTTGCGCTAAATGCAGCAATAGAATCAGCTAGAGCAGGTGAGCATGGTCGCGGCTTTGCAGTAGTGGCAGATGAAGTTAGGCAATTGGCACTGCAAACGCAAGGCTCGCTGAGCGAGATAAATGGGCAGCTCACCATACTGAGTGAAAACTCACGGCTAGTTGCTACGCAAATAACAGCATTAACCCAAGGTGCTCAATCGCAAACGCAAAATGCCCAAGAACTTAAGTTAAATTCGGAAGCGGTGGCAAGTAATGCAAAAAATGCTAATAAAGTAGCGTTTGAGGCGATGAAGCTTGCTAAGCAGCAAAGCAATTTATTAGATAACTTTAGTCAGTCAATGGCTGAAATGAAGGGGCAAGTAAGTGAGTCGAGCTCGTTGGTGGATGATATACGACATCAGCTACAACAACAAATTCATTCGATTAAAGGGGGCCTGGGGTTGTAATAAATTAGCTTTAGCGCTCATCTTATATCATGCTCTAAATTCTATGTGCTAAGCTGTATGCTGGTTTTATTTTATAAAATGAAGGATTTATAATGATTGTACAAGGTCAAACTATTCCCTCGGTTACGCTAAGCCAGTTAACCGACGATGGTATGCAAACACTGACTAACAGTGAATTATTTGCAGATAAAAAAGTTGTATTGTTTGCAGTCCCTGGTGCGTTTACACCTACCTGTTCAAATGCACACTTACCTGAGTTTATTACTCTGGCAGATAAAATAAAAGCAAAGGGCGTTGATGCAATTTATTGTGTATCGGTAAACGATGCGTTTGTTATGAAAGCATGGGGAGCATCACAAAATGCACAAGAAATAGCCATGCTGGCAGACGGCGATGCGAGCTTTACCAAAGCATTAGGCCTTGATATGAATACGGCAGGGTTTGGCGGTGTGCGTTCAAAGCGTTACGCAATGATCGTGGAAAATAGTGTAGTAACCGGTTTATTTGTAGAGCAAGAAAAAGAATTTGTGGTTAGTCGTGCTGCTGCTGTTTTAGAAAAGCTATAGAATAAATTAGCGATTTGAAAATACAAAAGCCGATGTTGATGCAACATCGGCTTTTTGCAATTATTGCTTATTAAGGCTGATATTGCCCGCTAAGTGTTAAGCCCGAGAAGGTTTTATACGCGTTAACACTTAAGTGCCACGTACCCGCTTGTGGGCTTGAGAAAGTACAGGTTTCGGCATTACCATTTTTATATGGACGACAATCGTAACTCGATGTCGTGGGCTGACTGCCAAACTTAACAAACAAATCAGCATCGCCTGTGCCACCGCTTGTTGTTACTGTAAATGTAGCCATACCTGCTGGCACGTCTAGTGTGTAATGCTTCCATTGACCTGCATTAGCACTCACATCGCTTACAGTGCCACCACCAGCTTGAGGTGTGCCTGAGCCCCCGCCCGAAGCTGCTGTAATATTACCAGTTAAGCTGATCCCAGAATAGGCAGAATAACCTCGTAGCATCACATGATACGTACCTGATGTAGGGTTATCGATTGAACACTCTTCGTTGTTACCACTTTTGTAAGGGCGGCAATCGTATGTAGAGGTTGTTGGCTTACTGCCAGAGCGCACGTATAAATCGGCATCACCAGTGCCTCCACTCATAGTGAAAGTGACATTAGTTGCGCCACTGGGCACTGTCATTGTATAAAATGTTTCTGAGTTAGTTGCGCCGCTTAAACCGGTTTGAGTTTCGCCATCAAGAAGTTCATTACCACTTGGTGGTGGTGCAGTGCCACCACTTGCAGCAGCTACGGCAGCTGCTGCATCAACAATACCGGTACCACAGCTAGTACATGTGGCTGGGAACGAGCGGGTGGTTGTTTTTAAAATATTTTCGATTTCATCGGGAGTAGCATTCGGCTTTGCTTGTTTTATCAGTGCCGCTACGCCAGCAACATGGGGGGCTGCCATTGATGTACCCTGCGAAAAACCGTAGCTATCACTAGAAGGGGTTGACGAACCGGCGTTATAAGTGGATAAAACACCTTCAGAATCGTTAGCAAAACTTTGCGCACCACCCGGTGCGGCAACATCAATATTACTACCGTAATTAGAGTAATAAGCACGACCGCCATTACGGCCAACCGAGGCTACATTTACCACGCCATTACAGTTGCCTGGGTTATAGTTTGCTGAGTTATCGTTATCGTTACCGGCAGCAATTACCACTACTGTGCCGTTATTACGTGCGGTGTTAATAGCACTTTGTGTTGTAGAGCTACATGAGCCACTGCCCCCTAAGCTCATATTTATTACATCTGCAGGATTGGCATTTGCCGGTAGCCCAGATACATTGCCACCAGAAGCCCAAATAATACCATCAGCAATATCAGAGGTTAAACCGCCGCACTTACCTAGTACACGTACAGGCACTACTTTGGCGCCGTAAGCAACCCCAGCAACACCCTCACCATTATTAGTAACTGCAGCAACAGTACCCGCTACATGTGTGCCGTGCCAGCTAGAGTTTTGTGCACCGTTAGTACCACATTCATTGGCAGCAACCGCATCGCCCGGATCGCGGGCATCGCTATCGCGACCATTGCCATCATTAGCCACCGATAAATTCGAGATCATATCGTAACCGGGTAAAATATTAGCGTTTAAATCAACATGAGGGCGATAGCCTGTATCGAGTACAGCAACAACAACACCGCTACCAGTGGCTGTATCCCACGCGGTAGGTAAGTTTAAGCCGCCAGCTTGTTCATAATAATGCCATTGGTCGTCAAATCGTGGATCATTAGGCGTTGCAAATGGTTGCAGCATTTGATCGACTTCAATGTATTCAACATTGCCAGATTCAAGCATTTCTTGCATAAATTGCTGTGCTTCTTGTGCATTTAGCTTTTTACTTGCACGCATTACATGGTGATTATTAAGTGCCATGGCACGAATATACTTCGCTTTTACTTTGCCTTTTTTAGAGGTGTAATTTTTAACAAAGCTCTGCGCTTTATTTTGCATATTCGATTGGCTTACATCTGTGTCTGTAGCTGCAAAGCTAGCTAAATCATTAGTGTTATTTTTATATTTAATAATGAATTGTGTTTCAAAACCAGTTTGATTTTGTAATTTAGCTGTTGTTTCTGCCATTGATGGTGCAATTGCTTGTGCAGGAGTTGCAATACTCGATGTTGCAGCAAATAGTGAGCTGATAGTAAAGGCTATTGCACACTTTTTAAATGATTTACCTGTTGTCATGATTATCCTTAGTTTTTATTTATTATTTCGTAGCACAAATCCACGAAGTGGGTACAAAGGTAAATGATCTGTTAAATTAATTGAAAGATTAATTACTTATTAGCTTCTTTCATTTGGTTATAACCTTGTTATTAGCGGGTTTGTAGTTACTTTATACTTTTTATATTTATAAATATAAGTATAAGTAACTAGTTTTAAATTTGAGTATTAATACTTTTATTTTTATTTGTTGTGCAATTGAAAATAATCAATTCGATGTCCAGCCGGTGCATAAATTTTGTTATAATCAAAAAAAATTAATGAGATAAATAAATGACCCAAGTAGATGTGATAGTAATAGGTGCGGGAGCAGCAGGCTTAATGTGTGCAGCGCAAGTAGGATATCGTGGCCGTAGTGTTACAGTACTTGATATGGGCAAAAAGCCAGGTCGAAAAATACTCATTAGTGGCGGTGGGCGCTGTAACTTCACCAACGAAAATGCCAGCCCTAGTAATTATTTGTGTGGCAACCCTCATTTTGTTAAATCATGTTTAAGTCGTTATACCCAACATGACTTTATTGAACTGGTAGATCGTCATGGTTTAGCCTATCACCACAAAACACTAGGTCAGCTTTTTTGTGATAATAATGCTCAAGACATTGTTGATATTTTACTTACTGAGTGTGAGTGGGCGGGGGTATCTATAAAGTTGCGTAACGAAGTAATCAGCGTTTCAAAAACTGAAACTGGTTATAGCGTAGTAACCGAGCATGAAACATTTTATTGTGAGTCGTTAGTGATTGCTTCAGGTGGTTTAACTATGCCTAAGCTTGGCGCAACACCCATTGGCTATAAAATTGCTGAGCAGTTTGGCTTAAAAGTATTACCGACCATGGCGGCACTTGTACCATTTACTTTGCATCAGCACGATAAAGAACGTTTTGAAGCGCTTTCAGGTATAAGTATTTTATGCGATGTTACTAGTGAAGATGGCACTGCATTTAAAGAAAACATTTTATTTACCCATAGAGGGTTATCGGGCCCTGCTATATTACAAATAAGCTCATTTTGGCGCGCCGGACAGGCGGTAACTATTAATTTATTACCCGAAACAGATTTAAGACAACAGCTAGCCGATTGGCGTGAAACGCAATCCCAAAAGTCGTTAAAAAATAGCTTAGCCACTATTTTACCTAAACGTTTTATTGAAGTTCTTCATGAGGGGAAAGCAATTCCTGATTGTAATATTAACCAGCTAACACATAGCCAAATTGACGAGTTAGTTAACTATATACATGCATGGCAAATTAAACCAAATGGCACAGAAGGTTACAGAACAGCGGAAGTAACGTTAGGTGGTGTAGATACCGATGAACTTAGCTCAAAAACCTTTGAAGCAAAAAAAGCACAAGGCTTATATTTTATTGGCGAAGTAACCGATGTAACCGGCTGGCTAGGGGGCTATAATTTTCAGTATGCGTGGAGCTGTGGTTTTGCTGCTGGGCAGTATGCTTAATATTTTAGGAACAATAAGTTAGCAGTTACAAGGTTAATTTAGTTTATTGGGTTTAACCGCTGATACTTTAGAGCTAACTTTTAAATAGCAGCGGATTTACTTAATGTGTTTTCATAGCGAGTTTTGGTTAAGTTGTCGCTAGCAACACAGACCTGATCTCGCCCTTGTAATTTTGCTTTATAAAGCGCTTTATCGGCACGCTCTAAAAGATGCAAAGCAGTGTCGTCAACATGCGCTTTAGCTATACCAATACTGATAGTTAACGCTCTATTGTCGATTAAATGAGTGGCAATAAACGCTCTGAGCTCTTCAGCTTCGTTAATTGCGTTATCTAGGCTGCTATCTCGAAGAATAATAGTAAACTCTTCTCCGCCCCAGCGTGCAATTAATGCACTATTTGTAAGCTTGTTTTGTAAAATATTGGCAAACTCACTAAGCACGTTATCACCCGCTAAATGGCCATAAGTATCGTTTACTTTTTTAAAGTGGTCTATGTCGCAAATCATCACTATATTTGATTTTCGCTCATTATTATTTTCACTCAATAATTGCGACAATTCAAAATCAAATTTTTGCCTGTTATATAACCCGGTGAGCTTATCGGTTTCGGCTAGCTGTTTTATTTCGGCATTGCGCTTCGAAAGATGAGAGTAAGCCGAAAAACGCGTTTTTTCATAAAACCTAAATAATAAAACATGCGCAATAGACACTTCAATAAAATTAAATAATGCAGATAAACCTATGGTAATTGATAGTTGTTGCTGTAAGTAAACTAGATAGGCACAAATACCAAAAGCAATGCTACTTAATATACTTCCCCAATTACGCCCAACTAAAAAAAGTAAAAGGCGGAATAAGTGTTGCCCAAAATAATGAATGAGCATGACCCTTTGCCGATACTATAAAGAGCATTATTAAGCCAACTATCATTAATGCAACAACCCAAGCAGCTTTACTAACCTGAGCTGTTTTATTAAACCATATACAAATACTTAATGACGCTATAAGTCCTAAGGCATCAATAAGTGCAATATCGTAACTCGAAAAATAAAAAACATTTAGTAAGGTTAAAATTAAAAAGTAGCAGCAGCAGATTAATAAAGAATGTGCAATTAAGCGTGTTCGCCAGTAATCCTTATGATCTCTAGGGTATTGCGGAAATTCTTTATACCAAAAATGTAGCATCAACTAACGACTTAATAATTATTAATTAATTCAGTATTGTCTATTTATTATAAAGTGGGTAGTTAATATTAAAAAATTTATCAGATACAAATAAGTTTAGTTATGCAGTATCAAAGAAGCAATAATACTTACCCCTATTGTTTTTAAAACACCTAAGTTAATTAGCTATAGTGAGTCTATATTTTTGCATTTTACTGTTAGGTTTATCAGGGATTGTCATTTCGATTAAACCATCGTCAATAGCCGGTTTTAGGTAGCATGCTCTAAAATGTTTTCGATCTTTTAAGTTGAGCTTATTTTGTAAATCTTTTCTATTTAGTGCATTGTCAGCTTGCTGCAATACTTTGATTAGTGCATTTACTTGAGGGGTCTGTGAGCTTGTATTTTGATTAGAATCAACTTGAGGGGTTTCTTGTGGCGATTCTTTTTTATTGATTGATAATAAAGAGCTTTTTAAACTTTTCGTAGCTGCTAGTATATTTTCAAGCATGTATTCTATGAATACTGAAGAGTCGCCAGATGCTGTACTATTACAGATTGTTTCGTTGTATTTATCCATGCTTTGAACCACGATACCCTCTATAGAAAGTGTACTAAATATGCTATTCCACTGATTCAGCATTAGCATTTGCCAGATACACCCAATATGACAATTGCCGTTAGTAAAGGGATGAATAAATTGTAGTTCATAGTGAAAAACACAGCTAGTAATTAAAGGATGTTGTTCAGTAGTATTTAACCACTCGAATAGATCTGCCATCATTTGTGGAATGCGTGATGCTTGAGGAGTCATCTTAATACTATGAGTACGGTAACTACCGGCTTCATTAGATAAGGTGTTCATTAGTGTTTTGTGAGTTGTTAATAAGTCAGAACAGTGCTTAATATTTTTATGCTTAAGCTGGTTATAAATATCAATAATATTATTTGTTTGTTGTGCTTCTTTTAAGGGGGGCGTGGTTGTATTTTTTTGCATGATATTACTGATTTGAGATTCAGTTAAATCGGTGCTGTTAATCGCCAAAGAGTCTTTAATATACTTTATTTTATTGAGCTCTTTATATTGCTGTAATTCATATTCAGTATATAAAGTTGATATTTTACCTATAGTCTCGCTTATGTCAGCAATACAATGGATAATTTTTGATGTAATAGTAAATGGTGGGGTAAAGTAGCTCATATTAATAATGTTTTTTAAGTTTTTTAATTCAATTAATAGAATACGCGAACTGTCGTTAAATGTCAGTGCTATTAAATTTTAATGGTGGGCCTTTTAATGGGATTTAAGTATGTTTAGTATTTTTTAAGGGCAATAAAAACATATTTACTTTTATACAGAGTTAACCATTTAAAACCCCCGATAGACTTAAATCTATCGGGGTTTTTATCATTTATTTTTACTCTTGTATAAATGCTTCGCCTTCTTTCATCCACTTTGCGGCGGGTTTGCCTTTTAAGTAATGATCAAAGTACTGCATCATACGAATCGAAAAATCGACTTGATTAGGAAACTTTTTCAAGTGATGAGGTTCGCCTTCATACTGTAAAAAAGTGGCATCTTTACCCGCACGGCGCAGGGCTAAGTAATACTGTACCCCTTCGTGCCAAGGTACAGCGTCGTCTTTATCGCCAAACATAATTAAAATAGGAGTGTTTACTTTATCGGCAAAAAATACCGGTGAGTTTTCTATGTATAATTCTGGCGCTTCAAAAAGGTTTTTACCAATGCGGCTTTGTCCTGTTTCGTACTGAAACTGACGCGCTAAGCCCGATTTTAAACGAATGCCACTATAGGCGCTGGTCATGTTAGACACGGGAGCACCCGATACAACCGCTTTAAACATATCGGTTTGAGTGATCATAAAGGCACTTTGGTAGCCTGCCCACGAATGACCTTGTAAACCAATTTTATTTTTATCAGCAATGCCTAAATCAATGAGCTTTTGCGTGGCGTTGATCATGGTTTGCGTTGATGATTTACCTGGGTGGCCTATTTCAAAACGAATGTCGGGTAAAAATACCGCGTAACCGTTTGAGGTAAACATAGGGAAGTTAGGGCGGTGGTTTAATTCCATTTTAGGAAAGTCGTACATGCGCTGGCTCATATAACGGTAAAAATACACCATTACTGGTACTTTTTCGCCTTTTTTGTAACCCGCAGGTTTAATTAGTACGCCTTGTAAGTCTTCGCCATCAAAGCCTTTGTAGCTTATGAGTTCTGGCTTTTCGCCCCAGGCAAAGTTACTTATTTGTGGGTTAAGTGTAGTCACTTGTTGCGGAGCACTGAAACTAAAGTCAGTTTGATAAAAGTCTGGAAACTGATGGTACGCTTGCTCAGTAAATAGGTATTTATCGGCATTTTTTGCTTTTTTAACTAAATCAAAACGTTTATTACCACTGAGCACTTTAGTTACTGTGTTGGTGGTTAAATCAAGCTTAGCTATTTCACTTTGCTTAGTTTGTAAGTTAATAGCCGATATAAGCAATGTTTCGTCTTTTTTAAAGCCAACTTGGCTTTTATCAAGTTTAATAACGCGATATTGAGTATTGGTTTGTTTACCATTAGTTAAACGTTTTGCCTGCTGGCTATTTACATCAAACGCCCAAATATCGTACTTACTGTAAGCAAGTAGTTGGCTGCTATCTTGATTCCAACCGGCAAAACCATAACCTGGTTGGGCTGAAGGGTAGTCGTGCTTGTCATCAGCAAAAGTAGCTTGAATTGCACGTGTAAGCGTAGTGACTTTATTATTTTTTAAATCTTTTAGTTGTATATGGTTATCGCTAAAGTAGGCGGCAAACTCGCCATTAGGTGCCAAACTTGGTTTAAACGGGTAGTTACTAACAATGGGAGTGTGTTTACCTGTATTAATATTTACAGCAAAGTAGTCAGCAAAAAAGCCGCCATACATTATTTTCTCAAGGTATGGGGTATCAGTATAACCAAGCAGTGATGTATCGCGCTGCGGATTAAGCGCAACCTCTGGCATGCTCACAGTACTTAGCTGGATAACTTTTTGCGAATTTATGTGGTACACCGCGCTGTAATGGCGGTTTTTGTTTTTTTCGTTCCACTGCTGCTGTTCACGCGGTTTTATTTGCGCGTCGTTGTTATGCCATACTTTTAAGCCTTTATGCTCTCGTATAGTGTCAAAGTCGTATAGTGAGGCTTCGTCGCTATACTCTTTAGCTTTTACTTTAGCGGCTAGTTTAGGGCGATTTTCAAAATATAAACGCTCGCCATTTTCAGACCATATTAACGCGGCGGTTTTACCTATTCCCCAATCTTTGTTGGGGGAGTTAATCGTTGTTAGCTGCTCATTTTGCCAAAGTTGTAAGCTGTAGTTACGACGGCGCATGTCGTCGTTAACATAGTTACCTAACGTAAATGCTACGCTTGCCTCAGTCGAGTGCCAGGCTATTTTATTGGCCACAACACCAGGTTCATCTATGAGTACGCTGCTTACAAAGTCGTTTAAATTAAACAGTGCTATTTGATTGTTGTTACCATCGCTGTAACTCTGGCTAACTAATAGTTGCTGGTTAGTTGCGCTAATACTGTAGTTAAATACATCTGCAATTGTGTGGCTGCGTTTATTGCTTAAATTTACAATAACCAGCGGATAGGTTTTATCTTCTTTGTCTGGTGTGATGGCGCTATCGTTTTTACTAGCATGAGTGCTGGTACTTTCATCCTCGGCTTTTTCATCATCGCCTTTAGCTGCTTTTTGATCTAAGCGATAGGCAAGCCAAGTTCCATCGTTTGATAACTTATAGTCTTTCACATTACTAAAACTTTGTTGCTCGCCTGTTTGGGTATTTACTAGTACCAGGTTGTTTTTTAGAGCATCTTTTTTCTTCGTGGTTTCTTGTTCTAGTAGCGTGGGTACTTGGGTAAATGCGACCCAGTTAGCAGCTTTATTAATAACAGGCTTAGTACCACGCGGTACTTCTGCAATTAAGCTATTACCGCTTAGCGAGTAAACTTGGCCAGTGGCATCACCACGATACGGGGTTGCACTGAGCGATAAAATACGACCATCTTCAGAAAGTTGTGTTGCTTTGGCTGATTTAAAATCAAACACATCGTTAAATTGTAGCGACTCTTTAGCGTAAACTGTGGTGCTAGCTACGCTGACAATAAGCGCAGAGCTTAAAAGGGTGAGCTTTGTTTTCATTATAGGTTCTCGTTTTTTAGCGTTATTTTATTGTAACGAGTTTTGTCTATAATTCGAGTATATACGACAAGTGGTAGCAAAGCAGAGTTGAAAGGCTGAAGGTGAAAATTTAAAAACCTTGCAAGCGTGGCTCACAAGGTTACGTGTGTTGAATTTGGAGTTTATAACCAGATTTTTTGTAGCTCCGGCCATTGTTTTTCAAATTGTGCGCTTGGCTTAGTACTAAAATTACTGCGTACAAACTGATTCATTTTACCTTCAACATAGGCAAGTAAAAAGTTGGCTAGGGTTAGCTCGTCACTTTGAAAGTTTTTACCTTCACGCAGCTTTCTCTCGCGCAGCACTTGTTTAAATTGGGTCTCAAGTTTTTCAAAGAAACTTTGCACTCGTTCACGTAACCGCTCTTGCTCACCTTGCAATGCGTCGCCGGTTAAAATACGGGTAATACCAGGGTTCTTTTCAGCAAACGTTAGCAGTAAATGTAAAATATTATAAACGCGGGCTTGGCTTTCTTTTTCGTTTTCTAAAATAAGATTTATACGAGATAAAAGCGTGTCTTCAATAAATTCTATTAAGCCCTCAAACATACGTGCTTTACTAGGAAAATGACGATACAACGCTGCTTCCGATACACCAACCTCAGCGGCTAGCTTTGCTGTGGTAATACGCTGGCCGGGACTGGTTTCTAACATTTGTGCAAGTGCTTGCAGTATTTGCTCTTTGCGATTACTTCTTTTTGTCGCAGGCATGAACATTCCTTTTTTATTAGTTATCTTTTAGCAGGAGCTAGTCATTTTGATTCAAATGTTTAAGGCGCGTTTATATCTAGAGTTAAACAAATTTAAACTCTTAAAAGTAAACGCGTGTTTAGCATGTTAATGTTTTATTCAGTTTGTTTCCAGCTCTTTTATATTCTCTGAGCGAGCTGTTGGATCACTGTTAGCGCAATTGCTGTTTTGCTATTTGTTGGTAATTCAAGCTGTTCATTATGCCAGTACAGGGTTAGCGCATTATTGTCAGCGTTAAACCCAAGATCACTTTGTGATACATCGTTAGCGCAAATCATATCCAGGTTTTTATTTTTTAGTTTGCCTTTTGCGTAGTTTGCTACATTTTGTGTTTCTGCGGCAAAACCAACAGTGTAAGGGCGGTTTTGCTGTAAATTAGCTACGTGTGCAATTACATCCGGGTTTTTAACTAAAGTAAGAGTAAGCTCGTCGCCTTGCTTTTTCATTTTTTGTGCTGCAACGGTTGCTGCGCGGTAGTCGGCAACAGCTGCGCAGCCAATAAACGCATCTGAGCGCGGTGCGTAGTTGAGTGATTCGTTTAATAGCTGCTCGGCGCTTTCTATGTTGATCAAATTTACGCCAGCAGGGGCTTTTATAGTCACCGGGCCTGAAATTAAATTAACTTTAGCGCCAAGTAATAAAGCGGCCTCAGCAAGTGCGTAGCCCATTTTTCCTGAGCTGTGATTAGATATAAAACGTACCGGGTCAATGGCTTCTCGGGTCGGGCCTGCAGTTATGGTAATGGTTTTACCTGCAAGTAACTGAGGTTGCTCTTTTGCAATACATAAAGCAACTAGCTCATGAGGCTCTAGCATGCGCCCAGCGCCTACATCGCCACAAGCTTGCTCACCCTTTCCTGGGCCCCAAATAAGCACGTTACGTGCTTTAAGTGTGGCTAAATTAGCTTGTGTAGCAGGGTGAGCATACATTTGCTGATTCATAGCCGGTGCGATAGCGACTTTAGCCGGAGTTGCAAGTAATAAGGTAGTGAGTAAGTCATCAGCAATGCCCGCCGCCATTTTAGCAATAATGTTGCTGGTGGCTGGGGCAACTAAAATTAAATCGGCCCACTTGGCAAACTCAATATGGCCCATAGCAGCTTCTGCTGAAGGGTCGAGTAAGGAGTCTGCAACCATTTCACCGCTCACAGCTTGCATAGTTAAGGGGGTTATAAAATGTTTTGCTGATTCAGTCATAACTACTTTAACACTACAACCATGCTCTTTTAAGCGTCTAACCAGTTCTGCGCATTTATAGGCCGCTATACCGCCGCTAATTCCCAGCACTATTTTTTTATTAGTTAAATTAATCATGGTTGTCCATCAGCCTTATTTAATATTAGGGCTAAAATAACAAATCTTGACCCGTTCAGCTAAGCTTTTAAGATGAAAATAACAGGCTAATTTTCAAATTTGCATTACAGTTAATATATAAGCCGATTTATCAAGGATGAATAATGCAACTAACCTCACTTCCTAATTCGCAGCGTCCCCGCGAAAAGCTAATCGAAAAAGGCGCAAAAGCGCTCAGTGATGCTGAATTGCTTGCCATATTTTTACGCACCGGTTTGCCGGGTATGAATGTGATTGAGCTTGCCCAACATTTACTTAATGAAAACAAAACGCTACACAATTTATTTAATGCCAGTATGGAAGAGTTTTGTGCGCAAAAAGGGTTAGGTACAGCTAAGTATGTGCAGTTGCAAGCGGTGCTTGAGCTCAGCCAGCGTTATATGCAGGAGCGTTGCCAGCGCGATGCTATATTTAACTCGCCAAACGCTGTATATGATTATTTAACCTTGCAAATGCGTGGTTTGCAGCAGGAGGTATTTATGGTGCTGTATCTTGATAGTCAAAATCGCTTAATTAAAGATGAAATACTTTTTTATGGCACCATTAATTCTGCCAGTGTATATCCACGAGAAGTGGTAAAAGCGGCACTTAAAAATAATGCAGCAGCGGTTATTTTTGCGCATAATCACCCAAGCGGGATTGCCGAACCGAGTCAGGCCGACAAACTTATTACTAATAAATTGCAACAAGCGCTGCAATTGGTAGATATAAATGTGCTGGATCATATTATTGTTGGAGGAGAAACCTGTGTTTCTTTTGCTGAACGAGGTCTTATTTAGCTTTACTTTTACAGAAAAGTACTAAAAACGAGCAGTTTAGTGTGTTTTGGCAAATTAGTTTAATTTAAATGCAGTTTTTACTTTCCCTATGGGCTTTCGATCTTTATAATTAGCCGCTATCAAATTTGCACATGAGCTGATTGGATGAGATCAGTTATTTGATCTTCGCCTGTAAAAGCTGTATAAAGAGCGCCCTTCGATTTATCTCTAGGGCACAACTACATGGCCTTAGGGAAAATTAAGCTCGAGCTAAGTTATTGGAGATATATAGACATGGCTAAAGTATGTCAAGTTACAGGTAAGCGTCCTGCGGTTGGTAATCACCGTTCACACGCGAGAAACGCGACTAAACGTCGTTTCCTACCTAACCTACAAACACACCGTTTTTGGGTTGAAAGTGAAAAACGTTTTGTAACATTACGCACTACTACTAAAGGTATGCGTATTATCGATAAAAAAGGCATCGACACGGTTCTTACAGAAATCCGTGCTCGCGGCGTAAAAGTTTAAGGATCTGAATCATGCGCGATAAAATCCGTTTAGTTTCAACTGCCGGTACTGGTTTTTTCTACACTACCGACAAGAACAAACGTAACATGCCTGAGAAGATGGAAATCAAAAAGTTTGATCCAAAGATTCGTAAACATGTTCTTTTTAAAGAAGCTAAAATTAAGTAATTTTAGTTTTCTATTAGAATGTAAAAACCCAGCTTATGCTGGGTTTTTTGTTTTTAATTTACGCAAAATATTAGCTTAACGCTTTAATATTGTCCTTGGCTTTAGCTTTGAGCCCGCTTCTAATCGCTGTAATATATCAGTGCTTACCCCTCAATTAAAACCTACTCGTTTGATTATCAGCGTATTAAATTAATTTTCCTAAGTGAGTACTTATTTACTGTGGGGCTATTTTACATAAAGGCTTGCATAGGAGTATAATGCTGCGCTCATTTAGTTTATGGTTGTCTTGTCTTCAACTCAGGCTGTAGGAATTGCCATGGAAAGTTGGTATTTAGTTGTATGTAAACCTCGCCAAGAAGAGCGTGCGCAGGTTAATTTAAAAAACCAAGGAATAGCGTCATTTTTTCCAAAGTTAACTACTGAAAAGTTAGTTAAAGGACGCCGCACTGTTAAGCAGTCTGCTTTATTTCCTGGTTATGTATTTGTGTGTTTAGAAGCTGAGAATGGTAATTTTTTTGCAGTAAAAAATACTCGTGGAGTAAGTGGCTTTGTAACTTATGGTGCTGCATATCAGCGTGTGCCCGTTGAGTTAATTAATCAGCTTAAAGCAGAGCGTTCGCACTCACATGAATCGCAAGTCCCTAAAAGTGGTGACTTGGTGAGTGTCAATAATGACTCATTTAAAAATATTGACGCTATTTATAAAGAGCCTGATGGCGATATGCGCAGTATTTTGTTTATTAATTTACTTAACAAACAAGTAGAAATTAGCGTGAGTAATCAAGCAATAAGCAAAATCTAATAAAAAAGGGGAAGTAATAAATTACTTCCCCTTTTTTATACATGTTTATAGCAGTAATTAAACCTTAAAGTTCTCTACTGATAACCTAAGCTCTTCTGCTAGTTTTGCTACTTCTGAACTTGAAATAGTCGTTTGTATTGCGCCCTCAGCGGTTTGTTCGGCTATAGCAACAATAGATTCTAAACGCTCACTTATTTCTTGTGATACTTGTTGTTGCTCTTGCGCTGCCGTTGATATTTCTTCACTCACGTTATGCGCTTGCGATACAGCTAAAGTAATTGAATCGAGAGCGCTGCTTGCTATATCGCTTTGCTTAACACACGACACGGCTTGTTGTTTACCTTTTTCCATGGCCGATACAGCGGCTTCTGCACCGCTTTGTAGTGACTCAATCATAGATTGAATCTCTTGGGTTGATTCTTGTGTTTTACTTGCCAGAGAGCGTACTTCATCTGCTACTACAGCAAAGCCTCGGCCATACTCACCGGCACGCGCTGCTTCAATCGCAGCATTTAATGCTAATAAGTTTGTTTGATCAGCAATACCGCGAATCACATCTAATATACTACCAATCGATGCGCTGTCTTTGTGTAGCTTATTAATAACGTGCGATGCTTCATCAACTTCGTAAGCTAGTTGCTCAATAGTGGCTTTATTTTGATTTGAAATATCTTTAACGCGCTCGGCTTCTTTATCGGCATTTTTAATCTCATGTAACGCCTGCTGAGCGCTATTACTTACCGTTTGTGATGTACTGCTCATCTCGGTTGTTGCTGTAGCCGCCTGTTCAACTTGTGCTTGCTGATTACGAATTGCTTTACTTGATTCGCCAGTAATTGTTGAGGTTTGCTCTGATGCTGCTGCAAGCTGAGTTGAGCGTGAAATAATGCCTTTAATTAAACTGCGAAGGCTATCAATTAAGGTATTGCAGCTTTTAGATAGCTCACCAAACTCATCTTTAGCACTGTCATTTAGGCGCTGCGTCATATCGCCACTTGCTACAATATCTAAAATGCGGTTAACTTCAGCCAGTGGTTTAGTAATACGATTAACCGTAACGACTGCTACGATAATTGCAATTATGGTGGCTATTATCATGCCTATCCAAGTCCACAAGTTTGCAGAGTCTACGTCGCTGCGCACCCCTTTTTGCAATGTAAAAGCAACATCGCTGGCTTGTTTTACAAGTACGTCAATTTGATTTAGCGCTGTTTTAGTTGCTTGTTCAGACTCTGCTAACTGACGTTCAATAAGGCTAATTGCATCGATTAGGCGCTTTTTATTCGCAGCGAGGCTATTGTTACCTATAATATCGCTCTCTAGTGTGTCTACGTACTCTTTTAGACTATTGTATAAACCACCATGACTTTGCTCTATGGCAGGTTTAATTAATGCCATGGTGCGGGTCACTTCTTCGAAATAGTATACTTGCTCGTTCTTTACAATCTCTAGAGTGTCTAGTGTTTTAACTGTTAGCATGTCGGTGCTGTTGCTTACTACAGACATAAAGTTATTTTCAAGGTTATTAGCAGCTTGATAGGCACGAGAATGGCTTTGCTCTAAGCCGTTTATATCAATAATGTCGAGTACAATAGAGTTTGCATCTTCTGCAGCAAGCTCTATATTCTCTAGTTGAGTTTTTAATGTTTTTTGCAGAGTTAGCTGTCTCGCTTTATCGGCAAGTAAGCTCTCTACTGTGTTTAAAAAGCTTAAATAGGTTGCTTCAACTTGTTGGCTGCTTTTATTTAATAGCGGGTCACTTTCAACCACCGTCTGTAACTCACTATGTAGTGTGTTGAATAATTGCTTTTGTTCGAGTACTTGATTTTTTATAGGTTCTAGTTGCTCTGCAGAAGAGGTATAAAAACTAGCTTGAGCAGCTTTGCTCATTAAAATAAACTCGGCTTGTAATTCAGCGCTTTTATTTAAAGCGGGCAGCGACAACTGATTTACCTTTTGGGTGGAGCGATCAATATTTGCTATTTTTATTAAAGAGTTACCGCCAATTATTAAAAGCAGAAGAGTGATGAAAATAAATCCACCCCAAATACGCTGGCTCACTGTTAAATTCATACGGATTTCCATTCTAAAGTACGTCAGTTAAAACTTATCGGCTTGTATTGCAATAAGTTAAGTAATTAAAGTTAATTTTAATTGTTTAATCTGTGTTGATTGTTTTTAATTAAGCAATGGTCATGCGTAGCTTTAATTATAGGGGTGCTATTTTTGCTACTAAATATAATGCCAACTTAATGTGAACAGGTTGTAATTGTAAAATTTCAACCTGCATCATTAAACTTAACAGATGTATTACTTTATTTCAGTTTATTTAGACGAAAGTTGTGATTTTTCTATGGTTTTTTGTTTGTTTTTTAATTCTACTAGGGTCATAGCGCCCCCCCAAACACATCCGGTGTCTAAGGCTAATAAATGATTATGAGGTGTTTTACCATTTAATGCTGCCCAATGGCCAAAAATAAGCGTTTGCTTAGCTGTTGTTATTGCTGGATGCATAAACCAAGGGGTTAAGTTATTGCCGCTTGTTACTTCCCCTTTTGCACTTAAGTCGAGTTGATTATTGGCAGTTAAAAATCGCATACGGGTAAAGTAGTTAACTATGTATCTAAACTTTTCATAGTCATTAAGTTCATTAGGGTTATTAATGGGGTGAGGTTGGTACATGTTTGCAAAAAAGTCATGCGCTTTAGGCGAGCTGTAACAATGCTGAGCAAACTGAGCATGTTGTAAGGCTTGTGCTATCGACCAGTCAGGGTTGAGCCCAGCATGGGATATAAAGCTATTGTACTGCTTAAGGTAAAGTGCCAAAGGCTGAGTTTGTAAAAATGCAATATAGTGGGGGAGTTTAGTGCTATTGAATACAGCTGCTAATTTATCATTAGGGTTGGGTGGTTTATTAAGTAGATAGCAGGCAATCAGGTGTAAGTCATGATTGCCTAGCGTAACTGTAATGCTATTTTGGTATTTGTATAAGTACTCTAAACAGGCTAGTGAGTCAGGGCCTCGAGCGACTATATCGCCCACCAAGTAGAGATGATCTTTACTTGGATTAAAGTTAACGCGTTGGAGTAACGCGTTAAACTCGTTAAAGCAGCCTTGCAAATCACCTATTGCGTAGTCAGCCATGCTTATAGTGTACTAGTGCAGTATGTTAGGGCAGGCTAAACGAAACACGTTAATAGGCGCTTTAAACTCAGTGCCAAACTCGTTACGTAACGTATAATGCCCTTGCATAGTACCTACAGGGGTATCTAGTATTGCCCCACTGGTATATTTATAACTTTCGCCGGGTGCTATAACCGGGTTTTCACCGACCACACCTTCGCCTTGCACTTCAATTTCTTTGCCATTTGCATCGGTAATTAACCAATAACGGCTCAGTAATTTAGCGCTACACAAACTGTGGTTTTTAATGGTTACAGAATAAGCAAATACAAACTTTTCGAGTTCAGGTTGCGACTGCTCTTCTACATAAAATGTTTCAACAGATACCTTTACAGGCGATCCAATATTACTGCTTGTTGTCATAAATCCAATTTGCTATATCAATAAATTGTTGTAACGATAAGCGCTCAGCACGCAAAGTAACATCTATGCCAATGCTGGTTAGCTCATCTGCAGTTAGTAAGTTGCTTAAACTATTGCGTAGTGTTTTACGACGCTGGTTAAAGGCTTCTAGGCAAACGTTGTTTAAAATTTTCACGCTTTTTGCAGTGCGTTGTTCAGGCTTTTTAGGGATTAAGCGAATAACCGCTGAATCAACTTTAGGCGCTGGTTTAAAGCACTCAGGCGGTACTTCTATAACCGGCATTGCATTACAGTAGTACTGGGTCATTACGCTTAAACGACCAAAGGTTTTGCTCCCCGGGCCTGCAACCATGCGTTTTACTACTTCTTTTTGCAACATAAAGTGCATGTGCTCAATATTGTCTGCAAATTCAAAAAGATGAAATAGTAACGGAGTAGAAATGTTATACGGTAAGTTACCAAACACTTTTAGTTTTTTGTCATCTCTCACCAAGCTTGCAAAATCAAAGGTCATTGCATCGCCTTGGTTTACGGTTAATTTAGGCCCCAAAAATGGGTGCTCAATTAAACGCTGTGCCAAATCTTTATCTAATTCTACAACCGTTAAATGGCCGCTTAATTCGGCTACCGGTTCAGTAATTGCGCCAAGGCCTGGACCAATCTCTACTAGGTTATCTTCTGGTTTAGGATCGATAGCGCTCACTATTTTACCGATGATCATGTCATCAAATAAAAAGTTTTGTCCAAAACGTTTACGGGCGCGGTGTCCTAAATGTACTTTATCGGTCATTGATTTTGTGCTTTTTCTTGGGCGAGCTTAATTGCTTCGCGGATCGCTAATTCAAAACTGCCAACATCAGCAGTGCCTTTGCCTGCTAAGTCCAAAGCAGTACCATGATCTACTGAGGTGCGGATAAATGGTAAACCTAAGGTAATATTTACCGAGTTACCAAATCCCTTGTATTTTAGCACAGGTAGCCCTTGATCGTGATACATAGCTAATACGGCATCGGCTTCATTTAGATATTTATCTTGAAATAAAGTGTCGGCAGGGAGTGGACCAATCAGGTTCATACCTTGGTTGTTAAGTATTTCAAGTGTTGGAATAATGGTATCTATTTCTTCACGGCCTAAATGGCCATCTTCACCAGCATGAGGATTTAAACCACAGACTAAAATACGCGGCTTTTCTATACCAAACTTAGTTTGTAAGTCGTGGTTTAAAATACTCGCTACTTTGATTAGCCGATCCTCTGTAATAGCACGCGATACATAGGCAAGCGGAATATGCGTTGTTACCAGCGCTACTCTTAGGCCTTGCGTAGCAAGCATCATTACTACATCTGCGGTATTCGACTGTTGTGCAAAATACTCGGTGTGGCCACTAAACGAAATACCGGCTTTATTAATAATGCCTTTATGTACTGGGCCGGTAACAACTGCTGCAAAAGTGCCATCCATGTTTTTTTCACTGGCAATACGCAAAGTGTCTAATACGTATTGGCCATTAGCATCGTTAAGCACACCTAGCTCTACAGGCTCAGCTACATCTACTTGATGTAGGTAAAGGCTTCCTGCTGGTGCAGGCGTTGCTGCAGCGTGCTGATCAAACTCTATTAGCTTTATACTTAAGCCTAAATGTTTAGCACGTTGCTTAAGCATATTCGCGTCGGCAATGGCTACAAGCTGTGCGTCCCAAGTTTGTTGGGCAAGTTTTAACAGTAAATCTGGACCAATGCCCGCAGGCTCACCTGGGGTAATTGCGATACGTAATGTCATAGTTATTCGTCTATTGGGAAAATTTCAACATGGGCTTGTTCGCGCATTTCTTGCTGCCAGTTAAAGCTTTCTTCTTTAAATTTACGATTAAATAGCATGCCATGGGCGCGGTTGCGTTTAGCTTGCTCGGTTTTATCAGCTACACGGGTATCGAGTAACTGCACAATATGCCAACCGAATTGGCTTCTAAATGGTTCGCTAATTTCATTTTGCTTAAGTGATAATAAAGTATCTCTAAAGGCAGGAACATAGCTAGTTGGATCGGCCCAATCGTACTCACCACCTTTAAGGGCTGAGCCTGGATCTTCTGAGTATTCTTTAGCAAGTTTTGCAAAGTCGGCTTTATCAGCGCGTAAGTCTTTTACAAAACCGGCAAGCATACTACGTGCTTTTTCTTCACTTAAAATAATAGATGGCTTGATTAAAATATGACGTGAGCGAGTTTCAGTTGTTTCTACAACTTGACGACCACGAACATCTTGAACTTTTATAATATGAAAACCAGCACCAGAGCGTAGCGGACCAATAATAGCGCCTTGCATTTTACCTTTTACGGCTTCAGCAAATAACGACGGCATTTCGTTAATGCCCATCCAACCTAGTTGTCCACCTTCAAGTGCTTGAGAGCCGCTTGATGATGAAATAGCAATGCGTTTAAATTCTTGCTCGTCATTAAGTAATTCAATTACTTTGTCTGCGCGCGTTTTAGCTGACGCAATTTCATCGGCGCTAGCATCACTAGGAATATCAATTAAAATATGGCCAATGTCATACTCTTCTGCGTTTTGACCTTGGCTATCCATAATTTTTAGTAAGTTATCTACTTCTTGCTCGCTTACATAAACACGGCGATCAACATTGGCGCGCATAACTTGTTGCGTAGTGATCTCTTTACGAATTTCTTCACGGTATGCTTGAAAGCTTTCTCCCGAGCCCTCAATAGTACGACGTAAATCTGCAATGCTACCGCCTTGCTCTTTAGCCATACTTGCAAGTGTTTGATCTAGTTGGCTGTCTGAAATCTCTAACCCCATACGCTCAGCCATTTGTATCATGAGTGTTTGGTTAACTAATCGCTCTACGGCTTGAACACGTAATGTTTCGTCTTTAGGAAGCTCCTGACTCTGCTCTTCAGCTTGCTTTTTAACACGGTTAACTATGGTGTCCACTTCACTTTTTAAAATAACCCCTTGGTTGACTATGCCAATAACTTTGTCGATTTCAACCGGAGCTGCAAATGCGCTTTGGCATAAGCTAATACTTAAAACTGCTGATGTTAATAATTTTTTTAAATTCATATTCTTTTTACTACTCTTGCTAATAGTACTGTTGTGATCCTAGGGAATACTCAATTTTTAGCGTTAATTAATACTACTTTAACTTTAAAAAAGTGTCCTAGTCATTAAGAAAATACGGTCTACGATAACCAAAAATACCTTGTTGTAATAATTTTTTAGCATCATAACGGCTTTTACTACCTAACCCTTTTAAAACAAAATTCAAACGAATGCTTGAATCAAAAGTCGCCTGTTGTTGCCCTATAGACTGATTTAAGTCGGTAACAATTTGGCGATGGCCAGTAATTTGAAATGCCCAACAGCACGATTCATACTGTAGTCCGCTTAACACTTCGATACTGCGGTTATTTTCAAGGTCGCGGTGATAGCTTGCAATAAACTGCCATTCGTCGCTCACTGGAATGCTTGTAAATAAGCCTGTTTGTTCAATTGCATTACCTGAGACATCATCTGAATACCGATGGTTCAATTGAACTAGCTCATTATCGTCGCCTTTATAGTCGAGCGTTACGTTAGACTGAATAATTTGTTTACCGTCAGTATCATACTGAATACCCGCTGATAAATACCAGCGATGATGCCAATGTACCATGGTTTGTGCTGCAAACAAGGCATTGTAGTTGGTGTCTGAGTTTAATCCTTGCTCTGTAGGTTTGGCTGAATCGCTTAAATAAAATATTTGCCCGGCGCTAAAATTAAATACTTCTTGGTGTTTTTTGTCAAATAACCGAGTCGTTGCACCTAAGGTAAATTGGTTGGCAGCAGCTATTCTATCAACACCTGAAAAGCGTGTGTCTCTAAATAAACCAAAAAAATCATCTTGTAGTTTGGCAGTATCAAATAAGCCAATATCAGATTGATCTTCATTAGGGGTATATAAATATTGTAGCTGTGGCTCTAAAGTTTGAATACCGTCATCAATAAAGTAGGAGGTTTCGCGCTCAAAATTAAGTTGTGTATACAAACGTACTTTTGGCAGTGTACGCGATACGCTTTCGCTGTATTGAGTACCTTCTAAATCACCATGCTGTTTGTAGTTTGTTTGTAATATGCTTACTTCTGATAAAAACGACCATGCATGTTCTTTATAATCAAAGCGAGCTTTTGGCTCAATATGTATTCGAGTAGCTTGATCAATAATAGCTGAGCTATTAGTAAAGTGGCTCACTTCTCCCGATACACTAAAATCAAAGTTGTCGTATTGCCAAGGTGCGGTTTGGGTAAAACTAATTTGTGGCAAAGCGGTATAAGACTCTAAGTGATCGCCCAGTACTTCAAAGTTTTGTACTGTAATATCGGTACGCCAAGTGTCGCCCATATGAGTAAGCGAGCCTGTTCTGTACAATTGAGTATCGGTTTTACTGGCATAATTAGAGTCTAAATCAGTTAAGTAGTTGTCGTCACTCACGTTTGTTATATCAACATTAGCGCGCCAGTTTTCACCTAAATAGCTTTTTTGTTGCCAATGAAACATATAACGATCGCCAAGAACGGGGTCTGAATCATCTTTATTTAAATATTCAATACCCACTAAGCCTTCATGCTCTTGGGTTAAATATCTAAATTCAGTTTGCAGTTGTAAACCTTTACGCGACATATAACGCGGGGTAATGGTGGCATCTAAATTGGGAGCGATATTCCAGTAGTAAGGCGTAATAGTTTCTAAACCATAGCGATCTGAGCTTGAAAAACTAGGCGTAAGTAACCCAGATTTACGGCGCTCATCAAGCGGAAAGGTAAAATAAGGTAAATATAAAACCGGCGTATCTAGGATGCGTAAAACCGCATTATAGGTTTCGCCCCAGCCTTCTTCGCGAGAAAGGTTAATTTCGTCGGCTTCAATGGCCCACACAGGTACTTCGCCAGGGCAAGCAGTAAAGCTTGCATTCATTAGCATTAAGCCAGACTCATCAACGGTGAGTTTTTCAGCGCCACCTTTGCCTAGCTGTTGTGTTAGGCTATATTGTGCACCAAGTAAGCTGATTGCTGAATTATTTAAATCGGCGTTGAGGCCAGTGCTGTTAACTTCGCTTATTTTGTCGCGATAAGTAATTGGCCCAGTAGCATTGAGTAAACCGCGTTGTTTATCGATTAGTGCAGTTTGTGCGGACAAATTCATATTAACGGTGTTAATATCAACATTACCAGTAAATTCAGCGCTTTGTGTGCCTAAAAGCTCTACGTCGTTAGCGCGAATATCAACCATACCTAGCTTTAAGCCAGGAAGCGGTTGCCAAGCTCTGGTTTGCATTGAAGTGCCACAAAACTTGTGTGTCAGTTCAGTTTCGGCAAGCGATGGTGCGCTCAGTACGCTTAGCATCAATATGCCCCAGGTTTTGCTCATTTATCGACCTTTATACGCTGTGATTAATTTCAAGTAGACATAATAAAGGAAAACAATGGCAAAGTAATTAGTGAAAAATAGATAGCTTATAATATGACACGTTTTGAACGCTTACAACTCTTTATAAATACTCACTTTAGTGAGCAACAATGCGCGTTAGCGGCAATTACTGCCGATGCGAGCTTTCGTCGTTATTATCGCTTAAATTGTGCTAATAACAGCTTTATAGTGATGGATTCCGATCCGCTTAAAGTAAATAATGCGCCGTATATCTCGCTTAATAGCGTATTTACGCAGCAAGGATTTTTATTGCCCGCTATTATTGCCAGTGACGAGCAGCAAGGCTTTTTTATTTTAAGTGACTTAGGCAGCACGCACCTAGCAGACATGCTTGATGATGAGCACCGCACCGAGTATTACCAGCAATTAATTAAGCTGAGCGTACAGTGGGCAAAAACACCTGCAGCCGCTGCTATGCAAGCTTATGATAAAAAGTTTATAGCTGTTGAGCTTGGCATATTCAGCCAGTGGTTAATGCATGACTTCATTGATTGTGAACTAACAGCAGAGCAACAAATGCTGTGGCAAACAAGCTGTGATCTGCTTAGTAATACCATGCTTGCTCAGCCTAGCGTTACCATGCACCGCGATTACCATAGTCGTAATATTATGCGCTGCAACCAGCAATGGGCGATCATAGATTATCAAGATGCTGTACGCGGGCCGTTGTGTTACGACTTGGTATCTTTGTTACGCGATTGCTATTTTAAACTGCCAGAGAGCGAATTAACTCATTTAGTTAAATACGGATACGATGAATTTAATCGCCAAGGTTTAATTGCTAATGTTACCTTTAATGAATTTAAATATTGGTTTGATTTAACCGGTTTACAGCGCCATTTAAAAGCGGCAGGTATTTTTTGTCGTTTGTATTTACGTGATGGTAAAAAAGGTTATTTGGCTAATATACTTCCTACACTTGCATACATTGTAGAGGTAGCTGCTAATTATTCAGAGCTACAGGCCCTTGGCTTATTTATACAAAATACCATTGCTCCTAAAGTGGTTGAGCGCTTGGCTAAGGAGCGCACATGAAGGCGATGATTTTAGCGGCCGGGCGCGGACAACGTATGATGCCACTAACGCAAAATATGCCTAAACCTATGTTGGCAGTAGCGGGTAAGCCATTAATTGAGCATCATATTGTTAATCTTAAAGCGGCGGGTATTACCGAAATAGTAATAAACCTTGCGTGGCAAGGTGATAAAATTAAAGATTATTTTGCCAATGGCAGCAAGTGGGGCGTAAATATACGTTATAGCCAAGAAGTGGCAGGTGGCCTTGAAACGGCCGGTGGCATTATTGCTGCGCTGCCCCTATTAGGCGATACCTTTATTGTTATAAATGGCGACATATATACCGATTACGACGTAAGCGCGTTAACTCAACTGCATTTACAAGCGGGTGAGGCGCACATAGTGCTGATAGAAAACCCACCGCATAATCCTAACGGTGATTTTGCACTCAGTCATTTGTCGAGTGATAGTCAAAAATATACATTTTCTGGAATTGGCCGATATCAAGCCGATTTTTTTAACGATTTTGAGCAAGGTGTTCGTCCGCTTGGGCCTATTTTAGCTAAAAAATTAACTGAACATTTAGTCTCTACCGAACTCTACATAGGCCAATGGGATGATGTAGGTACTCCTGAGCGATTATCAGCACTTAATCAACGACAAATTTAATAGAGGTAATAATTTAGATGTGGGGAAAAATACTCGGGTTTATTTTCGGTTTTATGTTTGGCAAAATATTTGGTGCTATTTTTGGCCTATATCTTGGCCATATGTTTGATAAAAGCTTAAAAAAAGATTTTGATAAAGCCGGTGGCTTTTCAAACTTATTTAAAGGTGACGACGTAAACGAGCGTCAAGCGCTGTTTTTTTCTAGCTGTTTTGCAGTTATGGGGCATATTGCTAAATCAAATGGGCGCATTAGCGAAGTACATATTAAAGCGGCAACGTTATTTATGGACGAAATGGGCCTACAAGGCGAAGAGCGCCGCGAAGCACAACATGCATTTCAGTCGGGTAAAGAAAATGATTTTTCATTAAAAGAAACAGTACAAGACTTTAAAGAACGTTTTGCTAAGCGTTATGATTTATTACAGCTATTTTTAGAAATTCAAATTCAAATGGCATTTTCAGATGGTGTATTCGCTGAGCAAGAAAAACTACTTTTACAAGAAGTGAGTAAACAGTTAGGCGTATCTAGAGCGCACTTTGCTTTTGTATTAAAGCGTTACCAAGCAGAGTTTAGCTTTAGGCAGCAGCAACAGCGCTATAAACAACAGCAACAAGGGCAAAGTAGCAGTTACCGTGAAGGTTCAGGCCATCATGTACCACCTAATAATAATATAAACCGCGCACAAGCGTTGGCATTATTAGGGCTTAATGACTCGGCAACAGCGCGAGAAATAAAGCTCGCGTATCGAAAACTGATGGCGCAGCATCACCCTGATAAATTGGTATCGCAAGGTTTACCAAAACATATGATGGAATTAGCGGTCAAAAAAAGCCAAGATATTCAAGCTGCTTACGAGTATTTAAAAAAGTCGGCGTAAAAAGCCGTCTATTTCTTTACTTAGGCGTGCATGTTGATCGGGCTGATTGCGCAAACCAAATAACTGGCGTTGGCGATAATCAAATTTTGCGTTGCGGTTAACCCAGCGCTGACGATTTTTAAGGTTCATTAAAATCTCGTTGTTATCGTTAGCGTAGTAAATATCCAGTAATGGTGGGGCAATTAAAGACGAAGTTTGGCTTAAGTCTTGATTACGTTTACTGTTAGGTAAATAACTGCTTAAACTTATAAATGCATTAAGTCTTGAGTCGGGAAATTGCGCATAATGTTCAAGTAGCACGCCAGCACTGATCCCCTGGGCAATTACTACAATATTATTCGGCTCTGCCATTGCTGTATTATACAGTGCTTCATAGCGGGCGATTAAATTTACTTTATAGTTATCGAGTACCGCGTCACTCACTTTTTCAATGGCATTAACATGGTGTGGCTCAGCACTTTTGTTTACACCAGTATCCTCAATAGTAGCACTTTCAACAGCAGCACTTTCATTATCAGTGCTTTGATTAGCTGTATTTGCATTGTCAGAGCTTTGGGCAAGAATATTTTCAGCTGAGGTGCTTTCAGTTGCAGTGTTTTCGTTAGTTGCAGCAGTGGCTATTTCACTGGCCTGCCAGTTAATATCAGGTACTGTCATTGCGTAGGTAGTGTAGCCTAAATTATTCAGTTCTTTGCGTAAAAAGCTCATTCCGGCATTATTGGTCGCGCTTGATTGCCAATCAGGTATAAGCAGTACAGTGCCTCTAAAATCAGCACTCATATACTCGCAGTATAAGGTTAAAAATTCAGTATCGCCAGCTAATATAGGCTTTATTTCATCATTGGGAAGTAAGTGTTGAATATCATTATTTTCAATACTTGCATACGAGGGGGGGGCAATATGCTCTGCTGCAGTTACTTGCACAGTCAAAAGTAGCGCACAGCTTAGCAGTACGTTTAGTTTAATTACCTTTAAATACTGCGCCAATACCATAATCAACTCAAATAAAAAACATTATTTAGATATCGGCGCAGCAGCAAAAAAGTTTAGCGTAACAGGCTAAACTTTAATATTAAGTGTTAGCGCTAAAAATTAGGGTCAGCTTCAAATGTAAGTATTTGCTCAGTAGTGGGATGTTTTAAGCTGAGCATTTGTGCGTGTAATTGCAAGCGCGGCGCCGCAGCGAGTGCCTCTTTGTGCGCGTAAAGCCTATCACCTAAAATAGGATGGCCTAGGCTTAGCATATGTACACGCAACTGGTGCGAGCGCCCTGTAATAGGAGTTAGTTCTACACGGGTTGCATGTGGTTCACGTTCAAGTATTTTAAAATGCGTAAGCGACGGCTTACCGTTTTCGTGATCAACCATTTGCTTGGGGCGATTAGGCCAATCGCAAATAAGCGGTAAATCAACCGAGCCGGTTTGCGCCTCAAGTTGCCCATATATCCGGGCAATATAGCGCTTGGCGGTTTCGCGCTCCTGAAACTGCATACTTACATGGCGGTGTGCGGCTTTATTCATTGCCAAGCAAAGTATGCCCGACGTTGCCATATCTAAACGGTGCACTATTTTAGCAGTAGGAAAAACTCGGTTAACACGGCTTATTAAGCAATCGGCATGTTTAGGGTCTTTACCTGGCACGGTTAACAACTCGCTAGGCTTATTAACGATGAGTAAGTCCTCATCCTGATACAGAATAGTTAAATACGGATCTGTTGGGGGATTGTAGTTAATTAACACGGCCGACCTCAGTGATTTACAAGGGCGCCATTTTAGTGGAGCGGGCACTAAGGCTCAAGGAAAAAGATTAAAGTTTAATTGCATGTTTTTCATGCTGGTGTAAAATTACACCAGTATGATTTTTTGAGGTATATATTATGGCAAGGCAAAGCATTTCGCTCACTGAGAAAAATGATTTATGGCTGCGTAATCACATTGAAAATGTAGGTGATTACGCGAATAAAAGCGAATTAGTGAATGACTTAATTCGACGTGCAAGAAGGGCTGAAGCTATCAATAGTAAACTGCTTAAATCTGAAAAAAGTGGCTTTACTAATCAATCTGCTGATGAAATCCTGACTGAATTTAAACTAAATGTTAAGTAATGCGAAAGTTTAAACTCTCAAATGATGCTAAAGAAGACTTACGTCGTATTTATCAGTATGGCTGTAAGGAGTATTCACAGCAGCAAGCAGATACTTATTTTTATGCTTTTTTTACTCTGTTTGAAAAGCTAGCTGCAAATCCTTATCCCTACCAATCAGTTGCTCATATTCGTAAAGGTTATCGACGTGCCGTTTGTGGCTCAGATAGTATTTATTACAGAGTTTATGAAACTGATGTTGAAATAATGGCTGTTTTGGGTGGGCAAGATATAGAAGAGTGGTTGTGATTTACAAGTGATTTTAGAAAGAGTTGAATAGCACTTAACTAATCGTTTTATAGGGTTTTTATCAAGTTTTAAGGTGAGCTCAGTAATAAATTTTTTATTACAACAACGCATGCATTAAGTTGAAAATAAAAAGCCTGAGTTCGACACACTACCGAAATCAGGCTTTATTAGCTGCTTAGAAATGAATCCAACTTTATGGGGTCACTTCAAAATACCGCGCTTTCTTCATTCGCACATTAGCAATTTTTTACTAACGGCTGTCAGCTTATCGCCAAAGCGTTAGTGCGAAACCACAATCAAGCGTATCGCATCTAGTTTTAACTGGGTTTTTTCAATGTAGGTAGTCAAATCTGTGCGTTGCTTATCGTAGAAGGTAATTTCTTCTTGGCGAATATTAGGGTTAATTTGCTTAAGAGCAACTAATCGTTGCTGCTCTTCACTTAGTGATGTTTGCATTTTAGCCAGTGACGCAGCACGAATAACTTCAAGCTTTTCTTGTGCCATGTCTTTTGCGGTGCTGATCATTGGGTGAATAGCACTTTGCAATGCGCCAGCTAGTTTACTGGCTGTTTGGCGACCAACGGCAGAAAGCTGCTGATTAAAGCCGTCAAACGCGACGTTTTCACCTAAGTTATTACCTGCTTTATCGAGTAAAATACGAATTGGCGTAGGTGGTAAAAAGCGTCCTACTTGTAATACTTTTGGTGCCATAGCTTCGGCTACAAAAATAAGCTCAACAAAAAAGGTGCCTGGTGGTAGTTTTTTGTTTTTAAGTAAAGCAACCGATGCGCTACCAAAATCGTCGTCACAAATCATATCTAGGGTGCCTTGCACCATAGGATGATCCCAACTAATAAAGTGCACGTCTTCTTGCGAAAGCGCGGTATCGCGGTCAAATGTAACTGTCATGCCATCTTCTCTTAATGCCGGAAACGAGGCGTTTAACATATGCTCGGTTGGCTTTAAGATAATGGTATTTTCGCCTTTATCTTCTTGGCTTACGCCAAAGGTGTCAAATACGTTAATCATGTAACTAGGCAGTTCAAACTGATTGTCTAGTTTTTCAATATCAGCTACCAAAGAGTCGGCTGCGCCTTGGCCCGATGAATGCAGCTCAAGTAAACGGTCGCGTCCGCTTTCCATTTGCTTGCGCAGTACCGCATTTTTTTGTGCTACTTGCTCAAGTAATGGATCTAACTCGTCTTCGTCGCAGTTATGCGCTGCAATGTAATCAAGTAGGTCATCACGGAATTCTTTATACAACATTTGTCCCGTCGACGAGGTAGATTCGAATGCGTCTAGGCCTTCGTTGTACCAACGTAGTAATACTTCTTGGGCGGTGTTTTCAAAATATGGCACGTGAATGTTCACATCTTGAGTTTGTCCAATGCGGTCTAGTCGGCCAATACGTTGCTCTAGTAAATCTGGGTTTAGTGGTAAATCAAATAACACTAAATGATGTGAAAACTGAAAGTTACGCCCTTCAGAGCCAATTTCAGAACACAGCAGTATTTGCGCGTTGTCGTACTCGTCTGCAAAAAATGCAGCGGCGCGGTCACGCTCAATAATCGACATACCTTCGTGAAACACTGAGGCTTTAATTGCTTCGCGTTCACGTAGTATTTGCTCAAGGCTGATAGCTGTTTCGGCTTTAGCACATATTAGCAGTACTTTTTCACGCTTAAGGGTTTTAAGAGTGTCGATTAGCCAACCTACGCGAGGATCAAATGCTCCCCAGCTGGCGCTTTCGCCTTCAAACTCTTGAAATATTTTTTCTGGGAATAGTGCGCGCTGTGCACTAAGTTCGGGGTTTTGAATGCCGCTCATATTGCCCAGTACTGTCATTGCTGTTTTATATTGCTTTGGCAATGGCATAGGGTAAGCGTGTAATATACGGCTAGGGTAGCCGTCAATGCCGCTGCGGCTATTTCTAAATAAGATGCGGCCGGTGCCGTGGCGATCCAGTAACATGTTAAGTATTTCTTTACGCGCGGGTAAATCACCTTGCTGTGCTTTTGCCAGAATATCGGTAATGTCGGTTTCTTTTAATAGCTCAATTAAAGTCGCTTTAGCGCTCTCGTCTAGGCCTTGCTCTTGGAGTAATTGATTAGCAGCTTCGGCAACGTCTTTGTAATTTGCTTCTTCTTCTTTAAATACGTCGTAGTCGTAAAACCTGTCTGGATCGAGTAGCTGTAGGCGAGCAAAGTGGCTGCTATGACCAAGTTGATCTGGCGTGGCGGTAAGTAAAATAAGGCCCGGAATATCTTGGCTAAGCTCGGCCATACGTTGATACTCTGAGCTTGGCTTGCCATTATTAATACTTAAATGATGCGCTTCATCTATTACTAGTAAATCCCAGTCAGCTAAAGTTGCTTGTTCGAACCAACGTTTTTTCTTGGTTAAAAACTCTAGGCTGGTAAGTACCAGTTGTTCGGTATCAAATACATTTGGCGAGTCGGGAAACGCTTCGTCGCAACGATCTTCATCAAAAATAGAGAAACGTAAATTAAAGCGGCGCAGCATTTCTACTAACCATTGGTGCTGCAGATTTTCGGGTACTACAATAAGCACACGGCTGGCACGGCCACTAATAATTTGCTGATGTAAAATCATTCCCGCTTCAATTGTTTTACCAAGGCCTACTTCATCTGATAAAAGTACGCGTGGTGCAAAACGTTTACCTACTTCTTGGGCTATATAAAGCTGATGCGGAATAAGATTAGCACGCTGACCAATTAAGCCTTTTATAGGCGACTGTTCACGTTCAAATTTATGTAACCATGTTTGGTAGCGTAGCGTGTAACGATCAAAACGATCTACTTGGCCGGCAAATAAACGATCTTGAGGTTTGTTAAACTTAATAAAATGATCTAGAAAGGTTTCTTTTAGTTTGGCTGCTTCACCATTATCAACACGAGTACCGTGATAACAAAGTAGCTCGCCTTGCACTTCAATAGACTCAACTTCTAATTCCCACTCTTCAACGCTTTTGATCACATCGCCAGGATTAAATGACACACGGGTTACGGGTGCTTCTGCCCAAGAATAAACGCGGCTTTCGCCACTAGCAGGAAATAATATGCTGACCTGACGGCCCTCAATGGCAACAACTGTGCCTAATCCTAAATCTGACTCTGTATCACTGATCCAACGCTGACCTAAGGAAAAATTCATATATGTCTCGTCTATGAAGAAAAAGGCGGCTATGTTACCTGTTAGACAACACCACTGCAAGGCGCTATTAGCCTCACTTTTAATTAATTCGGTAAGTGTGAATTATTCCTAACAAAACGGCTAACATCTGGATCTTTTTTGGGTAAATAAGTACACAGTAAGATAATAAATAGCTCTGCAGCTATTACTTTGAGCGTTAGCAGCATTAAAAATATTTCCTTAGCAAAACCTACTTAATTAACTTTTAAAATGCACTATTTTAGTCAGTCAATTACTTTAGTTTTAAGGTTTAATTAAAACAAAATCGAGTTTGTAATAAAACGGACTTTTATGACAAATAGACTAAACTAAAATTATACCTAAGTAACTAACGAGCCATCACTACTCAAAAGCACTTAGTTAGTTTGGTATAGCATACTCATCATAAAAAGTAAGGAAAGTGCTATGGAAAATGCTTCGAACCTTAAAAGTAAAATGTATGTGCTAGATACCAATGTATTGCTTCACGAACCCCTCGCGTATTTATCGTTTCAAGAGCACCATGTAGTTATTCCGATGACAGTGTTAGAGGAGCTTGATCATATAAAAGATAGAAAACACGATGTAAGCCGTGATGCTCGCGTGGCTATTCGTGGTTTAGATGAAATATTAAAAAATGCCACACCAGAGCAAATGCTCCAAGGCGTAGCCCTTCCTAGCAATAAAAAAGCGAAAACAGCATCAAACGGCACTTTAATTATTGTAAACGATCATTTATTTGCCGACTCTATTTCTGGCCTGCCAGGCAATGAAAACGATCATCGCATTATTAACTGTGCAGTGCATTTACAAAAGCAGCACACAAATAGCAAAGTAATATTAGTCACTAAAGATATAAACATGCGCTTAAAAGCCAAAGGTGCAGGGCTTAATTATGTTGAGGATTACCGCACCGATCAGCTTATAGACGACATTAGCTTACTAACCAGCGGCTACAAAAAAATAGCCGGAGACTTTTGGCAGCATGTTGGCCAATGTAATACTGAGCAATATGGCCGTGAGACCTTGCATCATGTGGCTAAAAACTTAATCCCTGATGTATTTTATAATGAGTATTTAATTGATGAGGGGGATCAGTTTGCAGCGCGAGTTAAATCGTACGATGAGGAGCATATAACCTTAAAAGATATAGGTTATGAGCGATTAATGAACCAAGGTGCATGGGGTATTAAACCAAAAAATATTTACCAAGGTATGGCACTCGATGCTTTATTAGATACCAGCATAGAACTGGTTATTTTAACCGGCCCTGCAGGGTGTGGTAAAACTTTATTGGCGCTTGCTAGTGCACTAGAAATGGTGATCGAAAAAGGCATTTACGACAAAGTAATAGTAACGCGTAATACGCCAGAAATAGCCGAGTCAATTGGCTTTTTACCCGGCACTGAGGAAGAAAAAATGGCGCCATGGCTAGCGGCCATTACCGACACCCTAGAGGTATTACATAAGGGCGACGAAAATCCAATTTCAAGCCGTAATTATATTATGGAAAAAGCCAATATTCAGTTTAAGTCAGTAAACTTTATGCGTGGTCGCAGTATTCAAAATGCAGTAGTTATTTTAGATGAAAGCCAAAACTTAACGGCGGCACAATTAAAAACCATTATTACCCGTTGCGGCGAAGGTACTAAGCTAATTTGTACCGGTAACTTGGCACAAATAGACAGTAACTACTTAACACCGGTTACTTCGGGCTTAACTTATATTGTGGAGCGCTTTAAAAACTTTGAAGGTAGCGCAACAATAAACCTCAATGGTGTGGTACGTAGTCGCCTAGCTTCATTCGCTGAAGAAAACTTATAACTTGCGCTTAACATTATGGCTCGCTAGTCTATTAGCTGATTATTGAGCCATAAAACAGGCAAACAGTTGAAGTTTTTACCCTTAAAAGATTATTACCGCTCTTTAGTTGTGGCTTTGGCCGTGCCTTTGTTTGTGGCTTTATTATTATGTTTGCACCTTTACAATATTAAGGTTGAACGTGCGATAGAAAAGCGCCATGGCGATTTTGCTAATGTATCGGCGCAAATTGAACATACTATGGCTGGGGTAAATAATTTATTTACCGCTATGTTTAATTTGTATCACCAACCTAAGCCGCATTCAGCAGATAGCACAATGCCATTGCACGTTAATCAGTATGATGACTATTACTATCGTTATTTAAGTAATTTAAATGGCGAAATAGTAGGTGCTGGCGAATTTTCTCAATCGCAAAGTGCCTTATTACGCTGGCAAAAAGTCGTCATGTTAGCCCCTTCATTTAACACCACGTTAGCGCTAATACAGTCATTAAGTGCAGTTGCTTATGTTGATGAGCAAGGTTTTGCTTACGTTGCCAGGCGAGATCGTAGCCAAAGTGCCTTTTTAACTGATATTTTAAAAGGCAAATTTAAACCACCACTTTTAACCGAGCAACTCAGCTCTAGCCAAATTATTAAAGTTGCTAATAAAGCCTACTTTGCCATTGGCCGACAACAAGATATTAACTCCCAAGATTACATAGTTCTTATTTATGACTTACAAGCTATTTCTAATTGGCTAAAAAAAGTATCGCCGCAGCAAGGCGAATATATATTTATGAATCAGTATCATGAGGTTATTGCCAGCTCACAAAAGTTGATAAACAAAGCTGTTAAGTTAAATCAATATTGGCCGGCAGTATTAATAGAGCACAATAATACTAAGGAAGTTAAAGGTAATCAGTTTTTAATGCAGCCAATTGGTAACTACCCTATACATGCTGCCTACCATGAGCCAATAGAGCAGTTATCTGCGCCGATTATTTACGAAACAGCGGTAGAATTTATATTTTTAACCGTGTTTTTAAGCATTATGTTTAGCGTGTTTTTTTGGTTGAGCCAGCGTATTTTTATCAAGCCGATGACCTTTTTAATGCGTTATCTAGAGCATAACAACACTGTAACTGGCGAGCAGTTAAACTATAAAATTCCTTTAAATTGGCAGCCATGGTTTTTAAAGGTAAAAGCTATATTTGCTAAAAATACTCAGCTGGTCGAATCCCTACAGAACGTTAATAAAGATTTAGATAAAAAATTGCAGCTACAGTCTGAAAAACTAACCAGCAGCTACGAAGCCAAAGAGCGTCATTTAGCTTTACTTAATACTGTACTTAATAACGTTCCTGACTTTATTTATTTTAAAAGTATTGATGGCTTATTTTTAGGTTGTAATAAAGCTTTTGAAACATTTATTGGTAAAAAGCAAGCTGAGCTAGTTGGTAAATTAATAGAAAATGAGAGCAGCGATAGTAAAAAAATTAGTAAGCTAGAGCAACAAGTACTACACAATCGCACGCAAATTCAACAACGTATTGATAGCGCAGAACGCTCTTACTTATTAACCATAGCGCCATTTTATAATGAACAGCAACAACTGTTAGGCGTTATGGGGATTGGCCGCGACATAACCGAGCAACAGCAAACCCTGCATGCATTAAAAGAATCAGAAACTAAATTTAGAAGTGCGATAGAGTTTGCGGCTAATGGAGTGGTGTTACTTTCGCTTGATCATACTATTTTACAAGCGAATAAAGCGGCTAGAGAGCTATCTTCTGAACAAAATTTATTGGCGGGAGCGCCTTTAAATCGGGTGTTTAGTAACCCCCAATGGCAAGAAATTAAAGCCACGTTAGCGCAATTACTAAATAATAAAAAACGGGTATACCATTTAACTTTAGCGCACGGTGAACTGGCAGATTGGTTACAGCTGAGCGTGTCGTTAGTGTGGAATGAAAATGCCGAGCCGCTGTATTATGTTATTCATATTCAAGATATAAGTATATTAACCAAAGCAAAACATGATGCAGAGCGCGCCACATTAGCAAAAAGTCGATTTATTGCTAATTTAAGTCATGAGATCCGCACACCGCTAAATGCGGTATTTGGTTTACTTGATATGCTTATTGAGCAAGGACTTACGCCAAAACAATTAGAACAAACCGCGCAAGCTAAGCACGCAGCGCACAGCTTGTTGTTAATGCTTAACAGAATGCTGGATTTTGCACGGGTAGAAAGTGTGGCAGCGCAGTTAAAACTCGCGCCATTTAGCATTGTTGAGTTGGTTGATATTTGTGAAAGTTTAACGGCACCTTTATGTGAAAACAAAGGGATTGAATTAATTATTGATATTGATCCCTTAATTTCCCCCAACCTTATATGCGACAGCATTCGCTTACAGCAAGTATTAGGTAACTTATTAACTAATGCCGTTAAATTTACTAAAACCGGTAGTATTACCCTTAAAATGGATTTATTACCAAGCGATACCTCAGAGCAACAACATATTTGCTTTAAGGTAATAGATACCGGAGTTGGCATAGATAAAGCCGATCAAAGGCGCTTATTTGATGCCTTTACCCAAGGGGATGAGTCATCTACGCGAACTCATCATGGCGTGGGCTTAGGGCTGGCTATTGTAAAGTCGGCAGTGCTGTTAATGGGTGGCGAAATAGCGCTAAATAGTGAAAAAGGCGAAGGGTGTGAGTTTTACTTTAGTGTTTTATTAGATGTTGTACCTGCTTGTAAGCAGCTACCTGATAATACATTAGTTATTTTATCAGCGCATAGTCACGAATTAACTCAGGTTATAAATGCATTTCCTACGCTAACTTATACTAATTTAGAGCAATTATTAAAATCTCCTCGGGAGCATTTAAAAGCCAAGCAATTAATTATAGGTGCCGCAGATTTACCTGCTTTATTAGCGGTAGCTGTAATTAAAGATATTTTATTTGCAAAAGCAATTACGCTTATTGTTGTAAGTAATCAACCAAGGTTAAATTTGCCGATCAGCATGGGTTTAACTGTACAGCATATTAAAACGTCAGCGCTTGCACAGCGATTGTTTAATTTAAATTTAGAGTCAGCTTTAAAAATAACGAATACAACGAAATTAAACCCAAGTGTGTCGGGTCTGTTAGTGTTAGCTATTGACGATAATCAATTAAACTTAGAAATAATTAGCAGCGTGTTACGCCAAGCAAAAATTAATGTGGTTACAGCCACTAGTGCCATTGATGGTATGGCATTATTACCGAATTTAATGCCAGACTTAATTTTAATGGATGTGCAAATGCCTCATTTAGATGGTTGCCAAGCAACAACTTTAATTAGGCAGCAGTATAGTGCAGAGCAATTACCTATTTTTGCACTAACCGCTCATTGTGAGCCTGCAGATATTGAACGCTCTTTAGCGTGTGGCATGAATAAGCATTTAACTAAACCTGTGGTTGCAGAAGTGCTTATAGGTGCAATAACCGATTTAGCACCTTATAAGCCGAGCTTTTTTGAGTACTCATTTGCTTTAACTCAGTTTAGTTTAAACGAAACACTGCTTAACACTATGATCGGTAAATTTGCTAGTGTGTGCAAAACTCAATTAGCGCAGCTCAAAATAAGTAATAATAAAGATGACTTAATTCGTATAGCGCATAGTATTAAAGGCGTAGCGGGTAATTTAGGCTTTAGTCGACTGTCGCAATGTGCACAGCAAACTGAAAAAGATCTTAAAACAACCGATAAAGCTGTTGAAATAACAACGAAAGAGCTTATTATGCAGTTAGAACAGGTGGTTGTTTTTATAAACGTTTTAGGGGCAATGGATGTCAAAAAAAGCTAAAGTATTAATTGTTGATGATGATGCTCTTAATCGAATTGTACTCGAAAAAACACTTAGCGATGAGCATGAGGTGTTTTTAGTTAAAAGTGGTGACGAAGCGCTTACTTTTATAAAAACAACACAAGTTGATTTAATTATACTCGATATTGTTATGCCAGGAATGAATGGCTACGAAGTACTGGTTAAATTAAAAGAAGATTCAGCAACGCAAATGATCCCGGTTATTTTTATATCGGCAAATAGCAGCCATGATGACGAGTCTAAAGGTTTAGAACTAGGTGCAATGGATTATATAACTAAGCCATTTTGTTCATCAATTGTGCGCGTAAGAGTACGTAATCAACTGCTTATTAAGCAAAAAAATGATTTGCTTGAAATGTTAGCTTCGATTGATGGCCTAACCGAAATACCCAATAGACGCAACCTAGACGAAAACCTATCTCGTGAATGGCGTAAAAGTAAGCGCAACAACACACCACTTTCAGTGCTACTTATGGATATAGATCACTTTAAGCGTTACAACGATACTTATGGGCACCGAGCTGGCGATGACTGCTTAAAAGCGGTGGCTCAAGCACTTGCGGCACAATGTGAGCGTGGCAGTGACTTTATTGCACGCTATGGCGGAGAAGAGTTTGCAGCCGTTTTACCCGGTGTAGATAAAGCTGAAGCGACAGGCTTTGCAAATAAGCTACGTAATGCTGTTAATGCATTAAATATAGCGCATAAAGCATCGCTTAATGCTGAGCATGTAACTATTAGTATTGGTGTAGCTAGTACTGAAAACGCAAGTATTGAAACTGAGCAGGCACTTTTAGAAGAAGCTGATTTAGGTTTATATGCAGCGAAAGAGGGTGGTCGTAATCAAGTTGTTGCCCGCTAATTAAACTAAAGTAAACGCCAACGTTATTGGCGTTTAATAGTTAATTTTCGGATGAACACGTTTTAAAAAGTGTAGCGCTTTTTAGAGCTACACAGCTGGGCATTACAGCAGGGTATTACACTAAGCGATTACGTGATTGCTGCTGCGTAAACGCCATAATATTTAAACTTACCTCATTTACCAAACGTACAATTGACTCTGTGCTTGCCCAAGCAATATGTGGCGTAAGCAGTAAGTTATTGCCTTTATAATTAGCCAGTGGGTTAGTTAGTTCAGCGGGCTCTTTAGTCAGCACATCAACCCCGGCACCTGCAATTAAGTTTTGCTCAAGAGCGGTTGCTAAGTCTGCTTCGTTAATAATGCCGCCACGTGCAGTATTAATGATAATGCTACTTGGTTTCATAATTTTAAGCTCATTGAGTGTAATTAGATCGCGAGTTTCATCGGTTAATGGGCAGTGCACACTAATTATATCGGCGGTTTTAATTGCTTGTTCAAAAGGGATACGACCTTCACGGCACTGTGCCCCTTTGCGCTCGGCAGTAATTACATTTGCGCCAAAAGCGCTAGCAACCGTTGCAACCGCGCTACCAAGGGTTCCACCACCAATAATAGCGAATGTTTTGTCTTGTAAATCGTTAAAGCTATAATCTAGGCGGCAAAACATTTCACTTTTTTGCCATGCACCTTGCTGGCAGTCTGCTTGGTAGCGATGTGTATTACCTAATAAATTAGTGATTAAAGAAAAGGTATGTTGTACTACAGAGGGGGTTGAATAGCCGGCAACGTTAGTTACTGCAATACCAAGCTCTTTAGCTGCTACTAAATCTACATTATTAGTACCAGTGGCACTAACACAAATTAGCTTTAGTGATTTTAATTGGCTCATAGTTTCACGGTTTACAACTGCTTTGTTGGTAATTAAAACGTCAGCATTTTTACTATGAGCAACAACTTGCTCCGCACTTGTTAATTCATGAACGGTAAGCTCACCTAATTGAGCAATACAATCAAGTGATGTTTTAGCAAGAGTCGCATTATCGAGAATAGTAATTTTCATATTTTTTCCTAAAATTAAACCCCATTTAAGAGAGTTATTTGCAATGCTTGCATTGCTTGATTTGAGGTTGTAAATATTTGCAGTACTAATGAAAGCAAATACAGCGCAGCATACGTATGCAAGATTAATACACTAAAGTACTATAAAGCATACACTTTGTTAATTTTAAAGTCGTAAAAACGTAGGCCAACTTAAATGTGGTCTGCCCACTAGGTTAGTTGTTACATGCTACCCTTTACGGCTATTTTGTTGTACTGCCGTCGCCATGCAGCTTTAGTAAAGCTATTTGCTTTAACTAATATTCACTATAAATAACAACAGGGCAATGTAAGTTGCATCAAGTGTGCAAACTTATAAACTTGCCGACTAAACTATAACTCTATTTGAACTAGGTAAATCGAACTTTAGTATTGCTAGTTTCGTATTTTTGATTGAGTTATAATCAAAATTAGACACGACGGTGCGCTTTGGCGTGCCGTTTTTAACTTTGTAGATGCGCTAAATGATTGAATTAGAAGATAAGTACGCTGACATAAGACCTTACAATGATGATGAAGTTGCCACTTCGCTGAAGCGTTTAATTGACGATAATGCATTTATTGATGTAATTGCAAAGTACAATTTACCACGCATTTTATCGGCAATTCCATTTGTTGCACGACCATTAATTAGACAGCAACTACGTAAAAAATGGGGCCAAATTAATAGCGTTGAAGATGTACAAAATGAAGTTGCAAAGTATTTAAATAAGTTAGTAAAACGCACTACGTCAGAAGTCACTTTTTCTGGGTTGGATAAACTAGACCCTAATCAGGCCTATTTATTTATATCGAATCATCGTGACATTGTGCTCGATCCGGCTTTAGTAAATTGGGGATTGTTTCAACATAAAATGAAAACAGTGCGCATTGCAATAGGAGATAATTTATTGCAAAGACCCTATATCACTGAGCTTATGCGATTAAATAAAAGCTTTATAGTAAAGCGATCTGCAAAAGCGCCTAAAGAAATGCTTAAAGCATTAACGCAGTTATCTTCCTATATTTATGACTCACTAACAGCAGGAAACTCTATTTGGATAGCGCAAAAAGAAGGGCGAGCAAAAGACGGTGTAGATCAAACCGATCCGGCACTACTAAAAATGCTACAACTAAATGGGCGTAAGCAAAAAAAAGAATTTGGCGATTATATTAAAGAGCTAAAAATAGTGCCGGTATCAATATCGTATCAATACGAACCCTGCGCAATTGCTAAAGCAAAAGAGCTTTATCATAAACAACACCATGGTCAATATGTAAAATCTGTAGGTGAAGACATAGCCAGTATTGTTGAAGGTTTTAGCTCATCTAAAGGACATATTCATTTAGCTTTTGGACAGCCGATAGAGTCACATTGCGACAGCGCAGATGAGCTGGCTAAAACAATAGATAAACAAATAATAGATTCATTTTATTTGCACCCAGGTAACTTTATAGCAGGCGGCTGTACAGAAGCGGTCATTAATAAAGCCGACGCTGCAAAGTTTGCAAAACGTATGGATAAAGTGCCCGAAGAGCTTAAACCTTTGGTATTAGCTATGTATGCAAAGCCATATCATCGTAAAGCAGAAGTAAATATTAAAAGTTGTGAGCATTAAAAGCTAAAGCTGCTTTTTGTTACGGCACTTTAGCTAAAGCGAAGTAAATTTGTATTACAGCTTCAGCGCATGTTGGGCTGTGGTTTATGCCCCGGCTGATACCTACATTTTATCTGGTTAAGAGATTTACTAAACGTCCAGAGCTAATTACTCACAAAGCTGCTCTTTGAGTAAATAACGCTATACTTAACCTGTATCTTTATAAGTGTGGGGAGGGGCAATGCAACAAATTGAAATATTTGATATTCCAAGCCCTTGCAAGAGTATTTGTTTGGTTAATAATAGGGGATATTGTAAAGGTTGTTATCGTAGCCGCGATGAGCGTTTTTTATGGAACTCGTTAACCAACGCACAAAAGAAAAAAGTATTAAATTTGTGCCAGCAGCGCTACAAGCGTTTTATACAAAAAAAACTAGACGTTACTGCCGCTAGCGAATTAATTAATCAGCAAGGTTTTGACTTTTAGTTAGGGGGCGTGCCCTTTGTTGATTAAATTCGTAATTATCTGAGCCAATAAGCTATTAAATCCCCAAACATAATATAGCATTTAGCTGACTAAGCTTGTTGGCCTAGATGCTTTATTAAAGCAGCATTCATAACTATTTATAAGTATAATAAAACATCTTTAGTAAGTAATAGGAGTTACTGTGAGTTTTAATTTATGTAATTTACCTCGTGAACAAAAGTATCAAATTCAGTTAGATTATGAGGCTTCTTTTTGGGCGTATCAAATTAAGCGCGGGAAAAAAACACGTGAGCAAATATATAACACCCTCCATAGCCGCCCTATTGCAGAGCAAGCTTCTTTAAAGCAACAATTTGAAAGGTATTTAGCACTAATGTTAGGCTAATGTTGTGCTTACTTGAGCAGCTCGAGTTGATTTAAAACCTCTTTAGTTTATAGGATTTATACATTCATCTCTAAAAGTAGACCTGATTTATACCGCACTATTGGTTTTAACTCAATGTTAACATATAATCATTCCTTAGTAGTGCTTTTGGTGTGTGCCAATATCGTATATCGTCGCTGTCAAATACCTATCAAAAGCAACATAATAAGTGGGATCAAGAATGGGTAAAGCTATTAACAGAACAATAAGTTGCTTGCTCGCACTTATGCTAATAATGAGCAGCCAAATAAACGCACAAGTGAAGCGTTTATCTCCTAGTGAGGGGCTATCTCAAAGCTATGTTAATACTATGCTTATTGATAATAACGGTTACTTATGGCTGGCAACAGAAGGTGGCCTTAACCGTTATGATGGCTACCAAGTAATGCCAATTAACGGGCCTAATGGTGAGCTTGAAGAAGCTATTATTGACCGCATATATCAAGACACCCAAGGGCATATTTGGATTGCCTCACTGCTGGCAGGGCTATTTCGCTATGATCCAGCTACCGATTCTTATAAACAGTTTTTAGAAAAGCCGCTAAGCGAAGAGCAGATAATTAATCAATCTGTTTTTAGCATGTTAGCAATAGATGATAAAACCCTCTGGATTGGCCGAGGCCGTGACTTTGCAAAGCTTGATATTGAAAGTGGTGAAATAACCACTATTTTTGAGCTTCCGAGTAAATACAAAAGTACCCTAGTTAGAAAGCTATTTTATTATAATGGCTATATATTTATTGGTACTAGTCATGGTGCTTATGTGTTTGATATTGCCAGTGAAAAAGTGCGGCCATTAGAGCATTTACGCGCAGAGGCTGAGCATATTTACCAAAATAATGTGAAGTCATTTGCTATTGCTAACAATAATCAGCTATTAGTGGGCGCTGTTAAAGGGTTGTACCAAGTTGATATTAGCAATTTATCGAGCATGTTTGAGCGCCCCGATGTGGCATTTAACAATAGTGTATTGCTTGATAATTTAAATATTTGGCAAATTACAAATGACCATGAAAAAATTGATTTAGCCACTGATAAAGGGTTGTTCAAGTTTAATTTAAAAACGGGGGAAATAATAAAAAACACCCGCATTAACCAAAGTAAATATACCCTAGCCGATACCAGTATTATTGATATGGTTAAAGATAATTCTGGTGGAACATGGGTGGCCACTAAAACAGATGGGGCGTTTTATTTAGCCAATAATAACTATCAGTTTACCAATGTTGAGGGCAGCATGCTTGGCGGTGACGGCTTATCGCATCATTCTATTTGGGGTATTACTGAGTATAAAAACAAGCTATGGCTAGCTACGCATAATGGTTTAACTGAAGTTGATTTAAAAACAAATATAGGCAAAACGTATTTACAAGATTTTAAAGTTGATTTGCTAACTACTGAATTTACTATTTATAAAATAATGCCTTATAAAAATAAATTATGGCTGCACTCCAACAGAGGTTTATTTATTTTTGACCCTGTTAGCCTGCAATTAACTGAGCCGAAAACACAAAATCCGAGCAACCAAAAGCTGATCGCCGGCTGGGTTCATGGTGTTACTTTAATGCCCGATGGTAACTTGTACTATGTGCACTCAGATCATGGCATGCTTATGTATAATATTAATACCCAGCAACTAACCCAGTTAGAGGGCGAGTTTACTCAGTTTGACCCTTTTTTAGCGCATGGGTTTTTACCACCATTATCGACACAACCAGATAAACCTTTATTTTTTAGTGGTGGGATTTTATATCAAGTTAATCCTCACAGTTTAACTCTAAAAATAATATATAAGGTTCCTAAACAACATAAAAATGTTGCCATAAATGTGCTGTCGTATGAAGTTGATCGTAATAATATTTTATGGCTCTCGTTATCCAACTTTGGCCTGATTGGCATTGATGCCTTAACGTATGAACTTGTTCATACTATTGATTTAGACAAAAACAAATTGGGTACCTTATTGTACGATATGGTGCTTGATGACGATGGCATGATTTGGATGAGTAGTCATAAAGGCATTTGGCGTTTAAACCCGACTACACTGCATTTTCAGCAATTTACTACGTCAGAAGGGCTGCTCTCTGCAGAATTTAACAGCGGCGCTATGGCACATTTAAAAGATGGGCGTATTGCTTATGGTAGCCTAAAAGGCTTTACCTATTTTCACCCAATGAACAATCAAAACACCAAAGCGTTAATTGATCACGTTAATATTACTCGGATCAATTTAATGTCGCGAAACTTGTCGCTTAATTTACAGCAACCACTTGAAGAAATAACATTAAATCATGACGATATAGGTTTAGAAATAGCTTTTTCGGCAATGTCGTTTAGTTTTCAAGAGCGGATTATTTATGAGTATCAGCTCGATAACGGGCAAAAAAGTTATACCCGTAACAACAGAGTGTTATTTCCAAAATTAAATCCGGGTAACTACCAATTAAAAGTGTGGGCTAAAGACCCATTAACCGGCGAATATACGTCGCCCGCTAGTTTAAAAATAAAAGTGAAATACCCACTATGGCGTGCCCCTTATTTTGTGGTGCTATATGCATTATTGTTAATTGCTTTAGTGGTTGCTTGGGTAATGCGCCGCAATAAAATACAGCGTATTTTATTGGCAGCTCACAAAGAAAGTAAAGAAAGCGAAGCGCGTTTAAAACTGGCACTAGAGGGCAGTGAATCCGGGGTTTGGGACTGGCAGTCAAGCAGCCTTAGTATTTATCAACCGCGGTTAATAAATGAATTAGGCTACAGCGTTGAATGCGTAAATTTAGATGACTATTTAGTAAAAATACACCCACAAGACAGACCTTTATTTAGATTGGAGTGGTTAGAGTTTTTATCTACAGATAAAGGATCTTTTAATTGTACCTACAGGCTTAGGCATGCAAAAGGGCATTGGCGCTGGTACAAAGATTTTGGCAAAGTAGTAGAGTGGCATAATAAATTACCGCAAAAAGTGGCCGGAACTTACACCAATATGACCCGTGAAATGGTGTTTGAAGAGCATGCTCGCTTATTCGCAGCAGCCTTTGAGCAAACTCGTGATTGGGTATTTATACTCGATAAAAACTTTAATATACGCGCCTCTAATAAATCCTTGCAAACTGCGTTTAACTTCCCAGCTGAGCCGCGATCTAGCCGAGTACTTAATTTAGGAATTTCGCGCAGCAGCCGCTTTGATTACTTGCGCATTATGCAAAAGCTCAATGTAGGGGAGCACTTTTCTTGCGAAGACACAGTAACATTGGTTAATAACGAGCAACGCCACGTGCTTGTTAAAATAAGTGCAGTTGCCGATAACGAACACAGATTAACCAGTTACGTTGTTATTTTAACCGATATAAATGCACAAAAATTAGCAGAAAATGAGCTACATATACTCGCCAACTACGATCAGCTAACTAGCCTGCCAAATAGAGCATTATTTAATGATCGTGTAATACATGCAATTGAGCAAGCACAGCGTCATAACAGCAAGGTTGCTTTGCTGCATATTAATATTAAACGCTTTAAACACTTTAATGATTCGTTAGGGCGAGAAGTTGCCGATGAATTGATTAAAACAGTGGCAGAGCGATTAAAAAGTACCTTACGCCCCAGCGATAGCGTAGCTCGATTTGGTGGTGATGAATTTGTTGTGTTGGTGGAAGATATACAGCAAATAGAAGAGGTATTGCTCGTTTGCACTAAATTAATGGGCTGTGTTAATAAAAATATTGCCCTTAATGGTCAAATAATTAATATTAATTTAAGCATTGGTGTTGCCACATATCCAGGTGATGCGCAGCAATATAAAGATCTATTAAAAGCTGCCAATATTGCTTTATACCACGCTAAAGATAATTTAGAAGGGAGCTATAAGTTTTATAAGCAAGAGATGAATCAACGGGTGCAAAAAGCACTGCACCTAGAATCGCAGTTAACTAAAGCGTATCAAGAGCATGAATTTTGTAATTATTATCAACCTATTATAAGTGCTAATAGCCAAAAAACCGAAGGCTTTGAAGTATTGCTACGCTGGCCAAAAAATCAATTAGTGAACACTCAAGAGTTTTCGTTAGCGGCAGAGAGTATTGGTTTAATTACAAAAATAATGCTGCAAACATTGGGCCGTGCTTTAGAAGAGTTAGTGGCTTGGCGCAAAATTGCTCCCGAGTTATATTTGTCGATTAACTTATCGGCACTCGATTTTGAATTTGAACACTTGGTGCCTGAAATTAAAAAGGCATTAATTAAAGCAGCTATCCCTTCTAAGGCGATTGTATTTGAAATAACAGAATCAATATTAATGCGCGATTCAAAGCAGGCCTTATCGAGTATGGATATGTTAAAACAACTAGGTTGTAGGCTTTATATGGATGACTTTGGTACAGGTTACGCATCGTTAACTTATTTGAAGCGCTTTCCTATTGATGTATTAAAAATTGACCGTAGTTTTGTACAAGATATAGGGGTTGATTCTAATGATGAGGCAATTATCCAATCTACGCTTACTTTAGCCCACAGCTTAAATAAAGAATGTGTGGCAGAAGGCATTGAAAGTACCCATCAATTAGTATTTTTAAAAGCACTTGGTTGCGACTATTTTCAAGGTTATTTATTTAGTAAACCTGTGCCCACAAATGCTGTTATTCCTTTAATTACTCGCGATTGGAGCGACGTGTTTAAGCAAGATTAAAGGAAAGCCCTTAGTGTGCAGTTGCCAGCTAAAAGCTGACAACTACTTTTAACCTATTTATGGGCGCTTGCCACAGTTTCTACAAAACATGTGTTCGCTGCGCTCGTTAAGCTGAACTTTTATGGCTTTATTGGCCTCTAGTTTACTCAGCCCTAGTTTGTAACGCAGATCTTCAAGGTGACTAGGTGCTCCTCGCTGAGAGTGCCGTTAGTGATCTGTTCATGTACTGCATTTTCGAATACTTGACGGCGTTTGCGTACTTGCTCTGAAAAGCTCGATGCAAGTAAACCAGTAGGCACTGCAACCATTCCCATACTCACTAGGGTTATTACCCCACCAAATAGTTTACCAATAGGTGTTATGGGCACTACGTCGCCGTAACCTACGGTAGTTAGCGTTGCCATAGCCCACCACATTGCCGCAGGGATAGAGCCAAATTTATCGGGCTGTATATCGTGTTCAAGCAAGTAAATACCACAAGAGGCTAAAATAAGCACCACGGCCATAATAAAAAATGCCGCTAAAAGTGTACTGCCTTCATCAATAAATGCTTGTAACAGCAACTGCATAGCACGCGAATAACGGGTTAACTTAAATACTCGCAGTAACCTTAAAACTCGTAAAAAGCGCAAATCTAGCATAAAGAAAAACATCAATAAGCTAGGTAATATAGCAATTAAATCAATTAATGCTAAAGGCGAAAAAATATAGTGCAAGCGTCGTTTGGTATTTGAGCCCTCAATAGCTGCATATTTAACTCTGTCTACACAGGTCCAAAGCCGTATTATGTATTCAATAGAAAATATAGTTATGGAGACAATTTCTAATAAGAAAAATTCTTCATGGTACTGCTTAGCAATACTCGATACTGACTCAAGGACAATGGCAACTACGTTGACCATTATGAGACAAACCAGCATTACATCAAGTATGTGCCCCGCGCGCTGATACTCTCCAGAGGCTTCAAAAGTGTGCGCAATTTTTTGTCTAAGTTTTCGTATATAGTTCATTTATAGTTTAAGTACCATATTTATACTGCCTTCTTCAAAGTCGCGGCTTATTTTAAAGCCCAATTTACGCGCAAGCTCAATCATGCCGGTATTCTCTGGTAAAGTAATCCCTTCAATAGATTTAACTCCTTGGCGCTTACAGTGCTCAATTGCGGCTGTCATTAATATACGACCTAGGCCAAGGCCTTGGCAGTCTGAGCGCACTACAACGGCAAATTCGGCCTGTAAATTATCAGGATCCATAATAACGCGCGATACGCCAAGAGTACGAGGCTGCCCTTGATATGTTTGAGATACAATAAAGGCCATTTCACGGTCGTAATCTATTTGCGTCATTTTAGCGAGTTGGTCGTGATTAAACTGCCTTAACTCCCCAAAAAATCGTTTATAGCGATCCTCTTTAGTTAAAGACTGATCGAACTGCTGATGTGCTTGCTCATCTTCTGGTTTAATTGGGCGCAGCGTCGCTTGGGTATTATTTTTTAACGTTACGGCCTCTACCAATTCAATCGGGTAGGGGCGAATAGATAAACGTTTACGATGCGTTTGCACTCGATAGCGGTTAATGGTCATAGTGGCGTCCAGCACTAAAAATTGCCCATTACTGGCTAATATAGGGTTGAGCTCTAAGGAACTAATGTCGGGCTGATCAATTACTAACTGCGAGATGCGAGTAAGCAGTGCGCAGAGCCGATATTTATCTACTTTTTCAGGTAGAATACGATCCTTTAGTACGCCTTTATCGTGCGCCGCGGCAATTAAGTATTTTGCTAGGTTCATATTTAGCGGGGGCAAAGCTACTGCTGCTTGTGCGTATTCAAGGCCGGTGCCTGCTTCTCCTAGTAAAATAACGGGACCAAAATTAGGCTCGGTTTTTATTGCTATTCGCAGCTCGTTGGCTCCGGCACGCGGCGCCATTTTTTGTAGCGAAAAACCATCAATAATGGCATCGGGATAAGTGTTCTTTATTCTTAATAACATCGAAAAGGCAGTTTGCTCTACTTCTTGGGCGTCATTTAAGTTAAGCACTACGCCACCCACTTCAGATTTTGAAGGAATGCTTGGGCTAATTAATTTTAGCGCCACCGGAAACCCTAACTCAATGGCTTGCTCTTTTGCTTCTGTTGGCGTGTAAGCCACTTCGGTTTGAATACACTCAATACCGTAATGACTTAAAATTTGGCTCGCTTGATGGGTCGGTAAATAACTTTGTCCTTCTTCTAAAAATTCATTTACTAAGGCTTTAGCTGCCGACTTATTAATTTTTGTATCTACGGTATTCGACTCAGGTGTTTGGGTTAAATGCTTTTGATTGCGTCGATAACTAACTAAGTGCATAAAGGCCCCAACAGCGCCCTCGGGAGTACGATAAGTTGGGATCGCGTTATTAGCGCAAACACGCCTAGCAGCATAGGCGGCATCTTCACCGGTAAAGTTAGTAATAACATACGGGCGCGCCATTTTTGGGAGTGCTTGTAAGGTTTTAACAATAATATTTGCATAGTCTTCGCTAGGTGCTAGCGCAGATGGAGTGTGAATAATCAGTAAGTTTTTTACTTCAGGAGCTTTAAGTAGAATTTCTAACGCCTGTTTATAGCGGCTCGGGGCTGAGTCACCAAAAATATCCACCGGGTTTGAGGCCTTCTCTGAGCGAGGAATTACTTTATTGAGTGCATCACATGTCTCTTCACTCAATTGCGTTAATTTACCTGAACTTTGTATTAGCTCATCTACTGCCATTACGCCAGGGCCGCCACCATTAGTTAAAATAGTGAGCTGCTCTACTTTTAATAATTTTGGGTGCATGGCTAATGTTTGCGTTGCAGCAAATAGCTCGCGTAAATCGTTTACTCTTAACATACCCGCGCGCTGAAATAGAGCATCGTATACCGCATCCGAGCTATGCGCTATTCCCGACTGAGCTTCAGCGGCAATAGCGCCCGCATGGGTCCTGCCCGTTTTAATTACAATTACGGGTTTGCTAAAAGCAGCCGCTCGAGCGGCTGAAATAAAGCTGCGACTGTCCTCAATGTTATCTATGTAGAGCAAAATAGCCGTAGTTTTAGCATCGCGACCTAAAAAGTCGAGCAATTCAGTAAATTTAATATCCAGACAATCGCCCATTGACACAAAGTAAGAAAAGCCAATTTCTTTATTTTTTGCCCAATCTAAAATGGTTGAGCACACTGCCGCCGATTGTGAAACGAAAGCGAGTTTGCCAGGGCTCGCTACGGTATGTGAAAAGCTGGCATTTAGGCCAATATGAGGAATTAATAACCCTAAAGAATTTGGGCCCAACAGCGTAACTTGATGGCTACGTGCGCACTCTTTTAAAGTTTGTTTTTGTGCGTTACTTAAGCCGTCAGCAATGATGATGGCATTATGACAGCCCAGTTTCCCAAGTTGCTCAATAATAAGATCTAAAGTGTTTTTATTAGTACAAATAACCGCGAGATCAGGTACTTTTGGCAAAGCATCAATACTAGGGTATGCCAGTACACCATGCACCGCAGTGTGGTTTGGCGTTACTGGCATAATTGGCCCTTTAAAACCACTTTGCAATAAGTTGCGCATAACTACATAACCAGCGCGGGTTGGCGTGTTAGATGCACCAATAACGGCTACCGAGCTTGGGTTAAAAAACTGACTGATCCGCTTGAGACTCATGGCTTTTCCTATGCTGATTAATCTTTGCTATCTATTATTTCACAATGTACTCTGTTTATATTATATTTTCGAGCGTTTAGGGTTGTTTTAGGCGCTTAACAAGGGAGTTTTAATGAATAAAGTATCTAACTTTAATATTGTTATTGCGGCTATTTGTTTAAGTATAGGCCTAATTAGCTTAGGATTTATTTTAAAAGGTGCTGCGCTTGATATCAAAGGTATGGAACGTACCGTACAAGTAAAAGGATTGGCTGAGCAAGAAGTGCTGGCCGATACTGTGATCTGGCCACTGCAATTTAGTGATGCCGACAATAACTTAGAAGCGTTAGTGAGTAGAGTTGAGGGCAAAAACGATGCAGTAATTGCATTTTTAAAGTTACACGGCTTTGATGATGAAGAAATTAGCACTGGCAGCCAATCAATTATAGATAAACAAGCTCGCGAATACGGCAGCGAAAATCAACAATTTAGATATATAGTGCGCTCTAATATTATTGTTTATTCAAATGCGCCCGACAAAGTAAAAAATGCCCTGAGCAAGGTAAGTCAGCTGGCTAAGCAAAATATTGCCATAGTGCAAGATAACTACGAAACCCGTGTGGAGTATATGTTCACTGGTTTAAACGACATTAAACCAGCAATGGTACAAGAGGCCACCGAAAAAGCCCGTGAAGTTGCGACTAAATTTGCCAAAGACTCAAATTCAAAATTAGGTAAAATAAAAACGGCTCGCCAAGGGCAATTTAGCATTAGTGATCGTGACTCTAATACGCCGCAAATTAAAAATATTCGCGTGGTTACGAGTGTTGAATATTACCTTTCTGACTAAGTAAATTAATTACTTGAGATATTGAGCGCTGTAAATAGGCGGCGCTCAGTAACAGCGTGGTTTCGTTTACCGTATTGCCTTGCAATACATTTAATAGTTGCTGTTTTGCTTGTGCATTTTGCTTTTGCTCCATTTCCATTAATGCGAGTAGCGCCGAAAACTCATGTTTTATTGGCGTAGTCGGTTTATTTGCATAAGCAATATAACAGGCAACTGGCGTTAACCCTTGCTGGTTAGGCAGTGCCAGCGCTTTTAGTAAGTCATCGTTAGATTCAAATAACATTAACGAACGTACATAGTTAAACGGTAAGTTGTTTGCATCAGGTTGTTTAAACACTGTATGCAACACAGTATTACCCGCCTCATTTTGCGCCAAAAAACCCTTGTTAACTTTAAGTGCAGGCGTAAAAAAGCTTAATGCATCTAGGGTGCTTAGTTGGCTAATAAACGATGTTGGTAAAGGATTGCTGGTTAAAATACGGATTGCCACATTTTGCATAAAGTTATATTTAACACTCATTCGCTGCGCGCTTTGATACAAGTGCATTAATTGGTTTGCTTGCTGAGCAGGCGTTAACTGCTTAAAGTCGTTATCAAGCTCGTCGAGTTGATACTTAGCAAGGCGTGCGTTAAGTAATTGTATGCATAATTCCATGGCTTATCCCCTTAGTTTATTGTTACCTACTCTAGCTTAAACAATTGGCTTATAAAACAAAAAAAGGCCGCATAAGCGACCTTCTATATTGTTACTGAGTTATTGCAAGTTAAGCTTGTTTACTTGCTATCCACTGATTAACAAAGTTTTCTAGTACGTTAAGTGGTACTGGGCCATTTTTAAGCACTACGTCGTGGAACTGGCGAATATCAAACTTATCACCTAGTTGCTGCTTTGCATTTTCACGCAGTTCTAAAATCTTCAGCATACCCACTTTATAAGCAGTTGCTTGCGATGGCATTACAATGTGACGCTCAACCATTTTAACCCCGTCAGAGGTCGCATTAGGCGTGTTATTTACGTAGTAATCAATACCTTGTTGGCGGTTCCACTGCATAGCGTGAATACCTGTATCAACCACTAAACGTGCTGCGCGCCATAATTCCATCGAAAGACGACCAAAGTCAGAATATGGGTCTTCGTATAAGCCCATTTCTTTTGGTACTAGCTCAGAGTATAAGCCCCAACCTTCAATATAAGCAGTGTAGCCACCAAATTTACGAAACTTAGGCACGCCTTCTAGCTCTTGCGAAATAGCAATTTGCATATGATGTCCCGGAATGCCTTCATGATAGGCTAGTGCTTCCATTTGGTAAGTAGGCATAGCTTCCATGTCGTAAAGGTTAGCGTAGTAAACACCTGGGCGAGAGCCATCTGGTGCCGGTTGTTGATAAAACGCTTTGCCAGCTGCTTTTTCACGAAATGCCTCAACGCGTTTTACTATCATATCGGCTTTTGGTTTTACAATAAATAACTCATCAAGACGCGACTTCATATTATTAATTAGGTCGGTTGCTTGGCTAATATATTGCTCTTTAGCGGCATCAGTATTAGGTAAATAAAACTGCTTGTCGGTTTTCATAAACTGCATGAAAGCGGCTAAATCGCCTTTAAAACCTACTTTATCTTTAATGGCGCGCATTTCGTCATGAATACGAGCTACTTCAGCAAGGCCAATAGCGTGTATTTCTTTTGCTGTTAGGTCTGTGGTGGTGGTGCGCTTTAACGCATTGTTATAAAACGCTTCGCCATCAGGAAATTTCCATGCACCGTCGCGGTTATCTGCGCGCTTTTCAAGTTGGGCTATATAATTAATCAGTTTAGAGTAAGCAGGTTTAACCGCCGACTTTAAAGCATCTACTGCATCAGCTGTTAGGCTGTCTTTTTCGCTTTGACTGATTTCTAGTTTATTAACTTTGCGTTTAAAGTCGCTAAGCAATGTAGAGTCGTCGCCTTGCTCAAATGGAGCGCCTTTTATAATATTTTTACTTGAGTCGATAACATGCGGGAATACAAACTTAGGTGCAATAATGCCTTTTTCAGCACGTACTTCTAAATCAGTAATTAACTGATCAAATACTACTGGCACACCGTTTAAGCGAGATATATACGCTTTAGCGTCTTTTACATCACTTACTTGATGCTGGTTAATTAAAAATGCCGCGATCATAGAGTGAGTGCCGTACATTTGGTTTACCGGGTAACTGTGGTAACGCCATTTGAAGTCAGCAATTGAGTTTTCAAGATCTTGCTTTTTTAAGTCGTAACTTACTTTAGTTGCATCATCAAGCTGAGCACGATTAATGCTATTAAGCGTTACTAAATCAGCTTTGGTTTGTGCAAAATCTTTTAATTTTTTAGCTTCGCTACCATCGTCCCACTTGTCGTAATCTTGCTTAATACCCATGTAAGTTTGATACACAGGGCTGCTCATTACGTCACGAGTAAAGGTATCTTCAAAAAATGTATTTGCTTTGTTTATTTCGCTTTGTACTGGTTGTGCCTGTACCGCAGGTGCTGCTGTTACTTGTTGTGTAGCTTGCTGGCAACCAGCAAGTAGTGCAACGCTTACTGCAGCTGCAATAAAAGTAAATTTACGCATTATTTATCCTCTTGATGTTAGAAATTTATTATTATAATTTTGTAGAACCTAGAACCTAGAACCTAGAACCTAGAACCTAGAACCTAGAACCTAGAACCTAGAACCTAGAACCTAGAACCTAGAACCTAGAGCCTAGAACCTAGAACCTAGAGTTAAACAAATAACTCTAGCAGATCATTTAAAAAGCGCTGACCTTTCAGTGTTACTTGCCAATGGCTATCGGTTTGTATTAATAAGCCCGTTTTAATTGCCTGTTGTAGCGCGTGTTGTTGGCTTTGTAATGGCTGCTGTGTAAGCGCATTAAAGTCGTTAATAGGGCAAGGCTCTACTAGACGAAAGCGATTCATAAAAAACTCAAATGCTAAATCGTCTTGTTCAACCTGCCAGCTTTTAAACAAGTAAGGTTTGATCAGATCCATGTAACCACGCGGGTGCTTAACTTTTTCGGTGCGGGTTATTATGCCTGTATTTGCATCAGTTACCTTACCATGCGCGCCACAACCAATACCGATATAATCGCCAAAACGCCAATAATTTAAGTTGTGTTGGCATTGATAGCCAAGCTTTGCATAGCCTGATATTTCGTATTGCAGGTAACCTGCTTGGGCAAGTAACTCTTGGCCTTGCTCTTGAATGTCCCATAGGGTTTCGTCTTGTGGCAGGGTAGGCGGCTTAGAAGCAAATTGTGTATTGGGCTCAATAGTAAGCTGATACCAAGAAATATGCGGCGGGTTAAGGGCAATGATTTGCTTTAAATCACCCAGTGCATCATCGAGAGTTTGCCCAGGTAAGCCATGCATTAAATCAAGATTAAAGCTATTTAACCCCGCTTCTTTAGCTTGCTCTGCGGCGTAGTTTGCCTCGTCGCTGCCATGAATACGGCCAAGCGCTTTAAGCTTGTCGTTTTGCATGCTTTGCACACCTATAGAAATGCGGTTAATACCTGCTTTTACATAATCTTTAAAGCGGCCAGTTTCAACAGTGCCAGGGTTTGCTTCAAGAGTTATTTCGCAGTTATCTTCAAGCCCAATAAGGCTTTTAACTTCACTAAGTAGGCGTGTGTAAGCTGCGCCAGTTAATAAGCTAGGTGTGCCACCACCAATAAAAATACTATGAATTTTACGCCCTTGGACTAAATGCAGGTCGGCTTTTAAATCATCAATTAAATGCTGCACATATTCAGCTTCAGGAATTTCACCTTTTTGTCCGTGGCTATTAAAGTCGCAATATGGGCATTTTTGCACGCACCAAGGAACGTGCACATATAAGCTTAGTGGTGGTAGGTTCACAGGCCGCCTTTTAGCTTAAGTTGCTGTAGTAAATTTTGTAATGCTTGACCGCGATGGCTAATGGCATTTTTTTGCTCTTTTGTCAGCTCGGCACTGGTGCAATTAAGCGTAGGTACAAAAAATACCGGGTCGTAGCCAAAGCCGCCTTCGCCATTTTGGGTTAGGGTTATTTCACCTTCCCAACTGGCACTACAAATAAGCGGAGTTGGGTCATTAGCGTGACGCATTAATACCAGTACACACCAAAAGCGTGCTGTTCTAATTGGGTTATTATCCAGCTCAAGTAGTAGCTTATCTATGTTATCTTGATCAGTTGCACCTGCTCCGGCAAAGCGCGCAGAGTACACACCTGGCGCACCATTTAAACCATCAACTTCTAATCCAGAGTCATCAGCAATAGCAGGCATACCGGTAATTTTGGCTGCATGGCGGGCTTTAATAATGGCATTTTCTACAAAAGTGGTACCGGTTTCGGCCACTTCACCTACGTTAAAGTCGCTTTGCGGCACAACATTAATATTGAGCGGGCTGAGCATGTTTGCAAGTTCATTTACTTTGCCAGGGTTGCCTGTGGCAAGTACTAAAGTTTTTATCATAAGTTATTTAATCTACGTAAAATTTTTGCTGAAACTGTAATTTTTGAAATTGTGAGTCTTGCTGTATTTCAATCTCAAAACGTAAAACTTCTTCGTTAGTGTAGTTAACTTGAGCAAGGTAATAAATTGCATCGCCTTCAATTACTTCTTTAAAGTTAAGCGTTTGTTTATTGCCAAGTAAATTTTTAGCTGTGCCTTTTAATACGGCCTTTTGCGCTGTGTTATCGGCATCGTTAGCTAATATAGATATATTAACAATCCCTTTGTAGCCGCTACGCTCAAGACCATAAGCTTGGGCTATTTTAGGTTGCACAAAGGTTGAAGGAAAAGCAATGTAATGTACTTGCCACTGACCTAGCTCTTTGTACTGTGCGCCGGAAACTTGCTCACTGTGAGCATTAAAGGTAAAAGCTAAACAGGTAATAAAAAACAATCTAATTAACCGTTGCATAATTAACTCCTAAAACATAAAAAAGAGGTCTAGTGACCTCTTTAGCTAAAATAAGTGCTTAAACTAATAAATCCATAAGCAGCATTTGTAAAAACTGTATACCAATAATAAGCACTAAAACCGATAAATCTAAGCCACCTAGCGGCGGTAGAATTTTACGAATAGGTTTTAACATAGGTTCAGTTAGCTGGTGGAATACCGCTTCTATTGGGTTATAGCCTTGGCTAACCCAGCTTAAAATAGCGCGAATAATAAGTACCCAAAAAACTAAATTTAAACCTTCTTTTAGTACGGTGATTAATGCTTGAATAAGTACAGGTTGTATAGCCCATGACTTATAAATAAGCCACATAAGCACGCTTATTTTGGCTGCGGCAACAAAAAATGCCAGCAATAGCGAGGCTAAATCAAGGCCTCCAAACCCAGGAATAATTTTACGCAGTGGCTTTACCGCGAACGAGGTGGCTTTAACCACAAATTGGCTCATTGGGTTGTAAAAGTCGGCTTTTGCCCACTGTAGCCAGAAACGCAGTAATACCACCATTAAAAATAAGTCAAACAGGGTACTGATTAAAAATTGCATGGCATTCATAATTTAACCTTCTTAAAGTTCTTGTTCCATTTGCTGTGCACGCGTAATACACGCATCCATAGCATCGGCAACGGTTTGGGTTAAGCCTTTATCTTTTAAATGCTCAACGGCTGCATGCGTAGTACCACCTTTAGATGTTACGTTTGAGCGTAACTGCGAAATGGTTATATCGGGTTGGCTGAGTGCCATTTCGGCAGCGCCAAGTGCTGTTTGTTGTACTAAGCGACGTGCATCTGCATCGTTAAAGCCCAGTGCTTTGGCTTTCTCTTCTATGGCTTCCATAAATAAGAAAAAATAAGCAGGCGATGAGCCTGTAACTGCAATAATATCGTTAATTTGCGATTCTTGCTCAACCCACACTACAATGCCAGTGCATTCAAAAACTTGTTGTACAAATTCGTGCTCGCTTGGCGTTTCGCCAGCGCCATATAAACCGGATACACCACGGCCAAGTAGCGAAGGTGTATTAGGCATACAACGTATCATTTTCACGTCTTGGCCAAGCATTTCGCGCAAACGTTTTACGGTTAAACCAGCTGCTACTGAAATAAACAGTTTATCGCTAAAGTCGACACCCGACTCTTGAAACGATTTACATAAATCGCCCATCATTTGTGGTTTAACAGAAAGTACAATTACGTCAGCATCGCGCAGGGCTTCGTTATTGTCACTGGTGGTTTTTACCTTGAAATCGGCTGCTACTTTGGCCAGCTTTTCTTGGTTACGGTTTGTGGCAATAATATTGTTTGCATTAAACCCATTTTTTACCATGCCACCAATAATGGCGTAGCTCATATTACCTGTGCCTATAAATGCGATTGTTTTATCTGACATATATCTGTTATCACCTTTTAAGTTCGTGTGCCAAAAATGTCTGTGCCGATCCTCACCATGGTTGAGCCTGCACTAATTGCAGCTTCAACATCATTGCTCATCCCCATCGACAAAGTATCTACTTGAGGATATTGGGTCTGTAGTTTATCAAAGCAAGTTTGTAATTGCTTAAAATATTGAGTTTGCGTTGTAATATCATCGCTTTTAGCCGGAATAGCCATTAGTCCGCGTAAAGTTAATTGTTCACATTGGTTAATAAAACTGGCCAGTTCGGCTACTTCATTAAGCTGGCAACCCGACTTAGCCTCTTCATTACTAATATTTACTTGAATAAGCACATTAAGCGCGGCTTTATCGGCTGGTCGTTGGCTGTTTAAGCGTTTCGCTATTTTAATCCGATCAACACTTTGTACCCAAGCAAAATTGGCGGCCACTAATGCGCTTTTATTTGATTGAATAGGGCCAATGAAATGCCAAATGATATCGCTATATGTATGTAGTTGCGCTATTTTATCTACAGCCTCTTGAACATAAGACTCACCAAATTGGCGTTGGCCATGCTTGTAGGCTGCAATAATATCGGCACTTGGTTTGGTTTTTGATACTGCAAGTAAGGTTATTTCGTTACTATTTCGTTGGGCGTTTTTTGCCGCTACTGCAATTCTAGCGTAGGCGGATGTAAGTCGTTCTGCTATTGTAACCATATATTTATCAGTTAGTTGTGGAGTCATAAATGGATATTACCGAATTATTGGCGTTTAGTGTGCAACACAAAGCATCCGATTTACATTTATCATCAGGGGTTTCACCTATGATACGCGTAGATGGCGATGTGCGGCGTATTAATATACCAGCACTAGGAGACAAAGATGTAAACAACCTAGTTTACGATATTATGAACGATAACCAGCGCAAGGACTACGAACAAAATCTCGAAGTGGATTTTTCATTTGAAGTGCCTAATTTAGCACGTTTTCGTGTTAATGCCTTTAATACTCACCGTGGACCTGCTGCCGTATTTCGTACTATTCCCAGTGAAGTGCTCACATTAGATGATTTAGGCGCCCCCGATATTTTTAAAACCATTGCCGATACTCCCCGCGGCTTAGTATTAGTAACTGGGCCTACAGGGTCAGGTAAGTCGACAACATTAGCGGCTATGGTTGATTATATAAATCAAACAAAACATCACCATATTCTCACTATTGAAGATCCAATAGAGTTTGTCCACGATAACAAATTAAGTCTGATTAATCAGCGAGAAGTACATCGCGACACACATAGCTTTAAAAATGCGCTACGCAGTGCACTTCGTGAAGATCCAGATGTAATATTAGTTGGTGAATTACGTGATCTGGAAACCATTCGCCTGGCAATGACAGCAGCCGAAACTGGTCACTTAGTATTTGGCACTTTGCACACGACCTCTGCACCTAAAACCATTGACCGTATTATAGATGTATTCCCAGGTGAAGAAAAAGCCATGATCCGCTCTATGCTCTCGGAATCATTACGTGCGGTAATTTCGCAAACCCTGCTTAAAAAAATTGGCGGTGGGCGAGTAGCTGCTCACGAAATTATGCTTGCAGTACCTGCTATTCGTAACTTAATTCGTGAAGATAAAGTGGCGCAAATGTACTCGTCTATTCAAACTGGCGCTTCGCATGGAATGCAAACGATGGATCAATGTTTAACAAACTTAGTTAATCATGGCATTGTTACCAATATTGCAGCGCAAGCTAAAGCGCAAGACAAAACTCAGTTCGGTGGTTAAGGAATACTAATGGCTTTATCTTTAAATAACTTTTTACAAATAATGATAGATAAAAAAGGCTCTGATTTATTTGTTTCAAGCCAACTGCCTATCAGCGCTAAAATTAATGGTGAATTAACCCCGCTTGATGATGAGCCGCTCAGCGATGAGCAATCACTTGAGTTGGTTGAGTCGGCAATGAGTGAAAAACAAAAAGCCGAGTTTCATACAACGAAAGAATGCAACTTTGCGATTGCCACTGACGAAGGACGTTTTCGTGTTTCGGCATTTTGGCAGCGCGATAAAGCGGGCATGGTTATTCGTCGTATTGTTACTAAAATACCTGAAATTGGCGAACTTGGGCTGCCGTCTACACTTACCGATGTGATTATGTCGAAACGTGGTTTAGTGCTATTTGTGGGGGGAACCGGTACGGGTAAGTCAACCTCACTTGCTGCACTTATTGGCTATAGAAACCGTAATCAGCGCGGACATATATTAACCATTGAAGACCCGATTGAGTTTGTACACGAACACCGTAAAAGTATTATTACTCAACGCGAAGTAGGGCTAGATACCGAAAGTTTTGAGTCAGCGCTTAAAAGCTCGTTACGCCAAGCACCCGACGTAATATTAATAGGCGAAATACGCTCACAAGAAACCATGGAGTATGCATTAAGCTTTGCAGAAACAGGGCACTTATGTGTGGCTACCTTGCATGCAAACAACGCTAACCAAGCGATAGATCGGATCATGCATTTAGTGCCAAAAGAAAAGCACGATAAGCTTAAGTACGATCTAGCATTAAATTTACGCGCTATTATTGCCCAGCAGCTGATCCCCACATCTGACGGGCAAGGTCGAGTTGCTGCTATTGAAATATTACTTAATTCACCTATGGTTGCAGAGCTAATTAAAAATGGTGATATAGGCGGTATTAAAGAAACCATGGCTAAATCGAAAGAAATGGGTATGCAGACCTTTGATCAGGCCTTATTTGAGCTGTATAAACAGCAACGAATCAATTATGCAGATGCATTGCACCATGCCGATTCGGCGAACGATTTGCGCTTAATGATAAAGCTGCGCAACAATGAGCAGCAAGGGGCGGGCTTTTTACAAGGGGTCACTATTGATGGCCTTGATGATAAAGGCAATATTAGTTAAGTTAAAGAGAAGGCTTTGGGTATCAGCTTAAAAGCTCTGATATTCAAAGCCTAACACCTAATATTTTCACTCACCGTAACTTGTTTCAAAAAAGCTCTCTAAAATAATCACCGCAGACATGTTATCTACTTTGCCTTTGCCTAAGTTTTTATAACCGCCTTGCTCAAACAAGCGCGCTTTAGCATCGGCGGTGGTTAAGCGCTCATCTTGTGTTTCTACCGGTATGGCATAGTGATTGTGTAATCGATTAGCAAACTTTTTAGCTTTAAAAGTTACCTCTTGGGCGGTGCCATCCATATTTAGCGGTAAACCCACCACCATTAAATCGGGCTGCCATTCGTTTACTTGTACTGCTATGTCATCCCAACTAGGAATGCCATCTTGTGCTTTTACAGCTTTAAGGCTCGATGCGCTGCCAGTGAGCTCTTGACCTATAGCAATACCAATACTTTTGGTGCCAAAGTCAAAGCCCATTACAGTACGCTGGCCTTGCGGCTTGAAGTTTTTTTTTGTCATAAGTTTATCTTGTTAAGCATGACCAGCTTCAGGGCTGAGTTGGCTTATATCAAAGCCGAGCATAGAAACTGCTTTTTCCCAGCGTTTTTCAACGGGGGTGTCAAAAATAATTTTCGGATCAGCTTTAATTATCAGCCAGCTATTATCCAATAGCTCTTGTTCTAATTGACCTTGCTCCCAGCCAGAGTAGCCCAAAGTAATAATAAATTGTTCAGGTGCTTGTGCTGTGGTTAACGAAGCGAGTACATCTTTAGAGGTGGTGATCATGATATCACTGCTGAGCGTTTGGCTCGCAGAGTAACCATGCTTTGGAGAGTGCAGTACAAAACCACGGTCGGTTTTAACCGGCCCGCCAGCATATACGCTAACTTGCGCTGCTTGCTGAGTTTTGTCGTTATCAATTTCTATTTTATCGAGTAACTCACCTACGGTAATATTAATAGGTTGGTTGATTACCAAGCCCATAGCCCCGTCTTCATTGTGCTCACAAATATAGGTAACAGCACGTTTAAAAAAAGGGTCTTGCATCGACGGCATTGCGATTAAAAAATGATTTTCTAATGACTGCATAGATTTCACCCTTTTTAGTTAATGAATTTTTAGTATGGCACATACCCATGTTTTTAAAACAAAATAAGCACTTTCATACGATTTAAAAATAATGAATACCTTAAACCTTACAATATGAAAGCGCTTTTAATAACGCTAACTTATTTAGCGAGTCGTTTTTCAATTGCGTCAAATAAAATACCCGTAATTGAAATATCGTACGCCGCTTCAATTTCTTTAACACAGGTTGGTGCGGTTACGTTAATTTCGGTTAATTTGTCGCCAATAATATCTAAGCCGACAAAAATTAGGCCTTTTTCTTTAAGTGTTGGTGCCACAGCGTGTGCAATTTTTAAATCGGATTCACTTAAAGGACGTGCTTCGCCGCGTCCACCTACGGCTAAGTTACCGCGTGTTTCTCCGTTTTGTGGAATACGCGCCAAGCAATATGGAATTACTTCGCCATCAACAACCAATACGCGCTTATCGCCTTGAGTGATCTCTGGAACATAATTTTGTACCATGGCAAAGCGACTGCCGTGCTCGGTTAATGTTTCACAAATTACACCAATGTTAGCATCGTCTGCTTTAACTCTAAAAATCGACGCGCCACCCATGCCATCAAGCGGTTTTAAAATAATGTCTTTATGCTGCGCTAAAAACTCACGAATTTGCTTTTGGCTGCGCGTTACTAAAGTGTCGGGCGTGTATTCGCTAAACCAAGCTGTAAACAGCTTTTCGTTTGCGTCGCGCAGGCTTTGTGGCTTGTTAACTATGAGTGTACCTGCTTGTTCGGCACGCTCTAAAATATAAGTTGCGTATATGTATTCGGTATCAAAAGGGGGATCTTTACGCATTAAAATAACGTCTAAATCGCCAAGTGCAATAGTGGTTTTTTGCTCAAGCTGGTACCAATTGTTTGGATCGTCAAAAACCTGTGCTTTTGCAGCTGTAGCATATGCCTGACCTTGGCGTAGTGAAAGATCATCCATTTCCATATAGTAAATTTCATAGCCACGTGCTTGCGCTTGCATCATCATTGCAAAACCAGTGTCTTTTTTAATATTAAATCCGCTAATAGGATCTGAAATAATGCCTAACTTAATTGCCATGCGCTGTGCCTTAATATGAATATTAATATATATATGTGGGTACTTTTAGTTATTTCAATTAGCTAAGTCGCCAAACTGCAGCTGTAATGCACTTAAAACAGTTAATGCTGCTGTTTCGGTGCGTAATACGCGCGGGCCTAAGCGAATATCTACAAAGTTTTGTTGCTTTGTTTGCGCCATTTCCTCATCAGTAAAGCCGCCTTCAGGGCCAACTAAAAAGCGTACGCCATCTTTTGGGACGGTAATTGTTTTGATACTGTGCTCGGCACGTGGATGCAAAGTGAGCTTAATTGCTGCACTTTGCTGTGCAAGCCATTGCTTTAGATCTATCGGCGGATGAACAACAGGTACAAAGTTACGCCCAGATTGCTCGGCGGCAGCTATGGCTATTTTTTGCCATTGTTGGTGTTTTTTATCAAGTCGATCGCCCATTAATTTAACGCCGCAACGCTGACTAAAAATAGGGGTGATTTCGGTAATCCCAAGTTCCACCGATTTTTGAATGGTAAAATCCATTTTATCGCCACGTGATACGCATTGGCCCAAGTGAATTTTTAAGGGAGATTCTACATCATGAGTATTTAGCTGTTGTGGCATAACCACGACATTTTTTTTAGTCACCTCAATAATTTCACTAAGGTATTCACCGCCTTCACCATTAAAAATAGACACGTGATCGCCTACTTTCATTCGCAATACTCGGCCAATATGCCCTGCAGCGTCGTCATCTAATGTAACGGGAGTGTTTAAGGCAATACTCGATGCCTGATAAATATGAGGAACTCGCATGTGGTGTCACTTATTGGTTAGTGCATAAAAGTTATATGCCGCTATGGTAAGTAAGCTGTGAGCTAGGTGCAATTATTTATTTTTATTAAATTGCTCATCAGTCTCTATTAGGTTTAGTGACGCTTGTGCTATATCGGTATGGCACGATAAGTGATTTGAATGCCCAGGGTCTGTTACTGGGCTAAACGAAAAGCCATTTTCGTCTTGGCTAACTAAAAAGCGACTTTTGTGTAGTGAGTTATAAATAAAGCGCTGTTTATCATCGCCAAGTAAGTAATCAACACGGTTAAATAATACGCCTTTAATTTTATGATGATCATGCAAGTAGGTAGCGAGCTCTGATACACTAATTTCATTTTCAAAGTCGCAATAGCAGTAATCTTTTATAAGTTCATCAAACATCATTTTTACTAACAGCCGGGTGTGGCTACCAGCTGCTATTAACCCGCTGGGTGATTGGCTCTGAGCATGATTAAAAGAGTACTCAGCAAATGCTCTGCTAAACTCATTATCTATATCAACTAACAGATAATTGGTTACATCAAATAGCATAAGGCCCCATTACACTTAAGCGAAGTGTTCACAAGCTGATTAAATATTATATTTAATCAGCTTGGTGTTAAATTGAAAACATACTAATAAGCAAATAACCTACAGCACAAAAAACCGCAAATTCGATACAAGCAATACCAATATTATCTTGATGATCAATTTCCAGCGAAGTATCGATATTTGGTAACGAAATCTTTTTTATTACATAAGTTAAACTGTAAAGTAGCACCCACATTACACCGCAATGCATCACGAGTGTAAATAAATTTTCGACCATCTTACCATTTTGAAACGCTGCGCTGGACAAACCAGCATACGCGGCCAGCGATAAACCAATTGATTTACCCGCGTAACGAATACCAATAGAGGTATTTTCAAGGCCAAAGTTACTTTGTAGTGATGCGCCTTGGTTAGCTTTGGCAAAGTGGTATTCACGTATTTTACTATCAAAAGCAAACATACCTTGTAGTACAAAAAAACTTACAAAGGCAATGAGTAAACTGCTAAAACCTTGAGTGTGAGTCCAAGTGTAAAGCCCTAAAGTAATAATACAGTTAGCAATTAACATACCTGAGTCGGCCAGTGCGGCGCAGACATTTTGTTTTAAAATAGCGGCTTCTTCATTAAAGCGATGCAAAATCCATTTGCGATGAATTAAGTGACCTATTTTAATAAATAAAAATAATAAAACGATTAAAAAGATCACTTTTAATGGGTTCGATTGCGCTGTGCTTATGCTTATTTCATCAAATAAAAATGCTACTGAGGCAATCACCACCGATATTTCTGAGGCAAAACTAATCCCCATTGCAAAGTTATCATGCTGCGCTAACTCATCTTTAAGCGCTTGTTTTGCTTTTAGTTGAGTGGTTATTCTTAAGCTCATTATGATCACGCAAATAACAATAAAACTAATAGCAATCGCAAGTAAACTAGTGTTAGATAATGACAAATATGACATGGTTTTCCTAAGTAGTATTTACCTTAATAGGTTTTTAATCATTCTAGTACGGTTATTGATGATATAAAAGAGAGTATTGATGAGTAACGTAAAGCAACTTCCCATTCAATTACAAAAACTTGGCGAAACACGCTTCGAACAGCTTTATCCACAACAAAAGCAAGAATTAGCGCTGGTACGGTTATTAGCCTTGAGTGACTTTGCATGGCGCTGTTTAACATCGCAACCTGAGCTAAAAAACTGGTTATTATGTAACACCGAAATTAAAAATAGGGTGATTGCAGCTCCTTTTATTGACTTAGACCTAAATAATATTGATGAGCGCGATTGCCATAAATTACTGCGGCAATACCGAGAAAAGTACTGGCTTAAAGTGGCTTTTTTAGATTTATGTTGCGACAACCCAATTGCCGACAGTATCAAGTATGTAAGCCAATTAGCAGATAACCTAATAGAAAGTGCAAATCAGTGGGCTTATACACAGGTGGCAAAAACCAATGGTGAGCCTTTAAATGAACACGGTCAGCCATTGCCTTTAATGGTATTGGGAATGGGTAAGCTTGGCGGACAAGAGCTAAATTACTCATCAGATATAGATCTTATTTTTGCCTATCCTCGCAATATTAAAACCCAAGGCGGGCGTCGCTCGCTCGAAGCCCAAGTGTTTTATACCAAAGTGGCGCAAAAGTTAATAACCGCACTTAATCAAGTGACCGTTGACGGCCAAGTATTTAGAGTAGATATGCGACTGCGACCTTTTGGTGAAAGTGGCCCGTTAGTTATGAGCTTTAATGCAATTGAAGATTATTACCAAGAGCAAGGCCGTGATTGGGAACGTTATGCCATGTTAAAAGGGCGCTTAATTGGCACGCCTAACATTTATTTTAGCGAGTTTAACCAGCTATTAAAGCCGTTTGTATATAGACGCTATATTGACTTTTCGGTGATTGAGTCGCTGCGAAAAATGAAGTTGATGATTGCTCAAGAAGTACGTCGTAAGCGCCTAACCAACAATATAAAACTAGGCGCAGGCGGAATACGAGAAGTTGAATTTATTGTACAAGCACTACAAATGGTACGTGGTGGGCGAGAGGCTAATTTGCAAACTCAATCATTATTACACGCCCTTAAAGAGCTTAGCTTAAGCCAAGTAATCGATGAGCTTGAAGCAAAAGATCTGCAAAAAAACTACTTATACCTGCGTAAAGTAGAGCAGTACCTACAAATATTTGATGACCAACAAACGCAAACCCTCCCGGATGAGGAGCTAAATCAGCAACGTTTAAACTATTTACTCAATCAGCCCGACTTTAGCGCTACGTTAAGCTATTTAGAGCATGTAATGGGGCAAATTCATAATGAGTTTAATCATGTAATAGGGGAGGAAACCGAGCCGCTAGATACTTGCGAAGGCGCATTTATTAGTACTTGGGATCATGGTGATGTGAGTTTTTTAAATGATCCCAGGGAAGATTGGCAAACACCACTACACGACTTTAAACAACGTATATCTAAAGCAAAAGTGGGTAATCGAGGGCGTAATATTCTTGATAAATTAATGCCGGTTTTACTCAAACAAATGAACGACTTTAATGCCACTGCCGAAACATTTAATGTTATTTGCCAAATACTTAATAAAATAATTTCGCGTACCGCCTATTTAGAGCTGTTATACGAAAACCCAGGTGCCTTAAAGCAGTTAGTATTATTGTGTTGTTATAGTAAATGGATAGGTGAGCATATTTCGCTTTACCCTATTTTGCTTGATGAGCTAATAGACCCCGCAGTACTTTATAAGCCAACACCTTTAAGCGCCTATAAAGACGAAATTAGGCAATATTTTTTACGTATTGAGCCCGACGACTTAGAAATGCAAATGGAGGCGTTACGGCAGTTTAAACAAACGCATCAGTTACGAATTGCCGCTGCCGATGCCACCGATGTTATGGATGTAATGAAGGTGAGCGATCATTTAACGGCACTGGCGGAGGCTATTGTCGATCAGGCCGTTAATATTGCATGGCACAATTGTGTAAAACGCTTTGGTATGCCACCTAGTACTAACGACGAAAGCAAAGGTTTTGCGGTTATTGCCTATGGTAAAACCGGTGGCTTTGAAGTGGGTTATGACTCTGATTTAGATTTAGTCTTTGTACATAACCACGATGGCAGCAGCCAAACTAATGGTGTAAAGCCAATAGATTCAAGGCAATTTTATTTAAAATTGGCGCAACGTTTAATGCATTTATTTAATACCCGAACCGCTTCGGGGATTTTATATGAGCTTGATACACGACTACGCCCTGAAGGCGCATCGGGGTTGCTGGCAATTAACCTAGAGAGCTTTAATCATTACCAACAAACACAGGCATGGACGTGGGAGCATCAAGCGCTAGTGCGAGCTAGGCTGATTTTAGGGCAAGCTGAATTTGTTGAGCGTTTTGCGCAAATTCGTAAAAATATACTGTGTCAGCCGCGCGATAAAAAAGTGCTCAAAGACGATGTAATAAAAATGCGTGAAAAAATGCGTGAACATTTAGCAACAGGAAATGAGCAGCAATTTGATTTAAAGCAAGATGTTGGCGCAATGACAGATATTGAATTTATTACTCAGTACTTAGTGCTAAATTATGCACAACAATTTGAAGAGCTATGTGTGTATTCCGATAACGTCAGAATTTTAACTGATGCTGCAAAGCTTGGCTGCATTACCAAGGCGCAAAAGCAGCAATTAATTCAGGCGTATATTAATTACCGTTCGCGCTATCACGTGTTGAGTTTAGATCAGCAAGGGCGCTGCACAGAGCGTGCACAATTTAGTGATGACATTAAAAATGTAACTACAATCTGGCAAACTGTGTTTGAATTAACTTAGTATCACTACCTGGATATTGGCTCAGCTTACACAAGTCAATATCCACAATTTATAAACAGACCCTAGGGCGTGTTGATCTTTGTGGTATGAAAAACAAACAGCATGAAGATAAGGTATAATTGAATTCGCCAGAAAACTTTACACCGAACCTACATGCCAAGATTAATGTTAACAGACGGGACATGGAATGTCTTATCAAAAGTAATGTACTTAAGTGGTCGAATTTATAATAAGCCCAACCATAGAAAAACGCTCGAAGGCATACTGTATAAGATGCGCACAGGTATTCCATGGCGAGATTTACCTTCTGATTTTGGCCGTTGGAGTGCTATCTACAGACGGTTTAATTTATGGTCCAAAAAAGGGATTTTGAATGAACTGTTTCGCGCATTATCTCGTGATGCGGACATGGATTGGGTCTTCATTGATGGCAGTATTGTCAGGGCTCATCAACATAGTTGCGGTGCAAGAACTGCTGACAATGAATCAATTGGAAAGAGCCGAGGTGGAAATTCTACGAAAATTCATCTTGCAGTCGATAGCGGAGGGTTGCCTGTTTATTATGAATTATCCTGTGGAAATACGCATGATATCGTCCATGCAGAGTCACTCGTAGCTAATTGCCCAACAAGTAATATGGTTGTCGCAGATAAAGGCTACGACAGTGAAAAACTGAGAGCGTTTGTTCGTGATAATAACGCTACACCCGTTATTCCACGTAAGGGCAACAGTTTAGTAGGCAATGAAGATATTGACTGGTGCATGTACAAATATCGGCACTTGGTTGAGAATGCATTTGGCCGTATTAAGCAATATAGAGGGATAGCCACGCGGTATGAAAAGCTTGAACGAAATTATCATTCAATGCTCGCTTTAGCATTTACTATGATGTGGCTACCAATGTGGGCTGATTGATATATGTACTACAAAGATCAACAGCCCCTAGTTAAAATATAATTTATTTATTCAGTTTTAAGCAGTTTGATCGTACAAATTCAGAAGGAAGCACTGTTATAACAGCGGCGCGCTGTTTATAGCATAAGTAAGTATATACCTCATACTCAAAGCTATCGTTAATCCCACGACCGACACGGTATAGTGCTGCATTAAAATCGCCTTCTATTCTAAAGTGTCCCTTTACAACATAATCTTTATCTAGATACCAGTATAAGGAAATGCCTTCATTATCGGCATGTTGTGATAATTCGCTTTTGAGAGTAGAGCCACTTTTAAAGCGCCTAGATATAACTTCTCCAGTCCAATACTTTGACATAGGCTCAACAGTTCGTGTTCGCTCGGCTAATACTCTATCAAGTGTATATTCAGGTGTATCTAGTTGTAATACAAATAGGTCACGGTCTTTATTTTCTTTATTTTGATCTCGAATTAATGAGTAAAATCGGGATAATCCCTCTGCTGCCGTATTTTTTGATTTTTTTATATCAAATACAGCATCATTACCTAATAAAAAGTAGGTAACTCCAATTATTAATATCACTGCGATCAATAAATATCTAATCCAAAACCACATAATTATTACTCATTATTATTTTTGTTATACCACTACTTTTAATAAAAAGAAGCGCTATTTTCATCGGGGCGTGTTTTAAAACGGCGGTGTAGCCACATATATTGCTCAGGAGCGGCATTAATTGCTTGCTCTATACGTTGGTTAACACGAGTGACATCGGCTCTGTTGTCGCCACTGGGGAAGTTTTCAAGTTCAGGTAATACTTCTAAGTGGTATTTACCGTGTTCGTCGCGACGGCTAACTAAACTAACTGTTTCACAGTGTTTACTGGCTGCAAACATTAGCGTTCCTGTGGTTGTTGCTGTGTCTGGTACGGCAAAAAATGGCACAAATTCACAATGCTTACGACCATAATCTTGATCAGGTAAGTAGTAACATATTTTTTTGTTTTTAAGCGCTTTTAATAAACCTTTTACGTCTTTTCGGCCAATTAAATATTCGTTAGAGCGCAAGCGACCATTGGTAGTAAAGTATTCCATAAGCGGATTGTTGTGCGGGCGATAAAAACCTAAGCCTTGGTATTTTAATCCCATTACACGGCTCGCCATTTCAAGATGCAAAATATGCGGAACTAGCATTAACACGCCTTTGCCCGACGCTTGAATGCGCTCAAAGTGCTCAAGCCCTTTAATTGAACCGTAAGCTTTTTGTACTCGCCACTTTGGCCACCACCATGCCATACCGGTTTCGACCATGGCCATTCCGGTATTTTCCATGTTTTTTAATACTAATGCTTGTTGGTCTGCTTCGCTCATATCTGGGAAGCAGTGTCTTATATTTACCTCAGCAATATGGCGGCGTCGCTTCATATATTTATGCACTAATCGGCCAAGCTGCTTGCCCATTGCTAGTTGTAGCTTTTGTGGTAGCCACGAAATTAAATATAAAAAGAAAACACCCACCCAAGTTAACCAGTAACGAGGACCCAAAAAAGATATTTTAAAAGGAGATGAGGTAACCACAAAAAAATTCTCTAATAATAAAAACGCTAGTTTAACGCTAAGCGCTATAAAACACAAAAAGCCAGCAAAATGCTGGCTTTTTAGTTACTAGACTAAGCTGTGTTAAATTGCGTTTAAACCTTTATTAATCGCCATTAAGTCAGCATTTGTCAGTGTTCCTGTTGCTTGCTTTAAGCGCAGCGTAGATACCACGTAGCGATAGCGAACATTGGCAAGGTTACGTTTTGCATTGTACAAGTTTTGTGTGCTAACAAGTACATCAACAATAGTACGAGTACCTACTTCAAAACCTGCTTCAGTTGCTTTAAGTGCACTTTCGGCAGATATAACCGCTTGCTCTAGCGCTCTAAAGGTCGCTATATCTGAAACCACCTGATTATAAGAAGTAATAACTGTGCGTGTAACTGCGCGATAGTTAGTTTCGTAATCTTGGCTTGCAGCGACGTAAAATGCACGTGCTTGATTAGTTGCAGCAACCGTGGCACCACCTGAGTAAAGAGGCACACTAAAGTTAATACCTATAGTGGTCGAATCGGCACGAGGTTGGTTATCAAAACTTGCACCGTTTATGTCGCGATTGGTTAAAGAATCACCGTAACGCGCATCAAGTGTTAATTTTGGGTAGTGGCCTGCTTTCGCTAGCTCAATTTGATCTTTAGCTATATCAACTGTGACTTTTGCTACTTGTAAATTTAAGTTTTTTTCTTCAGCCACTTTAACTAAGTCGCTAGAGGGTTTATTTGGCTTTACAGTTGAAAATGTTTCGGTATTTAAAACGTCAAGTTTTGCGTGGTACTTACCTGTTATTTCGCGCAGTAGTTCACGTGCTGTTTCTACGGCATTACCGGCAACAATTTCTTGTGCTACTGAGTTATCAAACTGAGCTTGAGCTTCGTGTACGTCGGTAATAGCAGTTAGGCCTACCGCGTAGCGTTGCTTTGTTTGCTCTAATTGGCGTTCAATAGCGCGCTTTTCAGCTTTAACAAATTCAAGGCTATCGATAGCACTTAATACATTAAAGTAACCATCGGCAACACGTACTATTAAATCTTGCTTGGCAAAATCGTACTGTGCACTGGCTTGTAGAGCTTGTTTATCAGCAATACCTAGGTTATTCCATGCGCCTAAATCAAACAGTGTTTGGCTTAAGCTAACACCACGAGTGAATTGGTCAGTATCGCTTTCTACTTTAACTTGATTTGATAAATCGCCAACACTTTGAAAAGAGGTAGAGTCACTTTTTTCGTAGCCTAAGCTTAAACCTATTTGAGGTAATAATGCGCTCATCGCACGATCACTTTGATAAGATTGTGCATCCGCTTGGGCTTTTGCCTTTAACACGGTAGGATCGTTTGCTGTCGCAATTTCAAAAACTTGCAGTAAATCTTCAGCGTGAGCAGCTGTAGCGCCAATTGCGCATGATAAACTAACCAGCGCCGCAAGGATGTTCTTTTTCATGTGTGGTTCGGTCCTTAGACAAATTTTATACTATTGGGCATGTTAACCTGTTTTGGCTCATAACTAAAAAAAAAATGAGTAAAACAATGTTTGTAAGTGTAACAGAATATATTAATCCACTTTAGTTTATTAAAATAAGTAAGAGGTAGTTATATGACCAATAAAAAGTTGATCGAATTTACTCACCAAGATGTGAGATTAAAACCTATTACTAACCTTTACGATGGTTTTTTTAAAATTAACTTATATCAATTTGAACATGCATTATTTGCCGGTGGCGAGTCGCAACTCATTAGCCGTGAAATTTTAGAACGCGGCGATGCTATTGCCGTGCTGCCTTACGACCCTGTAACCGATACAGTGTTATTAATAGAGCAAATACGCATTGGTGCAATAAAAAGCAAACATTCGCCATGGCTGTTAGAATGTATTGCAGGTATGACCGATGGCAGTGAGGATTATGCAGCGGTAGTAAAAAAAGAAGCCTATGAAGAAGCCGGACTTAATTTAACCGAGCTCGAGTTTATGCTTTCGTATCTTTCAAGCCCCGGCGGCACTACTGAGCGGTTACATTTATATTTAGCCCGCGCCGATTTAAGCCAAGTAAACAGCGGAGTTTACGGTTTAGAAACGGAAGGGGAGGATATTAAAACCCATATATTAACGCTAGATGATGCACTGGCACGGCTTAATAGTGGGGAAATAGACAATGCTGCAACGGTTATTTGTTTGCAATGGTTAGCGCTCAATCGTGATGGTATGATCAACAAGTGGGCATAAATTTTATACATAAATAGTAATTTATAAATTGTAATGGCGGTACTTTGACAGCACTTTTAGCAACCCAAAGATATATTCAAAACCTTCCAAAGTATTTAACACTTTGCGAGCATAATTACGTGCGGCTTTTAAAGTTATTACCAAGCGAGCAAACTAAACAAAGTATTCGCGAGGTAAAGTTGGGTAACAGTGAGTTTGCTGTAAAAATAGATGACATGGCTAAATACACTATGGATGTGTCAATTAAACAGCTATCAGGAATGGTAAAAGGCATTACCCCATTATACTTAACCGTTAGGCTTTATAATGATGCGAAAGTGGCCGAAATTATTCATCACGACTATCATCAGCGCATAAAACCTTCTTACGGTTATCCTAATCCTAAAATGCATCAAAAAGATGAAAAATATCAGCTTAACGCCTTTTTATATGATTGGCTTGTTGCGTGTGTTGAGCATGGCCAAGCCACGCTAAATTGGGATGTAAATAATGGCTTGGTTTGATGATACTTATACTTTTAATAAGCCATCTTTACGTATTGCTCATGTTACAGATTGCCATTTATTTGCCGATAGAAATGCTGAGTACTTTGGGGTAAATACAGCCACATATTTTCAACAAGCGCTTGAACATATGGCGTTACAACAACTAGATGCAGTGGTATTTGGCGGTGATTTAACACAAGATCATAGTGTGGAATCTTACTTATTATTTAGTGAGCTTATAAGCAACAGTACACTTACTTGCCCAGTATTTTGGCTACCAGGTAATCATGACGAAATTGCCTTGCTTGAGCAAATCAGTGGTGGACAAATAAAAGCGGCAAAACGCTTAGTGGCTAATAACCTAACTAATAGCCTAACTAATAACGCAAGCACTGATATTGAGCTATTACTTATTAACTCCAAAGGGCTCACTCCAGCCGGTTGGGTGACAAGTGAGCATTTAAATGAAATATCCGATTGTTTAGCGCAGCCAGTTAGTAAGCAACTGGTATTTTGCCATCATAATCCGTTGCCAATAAACGGTTATTTAGATAAACATATGCTTGAAAATGGCCCACAACTATTAAATACTTTGGTTAATAATGGCAATGTTGCTGCGCTTATTCATGGTCATGTGCATAATGATTATACGCAATGTTTTAGAGAGCTTGATATTTACGCTACGCCGGCAAGCTCAGTGCAATTTACTAAGCACAGTAAAGCGTGGCAACAGCAAAATAATGGCCCAGCTTATAGAATGCTTTATATAAACTCATCGCAAGGGCAAGTGCATATAAATACGGACGTGATATGGTTAAGCGCGTAATTTATATTCACGGTTTTAATAGTTCTGAAAAATCATATAAAGCTGTGCGCTTTGGTGAGCTTATGGCACACTATGATGTTGACTATTATGTGCCACGTTTAAACCACGAACCTCTGCAAGCTATTATCGAGTTAGAGCAGTTAATCACACCTAATACCGCGTTATTAGGTAGTTCATTAGGCGGTTTTTTTGCCACCTATTTATCGCAGCGTTATCATATTCCTGCGGTGGTTATTAACCCAGCGGTAGCACCGGGCAATTTATTACAGCCTTTACTTGGGGCAAATTATAATCCGTATCAAGATTATAATTATGAACTAAATAACCGTCATATAGATGCTTTAAAAGTATTAACATTGAGCGAGTTAAAGCACCCTGAGTTGTTGTACTTGTTGCAACAAACGGGTGATGAAGTGTTAAATTTTCAACACGCAGTAAATTATTATTCACACTGTAAGCAATTAATAGAATTTGGTGGTGATCACAGCTTTATTGGCTTTGAGCGCACTATTGCAAGCATTGTCGATTTTCTTAAATTAAATAAAACTAGTTAGCGCATATAAAGATAAAAATTATGAGTCAGCAAAATTATAACGCCGAAGCTATTGAAGTACTCAATGGGTTAGATCCGGTAAAACGCCGCCCCGGTATGTATACAGATACCTCGCGGCCAAATCATTTAGGCCAAGAAGTTATCGATAATAGTGTCGATGAAGCAATGGCCGGCCATGCCACTCGAATAGATGTGATCTTACACGAAGATAACTCGCTCGAAGTGAGTGACGATGGCCGTGGTATGCCTATTGATATTCACCCTGAGGAAGGTATTCCCGGGGTTGAGCTAATATTTACCAAACTGCATGCTGGTGGTAAGTTTTCTAACAAAAACTATCAGTTTTCGGGTGGTTTACACGGCGTTGGTATTTCGGTTGTAAATGCGCTATCAACCCGCGTAGAAGTGACCGTTAGACGAGATGCCCAGCAATACAGAATGGCATTTGAAAATGGCGAAAAAGTTGAAGACTTAAGCGTAATTGGCGTGGTGGGTAAGCGCAATACCGGTACCACAGTACGTTTTTGGCCAGACGTTAGCTACTTTGATTCGCCTAACTATTCAATCACTAAACTAAATCACTTATTAAAAGCTAAAGCCGTGTTATGCCCAGGCTTACGCATTAAGTTTGTTAATAAGCAAACTAAAGAAACCCAAGAATGGTTTTACGAAACGGGTTTAAAAGATTACTTAATTGAAGCCATTAAAGGCTACGAAACATTACCAGATGTGCCCTTTGTAGGTGAGTTTTCAAGCTCAATTGAAGGTGCTGACTGGGCATTGATTTGGCTACCTGAAGGGGGCGAGTCAATAGCTGAAAGTTACGTAAACTTAATACCTACCGCACAAGGCGGTACTCATGTAAACGGTTTACGCCAAGGTTTACTTGAGGCAATGCGTGAGTTTTGTGAGTTTAGAAATTTATTACCACGAGGTGTAAAACTCACCCCAGATGATATTTGGGAGCGTTGTAGCTATGTGCTTTCAGTTAAAATGCAAGATCCGCAGTTTGCCGGTCAAACTAAAGAAAAGTTATCGTCGCGCTCATGTGCGGCATTTGTATCGGGCGTAGTAAAAGACTCCTTTAGTTTATGGCTAAACGAGCATACCGATATTGCAGAGCAACTCTCTGAATTGTGTATTTCTAATGCGCAGCGACGTTTACGTGCTGCTAAAAAAGTGATCCGTAAACGCGTAACCGCAGGGCCTGCACTTCCGGGAAAATTAACCGATTGTAGTGCCGCAGATAACGATCGCACCGAGCTATTTTTAGTAGAAGGTGACTCGGCAGGTGGCTCGGCTAAGCAAGCGCGAGATCGTGAGTTTCAAGCAATAATGCCGCTGCGTGGTAAAATATTAAATACCTGGGAAGTTGATTCGGGGCAAATATTAGCATCGCAAGAGGTGCACGATATTTCCGTGGCATTAGGTATAGACCCAGATTCAGACGATTTAACAGCGCTGCGCTATAATAAAATATGTATATTAGCCGATGCTGACTCGGATGGGTTACACATAGCTACCCTATTGTGCGCCTTATTTGTGCGCCACTTTAAGCCACTAGTAAAAGCAGGGCATGTGTATGTTGCTATGCCACCACTTTTTAGAATCGATATTGGTAAAGATGTTTATTACGCACTAGATGAAGACGAAAAAACCGGTATTTTAGCGCGCATTGAAGCTGAGAAAAAACGCGGTAAAGTAAACGTACAGCGATTTAAAGGCTTGGGTGAAATGAACCCGTTGCAACTGCGTGAAACTACTATGGATCCAAATACCCGGCGTTTAGTGCAACTCACCTTGGATGAAGAAGAATTAACCATGGAAATGATGGATATGTTACTGGCTAAAAAGCGCTCTGCAGATAGGCGTCAATGGCTAGAGGATCACGGTAACAAGGCACAAGTTTAATTAGCGTCTGCGTTTAAATAAACAAGGAGAATATATGAATACGGTACTAAAAATAGTGCTATTACTAGGTTTAACTAGCAATACCGTAATGGCTAAAAATATATTAGATAAACTCACGGTAGCCCCGGGGTTTGAGCTTAGCTTATTTGCCAGTGATGTTGAAAATGCACGGCAAGTTGTAGTATCAAAAAAAGGCATAGTATATGTTGGCTCGCGCAAAGCAGGCAATGTATATGCACTTATTGATCATAACAGCGATGGCGTAGCAGATAAAAAAATGCTGGTTGCAGAGGGCTTAAATATGCCTTCAGGTTTAGCAATTAAAGATGGCGATTTATATGTTGGTGAAGTACACCGCATCATTCGTTTTAAAAATATTGATACGCAACTAAAAAACCCACAGTTTGAGGTGCTTTACGATGCGCTGCCATCAGAGCGCCATCATGGTTGGAAATTTTTACGCTTTGCCCCAACTGGCGAGCTAATAATTCCGGTTGGTGTACCTTGTAATATTTGCGCTGAAGACGAGCGTTTTGGCCGTATTTTTGCGTTAAACGTAGAAACCAAGCAAATTACTACACTGGCGCAAGGCGTACGTAACTCAGTAGGATTTGACTTTCACCCTAGCACACAAGCGTTATGGTTTAGCGACAATGGTCGCGACATGATGGGGGATGACATTCCGCCAGATGAGTTAAATAGAGTCACTAAAGAGGGCGAGCATTTTGGTTTTCCGTATGTTCACGCAGGCGCGATTATTGACCCTGAATTTGGAAAAGGTAAAAAAATTGCCGACTATACTTCACCTGCACTAGCCTTACCGGCGCATGTAGCGCCTTTGGGTATTCATTTTTATAACGGTAAGCAATTTCCAGCAAGCTATAAGCAGCAGTTATTTGTTGCTGAACATGGCTCGTGGAACCGTTCTAAAAAGTCAGGTTATAAAGTGGCATTAGCGAGCATTGAGCAAGGCCGTGTAACTAAATATACGCCATTTATTACAGGCTTTATGCAAGACGAAACAACATATGGACGCCCTGTTGCATTTGCAGAATTAGGTGACGGCAGTCTATTGGTAAGCGATGATTACGCCAATGTGATCTACCGTGTAAGCTATAAGAAAAACTAGGTAAGCTTTAATGAGTGATACAGATACCTTGCTAATGCAAGGAATTGAGCAACAAACAATGGGGCGTTTTACCGAAGACGCCTACTTAAACTATTCTATGTACGTAATTATGGATAGGGCATTACCCCATGTGGGCGATGGCTTAAAACCAGTACAGCGACGTATTATTTATGCCATGAGCGAGCTGGGGTTATCGGCTAATGCCAAGTATAAAAAATCAGCCCGTACCGTAGGTGACGTACTAGGTAAATACCATCCCCATGGTGATAGTGCCTGTTATGAAGCCATGGTATTAATGGCGCAGCCGTTTTCTTATCGTTATCCATTGGTTGACGGGCAAGGAAACTGGGGCGCGGCCGACGATCCTAAATCGTTTGCGGCAATGCGTTATACCGAAGCACGTTTATCTAAGTTCTCTGAAATACTCCTCAAAGAGCTAGGCCAAGGGACGGTAGATTGGACGCCAAACTTTGACGGCACCATGGATGAGCCTGTGGTACTGCCATCGCGTTTACCGCATATATTACTCAATGGTATAACGGGTATTGCAGTTGGTATGGCAACCGATATTCCGCCTCATAATGTGCGTGAAGTAGCCAGTGCCTGTTGCTTATTACTTGATAAACCAAAAACTGAGCTTGAAGAATTACTCACCTTGGTACATGCGCCAGATTACCCTACAGACGCAGAAATAATTACCCCAAAAGCCGATATTCACAAAATATATAAAACTGGGCGTGGTTCAATCAAAATGCGTGCAGTTTATACGCAAGAACAGGGTGATATAGTTATTACCGCACTGCCACATCAGTGCTCTGGTGGTAAAGTACTGGAGCAAATTGCAGCGCAAATGAACGCTAAAAAACTGCCAATGGTAGCCGATTTACGCGATGAGTCAGATCACGAAAACCCGACTCGAATCGTCATTATTCCGCGTTCAAACCGTATTAAAGCTGAGCCATTAATGGCGCACTTATTTGCCACCACAGATCTAGAAAAAAGCTATCGTGTAAACTTAAATATGCTTGGCCTAGATGGGCGTCCGCAAGTTAAAAATTTACTGACTATTTTAACCGAGTGGTTAGTGTTTAGACGCGAAACAGTACGTCGACGCCTACAATATCGTTTAGATAAAGTGTTAGCGCGTTTACATATTTTAGAAGGCTTATTAGCAGCCTTTTTAAATATTGACGAAGTGATTGAAATTATTCGCAGCGAAGATAAACCAAAGCCAGTATTAATGGAGCGCTTTGATTTAACAGACATACAAGCAGAAGCTATTTTAGAGCTAAAACTTCGTCATTTAGCCAAGTTAGAAGAATTTAAAATACGTGGTGAGCAAGATGAACTCGCTAAAGAGCGTGATAAATTGCAGCAAACGCTAGGCTCAGATCGTCGTATGTCAACGTTGCTTAAAAAAGAAATTCAAGAGGCGGCTGAAATATATGGCGACGACCGTCGCTCGCCAGTTGTTGAGCGCTTAGAAGCAAAAGCGTTAAATGAAAAAGATTTAATCCCATCAGAGTCGGTCACTGTGGTGCTTTCAGACAAGGGCTGGGCACGCGTTGGCAAAGGACATGATTTAGATGTGCAAGGGTTAAGTTATCGAGCCGGTGATGCATATAGAGCCTCAGCTCGGGGTAAGAGTAACCAGCCCGCCGTGTTTTTAGATTCAGCAGGACGAGCGTTTGCAACCGATGCGCATAGCCTGCCCTCAGCACGTAGCCAAGGTGAGCCCATGACAGGGCGTTTTAACCTTAGTGCAGGCGCTAACTTTGAGCATGTAGTAATGGGCGAAGATAACCAAGTTTTACTTATGGCATCAGACGCAGGTTATGGCTTTATTACTGACTTTAAAGACTTAGTGAGTAAAAACAAAAACGGCAAAGCATTGGTGAGCGTACCTAAAGGCGGTTTATTACTGTCGCCAATTAGGGTTAACGAGGTCGCTAGTGATTATTGTATGGCCATTTCCAACGAAGGGCGGATGTTGTTATTTCCGCTGCGCGACTTACCAAAATTAGGTAAAGGTAAAGGTAATAAAATAATTTCTATTCCGGGGGCTAAAGTACAAGCCCGCGAAGAGTTTGTAAAAGTATTAGCAGTAGTGCCTGAGGGCAGTAGTGTAACGCTGCATGCAGGTAAGCGAAAACTAACGCTTAAACCAAGTGATTTAGAGCATTATTATGGCGAGCGAGGGCGTAGGGGTAATAAACTACCACGAGGCCTACAAAGAGTAGATGAAGCTGTTGTAGAGTTTAGCCCGCAAAACGACGAGCCAATTGAAAATGCTATTGATGAGTAGCGATTAATTCACATTCGCTCATATTAAACGGCTTGCTTATGCAGGCCATTTTTTTGTTATAAATTTAGTTTGTTGTAAAATTGAGCGTACACTTGTGCGCTATTTTCTCGTGTAGATCATAAAATAACGTTATAATAGCCGCTGGCTTAACGCGATTATATTTGGAGACGCTCTGTTGCTTGCTGTTATACGTATTTTTATTATGCTGTTGTTTATATTATTAAGTTGTATTTTTGGGTTACTGTTATCAATAGTGAGGCCATTTCATCCTAATAATGTGCATATTATAGCGAGCTGGTTTGGCTCAGTAGCAAAAATGCTGGGCGTTAAAGTTGTACTAAAACATCATCCGGATAGCGTAAATCTTGGTCCTGCGGTTTATGTGGCAAATCATCAAAATAGTTATGACTTATTTACTATTCCTGCAATGGTGCCTAAAAACTGCGTGAGCGTAGGTAAAAAAAGCTTAAAGTGGGTGCCATTTTTTGGTCAGTTGTATTGGCTTTCGGGGAATATTTTAATTGATCGTACAAACCGCTCAAAAGCTGCGGGAACTATTTCTAAAGCCGCTGAAAAAATAAAGAAAAATGGCTTATCAGTATGGATGTTTGCAGAAGGTACACGCAGTTACGGACGCGGTTTATTACCTTTAAAAACAGGCGCATTTCATACCGCTTTAAGTGCGCAAGTACCCATAGTGCCCGTATGTATGAGCACAACGCATAAAACCATTAAACTAAATCGTTGGGATAATGGTACAATTTATATTGAAATGTTAGCCCCCATATCGCTTGATAAAAACATCAGCGCGCGCGAGCACGCTAAAAGTGTGCACAGTATTATGGCTGCTAAAATAACTGAATTAGATGCTCAAGTGAGAGAAAATTAATGGAAAACTGGCGTGAAATAAGTGAAGACATCGTATCTTCATTACTCGAAGATGGTTCAGACCCTGAAATACTTTACGAAGTAGAACATCACTTTGTATGTGAAGACTTCCCTAAGTTAGAGCAGGCCGCATTAGCCGCTTTTAAATTAGGCTACGATGTGGAAGAGCCAGCAGAGCTTGAGCTTGAAGACGGTGCAAAAATTTGGAGTTTTGACATAGTTGTAGAGTCAGAGCTTGATGTTGACGTAATAATGGAAGACGTTGATAAGCTGGCAGCACTTGCTGTTGAATGCGAAGTTGAGTACGACGGTTGGGGCACTTACTTTCAAGAGTAAGCGTAGCAGCTATAGAAAGGCGAACATTGTAAAATGTTCGCCTTTTTTGTTTAAAAGCCATCTGGCTTGAAATTAAAAGTACCGCGGCTCTGCGGGTCAAAAGCGACACGATTTATCAACTCCCGCACTAGTATCTCATTCCTAAAATTTTAATTTATACTGTTACAACCATTTTTTATTTTTAAAGTACACGCCAATACTGCCGGTAAGCACAACTAAAAATACTACGAATAAGGTGAACGCATAAGGGCTTTCTGTGCCAGGTATGCCGCCTACGTTTACGCCTAATAAGCCGGTTAAAAAGCCCAGTGGCAAAAATAATGCAGCCACCACCGACATAACATACATACGCTGATTTAGTTGCTCAGATACTTGGTTAGTGACTGTTTGTTGAATAATTTGCGCCCGCTCTATTGAGCTGTCTAATTCTTCAAGGTAACGAGTTAGTAAATTAGTGGTTTCATTAAGCTTAGCTTTATCCTCATCGAAGAGCCATGAATAGTGATGATTAACCATGCTAATAAGCGCTTCTTTTTGTGGCTTTAAATAGCGTTTTAAAGCAATAGTTTGCCGACGTAATTGCGACAAACCTTGATTATCAAACTTTTTGCTTGGCTCATCTATTTCTTCTTCAAATTCATCTAGGGTTTCATCTAAAGCATCAATAACACTTTCCATACGGGAAGTGAGTTTTTGGGTGATAGTGCAGACGAGTTCAGAAATACTGCGCGGACCGGTATTGTTACTAAATGAAGCTAAAATATCTTGAATAGATAGTAAGCGACGCTTTCGGGTAGTAATAACAATATCATCGTTAATAAAAAGGCGAATTGAAACCATGTCTTCAGGGCTTTGTGCCGGATTTAAATTAATACCGCGTAAAAATAACATATGGCCGTTTGTAGCAGGGGTGATACGTGGGCGAGTTTCGTCTGCAGTTAGCGACTCTAATTCGTAGTCGGTTAAAAATTCACAGCCTTTTAGCCAAGTGACAACGTCAGCTTGGCTATAATCCATGTGCACCCAAAGCTTGCCTTGCTCTGGTTGCCAATTATGTAGTTCGGCGCTGTTTTCTATAGTGCGCGCACCGCCTTGCTCATCAAGTACAAGGGCGTGAAGTAAGCCATTAATCATAATAATTTCTCATAGATGGTGTGTTTTTAATACCGTTTACTATAGTGTATTTACTTTAGTAAATTAAACTTATCTTTCTTTTTTAAGAAGTTAAATTTATTTTGCGCTTCGAACAAGGGGGTTTTTGGCCCTTAAAGTTGACTAGTTTGTTACGCTTATATTGTTAAACTAGTCGGCTATAAAGATCAATCAAATCAATTTGTCGACTTGATAAATTTATTTTGTTGGTGTTTTTTTTCCGGTAGCGTATAAGACACTTTTTTATTAAGGGCACATTTATGACAGCAAAGATTACCGTTGGTTGGCGTGAGTGGTTGAGTTTACCAGAGCTAGGCATCGAGAAAGTAAAAGCAAAAATTGATACCGGTGCCCGCACCTCATGTATTCATGCACTTAATATAGAAGAGTATGAAGTTGATGGCGAAAAGTGGGTTAAATTTATTACCCAGCCATTGCAAGAAGATGAAGAAACACAAGTTGTTTGCAATGCAAAAGTTAAAAAGAAGAAGCATGTAACCAGCTCTGGCGGGCAAAAAGAGTTACGTTACTTTATAGAAACAACATTGCATGCGGGTAAATATAGCTGGCCTATAGAAATTACCTTAACTAGCCGCGCAACAATGAAGTTTAGAATGTTACTCGGGCGTACAGCCATGGAAAATCGTATAGTCGTTGACCCGGCTTTATCTCATTTATTATAAGGATGTATTAACTTTTAGAGGACTAAGCTTCTAAAATAATACGTACTTATTAAGGTTTAAATTATGAAAATTGGTATTTTATCTCGCAACAAAAAATTGTATTCAACGCGTCGTTTAATTGAGGCGGCTGAAGCTCGTGGTCACGAAGTTAAAGTAGTAGATGCACTGCGTTGTTATATGAATATAAACTCTGAGCTACCAGAAATTCACTATCGTGGTGAAAACTTAAAAGGCTTTGATGCAGTTATTCCGCGTATTGGCGCATCAGTTACGTTTTACGGCTGTTCGGTGCTGCGTCAATTTGAAATGATGGGCGTGTATCCAGTAAACGAGTCGGTTGCTATTTCTCGCTCTCGCGATAAGTTGCGCTCATTACAGCTTTTATCTCGTAAAGGTGTAGGTATGCCAGTGACTGGTTTTGCTAGTAAACCAGATGATGTAAAAGACTTGCTCGAAATGGTAGGCGGTGCGCCGGTAGTAATTAAACTACTAGAAGGCACGCAAGGTATTGGTGTGGTATTGGCTGAAACGCGTAAAGCGGCTGAGAGTGTTATTGAAGCATTTATGGGCTTAAAAGCTAACATTATGGTGCAAGAATACATTAAAGAAGCCGGTGGTGCTGACATCCGTTGTTTTGTTTTAGGTGACAAAGTGATTGCAGCAATGAAACGCCAAGCACAAGAAGGTGAGTTCCGCTCAAACCTTCACCGTGGTGGTAGCGCTACATTAGTGCGTATTACGCCAGAAGAACGTAAAACAGCCGTTGCAGCTGCTAAAGCGATGGGCTTAAATGTAGCCGGTGTTGATTTACTTCGCTCATCACGTGGTCCTTTAGTGATGGAAGTTAACTCATCACCAGGCCTTGAGGGCATTGAAATAGCAACAGGTAAAGATATTGCAGGCATGGTGATTGATTTCATTGAAAAAACAGCATCAAGTAAAGGAACAGCAACTCGTGGCAAAGGTTAAAATTAACCGTTCTTTTACCTTATTAGGTGAAAGTGTTGGCGTAGGCGAGCGTAAAACGCTGGCCTTAGAAGCGGCAAAACTTTATACCCACTCTCCACTTAATATTCCAATTGAAGTGGTTAATGGTGTTATGGAAGGGCCGGTACTTATGGTGTGTGCGGCTATTCATGGCGATGAGCTCAATGGCGTAGAAGTGGTGCGGCAATTACTTGCTAAAATAGATCCTAACCAGTTGCGCGGCACGCTGATTGCGGTGCCGATTGTAAATGTGTTTGGCTTTATACATAAGTCGCGCTACTTACCTGATAGACGCGATATGAACCGCAGTTTTCCGGGTTCAGAGCGTGGCTCGCTGGCTGGTCGTATGGCGTATATGTTTTTTAATCAAGTGGCAGTACATTGTACCCATATTATTGATTTACATACGGGAGCTATTCACCGCACTAACTTACCGCAAATACGCGCTAATTTAGCCGATGAAGCCACCGCACAAATGGCTAAAGCATTTGGTACACCCGCAGTGATAGATGCCTCGTTACGTAATGGCTCACTGCGCAGCGAAGCCGCTAACTTAGGGATCCCGGTTATTACTTATGAAGCCGGTGAAGCACTGCGTTTTGACCCATTTGCGATTGCTGCAGGTGTACAAGGCGTTGACTATGTTATGCGTCATTTAAAAATGATCCGTGGTAAGCGTCCTAGAAAGCTTCCTGAGCCTATTATAGCCAGCTCTACAAGTTGGGTGCGTGCTAATGTAGATGGCATTGTGCGTGCGCAGGTATCGCTTGGAGAGCGTGTTACTAAGGGGCAAGTACTTGCTTATATTAGCAGCCCACTTGGCGACTCTGAACTTGAGCTACCAGCACCACGCAGTGGAATTATTATTGGCCAGCAAACTATGCCATTAGTAAATGAGGGTGATGCGGTGTTTCATATTGCGTATTTTGCTCATGCAAATAGCTTGGTTGAACAACAGCTTGGCACTTTTATTGATGAAATAAATGATTTAGATGATGAGCTTAAAACAGCTGAGTTAAATAACTAGTTATAATAGTAAGCTACTAAATATAGATAGAATAAATTGTAAAGCCGTTTTAGTTAACCCAGTTGGGATAACAAAACGGCTTTTTTATTACTATTTATTTGGCTTTTTGGGGCCAATAATACGCCTAATTACCGGTGCTTTTGTTGGCTTAGGTTCTTTGTTTAAAACCAGTACCGGACGAGTTACAAATAAGTTATTAGGGTATATAACTCTATGCCCGTCAATGTGCTCAAGCACTACATTCATTAAGCCCATTTCTATAATGCGCCCTTCAATACTATTTGCGCCATCAACAATACGTACCCAATAGCCAACGCGGCAGTCATTTTGAATAAACATCAGTAAAAAAGCGGTGAGATTACTAAGTAATGACCAAGCGGCAAACAGTGCAACACCTAGCATAGCAAATAGCGACGAACCTAGTACTAGGAGTCCACGTAGCTCAATACCCCAAAATACCAGCACTAAACATAACATCACAAATGCGAGGATAATTTTAAGTAATAGCTCAGCACGATATTTTCGGTGTAGGTCTATTTTTCCTTTAATAGCTTTTTCGAGAAGCTTTTTAGTACCTTTTAACAGTATCGGAAAAAGTAATAACGCAATAAGGGTAACGACCAGTTTATATTGGGTGCCAAGCAGAGCTAACAATTCCAAAGTTATAGTCTCACAATAATTATATATGCCCAGTTTAACGCTTTAGGGTGCGACGAAATAGCCATTTAAAAAGAATTTTTAACATTTACCAGCCACTGTACCGAATCTACGCCATCGGCACTATCTAGCGGTGCAGCTATATCTATATGGATCATGGTGCCGGCATTTGCACGGCTTGGTGCTAAGCGCAGGCCTATACCTACATTTTTAAGAACGCGGCTATCTTCAACATTGTTTGGGGTGTTAGACCATGCTCGGCCAACATCAAGAAAAGCCGCGCCGCCTACTTTAAATAATTGCAGCAAATCATATTCCCAATAGTAACGCTTTTCTAAACTCACTAAAAAGCTGCGATCTCCATGCTGATAATCCATAGGGTAGCCACGTAGGCCGGTTTCGCCGCCGAGTGTAAGTTGTTTATCGTTAGTGAGGTTTTTAGCGTACTGCACCCGAGCTTTTACATACCAAGACTGATCAATGCTGGTATTTAAATAATATTGTATTTGGCTGGTGGAGATCAGGTTTTCAAATTTGTCCTGCTCTTTATTCCAGTAACCATCAATGTCTGCACTAAAGCGCCATAAGGTATTATCGCCACTAAAGTGAGCTTTATTAAAGTTAAAAGAGTAAACCGCGCGACTATCATCGTTACTAACAGATTCATCGGAGTAGCCCAGTAAGGCTTTTATGTTCCAACCTAAGTTTAAGTCCTCAGTACGATAAATACTGTCGAAATTGCGTACTTTTATAAAGTTATCTTCAAACCAGTGTCCGCTTACATAAGGATAGCTTAAGCTGCGATCGACGGCTAAGGGAGCAAAGGTAGAGTCTATTGCAGCAAAAGTATGTTGCTCATCAACGTAGCCCAGGCTGAGGCGCTGGGTCCAGTTACGGCTTAATGCTTTGGAGTGACCAACAAAAAAACTGTTGTAGTCGGTCGTTTGATCAAACTCGCTAAACTTTTCACCGCGCTGATATAGCGCTTCTTCGCGTTGCTCTGAATAGCTTAAAATACCGTAGCTAAAAGGGGTGTCTATAGCAAAAAACGGATAGGTAAGTTCTAGCAGATGGCGTTTACCATCGTTATTATCGGCGTACTCTAAACGCCCACGATAGCGGGTTGATAAAATATTAGGATCGTCGTATACAAATAAATAACCATTACGATCGCTATCTGTAGTGCGCGACAACGACAAACGCTTACCCCAGCCAAATAAGTTAGATTCGCGAAAACCAATGCTTGATTTGTTTTCCCCGCCACTGCGGCTAAAGCTTATTTCTGGTAGTAGTGTCCATAAGTCACGCGTAACGACGGTAACATTAACGTTCCCTTCGCAGTTTTCGGTGGCAATGACTTGAGCATCGTATAAATAGTTTTGTTTACGCAGTAAGCGTTCTGATTCGGCGAGCTTTTTAGGATCAAAATTATCACCGCTCTCAAACAATAAAATACTTTTAATAACCTCTGGCTCAGTTTGAATATGCGCGCGGTTAGCAAAGCGAAATAGGGCGTTATTTTCGGCTTCGAGTTCAGTATTAAATACGTTAAGTTGCTGCAAAGTAATATTGGCAATTTTTGCATTACTACTTTGCTTTAACAGTGGCGTTGGTTGATCTAGTTGACGGCGTAAATTATTACTACTTGATGGCGTTGGTTGCTCGCTTGCGCAATCATTTTGCGCATGAGGGGTTTCTTGCGCAGCTAAACTGAACATAAAAAAGCTTGGAATACAGAGGCTAAAACAACAAGATGAAATCCATTTTTTAGTAATCATTCAAACCCTTTACTGCTACGTAGCAAATTACTACCGTAATATCAGCTTACATCATTGTTACTAAAATGTAAGTTAAAAGTAGAGAGCTTGAAGTTATTTAATTGCTATTAACTTAGGTAAAAAGTAAGTGCGGCTAATAAATGTTCAGCGTCATGGCCTTCGCCGTTAATCCAAATACTTTGGCTGTAGTGTTCAAAGTTTAAATTAAATGTTTGCTGCTGATAAGTGAAGCGCAGTTGATGGCGATCGGCACCAGCAGAGTACTCATTAATGGTTATTTCATCGTGGTGTAAAAACAAACGACTCCACAGTTCAAAGTCTTCGTCGTGGGGCGGCTCTACCGGCGTAATAATAATGCATTGATGCGTGTGGTGATATTCTATTATGGTCATAATGCTCTTAGTTAGTAGCAAGGTAGTTGCGAATTGCAGTTAAAAACTCACCGCCATACTTATTTAATTTAGTAAAGCCAACACCCGACACCTTTAAAAATTCGCTGTCGTTGGTCGGCATTAGCTGCGCCATTTCTGCAAGCGTTTTGTCGTTAAATACCACGTACGGCGGTACATCGTCGGCATCGGCTAACTCTTTTCGCAGCGCCCTTAAGCGAGCAAATAGCTTTTTGTCGTAATTAAACTGAGCTAATTTATCTTGATAAACATGCTTAGCTTGCAGGCGAGGCTCTGCGAGTTGCAACGCATATTCGCTTTTTAAAATAGCGCGCGCGGCTTCGGTTAAACGCAGTGATGCACCTTGGGTTATATCTTGGCTTAATAAGCCTTGATGAATGAGTTGGCGTAAAATACTTAGCCAAAATTCACTGCTTTTGTCTTTGCCAATGCCGTAGGTGCTGAGTTGATGATGGTTATTATCGCGAATACGACTGGTGTTTGCACCGCGTAGTAACTCAACAATATATCCAAGGCCAAAGCGTTGCTCTGCTCTGTATACACACGATAGTGCCTGCTGCGCTACTAAAGTGCCATCAAAGCTTTTGGGCGGATTTAAGCAAATATCGCAGTTACCGCATGGCTCACGTTGATACTCACTAAAATAGTTAAGCAGGATTTGTCGACGGCAGGTTTGTGCTTCGGCAAAACTGGCCATGGCATTAAAGCGCTGCTCTTCGACGCGGCGACGTTGCTCGTCGTCAATATCTTCAAAAAAGCGTCTTACGCGGCCTATATCAGCCGGATCAAAATACATTATAGCCTCAGCGGCAAGTCCATCTCGCCCAGCGCGGCCAGTTTCTTGATAGTACGACTCTATGCTTTTGGGAATATCGTAATGCAATACAAAGCGCACATTGGGTTTATTTATACCCATACCAAAGGCCACTGTAGCAACCACTATTTGTATATCGTCGCGGGCAAAGCCAGTTTGCACAAATTGGCGCTGCTCGTTACTCATACCTGCATGATAGGCGGCGGCGTTAAGTCCCGCGTCGGCTAACTTTTCGGCTATGTCGTCTACGCGCTTACGGCTGGTGCAATAAATTATGCCGCTTTGGCTTTTTTGTTCTTTTAAATAGCGCAGCAGTTGCACCATAGGTTTAAATTTTTCTTCTATGGTGTAGCGAATATTAGGGCGATCAAAGCTGCCGGTATGAATATAGGGTTGTTGTAACTTTAATTGCTCAACAATATCAAAACGAGTGGCTTTATCGGCAGTTGCAGTAAGGGCCATCATAGGTACATGAGCAAAGCGTTGTTTTAATTCGCTTAAACGAAAGTAATGGGGTCTAAAATCGTGCCCCCAATGCGATACACAATGCGCTTCGTCAATAGCAAATAAGCTGATTTTTAAATGCGATAAGCGCTCTAAAAACTCGCGCTGCAGCACTTTTTCAGGGGCAACATACAGTAGTTTAATTAATCCCTGATGGAGTTGTTGGTATACCTGCTGCTGCTCTTCGCGGGCTAAGCTATTATTTATATATGCGGCTTTAACGCCCAGCGCTTGTAGTTGAGTTACCTGATCTTGCATTAGCGATATTAGCGGAGAAATAACAATAGTTACCCCTTCAAGCACTAAAGCGGGTATTTGATAGCACACAGATTTACCGCCACCGGTTGGCAGCAATACCAACGAATCTTGGCCGTTAATGGCTGCATCAATAACCGTTTTTTGGCCGTCGCGAAATTCACTATAACCAAACACTTGTTTGAGTACAGCTTCAGGGGTGCGCACAAGTGAGCTAGAGGGTGGTGTTAATGTATTCATTGCGGGGTATTTTAGTGTTTTTTGTACAGGATGTCTTTAGCGAGTGTTGAATGTTTTTTGAATAAATTTATAACGTGTGAATTTACTCGCTCAGGGGGGGATATTAGCTGACTTTAAGCGGCTAATAAATTTAACTGTGTTGCTAGCTTTATCCTAGTTATGCTTTACTCCTCTTACCAGATATAACATAGAGAATAATAATGAATAAAGAAATGTTAATAGAGCATGTAGGCTCGCTGTTTGTAAATAATATGCCGTTTAATCAGTTTTTAAAAATATCGGTAGAATCACTTAGCCCAGAACAAGCAAAAATATCGTTTCCTTGGCAGGATATACTCATAGGTAATCCGGCACAAAAAATACTCCATGGCGGCGTTATTTCGGCAGTGCTCGATAACGTAGGTGGTATGTTAGCTGCAGCAAGTGTAATAGATAAGCTAAACGATGTTGATATTTTATCTGTGCAGCAAAAACTAGCCACCTTGGGCACTATAGATATGCGCACCGATTACCTACGCCCAGGCAAAGGCGAGAAATTTATAGCCAGCGCCACTTTAATTCGCTCGGGCAATAAAGTATGTGTTTGTAGGATGGAATTGCATAATGAGCAAGCAGTACAAATAGCATTTGGTACGGGCACGTATTTAGTTGGCTAATAAAAGTTTGCGGAGTAAACTGGCGACCTTTTGAATAACTAAGTGTTTATTTATGCCGATTGATACCGAGAAGCGCAAGGGCGCCATTTTGGCTTGCATCGCTTTTACTATATGGGGTTTAGCACCTATATACTTTAAGCAACTCCAGCATGTTACTGCATTTGAAATTTTAACGCATCGTGTTGTGTGGTCGGTGATGTTTTTAATTATTATTGTGAGTATTTTAGGCCAGTGGGATAGAATTAAACGCATTATAGTACAGCCTAAACTATTGTTAATACTGGTTTTAACCTCGTCGATACTGGGGTTTAACTGGGGCTTGTTTATATGGGCGGTTAATAATAATCATATGCTTGATGCCAGTTTAGGTTATTACATAAATCCGTTACTAAATGTATTACTGGGAGTGTTATTTTTAGGCGAACGTTTACGTAAATTTCAAATGGTTGCTGTTGCTTTAGCATTTATCGGTGTACTGCTGCAGTTAATAAGTTTTGGCTCATTTCCTGTGGTTGCTTTTTCGCTAGCTATATCATTTGCAATATATGGTTTACTGCGTAAAAAGCTACCCGTTGAAGCGTTGTCTGGTATTTCAATAGAGGCATTTATACTCTTGCCAGTAGCGCTTATTTATTGGTATTTAATGGTGCCTACAGCAACGTCAAGCTTGCCTGCTAATGACTGGCATACCAATGTTTTACTCATAAGTGCCGGGATCATTACCACCTTACCACTACTGTGCTTTACCGGCGCAGCTAAGCGCTTGCAATACACCACTTTAGGCTTTTTTCAGTACATAGGGCCAAGTTTAATGTTCATATTAGCTGTAATGCTTTACGGTGAAGTGTTTGATGCCGAGCGTGTAGTTACATTTGTTTGTATTTGGAGTGCATTGGCTATTTTTAGTTGGGACTCTTTTAGGCAATCTCGGAAACGTAAAAAAGCCGCTATTGTTGCCTCAGGCGTGGTTTAAAAGTTAGTTAACTTAAGTAAGCCCGTAGCGCGATGTATTTTGTACTCGCGCTAGGCTTGGTGTATGTTTAACTATTTAAGTTTAAAACGTAAAAATTAAATAGTTTAAGCAATTACATACTGTCTGACTCGGCGTAATAGTCTTGGCTTATTGGTGCTGGGGTCGCTATTTTTGAGCGGCCAAATAATGTATGGAACTTTGCTTTGCTTGTTGTTAACTTTAAGTATTTAACCCAAGCGCGCTCAATTGCATTGGTTGGCTCTAAAGCACCACTAATAACAGCGACAAATTGTTGCTGATGTTCATTTTGTGGCTCTAGGGCTTTATTATGTAAGCCTTTTAAAACAACACCGTGTTGCTCTAATATACTGGCTTCTAATAAGGTAAAGTTTCCGCTGCGACCAAATCCGCGTGGGAAGTTTTGATCATCAAAAAACTGACGTTGACTAACAAATGCTTGGCGAAGTAGTGAAATATCATTGCTCATTGTTGTACCCTCATACCTTGGTAATTGCTGGAGTATGCGGCAAGTTTGCAAATATTTTAAACAAGTTATTTTTATCGTGAGGATAAAAAATTGGATATCGATTTATTAAAAACATTTGTTGAGGTAGTACGCACTCGTCACTTTGGCAAAGCGGCTGAAAACCTTTATATCACGCAGTCTGCAGTAAGCTTTAGAATTCGTCAATTAGAGCAAGGGCTTGGTGTTAATTTGTTTATTCGCCAGCGCAATAATATTCAACTAACAGCGCCAGGTGAGCGTTTATTACCCCATGCACAAATGATCATTACTGGCATGCAAAGAGCAAAAGTAGATGTGGCACTTGCCGATAATATGCATAAACAAATTTGCCTAGCGGGTACACCAAACATTTGGGATGCATTTTTACAGTTTGGTATTACTAATATTGTATCGGCAATGCCCGGTGTGTCTTTGGTGGCTGAGGTAAAAGCACAACAAGAAAGTACCCGCCTGTTATTAGAGCGCACCTTAGATTTAGCTATTTTATTTGATCCACCAAAAGTTGATGAGCTGGTGGTTGAGCGAATTTGCGAACTACCCATTATACCGGTAAGCGCGTTTGATACTGCCAGTTACGATAACTTTTTTGATAACCAGTACGTATATGTTGACTGGGGCACGACATTCTCACTGTGGCATGCTCGCCAGTTTACTGGCAAAACCCCACCTTACTTTAGAACAAGTACAGGGCGTATAGCACTTGATTTAATATTGCAATGCGGAGGGAGTGCATTCATTCCTCAAGTACTTGTTGCAGCGCATTTAGAAAAAGGCGAGTTATTTCATGTGAAAGACGTAGAAACCACCTCGCGCGATATATTTGTTGCCTATCACAGAGACAATGAGCAAAAAGAGTTAATAGAAACATTAGTAAATTTATTAACCCAAATGACTCCTAAGTTACCCGTTGAGTAAGGCCAATGGTTTTGCTGTATATGTACGTTTGATTGCAACTATTATGTGTTTTTATGAATTTAAAAGTGTAAAAATATGACGGCTGTAATATTTTTGTCATTTAACAGTGCCAAACTCCTGTTGCATTAAAAACGAGTCTGTTGTGATTATCGAGGAAATAACATGAAATTTGTAAAGTCGAGCTTATGTATAGCTTTATTAGGTGGTTTGTCTTTTAATGCGCTTGCTGAAGTGGATTTTTACGGTAAAGCGAACGTAACACTACAGTCGTCGGATGATGGTGAGGGGTCTTTTACGGAAATTAAAAGTAACTCATCACGTTTGGGCTTAAAAGGGTTTGAAAAAATATCTGATGGCTTAGAAGCTGTTTATAAGTTTGAATTTCAAGTTGATGTTTCTGACGCCGACTCAAAAGGTGATAATGACGACAATATTTCTGCTCGTAATCAGTATATAGGTTTAAAAGGCGCGTTTGGCCAAGTTGTTATTGGCCGTAACGATACCGCGCTTAAGCAGTCACAAGGTAAAGTTGATTTATTTAGCGACCTTGAAGGCGACATTAAAAATGCCTTTAAAGGTGAAAATAGAATGGGCAGTAGTGTTTCTTATGCCTCTAATTCTTACCAAGGTTTTAAGCTTTTGGCTACGTTTGTTGCAGAGGATAGCGATGCAGCAGGTGCTGAAAATGGCTATTCAATGGCAGTAACTTATGGTGACGCAGCCCTTAAAAAGAGCGCAATATATGCCGCTATTGCTGCCGATAGCGAAGTGAACGGCTACGATGTAGTGCGCGCATCAGTACAAGGTAAAGTAGCCGATTTTAAATTAGGCGCTATGTATCAAACGCAAGAAAAAGTTGATGGCAGTAGTGAGGCCGACGGTTATTTATTAAGTGCGGCTTACACTATGGCTAGCAATACCTTTAAATTGCAGTACCAGGCAATGGATTTTAAAGACAGTGATGACAAAACGGCTATTTCGGCAGGTGTTGATCATCAGTTAAATAAAAACACTAAATTATTTGGTTTTTATTCTAATTTCGATATGGACAACAACGTTGACCAAGACTACTTAGGTGTAGGTATAGAATATAAATTTTAAGCAGCGCTTAGCACTGCCTTTTTAAGCCGTACTTTGTTAAGTGCGGTTTTTTTTGCTTTAAATTATTTACTTAGCCGCCCATAATAGAGTATTCATTTGGAATGAGGTGCAACTCCTCAACTGTTCCCGCAACTGTAATTAGCATAACGCTTTAAGTCAGATACAAATAAACAATTTTAACGAGCGGGTTTACTCATCTTCAAATTATGTACTAGCCATAGTTAGTTGCATTGTTAGTGAGCGCATTCCTGCCTAGGGCTAACTATTGCAAACTCAAACGCCATTAAATACACCATTGTTAAGCGTTAATCGCGTGTCGTGGAATATTGGCAGTAAAACTATCCTCAACAATGTTAATTTGCAAATAAAGCAAGGTAAGTTCGTTGGCTTAATTGGCCCCAATGGCGCAGGTAAATCTAGTTTACTGCGGTGTTTGTATCGCTTTAATCAGCCCACTGCAGGGCAAATTAAATTTAATAATACCGATATTTGGCAGTTAAAAAGCCATGAATACGCAAAGCAGGTTGCGGTTGTTTTACAAGAAACCCCATCACAATTTAATTTAACTTTATTAGATGTGGTTGCACTTGGGTTAACCCCGCATAAAGCATTATTTAGCACCACCACAACAGCCGACACACAAAAAATAAACCAAGCTATAGCGCGAGTTGGCTTGCAGGATCATGCAAGCCAACGTTTTGAGTCGCTTTCGGGAGGAGAAAAACAACGTGCATTAATTGCTCGGGCTATGGTGCAGCAACCGCAACTATTAATTATGGATGAGCCAACCAGCCACTTAGATGTGAAGTATCAAATTCAGGTAATGGAGTTGGCTAAATCGCTTGGCGTTACTGTGTTTGCATCGTTTCATGATTTAAATTTAGCCGCTGCTATGTGCGATGAGCTGGTGGTTATAAATCACGGCGAAATTGTTAATACAGGCTCTCCCATCGATGTGCTCAGCGAGGACATGCTCAATGATGTATTTGGTGTATGTGCACAAGTAAGCCACCACCCGCAAATGTCTAAACTAGGTGGTGTTATTCCACATATTACTTACTTTTATGGGTATGAATAATATGCGCATGCTTAACAATCATTCAATAGCACTTTTAGTCACAGTACTAGCTGCATTATTTACGTTATTTACGGCGCTGAGTTATGGCGCTGCCGACACATCATTAACTGATGTATTTAAAAGTATTTTCACCTCAACAGAGGGCTCCTTTAACACTCGAATTATTGTTGAATTAAGAATGCCACGCACATTACTGGCATTTTTAGCTGGCAGTGGTTTAGCCATTGCCGGGCTTATTTTGCAAACCGTGACGCGTAATCCGTTAGCAGATCCTTATTTATTTGGGATATCGTCTGGGGCGTCTTTGGGGGTAGTTATACTCATGGCGTTTGTGGGCATTAGTGCGGGCTTTGCATTATCGGCAGCGGCATTGGCTGGCAGTTTAGTGGCTATGAGTTTACTTATATTGATTGCAGGGCGGCAGCAAAGTGGGCAAGTAGAATCTATGCTGCTGGCAGGTGTGGCCTTGTCATTTTTATTTAGCGCATTTACCAGTTTATTACTTTACTGGAGCGATCCTCAGGCAGTTGCGGCTATTTTATTTTGGACGCTCGGCAGTTTTGCACGAGCGCAGTGGGCAACGCTGTGGTTACCTTTTGTGGTTATTATATTGTGTACATTTACAATGCTTAGTTTTAGGCGCCAACTAAATGCCATGCTGCTCGGCGATGAAAGTGCTATAACACTGGGTGTGCGGGTACATCGCTTTAGAATATTGATGCTAGTTTTAAGTTCGCTGATAACGGCAGTGTTAGTGGCTATGTGTGGCGGAATTGGCTTTGTAGGATTAATGGTGCCGCATATAGTGCGCTTTTTTATCTCCCAAGGTAGCTTATCTGGCTTACTGGTAACGAGTTTGGTGGGCGGTACTTTTATGGTTTGGGTTGATGTGCTAGCGCGCACGTTATTAACTAATCAAGAGTTACCGGTTGGGGTTATTACTGCAGCTATTGGTAGCGTGTTCTTTTTAAGCTTATTGTATTTTCGTAAGCGCCAGGTGTAGGGCTATAAAATGAAAACGTTAATGGTGCAAGGCACCACATCCGATGCGGGTAAAAGTACACTGGTTGCGGCGCTGTGTAGAGTATTTGCTAATAGAGGGCTAAATGTAGCGCCATTTAAGCCACAAAATATGGCATTAAATAGTGCAGTTACAGATGATGGTGGTGAAATAGGTCGTGCTCAAGCACTGCAAGCTATAGCGGCAAAGGTAGCCCCTGAAACTGACTTTAATCCCATATTACTTAAGCCAAATAGCGATACTGGCGCGCAGGTTATTATTCATGGTAAAGCCATAAGTAATATGGAAGCTGGGGCGTATCACGATTATAAAAAAGTAGCTATGGATGCAGTACTCACGTCGCATAACCGTTTAGCAAAACGTTTTGATTTATTGCTGGTGGAAGGGGCGGGCAGCCCAGCCGAAATAAACCTCAGAGCCAACGACATTGCTAATATGGGCTACGCCGAAGCCGTTGACTGCCCCGTAATTATAATTGCCGATATAGATAAAGGCGGTGTGTTTGCTCATTTAGTGGGTACTTTGGCATTATTGAGTGAGTCGGAGCAAGCGCGGGTAAAAGGCTTTATAATAAATCGTTTTAGAGGCGATATAAGCTTGTTACAAAGTGGGCTTGATTGGCTGGAAAAATACACAGGTAAACCGGTGTTAGGCGTATTGCCGTATTTACACGACCTAGCATTAGACGCTGAAGATGCAATTGCTATAGATAATACGCTAACTAATGTCAGCGTTAATATTGCCGTGCTGCTTGTGCCGCACATTAGTAACCATACTGACTTTGATGCACTGCGCTTACATCCCAATATAAATATTAATTATGTAGCGCATACACAAGCGATCCCCGATGTTGATTTGATCATTTTACCGGGGAGTAAAAACGTATTGAGTGATTTAGCCTTTTTAAAAAATGAAGGCTGGGATACACAAATAAAACGCCATTTACGTTATGGTGGTAAAGTGCTTGGTATTTGTGGTGGTATGCAAATGCTTGGCAATAGTATTAATGATCCCCTAGGTGTTGAGTCATCATTACAGCATATGCCGGGGCTAGCGTTAAGTGATTTTACCAGCACACTTACAGCACAAAAAATATTGAGTAATGTAACCGCGACTATGCAATTAAATAACCAGCAAACACTTTGTAGTGGCTACGAAATTCATGCAGGCATTAGCCAAGGTGAAGCACTTAATAAACCATTTTTAAGCTTTAATGAACACCCAAATGGCTTTACAGCCGATGGGTTTATTAGTGATGATAACGCCATAGCGGGTACTTATTTACATGGCTTATTTGATCAAGCGAGTGCCACATTGCAAATATTAAAGTGGCTCAAAGCCGATACAGTTATTAATCCGGTTAATATTAACCAGCACCGTGAGCAGCAACTAGAGCGTTTAGCTGCCATGTGTGAAACGCATTTAAATATTGCACACATTATTAAAATTTATGAAGGGCATAATCATGAGCGAACAAAGTAAAGATAAACATCAGCAACGCCAACAAAAATTAAAAGATCAAGTTGATGCACGAATAGCTGCAGCGCAACAAGAAAAAGGTATTTTTCAGGTTATAACCGGTAATGGCAAAGGTAAATCGACCTCGGGCTTTGGTGTGGTAGCACGTTGTGTTGGTCATGGAAAAAAAGCCGCTGTGTGCCAGTACATAAAAGGCACTTGGGAATGTGGAGAGCGTAACTTGTTACAGAGTGCGGGTGTAGAGTTTGTTGTAATGGGCACAGGCTTTACATGGAATACCCAAGACAAAGAGAGCGATACCGCAGCCGCGCAAGCTGCTTGGCAAGAGTCAAAGCGACTGCTTAGTGACGCAAGCCTAGATGTAGTGCTGCTCGATGAGCTAACCTACATGGTAACCTATGGGTATATTGATGTAGATGAAGTGCTAGAGGCGATTAGCAACAGACCGCCAATGCAGTCGGTTATTATTACCGGCCGTGCAGCCCATCGTAAATTAATAGAACTGGCTGATACAGTAAGCGAAGTGCGTAATGTAAAACATGCATTTGATGCAGGTGTTAAGGCTCTGCAAGGTTTTGATTACTAATGTTTAAACAGCTTGTTATTGGTCTATTGTTACTCTGTGTATCGCAGCATGCGCAGGCTAATAAGATACAAATTGATAAAGTACAGCCGGCTAAAGCGCTGCGTATTGTGGCACTAGCTCCGCACATAGTAGAAAACCTGTATGCAATAGGCGCGGGAGATAATATTGTTGGCACAGTTGATTACGCCGACTACCCAGCAGCGGCAAAAAGTATTACTCGTATTGGCGGTTACTATGGTATTTCAATCGAAAAGCTTTTAGTCCTTAAGCCAGATATAGTGATTGCGTGGAAAAGTGGTAATCAAAGCGATGATTTAGCACAAATAGAGCGCTTAGGTATTAAGCTTTATTTAACTGATCCAACTACAGTTACAGGCATTGCCGATGAGTTGCTTATGCTAGGCAAACTTACCGGTAACATTAAACAAAGCGAGCAAGTGGTAAAAGCATTTAATACTAAACTTGCAGCCATTACAGCCAAGCAACAGGGTAAAAGTAAACTCACCGGCTTTTATCAACTCTGGTCTGAGCCGATGATGACAGTGTCGAAAAATACCGGAATAAGTGAGTTAATGGCTACTTGCCAAGTAACCAATGTATTTGCAAATAGCCGCACCGACTATCCACAAATAAGCATAGAAAATGTGATAGTGGCTAAGCCGCAAATTATAATTATTCCGGATGAAAAATCAGCAACACCGCAACCCACTATTAATTGGCAGCAATGGCCAGAAATACCCGCAGTAAAAAATAAGCAATTTTTATCTGTAAATGCCGACTTACTACATCGCTTTTCAGCGCGAATGCTAGATGGGCTGGCCGACATGTGTGATAAAATAGACGTATCACGCCAACAAATAAAGAGCATACAATGAGCGATTGGACTGCATTTTTAAAGCAAGAATTACAGCAAGCGTATATGCAGCAAACACTCGACTACGTTGCTAAGCGCCGCAGCGAAGACGTTGCTGTTTATCCTCCAAAAGATCAAGTGTTTAGCGCATTTACTGCAACACCGCTTAGCGATATACGCGTTGTTATTTTAGGGCAAGATCCTTACCACGGTGAAGGCCAAGCACATGGTTTGTGTTTTTCGGTATTACCTGAGGTTAAAAAACTGCCACCTTCGCTTAAAAATATTTATAAAGAGCTGGCTAGCGATATAAACGATTTTGTTATTCCTACCCATGGCTACTTACAAAGCTGGGCAGAGCAAGGAGTATTTTTACTCAATACAGTACTTACGGTAGAGCAAGGCCAAGCCCATTCGCATAAACACTTAGGGTGGGAGCAATTTACCGATAAGGTTATTGCGCATATAAACACCCATTGTGAAGGCGTAATATTTATTTTGTGGGGGGCTCATGCACAAAAAAAAGGTAAGGGAATTGATAGCGCACGCCAACATATTTTAGCGGGGCCGCACCCGTCACCACTGTCTGCTCATCGAGGTTTTTTTGGCTGTAGGCATTTTTCAGCCACTAATGCGTTATTACAATCTCAAGGTAAAACGCCGATTAATTGGCAAGTATAATTTTAACTTTTAAAACCAAAGGCCCGCAAATAATGCAATGCAGGCCTTTTTAGTTAGTCGTTTAAAAGTCGAGTTCATTAACGGCTATGCTGTCTGTAAAGTAGTCCAACTCCTGTAGTTCTTTGCGTAAACGATACTTTTCTTGTATTGCTTCGATTTCGCGCCATCTTCTTTTTTTATTTTTTTGAGAAGCTTCCTTTTTTGTTTCAGGACCTTCTATTATATTGCTCAGGCTATCCATGAATATCTCCTTTAGACTGCATTTGATACCAGTCTTATTAAAAACTAAGCTATAACTGCTCACTAATTTAATGGTATAGGTATTAACTTCGCGAATACCTATACCATAGGCCTAGCTAAAATAGAATATAAAAGTGACAATTGTGTTACTAAATTGTGATTTATTGATGAAGGTTTGCTTTATGGTGGGTTTATAAGTTTTTTACATATAAATTGCAGGCATAAAAAAACGCCGCAACTGCGACGTTTTTTATACAAGCGTTTAAGCCAATTACATGGCTTTAAAGCGTGCTTCTAATTGCTCTTGAGCATCAGCAAAAGAGCGAATACCTTCAGCTAATTTTTCAGTCGCCATAGCATCTTGGTTATGCAACCAACGAAATTGAGCTTCGCTAAGCGGTGCCGGTTTTGGCTGCTGCGCAACATCTTTTGCTAGTAAATATTCTGGTGCATCTTCAAGGTTACCCAACTCTTCTAAAAGGTTAGGGCTAATAGTTAGCTTATCGCAACCAGTAAGGGCAAGAATTTCGCCGGTATTACGAAAACTTGCACCCATAACTACCGTTTTGTAGTTGTGGCGTTTATAAAATTCAAAAATGCTGCGTACAGACTGCACTCCTGGATCTTGCAGTGGGTCGGTCGGCTTTTCCATACCGTTAGCAACGTGCCAATCTAAAATGCGACCTACAAATGGCGAGATTAAAAATACGTTAGCATCGGCGCAAGCACGTGCTTGGGCATCACTAAACAATAAAGTAAGGTTACATTTAGTACCTTCTTTTTCTAGTTGTTCAGCGGCTTTAATGCCTTCCCAAGTAGAGGCTACTTTAATTAAGATTTTATCTTTGCTTACGCCTTCTTTTTCGTAAAGACTAAGTAGCGTGTGCGCTTTATCAATAGTTGCTTGGGTATCAAACGAAAGACGTGCATCTACCTCAGTAGAAATATAACCAGGTACAATAGCGCTAATTTCTTTACCTAATAATACCGCAAAGTAGTCGCATGCTAGCGCTAGTTGCTTCGCTGGATCTTGCTCGGTTTCTTTGGCGTAGCTCCATGCTTTATTTAAATAAGGCTTATAGGCTTCAATCTCGCTCGCTTTTAATAGCAATGACGGATTGGTCGTTGCGTCTTCTGGTTGATGCTTTTTAATTGCTTCAATATCACCCGTGTCGGCCACGATTGATGAATGTTGTTTTAGCCTTTGTAGCGCGTTAGTCATTTGCTTTCCTCATTCCAAGCAAGTTAAAAGAAAATCTAAACTACTTTAATATTACACCATACTGCAACAGCGAAGTAATGCTTGATAGGTCTTATGTCCTTATCAATATAAAAACGGTTATGTATGAATTATTAAGGTAGGATCAGTCTGTTTAATATTAAACAAAACGTGCTTTTCGTTTCATTTAATGTTGAAATTGACATTAAATAAATTACAAGTCAATAGCTAACTATGATCACTGTTATTTCACCTGCAAAAAATCTTGATTACACCACGCCACCTGCAACCGATAAGTTCACTCAACCGGAATTACTTGAGCACAGCGAAGCACTGATGCAAGTATGCCGTGAACTAACCCCTGCGCAAATTGGCAGCCTGATGAAAATTAGCGATAAGCTCTCAGGGCTTAACGCTGCTCGCTTTAGTGAGTGGGCACAGCCATTTACCACAGAAAATGCTAAACAAGCGGTACTGGCCTTTAATGGCGATGTATATGGTGGTTTAGATGCTAGCACGCTAACGGCTAATCAGCTTGATTACGCACAAAGCCACCTACGCATATTATCGGGCTTATATGGGCTTTTAAAGCCGCTTGATTTAATGCAAGCGTATCGCCTTGAAATGGGCACCAAGCTTGAAAACAGTCGTGGTAAAAACCTGTATGAGTTTTGGGGCAGTGTAATTGCCAATAAACTTAACGAGGTATTAAAAGCCGAGGACGCCCAATACTTAGTTAACCTTGCTTCAAACGAGTACTTTAAAGCGGTTGATAAAAAAGCCCTTAATGCACAAATAATTACTCCACACTTTAAAGACTGTAAAAATGGTCAATATAAAGTAATTAGTTTTTACGCTAAAAAAGCACGAGGCATGATGGCGCGTTACCTCATCGAAAATAAAGTAACTCAGCTAAGCCAGCTTAAAGAGTTTACAGTAGCGGGTTATTACTTTAGCGCCGAAGCAAGTGTGAAAGAGCTTGAGCCAGTATTTTTACGCGATGAACAAAGCTAAAACTTAAACCTTTACCTAATCTATAAAAGCCATGCACCGCATGGCTTTTTTAATACTGGCGCTATACTTGCAATTGATATGCGAATTCAAGATTGATTCTAATCACATTATAAATCAATAGGTGCAAGTTACATGTTTAGTATTCCCTCAATTAGCGACGCCGAAAAACTTATCGAAGAAAAACTCGGAGGGTGGTTTGATGTTGTTATAAGCCATATTCCTAATTTTATTGTGGCAGTTATTATTGTCATTCTATTTTCTATGCTGGCTCGCTTTGCCGGTAACTTAATGAAAAATTTATTACGCCGCTCCCTCGATTCAAAACAGATAGCTGATTTAATGGCTTCTATATTTAAAGTGCTGATATTAAGTGTAGGAGTGTTTATAGCACTGGATTTTATGGGCTTAAAAGGCACTGTAACGTCATTACTAGCTGGTGCCGGTATTGTTGGTTTAGCGATTGGTTTTGCATTTCAAGATATGACCGAAAACTTAATAGCAGGTATTGCTATGGGTATTCGTAAGCCATTTAAACCAGGTGATGTAATAAAAACTGATGATGTGTTTGGCTCTGTGCATTCAATAAACCTGCGTAATACACTAATAGAGAGCTTTTATGGGCAGCAAATACTAGTGCCTAATAAAATACTATTTAGAAATGTATTGCGAAACTACAGCACGCTAGGCGTTAGACGCATAGAAGTGCCGGTAAGAATTTCATTAACAGAAGACATAGAAAAAGCCGCAAACGTTATTGTGGATAAAATTAATCAATTTGAGTGTGAGCGTCTAGCGAACTACACCTATGTTTTAAAATTCCAGGGTAACAAGCTGTCGATATCGGGCTCAGGCTGGCACAGTTCATCAAGGCAAGCACAGATGTAATTAAATGGGATTAGACCATTTATCTTGGCGGTTTCCACAATGCTGTAAAGGGTGGCACTAGCATGGGCACCGTTAGCCGTTTGGCTAAATAACCAATTCTTTCGGCCTATCACAAACGGTTTTACCGCGCGTTCTGCTCTATTATTATCGATGCTAAGTCGGCCATCATCAACATAGCGTATGAGCTTGTGCCATTGATTTGCCAGGTAATTAGCTGCCTCTATCAGTTTGCTGTTCCCCACTAAATTTGGCTGATCCTGCTCAAGCCATATTTTTAGCTTGCTAAGAATAGGCAGGCTAACCTCTTGTCTTGCCGTATATTTGTCATCCACACTTTTATCTTTGATGCGTGACTCAACGCCGTACAGTTTTTGGATAAGGCTCAATACCACATCCACTTTGCCGGTTTTGTTTTTACCTTGTAGCTTTTTCGCGTCGATAAATTTACGACGAGCATGCGCCCAGCAGCCGATTAAGGTTGCCTCTGTTCTGGCATAGGCTTGATAGCCATCCACGTGCAAGTACCCTTGATATCCATCAAGATAATTGACCACGCAGGCGGCCGCGCGACTATTGTGGAAGTCGTAAAGTACGATATTAGGGATAGGATTATTCGGGTCTGGTGAATCCCTACCTGAGCAATACACCCACATGTAGCTGTTCACTTTATCTGATTTCACCACTTTTAATGGCGTTTCATCGGCAAACAACGTGGGCTGCTTTAGCAGTTCGGCTTTAAGCCGCTCAACGAGTGGCACGAAGAGTGTGGCGGATTTGTCTATCCAACTACTCATGGTTTGGCGACTGAGCTCAATACCGTATTGTTTGAACATCGCTTCCTGGCGATAAAGCGGTAACCCATATTGGTATTTACTGGTGATAAGCTGACTGAGCAAACTGCTCGTTGCCATGCCTTTGTTGATAGGCATGGCAGGCATTGAGGCTTGCTTTATCGGTGTATGAGTCGAGGATTTATCACAGTGACGGCAAGCGTACTTAGGACGAATGTGCTCAATTACTTTGATTTGAGCGGGGATAAACTCAAGCTTTTCTGACTTGTCTTCACCCATTTTATGTAGCTCACCGCCACAGCAATGACACAATTTATCTTCAATATCGTGAATAACCTGCTCACGGGGTAAGTCTTTTGGCAGTGGCTTACGCACCGGCTTTTTACGGGTATAACTAATGGATTGTTGCTCAGCCTCAGCGGCTTCAATAATCTCTTCCACTTCATTGAATAACTCGCCTTGCCCTACAAAGCCTTCAGCACTTTTGCCGAATTGTTTTTGTTGGGCTAAACGCCAGCGCTCTTCCAAGGCTGCGATTTGTGCATCCTTCTGCGCTAACAGTTTTTCAAGTTCAGCAATACGCTGTTTAAGGGCGAGTTCATTTTTCATGAGGCCTATTTTAAGGCATAACAAAAGGCTTTCCAGTGCTAACTGAGCTAACTTTGATGATCATCAATCGATCGCAAATATTAAAGCACTTGCTTACCTGCAATATCAATTTTGCTGTGGCCAATCACATCATAACCCGATAATAACCAGTGTAATTGCTGCTCGCTTAAGGTCATGGTGGGTGACATGAGTTTGGGCCATTTGAACTTATGCTTATCTAATCGCTTATACCACAGTGCAAAACCGGTGTTATCCCAGTAAAGCAGTTTGAGTTTGTCACGGCCTTTATTACAAAACACAAATAGCGCACCACTGAGCACGGGTAGTTCAAGCTCTGCTTCCACCAACGCCGCCAGACCATTAATTGATTTTCGAAAATCAACGGCATCGACACATAAATAGACGGTGGGTACATCAACGAACATCCTCATACCGTTAGCCCTTTAATAATGGCAACGATATCGGCCGTCGCTAAATCGATAGGAAACGTGAGTTGGCCGGTTAGCGTATCAAACTGCAGCGTATTTTGACGAGTTTGCGCGCAGACTTCAGTAGTTTGTTTTACCTGGACAAAACGTGATGATGTAAGGCACTGCGTGTGCACTGGCAAGGTGGAATTAGGCTGGTCTTTTGCCAGTAAAGCACGTTGTTTATAATAAGTCGTAATAGCGACATTATGGTGTTGGCAGAATTCAATATTAGTACCACTAAACGTACTGCGTTGCAGCAAAAGCTGCTGCCACTGTGCGCTTGTTCTGTAAGTTTTCATCACCTGCTCCGAATTTATCATTGAGCAGGTATTTTTAGATAATCAGAACATCGATGCTAGGTGTGGTTCGCTAGACGCTTACATTTGAGTTTGTAATACGCCAAGATGAAACGGCCGTATACGCCGAGAGTTTTGGCGACAGTAGTATTAATTTATTATTGTGGTTTTGGATTAAATACCCTGGTGAGCCAGACTTTATGACAGTACGCCACAAAGGTGTTGTGGCAGTACAGCAAGCACTAAATGAGGCTGATATTCGTATTCCATTCCCAATACGTAGTTTAGATTTTGGGGTTAAAGATGGCGAAAACCTCGATGCAATAATAAGTAATAAAGTAAATACACAATCGTCAAAGCAAGAAGGAGCTGATGGCTCTACAATCAATAAAGAAGACTAGATAACCTGAACGCTGGTTAAATTATATTGCGTAAAAGTTACTTTTAACCAGCGCGCATTTACACAGTAATGTGCGCTGGTTTATTTATTAAACCAGCAACCAAGTTGCGGTGCCTAAAAAGGCAAATATACCTACTATATCGGTTACTGTAGTGAGTATTACACTGCCAGCAAGTGCAGGGTCTATTTTCATACGTTTAAGTATTATAGGAATACACGCACCCGCCACACCCGCAACAACTAAGTTCATAAACATTGCAAACGCCAGTACCGCGCCAAGCATTAAGTCCCATTGCCATAGGGCTATAACACTGGCAATTAAAACAGCCCATAAAATACCGTTTAATGCACCAATGGCGAGCTCTTTTATCATTACAAAACGTTGGTTAGTTTGGTTAATATGACCCACTGCTATACCACGAATAACCAAGGTTAATGACTGGCTACCGGCCACCCCACCCATTGAGGGGACAATGCCGTTAAGCACGGCTAAAATAGGCAGTATTGCTAAAGTGCCTTCAAAAAAGCTGGCAACAAAAGCGGCTGCCAGAGCCGTTAATAAGTTAACACCTAGCCAAACAGAGCGTTTTTTTGAGCTTTTTAAAACCGGTGCAAAGGTATCTTCTTCATCATCAAGACCCGCTAAACCTAATAAGTGATGCTCTGCGTCTTCACGAATTACATCAACAATGTCATCGATAGTAACACGGCCAAGTAGCTGGGCGTTGTCGTCAACTACTGGGGCTGATATCCAGTTATGACGTTCAAATAACTGCGCCACTTCGCTTTCATCCATCGAAATAGGAATAGACTCACAGTCTTCATCCATTAGGTCGTGAACAATTTTTTCGGGCGAATTGGTTAGTAAGGTACTTAACGATAAAGCGCCTAAAAAACAGTTATGCTTATCGACAACGTAAAGGTCGTCGGTACCCTCAGGGAGTTCGCCGCGCAGACGAATGTAACGCAGTACCACATCTAGGGTTACATCAGGGCGAATGGTTACTGTATCTGTGTTCATCAGCGCGCCAGCAGAGCGTTCCTGATAGGAGAGTGCTTGCGTAGCACGTTCTCTATCTTGAATGTCCATGGCGCTAACCACGTCTTTATAAACCGTGTCAGGCAGGCTTCGCAGTACTTCACCTAAGTCATCGTGGCCCATGTCTTCAGTGGCAGCAGCAATGTGCTTAGGTTCCATTTGGGCAATAATGCCTAAACGTACATCTTCAGAGAGTTCTTCAAGGACATCACCTTGTACATCTGGATCAACTAATTGCCAGAGCAGGCGACGAACTTTATGTGGTGATGATTCTAGTAAAAGTGCGGTATCACAAGGAGCTGTTTTTGCCAGCATACGCCTAACTTGAACAAACTGACCACTATTGAGTGACTTGGTCACTTGTTGTAATTGTTGTAATTGTTGTAGTGGGTAGTCTTGTTCGAAAGTTTCGGGCATTGGCGTCCTTAATTTATTTTTATAACGTTAGGGAAGAAGTTAGTCATTAACTTCGTTCAGTTTATCTTACTTTTTTTAGCCAAACTAGCTTAAGGTTTCACTAACCCTATATTTTAGCTCGTTTACTTGGTTTAAATAAAGTGCCTACTATTCTTGTTCGTTAAAGCGCTGCGCTATTAATTGGCCAACGGCATGTAAAGCATGCTCTGCATCGGGTCCTTCGCACACTACTTTTACTTCTTTACCTTGGCTGCTTTCTAGTAACATTAAAGCCAGTACACTATCGCCAGCGGCTTCTTTTTCATCTTGAAATAAGGTAATAGATGCGTCAAATTGTACCGCTAATTGTGCTAATACGGTAGCGGCTCTAGCATGCAGACCAAGTTTGTTTTTTATTAAAAACGTATTTTCTAAGCGCATAAGATACTCTACTTAAGCTGAACAGATGATTATTTAAATTGAATTATTTTTCTTGCTCGCGATGGCGAATTTTTACATTAGGGTGAGACATAGCAAAGCTTTCACCAATTGTTTGCGCTAAATAAACTGAGCGGTGCTGACCACCAGTACAACCAATAGCAATGGTTAAATAACTGCGATTATTACGCTCTAGGTGTGGTAACCACGTTTGTACAAAGGTTTGAATTTGCCAAGTGAATTTTTGCACAATACTATGACTAGCTAAATAATCTTTTACTGGTTGATCTAATCCAGTTAAAGGCTTGAGCTCCGGTTCCCAGTGTGGGTTTGGTAAAAAACGCGCATCAAAAACATAATCAGCACCTTTGGGAATACCATGCTTAAAGCCAAACGACTCAAAGGTAATGATAAGCTGTTTGTCTTTTTTACCGAGTATGGTTTCACGCATAGATTCAGCAAGTTGATGCACACTTAAATCGGTTGTATCAATGACATGATCAGCCCGCGTTACGAGTACATCGAGTAATTCTTTTTCCTTTTTTATTGCTAAATCTAGCGGTAGCGAATCAATCGAAAGCGGGTGCAAACGACGTGTTTCTGAATAACGGCGGATTAACGTTTGATCGTCGCTATCTAAATAAAATAACGTTGGTTTAGCAAAGTCGGGCAAGTACTCAAGAATATCGTTAAACTGCTGCTGATCTTTAGGCAGGTTACGCACGTCTATACTAACGGCTATTTTATCGTAGTTATCAGAGACACTGCGCACTAATGAAGGCAGCAAATTTACCGGAATATTATCTACACAATAGTAACCTAAATCTTCTACAACACGTAAAGCAACTGACTTACCAGAACCTGATCGGCCACTTATAATAATTAATTCCATTTACCACCCCTTTATTAGTAACTAGGATTGATCCAAAATAACTTGGTATAACGCTTCATCAGACTTTGCCGCACGCAATTGCTTACAAAACTCTTTATCGTTTAGTTTATCAGCTATTGTGGCTAGTGTTTTCAAGTGCTGCTGGTTATCGCCATCGGGCACTATAAGCGCAACAAAAATATCAACTGGACGATTATCAATTGCATCAAAATTAATAGCGGTTTCGCTTATTAAAATTAAGGCAAGAGGCTCTTGTGCCCCGCTCATACGGCCATGTGGAATTGCTATTCCTCGGCCAATACCGGTACTACCTAACTTTTCTCTTGCCAATAAAGCAGTGAGAATATCTTGCTGAGGTAAATACGGCATTTTTTTATGCGCGAGTTCACTGATGAATTCTAAAATTCTTTTTTTACTATTAAAAAGGACCACAGCTTTGCTGCAGTCCAGGCATATAAGTGAGCTTAATTTCATAGTGTTAGTGTCGAGCAAACTTCTCTTTGTGTTTAATTACTTGACGATCGAGTTTGTCAATCAACGAGTCAATGGCAGCGTACATATCTTGGTGTTCGGTCGATGCAAATAGCTCAGCGCCACTTACAAAAATTGTTGCTTCAGCTTTTTGACTTAATTTTTCTACATCGAGAATAACATGCACATTAGTTATGTGATCTGAGTGTCTTTGCAGCTTTGCAAATTTATTATTTACATAGTCTCTTAATGAGTCTGTAATGTCTACATGACGACCAGTTAAGTTTAGTTGCATCAGCATTTTCCTCTTTGTTGTACGTCTTAAATCAAGCTTTTACGTTGATTCGACGGGGGAATAGCCAGAGATTCGCGATATTTTGCAATTGTCCGTCTAGCTACTTTAATTCCTTGCTCAGCCAATATATCTGCAATCTTGCTATCACTCAATGGTTTGGCTAAGTTTTCTGCAGCTATCAACTTTTTAATCAGGGCACGTATGGCAGTTGATGAACATTCGCCACCATTTTCGGTGCTTACATGGCTTGAAAAAAAGTACTTAAGCTCAAAAATGCCACGTGGAGTGTGCATATATTTTTGCGTAGTGACCCGTGAAATAGTCGACTCGTGCATTTCAACTATTTCGGCAACATCGTTTAATACCATAGGTTTCATGGCTTCTGGGCCATGTTCAAAAAACGCTTGTTGCTGCTTAACAATACAATTAGTTACTTTCAGGAGTGTTTCGTTTCTACTTTCGAGGCTTTTAATAAACCATTTAGCTTCTTGTAAGTGCGAGCGAATAAATTGGCTGTCACCGCTGGATTTTACTGTACGAGACATAGCCGCATATTGGCTGTTAACACGTATTTTTGGCATGCTATCTGGGTTTAGCTCTACCACCCAGCGGCCTTTTATTTTTTTAACAGACACGTCAGGTATAACGTATTCAGACTCTTCTCTGACAATAGTATCCGCAGGCTTAGGGTTAAGCGTATGAATAAGTGTCATTATTTCTTTAAGCTCTTCTTCTTTGAGCTTAGTTTTTTTCATTAACGTACGATAGTCGCGAGCAGCGAGTAAATCGATATGATCAGTTAACACCATTTTTGTTTCGTTAATATAAGGGGTGTCTTTATCAAATTGATTTAATTGAATGCATAAGCATTCTTGCAAGCTGCGAGCTGCAATACCAACAGGATCAAATAATTGAATGCGCTTTAGCACTGCTTCTATTTCATCTAGTTCTACTTCGTGTTCGTCATCACTTTCTTGATTAAAGCTTGCTAAAAGGTCTTCGCAACTGATAGTTAAAATACCAGAGTCATCTACGGCTTCAACAATAGCTATGGCAATAGCTTCGTCTATAGGACTAAAAGGAGTGAGCTGTAATTGCCACATTAAGTACTCATGCAGGGTTTCGGCTGATGCACCTTGATAAATAGATTCATCTTCAGGCATTGGCCCTGATGAAGAGGCAGGCGCTGCGCTCATATATTCATCCCATGATACATCCATGGCCATATCGTCGCTTATGGTGTCTTTGTTTAGTGCTTCACCGCTATCTTGCTCATACTCGCTTGGGGTGTCGTCAGCAGAGGCGCTAACAGTAATGTCATCTGCTTTTTGCTCGTTTTTACCTGCTGATTCTTCCGTGTAATCTTGTTCATCAACTTCAAGTAATGGGTTGCTATCAAGTGCTTCTTGTATTTCTTGCTGGAGATCCAAGGTACTAAGCTGCAATAAGCGAATAGCCTGTTGCAGTTGCGGAGTCATTGTAAGTTGCTGGCCCATGCGCAGCTGTAATGATTGCCTCATTTATCTCTAACAATCCTTATAAATTGATATGATTAATCTTAGCAGATGCTTATAGTAATAACATAAATATTACAGTTTGAACTGCTCGCCTAAATAAACATCACGTACTGTTTTATCGTTTAATACAAATTCAGGAGTACCAGATGCAATTAGCTCCCCATGAGAAACAATGTAGGCTTTTTCACAAACATCAAGGGTTTCCCTTACATTGTGGTCGGTAATTAGCACGCCAATACCACGATTTTTAAGGTGTTCTATAATTTTTTTAATATCGAGTACTGAAATAGGATCCACGCCAGCAAAGGGCTCATCAAGCAATATAAATTTAGGATCTGCAGCTAAAGCACGTGCTATTTCTACGCGGCGACGTTCACCACCAGATAGCGCCATACCTAAGCTGTCGCGAATATGTTGCAGGCTAAATTCGTCCAATAAACTATTTAGGGTTTCTTCCCTGGCTTGTTTATTTAGTTGCTTACGCGTTTCTAAAATAGCCATTAAATTTTGATACACAGTGAGCTTTCTAAAAATAGAAGATTCTTGTGGTAAATAACCAATACCTAAACGAGCACGGCTGTGCATAGGAAGTAAGGTAATATCGTTATCATCAATTAATATTTTACCTTTGTCGCTAGGTACTAAGCCTACAATCATGTAAAAGGTAGTGGTTTTACCTGCGCCATTTGGGCCAAGTAAACCAACAATGCTGCCAGCTTTTACTTCAAGTCCTACATTTTTAACAACTTCACGGCCTTTATAGCTTTTTGCTAATAGCTCTGCTTTTAATGTACTCATGGCTGACCTTTATTGAGTTTTTGTTCTTTTTTTGCGTCTATAGGCACTAAAATAGTGTGTACCCGATCAGTTGAGTTTTCATCTTTTTCAGCACTTATAAGCTGTTGCTCTATATCGTAGGTGATGCTTTTAGCCGTAATTTTTTGCCCAGCTTGAGAAATGTTTGCATCTCCTACTAGGGTTAAAAAACGTTTCGCTACATCGTAACGTACTTCGTTAGCGCTGGCGCTCATGACAGTACCATCTGCTTGCTTTTCTTCAAAATATGCAGGACTGCCCGTGGCAATTAATAGTTGTTTATTATCGCCAAGTTCGTCGCGCTTATGTACTTCTAAACGATCGGCGGTGATACGACGATTACCGTGAATTATCTCGACGTTTTTCTCAAAAATACCAACGTTTTCTTTTAGTTGGCCTTCTTGGCGGTCAGCACTAATAGAAATTTGATTAGCTAATGGGGAAGTACTTTGCTCTGCCGCATTACTATTAAATACAAGTATAAGCGATGGAATAATAAGTATTTTTGCAAGGTTATTGGTCATAATATAGTGTTCGCGTATGGTTAATTAGTTTTATCACCTCGGTTGTTAAATTGGCTTCAAGGCCTTTACCGGTGATCTTTAAATTCGGTCCAGTTATAATAACGGGTTGTTCGCTGTGCATAGTGAGTAGCTTTATATCTACTTGAATATTGTCGGCGGTGATTTTGTCTATCATTGCACCATCAATTAAGTTTTGGGCAGTTACATTACCCTCTAAAATTAATTGTCTTTCATCGTAAAGTGTTGCTTCATCAGCATTTATACGCCACGTTTTTTGTCTATCGTCGTACAATATAAAAGTAGGTTTTTCGAATAAGGTAAATCCTAGCTGCTCGTAAAGCTCCGTTTTAACCGCAGTTACTTTATGGCTAATTTCACCGTTTTCGTCAAAAGCTGTTTGTTTTAGCTCAATGGCGGTGTAATCGGGTTTAGCTATCACTTCTGCGTCGGCTTTAACAACCGCATTTATCTGAGTAAAATAAGGGTACCAAAGCCAAACCATACAGCTGATGAATAAAACGCTTAAGACTATGCGCGCTATATTCATGAACTAGTGCCTTGGCTGGTTAATGGTTTATTGTTTTCAAGCATAAGTAAGTCGGTCAGCTCTCTTACTGCACCAAAACCACCCGGCATTTGCGTAGTGTAATGTGCTAAGCGTTTAATTAGTGGGTGCGCATCGTTTACTGCGACTGCAAAGCCAACTAACTCCATAACAGGCATATCTGGGCCGTCATCACCAATATAAGCAATTTGCTCATCGCTTAAATTAAGCTTGTTTTTAAGCTCTTGGTAGGCAATAAGCTTGTTTTCTTGACCTTGATAAATATGCTGTACGGTTAAGCTGGTCATGCGTTGTTGTACTATTTGCGAGTGCCTGCCGGTAATAACCGCTACTTCAAAGCCGCTGTTAATAAGTGCTTTAATACCAAAGCCATCTTTTGTATTAAATGCTTTTAGCTCTTCACCTTGGTTGCCTAGGTAAATTCGGCCATCAGAAAATACGCCATCAATATCGCATATAAGTAGCTTTACTTTTTTTGCGCGCGCTTTAGCGTCATCACTTAGCGCTTGATAGAGCTCTCCAAATTGCATTTATAATACTCCCGCTTTAAGTAGGTCTTGCATATTGAGTGCACCAATAGGCTGATTATGCTCATTAATAATAATTAAGCCATTAATACGTTTATGTTCCATAATATTAAGCGCTTGCGCAGCAAGCATATCTTGGGTTGCCGTGGTACACGATTTAGTCATTACTGCATCTATTGACGTGGTATGAATATCAACGCGTTGCTCTAAAATACGGCGTAAATCACCATCGGTAAATAACCCAGCGAGTTGCTGATTATCGTCAACTATGGCGGTCATACCTAAGCCTTTAGCTGTCATTTCAATCAGCGCATCTTTAATAGTTTGCGAAGTAGTTATAATAGGCGTATTTACACCGCTGTGCATAACATCTTTTAAGGTGAGCAGTAATCGCTTCCCTAAACTGCCACCGGGATGCGATAGTGCAAAGTCATCGGCAGTAAATCCGCGTGCTTCTAACAGTGCTACCGCCATTGCATCGCCCATAGCGAGTGTTGCCGTGGTACTGGCTGTTGGTGCTAAGCCTAATGAGCAGGCTTCTTTTTCTACTTTAATGCATACATGCACGTTAGCAAGTGTGGCCATGGTTGATTGTGTATTTCCTGTCATGGAAATAATTTTTGCACCAAGGCGTTTTAACACTGGAATAATATTAAGTACTTCACTGGTTTCGCCTGAGTTAGAAATAAGCATAACGACATCGTTTTTAGTGATCATGCCCAAATCGCCGTGGCTGGCTTCGCCTGGGTGCACAAAAAAAGCAGGGCTACCAGTGCTTGCTAAAGTTGCCGCAATTTTATGGCCAATATGCCCCGACTTACCCATGCCAATAATTATAATACGGCCACTGCAGTCATACATAAGCTGACATGCCTGATGAAAATTATCATCTACATATTGTTTTATATCAAAAAGTGCTTGGCGCTCGATATCAAGAACACGTAGCCCTTGCTCGATAAAACTTAGCTTGGTCATAGACAACTCTTACCCTATTTGACTAAAGATGTAACCTTGGTAAATCAAAAATGCGCTTAGCAGTAAACCACCTTCTACTCTATTGATACGCTGTGCGCCTCTAAAGTTCAATGACATAACAATAAGTGCCAAGGTTGCTGCAATCATAATCAGTACATCACGATTAGCAATAGAAGGGTCGATTATCGATGGATTGATAATACCGGCAAGTGGTAACACGGCTAAAATATTAAAAATATTTGAGCCCACAATATTACCCAGTGCTAGGTCATCTTCATTTTTAAGCACACCTGCAACAGACGCTGCCAGTTCTGGTAAACTGGTGCCAATAGCAATAATAGTTAAGCCAATTACCAAGTCACTTAAGCCAAAGAATTTTGCAATATCGACAGCTGAGCCAACTAAAAAATGAGAACTAACAGGAAGTAATATCAAGCCTACAATTAGCCAAAAAACAGCCTTTTTAGTGGGAACGTTGTCGGGTACTTCATCGCAGGCTTCGTTTACAAATGGATCATTATTATTTTTAGCTCTTAGGGAAATAATAATAAGTCCAAAAATAAATACAATAAAACCAATAAGTAAAGCAATTGATTCTGGATATGAAAAATAGTTATCTGAAAAAATATACCAAGTAGCTAACGAAATAATTAATACCAGAGGTATTTCACGTTTTAGGGTACTTGATGAAACAGACAGCGGGCGCAATAAAGCGGTAATACCCAGTACTAATAAAATATTGGTTATGTTTGAGCCAACGACATTGCCTATGGCTGTATCGGTTTTGCCTGCTAAAGCGGCTGAAGCCGAAACCATCATTTCAGGTGCAGATGAACCCATTGCAACAACGGTTAACCCTACAATTAAAGTAGGCACACCAAAGTTTTTCGCCAGTGCCGCGGCGCCATAAACAAACTTGTCTGCGCTCCAAACTAAACCAGCAAGACCAAAAATTAAAATAATAAATGAGGTAACCATTGTATTGAACCAGTTATTGAAAATATATATTGCGCGAATAGTAACAAAAGCCAATCTGAAAGTATAAATAAAACAGTGGCGAAGATGGCGGTTAATCACTTATTTTATAAATATTTAGGGTATGCTATGCAAAGGTTTAAGCCAAGGTTAAGGTGATTTGAGCGAGCCTTATAACTGTTTTGGCAATTACATTACAAAATCTTACGAATTGTTTTTTCCATCTTGGTCGAAAAAGCCTTAAAATAGGAATACGAGTGAATATTGTTATGGAGAGCGACTTGTCGCAATCAATAGTAGAAGTCAAGGATGTTTGCTTTTCAAGGGGCGATAGAATCATATATAAAAATATGAGTTTTAGTGTTCCTAAAGGTAAAATCACTGCCATTATGGGGCCAAGCGGCATTGGTAAAACTACCATGCTACGTTTAATTGGCGGTCAGCTAAAGCCTGACTCGGGTGATATTTTATTTGAAGGCAATAGCATTCCAAAAATGTCACGTAAAGTACTATATGAAGCACGTACCAAAATGAGTATGCTGTTTCAAAGTGGTGCATTATTTACTGACATGTCGGTATTCGATAATATAGCTTTTCCGATTCGAGAGCACACTAAGCTAAGTGAAGACCTTATTCGTTTAGTGGTATTAATGAAGTTACAAGCTGTGGGTTTACGAGGCGCTAAAGATTTAATGCCGTCGGAGTTGTCAGGTGGTATGGCTCGCCGTGCAGCTTTAGCACGCTCTATAGCACTTGACCCTGAATTAATTATGTATGATGAGCCATTTGCAGGCCAAGACCCTATTTCTATGGGAGTACTGGTAAAGCTTATAAAGTCACTCAATGAAGTGCTTGGTTTATCGTCTTTAATCGTGACCCATGATGTGAACGAAGTCATGAGCATTGCCGATCACGTTATAATAATTGCCGATCAAGGTGTTATTGGCAGTGGATCGCCAGAACAAATGCGTCAACATGAATCTCCTTTGGTACAGCAGTTTTTAAAAGGCTTATCGGATGGTCCTGTGCCATTTCATTTTCCGGCACAAACATATGCAGATGAGTTGCTTGGAGAGAATAAATGATGTTGAATTTTCTGCAAAAAATAGGGCATAAAACACTAGGTCGTTTTGCAGCGCTAGGGCGCTCAGCGAACATGTTATTTGGTGCACTTGTGCACATACCTAACTTTAAAAAAGGCACCCCCTTACTCATTCGCCAGCTCTATATGGTGGGCTCACAATCGTTGCTCATTATTGTGGTGTCGGGGTTGTTTATTGGCATGGTATTAGCGCTGCAAGGCTATACAGTGTTGGTTGGTTATGGTGCAGAGGATAGCTTAGGCCCTTTAGTTGCGCTGAGTTTGCTCAGAGAACTAGGCCCTGTGGTTACTGCATTGCTATTTGCTGGGCGGGCGGGCAGTGCGCTCACCGCTGAAATTGGTTTAATGAAAGCAACCGAGCAATTGTCATCACTCGAAATGATGGCCATTGATCCATTGAAACGTATAATTGCACCGCGTTTTTGGGCTGGTTTAATAAGTATGCCGTTGTTAGCATTAATATTTTCGGCAGTGGCTATTATTGGTGCCCATTTAGTCGGCGTTGATTGGCTAGGCGTTGATACCGGAAGCTTTTGGTCAATTATGCAATCACAAGTTTCGTTTCAGCAAGACATACTCAATGGCATAATTAAAAGCGTTGTATTTGCTATTGTAGTGACCTGGATCGCCCTTTATAAAGGATATGATTGTGTACCAACTTCTGAGGGGATCAGTAAAGCAACCACAGAAACCGTGGTGCACTCATCTTTAGCAGTGTTAGGGTTTGACTTTCTTTTGACAGCGGTAATGTTTACCAACTAGTAGGGTATAGATAATGAATTCACGGAAATTAGAGATTTTAGTTGGTTTTTTTGTCGCACTAGGCATTTTAGCATTTGCTATGCTTGCGCTTAAAGTGGCCAACACTGGTATTAGTGGCTCAGGTGACACATACACACTTAATGCTAAATTTGAAAACATAGGCTCATTAAAGCCCCGTGCACCCATTAAAGTGGGCGGTGTGGTTATTGGCCGGGTAGAATCTATTTATGTTCATCCGCAAGAATTTTTACCAGTTGTTAATATGACCATTGATGCACAGTATTTATGTCGTTTTTCAGACACTAGCTCAATCTCTATTTTAACGTCAGGCATTTTAGGTGAGCAGTACTTAGGGATTAATCCTGTTATTGCACCAGAATCTGCAGAGCAGCGTTGTTTAGGTTTAACTGTGGTACATAACGAACAAGATCAAGCAATTGATGATTTATTTGGCGTAGAAAGTAAAGCGCTAGGTGACGGTGGGTCTATTACCGATACTAAGTCTGCCTTAGTGCTAGAAGAGTTAATTGGGCAGTTTTTATTCAACCAAGGTAGTGAGTAATTATTATGTTGAAAAAGTTTTTAGTTATTGCAGCGCTTAGTACCCTAACGTTTGCACAGGTAGTTAAAGCTGCCGATGTTAAACTAACAGATCCTAACAAAATGGTACGTCAAGTGGCAGATAATACCTTTGAGCGGATCACAAAAGATCAGCCATTAATTATTAAAAATAATGAGCATTTTCGTGTCATTGTTGAAGAAGAATTAATGCCCTACATTGACTACAAATATGCGGCACTGCGAGTGTTAGGCAGCGAAGTATCAAAAGTGCGTGCAATAACCGATGAGGCTGAAAAGGCGCGCGCAATTAAAGATATTCAGCGCTTTATTGTAGTATTTAGAGAGTACCTAGTAGCAACGTATGCAGGTGTTTTTACCCAATACACCAACCAACAAGTCGAGTTTGGCGCACCACAACCTTTTAAAGGTAAAGATGTGGTGGTAGTAAAAACCAAGATCATTGAAGCGGGTAAACCCGATATTAAAATTGACTTTAAAGTACGTGAAGACAGAAGTGGTGAATGGCGTGCTTACGATATGATTGCAGAAGGTATTAGCTTACTAGATGCAAAGCAAAGTGAGCTACAAGGCATGTTACGCCAACAAGGTATTGACCACGTAAGTAACCTTTTAGAGCAAAAGAGCCAACTGCCAGTACAGTTTAGAGGCAGCGACACCAATGACTAAGTTGGTGATAAGCCAAGTTGATGAGCAACATTTTCGAGTCAGTGGTGAGCTTACTCGAAGTTCAATTGGCGATGAAAAAGGCCTGGGCAGTCAGGCAATAACCAAGCATAAAATCTGCTACTTTGACCTTAGTGACGTATCTAGGGTTGACACAGCAGGCTTAGCTTGGTTAATTCACACTTTTGCGCAGTACAAGCAACAAGGCATTCGCCTTGAGTTGCAAAACCCACCTGAACAATTGCAAAATTTAATGCAATTGGGTCAAGTTACAACCCTATTTGAGTGAGAGTTATGGAAACTAGCCAAGTCGAAATATTATTACGCGATGAACTTCAATTAGCAGAAGTACATGTTAAAGCCAATGGTAGCCATTATGAAGTAATAGCTGTTGGCGAATGCTTTGACGGTTTAAGCCGAGTGAAAAAGCAACAGCTAGTTTATGGACCATTAATGAATACTATTTCAGATGGCACCATTCACGCAGTATCAATTCGCGCTTTTACTCCTGTAGAGTGGAAACGCGAACAAAAATTTATTTTACCGCAATAAAAAGGCCCCTACATGGATCAATTTGTAATTCAAGGTGGCACTTCGCTTGCGGGTGAAGTTACTATCTCTGGCGCTAAAAATGCGGCACTTCCTATTTTATTTGCCGCATTATTAGCCGATGGTAAAAGTACGTTTACTAATGTACCGCGCTTGCGTGACATAGTTACCACCGAAGCGTTATTAAAAACCTTAGGTGCGAGTGTTAATTGGCAAGGCGACACGCTTGTGATTGACGGCGCAACAGTGGATAAAACACTTGCTCCGTATGACCTAGTTAAGCAAATGCGTGCATCGGTACTGACACTCGGGCCTTTAGTGGCGCGTTTTGGTGAAGCACAAGTGTCACTCCCTGGTGGCTGCGCTATTGGGGCTCGACCTGTGGATATTCATATTCAAGGTTTAGAGCGCATGGGCGCACAAATCAACGTAGAAAACGGCTATATTAATGCCAAAGTAAATGGTCGCTTAAAAGGCGCTGAAATCTTTATGGAGATGGTTAGCGTTGGCGCTACTGAAAACCTATTGATGGCCGCGACCTTAGCCGATGGCAAAACTGTGCTTGAAAATGCAGCTTGTGAGCCAGAAATAACAGACTTGGCTAATTGCTTAATTGCTATGGGCGCTAAAATTACGGGGGCGGGTACAAACCGTATTGAAATTGAAGGCGTTGAGCGTTTAGCGGGTTGTGAGCACCGTATTTTACCAGATCGTATTGAAACAGGTACTTTTTTAGTTGCTGCTGCTATGGCCGGTGGCGAAGTGCTGTGTAAGATGACCGATTTTCATTCACTTGAGCCGGTAATTGAAAAGCTACGTGCAACCAATGCATTGTTAGAAGTACATGACAACAGCATTTATTTAGATATGCGCGGCAGAGAATTAAAAGCCGTTAATATTAAAACAGCTCCGCATCCTGGTTTTCCTACCGATATGCAGGCGCAGTTTACCGCATTAAATGTAGTGGCTATTGGTAGTGCCACCATTACCGAAACTATTTTTGAAAACCGCTTTATGCACGTACCTGAGCTACAACGCATGGGCGCAAATATTCGCTTAGAAGGCAACACAGCTATTTGTGGTGATACAAAAACTCTTAGCGGTGCCCAAGTTATGGCAACCGACCTACGTGCATCAGCCAGTTTAATTTTAACCGGTATAGTGGCGCAAGGTGAAACGATAGTTGATCGTATTTATCATGTTGATAGAGGTTATGAGCGCATTGAAGATAAGCTCAGCGGGTTAGGTGCTAATATTAAACGTAGAAGTAGTTAAATAACTATTTAGTTAGTTAAGGTATTTTTAAAGGCCGGATAAGCTAATTTGCTATCCGGCCTTTTTATTAAAGCTTAGTTTCAAGCTCTGCAACCGTCACCATTATTTTTTCTATTTTACCATTGCGGTACAGCTCAAATTCTATTTCTTTACCGGGTTCGGTATTGCCTATTTTTTCTAACACTTTTTGTGGGTTTGCTACCGAAAGTCCTGCTATTTCAATTACAATATCTTGCTCTTCAATACCGGCCTGCCAAGCAGGGCCTAGTGGGTCTAAGTTAGTAATACGCATACCTGCCACGGGCGTTAGACTGTCGTTTACTTCTTTGCCTGTGCTATCTACAGCTGTCCCCTCAAAGCCTAAGTAGCCACGAACCACTCGGCCATGGCGAATTAGTTTTGCCATAACCTCTTTTACTAAAGAGTAAGGAACCGCAAAAAATATTCCCTGTATGTTTAAGTTTTCGCGAGTTTTAAATTGTGCAGAAGTAATACCGACTAAATCACCATTGGAATTAACTAATGCACCGCCCGAATTGCCTACATTAATGGCTGCGTCCATTTGCAATAAATTATTATAAGGACTGTCGGTGATTTTTTGTTTGCCGGTGGCGCTAATAATGCCTTGGGTAATGGTTTGCCCTAAATTTAAAGGGTTACCAATGGCCAGTACAATGTCGCCAACACTTGATGAGTAGTCATCGTTAACAGGAATAACAGGTAAGTGATCGGCATTAATTTTTAAGAGCGCAAGGTCAGTAATAGTATCAAAACCAATAAGCTGTACATCAAAAAAGCGTCGGCCATCGGTTAATATAACCAGTATTTGGTCGGCATTATTAATCACATGATAATTGGTAAGAATATAGCCATCTTGCGACATGATCACGCCCGAACCTAGTTCTTGTACGGTGTTTTGTCGTTTATAGCGTGGTTCTTTAGAAATACTTTCTGAAAAAACGGTGACTACCGAAGGAGCCGCACGCTTAACCGCATCTGAAAAGCTTAAATGGTTGCTACTCATAGCACTGGGCAGTGGCACATTAGGCAGCAATGCAGTGCGCATATTAGGACTAAAAAAAACCACTAAAAAAGCAATACCTAGGCCTGCAAATAGAGGAGGGAGTATAAATTTTAAGATTTTTAGCACAAGATTCTTATTGTTAGTGAGCAATCTCTTTATGATGGCCAAAAAAAATAACAGCGGCAAGTGCCGCTGTTACTTTTATTGCATTTTAACGGTTATAAATTATTGAATGAGTACAAATATAGACTCACGACCGCGTTTTACCCCTAATACAATGTTGCCTTTGATGTTTTCAATGATCTGGTTCATATCATTTATGCTTTCTACGCGCTGGCGATTTACTTGCACAATAATATCACCTTCTTCAAGACCAACACGCGCTGCAGGAGAGCGCGGATCTACCGTACTAACTTCAATACCCTTAGCGTTATTTTTCTTAACGTTTTCTAATGTGGCACCTTGAAATGCAGGGTGTAATTCTTCGCCTGTTGCGGTAATACCAGATGCGCCATCTAGGGTTACTTTAACGGTTTTTATCTTACCATCGCGGTAAATACCTAATTTAACGTCTCGGCCTTCGCCTAAGGTTGCTATTTTACTGCGTAATTCATGAAAGCCGCTAATATCACTACCATTAATGCTAATAATAACATCGCCTGCTTGTATGCCCGCTTTGCTGGCTGCAGTGTTATCCATTACTTGCATAACATACGCGCCCTGTTTTACGTCAAGCTGCTGTGCTTTGGCAAGCCCAGCATCGAGAGGGCGACCTGATATTCCTAGCGAGCCTCGGCGAACTTCACCGTGTTCAATAATTTGATCAACTAAGTTTTTCATCATATTAGAAGGAATAGCAAAGCCAATACCTACGTTACCGCCAGATGCGCCTAAAATTGCGGTGTTAATTCCAATTAGCTCGCCATTTAAATTAACTAATGCACCACCAGAGTTACCTTGGTTAATAGCGGCATCGGTTTGAATGAAATCTTCGTAACCTTCAATATTTAAGCCACTGCGACCAAGTGCGCTTACTATGCCAGATGTAACCGTATGGCTTAAACCAAATGGGTTACCAATGGCAACAGCAAAGTCGCCCACCCGTAAATTATCAGAGTTAGCTAGCTTTACTGCGGTTAAATCATCTGCATCTATTTGTAATAAGGCGATATCAGACTCTTTATCAGTGCCAATTTTGGTTGCCTCAAACTCTCGGCCGTCTTCAAGGGTGACTATCATTTTTTCGGCGTCTTGGATCACATGGTTGTTAGTGACCACATAACCTTTCTTAGCATCAATAATAACCCCTGAGCCTAACCCGCTAAATTGACGTTTTTGACTGCGAGGTTGTGGGTTACCAAAAAAGAACTCCAGCGGATCGGCGCGGCGACGTATTTCTTTTGAGCCCGAAACCTGGATACTGACAACACCAGGAGTTATTTGCTCTAACATAGGCGCAAGTGTTGGTAATTGTTGGCCATTTACTGCAATCGGCATTTTTGCGTAAGACGTAACCGGGCTCAATAATAGGCTAGTAGACAAAATAGCTGCGCTGATAAGTGATAATTTCATTTTCATAGTCAGGGTTTACTCCACTTAGGATAAGCGAAAACAAAAAGGGCTACTTTAAAAGCAGCCCTTTTCGGTTTATTTAGGGCCTGTTGACCTTTCAGGATTGTAATTTGTTCTATCTAGAGGGGATTTAATCGCGGCGCGAGATTTGTAACCTAGTGGGCTAAGTAAAAACCGAGCAACAATGAGTAAATTCCCCCTAGGACGAACCCAAGGGCAGCGCATGTTTGTTATTTATGCTGCGTTATCGCCTGTTTATGTGAAATAAGCACATGGCACAGGCTCTGCCTTGCCTAAAAATCAAACATACTGCTGCAAATTCAACCTCGAAAGAAAAACAAGCCCTTTAAAACAACAAAGCTGTTATATCTAAAGACTATGGGGTTGAAAAAAAGTTCATCAAGATGCTGTTGAAGATTTTGCTTCGCCAGCAAACAAACCAGACTCACCCGATACGTAATCAGCCGGCTGTGCATCGGCGTTAGAGCGATCTGAGCGGCGCTCTTTAAGTGAAGCTTGTAACTGCTCAGTCATCTCTTTAGAGAAAAAAGGTTCAGCAGGTGCTTTATTTCTGTCCTCTAGTAACAACTGATTAGTTTCTTCAACATGGCTAAGTAACTGATCGTAATTGTCTTTCATTTTAGTTACTAACTTACCAGTATTTGCTAAGTGATCAGCTACATCTTGTCGATATTGCTCTAGCGTATTTTTTGCTTGTTCAACCTGCTCTTCTAATTCATCATGCTTGAACTGTTTTTTAGTGACAAATGCACCGATGAAAAATGCGGCTATAGCAACAATAATAACTAAACCGACCCATGTAAATGTACCCATAAATATCACCTCTTTGGGAAAATAACTAACGAATATCTTAAATCAAACTAAGTCTAATATACCCTGACTAATGATGCGTGTTAATATGCTTTGTAAATTAAACTGCGTTTTAACAGTAAATAGATATGACTCCTTGGCAAACATACCAGCAAGACCTCAAGCGTGATGACTTTGTATACGACGCAGCACAAGAAAATGCTGTACGTCATTTACAGCGCTTATATGATGATTTAACTCAAGCAAAACCGCAACCTACCGGTTTTTTTGCAAAGCTATTTAATAAAACAGAGCCTGCACCTATAAAAGGTTTGTATTTTTGGGGCGGAGTAGGGCGTGGTAAAACGTATTTAGTTGATACCTTTTATGAAGCACTACCGGGGCAGCGTAAAATGCGCGTGCATTTTCACCGCTTTATGCACCGAGTACATGACGAGCTTAAAAAACTAAATAAAAAAGAAAATCCACTAGAAATAGTAGCTGATATTTTTAAAGCCGAAACCGATATAATTTGTTTTGATGAATTTTACGTTCAAGACATTACCGATGCTATGTTACTCGGTGGCTTAATGGAAGCACTGTTTGCTCGTGGCATAGTGTTAGTTGCTACGTCGAATATTATTCCCGATGAGTTGTATCGAAATGGCTTACAGCGCGCGCGCTTTTTGCCCGCGATTGCGCTTGTTAATGCAAATACAGAAATAGTAAATGTCGATTCGGGCATAGATTACAGGCTAAGAACTTTAGAGCAGGCAGAGATATTTCACAGCCCACTCGATGAGCAAGCCGATAAAAACCTATTTGAATACTTTGATAAGTTATCACACGAACAGGGTAAATCTAATACCGCCATTGAAATTGAAGGGCGCATGATTAAAACCCGTAAAGTATCTGATTGTGTTGTAATGTTTGAGTTTAGCGAATTATGTGAAACCGCGCGTAGCCAAGTAGATTACATGGAAATTAGCCGTTTATATAACACAGTTATTTTGTCTAACGTAAAACAATTTGGGCAAGTGAATGACGACGCAGCAAGACGCTTTATTGCATTAGTAGATGAATTTTACGAACGCCACGTGACTTTAATAATTTCGGCAGAAAAACCCATTACAGAGCTCTATACTCAAGGTAATTTAAGCTTTGAGTTTAAACGCTGCATAAGTCGCTTACAAGAAATGCAGTCGCTAGAGTATTTAGCGAAAGAGCATTTAGCATAAAAGTTAGCGCCTTAGGGCTAATTTATTCTTTTGAGGAAGGGGCTCAATGCTAGAGCCCAATACACAGCGAAGGTCTTTTTAATATAAAGTGCCTAGCAGTTAAAAAATTTGTGGAAAAAACAACCCGCCGGTAGTAATGCAATAAAAGTGCTGATATACTCCCGCTCCTGCCACGTTGCGTTCTATGCCTTCATATAGTCTAGCCACTTGTGAGCGGCGCAAAAGTCTAAAACTCGAAGGGGTTATAGCAAACTTAGAGCAGTAGTTAATATTAACTACTTGTGGTTTTAATTGAAAAACATTGGATTTTTATAAATGAAAACGTTTGTTGCTAAACCAGAAACAGTAAAACGTGACTGGTACGTAGTTGACGCTGAAGGTAAAACTTTAGGTCGCATCGCTACTGAAATCGCTCTCCGCCTACGCGGTAAGCATAAAGTTGAATATACACCGCACGTAGATACTGGTGATTATATCATCGTTATCAACGCTGAAAAAGTTACTGTAACTGGTAACAAATTCAAAAACAAAGTGTACTATTCACACTCTGGTTTTCCAGGTGGTCTTAAGTCTACTACTTTTGATAAACTTCAAGCTGCAAAGCCTGAAATGATCATCGAAAAAGCTGTTAAAGGCATGTTGCCACGTGGTCCTTTAGGCCGCGCTATGTACCGTAAACTTAAAGTTTACACAGGTACTGAGCATAACCATGCTGCACAACAGCCTCAGGTTCTAGACATTTAAGGAGCACCATCATGGCAAATCAATACTACGGTACAGGTCGTCGTAAAAGTTCTAGTGCTCGCGTGTTCTTACGCCCAGGTACTGGTAACATCGTAATCAACAAGCGCTCTTTAGAAGAGTACTTTGGTCGCGAAACAGCACGTATGGTTGTTCATCAAGCTCTAGAGCTTGTTGATATGACTGAAAAGTTTGATCTTCACATCACCGTTTCTGGTGGTGGTACAACTGGTCAAGCTGGTGCAATCCGTCACGGTATTACTCGTGCACTTATGGAGTTTGACGAGTCACTACGTCCACAACTTCGTAAAGCAGGTTTCGTAACTCGTGATGCACGTAAAGTTGAACGTAAGAAAGTGGGTCTTAAGAAAGCGCGTAAGCGTCCACAGTTCTCAAAACGTTAATATTTACGTTATCAAGAATTCAAAAACCCAGCTTATGCTGGGTTTTTTGTTTTTCGCGACATAATAAATGGTAACTTTGACGATAGGTAATTGATAAGCCCAGCGTGTTTAATGAGCAAAAGTAAAAAAACACTCAGTGAATACTAAAAAAGTTAAATAATTATCGTAATTAGTTTAAATCCATCAGTTAATTGGTGAATTTTTTTGCTACAATTGGCTGGCAAATAATGTGAGCAGGTTTAGCCCTAGCAAATGCAGTTGTTACTGCTTGTTTTGGTGAGGTTGACCTGAGTCAGTATATTATTTTTACAGAAGCGATATGATAGTCATTCGGCTTCATACTCGAGCTAACTTAATCTATTTTTTGAGCAAGTCAGGATTATTCGAGCATGGGGCTGTGAGTAACCTTGTTTTAAACAAGGATTTAAATATGATCGTTTCTATTTTATAATTCAAAAAAATTAACCTGCTGTAACTGATGTTCTCAATATAGCAAGTGTTGAGAATCATAGTGGAGATAAGTGGATGAGCAATGCGCCTGTAGACAATGGCCGACGTCGCTTTTTAACCATAGCTACCTCTGTTGTTGGTGGTGTTGGTGCGGCTGGGGCTGCTGTTCCTTTTATTGCGTCTTGGAATCCAAGTGAGCGAGCTAAATCTGCGGGTGCGCCTGTAGAAGTAGACATAAGCAAACTTGAGCCAGGACAATTAATACGTGTCGAGTGGCGTGGTAAACCTGTATGGGTTGTATCACGGACCCCAAAAATGCTTGAGCAAATGAAAGGACATGAAGATCAACTTCGTGACCCGCATTCGCAAGAGCCACAACAATTAGAATCATCAACAAATGATTACCGTTCATTGCGTCCAGAAATATTTTTGGCTGTAGGTATTTGTACTCATTTAGGATGTTCACCTAGCTTTTTACAAGGTGGCTTTGGTGAAAAAGTGGAAGGGACTGACGACGGTTTTTACTGTCCATGTCATGGTTCTAAGTTTGATATGGCTGGCCGTGTATTCCAATCGGTACCTGCACCATTAAACCTAGAAATACCACCATACACTTTTCTTGATGAAACCACTATATTAGTGGGCGAAGAACAAGGAGTGGCCTAATGTTTGGTAAGATTATTGGTTGGCTAGACGACCGTATACCATTGACACGTGTCTGGAACATGCATATTGCACAGTACCCAGCACCTAAAAACTTTAACTTTTGGTACTTCTTTGGCTCACTAGCTATGTTAGTACTAGTTAACCAAATTCTTACAGGAATTTGGTTAACTATGAACTATGTACCTTCTGCTGAGGGGGCGTTTGCATCAGTTGAATACATCATGCGTGATGTTGATTATGGCTGGTTATTACGTTATTTACACTCAACCGGTGCATCAGCGTTTTTCATCGTTGTATATTTACATATGTTCCGTGGCATGATCTACGGTTCTTATCAAAAACCACGGGAATTACTGTGGGTATTTGGTATGTTTATTTTCTTAGCGCTAATGGCCGAAGCATTCATGGGGTACTTATTACCATGGGGGCAAATGTCATTTTGGGGTGCACAGGTAATCATTTCACTATTTGGAGCAATTCCGGTTATAGGTGATGATTTAACACTTTGGATCCGTGGTGATTACGTAATATCGGGTGCAACGCTTAACCGCTTCTTTGCATTGCATGTTATTGCTTTACCATTAGTTATCGTGATTTTAGTATTTTTACACATAGTTGCACTACATGAAGTAGGGTCAAATAACCCTGAAGGCGTAGATAACAAGCGTAAAAAAGGTACGGTAGCTGAAGAAGATAAACCTAAGTTTAAGTTCCATGAATATTATACTGATAAAAAAGATATTCTTGATGCGATCCCGTTCCACCCTTATTACACAGTAAAAGATATTGTGGGTGTGGTTGGTTTCTTAATATTGTTCTGTTGGGTGGTGTTCTTTATGCCAGCCATGGGTGGTTTCTTTTTAGAAGCGCCAAACTTTGAAGCGGCTAACCCGCTGAAAACACCAGAGCATATTTTTCCAGTTTGGTACTTTACGCCATTTTATGCAATCTTACGTGCGATCCCTGATAAGTTAATGGGTGTTGCAGCAATGGGTGCATCTATTGTAGTGCTTGCGTTATTACCTTGGATAGATCGTGGTTCAGTTCGCTCAGTTCGTTACCGTTGTGGTTTCCACAAATGGAACATTGCAGGCTTTGTTGTTACTTTTGTTCTTTTAGGTTGGGTTGGTGCAACACCACAAACTGACATGAAAACAATTGTTTCGCAGATATGTACTGTGACTTACTTTATGTTCTTCGTACTGTTATTTGTATACAGTAAGAATGAAAAAACTAAGCCATTGCCTGAGAGGTTACTGAAATGATGAAAAAGCTACTTATTGGTTTATTTGCTTTATCAATTAATGTGTTGCCGGCAATGGCTGCAGGTCCTTCAGTGGCATTATTAGATGCTGGTAATGACCTAACAGATCAGCCTTCGTTGCAACGCGGTGCTAAATTGTTCATGAACTATTGTGTTGCTTGTCATCAAATGCAATACCAGCGTTATGAACGTACTTTTCGTGATATCGGTATTCCAACGGAAATTGGCGCAGAACAGTTAATTTTTGACGGTTCAAAAGTAGGTAGCCATATTACCAATGCGATGGCCAAAGAAGATGCTGAAAAGTGGTTTGGTGCTGCGCCACCAGATTTAACTAACGTTGCACGTGTTCGTGGTTCTGATTGGATATATACGTATTTAAAATCGTTCTACAAAGATGAGTCACGTCCATTTGGCGTAAACAATACATTGTTTCCATCTGTAGGTATGCCGCATGTTCTGCAAGAACTACAAGGCTTACCAACAGCTATTACAGAAGAAGTAGAAGTGAATGGTCATACTGTGACCAGAATTATTGCTACTGAAACTGATGGCTCAGGTGAATTAAGTGTAGATGAATACGACCAAGCTGCTCGCGATTTAACCAACTTCCTTGAGTACGTGGGTGAACCTTCACGTCTTGAGTCAGAAGCAATAGGTATTAAGGTAATTGGATTTTTATTCATCCTATTTATCTTGGCATTTATGCTTAAGAAAGAATACTGGAGAGATGTTCATTAAGTTTGAACATGTTTAAAGGTAATTTTGCAATAGGGGCTTAAGCCCCTATTGCTGTTTTAGTTATTTAATGGAGGTAGGCATGGCCGTAGCTGCCAATAAGCGCCCTGTAATGACCCTTTTTTCTGGTGCTAACTGTATGTATAGCCACCAAGTACGCATTGTACTTGCTGAAAAAGGTGTAAGTGTAGATATTCATTTGGCTGAAAAAGATAACCTGCCAGAGGCACTTCACGAAATTAACCCTTACGGTACAGTGCCAACACTGATTGACCGTGAGCTTGGTTTATATCAGGCAAATATCATCATGGAATACCTTGATGAACGTTTCCCTCATCCTCCACTAATGCCTGTTTACCCGGTAATGCGTGGCCGTAGCCGTTTAATGATGCACCGTATTGATACTGATTGGTACAGCCTAGCTGACAAAATCACTAACAACGCACCAGATGCTGCTCAAGCTCGTAAAGAGTTAACAGAAGCATTGCTTGCGGTTGCAGCAATCTTTAGCGAAGCACCTTACTTTATGAGTGAAGAGTTTAGCTTAGTAGATTGTTACCTTGCTCCACTATTATGGCGTTTACCTGAATTTGGTATTGAGCTTAACGGTGCAGGTTCTAAAGAGCTTAAAGAGTATATGATCCGCTTATTTGAGCGTGAATCATTCCAAGCTTCTTTAACTGAAACTGAGCGTGAGATCCGTTTATAATGACGCCTAATCGTCCTTACTTATTACGCGCTTTTTTTGATTGGATTGTTGATAACGAATGCACGCCACATTTAGTGGTTGACGCTGATTACCCTGCAGTACAAGTGCCAACACAGTTTGTGCAAGACGGACAAATTGTATTAAACATTAGTCCTTCAGCGGTAACCCAGTTTTCGTTAGATAATGAGCAACTTAGCTTTAGCGCGCGGTTTGGTGGTCAGCCAATGCAAGTGTATGTGCCTTTAAGGGCTGTACTTGCAATATACGCGCGTGAAAATGGCGAGGGTACGGTCTTTACAGCAGATGAGTTTTTAGAGGACGAAGACGACTTTGCTCCAGATTTTGAAAGTGTTGATTCATCAGCAAATTATGTTGACGAAACACCACCAGAAAAGCCTGAAAAGAAAAAAGGTTCGCATTTACGTGTTATAAAATAATACATTTTATAATCTGTTAATGATAAAAGAAAAACCGCTAATAAGCGGTTTTTTTATGTCTGTATAAAAGTAAAAGGTTTTAGGTAGAGATTAAGCCAAGCACAAAGTTTCGCTTAAGGCTTTATGCCTTAAAGTTTGCGGGAGTGGGCTGCGAGACGTGGGTTAAGGTTGATTGTTGTAACGGCGGGTTTTCCCACCGGTATAAAAAACCTTGCAGTGTTAACTACAAGGCTTTTATATTCCTCGAACCAGCTATCTTTACAAATATTCAAATACTTTAATTACGCGCTCAACACCCGATACATTACGCGCAATATTTACTGCTTGCTCTGCTTCTGCGTCAGAAACTAAACCCATCAAAAATACTTCGGCATTTTCAGTCACTACTTTAATATTATTACTACTAATATTTTTAGCGGTTAATAGCTGTGCTTTTACTTTTGAGGTTAACCAAGAGTCATGAGTTTGGGTAGTCACCCCAATATTTGAACCAATACGAATTTGGTTATGTATTTTTCGAATGCCAGCAACACTCTCAATGGCTCTATTAGCTTCGTTTTTCATTTCTTCATTGGCAACTTGGCCAACTAATAAAACAATGCCATTAACGCTTACAGCGCTAATATGAGCAAATTTATGCAAGCGATCTACTTCACTAATTGCAATGCTAGCTTTTATTTCAATATTGCTGTCATCGATCTGAGAGCCAATTGTGCGACGATCGTTTGCAGCTGTTATTGCACTAGCAGTACCAGCAACCACTGCGGCTGCACACCCTTGCAGTAATACAACCGTGCCTAAAATAATAAGGGAGCGTTTAAACATAATTTTCATCCTGCGGGAAAAGCGTTAAATCAACCAGTTCACTTAAACAATGTAAGTTAACTAAATGCGACTCAATAATACGGCTTGGGCGTTTAGAAGGCGTTCTAATCTCAACATCATTAGGGCCAAGTAAACCAACTAGCTCACCGCCGTCATCACCAACCATAACTATGACCTTCATATCCTTAGTTAGTGCCGCCTCTACCGCTGAAATAATTTGTTTTTCATTACCATTAATAGCCAGTGCCAGCAGTAAGTCACCTTGTTGAGCAAAGGCACGTACTTGACGAGCAAACGTGTCGTAATCGTCAACCTGAGTACTTTGCCCTAAGTTAATACTCTCTTGCGATAACGCAATAGCTGGCAGGCAAGGGCGCTCGGTTTCATAATGATTAACTAAAACACCTGCCATGTGTTGAGCAAGCATATGGCAGTTAGCTGTACCGCAACAAATAAGCTTATTGCCGTTGATCAGGCTTTGAGCAATGGTAAAAGCGGCTGACTCTAATGCACTGGGTAATACCTCACCCGCTGCTATTTGTACCTGAATGCTTTCTGTAAAAATTTCTTTAATAGTGTCTTGCATAGAATACCAACAATTTATACCTAGTTCTTTGTTTTTAAAATACGTTTTTGAGCCAGTTAATATGCATAGACGGCTCTCCAGTGATTGCTACATAATCGATTCTTAACGGCTGATTTGTTAGGTTTTTAGCGGCTAAGTAATGATAAATACTGCGTTTTAAGCGTGCTTGTTTTTGTATACTTAATGCGTAATTAGCGCCGCCGCGAGCGTGATTTTTACGAAACTTAACTTCCACAAAAACCAAAGTGTTACCGTCTTTCATAATTACATCAAGTTCGCCAAAGGGGCAGTAATAGTTACGCTCAATTGCTGTTAACCCTTGAGAAACTAAATACTTTTGTGCCTGGAGCTCATAATACTGGCCTTTTTCACGACTGTTTTGCCACAGCTGTTTAAACCAAGACATGTCGCCCCCTTAGTTATTCGGTAATGTATATGTCACTGGCTGATTGCATAAATAACGGTACAGGGCGTTGTGTTTTTAGTTGCACTGCCTTAATCCGACGATTGGTATATTGTGCCCAGTCTAATGTGCGTTCAATATGCCCGCTGGTATTAACCGAGAGCTTACCACTTAAACCGTTAAACTGATTCCCAGGAGAAAGACTTAGTTGTTTAATGTCATGTAATATAGTTACTGCATCGTAGGCCATAGCAAATAAACGCTGACTTATATCGGCGTGCTCTGGCCACAATGTTTCGTATTGCTGGCGAAGATTATGCTGTTTAATTTGCGACTTTAACATCCAAGGAAGTTCGGTAAAGTATAAGCCATCTAAGTCGCCTTTATCGGTACGATCAATTTGGCTACTATGGCTTTTAGAACTAGCATAAAGCGGGATCCTATCAGCAAATGTACTTACATTAACGTCTAAATACGGCTTTATTAAACGGGTTTCTATTGCATCGCCTAAAATATAAATAGCGTCTATATCGCTGCGCGAGCGTGTTTCGTTTTCGACTTCTTGCTTAAATAAAGTTTTAACGGTTTTGATCCGCTCTTTACTTTTATCAACTTCAAGTAAGCTGGTAATCGTATCAGGCATGTCTTGATTACTGTTATAAAAGCCAATTTGTGGTTTGGTTTCGCTATAGCGTTGCCACTGCAGGTTAAAGTAATCAACCAAACGCTGCCCGTTTGCATTATTAGGCGCAAGTAACATAGGCTTTTGGTAGCCCTGAGCTAAAAAGTGCTCTAATGCTTGTTGTACTTCATGCTCGGGGTTAAGGGCAAAAAAGTAGTGCTGTAACGAAAGCCGCTCACCATCAAAGGTATTTAAATGCATAGTAGGTATGTCTATAAGCACTTGCGCATTAGCAAGTTTATCTATATTCGCTTTTAACAGTGGACCAACAACAAAGTCGGGTTTTATTTGCGCTATTTTAGCCGTAATTTCATCAACATCACTGTTTTCATCAATAAAAATGGTTTCATTAATGCTTTGCTGATCAAGTGCTGCGAGCACGCCGGCTTTAAGTGCATCACCTAAGCGTTCATTAGCACCAGATTGCGGCAGTAGTACAACTAAACGCTCTATTATTACAGGCGTTAAGTCATTCACTAACTCATCTTGTTTAGGTAAAACTACTTTAGCAGGGTGCCCGGGGTAGCGTCTCAACCAATTATTAATAGCTTGGTCAAGTTCAACGGCACTGCCAGCATAAACTTGATGGTACAAAGCAAGGTTAACCCAACCTTGTTGAATAACCGACCCTCTGTTAAAGCGTTCAAGTGTATAAGAGGAAAGCTTTTTTAAGTTATCCCATAAGTTTTGGTTTAGCTGTGGAATATCAATATTATTTTTAGTAGCAGACTCAGACGCCGCAAAAAAGTAAGGGGCTGCGCGTTTCGCAAAGTCTTGCGATGCATACACACTGGCGGTTAAAAATTGATGCCAGGTAAAATGTTCAGGCTGTTTAAGTTGACCATCTAAAGACTGCAAAATAACTAACGCTTGAGCGTTTTTATTTTGCTGCTTTTGCGCAAACGCAATATAAAGACGATTTTGAATCTGATCAACACTTGGGGTTAATTCTAACTCACCGCATACCTTTTCTAATAACGACCAACTTTGCTCATTCACTGCAGCATCGCGGGCACTATAAAGTAGCTGTATTTTATCGGCACCTTGGCGGTTTTGCGCCAATTGATAGATAGATAACGCACTATTAGCTTGGTTTTTTAGTGCATTGGCACTGTTACTGAAGTTATCACTGTTTTTAGTTGGTTTTTCGGTTGTGCTACACGCCGATAACCCTGACAATATAATTAATAGACTAACTAGTTTAAGTCGCACAATGATTTCCCAATACGTTAACGCGATTTGCTTATATTACTGACTGACGCAGGAGACCTCAATGTTAAATGAGGAGAATTCACAGAAAATTGGCACTCTTTACATTGTAGCCACCCCAATTGGCAATTATGACGACTTAAGTCAGCGTGCAATCGCGACATTATCGCAAGTTGACTTAATCGCTGCTGAAGACACACGCCATACTGGCAAGCTACTTAGCCACTTTGGTATCAAGGCTAAAACCTTTGCTTTACACGATCATAACGAAAAGCAAAAAGCACAACAAATTATCGATCAGCTCAATCAAGGCTTAAATATAGCCTTAGTATCAGACGCAGGCACACCTTTGATCAGCGATCCTGGCTATGCGGTGGTTAATTTATGCCGCGAGCAAGGCGCACATGTTACACCCATTCCTGGAGCATGCGCTGCAATAACCGCTGTATGCTGTTCTGGCTTACCAACTGATCGCTTTCAATTTGTTGGTTTTACACCAGCAAAAAGTAAAGCACGCCAAGAATTTTTTATTGATGCAGTAAATTCTGGCATTACTAGCATAATGTATGAAAGTACCCACCGTATTATGGCAAGCCTTGATGACTTAGCTGAGGCACTTGGCGATGATCAGCAAGTGGTGTTTGCTAAAGAGCTGACTAAAACCTTTGAAACATTTTTTAATGGCAGTGTGAGTGAGTTAAAAGCATTTTTAACTAACGATCCTACCAAGCAGCGCGGCGAAATAGTACTCATGTTGCCGGGTAAACCTAAGTTAATAGACGACGTACCGCCTGAAGCACGTAAAATGCTAGCGCTGCTTGAAAGCGAAATGCCAATGAAAAAAGCCTGCGGTATTGTAGCCGATTACTTTGGTATGAAAAAAAATGCGCTGTATAAAACAATAATTGACGAAAAAGGGTAAATCTTTACTGCGCTTGGCATTATCCTCAGGTATAATCCGCGCCGAGTTAGCCAAGATAATCGCTGCCTGTGACGAAAATGATCAGGGGGAGGAAAGTCCGGGCTCCATAGGGCAGAGTGCCAGTTAACGGCTGGGGGGCGCGAGCCCACGACAAGTGCAGCAGAGAGAAGACCGCCAATCTTCGGATTGGTAAGGGTGAAAGGGTGCGGTAAGAGCGCACCGGGCCGCTAGTAATAGTCGGTTGCAAGGTAAACTCCACTCGGAGCAAGACCAAATAGGGTTCTATCATTTTAAATAATGAACGCGTGGCCCACGTTGGAACCGGGTAGGTTGCTTGAGCCATAGAGCGATTTATGGCCTAGACGAATGATTATCACTTTCTTCGGAAAGGACAGAACCCGGCTTATACGGCTAACTCACTCATTCAATAAAAAGCCCGCAGTACAAACTGCGGGCTTTTTTGTGTCTAAAATAAGTACTCACTTTCAGTTGTCAGCGATCGGATTTTAGCTGTTAGTACTTAGTAAGAGAGCAATTAAGCTCGGTGTTTGGGGTATGCTGAAGGCGAGTGGCTTGCCACCACGCTAAGCGCTTTAAAATCTAAACAGTGCGCGAGTTAAACTCCGGCCTTGTATCTACGGTTAACACAGTATTTTAATTGATCAGTAGGCGGGGCTTTAAGCCGCGCATTGTTAAATTAAAATCCTTATACACCACAGGATAGAAAAAAGGCTTCAGGTTTTAGGCAGAGAGCAATCAAGCTAGGTGTTTGGGGTATGTTGTAGGCGAGTGGCTTGCCACCGCGTAAGGCGCTTTAACCTATACAGTGCGCGAGGTAAACTCCCGCCTTGTATCTACGGTTAACCACAGCATTTTAATTGATCAGTAGGCGGGGCTTTATGCCGCGCATTGTTAAATTAAAATCGTTATTAACCACCGAGCACAAAGCTCTTACAGAGGAAGTGATCTTTTTAATAAATAAATGATGAGCTCACCTTTAGAAATAACGCGAATCACAACACCTTAAAACGAACAACGCAAAACGCAAAATCCCTATCCATAAACGTTTGATTGAGTTTGGCTTTTTAGAGTATGTAGATCAAGCACAAGAACGTATTCTATATGAAATAGCATCAACAGAGAGCATACTCAGCTGATTTTGCCGTTTGGTTGTACAGCTTAATATCCATAGTGTGAATGAGTTAGATGAACTTTGCAGCTATCACAGCTTTAGGCATACATTCATAAGTAACATACGCAATAACCACATTTTTGATCTTTCATTAATTCAGCAAATAATCGGGCGTGAGCTTTCAAAAAGCTGGGATTGCAGATAAATACAAATGGCGGTGCTAGCTGGGAAGTCCAGTTAGCAAGTGAACGACCGATAAAATAAAAATCAATAAAAGCCCGCAGAAACCTTACCTTATATTTGCGCTTTGATGCGCCCCCTAGTTTTTAACTCTGTAATATTTTTTACTTTGCTCGTGAGCGCGGGATTGAACGGTCTGATCGCGTATTTTGTCTATTGCATACAAAAATGAATAATTTGAAAGATAAAAAGAATAAAAAAGGGGATGGGGCGGTGATGCGTTTTTATTATTGGGAGCCCAAGACTTAGAGTCTAAAAGAAGGTGTTCCCCAAAGTGTGGTGTTGGTGTCAGTCCTGAAACCTTGAGGTTTCAGGGCGGGAATCTGCGGTTTACCGTAGGCTTCTCGGTACATGCCGAGCTTGCACAATAGTATACGAACAGAAACCCTGGTATAAAATTTATCGGCTCAGGGACTTAACCAAGCTCCAGCACCCCAGGGAACAAATCCAGTATATAAGACATAATCGAAAGCTTAAACCCCAAAAGCAAAATATTATTTTGTTTGCGTGGTTATTATGCTCTTGTTACTAGTTATTTACTTATGAGTGTGCTTTTTAACCATAAATATGTTTTTTATATATTGGGCTTAATAAAGCATACCGCAGCAATAAAGAGCTGCCACTATTAAAGTGTTTAATAGTGCCCCTTAAGCGGTTTGATTATAGAATTTATTGGAGTTGCTTTTTATCGAGTGGTAGCATTGCCTTAACTAGCAAAATGAAGATATAACAATGAGCGATTTACCAGATTACGAAGAAGCCCAATTATTATTAGAAAAAAACGAAATATTTGTATCACCGGCCGAAGCGCACGGTGTAATTAGTGGTTTATTAGCTTGTGGGTTAACGATTGACGACAAAGAATACCTAGGGCTGTTAAGCGATGTGTTTAACGATGGTGATTCGTTTAGTAATAATTTAAAACAGTTTTTTGGCAGCATTTATAAGCAGGTCGTTGCTAGTTTTAATGATGAAGAGTTTGCGTTTGATTTGTTTTTACCCAGCGACGATGAAACACTTATAGATCAGGCTAATGGTTTGGTTTCTTGGGTTGCAGGTTTTATGCTTGGCTTTGGTTTAAAGCAAAAAGATTACGGTAAATTATCAGCCGATGTAAAAGAAGTTATTACCGATTTTAGCGAAATTACTCGCCTTGATACTACCTTTGAAGAAACAGAAGAAGACAGCCAAGCACTACATGAAGTGATTGAGTATGTGCGTGTGTCGGCATTACTTTGCTTTGCAGAGTTAGGTAAAGATCAAAGCACTGCTAGCACTAAAAAAACACTTCATTAATAGTTTAAGTTAAACGGGTTTGTTGCACATGGTTGAAATACAAAAGTCAGAGTTTAAAGCACGTCGTGAGCGTCTGCTTGCAAAAATGGATAGTAACAGTGTGGCAATTATACCTGCGGCGAGCGAAGTTACGCGCAGCCGCGACACTCACTATGCATTTAGACAAGACAGTGACTTTTTTTACTTAACTGGTTTTAATGAGCCCGATGCCGTACTTGTACTTGCTCCAAATAGCGACACCCCCAGTACATTATTTTGCCTTAATAAAGATAAACTAGCCGAAGTATGGCATGGCCGTAGAATAGGCTTTGAAAAAGCAAAAAACGAATATTTGTTTGATGCAACCCATGAATTAAGTGAGTTGAGTGAACAGTTATTTAATTTGCTCAATGGCAAAGCGGTTTTATATTATGCGCAAGGTGCATATTCGGCTTTTGATGGGCGTGTTTTCTCTTTGCTTAATACTCTGCGCAGCGCCCCTAAAAAAGGTGACACAGCGCCAAGTACCATTAAAGATATTCGTTTGTTAATTCACGAAATGCGTTTATTTAAATCACCAAGTGAAATAAACATTATGCGCGCAGGCTGCGAAATTAGCGCGCAAGGCCATGTTAGAGCAATGTGTTTTGCCCATAGCGGTGCAACCGAGTATCAATTAGAAGCAGAGCTACATCATCATTATGCAATGCATGGTGCGCGGCACCCAGCGTATGGCACTATTGTTGGTAGTGGCGACAATGCTAATATTTTACATTACACCCAAAACAGCGACGCCCTTAAAAGTGGCGATCTAGTGTTAATAGATTCAGGTTGCGAGCTACAAGGCTACGCTGCTGATATTACACGTACATTTCCAGTGAATGGTAAATTTAGCCCCGAGCAAGCCGCGTTATATAATATTGTTCTTAAAGCGCAAGAAGTGGCGTTTGCAGAAATTAAACCCGGCGGTTATATGTCGCATGCTAATGCTTTAGCAATGGAAGTAATGACCCAAGGTCTACTAGATTTGGGTATTTTAACCGGCGACTTTGACGAGCTAATGGCAAAAGGTGCGTGTAAAGAATATTACATGCACGGGCTTGGACATTGGCTTGGTTTAGATGTACATGATGTTGGCGACTACAAATTAAATAACGCTGAGCGTGCATTTGAGCCGGGTATGGTACTGACCATAGAGCCAGGGCTTTATATCAGCGAAGATTCAAATGCACCGCAAAAATACCGAGGTATTGGTATTCGCATTGAAGATAACTTATTAGTAACCCCAAGTGGTTATGAAAACCTCACCCTAAGTGCGCCAAAAACCATAAGCGATATAGAAGCACTTATGCAAAGCAATAAAAGCGCATAAGACTAGGAGAAAAAAGTGCCTAAGCAGTTTGATGTTGTTGTTATTGGTGGCGGTTTAGCCGGTGCTAGCTGTGCGTTAAGTGTGGCTAAAATAAATCCCGCGCTTAGTATTGCTGTTGTTGAGGCGAATGAAGTAAGTAATGACTATCACCCGAGCTTTGATGATAGAAGCATAGCACTTGCTCAGCAGTCGGTAGAGTACTTGCAAGGCTTAAATTTATTTGCGTTAAATTCACCGTACGCTACAGCAATTAAAAAAGTAAGTGTGTCTGATCGTCACCATTTTGGTAAAGCAGATATTAACTGTGAAGAGTTTGCTAAAGATGCCCTTGGTTATGTGGTTGAAGTAAACCCGTTTGGCCGCTCGTTACATCAATTATTAAACGCTCAAATAAATATCAGTTTATATTGCCCTGATAGCGTAAGTGCCATTGAGCAGCAATTACATAATAATATAGTTACTTTGCAAAGTGGCGAGCAAATAGCCGCCAAGCTGTTAGTTATTGCCGACGGTGCACAGTCGCCAACTCGCAGCTTATTTGGACTTAAGTTTAACACTCAAGCTTATGAGCAAGGGGCTATTATTGCCAATATAGAAGTAGCTGGTGGGCATAATAACCATGCTTTTGAGCGATTTACGCAACATGGCCCCATGGCGCTATTACCTATGAGCAACAACCGTTATTCACTGGTGTGGTGTATGCAGCAACAGCACGTTGAGCAGCACATGGCACAAAGTGAAGACGACTTTATAAGCGCACTACAAAGTGCCTTTGGTTATCGCGGTGGTCAATTTACTAAAGTGGGTATGCGTGCTAATTACCCCTTAGTGTATGGGCAAGTAGAATCGCTTATTGCGCACCGCACGGTAGTAATAGGTAATGCTGCGCATGCAATTCATCCCATTGCAGGGCAAGGGTTTAATCTAGGCCTGCGAGATGTACAAGTACTTAGTAACTTAATTGCCCAGAGCCCAAATGACTTAGGCAGTTATGCATTTACTCGCGAGTATGCACAGCAGCGCAGCGCTGATATAAATAACGTGATGACCCTAACAGATGGTTTAGTAAGGCTTTTTTCAAATTCATCACGCATACTGGCACTTGGCCGTAGTACTGGGTTGTTTTCGATGGATTTATTCCCCCCTTTAAAAGCGCCATTAGCTAAGCAGTTAATGGGGCAAGTTAAACAAGGTCAAGGTTTATGAAACAAGTACAGGTATGTATTGTAGGTGGTGGCAGTGTAGGGCTTACCTTAGCGCTTGGGTTGGCAAAAGCGGGTATAAGCGTAGTCGTACTTGACGCTGCGCCAAAGCAAACACCGCCAACCGACAAATACGGCATGCGCGTAAGTGCGTTGAGTATTGCGAGTCAAACCTTGCTTGAACAATTAAACGTATGGCCACACATAGTTGCTTTGCGTGCTAGTGCCTATACCCATATGGATGTGCGCGATGCCGACAGCTTTGGCAAAATAGCTTTTAATAGTGAGCAACTAGAGCTTGATCATTTAGGTCATATAGTTGAAAACGATATTATTTGCTACGCGCTTGTAAAGGAGCTGGAGCAGCAGCCAAATGCTACGCTGATGTTCGACACTTGTTATCAGCAAATACACCAAAGCGAATCGGATGTATTTGTTACTTTAAAAAGTGGTGAGCCAATCATTGCAAAGCTGCTGGTGGCCGCCGATGGTGCAAATTCGGCAATTCGAAAGCAGTTTAATATGGCGCTGAGCTTTAAAGACTACGACCACCATGCATTGGTGGCTACAGTTAAAACCCAAGAGCCACACGCCAATACCGCACGCCAAGTGTTTTTACCAAGCGGGCCATTAGCATTTTTACCGTTGAGCGATGCCAACACCCATTCAATTGTGTGGTCTACAAACCCAACGCATTGTGAAGAGCTATTAGCAATGGACGACAACCAGTTTAACAAAGCCATTATGGCGGCAATAGATGGCCAATGTGGTTTGTGTGAAGTGCAAAGTGTACGCGCTGCATTTCCACTTAAAATGCGTTATGCCCAGCAATGGGTTGCAGGTAAAGTCGTATTAATTGGCGATGCTGCACATACGATTCACCCGCTTGCAGGCTTGGGGATGAACCTAGGGTTAAAAGATGCCGCTTATTTAATTGAGTTACTAACAAGTGATAATAAAGAATTTGCCAGCACGCGTACTTTACGTGATTACGAGCGCACCCGTAAACTCGATGCGCAAAAACACATTGCCATGATGTACTCTTTAAAAGAGTTATTTGCCGGTGCTAACCCAATTAAAAAACTAATTCGTGGAGTTGGGCTTTCAATGGTTGATAACTTAGGCCCAATAAAGCATTTGTTTGCTAAAGAAGCGATAGGAAAGTAAGCGTATTATTAAGCGCACGAGTAAGCGAATAAAAAGCCGTGGTTAAATTTAACCGCGGCTTTTTATTACCTATGTTGAATTAAAGAGTTAAGTAACGTTTGATTTTTAGCCAATGTTTTTAGGTAGTGTTTTTAGATATTGCAGTGGAGTGCAGTTATACCAGCGTTTAAAAGCACGATTAAATGAACTTTGGTCGTTAAAGCCAAGTTTAATTGCTATGTTACTCAATGGCTCTTTGCCAATGCACAGTATTACGCGCCTTTTACGCTCTTGCTCAAGTAAGTCGGCAAACGATATTTGTTCGCGCTTTAAATGGCGTTGCAAGGTGCGCGGGGTCATGTTTAGCGCGCCTGCTGTGCGTATTAAACTGCAGTCGATTAAGTCATTTTTAGCTATAAATAACTGGCTAATTTTTTCGGTTAGTAACTGCTGGCTTTTAAAGCGCGAAAGTTGCTGCTCAGAAACCTGTTTAAGCACTAAGTTAATTTGCGTATTGTCGGTTTTAAATGGCAGTGCTAAATAACTGCTCGGAAATACCACTTGGTTATACTGCGCGTTAGTTTTAACAGGGCAGTTAAACGAGCTTGCGAGTGTTGTTTTTTCATTGCTGGTAAAAGCTTGGGTAAAATAAATAGTACTGGGCGATAGCTGTGGGTTTAATAGTTGCCGAATAACACTTACCCAAGCGGTCATATTACGTAAAATAACCTGTGGGCTGCAGTTAGCATTAGGTAGCCAACGAATAATTGCCAACTCACCTTGCAGCTCAAACTCTGCCTTACCAATATCTGCAACTAAACTGTCGTAGTTAAGCAGTGCGGTAATAGCGCTGGCTAAGTTATTACTCGATTCAATTAAGTAACCCAATATGCCAAAGTCGGCAGTACGAATTTGCTGACCAAGCTTAAAGCCAAACAAAGGCTCGTTTAGGGTTTGCTGAGCATAGTTTAGCAGTGCATTGTAACTGTTTAAGCTAATGCGTGGCGCGAGTTGCTGAGCCTGCTTATTACTGTATTCATTAAAGCTAATAGCCGACAAAACAGCTTGGCTATTAAGTCCAAGTGTTTCAAGGTAATCAATACAGCTTGAAAAATAATGATCGGCAAGTGTGCTCATTTGTCGCCTAAAGCTAAAAAATGGTCGTGTAACAGCAAGTTTGCCACGAAAAAATTTTATATGGTAGGGCATTATGAAAATACTTATTATATAAAAATGATACAAATAACCTTAAAACAAAAGATTGCAGCAACGCCTCTACAAGTCAGAGACGCTTTGCTTGATCATGCGCAATTAGAACGTTTTTTTAATGCTAAATTTGTCCTGTTAAAAAAGCAAAATGAAGGCGAAATTATTGGCGGTAAAGGTGCTATTAGGCAAGTTATAATGGCAGGAGTTCGCTTTGAAGAGCGTATAATTAGCGCCGATAGCAATCATATTAGTTATCAAATAATAGGTAATAAACCAGTTGCAGAGCATCGTGGCGATATTTATTTTTGCGTTAGTGACAATGCCCCAACAAGCACCGAAGTTACCTATAACATACGCTGTAAAACACCTTGGTGGCTGCCAAGCCTAGGGTCTGTTGATCTTTGTAGTACATATATCAATCAGCCCACATTGGTAGCCACATCATAGTAAATGCTAAAGCGAGCATTGAATGATAATTTCGTTCAAGCTTTTCATACCGCGTGGCTATCCCTCTATATTGCTTAATACGGCCAAATGCATTCTCAACCAAGTGCCGATATTTGTACATGCACCAGTCAATATCTTCATTGCCTACTAAACTGTTGCCCTTACGTGGAATAACGGGTGTAGCGTTATTATCACGAACAAACGCTCTCAGTTTTTCACTGTCGTAGCCTTTATCTGCGACAACCATATTACTTGTTGGGCAATTAGCTACGAGTGACTCTGCATGGACGATATCATGCGTATTTCCACAGGATAATTCATAATAAACAGGCAACCCTCCGCTATCGACTGCAAGATGAATTTTCGTAGAATTTCCACCTCGGCTCTTTCCAATTGATTCATTGTCAGCAGTTCTTGCACCGCAACTATGTTGATGAGCCCTGACAATACTGCCATCAATGAAGACCCAATCCATGTCCGCATCACGAGATAATGCGCGAAACAGTTCATTCAAAATCCCTTTTTTGGACCATAAATTAAACCGTCTGTAGATAGCACTCCAACGGCCAAAATCAGAAGGTAAATCTCGCCATGGAATACCTGTGCGCATCTTATACAGTATGCCTTCGAGCGTTTTTCTATGGTTGGGCTTATTATAAATTCGACCACTTAAGTACATTACTTTTGATAAGACATTCCATGTCCCGTCTGTTAACATTAATCTTGGCATGTAGGTTCGGTGTAAAGTTTTCTGGCGAATTCAATTATACCTTATCTTCATGCTGTTTGTTTTTCATACCACAAAGATCAACACGCCCTAGTGATTAAATTTTTTATTAAAAAAGATATAGCACAAGCGCTTAATAAACTAAAAGCCAACTTTAAGGGCAACATATCATGAGCATAGAAATAATTTTACTTGCCCTTAGTCCTGTATTTATTATTTTTGTAAGTTATGAATTTATTAAATATCGGCGTTATTACGACATAAAAGACAGCTTGGCGAATACAGCACTGGCGCTTATGCACCAAGGCGCCGATGCAATTGCTTTAATTGTGCTAATGCCATTTTTTTATTGGCTGCATCAATATAGGTTATTTGATATTGAACTGTCGGTGCTGACGATATTTGGCGCATTTTTACTACAAGACTTTTTGTATTATTGGTTTCATAAAGCGTCGCACCATATTCATTGGTTATGGGCTGCCCATGTGGTGCATCACAGTTCAACTAAAATGAACTTTTCAACCGCATTTAGGCAAAGCTTAATGTATCCGCTTGCGGGTATGTGGTTATTTTGGTTGCCAATGATATTAATCGGCTTTGATCCGCTGAGTGTATTTACCGTAGTGGCGCTTAATTTGGCCTATCAGTTTTTTGTGCATACCCAAACGGTAAGTACACTAGGCTGGTTTGAAAAGGTATTTAACACCCCATCGCATCATCGAGTACATCATGCTATTAACCCCGGCTACTTAGATAAAAATTTTGCCGGTGTACTCATTATTTGGGATAAGTTATTTGGCACTTACGCCGAGGAAAAAGCCGATAAACCGTGTAAGTACGGTATTGTTGGGCAGTTAAATAGTAACAACCCACTGACCATAACTTTTCATCAATGGGCTTATTTAGTAAAAAGTGCATTTAAAGCAAAAGGGGTAACGGCAAAGCTAAAAGTGATATTTGGTTACCCTACAAGTTCCAATTAACTGCTTATTTAACACGTCGAAAGGAAATGTTTTTACTGCGTGGTGCACCTAATATAATGAATAAGTGACAAATACATACCGACAAAAATGCACTCACACCTAAAGCACCGCCGTAGCCGTCGAGTATGGGTACTAAGTACTCAAATAATAACGAAAATATAACAGCGGAGCTGGCAAGCGTATATATGCCAAAGCGGTGTGGGGCGCTCATACCAATAAAAGTACCACCAAAAAACACAACGCTGTATAACTCAGGATCAAGGTTAAGCCAGTAAAAAATTAAGTAAGTAACTATAGATAAGGCCGCAGAAGCTCTAATACCATCAAAACGACTATGCTTGGCTAAATAAAATGTTAAAAAAGCGCCTATCAAAGCTAATATAGAATATTCAATACTCATTACACTAAGCCTTTAGCTAAAGAATACAAAGCAACACTTGCAAAGGCTACGCTGCCTAATCGGCCACCAAAACCAGCAAATGCATTTAAGGTAAGGGTGTACAGCGTTGCCCCAATAATTGAGATTATCGCCACTTCCCAGTAGCTAGTAATTAAGCTAGTTGAGCACATACCGGCAAAGCTACCTGCATATATGGCCGCATAAGGGTGGTTTTGATAAAGCTTAGGAAAAGGAATAAACGAGCCAACTAGCCCGGTTAATGCTGCAGATATAACAAGTGGTAATGCAAATGTTGTATGCATTACAAAGCACGACATACAGCCGGCAAAAAATGTGATGGACTTTAATAATAAAAATTTAATCATAGCGCGCAAATTAGTACCTTATAGCGTGCGTATAATAAAGTAACACTTTTATGTTTGATAGCTCAAAGCTAGAATTTTATAGCATAACTAATAATAGCTAATTGCCAAAAATAGTAGGTGTCAGAATTTAATCATTTTATTAGCCTAATAGTTGTAAGGGCTGTAAATGCTAAAATATACTCGTTAATGTTCTATAAATTACAAAGCATGTATAATGCTGACTGTTTAATTTATTAAAAGCTATTATCAAGGGTAATTTATGTCTAACTGTTTACATCTGGCTATTCCGGCTGGTGATTTAAATATAGCTAAAACTTTTTATTGTGATGTGCTTGGCTGTAAAACCGGAAATAGCGAGCAAGGACGCTGGATAGATATTGATTTTTGGGGTAACGAGTTAACACTGCACCAAAGTGTTGAGCGCCTACCTACAGTTCGTCATGATGTTGATATGGGCGCAGTTGCCGTACCACATTTTGGCATTCATTTATCTGAAAACGAATTTAATGCGTTAAAGCAACGTATTGAAAGCGCGGGCTTGGAGTATTTAGATAAGCCATATCGTCGTTTTATAGGTGATGAGTTTGAACAAGAAACATTTTTTATAGAAGATCCTAACGGTAACGTACTCGAAATGAAAACCATGGTTAACCCCGAGGTTTTATTTAAGAAAAGTTGATTGTACGCGCTCGCTTGTTTACTTTATTAAATAAGGCAAACAAGCGGGGCAGTAATAATTTAGTTACCTTTATTGTGGGCTAGCGGGGCTTAATACAAGTTTACTAAAGCTCACTTGTGCATAGTCACCGTTTTGTTTATCTGTAGCCCAGTCGCCCGTACCTAAACAGCCCGGATACCAAATGCCTTTAGCATTTTTGGTACTACATTGGTTATACGCGCCTGCTTTAAAGTAGTGCCAATCAGCCGCATACCCATGCGGGTGATCTTTTTCGTCTACGTTGCTATACGCATCTACGTTATTACCTAAGTTAATAGAGTAGCTAACATCGTTTTTGCCTGCTGTGCTAAATGTTAGGTGCATCACATTTTTATACACATTTACTGTGTAACTAAACTCTTCACCTAATGCGATACCAGCATTGCCTGGCTCGTTAGGGTTTTCCCATGTGTTACCCCAAACAGGATAAGCTATATCAGTACGGTTAGGATCTGTTTTTGGTAGGTTACGCTCGTAGTTCCAAAAAACCGATCCCGTTTTATGTCCAGGCCACTTTTTATAATATATTTTTAGTGGCTCGTTGCCCCAGCCATAACCAAGCTTAGTGTCAATAAGCGCCTGATCTTTACCTGCGTGAATTTGCCCCACAACAACAGAGTAGGCCGCATTTTTACTTGGATCAGTAGCACGTAATGCAACATGATCTACTTTTAGCGTTGCTTCCATTTTGCCACCAATAGAGCCAAATCGATCCGATAGTGGGTGTACAGCAAGAGCAAAATTGTTTTTAGGACTTTTGGTTTTTATTTTGGTATTTGCTCCACGGAGCATTTGCCTAAATTCACTGCGTGTATTGGTAGAATTGGCACTGGTGAGTGCTTTGTTTGGCGAGGTGAATACCATGTAACCTTTATCATCCAGATAGAAAAAATCAGGATGTGAGTAAGTCTGAATTTTTTTAACATCTATTTCATCAATTTTACCGTCGTTATCTAAATCAACCGGTACATTAATTTTCCAATGAGATAAATCAAATTTAGAGGCGGGTACTAATGGGTTAGCTTGTTGCTCAGTGCTTTTTGGTTGCTGGCTAACACAACCAATAACCAAAGAGGTAGTGAGGGCAATTAAAGCGCCGGGCTTAATAAGATGTGTAATGTTATTTTTATTCATTAGTACCTCAGTATAAAGTTAAATATTTACATTGTTGCACATGACTGTAACGTATTTAAAATCAACTTAACATACCAAAGTGCAATTATTATATTACCAATTATTACAACCTTTGATTTTTAGCTGCTTAATTGTAATGCCAATTCATTCTCAATTGAGTAAATAATTTTAAGTTATTAAAAAGTAGCTATAAATTAGTCATAAAAAGATAAATACGCCCTGATGAGATGATTTAAATTCAACTCAATATTGATTGACTGTATTAACTAAGTGAGTAGAATTTGCGCCATTACTCATCTTTTATTATTAGTCATGTTAGTTAAATTAATGGTTGCCCCGCTATTACTGCTCTTTATTTCTTACGCGCAAAAAAAGTTTGGTAGTTTTATAAGCGGTATTATTCCTGGCCTGCCAATCACCTCTGGGCCTATTTCATGTTTTATTGCTATAGAGCAAGGAAAACTGTTTGCAGCTAACTCAGCGGTGGGCGCTTTATATGGCATGAGTGGTATTGGTTTATTTTGCTTTGTGTATATGGCGGTTTCGTATAAGTGTGGCTTAGCAAAGTCGTTGTTAATAGCGCTGAGTGTGTGGTGTTTATTTAGCATACTGACATTATTTTTACCGGTTAATATTTTTGTAGCGTGCTTGTTCTCTATTAGTACTTTATTGGCTTTAACTTTTGCTACTACAAAATTAAAAGTAGCGATAGATGCAAAGCCTTTAAATTCAAAATGGGAGCTGCCAATAAAAATAGTGTTAGTAACTAGTTTTATTATGTTGGTTACCTTTATTTCTGAGTATATTGGCTCGGCATGGAGTGGGTTGCTTTCTACTTTTCCGGTTATTTTAGCGGTAATGGGCAGCATAGCGTATATAAGTGATAAAAAAGACTCAGCGTTTAAAATACTAAACGGCGGTATTATTGGCTCATTAGGTGGGTGTATATTTTTTGCCGCCATTGCATTGCTATTAAAATACGATATTTTAATTTGGCAAGTTTATACAGTAGCGACTATTAGCTCGGTGTTGTTTACGCTTATTTTTAGCCATTTTATAAACCGTAAATACGTTAATCCGGTTGCTTTTAATACCGCTAAAACGCAGCTTTAGCGGTTTGCTTAGAGTAACATTTCTTTTGGTGTTTTATTAAAGTGGCGTTTAAATTCTCGGCTAAATTGCGATGGGCTGGTATAGCCTACTTTTAATGCGGCTTCGTTGGCTTTGCTGCCACTGGCGGTTATAAGTGCTTTTGCTTTGGCTAAACGCAGCTTTTTTAAATATTGTAACGGCGACTCAAAAGTCACTTGTTTAAAGGCGCGATGAAACGACGAAATGCTCATATTTACGTCCTCTGCTAACCCTTCTACTGTGATGGGGTTGGCATAATTACTATGCATAATAGACAGTGTGCGCGCTATACGTGCATAGTGGCCGTCGTGCATAGCAAGGCCAAACAAGGTATGTCCTTGGGGGCCGCAAAGTACACGGTATACTAATTCTTTTACTATATCTTCGCCAAATACTTGTGCTTCAAGTGGGTTATTTAACACGGTTAATAAACGCTTAGTTACCAGCTCCATCGCGTTATCGAGTTTAGCCGATTGCACGCCACTCATTTGCCCGCATGTTGGTGGCAGAGCAAATTGTTTATGCTCAGTCATTTGGTTAACGAGTTTGTGCAATAACGCAGGGTTAATATCAACAGCAATCCCAAGCACTGGTAAGTCGCCATCAGTAAAGGCTTCGCACTCTAGCGGTACAGGAACGCCCAATACTAAATAATCCCCCGCACCATATTGTATTTTATGATCTGTAAAATGAATTACTTTATGCCCTTGCCCGACCACAATAATCCCAGAGTTATAAATAAGCGGCTGTCGCGGCGAGCTTTTACTGGCGCGATGAAAATAAACCCCAGTAATAATGGTTTCCATCGTGCCTTCAAAACTGAGTAACTGATTTTGTTCTGCGTACTGCTGCAACATATTGGCAATGGTGGACATAAAAGCATCTTTACATGGCTGACTTTTACGTAAAATAACAATGTTGATATTTTTAGGCAAGCTTTTGCGCGTTATTGGGCTTTTTTTATGTTTGTTTTGCCAGTAATATGCACTCATTGAAAATTTACTTAGTTAGTAACTAAGTAAGTTGAACCATATTTAATCGTCACCCTAGGATAAAATAATGAAATTTAGCTACGTAAATCCAACACTAATTCAATTTGGCCAACAACAAATAGCCTCACTAACTGATTTGATCGCAAAAGATCAAAAAGTACTAGTTGTGTACGGCGGCGGATCAATTAAAAAGAACGGCGTATACGACCAAGTTGCAGCAGCACTTGAAGGTTTTGGTTGGGTAGAGTTTTCGGGCGTTGGCGCTAACCCAACAATTGAAGTACTAGATCAAGCAGTAAAAATCTGCAAAGAACAAGACATCGACTTTGTACTAGGTGTTGGCGGCGGCTCAGTAATTGACGGCGTTAAATACATTGCAGCTTCAGCAGTATACGATGGCGAAGGTTGGGATATTCCTACAGGTAAGCATAAAGTAACTAGCGCATTACCAATTGGTGCAGTACTTACATTACCAGCTACTGGCTCAGAGTCTAACCAAGGCTCAGTAGTAAGCAAAGCTGCTACAAAACAAAAACTCCCGTTTATGTCACCAGCAGTACAACCTAAATTTGCGATTATGGACCCTGATGTAATGAAAACATTACCACAGCGTCAACTTGTAAATGGTTTAGTAGACGCATGGGTGCATACCTGTGAGCAGTACTTAACGTTCCCTGAAGGTGCATTAGTACAAGATGGTTACGCTGAAGCATTGCTTAAAGCACTTAAAGTACTTGGCGATAACTTTGAAAACCAAGATGACGCATGGCGTGCAAATCTTATGTGGTCAGCGAATCAAGCATTAAACGGTTTGATTGGTTCTGGCGTATCGCAAGATTGGGCAACCCACATGATTGGTCACGAACTTACAGCGGCATACGGTGTTGACCATGCACGTTCGCTTGCAATAGTTCAGCCTTCTTTACTACGCAATCAATTTGCAGTTAAAAAAGCAAAACTTGAGCAAATGGGTAAAAACGTATTTGGCCTTGCACAATCAGACGATTTAGCAGAGCTAACAATTCAAGCAATTGAAGCGTTTTACCATAGCCTTGATGTAGCTACGCAGCTTACTGAACATGGTGAAGATAAAGCAGCAGCGATTGACAATATTATTGGCAAACTTGAAGCGCATGGCATGCTTGCCCTTGGTGAAAACCAAGCAATCACGCTAAAAGAAAGTCGTGAAATTTTAGAACAAGCAGTCGCTTAATTTAAAGTGTTATTAATAAAAACCGCTAGCCTTACAGGTTAGCGGTTTTTTTATATATATTAACTATTTAATTCTTTTATTATTTGGCAGTCGTTTATAGTATTTGCGGTGCAGTTAGTTAATAAGCTGGCTAACGATACCTCGAGCTTTTTAAGTTCTTTTTGTGCCGCTCGTACTTTAATTAATTGGTTTTCGATAATATCGTCAACCTCAACACACGATTTATCGCCGTATGATTGCGCAACAAGTAGAGTTTTAATATCGTCTATTGGAATTTGTAAATCGCGACAGCGTCGAATAAAAATAAGACGCTCTGTATCTGCTTGGGTGTAGGTTCTATAGCCGTTGCTCTCTCTTTTTGGAGCAGGAATAAGGTTTATTTGTTCGTAATAGCGAATTGTTTTTGCATTAATATTAACTAAGTGAGCAAGTTGCTTGATTTGCATATTGACCTTCCAGTAACTAGAAGGTTTATTATGCTGCTGACTCCTTTTATATTCAAGTATTTAGAAGGGACTTCTTTTTAGAGTTTGTAGGCAGACAATGCATTCAAAGCGTTTTTTAATAGTGATACTTTTAGTACTTGTACACAGCTTTATTAGCTGTGATGGTGCTGCGTATCATTTACAAGAAGACGTGGAACACATAACCAGCGCGCAGTTAAAAAGTAATATAACTGCCGATGGTAGCCAAAATGAGGCTCAAGCCTCTGCCGAAATTCATGCCCACCAACATTGCCATAGTGGCTATTACAGTACAGTAAATCACTCAATCAGCCCTGAGCAGAGTAACCCCGCGTTACCTGTACGCTATTGTGGATTAATTTATCCACCTATGTCGCGCCCTCCTATTTCACTTAGCTAGTTTTAATTTACCTTAATAAAATATGGTGCATTTTACTGCCTGCGTTTAGACGCTATATAGGCTGTGTTATATGCATATTTAGGTTGCTTACAAATTTACATTGCGCTTTTTAATTTTAAATTATTTTGTAAGTTAACCCTGTTTGTTAAAAAACGGACAAGCTATATGAATAAAAAACCAATTATGCTGGTGGCACTACTTTGCGTGCTGCCGGTATTTAATGCGCTGGCTAATGTTAGTGCCAGTGAAAATATACTCACGCTTAAGCAAGCGCTGAGTAATACCGAGCAACAAAATCCGATATTAAAACGCTACCCCTATCATCAAAAAATATTGAGCGCGCTTAAATCACAAGCCACACTTTCGCCAAACCCTGTGCTTAGTGTTGCGGTTGAAAACGTGTTAGGCACCAATGATGCGCGTGGCGTAAAAGGCGCTGAAATAACGCTCGGGCTTAGCCAACTTATTGAGCTGGGCGATAAACGCCAAAGTAGAGTAGGTTTTGCTACTGCAAATATTAAAGCGCAGGCTATACAGTATCAAAATACTCGTTTAGCGTTATTAGCTACCACCGCAGAGCGTTACTATAGCGCACTTAAATTTCAAACCTTATTAGCATTAAATGTTGAGCGAAAAAGCGTTGTAACACAGGCGCTCAAAACAATTGAGCAAAGAGCAAATGCCGGGGCTGTATCGCAAGCCGATGTAAGTCGTATGCGTTATGCACTTAGCCAAGTAGAGCTTGAGCAAGTAAAGCTAACAAGTGAGTTTGAGCGCGCGCGTTTATTACTTAATGAGCTTTGGATTGATGAGCAAAGTAGTGCTTTTTTAGCGGGAAATATTAACGTCATCACGCCGCTTAAGTCACAGCAAGCGCTTTTAGATGCGGTAAATTTAGCACCTGAATTTGCCTTACTTCAGCAGCAATATATACAGCAAACGGCTAACTTAGCGCTGCAAAAAGCCAATGGGCAAAGCGATATTAATGTAGGTGGTGGTGTGCGTTACAACCAAAAAAATGACTCTAGCTCATTGTTGTTTTCGTTTTCTATGCCACTGCAAATCAGTAATGCTAATAGCGGTAATATTGCTGCAGCAGCAAGTGAACTTGCGCTTTTAAACCAGCAGCAAGGGCAGTTGCGAGTTCAGTTACGCCAGCAAGTACGTACTCTGTATGCTTATTATCAAGGGATAGCAAATCAAGCCACGTTATTAAATAAGCAAATAATTCCTCAGACACAAACATTGATTGAGCAAAGCTTAAACAGCTATCAACGCGGGCAAATTTCGGTGTTGCAGTTGCTCGATGCCCAGCAAGCACACTTTGACTCTAAACGCGCACTCATTGCAACCCACGCAGAGCTGTACCAAGTGCTACTTACTCTTGAGCGTTTAACTGGCCAATCTTTAATTGAGACTTACCAATCATGAATAAAAATATAATTGCATTATTAGTATCACTTTCACTTGCTGGCAGCGTGTTAAGCACAGATGTATTTGCCTCTGCTGAGCATGGCGAGTCAGGTCATAAAGAAACAGAACAACACGAGCAAAAGCAAGGTCCACACGGTGGTTTTTTATTAGTTGATCCTAAATTAACCCTTGAGCTTAAACTGCAAGAATTTGCCGGTGATGTTGAGCTGCGTATATACGCTTACAAGCAAAGCAAGCCAATTAATATAAGTGATTTAAACATAACAATGAGTTTAAAACGATTAGTTGAAGCGCCGCAAAATATACAGTTCATAACAGAGGGCGACTACCTTGTAAGCACGCAATCAATTAACGAACCGCATTCATTTGTACTTGCCGTTACTGCTAATTATAACGGTGAGAGTATTAGCTATGAGTACGAGCAACACGAAGGCCGTACCACGTTAACAGAGCGAGCTATTGAGCGCGCAGGTATTAAAACTGAGATAGCGCAAAGTGGTGAGGTAGATATTACCGACACGCTTTTTGGTGTTATTGCGCCAACCCAGCACGGCACAGTAGAAGTAATGGCGCCGTATACAGGATTGATCAGCGATATTTTTGTAAGCATTGGCCAAAGCGTTAAAAAAGGCGAGGCGCTTGTAAGTATAACTAACCGCGAAACACTGCAAAACTACACCATTAAAAGCCCTATTAGTGGCGTTGTAACTGAGCAATATTTAAAGCGTGGTGAGCTTGCAAGCACCAGCGCACTTATGCAAGTAGTTAACCTTGATAAAGTATGGGTTGAGCTGTCGGCTTTTCCCGAAAACATTGAAAAGCTAGCCATAGGGCAAAGCGCTAAAGTGTACGACTTACATCATCATTTAAATACGCAAGGCAAAGTGTTTTTTATAGCCCCAATGATGACTGGCGGGCACATAGCCCGTGCACGTATAGAGCTTAATAATCCAGACGGGCATTGGCGCCCAGGCATGCATATAAATAGCGATGTAAGTGTGGCTAAAATAAATGCCAGCGTACGTGTTAAGCCACAAGCTATTCAAGAATTTAACGGTCAACCCAGTGTGTTTGTTCGTAACAATAATGTATTTGAAGTGCGCCCCGTTACCTTAGGTGCAAAAAATAGCGAGTGGGTAGAAGTACTTGCAGGTTTAAACGCAGGTAGCGAATACGTAACAGGCAATAGTTATGTAATTAAAGCGGATATTTTAAAAAGCGGCGCAAGCCACGCTCACTAGGAGGCACCATGATTAATTGGATAGTTTCTTTTGCGGTTAAACGCCGCATGCTGGTGCTTGCGCTTACATTTTTATTTGCTGGATTTGGTGTATACAACATTCAAAATTTAGCAGTAGACGCAGTACCCGATATAACTAACGTACAAGTGCAAATTAATACCAAAGCGCAGGGTTTTACGCCATTAGAGGTAGAGCAACGCATTACCTATTTGGTAGAAACCGCCATGGCGGGCATACCTAAGCTTGACTACACCCGTTCGCTTTCGCGTTATGGGCTTTCGCAAGTAACGGTTATTTTTAATGAAGGCACCGATATTTATTGGGCGCGTCAGCAAATTGGTGAGCGCATTCAAAGTATTCGCTCCGACTTACCTAATAACGTAGAGCCAAACTTGGGTCCTATTGCCAGTGGTTTAGGCGAAATATTTACTTATAGTGTGCACGCCGCGCCTAATGCGTTAAAAGAAGATGGCACTGCCTACAACGCCGAAGACTTACGTACTTTGCAAGATTGGGTTATTCGTCCGCAGCTTTTAAAAGTAAAAGGCGTAACCGAAATAAACAGCCAAGGTGGTTTTGAGCGTCAATACCAAGTAGCGCCAGTGCCCGAAAAACTCATTGCCTATAAGCTTACTATTAGCGATGTGATTAGTGCACTTGAGGTTAATAACAGTAACCGAGGCGCAGGCTATATTGAGCGCTTTGATGGGCAATATTTAGTACGCTCGCCAGGGCAGCTTAAAACGCTAGAAGACATAGCCAATACCGTTGTTGCTAAGCGCGACGACGCACCTGTACGCATTAAAGATGTGGCTAACGTGCTTTTAGGTAAAGAGCTTAGAACCGGTGCGGCGACTTATAACGGCGAAGAAACCGTGCTAGGCACCGCCATGATGCTCATTGGCGAAAACAGCCGCGTGGTGGCAAAAGCTATGGCTGATAAGTTAGTTGATGTGCAAAAAAGCTTACCCGCTGGCGTTATTGTTGAAGCGGTTTACGACCGTACTACGCTTGTTGATAAAACCATAGCAACCGTGCAAACCAACTTATTTGAAGGTGCCGTTTTAGTGATAGTAGTTTTGCTATTACTGCTGGGCAATGTAACGGGCGCGCTTATTACGGCAATGGTTATTCCGTTGAGTATGTTGTTTGCCGTTACAGGTATGGTGGGTAATCGCGTATCGGGTAATCTAATGAGCCTAGGCGCAATCGACTTTGGTTTAATTGTTGATGGCGCTGTAATTGTAGTTGAAAACTGCCTGCGCCAATTGGGTGTAGCTCAGCATAAACATGGCAGGCTACTTACCTTAAATGAGCGTCTAAATGTAGTGACCGCCGCCACCAAAGAAGTATTTACACCGGCTGTATTTGGTATTGTTATTATTATGCTGGTTTACTTACCTTTATTTGCACTAAGCGGCGTTGAAGGCAAAATGTTTCAACCAATGGCGTTTACTGTAGTTGCTGCATTAATAGGCGCGCTTATATTTGGCGTTACCTTTGTACCTGCTGCTATTGCGGTATTTGTTCGCGGTAAGGTTAATGAAACCGAAAACGCAGTCATGCGCGGCGTTAAAAAAGTATATAAACCATTACTTGGTATATCGCTTAAATTACCGTGGCTTATGGTGGGTATTGCCACTGCATTAGTATTAGTGCTTGGTTTTAAAGTTAAAAACATGGGGGCAGAATTTTTACCGCAGCTTGATGAGGGCGATATTGCTATGCATGCGCTGCGCATTACTGGCACCGGTATTGAGCAATCGGTACAAATGCAAAAAGAGCTTGAACAAGCCATTTTAAAGCAACCCGAAGTCGCTAACGTTTTTTCAAAAATTGGTACTGCTGACGTGGCAAGCGATCCTATGCCGCCAAACGTAGCCGATACTTTTTTAATGTTAAAACCTCAAAAACAATGGCCAAATCCAGCACTCAATAAAGAAGAGTTGGTTCAGCAAATTCGTACACGTGTTAACGATGTGCCCGGTAATAATTACGAATTCACACAACCAATAGAAATGCGCTTTAACGAGTTAATTGCTGGTGTGCGCGCCGATGTAGCACTGCGTATTTACGGTGACGACTTAAGCGTACTTAAAGAGTTTGGCGAAAAAGCCACAGGCTTAATGCGTAATCTTGCAGGCGCTACCGATGTACGTTTGGAGCAAATGGAAGGGTTGCCAACGCTTTCGGTAACACCAATGCGCGACCACATGGCGTTATTAGGCTTAAGTGTAAACGACATTCAACAAACACTTGCCGCCGCTGTTGGTGGTGTGCAAACCGGGCTAATTTTTGAGGGCGATAAACGCTTTTCGTTATTAGTGCGCCTTGATAAGCGTTGGTCGAGCGATGTATCAGCACTTGCCCGTTTGCCAGTTGCTTTACCTAAAGATAGCAACCCAGAACTTGCATTTGTACCGCTTGGCGAAGTAGCGACAATCAGCATTGAAAAAGGGCCTAATCAAATAAACCGCGAAAGTGGTAAGCGCAACGTCGTGGTAACTGCCAATGTAGAGGGGCGCGATTTAGCAAGCTTTGTAAGTGATGCGCAAGCGAGCATGAATGAATCACTTAACTTACCAAGTGGCTATTGGCTTGAATATGGCGGCACGTTTGAGCAGCTACAATCGGCAAGTAAGCGGTTATCATTAGTTGTGCCGGTCACTTTACTGCTTATATTTGGCTTACTTTATAGCGCCTTTGGATCGCTTCGAGATTCGTTAATTATATTTAGTGGTGTGCCACTGGCATTAACGGGTGGTGTACTTGCGTTATTGCTGCGCGATATGCCGCTTTCAATCTCAGCAGGTGTTGGCTTTATAGCCTTAAGTGGTGTAGCGGTATTAAACGGCGTGGTTATGCTGTCGTTTATTAAGCAGTTACGAGATGACGGACTTAACTTAATAGATGCAATAAATGATGGCGCATTACAACGTTTACGCCCGGTATTAATGACGGCACTGGTGGCGAGCTTAGGCTTTATACCTATGGCGCTTAATTCGGGGACGGGTTCTGAAGTGCAAAAACCTTTAGCAACGGTAGTGGTTGGCGGTATTATTTCATCAACTTTACTTACGCTGTTAATTTTGCCTGCGCTTTATAAGTTAGTGCATGCAAAGTTTAATAAGTATCAAGCAGCTTAGCTAGTTGCTGCTTAATATATAACGTAAAAGCAGCTGAAGTTTCAGCTGCTTTTTTTGAGTATTATTTAGTAAAAATACTACATTAATTATATTGAAAAAGATTATCCCAGCGCTTATCTAAAATGGTTTTTGCGTGTTCTAAACTCAGCGCGCTATACACTTCATTACCCTCTATTTCGTTACTACACGTTACCAAACGCATACGTACCAGCTTTTCAAGCGCGTCGCTAATTTCAAAATCAAGAACGCACTGGTATTTGCTTTTAAACCAATTCTCTATTTTCTGATCAAGCATTTGTGCGCTTAATCCGCTTTCAGATTTTAGTAAAAAGGTATACGCCAGCAAGGCTTCTTTTATGTCTTCTTCTTCGGCGGCATCAATAAGCGTGTGAAATACGCCCGCGTTGTTATCGAGGTTTTTAAAGTAGAGGTTATCACTTAGGGCTTTCATAAATTTTATTTTGCGGTTTTTAAACTTACTCCATTCTTTAAAAATAAAGCTGCCAAACACGCCCATACCGATAGCAAAGGTAATAAAGTGTTGTTGGGTCATTTCTACAGCTTCACTTCTAAAACCACCCCAAAAAGCAAACAGAGCAAGCAATAATACGATTGATGCGCCCAATTTAGTAATAAGTACCACTGCACCGCCAACTAAAGCAGACGATCCAATAATGACCTTATCAATAGGGCGCATGCGTACTTCGCTATTAGGAAATAGCATTTCGAGATCGGCCTTAGGCACATTTTGAAATAGCTTTACTATGGTTGAACTTGGCTCAAATCCCAGTGGTGTTTTGTTTTTAGCTTCAAAATAAGCGCTATCTTTAAAGCGAATAAACACCGCAACACGATCGTAATTAGTAAAATGCAGCGGCTTTTTACGCAAGCCCCAAAAGCTGGTAATCGTTTCAGTGAGCTGCGACTCGCCACGGCGATAAAATACCACTTCTTCAAAGTCGTCAAATTCAACTTCAAGGCGCACCTTAAATAGTGATTCTTCGTTTAATGCGTCTTGTAAGTCTTCATTGGTGATTACTTCAAAATTAGCGGCGTTAAGTACCTTGGCAAAGTCTTTAGCAAACTCATGTTGGCACTGCGCTTTTTGATCCGCCGATACGGGGGCTAAAGATCGTGTGTCACTGTTGGGATCAAAAGGGGCGTAGTTGTTTTTAAGTGACTCAAGTACCGTATGGTAATCGTAATGAATGAGGCTAGCTAGTAAATCACAAAATTGTTTAAACGATGTTTTTTGTGTACTGCTTTTAAGCTCTTCGCTACACATATCAACAATATCTTGCTTTCTAAAGGGAATAAAACGCGCACTTTGCATAAATTAATAACTACTGTGATAAGTAAATTCAATGATATAACTCAATAATAAAAGATCGCCGTAGCTATTACCAATTTGTTAATAATTAAAGTGTTTTATAACTAACGGTTTATATTTTCAGTCTAGATTAACTTAAGTATGTAATGATAAAGCATCTGAAATCGCGTTTTATTCACAATGAAAGGGAGTTATTATGGCGATTCAAAAAAAGCTTAAACAAAAAACACGTAATTTTATTGAATCTAAACATATGCTCAGTGGCATTACCGTGGCGTCGTTTTTAGAGTCGACCATAGTACCTATTCCGCTTGAAGCTGTTTTAGTACCCTTAATGCAAGCGCGTCGTGAAAAATTATGGCTTATTGCTTTAATGGCCACTTTGGGATGTATTGTGGGGGCGTTATTTGGTTATGCGCTGGGTTATTACTTATTTGATGCAGTTGGCGATTGGGTTATTAATAGTTTCTCAAGCCCCGAGCAGTTTGAAAATGTTAAACAACAAATGCACAATCAAGGCTTCTGGTTTGTAATAACGCTAGGCATAGTGCCTATTCCATTTCAAATAGCCATGCTGGCAGCGGGGGCGACTAAATATTCCCTCGGGTTATTTTTATTAGCCAGCGCAATTTCGCGTGCTATACGATATTTTGCTTTAGCGGTAGTTGTGTATTACGCCGGTAATAAAGCCGAGCAACTTATTAGTAAACATAAAACTAAAGCCATGATTACTTTAACTGTTTTTGTAATCGGTATATGGTGGTTAACGACGGTAATTTAATACCGCTAATTTATATTAAATAAAATAATAAGAGCATGCCATGGATGAGTTGATTGGGTTAGTAGGGCTATTTATATTAGCGATAATAGCAGGCGCTATTTGCGGGTTTATTGCACTTACACAGCTTAAAAGTTTAAGGCAGCAAGTTGTGCAGTTAACAGCTAAAGTTAATAGTTTACTCCAGCAACAAGAGCAATTAACACCGCTTGCTAGTAAGCAAGCGCCACCACAAGCGCAACCACAACCCCAAGTAAGCACACCAGCAACTGTTTCAACGCAGGTAAAAACTGCGGCTATAAGCGGCAATGAAGCTGCAGTTACTAAAACAGCTAAAACAAATACCTTCCCTAAAAAACCTAGCGTTTTAAATACATTATTTAATAAATTACGTGCAGGACTTGAAGAAAACTGGATGACCTGGATAGGCGCGATAGCGCTTGCGTTTGGCGGTATTTTTTTAGCAAAATACAGCTTAGAAGCTGGGTTACTTTCGCCCGTTATGCGGTTGAGTTTAGGTGCATTATTTGGCCTTGGTTTAATAGCAGCTGCTGGGTATTTACATTATAAACGTATTATATTTGAAGGGTTTAATAACTATATTCCGGCAGCCCTTGCTAGTGGCGGCTTTATTACCTGCTTTGCGTTAGCCTTACTTGCTTACAGTAACTACGCCATGCTTAGCTCCACTGTTGCATTTGTGCTATTGGCGATTATAGCTTTAAGTGCAAGCGTTATGGCAATTAAGTTTGGCCCTTTACTTGCTGTTTTGGGCATTATTGGTGCCTACAGCGTGCCTATTTGGGTTAGTAGTAATAGCGTTAATTTATTTTCTTTATTTATGTATGTTGGCTTTGTTAGTTTATTTGCCGCCATAGTGGCGCACCAAGTACAGCGTATTTGGCTGTGGTATTTACTCTGGGCTGGGCATGTTTTTTGGTACTTAGCGGGTTTTGTTTTGCTCGAAAGCAGCACCATTTGGTTACTGGGTGTTTATGCAGTCGCCAGTATTATTAGTCTTATAGCTATCCCTCGGTTAGGGGTAAGGTTTGCGCTAATTGAGTTTCGACCGCACAGCTTAAAGCGTTTAATTAATGTACTGCCCGATCACCCGTTAATGTTAGTGTTTACCGCACCGTTTATTTTGATGATGCTATTGCATAGGTTCGACGCGCAGTTTCAGATATTTAGCTTAATAACTTTAGTGCTAATGCTGTTTTTAGTATTAAAAAATAGCCGCTGGGATTTATGGCAAGCTGTGTGTTTAGTAATAGCCTTTATCGTTTTAGTCAGTACCCAGCAAACTTTTGATTTTGATGATGCCTTGTTTATATTTAAACAAGAATATGGACTAGGTTTAATACTAGGTTTTACTTTGACTGCTTATGGCCTTTATTTTGGTCGTAAGTTTCCTAAGCGCTTGGCATTTCATATTACCGGCGCATTTAGTTTATTTTTAATGATAGCCACGTTATACGCACTTATTCCTAATTCAGCGTTAAGTACAGCGTATCCGCTTTGGGCAGTTATATTACTTGTTGGTAGTGCTGTTTTAATAAAAAGTGCGCAGCACAGTGCTAGTTTGTATCAGCGTTTTACCTACTGGATAGCAGCAAATGCTAATATTACGCTCGCGATTACTATGCTATTAAACGACAGTGGCTTAACCATAGCGCTGGCTATTCAAGTGTTATTGATTAGCTTGCTGATCAAACGCCACAGCATACCTATGCCACATTGGCCTATTAAAGCACTGGTGGCAGCATTATTATTGCGACTAACTTTCTCACCTTGGACACCAAGTTACGAGGCTCTTACTATTTTTGGTTTGCACTGGAGTATAGTGGTGTACCCGCTGTGTATGGTGCTATTTTATGTTGCAGCAAGATGTTTTAACACATCAAAAATGCAGTTATGGCTAGAAGGTGCAGCGCTGCATTGCTTGGCATTATTTATTACCACCGAAACCAGTTATCAGCTAGTAGGGCATTATCCACAATTTGATTCATTGAGTTTTTACGAGCAAGTATTACTGGTTTGTAACTGGCTTGGGTTAGGTTGTGTGTATTTATATCGCGCGCGAATAGCAGGGAGTTTAGCAAAACTGTATCGCATTGGTGGCTTTGCATTGGCGGGCTTAGCTGGTGTGTTTGCACTAAAAACCTTAGTTGACGACAATCCGTTATTGAGTGCAATAGATATTGGTACAACGCCAATATTTAACTGGTTATTGTTATTATGGTTAGTACCTGCAGGGTTAACTTTGTGGTTAGCAAGGTTACTTAAAACTATAAATAGCAAAGCTATAAATACTAAGGTAATTGCAATAGTTCTCGCAATTGCGGGAATATTTACCTTCTTGGCAATTAACAGTTTAATTCGTCAATATTGGCAAGGGGCGTATATTTACTTATCTAAGGGGGTAGGTAACGCTGAGCTTTACAGCTATTCTATTATTTGGCTAGTACTGGGAGCAAGTACGGTTATTGTGGGCCATCTTAAAAATCAGCTACTAATACAAAAAGTAGGTTTAGGCTTATTGGCCGCGGTTATTTTAAAAGTATTTTTAATCGATATGGCAAACTTAACAGGTTTACTAAAAGCGATATCGTTTATTGGATTAGGGTTATCTTTAGTCGGGCTTAGCTGGTTGTTTCAAAAGCTGAGAAGCCGCGCTAACCTTGCTTAAGCCTTTATAAAATAAAGTAAAGGAAAACCCAGCCCGCTATTACTAACAGGCTGGGTATAATTTTTAAGTACTGTGATTTAGCAGCGCTTTTAGTTTGCCCGGTTTAATAGGCTTACTTAGATAATGAATATTAGCCGCTTTAGTTTCTAGTTTAAGCTCTTCATCGCGCACCGCTGTTATTAAGATAGCAGGGACTTGGTGTTGCCAAATATCTCTCAGGGTTTTTATAAGTGTTATGCCGTCGCAATCATTACCTAACTGGTAATCCATTAAAATCACATCGGGTGCGCTGTGCTCATTAGCGTGCGCAAGCACCTGTTCAACGTTATCAAATAAGGTGTAATTGGCTTGCCATTTGTTGAGTAAGCTTGCCATGGCAGCTAGATTGGCAGGATCGTCGTCAACGGCAACAATATTAATGGCGGCGCGGTTTTCCATTACACTATTAGCAATATTTTTATGCTGTACAAATTTTGCATCACCATAAGGTACTTCAATACTAAAGCGGCTGCCTTTATTAGGCACTGAGCATACATCAAGCGGTAAGCTGAGTAAGTCAGCCATTCTTTTTACTACTCCTAGACCTAAGCCTATGCCTTTATTGTCGCCAGCCTCAACCCGGTAGAAGTCATTAAAAATTTTAGCTTGCTCTGCTTCACTGATCCCTTGTCCTGTATCCCATACTTCTATGCGCAGGCTATGTTTACGGTTTCTACAGGCAATTAAAACTTTACCGCTTTGTGTGTACTTAATTGCATTAGAGAGCAGGTTTTGGATAATGCGTCGTAAATAAGTAATATCGCTGTGCACTATTTGTTGGTTAGAAAGCACTTTGAACGATAACCCTTTTACACTGAGTAAAATACTCGACTCGCTTTTAAGCGGTTGCAAAATATCGTCAATACAAAAGTGGCGTGGTGTAGGCGCCATTGCGCCTTGTTCTAACTTGGCTATTTCGAGCAGAGCCGACATTAAATGCACGGTAGAGTCTAGGCTGTCTCCTAGCTTATCCAGATTATTTTGATTAGTGCTATTGAGCTGCTTTTCGTCAATGGCGGCAAGGTATAAGCGCGCGGCATTTAATGGCTGTAAAATATCGTGGCTCGCCAGTGCTAAAAAGCGGGTTTTACTGTCGTTGGCTTTTTCGGCCTCACGTTTGGCTAAAGTTAGCGCCTGCTCAGTTTGGACTCGGCTATCTATTTGCGCTTGAAGGTCTTTATTAATGGTTTGTACTTCTTGAGTACGCGCCTCGATGCGGTTTTCTAAATCGATATTAATTTCTTCCAGCGCATTTTGAGTATTAATATGTGTTGTTATGTCTGAAAAGCTGGTAACAAAGCCGCCATCAGGCAAAGGGTTACCTATCATTTCGTACACTTGGCCGTTGCGGCGGTGGCGAATAAAATGATGCGAGGTGCCATTTTTTAAATGACGAACCCGCTTATCTACATGGCGTTCTATTTCGCCTGGACCACATTCACCACGCTCTGCGTTATAACGTATTATGTCTTCTACCGGTTGGCTCACTTCTAAAAAGCCTTCAGGGTAATTAAACATTTCGCTATAGCGTTTATTCCAAGCAACAAGTTTTAAATCTTTGTCGACCACAGAAAGACCATGGCTTAAGTTTTCAAGTGAGGTAAATAATAAGTTTTGGTTAAATTGCAGTGCTTGGGTAGTTTCATCAAAAAAGTTAACCACTTCTTCAAATGCCATGCGCTTACCAGACGATACAGTGTGCACTAATGCCTGAGCTGACGATGCACCAAGCACACCGGTTAACGCACGTTCGCAATAGGCAATAAATTCAGGTTTGGGGTGCGCGTCGTTGTCACTTAAATGATGGGCTAGGGCATAATTGGCTAATACTTGCTGGCTGCGCTGAATGCCTAAAAAGGTCTGTAGCAGTATTTTAAAGTCGTATACTGTGGCTTTTACATCTTTATTTAAACGCTTTGATAAAATAGTCTGATCTTTTGGGTTAACAAATGCAGCAGCCTGAATTTTATCAATTAATCGCTCCTCAGCCCCTAACGAAAAGCTAATATAACAACCTATGTTAGCAAATAACGCAATCAGCGTGCCGCGGGTCATAAGGGTTTGTTGTAGCTCGTTATTTAGCGTGTTGCCAGCATCTAAAATAGGCAGCATTAAAAACAGCACCCAGCATATAAAGCCTGCAAGTAAGCCCGCATAAACGCCATAAGCATGGCCTTTTCGCCAATATAAACCACCTACAATAGCGGGTAATAATTGGGTTACTAACGAAAATGCCACCAAGCCCATGCTCGCTAATGCACTTCCGTGACCAAACCAATGCTGATAAAAATAAGCCAAGGTTAAAATACCGGCAATAGCAAAGCGTCGTACTAATAGTATTCTCGATCTATAGCTGGTGGTTATTAAGTTACGTTTAAATTTGCGACGTAGTATTAGGGGCAGCACTACATCGTTTGAAATCATAGTACTTAAAGTGAGTGTTGCTACCACTATCATAGCGGTGGCCGCCGACAAGCCACCAATAAAAACGAAGGTGGTTAAAAAGGCATTATAGTGCAGCATAGGTAGGGCTAACACAAAGCTATCGGGCGAAAAGCTACGGCCTATTTCTGGGTGAATAGCGGCGGTTGCTATTGGAAAAATCATTGCTGCGGTAAGCAATAAGTACAATGGAAACGCCCAGCGCGCGGTAAATAAATGACGCTTGTCTTGATTGTCGACCACGGTGACATGAAACTGACGCGGTAGACAAATAATAGCCGCCGCAGCCATTAATGACTGGCCAATAAAGTTAAAACTAAAAAAGTCAAAGTCGGCCCAGTGTGTCCACAAAGGCTCGTCTACTTGATTAGCATAAGACTCAGGTAAGTTAAATAAAGAATACACAGCCAGCCCAGCCACCGCCATGAGTGCAATTAGTTTTATAAGTGATTCAAATGCTACAGCAAGCATTAGCCCTGAGCGATATTCAGTGACATCAACTTTTCGAGTGCCAAAAAATATCGCAAATAACGCCATAATTAAAGTTGCCGACAGGGCGACTATATCTCCAGATATTTTATTACTTGTTTGCAGCAGTAAAAAGCTCGAACTGAGCGCTTTTAATTGCAGCGCAATATACGGAATAGTCGCTAGTAGCGCGATTAAAGTCACCATAATAGCGGTGGTTTGGCGCTTGCCATAACGGGCAGAAATAAAGTCGGCAATGGTAGTAATATTTTGCTTTTTACTCACTAAAACTAATTTACGTAAAAAACCTTGGCCGAAAAAAAATAATAATGCGGGGCCTAGTAGTATGGGCAAAAAACTCCAACTACTCGTGGCTGCAGTTCCTACCGAGCCGTAGTAGGTCCAAGATGTACAATAAATACCCAGTGAAAATGCATACACAAAAGGATGATGACTAATACGCTTAGCCAAAGGCGTGGTTTTATCGCCCCAACTTGCGAGCCAAAACAGCACTCCTATATAGCTCAAAGCAACAAAGATTAGTACGGCAGTCATGTATTTATTAAACCTTTTTGAATATGCACTCAACTAGCATGGACTATACACAATACCAGAGCTTGAATTAAGTGTGGGTGCGATATTTATTTATAAGTTTAAGCTGTTGTTTTTAATTGCTATTTATAAACATTAAATTATAGCAATACAGTATAAGACTAATGTCGCATGCAATCTAAATTCTATCAAAATGTTAACGAGCGGTATCTAAGTAAAGTTTTAAACAGCTGAAAAATAATACTTTTTGATTTTAATATCAGCTAAATACTGGTTTTTCGCCAGAAAGTTAACAGGCTGTTACGACTATGGTCGCAATTCAATATTTGTATTGCGTTGCTAAATTGGTAGATGAAAAATAAACCACTCATTACTTTTTAGTGATGCTTAAAGGGGAAAATAAAAATGGCTTTTAAAGATGAAGAACAAGCAAAAGCTTATTGGGCGGAAAATATTTCACTGTTATTTAAATTATTAGCAGTGTGGTTTGTCGTGTCATTTGGTTTTGGCATATTACTGGTTGATGTACTTAATGAAGTACGTTTCTTTGGGTTTAAACTTGGCTTCTGGTTCTCCCAGCAAGGTTCAATTTATACCTTTGTGGCTTTGATTTTTGTGTACGTAGTCAAAATGAATACGTTAGATAAAAAATATGGCGTAGACGAATAGGAGCTAAGCAATGGATGTTCAAACACTCACGTTTTTAATTGTTGGTTTAAGCTTCGCGCTTTATATCGGCATTGCAATTTGGGCCCGAGCGGGTTCAACTAAAGAGTTTTATGTAGCGGGTGGCGGCGTACCTCCCTTAGCTAATGGTATGGCAACCGCTGCCGATTGGATGAGCGCGGCATCGTTTATTTCAATGGCGGGTATTATTTCGTTTGCGGGTTACGACGGCGGCGTTTACTTAATGGGGTGGACAGGTGGTTATGTATTACTTGCCATGTGTTTAGCGCCTTACTTACGTAAATTCGGCAAGTTTACTGTGCCAGACTTTATTGGCGACCGTTACTACTCACGTACAGCGCGTTTAGTTGCTATTTTTTGTGCCATATTCATTTGTTTTACCTACATTGCAGGGCAAATGCGTGGCGTAGGCGTGGTTTTTTCTCGCTTTTTAGAAGTAGAAATTGAAACCGGTGTATACATAGGTATGGTTATTGTATTCTTTTATGCTGTTTTAGGTGGTATGAAAGGCATTACATATACGCAAGTTGCACAGTATTGTGTGCTGGTATTTGCTTACTTAGTACCGGCTATTTTTATCTCTATGATGATGACAGGTCACTTTTTGCCACAAACTGGTTTTGGTGCCACATTAATTGGCGGAGAAGGTGCTTATGTACTTGATAAGCTAGATGGCATAAGTTCGCAATTAGGCTTTTCTCAGTATACCGAAGGTTCTAAGAGCATGATTGATGTATTTGCTATTACCGGTGCATTAATGGTGGGTACTGCAGGTTTACCACATGTAATTGTTCGCTTTTTCACTGTACCTCGCGTTAAAGATACGCGTATATCAGCGGCATGGACCTTAGTGTTTATTGCTATTGTTTATACTACAGCACCAGCAGTTGCTGCATTTGCTCGCGTAAACATGGTTGATACAATTAACGGTAAAGATGGTAGCGGTACTGAGTATGCACAAGCACCAACGTGGATCAAAAACTGGGAACGTACCGGCTTAATTACCTTTAATGATAAAAATGGTGATGGCAAAATGTTTTACACTTCAGGCAGCATTGACGATCCAAACAGTGCTAATGAAGTAGATGTTGACCGCGACATTATGGTACTTGCTAATCCCGAAATTGCTAACTTACCAGCATGGGTTATTGCCCTAGTTGCTGCCGGTGGTATTGCAGCAGCATTATCAACAACCGCAGGTTTACTGTTAGTTATTTCTACCTCCGTATCGCACGATTTACTCAAGCGAACCCTTAAGCCCAATATTAGCGATAAGCAAGAGTTACTCGCAGCGAGGTTAGCTGCCATGGTCGCTATTGTTATATCAGCCTACTTTGGGATTAATCCACCAGGGTTTGTGGCATCGGTGGTTGCATTTGCCTTCGGTTTAGCGGCAGCGAGTTTCTTCCCAGCTATTATTATGGGTATATTCTCTAAAGCAATGAACAGAGAAGGCGCAATTGCTGGCATGGTAACGGGTATTGGTTTTACTGCTGGTTATATTATTTACTTTAAATTTGTTAGCCCAGAGCTTAATAGTGCCGAGCATTGGTTTTTAGGTATTTCGCCTGAAGGTATTGGCTTAGTAGGTATGATAATTAACTTTGCAGTTGCTGCAATAGTACTTAAATTTACTAAACCGACACCACTGGAAATTCAGCAGTTGGTTGAAGGTATTCGTAATCCTAAAGGATCTAGTGAAGCTCACGATCACTAAATCTATTTGCTTAACAGGCAATAAAAGTACCAAAAGCCCGACTTAAGTCGGGCTTTTTATTTGTTTAATAAATGATTACATTAAACCTTATATAAATCACTTAACGAGCGTAACTATGAGTGCAGAGCAGCAAGATATAACCCAATTTGTAACAATGCAGGCCCCGTTTAGCATGCTTGAGGCGAGTGCTTGCAGCTATTTTGTAAAGCACCTTGATATTGCTTACCTCAACCGCGAAAACCAAGCACAATGGCTGCAAAGTGAGCATCCTAAGTTATTTTTAATTCGCTCAGGCTTATACGATTTAGTGGATAGTAAAGGCGATATAGTTACGCGTTTAGCACAAGGTGATTATTTTGGTTTTCCGTCGTTATTAACCGGTGAGGCGATGCAAAACAGGTTGGAAGTACAAAAAGAGGGCATAGTGTATATGCTGCCTCAGGAGCCGTTTGATTATTTGCGCCGTGAATATAAACCGTTTGAACAATATTTTGTTCGCGCTCATGCAAACCGCTTACTCTCATCACATTATAAAAGTAAAACTGAAAGCTGGTCGGAGAGGAAAATATCAGAGTTAATGACCCGAAAAGCCATTACTTTAACGCCAGATTCGAGTATTCGCCACGCGGCAAAACAAATGCAAGAGTATGGCGTGTCATCTATTATGATCACCCAAGATGCGCATTTGGTTGGGGTAGTAACCGACCGCGACTTGCGTAATCGGGTACTGGCAGATGAAGTTGATCCTCAGCAAAGCGTAAGCAGCATAATGACAGCAAAACCCAAGTTTATTTTTGAAAATAACCGGGTGTTTTCAGCGCTACACTTAATGCTTAAACATAATATTCATCATATTCCGGTACTTGACGAAAACCACAAACCTTTGGGAATGATCACCAGTACCGATTTATTACGCCAGCAAAAAAGCGACCCGGTACAACTTATAGGTCGTATTTATAAAGCGCGTGCTATTGCCGATTTAAAACGCTACGCCAAAGAGATCCCAGAGTTGCTACGCGGCTTCTCGTATAATATTGACGACATATCGATAATTGGCAAATTACTCAGTGGCCTAACCGATGCACTCACCTCGCGGCTAATTTACTTGTATCAACAAGAACATGGAGTAGCACCAAGTAGTTTTAGTTTTATTTGTTTTGGCTCGCAAGCCCGTGAAGAACAAACCCTACATTCAGATCAAGACAATGGCTTATTATTACCCGATGGTTTAAATGACGATGAGTTAGTCTATTTTAAAGGTATGGGTGAATATGTTTGCGAAAACTTAGTCGAGTGCGGCATTAGACGCTGCCCTGGCAATATAATGGCCAGTAGCGAGTTGTGCCGAATGAGTATTAGTGACTGGCGCGAGCGCTTTTTTAAATGGATAAGCAGCCCAACCCCTCAAGCCATGCTCAACTGTAAAATATTTTTTGATTTACGCTTTATCGAAGGCTCACACACACTTTATAGTAAGTTTTATGAGCAACTTACGCACATGTCACGCAACGAATTATTTTACGCCGCCATGGCCAACGACATTGACTCAAACAGCGTGCCTATAGGCTTGTTTAATAATTTTAAAACCGAAAAAACAGAAAAAAACTATAAATATATCGACTTAAAAAAACGTGGCGTAGTAATAATTAACGACATAGTGCGTTTATATGCATTAAGAGCGGGGATTCGCCGCGCCAATACCCAAGAGCGTTTAGACACATTGTTAAAACACACTTTACTCAGCAAAGAAGATATTTATAATCTAAAAGATTGCTGGCGTTTTTTAACCCAGCTGCGATTAAGCACGCAAATAAATCAAGAAGGGCTGCCCAGTAATTGTATTAACCCTGACCAATTAAACTCTTTAGAGCGCCACCAACTCAAAGAAGCATTTTATCTGGTAAAACAAGCGCAGCAAGCCGCTGTGTTTAAATTTGCCCGTGGTAGCTTATAGCATGGCTGTTTATAAAAAAGTGGCGCACAAAGCGAGTAATAAACATTATGGTTAAGCGCTTAATTACTCGTTATTTTAAAAGGCGACAGCTACTGGCACACGCTGCTTTAAAGCAGCGCTACCTAGTGATTGACTTAGAACTAACTGGGCTTGACGCCAAGCAGCACGAAATAGTGTCGCTAGCTTGGGTGGTTATAGAAAACCAATGTATAAAAATGAGTCAGTCGCAGCATTTAATTAATAAAGAGGTTAAAAACTTGGCGCAAAGCCCAGTTTATCACGGCATTAATAATGATAATGTAGCTGCAGGGCAAAGTTTACATAGTATTTTAGAGCATCTTAGCGAGCATTTTACTGACTGCATTTTAGTGTTTCATAATGCCATGCTCGACTGGGGGTTTTTAAAACCAGCGCTTAAAAATGCCAATATTACTACGCGGCCAAAACTAATACTCTGTACCTTACAAATAGAAAAAAAGCGCCTGCAACATCAAGGCGTCGAAATAAAGCAAGATGATTTAACGCTTAACGAATGTCGTAATCGCTACGAACTGCCTAGTTATCATTGCCATCACGCACTTACCGACGCACAAGCCACAGCAGAATTATTTTTGGCGCAGTGCCATCAAATAAGTAGCGGCAGAGGATTAAAAGTGAGGGAGCTTGTTTAGTTGCTAGCTTTATTTGCTACGATTTAAATCACTACTTTATGCACTCTTAACCTCTTTAATAAATAGTGTTTATGCATTTTAAACACCGTACTTGGCTTTATTTTTATCGAAATTTTCCGAGAAAACCCATTGATCGACGCGAAGCGGCGTCGATGGGATGAATCGGAATAGTTAGCCCTGCTCTTGAATGTATTTTCGAATTGTATCAGCAGCCGCATTTCCAACAGAGCAAACAAAATATCCGTCAGACCAAAATGTTTTTTTAACCCAGAATTGCTTTTTAAACCATTTAAATCTCGACCATAGACTTTGCGTTGTAGATTGTTTAATTCTCCTAACGTAACTCGCAACACTGATATTGGGAGAGATCGTTAGCAATATGTGTATATGATCTTTGTCCACCTCGATCTCTTCGATATTAAATTCTGAGCGCTCTGCAATTTCAGTGATTTTTTGTTTTACAAAATCACCTACATCACCTTTTAACAATTGTTTTCTATATTTAACCACAAGTATTAAATGTAGCGCTATTAAATATTTACAGTGAGATTTAGTTTCATATTCCATCTTGACAACTCATTTCCATACAGTAGTCTATACAGTATATGAAAAAGACGCTTAGATACAACTACAGGCTAAATCCTACGCCAGAGCAAGAAGCTAAACTCGTTGAGTTTGGCGCGACAGCGCGTGGCATTTGGAACTTATTGTTGTCTGAGAACATACGTCGATACGAGCACGATAAAACGTTTTTGTTTTACAAAGACATGGCCTCACTACTTAAAGATATCAAGACGTTCGAAGAGTTTAACTGGATCAAAGCATTCGATTCTGCGGCAGCTCAACAAGTTGCCCGCGACCTGGAATTAGCGCTCAAGAATGTTTTTACTAAAGGTCGCTTGCAACGCTTTCCAAAGCACAAGATCTCATATAAAAAGAAAAAACGTCACAACGATAGTTTTCGAGCGGTCAATAACTCGCACTGTATCCGCATTGAAAATGGCGCTATCAGTATCCCAAAGGTAGGCAAGATACCCATTATCTTGCATCGCAAACTAGCAAGTAAAATCAAGACTGTAACTATCCAGTATCACCACGGAAAATGGGGATGCAGCATCACTCAGGAAGTTGAGTGCAAAACAGCTAAACAAGTTTTAAAAACAATCACAGGTTTTGACATTAACTCAAAGCAAACTGTTGTTGGCTCAGATGGTTTTGTGGTCGATAACCCCACGTTTTTAAAGCAGTCAAAAACAAAGTTAAATCAATTGCAACGCCAGCTTGCACGCCGAACTAAAGGTTCAAATCGCTGGCAAAAAACCAAACAACGCATCAACAAATTACACGGCAAAATCTCACGGCAAAGGCTCGACTTTGCACACAAAATTTCACGCCAGATAACCAATGAAAATGACATTTTAGTGTTCGAAGATTTAAACGTAAAAGGGATGCAAAAGTTCAATGGCAGCATGGTTGCCGACAATGTGATGGGCTTAATTACTCAGCTTTCAAAATACAAAACTGAGCTTGAAGGTAAACTCTATCACGAGATTGGCAGGTTTGAAAAATCCACTGGGGTTTGTTCTGAATGCGGCCAACATCATGTTTTGACATTGAACGACAGATATTTCACATGTACGGCTTGTGAAACTTACCAAAACCGAGACTTGTCAGCGGCTAAAAGCATAGCAAAAACAGGTGAATTAGATTTGATTGCGGCTGGGATCGTCGCAAGGGTTACCCCCACATCTCAGCAGAAATCAGCCATTAAAACGAAAGTCTTCGAGCTATCGAAGTTTGCTGTTGGAACTGAGAAAAAAGAAGCAGCCTAGTCTCTAAGTCAAGGCTGTAGAAGCCCATTGATCGACACGGAGTGGCGTCGATGGGTAGTTCACCTGAAAGCTAAGGCTACCATCTGAAAATTAAGCGCTAAATCAAGCTATTTTTGACCTTAGCTTGAAACTATTTTACACTTTCGTAACCTTATACATATTCTATTAGTATGTTTGTGAGCTTATAAGCTATTCACATCACCCCAAACAATTGAGTTTTTATGCTAACAAAAATATTAAATTCATTACGTGTAGGCGCTTTAAGCCTTATGGCAATTTTAATCTTATCGGTGCATGCTCAAAGTGCTTTGCCAGAGACAGGTTTGACCGTTGGTGTAGCGGGGGATGCTCCCTTTGTTATACACAATCCCCAAAATAATTCACGAGAGGGGATTTCACTTACAATTTGGGAAAATATAGCCGATAAAAAAAATTGGGAATACCAATATAAATATTTTACTACGGTTGATGAGGCACTTACCGCTTTGCAGCAAGGCGAAGTTGATTTACTTGCTGGGCCGATTAGTATTACCTCGGAGCGAGTGGAAAAGTTTCTGTTTTCTCAGCCTTATTACCAATCGAGTCTTACTATTGCCTCGCGCGATGAAAATGCCAGTATTTGGGGTAAAATAAAACCCTTTTTTAGCATGCAATTACTAATTGCTGTTGCCATATTTTTATCTTTACTAGCCATTGTTGGGCTGCTCTTTTGGCTTGCTGAGCGCAAACATTCTCCAGAGCAGTTTCCTGCAGATCCAAAAAGAGGGATAGCTAACGGTATGTGGCTAGCCATAGTGACTATGAGTACAACAGGTTATGGCGACATGGCACCGGTGAGCTTAAAAGGCCGAGTTGTAGCTGGTTGTTGGATGATTATTTCATTAATTTTTGCTACATCAATGATTGCAGGTATTGCCAGTACTCTTACCGTATCAAGCTTTAGCAGTTCTACTATTACACAAGTTGAACAATTTCCAGGTAAAAAAATTGCAGCATCAGCAGGCTCGCCAGCTATAGGCTTTATTGAAGAACATCAAGGCCAAAAAGTATTGGTAAATAACCTAAGCCAAGCCATGGAAAGACTAAAAGATAAAAGTGTTGATGGCGTTGTTTTTGACCGTCCACAATTGTTGTTTTATAAAAATAAACATAAAGCAGAGAATATTCATATTCCAAGTGCGGAGTATTATAAGCAAGGTTACGGCTTCGCATTTAGAGCCGACAGTAAACTAGTTAACGACGTTAACTTAGTTTTATTAAGGCTTGCAGAAGATCAAAAAATTGAACAAATAATGGCAGAGTATTTAGGTGATAAATAACTTTAATAAATGGCTATGGTAATAATTAAGTTTTAGCTGCTAGGGTGTAGCTATTAATTAGAGTAACACTACATAAAATTTAACTGCTTCGGCTATAGCTAAGGTTATTACCTTATATAGCCGAGCCTCTAGCAGCTTATAAGTTAATATTTAATTTTTAACTTATCATTTATTTAAAGTTTCTAATCGCTCCCTCTTATAATAAAGCTCAAGGTCGATTACAATACCGCCATCTAAAAGGCACATTGCCTTTATCTGCACGCAAAAAGAGTGGATTTTATATTTCATGGCAATCAAACTTGCAATTAATGGTTTTGGTCGTATTGGTCGAAATATTGTCCGCGCGTTATACGAATCAGGTTTGAGCAACGACATAAAAATTGTTGCGATTAACGAACTTGCTGACCCTGAAGCTATTGCTCACTTATTAAAATACGACACCTCTCATGGTCGTTTCTCTTTTCCTGTAAAGCTTGGTGAGGACACCATTAGCGTAGCAGGCGATGCTATTGCTCTTTTCTGTGAGCCAAATCCGGCGGAATTACCTTGGAAAACCTTAGGTGTAGACGTAGTACTTGAATGTACTGGGGTTTATCACTCGCGCGAACATGCACAGCTACATTTAACCGCAGGCGCTAAAAAAGTGTTGTTTTCGCATCCAGCTGATAACGATGTTGATGCCACTATTGTTTATGGTATTAACGACGATGAGCTAAAACCAGAGCACACTATCGTCTCTAATGGTTCGTGTACTACTAACTGTGTAGTGCCGGTTATTAAAGTGTTAGATGATGCATTTGGTATTGAATCGGGTGCTATTACCACAATACATGCCTCGATGAACGATCAGCCGGTAATTGATGCCTACCACCACGATTTACGCCGTACACGCGCAGCCAGCCAATCTATTATTCCAGTTGATACAAAACTAGCCCGCGGTATAGACCGTATTTTACCTAAATTTAAAGGCCGCTTTGAAGCCATTGCTGTACGCGTGCCTACTATTAACGTAACGGCTATGGATTTAAGTGTAACGGTTAATACCGATGTAGATTTAAATGCAGTAAATAGCGCGCTTAAAGCACAAGCTAAAGATCGCCTTGAAGGCATTTTAAGTTACACCGCAGAGCCACTAGTATCGATTGATTTTAATCATGATCCACATTCTTGTATTATAGATGGTACCCAAACACGAGTTAGTCATAAACGACTGATAAAGTTACTAGTTTGGTGCGATAACGAGTGGGGTTTTGCTAATCGAATGCTCGACACTGCGCGTGCAATGGTCGCGTTAGAAAAAATAACTAATATAAAATAACCGCCTTTTATTGGGTTTAGTATCGTTAACTAAGGAGATGTTCATGTCGGTCATAAAAATGGCAGATTTAGATTTAAACGGCAAGCGTGTATTAATTCGTGAAGATTTAAATGTACCCGTTAAAGCAGGTAAAGTGACGTCAGATGCGCGTATTCGTGCGGCGCTACCAACAATTAAGTTAGCCCTTGAAAAAGGCGCAAAAGTAATGGTTATGTCACACCTTGGCCGTCCTACGGAAGGGGAATATGACGAAGAGTTTTCTCTTGCTCCTGTCGTTAATTACTTAAACGATGCCCTAGAGCAAACAGTACGTTTAGAAAAAGATTACCTAAACGGTGTTGAGATTGCTGATAACGAAGTAGTGGTATTTGAGAACGTACGCTTTAATAAAGGCGAAAAAAATAACGACGAAGCGCTATCTAAACAACTTGCTGCATTATGTGATGTTTACGTAATGGATGCATTTGGTACGGCGCACCGCGCACAAGCCTCTACCCATGGCGTAGGTTTATTTGCAGATGTTGCGTGTGCAGGGCCATTGTTATCGGCAGAGCTTGAAGCACTTAGCAAAGCACTTGATAACCCAGCTCGCCCATTAGTGGCCATAGTGGGTGGTTCTAAAGTGTCGACTAAATTAACTGTGCTTGATTCACTATCAAAAATTGTTGATCAGCTAGTAACCGGTGGCGGTATTGCTAATACCTTTATTGCGGCGGCGGGTTATCCTGTTGGTAAATCGCTTTACGAGGCTGATTTAATGGATGAAGCGAATCGCTTATGCGCAGCGGCTGTTGCTAACAATGGTGAAATTCCAGTACCGACTGACGTTGTTGTGGGGAATGAGTTTTCAGACTCAGCAGTAGCAACACTTAAAGATGTAAGTGAAGTTACCAGCGACGATATGATTTTTGATATTGGCCCAGATACAGCAAACAAGCTGGCAAAAATAATTGCTAATGCAGGTACTGTAGTATGGAATGGCCCTGTTGGCGTGTTTGAGTTTGACCAATTTGGTAACGGTACTCGTGCTATTGCCCAAGCTATTGCTAATTCAAATGCGTTTTCGATTGCAGGCGGTGGCGACACCTTAGCGGCAATTGATAAGTACGGCATTAGCGATAAAATATCGTATATTTCTACTGGTGGTGGTGCGTTTTTAGAGTTTTTAGAAGGCAAAAAGCTACCAGCAGTTGAAATGCTAGAATCGCGCGCTAAGTAATTTATTTTATTTAGGCGTAAGCGGATGGAGGTTACTTCATCCGCAATAATTAATTATTAAATACCTCTCACCCTAATTTAATAATTAATTTTACGCGTTAGTTACTGTTTATCAGTACTAATTCGTGGCGCAGTGATTGCGCCAAACTAACACATCCGTTCAAACTAGATGGCAGAGAACTGCTATCAAAAAATTGGAGAAAACCCAATGGCTTTAATCAGTATGCGACAACTTCTGGATCATGCCGCTGAGCATGGTTATGGCGTACCTGCTTTTAACGTTAACAACCAAGAGCAAATGCGCGCAATAATGGAAGCGGCTGACAAAACCAATAGCCCTGTAATTGTGCAAGGTTCTGCAGGCGCACGTGCTTATGCTGGTGCCCCATTTATTCGTCATATGATTTTAGCAGCGGTTGAAGAGTGGCCACATATTCCAGTGGTTATGCATCAAGATCACGGTACATCACCGGGTGTATGTCAGCGTTCAATTCAACTTGGGTTTTCATCAGTAATGATGGACGGCTCATTATTGAGCGATGGTAAAACACCTTCAAGCTACGAATACAACGTAGAAGTAACCCGTAAAACTGTAGAAATGGCACATGCGTGTGGTGTTTCTGTTGAAGGCGAACTGGGTGTTTTAGGTTCGCTTGAAACAGGTGAAGCAGGCGAAGAAGATGGTATTGGCGCAGAGGGTAAATTAACCTCTGAGCAAATGCTAACTAATCCAGAAGAAGCGGCTGACTTTGTAAATAAAACCCATGTTGATGCGCTGGCAATTGCTTGTGGTACATCGCACGGTGCGTATAAATTTACTCGTCCACCAACGGATGATATTTTAGCGATTGATCGTATTAAAGCAATTCATGCACGTATTCCAAATACTCACTTAGTAATGCATGGCTCATCATCGGTTCCACAAGAATGGTTAGAAATAATTAATCAGTACGGTGGCGAAATTCCAGAAACTTACGGTGTGCCAGTAGAGCAAATTATTGAAGGGATTAAGTTTGGCGTACGTAAAGTTAATATTGATACAGACTTACGTTTAGCATCTACCGGTGCGGTGCGTCGCCATTTGGCGCTTAATCCGGCAAACTTCGATCCGCGTAAATTTTTAGCGGCAGCAACTCAAGCCATGACCGATATTTGTATTTCGCGTTATGAGTCGTTTGGTACAGCAGGCCAAGCTAGCAAAATTAAACCAATTTCATTAGATGAAATGCACCTTAAGTATTTAAGCGGCGAGTTAGACCCACGCATTAAATAATTGATCATTTTAGACTTTTTACTAAAGCCAGTTGCATTGTCACTGGCTTTTTTTATGCCGTTTAGGGATCAATATCTTACTAACAGCAGGTAATTAGGATCACTGAATTACTAACGTGATCAGTTTGAGATCATTACTTTACTAAGTAAACCGGTATTTTAGCCCTAGTTGGCGCTTAAATTCATTATTAAATAAAAGAATAGTACAAACAATCATCAGCTTAGCTATTTCACTGGGTATAATAGTGATCCCTGGAAGGATCTACTTAATAAAACTCTGATCTTTTAATTTAAGATCATCACAATGCAGATCATAATTGTATTACTAGGTTAGCGTATGCTATTTAACTGAGCAAAGTTGGCTGCTTTAACACACAATGTTAGTAAAATAATGATCCTGCTATACGCTTTGCTTTATCGCTATAATTGCGTGTAAATATTTATTTTGTCACTATTTTGTGTTTTTTTACTGTTATATTAACTTACGCGCTAGGTTTTCATAAAAGTGTCATACTTAGTCATAATAATGAAAACAAATTCGATAGCTAAGAGATAAATGGAATGTCACGTAAAGTATTAGTCGTTGATGATGAAGCACCGATCAGAGAAATGTTGGTTTTTGTTTTAGAACAAAATGGATTTCAGGCAATTGAAGCAGAAGATTACGACTCTGCTATTGCGGCAATGGTAGAGCCATACCCAGATATGGTATTACTCGATTGGATGTTACCAGGGGGTAGCGGAATTCAAATTGCTAAAAAGTTTAAACAAAATGAATACACACGCGCTATTCCCATTATTATGCTCACCGCTCGTGGCGAAGAAGAAGACAAAGTACGCGGCCTAGAAGTAGGTGCCGATGACTATGTTACTAAGCCATTTTCGCCCAAAGAACTCATGGCCCGCATTAAAGCGGTTATACGTCGTGTGTCGCCCACCTCATTAGAAGAAGCAATTGACGTACATGGCCTGCGCCTAGATCCTATTTCGCATCGTGTTACTTCTGGTGGCAGTGAGCTTGATATGGGGCCCACCGAATTTAGATTACTACACTTTTTTATGACCCACACCGAGCGCGTATATAGCCGCGAGCAATTACTTGATCAAGTTTGGGGTACTAACGTATATGTTGAAGACCGTACGGTTGATGTACATATTCGCCGCTTACGTAAAGCTATTTCACCCTTAGGGCATGACCGCTTAGTGCAAACGGTACGCGGAGCAGGTTATCGCTTTTCAAGTAAATTATAATGTGCTTGCAGCTTAACTAAGTACCAATGGATAGTGACTTTAAGGTAACAGTGTATGTATAGAGTTATTAATAAACGCACCTTAGTTAAACGGCTGTTTATCTATTTTATACCTTTACTGCTAATAGGGCTGTTAGTAGGTGCCCCTTTTTTATTGTTATTTTTAGGCTCATTTTCGCTGCTTATTTGGCACTATTACCAACTTTATCGTTTAAGTGATTGGTTACTTAATCAACAAAGCTTTAACCCGCCCGAAGGAGAGGGCGCATGGGAGCAGGTATTCGAAGGTATTTACCAGCTGCAACATCGTAATCGTAAAAAGCGTAATGAACTATCGGCATTAATTCATCGCTTTCGTGATGGTGCCGAAGCCATTCCTGATGCGGTGATAGTGCTGCAAAATGATTTAAGCATTTATTGGTGCAATCAACTGGCATTAAAAGTATTAGGATTGCAGTGGCCTACAGATCAAGGACAGCGGCTTGATAACTTAATTCGTGAGCCTAAATTTGCTAAGTATATGCACCGCGGCCAATTTACTGAGCCACTGGAGCTTGAAAGTGGTCATAACATAGAGCAAATACTTGAGTTTAGAGTTATGCCCTATGCCAGCACACAGTTAATGGTAGTAGTACGCGATGTAACCCGCTTAAAGCAACTAGAACAAATGCGCAAAGACTTTGTTGCCAATGTATCGCATGAACTGCGAACCCCGCTCACGGTGGTTACAGGCTATCTTGAGATGATGGATAGCGACATGATGCCACCGCCCGCAATGTGGAATAAAGCCCAAAATACTATGCTTGAGCAATGCAAACGCATGGACAGTTTAGTTACTCAGCTGCTATCACTATCACGTATAGAAGGTGCGCGTAAGCAAAATAAGGATAAAGCGGTTAATGTACCCTTACTACTTAACTATATTCAAACAGAAGCGAACTCAATTAATCAGCAAAAAAAGCATCAGCTTATTTTTAATATTGATACTTCCTTAGATATTAGCGGATCAGCAGATGAACTGCGCAGTGCATTCTCTAATTTAGTTTTTAACGCCATTCATTACACTAAACCAGGCGGGAAAATAACAATATGTTGGCAGCGTCAAAACGATCGAGCTTGCTTTAGCGTAACCGATAATGGTGATGGTATTGCGCCTGAGCATATAAATCGTTTAACGGAGCGTTTTTACCGGGTAGATAAAGCGCGCAGTCGCACTACAGGTGGTTCAGGCCTTGGGCTCGCAATTACCAAGCACGTATTAACTCGCCACAATAGCCAGTTAAATATTAGTAGTGTTTTGGGTCAAGGTTCGTGTTTTTCTTTTGATTTTTCAAGTAATAAAATAGTACCTATGAGCAGCACAGTACAAACAAGTGGCAAGTCATAAAAGTGTCATTTAAGGGTAATATCACTGTCATCTACACAATTTACAGTGAACACAGTTAAAAAATGGGACGAACAAATTGGAGAACCCCACATGAAATTTAAAAACTTAGTTGCCGCAATGGGTGTGGCTGTTACAACGTTTGTATCTGCACAAGCAGTCGCTTTGGATAACGCACTACCTGAGTATCAAAAAATTAGTGGTGTTTCAGGGAACTTTTCATCGGTAGGTTCAGACACATTAGCGAACATGATGACATTTTGGGCTGAAGAATATAAACGTATTTATCCAAATATAAATATTCAAATACAAGCAGCTGGCTCATCAACTGCGCCACCGGCATTAACCGAAGGCACAGCAAATTTAGGGCCAATGAGCCGTAAAATGAAATCAAAAGAAGTTGAAGCATTCGAAAAACGCTATGGTTATAAACCCACAGAAGTACGGGTTGCCATCGATGCACTTGCGGTATTTGTACACAAAGACAACCCTATAGAAGGGCTACGTATTGATGAAATAGATGCTATTTTTTCATCTACTCGTAAGTGCGGTGCAACGCAGCAAGTTAACCGCTGGAGTGACGTAGGTTTAACTGGAGAATGGGCTGCTAAAGATATTCAATTGTATGGGCGTAACTCGGTATCAGGCACTTATGGTTACTTTAAAAAGAAAGCACTGTGTAAAGGCGACTTTCGTAATAACGTAAATGAGCAACCGGGTTCAGCATCTGTAGTGCAGTCTATTTCATCTTCATTGAACGCGATTGGCTACTCAGGAATTGGCTATAAAACCTCTGGTGTACGCACAGTTCCACTGGCCAAAAAAGGCAGCCACTTTGTTGATGCAACGCTTGAAAATGTAGCACAAGGTAAGTATCCGCTGTCGCGCTTTTTATACCTTTACGTGAACAAGCACCCGAATAAACCATTAGCACCAATTGAAGCTGAATTTTTAAAAATGGTATTGTCGAAAGATGGGCAAAAAATTGTAGAAAAAGACGGTTATGTACCGCTTTCAGCCAAATTGGCTGAAGTTGAGCTTAAAAAGTTAGGCTTAAATTAAGTCACTAAATTATACGCAATAAAAAACCGCTCATTGAGCGGTTTTTTTATATTTACTGTTCAGGTACAAGCCTAATACTTATATGTTACCTAAGTTTTCGGCTTGTGCTTTACACTGATTATAGCTCTCAACACACTTAGCTGAGCATACTTGCTGCTTTAAACCTTCGCCAGTTGATTGTTGCTCACAACTACTTTCGCATTGATAGTTTTGTTGTGCACATTGATTTAACTCTGGATTTCCAGCGTTATTCTGACAACCTGCTAATAGCATAAATGTAAGGGCTACTGCGCTCATTTTTATTAAAGTATGCATGCTTATCCTTAAATGAAAGTCGCGGTTATATTAAACTTCAACCTGAAGGTTATCGATTAATCTAACACTGCCTAAATAGGCCGCGGCTAAAATAACAAATTTGTTATCATCGAGTGTAGCAGCTTTTAACGTATCTCGTTGAGCTATCGAAAAATAGTCTGGTTTTAATCCAGCTTGCTGTAAACTTTGTTTGGCTGTTTCTTCCAGCGTAGCAAAGTCTGTATTACCACTTTTAAGTTGCTCAGCGCAGTTATTAAGCACTTTAAAAAGTGCGGTGGCACTGTCTTTTTGCTCATTCGATAAGTAACCATTACGCGAACTCATAGCAAGCCCAGAGACTTCACGCATAGTTGATACACCAATAACTTCAACCGGAATCGATAAGTCGCGAGCCATAGTTTTAATTACTTGTAGCTGCTGAAAGTCTTTTTCGCCAAAACAAGCGTAATCTGGCTGCACTAAATTAAAGAGTTTAGTAACAACTGTTGCCACACCTCTAAAGTGCCCTGGGCGTGAACCACCACAATAACCTAATGAAATATCAGGTACATCTACAAAGCTTTGTGCAGCTAAACCATTAGGATAAATAGTCTCTACACTTGGCGTAAATACAATATCAGTTTCAAGGTCGGCTAAGCCACGCTTGTCCTCATCAAGGGTACGAGGGTAATTGTCTAAGTCTTCATTAGCGCCAAATTGCATAGGGTTAACAAAAATGCTTACTACGACTTTATCGGCCATCATTTTTGCTTTTTCGACTAACGAAAAGTGGCCTAAGTGCAAGTTGCCCATAGTGGGTACTAGGGCAATGCTTAATCCGGCTTGGCGCCATGCTTTAATTTGGCTACGTAATGATTTAATTTCAGTAATTGACTGCATTATTTAAACTCGTGTTCGGCACTTGGAAAGGCACCGCTTTTTACATCGGTACAATACTTTTTAACAGCTTCAGGCATATTGCCTGTTTCGAGTAAAAAGTTTTTCGAAAATTTAGGAATAAACCCAGCAGAAATACCTACTAAGTCGTGCATTACTAATATTTGACCATCGGTAGTATTACCCGCGCCAATGCCAATAGTAGGAATAGTTAATGCGTCGGTAACGCGTTTTGCCAGTGCGCTTGGAATACATTCCAGTACTAATAATTGTGCGCCAGCCACTTCAAGGGCTTTTGCATCGGCAATTATTTTTAGTGCTTGCTCTTCTGCACGCCCTTGTACTTTAAAACCACCAAACACATGTACCGACTGCGGCGTTAGGCCTAAATGACCACACACAGGAATACCTTGTTGAGTTAGGGCTTCAATGCTCTCAAAAAGCCATTCACCCCCTTCTAACTTAACCATGTTAGCACCAGCACGCATTAGCTCAGCGGCATTTTTACAGGTGTCATTGGGGCTCGAATAAGTCATAAACGGCATATCAGCAATTACAAACAGCTCACGGCTACCCGCACGTACGCAACGAGTGTGATAGGCAATATCTTGATTAGTTACGCCAAGTGTATCGTCGCCGCCTTGTAATACCATACCCAAAGAGTCGCCAACTAAAATAACTTCAACGCCGTTATCATGAAATAACTTAGCAAAACTGGCATCATAAGCTGTTAAAGCAGTAATTTTATATTTTTCTGCTTTCATTTTATTTAAAGTTGAAACTGTTATTTTAGACATAATTTTCTCACCGGCATAAGCCTTAGTTAATTACTGTGGTAATTGTTGTAAATTGTTAAGCGGTAATGTATTTGCAATAGTGTGTAGTGCAATGCCGCTGGGTAAAATAAGTTTTGGCGCAAGTTCTAGCAGTGGATACACAACAAACTCACGTTCAGTTAAACCATAATGAGGCACTATAAGGCGCTCGGTATTAATTGTTTGTGCGTCAAACAATAACATATCTATATCTAAAGTACGTGGCCCCCAACGCTCGGCTTTTCTAACACGGCCATGCTCAAGCTCAATTGCTTGGGTTAAATCAAGCAGCTTTTCAGGGCTAAGCGTAGTGTTTATGCAGGCAACGGCGTTAATATAGTCAGGTTGGTCTTGTGGGCCCATGGGCTTACTCGCATAGTAATGCGAAACACTTATAAATTCACAATCTGGCAGCTTTTTAAGCGCGGCAATAGCGTTATCAAGCTGCTTTTTTGGTGAGTTTAAATTGGCACCCAAACCTAAATAAACACAGTGCATAGAAGTTACTCTGTTGGCTTTTTAGGTGTACGACGGCGAGCGCGTCTGCGTGGTTTTGGCCCCGCAGGCTGACCCAAGGTTCTTACCATTTCTTTTTGGCCATTAATATCTAGGCTCAAATATTGTGTCCACCACTGAGCTAGCTCGCTATGTTGTGTTTCGCCTGCCTCCACACGCATTAATAAAAAGTCGTATGCGGCTTTAAAGCGAGGTTGCTGCGTTAATCTGTATGCACGTTGGCCGGCACGTTTATCTAAACGATGCTGTATATGCCAAATGTCGCGTGCGCCTAAAGTAAAGCGTTTAGGAACAGCTATGTGCTGGGCGTTATCGCTAAGTACACTATTAATTGCTTGCGAAAATGCATCGTATTCAGAGAGCTGCTCTTCATTTTGTACTGTTTTAGTGCGCTCTAATAGCGGAAACCAAAGTAGCGCAGCAAATACATACGCAGGGGTTACTTTTTTATCTGCGTTAATACGATCGTCTGTATTTTTAAACATGTTTTCAATAAAAGTGGCTTCAAGCCCGCCAGGATTATTATCTAAAATACGGTTTAGCTCTGGAAACAGTGAGTTAAATAGGCCGTATTTGCGCAGCATTAAGTAGTTAGCTTGTGCTTTGCCGTTTAAAAACAGTTTGAGTATTTCTTCAAACAAACGCGCTGGTGGTATGTTATCTAGCAAACTTGCTAAAGCAGTCATCGGCTTTTCGCTGTTTGATGCAATTTTCATATCTAGCTTAGTGGCAAAGCGTACCGCACGTAGCATGCGCACCGGATCTTCACGGTAACGCGTTTCTGGATCGCCAATCAGCTCAATTTGTTTGGCTTTTATTGCGGCTAAACCATTGGCGTAATCGTAAATACAAAAATCGTTAATTGAGTAATAAAGTGCATTGATTGAAAAGTCACGGCGTTCTGCGTCTTCCTCAATGCTGCCAAATACGTTGTCGCGTAGCAATTGCCCTTGCTCACTCGATTGGCTTATTTGGTTTTTGTCCTCTGGTGCTTCGTGGTGCCCGCGCATGGTGGCTACTTCTATTATTTCACGACCAAATACAATGTGAGCTAAACGAAAGCGGCGGCCAATTAAGCGACAGTTTCTAAATAACTTTTTAACTTGTTCTGGCGTGGCATTTGTTACCACGTCAAAATCTTTTGGTTGTTGACCTAACAATACATCGCGAATACAACCACCAACTAGGTAGGCGTCAAAACCACCGTCTTTTAAACGGTATAAAACTTTGATTGCATTTGGGCTAAATTGTTTACGAGAAATACCATGTTCACCTCGTGAGATCACTAGCGGTTCGCTGCTTATTGCCGTGTTTTCGGCACTGGCATTTGGGCCGATTATTTGTCGACAAAATTGAAAAAGCTTGGAAATAATAGTCTGTCTCCTAGAGGGTGTTGATTGACTTGCCATTGCAATCAAAATTACAGCAAATGTAGGTGTTATAACCTATTACTGGCTGATTAATGTAAATAGCATATATTTAGGCGGCTATCATATACCAGCAAGGTTTAAAAATTAAGTTGCTGCACTGAAATTAAGCCATTTTTAGCGATTTTTATTTACTTAAAGGTCTAAATTATTGCGCGCGGGGAGTTGTGGGCTGCTAAATTTGAATTTCAGCAAGGTTTGGCACTTGGTTTAAGCTAAAGTTATTTACCCCCCATGCAAGTAGTTGCTCAATATTTAAGTCCATAAGCTGATTATGTACTGCTAGGCCTAAAAACGCGAACACATCGATAAGTACCGGTTTAGGGTTTTGCTTACAAATTGCTGGCGCATAATTTTGTTTTGAGAGCTTAAATCCGGGCTTTGCAACCGCTAAGGGTAAATGAGCAAATTGGGGTACTGGGCTATTAAGTTGTTTAAACAAACTGATCTGACGAACGGTAGGCTCAATTAGGTCGGCTCCTCTAACAATGCGCGTGATCCCTTGGTCTATATCGTCAATTACCACGACAAGCTGGTAGGCAAATAAACCATCGCTGCGCTTTATTATGTAATCTTCAGCAGCAAAGGCGTTATTAACGTTTATGTCGCCTTGAATTAAATCGTTAAATTGGTTGGTGGCAAAGCTTTGGCTAAGGCGCAGGGCATTGTGGGTTATATCTTGGTGCAGGTTTTTACAATGACCTTGGTAAATTCCGCCAATAGCTTTAATTTGTTTGCGCGAGCAACTACAGGCATAAACAAGGTTTTTATTGTGTAAAGAGTTAACAACATCTTGGTATAAATCTAAACGTTGTGTTTGATAAACGACGTTTTCATCCCAGTGCAGAGAATAGGCTTGTAAGGTATTTAGAATGTCGGTGTCGGCGCCTTTTACAACGCGAGTGGTGTCTATATCTTCGATGCGAACTAACCATTTTCCTTGGTTAGCTTTAGCATCAAGATAGCTACCTACAGCCGCTACTAATGAGCCAAAATGTAATGGCCCAGAAGGAGACGGTGCAAAGCGACCGCAGTATTTACGCGTTGGCGTAATAACGGCTGTAGTAAACATAACTAATATAAGTTAATTAGCCACGTCCAGATTGCTTTTCTTTAATTTCTGCAAGTGTTTTACAGTCTACGCATAAATCAGCAGTCGGGCGCGCTTCTAAGCGGCGAATACCAATTTCGATTCCACAAGACTCACAAAAACCAAAATCATCTTCTTTAATTAAGTTGATTGTTTTTTCAATTTTTTTGATCAGTTTGCGTTCGCGGTCACGAGTACGAAGTTCTAAAGAGAACTCTTCTTCTTGCGCAGCACGGTCAACTGGATCAGGAAAGTTAGCAGCTTCATCTTGCATATACGATTTAGTACGATCAACTTCGTTGCGTAAATCGTTACGCCAAGTTTCTAAAATTGTTTTAAAATGAAGACGTTGTGCTTCATTCATATACTCTTCACCAGGCTTTTCTTGGTATGGTTCTAAACCGGCTTGAGCCAATAATCCTAATCTATTTTGGTTTGGCATAACTCTCTCCTAAATCCTTAATTTAATGCCTCAGCATTAGCCGGCGGTATAAATAACAGAATCTTATACCCTAGGCAAATTTATTTTTAATTAATCTAATTAGCTGTAACCACGTTTATTGATTTAAAAGTATGATAAGTAATATTTGTACTTTTTTTAATCGCATTATCGGTTTCTAAACTTGCCTATATATGTGGGCTAAAAGTTAAAAAACAAGCTGTTACTTAAAGTTTACTTTATATATTTAGCCCATTACCGCTGCTTTATATTTGTATTTACCAAAACCTAATTACAACACTTTGTATTAAATGATGATTATATAAAAGGGAGCTTTTCTTTTAAGATAATTTCGTTGGTAGAAATATCTGCTTTATATGCTAATACCTCAACGCCTTGGTTAATTGCCTCATTTAGTAACTGTGCATATTTATTGTCTATATGAGCAGCAGCGCTTACCAGATTTATTCCCTGGTGCAGTACAGCAAAAAGTAATACTGCACGATGACCTTGCTCCACCATCTCTATTAATTCGCGAATATGTTTTTGCCCGCGCAGAGTTGGTGCATCAGGAAAGTAGCCTTGGCCACTGCGGGGGTTATCTTGGCTTAAGAGCGTTACCGATTTAACTTCAACGTAGCAATTAGGACGCTCATCGCTGGTTAGTAAAAAGTCGATACGGCTGTTTTCGTTGCCATATTTAACTTCGCTTTGTAATTGTTCATAATTGTTAAGCTCACTAATAATATTGGCATTTATAGCTTCAGCAACCACTTTATTTGCTACTGCGGTATTAACGCAAATAAGTTGCGATAAGCTATTTTGGGTGAGCTCTAACGATTGCGGATATTTGCGTTTGCTATTAGTACTGGTGGAGTAAAAAGCATTAAAACCGGGTTCAGCGCAGCCAGTCATTTTACCTGTATTGGCACAATGGGCGGTAAACTCTGAGCCATCACTGAGCTGTAAATCAGCTAAAAAACGTTTATAGCGTTTTAATAAGGTGGCTGATTGCAGGGCAGGTTGGTACTTCATAATAACTTCCGTAGCGTAATTTATGTTATTTATCTCAAGCTGTTGGGAACTCAAGCGCTCTATAGTAAACTCGGTGGCACATTTAAGTGCAAGGATATTCTAACATGAGTGAAAAATTTGTTGTTCAACTAAGCGAGCAGTCAGCACCAAGCCATTGGGGCGAAAACGCGTCGTTATCTTTTAATGAACACGGGGCAACCGTTCATTTATCTGAGCAAGAAACATTAAAAAATGTTCAAAAAGCAGCACGTACTATTGCTACTCAAGGCGTAAAAGCTGTTGAACTAACTGGCGATACTTGGTGTACCGAAAGCCAGTGGGCGTTTTATCAAGGGTTTGTAACCCCTAAATCGTTAAATGGCGTTACCTTTGTTGACAACGCACAGTCAGATATTAAAGAGCTAGGTAACTTAAAAACCTCAGCTATTTGGGCTCGCGAAATGGTTAACGGCACTGCCGATGACATTTATCCAGAAAGCCTTGCTGAAAAAGCCGCTGAATTTATTCAATCGTTAGCGCCTGAGCATGTGAGCTATCAAATTATTAAAGGCGATGCATTATTAGAGCAACAGTGGATCGGTATTCATGCTGTTGGCCGTGGTAGTGTTCGCCCGCCAGTATTACTTGAACTTGACTACAACCCAACAGGCGACGCAAATGCGCCAGTAAGCGCTGCGCTTGTAGGTAAAGGTATAACCTTTGACTCAGGCGGTTACTCAATTAAGTCAAGCGAAGGTATGCTAGGCATGAAGTGCGATATGGGCGGTGCTGCTACAGTAACGGCTGGTTTAGCGCTGGCTATTAATCGCGGTATTGAAAAACGTATTAAGCTGTTTTTATGCTGTGCAGAAAACTTAATTTCTGGCCATGCTTATAAATTAGGTGACATTTTAACGTATAAAAATGGTACTACAGTTGAAATTGTAAATACTGATGCTGAAGGGCGTTTAGTATTAGCTGACGGCTTAATGGCTGCAGGAGAGACTGGTGCGCCATTAATTATTGATGCTGCAACACTAACTGGCGCTGCGCTAGTTGCTGTTGGCCAAGAGTACAATGCTTTGTTTGCACTTGATAAAGAGCTAGTACGTGAAGTTGAAGACTTTGCTTCTCAAGAAATGGAAGCAGCGTGGCCATTACCACTTGAAAAGTGGCATCAGCAAAACTGCCCATCGGCTTATGCCGATACAGCTAACAGCCGTGCGCAAAAAGGCGGTGGTTATGGTGGTGCATCAAATGCGGCTGGTTTCTTATCGCGCTTTGTAGCAAATGATGGCAAAGGCTGGGTGCATATTGACCTAGCAGCTGCATTTAATATGAGCAGTACTAACCAGTGGGCTGCAGGCGCTACCACACAAGGTATGCGTACTGTTGCTCGCACCTTGTTAGAAAAAGCGTAATATTTGCAGAGTTAGTTTATTAAGAAATTATAATGGGCACCGTTTGGTGCCTATTTTTTTGTGCTGCAAACAAGCATTTTGATTTAAATTACGGTAAAATCCCTCGCCTTAGATGTTTGAACGTTTCATTTACAGCTTTAATCTAAGCTGCGCTCAAATGTTGTACTCACCACTGGGATCCTAACTATGTCAGATAAGTGCTATATCACGGCTCAACAATTACTTGAAGATTCATTTCGCGTAGCAGCGCAAGTGTATAATGATGGCTTTCGTCCAGATTTCATTATTGGTATTTGGCGAGGTGGTGCACCCATAGGTATTGCAGTGCAGGAATTTTACGATTACAAAGGCATTGAAACCGACCACATTGCGGTACGTACATCGTCTTATTATGGCATTGGTAAGCAATCTAAAGAAATAAAAGTACATGGTTTACACTACATTGTAGAAAATGCTAATGCAGGTGACTCATTACTCATTGTTGATGATGTGTTTGACTCTGGCCGCAGTATTTTTGCATTAAAAGAAAAGCTTTCAGAGCTAATGCGTTTAAACTTACCGCGCGATATTCGCATTGCATGCCCTTACTACAAGCCTAAAAACTCTAAAGTAGACATGAAGCCAGATTACTATATTCATGAGTCTGAAGAATGGCTAGTGTTTCCGCATGAGTTATCGGGTTTAACACCGGATGAAATTATTGCTGGCAAATCAGACCTAGCAAAAATACATGACATTTTGCTAGAAAAATAATCAACCTGCATAAATAAAAAAAGGCCATTAAGGCCTTTTTTTATGGGTAAAACTTAACGTTTCAACCTATGTAACCTGATGTAATAAATTACAATTGCGCAAAGCTATCTACATATTGGCTTAGGCGCGGTATATCTACTGCTAATAAACCTTGGGTACTTCTTTGTACTAAGCTTTTTTCTACGAGTTCTGTTACAACGCGCCTGTAAGCGCGCTCAGTGGTTGCAAAACGTTCTGCTTCGGCATTTACCGTAGGGTATGCACGCAGCAGTGTAGGGTTGTTGTTTTCGGCTCTTAGTAGGCAGTCTTTAGCTATGTTATAGCTCAGTGGCAGTAATAATTTATCTAGGTTTATTTTTTGATTTTCTTGAAATTTAGCCGCTATAGTTTGTGCTGTGTATAAACTCAGCTCAGGTTTTTCAAGTAATAACGCACGCCAATGCTTCAACTCAATTAAATTATAAGTTACATCGCTAAAGCAAGTTACTGTATAAATGCAGGGGTTATTATTGAGCGCTTCTATTTCACCAATGAGGGTGTTATTGCAATCGAGTTGACCAAGCAGCAGGCGTCGTCCGTTACCTACATCGTAACTAAACGACACAGTTCCGCTGCGCACAAGTACCAACTTAGTTAAAGGTTGGTCTTGTTGTATTAATATTTCTTTTTTTGATTGCTGATAACTACTGCCGGCAAAGGTAAGTAGCTGATCAACAAGATAACTGGAAAAATGGTATTGAAACATCAATCATACTCTTCGGACAATTGTCCTATTTATTGCACCTTAATGGCTATAGCATCAAAGCTCTAAGAAATTATGTTAACTTAATTAACATGTCAGGTGCTACTAATATAATGGGCTGGCACTGTTGGGTTAATTATTTAAGCAGTATAGCTACTGATAACCAACAGAGTTTTAAGCCATTTATAGGTTAACTTTTATTTAGCTGTTACGTTGTTGTACAGATTCAATGTACTAAAGTGCAATGCTAACCTAAAGCCTAGGAGAGAACAATTGAGTTGGGAATATTTAGGTTATATAGCATCTGCTTTACTGGTTGCATCGTTAACAATGACCGACGTGGTAAAGCTGCGTTGGTATAATTTATTTGGCTGTATCGCCTTTACTATTTATGGCTTAGCTATTGGTGCAGTACCCGTTGCGTTTACTAATGGCTTACTTGCGTTTGTAAACGCGTATCATATTATTAAATTATACCGTAATAAACAGCCAGAGACTAAAAAGGATTAGCCTAAACTAATCCTTTTTTGGTTTTTATAAGATTGCGTCAAGCGCTATGCCGTCAACGCGGCGAGTGGGATATAACGACTCAACCACAAAACTAGGCACAAAACCTTTAGCCGAAGACACCACTACTTTTGATTTAGCGCCAATAATACGTGCGTTTACAATAACACCGCGATTAGTATAAGTAAGCGTGCCGGTTAAAGTGTATTCAATATGCGGATAGCCTTTTATTTCTCGACCATTACGACTAAATGAAAAGTCGCCATTTGGGGTTACATGTACAGTACCTGTGTGTTTGTAATCTACAACAGATAATCCAAATTCTTGTAATTCAGTAATAAAGCTCTCAGCTAAATGGTTACCAAAAATATTAGTTGTTTGTAGGTTGTCATCTAAATTTACAAAAGAAGTAATGGCAATAGGGGTATTACTATTTATGTAATTCATATTTTCAATTAGCTTCATGGCTAATTGTTCGGTGTAATTACTAAGTAACTTACTGCTATTTATTGGGCGGTAGTTTTTTTCTGGAAACTGCCAGTTACTCACGCGAGGCGAGTCATTTTGAACATGCCTTGTGTTATGAGAATAGTCATTATGAGGAGCGTGACCATTGTAAACAGGGTGACTAGAACAAGCTGAAAGTGAAAGGGTAAAAAGTGCCGATAAAGTAAGAGATATTTTTTTTGATAACATGTTTTCTTCCTGAAACATAAGGGGATTTTTAAATTACCCCACTTTATCGACACACATTTTGATTACTTTAATTAAATTTTCTCATTAATTTGTTATTTTCAGTTTGTATTCAGCTTATTGTGCAGTTACAGCCTCTTTTTCGTAACGAAGTTTGCCTGCAATCCATGTTTGTAATACGTTTATTTTATATAGCTCATCGACCGGTGCTTTAAAATAATCTTTATCTATTAAAATAAAGTCGGCCCACTTTCCTTGCTCTAAACTACCCACTTTAAACTCTTGATGCGCTGCATAAGCACCGCCTAGGGTAAAAGCACGTAGTGCGTCTTCACGGCTTAATACTTCGCTAGCGCGCCAGCCCTGGGTTGGCTGTTGGTTGTGATCCATACGAGTAATTGTTGCATACAAGCCATCAAAAGGATTTGCCAGTTCTATTGGGTAGTCAGACCCTGCTGCAATCACTGATCCCTGTTTTAAAAAGGTTTGCCATGCATAAGCACCCGCTAATTGCTTTTCGCTTAAGCGTTGCTCTGCCATGTGCATATCAGAGGTGGCATGCACTGGTTGCATTGAAGGGATAATTTTTAATGTTTTAAAGCGCTTAATATCATCAAGCGTTACTATTTGTGCATGCTCCATACGGTTGCGCAGTAAAATTCCGCCGGTTGCTTTAAACACATTTTTATACGCATCTAGTACAACGTGGTTAGCTTTGTCGCCAATTGCATGGGTGTTAGCGCTAAAACCGCTTTTAAAACTAAGCGTAAATAACTCTTCTAGTTTTTGCTGGGTTTCGAGCATTAGGCCATGGTGGTTTTTTCTGTCGGCATAATCCTCAATTAGCGCGGCGCCACGCGAACCTAATGCGCCATCAGCATAAACCTTAACGCTGCGAATAGACATAAAGTCGTTGGCATCTTGGTATCGACCTGCTTTTAACATGGTTTTTAAATCAGGACTCGCGCCGCTGAGCATAGCCACAATACGCAGCGGTAAATTACCTAGCTCACCGCGTTCTTTATATAATTCCCAAGTGGTTTTATCTATACCCGCATCATGGGTTGAGGTAATCCCTAAACTTAATAAGTGATTACCGGCAGCATCTAAAGAGTCACTAATGGTTTGTTTTGATGGTTTTGGCATAAATTGTTTAATTAACGATTCTGCTTTATCTACAAATATACCAGTAGGATTGCCAAATTCGTCTTTGATAATTTCGCCGCCTTCTGGCGATTGGGTGTTTGCAGTAATACCCGCAAGCTCTAGGGCTTTACTATTTACCCAAATAGCGTGGCCATCAATTCTCGACAGTATAATAGGGCGATCGCTCACTACTTTGTCTAAATCGGCAGCGGTAGGAAACTGCTTTTTTTGCCACAGTTCTTGATTCCAGCCACGGCCAATAATCCAACCTTGTTTGTTATTTGCAAATACTTTGAGTTTATTAGTAACTTCATCAATAGAAAGCGCACCGCGTAAATCTAATTGAGACAGGTTATTGCCTAAACCAATAATGTGGCCGTGTGCGTCAATTAAACCCGGTAAAAGGGTATTGCCATGGGCGTCAATAAGCTTGGCATCAGGAAAGTTATTTTTTAGCGTATCGCCGCCAAGTTTAACTACTTTACCGTTTTTTATAACTAAAGTAGAGAATTGCTGAACTTCACCTTTGTACAAAGGTGTGTAGCCGTTGGCGTTGTAAATAACTTTAGTTTGCGCAACCGCAAGGCTTGAGCCTGCGCAAAGGCAAGCGAGTAGCAAAGGTTTGATTATTTTTTTGAGTGGCATAGTGAGCTTATTTTTATTGTTAATGGCTTTAACATAACAAACTCACTTTTATAATACCAACCACTTGAGGTGGTTGGATTGTTATTTGTGCAGAGTAAGCCAGTTAATTTATTGGTAAATTAATTACTGACTTGCATAAAGTGTAAATTCGCTTAAAGAAAGGTGGCCGTCTTTGTCTTTATCGTAACTTGCAAAACGAGACCATAGGGCAGGGTCACTGGCTGTTTCTGCTCGGCTTAATAAGCCGTTTTGGTTACGATCAAATTTTTCAAATTGCTTGGCAATGTTATTGCTGCTGGCAAAGCTTGGTGTGCTACAAATACTAAGCGCAACGAGCGCTATATAGCTTATATTTTTCATAAATTACTCAGTAGAGGTTATTCGTAAGATAATTTTTAAATTCAACCAATGAAATTTTATTATCTTGGTTTTTATCCCATTTGCTAAAGTTGTTTAGTAAGTGCGGTTGAGTCTCAAGCTCATGGTGAATTAAATAGCCGCTTTGATCTGTATCAAGGTGATCAAAACGTTGCTTTACATCAAGTGCTAATGAATTAAAGCTTAGTAATAATAAGCAACTAACTAAACAAGCGCGTATCTTCATGGTGCTCCTTCGCAAAGCTCATTTTAATGTCATTCGGAATAAAATAAAGTACTTGCCATAATTTAACGCCCAACATTAAATCCATTTACACACTCCCTCAGGGGTTATAGCAAATACTTTTAGTTAATTTTACAAGGCTAAACTTGAATTTAAACTTAAGGCTTAAACGCCTCAAACTCTTTTTTAGAGATCATTTCATCGTTATTTACATCTAAATCAGAAAACTGTTTCATTACTTCTTTATCTTTTTTGGCTTCGGTAATAGATATTTTTCCATCCATATTTTTATCTAAAAAAGCAAAACGAGCATTAAACGATGAAGCCAGGGCAGTAGCACTAATAACTAAGAACAGTAACGAAAATGCGGCTATAAGCTGTTTCATAAAAAACTCCTTTGGTTACTAGGTTAGTTACTTAATAAACTGTTTAAACTCATCTAGCGACAGCTGACCATTTTGATCAGTATCTATTTGTGAAAAGTTTTCATGAAGTACGGCGTCCTCACCAGCTTCAGCTTCGCTGAGAGTACCGTTACTGTCTTTATCAAGTTCATTAAAAGTAGCTTGTACATCCATTGCCAGCGCGTTAGCGCTCAAAAAGCCTAGCGCAACGATTGGCATAATAATTAAAAAGCGATTACTCATGGTCATTTCCTTATAAGATAAACTTAAATTAACTATTACAAAAACGATGCCAATTATTTTTATCTTTTAAATTCAGTTGCTTATGGTTTTTGGTGTTATAGGTTAAGCAAGTTTTACAGGTATCTGTGTGTTTTTTGCAACGAAATTTGGCTTATAAATAAAGAAGCAATACAAATCAAAGAGTTGAGTTGTTGCTGTTTGGCAACAAGCGGCTTTACAGTACGAATAACAGATATGTAAATTGATTCAGCTAGTGTATAACTTAAACGCTTAATAATAGGCTGTTTAAAGTTACTAAAGGATGGATGCAATGCCAGCAATGATGGCTGAAAAATACAAAGCAATACTTAATTGGCGCCCTAATTTAATTAGCCAGTTTGTAATGAGTATGCTGCTGTCGTTATTACCCTTATCGTTAGTGGTTATTGTATTTTTAAATGCGCTTAATAAGCAGTTAGCTGTAACTCAGCAAATTGTTAGTAATAACTACCAAGTAACTAAATCGTTTAATATTTTAAAACAAGAACTCAATAGTTTAGAGCGCGCTACTCGGCAAAATTGGGTGCTAAAAAGTGAGTCACTCGATACGCTCATAGTTGATAAGTGGCAAGCATCGCTACAAAGTATTGAAGATCTTACACGTATAGCGCCCAGTAAAAGTCACACCGCACAATGGCAGCGTTTAACGAATACTCTGCAACTAGCACACACTCAACTTGTTGAACAAAAACAACAGCAGGTAGCCTTGTTTTTACCTATTAGCGATTTACTCGCCGAACTTACCTTATGGTTACGCGATAAAAGCGAAACCCAAATTACTAATAATCAAAAAGAAATAGCGCAGTTACAAACTTCATTTATTAACTGGCTGGTGGCGCTAATTCCGCTAACACTCTTAGTAGGAGGCGGTTTTTTGTGGCGTATAAGTGGCCGCTTAAAAAGCTTGACTAAAATTATTGGTAAATTAGGGCAAGGTGACTGGCAACAAAAAATAGCCGTGCAAGGCTCAGCAGAGCTAGTTGAATTAGGTAATAAATTACAATGGGTGCAAGCTCAGTTACATATACTTGAGCAGCAAAAAGACACCTTTTTACGCCACGTTACCCACGAACTTAAAACACCTCTAGCCTCAATGGTCGAGGGCACCGACTTGCTCAGCGATGAAATAGTTGGCCCTATAACTAAAGAGCAACGCGCTGTACTTGAGCTTATTAGCCAGTCTATGGTGCGCCTTCGTACTATGATTGACAGCCTACTTAGTTATAACGCGATTCGTACTAGTAAAGACAGCGTAAGTGAGGTTGAGTTTAATCATTTAATTAATAAAATTAATAGTCATTTTGAGCACCGCCTAACAGCCCGAGAGCAAACCCTTATTTGGCATAACAACTTACCTAATAAGGCGCTTGCGTTACCTGGGGAGTTAATTGAAATGATTTTAGTGCAATTAATTTCTAATGGCTTAAAGTTTTCACAACACGGGCAGGCAGTATCTGTAGCGTTAACCTTTGAGCACAGTAAGCTAAAAATGGCGATAAGCGACGAGGGATGCGGAATTAAAGAGCACGAAAAAGCACATGTTTTTAGCGCATTTTATCAAGGTAAGCATAGCAAAAATGTTACGCTACAAGGCAGTGGCTTAGGCTTAACTATTGTTAAAGAGTCAGTAGAGCAATTAAACGGACAATTATTAATAGAGCAAAATGAACCCCAAGGTTGTCGATTTTTAATTACGCTTCCCATAATAACAAATCAAGGAGTTAACTAGCATGACCTCGCGTTTAATGGCTATTTTATGTGTGTGTGGCAGTGCCATCATTTTATCGGGGTGCAAAACTAATAACCCCCAACAGCAAGTGGTTGATAGCCCAGTGGCGCAAACTCAAACTAAAGTAACGAGCGATAAAAACAGCCAGCCAAGCCCAAAGCCTCGGCCTAAAAGCGATCCTATGTATCCCCCTGCGGAGCAAGTAATAGCCTGGCATGCTAATAAATGTGGTGGTTTTAAGTTAACCCCAGATAACAAAGATTTTGTTGGCGAAAAAGAACTAAAAAACTTTTTTCAATTTATGTGTTTAAACACTAGTAGCGATCCTAATACGGTAATGAGTAAATTACTTAAACTTGACCAAGCTTACTATTGGCCAGATGATATAAAACAGTATTTATGGCTACAAAAACAACAAGTAACACTACAAATAAATGCTAAAAAAGAGCAGCAAGCACTTAATAATAAAATGCAACAAACGCTCTCGTCATTAGCAACCATAGAGCAGCAACTGTTATTACGCGAAGAAACTAAGGAGCAGTAGTTATGCCAGCAATAAAACCGCAAGGTGCAAAAGTATTATTAGTGGATGACGATGCCAGCTTATTAAAATTGCTCGCTATTCGTATCGAATCAAAAGGCTACGAGGTTACCACCTGCGAGAGCGGCCTAATTGCGTTACAAATATTAAAAAGCCAAGTGTTCGATGCCGTAGTAACCGACCTGCGCATGGACGAAATGGATGGCATGGCACTGCACCGCCAATTGCAAAGCCGCTATCCGGCATTGCCCGTTATTATGATGACAGCGCATGGCTCTATTCCTGATGCGGTAGAGGCTACCAAACAAGGCATTTTTGCATTTATTACCAAACCAATAGATAAAGACGAGTTATTCGACAGCTTAGCAAAAGCGATAGAAATACATGGCGTAAATGCCGATGAAATAATACCCACTAGCAATATAGTTACCCGTAGCGGCGCTATGCTACATTTGCTAGAGCAAGTTAAACTGCTAGGGCCAACGCAAGTTAACGTATTAATATCGGGAGCCAGTGGTACGGGTAAAGAGTTATTAGCTCAAGCTATTCATCAGCATAGCCATGTAAGTAAAGGCCCATTTGTAGCGATAAACTGCGGCGCAGTACCGGGTGAACTGCTAGAGTCAGAATTATTTGGTCATAAAAAAGGTTCGTTTACTGGGGCAATAAAAGATCACCAAGGACTGTTTCAACAAGCTGAGGGAGGCACCTTATTTTTAGATGAAATAGGTGATATGCCGCTTAATTTACAGGTTAAGTTACTGCGCGTATTGCAAGAAAAAACCATACGTCCAGTCGGCTTTCAAGAAGAAATAGCCATAGATGTTCGCATTGTATCGGCAACTCATAAAAACCTCCCCGAAGCGATTATAAATCAGCAGTTTAGGGAGGATTTATACTACCGCTTAAACGTGGTTAATTTAAAACTCCCTCCTTTGTGCGAGCGTCGCGAAGATATAAGTCTACTTGCACAATACTTTAGCGCCAGTATTGCAAAGCGAATGAAGCAAAGCGAAAAACACTTTGCCAACGACGCCATGCACGCACTCGTGCGTTACGACTGGCCAGGTAATATTCGCCAACTTCAAAACGTGGTAGAGCAAGTTGTAGCACTTACCCCAAGCGAAGTTATTTCAGAGCATTTAGTGCTAAGTGCATTAAATAGCAACGAAAAAAATGTAGAGCCATTGTCGCTAAACGACGCTAAAAAAGAATTTGAACGCGACTACGTAATAAACACCCTTAAAATGGCTGGTGGAAATGTCGCCGAAGGCGCAAAACTAGCTAAACGTAACCGTTCAGATTTTTATAAACTGATTAAAAAGCACAATATAGATGTTGATAATTTAGCTTAAATAACCAATTTATAGGAACTAAACATGCAGTTATTTATGGTGTATTTAGGTGGGCGAATTCAGGGCTGTCATATAGAAATGCACGACATTCGTTTTGTAGTTGGGCAAAACATTGAGCAAACCTATACTAAATTAAAAAGCCAATGGGTGGGCGACAAAAACAGCGTGCATATGGATAGCTATATGGCAATTAACCACATAGATGGTTATAAAGTTACAGTAAGCGACACGCCCGTTGAGCAAACTAAACAGCTTTACTTTGTAAACTTAGGCGCCTACAGAAGCGATTTAATGGCTGAGCAACACGACTTTGCACTGTATGTAGCAAGCAGTAGTCAAGAGGCCAAACAGCGCGCTAAAAACGATTTACTCGCTGGCCTTAGCCATATTCATAAAGATGATTTACACGACGTAGACGATTGTTTTACAATAGATTTACTCGACAGCCAGCTTAGTATAAAACTGACCCCAAGTGGGCAAGCACAAAAAATTAAACCTGATTGGTTTGGTTATCATGTATTATAGTGCGTATATTTTTTAGTTCACCACGGATGTTTTGTGAATAAAGGTGTATTTCTATTTCTATTTCTATTTCTTATGTTGGGTGGTTGTAAGTCAGTAGGTGGCTTAGCGCCAGTAGAAGATCTTAATAAGCTGATTAAACAAATTAAAACAGATCCAAGCGATGTGGTCGCAATTCAAAGACAAGCAACTAAAACGCAGCAATCTATAAATCAACAAGTTGGAAGTGTTAAACAGTTATTAGCCACATTAAAAGTTGTAGTAAATCGCAAGTGGGGGAAAGAAAACTCTCAGCAACCTTCTAATAAAAAATATGTAAAATATAGTAACGATTATCAGGCAAGGGCTATTATTGATTTTGAACGTAGTACGGTAGTAGTTGAAACAATAGCAACAAAAAACACGAGTGATCTTTTAACACAAGCAATTGTGATGACACTATTAACGTCAAGTGATCCAGATAAAACTGATATTTTTACAAGTGAAGCCCCTATTTTAGGTGGCGAACCTTTTTTATACCAACAAGTTTTGGATGAAGATGGGTTACCAATTAAATATCAATGGCGAGCTAATCGTTTTGCTCGTTATTTAGTAAAAACAGATTTACAAAAAACACGTCGTTATGGTCATACAGTTGCTTCAGTAACATTTCCATTAGTAGAGCAAAATGCCCACTTACGAAAGCAAAAATATAGTGAATATGTATTAGCCGCCGCAAAAAAATACCAAATATCTGCATCTCTTATTTATAGTATTATTGAAACTGAAAGTAGTTTTAATCCTTATGCTGTAAGTTCATCAAATGCATATGGATTAATGCAAATAATCCCCGATAGAGCGGGTAAAGATGTCTATCAAAAAATTAAAAAGGTAAATGGGCAACCAAGTAAAACGGTATTATTTAATCCACATAACAACATAGATATTGGTACTGCGTACCTAAGCGTATTAAGAGATAGTTATTTAAATAAGATACAGACTAAGCAAAATCAGCATTATGCGATGATTTCTTCTTATAATGGTGGTGCGGGTAATGTATTAAGAATATTTAATCAAAATAGAACTATAGCGTTTTCAAAAATAAACCAACTCAGTTCAAGCGAGTTTTTTCATATATTAACAACTAAGCATTCTAGAGCAGAGTCTCGTCGTTATTTAGAAAAAGTAACTGCAGCAGAGCTAAGATATAAATAATAACAAAGGCGAGCTATAAGAGATTACTCATCACGCTCTTTTTCTTCACTTTTGGCTGCCATTTTAAACGCAATAATTACTAAGCCAAACATTGCAAATGGTAGCGCTGCTAACATGTATTCAATCATGTTACTGTCTTGATAATCTGCTTGCATAAAAAAGTGCCCCACCACACACATTAAAATAACCACCAGTAATATAGGCAGTAGCATGAGTTCTTTTTTTGCAGAGTGCTTTTTCATTGTTGTTATGACTTTAGCTAAAAATAAAGCGCTATTGTAATGAGCAAGTTAGCGGTAGGTCAAACTACTCAGACTTTTAATATGGTTTTGGGTATAATTAGTACCATTAATTGCAGTTTTGGTATTTGTTTTTGGAGGTTACGTGGATAAAGCATTGGAGCAGGTTTACCTAGTTGGTGGTGCAGTGCGTGATTTACTGCTAAAAAGAGCATCAAATGACAACGATTATGTTGTTATTGGCGAAACGCCACAGACAATGGAAGCGTTAGGCTTTGTGCCAATAGGTAGCGACTTTCCGGTTTACTTACACCCAAAAACCAAAGAAGAATATGCACTTGGGCGCACTGAGCGAAAAAGTGGTAAAGGCTATACCGGTTTTGTGGTTGATGCCAGCCCAGATGTGACTCTAGAGGAAGACTTAGCCAGACGTGATTTAACTATAAACTCTATGGCGCTCGATGCTAACGACAATATAATTGACCCATTTAACGGCCAACAAGACCTTAAAGATAAAATACTGCGCCATACAACAGATGCATTTGTAGAAGACCCAGTGCGGGTGTTGCGTATAGCTCGCTTTTTAGCCCGTTTTGGCAGCGAGTGGCGTATACATCCGAGCACTTATGCGCTAATGCAACAGCTTAAGCAGCAAGGCGAGCTTAATCATTTAGTGCCAGAGCGAGTATGGTTAGAGACCGAAAAAGCCCTGGGTGAAAAGCATCCCGAACTTTATTTTCAAGCGTTGCAAGGCTTAGGGATTTTTCCAGAGCTTGAGAAAATGGTTAATGTGCCGCAACCTAAACAACATCACCCCGAGGGTGATGTGTTTGTGCATACCATGTTAGTACTTAGGCGTGCAGCCGATTTGAATTTTGATTTAGCAACGCGTTTTGCTGCATTAACTCACGACTTTGGTAAAGCGATCAGTTTTAAAAAACGCGGTAATTTACGTGGCCATGAACGAGATGGGGTTGCTGTAGTTGAACAGTTTTGTGAACGCTTAAAAATACCTAATTGCTTTCGCGATATTGGCGTACTTACTAGCGATAATCACACTCTTTGTCATACATTAGAGCAATTAAGGCCCGAAACGGTTCATAAGTTAATTGTGACTAATTTAAACGCCTTGGTTCATCCACAACGTTTTATTGCTTTTACTCAAGCATGCCAATGCGATGCACAAGGGCGCGGCGAAACACTCGTAGATAAACCTTACCCGCAAGCAGCTAAGCTGCGTGCTATTCATGCAGAACTATTAAGGCTAGATAAAAAACAAGTGGTACAAGCTGCACTTAACAGCGGCAAAAAAGGCCCAGAAATAGGCGAGGAAGTTAAACAAGCGGAAATAAACTGTGTAAAAGCGTTTTTAACACGAGAAAAACAGGCACAGTGAGTAGGGCATTAAAAGTAATTAAATTAAGTAACTTGATGTGCTGTTATCTTTATTGCACTGGCGCTGCGTTACTTTTTTATAGTTGCGGTTTTGGCTCTGCTCGCTTACAGGTTTAGTGCTTGTTGTTGGCCTATATAATTCAAATATAAAATCTAGCTCTTCTTGCTCTAATAGTGGGTGCATGATTAAACCTTAGCTTAGGGTGATTAGCGCTAGGTTAGGGTCTTGCCACTGAATTAAAAGTGAACAGTTACATTTTAACTCTTACTAAATTGTAACCCAAAAAAAGCCAACCCAGTGGCGAGTATTAGTTAAGTAAATTACAACCCACTTTTACTTAACTAATGGCAGGCTTACAGTAAACACTACGCCATCGCCCTGTTGATTGTTTTTAGCGGTTACACTGGCATTATGGTAGTCGCACACCAACCTTACAATATAGAGTCCTAATCCTAAATGTGGCTGTTGCTGCATTTGCTGGCTACGCACCGACACCATAGAATCAAAAATATGCTCAGTTAAACCGACAGGTAATAATGGACCATAATTCCCTACGGTTAAAATTGCTGCACTGTCGTTTTGTTTTAAGCTAACACTAATTGGCTTTTCTGCGTGGCTAAATTCAATTGCATTATTAATTAACTTATCGAGCAGTTGCGCTATAAACTCTGGTGCGCCTTGCATAGGAAGCGCAGTTTGGCATATATCAAGTGTAAACAGCTGCTTAGGGTAAGTAAGCTGGTAGCCCTGCATGCAGCCATTTATTACTTTTTGTAAGTCGAATGGCTCAGGCTCATTGCTTTGAATACTTTGCTCTAAGCGAGTGGCTTCGCTCATGGTGGTAATAATTTTACCTAAGCGTTCAACGCCTTCACTGGCACGATCTAAGTACTTTTGACTCAGCTCGCTTTGTGGTTGCATTTGTAGGTTTTCGAGCGATGAGCGCACTACCGCAACAGGTGTACGCAACTCGTGCGATAACCGCGACGACATATTTTCTAAATAGTTAGTATAGCCACCAAGGCGGCTGACTATATTAGCAAAGCTGCGTGATAGATCGCCAATTTCGTCATTAGCATCGCTGTAATTAATACTGCCAGTAACTCGCCCTTGTGCATCTATAGCTTGCTCTGCAGTATCGCGCAAACGCCTAATACGGCTCGATATTCGAGAGGCAAAAAAGAATAACGTTACTGTGCCAATAAGCATCACGGCTAAAATAACGTTAAATAATTTTTCGAGCGATTTATTACGCAGCGTACGTACGCCATTGGTAGTTTCTTCGGCTATTACCGCGCCAATTACTTTATCTTGGATCCAAATAGGGTAAGCAGCCGATAAAATAACGGCTTTACTGTCGGGGGTTAATCGCCACGATGATGCAGGCTGGCCTTTTAGTGCTTTGGCTAAATGACTGCCTTGCATAGCTGCTACGTCGTGCAGAGTATCTAAAAATTCGTTTTCGGGGCGTGTTAAAATTTTATAATAAAGGGGATGCAAGTAGTTTTGCTCAAACTGTTGCCACCAAGTTTCAGGAGCTTGATTGGCAAGGCCGTCAGCCCATACGCCATCGGCATGATGAATCGAGCCCGATTGTGCTAATACTCTATGATGCTTATCAACCACCCAAATACGGCTGCCACTGTGGCCCATGCCTTTTAAAATACGATTAATTTCGGGAGAGGGCACAAGTACTGAACCTAAATCGCTGGGGTTATTTAAGTTTGAGGTCGACATTATTTTAGGTTCTAACAAGGGCTCTTTGTTATCTACATCAACAATGGCAAAGCCAAGCTTATTGCCAAGCATACTAATAGGAAAGCGTAGCTCAATATTGTAGCCAGCCGCCGTACTGCTAAAATAGCCCTGAATTTTTGTAAAGGGTACTTTGCTATCTGCATTAAAAGCGTTTACCCAGCCATCTTGCCGTGGCGCAATAATATAGCGGTTAAACTGCCCATCAGGTGTTTTTAAGCCAATTTTTAAATGGTCGTTATTAGTAATACTTAAACTGTTTTTTTGGCCGATAAACGAGTTGGTTATCAGTTACTTTAAACAGTGCATAAAGGTAATTATCAAACTTTCCTACCATGTGCTCAAACGACAGATCGCTGGCTTGATGCTTGTTGTCGGTTTTTTGTAAGTAGCGTTTGTCGTATTGCCAAAATAATGCCTGATAGCTCTCCCAATCTGTGAGCTTACCATCGAGTTGAATAGGATTTTTAAGGTTGTACGCGTATAGATCGCGGCCCTTTACAACTTGATCTAAAAAACTAGTTTGCTGATCAAATAATGCAGGGCGTTCATGCAGGGCAGTGGCGAGGGCACGGGTAGTGCCTACTAAGGTTTTTTCTTGGCCTTGGCGTAAAAACTTTTCCATTTCCCACACATATTCGTAGCCCAACCAGGGCAATAAAAATAAAAAGCAAGAAAGTAAAATAAACTTACTACGTAGGCCAAATCGCAACATTAAATTTGCTCCCACCTGTAGCCCATGCCATACACTGTATCTATGCAGTCAAAGTTACTATCGAGTGCTATAAATTTTTTACGAATACGTTTTACGTGTGAAGTTATGGTGCTGTCGTCTACATAAATTTTAGCATCACTCATTAATTCATTACGGCTTTTAACATGTCCGGGGCGCTGTGCGAGGGAGTGCAACATCCAAAATTCGGTTACTGTTAAATCAACTAATAGTTGTTGCCAAAACACCTGCATGCGCTGTGTGTCAAGCGTTAGCGGCCCACGAGTTATAAGTGCATTTTCGTCGGCAGGTTGCTTAAGTGCTTCCATACGACGAAATAGCGCACCAATACGCGCCGCTAAATGAGCCAAACTAATATCTTTTGTGAGGTAGTCGTCGGCGCCCATACGTAGGCCGCATACAGTGTCTATTTCGCTATCACGAGCGGTTAAAAAAATAATAGGCAGCGTTTTAGACAGTGATCGCAATGTTTGGCACAGCAAAAAACCACCATCTATTTCATTACCTAAGCCAATATCAACAATGGCTAAATCGGGCAGGGCATTTTTAAACGCCGCTTCTGCGCTACTACGATTTGCATACCCCGTTACCTGATAACCTTGTGCGCTGAGCATTTCAGTGTAGTTTTCGCGAATGGCGGGTTCATCTTCAATGATGGCTATTTTTTTCATTTCTGGGTTTATCCTCTTTATTACCAACGCACTATAACGAAGTTTTTAAGCTAAGTACGCTTAAAAAGGCAATTGCCTTTTTTTTGCCACAATTGCTCAGTGGTTTGCCATTTTTGCTCCCCTTTGTTGCCACTTGAGCTTGTTTTAATACACCCATCAAAACAAAACATCATAAATTAAAAAGTAAGTTTAAGGATCAATCATGAAGAAGACATTAATAGCGCTAACCCTAGCGGCCGTTTTTTGCGGTCCCGCATTAGCATCAACCTCTAATAAAACGGCTATAAAAGAAGCGCACACCGAAACCGCAATAGGCTTAGGAGCGGGCGCTATTATAGGTGGTGTAGTAGGCGGCCCTATTGGTGCTTTTGTGGGAGCATTTGCTGGTGGTTTAATAGGCGATGCAAAAGTTGCTGATAACAAAATTGCCCAGCAACAGCGTGCAATAATTGTAATGACAGAAAAAACCAACGACTACCAACACCTGCTTAGCCATAACAGCCAGTTAGAGCAACAAATCGAAGTGCTTGCTAATCAAAATGAGCAGTTAACACAATCGCAAATTAATAATTTACTTGCCATGACAGTACAGTTTAAAACCGGCTCACGTGTTATTGCGCCACATTTTGCATTGCAGTTAGACCAACTCGTTACGCTTTTAAAAAACCAGCCACAGTTAGCGCTCGATTTAAGTGGGTTTGCCGATCAACGCGGTGATGAACAAGCCAACCTTTTACTTTCAAAAGCACGTGTAAATGCGGTGCAAAGCTATTTAATAAAACAGGGCGTAAGTCACACGCGCTTAAGCACGCAAGCATTTGGTGAGCAGCAAACACTTGCTAAAACTAACACAGTAGAAGACAACACGTTTGATCGGCGGGTAACCCTTACTACTCGTTTAATAAATCCTGTAAATAGCCAAACAGCAAGTAATTAAATTAAAGCCTTCGATGGAGTGATTTTATGTTTTTTTTGAGTAAACCAAGCAAAGTGCTTACCCTTAAATGGGTAAGCCTTTTTACACTGGGTATACTGGTGATGTTAACGAGCTTTAAAAGCCACGCACACTCTCCCAAGTTAGAACTTTTTGATAGCAGTGGCGCACAAGTAGGCCCTGCAATAATATTAAAAAGTGATGCAAATATGACATTAACCGGACTTATAAATCATGTTGTAGTTAAACAAACTTATCAAAACCAAAACCCGTTTGCTGTTAATGCGCGTTATGTGTTTCCGCTGCCCGATGAAAGCGCAGTACATGCTATGACTATGCGTATTGGCGAGCGAGTAATTAAGGGCCAAATTGATAAAAAAGTGGCGGCCGAAAAAAAATACGCAGAAGCCAAACAGGCCGGCAAGCAAGCAGCACTAGTACGCCAGCAACGCGCAAATATGTTTATTACAAACGTAGCTAATATAGCCCCTGGGGAGCAGGTTATTATTGAGCTGGAATATCAAGAAATAATTGATTACAGCAGCGGCACCTTTACAGTGCGCTTTCCGGGCACAATCACACCGCGTTATCATGTAACCCAAGGTGAAATTGACATAAATAAAGAAAGCCAAAAACCAACTAACTCGCTACCACATGGTTGGCTAAGCCCAGTTTATAGCACGCAAAAAAATGACGATAAGCCAAGTAGTCAGTTTAATTTAAACTTAGATATAGACGTAGGTTTAGAGCTGGTAGATATAAATTCTAAATTTCATAATGTAAATATTCAAAACACTGCATTTGGACAATACTCAATACAGTTAAATGAGCAAAATGCGCTAAACCGCGACTTTGTGCTGGAGTTTAAACCACTGCAAAAAGAGCAAGCCCAAGCTGCATTTTTTACCGAGCAGTTTGAAAATGGCGAGCGCTACGGGCTCGCTATGCTAATGCCGCCTGCAGATAACTTTATAACAACGCAGCGATTAGCCCGCGAAACAGTATTTGTAGTCGATACTTCGGGCTCTATGCATGGGCAGTCTATGGAGCAAGCTAAAAACGCATTGTTTTATGCGCTATCGCTGCTAGACAGTAACGACAGTTTTAACATTATAGGGTTTGATAATGTAGTAACCCTAATGAGCGATAAACCTTTAGTTGCAAGTGGCTTTAATTTACGCCGCGCAGAGCGCTTTATATATGGGTTACAAGCCGACGGCGGTACAGAAATACAAGGCGCACTTGATGCCGTTTTAGATGGTTCGCAGTTTGATGGTTTTGTACGCCAAGTAATATTTTTAACCGATGGTAGCGTAAGCAACGAAGATGCACTGTTTAAAAGTATTCAAGCTAAATTAGGCGATAGCCGCTTATTTACAGTTGGTATTGGCAGCGCCCCCAATAGCTTTTTTATGCGCCGTGCGGCAGATGTAGGCAAGGGCTCGTTTACTTTTATAGGCAGCACTAGCGAGGTACAACCTAAAATGCAGCAGTTATTTGATAAGCTCGCACATCCTGCAATTACTAATTTAGCGCTAAGCGATGAAAACGGTAATAGCCTAGACTTTTGGCCTTCGCCACTGCCAGATCTCTATTTTAATGAGCCAATAATGGTGGCTATAAAGCTCAATAATGCTAGTAATGTAATATTAAACGGGCAAACTGCACAAGGGCCTATTAGTATTAACCTGAACATACAAGCAGGCTCAAATGCTAAAGGAATTGCTAAGCTGTGGGCTCGTCAAAAAATTAAGTCGTTGCTGCTCTATAACTCACAAAATGCAGTTAAAGACGAAGTGCAACAATTGGCGCTTACTCATCAATTACTCAGCCCATTTACGGCTTTTATAGCAATAGAGCAAACACAAATTAATCCAATAGCAGAACAAACAGCTAATGCTACTAACGCAGTTCCTCAGGGTATGGCAATGCGTTTGCCACAAACCGATGGGCAAAGCAAAGTACATATAATATTAGGAATTTTATTGTTAAGTGGGTTTGTGCTAGTAAGGCGTTTTAAATGAAAAAGTGGCTAAGCGCGGGGCTATTAATACTTGGTTTGGGGTTATTTGGTCATGGCGCTTACATGCAAGGCAAAGCATGGCTGGCGCAATTACTAATTGAACAGGCCTGGCAGCAGGCTCTTAAAACGCCTGAAGTAAAAGTTAAGCCATGGTTTTACGCCGATAGTTATGTAACCGCACAATTAAATTGGCCGGCGCATAATGAAAAACTCACCGTATTAGCAGGTGCTAGCGGGCGTAATTTAGCCTTTGCGCCCAGCCACTTTTTACCCGCAGCAGAGCTTGGTAGTAAACAAGCTGGGGCACTCATTGCAGGGCATAACGACACTCACTTTGCTTTTTTACAGCACGTTAAAGTGGGAGAGCAGTTTACCCTGCAATTACAAAATGGCACCTTGCAGCATTATAAAGTAACCGGCAGCGAGGTAATTCATGAGTCAGAAAACACATTTTTACACACTGCACAATTGTATTTACTAACGTGCTACCCTTTTGACGCGTTAGCATCGGGAACCGAATTTAGGCTATTGGTTTCGGCCGATATGATATCGGAGGTAGTAAGATCGGTGGAAATATCCTCGCCCGACTCGGCGCTGGGGATATCAACCACTAATTCTTGATGACGTTGGCTGATCATTACGCCAACAAATACCACAAATATACTCAGCCACTGCCACAAGTTAAGCACTTCATTTAAAATGATGGCCGAAAGAATCAGCGTAAATATAGGAATTAAATTTGAATAAGCCGCTGCGGTTAATACCGATACCTTACTAATAGCGTAGTTATACATACCATAACCGCCTAAAGTAACAAACGAGCCTAAATATAAAATACTTAATAAAGCGGTTATATTGTGTTGATTTTCGCTTGGTAGGTCGATAAAAAGCAAAAACGGTGCAAAAAATAAACTGCCACTAATGCCTTGCAGCGCTATAAGCGTTAACGGAGAATAACGACTCGCTAAGTGTTTAATACAAACGGTATAAAACGCCGCGCATACCATAGCCATAAGTTCTAAAAAATTACCTAATAATGGGTTAGGTGCTTGCTCGGAGTTTGGTGAAAGCACAGTGAGTAAAATGCTGCCACCAATACAAAAAGTAAAGCCAATAATAATAGATTTACTGATGTATTCTTTAAGCATAAAAAAAGCCAGTACGGCAATAATAATAGGCAAGCACGACACAATTACCCCCGCCTGCGATGCCGAGGTATATTCCATTGCATGGCCTTCAAATAAAAAGTACAAGCAAGGCTCAGCCAGCGACATAGCAATTAAATACTTCCAGTCGCCAACTCTGTATTCAAAGCGTATTACATAGCGCCATAAGCACAGCGATAAAAATAATGTGGTTAGCATGCGTAAAAATATCACCAAAGCGGGGTCATAAATAGCAATGGCATACTTAAGTGCAATAAAGGAACTACCCCATAAAAAGGTGGCAATAATTAAACATAAACTGGCAGGCATAGCAGGTAATTTACACAATTGAATAAAATCAGATCCTAGCATGAATATATTTTACTTGTTGAAAAATACCCAGCTGGTATAAATAAATTCATCTTTAATTATTCAGTAGTAAAAATAAATGCAAAGGGATCAGGTAATCGTTGTAAAGCTAGGTACAAGTGTACTGACTGGCGGCACCGATAAGCTAGATAAAGCGCATATGGTTGAGCTAGTGCGCCAATGTTGTGAGCTTAAAAAGCAAGGGCATCACGTTATTTTAGTTTCGAGCGGAGCCGTGGCGGCCGGACGAGAGCAATTACTAAAGCCCTGTGGCCGCAGCGTAATAGATAAGCAAATGCTAGCAGCAGTTGGTCAAGGCCAGCTCATTCATATTTGGCAAAGCTTGTTTGCTTTGTATGGTGTAAACGTAGGGCAAATGCTGTTAACCCGCGCCGATGTTAACGACCGAGAGCGCTATTTAAATGCCCGCGATACGCTAAATGCATTATTAAACTACGACGTAGTGCCCATCATTAACGAAAATGATGCGGTTGCTACTAGTGAAATAAAAGTAGGCGATAACGATAATTTATCAGCGTTGGTGGCTATTTTAGCTAATGCCAATAAGCTGTTATTGCTTACCGATCAAGAAGGGTTATTTACCAGCGATCCGCGCACTAATGCCGATGCCACATTAATTGGTGAAGTGACCCACATTAACGACGAATTGCGCCAGCTTGCTGGTGGTAGTGGCACAAACTTAGGCACCGGCGGTATGGCAACCAAACTGCAAGCAGCCGACATTGCAAGGCGTGCAGGGGTTGAGGTTATAATTGCAAAAGGCTCGGGTAAAAATGTCATTTTAAAATGTATGAGCGAGCAACTGCCCGGCACACGTTTTTTAAAGCTCACAGCGCCAAAAGAAGGGCGTAAAAAGTGGTTACTCGCTGGACCTAAAAGTAGCGGACAAATTGTTATAGATGCCGGTGCAATAACTGCGCTGCAAACTAAAGGTGCAAGCTTACTTGCTAAAGGCGTGACTAATGCGCTGGGAACATTTGAGCGCGGCGATCTAATAAGTGTAATAAATAGCGACAAGCAACTTATTGCTCGTGGGTTAACCCGCTTTAGCAGCAGCGAAGTTAATAAAATTAAAGGCGCGCACTCTAAGCAAATAGGTGAGTTACTTGATTACGATGGCGGGGCAGAAGTACTGCATCGCGATGACTTAATTTTACTGTAATAAAAAGCAGTATAGCTGAATAAATAAGCTCCCATTTTAGTAGCTAAATAATTAACCTGACCCGAGGTTGAGCTTACAAAACTCAAATATACTGGCTGAGTATATTTGAGCTTTTTTGCTGCTATTTTTGTGTTAAAATCTGGCACCTTAAATTTGTTGTAAATAGAGTGCAGTTAATGAAATTAGTTCGTTGGTTATTAGGAAGTATAATTTTATTCTTTAATTTTGTATTTACGCCACGTAGTAAAAAACGTGCTCCAGAAGTGCAACAGCAGCTTGATCAGCAAACCGCACAATTTAAGCTTTATCAATTTAAAGCATGCCCGTTTTGTGTAAAAGTGCGCCGTGCTATTAAGCGCGAAGGCCTTAAAATAGAAACGCGTGATGCAAAAAGTAATGAGCAATATCGTCAAGAACTGCTAGAACAAGGCGGAAAAGTTAAAGTGCCTTGTCTGCGCATCGAGCAAAATGGCCAAGTAACTTGGCTATACGAATCAAACGATATTATTGCTTATATAAACAAAGTAGCAGCATAAATAACTTTACCATCTCACTTATTAAAAGAGACATTACCATGACAATTCGCACCCGTGTTGCCCCGTCGCCAACTGGCGACCCGCATCTTGGCACCGCTTATATCGCCTTATTTAATTACTGTTTTGCTAAACAGCAAGGTGGTGAATTTGTACTTCGCATTGAAGATACCGACCAAGTACGTAGCACTGCCGAGTCAGAGCAAGCAATTATGGATAGTTTGCGTTGGTTAGGACTCGAGTGGGATCATGGCCCAGATGTGGGCGGTGAGTTTGGCCCGTACCGCCAGTCTGAGCGTAGCGATTTATACAAAAAATATGCACACCAACTCGTTGACGACGGCAAAGCATTTTACTGTTTTGCAACAAGCGAAGAGCTGGATAAAATGCGCGAAGAGCAAATGGCAGAAGGTCTACGCCCTAAATACGACGGCCGTGGCTTAAACCACACAGACGACGAAATTAAAGCAAACCTAGCAGCGGGTAAACCTTACGTTATACGTATGAAAATCCCTAGCGAAGGCACTTTTAAATTTAACGACTACCTACGCGACGAAATTGAGATCCCGTGGGAAAACGTCGATATGCAAGTGCTATTAAAAGCTGATGGCTTCCCAACTTACTTTTTAGCGAACGTAGTTGATGACCACCATATGCAAATTAGCCATATTTTCCGTGGCGAAGAGTGGATTAACTCAGCGCCTAAACTATTAAAACTTTACGAAGATTTTGGTTGGGAAGCGCCAGTACTTGGGCATTTACCGCTACTGCGTAACCCAGATAAGTCAAAACTGTCTAAGCGTAAAAATCCAACCTCTATTAACTACTATAAAGAAATGGGTTACCTGCCAGAAGCCGTGCTTAACTATTTAGGCCGCATGGGTTGGTCAATGCCAGATGAGCGTGAAAAATTCACTCTTAACGAAATGATTGAAAACTTCGACATGAAGCGCGTATCACTAGGTGGCCCAGTATTCGACGTAGATAAACTCAGCTGGTTAAACGGCATGTGGATCCGCGAAAACCTAACTGACGAGCAGTTAATTCAGCGCTTTGTTGATTGGAAGTTTAATGGCGAAATGCTAGCTAAAGTATTACCAGAAGCCAAAGCACGTATTAACACATTGTCGGACTTAGTTGACTTAGCAGGGCACTTTGTAGGCGGTATACCTACTTATGATCCTGCGCTATTAACCGCGGGTAAAGCCGATGAAGACGTAATACGCCAAGCACTACAATTTTTTGTATGGCAGCTAGAAGGCCTACGTAGCTTTGATAAACCAGCTATTTTTGCCATTGCAAAAGAAGTAGCAACGTTCCACGAGCTTAAAATTAAAGACTTTTTAGAGCCGATTTTTGTGGCAATTACGGGTAAAACGTCATCTACCTCTGTGCTTGATGCTATGGAAATATTAGGCTCTGACCTATCGCGTGCTCGTTTACGTGTAGCATTGGCGCATTTAGGTATTTCTAAAAAGCAGGCTAAAAATATCGAACGTGCCTACCGCGAATACCCAAGTGCATAATTGCTAAATAATGCATTTTTAAAAGCCGAGCTTAGTAAATAAGTTCGGCTTTTTTGTTTCAGGTTGTTTAGGGTCTGTTGATCTTTGTAGTACATATATCAATCAGCCCACATTGGTAGCCACATCATAGTAAATGCTAAAGCGAGCATTGAATGATAATTTCGTTCAAGCTTTTCATACCGCGTGGCTATCCCTCTATATTGCTTAATACGGCCAAATGCATTCTCAACCAAGTGCCGATATTTGTACATGCACCAGTCAATATCTTCATTGCCTACTAAACTGTTGCCCTTACGTGGAATAACGGGTGTAGCGTTATTATCACGAACAAACGCTCTCAGTTTTTCACTGTCGTAGCCTTTATCTGCGACAACCATATTACTTGTTGGGCAATTAGCTACGAGTGACTCTGCATGGACGATATCATGCGTATTTCCACAGGATAATTCATAATAAACAGGCAACCCTCCGCTATCGACTGCAAGATGAATTTTCGTAGAATTTCCACCTCGGCTCTTTCCAATTGATTCATTGTCAGCAGTTCTTGCACCGCAACTCTGTTGATGAGCCCTGACAATACTGCCATCAATGAAGACCCAATCCATGTCCGCATCACGAGATAATGCGCGAAACAGTTCATTCAAAATCCCTTTTTTGGACCATAAATTAAACCGTCTGTAGATAGCACTCCAACGGCCAAAATCAGAAGGTAAATCTCGCCATGGAATACCTGTGCGCATCTTATACAGTATGCCTTCGAGCGTTTTTCTATGGTTGGGCTTATTATAAATTCGACCACTTAAGTACATTACTTTTGATAAGACATTCCATGTCCCGTCTGTTAACATTAATCTTGGCATGTAGGTTCGGTGTAAAGTTTTCTGGCGAATTCAATTATACCTTATCTTCATGCTGTTTGTTTTTCATACCACAAAGATCAACACGCCCTAGTTATATGACATCGTATTTTGATATTGTTTAGTCTAAGCATTCATAATTTACTAAATGCTACAATGCGGCATATAAACTCATAGGAGGCCGTATGATTGCAACCGTTAAAAACAAAGCCATTTTTAGCAGTAATACATTTTCGATAAACCTTGTTACTTACCCAACTAATCACAGCGTAATGAACCACATTGATCCGGTGCAGCAAGGGCGCTATTACAAACTCAACTTTGTATTAGTAAAACCTAAAAGCGGTGGGGTGTTTAAATGCGCTAAATGTATTATTAACTGGTTTAATAGTAAGCGCGCATTTAAGCAGTGCGCTTAGCTATAATCGAAGTCTAGCTGCACATTCCACGGCATTAGGTCGGTAAAATCATCATCACCCTCATCTCGATTCGGCAACGTTTTAAATAAATGCACAAAGTAGTAATACGGATTGATGTCATTAGCACGACACGTCATCACAATACTATAAAGTATCGCGCTGGCCTGAGCACCATTAACCGATTTTGAGAATAGCCAGTTTTTTCTACCAGTGGTAAACGGCCGAATATCTCGCTCAGTAATATTATTATCAATCCCTAGTTCGCCATCTTCACTATACCGCATTAATTTCGGCCATTGATTAAGCGTGTATTTTATCGCTTTGCCAATATAACTCCCCGCCGTTACTTTACCTTCGGCTTCATCAAGCCACGCTTTAAAGTGCATTAATATGGGTAAGGCTTTTTCTTGTCGTAACTGATACCGCGCTTGAGGAGATAACTGTTTGTTTTTAGCGTGGGTTTCCAGTTTATATAATTGGCTGATAAAGCTGATGGCTTTATGCGCTCGACCTTTGTTTTTCGACTCTGCTTTTAAGGCATCGTTATATTTGCGTCTAGCGTGTGCCCAGCAACCAACAGGGGTAATGCCTTCAATACCGTCATAAACACGGTAACCGTCGCACTGTAAATAGCCTTGATAACCGGCAAGAAATTCTTTTGCGCAAGCGCGACTTCGACCTGCTTGGTAATCGTAAATCACGACAGGCTCACGGCTGACCTCATTGCTGCGATAAACCCACATGTAGGAATTGCTGCTAGGGTTGTCACCTTCATCTAACACTTGTGTACGGGTTTCATCGGCACATAAACTGTGCTCACTAAGCAAGTGACGTTGCATGGCTGCCACTAAGGGGCTGATTAGCAGGCCCGCTTTAATACACCAATTAGCTAATGTTCCGCGCGATAGTTCAAGGCCGCCACGGCCCAGTATGTCAACGAAACGATAAAGCGGTAAGGCATCGCAGTATTTGCCCGTAACAACCGCCGATAACGCTTCTGGACTCGCAATGCTGCCAGGAATAGGCTGCTTGGGTTTAGGCGCGGTGATTATTTTACTGGCCAATTGTTCATGCTCGCAATGTCTGCAAGCATATTTAAATTGTTTGTGCTTAATGACACTGACTTTCGCCGGAATAATCTTCACTTGCTCGCTGTCTTCACTACCACATTGATGTAGTTGTTCACCGCAACACTGACACGTTAACTCGGTTAAGGTGTGCTCAACCTCTTCTCGTTCAAAGTGCTCAGCCAGTATTTGTTTACCTTTCTTATGGTGTTTAGGCGGCTCAGTCGTTTTATGCTGCTCCGCTTCATTGAAGGTGCCCCGTGGGGCTTTTTCACTTTTTTTACCGTATTTTTGGGATTTACTTAACTTAAGCTCAGCAAGCAAGTGGTCAATCCGCGATTGCATTTCAACCTTATCTTCTTGCAGTGAAATTTTATCTTTTTCTAAGCCATCAAGCTTAGCCTGCATAAGTGCAAGCTGATTTTGTAGTTCGGTGATGAGAATAGTGTCTGGCATTTTAATAGCATGACACATGGGAAAGATCGTTCAAGTAAAAAAAACGATCTGGTTAATTTATATCACTGATAACCCTGATAAAGTTGAGTGGCGGGTTTTATTATTTACCGGTAAGCCAGATAATAACCATTGTAACTGCCGTTGTTCAATCCCCATGGCTACGTGTGCTTGAGCATGATTTGGCCATTGAAATCGTCCTTGCTCTAAGCGACGATAATAAAGCCAAAAACCATTGGTATCCCAAAACAAAATTTTTAATTTATCGCGTTGTTTATTACAAAAAACGAACCACGCTTGGCTTAAAGGATCGAGAGATAGGGTATCGCTGACAATAATACTTAACCCATTGATTGATTTTCGCATGTCGGTGAATCCCGTGACCAAGTAAACTTGGTGGGTGCAAGGTGTCACAGTACGCTCAATAATTTGGCTAGCGTTTGGTTAGCTAATGTCGACTCGAAGTCTATTTGATAGCCGTTTGGTGTGGTGAGTTTAATGATTGAAGGGTGTGTAAAGGCTTGCTCATGAATAACAAACGGGATCACCTGTTGCTTTTTAACCCTTATCGTTTCGTCAGAAAGGCGTTTACGCCAAACATAGAAAGTCGATGCGTTAATGTTGTTATCACGACAAAATTGAATGATGGCTAAACCACTCGATTTTTGCTGCTCAAAAATGCCTTGCCAGTGTTTTATTTTTTGCTGTTTATTCATAATTACCTCAGGTTAATATGCTGAGTAAATTATGCATAGGTAGCATTAATATTGGTATGTGGGTTTAATTGCGCGCTTACGTTTAATAGGGTGTATTTATTTAGGCCCGATAAGTACGAACACAGCGTATCTAAAATCGAGTCTGGAAAGCGTGTGCTACTGAGCTTTGCACTTAATATATGATTTATTAATAGTCGTAGGCCTGTCCGGTACATAAAACAGATAGGTCGCAATACGATACAGAGGTTTCGCTACAAGAGTTAATAGTAAAAGCATTTGCGCCTCTGCGCATGGCATCAGCTTTAAGTAAATCAATAGCATTTGATTTAGAACGGTTATAGCTTACATTATTGTTACCCATACCATCGCCATCACAGCTTTCACCTGCTATTCGGCCTAAAAGTGTAGCGCCACTTTCGTGTGCTTCTTGGTCGCTGTAAAACTGCTGTAAATCTCTTTTATTAACGTAGGTACCAATTTCTTGAGATAAAACGTCGTTGTCTATATCTGTATGAAAAGTCATGTTTGAGCAACCACTTAAAGTAGCCAGTACGGTTATTATTGCCATAAAACGTAGCATATTTATTAGTCCTTTAATGTATTGTTTGAAGTAGTAAATTACTAACAAAATCGAATGTGGGCAATGTTTACTACTGAGTAAATTGTTAGTGTTTGTAAGTGGCTTTATATGCACTCGGTTTTACTAAGCATAGGATAAGTAAATAAAAAGAAATGACAAACATTTACTAACCAATGGCATAAAATAGCCCACTCTAAACGCTGCGTTTTATAAAAAATATAGCCATACCCTAAGCCTGCAATAAATGAAACTAATACATAGCTAACTCCCCCAGCAAAACACGGCTAGCGCATTTTAATCCCAGACTCTAACAGGGTTGAGCGGTAATCATCGTCTAGCCCTGCCATTTTCTTTTTCCTCGCCATACTTGCTGACTTAGATGCATCTTGTTTAAAAAGCGCCATGGCTATCTTTCGCATTACATTAAACATTAATGGCCCTTGAAGTTTGCGTATTCTCGATTCATCTTCTCTGAAGTTCATATCAAGCATCCAATGCATGCTTTCAACCTGCCAGTGACTGCGTACCGCATTGAGTGCTTGCGCTGCATTTAAGTCTAATGAACTTATATACCAGCGTGTTTCAGTGGTATCCGACCCTGCCGACTTATCATGAACTTCAGCCCTGACCTTAATAATACTCGTTAAGCCAGGCCAACGATAATCCTTGCCTAGCCAGCTTTTATCTATAAGTAACTGCTGGCATGTACGTGTTTCAACACGCCCATGTCCTGAGCTTATTTCGGTATGTTCATCACAATTATGCTTAGTTAACCTTTCACGCTCGCACTTGTGCCACCACGCTTCTAGTTCCTTTTGCATGCCTGAATGATTACCTTTAAGTGCAAGAATATAATCTGCTTTTTGTTGGATGATTTGTTTTGCTATTTCTTGTTGGCATCCCATCGCATCTAACGTAATGATACTGTTTTCAATATCGAGCAGGGTGAGTAATTCTGGTATTGCGGTGATTTCATTTGTTTTATTATCAACAGCCGTCTGCCCAAGCACTAACTGGTGTTGGCAACTCCATGCACTGACCGTGTGTAAGGCACTTTTTCTGTCTTTTGTGGTAAATGAACGCCGTGCGGTTTTGCCATCGATAGCGATGATATCTGCACCTGTGGTTTCAATCAGTGATGATATCCAAGATTGAAATGCCCTTTCTATTTCATTTGCTTTTAACCGACACATGACGCGAGCAATCGTGTCATGTTTTGGAATTCCTGCGTTGAACGTACCGTATTTTTTTAACCAATCAAGCTTTAGGTGCCCAAAGTCTTCAATATCTTCCCATCCTTCTGCACCAGAGAGTACAGCGCTAATAGCAAGGAGAAGAATATCGATAAGTTCATGCTTTTTACAACGTTCAATGCGAGGATCTGTAATTGAATTAAAATGTTTCAGAAAAGTAGTGCTCATATTTATGCGACCAAGTAATTATTATGCCTTGATCTGATCACTACTTGCTCTATAAGTTCAATTTATAATGATCTTGCCGTGCCCAGCAAAATGTGCCAAAGCAAAAATACCTGCAGTAATTACAGGCGCAAATATTGCCAAGCGGGTAGGCGTAATAATTTGGCTAAGCTTGGTTTGTAATAAGCCTCTAAATAAAGCTTCCTCAGCAACACAGGTAAATAAAAGGTTTATAGCAATAAATGCTAACCAGAAGTCAGGAACCTTAGGGTTAAAGCTTACCAGCCCAAGCATTAAAGCTGCAGTAAGTGCGGCTAAAATGGTAGTAATAATTATTAAAATAGGGGGGTTAATTAATGAAGTCGTCTTTTTAGACTCTGCTTTTAAAGGCTTTATATTTGAATAAAAGTAAGCACAAAGAAAGAGGCCAGCCATAGCTTTATCAAAATTAGCATAAAGGGTAAAAGCAATTGCATCGCTGGTAATATGCTCGTTTATAGCAATAGGAAGGTTGTTAAAACCAGGCACCCAATGAAGCGCTAATGCCAATGAGGAAACTATAAAAACAGTGCTTAAAATAGCGCGTATTATTGTTTGCTTTATATGAAGCACAAAGTGATATAAAGCAACGTAAAGCCCAGTACTGAGCAGTCCATATAAATTTATATAACCCTCAAAATACGCACATATAACACTTAAAGCCATTAAGTAGTGCCAAAGTGGTTGCCGTATTATTGATACTTTACAGTACGGAAAAACACATATAATCGATAATGCTAATAAATAAAAAGTCATTATTTTTTTATTACTCTGTTTTATTTAGTAACTAATCTAACAGATTCGACCTCTCATTTTATTTTTTCTGTTAGTATAGCCAGGTTATAAGCCGTTTAAGTAGTGAACACCCTATGTTAAGTCCTTTTTATCAGCAACATGCTGATTATGTTTCGATCTCTCGTGAGCAAGGCTGTCGTTTCGCCAAGTGTATTGCTGATGATTACAACCCACTTCACGATAAAGATGCGAAGAAATTTTGTGCTCCAGGAGACTTACTTTTTTCATTAGTATTAGATCGTTACGGTATTAGTGAACGCATGGAGTTTACTTTTGCGGGTATGGTTGACGAAAATACCAAACTTAGCTTCCCTGCAGAGGCCGATGAATTTGATGTAACAAACGGCGATAAAGTAATTTTAAAGGTAAAACGCGAAGGTAAAACCAGCAAATGCCCAGCACTTACTAATAGCTTGATTAAAAATTATGTTGAGTTTTCAGGCGCAGCGTTTCCGCACGTGATTATTCCGCTCATGGGTAAGCAAGAGGTAATGATTAACCCTGCACGCCCGATGATTATTTACGAATCGATGATTATAAATCTTGATACTGTTGAAATTAGTGCACCGACACTTGAATTTGCAGAGCCTAGTTTTGAATACGCAGGTAAACGCGGCAAAATTACTTTGCGCTTTAATTTGCTAGAAAACGGTAAAAAAGTGGGTTTTGGTGAAAAGCACATGGTGGTATCGGGTATTCGCGAGTACTGCCAAGCTACGGTTGATGATTTGATTGCTTTTTACAACGAGCGCAAAGCAAATTTAAAACCAGCTTAAAAACGAGATTAATTTTAAAAGGTGCTATTTAGCGCCTTTTTTATTGGCACAAATAAAAGCAGATAAATACGATTAAATAGTTTTCTCAAGCACTCTAATTTACGGCATGAGTGAATATGAGTACAATAGCGCTCTTTGTCATTTTAAAGCTAAGCCTATGTCTGCCACTACGTTCTCATCACTTAATCTCGACCCGTTGTTATTAACTGCGATTGAGCAAAATAATTACACTCAACCTACCGCAATTCAGATTAAAACCATCCCGCCTATTTTAGCGGGCAGTGATGTAATGGGCAGTGCACAAACTGGCACAGGTAAAACCGCAGCGTTTGTACTACCACTGCTACACAAACTTTTAAACACCCCTAAAAAAGATGAGCCAGGTGTTGCTCGCGTGGTAATTTTAACGCCAACTCGCGAACTTGCTCAGCAAGTATTTGCCAGCTTTGAAAAATATGCCCAAGGCACCAATATTAAAGGGGCATTAGCGTATGGCGGCGCAAGCATAGGCCCACAAATAAAAGCCCTAAAAGATGCGCAAGTAATAGTAGCCACCCCGGGGCGCTTACTCGATCATATTGTTAAAGGCAGTGTGGTGCTTTCAAGTGTTGACTCACTGGTGTTTGATGAAGCCGATCGTATGCTTGATATGGGATTTATTGACGAAATTAAACGTATATTGCGCCATATTCCAGGCGATCGCCAAACTTTGTTATTTTCGGCGACTTTTGATGACAGCGTATTTGCGCTTAGTAAAAAACTACTTAAAAACCCAGAATTAGTTGAAGTTGATAAACGCAACTCAGCAGCAGTTGAGGTTGAGCAAGTAATTTACTCAGTAGACGAGGATCGCAAGCGCGAGCTGGTATCGCACATGATCGGCATGAAAAATTGGCGCCAAGTGCTTATTTTTACCCGCACCAAACAAATGGCCGACCAACTGGCTAAAGAAATGTGTAAAGACGGTTTAAAAACCGAGTCAATCCATGGTGATAAATCACAAGGCGCACGCGACCGTGCACTACAAAACTTTAAAGAAGGCATTACCCGTGTATTAGTTGCTACCGATGTAGCCGCACGTGGTTTGGATATTCCGACACTTAGGTTTGTAATTAACTTTGAACTGCCATACATAGCCGAAGACTACGTACATCGCATTGGCCGTACAGGTCGCGCTGGTGAGCAAGGGCTTGCAATGTCGCTAGTAAGTATTGACGAGCAATGGTTACTTGAAGAAATAGAAGTACTGTTAGATATCCGCTTAACGCCACAGTGGCTAGCAGGCTACGAGCCAGATCCAAACAAAAAGCCAAAAGATAACCGCAAAAACACCAATAAATCACGAAAAGACCGCGATAAAAAACGCATTACAGGACAAAGAGAGCCAAGTAGAAGACGTAAATAGTCGATATGTAATTGTGTTTAATTTAGTCATGCATTGTAGGTGTGATCAGTATTTTACTTAATACCGCTTTATTTGGGCCGTTTATTAAATCGGCCAAGGTGTACTGATCTAAGCAATTAAAAAAGCTTTCTATTGCGTGTGAAAGTACTTTTTTGAGTTGGCATGCTGGTGTAATAATACAAAAGTTATTTTCACCAAAGCACTCTACTAATGCAGACTTCCCCTCAAAAGATCTAACTAATTTACCAATGTTTATTTGTTCTGCAGCGTGATTTAGTTTGATCCCACCATTTTTTCCTCGGGTACTATTAATATAGCCTTGTGCACTTAATTGTTGCACCACCTTCATTAAGTGGTTTTTAGATACGCCATAGCATTCAGCTATCTCTTTTATTGTTTTAATTTCGTTAGTATTTTTATTTATAGCGAGGTAAATAAGTACGCGTAATGAGTAGTCGGTAAAACGAGAAATATTCATCTGTTGGCCTTTTGCTAATAAATTAAATTATATATTTAATTTATTAGCTCTACAGTACTTTTTTATTAATTACAGGCTGGTTATTAATTAACGTTACTTTTATTGATCTAAACATGTATTTTGTTTGCATGTTTAGGTGTATGTTAACTATGAGCCAATAATAACTGGTAATAATGCTAATTTTAGTCGTGGTTTGGTTACTTACGAAATAAAAAAGCAATTTTGTAAAAATAAACATTTATTTCAACATAATAAAGTACCTATGGAGAGTAGCGATATGCGTAATCGTCAGGGGGATAGCAATGAGAGAATATAAAAGGTTATGGTGGGCCCTTTTAGGGGTCGTCGCAGTCACCTTTTCATTATTAGGTTACTACGGCACAGAGATTTACCGTGAAGCACCGCCAATACCAGCCGCGTTTGTATCAGAAAGTGGCAAAGTGTTAACCACAGAAGAGCAAATACTTGACGGGCAAACTGCGTGGCAATCTGTTGGTGGCATGCAATTAGGTTCGGTTTGGGGGCATGGGGCTTATCAAGCGCCAGATTGGACAGCTGACTGGTTGCATCGCGAGTTAGTGAGTTGGTTAAATTTAGCTGCAGAAGATCAATTTGGCACAGCATACGATGAACTCAATGAGCAACAACAGCATATGCTGCGCTATGATCTTAAAAAAGATTATAGAACAAATACTTATAATACAAAAACCAACACTGTGAGCTTGTCATCGCGACGTATGCAGGCAATAGCGCAAACCAGTGATTATTATAATGCGTTGTTTGGTGGTGCAGCTGAGCTGCAGCAAACCCGTGCTAACTATGCAATGAAAGAAGTTACTTTGCCCAGTGCTGAGCGCAGGGCACGTTTAAACGAGTTCTTCTTTTGGACGGCTTGGGCGGCATCTACTGAGCGTTTAGATGGGAATGCAACCTATACCAATAACTGGCCGCATGAGCCGTTAATTGATAATAAACCCACTACCGAAAACATAGTATGGTCGCTGGTCAGTATTGTGTTACTGGTTGCAGGAATTGGAGCATTAGTGTGGGCGTGGGCATTTTTACGCAGGCAGGATGACGAAGAGCCAATCGTGCCAAAAACAGATCCTATTTTATCTTTTAACTTAACGCCTTCGCAAAAATCTTTAGGTAAATACTTATTTTTAATTGTAGCTTTGTTTACCTTTCAAATATTTGTAGGGGCATTTACCGCTCATTATACCGTTGAAGGGCAGGGCTTTTATGGCGTGCAAACCTCTGAATGGTTCCCCTATAGTTTAGTGCGAACTTGGCATATTCAGTCGGCGTTATTTTGGATTGCAACAGGCTTTTTAGCGGCTGGTTTATTTTTAGCCCCAATTATTAATGGTGGCGAAGATCCTAAGTTTCAAAAGCTGGGTGTTGATGTATTGTTTTGGGCGTTAGTATTGGTAGTAGTTGGCTCGTTTATTGGTCAGTACTTAGCAATTGCGCAAATAATGCCGCCAGAACTAAACTTTTGGTTAGGCCATCAGGGCTATGAATACATTGATTTAGGACGACTATGGCAAATTGGTAAATTTGTTGGAATATTGCTGTGGTTAGTATTAATGATGCGTTGTATTACACCCACTTTAAATAAAGAGGGTGATAAAAACTTACTGGTTTTATTTATGCTGTCGGTAATTGCGATTGGCTTATTTTATGGTGCGGGTTTTTTCTACGGCGAGCGTACGCATATTTCAGTAATGGAATATTGGCGCTGGTGGATTGTGCATTTATGGGTAGAAGGTTTCTTTGAAGTATTTGCCACAACAGCACTGGCCTTTATATTTTTTAATATGGGTTTAGTGTCTAAACGTATGGCTACAGTGGCTTCGTTAGCGTCGGCTTCGTTGTTTATGTTAGGCGGTGTTCCGGGGACTTTCCATCACTTGTACTTTTCGGGTACAACTACACCCGTTATGGCTGTAGGTGCAACTTTTAGTGCGCTTGAAGTAGTACCACTTATAGTGCTTGGTCATGAAGCATGGGAGCATTATAAATTAAAAACGCGTGCGCCTTGGATGGAAAATGTTAAATGGCCAATAATGTATTTTGTAGCCGTTGCATTTTGGAATATGTTAGGTGCAGGTGTGCTGGGCTTTATGATCAACCCACCAATTGCTTTGTATTACATTCAAGGACTTAATACCACAGCAACACATGCTCATGCAGCTTTGTTTGGCGTTTACGGCTTTTTAGCGCTGGGCTTTACACTACTCATATTAAGATACATTCGCCCACATTTAAAATTTGATGAAGGCTTAATGAAAACCTCTTTTTGGTGGATGAATATAGGGCTAGCGTTAATGCTATTCACTAGTTTATTACCGGTTGGTATTATTCAATTTGTTGCCAGCGCATCAGAGGGGCTTTGGTATGCACGTAGCGAAGCATTAATGCAAAGCGATACTTTGGTAACGCTACGCTGGGTGCGCACCATTGGTGATGTAGTATTTATGGTGGGCGCATTAGCGGTTACTTGGCAAGTTGTTAAAGGTGTATTTAGCTCGCCAGAAAAAGCAGTTAAAACGCCCTAGTTATATTGTAAATATATAAAATAAAGTTAAACAAAAATGACGCTAAACAGCGTCATTTTTTATTGGTGTTTTTACTCTAGTGAGTTTTAGTTACTATGTAGTTTATTAAATGTTTTGCATAATAACTCAAAATAGATGGGTAATTATTTGCATTGCTCAGTGCATTGCGCATTATCTACTTACCCACGTCAAAATTTTCTATAACAGCACTGCACAGTGTTGCTAAAGGCAGATAATAAAAAGGAACACAGATGAAACGCTCATTAATCTCATTAGCTATTGGCTTAGCAAGCCTAGGGGCATTTAATGCCAGTGCCAATATTAATATCGATAAACAGATAAATCAGGTTGAAGATAAGGTGATTGAATGGCGTCGCGATTTTCATCAGCACCCTGAGTTAAGTAACCGCGAAACACGCACCGCTGCGATTGTAGCACGCCATTTAAAAGCCTTAGGGATGCAGGTTGAAACTGACATTGCTTACACAGGTGTAGTGGGGATTTTAAAAGGCGGTAAGCCGGGGCCAACAGTAATGCTGCGTGCCGATATGGATGCACTGCCAGTAACCGAAAAAGCCGATGTGCCTTTTAAATCACTGGTAACTACCAAGTATAATGGGGTTGATGTTGGGGTTATGCATGCCTGTGGGCACGACACGCATGTGGCTATGCTAATGGGTGCAGCTGAAGTATTAGCCGCTGTAAAAAATGAATTACACGGCGATATTATGTTTGTGTTTCAGCCAGCAGAAGAAGGCGCGCCACAAGGCGAAGAGGGCGGAGCTGAGTTAATGTTAAAAGAGGGGATATTTAAAAAGTATCAACCCGATGTGGCGTTTGGCATTCATGTTATGGCAGGATTAAACAGCGGCCAAATTGGTTATCGTAGTGGCCCAATTATGGCCAGTGCCGATCGCTTCGAAATAACGGTAAAAGGTAAGCAAACGCATGGTTCATCGCCTTGGGGTGGGGTCGATCCTATTTCAGTTGCTGCACAAATTGTCTCAGGGGTTAATCATATTGTTAGTCGTCAAATAGATATAACTAAAGAGCCTGCCATTATCTCGTTTGGTAAAATAGCTGGTGGCGTACGTAATAATATTATTCCCGATAGTGTAGAAATGGTAGGTACTATTCGTAATTTTGATATGGATAACCGCCAACAAATTTTTGAAAAATTAACCACTACAGCTACGCATATTGCTAAAGCGTCGGGAGCCGAAGCACAGGTAAATATTTTTAAAGGTTACCCAGTAACGGTGAATAACCCAGAGCTTACCGCGCAAATGTTGCCAACACTTAAAAATATAGTAGGTAAAGATAACCTGTTTGATGTGCCAAAAGTAACCGGCGCAGAAGACTTTGCTTTTTATGCGCAGCAAGTACCGGGTTTATTTTTGTTTTTAGGCGGCACGCCAACAGGGCAAGATGTAAAAACAGCACCAACCAACCATTCGCCGTATTTTTATGTTGACGAGTCAACGCTTAAAGTGGGCACTAAAGCAATGAGCCAGCTGGCGATTGACTATTTAGCTGCACAGCAAAAAAACTAACATAAACTTAGCTCACGCTAGGATTAAATAAATTACGGGCGCTATTAGAAGAGGCGTCCGTGTTGTTTTTTGCAGTAATTAGCGTGTAAAAGCATTAGCAACTAGTATCAAAGAGCATAAGAAAGTACTCTCAAAGGTGTTTTTTTTACCAGTTCGGGTATTATCCGCCCCAACATAATTGATCGGTTGTAATTTATGACTCATTTAAGTGCAAAAGAAAATATTCAAGCCATTGTTAAAGCTATTAAGGCTGAAGAGGCGAAGCTACGCGCTAAGCATCCATTATTAACACATCAAAATACCTTGGGATTGGTTATTTTACTGTTATCTCTTGGGGCATTAGTTGGGGTTGGCTTTTTATATTATTTAGCCATTATTCCTGCGTGGTTATGTATTATTTTAGCTGCTATGGCTGCATCTATTTCGCATGAGTTAGAGCATGATTTAATTCATAAACAGTATTTTAGTAATCAGCCATTTATGCATAATTTTATGATGCTAACCGTGTGGTTAATGCGCCCTAATACTATCAGCCCTTGGTATCGTCGTAAGTTACATTTACACCATCATAAAACTTCAGGCACACAACAAGACCTAGAAGAGCGCTTAGTGGGTAACGGTATTAAAAATCCTTTGTTACGCGCGTTGGTTATTGTGGATGGCTTATTAGGCTTATTAATTAACGCCAAACGTTTTTCTAAAGAAATTAAAGGCTTTCACTTTTTTAAGATATTTAATGCCGGTTTTCCTATTACCACCGCTTACTTTATTGTTTTATACAGCGTAATTATATTTCATGGCGTTAATTTATTTACTGGGCTTGCACAAAGCTCGCCGGCTTGGTTATTAAGCACTATGTCGCTATTTGAGTTTTTAATGGTGGTGTTAATTGTACCTAATATTGTGCGCTCGAGCTCGCTAAATTTTGTTACCTCGTGCATGCATTACTATGGCGGTGTAACCAATATGCTGGAGCAAACCCATGTGTTAACCAGTCGGGTATTTATGCCGTTTCACTTGTTTTGTTTTAACTTTGGTAAAACCCATAGTATTCATCACTTTGTGCCAAATCAGCCATTTTATTTACGCCAAATGCTAAGTAAAAAAGTGCTAAATGTAATGCGTGAACATGGTGTGCGTTTTAATGATTTTGCCAGTATTAAACAGGCAAATTTTTATAATGCTAACGCCAATTAAACTTTTAATTTAACTAAAACACCGTGGCAGTAATGATTGCAAAACCCACTGAAAATGAGCTAATTGCGCAATGTGTTGAAGCAATCAATTCAACTGGTTTTGCACAAAAAATAGTTAATTACATTGCTCATTTAGTGCAATTTGACTGCGCGGTGATTTTAGGCTGTAGAGCCCATAAACACCCCATTTATTTATACGATTCGATAGATACTCGACGCGAGTTATTGTTTCAGCGCTATTTAACCAATTCGTTTATTAACGATCCCTTTTATATTGAACTGTCAAAAAGTGGCCATGAAGGTGTGTATCGGTTAGTCGATATCAGTGCAAATAAAGATTTAGCAGCTTATACCCAATACCAGCAACAGTTTTATAACGAAACCGGTTGGGTAGATGAACTTAGTATAAGTGTGCGCACAGATGAGAGCCGCTGGATTGTTATTTATTTAGGCTTTTTAGAAAGCAAACAACGCTTTAGCGCTGCACAAAAAAGCACCTTAATAGCTCATTTTAGCCTTATAAAAGCATTATGCCGCCAACATTGGGGCAATAACTTATTATTGCTTGGGCCTTTAACTACCACAGCTACAGGGCAATTAATTGAGCGTGGCTTAGCTACCTTTGCCAACGAGCAACTTACCACCCGCGAGCGACAAATAGCTATGCTATTAGTGCAAGGCTGCGACTCTAACGATATTGCTAAGCAATTAAATATCACCTTAGGTACAGTTAAAAACCACCGTAAACGTATTTACGCACAATTAAAAGTGTCTTCGTTGAGTGAGTTTTTTCAGCTGTTTTTAAACCACTTAATCACTAGTGAGTAAGATTAGTTAGCATAAATATTTGCCTTGCCTTAATACTACTTTCGCACCGTTAAACAGCGCTTCTACTTAAATTGATTAATATAAAGTACTTTCTATCCCTTTAGGGATATATGGTTGTGTAGCAGCTTTAATTAGTATTTTTACCCTAACTAATTAACACATGTGTGTGGGATAAATACAATGACAACACAATTACTGGAAGATATTACACATCGCGGCCTGGTTTCTCAGGTTAGTGATTTAGCGCAGCTTGAGCAGTTATTAGCAACCTCGCAAGTTGTGTATTGTGGTTTTGATCCCACCGCGGGCAGTTTACATATTGGCCACTTAGTACCTTTGCTAATGCTAAAGCGTTTTAATGATGCCGGCCATAAAGCGGTGGCATTAATTGGTGGCGCAACCGGGTTAATTGGCGATCCAAGCTTTAAAGCCACCGAGCGCAGCTTAAACAGTAAAGAAACCGTACAAGGTTGGGTAGCAGATTTAAGCTCACAAGTAGAGAGTGTAATGAACCCGCATTTAAGCGAGCCAATTCAATTAAAAAATAATGCCGACTGGTTTAGCGGTATTGAAGTGTTGGATTTTTTTCGCGATGTAGGTAAGCACTTTTCAATTAATAATATGATCAACCGCGAGTCGGTAAAGCAACGTTTGCAACGCCCTGATCAAGGTTTATCGTTTACTGAATTTAGTTACACTTTATTGCAGTCGTACGACTTTGCTAAATTAAATAGCGAACTGGGTTGTAGTGTGCAAATTGGCGGCAACGATCAGTGGGGGAATATAGTAAGTGGGATTGATTTAACCCGCCGCTTAAATAAGCAAACTGTGTATGGATTAACTTTGCCACTTATTACTAAATCAGACGGTACTAAGTTTGGTAAAACGGAAGGCGGCGCAATTTGGCTTGATCCGAAAAAAACCTCACCGTATCGATTTTACCAATTTTGGTTAAATTGTGACGATGCCGATGTATACAACTTTTTGCGTTTTTACACCTTTTTATCGGTAAAAGAAATTGAAGCCATTGAAGCGAATGACATTACCAGCCAACAAAAGCCTCAAGCGCAAGGTATTTTAGCCGAGCAATTAACCCGCTTTGTACATGGTGAACAAGGCTTAGCAAGCGCGCAGCGCATTACGCAATTATTGTTTAACGGCCAAGTACAAACACTCACCTTGGCAGAGCTTGAGCAATTAGAGCAAGATGGGCTCGCCGTACACGCTATTAGCGACGCGAAAATTAATATTGCTGAGTTACTGGTTAAAAGTGAACTGGCCAGCTCAAAGCGTACTGCGCGTGAGTTAATAAACGCGAATGCGATTAAAATTAATGGCGAGGCCATTACAGATGAGCACGCACAGTTAGATTTTCCGCTGTTTGATCGTTTTTGGGTAATGCAGCGTGGTAAAAAGCAATTTAGGCTTATTAAGTTAGCTTAAAGTGTTACAGGCGTGTTGAATTGAACATCCTATGAAATAAAAAACGCACATAGCCTGTCTACTAATTAGGTCAATAGCCTTTTTGAGGTAGTACTATGTGTAGTTCAATGAAACGTAGCCGTGAGGTAAAAAAGTTACAGCTTAACTTTGAAGACGATCTTAGTAATGAGCAACGCTTGCGCTTTGCTGCTAAAGCAAATATAGCGCAAGCGCGCCGTGATGCGCTTAATAAAAACAGTGCTGATAAGCATATTGCTAAATCACGCTTTTTTAATTTATTTCGTTGGTTTAAACAGTATTTATCATAAATTTAGAGGCACTAAATAGTTGCTTTAGGCTGTGGTTTTTTATTGCTATGCAGGTACACTTTTAATATAAAACTCGTGTAATACCGAAGCACCCTTAAGGGTGGAGCTCGTTAAAAATAATGGATATATAAAATGAACATAACTGGAAGCTGTTACTGCGGCGACATAAAATACCAAGCGAAAACACAAAGTAACACGCTATTAGTGTGCCACTGTAGTGATTGCCAACGCATGTCGAGTGGGCCATTTAGAGCGGTAATAATGAGTGAGCCTAACCGCGTTACTTTTACGCAAGGTAAGCCTAAAGAATATATAAAAACGGCGCAAAGTGGTAATAAACGTGCGCAAGGGTTTTGTGGTAATTGTGGCACCTCACTTTATGCTACCAACGAAGCGACAGAAAACCGTGTATATGGCCTTAGAATAGGGGCGGTTGATCAACGCGATGAGTTTACGCCAGTAGCGCAAATTTGGTGTCAGTCTAGCGTTAGTTGGTTGAACGATTTAGTGCAAGTGCCTGCATTTGCCACCACCCCAAAAAAATTAGGTTTATAATGAAAAAAATAACATTAATTACCTTATTCACCAGTGTATTGAGCAGTGGTTTTGCTAATGCAAAAAACAGTGATATTGAGCACTTAAATGCGGCCTCAGCAAGTTTACCTTTTTCGCAAATTGTAAGGGTCGATAATACCTTGTATATGTCGGGTCAAATAGGGCTTACAAGCAGTGGTAAACTAGCACAAGGTGGTTTTGCAGCAGAGACTAAGCAAACGCTCGAAAATATAAAAAGCACCCTAGAGCAGCATAATTACAGTATGAAAAACATAGTAAAGTGTACGGTTATGCTAACCGACATAAATGACTTTAAAATGTTTAATAAAATATATGCTGAATACTTTACCCCGCCATATCCTGCGCGCAGTGCGTTTGCAGTAAAAGCGTTAGCACTAAATTCAGTTGTAGAGGTTGAATGTATTGGCGCTGTTTAAGCTAAATATATAAAAAGTACTAAACTATAATTAGTTATAAAAGTGGGCAAATGATTACACCGTCCACTTTTAATTAACGCTTACGCTTTGTTGCGCATAGTAATATTACGCCCGCCTAAATAACCAAACACCGCACATAGCGCGCTCGCACCTGCGCAAAACCATAAAGTAGATGCCCAGTTACCAAAATAACTATGCAGCGCACCTGCAATAATAGGTCCAGTAGCGGCAAGTAAATAACCAATACACTGCGCCATACCAGAAAGTGCCGCAGCTTGATGTGAGTCGTGAGTACGTAAACTAATAAACGACAAGCCCAATATAAAGCATGCACCCGAGCAAAACCCCATAGTGATTGACCACACAGACGCATAGTCTGGCATATACAACAGTCCAATCGACGACAGGCTTGCCAACACTCCTAAAACAAAGGTGAGTACGCGCTGATCTTTTAGTTTTGCTAATAAGGGAATTAAGATAATACCGGGTAAAGCCGAAGCTACCTGAAATGAGCCTTGCAGCGCACCCGCTTGTTGTGCGCTGTGGCCACTGTCTATTAAAATGCTTGGTAACCAGCCAATAATTATATAAGTAAATAACGAGTTACAGCCAAGTAGCAAGGTAATTTGCCACGCAAGGGCTTGGCGCCACACTTTAACGTCACCGGTGTTTTCAACCAGATCTTTAGTCGGTTTGGTGCGTAGCTTTAATTGCGGTAACCAAATAAATAAACTTATTAAAGTAATTAACGCGTAACTGGCTAAAGCAATTTGCCAGCCTATTTGTTTATATTCGGCAAGGGGAATAATTAACGCTGAGTAACTACCGCCAAAAATACCCATAGCAAGCACATACGCCGAGGTCATTACAGCCACTTTGTGTGCAAAGTCGCGCTTAATTAAACTCGGTAACAGCACATTACCTATCGCAATGCCGACCCCAATGACGGCGGTGCCTAAATAAAGTACCGGCACAGAATCTATCATGCGCGATGCTAAGCCTAAGCCAATTAAAATAAGGGCAATAAAAAGCGACACTTCTAAGCCTTGCCTTTTAGCTAAACTAGTGGCTAATGGGCTTGCTAAAGCAAATGCAATTAACGGTAAGGTGGTAAGCATACCGGCTTGTGATGCGCTTAAATTAAAACTAAGAATTATTTGGTCCAGCACGGGGGCTAAACCAGTCACTGGCGCACGTAAGTTACTGGCAATAAGTAAAATTCCCAGTACTAATAATGCGTAAGATAAGCGAGATTGAGATTGTTGAGTTAACAAGGTAAACGTCCTAGCAGGTTGGTTATTTAGCAAGAAGCAATAGAGACTAGTATAAAGGCTAAGTCATCACTATAATTTAGTAAAAGAGACATTAAATAACTAAAAACAGACAAAATGCAGCTTCCCCAAGATTGGAATGAAATAAAAAACTTTGAAATCATGCCGCAGCCGGTTATTGCTAAAATAGAATATGCCCAGCTTAGCCGTGAAATTCCGCTGCATACCCATCCAAAAGGGCAGTTAATTTTAGCCCTGCACGGTTATGTTACCTGTGAAGTGGCAACAAAAATGTGGATGGTGCCTACTCATAGCGCCATTTGGATCCCGGCAAATGTAGAGCACAGTAATAGAGCATCTGATAATGCGCATTTATGCCACTTATTTATTGATGCAAACTTACAAGGTATGCCAAGTACAGCCTGTACATTAACCATTAGCCCATTAATAAAAGAGTTAATGCTTAGTTTGGCAAGTAATCAGCAAAACTATAGCTTAACGGGTAAAACCGCACGGCTTGCACAGGTATTATTTGATCAGCTGGTGGATATGCCAATTCAACCTTTAGACTTTGTACTATCAAAAAACAGTGTTATTAAAAACATGAGCAATCAACTTATTAGCCAGCCTTATAGCCGTAAAACATTGCCACAATGGGCACAGCAATTTGCTTTAACTGAACGTACTTTAGCGCGGTTAATAAAAAAAGAAACCGGTATGACCTTTGGTAAATGGCGCACTCAATTGCATATTATAATTGCACTGCAGGCGTTATCTAATCAGCAAAGTGTGCAGCAGGTATCGGAGCTATTAGGTTATGAGTCGGTGAGTGCGTTTATTACTATGTTTAAAAAAGTAATGAAAAAATCGCCCATGCGTTACATGAGCGATCTGGATGTTTACCAGCTATAAGTTGCTGAGATCATGGCGTTACGTGGCCTCCCTGGAAAGTAGCGGTCGCCGGTAAAGCTTGTGTAATCGGCGCGCTCGGCATAAGCGGTATCGGTTAAGTTAATAATACGCGCTGCAAGCGCTAAGTTATTTGTTATTTGCCACTGTGCTCGTAAACTTAAAATGTCATGCCCGTCATAACTGTGTAAGTTTTCAGGATCGGTATAGTAACGACCAACATGATGCCATTGCAGTGCCACATTGGCGTTATTAAACGCCTGCCAGGTTAAATCTAAATTGGCAATTTTACGCGGGGCGGTATCAACATCATTATCTTTAATATTGATATTATTGAGTATTTGCTCATTAGTATAACTATGCTTGGCATAACTGGCGGCAAAGTTAACTGACCAAGTTGAGGTGAGAGCATGCTCAAGTTCAAGCTCAATCCCGCGGTGGCGCGAGCTGCCATTATTCACGGTAAAAAAGTCGCTGTCGCGGTAAATAGTATGGTGCTTACTCATAGCATAAACCGATAAATTATAACGACTATTTTGATAAACGCCTTTTAAGCCAAACTCAGCATTATTAGCTATTTCGGCACTTAAATTAGTGGTGTTTTGCTGGCGTTGTAACTGATATAACTCGGCGGCTTGTGGCGCTCGGTAGCCACGCGAAAAGTTAGCATAAAGCAGGTTATTAACAGTGTACTGATAGCTAACCCCAAGTTTTGGCGATAAGTTACTAAAATTATTTTTTGTACTTTCAGGGCGGCTATATCGGCAACCACCAAATCCGCACTCTGTACCGTCTTCTTTCGTGCGCCCCGCTAACATGTTATTAGTGTAGTCGTATTGCATGTGCTCATAACGAGCGCCAAGAGTCACTAACCAATCGTTTAGTTGCAGATCAACACTGACAAAAGGTGCATATAAGGTGGCATTTACGTCGTAATCGTAATGCTTACCTTGGGGTACTGTAGCAACTAAAAATGCCGAGCCTTGAGTTGGCTTGTTTTGACTTTGTAAAAAGTCGGCGTGGGTGTATTCGCCATCTAGGCCAAAGTTAAGCTTAATATTATCCTCTAGCTGATGCTGATAAAGCGACTGCAGCCCCACACCGGTTTGACTGTTGTACTCTAGTGGCGTACCAGGTAAAAAATGCTTAAAAAAGTCCATACTTTGGTTACGAAAATACACCGTTGTTGAGAGCGTATCGTCATTTAGTTGCCAAGTGGCGTTACTCCAAACTCGTAACGAACGTGCTTTTCTAAACGCATCCGGATCAAAGTTTTGTTGGGCTATGCTCTCGTCTTTATAGCTTTTAAAGCCGGTAATAAAGCCTGCAGTTTGTTGATCTAAATGGGTATAAGTAAGCCCAGAGGTAAACGCTAAATCGCTATTATTATAACGGTGACGTAAGTTTACCTTTTGCTGTTTTACGCTTTCGTCATCGCGGTAGCCACTGTCGTCGGTAATGCTGGCGTTAATACCTAACCCGCTGCTGCCCATATCATGGCCAGCACGTAATTTATATCGGTTATAGCCAAACGAGCCATAATCTAAGCCGATTAAGCCGCCATCTTGCGTTGTATCTGGGGTGATCACGTTAATAACCCCATGCACCGCATTTGAGCCATACAGGGCAGATCCTGGGCCTTTAAGTACCTCTATACGCTGCGCCATTTCGCTATGTGCTTCAAACAACTCGTTTATATTACAAAACCCAGCTGCTCTTAGTGCAATACCATCCTCAAGTGTGAGTAAACCACCACAGGCACCAGCACCGGATAAAACAGGCGAGCGCAGCGCGGGTAAATACTCTTGGCCATTACCACGTTGTATATTCGCGCCAGCGACTCTTTGCATGGCTTCTTCAATATGCGTGGGGGCAATGGCATTTAATTGTGCCTCATTGAGCACGCTAATTATTACGGGTAACTTTGTACTAAGCGCCTCAACACGCGACGCAGTGGTTGTTATGCGCTCAATTGGCTGAGCATCATTTTGCTTGCCATTGGCAATGGCTATAAGTGGCAGCTGAGAGAGTAACAGCAAAGAGGGTAAATAATGGCGTTTCATATATTCCTACACATTGATTATATGGTAATGGCGCTATGCTAAGCGTTAGGCAAACGTATTGAAATAACTTGCGTTAAACGGTGTTGCGTAAACGATAAAGCCGATAAGTAATTGATAAAATAAAGCACATAACAGCTGGCACTACTAAAGTTGCTACAGAAAACAATTCAAATAGCATAAACCCAATTACACCACCGCATAAAAACCCTAGGGTGATCAGTAAAAACACCATGAATTTTCGGCTATCTACAGCATCGCCTTTTAATGCGCGGCCCATCATTAAACCAAGGTCGGTAAAAATACCGGTTAAATGTGTAGTACGAACTACTGCGCCACTGTAATTGGTTGCCAACGCATTTTGTAAGCCACAAGCGGCAGACGCCAGCACTATGCCATAAACAAAGGAGCTATAAAGTAAGTAGGCACTGGCTAGCAGTAATAACCCTTCGATAAACAATAAAGTGTCGTAATGTCGGCCTAACTTTAACGAGCCACCGTTGAGTAAAAATCCCGACAACGCAGAGCCAAGCATAAAGCTAATTATGATACTAAACAGTAATAATGCCGCACTGCCATCACTCATTAATTTTATACCAAATAAAGTAACAGAGCCCGACAAATGAGAAATAGCCTGATGTTCAAACCCTAATAAACCCACAGCGTTCACAATGCCGGCAATAAATGCCAGTGTAAATGCGCCATATTCAACCCAGCGTGGCAGCTTTGTAAACATAGTTAACTTCTCTATACTTGGTTATAGATATATTTAATATCATACACTTAAATTTTCTTCTTCTAAAATAATGATAAAAAATAACCGAAATTAAATGTATCTCTATTTTATATGGCTTAAGTTAAATTGATCGTGCAATTTTAGTGCTTCGTATTAGTTATTTTTTAAAGAGAAAATAACTATGTTTAACGCCCAGCAGCAATCGCGCATTATAGAAATGGCATGGGAGGATAGAACCCCGTTTGAAGCAATAGAGCAACTTTATGGCTTAAATTATTCGCAGTTGGTGGTTTTTATGCGCCAACACATTGCCAGCGGCAGCTTTAAAGTATGGCGAAAACGCCACGCTGGGCGCAAAACCAAACATTTAAAGCTGCGTGATCCCGCCATTATGCGCAGCCATTGTAAAACGCAATATAAGCAGCGTTAAGATTACTTTATACAGAGTTTCATATAATGTTCAGGCTAACTTGTTAATCTTGCGTTATTAACTAAAGCAGAGATTAACTATGTATAAAACCATTTATAGCGCATTAATTATTTTAATATTGAGCTCATTTAACGCACAAGCAAAGCACGACAAAGATGATTATTATGATAAGCACCATAATAAACATAGTAAATACGAGCATGGCTCAAACAAGCACTACAATAAAAAGCACCATAATAAAAAACACTATTCAAATAAGCATGAGTGGAAAAAACACCATAAAAAATATGACAGCCACGATAACCACTTATCTAAAAAAGAAGCTAAAAAGCTTATTCGCCAGGGGTGGACGCCACCGGGTTGGCATAAAAGTTACCACAGAGGTGATATTTTAGAGCGTGATATTTATAAGCGTGCCAAAGTAATAGACAGATACCGAGATAAAGGTACTGTACGCATAGAGGTAGATCGTACTATTATTCATATGGTGCACGACACGCGCGAAATACTGTCTATTTTGAGTCGATAAACAACCAACAGGAATTTAAATGTTTATTACGCTGGCAATAATAACAAGCTTTTTATTATTTATAACGCTATTACCTATGGCGTATAGCCAGCATTATCTGGTGCGTGGTTGCGACTTTATTCGCTTACAAGTGTTTTATATTGCAAGCTTTATAGCATGTGTTGCTGGGTACTTTGCATTTAATAACGCCACAGACTTTTTGTATATTGTTGCAGGCGCTGTATTAATTATGTTTTTACAGGGAAAGTGGATATACCCATATACTTGGCTGGCAAAAAAAGAAGTGCAAAGTGCCTCAAAACACATCGCGCACAGTGTAAGGATTATGTCGGCAAATGTACTTATGTCGAACCATAACAGTGAGCAATTAATTAGCTTGGTTAATCAGCATCAACCCGACCTACTTATTACCCTTGAAAGTGACAGCTGGTGGCAAAATAAGTTATCAGTACTTAAAAAAGACTATCCATATTACATAGAGTGCCCTAAAGACAACCGTTACGGCATGCATCTATACAGTAAATTTAAAATATTTGACGCGCAAATATGCCAGCTAATAGAAGACGACATACCGTCAATTCATATTTTATTTGCAAGTGCACAAGGGGTTAAAATGCAAGCGCACTTTATTCACCCAGCGCCACCAAGCCCCACCGAAGAAGACTCATCGCGGCCGCGCGACTCAGAACTAATTATGGTAGCAAAAGCACTTAAAAACCCAACACGGCCAACCATAGTTGCCGGCGACTTAAACGACGTAGCTTGGTCGCGCAGTACCCGTTTGTTTATGCAAATTAGTGGCTTATTAGACCCCCGTAAAGGCCGTGGCTTTTACAACACGTTTCATGCTAGTTACTTTTTTATGCGCTGGCCGCTGGATCATTTATTTCACAGCGAAGGGTTTAAAGTAAAGCGTATTAAACGATTAGCTAAATATGGTTCAGATCACTTCGCGCTATTAACCGAGCTAACCTTTGAAAATGCCGACCAACAATCGCTAGAAACTAAATCGGCGCAGCACAAGCAAGAAGAGATTCAACAACTCGCTATGAGCAAAGCAGATAAAAGAAAAGTGCCAAGGTTTGAAAAGAGTTAAGCTTTCAGTAATTAATTTAAGAGCTTAGGCGCTGCGTTTTAGCACGTGATAAAAATGATGAGTAAAAGTGCGATATAAAATCGTAATAACAAAAATTGATGTTAGATAAATTGAATACAAAAACACCGCGCTGCATTAGCGCGGTGTTTTATTTTACTTTCTAGTAACGAGTGTTTAGTACTCGTACTTTATAGTAAGTTTATGAGCTGTGGATCATGATGCTTTTAACGTTCACAAATTCGCGCATGCCAAAGCCGCCGTGCTCTCGACCGTAGCCACTTTCTTTAACTCCACCAAATGGTAAGTTTGGTTGCGCTAAACCGTAGCCGTTTATGTTGATCATGCCGGTGTCGAAGTGCTTTTTAGCCAGTTCAATGGCTTTTTTCAAGTCTTTTGAGAAAATGCCGCCACCTAAACCATAGCGAGACGAGTTAGCAATTTTCATTGCATCGTTGTTGTCTTTCGCTTTTATAAGCGAGGCAACAGGGCCAAATAATTCGTCGTCGTATGCTGGCATACCTGGCGCTAAATTATCAAGTAGCGTAGGAGGGTAGTAAAAGCCGGTTTGCTCTGGTATTTCACCACCGGTGACTATGTTTGCTCCTGCTTTAACCGATTGCATTACTTGCTCGTGAATACCGTCGCGTAAATTTTTACGTGCCATTGGGCCTAAATCAGTGCCGTCGGCCATTGGATCGCCCATTTTCATGGCTTCAAACTGCTGTTTTACTTGCGCTTTAAAGTCATCATACAAAGACTCAACCACTACAAAACGTTTTGCCGAAACACACGTTTCGCCGTTGTTGATCATACGTCCTGTTACACAGGTTTTTACGGCAAGCTCTAAATCGGCGTCATCAAGTACTAAATATGCGTCGTTACTACCAAGCTCTAGTACGGTTTTTTTAACGTATTTACCCGCTTGCTCGGCCACTTTTTTACCTGTGCTATCGCTACCGGTAAAGGTAACGCCGCTAATCGCTTTATGCGCTATGAGTGCGCTGGCTGTTTTGCCATCAATAAGTAGGTTACTAAAGCAGTGCTCAGGAAATCCGGCTTGTTTAAACAAGGTTTCAATTTTTTCGGCCATACCAAATACATTACTGGCATGCTTTAACACTGTGGTGTTACCGGCCATAATATTAGCGGCGCTGTAACGAATTACCTGGTAAAGCGGAAAGTTCCAAGGCTGAATGCCAAGTAGTACACCCGTAGGCTGATAGCTAACAATTGCGCGACCGCCGTCCATGTCACGTTCTTCATCAGCAAGAATTTTAGGGCCGTGCTCGGCACTATAACGACAAATGCCTGCGCACAGTTCAACTTCTTGCAAACCTTGGGCGTATACTTTACCCATTTCTTCGGTCATAAGCTTGGCTATGGCACCTTTTTGCTCTTCGAATAATGAAGCTAATTTGTTTAAGTGTTTTGCACGTTCGGTCACTGACACTAAGCGCCACTGTAAATAGGTTTGATGAGATTTTTCGATTACCTGCTCAGCTTGCTGTTGCGACAGCAGCGTATAGGTATTAATGATTTGCTCAGTTGTTGGATTGATCGTATTAACTGTGTTGCTCATTGTAATCTCCTCTATGTTTGTCTGTACTGAGAAGTGCAAAGGTAATGCCAGTTAAGGTTCTATTCGAGTTTATTTATAAGTTTATGTTATTAATAAATTTAATGTTTTTTATAATATGAATTTAATATTTTTATAGTTTATTTATCTGTTATATTTTGTAAACAATGCAAGTAGCTGCAAAATTTACAAGAAAATTAAAGTAATTTACGTGTTTTTAGGCTTAGCTTTTTATTATTAGCTTGCTAGTTAGAGCCAGTAAACCCTCATCAAAAAATGGTTAATATAAATGAATGAAATTTCAATCTTGCCGCTAGGCGATAGCTATCAAGAACTTGCTGCAAATTTAAAACTGCAACTTGCAGCGCAATACCCAATTAAGCATATAGCGCGCGATACCGTATTGTTACAACAAGGGCAAAAGCAGCGTTATGGCTATTTAATTCTTGATGGGGTGTTAGGTGCAATACATGATGATGCACAGGGCGGGCAAAGGTGTAAGGAGTTTTACTTTAAAGATGAGTTTGCGCTACTTTATGGAAACTGGCTAACGAATACCGCAGCGTTTTATCAACTAAAAGTAATTAATAGAGTAAGCGTTATTAGCGTCCCATTGAATGTATTTAATCAACCCGAATGGCAAATAATTAAGCAACAACTTATTGCGCAGCAGCTTATATTTAAAGAAGCCAAAGAAGCATTTTTATTGCTTAATACACCCGAGCAACGCTACCGTTATTTATTAGCCGAAAAGCCCCATTGGTTGGCGCAGCTAAGTTTAACTCAAGTGGCTATGTATATTGGTATTTCGGCAATTTCTTTATCAAGAATTCGTAAACGACTTAACTTAAGTTAAGAGTAATAACGCTAAAGCTAGTTAGACTTGCTGCTTTAAGGAGTCACTATGTTTTTAATTGCTCAGTCGTTAGTTGCTATAGCAACATTACTTGACCTTGCTTCGTTTCAGTTTAAGTCACGTTCGTTAATTTTAACCTGCTTATTTATGTCGGTATTACTGACTGCAGTGCACTTTTTTATATTGGGGCACAATAGTGCAGGTTGCTTAATGTTAATTGCTGCCTTTAGGTATTTTTACTGCATTTATGCACGTAAAACGTGGGCAATGTATGCTTTTATGCTGCTGTGTTGCGTGGCTGTTTATTTTACTTGGCAAGATTGGTTTAGCGCACTGGCACTTATTGCGACATTAATTCAAACGTTTGCATCGTTTCAAAAGCACGACTTACATATGCGTTTATGTATGGTTGTAGGTACTTTATTTTGGATAAGCCATAACGTTTTTGCAGGCTCTCCGGTCGCTATTGTTATGGAAAGCTTATTTTTAAGCAGTAATTTAGTTGGCTTGTATCGTTTTTATAGCACAAAAAAAATACCTTGTTGAGCTTTACTCAGGTGTAAGTAAAGCTAATTACAGGCTATAACTGTTTAGCTATTTCTTTGAGTAAATAGGTTTCGCGAATAATCGACAGCCCTTGCTTATCGCTGGTGGCAAGTGTTCGCTCGTTATGCTCAATTGCTTCATTTATATCTACCCACTTGGCAACCATACCATTTTGTTGCTCGTAGTGTTCAAGCTGCGCTTGGCCTAACTTTTGGTCAATATTACATACATAGCAATAAGACTTTATATGAATAATGTCAAAGTCGTCTTTGTACCAAGGGCGGTACTCTTCATATAGGCCGAACTCTTTTTTTATTACTATATTTTGTGCGCCGGTTTCCTCTTGTAGCTCACGTATTAACCCTTGCTCTATACTTTCGTGCTCATCAACACCGCCACCAGGTAAACTAAAGTCATCGTATCTCTTTGTATACATTAATAAAATATGCTGTTTATGCATGGCAATAGCGCGGGCGGTAATACGTGTAAATTGGCTGCCTTGTTCAATATTAATACTTGGGTGAATGAGGGTTTTTAATGGGCGCATTGGCTCTCCTGTAATAAAGTTAAATTATATCAGTTATTTATTTTAGGTTTTTATTAAATAGTATATAAAGTGAGTGTTTTTTAAGTTTAAGTACATCAAGTATGCTTACACTGTTCACTGATGAAAATGTAACTAAATAATATAAGCTCTGTAATTTAAGCTACAAATAGCGCGCCTTTCTTTTAGTGCTAAGGCCAAGTAGAATAATAAAAAAGCATAGGGATTAATCATGTTAAATATACTATTAGTGGACGATGACGTTGAGTTTAGTGACGTGGTTTGTCATATAGTCGAATTCCTCGGCCATAACATAAGTACAGCAACCAGTTTAAAAGAAGCCCATCAGTGGCTAGAAAACAATAGTTTTGATCACATACTGCTCGACTTTATGCTCCCCGACGGTAGCGGCTTACACCTACTAGATCATTTAAAAATGATAGGCCATTCACCTAAAATAACTCTAATATCTGGGCACCCTTCGGTAAAGGGGATTTTAGCCGACATGTGCGAACCTAATGTTGCGCATTTATTAAAGCCATTGCAGCGTGAAGATCTTGAAAGGGTGTTAAATGGCCCGAAAAAAACCATTAAAAAAACGAAATCATCAGCTATAACCCGCCATTTTGGTACGCTAATAGGCGAGTCTACAGCAATGCATAAGCTGTACACCATGATAGAGCGAGTATCTAAAACCCACGCCAACGTAATGCTTATGGGCGAAAGTGGGGCGGGTAAAGAAGTGGTTGCTCAGGCAATTCATAATGCCAGCGAATGTGAAGGGCCGCTGGTGGCAAGTAACTGTGGTGGTTTTTCAAAAGAGTTAATTAGTAGTGAGCTGTTTGGCCATGAAAAAGGCGCATTTACCGGTGCTATTGCACGTAAAGAAGGCGTGTTTGAACAAGCAAATGACGGCACGTTATTTTTAGACGAAGTAACCGAAATGCCAATTGGTATGCAACCTAACTTACTGCGCGTGCTAGAAACAAAAAAAGTAACACGTGTTGGCGGAAACCGCGAAATACCTACAAATTGCCGAGTTATTTCCGCGACTAACCGCTCACTTACCGATTTAGCGCAAAATAATATTATTCGTGAAGATATTTACTTTAGATTGGCAGTGTTTCCTATTGATATACCGGCACTGCGCGATCGTAAAGAAGATATTCCACTATTAGCAAACGCCTTTTTAGAGCAATTAAATGATGAAAATGGCACCGCATTTAACTGGAATAACGAACAGTTAAAAGAGCTACAAAGCTATGACTGGCCTGGTAACGTGCGCGAACTGCGCCATGCAATACATCGTGCGTTTATTATGAGCGATCCACAAACCAGTGATATTACCTTACCCGATAATTTAGAGTCGCCATTTTCAAAAGTGAATAGCCAAGTTAACGACAAGCAAGTGTCGGCAGGACAAACCATTGAAGAAGTAGAAAAAGAACTTATTCATGCCACGCTCGATAAAGTACAAGGTAATAAAACACTGGCTGCACAAATGCTGGGTATTAGTACTAAAACACTTTATAACCGCTTAAATGCTTATGGTGGCATTGGCGAATATAAATAAAATTTGAGGAAAACAATGAGCAATCACAGTAAAAAGCCTCTAAATGAGTTAGTACACGATGCTAGAGCGCCACTTAATCGAATTTCGATGAATGCAGAGTTGATAAAGCTGGTGCTAGAAAACGATATGCCAAAAGAGAAAGCACTCGATGCGCTAAATAAAATTATTGCTAACTGCCAACAGTGCAGCGAAAGCTTACAAACAATTACAGACTCGCAATAATTTATCTCTTTGAATTAGGATGCTAAATGAGTACGCAAAAAGAACCAAGTAAAGCTAATGTCATTTGGGCAACATTTATTGTTGTGGTGTTATCTATCATTATTGGTAATGCATTTTTGGCAGTAAATACCATACAAGGGTTAAGCCAAACGCAAAATAGTTTAGACAATACCAGTATGCTCACTACCGCTATCGAAAAGTTACACTTGTCAGTTGTGCAGGCAGAGTCGGGTCAGCGAGGTTATTTACTTACAGAAAAAAGTGATTATTTAGTTCCTTATTACGATGCACTTGAGCAACTTGAGTCACAAACTGAGCATGTAAAATCGTTAAGTTCAGAAATTAATGGCCAGGCAGAGCGCATTGCACTGTTATTGTCGTTAGTGGATCAAAAGGAAATTGAATTAAAAAAGACCGTTAACTTAGCGCAAAATAATAAAGAGCGCAGTGCGCTGTATTTAGTTAACACAGATAAAGGACGAGAGCTGTATAAACAAATTCGCTTAGCGGTAAACGAAATTCAAGACCGAGAAATGTTGTTTAAAGTTAGCCATTTTTCTAAGTTAGCAAAAATAAAAAATGAAGCTAAAATTACTTTTGTCATTACTGCAGTCACTAGTGGCTTGCTAATTATAGGCATGTTTGTACTTACACGGTTAAATTTAAGAAATGCTGCGCAGTATCGTGCAGAGCTTGAAAAACAAAACGAAACCTTAGCCAACAAAGTAACAGAGCGAACTCAAGAGCTAACGCTTTATTCAGATGAGTTGAGCCGCAGTAACCGCGAGCTAGAAGAGTTTGCCTTTGTAGCAAGCCATGACTTGCAAGAGCCGTTGCGTAAAATTCAAGCATTTAGCGATCGTCTCGAAACTATGTTTAAAGACGAGTTAGGTGAAAAAGGCATGGATTATATAGCGCGCATGAAAAATGCAGCGCAGCGTATGTCTAATTTAATTAATGACTTATTAGAATTTTCGCGTATTACCACCCGTGGCAAAAATTTTGTTGATACCGATTTAAATAGTGTATTAAATGATATTTTAAGTGATTTAGAAATTGCTATTAAAGAGTCTAATGCGCAGATTAATGTGGGCGATATGCCAATAATTCAGGCCGACCCAAGCCAGATGCAACAGTTATTTTTAAACTTAATTTCAAACGCAGTTAAATTTAGGCATCCAGAACAACAACCGGTTATTAATATTGAACACATAAAAACGAGTGAGTTTAGTGAAGGGCATAATACCGAAGTTTGTTGGCAAATAATTACCGTTAAAGACAACGGTATTGGTTTTTCGCCAGATTATGCAGATAAAATATTTGTTCCATTTCAGCGTTTACATGGTCGCTCGCAATATAAAGGCACCGGCATAGGTTTATCTGTTTGTCGGCGTATAGTAGAGCGTCATGGCGGTACTATAACAGCACAAAGTAACATGGGTGAGGGTGCAAGCTTCATAATAAAACTACCTGTGGAAAGTGATCTTTTCACATTGCAAGGAGAGGCTTAAATGCCGTTCACTAAAGTAAAGCCAATCACCATTTTAATGGCTGATGATGACGAAGATGATCGTTTGTTAACCCAAGATGCTCTCGTCGAAAGTCGTGTGTTGAACGAGTTGTATTTTGTTGAAGATGGTGTGGAGTTGTTGGAATACCTTGAACGTAAAGGTAAGTTTGAAGACCGTGACTCATCGCCGCGACCGAGTTTAATTTTATTAGACTTAAACATGCCACGTATGGATGGTCGAGAGGCACTGCAAGCAATCAAAGCAAACCCGAATTTAAAAGGCATTCCAGTGGTGATTTTAACCACCTCAAAGCAAGAGGAAGACATGGTTAAAGGTTACGACTTGGGCGCAGCCTCGTACATCACTAAACCAGTTACCTTTGATGGTTTAGTTGATTTGATGAAAACACTCGGTAAATACTGGGTTGAGTTTGTTGAATTACCGAGCACCTATAACGATTAGAAAATAACTACTGGAGACACTATGTTAGATAAGGCAACTAAGCTGCTACTTGTTGAAGATGATGAAGACGATTACATTCTTACTTGTGATTACCTTGAACAGCTTAGTTCCCATACATTTGATATAGAATGGAGCAGTGATCCTAAGCAGGCAGTACAACTATTAAGTCAAAATCTGCATGATATCTGCCTGCTTGACTACCGTTTAGGTGCATCTGATGGCCTTGTGGTATTAAAGCAAGCGGTCGAAAATGGCTTCACCGGGCCAATTATTATGCTTACTGGGCAGCCAAATGATGAACTTGATTCGGCTGCCCTAGATGCTGGTGCGGTTGATTATTTAGTTAAAAACGAAATGAGCAGTAGCCGTTTTGCGCGCTCAATTCGTTATGCATTAGCCCGCAGAGATATAGAAGAAGAGCGGATCGAGCGTTTAAAAGCGGAAGCAGAAAACCGCTCTAAAGATCGTTTTTTAGCCCATTTGAGTCATGAGTTACGCACGCCTTTATCTTCCATTCTCGGTTATACTGAATTGCTGATGCAGAGTGACTTTAACGAACATGCCAATAACGAGCTTGGTGTTATTTACCGCAACGGTAAACACTTATTAAGTTTGTTAAATGACGTGCTCGACCTGTCGAGAATAGCCGCCGATAAATTAGAGCTCAGTCGCAGTGACGTCAATCTTGATAGCCTGATGGCTGATGTGTTTACCCTGATGCGAGTTTCTGCACTTGATAAAGGCCTATCACTGCGCTTTGAGTCGTTACAACCTTTACCGTTAGTAGTGAACATTGATGCGACGCGGCTTCGACAAATTTTAATTAATATAATCAATAACGCGATTAAATTTACCGAGCAAGGTGAGATCATCGTTCGCGCGTGGACAAAGGTAATTGATGGCACAGAAATGCTGTTTTTTAGCATTAAAGATTCGGGGATGGGCATTGCTCCTGAAAAACAAGCGCTGATATTTAAGCCGTTTGAACAAATAGCCGATGTTGAATCGCGATCTGTTGGTGGTGCTGGATTAGGACTGGCGATTTGTTCAGAGTTATTGAGCCGTATGCAAGGCGGTATTTCCTTAGAATCTGCAATAGGCAAGGGCTCTGAGTTTACTATTTCCCTGTATCCGGGCAATATTCAAGCGGTAGAAAGGCGCTTATTAAAGCTTGATTTAACCCCTAATATGCAGCAAAAAACAGCCCCGTGTAAGGTTAGCGGCCGAGTGTTAGTGGTTGATGATTTACGTGATTTACGGGTGCTCGTCGGGCATATGATTGCCTCCGCAGGAGCGAAAGTAGATTACGCCGAGCACGGCAAGCAAGCACTTGATAAAGTAGCTAATGCGCAGCAGCAAGGCAATCCATACGATATTGTTTATTTAGATATTCATATGCCAGTGATGGGCGGTAAAGAAACCGCCATTGAGCTGAGAAAAGCTGGGTTTACAGGCGCCATTATTGCGCTTACCGCCGCAACAATGAAGGGGATCCATAGTGAGCTGACGGCGCTGGGTTTTAATGATGTGATAGGTAAGCCTGTCGATGCCACTCTGCTGTATTTGTGCTTACAAACCTATTTAGCTGATAATAGCCAAAACTCCCCAGAGGTTCTGCCTCCTGTAGATTCTGTACAGAGCAAAATGCGCTTTTTACTCGTTGAAGATGACGCTGATGCAGCGCAAATAACTCAATTGTTACTTGAAAGCTTAGGTGTGCAAACCAGTATAGCTACCAGCTATGAGCACTGCGTTGCTATTTTAAAAGTCGATAGCAACTTTGATAAGGTTTTGCTAGATATGCATTTACCAGATGGCAGTGGTTTAGAGTTAGCAGCTTATACCAAGGAGCATTACCCCGAGATATCTCGAGTTATTGTCAGTGGTATGCAGCCTGAGCCGCTACAACTAGAGCAGCTTAATATCGAACACGTTTTATTAAAACCAATTAATCTTGCATTACTAACCCAGCTTATTGAGGGTGAGTAAGTACTGATTGGCGAATGATTAATTCAGGTTCAAATAACGTTTGTAATGGCGGTGTGTTTTTTTGATAAACGTTACTCAAAACCCAGTCCGCAGCCATACGACCCATTTCATTTATGGGGTAATTTATGGTACTCAGTGGCGGGTAAACATGGCGGGTAAAAAACACATTATCATAACCCATAATCGATAATTGTTCGGGTAATTTAAGCTTACATTCTCTTGCTGTTGCCATCGCGCCGGTGGCCATCTCATCATTGGCACAGATCAGAGCAGTAAATTGTGGCCCATTATTATGCAAGTATTGGAATCCAGCTGCACCGCCATCTTCCATAAAGTCACCTTGATACAGTAATTGTTCATTAAAGCTCAAGTTATACTCTGCAAGGGCTTGCTTATGGCCGGTTAAGCGATCTTGGGCATCTTTTTTCCACAGTGGACCACTGATATAGGCAATATCGGTATGGCCTTGCTCTAAAACATATTTAGCGGCTAAATAGCCACCTTTTACATTGTCTAAAATAATACAACGTGATGATAATTCTGCAATATAGCGGTTGATGAGCACAAAAGGGGTTTTCCCTTTACTAAGCTCTATCAAGTAGTCATCACTGATCGCTTCAACATGCAAAATCAAAGCATCGCAATTACGGCTAATTAAAAACTCAATAGCCTGTTGCTCTCGCTCTTCATTACTGTGACCTGCTGCAATGATCACGTGTTTACCCTGCTTGCGAAAGGCGGTCTCGATGCCACTCATCATCGGGCCATAAAAAGGACCGTGCAACTCAGAAACAAGCAATCCTACGCTATTTGAGCAATTTGACGCTAACGATTGAGCAATAGAGTTTGGCCTATAGCCGAGTTCAGTCATTGCGCGAGTTACTTTTTCACGCGTTGCATCGCTGACATTAGCATTATTATTCATCACTCTTGAGACGGTTGCTAACGATACGCCTGCAAGTTTTGACACCTCATAAATGGTGGCCATGCAATTCCTTGTTAAATACGACTTTTAACTGCGAGCTCAGCCGATATTTGCTGAACAGTTTGATTATCAAGAATATACCTTTTCATAATTAATGCGACAAGTATGCTGCCAATTGCTGGAAATAAGGTAAATGAAATTAAAATACCATCGCGGGTTGGCTCGCTTAACGCGGTATTTGCTTGGTAGCCATAATAAGCCAGTAACCAGCCCGCGATAGCGCCGCCTAAAGCAAGGCCAAGTTTAATGAAAAATACCACGCTGGCATACACTAGGCCGGTTAAACGGTGACCATTTTGCCACTGTCCGTAATCGATAGTGTCAGCCATCTTTGCCCATAATAATGGGGTGGCCATTTGTGTAACAAAGCACCACAAAAAGTAAATAGCAAAAGCCCATATCAGTTGTTCACCAGGGAGCCAAAAAGCAACGCAACTGATTATGGCGGATAAGTATTGTAAGTAGATATAGGCGGTTTTTTTGTCAACGCGCTTACTCAAAGGTTGCGCGCAGGCACAGCCCAAAATGTTGCCAATCATACCTATGGTAACAAATGCGGTGACCAGATCAGCCTCACCTAGTACATACTTAACATAGTAAATTGCTAAGGTGGTACGTAAAACCATGCTGGTTAATAGCATCAAAGAGGCTGCACACAGAACTTTAAACGGACCATTTTGCCAGAGCGTATGCATTTGCTGTTTGAGGTTTAGTTGCTTATATTGCTGAGCGACGACACGCTCTTTGGTAAAGCGAAAACAGATCAAAAATAACGCCACACCTAAGCAACTCATGATCACCATAGTTAGCTGATAGCCTAGTGCATTATCGCCTTTACCAAGCCAGTTTACTAAGGGCATAGTACAACTACTAATAATCAATCCACCCAGCATACCAAACACAAAGCGATACGATTGGATGGATACCCGCTCTGTAGGATCTTTACTAAGCACGCCACCGAGCGCTGAATAAGGAATGTTAATAGCGGTGTATACCAGCATTAATAGCGTATACGTTACAAATGCGTAGATCACTTTACCGGTGTCGCTAAGATCTGGAGTGGTGAAAGTAATAATGCTGATCACCCCAAATGGTAGTGCTAACCATAACAAATAGGGGCGGTAACTGCCGTATTTAGTGCGGGTTGAGTCGGTCAACGAGCCCATTAGCGGATCAGTGATCGCATCAATGACACGCACTACTAAAAACAAAGTGCCGACGATTGCAGGCGAGATGCCAAAAATATCAGTATAGAAAAAAGTCAAAAATAGCATTACGGTTTGAAAAATGATGTTACTGGCAGTATCACCTAAGCCATAGGCTATTTTTTCTTTTTTAGTTAGCATAATTGGCACTCAATATTATTATTATTTTTTACGTTGTTGCAGTAAGTTGCGATATTGTTTAGCGCTTTCTTTTAGTATCCGTTGTTGATTTGAATAGTCAATATAAACGAGTCCAAAGCGTTTTTCATAGCCGTATGCCCACTCAAAGTTGTCCATTAAACTCCATGCAAAGTACCCTTGGATATCAACGCCTTGTTGTATTGCATCATGAACAGCATTGAGGTGCGTATGATAATAACTCACTCTTTCTAAGTCAGTTACTTGCCCTTCGTACAAATGATCAGCCATGGCCGCGCCATTTTCAGTTACATATACTTTAGGTAATTGATATTGTTCATTTAATGAAACTAGTAACTCTGTTAAGCCTTGTGGGTATACTTCCCAGCCCATATCAGTGACTGGTACATTAGCAATACTCGCTTCGGCAAACCAGTTATCCTCAGTGCTACGATAGTGTATTCGGGTATAGTAATTAACACCAATAAAATCAATTTCTTGGCTAATTATTGCCATATCTCCTGCAGCAATCACAGGTTGTGCATTTTCGTTTAGTTGGCTGAGTAAGTCAGGGTATTGCCCTTCTAATACGGCTTTGATATACCACTGATTATGATATTGATCTGCAAGCATTGCAGCTGTTTTATCTGCAGCGGTAAGCGGGTAGCTGGGGCTAAAGTTAAGTACAATGCCAGCTTCTACTGTAGGGCAATTTTTACGTAATACTTGCATCGCAAGGCCATGGGCGAGCAGCAAATGATGGGCCGCTTGACGGCCAGCTTGCTGACTTTTTATACCTGGGGCATGAACACCTATTTCGTACCCTAAGTAAGCGCTGCAAAATGGTTCATTTAAGGTGGCATAGGAATCAACCAGCCCAGTAAGCTCTTTACTTACCACATCAGCATAAGCTGCAAAAGCATAAGCGGTGTTACGATTTTGCCAGCCACCATGATCTTCTAAATGTTGCGGAAGATCCCAGTGATATAGGGTGACATAGGTTTTAATATTACGTGCTTTTAATGCAATTAATAGATCACGATAGAAACCAATTCCTTGTTTATTCACTGTGCCATCTTGATGCAGTACGCGTGGCCATGAAATTGATAGCCGGTATGCGTCTACGGCTAAGTTTGCAATCATTTCAATATCTTGTTGCCATAAATTGACATGATCACAAGCAATGTCGCCATGGCTATTATCAGCAATTGTGTCTGGTTGCGCGCAAAAGGTATCCCAAATACACGGTAGGCGGGTATCACGTGATCCTTCAATTTGAAATGAAGCGGTTGCTACGCCAAATACAAATTGCGGCGTTAGCATTGGTGAATTAGATGGCAGTGATATAGTTTTAAATTCGCTCAAGGTGCACCTTTTAACTTTCAGTAGTAGCAATCGCTTTATATTTATTTTGTAGACAGCATAGCTGTTCAATGTAAGCGCTTACAAGTTTTTTGTAAATAAATTGCTAAATTCGATTTATATGTTATAAATGTAAGCGCTTACATTTAATGTTGCAACTATTATTTGCTTTTATAATTTTAATAAAAAAGCACCTATGTAGTTGTAATAAACTGATAATTAAAAACAATTAGAGATTTAATATGGCACATGTTACACACACTTTGGCAGAGAACGAACATAGCCAGCAACCTATGAGCAAGCAAACGTTTGCTTTAACGTCGTTGACCACACTGTTTTTTATGTGGGGATTTATTACCTGCTTAAATGATATTTTGATCCCGTATTTAAAAGGCATGTTTTCGCTTAATTACACGCAGGCTATGCTAATCCAGTTTTGCTTTTTTGGTGCTTATTTTGTGATGTCGATTCCTGCAGGGAAGTTGGTCAGTAAGATAGGTTATCAGTTTGGTATTGTTGTCGGGCTTGTGGTCGCCGCTATTGGTTGTGCGCTTTTCTATCCAGCAGCAGTCGCACATGTTTATGAGTTATTTTTACTGGCGTTGTTTGTATTAGCGTCTGGTATCACTATTCTACAAGTATCAGCAAATCCGTATGTGAGTGTACTTGGCTCGCCTAAAACAGCTTCATCACGCTTAACGATGACCCAAGCATTCAATTCATTAGGCACTACCATAGCGCCTATTTTTGGCGGTTGGTTAATTTTAACTGAAGTGAGCCAAGCAACAGCTGAGCAAGTTAAATTCCCTTATTTAATGTTGTCAGCCAGTTTATTAGTCCTTGCGGTTATCTTTGCATTTTTAAAGTTGCCTAAACTAGGCAAAGAGAGTGACTCAGCAGCACAAAGTCAGCAGGTTGAAGGGTTTGTTGATTTAGGCAGTGTATGGCAATACCGTCATTTACTTTTTGGGGCACTCGGTATCTTTGTCTACGTTGGGGCTGAAGTTGCCATTGGTAGCTTTTTGGTTGGTTTTTTAACGCTTGATCATATTAGCAGCTTAACGGAGCAACAAGCCGCTCATTATATTAGTTATTACTTTGCCGGTGCGATGATAGGTCGATTTATTGGTGCGGTTGTGATGCAAAAGTTTGATGCCGGTAAAGTGCTTGCCTGCCATGGCTTGCTTGCCATTGTGCTGATTATTATGGCAATGACCGGACAAGGTGGATTCGCTATGTGGGCGCTTTTACTGGTTGGTTTGTGTAACTCAATTATGTTCCCAACTATTTTCAGCTTAGCGTTGCAAGGGCTTGGTAAATACACTTCACAAGGCTCAGGTATTCTTTGTTTAGCAATTGTTGGTGGTGCGATTATTCCATTACTACAAGGTGTGCTCGCTGATAATATTGGTGTGCAGTTAGCACTGATGTTACCAATAGGTTGTTATTTATATATCACTTACTTTGCGCTGTTTGGCTCAAAAGTATCTTCAACTCGTCATTAATATTTAGGTGAAAAACATGACATTAAAAAAACCATTCACTCTTACTGCGCTAATGATGGCGGCCATAGCGATGAACGGCTGCTCAGGGCCTGAAAAAATGCAAACGAGTAAAGTAGTCGATAACGAAATTTGGCCAAAAATTACCACAGGCATTAAAGATGATGCCGACATGGAAGCGGCAATTGCGAAACTGTTAAATAGCATGACCTTGGAGCAAAAAATTGCGCAAATGATCCAACCTGAAATTCGCGATATAACAGTCGAAGATATGCGCAAATATGGCTTTGGTTCGTATTTAAATGGTGGCGGGGCGTTTCCTAATAACAATAAACACGCAACCGCGGCTGATTGGATAGAGCTTGCTGAGAAAATGTATCAAGCATCAGTGGATGATTCCCTTGATGGCATTAATATTCCGACAATGTGGGGAACCGATGCAGTACATGGCCATAACAACGTGATTGGCGCAACCTTGTTCCCACATAACATAGGTTTAGGTGCTACTAATAATCCTGCATTAATTGAAAAAATAGCCGCAGCCACTGCGCAAGAAGTAATGGTAACAGGCATTGATTGGGTATTTGCACCAACTGTAGCCGTCGTGCGTGACGATCGTTGGGGTCGTACTTACGAAGGGTATTCAGAAGATCCTGAAATTGTTCGTGATTATTCAGCGGCAATCGTAAAAGGTCTGCAAGGCGCGGTTGATAAAGATTTCTTATCTGATGAGCGTGTAATTAGTACCGTGAAGCACTTTTTAGGCGATGGTGGAACGCAAGGCGGTGATGACCAAGGTGATAACATTGCATCAGAGCAAGAACTATTCGACATTCATGCACAAGGCTATGTTGGCGGTTTAGGTGCGGGCGCACAAACAGTGATGGCGTCATTTAATAGTTGGCATGGTGAAAAAATTCATGGCAGCAAATACTTATTGACCGATGTGCTCAAAGGCAAAATGGGTTTTGATGGTTTTGTTGTAGGTGACTGGAACGGTCACGGGCAAATTGACGGTTGTACAAACGGTAACTGTGCACAAGCAGCGAATGCTGGTTTGGATGTGTACATGGTGCCAACCGATGCCTGGAAACCGCTTTATGAAAATTTAATTGCTCAAGTAAAAAGTGGCGATATTGCGCAAAGCCGAATTGACGATGCCGTGACTCGTATTTTACGCGTGAAAATGCGCGCAGATTTATTTGATAAACCAAGCCCAGCGCAGCGTCCGTTATCAGGTAAAACAGAAGTAATCGGTAGCGCAGAGCACCGCGCTGTGGCAAAGCAAGCGGTACGTGAGTCATTAGTTTTACTTAAAAATAAACAACAGCTATTACCACTTTCACCTAAAGCAAATGTGCTTGTGGCAGGTTTAGGTGCTGATAATATTGGTATGCAATCAGGTGGCTGGAGTATTACATGGCAAGGGACTGGTAACGAAAATAGCGATTTCCCAGGTGGTACGTCGATTTTGGATGGTATTGAACACACCGTTAAGCAAGCAGGCGGGCAAGTTCAGTATGACTTAAATGGTGAGTTCAATACTCGTCCAGATGTTGCAATCGTGGTGTTTGGTGAGCAACCTTATGCAGAAGGCAACGGCGACTTAGACAACCTTGAATATCAACGTGGTAATAAAACAGATTTAGCCTTGTTGCGTAAGTTTAAAAAAGCAGGTATTCCAGTCGTATCGCTATTTATTAGTGGTCGCCCGATGTGGGTAAATGCAGAATTAAATGCCAGTGATGCCTTTGTTGCTACTTGGCTGCCAGGTAGTGAAGGGGATGCCTTGAGCGATGTGTTATTTGCCAATGCTGATGGTTCTGTAAACCATGACTTCAAAGGTAAGTTATCATTCTCGTGGCCGAATAACCCAATCGACAATGCCAATCGAGGAGACGCTGATTACTCGCCGTTGTTGCCGTATGGTTTTGGTTTAACCTATACAGATAAAAACACCTTAAGTGATGACCTTCCAGAGCAAAGCCAAGGAACACAGCAGCTTGAGGACTTAGTGTTATTTGAACGTGCGGTAAAAGCGCCGTGGAGCCTACAGTTGCAAAGTGGTGAGCAACAAAAAACCATGGCAAGCAGCCGAGAGTCTGTTGGTGCAATCAGCGTTAAAACCTTTGATAAAGACGTGCAAGAAGATGCGCGTGCTATCACTTTTACCGGTGAAGAGCTGGCTGCAGTACGATTAATGGCGCCGTTCCCATCTGACTTACGTTCGTTTGTTGAAAAACAAGGGCAGCTACAGATGCAGATCAAAGTCGACAAAGCAGGCACCAGCCCATTGTGGTTAGGTATGCAATGTGGTGATGATTGCCAAGGTAAATTAGATATTACCGAACAACTAAATAATGATTCACAGTGGCAAACACTGAATATTGATTTAGCGTGTTTTGCTGAGCAAAATGTAAACCTAGGTCAAGTGTTCTCACCATGGCAATTAAGCACTCAAGGTGATTGGCAGCTATCAATTGCTAAATTAGCAGTAAGCACTGAACATGCACAGGAGTCAGCTATTTTATGTCAATAAAAACTCCTGCAATTATCTTGTTGGCGGGCGCACTTAGCGCCTGCCAACAGGTAGAACAAACAGAACCTGTCACTGCCAGTTTGGGGGAAGGCTGGCAACTCGTTTGGCAAGATGAATTTAATGGCTCACAAATTGACTCACAAAAGTGGCAGCATGAAGTCAATTGTCGTGGTGGCGGAAATGACGAGAAGCAGTGTTATACCGCCCGAGCAGAAAACAGTTTTGTTGAGCAAGGGTTGTTACATCTCGTTGCCATTAAAGAGCAGTACACGGGTCCTAAATTTAATCGTGATGAGGTTAATAGCGATGCAGAGCGCTCACTCACCCAAACCCAACCGTTTACCTCTGCACGGTTACGCAGCAAGGGCTTAGGGGATTGGCGATATGGTCGCTTTGAAATTCGTGCTAAGTTGCCTGCGGGGCAAGGTGCATGGCCGGCGATTTGGATGCTACCTACTGATTGGGAGTATGGCCGTTGGGCTTCTTCTGGCGAAATCGATATTATGGAAGCGGTTAATCTTAAAGTGCCAACCGATGATAAAACCGCGCCCGTAGGCACTTTAGAGAGTCGTGTGCATGGTACTTTGCATTATGGCGGTCCAGCACCGAGCAATGTTTACAGTGGTACAGCGTATACTTTTGCTGGCGATCAAAACCCTGCCGATACCTTTCATGTTTATGCTCTTGAGTGGCAGCAAGATGAAATGCGCTGGTATGTAGATGATATTCATTTTGCTACCTTTAAAAGTGAGCAGTGGTATTCAGTTAGTGAGCAAGCTGATGGTACGTTAGTGGAAAACTCAGGTTTTGCACCTTTTGATAAGCGTTTTCATATGCTGTTAAACTTTGCCGTCGGCGGTAATTGGCCTGCCAACGTGAACGAAAAAGGCGTGGATGAAAGTGGTTTTCCAAAGCAGATGCTGGTGGATTACGTGCGAGTATTTGAGTGTAGTGTTAACCCACAAACGGGCAAAGGCTGCGCAACTTATCAAGATTCTGCTAAGCAGATAATTGGTAAACGACTTTAAGTTATTTGGGTCTTTAGCCTGGCGTTACATCGCCGAACTCGTTGTAATCGCAGGCTTAAGACTCATCTCAGTTCTAGTATTAACGATTTAATTTTTGTAGTAATAACTGGCGAATTTTTCGTGCCGTCAGTTCATCCACTTCTCCAAGAATGCCTTTTACATCATCAGGTGTGTGTTCGCCAAGCCTTGAATTGTCATTAAATACATAATGATTAAAGAAGGTCTGCCAGTTAGCTTTATGGCTTGCGGGTAAATCTTTAATTGCCAGCATGCTATGCAATAGCGCATCAAATGGATTGGCTAAATGAACAGCCGCTTGGCGCCACCAATAGTTGACCAGTACATTAAATTCCCCTTGTGCGCTTACCTGATGCCACCAAAGTGCAGGAATGAAGATGCCATCCCCCGGTGCTAACTTTGCGCTGAGTGCGTTTTGTAGCGCCTGTGCAAAGCGGGGGAAACGCTCCAAGTCAGGCTCCGCAAAATCCACTAAGCTGACGGCTTGTCCAGCTGGGGTAAATTCCAGCGGGCCAATATATAAGTTATCTACTTGTTCTGGCGGGAATAATATGAATTCACGGCTGCCGGCTGCCACACAGGCAAGGTTGTCGGCATTATCATAATGGGCGGCAATTTGGCTGTGATTACCCACCCACAAGCTCTTTAAGCACTTATGAGGCGTGACCTGTAACGGGTTGTTGGCAATAAACTGCGGCGCACAATAATCACACGCCGTTGAGCCCATATAATAAGAGTCTGGTTCGGCTATCGTCTTCGCTTGTTCTAATTGGCCAAGTAATGCAACTAAATTGCTGGCATATTGGCTAAAATTAAAGCCGCTCATTTGCGCATTGTAAAAATAACGGCCACGCTCTTTGGCTGGGGCTGAAAATGCCCGCACCGGTGAGTCGCTCGCAAGGCTTTTTAAATAACTCAGCGCCTGTTGATCGCTTTGTTTGGCTTGCTCAACCATAGGCCAGTGCGTGCATACGTCTTTGATCACAATAGGGATTGTTTGCTCGGCTAAAAAGCTCGGCAAATCGTCGATGTCATCAATATGGCATTGCCTGACTTGCTGCTTTATTTGTTGAGCTGCGCTTGGCATTACTGCTGCGCCCATTTTTTATTAAGTAAGGTAGGGATCTGTTCAAGCGATGCAATTGCCATATAAATAGCCTGCAAATAACCACTGTGCTGTAAGGTTTGCAGTTGCTCGCTGGTAAGGGTATTTAAGCTTTGTTGATTGATAGTATAAAAACCGCCGACAGTGACTTTATCAGCATTTTTTTGCTGGTATTCAATTGCAAATGCTTCGAGTAAATCAAGCTCAAGGAGTTGTGAAAAAAAATCCGGAAGGGCTTGGTTTTCAATATGTAGGGTATTCAATACTTGAGCAATATGGCTTAAGTAGTCGCTATTGCCGCCGTGTTCTAAAAACACAGCTTCCCCTTCTGTTGTATTAATACGTGGGCTGTCTAAATCTACATGCACCACTAATGATTGCTCAGGTATGCCTTGGTTGTACTGCGTTTGCTGGCCGATTAAAAAAGGTTGGCGTTGCATACTCAGTGGTAAATAATTCAGTGCTAAATTGCCTTGTGTATCGAGTAGTAGGTTTTCGCCATTTTCAAAGCCAAATAAGGCTAATGCTTCAAACTGCCCTGACTGTGGGTGCTTACGAAATACAATGGGTTGATTAGCTTGTACTTTAGTGAATTCACTCGGGTAAATAGCTGTGCAGCTGATGTTATCGCCCCATTTTGCGCCACGTTCGGTGATCACTTTTAATTCTTTATGACTAATATTATCAAGTAAAACATGGTTGGCCATGTGGCCTCCTGATTTTAAATAAAGTTAATTCAATTGGTTAACTTAAACCTGTTAACTTAAACCTGTTAAGTTAAATAGGCTGTAAACCAAACTTTTGAATATGTTCCAGTAACTGGCGGTTAGTGGGTAAGTTGGCTAACCCTTGCTTTGCAGCTTGCTGATTATTGGTAAAATGCTCAATGATACTCGCGGGCATGTTCATTTTAGGAAATGCCGGTAAGTGCTTCATACCGTATAAAATAAACTGATAACTCGCCGCTGAAAATACTTCTTGGGCACGATCAAAATCATTGAGCCAAGGGCTTTGATATTGCCATAGCGCAAGGTTATCAAGCAGGGTTTGCGGTATTGTGCTGGTATCTCTATGTGCTTGCCAATAATCACTGCTGCGCTCAGATAACACATAGTGTAATTTTAAAAATTCAATCACCCGTTGCCAGCGGTAATGGCACTGCTGATCATAGCGTTTACTGAGATGTGGCATGGCATTGCGCTGGGTGGGAAAGTTAGCCAGCAGGTAGTTTAGGCCCAGCTCCAGCTCCACCATCACTAACGCCGATGCTTCAAGTGGTTCAATAAATCCAGCCGACATACCAATAGCAACACAGTTTTTATACCAAAACTGGCTGCGATAGCCTGGCGTAAAGCTCAGCTCACGCACGCTTAATTGGCTGGTATCTAGCTCTTTTTGCGTGTTGCTTAAATAAGCTAATAGCTTGTCAGTTGCGCCCGCTGCGGTTTCAAATTCACTTGAGTAAACCATGCCAACACCACGGCGACTTTGCAAGCCAATATCCCAAATCCAGCCAGTTTGTTGGGCGGTTGCTTTAGTATATGAGAGAATGTCTTGTTGCCTATTGCTGTATGGTACTTGTGCCGCCACAGCGCGGTTATTAAATAAAATGTGCTCTTGTGGCTCTAATTCAATTGCATAATGTTGGCTTATTAAACGGGCATGATGGCCGGAGCAATCAATAAATAAATCGCCCTGCAATAACCCTAAATCGCGGGTAGCTAGAGCACTAATATAGCCATCTGCATCGTTAATCACCTCATCAACATGGCTCACTAAATGGGTAACGCCTAACTTATCTATACAGTGGCGTTTAAGCAGTTCAGCAAATTTACCCGCATCAAAATGGTAGCCATAATTGGCGTCACTTTGATAATCGCAGTGTAAATGGGTTTTAGGGGCCTTGTGGTGATCGCATAAATAGCTTTGACTCGATACCGCATGACTAAAGCTAACGGCATGATGCTGGCCAAACCAATAGGGCGCAATGTTTAATTGCTGATAGCCAACCGGTAAGCTAAACGGGTGGTAATAGTGCTCATTACCTGCATCGTTTATCCACCCATCGAAGCGCGAGCCTTGCTTAAATGACGCATCACACTGGCGAATGAATTCTGTTTCACTTACTCCAATGGTTTTCAGGGTTTGCCGTAGGGTGGGCCACGAGCCTTCGCCGACACCTAATATTGGCACGTCAGGTGATTCAATTAAGGTGACCTTTGCCTGACGCGTCAGGTGTGGTTGTGCTGCTATTAAGCCAGCCGTTAGCCAACCAGCGCTGCCGCCACCAACAATAACAATATGTTTAATTTTATTATGGTGCATAAAACCTTCTTATATACTGGCTATATTCATAACTTAGCTTAGCAGTCAGATTTTTGATATCTCTAATATTAACGCTAAGAGGATAAGCAGATAGGGTCAGTTAACTTTAAAATGAAAAAAAGCCGCTTAAAAGCGGCTTTTTAAATACTCATTAATTAAAATGAGTAGCGGAAGCCTAAGTTATAGCGAGCACCATATTGGTTGGCACGTAGTAACTGCTCAGAGTATCGTACGTAAGTGCGTTGTGTTTCGTCGGTAATATTTAACGCTTCGATAAATACCGTTAGCTGTGGGTTAACCGCGTAATTTACGTTGATATCCCATTGCCCGTACGATTCAGTAAACACCGGTGACGAATGCTGATCAAAGCCTGTTAAAAACTCATCGCGCCAGTTATATGAAACACGTGCCGATAATCCATCTAAGTCATAAATAGCAGAAATATTTGCAGAATCACTCAATCCTGGTAAGGCAAACTGATAACCTGTGGCATCACGATCCGCTGCTACATCACCAAATACAAAGGTCGCATTGGCAGCAACACCAAAGCCTGAGTCGGCAAACATATGTTGTGCAGCAAGTTCCCAGCCCCATAAGTTACCAGTTTCAACGTTAGTATCGCGGGCAACATCAAAGATAGCGAGTGGATCGGTACCAATACCTGTGATGCCCGTGCCTTGAGCTGTGCCTTGGTTTTCATTAATTTTGTCATGAATCGCTTGATCAGAAGGCGTAACCCCTTCGGCTGCTAAATCTTCACGGGCTTGCTCAGCACGCTCACCAATGAATGGGTCAGTAATATCACCCATGGTTTCTTGCGTTGTGACATTCACAATGAAGTTTTCCACTTGCTTACGGTAATAACCCGCCGACATATAGCTGCCTTCGCCGTAGTAATATTCAAGTGATAAATCAATGTTATCAGATACAAATGGTTTTAGATTTGGGTTACCAACAGCTACTTTACGTTGGCCAACCTTAGGGTTACCTAAAAATGAAGTAGTTGAACGCAGTGAGCCTACAGGAGGGCGAGCCAAGGTACGGCTATAAGAGAAACGCGCCATAACATCTTGCGCAACTTCAACATTAATATCTAAGTTCGGTAAGAATTCGCTAGTGCTGCCTTCGCCATTTGAGAAGGTTTGCTCACCAAAGTTATATGACCATTCGTTACCATTTACCCATGTCATACCTGCAGCTGGTTTTTCTAAGCTTTGAGCTTCTACATCTGTTTTTTCATAACGTAAGCCAACCGCCATAGTGACGTACATGTTGTTAAACTCAGTTTCAAAATTTGCTTGCGTGTAGAATGATAGGGTTTTTTCGCTTACGCGGTGATCATTATCAATTGGACCTGATTGAACTTTACCGTTTACATCAGCTGGCCAACTACATGCACCAATACCACCATCAGGGTGATCACAGTCTATACTTTCTGCAATGGCTACAATTTCATTAAAGTCAGCATCGTAGTAGTAGTTAAGGAGTTTGTCGTTACCACCACCTGAAAAACCATCAAGTAAACCTGAGCTGTCAACACGAGTAAATAAGCTGTCGTCATACCAATCGGCTGAGTTTAACCACCAACCCGCAGCTAACTGCTCTGAGTAGGCTTGAGTCGTTCTGAATTCAATTTTAGTATGTGATACACCAAAGTTGATGCTTGATAGGGCACCACTGTTTTCGTTATACCAAGTACTTTTTAGTTGGTATTGATCAAGGTCGTTGGTGTTTGTATCTTTATTTACACCGGCAAATAAACTCCCCATATCGCTTGGTAGTAATTCCGCTTGGCCATTAGTTAAAGTCATATCGATCAGCGGGATTTCGCCTTGGCTAAAGTCAGCCATTTTTTCATCAATATTAACGGTTGGGTTTTCACACCAATCACATGACGTGTTACCGATGATCATAAATGCATCATGACCAAGACCTACACCTGCACTTTCTGCTGATGAATTATGAGCATCAAACTCAATATTTAAATTGTCAGTTACTTGCCAATCAAGGTTTAAACCCAGCGATTTATTCTCGTTGGTTGTTGCACCGCGGTTTAAGTTGGTAGAGTAGTCGCCACCAAACTCGCTTACTTGCGTATAAGTACCGTTTTCATTGATGTTCGCTGAATTTACGTTACCACCGTTGTTAAACCAGACACCAAAACTACGACCGTCTTTTTCAAACTCAAGTTTTGAATAGGTGTAATCAAGCGTTGCAGTAAGCTTCTCTGATGGCGCATATTGCAGCACTAGCTGACCATTGGTACGTTTACGGGTGTTATCTGAAAATGCATAACCGGCATTTTGCGGATACCAAGTGGCACCGTCAGCACGTTGGTTGTTATCGGTGAGTGATAAACCAGGAGATGCTGAAATATCAACATTCGGAATCCAGTTATCAACCGACATGGCTTGTTCGCGGTTGTTACGCTCTTGTACAGAACCCGAAATTAAAATACCAAATTTGTCGTCATTAAAGGTATTACTGTAAATACCCGAGAGCTCTGGCGTGATATCGTCACCGGTTTCATTAGAGGTATCGTGTACAGCTTTAGCACCAATCGATGCATGCAGACCAGGGTTAGAAAGCGGTTTAGCGGTGGTAATATTCACAGTTGCACCAATACCGCCACTAGCAATATCTGAGCGTGCTGTTTTATATACCTCTACGCCACTTACGCTTTCTGTTGCAATATCTGCAAAGTCAAATGAGCGTCCGCCTGACGTAGGCATTTGGCGGTTGTTTAAGGTGACTAAGTTAAATTCTGGGCCAAAACCACGTACCGTGATTTTGCTGCCTTCACCATTACTGCGATCAATCGACACACCAGTAATACGTTGTAGTGATTCGGCAAGGTTAGTATCTGGAAATTTACCAATATCTTCAGAAGTAATTGCATCGACTACGCCGGATGATTGGCGTTTGATATCCATCGATTTAACCAAGCTGCCTCGTACACCGGAAACTTGAATAACTTCCATGCTTTTTTTATCTGCTGCAGGCTGCTCTTCAGCAACGGCGGCATAAGGAGCTAATGTGAACCCCATCGCTAAGGATAGGCTGACAGCAAGCTGCTTTTTCTTAAAATGTGTATTGTTCATGCTTAACTCCAGATGTGGTGTTTTTTATGTATGTTATCAATGTAAGCGCTTACATTGATATTAAAAAAACTCCCGAACCGAATCTTAATTAATGTAACCGCTTACAAAATGTTATAATAAAGTTAAGTAATGGTCAACATTAATTGTTTTTTTGTTATTATAGCCCTCTTATATAGCATGTTATTATAAGTATAGTTGCAACACTTATTTATTCTAGCTTACTGTTTGATTAACATATTTATAATTAAGAAGAATAAATATGTTGTTAGTAGTCACTGAAAGTAATAGCTAATTGTGGTGATATTACTCAATAAGGAATAGATCTGTGAATACCGTTAACTTAGATACAGAGCAATTAGCTCCCTCAAAAGTGGTGTGTGTAGGGCGTAATTACACCGCACACATTGCAGAGTTAAATAATGAACTGCCAGAGCAAATGGTGTTATTTAATAAGCCTAATAGTGCAATTGGTACTAAGTTGCTAGCTAAGCATAATAAGGATGCTTTACATTACGAAACCGAGCTTTGCTTTGTGGTAAAAAATAGTCGTTTAGTTGGCGTTGGCTTGGGGCTTGATTTAACCAAACGCGAAGTGCAGGCTAAGTTAAAAAACAAAGGCTTGCCGTGGGAGCGAGCAAAAGCGTTTGACGGCTCTGTGCTATTAACGCCGTTTGTTGAGCTTAACGAGGACATGCAACATTTTAGCTTTGAGCTCAAAATAAACGATCAACTAATACAACAAGGCAATAGCGATTTTATGTTACATAAACCAGCGCAAATTTTAGCTGAAATTAGTGACTTTATGTACTTAGAAGATGGCGACGTGATAATGACCGGCACACCTGCAGGGGTTGGTGAAGTAACGGGGGGCAGTATATTTAGTGTCACGCTGTACGCCAATGAGCAACGTATATTAGCGCATAAATGGCAGGCCGAGTAATAATGCAAAGTTAAAAGTGCACCTATGGAGTAGGTGCACTTAGCTTGCGGTTTTTACTTTTAACTTGGTCTTTTTAATTAATGCGCATTAGCTTAATAAGGCATAGGGTATTGTCTAAAAATACGATTAATAGCGCCGAGAATTTCATCGCTTAAAGTAAGGTTAAACGCGCCTATATCTTCTTTTAATTGCGCCATAGACGTGGCACCAATAATAGTAGAAGTTACGCCATCCACTTTATTACACCAAGCTAGGGCAAGTTCTGCTGGGGTTAAATTATGGGCGTGAGCAAGTTCTACGTATTGCTTTATTGCTTGTTGTGCGTTTGGCGTATCGCGGAAAATACCGTTACGTTGCATAAAGGTCCAACGCGTTCCTTCAGGGCGTGCGCCGTTTAAATATTTACCGGTTAATGAACCCGCAGCCAATGGTGACCAAGGTAAATAAGCAATATCTTCGTGTACACATTGTTCTATTAAGTAAGGCCAATCTTTGGCGTGTACTAGGCTAAATTCGTTTTGAATCGACACCATGCGCGGTAAGTTATGCTCTTTAGCTAAGTTTAAAAACTGGTTAACACCCCAAGGTGTATCGTCTGAAAGGCCACAGTGTTTTATTTTTCCGGCTTTTACGCAGTCGTTTAAACCTTCTAATATATCGAGCATATCGGCAGTTTGTTGCTGCGTATCTACCTCGGTAAATTTAAGCATTCCTGGCCATTGTTTGGCAAAATGTGGCGTGGCGCGGTTGGGCCAGTGTAGTTGGTATAAATCAATGTAATCGGTTTGCAAACGTTTAAGCGAGTCATCAACCGCGGCAATGACTGTTTGGCGGGTAATATTGCTACCTTCACGTATCCACTCTAAACCGTTTCCGGCAATTTTAGTGGCAAGTACTATGTCGCTGCGTTTATCTTGATTGCGCGCTAACCAGTTGCCAATAATTTGCTCTGTTTTGCCGTAGGTGTCGGGAGATGGCGGCACAGCGTACATTTCGGCGGTATCAATAAAGTTAACACCTTGCTCAAGCGCATAAGCTATTTGCTGATCTGCATCGCTTTGCGTGTTTTGTAACCCCCACGTCATACTACCTAAGCAGACCCTTGAGACGTTTACACCACTGCTACCTAGTGGGTTGTATTGCATATAAGCTCCTTATTTACTGGCTTAGTTTTGGGTATATTGCTGTATAGCAGATAAAAGCGGCTCAGTGATTGGCGACTTTTTACCAGTTTGAAAGTCAAACATTACGACTTGCGAAGTGCCTGTTGTGGTTATGGCATTTTGCGCGTGGCTAAACACGTTGTAGTTCATCATAAAGCGATCTGTTTTAATATCGCTAATGGTGACACCTACAGTGAGAGTATCGGGAAAAGTAACAGGGCGTTTATAGCGAATGGTGTTTTCGCTGATCACAGGGCCAATACCTTTGCTGCTAATGGTTTCAAAAAGATTTATTTTATTTAAAAAATCGATGCGAGCTATTTCAAAATAGCGTAAATAAACGACATTATTTACGTGTTGCAGAGCATCCATATCTCCCCATGCCACTGTAATATCAGTATGAATAGGATGTTGATCTTTAAACGTTTGCATACATTTACGCCCTTTAATTTTAAAGTGTTTAGATTATCAATATGGGGTTATTACCTCAAGGTAATTAACCTAGGGTATTTTATGTTTGGTTTAATTAAATAAAAGGTTTATTGTTATATAACACAGCTAGGGAGATATGTATGAAAAGTGTCGTTAATTGGCTTTTAGTCTGTTTAGTTTTTATAGCTGCATTTATTTGCTACGCGATGGGTAATGCATCGGGTGTAATTGCTTTAACAGTTGTGGGCTTTGCGTTGGAAGCAGTGTTTTGGCTGTACTCTTTTAAAAAGCGTAAAAATAATAAACGCTGTTTTTAATAGGGTGCAAGCTTGCTAATTACAGGTGATTCTATAATAATGACTGTATAAATAAACAGTTGTTATAGTGGTAATGAAAAAGTTTATTCATATAGACCTTTTATCTGACATTTAATTTCTTGACGTTAGTGAGCGAGCGAGCCGAAGGAGCTGTAGTTACGCTGTTTGCTTTGGCATTTAACTGAATTACACCCTTGTCAACCCTGACAAATTTAGTGTCGTGTAAGAATTCAAATATTATAGAGTGAAAAATAGAGATAAATCATACCCACATTATAAAATCTTGACAAACTTTTAATGTGAAATGGGCTAGATACTAGAGTAAATATAATGGGATTACTTAAAAGAAACTTTAAATAATATGCAGAAGTTGATCCATATAGACATGGATGCATTCTTTGTATCTGTTGAAATTAGAGATAGGCCTGAGTTGGCAAATCTCCCTGTTGCTGTGGGGGGAAACTCTAAAAGTCGAGGTGTACTTTCGACTTGTAATTATATAGCAAGAGGATTTGGTGTTCGTTCAGCAATGTCAACTAGTGTGGCGCTGATAAAGTGTCCAAATTTGGTGCTTGTACCATCTCGAATGGATGTATATAAAGAAGTGAGTATTCATATCCGGGAAATATTTTCACGTTATACCAGTATTATTGAACCTCTTTCATTAGATGAAGCTTATCTTGATGTCACAGATTGCAAATTATTTAAAGGTTCAGCCACTTTAATAGCCCAAGATATTAGAGAAACAATCCACAGAGAGACGGGCCTAACCGCTTCTGCTGGAGTTTCTTCTCTGAAGTTTCTTGCTAAAGTTGCTTCAGATTATAATAAACCAAATGGTCAATTTGTTATTACACCTTCAGAAGTTTGTAGTTTCATTGCCGAGTTACCTTTAAATAAGATTTCAGGTGTAGGTAAGGTTACTTTTGAAAAACTAAAGTCATTAGGGTTGGAATATGGTCGAGACATTCAAGCCGTTGATCAGGCAATTATTAATAACAACTTTGGTAAATTCGGACAGGTGCTTTATCAACGGTGCCAAGGTATAGATAATAGAAATGTTGAAACAACACGAGTTAGAAAGTCGGTAGGTGTTGAGAGAACATTTCCTGAAGATATTGACGATTTAGATACTCTTCGTAGTATCTTAGCCGATAAACTAATACCTGAATTAAAAAAACGGTCTGAAAAGTATTTACATGAGCGAAAAATAAGTAAATTAGGAGTGAAAGTTAAATTCAATGATTTCCACCAAACGACTAAAGACTTTACTTACTCTAACTTTGATGAAGGGATATTTTTAGATTTGCTAACAGAAGCAGTGAAACGTGGTGATGGTAAAAAGGTTAGACTTTTAGGAGTTCATATTGGTCTTAATGACATCGAAGTTAAGACTCAGCAATTTGAACTATCATGGTAGAAAATGGAAACCTTGCCTTATGTTCAATACCTTTAGAAAAACAACCAAATTTGAAGTGGCTTTTGATGAAAGATATGACAAAGTCGCTTGGTGATAATAAGTCTTAACTTGGCAAGTCAAGTTCGTCCAGTAGAACTCACAGCACTTGGCTGTTAGTCGGCTTAGAGCGAGAGTCCGACGGTCAGGGGAGTTGGCATTGGCTAAGCGAAACTAAGAGAAACTTCCCCCTATTCCATATGTTTAAATAAGCTTCAGTAAGAATAATATATATAGCTGGTAATGACTTATACCATTTGCTATTAGTATAAATTCATAAAATAAGGACGTTTTCGCACTAAAATACGGAAAGCATCCTCTGATAAAACTTTTAGAGTAAAATATGATGTTGGAACAATTAGAAAGTATAGGTAATTATATGGCTGGTATATTCATAAAAGGGTTATACTTTCTTGTTCCTTTAGTCATTCTGTATAGCTGCATTGACAATAATACAAGGTGGTTAAAACCCGATTATACTCAGCCCCATGAATATCTGAGTATTATTGGGTACGGCCCCAACGGGGAGAGCATGGAAGGAAATGACTATTCATACAGTGGTGCTGCGCTGTACAAAGACAACTTTTTCCCTATTGGTAAAGGCAAATGTTCTGAACACTTGGAAAGAATATCACAGGATAGAGTAAGGCTTTCTATGATTGCGTTTAATTCCTTGTTGAATGATAAAGGTGATTATAATGGTATTCTCGTTGCGCATGCTAAATTTCAATGTGTTAAGTATCTTGGAAGGGATAAATCTTGTGATGAACGCCTTATGAATCTTGCTAAGGAAACAAAAGACCCTCTGGCATCAATGCTAATCACGCTCAAATCTGCGACTCGGTGTAGAAAAGAACAAAATATAGGAAAGAGTAGGGTATTTTCACTAGAGAAGTAGAGTCTCTAACAAGTCAAAGCTATCATCTTAGAAAAGTCTAGTGGTAGCTGGGAAGTACAGTTTTATAAAGCTGTTAAGCAGGGAAAGTAATGAAAGAAATCATATGTAGTATATTAAGCTGGAATTGGATTGGAATTTCTCAATGCCTTATTGGCTTTGCAACACTGTGCATAGCAATCTCCGCTTTAAATGTTTGGAAAAAACAACATAAGGCTTCTCAAATTTCTAATTTATTGGATCAACTAACAGATAGCGTTCATTCTTATCTTCAATCTCTAAGCGTAACAATACAGTATTTACACTTTGCACAAATAGGTATTGATAGCTACCAATATGATATAGCCGTAGGTCAGAACTCGGATAAAAAGTTATGGGTGATTAGATTTATCGAGGAAGAAGGTAAAGAAACTTCTGAAAAATTATTTGCTTCTCTCAAAGACAGCGAAGCAAGTTACAATAAGATTAAATCCCTTTTAGTTAAAGGGCAAATCTATAGTATCCCAAACTTTGTAGACTGCATAAATTCATGTAACAACCTTCTTTGGCAATACGACAGGTTACAAGCTTTTGCAGCCATGATTGGGAGCCCAAATCTGAATTGGAGTAACCCAAAGGTAGAGAAGGGTTTAGAGAACATATTAGATCTAACAAACACTAGTATTGATTCATACCTAAAAGAGCATAAAAAAGTATTCTTAGACTTCTCAATAGATACTTTTCAAAACCAGTATAAAAATGCTTAATAGGTTTGTAAAACGGGACTTACATTTCTCACTCACTTTGGCATGGCTTCAAAATTACACTCCAAAGGCGCTACCACCGTCCGCTTATGGCACTTTGGCGATGTTCGGCTGTGAGCGATGAGCCGTCATTCAGGTGAGTTGTGATTAACATAATAAGAATAAGAGGACACTTTCCTCTTTTTTACATATTTATATAAATAACATAAAGCATAATATTTATAGCTGGCAATGGCTTAAACTGTTTGCTATTAATGTAACTTTACAAAATAAAGACGTTTTCGCGTTAAAAAAAGGAAAGTGTCCTCTGATAAAGTTGTTATATGCTGTGAAGGATCATCATGAATATCGAAGCCTTAAATGTAGCTTTTGAAGAAAGTATAGATAAACAAGCAATTGCTGAAATGAAAAATCATTTTGCTTTATTTGGAGATGACGCTCAATTTCATGAAGTACCAGATAAAGGAATTCAAGCGTCAATCCTATTATTAACAATGAGTTCAATTGCTATTATTTTTGGCGGAGCTTTTGTTAAAAAGTTAGGAGATAAAACGGCTGAAGATGCTTATCCTATTATTAAATCAGGTCTATCCACAGTTTATAAAAAATATTTTGGTTCTAATCCGCAATATAAAACTGTCATCACAGCTAGTTCTGAGAAAAAAGCACAACCAACTAAATACTCTCTAGTATTATCGCTTTATTGCGTTGGTAAAAATGGAGAAAAGGTTAAGCTGCTTTACAATGAAAATTGGAATCAAGAGCAATTTGATGAAGCTACATATTTTTATTTATCTGAAATAACTGATTTTGTATCAAATAGCTCAGGTAAAATTCAAAACATTTTAAACCAAAATCAATGTGTCATGCCTCCTAGTTTAATTGCGTGGGATGAAACATCGAATCAATTAATTTATATTGATCCTATACCTAAGAGTAAACGAATATAACGCTCTGGTTGCCGCTTCGGTACAACTCTATAAGAAGGAAAGGAAATGGATGATTTGATTGATGACGAGTTGTTCTTGCAAGTAGAGGAACACTTAAAGTGTAGTGAGCAAAGTTGGCTGCTGGGTGCCGGAATAAGTTTCGACGCTAAACTACCGCTTATGTACCCTTTAACGAATAAAGTTAAGAAGGATATAAAAGCTAGCCATAAGAAATTATATGACGATATTATTACTCCACTATTTGAAGAGTTGCCAGAGCAATGCCATATAGAGCATGTTCTTAGTCATCTAGGCGACTATGCTGCATTAGCTGAAAGAAACAAAGAAAAGAAAACAGTAATTCGAGGGACGAAAGTTGAACTAGCTACCCTAGAAGAAGTACATAACACAATTCTTGAGTCTATCTCAAATGTTATCCGTTGCGGCTATGTTGAAGGCAGTGATGAAACGGCAGATGAAGAAGGTACGTTGTCAGAGCCAATTGTCGATATTGAGTCCCATTTAGAGTTTATCGACACACTGTTTAATCATGCGTCTGCTGGTGTTCATGAGCGAAGAAAAACAGTCAATATTTTCACAACTAACTATGACACTCTTTTGGAAGATGCATTAGCACTAAACAAAGTGCCATATTGGGACGGTTTTGCTGGAGGAGCTGTAGCTCACCGTACTCAGAGATATGGCGAACCAGCACCAACAAATGGACAGCGCGCAAACTTAATCAAGATGCACGGGTCGATAGATTGGTTTCTTTGTAATAAAGGCTATGTCTGGCGCGTTAGGGATAATGACCGCTATCCCAAGGCAGATCGTCGCGTTCTAATTTACCCTCAAGCAACAAAATACATTGCTACTCAGCAAGATCCGTTTTCTTCTCAGTTTGATTTATTTAGAAAATCTCTAAATTCTCCTCAAAGTAATACGTTATCGGTTTGTGGTTACAGTTTTGGCGATGACCACATTAATAATGAAATTGAGTTCGCTTTATCTAAAGAAGAAAACAAAACAGTACTTTTGGCATTTTTGGAGTGTAGGGATGACATACCAGCATGTTTAGAAAAGTGGCGTAGTTCTAGTTTTGGTTCAAGAGTGATTATTGCTTCGTTGCGTGGTTTATATGTCGGTAGCCAAGGACCATTTAAAAGAAAAGACGGTGATGATTATTGGTGGACATTTAAAGGTGTAACATCAGTACTAAAGAATGGATGCGAGGTTTAGTTATGTTTACACCGGAAGAAGAGTTAAAGATTGGACAGGTTGTTGAAGTATCTGGAACTAATATTAAGGTAGAGATCTCCGATAAAATTTCTGAGCTGTCTAGGACATTCAATGGTCGCGTTTACCCTATCGGGCAAATAGGTAGCATGGTTAAAATTCACTATGGCCGCAAAATAATTTTTGGCTTGGTGACAATGCTCAGAATGCGATCAGAAGAGTTAATTGAAGCTGGTATGCCTGTAACTGCTGATTCTGATCAGCGTGTAATGGAAGTCCAGCTGCTAGCTGAAGGCAGTTGGAATAATACAAAATCAACTTTGGCTTTCAAGCGTGGTATTAAAACTTACCCTTTACCCCAGCAAGGTGTATTCCTTTTAACCAATGAGGAAATTTCTTGTGTCTACCGATCCGCTGAAGGTGCAAGAGATGATGAAGTGGATCCATTAGTTCCCTTTGCGGTTTACAGTGCTTCTGAATCTACAGCCTGTAGGGCTAACATTAATAAAATGTTTGGTATGCATTGCGCGGTTCTTGGTTCTACAGGATCTGGTAAGTCAGGTACCGTTGCTGCGATAATTCATAGCGTATTATTGCATAAAAATAATAAGAAAGAGCTGTCTCCTCAGGTAGTGGTTATTGACCCTCACGGTGAGTATGGTTCAGCTTTTAAGGATAGAGCAGTACAGTACCGAGCATATGACATCGCAGTAGGTGACGACGGCCAGGAAGAGATAAAGTTACCGTATTGGTTAATGTCTAGTGATGAGTTCACTAACCTAGTTATCGGTAAAACGGAAAGAAGCGCTACTAGTCAAAACAATGTCGTTCAAAAAGCACTCGCTCATGCAAGGATGGTTGCCGCTGGAATTGTCAAACCTTGCCCGCGAACGTTCGGGACAAATGAGCTAGATCATTTAGATAGCTTTGATGACCCGAACCTTTGTGAAGGCAAAGATGCTTCGGACATTCTTGAGTTCGATCGTGATAAACCTCGACCATTCTGTATAGAAGAATTTGAAAGTCATGTCAGGTTTATACAAGGTGGTCGAATAAATCCAAAAACAAAACTTCATGATGAAATGACAGCAACCGATTTGGGTAAGTCGTCAGTTCCTTCTGTGCTAGACAAGTTGAAGGTTCTCCGCAGAGATACTCGGCTCTCATTCATGATGAAATGTTGGCGAGATGATGACAATCAAATCAAATTACATGAGGTTTTGAACCAGTTTATAGGTGTGCCAAGGCAGGAAGGTAAAGATATCAGAATAATCGATATTTCAGGCCTGCCAAATGAAGTCGCTGGCCCTCTTACTGCATTAATCGCAAGATTACTTTTTCAATTTAAAGTATTCCAGACTCAAGAAGAGAAAGAGAAAGATCCTATATTGTTAGTCTGTGAAGAAGCGCATAGATATGTTCCAGATCATGGGGAGGCTCAGTATGCAGCTGCTCAGGGAGCAATAAGACGCATAGCAAGAGAGGGGAGAAAATATGGAATCGGCTTGATGCTGGTAAGTCAGCGGCCTGCCGATGTCGACAGTACAGTAATTTCACAGTGTGGTACTTGGGTTGTATTAAGGCTTACAAATTCTGCAGACCAGCAACATGTTGCTCGATTCCTGCCAGATGGACTTTCTGGCATGGTTGGAGCGCTACCTATTTTATCTCAGCAAGAAGCAATATTTGTTGGTGAAGGCGCTGCTCTACCTTCTAGGGTAAGGGTACGGGATCTAAAAGAAGAGCAATTGCCGAAATCAAATACAATACCATTTGCTCAAGGCTGGGCGAGTGATCGCCTAGATATAGAAAAATTGAAGGAAATATCGGAGAGGATGTGCAGTTAAAAGCGCGTTATAACAAAGCACTGCACGCGGAAAAATTACTCGCTGCGCTCATTATTTATCTGTGAGTGCAGCGTTATATTTTTTCTCCGAACCAGCATCAACTTTAGGCATTTTCAATGACTCCAGACTATAGAATCGAAACTGAAAAACAAATCACGGAATACCTAAAGGGTAACGATTTAGAAACTATTAAATATATGCAGGTTGAACAGACTTTTGATGACCTTGGTGTAGAAATCAATGTTTGGAATGTTAAGTTTGCTGATAGTTCTTGGTGGGTGGTAGAAGGTGAAGGTGCGCCAATGAATTTATACTCACAAGATGCAAATTATTTCTCGGCTGATGAAGCTTATTCATTTCATATGGGAATTACCCAGAGGCTGCAAGCTAAGCATCACCAAGGATTTAAGCATATTATTGATGAACTTCCATTAGATATTGATCATATTAAATCAATTAGTCGTCGTCTAAATCTTGCGTCACAAGAACTAAATAATGTTAATGGCCCCGAAGATATTCAAAGTATCGGCCTTACATGCAGAGAGAGTCTAATTGAGTTGGCAGGAGTCTTGGTAAATGATAATGCAACTGTTCTCACAGACAATGATCTAAAAGCTAGCGACTTTAAAGGTATTTCTAATGCCGTAATTGCCATTTATGCCCAAGGTAGCAGTAATGCTAAATTAAGAAAAAGGTGTCGCGCCATTTCTGAAGCAGCATGGGATCATTCATCTGAAATAGTACATTCACCAAATAGAAATATTCCAGATGCAAAGATTTGTTTGTTATTTACCTGCTCTGTAGTTTCTATTTTCCAAAATTTGTATTTAAAACATCTAGGTTTTGATTCAGAACCTAAGTGTAGTGAATGCAAAAGCCTAGACTATAAGTTTCATGGAACAGACAATGAATTAGTTATAGTTATGCAGTGTAATGCTTGTGGCCACGAAGAGGCAGTTCAGCTGGAACCTGAGCAATAAAAATATGACACGTGACTATGGTGCTTTATGTCTTCTGTTGGCACTGAGCCGAACTTCGGCAAAGAGCGATAACCGGACGGTCAGGTGAGTCGTCATTAGATTAGTAATAATAAGAGAAAGCTTTCCTTCTCTCGCATGTTTAAATAACCTACAGTAAGTTATAATACTTATAGCTGGCAATAAGTTACACTATTTGCTAATAATAGAAGCTTATGAAATGAAGACGTCTTCACGAAAGAATAGGGAAACTACCCTATGATAAAGCAGTTATATAACAGGAGTTATTTTTGGCCAATGCGGTAAAATGGGAATTCTATTTAAATGGTGACTCTCGAAATTTTAGAGGTTACGCTGAAGGGCGAAAGAATTTATACTTTGATATTTCTGGTGGGATTGATCACTATAATGATTGTATGAATGATGACTTTCGTCTTTCATCTGTATATTTTGACGACGAAGACGAGCCTGAAGTTGTGTGGCAAATAGGCTATGAGTTGGCCAGCTTATACAATGGAGTTTCTTCAATATTATCTAAAGATTCGAGGAAACTCGAATTAGCCGAACTATTGCATAATGGCGTTAGAGTTGGAAATACTCCAAAAAAAAATATTTTAGCTTTATTAGGAAAGCCAAACATTTCAGACTCCCTATACAATCAAGAGTTTGAAAAAGTGAAAAAATTAGATGTTCGTTTCTTCATGATGAACTTGGCCACTGAACGAGAAGATGCTTATCTGATATTGAAATATTTCGCGGTCGAAGCGAGTTATATTAACTATTATAAAACTCTGGAAACATTAGAAGAATTATCAGACAAAACAGGTATTGCAATTTCGGTAGATAAAAAGTTAAGAAAGTCTTTTACAAATACCGCTAACAACTTCACATTGTCAGGCTTGGATTCTAGACATGGATTTAAACAAGCTCTTAAAGAAAACAACACTCCTAGTATGAAGTTGTCAGAAGCACATTTATTCATAGCAAGCATTGCTAAAGATTACCTCAACAAGCTAGCAGATGGTGTTATCAATGGAATACATAATAAGTCATTCAAGATGGACTAAATACAGCAGGCTTTCAAATACAGACGGTGTTTCGCCTGCTAAGTTTCAAGAAACGTATTATTCTGAGTTAAAAACTGTCTAGTGAAAGCTGAGAAGTCCACTTAAATTAAATTATGTTTCCTCGTGTAACTGAAATCGATGTTACCAGCAAAATTCTACTTGAGGTCCTAAATTCTAGCGTATTTACCGCAATTCACTTAACCCTAAAGCAATAGCCTCTTGCTGAAAGCGGCCTGATATATTAATAATTCGCTCATAGGCACCGGTTAAAAAATGCTCCTCTGTCGCTTCAGGCCTATTGCTCATAATTGGCTGATCAAAAAAGTCAGCAAAGTTATTAAAATCAAACTGAGCTTTGGAAGATTTTTTACTTTGTTTATTAAAAGTGATATCGCTTGAGTCTGTATCTGCGGTGTTTTTTCCAGCAGGAGTTTCAATCTTTTCAAACTTAACTACATCGGCTTCAAATGGAACATCTTGATTAACTCTATACGCGTACTCTAAAAGCTTAGGTTCGGCGGGCATGTACATAATAGCTTCTTGGTTTTTAGAGTTTGTTACCCTCAGTATACGGCCCAATATTTGCCTAAAATGCATTTCTGTTTTTATGTTTGTAAGGTGGCAGCAAACCTGCAAGCGAGGGATGTTTGTACCTTCGCTAATCATACCAACAGAAATAATCCACTTAGTTTGTGCATGCCTAAACTGCTGAATAATACTTGTAGGTTCACTTTCTCGGTAGGTCACTACAACGCTGTCCTCGTCAAAGTAAGTTCGCATTAGCATAGAGATTTGATGGGCATGCTCAACAGACGATGCAACAATCAACCCCGCGGCATCAGGGTTTTTTAATCTGATTGAAGTAAGCTTTTTTTGAGCGGAAGAAACGATGTATTTTATTACCGCTTCATTTTCAATAACTTCTTGATAAGAAACGCCAGAGTCGGTTAATAACGCTTTAAAGCAGTTAAATGTTTTGGTTTCAGCGTCATCTACAACTGTAATTCGGCTATTATCAACAGCTACTATTTGTGGAACCCGACAAACATTATCTCCAATAGCCTCAGAAAGCCCGTAAACGTAGTCGCACGCTATTTTATTGTTAGGCTGTTGATATGATGAAAGAACAATAGGAGCAGCGTCAGAACGCCAAGGAGTGCCTGTTAAGGCTAATGTGTACTGTGCTTTATTTTGAATGTTAAGTATTATCTGCTCACCCCATGCATTCGCATTGTCAATATTAGAGCCAGCACAATGATGAATTTCATCAAATATTACAAAAACACGATATCGTTCAAATAGCTGCCAAAAGTGCACATCTAAATACTGTAAGCTTTGATAGGTTAAAGCTCTACCTTTAGCGCCAATAAGTCCATCAAATCGTTCATTCGTTTTTAGCTGTAAGCTTTCCTTAAAGTCTTGAGAAACAATTGAAGACGGTGAAAAACAAATGATTAAATCGACCATATTGTTTTTTAATAGTTGATCGGCTAATTCTGAGGCCATTAAGGTTTTACCCGCCCCAGGAGTTGCCAAGGCTAAAAAGTGGCTATCGCCGCTCTGGTATTGTGTAAGCGCTAAATTAATACACTCGGCTTGCCATAGTCTTAGTTTCATATTTTCTCTAATGCTTCGTTTTGCTTCAGTAAGCCTTCAATCGCTCTAATCTTGCCAAGTATTCTGGTATTGTTGTCTCTCGCTTTGTTGTATTGTGGCTGAAGCTCATCGACTAATTCGGGTGACTCCAAATAAAGCTCTTTGTATGCCTCAGATTCCCCCATATTCAATAATAGCTCGGCTTTGTAATGATTTAACTTACTAAGTAATAGCGCGTGTTTATCATCTGCCTTTTCTGTAGTTGCAATAGGTATTGCACTAGCTAGCTGAGTAATTACCTCAACGTTAAAGCTCTCTGTTTTATTGAATCGCGTAAATCCTTTTTTATTTGATACCACCTTTTTTAACCAGCCTTTTTTAACAAGCTTGATCAGTTCGGCATATATACTTCGCCTAACTGCTGTAGGTACTAAAGAAGAATCACTTTTTAATGCTAAGTACGCCGAGCGTACATCACTTGTTGTAAAGTTATCAAAATTTGGTGCAACAATAATTTGAGCTACAAGAGGGTCAAATTTCAAAGTAAATCCTAATAAACTTCTTATAATAATGGGTATTATAGGGCGTGGTAGTTAAGCCCTCAACATGAAAATCTAATCATTTTGCCTTGAGGAAAATCAGGTGAGTGATTTAGTTAAACATTTTGGTGAAAAGCTACGAGAAAAACGCAAAGAAGCAGGCTATTCGCAAGAAGGTTTTGCTGCCTATGTAGGAATAGAGCGCGGTAATTACGGAAAAATGGAAAGAGGTAATGTTAATATTAAACTCGAAACCTTATATAAATTAGTAAACGCATTAAATTGCGAGTTTGAAGAGATACTACCGGCAAGGCAAAAGTATAAAATTGACCTAGACTAACCAAAAGCTACTTGGTACTAATATATTATTAAGTTTTTAATTAATTAGGGTATATTAATCACTATTACCTCAGGAATATAAATAAGCGAGTGAGTTGCTTTTAGTAAAAATCATCTCAAGCTCACTGGCTAACAAGGACTTAATTTACATGTTCGAACAAACTTTTAAAAATATCGACGACATTTTCCATAAAGATGCAGGCTGCTCTAGTGAGCTAGATTACACCGAGCAATCGTCGTGGATGCTATTTTTAAAATACCTTGATGACTTAGAGTTTACAAAGTCTCAGGAAGCCGAATTGATGGCAGAAGACTACCAATACATTATTGATGAAAAGTATCGTTGGAGTTCGTGGGCTGCGCCTAAAACTGCTAATGGTGAGTTTGATCACGATAACGCACTAACCGGCAGTGATTTAATGGACTTTGTCGATGGCGAGTTATTCCCTTACCTTAAAGCTTTTAAGCTTCGTGCAGAGCGCCCAGATACCATTGAATACAAAATCGGTGAGATCTTTAGTGAGATCAAAAACAAAATTCAAAGCGGCTATTCACTGCGTGACGCCCTAGAGAAAGTGGATGAGCTTCGCTTCCGTTCACAAGAAGAAAAGCACGAGCTTTCCCACCTGTACGAAGTAAAAATCAAAAACATGGGCAACGCTGGCCGTAACGGCGGTGAATACTACACACCGCGGCCATTAATCCGCGCGATGATCGATGTATTACAGCCGCAAATTGGCGAAACCATATACGACGGTGCAGCTGGGTCGGCAGGTTTCTTATGTGAAGCATACGACTACCTTCGCCAAGGTGGTGCAAGCCGTAAGCAGCTTTCAACCAGCGACTTAAAAACTCTGCAAGAAAACACCTTTTACGCCAAAGAGAAAAAGTCTTTAGCCTACGTTATCGCCATTATGAACATGATTCTGCATGGCATTGAAGCGCCTAACGTTATTCACACCAATACGCTGAGTGAGAACCTACAAGATATTACCCCAAGCAACCAGCACGACATTGTATTGGCTAACCCGCCATTTGGCGGCAAAGAGCGTAAAGAAGTGCAGCAAAACTTCCCAATTAAAACCGGTGAAACGGCCTTCTTGTTTTTGCAGCACTTTATCAAAATGCTCAAACCTGGTGGCCGTGCCGCTATAGTTATTAAAAACACCTTTTTATCGAATACCGATAACGCCGCCATTGCCTTGCGTAAAGAGCTATTAGAAAACTGCAACTTACACACCGTACTCGATTGCCCAGCCAAAACCTTTTTAGGTGCAGGGGTAAAAACCGTCGTGTTGTTTTTCACCAAAGGCGAACCGACACAAAAAACGTGGTTCTATCAGCTTGATCCTGGCCGTAGTTTGGGTAAAACCAACCCACTAAACGACAATGACTTAAAAGAGTTTATCGAACTACAAAAGGGCTTTGAGGAAAGTGCTAAGTCTTGGTCATTGGCGACTAGCGAATTAGATGATGCAACTTGGGACTTATCGGTTAAAAACCCGAATCAAGCTGAAGAAGCCCCACTGCGTGAACCGCAAGCCATTATTGAAGAAATCATTGCGCTTGATAAAGAGAGCGAAGCAATTCTGGGTAAGATTCAGGAGTTGTTGTGATGGCTTTTGAAATGAAAAAGTTAAACGATGTATGTCGTTTGACTAATGGGAGGGCATATAAAAAGCCTGAAATGCTTAGTGAAGGTAAATACCCTCTCTTGCGGGTGGGAAATTTCTTTAGCAATCGCGCATGGTATTACTCAGATTTAGAGTTAAATGAAGATAAGTACTGTGATAATGGTGATCTACTATATGCATGGTCAGCTTCATTTGGACCGAGAATATGGGATGGGGGTAAAGTAATTTATCATTACCATATTTGGAAAATTAAAATAAATGAAGAGCTAGTTGATAAGGGATATTTGTTCCATTTGCTTGATTGGGATACAGAGCAAATAAAGGCTGAGCAAGGCACCGGTTCAACGATGATCCATGTGACCAAAGGTTCTATGGAGAATCGTTACCTACCATTCCCTCCCATCCCTGAGCAAAAACGCATCGTTACCATCCTCGACCAAGCCTTTGCCGATATAGAACAAGCCCGCGCCAAGACCGAGCAAAACCTCAAAAACGCCCGCGAACTGTTTGAAAGCTATTTACAGCAAGTGTTTAGTCAGCGTAGTGAAGGGTGGGTTGAAACCACGCTTGGAAATTTATCAGACATTAATTATGGCTATACTGAAAAAGCGTCGTTTGAAGCTAATGGACCTCATTTCCTTAGAATAACAGATATTCAGAACAATGATGTAAATTGGGGAAAGGTGCCATACTGCCCAATTTCTAAAGCCGACTATGCCAAACATAAACTGGAAACAGGCGATATAGTTTTTGCTCGAACAGGAGCAACTACAGGTAAGAGTTATTTATTAAGTAACCCACCGGAAGCTGTTGCTGCATCCTATTTAATTAGGCTGAGAGTGAAATCAGATGCGCTGTTACCCGAATTCGTAAAATTCTTTTTTCAAACAAAAGGGTATTGGGATGTCGTAAATGCAGGCATGACTGGTAGTGCGCAAGGCGGTTTCAATGCTTCTAAATTAGCAGCAATGGAGATAACATACCCTGATTGCAGAGATACCCAAAGGGTGTTCGTTGATAAGTTATCTTTAGTTGCTCAGGAAATAGAACAAATAATCAGTAAGTATGAGAAAAAACTAGTAGTCTTAGACGAACTAAAAAAATCCATCTTACAAAAAGCTTTTTCTGGTGAGTTATCGAAAACTCTTGAGGTTGATACAAACAAAGGAGCGGTGGCCTAATGTCACAAGCAAGGACGCGTAACGAAGCACTCTCTATTTACGAGCGTCGAGCGGATTTGATTCGCTATAGTGGCGCAGCAAAAATATTGGGGTTAGTGAAACCATGAGTATGAACGAAGCGGATACTAGAGCAAATCTAATCGACCCTAAGATTGTGGCTGCGGGTTGGGGTGAAGTTGATAACAGCTTTATTCGCCGCGAACTTATCTGCCCTGGCCAAATTATGGCTGGCGGTAAACGTGCTAATAAAGTGCCGTGTGATTATGTGCTGGTATACAAAGGCCGCAAGCTTGCAGCAGTCGAAGCCAAAAAAGAAAGCCTGACCTACAGCGAAGGAGTACGCCAAGCCAAAGACTACGCACAACGCCTGCAATGTCGTATTGCGTATGCCACCAACGGCCATGATATCTACCAGATTGATATGCTCACCGGCATTGAGACGCTGGTAGATGAATATATGTCTCCGCAAGCGTTATGGGATTTAACCTTTGAGCAAAAAGGCGATATACCAGAAGCCTCTTTTACCACCGCTTGGCGTGATGCATTCTCTACTATTCCCTTTGAAGCAAAGGGTGATTGGGCACCGCGTTATTATCAAGAAAACGCCATTCATAATGCCCTTGAAGCCATTGCTCAAGGCAAAAGCCGCATACTGCTTACACTGGCTACCGGTACGGGTAAAACCTGTATTGGCTTTCAAACCGCATGGAAGTTATTTCAAACCCGATGGAGCTTAACCGCACAAAAAGATATAAGTCTTGCTAAAAAGCGCCCGCGTATTTTGTTTTTGGCCGACCGTAATATTTTAGCTAATCAGGCATTTAACGATTTCGGCCCGTTTGGTGAAGATGCCATTGTGCGTATCACCCCTGACGATATTCGTAAAAGAGGCGGCGTACCGAAAAATGCCAGCGTATTTTTTACAATTTTTCATACGCTAATGTGTGGGCCTAAAACCGAATTAAAAGAAGCCACAACAGAAGAAGATGAAAATACACCAATCAAAAAGGCAGAGAACCCGTATTACGAACAATACCCAGCTGACTTTTTTGATTTAATTATTATTGATGAATGTCACCGTGGTGGCGCAAATGATGAAAGTGCATGGCGCGATATTCTTAAACACTTTGCCCCTGCTGTACAGCTAGGCTTAACCGCAACACCCAAGCGTACCGATAACGCTGATACTTATGGTTACTTTGGCGAGCCTGTTTACAGTTATACCCTTAAAGAAGGTATTAACGATGGATTTTTAACGCCATTTAAAGTGTTACCGATTGTTGGCACTATGGATGAGTACAAGTACATAGAGGGGGATGGTGTTGTTGTAAAAGGCGATCCTGAGCCAGGTAAACTGTATAAAGAAGGCGACTTTAATCGCATTATTACCATACCTAAGCGCGAAGAGCGCCGTGTACACTATTGGATGGATCGCTTTAATCCTAAAGAAAAAACTATCGTGTTTTGTGCAACACAAGTTCATGCCGGTATGGTACGCGATTTTATTAATCAGTATGCAGTTAAAAAGGGCTGGACTACTAACACTAACTATTGTGTTCGTGTTACCGCTAACGATGGCGTAGCGGGTGAAAACGACTTAAAAACCTTTTGTGATAACGAAAAAACGATTCCGACAATTTTAACCACATCACGCAAACTCTCTACCGGCGTTGATGCGCGTAACGTACGTAATATTGTGCTCATGCGCCCTTGTACCAATATGATTGAGTTTAAGCAGATTATAGGGCGAGGCACACGTACTTACGATGGTAAAGACTATTTTACCATTTATGATTTTGTAAAAGCCCATCATAACTTTGCTGATCCTGCTTGGGATGGCGAGCCAATACCCAGCGAAGTGTGCCCTGAGTGCGGTACAACCCCGTGCCAATGTGAAGACACTGGTGGCGATGGTGCCGGTGAAAAGAAACCGTGTAAGGTGTGTGAACAAAAGCCGTGTGTTTGTGAAAAGCCAGAGCCTGAAAGCTGTGAAAAATGTGGCGAAAGACCATGTGTGTGTGAAAAGATCGAAATAAAGCTCTCAGACGGCCGTACACGACAAATTAAGCATATATCTTCAGCAATGTACTGGAGTGCAGAAGGCAAGCCCATTACAGCTAAAGAATTTGTTGAACGTATGTTTGACGATTTACCGCACTTTTTTGAAAACGAAGACCAACTACGTGAAATTTGGAGTGACCCAACCACCCGCGAAAAGCTATTAGAAGACTTAACTGAAGCGGGTTACGACAGTGAAAAACTCGACAGCATGAAGGCCGTAATTGATGCTCAAGACAGCGATGTATACGATGTTTTATCGTACGTAGCATATGCCTCAGAGGCACAAACACGCACCGAGCGAGCCCAACAAGCAAAACCTAAAATAAACTCCGCATTTACCGATTATAAACAACAAGAGTTTATAAACTTTATATTAAGTAAATACATTGAAGATGGCGTTCAAGAACTCGCACCTAAAAAAATGCGTAGCCTAGTAGAGCTTAAATACAACACCATTAACGACGCCGCTATTGAGTTTGGATCACCAGCCGCGATACGCGATACGTTTATTGGTTTTCAGAAGTATTTATATGAATAAGAAAGCTCCATTCGGGAAAAGGTTATTAAATTTTTTAGTCGCTAGTAGTGGGGTTGTATGAAAGCGAAAATAGTTGAGTTGCTCACTAATAATCCAGGGTTAAAAGGTAAAGAAATAGCTAGAAAACTAAGCCTTGAAAAAAAGAGCGTAAATTCTTTTTTATACCATGACAAAAGCGGTACATTTATTGAACGACAAAATGAATGGTTTTTAGCTAATATAGGTGCCGTACTTCGATTTGAAAAGAGTGGTTGGCTAACTACTTGTGACTTTGAAGCACTTCTTAAAGAAGGAAGTGATGTTTGGTGTGACTCTATAGAAACTGTAAGATTTGAGTTTTATAACTGCTCAATATTATTAGGTGCTATTTCTAGACTATTATCTTTAGTTAATCAGTTAGCATCTATAGGTAAGCACGTTACTCTTGATTTTACTGGGTGCCCTAAGTCATTTTCATATTTGTGTAGAATTGGATTATTTGAAACTTTTCATGAGTCTGTAACTGTACTTCCTCAGAGAAAAGATAGTTCTTCTTATTATGGTGGTAATAATAAAATAATGGAGTTCGTTTTAATTCCAGCTGAAACACAGCAAACGAACTTACCTGTAAAGCTAAAAAACTCGTTTATCGAATTAGCGGGTGAGCAACATTCCAATGCAGCATTTGGTTTTATTGCTGAATTTATCAACAATATTATTGAGCACTCACAAACCCCGACTCCAGGAGTGGCAGCGCTTCAAGTCTATAATAAAAGTAAAAATAGGACGAAAGTTCAGACTGTTTTTTCTGATAGCGGGAAAGGTATCATTGGTACGCTGAGGCCTGTTTTAGCCGAACGATACCCTCAATTACATAATAAGTACCCTCCGAACAATGAAAATTCAGACATTCATTTATTATATGAGGTTCTGCAGTCTGGCGGTGTAAGTGGTGCCAATGATGTTAACTATTTAGGCCGAGGTTTAGGACTTAAAGTTAGTGCGAGACAAGCTGCAAGGTTTGATGCAACAATTTGTGTAAGGCAAGAAGGATTTGAGCTTACGCTAAATTATGTAGATGGAAAGCTTAATGAATCCAGTTATAGCGCAGATCTCATAAAAATATTTGGAACCCATATATGTTTTGACTTTTATCTGCGTTAATATGCTACAATCTCGTTAAATAAATATAATTAATCAGAACGAATTATGTTGATAAAATTATTAGATATAACAGGCGATACTCTCCCTAATGGGAATGTTAAGGGTAAAGATGTATATTCTAAACTATATAAAATGATTGAGTCCCGACAAGAGCTGGATACATTTGGGATTTCACTTAAAGGTATTGAAGCTACCGACGCTTCTTTTCCGCGAGAAAGTGTTATGGCTTTAGCAAAGCACTACAGAGGAGAAAAGTTTATCTACCTCACAGATCTTCAGGATGAGGATTTAATTGATAATTGGACTTATGGTGCTATTGCAAAAAACCAACCTATGACTGTATGGAATCATACAAAAGTATTTTTTATAGGGCCAGATATGGCCAACTCTGTTAAAGAGCTCACTGATTTTTTAATAATTAAGCAAAAAGTAACAACTAATCAAGTATCTACTCATTTCGATATTACAACGCAAAACGCAAGTACTCGCCTCAAAAATATTTTCAAATTGGGCTATGCCAAAAGAGTTGAAGAAATCGCTGAATCTGGCGGTAAAGAATTTGTTTATAAATTAATTAAATAAATCTGATTAAAAAACTTTATTTAACCAGGTTTGTGGGTTAACCTTGTTTTATTAACCAAATCCACGGGGTCTGGTTAAAAATATATTATTAACCAGAATGAGGTTCCAAATGAAAACTTACCACTTATTTATTTCCCACTCATGGAATTATGGGTATCAATACAACAGCTTAACTACCTTACTTAGAAATAGACCGCTTTTTAACTTTAGGAACTACTCTGTTCCTGAATCAAACCCTATTATTGGAGCAAGAACAGATAAGCAGCTTGAGGTAGCTATTGAGAATAAAGTTAAAGCCAGTTCAGTAGTAATAATAATGATGGGCGTGTACTCAACTTATAGTAAATGGATAAATAAAGAAATCGCCATAGCTAAACGTTTAGGAAAGCCAATTTTAGCTGTAAAACCATATGGGGCAACTAATACGTCTTCAGTAGTTAAAGGTGCAGCAGATGAAATATGTAACTGGTCTACTGAAAGCGTTATTTCAGCAATTCGCCGCTTGGCTTAAGGGAGATAAAAAATGAGAAAAGCTCTTTTTATAGGTGTAAACGACTATACCTTCATTAATAAACTAAGTGGCTGCAATAATGATGCAATAGAGATGGCTTCTATTTTAACAAGACATGCATCAGGTACTCCTAATTTTCACAGTAAAGCTTTTACTACTGCAGAAGATAATCTTAGTAAGCATGCCTTAGAAGCATCAATTCAAGAGCTATTTTCTGGTTCTTGCGATGTTTCATTACTATATTTTGCAGGTCATGGCTGCTTCGATACCAATCTTCATGAAGGAATGATTCTGCCCCAAGATTATAGAAATACAAGCGACGGTATTCGTGTAAGTGACATACTTACTTGGGCTAGTAATGCAACCGAGATAAAAAATAAAATTATTATTCTTGACTGCTGTGAAGCTGGCGGAGCTGGAGAAAGTAAGCAATTGAGAGGTGGCTCAAGTGTAATTAGTGATGGTATTACTATCTTAACTGCATGTAGAAAAGATGAGTATGCGCAAGAGTGTGCCGGACATGGAGTTTTCACTAGACTGTTACTTCAAGCATTGCACGGAGGAGCTGTTAATGTATTAGGGCACGTTACCCCTGGTAGCTTATATTCTTTTGTTGATAATGCACTTGGCCCTTGGGAACAGCGACCTGTTTTTAAAACCAATGTTTCTGAATTTATTTCTTTAAAAGAGCACGCACCACTTGTACCGTTAGAAACACTGAGAAGGTTACCTGAATGGTTTCCTGAAGCTGAGTCAGTATTCGCTTTGACACCATCTCATGAACCAGAACACCCTGACTTTGATCCTAAGTTGGGAGAAGTTTTTTCTCAACTGCAGCAATGCAATAGGCATAGTTTAATAGAACCAGTCGATGCTGAACATATGTACTTTGCAGCGATAAACTCTAAGGGATGTCGTTTGACTGCTCTAGGAGCTTATTACCGTGAATTAGCAAAAAGAGGACATTTCTAATGAGTGTATTTATTAGTTATAAACATTTAGACCGAAATTTAGCCCTGCAGATTGACGAACGGTTAAAAATTAATGGTATTAAGACTTACTTAGATGTTTTAGATGCAGAGTCTCAATCGACAGAAAGTATAACGACAGTCATTACAAAAAATATAGCTATGTGTACTCACTTAATTGCTGTTGTATCGAAAGAAACGGCTACATCTTGGTGGGTACCTTTTGAAATAGGTGAGGCAACAATATCTGCTAAACGGATTGCTTCTTATCGTTCTAGTTATAGCTCTTTACCTGAATATTTAGAGATGTGGCCGAAAATGGATAGTATGCAACACTTGGATTTATTTATTGCAGCATATAAAAATGAGCAGCGAGAATCAGTTTATAATCGTAATATGTTTGAGTCAGTAGGGTCTGTAGGAGTTAAGTCTGCAAGCGACTTCCATAGTACTTTAAAAGCTAAAATTCGCCGTGGTTATTAAATTACATGAACACAAAATTTGTGTCGGTTGTTGAAAAATAGCTGGCATAAATAATAACTATAATCTATCTACCTCCTAAGAAAAATTTTTAATTTTATTAGAAATTAATGTAAGTGATTTTCGTAAGTTAATTTAAGCAGTAAAATCTTTTTTTATCAAAGCATTGGCTTGCCAATTATAAACAACTTACGCTTTTCACCCGAAGTTTCACGGATGCGGCGGTCGAAATGCGCGACAACCCTAAACTTGCCAATGTACCACTTGCAATTGGTGGCAATAGTCGCCGTGGCGTACTCTCTACTGCAAATTATATTGCTCGGGAGTATGGCGTGCGCTCGGCTATGTCTAACTATCATGCCAAACAATTATGCCCCGACTTAGTTATAGTGCCTGGGCGTATGGCTGTTTATAAAGACGTGTCGACGCAAATACGTGCCGTGTTTAGTCGCTATACAGATTTAATTGAACCTCTCTCTCTTGACGAAGCCTATTTAGATGTAACCCAAAGTGAGCAGTGTAAAGGCAGCGCTACGTTTATTGCGCAGCAAATTCGTGCTGATATTTATAATGCCACAGGGCTTACCGCCTCGGCTGGTATTGCGCCAATTAAATTTATTGCCAAAATAGCCAGTGACGAAAATAAACCCAATGGTCAGTTTGTCGTATTGCCCGATCAGGTTGATGCCTTTTTAGCACAGTTACCGCTGGGTAAAATTCCGGGTGTAGGTAAGGTCACGCTCGAAAAGCTTAACTTAAAAGGTTTGTATACAGGCCAAGATGTACGCGAAAAAGGCGTAAATTGGATGCAGCAATATGTAGGTAATTTTGGCGTGTCGTTATATCAAAAGTGTGCTGGTGAACACATAGGCCGGGTGTCTACAGAGCGCGTGCGTAAATCGCTAAGCGTTGAGCATACGTATGAGTACAATAAAAATAGTTTACAAGAATGCCTAGAGCAACTTCCTTCACTGCTTGAGGAGCTAACCACTCGACTAAACAAGCAGCAGCTGCAAAATCAGGTAAATAAACTCAGTGTTAAAGTGAAATTTGCTAATTTTGTAGTGACCTCAGCCGATCAGGCGCATCAGCAATTAAATAGCGATATTTTTAGCGAACTATTAGCTAAAGCGTATCAACGCGGCTTACAGCAACCAGTGCGTTTGTTAGGTATTGGGGTAGGAATAAAGAATCAGCCGCAACACAATTTGCAGCTGAGCATACTCGATATGTAAACCCTGTAGTGACAAGTTGCCAGCGCATGTTAACTTAAGCTGGGAGCTTATCGCAGCTTGCTGGTCTTCAATATTCAAATCAACGATAATAGAGGCTTATGTTTTTAACAGGACCTTTATTTATGGCATACCCTAAAGCAGTAGTGGCTCAGCCAGTGAGCGCTAGCCTTGAATGCAACGCGCATGACGCACTTATTATAATTAGTGATGACTTTTCTCAATTAACTAATAACCCATTACGCGATGCTATTGCAGCGCAAGCAAAAGTAGATTCACGTATCGGTAAGCAAGTAACTTTATTAGTTATTAACAATAAACGTGTAGTACTGGCGCCTACTGGGCCATTAAATAGAGATTACGACGATGTACGCCGTTATTTTGATGCTGCAAAATTAGCAATAAATGAAGCTAAAGCCTCGGGCAGTGTTAACCCTGCTATTTACTTACCTAATATAAATGCCGACAGCCGTTATCAGCATGCGCTAGAAGTTGCTTACTTAGGAACCTGCCAAGCATTGTGGCAGCCATTAGAAGCGCGCGAATACCATGGCGAGGCTATTGAGCCAATTACGCAAATTGGTTTGATTGATGCCACAGAGCAAACAATTAAAGCAGTTAACGCACTTGCTGCTGGGCAATACGCAGCGCGTGATTTATGTGGTACTGAGCCTGAGCGCATGGCGCCGCCACGTTTTGCAGATTACTGTGTTGATTTATTTAAAGGCAGCAATGTTGCAGTTGATGTTATTGATGACCTTGCAGTTATAGATAAAAACTACCCTATGCTTAGCACAGTAGCTCGCGCATCGTACGCGGTTGAGCATCATCACCCACGTGTAGTTAAATTAGAATATGTACCAGAGGGCGAGGTAACTCGTACACTCATGTTTGTAGGTAAAGGCTTGGTATACGATACCGGCGGCGCTGATTTAAAAGTGGGCGGCCATATGGCGGGCATGAGCCGCGATAAAGGCGGTGCAGCTTCTGTGGCTGGCTTTATGAAAGCTGTAGCCGACTACCAACCTAAGGGGGTTAAAGTAATTGCTTACTTAGCGGTAGTGCGTAACTCAATTGGCTCTGATTGTTTTGTACCAGATGAAATTATTACTAGCCGTGAAGGTGTGCGAGTACGCATAGGTAATACAGATGCAGAAGGGCGCTTAGCAATGGGCGACCTATTAAGTGAAATGAAAGATTTAGCTAAAAACCAAATTAACCCAACGCTATTTACTGTGGCCACTTTAACTGGCCATGCAGCCCGTGCTATGGGCCCTTATGGTGCTTACGTTGAAAATGGACCAGCACGTAGTGCTAATATTTCACGAAAGCTCGCTGATAACGGCGACTTATGGGCCGATGGCGCAGAAGTATCGCGTTCTCGTCGTGAAGATTATGACTTTATCAAGCCGCGTACTTTAGCAGACGATGTACTTTCTAGTAATAACGCAGCATCGGCTGTAACGGCACGAGGTCATCAGTTCCCTATGGCGTTTTTAGCAATTGTTGGCGGCTTAGACAAGCATGGTAACGACTCAGCTCAGCCACTACCTTATGTACATATGGACATAGCGGGTAGCGCAGTAGAGGGCGGCGATTGGCAGCATGGCAAGCCAACGGCAGCCTCGGTAAGTAGTTTATTTGCTAGTTACTGTTTGTAATTACCATAAAGTAGTAATTAACAACGCCCTGTAAATACAGGGCTTTTAATTTTTAATCTAATTTAAAACGAGTTACTACACTTGAGAGTTGTGAGCTACTTTGTTTTAACTGCTCGCTGGCACCGGTTAATTGCTTGGTATTATCGAGTGACTCTTTAGTTGAATTAGCTAGGTCGTTAATACGCAGGTTCACTTCATCTGCAGCTAAAGTTTGTTGCTCAGTAGCACGCGCTATTTGACTGTTCATTTCGGTGATCACACTAACTAAGCGTTCAATTTCATTTAATGATGTGTTTGCTGATGATGCCTGCTCAACCGTTGATGCTGAAAGAGCTTGACTCGACTTCACCGCTTCTACCGCTGCTTTTGCACCGTTTTGCAGCTTAGTGATCATAGCTTGAATTTCGTCGGTGCTTTTACCAGTACGGCTTGCTAAAGTACGCACCTCGTCTGCGACAACGGCAAACCCACGGCCGTGTTCACCTGCACGGGCAGCCTCAATCGCAGCATTAAGGGCAAGTAAATTAGTTTGCTCTGAAATACTTCTAATTACTTCAAGTACCGATCCTATATTATTACTTTCGCTGGCTAAATCGGCGGTAACTCGGCTCACGGTTTCTATATTACTGGAGAGTGTTTCAATCGCTGTTATTGTATTGGCAACGACATTTTTACCTGATGATGCATTACTAGCTGCATCGTTTGCAGCTTGCTCGGCGGCTTCAGCATTGCGACTCACATCATGAATTTGATGGGTCATTTGCTCCATTGCTGCAGCTACCTGAGTGCTACTGTCGTTTTGTAATTCAATAAATGATTGGCTTGTTTTACTTGCTTCGTCAACGGTATGCGCATGTTGATTAACATCGTGCGCGCTTTGCGATACATGCGTTAACGATTCACGCATTTTCAATATAAATAAGTTAAACGAATGCGCTAGTTCAGAAATTTCATCATTACCGTTTTCATTTAAACTGCGGGTTAAATCGCCTTCACCTTGGGAGATATCTTTCATCATGTCGGCAGCTAAGCGTGTTGGAGTAATTATACTTTTACCAATAAAGTAGCTTAATAAAATCAGTGCAATAATCATTACCACTGCATTTATAATTATTAAATTACGTTGCTCAGCAAATGCGCTGTCAATAGTGTCTAGGTATACGCCAGAGCCTATAATCCATTGCCACTGGTTAAAGCCTTTCACAAACGCTATTTTATCAACTGGTTTATCTTTACCAGGCTTTGGCCATTTATAAGGTACAAACCCTGAACCTGCTTGTTGAGTCACTTTTACCATTTCTACAAATAATGCTGTGCCATCGGGGTCTTTGTTATTAGTTAAATCTGTACCATTTAAGTCTGGCTTAAATGGATGCATTATCATCTTTGGGTGGTAGTCATTTATCCAAAAATAGTTGGTATTATCGTACCTAAGGGCACTAATTGTAGCTAAAGCTTGCGACTGCGCTTGTTGTTGGGTGAGGGCATTACTTTGCTCAAGATTATAATAGTGTTCAATAACGCTATAGGCGGTTTCTACAACATTCTGAGTTTTTAGATATTGCTCATTTTTTAATGCTTGATACTGGTTCGTTAAGATTGAAACACTTAATATAATTAACCCAAAAATAACTATACCTACTAGTAAAGCAAAGCGTTGTGAAATAGTAAAACGACGAAGGTTGAGCATAAATTTATTCCTTTAGTAGGTATATACTGTATTACTGTCTATAAGCGTAGATAAAAAATATTAGCTAAGCTTTGTCTCTATTCATTCTTATAATTAAGCAGCTTTAGAGCTTAAACACTGTTCAGCCTGAAATTAGTTGTTGCTACATTTAGAATTTTTGTATTTAAGTGGTTTGTTTACATAGGTTATTATTAAGTTACAATTGAACAAAAAAAGGCTGATTAAACAATCAGCCTTTAGTCTATATTTGTAATCTTTAGTTATTATTTAACATCAAAATGACGATTAAAGAAGTTAGTAATGGTTTGGTGTAGGTGCGTTTGCACTGTTTTACCGCGTAGGCTGTGTTTAGAACCTGGGTAGGTCATCATTTCAAACGGTTTATTGGTATCTTGTAATTGTTTAAATAGTTTAGTGGCGTGAGTAAACAACACATTGTCGTCGGCCATGCCGTGGTAAATCATTAATGGACCTTTTAAGCCGTCAATATACGGAAATACCGCACTGTTTTCATAGCCTTTAGCATTAGTGGCCGGGTGGCCTAAATAACGCTCAGTATAATGAGTGTCGTAAAGTGCCCAGTCGGTTACTGGCGCGCCAGAAACACCGGCGTTAAAGTAATCGCCAGCTTTAAACATGGTCATTAGTGCCATGTAACCGCCATAACTGTGGCCGTAAATACCAATACGTTGTGGGTCTACATAATCAAGCGTACGTAAAAATTCCACGCCTTTAATTTGATCAGCAACTTCTACTTCACCTAAATTTTTATAAATAGCATCTTCAAACTTTTTGCCACGGTTGTATGAGCCGCGGTTATCAAGTTGAAAAATCACATAGCCTTGTTGCGCCATATATTGAAAATATAGGTTTTTACTACGCCAGCTATTAGTTACTCGCTGTGCATGTGGGCCACCGTATACGTTCACAATAACAGGATGTTTTTTACCGTCACTTATATTGCTTGGTTTAAATAACCTATAATGCATTACTTGGCCGTCTTCGGCTTTAAGTGTGCCGTATTCAGGCGTCGCTAAATCACTTAAGTAAGGCGTAAGCGGGTGCGTGTTATCTAGCTTGTTTTCTTCAAGCCAAGTAATAAACTCGCCATTTATTTTACGCAGAGCTGCAGCGTTTGGCTGATTAACCGCCGAGCTATTATCAATAAAGGTTTTGTTGTCTTTGGCAAGTACGACGTCGTGATATTGGCCTTGCTCGGTAATGCGTTTAATATCGCCTTTTTTAAATAACGAGGCACTGTATAAGTGGCTTTCGAGTGGGGTGTCTTTTCTGCCTGAAAAGTAAACGAGGCCTTTTTTCTCATCTATGCCTTTTAAGCTATCGACCGCCCATTCGCCGTTAGTAATTTGACGTACTAATTGGCCATTGGTGCGATAAAGGTATAAATGTTTAAAACCATCACGCTCAGACGCCCACACAAAATGCTTTTTGTCTTTTAAAAACTCAAGGTCAAAGTGTAAGTTTATCCAGGTATCGCTACTTTCGGTGAGCGCTACTTTTTGGCTTTTAGTTTTGCTGTTATAAAAGCGCAGCTCTAACGTTTGCTGTGAGCGGTTTTGCCATTGATACGAGAGCGTATTACTATCTTTTAACCATTTTGCTCGGGCAAGGTAAATATCTTCATCTTTGCCTAAATCAACCCAATCCACTTGCTGATTGTTTAAGGTAACTACGCCAAGCTGTATTTTAACGTTGTTAGTGCCAGTAAATGGGTAACGTTGATTGAATAGTTTTACTTCGTCGGCGTAAATTTCGTTGCGTAGCGCTTCTTTTACTGGGCTTTCGTCAACGCGAGTAAAGGCAATTTTAGACTCGTCGTCGGCCCACCAATAGCCGGTCATACGGCTCATTTCTTCTTGTGCAACAAATTCGGCCATGCCATTTTTAATGATGCCGCCGCCATCGTTACTTAGTTGAATTTCTTTACCAGAATCGAGCGCTAAAGCGTACAGGTTTTGCTCGCGAATAAAAGATACAAAATTACCTTTTGGCGAAAAGCGAGCATCGGTTTCAAATGCCTCGGTATTGGTGAGTTTTTTACTTTTATTTGCTGCTAGTTCGTAGTAATACAAATCGCCGTTAAGTGGGAACAATAACGCTTTACCATCTTTAGACCACTTATATTCAAGAATACCTTGGCCAAAAATACGCTGGCGCTCGCGGCGTGCTTTCTCTTCGTCAGAGAGGTTCTCTGGGCCCGAGAATAACTTAGCCGAATCGACCAGCATACGGTTGGTGTTATCTTTTAAGTTATATTCCCATAAGTCGTAGCGGTTATAGTCGTCACTTTTGCCTTGTAAATAAGTAACGCGATTGCCATCGGGCGAAAACTTTAATTGCACTGGAGATTTACCCGATAAACTCGGGTCGTCAAAAATACGCTCTAGCGAGAGTGGTTTTGCTTGTACGCTAACAGCACTTGCTAGCAGAGGGATGGCCAGTGAAAGGTGTTTTATTTTTTTTAGCACAGGGTTGCCTTCGCTTTAATAAATATTGCTTAGAATGGTAAAGCCAAGCGTGTGCAACTGCAACTAAATGCTATAAAGTGGTAATTATTAAAGACAAAGTAGGACACTATGATGACCCACCCCACATTTGAACTAGCCCCAGAGCTTAAGCGCGATTGTATAGAGCTTGCCGATTGGCCGCTGTGTAAAATATTACTATTGAACGATAGCCAGTACCCCTGGTTTATTTTGGTGCCAAAAAAAGCCGGTTTAAAAGAGATAATTGACTTAAGCGAGGATGAGCAAGTTACTTATTTGCGCGAGTCGGCAAAATTGAGTCATTTATTAATGCGGGTATTTAATCCCGATAAATTAAACGTGGCGGCGCTTGGTAATATGGTGCCGCAATTACATATTCATCATATTGCGCGTTTTACTAGCGATGCCGCTTGGCCTGCGCCAGTATGGGGTAAACACCCGGCAGTGCCATATGAAGACGAGAAAATAGCAAAAATAAAAGCCCACTTTTAATTCTAAAACCTTATAGAGAGAGCCAAAATGAGACATATTAAGTTGTTTGCCAATGCATTATTTATCACTGCGCTATTAACTACAGGCGCAGCGTTTGCAACAGAGCAGTCTATTAATATTACAGCAGTTAAAACTAGCGATGTGCGTAATTTAGTTATTCACGAAAATCAAACGTTGTCTGCGGCACAACCAACGAGCGAGCAGCTTAAACAACTCGCTAATGCTGGAGTAAAGCACGTAATTAATTTACGTGGCGAAAACGAGCAAGACTGGGATGAAGCCCAGTTGGTGGCTTCGTTAGGGATGCAGTATCACGCATTGCCAATTGCTGGCGCGCAAGATGTTAGCGTTGAAAACGCACAAAAGCTGGCTAAAATAATGGCAGAACTAAACGGCGAACCTGTGCTGTTACATTGTGCTAGTAGCAATAGAGTAGGGGCTTTAATGGCTATTTCTGCTCATGCAGAGGGGCTTGATATTGAATCGGCCCTAGCAAAGGGAAAGCATTGGGGAATGAGTAGTTTAGAGCCTGTAGTGCGCAGCGTTATTACTGCTAAGTAATTATTACTCAATAATTAGCGTTTAGCTTAAATAACGACACCGAGCACTTTTAACTTAATAAAAAAGCGTTACAGTTTTGAGCTGTAACGCTTTTTTAGTTTTTATTTACTAGGCTATTTTAGGTAGTAAACAGGCTATAAACTATTTAAGGCCCAACACTGCTTTGCCTTGTTTAAAAGTAACATCAACCGGAATATTAGCTTGGCTTAGCTTTTCTAAATCCCCTGCTAGCTCTGCTTTAATATTACCGTGCGTAGCAATAAGCTGATCTACTTTTTGATAGTCGCCATCACCTTGAATGGTTAAAATTAAGCGCGATAATTTAGCCATAGCATGGCTCATTTTTTCCATATTTACACGGTATAAACCGGCTTCATTTTTAGAAAAAGCACCTTCTTGAGCAAAAAAGTTAAAGCGGATCATATTCGCTTTACCATGAGCGCTAGATGCACCAAAACGTACTGAGCGGAATATACCAGCCATAAAGGTGGTGTAGTAATCCTCTAGTGTACCTTCAGTAATTTCGCCTTTTTTAAGTAGTTGCTCAATCATGTATAAACCTAAAATATCGGCTTTACCTTCCTCTAGCGCACTGGCGTGTTCTTGTAATGATTGGCGCACAGTTCCCTTACCAGTAAGGGTATTTTTAATGCCTAAGCCATGAGCTACTTCATGGAACATAGTATTAGCAAAAAAAGCATCAAAGGTAATATGCTTACGTTGTTCAGGTACAATAAGCTGTTCTGCAATTGGTACTAAAATTTTGTCAAACTTAGCGCGCATGGCATTTTTAAGTTGTAAACGGCGCGTGCCTTTTTCAAGCTGTACTTGCTCGTCGTTTGGTAAGTTTATTGCAATGGTTTTACTGCCCGCATTTGAGTGCCCTGCATAGTAAACAACGTCGTAGGCATTTAGGTCGGCGTCTGATCCCGGAACTTCCTGTTTGTATTTATCATCAACCGGTAAGCCTTTTTGTAGCTCAGGTAAAAAGGCAGCAAATTTAGCCAGGCGTTCGCTCCATGCTAAATCTTTAATTAATACATAAGACTCATAAGCAGCACGGTAACCAAACAATTGGTCTTCATAAGTTTCAATTGGACCAATAACCACATCTACTGGGTTATTTTTCATATCCATCCACGCAAAATCAGACGCTTGAAAGTCATCGTTTAGTAGCGCGTCTGCACGAAGGTTTAAGTAGTTAGCAAACTCTTTATCGTCTGCTAGTTTACTTGCTTCACGTAGCAAGTTAGCAGCCTCTAAAAGCTCGGTTGCGTACTCTTTAGAGTATGGCACGCTGTAAAGGTTACCTTGCTCATCACGTTTAATAATAGAGTAAAGCCCATTTTTATCTGCAAGATCAGCTTTATTTAACTCTTCTTTAGTTATATCTGCAGGGTAAAACTGTGCACCAGTTGCTTTTTCTTTATAGCTTGATAAAAACACTTTATCGCCGTTTAAACGATCCCATGGACCGTAGTTTATGTCGGCAAATTTACGCACTTTGTCATCAGCTAGTTTAGCTAAAAATGACTCTTTATTTTCACCAAACGCTTGCTGCCAAAATAAATCATCCATAATTATTGAAGCATCTATAAGCTTTGCCACCATAGCTTTTTGGTTATCACTTAAATGTGATAAATCAGTTTGTAAGCTAAAGTCAGTGTAAATGTCTAAACGTTGTTTATCGGTATTTATAAGTGTTGGACCTACTGGCTTTACTTGCTCTGTTTTAACAGCCGTTTTATTACTAGAAGAAGGAGCTTGCTCTGAACAAGCACTAAGAAAAACGATGCCGGAGAGCATAATTGCTTGGCTAATTTTATTTAAATTCATTATTTTGCCTATTTAAAAGTAAGATTTATTATTTGTACGCAGTTCGCTAAGGCGCTTACTATCTTAAAAATACTGCCTTATAGTGACTGCATTAAAGCAAAACACCGTGGTAAATAGCAAGTTTTAGGCGTTAGAGGTGTAATTAATTGATGTTAAATAGTAAGTAAAAAATAAATTTATGTAATTTTGTTAGCTTTAACTATAAGTTAAGTAATACTCAAGCATATAATAACAACAATATAGGGCTTGTTTTAGCTTATAAATAACTAATCATAGGGATGTTATGTCTACTGAAAACGCATTGTTAACAATTTTGATCGATAGAATAAATAACGACACTTTGGTGCTGCCTACTTTACCTGAAGTGGCAATTAAAGTGCGCCAAGCTGCTGATAATAATGACGTGAATTTGATGCAAATGGCCGATGTGATTGCACATGATCCAGCACTAACAGCCCGGATGATTAAAGTAGCTAACAGTGCAATTATGGGGCGCTCAGTTAAGGTATCTAACTTACATCAAGCAGTTACTCGCATAGGCTTACGACAAATTAAAAATATTGCTACGGCTATGGCAATGGAGCAATTGTTTGTATCTAACAACGAGCTAATTAAAGGTTACATGAGCAAAGCGTGGCAAAAAACGTTAATAGTAGCGAGTCACTCAATTGCATTAATGGAATTTTACTTAAAGAATAATAAGCAAAACTCTTTAAATAGAGATTCGATTACCTTGGCATCATTAATTTATAATATTGGTGTATTACCCATTTTAACCGAAGCCGAACGCCATCCTGAGGTATTTGCTAATCCTAGCTTTTTAGCCCATGCAATTCAAAAGCTCAGTGGTAAAATTGGTGGCTCCATAATGAAAGCGTGGGAGTTTCCTGATGAATTTGTTGATGTGGCGCAAAACTGGGCTGATGTTAGTCATCGCCCTGAGCAGGTAAGCTATATTGATTTTATTAGGATTGGTGCAATTTTAGAGGGCACGCTACAAGTGTCAGATAAGTCGGCCGCGCTACAGGTTTATATTAACAAAGGAATTATTCCTTCTATGCAGCTTTTCACCAGCGATGAGTATCACGCTATGGTTGACGATATAAAAGAGATGTTTTGCTAATAGTAATTAAGTAGTGAGTGTAAAAAAGCACGATTAAATCGTGCTTTTTTTGGCTTAACTTAGCAAGGGTTAGCGCTTAAGCTAAGTCGTCTATATCGCCTAAGCCTTGAGTTAGCTCTTCAAGTAGCTGTTTAATTTCTTCTGAAGCTAAAATAAAGTCAGCATCGAGTTTTACTGCCATGTCTTCTTTTGGAATATCAGCATTTTCTTCTTTTAAGGTATCGCTGTAGCTTAAACGCTTAATAGAGCCGTCGTTTTGCAGCATAAACTTAACGCGTTCTTGCCAATCAAGTGCAAGCTTAGTAACACGTTTACCGGTTTCAAGGTGCGATTTAACTTCGTCGCACGATAGGTCGTGGCCTTTAAGCTTAACTTGCGCGCCACTATCGTCTGCTTCTTCTAGCTCTGCATCTGAGCCAATTGCAAAGCCTTCAGGCGTGCTGAAGTTAGTTAACCAGTCGGTTAAAAATACATCTAGGTCGTAATTGGCAAATGCAGGTACTACAGGCAGTGTGCCTAATGATTTACGTAAAAGTGCGAGTAACTCTTCGGCTTTGTTAAAACTGCCGCTATTAACTACAACCCAGCCGTTTTCTTGGTCAATAAATGCAAACTGTAAGCTCGACTTTTTAAATGCTTGTGGTAGCAGTGTATGTAAAATGTTTTCTTTTAATTCGTCTTTTTCTTTCTTTTTAACTGGGCGATTTTCTTCAGCTTCAATTAAATCGACTTTTTCTGCAACTAGCTCATTTATAACCGATGCAGGTAATACTTTTTCTTCGCGCTTAGCGCAAACTAAAATACTTTTTTGTGAAAAATGCGATAAAGTTTCGCCGTGTTTCCCAAACGCTTTTGTCCAGCCAAATGTAGCCAGCTCTTGGCCCGTACATGGACGAAATAAGTCTTGCTCTAATGCTTTGTCAAAATCTTCTTGTGTATACGAAACATCTTGTTTAAAGCGATAACATATAAGGTTACTAAACCACATAGGAATACAGATCCATTTGAAAAATTTGCACAATCATAGCAATAAAATCAGTATCTCGAAATGGCTGATTTTATTGTGGCATATTTAAAAAATAGCAAGTTGTTTTAAGGAGCGCAGTCATAATTGAGTATGTGTAATCTTGCTTGCTGTCGCTGCGCACTTGTTGCGCAATAAGTTGCTACACTTTTATACAGGCCGTTTAAAACTAAGCGCATATGTATTTAGCGTTTAGCTTTTTGCATTACACTATAGTTTAATGTTGGGTTTGATAATCGCAGGCTAGGCCAAATATAAATAACTCTTGGTTGAATAAATTTCAATTTTGAAAAATTAACACGCCCTAGTGTATTTTACATTAATTCAGTTATAGTGAAGCTCGATATTTTTGAAGTTTTTCGGCTTTAAGTTTGGCTGAACGAGAGGTTGTTTTTATGCTGGCTTTAATGCATCGCCTTAGTAACTGGTTTTCATGATGAACTTTTCTATTTTAGTTTGTGACGATTCAGCAGTAGCCCGCAAACAAGTGATACGTTGCTTAAATGACTGTATAACCGCCGATATACGCCAAGCGATAAATGGAGTAGATGCGTTAGCGTTATTGAAAGAACAACATTTTGATTTAGTTTGCCTCGATTTAACTATGCCGATACTCGATGGTGTGCAGGTGTTGGAGCATATTAAAGCAGAAAAAATGGAGTGTTTTGTATTAGTCATTTCGGCAGATATTCAACAGCAAATGCAGCAGCGCGTAGCACAATTAGGTGTTATAGGGTTTATCGAAAAGCCAGTTGGCAAAATAATACTTAATAATATTTTGCATAAATTTGGCATTTACTAGAAGTTAAGATGAAAAAAAAGACTGTTTTATCTTCTTAATGAGGGTTGACAGTATAGCCTGTGTTAAGGCAGTCTTAAGCTATGAAAACATTTAGTCTTGCAGCGACCATTATTATTACAACCATCATCCTAACTGGATAGTGGCATAGGTCGGTGCAACAAATTTAAAGGCCTGTGTTCACTTAGAACCCAGGCCTTTTTTCGTTTTATGGAATGAGGAAACATAAAAAATGCGCGTTTTAAAATTTGGCGGATCATCGCTTGCCGACTTTGCTTGCTTAGAGATGGTTGCCGTGCTGGCAAAAGCACAATTAAAAGATGAAATGTTATTAGTGCTTTCAGCCCCCGGTGGCATGACAGATTCATTAGTTGCATTAGCCTCAGCGGCTGAGCAGGGTGAAGACTTTAGTCACTTGTGGCAAGCACTGGTAAATCGATGTGACGAGTTAAAAAAAGCAGTAGAGCAAGGCTATGGTGAAATTGAAAACTGGCCAAATTTTACCGAGCTTAAAAATAAACTTGATGGTGTATCACTTATTAAATGCTGCCCTGAGCAAGTACGTGCTTTTATTATTAGCTTTGGTGAGCGCGTTAGTGTGTCGTTAATGCAATGCTTACTCGGTGATTTAAACGCGCAGTACCTTGAAGCGACCAATTGCATAGTATCAACCGGTGGTTACATAGATGCAGAGGCAGACTTAGTTGCCAGTAAAGTGCGCTTTCAAGCCGTATTAAAAGAACAACCAGCAACTATTTATATTATGCCCGGTTTTACTGCCAGTAATGAGCAAGGCGAACTAACCACTTTGGGCCGAAATGGCTCAGATTATTCTGCGGCAATTGCGGCAGCTTGTTTAGAAGCCGATGTTTGCCAAATTTGGACTGATGTAGATGGTGTTTACAGTGCTGATCCGCGTTATATAAAAACCGCCACTAAAGTTGATTTTTTATCTTATAAAGAAGCGATGGAGCTTTCTTACTTTGGTGCAAAAGTATTACACCCTAAAACAATTTTACCCTGCGCTAAAGCGGGTGTACCGTGCGAAATTAAAAACACGCGTAACCCCAATGCACAAGGCTCACTTATTAGTAACGAGAGCGTTTCATCTGAGCCAGTAAAAGCACTATCAAGTTTACAAGATTTAGCAATGCTTACCGTGTCGGGCCCGGGCATGAAAGGTAAAGTAGGGATGGCATCTAAAGTATTTAATGCCCTTGCCCTTGATAATGTGTCGATTGTTTTAATTACCCAGTCATCGTGTGAGTTCAGTATTAGTTTTTGTGTTCATGAGGTCGATTTAGCGCTGGCACTTGAAGCGCTGCAAACCGCATTTAAATTAGAGTCTCAAGCAGGTTTAATTGAACCAATACAAGTAAAGCGTAACTTAGCTATTGTTACTTTGGTGGGCGATAATATGCGTGCGCACAAAGGTTTAGCGGCTAAGTTTTTTGCATCACTTGCTCAAGCACAAGTAAATATTGTAGCTATAGCCCAAGACTCTACCGAAAGTTCTATTTCGGCCGTGATCGATGGTGAACGTTGTAATGGCGCTGTAAAGGTTTGTCATGAGAATTTCTTTACCCATATTCCATCAATTGACGTGTTTTTATTAGGGTGTGGTTTAGTAGGTCAAGAGCTTATTGAGCAATTAGAGCGTCAACAAGCTTGGCTTGAAAAACGCAATATTAAACTTAAGCTTTATGGGGTTGCCAACTCTCGCCAGCTACACTTAGACAGTGAAGGTATTGCCTTTGATGACTGGCAGCAAAAGCTTGGCGCATCAGAGCAGGCTTTTGATTTAAAACTAGTTGAACAATTTGTACAGCAAAATCATTTAATAAACCCAGTATTAGTTGATTGTACTTCGTCAGATGCGTTATCGGCGCAATACGTAGACTTTTTAAATGCCGGTTTCCATGTCGTAGCCGCAAATAAAAAGGCCAATACAAGCTCGTATGCTTACTATCAAGACTTAATTGCAGCAACGCAAAAAAATGGCCGTAAGTTTTTATACGAAACCAATGTAGGAGCCGGTTTGCCGGTACTTGATAACTTAAAATCGTTATTTGGTGCAGGGGACGAGTTACTAGAATTTAGCGGTATTTTATCAGGCTCGCTATCGTACATGTTTGGTGCACTGCAAGATGGCTTGTCACTGTCTGAGGCAACAATTAAAGCCAAAGAAAGTGGCTTTACTGAACCTGATCCGCGTGATGACTTATCGGGGACAGACGTAGCACGAAAACTATTAATTATTGCCCGCGAATCTGGCATGCCACTAGAGCTAAGCGACATTGAAGTAGAGTCGGTATTACCGCACGGTTTTGCACAAGGCGATGATGTAAATACGTTTATGGAAAAGCTCCCTAGCCTAAACGCAGGTTTTAACGACCGAATAGCAAGTGCTGCCGCAGAGGGTAAAGTACTGCGTTACGTAGGCACAATTAAGCAAGGTCACTGTAAGGTAGGTATAGAAGCCGTTGATGCAAAGCATGCACTTTACGATATTCGTGATGGCGAAAACGCATTAGCAATTTTAAGTCAGTATTATCAGCCACGCCCATTTGTTATACGAGGCTATGGCGCAGGCTCGGCAGTAACAGCCGCTGGTGTATTTGCTGATATTTTAAAAACGTTATCGCGCTAGGAGCAAACAATGATTGAAGTATATGCTCCCGCATCTATTGGTAATTTTGCCGTTGGTTTTGACGCATTAGGCGCAGCTCTTGCACCTATTGACGGCAGTTTATTAGGCGATGTAGCCGTTGTTAGTGCCGCATCGAGCGATGAGTTTATTTGCTCTGGCGAATACGCGCATAAGCTACCAAGTGATGCCAGTGAAAACTTAGCGTATCAATGTTTAGTGCATTTTAGAGCGCATGTAGCGCCTAATATGCCAAGTGTAAAGTTGGAGCTGAAAAAGAACTTGCCCATAGGTTCAGGGTTAGGATCAAGTGCGTGTTCGGTGGTAGCAACCTTTGCTGCCCTAGATAAATTTGCCGGAACCAAGCTTAGCCAAGTTGAACTTATTGAGTTAATGGCCGACTTTGAGGCAGTTGTTAGTGGTGGTCGTCATTACGATAACATCACGCCATGTTATTTAGGTGGCCTGCAGCTAACTGGCGATTTAATTCCTAATAAATCAATTGCTTTACCAGTTGATGAAAACTGGTATTACGTTGCTGCGTTTCCTGGTTTTTCACTTAATACAGCAAAAGCACGCTCAGTTTTACCAAAAGAGTTGAGCATGCACGCAGGTGTAGAATTTGCGCAGCGTTTATCTGCCTTTAGTAGTTTATTGTTAATGCATCGCTTTGATGATGCATTAAGTATTATGCAAGACCATATAGCCGAGCCATACCGTGCGCCACTTATAACAGGTTTTAGTGAAGCAAAAGCGAGTTTGCCAGCGCTAGGCGCCGAAATTGTTAGTATTTCTGGTGCAGGGCCAACATTATTTACTGTGTGTAAAACATTAAAAGCTGCACAGCAGTGCGCGCAGTGGCTTGAAAGTAACTACATAAACGAGCAAGGTTTTTGCCATATTTGTAAATTAGATAACGACGGCACACGTCAATTAACAGTTTTATAGGATAGTAGTTATGCAATTACATAATTTAAAAGATAGTTCGCAACAAGTGTCGTTTGTTGAGGCAGTAAAAACGGGTTTAGGGCGTAATCAAGGGGTATTTTTTCCCGAGTCGTTAACACCACTAACGGATGTTGATGCACTACTTGATATGGATTTTGTAACCCGTAGCAGTAAAATACTCTCGCATTTAATTGGCGATGAATTACCAGCAGATACCGTTGCACATATGGTTAAAAATGCATTTAACTTTCCGGTTAAGCTGGTGGAAGTGGCAGAGAACACTTATTGCTTAGAATTGTTTCATGGGCCTACCTTAGCGTTTAAAGATTTTGGTGCGCGCTTTATGGCAGAGTGTTTAGCGCAGTTTAATCAAGGCGATAAAGTGACTATTTTAACTGCAACGTCGGGCGATACTGGCGCGGCGGTTGCACATGCGTTTTATAATAAGCCTAATATCGACGTGGTAATTTTATACCCTAAAGGCAAAATTTCACTGGCGCAGCAAAAGCTCTTTACTACATTGGGTGGCAACATTCATTGTTATGCGGTTGAAGGCAGCTTTGATGATTGCCAAGAGTTAGTTAAGAATGCCTTTTTAGATGAAGAAGTTAAATCTACACTGGGGCTTAACTCTGCTAACTCTATTAATATTAGTCGCTTAGTGGCACAAGTTTGTTATTACTTTGAGGCAATTGCACAATTACCAAAAGCAAAACGGGCTACTGCGCATATTTCGGTTCCAAGTGGTAACTTTGGTAATGTGTGCGCGGCAATGATAGGTGCTGTTATTGGTTTGCCTGTTGGCAAACTTAGTGCAACTACTAATCAAAACGATACAGTACCGCGCTTTATGCTGGATAAAAACTGGACGCCAAACGCGACACTTGAATCACTTTCAAATGCAATGGATGTAAGCAAGCCAAATAACTGGCCACGAGTGCAATCTATGCTCGACAACAATTGGTTTAGCTACGATAATTTTTATTCAACTAGCGTAAACGAGCAAGATACGCAAACAGTGATGAAAAATATTCAACAAACAGGTTATGTTGCTGAGCCGCATACCGCTATTGCATACCAAGGACTTGTTGAAAATCGCGCTTCTGGTGCTGCTGGAATCTTTTTAGCCACGGCTCATCCAGCTAAATTTAAAGACAGTGTTGAAGGTATTTTAAACATTAAGCTAGACATGCCAAAGCCACTTGCAGATGCATTAGCTAAGCCATGTTTAGCTAATGATATAAATGCTGACTATGATGCCTTACGTACTGAAATACTTAAAAAATTAAGTTAAAAATAAAATTTAATTAAAGCGGCCTTGGTCGCTTTTTTTATAGGTATATTTTAGTGTGGGTGTTAATACTTTCATTAGCTATGCAAATATAGTAATTAATATATATTTTAATTTTTTATGTAATGATTAAAAAATATCATCTTAAAAAGCCTGTGAAATAAATTCAATCCCTGTTTAAATATCCTCAACTTAAGAGCGTAGGCAAATAGTCGTTTTAAGCGTACAATAAAGCCTCTAAAAAATACCATACACCTTGCCCCAGGAGACCCCAATGTTAGAACGTAGCATGAATATTTCAGATTTTGACCCAGAGTTATTTGACGCAATTGCAAAAGAAACTGCGCGCCAAGAAGATCACATTGAATTAATCGCTTCTGAAAACTACTGTAGCCCACGCGTACTAGAAGCACAGGGTTCACAGTTAACTAATAAATACGCAGAAGGTTATCCGGGCAAACGTTACTATGGCGGTTGTGAGCATGTAGACGTTGTTGAGCAATTAGCGATTGACCGTGCTAACGAACTATTTGGTTCTGACTACGCAAACGTACAACCACATGCTGGTTCGCAAGCAAATGCGGCCGTTTTTTTAGCATTGTTAAACGCCGGTGATACCGTACTAGGTATGAGCTTAGCTCATGGCGGCCATTTAACGCATGGTTCACACGTAAACTTTTCAGGTAAGCTTTATAATGCAATTCAGTATGGCCTAGATGAAACTACAGGCGAAATTGATTACGCACAGGTTGAAGCGCTAGCGCTTGAGCACAAACCAAAAATGATTATTGGTGGCTTCTCAGCATACTCAGGTATTGTTGATTGGGCTAAATTACGTGAAATTGCTGATAAAATTGGCGCTTACTTTTTTGTAGATATGGCGCACGTTGCTGGTTTAATTGCGGCGGGTATTTACCCAAGCCCAGTTCCTCACGCACATGTTGTTACTACAACTACACATAAAACCTTAGCAGGCCCTCGTGGTGGTTTAATTATTTCGGCATGTGGCGACGAAGCTATTTACAAAAAGCTTAACAGTGCTGTTTTCCCTGGTGGCCAAGGCGGTCCTTTATGTCATGTTATTGCTGCTAAAGCTGTGGCATTTAAAGAAGCCCTACAACCAGAATTTAAAGTATACCAAACACAAGTTGTTAAAAATGCACAAGCTATGGTTGCTGTTATGCAGGAACGTGGCTACAAAATTGTATCTGACAAAACTGAAAACCACTTATTCTTACTTGATTTAATCAATAAAGATATTACCGGTAAAGATGCTGATGCTGCTTTGGGTAACGCTCATATTACAGTTAACAAAAACTCAGTGCCTAACGATCCACGTTCACCGTTTGTAACATCTGGCCTACGTATTGGTTCACCTGCAATCACTCGTCGTGGTTTTAAAGAAGCAGAATCTAAAGAGCTTGCTGGCTGGATCTGTGACGTACTAGATAACATCAATGATGAATCAGTACAGGCGCAAGTAAGAGAAAAAGTAAAAGCAATTTGTGCAAAACTACCTGTTTACGCTTAATAAAAGTAAAACAGTAATTTAGATCACAATCGCTTAGTTTTTTGCTAAGATAAAGGCCGCTTTAAAGCGGCCTTTTTTGTTTTTTAAAACGGAAGTACCTAGCTATGCATTGCCCATTTTGTACCGCAAAAGATACCAAAGTTATTGACTCTCGCCTGGTTGGCGGTGGTCACCAAGTGCGTCGTCGTCGTGAATGCAATGACTGCCATGAGCGTTTTACTACGTTTGAGGGCGCAGAACTGGTTATGCCACGGGTAATAAAACAAGATGGCAGCCGCGAACCCTTTAACGAAGATAAATTGTTAAATGGTTTAAACCGCGCACTGGAAAAACGCCCCGTAAGTACCGAACAAGTAGAAGAAGTAGTTAATATAATAAAGTCGCAATTACGCGCAACCGGCGAGCGAGAGGTTTCGAGCCATTTAGTGGGAGAGTGCATTATGGAAGCGCTTAAAAAGCTCGATAAAGTAGCTTATGTGCGCTTTGCCTCGGTGTATCGCTCGTTTGAAGATATTCGCGAATTTGGCGAAGAAATTGCCCGTTTAGGGGAGTAAGTATGCAAAGCGACTGTGTTTTTAACCAAGATGACGAAATGTATATGGCACGTGCTATAGAACTGGCTAAAAAAGGCCGGTTTACTACCACGCCTAATCCAAACGTAGGTTGTGTATTAGTTAAAAACAATGAAATAGTAGGCGAGGGATTTCATCAGCTTGCCGGACAAGGGCATGCAGAAGTAAATGCACTTGCTATGGCTGGCAGTAAAGCAAAAGGCGCAACTGCTTATGTTACGCTTGAGCCATGTAGCCATTATGGTCGTACACCACCGTGCGCAGAAGGTTTAAAAGCCGCCGGTGTGGTAAAAGTAATTGCCGCTATGGTCGATAGCAATCCACAAGTGGCTGGTAAGGGGCTGAAAATACTCAGCGACGCTGGTATTGAGGTTGCGTATGGGTTACTTGAAGCACAGGCTAGGGCGCTTAATTTAGGCTTTTTTAAACGCATGGAGCATGGCCTGCCCTATGTAACGTGTAAAATGGCCGCCAGTATTGATGGTAAAACGGCGCTTAATAATGGCCAAAGTAAGTGGATAACAGGCGCAGCAGCACGCCAAGACGTACAGTTATATCGTGCACAAAGTTGCGCTATTTTAACCGGTGCCGACACAGTATTAGTAGATGACGCTAAATTAAATGTGCGTAAAAATGAATTACCGCAGGCATTACCTACACAGTTACCGCTTCGCCAACCTGTGCGTGTTATTATTGACTCGCAAAATCGTTTAACCCCAAATCTTGCTTTATTTGCTATTGAAAGTGAAATAATAATTTTTACTACCAAGGTTGATAAATCGCAACATTGGCCGCATTTTGTAAAGCATATAGTAGTAACTGCTAGTAATTCGAAAGTTGATTTAACCGCGGTTTTAAAAAAGCTTGCAAAGCTGCAATTTAATACTGTGTGGCTAGAGGCTGGAGCAACCCTTGCGGGTAAAATGGTTGAGCTGGATTTAATAGATGAATTTATTTTTTATCTAGCGCCTAAATTAATTGGGTGTGATGGCAAGAGTTTAGTTAATTTTCCTGAGTTGATCAGTATGCAAAATACGATTGATTTAACTTTTAATGAGTGTACGCGTATAGGTGATGATTTACGTATTAGCGCAGTAAAAAGCTCATTAAAACCACTTGATACAAAAGAGTAATGCTATGTTTACTGGGATAATAGAAGCCACAGGCAAAATTGCTTTATTACAAAAAAAACAAGGCGATTTAGCTATTCGTGTACAAAGCCCTGACCTTGATATGAGTGATGTTAAGTTAGGAGATAGTATTGCCACTAATGGTGTGTGTTTAACTGTTGTTGATAAACATGCCGATGGTTTTAGTGCCGACTTATCGAATGAAACGATAGATTTAACTGGTTTTGCTCATTACACATTAGGGCAAACAGTTAATCTTGAAAAAGCCATGCAACCGGTTTCGCGTTTAGGTGGGCATTTAGTGTCTGGCCATGTTGATGGCATTGCTACAATTACCGCCATTACGCCAAATGCACGTGCTACAGAATATTGGCTAACCACAGATGAAAACCTAATGAAATACATACCGTATAAAGGTTCTGTATGTATTGATGGTATTAGCCTAACAGTGAACGCAGTAGAAGGTAATAAATTTAAATTAACGATTGTGCCCCATACTAGCGAGCAAACTACGATAGCTAATTTTAAAGTGGGCACCCAAGTTAATTTGGAAGTCGACCAAATTGCGCGTTATTTAGAGCGGCTTATAAAAGGCGCAGAGCAGCCTACGGGCGCTGATATTTCAATGAGCTTACTCGCAAAAGCGGGCTTTATTAAGTAACGCAACTAACAACTAATAAGAGTGAATTATGAACTTACACAGCGCAGAAGAAATTATCGCAGACATTAAAGCCGGTAAAATGGTTATTTTAATGGACGATGAAGACCGGGAAAATGAAGGCGATTTAATTATTGCCGCCGAGCATATTAGCGCAGAAGCTATTAACTTTATGGCCACGCATGGCCGTGGTTTAATTTGTTTAACTATGACGCAACAGCGATGCGAGCAACTTGATTTACCGCTTATGGTAAAAAATAACGGTGCTGCGTTTTCAACTAATTTTACAATGTCGATAGAAGCTTCAAAAGGCGTTACTACAGGTATTTCGGCAGCAGATAGAGCACGTACAGTACAGGCCGCTATAGCTAAAGGCGCACTGCCTAGCGATATAGTACAGCCTGGGCATATTTTTCCTATAATGGCACAACCTGGCGGTGTTTTAACGCGTGCAGGGCACACTGAAGCAGGCTGCGACTTAGCCCGTTTAGCAGGGCTTGAGCCTTCATCGGTTATTGTTGAAATACTCAATGCAGATGGCACTATGGCGCGCCGTCCTGACTTAGAAGTGTTTTCTAAACAGCACGATATTAAAATTGGCACCATAGCTGATTTAATTGAATACCGTAACTTAAACGAAACCACGATAGAGCAAGTGGCAAAGTGTAAGTTACCTACCGAGCACGGTGAGTTTGATTTAGTAACCTACAAAGACACCATCGACGGACAGCTACATTACGCATTAGTAAAAGGCGAAATAAAACAACAAGCGCCAACCGTAGTGCGAGTGCATTTACAAAGCACCTTTAACGATATTTTACTCTCAGATAGAAACTCTGAGCGTAGCTGGGGCGTGTCTGACGCAATGGCTTATATAGCTAAGCACAATGGTGTATTAGTTATTTTAGGCAAACAAGAAAGTACCGCAGAGCTTGAGGCAACAGTAAAGGCGTTTGCAGCCGAAGATTCGGGTGAAGATGTAACACCGAATAAATTTACAGGTACGTCTCGTACTGTAGGCGTGGGTTCACAAATTTTAGCCGATTTAGGCATTAAACAAATGCGCTTAATGAGTCGCCCTAAAAAGTATCATGCACTTTCAGGGTTTCATTTAGAAGTTGTTGACTACATAGAGCCGCAGTAATTAGACGCTAGGCTATTATTTTATTTTTATGGTATGATGCGCTGCAATTTTTGCGCAATCGAAATCGCTCAAACTTATTTTTAAGGTTATCAAATGAAAATTATTGAAGGTAGTAAGTACGCTCCGGGCAAAAAATTTGCCATTGTCATTTCTCGCTTTAATGACTTTATTGGTAGTAGCTTATTAGCAGGCGCTATTGATGAATTAAAACGCACAGGTGGTGTATCGGATGACGATATTACCGTAGTTTATGTACCTGGCGCGGTTGAATTACCTTTAGCAGCGAAACGTATTGCGGCAAAAAAACAGTATGATGCAATCATCGCATTAGGCGTAGTGATCAGAGGTGGTACTCCACACTTTGACCTAGTTGCTGGCGAATCAAACAAAGGTCTTGCGCAAGTATCACTTGAGTATGATATACCGGTTGCATTTGGCGTATTAACCACAGAAAGCATTGAGCAAGCAATTGAGCGTGCTGGCACCAAAATGGGCAATAAAGGCGGCGAAGCTGCTTTAGGCGCGCTTGAAATGGTTAATGTGTTAGATAAAATTTAAGTTTAAGGAATTTTTGTGAAACCAGCAGCAAGACGTAAAGCACGTATATTAGCACTTCAGGCCATTTATTCTTGGCAATTAAGTGGCAATGCAATTGCCGATATCGAACAACAAATGTTGATCGAAAACGACGTGACTAAAATTGATGTTGAATATTTTAAAGATTTAGCCAGTGGCGTTGCGGTAAATTATAAGCAACTAGACGAGGCTGTATCACCGCATTTAACCCGTCCATTCGATGAGTTAGATATGGTTGAACGCGCAATATTACGTTTAAGCAGCTATGAGCTAAAATTTCGTGAAGATGTTCCATACAAAGTGGCTATCAACGAAAGCATTGAATTAGCTAAAATGTTTGGCGCTGAAGATAGCCATAAATTTGTAAACGGTGTACTTGATAAAGCAGTTAAGCATTTACGTAAGTAATATTTAGTCAGGTTTTTGATAATTATTTTATCAAAACTGGCTGGTATAAATTACCGTTAAAAAGGAGAGCCGGCATAGGTCGGCTTTTTTGTGTATGAAGGAATTTGAATTAATTAATCGTTATTTTAAAGGCCGTGGTATTACTCGCCGCGATGTTAATTTAGGGATTGGAGATGACTGCGCATTAGTTACTGTGCCGCAAAATTGTCAGCTTGCTATAACAACCGATACACTCGTTGCTGGTGTGCATTTTTTTGATGACATTGAACCTCGCGCACTCGGGCACAGAGCATTGGCTGTAAATTTAAGTGATTTAGCGGCAATGGGGGCAGAGCCTACATGGGTTTCTATCGCTTTAACACTTCCGAGTATTGATCAGCAATGGATTGAAGAATTGACTGACGGCATGCATGAAATTGCCGAATATTTTAATGTACAAATAATTGGTGGCGACACGACTCAAGGACCTTTGAGTATTACTATTTGTGCAAAAGGTACAGTACCCGAAGGCACTGCATTATGCCGAAATGGCGCAAAAGTAGGTGACTGGATTTTTGTAACTGGGCCGTTAGGAGATGCGGGGCTTGCAATAGAGTCTCGCAAGCAAGGCTTAACGATTGAACCTGAGCATCTAAAACATATTAAAAAGCGCCTTAACTTCCCTACACCTAGAGTGGCTGCAGGGCAGGTATTACGTGGGCTTGCGTCTTCTGCTATTGATGTTTCAGATGGTTTACTAGCCGATTTAGGCCATATACTAAATATGTCGCAGGTTAGCGCAACGGTTAATATTGAAAGCATACCCACCTCGGATGCAATGAAAGCTAGCCTTGATTTTGAACAACAATTACCGTTTATACTAAATTACGGCGACGACTATGAACTGCTTTATACCGTGCCTGATAGCAATAAAAGTATGCTTGATGTAAAACTGCGTCAATATGGCGTAGAGGCAATTTGTATTGGCCAAATAAAAAGTGGCGAAGGGCAAATTGACCTGTTACATAAAGGCGAAAAATTTACTTTTAAGCACCAAGGTTTTGAGCACTTTTCTAAGGATTTAAGTTGAACAACAAGCGTTTATTTAACCTAAAGCGTCCACATCAGTTTTTTGGTTTAGGTTTTGGTACTGGGCTTGCACCTATAGCCCCAGGCACATTTGGTACTTTGGCCGCTTTACCTTTTATTTTTATAACCATGCACTATCCGTTGTGGTTACAAGTAGTATTTGCTGTAGTGATCAGTGTTTTTGGTATTTGGGCTTGTGGCAAAACCGCTGATGATTTAGGGGTACACGATCACCCCGCGATTGTATGGGATGAAGTGGCAGGCTATTACATCACTATGATTGGTGCCGCACTGAGCTGGCAAACATTATTGGTTGGTTTTTTACTGTTTCGTTTTTTTGATATAGTCAAACCAGGTCCTATCCGTGTGCTCGACAAGCGTGCCCATGGTGGATTTGGAATTATGATTGATGACGTACTTGCAGGTATATTTTCACTTATTTGTTTGCAAGCGCTGATAAAAGTAGGTTTACTACCCTTTTAGTTTATTATTTGATTGTTTAGCTAGGTGGCAGCAATATGATGCGATTTTTACTAGTTTTTGTACTACTAACCTGTGCTATGCCAAGTTGGGCCTCAATTACTGATTACGTAGTTAAACAATGGAATATTAAAGATGGACTCCCCTCGCAATCACTCAAAAGTGTTGTGCAAGACCAGCAAGGTTATATGTGGCTGGGAACTCAATTTGGTTTAAGTCGTTTTGACGGCAATACTTTTACCAACTACAACACGCAAAATAGTCTTTTTTTACCAAGTAATGGTATTAATAAATTACTAATAGATGGCCAAGGCTTTTTGTGGATCGGCACCAAAAATGGGTTAGTGGTTATTGACCCTGCAACACTTAGTGCACAAGAGTTTAATATTAAAGGCCCGGTTAGAGATATTTTAGAGGACTCTAAAGGCGGTATTTGGATAGCCGCTAATGGCCTGTATTATGTTGATCGTAGTTTGGTTGATTTACGCGATCAAACTAATGAGCCATCACCCATAGTTAATCCCACTGTTATTACTCAAATAGTTGGCTCTGTGAGCAAAATGGCGCTCGCACCTGAAGGTATTTGGTTAGTAAACGACAGACATTTACTGCGCCTGACAAAAAGCGCTGCCGACTTTTCTAAATTACGCTTAGAGCTTACTGCCAAAGTGTCATTACCCGACAGCTTAGCGCAAACCATAGTGCACGATCTCTCTTTTTTAAATGGTAATTTATATTTAGCCTCTGAGTTGGGTGCTTATTTTTTAGATTTAGATGACGAACTACGTTCTTTCCCACTGCCTAATGTGAATAACTCTGCAGTTTATAAATTTATGAGCGACACCAATGGTGGCTTATGGGTATCTACTTATGGGCGTTTATTATTTCGTGGCAAGTCAGGTGATTGGCAATGGGTTGAGCCAAGTCAGTTAGATCAAAGTATTTGGTTTGCTGACATGTTTCGCGATGATCAAAATAATGTTTGGCTAGCCAGTTTTAGTGAAGGTTTATGGCTGGCACACGAAGGTCGCATTGAGCGTCACTCGGCAATTTCTAAAATGACTGAAACGGTAATGGCGATTAGTAAATCACCCGATGACAAACTGTGGATAGCTAACAGAAGCGGTGTTGGTTACTTTGATACCAATAAAAACTTTATTAATATAATAAACAGTAGCAAGTATGGGCATGCCTCGGTGCATGATTTACAGTTTGATGGCGATCGGCTTTATATTGCTACTGGGCGGGGGTTATTCTTTTATGAAGACGACACACTTTACAGCTTTCCTGGGCGCGCATTAAACGACAACCCGGTATTTGCTATTAGCTCAGCTACCCGAGGCGGATTTTGGATTGGTACTGGCCGAGGTTTGTATCGACTCAATTATAGTGGTTTAAGGCCCTTTGCTTATAATGCATTTTTAGGCAGTAAGTTTATTACTTTTGTATTAGATGCACCAAACTTTGGCATTATCGGTACTAGTAAAGGCGCGTATTACTTTACTGACCGAGGAATAGAAAAAATAGGCGACCAAACTACCTTAGAAAGTGCTTATGTAACCAGTATTTTGCATATAGATGGAGTTGGAATATTAGTTGGCTCGTTAAACGATGGTTTGTTTTATCGTAGTGGACAAGGACAATGGCAGCAATTAGATGCGGCAAATGGCTTACCCTATGGTTCTATTTTTAGCTTAAAGTACGATGAAAAATTAAAAAGAATATGGGTAAGCACCATGAAAGGTGTTTATCGGATGCCGGTAGATCAATTTAAAACGCAGATCCAAAGCTTAAAAGTTGAAGAGGTTATTTCCTCGTTCGATCGCCAACTCGATGGTAAAGCCAGCCAATGTTGTAATGGCTTAGGGCATGACGCGGTTGTTGATATGGATAACTCCATTTGGTATCCCAGTTTACAAGGTGTAGTTGAAATACCTAAAAGCGTTGAGCTGTTTGGTTTACGTGGTTTAAAACCTAAAATAGAAACATTAACTACACCATTACGTAGTTTAACCACAGCTGCATTAGGTAATAAACCGCGATTAAAAATAGACGAGCGCGATGTTACTTTAAAATACACAGCTATAGATTATTACGCGCCAAATAGTATTGAGTTTAGATATAAATTAAATGGTTTAGATACTGACTGGCGATACGCTAATACTCGCCGCGAAGCTATTTATACCAACCTTCCAGCCGGTGCATTTTTGTTTCAGTTAGAAACAAAACGCCAAGGCGAGGATTGGAACATAGCCCAATCTGTTGATTACGCTTTTGTAGTACCTGAGCGTTTTGATGAAACAATTTACTTTAGATTACTGATCACAAGTGGTTTCGTTTTATTGTTTTATTTAGTGTTTTGGGTATTTAGAGCGCAAGAGCGCCGTAAACAAGAAGTGTTAGAAGGGTTGATCACTGATCGTACCTTAGAGCTTCGCCAAGCAAACGATAAGCTTAATAAGGTTAACTCACAGCTTAAGCTGGTGAGCCATTCAGATGAGCTTACAGGGTTACGTAGCCGCCGCTTTTTGTTCGACCAACTACCTAAAGATATTGAACATTTTCAGCGTAACTCACAGTCACTGCAAGCGCAGGGCAAGTCGCTAGTATTATTAATTATAAACTTAGATAATTTTAGCCGTATTAACGATGCGTATGGGCCAATTGCCGGAGATAGTTGTTTGCAGCAAATGGCGGTATTACTTAATTCGCGTACTCAGGGCTCAGATTATGTGGCACGTTGGAGCGGCGATGAATTTTTACTTTTATTACGTGACTTTAAATGTAACTTAATTGACAGCTATGTGTCGGATCTTTGCCAAGGAATTGCCGAACATGGATTTCAATTGCCAAATGGTAAAAGCACTCATATTTCGGCCTCAATTGGTTGGTCGTTTTATCCGCTACCATTATTAGGTGGCCAAGTTATTAGCTGGGAAACCTCGATTAATTTAGCTGATATTGCACTGCATCAAGTTAAAAAACGCGGTGGCGATGGGGTCGCTAATATTACCTTTGATGAGCAGTTAGATGCGTTTGAGTTTGAGCAAAACCCTAATGTTGAACAGCAAATAGGCTTGCTACAAGCCAATGGTTTAGCTGATATTAAAGTATGGATGCGATAAGTAACTAATATTTAGATATTAAAAAAGGAGCCTAGGCTCCTTTTTTAATATGCTTTAAATGAGTAGGAGGTTAATTAATAAACGCTTTGATAGCAGTTAATATTCCTTGCTCGCCTAAGCCCATTTCGTCGTGCATTTCGTCTTGTGTACCGTGCTTAATAAATTCATCAGGGATACCCAAGTTAAGAATGCTAACCTGTGCTTTTTGCGTTGCTAAATACTCATTAACCGCAGAGCCAGCACCGCCAGAAATTGCATTGTCTTCAAGCGTTACTATTACATCGTGGCTGTTTATTAACTCATTGAGTAACGCAGTATCAAGCGGTTTAATAAAGCGCATATTAACTAAAGTCGCATTGAGTTCATCAGCTGCTAGTTGCGCGTTTTCAAGTAATGTACCAAATGACAATATAGCCACTTTAGCACCTTGCTTAACAACATCGGCTTTACCAATTTCAAGTAATTGCATATTAGTTGCAATTTCTGCCGTACCAGCACTACCACGCGGATAACGCACAGCAACAGGGCAATTTGCTTGATAACCAGTATATAACATGTGGCGACACTCATTTGTATCGCTTGGCGCCATAATGACCATATTTGGAATGCAGCGCATAAAGCTTAAATCGTACGCACCTTGATGTGTTTCGCCGTCTGCGCCAACAATACCAGCACGGTCAATAGCGAATAACACAGGTAAGTTTTGCAGCGCTACATCGTGAATTAGCTGATCGTACGCACGTTGTAAAAAGCTTGAGTAAATTGCGACAACGGGTTTTAAGCCTTCACAAGCAAAACCAGCGGCTAGGGTTACAGCGTGCTGCTCGGCAATCGCAACATCAAAATACTGATCAGGATGCTCTTTTGAAAAACGCACCATGCCAGAGCCTTCGCGCATAGCCGGTGTTATCGCCATAAGCTTGCTGTCTTGCTTTGCTATGTCGCATAACCAGTCGCCAAATACATTAGAAAATGTAGCCGCACCGGGTTTTGATTTAGGTAAGCTTGATGTATTAGGATCAAACTTAGGTACGCCGTGATAGCCAATAGGGTCGGCTTCAGCGGGTTTATACCCTTTGCCTTTTTGGGTTTTTATATGCAGTAATTGCGGGCCTTTTAAGTTACGCATATTACGCAGCGTATCTACTAACATGTTTACATCATGGCCATCAATTGGGCCAATATAATTTAGGCCTAATTCTTCAAAGAAGGTACCAGGGATCATCATCCCTTTAATATGCTCTTCCATTTTACTGGCAAGTTGCTTAACTGGTGGCACACCCGAGAGTAGTTTTTTACTACCTTCGCGAATGTTAGTATAAAAGCTACCCGATAAAATACGGGCAAAGTGATTTGTTAACGCGCCAACGTTTTCAGAAATCGACATTTCGTTGTCATTTAAAATGATCAACATATCTGATTTTACATCACCTAAGTGGTTCATGGCTTCAAAAGCCATGCCTGCTGTAATAGCACCATCGCCTATAACGGCAACCGTTTTGCGTCCTTTACCTTCTTTTTGCGCAGCAATAGACATGCCCAACGCAGCTGAAATAGAGGTACTAGAATGGCCCACACTAAACGTATCGTATTGGCTTTCTTCGCGAAATGGGAAAGGGTGCAAGCCATCTTTTTTACGAATGGTGTGCATTAAATCGCGACGCCCGGTGAGTATTTTGTGTGGGTAAGCTTGGTGGCCTACATCCCATACAAGGCGATCATCTGGGGTGTTATACACATAATGTAGTGCCACAGTGAGCTCTACGGTACCTAAACCAGACGCTAAATGCCCGCTACTTTGCGATACCGAGTTGAGTAAGTAGTCACGCAACTCATGGCTAAATGCAGGAAGCTTATCTTGTGCTAAGTCTCGCAAGTGGGCTGGTTCGTTAACCAAATTAAGTAATGGATACTTGCTGCTATCAAGTGTCATGGTTTTATATATGTCCTTCGCTAACATCAACTAACTGTGCAAACGCGTTGTTTGAGTTATTTGATGTTCAGTAATAATTTTAGTGCTAAGTTGCAATACATTTAAGCCGTGTTTAGTGGTCACGTTCAATTAAATAGTTAGCTAGTGACGCTAAAGCACTGGTATCGGCGTCTATATTTGCTAACGCTGCATGGGCTTGTTGTATTAAGTTTTGCGCTTTTTCTTTAGCGCCTAGCATACCTAATAAAGCGGGATATGTCGCTTTATTCGCAGCGATATCTGACCCTTGAGGCTTACCTAAAGTAACGGTATCGCCTTCTACGTCTAAAATATCGTCATGTACTTGAAATGCAAGCCCTATGGCATAGCCAAAAGTGGCTAAATTTTCTAACGTGTTTTGACTAACATTGTTCGAGCACAAAGCCCCCAGTGTAATTGCACAGCTTATTAGCGCACCGGTTTTTAACTTATGAATACGCTCAAGTTCAGCCACGGTTATTACTTTATCAGTAGCTGCAATATCAAGCCCTTGGCCTGCCACCATACCTTGTAACCCAGAGGCATGTGCCAGTTCAGCAATCATTTTAACTTGAGCTTGAGCACTACAGTTAAAATTATGCTTGGCTATTAACTCAAATGCTAAAGCTTGCAGTGCATCACCGGCTAAAATTGCGTGTGCTTCACCGTACACTATATGACAGGTTGGGCGTCCGCGACGTAATTCATCATCATCCATAGCTGGTAAGTCATCGTGAACTAACGAGTAGCTATGAATACATTCTATAGCTGCAGCAAGTACGTCTAAATCTTGCTTATCTGCGCCGAGCATTTTACCCGTTGCGTAAACCAAAAAAGGACGCAATCTTTTGCCGCCATTCATTAAACTATAATGGGTGGCGGCTTTTATGGTCTCGTCAGTATTAAGCGATTGGTCAAAATAAAGGTTAAGAGTATTGGCTACATCAGTTTGAGCATGTGTAATAAGTTCTTTAATAGTCACGGCTATTCCATATCATTATCAAAGTCGGTTAATACAGACTTCTCATCTTTGCCCATCAAAATAGCCACCTTTTGCTCAGCTTGTTGCAACTTACTAGACGATGCGCCGGCCAAAGCAATGCCACGCTCAAACTGTTTTAATGACTGCTCAAGCGATAAATCACCTTGTTCCATTTCACTAACGATTGTTGTTAATTCTTCTAGTGCTTGCTCGAAACTTAAGTTTTCAGGTTTTTTAGTCGCCATCTTTATTTCAACTTACATAATAAATTTAGAAGTCAATTTTAGGGGGAATGCTAAACTAGGTCAAAGGATGAAATGGTTTTTTAATAGATAATAGGATTAAGTTAGCTTTATAGGTGTTAATTAGTGTTTTTAATTTAAAAAATTGATAATTAGATAGATAACGCAAGTTGATCTAAAATGGTGCTTAATCTAACTTTTTATGTTTATCTATAAAAATGACTTAAGCAATTCAGTGTCTTGCCGATAAGCAATAAATAACAAACGTTTGCATATAAAAGCAAAAACCTTTGGAGGGAATGTGGATTTAGCAACCATAATTGGGATTATTGGCGCAATTGGCTTAATTGTCATGTCCATGTTTATGAGTAGTAGCGGTGAAGTGGCTATGTTTTACAACACGCCCTCTGTTGTAATTGTATTTGGCGGCTCATTATTTATCGTTTTATCTAATTTTACAGTGACGCAATTTTTAGGCATAGGTAAGGTAGTAACCAAAGCGTTTATGTTTAAGCTTGAAACGCCTGAAGAGCTAATTGAAAAAGCAGTAGAGCTTGCTGATTCAGCACGTAAAGGCGGGTTTTTAGCGCTTGAAGAGGCAGAAATACCGAATTCATTTATGCGCAAAGGAATAGACATGCTTGTCGATGGACACGACGCAGACGTAGTGCGGGCCACACTGCAAAAAGATATTTCATTAACCACGATACGGCATGAAAAAGGCGCTACCTTATTTAAATCTTTGGGTGATATAGCTCCGGCAATGGGAATGATAGGCACCTTAATAGGCCTAGTTGCGATGTTATCTAATATGGATGATCCTAAAGCAATTGGTCCGGCTATGGCGGTGGCATTGTTAACCACTTTATACGGCGCATTTTTAGCAAACGTAGTGGCTATTCCGATTCAAACCAAATTGGAGCTGCGTAAAGACGAAGAGGCAATGAATCAACGTTTAATTTTAGATGCGGTTTTAGGTATTCAAGATGGTCAAAATCCAAAAGTAATAGAAGGTATTTTGAAAAACTATCTTGCAGAATCAAAACGTAAAGTAAACACTGAGGATTAATTATGTCTGATCAAGAGTGCAAGTGCCCACCCCCAGGTTTACCTGCGTGGATGGCGACATTCGCAGATTTAATGTCGCTATTAATGTGCTTTTTTGTGCTCTTGCTTGCGTTTTCTGAAATGGATGTACTTAAATTTAAACAAATTGCCGGTTCGATGAAATTTGCATTTGGTGTACAAAATAAAATAGAAGCTAAAGATATTCCCAAAGGCACTTCAGTTATTGCTATGGAGTTTACCCCGGGCAAGCCAGAGCCTACGCCGATTGAAATAATTCAACAACAAACGGTAGAAATGACCCAGCAAATGTTGGAGTTTCAGGCGGGAGATGAAAGCTCAGCAGGCGGAAGGCAAGAGCAGCGCGGCGATAAACGTGGTGGCGAGTCTCGTAGTACTTCTAAAGAAGAAGCTTCAGGACAGGCACAGGCTGTTTCAGCGGCCGATCAACAGCAAACAAACGACTTAGTTAAAAAAATCGCTCAGCAGTTAGAAAAACAAATAATTGATGGTGCCATAGAGCTTGAATCATTAGGGCAGCAAATAATTATTCGTATTCGTGAAAATGGCTCTTTCCCTTCGGGTAGTGCATTTTTACAACCTAAGTTTAAACCCATTATTCAAGAAATTGGCGTGCTATTAAAAGATGTGCCTGGAGAAATTACCGTGTCGGGGCATACCGACGATTTTCAGGTTTCAAACGAATTATATATTAATAACTGGGATCTTTCATCTAAGCGCGCAGTTGCAGTAGCCAGTGAGCTGCAAAAAGTAGTTGGATTTGATAAAAATAGAATGATGGTAGTAGGGCGTGCTGAAACCCGGCCGTTAGTGCCAAATGACAGCAATGAAGATCGCCGTCGTAATCGTCGCGTTGAAATATCTATTTTACAAGGAAAGGCCAAAGAGTCTGATCCTATCGATGTAAGGTAGCAGTCATTTTATTAAAAACACACTTGGCTTAAGCAAACTAAGTGTAATTGATTTCAGGTGACTTTTAGTCAAAATTAACTAAAAGTCACCACCTCAGCCAAATACCCCAGAGTTCTTAAATAGTTCGATTTAATAAAAACATCCCACACTGTAAATTGATATGCTAAACTACTGTGTATATAAACAGTGGAAGAGCTTGCTTATGAAACTCTATATTGCCGAAAAGCCGTCATTAGGGCGTGCTATTGCCGACGCGTTACCAAAACCGCACAAAAAGCACGATGGCTACATTGAAGTTGCAAATGGTGATTGCGTATCTTGGTGTATTGGTCATTTGCTCGAGCAAGCCGAGCCCGATGACTATGATGAGCGCTTTAAAAAGTGGCAGTTTGAGCACCTACCTATCATTCCTGAGCAGTGGCAATTAAAAGCAAAAACTAAAACTCGCAAGCAACTTACTGTGTTAAAAAAGCTAATCAAACAGGCTACAGCACTAGTGCATGCAGGCGATCCCGATAGAGAAGGGCAATTACTTGTCGATCAAGTTATTGAAGAAGCCAAAATAAGTAAAACTAAAAAGCAGCATATCCAACGCTTATTAATTAGTGATTTAAACTTAGCTGCAGTAAAAAAAGCATTAACGACTATGCGCTCTAACCGTGAGTTTATTCCGTTGAGCGTTTCAGCCTTAGCGCGATCTCGTGCTGATTGGTTGTTTGGTATGAATTTAACCCGCGCTTATACTTTAGCAGGGCAAAAAGCTGGGTTTGGTAACGTACTTTCTGTGGGACGAGTACAAACACCCATACTTGGCTTGGTGGTTAATAGAGATAATGACATAGCAAATTTCGTACCGAAGCCATTTTATGAAGTATTAGCCCACTTAGTCACCCCCGAAAAACAATCATTTAGTGCAAAATGGATACCCAGTAAGGCATGTGAGCCTTATCAAGACGAAGAAGGGCGAGTATTAAATAAAGCATTGGCTGAAAACGTAGCCTCGCGTATCACACAGCAAAATGCTGAGCTAACGGCGCTTGAACAAAAACAAAAAAAACAAACTGCGCCACTGCCTTATAACTTATCTGCTTTGCAGATAGACGCGGCAAAAGCATTTGCTATGCCAGCGCAAAAGGTGCTGGATATATGCCAAACTCTTTATGAGCGTCATAAGTTAATTACCTACCCACGTTCAGACAACCGCTACTTACCTAATGATCATCACCAAGATGCGTCTGTTATTTTAAAAGCTATAAGCACTAATGGCGGGCAAGGTGTTGAGTTAGTAAAAGCAGCTGATAGTAAAAAACGTAGTAAATGTTTTAACGATTCAAAAGTGGCTGCGCATCACGCCATTGTCCCTACGGCAAAACAGTTAAAGTCGGCAAGTTTAGGTAGCGATGAGACAAAGGTTTATCAATTAATATGTCGTCATTATTTAATACAGTTTTATCCCGACTATATTTACAACGAAACTAAAGCAGAGATAACTATTGCTGGCGGGTTATTTAAAGCAAATGCAAAGCAAGATGTAAGCTTGGGTTTTAAGGTGCTAATGGGTAAGTCTGAATTGAAAGATGAAGCCACGCTACCGCCTTTAACAAAAGGCATGTTACTTTTTTGCTCGCAAGGGGAGGTTGTTGAAAAATATACCTCACCGCCAGCGCACTTTAGTGATGCGACTTTACTTGCAGCCATGACAGGCATAAGCCGCTATGTACAAGATCCACAGATAAAAAAAGTACTTAAAGACACCGATGGCTTAGGCACAGAGGCAACGCGAGCGGGGATCATTGAATTATTATTTAAACGCCGTTTTTTAAAACGTGAAGGCAAATTAATTAAAGCAACCGAAACCGGGAGTGCACTTATTAGTGTGCTGCCGCAAGGTTTAGTTCGCCCCGATTTAACCGCTAAATGGGAGTCGAGCTTAGGTGATATTGCACAGCAAGTAATGAGCTATCAGCAATTTTTACAGCCTTTACTTGCCGACTTAAATAGTTTTGTACAACAAGCTGCAAATTGCGATAGCAATGTATTTGCAAAGCTGCCTAAAACTTCAGCTAAAAAGCGTTTTGTTAAACGTGGCCAAAAAACGCCTTATAAAAAGTCAAGTTATAAAAAAAGCTCTGTTACAGGTTAACTACAGAGCTATTATTTTAATAAAACTATTGATTAAACAAAGTTACCGCTGCATTACTCATGGCTTTAATGCCAGTTGGTAGTGCGACTTTATAGTCTGGGGCAAACTTACTTGAATGCAGTGAAGGTAATGTTTTGCCCGCTTTTATTGCACTTGCATATTTTGCTTGGTTAACGCCACCGAGCCAAAATAGTGTGATAGGAATATTTTCGTCAGTGCGGCCATATAAGCCAAAGTCTTCACCTGCCATTACAGGGAGGGTTTCAAGCACATTTTCATCACCAATAGCGCTGGCAATACTTTGACGCACAAGGTTGGTTTGTGCCGGATTGTTATATGTAGATGGAATTGACTCACCTTCATGTACTTGCACCTTAGGGTAGAGCGCTTCCTCAAGGCCTGCGCTTTGTGCAATACCGGCGGTAATGCGTTTAATTGCTGCAATTTGTGCATTTCTAATATCAGGGTTATAGCTGCGTAATGTAAGTTGTAACTTTACTTCATCAGAAATTACATTATGTTTTGAGCCACCATGAATAGATCCAACAGTAATAACTGATGGCTCAAGCGGTGAAAGCTCACGACTCGTAATAGTTTGCAGTGCAAGCACAGTGCGCGCAGCAATAATAACCGGATCAATAGTGGTATGCGGATAAGCTCCATGTCCGCCTTTACCCTTTATAGTTATATCAACAGAATCGACGCTGGCCATAGTATATTCGTTTTTCATCGCAACTTTACCGGCAGGCACACTTGCACTTACATGTAGCGCAATTATGTGATCAGGTTTTGCATATTTACTAAATAAGCCTTCTTTTAGCATGGCTTTAGCGCCACCGCCTACTTCTTCTGCGGGTTGTGCCACCATCATTAGCGTGCCTTGCCATGCATTTTTGTGAGCAATTAGTTGTTCAGCAGTACCAATGAATGAGCTCATATGTATATCGTGACCGCAGCCGTGCATAACACCTACTTTTGCACCGTGCTCGTCTATTACTGTTACTTTAGAAGCATACGCCTTACCTGTTTGTTCTGTAATAGGTAAGCCGTCAGTATCGGTACGTATCATTACTGTGGGGCCATCACCATTTTTGTAAATGCCTACAACGCCAAAACCACCCACATTGCTTGTAACTTCAAAACCAAGCTTGTTTAACTGCGCTGCTATTTTTTTTGCGGTTTGTTGCTCGTGATACGAAAGCTCGGGTGATTGATGCAGATCGAGGTAAAAGCTTTCAATGGCTGGCATGCTGCTATGTAAATTTAAGTCTAATGATTTAGCCGCCAATAGAGGGCTAGCTAATAATAGCGCTGTGCCTAAGTAAGTTAACTTCATGATTTTCCCTTATTGAGATAAATGTATATCCAAGTGATTTAGATATATGACTTGTAATAATTATGTTCAGCACCATATAAAAACCTAAATAAATGAATATGGCAACCAATTCAATGAGCAACATAGTTAGTATCAACGCGCAAAATTTTCAGCAAGTACTCGGCGAAACATCACAACAAAAGTTGGTACTGCTAAACTTCTACTCAGCGCAAAGTCCTGAATGTATTAACCAGGCAGCAATATTAGATAAATTAGCCGCTGAATATACCGCCTATATAGTAGTAGCAAATTTAGATTGCGATGCCGAGCAAGCTCTGGCTTCGCAATTAGCACAGCAAGTTGGTTTACAAACACTACCAACACTGGTGTTGTTAAAAGACTCAGCGCCCGTTGATGTATTATCGGGTGCCCAAGCTGAAGCGAAAATTCGTGAAGCATTAGCTAAACATTTACCCGCTCAACAAGACTTACTATTAGAGCAAGCAAAGCAAGCATTATTAAAGTCAGATTTAAATGCCGCGTTTAATTATGCAAAGCAAGCTTATGAAATTGACAACAGCAACGCGCGTATTAAATTAGTACTTGCAGATATATGTATTCAAATTCATAAAGTAGATGAAGCGCAAGCACTAATTAATACAATAGATGTACAAGAGCAAGATGCTTACTTTAATAATATAAAAGCAAAATGCGAAGCTGCGCTTGAAGCAAAAGATTCACCAGAGATTAAAGAAAAGCAACAACAAGTAGAAAAGTACCCAAATGACTTAGAATTAAAAGAAGAGCTAAGTATTTTACTCAATGAAGCCGGCAGAAAAGAAGAAGCATTAGATGTACTATTTACAGTGCTGCAAAAAGATCTGAATTTTAACGAAGCAAAACCAAGTTTTTTAGCTATTATTGCCTCTTTACCCTACGGTGATGCACTTGCAGCAAAGTATCGTCGCAAGTTATATAGTATTTTGTACTAAAACTTAATAACTATTACTTTTAAAAGCACCTTATCTAGGTGCTTTTTACATTTTTAAGTTTATAGCAATATAACAGTAAGCTTGTTTAAGGAATAAAACACGCAGTTATCCACAGGGTTTTGTGGGTAACCTGTGAGCCTGGCTTGTGTATCTTTGGGGTAAAAATTAAATGCAAAAAAGGCGATAAAAACGCTTGCGTAAAATCTGCGGCTCCCTATAATGCGACCCCACTGAGAAGGGATATGGCGACGCGCAGCGGACGAAGCATAGCGAGACGCGAACTACTCAGAGAGTTAAATAAAACTTCGGTTTTAAATCTTCCAAAAAGAAAGTTTAAAACAAAGTGTTGACTCGAAAAATAAAGGATGTATTATACGCATCCCTTGAGACGCTAAAGCGACTCAAAACGTTCTTTAACAATATAAAGCAATCATCTGTGTGGGCACTCGTACAGATTGAGTTCTAACAGCCAAGCTTGGTTCGCTAAGTAAGGCAAACAAATTAGAGCCTCAATTGAAACTGAGTGACCATATGTTATTAAAAGATTCAGCCTTGAGCTGTTTTGATTTCACTTTTTTTAAAAGTGAAAATAATAACGCACAGTCAATTCGTTTTTGGCAACAAAAACAAAAAATTCAGAATTCATTGAGCTGTCGAAAGACATAAAACTTTTTAATTGAAGAGTTTGATCATGGCTCAGATTGAACGCTGGCGGCAGGCCTAACACATGCAAGTCGAGCGGTAACAGAAAGTAGCTTGCTACTTTGCTGACGAGCGGCGGACGGGTGAGTAATGCTTGGGAACATGCCTTGAGGTGGGGGACAACAGTTGGAAACGACTGCTAATACCGCATAATGTCTACGGACCAAAGGGGGCTTCGGCTCTCGCCTTTAGATTGGCCCAAGTGGGATTAGCTAGTTGGTGAGGTAATGGCTCACCAAGGCGACGATCCCTAGCTGGTTTGAGAGGATGATCAGCCACACTGGGACTGAGACACGGCCCAGACTCCTACGGGAGGCAGCAGTGGGGAATATTGCACAATGGGCGCAAGCCTGATGCAGCCATGCCGCGTGTGTGAAGAAGGCCTTCGGGTTGTAAAGCACTTTCAGTCAGGAGGAAAGGTTAGTAGTTAATACCTGCTAGCTGTGACGTTACTGACAGAAGAAGCACCGGCTAACTCCGTGCCAGCAGCCGCGGTAATACGGAGGGTGCGAGCGTTAATCGGAATTACTGGGCGTAAAGCGTACGCAGGCGGTTTGTTAAGCGAGATGTGAAAGCCCCGGGCTCAACCTGGGAACTGCATTTCGAACTGGCAAACTAGAGTGTGATAGAGGGTGGTAGAATTTCAGGTGTAGCGGTGAAATGCGTAGAGATCTGAAGGAATACCGATGGCGAAGGCAGCCACCTGGGTCAACACTGACGCTCATGTACGAAAGCGTGGGGAGCAAACGGGATTAGATACCCCGGTAGTCCACGCCGTAAACGATGTCTACTAGAAGCTCGGAGCCTCGGTTCTGTTTTTCAAAGCTAACGCATTAAGTAGACCGCCTGGGGAGTACGGCCGCAAGGTTAAAACTCAAATGAATTGACGGGGGCCCGCACAAGCGGTGGAGCATGTGGTTTAATTCGATGCAACGCGAAGAACCTTACCTACACTTGACATACAGAGAACTTACCAGAGATGGTTTGGTGCCTTCGGGAACTCTGATACAGGTGCTGCATGGCTGTCGTCAGCTCGTGTTGTGAGATGTTGGGTTAAGTCCCGCAACGAGCGCAACCCCTATCCTTAGTTGCTAGCAGGTAATGCTGAGAACTCTAAGGAGACTGCCGGTGATAAACCGGAGGAAGGTGGGGACGACGTCAAGTCATCATGGCCCTTACGTGTAGGGCTACACACGTGCTACAATGGCGCATACAGAGTGCTGCGAACTCGCGAGAGTAAGCGAATCACTTAAAGTGCGTCGTAGTCCGGATTGGAGTCTGCAACTCGACTCCATGAAGTCGGAATCGCTAGTAATCGCGTATCAGAATGACGCGGTGAATACGTTCCCGGGCCTTGTACACACCGCCCGTCACACCATGGGAGTGGGTTGCTCCAGAAGTAGATAGTCTAACCCTCGGGAGGACGTTTACCACGGAGTGATTCATGACTGGGGTGAAGTCGTAACAAGGTAGCCCTAGGGGAACCTGGGGCTGGATCACCTCCTTATACGATTTAGAACTTATTTGTTCGTAGTGTCCACACAGATGATTGTTAATTAGTGCTTGTCCTTCGGGATAACTAATTAATATGCTCTTTAAAAATTTGGAAAAGCTGATAATAAAATTCTGATGAATAACATTGTTATTTATCAAGAGTTTTCAAAAGTAAAAAAAGAATGGTAGCAGTACCATTCAGTGCCATTTAATTAACTCTTTGAGTTGATTGATTGGTATCTACTTTAGTATTCAATATTGACTTCTGGCGAAGTTAAACTGTCACACAACAAAGACCCGTTTGGGTTGTATGGTTAAGTGACTAAGCGTACACGGTGGATGCCTTGGCAGTTGGAGGCGATGAAGGACGTATTAACTTGCGATAAGCCTAGTCAAGCTAGTAAAAAGCACTTGAGACTAGGATTTCCGAATGGGGAAACCCACCTGCTTGCAGGTATCGTTAACTGAATACATAGGTTAACGAGGCGAACGCGGAGAACTGAAACATCTAAGTACCCGTAGGAAAAGAAATCAACCGAGATTCCGAAAGTAGCGGCGAGCGAAATCGGAACAGCCCTTAAGCTTATTATGTGTTAATGGAAGGCTGCTGGAAAGCGCCACGATACAGGGTGATAGTCCCGTACATGAAAAGACATTTTAAGTGAAATCGAGTAGGTCGGAGCACGTGAAACTTTGACTGAATATAGGTGGACCATCATCTAAGGCTAAATACTCCCAACTGACCGATAGTGAACCAGTACCGTGAGGGAAAGGCGAAAAGAACCCCTGTGAGGGGAGTGAAATAGAACCTGAAACCGTGTACGTACAAGCAGTAGGAGCCCACTTGTTGGGTGACTGCGTACCTTTTGTATAATGGGTCAGCGACTTATATTTTGTAGCGAGGTTAACCGATTAGGGTAGCCGTAGGGAAACCGAGTCTTAACTGGGCGAATAGTTGCAAGGTATAGACCCGAAACCCGGTGATCTAGCCATGAGCAGGTTGAAGGTTGAGTAACATCAACTGGAGGACCGAACCCACTAACGTTGAAAAGTTAGGGGATGACTTGTGGTTAGGAGTGAAAGGCTAATCAAACCGGGAGATAGCTGGTTCTCCCCGAAATCTATTTAGGTAGAGCCTCGGACGAATACTTACGGGGGTAGAGCACTGTTAAGGCTAGGGGGTCATCCCGACTTACCAACCCTTTGCAAACTCCGAATACCGTAAAGTAATATCCGGGAGACACACGGCGGGTGCTAACGTCCGTCGTGAAGAGGGAAACAACCCAGACCGCCAGCTAAGGTCCCAAAGTCATAGTTAAGTGGGAAACGATGTGGAAAGGCCCAGACAGCCAGGAGGTTGGCTTAGAAGCAGCCATCCTTTAAAGAAAGCGTAATAGCTCACTGGTCGAGTCGGTCTGCGCGGAAGATGTAACGGGGCTAAACTATGCACCGAAGCTGCGGATTCATCTTAGGATGAGTGGTAGGGGAGCGTTCTGTAAGCCGTTGAAGGTGACCCGGGAGGGTTGCTGGAGGTATCAGAAGTGCGAATGCTGACATGAGTAACGATAATGGGAGTGAAAAACTCCCACGCCGGAAGACCAAGGGTTCCTATCCCATGTTAATCAGGGTAGGGTAAGTCGACCCCTAAGGCGAGGCCGAAAGGCGTAGTCGATGGGAAACAGATTAATATTTCTGTACTCGATATAATTGCGATGGGGGGACGGAGCAGGCTAAGCAAGCATGGCGTTGGTAGTCCATGTGAAAGTGAGTAGGGCGTTTGTTTAGGTAAATCCGGACGAACATTAAACCTGAGACACGAGACGAGTCACTAAGGTGATGAAGTTGCTGATGCCATACTTCCAGGAAAAGCCTCTAAGCTTCAGATTATATGGAATCGTACCCCAAACCGACACAGGTGGTCAGGTAGAGAATACTAAGGCGCTTGAGAGAACTCGGGTGAAGGAACTAGGCAAAATCGTACCGTAACTTCGGGAGAAGGTACGCTCCTATCTGTGATGAGACTTGCTCTCTAAGCGGACGGGAGCCGCAGTGACCAGGTGGCTGGGACTGTTTATTAAAAACACAGCACTGTGCAAAATCGCAAGATGACGTATACGGTGTGACACCTGCCCGGTGCCGGAAGGTTAATTGATGGGGTTATCCTTAGGGAGAAGCTCTTGATCGAAGCCCCGGTAAACGGCGGCCGTAACTATAACGGTCCTAAGGTAGCGAAATTCCTTGTCGGGTAAGTTCCGACCTGCACGAATGGTGTAACCATGGCCACGCTGTCTCCACCCGAGACTCAGTGAAATTGAAATCGCAGTGAAGATGCTGTGTACCCGCGGCTAGACGGAAAGACCCCGTGAACCTTTACTACAGCTTGGCACTGAACATTGAACCTACATGTGTAGGATAGGTGGGAGACTTTGAAGATGAGACGCTAGTTTTGTTGGAGTCAACCTTGAAATACCACCCTTGTAGTTTTGATGTTCTAACGTTGGCCCCTGAATCGGGGTTACGGACAGTGCCTGGTGGGTAGTTTGACTGGGGCGGTCTCCTCCTAAAGAGTAACGGAGGAGCACGAAGGTTGGCTAAGTACGGTCGGACATCGTACGGTTAGTGTAATGGTAGAAGCCAGCTTAACTGCGAGACAGACACGTCGAGCAGGTACGAAAGTAGGTCATAGTGATCCGGTGGTTCTGAATGGAAGGGCCATCGCTCAACGGATAAAAGGTACTCCGGGGATAACAGGCTGATACCGCCCAAGAGTTCATATCGACGGCGGTGTTTGGCACCTCGATGTCGGCTCATCACATCCTGGGGCTGAAGTCGGTCCCAAGGGTATGGCTGTTCGCCATTTAAAGTGGTACGCGAGCTGGGTTTAGAACGTCGTGAGACAGTTCGGTCCCTATCTGCCGTGGGCGTTTGAGAATTGAGAGGGGTTGCTCCTAGTACGAGAGGACCGGAGTGAACGAACCGCTGGTGTTCGGGTTGTCATGCCAATGGCATTGCCCGGTAGCTACGTTCGGAACTGATAAGCGCTGAAAGCATCTAAGCGCGAAGCAGGCCTCGAGATGATTTCTCACTAGAGCTATAAGCTCTCTGAAGGGCCGTTGGAGACTACAACGTTGATAGGCAAGATGTGGAAGTGCTGTGAGGCATTAAGCTAACTTGTACTAATTACCCGTGAGGCTTAACCATACAACGCCAAACGCGTTTTATGTGACAGTTCAAGCAAGAAGTTAATATTGCTAAAGTAGATATTTACGCAAAGACTTAAAAAATATTATCAGATATTTTCCAAATTTAGAGGTGACTCTTAGCGCGTAGCGTTAACATTGAGGCACCTTGCGCAAAGAAAATGGTAGCACTACGTGCTTGTCATTTATTCTTTGCACCATATTTGCTTGGTAACCATAGCGTTTTGGACCCACCTGACCCCATGCCGAACTCAGTAGTGAAACGAAACAGCGCCGATGATAGTGTAGCATTTGCTATGTGAAAGTAGGACATTGCCAGGCTCCAAATTTAGTCGAGAGACTTTAAATTAAATAAATTATAAAAATAAGAAAATTGAAACGAATTTTCTTGGTAACAATAGCGTTTTGGGCCCACCTGACCCCATGCCGAACTCAGTAGTGAAACGAAACAGCGCCGATGATAGTGTAGCATTTGCTATGTGAAAGTAGGACATTGCCAGGATTTAAATTAAAGAAACCCGTTACAGCAATGTAACGGGTTTTTTGCTTTTTAGAATTTATAAAGTAAGCACAAGCTATTTAAAAAGTGAAAGCGTACTTAATGCTTGCATGCTAAAATTCTGCTTTATATAACCGTGTAATTGAGGTTTCTATTGCCTACTACTGATTATCAACAAGTATTGAATGACATAACCCAAGAGGTAGCTCCTTTATTATCACAAGGTAAAGTGGCCGATTATATTCCGGCGTTGGCAGAGGTTGATCCCGAGCAGTTTTCTATTGCTATTTACACCACCTCAGGCGAAACATTTTGCGCGGGTGATTGTACGCAACAATTCACTATTCAATCTGTATCAAAAGTAATGACATTAACGCTAGCATTACAACGTTATGGTGATGAGCTGTGGCATCGCGTGGGGAAAGAGCCATCAGGAACTGCATTTAATTCGCTTACTCAGTTGGAATTTGAAAAAGGCATACCTCGTAACCCATTTATTAATGCAGGTGCGATTGTAACCTGCGATGCTTTATATAGTCGCTTATCGGCTCCGATGCATACTATGCTTGAAACATTTCGGGCTTTATCGGGGAATAGGTGTATAGCAATAGATAAAAAAGTAGCAAACTCAGAATATGAGTTTAGGCATAGAAATGCGGCTATGGGGCATTTAATGAAGTCATTTGGTAACTTTGAAAACGAAGTAGATGACGTGCTTTGGGCTTACTTTAACTTTTGTGCAATTGAACTAAATTGTATTGAGCTGGCAAAAGCGTATAACTTTTTAGCTAATAATGGGATTGATAATACCTCAGGTAAACGGGTGTTACCGAGCCGTCAAACTAAGCAGCTTAACTCTTTACTCTTTACCAGTGGTTTATATGATGCAGCAGGTGATTTTGGTTATAGGGTAGGTATGCCGGGGAAATCTGGGGTGTCTGGTACGGTTTTAGCTGTATTGCCTAATAAATTTACGGTTGCGGTATGGTCACCAGGGTTAAACTCTTTTGGCAACTCGGTGGCGGGGATAGCAGCATTAGAGCTGCTATCTAAAAAACTCGATATTTCAATATTTTAAGGAGTTATAGCTCCTTAAAATATTATTTATCCCAGTAGACTAGTTCGAGGCAATCTTCGCGCTCTGGTAAACCACGAGATAAGCGAGGAGAGTGCTGCACTAATACTTCAAAGCTTGCTCTATTAGCGTATTTACTTATTTGTGACAATGACGAATAGGTAATTGCTTTTTGCTGGTGTTTTGCTGAGTTACTGACGTTTATTTTATGATAAACATTGGCAGATAAATCATGTAAAACAGCTGCTAATGCACAATCACCAGCACCATTGGTGTTTTTGATTGAATCAGGGCCACCCATAAATGGGGCTGTGTGGCTATAGGCTCTAATTGGATCATCGCAGTCAGCTTTGCGCATAGCACGTGAAAACTCATAACGATTAAAATCTGGGATTGCACCAGGTAATAATGTGTACTCAGTTTCGCGTTTTAATTGCTCGTCAACGTAACCTGCCATGAATAAGCCTTTTTCGCCAGCAGTACAAATTACCAAGTCGACCCAATCAAGCGCTTTATCAGCTGCTAAAAGGGGATCTTCAAAACCAGTAATTGCCAAGCCTTCCTCTTCGTTCATTGCAAGAATATCGACATGCTTTTCAACAAAGTTAGCCCACCAGGTTGGATCTTGTTCAATTAAGAATTTAGTTCCAAGTGTAAGTACCACAGGTACACCAGCATCATTAGCGTATTTAACCGCTTGTATGGTGGCTTCTGTCATGGTTTCTGCGCCTTGAGTGCGCATTAAATAAGCACTGATCACCAACGCGGAAGAATTTTCAATAAGGCTTTTATCGATAGATTCAGGGCGTAAGTGGTTCATTAACCCTGCACTGATAGCAAAGGTTCGCTCACCAGTTTCATCAATTAGTGTAAAGCAGCGACCAATTGGCCCATCTACTGGTTGTAAATAATCTAAATCTACGCGGCTTGAGGTATTACATAAAAAACGATAAGCATAACTGCCTATATTTATGTTTTCACTCATTACGCCCAATAGCACAGATCTGTCATCGGCAAGTACTGAATAGTTGTGCATAGTATTACCAACGGTTCCGCCAGCATACTCGTAGTCAACCATTTCATGTAGCTTTAAACGCTCATATAAGGCGTTAGTGACGTCACTATCTATAACTTGTGACATGCCTCGTTGCAGCTTAAATTCATCAAGGAAAGCTTGATCGACCTTGGCTTCGATATCGACAACAATCTGATCGATTCCGGTAATATAGCTACTGTGTAATCTTTCTGTGGCGTTAAGTTGATTAGTTAGTGGATCTTTGGCTTCCACTGGAAAATAATGTTTATGCCTGCGACGTCCAGGAAATTTCATTTGCTACCCGTATTGTGAGCTAAATAAAAAAAGCGTGAGATTATAGCGCGAATCCCCCCTTAGGAGCCACGATAAACCGTTTTAATTTGTTTTATTTTTGCAATAAATGCCGTAATTACGCACTTTAATTAGCTAACTTGATATAATCCATGCATAAAAAATAATTAAAGTAGCTTCAATGAACGAACGATTTGATGACCACTATTGGATGCAACAAGCGTTAACGTACGCAAAGCAAGCAGAACAACTAGATGAGATCCCTGTTGGTGCCATTCTTGTTAAAGACAATCAGCTTGTTGCTGCAGGGTATAACCGTTCTATTACTGATAATGACCCATCAGCTCATGCTGAAATGATGGCTGTACGTAAAGGCGGTAAAGCACTTAATAATTATCGTTTAATTGATTGCACGCTTTATGTGACCTTAGAGCCATGCTCTATGTGCGCGGGGTTATTAGTGCACAGTAGAATTAAGCGTTTAGTGTTTGGTGCTGCCGATGCTAAAACAGGATCTGCTGGCTCGATTATGAATTTGTTGCAAGAGCCTAAGCTAAATCATCAGGTGGAGGTATTAGGTGGTGTACTAGAGGGGCAGTGCGCTACTATTATATCTGACTTTTTTAAGCGCAGAAGAGCGCAAATTAAGGCAGCCAAAAAGGCTGCTCGTAATAGCAATGAACTTTAACTTGCTGCCATTAAAGCATCTAGCTCTGCCATTTTTTGCATTGCAAACATGCGGCGGCGCCAAATTATTTTTTTATGTAAATTACGCAGCATAACGCGGCGTCGAGTTGCTGTTGAGTTAATTGTTTTTCGTTTGAATCTTTGCGTGCGTTTACGTTTTAGCATGTTTTCTCCTAATGCAATAATGAGAAATGCACAAATTATATCCAAATTACTCAGATGTTTATCATTAATTAATGTGAATATATAATTAACACACATTATTGAACATTTGATGACAAGTAAACAGTTTTTTAATTACCTAGGGCGTATTTATTAGAGTAATGAATTAGTTGTTATTATTATCGTTTGTCAGTTTACTATTTTGCTTCAACCTCATCCCCAATTTTAGGGGGCAACTACAGGTGCTTCTGGTTTTTCTTCTATTGCGTTATTTTCATCAAGCCAAACTAGGGCATCGTAATAACGGCGAATATTATCAACATAGCTCACCGCAACATCACCACGAGAATAGCCATAACGCGTTTTTCGGTAGTAACGTTTTTTAATTAGTAATGGTAAGCGCTTTTTAACATCGGCCCACTTATCAGGGCTTGCGCCTTGTTGTTTAGTAATAATTCGTGCGTCGTTTACATGTCCCCAGCCTACATTATACGCAGCAAGTGCGAGCCAGGTTCTGTCTGGTTGTGGAATACGATCAGGGATACGTTTAATTAGTTTACTTAAGTATTTTGCGCCACCGCGAATATTTTGCTCTGGCTCTAACCTATTAGTAACCCCAACTTGCTTAGCAGTATTACGGGTTAGCATCATAATTCCTCGCACCCCAGTTGGTGATTTTGCTCTCGGGTTCCACATAGACTCTTGATAGCTTAATGCTGCGAGTAAACGCCAATCAAGTGTTCCTGCATATTGTTCAAACCATGGTTGGTATTTAGGCAGTGTTTCTTTTATTGCTTCAATATAGGCAAGTGTATTTACGTAGTTAAATTGACGAACGTGACCAAAGTATTTTTCTTCAAGTACATAAAGTTGATTATTTTGTTTTGCTTCACCAAAAAAAGGGACTAATAAAGCATAAAGCGAATCGTCATTTGATTTACGCAGCATCCACGCGATCGGGTCGTTATGTGTAATTGAAAAACCAATACTTAAATTAGGGTGATAACGACGAAATAACGATAACGTATGGGTGTCGGCTAAAGTGTAATCTATTTCGCCATCAATAACGGCTTGTAGTAACTCTTCTTCGTCAAACTCTTCGGTTTCGCTCCAGTTAAGCTCTGGGTTGCTTTTTTTTACTTTTTGTAAAGTAAGTGAGTGACTACTTTTAGCTATAACCATGAGATTACCAGTTAAATCATCATAGTCGCGTGGTCGCTCTATACCTTGTTTATACACTAGTTTTTGACTAATGGTTCGGTAGGTTGGGCCAAAACGATATTGTTGTGCACGTGTTTTATTATAGGTAAGGCCTGAGGCAATTAAATCAAGATCACCGCTTTGCAGGCGTGCAAACATGTCTGATAAATTAAAAAATGGGACTATTTCAAGCTCTACACCTAAATAGTCTGCAAAGGCCTGAGAAAGCTCGTATTCAAAGCCTTGCTCACCTTGTACTGCCTGATAATAGTTACTGGCACTGGCTAATGTACCCACTCTAATTTTGTTTTGCGCTTTTATTTGGGCAAGTTGAGTCGACTGCTCTTGTATATCGCATGCACACAACAGCATAACTAAAGTAATAATTATGATTAGTTTTTCTTTCAACATTGTTTGCCTCTTTAACGCCCTAATCCCCGTTATAACAAAACTTAGCCATTACGTCACTTAGCGTTTAGTTTTATTCGTTTCGAGTGGCTGTAAATAAAGAAAAAAAGTTAATTTTATGAAAAGCGAAATTATGAGTTAAATCTAAGTGCTACTTAGACTATAATGTTGCCCTAAAATATCGTTCAATCCCTAACCCCGGATGAAATTATCTATGTTGATCCTTCGTGGTGCACCAGCACTTTCAGAGTTCAGAGTTAATAAAATTTTAGCGCGTTGCCAACAATCGCAACTTCCTGTCACCAACGTATATGCTGAATATGCGCACTTTGCCGACTTAACATCGCCATTGAGTAGCGCTGAGCAAACCAAGCTTGAAAAACTATTAACCTACGGTCCAACTATTGCTGAGCATACCCCAGCAGGTAAACTTGTATTAGTAACACCTCGCCCTGGCACTATTTCGCCTTGGGCTTCTAAAGCAACCGACATAGCCCATAACTGTGGCTTAAAGCAGGTTCATCGTGTTGAACGCGGTATTGCTTATTATGTTGAAGGTGAGCTAAACGCAGAGCAACTTTTACAAGTAACGGCGTTATTACATGACCGTATGACCGAAGCAACCCATAGCCAGTTTGAAGATGCTGCGCAACTATTTCGCAGTGATGCACCGCGTCAAATGTCATCTGTAGACATTTTAAGTGGTGGGCGAGAAGCGCTTGCAATTGCTAACGTTGAACAAGGTTTTGCCCTTGCAGATGACGAAATAGATTACCTAGTAGAAAACTTTATAAAGTTAGGCCGTAATCCTAACGATATCGAATTGTTTATGTTTGCCCAAGCAAACTCAGAGCATTGTCGTCATAAAATATTTAATGCTGACTGGACAATCGATGGTGAAGAGCAGCCAAAGTCGCTGTTCAAGATGATTAAAAATACTTTTGAGAAAAACCCTGAAAATGTATTGTCGGCATATAAAGACAACGCTGCGGTAATGAAAGGCTCAAAAGCGGGGCGCTTCTTCCCCAATGCGCAAGGTGAATATGCGTATCATCAAGAAGACATCGAAATACTAATGAAAGTTGAAACTCATAATCACCCAACCGCCATAGCGCCATTTTCAGGTGCTGCTACAGGCTCAGGTGGTGAAATACGTGATGAAGGTGCTACTGGCCGTGGTTCTAAGCCTAAAGCTGGTTTAGTTGGCTTTACTGTTTCTAACTTACGTATTCCTGGTTACGAGCAACCGTGGGAAAGTGATTTTGGTAAGCCTGGGCGTATTGTTACCGCTTTGGATATTATGACTGAAGGGCCGCTTGGCGGCGCTGCATTTAATAATGAGTTTGGCCGTCCTAACTTGTTAGGTTACTTTCGTACCTATGAAGAGCAAGTGACAAGCCATAATGGCCTTGAGGTACGTGGTTACCACAAACCAATTATGCTTGCCGGTGGTTTAGGTAATATTCGCACAGACCATGTACAAAAAGGTGAAATTCCTGTTGGTGCTAAGCTCATTGCTTTAGGAGGCCCAGCAATGAACATAGGTTTAGGCGGCGGTGCAGCATCAAGCATGGCGTCTGGGCAATCAAATGAAGATTTAGATTTTGCTTCAGTACAACGCGAAAACCCAGAAATGGAACGTCGTTGCCAAGAAGTTATCGACAAATGTTGGCAGCTAGGTGATGAAAACCCAATTGCGTTTATTCACGATGTGGGCGCCGGTGGTTTATCAAACGCATTTCCTGAACTAGTAAATGACGGTGGCCGTGGTGGTAAGTTTCAACTACGCGATATTCCAAATGATGAGCCAGGTATGGCACCACACGAAATTTGGTGTAACGAATCGCAAGAGCGTTATGTACTTGCCGTAGGTGTTGAAGATTTTGACCGTTTTGAAGCTATTTGTAAGCGCGAACGAGCACAGTACGCGGTAATAGGCGAAGCGACTGCTGAGCCACACCTAACGGTTACCGATAGCCACTTTGATAATAACCCTGTTGATTTACCACTAGACGTATTATTAGGTAAAGCACCTAAAATGCATCGCGATGTAACCTCAAAGCAGGTTGTAGGTAAAGCACTTGATGTTACAAATATTAATGTAGCAGATGCGGCGCAGCGTTTATTGCGCTTACCAACCATTGCAGAAAAAACCTTCCTTATTACAATTGGCGATCGCTCGGTAACAGGCTTAGTAGCGCGCGACCAAATGGTTGGCCCTTGGCAAGTGCCTGTGGCTAACTGTGCTGTAACTGCTGCTACATACGATACTTACCATGGTGAAGCTATGTCGTTGGGCGAGCGCACTCCTGCAGCGCTATTAAATTACGCTGCATCGGCGCGTTTAGCTGTGGCAGAGTCGTTAACAAATATTGCCTGTGCAAATATTGGTAGCCTTGAAAATATTAAGCTTTCGGCTAACTGGATGGCAGCAGCGGGTCACCCTGGTGAAGATGCTGGTTTATATGAAGCAGTAAAAGCCATAGGTGAAGAACTTTGTCCAGCGCTTGGTTTAACAATTCCAGTAGGTAAAGATTCTATGTCGATGAAAACGACATGGAAAGATGAAGGTGATTCACAAGAGAAATCAGTAACATCACCGCTATCGTTAATTATCACTGCCTTTGGCCGTGTTGACGATGTACGTAAAACAGTGACACCGCAGCTACGTACCGACAAAGGCGAAACATCACTTATTTTAGTTGACTTAGGTGCGGGTAAAAACCGCATGGGCGCATCAAGCTTAGCGCAGGTTTATAAGCAATTAGGTGATATAACGCCTGATGTTGATAGCCCAGAGTTATTAAAAGGCTTTTATAACGCCATGCAAGTATTGGTAGCTGATAGTAAGTTACTTGCTTATCATGACCGTTCAGACGGTGGTTTATTTACCACAGTTGCCGAAATGGCATTTGCTGGCCACACAGGTGTAACTGTTGATATTAATGGCTTAACAGGCAACGACATTGAAGCGCTTTACAACGAAGAGCTTGGCGCTGTTATTCAAGTGGCTAATAGTGATTTAGATGCAGTTAATGCGGTACTTAAAGATCATGGCTTAGCGACAATCAGCCATATTATAGGCACGCTTAATAGCGACGATGCGATTGTATTTAACCGTGGTAAAAATACCGTGCTGAGTAACACGCGTACAGAGCTGCGTACTATGTGGGCAGAAACAACGTATCAAATGCAGGCGCGTCGCGATAACCCTGAGTGCGCTAAGCAAGAGTTTGATGCCAAATTTGATGTTAAAGATCCTGGCTTAAACGTTAAGTTAAACTTTGACTTAAACGAAGATATAGCAGCACCGTATATTGCAACGGGCGCTAAACCACCAATGGCTATTTTACGTGAGCAAGGAGTAAACTCTCATCTAGAAATGGCTGCCGCATTTAATCGTGCTGGTTTTGCTGCCATTGATGTACACATGAGCGATATTCTAGAAGGGCGTTTATCGCTTGAGCAGTTTAAAGGCTTAGTGGCATGTGGTGGTTTCTCTTACGGTGACGTATTAGGTGCAGGCGAAGGTTGGGCTAAGTCGATATTGTTTAACGACATGGCGCGTGAACAGTTCCAAAGCTTTTTCCACCGTGAAGATACCTTTAGTTTAGGTGTGTGTAACGGTTGCCAAATGTTATCTACTTTAAAAGAGTTGATTCCAGGTACTGAGCATTGGCCACGTTTTGTAACGAATAAATCAGAGCGTTTTGAAGCACGTTTTAGCTTAGTAGAAATACAAGAAAATCCATCGGTATTCTTTAATGGTATGGCTGGTTCGCGTATGCCAATTGCAGTATCGCACGGTGAAGGTCATGCTGAATTTGCAAACGATAACGCAGTTAAAGCAGCATTAGACTCGGGTACTGTAGCGGTTAAGTTTGTAGATAACTACGGTAATCCTACAACGCAATACCCAGCAAACCCAAATGGCTCGCCAGAAGGGATTACAGGTATTACCTCTACCGATGGACGTGCAACAGTAATGATGCCGCATCCTGAGCGCGTATTCCGTGCTGTTGCTAACTCTTGGCACCCAGATGAGTGGCGAGAAGATAGCCCGTGGATGCGTATGTTCCGCAACGCGCGTAAAAATGTAGGTTAATAACCTAACTGCTCAATTTAGGTTCATTTAAGTTGAGTATAATAAAAAGGCTGCCTTGTGCAGCCTTTTTTGTTTATGATTACCTAGAACCTAGAACCTAGAACCTAGAACCTAGAACCTAGAACCTAGAACCTAGAACCTAGAACCTAGAACCTAGAACCTAGAACCTAGAACCTAGCACTAATATTAAGGATAATATGTTTAAGCGTGTGAGTTTAATTATTAGCAGTTTATTACTAAGCATAATTTTGCTTGGTTATATATTTCGTTTGCCATTAGTCCAGTGGGCTGTAACACCGCAATTAGAAAAAGCGGGTATTACACTCAGTTGCTTAGATTTTTCGGTTACAGCTCAATTAAATGTTCATGCCGACAAAGTATGCTTAACTTATCAAAATCAACAATTAGAGCTAATCGACATTACTGTAAATACAAAGCAAGTGATTGTTGAGCATGCAGTATTAAGTATAAACCCACTTCCCAAAAGCAATCAAAGTAGTCAAGCGGCAAAAAAACTTGCTCTCGCGCTGCCAGAAGAACGTCCATTAATTGCTATAAAACAGCTGGTAATAAAGAGTAATGACTTTAACAAGCCACTAAAAATAAATTTAGCAGAGCCGATTTTAAATCAATTTAATATAACAGGCGATATAAACGCTAAAGCAATTTTAGCTAATAATAAACTAACAGGGCAGTTTTCTGTTGATGACTCTCTGTTAAAGCAGCTTATAAATACCGAAAATACAGCCGTTGCAGGTATTAGCTTTAGTACTCAGCAAGTATTTAGCTTTGATGGTATTGAACTGCAGTTAAATGGCGATGTAAACGCACAGTTTGAATATGCTATGGAGCAGTGCCGGCTTGAAGCATTGGCTAATGGTAGGTTAATTATTGGTTTTAATTTAAATAGTAAATTAGTTGAGCTAGATTCGAGTTTGTTAAACAATAAATTAAATTTAACGCCTACGTGTAGCTCACTCATTCCGCCGAGTGATTATGCTGATTTTATAGCTGAGCAAACCCCTTTAAATTGGCAGATTAAACTTCCTAAAGTGATTAGTATTACTAATAACCACCTTACTTTGCCAATGCTAAATATAATTAGCGAAGGAGATAATCAATTTGAAATAACTCTAATGGAGTCAGAGCTTAATTTTACCAACCTTTGGGCGGATTTTAAAAGCATGTTAGCGGTTAGTATAAGTACGCCAGATATTAAAAACATTGAGCTTAATGCAGAGTTTAAAAATAACACACTTAAAGGTAATTATACTGTTGCGCTTAATTCACTTCCCGATTTTATTGCCAGTACTAGTAGTAATAAAATTAGCGCTAATAAAGTTAACGCCTCAGGGCAATTTAATTTAATAAATATAGTCGATGGAAAACCAAGTGGTAATGCTACAAGTAGATTAACAGCCGCAAAGGTTGATTTTGCACAACTGAGTGTAGAGCAATACGAAGGTCGCTTAACGGCACAGCTAGATGATGCTTTAAACGCACAAATAACACTAAAAACCCTATTTAAAACGTTAAAATATAACGAATTTAAATTAACAGATATAAGCAATACCATAACTGCTAAAGCAAATTTAAGTCATGGTGAATTATTTGCAGACCTTAGTGCTAATACAGTAATAAATAAATTTAATAGCCCTGTTATAAAACTCAATAATATAAAAGTTGCTTCTACAGGATTGCAAAGTCGCGCTCTAAAAGCATCACATCACGTATTTGTAAACGATATTGAATTAGCGGTAAACCATCATATATCGGCAGTGGAACATCCATTTGAAATAGTAGTACCTACACAAAGTATAGTGTTATTAAATACCTTTATTCATCAATTTGAGCCATTAGCGCAGCTTACACAGGGAACGTTTAATGGCCGAATCAGCGGGGATGTAAATTTACAACATGCCTCGTTTGCAATGGAGTTAAACAACGTAAGTGCGCTTTATAACGATTACCTTGCTAGCGATTTAAGTAGCCAATTTGTTGGCGAATATAATTCAGGGCAGCTTAATGTAAAACCCACTACCTTTAACTTAAATGAACTAAGGGCTGGTGTTGTTATTAAAAACATTAAAGGGAACTGGCAGGTTAAAAACAATAATGCGCGTATGTTTGACATTGCAGGAGCGTTATTTGATGGTGAGTTTAGCCTTGATAAATACTCACTTAATGACCTGCAGCAAGTTGCTAATGTTAAATTTAAAAACATTGATGCCAGTAAACTTATTACACTTGATGAACAGTCGGGGATTACGCTTTCAGGGCGTTTTGCCGGCACTTTGCCAGTGCACTTTAATAACACAGGTATTGAGGTAGTAAATGGCAGTTTAAGTAATCAAGGAGCGGGTAAGTTAATGATTACTAATAACGCAGCATTTGATTCAGTTATGCAGCAGCAAAAAGAGTTACAGCCTGTATTGGGATTACTTAAAAATCTTGATATACAAAAGCTTAATAGCAGTGTGGCACTTAAAAGTGATGGTTGGCTAAAGCTTGGCGTAAATTTGCAAGGTTATAATAAGCAAGCAGAGCAGCAAGTTAACTTTAATTATAATCATGAAGAAAATATATTTACTTTATTACGCGCATTGCGCTTAAGTGATGAAATTACACAAAAAGTTGAGCAACAATACTCACAAAAAGGAAACTAATGATGAAACAGTCGTTAAGCATAAAAGTACTTATTGTATTTGCAGCAATAAGTGCCCTTGGTGCGTGTACGCACCGAGTAGAGGTAGCAGCTAAAGAGCCTATTACAATTAATTTAAATGTGAAGGTTGATCACGAAATTCGTGTAAAAGTAGATAAAGAACTCGATAATTTATTTAGTGACGACAGTGAGTTATTTTAAGGAGCTAGGATATGAAAGTTAACAACAAATTAAGCATAATTACATTAGTTAGTGCTGTATGTATGTCTTTTTCGGCATGGGCTATTAGTTTAGATGATGCTAAAAGCCAAGGCTTAGTAGGCGAAGATAGCTCAGGCTATTTGGGCTTAGTGGTACAAAATGCAGAGGCTAAAGTGGTCGTTGATACCATTAATGCTAAGCGTAAAGCACAGTATTTAAAATTAGCGCAAAAAAATAACTTGTCACTGTCGCAAGTAGAGGCGTTAGCGGCGGCAAAAACAATCGAAAAAACCCAAAGAGGTCATTTTGTTGAAGTAAATGGTAATTGGGTTAAAAAATAACGAGTTATTTACTGTTATATGCTATTTACTGTTATATATAACCGAGCGCTTTAAGCGCTCGGTTTTTTACACCCTTCGAGTAACTGTTGCCAAAAATCGATACCCTTGCGCCTTGCTAAATTTATATTATGCTCAGGTATAGATTCGGGTTCGTTATAACTCTCAAGTGCTGCACTCATACTTGCTTCGCGAATTAAATGCAAAGTAGGAAAAGGGGAGCGATTAGTATAGTTTGCCGCATCGCTTGCATCGCTATCGGCAAATACATAATCGGGATGAAAATTAGCAATTTGATACTTACCTTCAAAACCTTGGGCTACTAACAGCGCGTTGGCTAAGTCAACCAAGTCTAAAAAGTCTTCAAAGTCGCTAAAGCCGTTATCAAACATAATAAGTGTGGTTTCGCGTGCAGCCTCTCGGTCAAGCTCAATACATTGCTCAAGCATGTCCATTACTGCATCGTCTATGCTGCTTGCAGGGCTTACAAAATAATGAATACAGTTATTTTCTACTTCTTTGCGGGCAAAGGGACAAAAGTTATATTTTACAATAACATTTGAAACCCATTCGCGGGTTTGGCTTATGGCTATGTTGGTCACGGTTTTGGCTCTAAATATTGATTAATAATGTTAAGTGTTTTTTGTATAGCACCTTGGTTATTGGCCACGCATTGCGCTGCTTTTTTACCTAAAGTTTGGCATGCTTTGCTGTTTTGATTTAATGCTATAAGTTGTTGTGTTAGCTCATCAGCATTATCAACCACAATAGCGCCTTTGAGCTTTATAAGCTCAGGGTAAATATGATCAAAGTTATAGGTATGCGCCCCGCTGATAACGCCCACTGAAAATGCAGCTGATTCAAGAGGATTATGGCCACCGCGACGAATTAAACTACCGCCAATAAAACTCACATTAGCAGCGCCATATAAGTATTGCAGCTCGCCAAGCGTATCTGCTAACAAGACGTTTTCGTTATTATAATTATTATTGCTGCGACGACTAAAACTCAGTGTACTTTGCGTTAGTAAATCTGCAACCTTATTGAACTGTTCAGGATGGCGCGGCGCTATTATGAGTAACGCATTGGGTTGTTTTTCTAATAGATTTTTATGAGCGCTAATTACCTGCTCATGCTCGATAGGGTGAGTGGAGCCTGCAACCCATATAAAGCGCTGCTCTAAATTATAAAGCTGTTTGAGTGCAGTTACCTTAGTTAGTTGCTCTTGGGTAGGTGTAATATCAAATTTTATTGAACCTGTAACTTTACTTTTATGTGGCTCAAGGCCAAGCTCTATAAAGCGTTTGGCGTCAGTTTTATTATGACTGGCTAATACAGTGATAGAGCGCATAATAATATGCGTTAGCTTAGCTACTTTTTGATAACCCTGTTGCGATTTTTCAGACAAGCGAGCGTTTAAAACAAGTACCGGAATATTTCTATTGCGACTACTTGCCATAAGGTTGGGCCACAGTTCAGTTTCTAAAATACACAGGGCTTGTGGCTTTACTCGTTTTAAAAATCGGGCGGTTGCAAATGGAAAGTCCATAGGTAAGTAGCAGCAGGCTACCGTGTTTTTAAACTGCGTAATGATTTGCTCACGACCAGTAGGGGTGTTGCACGTTATAAGTATATTTAATTTAGGGTGCGCTTTTTGTACTGCTTTGATCAGGGGGGTAGCGGCGAGTACCTCACCTACAGATGCACAATGCACTAGCAGCGGCTTATTGTTATTGGCAAATAAAGACTTGTCCACAAAACCAAAGCGCTGTTTAAAGTGCGCTCTATAACCTGGGTTTTTTTTACCGCGTAATACATATAAATAAAATACGATTAGTGGGCTAATAATCATTAATGCGAGTGAATAAAAAATGCGTGCCATACTAAGCTTTTATAAGGGTAAGTCGTCTTAGTTTAACGTGAAAATGATCAATTCTAAACACAGAAAAGATAAAATATGGTTTGTGTTCAGCTGCTACCCGATAAAATAATAATAACGCTATTCAAGTTAGCTCAAAATACCTGTTTCAGTAATATGTATATTGAGGTGATTTGGGTATAGATTTATGGAATAATGAAATTAATTTTTCCTGCCATTTCAATTCCTAGAGGAATTTACCATGTCAATTATCGATTCAGTAGCAACGAGTTACCTTGAGAGTTTAAATCGTCATTTAGCATTATTTGAAACGATGGAGGCTTATCATCAAGAGTCTATGCAATTGTTAGAAGTGTGCCATAGTGCATTACAAGCAGGCGGTAAGGTTGTTTGGCTTGGTAACGGTGGTAGTGCGGCCGATGCACAGCATTTAGCGGCAGAATTTGTAGTGCGTTATAAATTAGAGCGTGGTCCACTTGCATCTATGGCACTTACAACCGATACGTCAATTTTAACTGCGCACAGTAACGACTATCATTTTGACACTGTGTTTGAACGCCAAGTACAAGCCTTATGTAAACCAGAAGATTTAGTTATAGGGTTAACCACATCAGGTACAAGCGCCAATATTAATCTAGCGTTAGCAGCAGCGAATAAAATAGGGGCCTTTACCGTAGCATTAACGGGGCGTGATGGCGGTGAAGTTAAAAATATTGCCAAATTACCTATTATTATTAAAAACGATGAAACAGCGCGAATTCAAGAAGCACACATGTTTATTGGCCATTGGTTATGTGAAGCTATTGATATGGTAGTTGCGGAGCAGCAGTAATGGATTTATCGCTATTAAAAAACTTATCTGCTGCGCGTATTTTGGTGGTTGGCGATGTAATGCTTGACCGTTATTGGTATGGTGATTCAGGGCGTATTTCCCCAGAAGCTCCGGTGCCGGTAGTTAAAGTAAGTAAATTAGAAGACAAAGCCGGTGGCGCAGCAAACGTGGCTAAAAATATAGCCCGATTAGATGGTAAAGTAGGCCTACTTGGCTTAATAGGCGAAGATGAAGGTGGACAGATACTAGAAGGCATTTTAGAAGGTGAAAAAATAAATTCACAGTTAGTAAGTGTATGCGACTTACCGACAATTTCTAAAATGCGAGTGATTAGCCGTCATCAGCAAGTTGTACGGTTAGATCTAGAAGAGACGTTTACAGAGCAACACAGCCAGCTGTTATTAAACCGTTTAGAGCTAGTACTTGATGAGTACGATTTTATAGTATTTTCTGATTACAATAAAGGTTCATTGAGCCTGATTGAAAACATGATAAGCCTAGCTAAAAAAGCAGGGAAAACGGTACTCGTTGATCCTAAGTCGTCTGATTTACATTTATATAGAGGTGCAGACTACATTACACCAAATTTAAATGAGTTTAAATTAGCGGGTGGGCAAACAGACTCAGAAGAGGGCTTGGCAAAAAGTGCGCGTAAGCTCATAAGTGACGCAGGCATAAAAGCAATGTTGCTAACGCGTTCAGAGCAAGGAATGTCGTTAATTAGTGCGACTGAAAAATATGATTTTGCCGCGCAAGAGCTTGAAGTCAGTGATGTAACCGGCGCAGGCGATACAGTTATAGCAACTCTAGCCGTGATGCTAGGGGCGGGAATGACACCTAAAAATGCGGTGGAAATTGCTAACTTAGCAGCGGGCATTGCGGTGAGTAAATTAGGTGCGGCCACAGTGTCGCCAGAAGAACTTAGTCGTAAGCTGGGTCAATATTTACATGCCACTGGTGAGCATTATCAAACTCCGTTTGATGATGTGCTGCAGCATATAGAGTTTGCAAAACAAAATGGCGAAACAATTGTATTTACCAATGGCTGCTTTGATATTTTGCATGCTGGGCACGTACGCTATTTAGCACAAGCAAAAGCGCGTGGCGATAGATTAGTGGTGGGGCTAAATAACGATGCGTCTATATCACGATTAAAAGGCGCCGATAGGCCAATTAATCCGCTAGATGAAAGAGCTATGGTATTAAGTGCACTTTCCTCTGTTGATTGGGTTATTCCATTTGGTAGTGCGGATGAAAATGACACACCGGCTAAATTAATTGAGCAAATTAGCCCAGATATTTTAGTTAAAGGTGGCGACTACACGGTTGAACAAATAGCCGGTGCTGAGCATGTACTGCTTCACGGCGGAAAAGTTGAGGTGCTTGAGTTTTTAGATGGTTGCTCAACTTCAAAAGTGATTAGTAAGATTAAGCAGTAATTAAGACGGTTATTAATGAATTAAAAAAGGGATGAAAACAGTGTTTTCATCCCTTTTTATTTGCACTTATTATATCCTAGTTTAGGATAGCCAAAAATCCCGAATTTAAAAGTTATATTCATATTTAGCAAATGCAGATGTGTCGTTTTCTGCTGCATCGTTATTTGATGCAAAAGCGCCTAGCGTTAAGCGCCCACCCATAGCAAGTTGCCTGTAACGTATTTCAAGCTGTTTACTGTTATAAGCTGTTTTAGTAATGGTATTGCCTAAATCAGGGTTATTAGGGTAGCGATCGCGGTTATCATTGTTGTAATCAACATCGCGTAATTTAACTTGCCAATCATTTCCATTTGAAAGCTGGCCTAGCACGGTTAGTACTAGTGATTGCGCATCATTATCAAACGTTGAACCTATGGTACGGCCATGGTAGCGGTAACCCGATTTGTAATCTGAATGCTCGTAATAGCAGTTTTCACTGCTTGATTCAGCAGAGCATGTTACGCCCGTATCTATGTACTCTACATTTACTAATACGTTTTGATCATAAATACGATGAGTAGTTTGTACACCAAATAAATAGGCTCTGTCGACAGGTTTAAACTTTGAGCTGGCATCTTCACCAATAGTACTTGCATAAATTGCGTACGGTTGGCTAAATAAAGTGTCAGACCAGCGAATATCTATACCCGCAAGTTGATTACCAATCTTAGATTTTAATTCATCATCACAAGTAGTAGTGCCATCTATACAAGCTGCTTCACCTGTCACTATATCAATAAAGTCACTCGCTGAACTAGGTTGGCCATCACCAGCCCATTGCGCTGACCAGCTCAGTGCAATTTCTAATTGCTGTAATGGTCTGAAATTAACGCGAGTACTCCACAGTAAAGCATCAGGAATTACACGAGTAGATTCTAACTGAGCCATTTGTGCGGTAAATCCCCATTGGCCTAACCAGCTTAGCCAAGGGGTTTCAAAGGCAGTGCTTTGCTCACGAGTCACGCTCATTGCAGGCAATGGTTTAGCGTTGCCCGACATAATTAAACTATTATCAACCCCCGGGCCCCAAAACTGCTCTATGGCACCGGCTCTAAAAATCCAGTTACCTAAACGGTAAGTTATATAACTGCCATCAAAGGAAGTGTCATTACAGTCAGTAAGTGCTTGCTCATCGAGCACTATGTCGTCTGCAGTTTTCCCCGCTACAAAACATTTTTTGCCATCATTGCGATAATTAACCGCTACTTTAGCGGCAAAGCTGTCGCCTAAATAGGCGTAAGCAGCAGATGCTTCTGACTCTTGGGTATTAGTTGCGCCAAAACTGGTGGCAACAATAGTATCTGAACTTGCAAAAGCAGACAGCTGTACACTGTGAGAGCCCGTGTTTTCTGACTTATAACGATGCTTTACACGTAATAAAGCATCTTGCAAATTTGGTGATAACTGGCCTAGTGGAGTGTTATCTACTTCACTTATAAAGCTCTTCCACATTAGAGGGTAAGTGGTTACCGGGGCTAAAATAACGCCAGCATCGGCTAAAAGTTGAATATCAGCTCTTAACCCATAATCATCTGGTTTTACCCATGGCTCTGCGTTAACCGACGCGCTCATTGCGCAAAAAAGTGAAGACAATATAAAAATTTTGTTTCGCAAAGTTCAGATCCTTGTGATTTTAATTACCTTAAGTTTAGCAATGAAAGCATGGTATTGCAGTAACTAATCAATATTGAATAGGAGATTTAATAAATAAATGTGTAACCTTTCCTCTATCCTAAAAAGAGTGGGGTTGATATAATTAAGTTCATATTAGGAATTGAGAATGTAATGAGCAGTAAACGACTTTTATTTATACCAGTATCATCACCTGCAGGAATTGGTGAGTATATGCGCTCATTATTATTAGCCCAGACTCTAAAAGCTGAACTGGCAGATAAAGTTGATGTTCATTTTGTATTAAATAAGCATTCATCTTACGCTGAGGCATGTCCATTTGAGACGACTTTGTTAAATCACTCTGCAACCAAAGAACGTGAAAAAGTAGTGCAAGTTATAGAGAAAATAAAGCCGGATGTGGTTATTTTTGATTGTGCTGGTCGTGCTGCGCATATGAAGGCTGCAAAAAATGCTGGGGCTAAAGTGGTATTTATCTCTCAACATGCCAAAAAACGTGCAAAAGGATTAAAGTTAAATCGCGCAGGCCTTATTGACTTCCATTGGGTTGTACAACCTAATTATTGTATTGAGCCATTAAGCTGGTTAGAAAAAGCAAAGTTAGCACTGTTTCCCCTTGCATCTCCTGCTAATGTTGGTCCATTTATAGTATTTGCCACCATAGAACAAAAAAAACAGGTGTTAAATAATTTTAAATTAGAGTCACAAGGGTATTTTATTGTAAGTGCTGGCTCCGGTGGGCATGTGATTGAAGGTTCTAACTGCGCTGATGTTTATTTTCAAGCTGCTCTAAAAATAAGCCAACGCACGGGGTTGAAAGGGGTCGTTGTTTTTGGTTCTAATTACAATAAAAAACTACCAAAAACGGATCAGCTTTTGTGCTTGTCAAGTCAAGGTAATGAGGACTTTTTGGCGTTACTAAGTGAAGCTAAAATGGCTGTGCTCAGTGCAGGAGATACCTTATTACAAGCTATAGCTGTACGTACTCCTGTTGTTGCTTGTGCAATCTCAAAGGATCAACTTGCACGCTTAGAGAGCTGTGTGAAAACTCAAGTGGTTGTTAGGTCGGAACTAGAAGTAGATGCTATTGTAGCTAGAGTAGAGCAAGTAATTAATGAACCCTTATATACAAAAATAACCCAAGAATATAAGTATTTAGAAATCAAGAATAGTTTTGATGTAGTTACTGAAGGTGTAAAAGCATTATTATTTGGAAGTAAATAATGAATATAGTGATAGTAATTGATTCACTGGTTGGCGGTGGTGCTGAAAAAGTAATGCTTACTTTAGCAGAGCAAATAGTGGCACTTAAACACAATGTTACTATTTTATCACTCGCTAATAGCGTTGAATACGATATTCCAAGTAACTTACAAGTTGAGAGCTTATTTACGGATAGAGCGTCGAAGGTTGACCGCTTTTGGCAGCGCAAAGCAAGTGTCGCTAAACTAGAGTCGTGGTTTGAAAAAAAGAGAAGTGAAGTCGGGTACATTGACTTAGTACTGTCAAATTTAGATCGTAGTAATAACCTGCTTGCGCGTAGTAATGTAAAAAATGTCCATTTTGTTATGCATAACTCAGTAAATGCTGAGCTAGCAAGGCAAAAAAAATTAGGGCCTCTTTCTTATTTATACCTTAAAAAAAGTAAACAAAATTTAAATGGTAAATCACTCATTTGTGTATCCAAAGGGGTTGAAAATGAAATTACCCAAGGTAACTTAATTACTCCAAGTGCGATCACTACAATTTATAACCCATTCGATTTAAAGAAAATCAACCAGCAAGCCAGTGAGCTAAACACTAACATTCCTAATGTGCCTTACCTTATTCATGTTGGGCGATTAGCCAAGCAAAAACGTCACGATATTTTATTCGCAGCGTTTGCTAAGTTAGATAAAAAGTACAAACTAGTACTGTTATGTAACAAACCGACAAAGGCATTAAAACTTGCACAGCAATATGGAATTGCAGAGCAACTGATTGTGCCAGGGTTTGAGCAAAATCCGTATAATTGGATAAAACATGCCAAAGCGCTAGTATTAAGCTCAGATTTTGAAGGCTTGCCAACGGTATTAATAGAAGCACTTGCAGTCGGTACACCAGTGGTGAGCACTAACTGTACTTTTGGCCCCAGCGAAATACTAACAGGTGCGCTAAGTAAGTATTTAGTGCCAATACAGCAAAGTGAGCAGTTAGCACGTGTAATTGAACAAGTGCTGGCAGATAAGCCAAACGTTACAAATGCAGCTATTTTACAACAAGTAAACGCAGAGCAAGTGGCTGCCAAGTACTTAGCTTTAGCTAACTAGCAGCTAAAGTAAATTAACGTTTAAGCTTTGTGTAACAAGCATACAAGGCTTGCCAATCGCTGGCTTGCCAGTTAAATACAGGGTTACGGCCTTGTTCTTTTAAAAATGAGCGCTTTAGGCGCTCCATATTACTTTGTTGCCATTGTAAGGCGGGCGTTTTAATTTCGCCGCGATCAAAGTCAATAATATATATCTGGCCAGTGTTATTAAATAAAATATTATTAATGTTTAAATCTGCGTGGTATACGCCTTTACGGTGAAATAGCGCAATGGTTGTTGCTATACTTGTTAATTCAGATTCAGTTAAAGCACGCTCAACGAGTATATCCAGTACACTTTTGGCACCTGTTACCGCCTCGGTAATAATATCACCGCGGTAAATTAACCCGCTTCGAGTCACTTTTGCAGCAATGGGAGTTGGTACATTTAAGCCAAGCTCAATTAACTGCGCCATTAAAGCAAACTCTTTATATACTCGCGTTTGCTCAAAGCCTAAATACAAGTATTGGTCACTGAGTAATTTACCGACCAAGCCACCGCGCCAATAATGCCTCAGCACAGCGGTTAGTTCATTATTTTTAAAAAACCACGCCATTGCGCGGCCTTTTTTAGCACCCACTATTTTATTTTGTTGCTGCCAGTAGTCGGCATTAAACCAGTTTAAATTAACCTGATTTTCATAACTAGGGTGGCTCAGCAGAGTATGCTTACCTTGGACGTGTTGTTTGAACATAGCTCACGGGTATTACTTAAATATGCGCCTATGTTAGCGCGTTTTAAAGCCGAGGATAAGTACTTGCAATAGCGCGATTATAATTTAAGATCGGGTTTTACTATTTAATGCCCAAGGAAACGCGTGACTTCAGTGCCTAACTACTCCTCTATTTGTATTTTACGACTCTCTGCTATTGGCGATGTATGCCATGCTGTGAGTGCAGTACAAGCGATTCAAAAAGCGCATCCTAATGCAAAAATCACTTGGGTTATTGGCAAAGTAGAAGCTATGTTATTGGCTAACTTACCCGGTGTTGAGCTGGTGGTGTTTGATAAAAAACAAGGCCGCGTAGCACTGAAAAATTTAAAGCAAACTTTTAAAGGGCAAAACTTTGATGTACTGCTTAATATGCAGGTGGCATTAAGGGCCGGATTTGTTGCACGTTGTATTCCTGCAAAAGTTAAAATAGGCTTTGATTGGGCGCGCTCAAAAGAGCTGCATAGCCTATTTATAAATAAACGCATTGCAGCGCAGCCACATGCGCACGTGTTAGAAGGGTTTAAAGGCTTTGCTAAAGCCATTGGCGTAAATGATTATCAGCCAAGTTGGGAAATGCCTTATACACAGCAAGATCAAAACACAGCCGATGAATTACTCACTGCAGAATACTTATCTAATAAGCTGTTTGTTATCTCTCCAGCAGCAAGTAAAGCACAGCGTAATTGGCTTCCCGAACGTTATGCCGCGCTTGCTGATTATGCCCATCAGCAGGGATTTAAAGTGGCCTTGACCGGCGGCCCTACCGAGCTGGAAATAAACCTTGCCAATAATATTATTAAACACAGCCAACACAGCATTTTAAACCTAGTTGGTAAAACTAAGCTTAAAGAATTGTTGTGCGTGTTAAAACGCGCCAGTGTAGTACTAGCCCCAGATACTGGCCCTGCCCATATGGCAGTAACGGTAGGCACTCCTGTTATTGGGCTATATGCCCATTCAAACCCAGCGCGTACAGGGCCGTATTTATACCAAAACTATGTGGTTGAGGTATATCATCAAAACTTGCTTAAACAAACGGGTAAAACAGCGCAGCAGCTGCCTTGGGGCACACGTATTAAAGGTGACGATTTAATGAGCCAAATTACCATTGATGCGGTAAAAGCGATGTTTGATCATGTTGTGCAAAAAGAGTCGTTATAATGAATCAATCACAAAAAAATAAAGCGCTATTTTTAGATAGAGATGGCGTAGTAAACGTTGATCATGGCTATGTGTATCAAAGTGAGCGGTTTGAATTTATCGAAGGAGTATTTAGCACGTGCAAGGCATTTTATGATGCCGGTTATAAAATTATTATTGTAACTAATCAGTCAGGTATTGGCCGTGGTTATTACACCGAGGCTGACTTTATAGCACTGACCAGCTGGATGAAAGCACAGTTTAGCGCACATCAGATATTGATAAGCGACGTTTATTTTTGCCCTCATCATCCTAAAAATGCATTGCCTGAGTATTTAAAACAGTGCGCTTGCAGAAAACCAGCCCCTGGTATGCTACTACAAGGTATTAGTGAGCATAATATCGATCCGCAGCAAAGTATTATGGTAGGCGATAAAAAAAGTGATATGCAAGCTGCAGAACAAGCTGGCATTGCCACGCGCGTATTGGTGCACTCTGGCCAGCAGTTTGATGACAGCGCCAAACAAACTGCAGATTTTATTTTCAATTCAATTAATGATTTACCAGCACTTTTATAAATTTAAATACGCCCCCCAATTCAGGCACTGTAAACTGGCAGGAATTGCTGCCAAATTTATAATTTGCGATGAACTGCAAACAGTGCATTTTATTCGTTAAACTTTTACAATACCCCACATAATAAACAGTAGCTTTGTTTTGCTGTTTAACCTGTTAAATCAAATGGAGACTAAAGATGAGAGCATCTGCTTTTTTTAGCCAGCTACAACAGCAAATTGAAGACGTAAAAACTGAAGGTTTGTATAAAAGCGAGCGTATTATTTTATCGCAGCAGCAAGCTCAAATTGAAGTTGCATCAGGCAAAGTAATTAACTTTTGTGCTAATAATTACCTAGGCTTAGCAAATAGCCCTGAGCTAATAAAAGCAGCGCAAGATGGCTTAGACGCACATGGTTTTGGTGTGGCCTCAGTACGCTTTATTTGTGGTACGCAAGATATTCACAAAACGTTAGAGAAAAAAATCAGTGAGTTTTTAGAAACTGAAGATACTATTTTATACTCATCGTGCTTTGATGCTAATACAGGTCTGTTTGAGACTATTTTAGGCGCAGAAGACGCGATTATTTCGGATTCACTTAATCATGCTTCAATTATCGATGGCGTACGTTTATGTAAAGCTAAGCGTTTTCGTTATGCTAATAACGATATGGCTGACCTCGAAAAGCAGCTTATTGCCGCGACCGAAGCAGGTGCTAAAACTAAGCTAATTGCTACAGATGGCGTGTTCTCTATGGATGGCGTTATTTGTGATTTAGCCACAGTGTGTGATTTAGCTGATAAATACGATGCATTAGTAATGGTTGACGACTCGCATGCTGTGGGCTTTGTTGGCGAAAATGGTAAAGGCACACCAGAGTATTGTAACGTGCTTGATCGCGTAGATATTATTACCGGTACCTTAGGTAAAGCATTGGGCGGTGCATCAGGTGGTTATACATCAGGTAAAAAAGAAATTGTTGAGTGGTTGCGTCAACGTTCGCGTCCTTACTTATTTTCAAATTCATTAGCTCCGGCAATTGTGACTGCATCGATTAAAGTGCTTGAAATGCTAGAAAGTGGTGGCGAGCTTCGCGCTAAGCTTTGGTCAAACGCTAAATACTTCCGCGAGCAAATGGAAGCCGCTGGTTTTACCTGTGGTGGTAAAGATCATGCCATTATTCCAGTTATGCTAGGCGATGCTAAAGTTGCATCATTAATGGCTGATAAGTTATTAGTTGAAGGTATTTATGTAACCGGTTTTTCATTCCCTGTTGTACCTAAAGGTCAGGCACGTATTCGTACCCAAATCTCAGCTGCACATAGCATTGAACAACTTGATACCGCCATTGCTGCCTTTACCCGTATTGGTAAAGAAATGGGCGTTATTTAATTTTATTGTAAACCGCGCTATAGCCGCGGTTTTTTAGTTGAGTGTGAATTATGAAAGCATTATCTAAATTAAAAGCAGAACCGGGTATTTGGATGACAGATGCGCCAAAACCAGAAGTTGGCCATAACGACCTGCTAATTAAAATTCGTAAAACTGCAATTTGTGGCACCGACGTTCATATTTATAAGTGGGACGAGTGGGCGCAAAAAACTATTCCTACACCTATGGTTGTTGGCCATGAGTATGTTGGCGAAGTGGTCGATATGGGCCAAGAAGTACGTGGTTTTAAGGTTGGCGACCGAGTATCTGGCGAAGGCCATATTACGTGTGGCCATTGTCGTAACTGTCGTGCAGGGCGCGTACATTTATGTCGTAACACCACAGGTGTAGGCGTAAATCGCGAAGGTGCATTTGCTGAATACTTAGTTATACCAGCGTTTAATGCGTTTAAAATTCCTGATAATATTTCAGACGAATTAGCATCAATTTTTGACCCTTTTGGTAATGCCGTACATACCGCGCTGTCGTTTGATTTAGTCGGCGAAGATGTATTAATTACTGGTGCAGGCCCCATTGGTATTATGGCAGCAGCAGTGGCAAAGCACGTAGGTGCACGTCACGTAGTTATTAGCGATGTAAACGAATACCGCTTAGAGCTAGCACGCAAAATGGGTGCAACACGCGCTGTTAACGTAGCCAACGAAAAGCTTGAAGATGTAATAAAAGAGCTAGGTATGACTGAAGGCTTCGATATTGGCCTTGAAATGTCGGGTGTACCAAGTGCTTTTAATTCTATGCTAAATAATATGAACCATGGCGGTAAAGTTGCCATGCTAGGTATTCCACCATCAGATATGGCGGTAGACTGGAACCAAGTTATTTTTAAAGGCTTAGTGATCAAAGGTATTTATGGCCGTGAAATGTTCGAAACCTGGTATAAAATGGCAAGTCTTATTCAATCAGGTTTAGACTTAAACCCAATTATCACTCATCAATATTCAATAGACGACTTTCAAGCTGGTTTTGATATGATGATTTCAGGACAATCAGGCAAAGTGATACTAAACTGGGATTAATTTAGTTTAATACGGTTTTATAAATGGTATTAAAAGGGCGGCTTGAGTCGCCTTTTTTATTGATTTAATTATTTTTAAAAGAGATTTCAATGGCATTTAAACATATATCAATAGCACAAACTCTTGAATTATTAGATAAAGAAGACGTAGTAATTGCAGACATCCGCGATCCAAATTCATATCAAGCGGGGCATATTCCAGGTTCTGAAGCGCTTTCGAACGCTAACATTGCACACTTTATGATGGAAAAAGAGTTTGAGCAGCCAATAATTATTGTTTGTTATCACGGTATGAGCTCGCAAGGCGCAGCAAGCTACTTAGTGGAGCAAGGTTTTGAAGATGTGTACAGTATGGATGGCGGTTTTACAGCATGGGAAGCGGCCTACAGCGAGAAAGTTGAACGATGATAGAGCTTGGCAGTTTAAATAATCCGCGTGCTGCACAAGGCTTTATAGACTATTTAAAAAGCCAAGACTTGCAAGGCGAGTTACGCTCAACAGATGGTAGCACAGTAATTATTAGCGTATTACCTGAGCACTTTCATCAAGTGCAACCGCTTTGGGCTGAGTTTACGCAAAATCCTAATCATGCCCGCTACCAGCAAGCATCTTGGGAAGTTGGAAGCACGCAATCACCGCTTAAGTATCAAGGGCAATCGCTGAATTTAGTGGCGCGATTTAAAGCGCTTAGCTGGCTTAATCAAACGGTTAGCATTTTAAGTATTGTTATTTATATTGCATTTTTATTGGGTGGATTTGAAACAATATATACCACGTTGCAGTTTAATCCTGCCGAGCCATTAACGTGGATTACCCCTGCTATAGTGCACTTTAGCGCCATGCATATTGTATTTAACTTAGTTTGGTGGGTGTCGCTTGGCGATAACATCGAAAAACAATGTGGCAAGCTAAGCTTAATCGGGCTATTTGTGGTAAGTGCCTTAATCAGCAATTGGGCACAATATTTAATGGTTGGCCCTAACTTTGGCGGATTAAGTGGTGTGGTGTATGCGCTACTTGGCTTTTGCTGGATTTACAGCGCCTTAAACCCTAAACAACCTGCATTAGTAAGCACTGCAATTATTGGTTTTATGCTAATTTGGTTGGTGCTTGGATTTGCGGATGTGTTGTTTATAGGAATGGCTAATTGGGCGCATTTAGGCGGGTTAATTAGCGGTATGGCTTATGCCGTTACCACGTCTATGTTAAAAACTAAAAGCCACAATTAGTGATATAAATACTTGGTGAACAAGACTTCACGGATGATCTCTTGTCCCGTTTCTTCTTTTAATAAGCTTTTAAGTTTTGCTGCACTTTTTATTCTTATTTCTTCACGGCCACTGAGCGATTTTATTTTACCTTCTGGTTCTTTAGATAAAATTTCAACTAAGGCGTCGCGCAGCAATGGCGTATGGTGCTCTACGGTTGCAATGTCTGATGCATTATTAAGCATTAAATCAACAGTAACACGCACATAGCCCATTTTTCTACTCGATGTGCCAATGTAGTTGGTAATAATGTCTGGCTCAAAACCAAAGTAACCCACAGTCGAGTCTGCTCGTGCGGTTAAGCTTACTAAACTTGCGATAAGTACAAAAAGGCCGGCGAATACTGTTTTTTTCATGTTAAATGCTGTTTTTTATAAACGTGTTGTAAATAGTCTATACCTTATAGTGCCTAATATACAGCGCAGAGCAACTATTAGTGGCAGTAAATCGTACTTTTTCAAATGCTTTGGCAATGTTATTATTCAACTGATTTTTATTAAGTAGAGCAATTGTGATTACTTTCCCTGTTTCATTATCTGCCGATTGGCAATGTGCCTCACTGTTTAGTGATTTATCGAGTGCAGAGCAAGAGTGGTTATTTGAACCGCATTCATTAACAGCCAAATTAAAAAGTCGCTCACAGTGTTTTAGTGTAAAAGTACTTAGTGAGCAAGAGTTTGAGCTTAGTGCAGAGCAACAACAATTATTAGGCTGTACGCAAACTACTGCGCTTAACCGTGAGGTACTTTTACTTTGCGACAATAAACCGGTTGTATATGCGCAAAGCTGGTTGCCAGCAAGTGTTAACGCCGCAAATAATAAATTACATAATATGGGGGAGCGACCATTAGGCGATGTGATTTTTCAAGATCCACAATTAACCCGCACAGATATAGAAATTGCGCGCTTTAATACCCAGCATTCATTACAACAGCTTGTTGCACAATTAAAGTTACCATCGCAAAGTTTACTTGGCCGTCGCAGTCTATTTTTGCTTAAAGACTATAAATTTTTAGTGTGTGAAGTGTTTTTACCAGGAGCGTATTTGTACTCATGAAATTAGCGCGTTTAACCCCAAGCCATATTCCTTATTATATTGCGCTCATGCGTATAGATAAACCAATAGGTACTTTACTATTACTTTGGCCAACATATTGGGCGCTGTGGTTAGCAAATGCAGGAATGCCAAGTTTAACTAACTTTATAGTATTTACGCTGGGTGTTGTGATAATGCGCAGCGCCGGATGCGTTATTAATGATTTTGCCGACAGAAAAATAGATGGTTCGGTTAAACGTACAATGCAGCGGCCATTAGTTTCAGGACAGGTTAGTAGTGGTGAAGCGATTAGTTTGTTTATATTATTAATAACAGTCGCATTTTTACTGGTGTTAATGCTTAGTGTAAATACAATATTACTCTCTTTTGGTGCACTTGCTTTAGCGTTTTGTTACCCGTTTATGAAGCGTTATACACAATTACCGCAAGTGGTGTTAGGCGCAGCATTTGGTTGGGCTATTCCTATGGCTTTTATGGCGTCAATTAATGCACTTCCTATACAGGCTTGGCTGTTATTTATTGCTAATATTTGCTGGACGGTAGCCTACGACACTATGTATGCCATGGTCGACAGAGATGATGACTTAAAAATAGGGGTTAAATCTACCGCTATTTTATTTGGTAAATACGATCGTCACATTATAGGGTTACTTAATTTAGCCTTTATAGCGTTAATGCTCGCTATAGGAGCACTTAATAATATTGGGCTGAGTTATTGGCTTGGTCTTAGTGTTGCTATTGTATTGTTAGTTTACCAACAAGTGCTAATTCAACAACGCGCACGCACCGATTGTTTTAAGGCGTTTTTAAACAATCATTATGTAGGATTAGCCTTTTTTATCGGCTTATTGTTTTCCTACCCTGTCGCATTTTAATAACAGGGTAGAGTATTGTTAGCGGGGTGGATCAATAATGCCACTGATTGACGTGTTTTTTCTGAACCAACCAGCAATCGAGTAGCGTTCATCAACCGCAGGTAGCACTTCATGAACAAAGCGTTCGCTTTCAAATAATACTAAGGTGCCAGCTGTTGGCCTAATAGTAATTTCAATGTCTTTACTTTTAGGTTTATAAATAACTAACTCGCCGCCTTGCTGTGGCGTGTTTAAGTATAAAACGGTGGTAAAAACACGGTTAGAACGACCTTTAAAAGCATCAACATGCTTTTTATAAAAATCACCTAAAGTATATTTTGCGTAGTGGCATTCATAATCAAATAACCCCATAAAAAAACACCGGTTAAGTGTTGTTCTAATGCCTTCCATTGCCGTTTGATAATTTTTTTGGGCTTGCGAACTGCCATCAAACCAGTATGTTTTGTCTTTGCGAATAGTGCTATCAATTTGCTGATTATTTAAGCGGCCAATTCCAGCTAAGCTAAAGTGCGGGTTTATCCGGTAACAATCGGCCATTAAATCAGACATTAAGCCTTCATCAATGGCGTTTTCAACAATAGCGTAACCATAAGCTTCAATATGATCTAAATATATTTCTGAGGTAATAAAGTTGCCCATTGATACTAATTATTAAAATAAAGAGCAGCTAGTCTAGTGCAAAGCAACTTAATATCCATCATTTATATGTTTAAAGGCACTTATTTTATTTATTAATTTACCGTCATAGCCATTTTTTTTATCAGTGATAACAGGTGCTCTATATGCTCACCCACTTCAATTTTTTGACTCGTTTGTACTATAAGTTGCTCACGGCTTAGGTCTTTATTGGTTTTTAACTGAATAAGATTACTATTTTCAGCAATAGCATTGGTGTGCTCAATGCCTGCTATTGCAAAATGATCTGACTTTTCAAGACCTGCCATTACTTGCTCTATGCTGCCAACTTTAATGCTAGATGATTTGTTTAATCCATCAATGGCTTCATTAAGCATAAGTTGTACGGGTTTAGATTGTGAAAAACAACCAAACATAGGGTAGTGATCTAACTCTTGTTTGCTAATGTCGGCTTTATGCGCAAGAGGGTGGTTTTTAGAAACAAATAAAATTAGCTGATCAGGTAAGTGAATATCACTACCAATGCTATTAATGGCTTGCGAATAAACACTAATATCTATTTCGCCCTGTTGCAGTTTACGCGAAAGTTCGTGTTTATCTTGAAGTTGCATTTCAATTTTAATATGCGGATATTGATTTAAAAATTGCCCACACGAAATAGGTACAACACTACTTGCTTTGTTGGTGTAGCCAATAATTAGCTTTTTTTCAATAGTGCCATTAATAGATTGAAAAATACGCTGCTTAGTTAATGCCAACTCACTAAGCGTATTTTTAGCATAATCAAGAAAAAGTTCACCAGCATCGGTAAGGTGTACCGAGCGAGTAGAGCGTTTAACTAACTCGTAGCCTATTTCTTCTTCAAGAGTTTGAATGCTACGTGTAAGCGCCGACGTGCTTATTTTAGTTTGTTCTGCGGCTTGTCTGAAGTGGCGTAACATGCCAAGTGCTATGAATTGTTCCAGTTGTTCAAATCTCACTTTATAGTCCCTTTTTATAAGTAAGTCGCATATACGCGAACATAGTAATATTACTTATTAATCTATTAAAATTAATAAGTAATATTTAAATGCGATTGTAAATTTATAATAAATTTCAATCAGCATATCCCTCTTTTAGTATTAATTAAAGAGTGAAATTGTTAAATAGTATTATCCTTTAGGTTAATAACTAATAGTTTGTTATGTGTTTTAAGCTTTTATTATGCAAGTAACCTATAAAGTAGCTTTGCCTTAAGGGTTAATAAACCACTGTGCAAAAATTATTATTTGAAACTATAAGCTTTTATTCAACAAAGTTACGACTAACCCGGTTGTTCAATGGTTTATTTTCAATGCTTTGTAGTTCTATTTCAATTGCATCGCAAGAAATATGAATTTCAAATAACGAAGTTAATAACGATAAACTTAAGCAAGTAAGGCTAACGCCAAATAAAATAATCCCAGTAATATTAAGCTCTATAAATAACGCAAACATGGAAAGTGTGCATAGTAAAAAAGATACAACCCCATATACCTGCATGGTTCTTATAAGTTTTATACGTTTTCTTAAATTAGTTATTTGCGCAACAACAACCGGGCGAATTGATTCACCTTCTCGGGCGTTTAATTCTCTAATTAATTGCGCTATTACTAAAAATCGGTTTGTATAGGCAAGTAGTAACAATGAAATAGCCGGAAAAAGTAACCCTGGAGTTGTAAGTGTCATATTTATTCCTGCAAGCTGCCTAGTTTATGAATTAACACATTAATGAAAGGCATTGTAAACACAAATAAATGAGGTGAAAATTGCAAAATACTAATAGTGATAACTTAACCGCTGACCCTTTCACATGGATAACAATATATCGCGCTGAAAATAGTTTAGAAGCGAATATAGTTAAAGGCTTAATTTTAAATGATGGCATAGAGTGTCAAATTAAAGGTGAAATGCTGCAAGGAGCTTTAGGAGAAATACCGTTTGATCAGGCTCAAGCCAGTGTGCAGGTTTATGCGATAAAAGAGCGCCATGCGCGACAAATATTGGTAAACTACCAGCAAGTAAAACAATCAGCTCCAGATTGGGTGTGTCCTAATTGTAATGAGCATAATGGATCAACATTTGAATTTTGTTGGTCATGCGAGACGTTAAAAAATGACAAAAGCAAATAACTTTCAGCGTATTAGAGAGCTAAACTACTTACAAAAAGCAGTGTTAGCCAGTGCCTTAATTGAACGTATGCTACCTAACTATGGCCTATTTAGTGAAGCAACAGGGTTTGGTGACGAAACCGTTTTACGCAGTGCTTTAAATGTTTGCTGGGAGAAAATACTGCTACCAAAAAGTAAGATTGATCTTGAAAAGCAAATCGAGAAAATAGAACCCAATGTGCCTGAGCTAGCTGACTTTGATATGTTTGGTACGTATCCGGCAATTGATGCCGCGACCGCATTATTAAGTCTTATGCATGGTTTAATGGCGCAAGATGAGCAAGAGCTCATAAATATAAGTAAAATATCGCAAGCAACGGTTGCCCGCTTTATTGAGTATCAAATGACTGTTGAAGGTGAAGTTGCCGATAACAAAGCAATACGCGAACACCCACTAATGCAATACGAAATGGATGTATTAGGTGAGCTAATTGATTTTGTAGAAGCTATGGGCCGTGTGACCTCTGATAATGTTAAAGAACTTAAAAAACATGTGCTTGCTGATGGGCAAACCAATATTGGTTTAACATTATAAAACGTAAATAATTTAGTTTAAAAAGCACCTAAATAGGTGGCAGGAGAAAAACAGTGCGAATTTTGGGCATTGAATCGTCATGCGATGAAACCGGTATTGCTATATACGATGACGAAAAAGGTTTATTGGCGCATCAATTATATAGCCAAGTAAAAGTACACGCAGACTATGGCGGTGTAGTGCCAGAGCTGGCATCACGGGATCATGTACGTAAAACGCTGCCCCTTATCGACGCTGCATTTGCACAAGCGGGTTGCGGACCTGAAGATTTAGATGGCGTTGCGTATACAGCAGGCCCTGGTTTAGTTGGCGCACTTTTAGTCGGTACCTCAATTGGTCGCTCTCTTGCTTATGGTTGGGATATTCCTGCTGTAGCAGTGCATCATATGGAAGGGCATTTATTGGCGCCCATGCTTGAGGAAAATGTTCCTGAGTTTCCGTTTATTGCTTTGCTAGTATCGGGCGGACACACCATGATGGTTAAAGTAGCCGGTATTGGCCAATATGAAGTGCTGGGTGAGTCGGTTGATGATGCAGCAGGCGAAGCATTTGATAAAACAGCAAAATTACTAGGACTTGATTACCCCGGTGGCCCACGTTTAGCTAAAATGGCAGAGCAGGGGGTGGCTAAGCGATTTATATTTCCACGTCCGATGACAGACAAGCCTGGCCTAGATTTTAGTTTTAGCGGTTTAAAAACAGCAGCGTCTATCACTATTCGTGAAAATAATGATGACGAGCAAACTAAAGCCGATATAGCACATGCATTTCAAACCGCGGTTATCGATACCTTGGTAATAAAATGCAAACGTGCACTTAAGCAAACCGGTATTAAACGACTAGTAATTGCTGGCGGCGTAAGTGCTAATACGCAGTTACGTTTGCAGTTGGAGCGTGTAATGCAAGGGATGAAAGGGCAAGTGTATTATCCGCGTACCGAATTTTGTACCGACAATGGCGCTATGATTGCGTACGCAGGGATGCAAAGGTTAAAAGCAGGGCAATTTGCTACCCTTGATATGAAAACTAAACCGCGCTGGCCAATCGACAGCCTAGAAGCTATTTAATAGCAGTTAAATATCGCTTTTTTCATCAGTGGGTGCTTTTTTAGCGCCCACTTTTGGCTCGTTACCACTAAATAATCGTGCGATATTAGAGCGATGCCTAAAAATAATTAGTACCGTAATAAAGGTAACGGGTAGCGTATAAAGTGGCTTTATTAACCAAGTGTATAAAGGTGCAAGCGAAACCGCAATTAAGGCAGCAAGAGAAGAGTAGCGTGTTATTGCTACCATAATAAACCAAGTACAAATTAATAAACCCGCCAAAGATAACCCTATAGGTAATAAAGAACCAAAAGCAGTTGCTACCGCTTTGCCCCCTTTAAAACCAAAAAATAATGGGAACATGTGCCCCAAACAGGCGGCCACAGCGACTAAACCAAGCGCAAGCGGCTCAAGATCTAAAAAGTAGCCCCCCCAAACGGGAATAGTGCCTTTTAAAACATCAAATATCAGTACTAAACAAGCGGGTAGTGCGCCCCCCAGCCGGTAAACATTAGTTGCCCCTGGATTATTAGAGCCATTACTACGCGGATCGGGGAGTTTAAATAACCGCGAGACGAGTATGGCCGACGAAATCGACCCAAGTAAATAGGCTAAAATAAACATTAAAGTGGCTAACACGTGCTTCCTTATTTTTTAATTGTACTTTTTCGGCTATTATTGACGTCAAAATTTATAAACTGCTTTAATTACTAACTAGTATAGCTACCTTGTTATTGTAGAAGTAATTTATATGTATTTAAACACTGATTAAAGTATATACAGTATTAATTTAATTGATACATTATGCAGTTAACTCAGTGGCTTGTTACTGTCATTAGGAGCATTAATGGACAAGGTATTTATATCGCAATTACACGTCGACACTATTATTGGAGTGTACGACTTTGAAAAAGAAAGTAAACAAAGCCTTTACTTTGACGTTGAAATGTTAAGTGATATTAAACCTGCAGCTGCAAACGATGATATTAATTTAGCACTCGATTATGCAAAAGTAAGTGAGCGGATCATTGAGCACAGTACGGCAAAACCGGTAGAGCTGCTCGAAACCTTAGTTGAGCAATTAGCACATATACTTTTGACTGAGTTTAATACCCCACAAGTTACTATTCGAGTAAGTAAACCTGCAGCCGTTGCTCAGGCGCAAACTGTGGGTGTTGAAATTACGCGTACTAAGGCAAGCATTTAAATGGCGCAAATTTATATCAGTTTAGGGTCAAATATTAATAAGGCGCATTATATGCGCTGTGCGCTTATAGCGCTCAAGCCGCACTTTAACGACTTAGTGCATTCCTCAGTATTTGAAAGCGAAGCGGTTGGATTTGCTGGTAATAACTTTTATAACTCGGTGGTTGGTGCTACAACCGATATGCCATTAGCAGATGTATGTAGCTTACTAAAGCAAATTGAGCGCAATAATGGCCGTACTGCAAACGATAAAAAGTTTAGCCCGCGGACTCTCGATTTAGATTTACTATTTTATGATGATGTAATTTGCGACTCTCCCGCACAATTACCACGTGACGAAATTACAAAAAACGCCTTTGTATTACAGCCCCTAGCTGAAGTGGCCCCGCATTTTTATCACCCTGTTGCACAGCAAACCATTGCCGATCTTTGGCGCGAGTACAACAACCCCCAACAAAAACTATGGAAGGTGGAGTTTTCTAACCCATGAGTATTATTGAAATTATTGTTTTAGCTCTTATTCAGGGGTTTACTGAATTTTTGCCTATTTCTAGCTCTGCGCACTTAATTTTACCATCGCAAATATTGGGCTGGGAAGATCAAGGGTTAGCATTTGATGTTGCAGTACATGTAGGTACTTTAATTGCAGTAGTGATTTATTTTCGTAAAGAAGTAAGCAGCATACTTAGTGCGTGGTTTAAGTCGTTTGGTGCACAAGGTAGCACAGATGACAGTAAATTAGGCTGGTGGATAATTTTAGGCACAATTCCGGCCGCTATTTTAGGTTTGCTTTTAAAAGACATGATTGAGCTTTATTTGCGTAGCGCATGGGTGATCGCGGTTACCACCATTATATTTGGTTTATTGCTTTGGTATGCGGATGCAAAAGGTAAGCAAATTAAAACAATTTATCAGCTAAATTGGAAAACCGCGCTTATTATAGGCCTAGCACAAGCCGTTGCGATGATCCCAGGTACGTCACGTTCAGGTATTACTATGACCGCGGGTTTAATGCTTGGCATGAATAAACAAAGCGCTGCACGCTTTTCGTTTTTACTGGCAATACCTATCATTTCTATGATGGGACTTTACTATACCGTTGAGCTTGCACTAGGGGATCATCTAGTTGACTGGAGCACCTTATTATTAGGTGTTGTGTTGTCATTTTTATCGGCTTATGTCTGTATTTATATGTTTTTAAAAGTAATAGAACGCATGGGAATGTTGCCATTTGTTATCTACCGATTATTGCTAGGGGTCGGGTTAATTGTATTTTTAACGCTGTAAATACAATTAAATTAAGCCTAAAAAAGTACTCTGAGGTGCTTTTTTAGGCTTAAACTCAGTTTATAAATTTAATAAATAAGCTTCAATGAATTGGCGTTGATTAGCAGCTTTTGGTGCTGTTTTAAATATAAGGGTATTGTTATTTTTACGTAGCTTTAATTCATTAGTAAATTGACATTCAATAGCATTAAATTGTGCTAAATCACTTTTAAAACTTTGATCTTTTTTGCACATGGAAGCTATTTCTTTAGCAACTTGGGCACAAAAAGAACCCACAGCGTATTGTTTTAGGCTTGTATCATCAATACTTTTCCAATCTACATAGGTATTTATTTTTAATCCACATTGTTTATCTATTTCCTTATTAGCAGCCAATATATTTTTTTGCTGAGACTCTAAATGCTTTTCACGGTTAAAAGTCGCTAGTTTAGCTTGAGTGTTGTTACTTAGTTGCTGTTGGTATTGGGCTTTTATATCTTCGACAATTACAGGGTTTGATTCTTCTTTTATTGTTAGGTAAATTCCGTCACGTGTGTCAGGAATATAAAGAGTATAAGAGCAACAGCGGTAACCAGCATTAACACTAACTAAGCTTCTTTGTGTGCCATCGTAAGTGTATTTATAAGCATTATTGCTCCCGTGAGGCTTTAAATCGGTTAAAAATACAATGTCATCAATTTCATGGTTTATACCCGTTACTTTTACTAAAGCTTGTTTTTTATCTGTAGAAGGGATAATAACAACATTTTCCCCTTTGGCAGAGGTGAGTTTTATAGGGTACTTGGCAAACTCTAAAGCAAAGCTTTGTTGGCAAAGTAGAATGCAGGCTATAAAGAATAGCTTTTTCATAATAAGTCCTTTTTAAATTATATTATTTACTGGTTTATAGCATTGATTGTAATTAATTAAAAGTTAGGCAAGGAAAGTGGCTTTAGCTGTTTTAAGATTAAAACTAATTAACGTATTTTTGGCACGAATGAATTGTTGAGACGTACATAGTAACGAAGCACGAATTTTGGCATTATAGCGCCATTAAACTTTGCTGTTGTGCAAAGTAAGCACACGATTAAAGGAAAGTAGATGCATATTCATATTTTAGGTATTTGTGGCACCTTTATGGGTGGAATAGCTGCGATTGCTAAATCGCTTGGCCATAAAGTAACTGGGTCTGATCAAAACGTTTATCCACCTATGAGCACGCAGCTTGAAGATCTCGGAATTGAGTTAACCCAAGGCTACGAGGTAACCCAATTAGAGCCAGCGCCAGACATGGTGGTTATTGGCAATGCTATGAGCCGAGGCAATCCATGTGTTGAATATGTACTTGATAAAGGTCTGCCTTATACATCTGGGCCTGAATGGCTAAAACATAACTTATTACAAAATTCATGGGTACTTGCTGTTGCTGGTACACATGGTAAAACCACCACAGCGAGTATGCTTGCATGGATTTTAGAGTATGCGGGTTTAAAACCGGGCTTTTTAATTGGCGGCATAGTACAAAATTTTGGCGTGTCGGCCAAAGTAGGTGAAACCCCCTTTTTTGTTATTGAAGCAGACGAATACGACACTGCATTTTTTGATAAGCGCAGTAAGTTTGTGCATTATTTACCGCGAACACTTATTTTAAATAATCTTGAGTTTGATCATGCCGATATTTTTGAAGATTTAAACGCGATTAAAAAACAATTTCATCATTTAATACGTACAGTACCACAAAGTGGCAAAGTTATTTGGCCAAAGGATGATCAAGCACTTAGTGATGTAATAACTCAAGGACTATGGAGCGAAAGTGAAACCTTGGGTATTGATTGGAATTATGAACTAATAAAAGCCGATGGCAGTGAGTTTAAAGTGTTTTTAAATAATGAAAAACAAGGCACCGTTAATTGGCAGGCAATGGGTGAGCACAACGTTAAAAATGCTATTATGGCAATCGCAGCTGCGCGCCATGTGGGCATTGCCGTTGAGCATAGTATAGCGGCACTTGGCGAGTTTATTAGCCCTAAACGACGCATGGAGCTCAAAGCCGATATTAATAATATAAAAGTGTATGACGATTTTGCACATCATCCAACGGCTATTCAAACCACATTAGCAGGGCTGCGCGCTAAAGTAGGCAGTGATAAAATAATTGCTATTTTAGAGCCGCGATCAAACACCATGAAAATGGGCGTGCATCAACATACATTGCTTGCCTCGTTGAGTGATGCTGATGAGGTACTGCTTTTTGAGCCAGAAAACCTAAGCTGGTCGCTGAGCGAACAAGCGGCTACAGCCGGTATGCAGTGTTTTACCAGTACCCAGGTAATTATTGATACCGTACTTGATAATATAGCAGCTAATCAACATATTTTAATAATGAGCAATGGTAGTTTTAATGGCCTGCATCAGCAACTAGTCGATGCACTGGCTAATAAATACAGCGGAGAATAATTTGCAATTTAAAGACACAATTACCTTAGCATTTAGTGGCGCGTCGGGTGCGCCTTATGGCTTGAGATTATTAGAGGTATTAATAGAGCAGCAATTTCAGGTGTATGTGCTTATTTCAAGTGCAGCGCGAGTGGTATTTGATATTGAATCTGGTATTAAGCTCTCAGGTAATGAAACCAAAGCCAGTGAGCAATTAAGTGCGCTATATAACGCCAAGCCAGAACAGCTAAAAGTATATGGTAAAGACAACTGGTTTAGCCCGGTAGCCTCAGGATCAGCTGCCCCTAAAAAAATGATAGTGTGCCCTTGTAGCGCGGGCACGGTTTCGGCTATTGCTGTAGGTGCATCTGACAACTTACTAGAGCGCGCCGCTGATGTGGTAATTAAAGAGCGTGGCCATCTTATTTTAGTGCCACGCGAAACACCATTTAATCAAATTCATCTGGAAAACATGCTTAAGCTTTCACGCTTAGGGGTCACCATTATGCCCGCGTCGCCGGGTTTTTATCATCAGCCACAAAGTATTGCCGATTTAGTTGATTTTATGGTGGCGCGAATTTTAGATCATTTAAACATTGAACATAACCTAACAAAGCGTTGGGGTTATGGTGAGGGCAAGTCATGAGTAAGCAACAAATTGCTTTAAATATAGCAGGCCTTACTAAGGTTTATACTAATGGGGTTGAAGCTGTAAAGGGTATTGATTTACAAGTGCGTGAGGGCGATTTTTTTGCCTTACTTGGCCCTAATGGAGCGGGTAAGTCGACCACAATTGGTGTTATTTCATCACTGGTAAATAAAACTAAAGGTGAGGTAGAGGTGTTTGGTTGCGACATAGACACCGACCTAGAGGCTGCTAAAGCGCATTTAGGCTTAGTGCCGCAAGAGTTTAATTTTAGCCAATTTGAAACCCTAACCCAAATATTAGTAACTCAAGCGGGTTATTATGGTGTACCACGCGGCGAAGCACATAAACGCGCCGAAAAATATTTAACCCAATTGGGGTTACTAGATAAAAAAGATAAACAAGCGCGTACGCTTTCAGGTGGCATGAAACGCCGTTTAATGATTGCTCGCGCACTTATGCATGAGCCTAAATTACTGATTTTAGATGAGCCAACAGCGGGTGTTGATATAGAGCTGCGTCGTTCAATGTGGGATTTTTTACGCCAAATTAATGAGCAGGGCGTCACCATTATTTTAACCACTCATTACTTAGAAGAAGCAGAGTTATTGTGTAAAAACATAGCCATAATAGACAATGGCTTGATTGTTGAAAACACCACAATTAAAGCACTGTTATCTAAGCTTGATAAAGAAACCTTTATTTTAGATTTAAAAACACCGGCTAAGCCAGTTACGCTTGAGGGTTATAAATTTACTATGGACGATGAGCATACTATTGAAGTTGAAGTGGCTAAATCGCAAGGCTTAAACGCTGTATTTAGTGCGCTAACTGAGCAAGGTAATACCGTATTGAGTATGCGTAACAAAGCAAATAGATTAGAAGAGTTATTTGTTGGATTATTAGAACAAGGTCGAGGCAAGTAAATGTTTAAATATGGCGTAGCCTTAAAAAGTATTTGGATTAAAGAGTGTATTCGTTTTTTACGTATTTGGGTGCAAACCTTAGTACCTCCAGCAATTACCATGAGTTTATATTTTGTTATTTTTGGTAACTTAATAGGCTCACGTATTGGTGATATGGGCGGCTTTAGTTATATGGAGTTTATAGTACCTGGGCTGATAATGATGTCGGTTATTACTAACTCTTATTCTAATGTAGCCTCAAGTTTTTACTCGACTAAATTTCAAAAAAGTATTGAAGAGCTACTTGTAGCCCCAGTGCCAAACTATATTATTGTGCTTGGCTATATGGGCGGTGGTATGACGCGCGGAATAATGGTGGGCTTTATTGTTACCTGCGTATCGTTATTATTTGTTGATATTCAAATTCATAATATTTTTATCATTATGGCTACCGTTATTTTAACCTCTGCAGTATTTGCACTCGGTGGCTTAATAAATGCTATATATGCAAATAGCTTTGACGATATTAGTATTATTCCTACCTTTATTTTAACGCCGCTAACTTATTTAGGTGGGGTGTTTTATTCAATTACATTACTGCCAGAGTTTTGGCAAAACGTATCACAAGTAAATCCTATTATTTATATGGTTAATGCGTTTAGGTATGGGTTTTTAGGCGTGTCGGATGTTGATTTAAGCTTGGCACTTGGTGTTATTTTAGTATTTATTATCGCGTTATTTACCTTAGCGCTGACATTAATTAAAAAAGGTGTGGGGCTAAGACACTAATGACTGATGCAAATTCGCGTAGTATTGTATCTAATCAAGCGGGTATTCACGAAAAGCTGGATGACATAGTTAGCAAGCATTTAAACGCAGAGTTTAAAAAGCCAATAGCAGCGCATACACAAACAGCGTTTGATGAGGTGAATGCTAAAGTACAGGCGTTTAAAGGCCCACTTATTTTAGATTCGTGTTGTGGTGTAGGAGAAAGTACCGCTAATTTAGCTAAGCGCCATCCCGATGCGCTGGTAATTGGTATTGATAAGTCGTCGCACCGGTTAGATAAGCACGATGTAGAGTATAAACAAACCGACAGTGGGCAATATATTTTGGTGCAAGCAGATTTAAACGACTTTTGGCGTTTAGCCGTGGCTGCAAACTGGCAACCTAGTCACCATTATTTGCTTTACCCCAACCCGTGGCCTAAATCTAAACATATTCGTAGGCGTTGGCACGGCGCGGCTATTTTTCCGTTTATTGTAAAGTTAGGCGGTAAATTAGAGGTTCGCAGTAACTGGGATATTTACGTTAAAGAGTTTGCCAGAGCACTTGAACTAACCGGTAATGCTTGTCAGGTTTCTGCTTATGGGGCAGATGAAGCAATCACCCCATTTGAGCGAAAATATTGGGCCAGTGGCCAACAAAGCCACCGCTTAGTTATTAATTTAACTCAGGGTTGATTAACTTTACTACTCAAATAATGGATTAACATGTGGCGCTGGGTGGGCAATGAAATTACCCTGCATTAGCGTCACATTTACTTTTTTGAGTGCCGTAGCAATAGCTTTGTTTTCTACCATAGAAGCAATTAGTTGAATATTTTGCTGCTTTGCAAAATTGGCCGTGTAATTAACAAATAGCGCCGTGTTCTCATCATTAACTATTTGCTTTATTAGCATGCCATCTAACTTTATTGCGTCAATTTCCAATTTTAAAATATTGAGTGTATTTGCAAAGTCATTGCCAAAACTGTTAATCATCACCTTGATCCCCTTACTTTTAACCATAGTTATAAATGCCCTTACGCTTGAATAATTGGCGATAACTTGTGGTTCAAATAAAACTAAAGTGATATTTGCAGGGTACGGATAGCGCTGTAACTCGTAAGCAATGTATTCATTTATGCTAGGGTCTAATATATCTTCAATAGTAATATTTAAACTCCAGCTAATTTGTGTTTTACGAAAGCGGCTAAGACACTGTGAAAATAATGTACGGGTTAATAAGCCATCCATACGCAAGCGTATTACGGTATTTGAAAATGCATCGGGTTTTAAAATTTCGCCCTGTGAAGTCACTATTCGTGGCGTGCACTCGTAGTGTAGTGTTTGTTTAGACTCTATATCAATAACAGCCTGAAAATAGGGCACAACGCGCTTTTGCTCAAACGCTTCACGTACTTCTTTTGCTATTTCTAAATTATATAAATACAGCGACTTTGAGTCATTTATAGCCTCAGAGTAATTAACAACACTAAGGTTACCTTGTTTTGCCTGTAAAGCCGCAATATGGGCATTTTTTAGCAGTAACGACTTGTTTCCTCGGGCAATACCTGAACATAACGTAATGTAAATAAAGGGATTGGTTAAAAATGGCGTATTAAAATTATATGATTGGATTAAATTACTTAGCTCTTCGTATGGGGTTTCTTTGGGGGTTAGTAACACCAGTTTATTGGTTGCTACACGATAAATACGATAATTTACATTGCTGTGCTTTTTAAAGTGTATTAGTAATTTTTTCATTACTTTGTCACCCACTTTAGTACCGTAAAAGCGGTTTATATTTTCAATTTCGTTCACCCAAATTATGGCCATTTGCATATGGTGAACAGGGGTATTTAAAAAATATTTTTCAAGCGCAATATGATTAGCAAAACCACTACCAGAGTCTCTCATGGCAGCGCGTTTAGTCGCGTAGTTATACATAATCAGCAACAATATAATAATAACTAAAAAAAAGCCGCCTAAAACAGCCGATGTTGAGGCGCTTTTCGCTAACTTATTATTAATAGTTTTAAGGCTTATATCGGCAGCAGTTAAATATGTAATGCCATTTTTATCAATATGCGGGATAAAAATAGTTTTAAAGTCGCCCCATTGATCACTCGATATTTCAAAAACAGGCTCAGTAGATAAAAAGGCACCAATATTAGCTTTAGTTGCCTCTGGGTATAAATCTAAAAACTGGGTTACCTTGCCACTATTTTGATCCTCTTGGGTGTAGCTAGAGGCGCTAAAATGAACCTTGCCATTAATTAACACCATAGAATACACGTAAGCAATATCGAGTGCTTGTGCAAGCTCAGAAAGCTGCTTACTTTTACTTTCGTAAGTTGCAAAGCTAATAGTTTGGGTTTTATTTATTTTACTGTGATAGTCATCGCCCAAAATATATTTAACGCTGGTGGCTGCATTAATAAGACGATTATCGAGAGTGTTAATTACATCACTGCGAATGGTGCTATAAGTATAATAAACACAGATAATTAAACTGATTAAAAACAGCATAAAAGCGCTTATTAATCCATTTATTCTTAGTTTTTCTTGTAGCATATAATTCCCTTTTTATTGTTAAATTAATTATACGCAAAAAAAACAAATGCCCAATGACTTAATTGATTTTGAATTAAAAAGATAAAAAACAGCCAAAATTAGTATTATTTGTCATGTCATTTAGCGTTTTTATGGCTTTAAGCGAGACATTTTCTTAATATTGCAGTAAAGTTAGCGCAATTATTAAAAACCCTGTTACTAAAATAGCACCTTAATTTAGTGTGTTTAATAGAGTAACAGGCGTTTTAGCCACACACTAGGTATTAAGATGGATCAAAAGCGTTTTGCCGTCGCCTCTAAAGAAAGCCTTAAGCGTATATTTACTGTACCTGAAGCGCCAGACTCAACTTTAAGCAAAATAGAGCTTGAAATATCGAGTAATTTAGCAGGTTTTTTAAACGAAAACATTGCGGCAATTGAAAAACCATTACACGAAATTGAAAAAGACTTTCAGTCGGCGATGATCCCAGAGGATCCAACGTTTGTATCTGCTTATGCGCAAGATATAATGGAGCAGCTGGTTGCACACTCTGTGCATACCGCAGCGCCTAGCTTTATTGGCCATATGACTTCAGCTTTACCTCATTTTTTACTACCACTGTCAAAGCTAATGGTAGGGCTAAATCAAAACCTAGTAAAAATAGAAACCTCTAAAGCTTTTACCCCACTTGAGCGCCAAGTGCTTGGAATGATGCACCATTTAGCGTACGGCCAACAACACGAGTTTTATGCTAAATGGATGCACAGTGCAAAAACATCATTAGGTGCATTTTGCTCAGGCGGTACTGTAGCCAATATTACGGCGTTATGGATTGCGCGAAATCGCTTATTAAAACCTGATGGCGATTTTAGGGGAATAGGCGCACAAGGCTTAATTGCCGGTATGCTGCATTACGGCTATAAAGGCTTAGCTATTTTAATTTCTGAGCGAGGCCATTATTCGTTAGGTAAAGCGGCTGATTTATTAGGAATTGGTCGTGAAAACTTAGTGGGTATTAAAACATGCGAAAACAATAAAGTTGATGTTAATGCCATGCGCGAAAAAGCCTTAGAGCTTGAAGCGCAAGGTATTAAAGTAATGGCCATTATTGGAGTAGCGGGTACCACAGAAACCGGTAATATCGATCCCCTTGAAGCGATGGCAGATTTAGCACAAGACATTAATTGCCACTTTCATGTTGACGCTGCATGGGGCGGGGCAACTTTGTTATCTAATACCCATCGCCATTTACTCAAAGGTGTTGAGCGCGCAGACTCAATTACCATTGATGCACACAAACAAATGTATGTTCCTATGGGAGCTGGGCTGGTGTTGTTTAAAGATCCAACCGCTACCGATGCAATTGAACATCATGCAGAGTATATTTTACGTAAAGGCTCAAAAGATTTAGGTAGCCATACACTTGAGGGAAGTCGCCCGGGTATGGCAATGTTAGTACATGCTTGCTTACGTGTAATTGGCCGTAAAGGCTACGAAATGCTAATCGATCGTAGTATTAAAAAAGCCCATTACTTTGCTAATTTAATTAAAGCAGATGAAGATTTTGAGCTGATCTCAGAGCCAGAGCTGTGCTTATTAACGTATCGTTATGTGCCTAAGCAAATAAAGCAGGCAATTGCAGATGCTGATCCACAAACACGGATTGATATTTTTGCCTCACTTAATCGCTTTACTGCAAGTATGCAAAAACGGCAACGTGAATCAGGGCGATCATTTGTATCACGTACGCGTTTAACGCCTACTCAATACGATAATCAGCCCACCGTGGTATTTAGGGTAGTACTTGCTAACCCACTTACATCAGGCGTTATTTTAAAAGAAATTTTAGCTGAACAAAAAGAGTTGGCTAAAACAGATCCGGTATTTAAAAAGTATTTAAGCAAGTATATGTAATTAAAATATTAGCTTAAATAAAAAAGACGCTATTTAGCGTCTTTTTTATTTTTATAATCGCAATTAAGAAAAGCTAAAACAACTCGCTTTAATTATATTAGTGATAATTTGCTGTGAAGGCTTAATTTTTTCCATTGCTAAAAATTCATCAGGTTGGTGCGCTTGGTTTATAGAGCCGGGGCCCATTACTATGGTTTCACAACCAAGCTGTTGAATAAATGGTGCTTCTGTACAGTAGTTTACTGCCACCGCTTTTTGCCCCGCTATTTTTTCGGCTAGTTTAACCAAAGCGCTATCGGTGCTACCAGTAAATGCAGGAATTGGTTCGTGTAAATCAATTACGCTTACGGCATTAGGGTATTGCTGGTTTATTTCGTGAGTTGCATCAAGTACTAACATTTGCAGCTCTTGCACGCTTAAGCCCGGTAATGGGCGCATATCTATATGCATTTCGCAGCAACCACAAATTCTGTTCGCGTTGTCGCCGCCATGAATATTACCAAAATTTAAGGTTGGATAGGGTATTTCAAAGTGTTCTATTGAATACTTATGCTTTAACTGTTCTTTTAAGATCAGTAGTTTTGTAATCACTTTGTGCATTACTTCGATGGCGTTAACACCACGTTCGGGATCTGAGCTATGGCCTGAGCGTCCGACTACTCTAATTGCGGTACTCATATGCCCTTTATGTGTAAATACCGGAGTCATATCAGTGGGTTCGCCAATTATACAGCGATCCGGTTTTAAATTTGGATGTTTACAAATTTGCTGAGCACCGGCCATTGTTGTTTCTTCATCGGCGGTGGCTAAGATCAAAATAGGCTGAGTTTGCTGTTTTTCATCAAGTTCACTAATAGCTTGCAGTACAAAAGCAAAAAAGCCTTTCATATCAATACTACCTAAGCCATATAGTTTGTTGTTGTGCTCGGTCAATTTAAATGGATTATGATTCCAGCGGCTATCGTCAAATGGCACTGTATCGGTATGGCCAGCGAGCATTAATCCACCATCGCCTTTACCGCGTTTAGCTAATAAATTATAGCGACCTTTGCCGCCTTCTAATTCAATTATTTCACAGCTAAAACCTAAGCTTTCACACCATTGTGCCAGTAATTCAATAACATTTTTATTACTCATACACAGGCTATCTTCAATGGCACTAATAGAAGGCGCTGCAATTAATTGTTGGTACATAGAAATAAATGAAGGCAAAGACATAAAAAATCCAAAATAAGTAATCAATTTAATTGCATAACAATATAAAAGTATTTATGATGAATATCAATTCACTTTTTAAGCATAAATATTTTAAAAGTAGCGCCATGAAAATAATACGACGATAATCAACATTCATTAATTAATTAATTAAAGTCTTAATTAGCCCCAGAGCTAGTTTAAGCGAACAACATGGATAAGTAGTAACTAATTTTAAATAACGAGTAAACAATGAATGTAGTGATTATTGGCGCAAGCGGTTATAGCGGCGCAGAACTAGCAAGTTTAGTTGCTAAGCACCCTAAACTAATTTTAACTGGCTGTTATGTATCGCAAGGTAGCTTAGATAAAAATAAATTGCTGAGTGATTTATACCCCGAACACTTAGGGCTACTCAATCAGCCTTTACTGCCTCTTAGTGAATCTGCTTTTAGCGATATTAAAAACAGCGCCGATTACGTGTGTTTATGTACCGATCATAAAGTAAGCGTAGATTTAGCGCCGCGTTTTTTAGCCATGGGTAAAAAGGTATTTGATTTATCTGGCGGCTATCGCCTTGCGAGCAATGACGACTACGTTACTTATTATGGCTTTGAGCACCAACATCCAGAGTTATTAAATCAAGCTGCTTATGGTTTAGCTGAGTGGAATAGCGATGCTATTGCCGCGGCGAAATTAGTAGCTGTAGCGGGTTGTTATCCTACGGCTGCGCTTAATGCACTTAAGCCTTTGCAGCAGGCCGGTTTATTAACTGAGCAAACAATTATAATTAATGCGGTATCGGGTGTAACCGGCGCAGGGCGTAAAGCTAGTATTGGTACCCATTTTTGCGAAGTGTCGCTTGCCCCTTATGGTTTATTTAATCATCGTCATGGCCCTGAAATAGAGCAACACCTTGGTCACAGTGTTTTATTTACCCCCCATTTAGGTAATTTCCCGCGTGGTATTTTAGAAACTATTTATGTGCAATTAAAGCCTAATGTCACCATTGAGCAAGTAACACAAGCGTACCAAGTACTTGCCGATGAGCCGTTAATTCGTTTACTGGGCGATAAAATCCCCTCAATTAAAGGCGTAGCTAAACAGCCATATGTAGATATTGGCTGGCAGCAACAAGGCACACAGTTAATTGTTATAGCTGCCATTGATAATTTATTAAAAGGCGCTGCAGGACAAGCTTTGCAGTGTATTAATTTATCAATGGGATTGGCGCATACCACAGGCTTAAAAGGATCGTTTTAAATGAGTAAAAAAACCTGGGTAATTAAACTTGGTGGCGCTGTACTTAATACCGAAAACGCGGCAAAAGCATTATTTTCAGTACTTAATGAGCAGCACAACGCGCAGTTTGTCATTGTGCATGGCGGAGGCGCGCTTGTAGACACTTGGCTTAAAGACGCTGGTTTTGCCAGTGCAAAGCATCAAGGTTTACGTATTAGCCCTAAAGAGCAAATGCCGTACATAGTGGGTGCGCTTGCAGGTTGTGCTAATAAACAATTAATGAGTGCGGCAATTAATGCTGGCCATAAACCAGTTGGTTTAAGTTTGTATGAAGCTGGTGTTACTGCCACGCAAAAACTAAAAGCATTATGTTTAGTGGGTAAATGTACCAGTAACGATGATTCGATTATTAACGATTTACTAAAAATTGGCCGTATGCCAATTGTCAGCTCAATTGGTTTTGACTTGCAAGGGCTTTGGTACAACGTTAATGCTGACGAAGCCGCCGCTGCAATTGCCAACAACTTAAACGCAGAACTAATATTTATGACCGATGTTGAAGCAGTGCTTGATGCAAATAAGCAGCCTTTACATCAACTAGATACAAAACACATTGATACTTTAATAAATGAAGGAGTAATTGTGGGCGGGATGGAGGTCAAAGTTAAGACCAGTCTTCACGCTGCCCAACACTTACGACGCGGTGTGTATATTTCCAGCTGGCAAAAGCCAGAAAACTTAACAGCTTTGCTGCAAGGCAAGCATGTCGGAACTAAAATTACACCATAGGTTTATTATGTTTGAGAATTTTTTAACGGGTTTAGAATTAGACCAACAAGGCGCACTTAACTTATTAAAGCTAGCGCAAGATATTAAAGCAAACCCTAAAAAATACAGCCAAGTATTGGCTGGTAAGTCAGTGGTTACTTTATTTGAAAAACAAAGCTTACGTACACGTTTATCGTTTGATATTGGTATAAATCGCTTAGGCGGTCATGCCGTGTATTTAGATCAACAAAATGGCGCGATGGGTGCACGTGAGTCAGTAAAAGATTTTGCTCTTAATATTTCTACCTGGGCAGATGGTATTGTAGCGCGCGTAAATCAGCACAGTACATTAACCACATTAGCGCAGTATTCATCGGTGCCAGTAGTTAATAGCTTGTGTGATTTATATCATCCTTGCCAAGCACTTGCTGATTTTTTAACACTACAGGAAGTGCATGGCGATGTGAGTCAATTAAAGTTAGCTTATTTAGGTGAGGGCAACAACGTAACGCATTCATTAATGTTGCTTGCTGCAACATTAGGTACAGACTTTGTTGCCGTTACGCCTAAAGGATGTTCTCCAGATTCACAAGTTCTGAAAAAAGCGGAACAAATAGCAGCAATGAATGGTGCATCAGTAATGGTGAGCGACAGAGTAGAAGCTGCTGTTGGTGCAAACGCAGTATACGCCGACACTTGGGTATCAATGGGCGACACCACACCACTTGAGTTAGTAAAAGAAAAATACATGCCTTATCAATTAAATAAAGCATTATTAGAGCAAACCGGTGCAACAACAGTGTTACATTGCCAACCGGCACACCGTGAGTTCGAAATTACCTCTGAGGTAATGGACGGTCCAGCGTCAAAAATTATACAACAAGCCGAGAATCGTATGCATGCGCAAAACGCTCTGCTAGTTACATTATTAAATCCAAATTTTGTTAAGGAACACCTATGAGTTCATTTAAAAAAGTCGTTTTAGCCTATTCAGGTGGACTTGATACGTCGGCCATTGTGCCATGGTTAAAAGAGAATTACGGCTGTGAAGTTATTGCCTTTGTGGCCGATGTTGGCCAAGGTGCAGAGGAGCTTGAAGGCGTAGAAGCTAAAGCTATCGCATCGGGTGCTTCTGAGTGTTATGTAGTTGACTTAAAAGACGAAATGGTAAGTGATTACATTTATCCTACGCTTAAAACAGGCTCAATTTACGAAGGTACTTATTTATTAGGTACGTCTATGGCGCGCCCAATTATTGCTAAAGCACAGGTAGAAATTGCGCGTAAAGTAGGTGCAGATGCACTTTCTCATGGTTGTACTGGTAAAGGTAACGACCAAGTACGTTTTGAATCGTGTTTTGCAGCGCTTGCCCCTGATTTACAAGTAATTGCACCATGGCGTGAGTGGGATTTATCAAGCCGTGAGTCATTGCTAGATTACTTAGCTGAGCGCGATATTCCATGTTCGGCATCGGCTACAAAAATTTATAGCCGTGATGCAAACGCATGGCATATTTCGCACGAAGGCGGCGAACTTGAAGATCCATGGTGTCAACCAAGTGAAAAAGTGTGGACCTGGACAAACTCTCCAGAGCAAGCGCCAGATAAAGCTGAACTAGTAACACTAAATGTAGTTGAAGGTGAAGTTGTTGCAGTAAATGGTGAGCAGCTTAAACCTTATGATTGTTTAGTTAAATTAAACGATATTGCATCGCCTCATGGTGTTGGTCGTGTTGATATTGTAGAAAACCGTTTAGTGGGTATGAAATCGCGCGGTTGTTACGAAACCCCAGGTGGCGCCGTAATGATGGCGGCACTGCAAGCTATTGACGAACTGGTGCTTGATAAAGCAAGCCGTAAGTGGAAAGAAGTACTCGGCGGCGAATTTGCACATTTAGTGTATGACGGTCGTTGGTTTACACCACTTAAAGACTCTATTTTAGCTGGTGCTGAAGCACTTTCTAAAGATGCAACAGGTGAAGTTGTGCTTAAGCTATATAAAGGCCAAGTTACAGCAGTGCAAAAGCAGTCGCCACACAGTTTATACAGCGAAGCGTTTGCTACCTTTGGTGAAGATGATGTGTACGACCAATCACACGCAGAGGGCTTTATTCGTTTATTCTCGCTTTCAAGCAGAATAAAAGCATTAGCTAAAAAGTAATTTTTACGCCCCTTGTTAAAAGGGGCAATATCGGGTTTGGAGAGATTTCATGGCATTATGGGGCGGGCGTTTTTCTACGGGTCCAGACGAGGCGTTTAAGCAATTTAACGACTCTCTTCCTTTCGATTATCAATTAGCAGAGCAAGATATAATAGGCTCTGTTGCATGGGCTGGTGCACTTGAGCAAGTTAATGTGTTATCAAGTGACGAGCACCAAGAGTTAGTTGCAGCATTGTACCAATTGCTTGAAGAAGTAAAAGCAGATCCACAAGCGGTAGCAACTTCAGGCGCAGAAGATATTCATTCTCATGTTGAAGCTGCGTTAATCGAAAAAGTAGGTGATTTAGCTAAAAAATTACATACAGGGCGCAGCCGTAATGACCAAGTAGCCACCGATTTTAGATTGTGGTGTCGCGATACTGCTGATCATATTTTAAAAGCCATTGCCCAGTTAAAGGGTGAGTTTGTTGCATTAGCAGAGCGTGAGCTTGGGACTATTTTACCAGGTTATACGCATTTACAACGTGCACAACCGGTATTGTTTAGTCACTGGTGTATGGCTTACGTAGAAATGCTAGAGCGTGATGAAAGCCGCCTGCAAGATGCTAAAGCGCGGATGAACTTTTGCCCACTGGGCAGTGGCGCATTAGCGGGTACGGCTTATCCAATTGATCGTCAAGCATTAGCACAGGGTTTAGGCTTTACAGGAGCGACTAAAAATAGCCTTGATGGCGTATCTGATCGTGATTTTGTAGTAGAGCTATTAAGTTGTGCGTCTATTTCGATGATTCACTTATCGCGTATGTCAGAAGATCTTATTTTTTATAACTCAGGCGAAGCCGGATTTATAGAGCTTGCGGATAATGTGACATCGGGCTCATCGTTGATGCCACAAAAAAAGAACCCTGATGCACTGGAATTAATTCGTGGTAAAACCGGACGTGTTTTTGGTGCATTTAGTGCCATGATGATGACCCTAAAAGCACTGCCACTTGCTTATAATAAAGATATGCAAGAAGACAAAGAAGGCATATTTGACGCTATGCCAACGTGGCTTGCCTGTATTCATATGGCACAAGCGTGTATTAAAGGTATTAAAGTAAAAGGCGAACGCACACTTGCAGCGGCAAAAGGTGGCCATGCAAATGCAACTGAGCTTGCAGATTACTTGGTAGCTAAGGGCGTACCTTTTAGAGAAGGGCACCATATTGTGGGTGTACTGGTACAATTGGCTATTAGTGAAGGTAAAACGCTTGAAGACTTATCGCTTGAGCAATATAAATCGGTAAGTGACGTATTTGCAGATGATGTTTATCCGGTACTAGAAATTGACGCCTGCATTAAAGCGCGTCAAGCACTTGGCGGAACATCAATTGAGCAAGTAACCAGCGCTATTAAAGCTGCGAAAAAAAAACAGCAAATAACGGTTCGTGATGCCAATTTAGACGATGTTGAATCGATTGCTAAGCTAGTTCAGCATTGGGCTACGGTAGGCGAAAACCTACCACGGGCTAAAAGTGATATGGTGCATTCGATTAACGAATTTGCTGTAACCGAAATTAACGGCAAAGTATCGGGGTGTGCCTCACTGTACATTTACGACACAGGTTTGGCGGAAATACGTTCTTTGGGTATAGACCCACAAAGCGCAGTGTCAGGACAAGGGCGGCAGTTAGTTGAACATTTATTAGCGAAAGCCAAAAAATTGGCGTTAAATAGAGTAATAGTGCTAACCCGAGTCCCAGATTTTTTTGAAAAACAGCGTTTTAGCTTTTGTACCAAAGAAAGCTTGCCAGAAAAAGTAATGAAAGATTGTGAGCTTTGTTTACGTAAAGAAAACTGCGATGAAGTCGCCATGGAATATATTTTAAAGCTAAGTAATAAAGCGGAGATCCCGTGTAAATTCGTGGCTTAAACTCCCTAGATGTAAAAAACGTACGGGTTACCCTCGTGCGTTTTTTTATGGGTGAAAAACACTAATTTAAGTTATAAATATAAAGTTTTATGATTATTTCAAGTGTTAATTAAAAGTTGGCACAGTGGTTGCTTTTGTTATAAGTGTAAAATGCAGTAACAGCTTAGATAAAAACGTTGCTGCTAAATATAAGGTCAATTTAATTACCCTCTTTAAAAAGTGTAATACAAGATTGCGCCAACAATACAAAAATACCTATAAGGAATAATCACATGCAAGTTTCAGCTAACAACCAACTACAAATGCAAGCATACAATAAAACGCAACAATTAAAGCCAGCAATGGAACAAACTGCTAGCCCTAAAACCCTGCAATCTGATACAGTAAGCTTCTCTCAAGAGGCATTAGCAGCCGCTGGTGGTGATAAGTTAGCGAGAGGTAATACTATACTGTTACCTCGCCCTAAGTGAGCAATAAGGTAATAAATGTTTTTAGCTGAGTTTTTTGGTTTTTTTTCGTTGTCAGCCCTTGTTATGTGGGGGTTCTTAATGGCTTTCTTATTTAATATCTTCGTATTTACATTAGATGTTAAAAGAAAAAGTACTTTGATGCTCAGTTCATTTATTTTGATGCTTTCATACTCTGCAACAGATTATTTCTTTACTTGGATTTCTTATTATAATACAACTTACTTTGATTGGGCTGTACATGATTTAATAACTATTTTATGTCTTGGTTTATCTTACAAAGTAATTAAAGTAACTACTCCATCTTTTCTATACTTAACTTTAGGCCTTTCAATTAATATGCTGTTAGCTCTTTTAATGCATGTTGATGTCTTTATCAATAATAATACAAAGCCTTGGTTCTTTTGGGATGCATATACTTTTGGTGTAACAATTAATGATTTCATTATGATTGTCGCGTTAATTGTTGATCGAGATTTCCTCGGCTTACATAAGCTAAAAAGCAAAGTACTATCTCTTTTTAAAAAACCTAAATTAAAATACAATCAATAATTAATGTATCTACTTGACTTACTTTTAGCTGATTACGTAAGCGCATTTATACAATGGGGCTTTTTAATGGCCTTTTTATATTCGCTAGTGTCAGGTATTAATAAGGCCGATAAGTCTTTAATTTATATAGCCGCTATAATGATGTGCTCCTACATTTTTAGTGATTTACTGCTTATATTAAATAATATCTACTTAGATTGGATTCTCTACGATCTCCTAACAATTACAATATTGATAGCCGCTATATTCACTTCTTATGTATTAACTTCTACAGCCAGTAATTATATTATTCTTGGATTATTTGTTAATGCCTGCCTAACAATCGCTATTTATTACGACTTGTATGTATTAAATAACATTGACGAATGGTGGCTTTGGAGTGTTTATTCAATTGGCGTTAACGTTATCGATTTACTTATGATTGCAGTGCTTTTTATAAATAAAGACTTTTTGGGTTTGATTAAGCTCAAACGCTTTATTTTTAATCGTAATGTATTACAGCAGAATCAAATTGACCATTAGTGAAATCTCGCTTTTATTATGATGACTTCATATTTTTTAAGTGCATTCCTCGATTATGAAACAGTAACACTTATAGATTGGGCAACATACGATGTGCTGACAATTGGTGTAATTATTGTGTGGGGTGTGTTGATTAAACAGCCTAAACCAATAGCATTAATGTATTTAATTTTAGGACTAAGTATCAATGCTTGTTTGTTTTTTGCTATGTATTACGATATTTATGTTTTAGAACAAACCGAAGTTTGGTGGTTGTGGACTTTGTACGCAATAGGGATAAACGTTGTTGATTTATTGATGGTGCTAGTATTAATTATAAATAAAGATTTTTTAGGCCTAGTATGGTTATGTAACAAAGTTAAAGCGCGCTATATGAATAGAGCTAGCGCACTTAAGTAATGCGCTCGTTAGTTTATTTACTGTAGCTGCAACCTAGCTTTTTATTAAGTGCAGCCATTACAATAGGGTCTACAAATTCGCTTACATCACCATTATGGCGTGCCACTTCTTTTACTAAGGTTGACGAAATAAACGAATTTCGCTCTGACGGGGTTAAAAATACACTTTCTAAATCTGGGTTTAGGCGTCGATTCATATTCGCTAGCTGAAATTCATAATCAAAATCAGAAACCGCTCTTATGCCTCTAATTAATACATTAGCATTGTGATCGCGTGCCAAATCAGCAAGTAAACCTGAAAATCCTATCACTTTTACATTATCTATATGAGTTAAAAGAGTATTAGCTAGAGCTACACGCTCATCAAGGCTAAAGCAAGGCTGTTTACTGGGGTTATGAGCAATAGCAAGGATAACAGTATCAAACATTTTTGAGGCACGTTGAATTAGATCTGTGTGTCCGTTAGTTAGCGGATCAAAAGTACCTGGATAAATTGCAGTGATTTTCATAAAGTATCGCTATGTATTATTTTTAGCATTAGTGTAACAGTGTTTTTTATACAAATCAGCCTAGTAAGTGGCTTTAATTGTCACGACTAAGTTATTACACAGAGTGTTTAATTATGCTGTTTTTGTTTATACTAGACAACTTATTGTACGAATTGTAACTTGTTGAATAAAATAGAGTGTTAGTATATGAATACCAAGGATAAAATAATACACACCAGTATTTCATTGTTTAATGAGCATGGTGAGCGAGCGATATCAACTAATCATATAGCCTCGCATTTAAACATGAGCCCGGGTAATCTTTACTACCATTTTAAAAATAAAGAAGACATTATTCGCCATATTTTTGCGCTGTATAGTGAGCACTTGAGCACTCACTTTAAACCTATAAACAAAAATGATGATGCATTTAGTCAGTTAACGGTATATCTAGATTCGCTATTTGAACTGATGTGGCGCTACCACTTTTTTTACGACAATTTAGGCGATATTTTGGCGCGAGATACGCAGCTTAAGCAGGCTTATATTGATTTTCAACTAGAGCTGTTAGAGCAGGTGCGTAAAATAATACTTGGTTTACGTGATAGTGAAATGATTGCGATTAATGAGCAAGATGCGCTCGAACTTGCACATACGCTTAAATTAACAGTTAGTTTTTGGACCCCTTATATTAAAGCCCGCAGGCTCAGTGGCGCACTTGCCGAGCAAGATATTTATCATGGTATTTTAAAAGTATTAACTTTATTTAGAGCCTACAGCACAGATAAAAGTAGCGATAAAATGAACCAGTTACGCGAAAAATACACGCAACTTGCTCACTCAGCCCCAAGTATTCCGGCTGCTCTTAGTTCCTAGGCGTTAATTTTTTTGCTATAATCGCGCGCCCAATGCCTGGGAGCGCGAATTCCCGCAGTCTAAGAGTGAACTATGCTTAAATTTATCGTCAAACTACATCCTGAAATTGCCATCAAAAGCCGCTCGGTTCGTAAACGCTTTACCAAAGTGTTAGAAAATAACATTAAGATTGTACTGCGCCGTATTGACGAAAAAGTACAAGTTAGAAACAACTGGGACAATATCTCAGTAGTTACCCTACTTGAAGGTGAGCAAACACGTGCCACTTTTATTGATAGCCTAGCGCGAATTCCGGGTATTGTGCAGTTTATAGAAGTAACCGAAACGAGCTTTGAAACGCTTGACGATATTTATAAAAAAACCATTGAATTAGTTGGTCACACCATTGAAGGTAAAACGTTTTGTGTACGCGCTAAACGTATTGGTAAGCATGACTTTACTTCAACGGAGTTAGAGCGTTATGTGGGCGGTGGACTAAATCAGCATGTTGCCGGTGCAAGCGTAAAGCTAAGCCACCCAGAAGTAACGATACGCCTTGAAATAAAAGACGAGAAAGCTTACATAGTATCGCATACTCACCTTGGCATGGCAGGCTTCCCGCTGCCAACACAAGAAGATGTACTATCGCTTATGTCTGGCGGTTTTGATTCGGGTGTAGCCAGTTATCAAATGATCCGCAAAGGCGCTCGTACGCACTTTTTGTTTTTCAATTTAGGCGGTGCGGCGCACGAAATTGGTGTTAAACAAGCGAGCTACTACTTATGGAATAAATACAGCTCAACTCATAAAGTTAAATTTATTACCGTTGATTTTGAACCAGTAGTAGCAGAAATATTAGAGAATATTGAAAACAGCCAAATGGGTGTGGTGCTTAAACGCATGATGATGCGTGCAGGCAGTAAAGTGGCCGAGAAATTAAATATTCAAGCTTTGGTAACCGGTGAAAGTATTGGTCAGGTTTCTAGCCAAACATTAGCAAATTTAAGTGTCATTGACCGCGTAACCGAAACCCTTATTTTACGCCCGTTAATTCAACACGATAAACAAGAAATTATTAATATTGCACGTCAAATTGGTACGGCCGAAATGGCCGAAACGATGCCGGAATACTGTGGTGTTATTTCTAAAAAGCCAACTGTTAAAGCTAAAATAGAAGTAATAAAAGCAGAAGAAGAGAAGTTCGACTTTGATATTCTTAATACCGTAATAGAAAACGCACGAGTAATGGATGTGCGCGATATTGATGTAGAAGCTAAGCAGGAACTAAAAGAAGCTGAGTCGGTTGCCGATTTACCAGCTGGTGCAGTGGTAATTGATATTCGCTCTCCAGAGGAAGAAGAAGCAGCACCACTGGAAATTGATTCTATAGAAGTGGTGCATTTGCCGTTTTTTCGCTTAGCAACTAAGTTTGGTGATTTACCAAAAGATCAAGACTATTACTTGTATTGCGATAGAGGTGTAATGAGCCAGTTACAAGCGCTTATTCTACACGAACAAGGCTTTACTACGGTAAAGGTATATCGCCCGTAAAAGTTATCTATTTAAAAAGCGTGGTTTATACCGCGCTTTTTTTTGCTGCAATTTTAGCTAAAAGTTCATCGTTAAAAGGGGTTTTTATATTATAAAGCTTGCCTTGCTCGCTAATGTACCCACAAATTGCCATTATTTCGGTTGCTCTATTGTGAGCAACATCTTGTTGCATAGATGAGAAGTTCTCTGCGGTACGTGCCATCACATCATACGCACTGCTCAGTGCATTGATTAACGTTACATCAAGGTTTTTTGCCTTAGCAATATTACATGCTTCGGTTAGCAGGTTAATTATAATTGAGCAATATTGAGGCTCGCGCAACTGACCATTTTTAATGTTATGTAACGCACTTAGCGGATTTATTGCTATGTTAACTAATAACTTATTAAAACGTAGCTGCTCAATATTCATAGACGCATTTAAAAGGGGGATCGCGGTTAATTGATCCGCCATAATTTTGCTATTTTTAACACCTAAGTTGTTACATCCGCCAATTATACTTTGCCCATTACCAGTGTGCTGTACTATATATTGGTTTGATTTAAACCCAGCCATACTCGTTGTTAAAAAATAAAGCGCTTGGTGTTCATTGAGCTCACATTTTAACTGCTCTACATTACCCATACCGTTATGCGAAAGCACAACAGAGCAATGCTGAGGCAAAAACTGTTTTACTTGTGCAAATGCGCTTTGCACTTGAAAGGCTTTTACCGTAAATAAAAACACATCAAATTTAGGTAAACTATTAAGCTCATTTAATGAAATAAAAGAGGCATTTATTTTTTGTGAAGCACTGTTGTCACTACTGTAAAAGCGAGTGTTACTCGTACTTTTTCGGGTTAACACGCTTACACTATGCTGCGCACTTAAAAAGTGGGCTAATAATAAGCCTATTGCGCCGTCGCCAATAATAAGAATTTTAGCCATGAGAGTTCTTTTTACGTGGGGTTAAAATTGCTTTGATTATAAAGTAGCTTGCTGCGCCGGCAAAATCTGCAATAAAATCTGCGATTGATGCTTGCCTATATGGAAGTGCGTCTTGCATTATTTCTATTGCAGCACCGTAACCGGCTAATAAAAGTATTTGTGCGTATAAAGGGAGTTTAAACGCTTTATCCATTATTATGGCAAGGATGAAAAATATCCCAAAGTGGGCTACTTTATCAACATGAGGAAACAGGTTGCCAACCCCTTTTATTTCTTTCGCAAATAAAAAGGTAAACACCACAATACTAATTAAAAAAATTGCTTGATAAATACGCCTTGTCACAACAAATCCTAAAATCGCTTAAAAAAGAAACCGTAGTATATCAAACTAATTTAGTATCGCACCTGAACAAGATGCATAAAAGTGTAAAGATTTATAGTTTTAGCGTTATAATCGCTTTAATAAATTAAGTATAAAATTAAGATAAAATAGTTAGGAGAAATCAATGCCTTCATTTGATATTGTATCTGAAGTAGAAATGAACGAAGCTAAAAACGCAGTTGATAATGCAAACCGTGAACTAGAAACTCGCTTTGACTTTAGAGGAGTTGATGCATCGATTGAGCTAAATGATAAAGTAATTAAGCTTAAAGCCGAAGCTGACTCTCAGGTTATACAATTATTTGATATTTTAGCGAGTAAAATTTCTAAGCGTGGTATGGATGTATCAAGCCTTGAATTGCAAGATATTAGCCGAGCGGGTAAAAATGTTTTTCGTAACGTTGGTTTAAAGCAAGGTATTGAAAAAGAGATGGCTAAAAAAATAGTTAAAGCCATTAAAGATTCAAAAGTTAAAGTACAAGCCGCCATTCAAGGTGAAGAAGTACGCGTAACGGGTAAAAAGCGAGATGATCTTCAAGAAGCTATGCAAGTAGTACGCAGCGCCGATTTAGGCCAGCCATTTCAGTTTAAAAACTTCCGCGATTAATAAAACAGATTACAGATATTATAGAGATTAGGAGACTAATTTTTAAAAAATTTGTGTTAAAAAAGCCAAGCTACAGCAATGAAGTTTGGCTTTTTTGCTATTAGTAGCTTGGTATGTAATCTAACTCTTTTACAGTGATTGTTGAGGGTTTATATCGTTAAAAATTAAACTTTGGCTATATAGACGTCTATTGACATTTATAAACAAAATACTCACAATAGCGACCTATTTTCAAGGTGCTTGCTTAATACCTTTGTATACGTTTCAAAGTATTGAAATTAACAGCAAGATAATCGGGAAGTTGGTGCGTTTTCAAGACGATAACAACCCCAACACTGCCCCCGCAACGGTAAAGTATTAGCAGCTATTATAGTGTTGACTGAGTCCGGAGACCGGCCTTGAAGTAATCTTACTTATTAACATCTTTGCGGTGGGCAAAGGTAGGGGACATCATGTTAAATAAAACCGCTCTAGGTGTGGCAATTTCGGCTGCACTTTCATTTTCAGTATCTGCAACAGTGCAACCAATTGAAAAAATAACCGTTACAGCTAATAAATTCGAACAACCTATTAGTAATGTGCTGGCCAGTGTTAGCGTAATTGACCGTGCTGATATTGAAAAAAGTAATGTGCGAGACTTACCTAGTTTGTTGGCTTCTCAAGCTGGTTTTCAAATTAACTCAAATGGTGGCTTTGGCCAAAATTCAGGTGTTTCGCTACGCGGTTCAGGTTCACGCCATACCCTTATTTTAATTGATGGTGTTAGAGTCGGCTCGGCTACTCTTGGCTATAAAGGTATTAGTAATATTGCCCTTAATACTATTGAGCGTATTGAAGTTGTTAAAGGTTCTCGCGCTGCTGTTTATGGCTCAGATGCCTTAGCTGGGGTGATTAATATTATTACTCGTAAAGCTGATAATATTCGCTTAGATGCTACTTTTGGCAGCAATGCTTATAAAAGCTACCAAATGGCGGGTGGAACAAATATAAATGATTTAAGTGCATCATTTAACGCTGGAATTGAAAAAACCGATGGTTTTGATGTACTGCAAAACCATGCACCAGATGAAGACGCTTATGAGAACAAAAATATTGGCTTCAATATCGCTTATAACGATGACTATTTAGGCAAGCTAACCGTACAAACTCAGTATAATGAAGGTTATGCTCGTGATGATAATCAGTACAGTGCAGCAGACAGCAGTGATGAAAGTAATGATTTTGAAAACTACCAAGTATCATTAGGGTGGAATAAAAGCTACGAAAATCAAATACACCATATAGCATTCGCATTTTCTAGCGATAGCCAAGATAACACCAGTGAAGGTGTGGTTAGTATGTACGAAACTAAGCGAAATCAAATTGATTATACTGGACAGTATATTGTCTCAGATGAGCTTAATATTAATGGTGGCTTGAACTGGTACAAAGATAAAATAGAAACCAACGCAGGTAATTACGATAAAGATAGCCGTGAGGTTTTTGCTGGCTTTTTAGGTGCGTATTACGATGATAATACGGTTTTAGCTAATATCGCAGTTCGCCAAGATCATGACCAACAATTTGGTGATAAAACCACGTATACAGCAGCGGTAGGTTATCATTTAAATAAGTTTGCTACGTTTAGAGCAAGTCAAAGCACGGGCTTTAAATCGCCTACCTTTAATGATATTTATTTTCCAGGTTCAGGTAACCCAGACCTAAAACCAGAAACGTCTGAGAATAAAGAATTAGGTTTGTTGTTAAGTTATCAAGATATTGCTTTAGAAGTGTCTATTTTCCGTAATGATTTTGACAATAAAATAGCGTGGGCACCAACACCTGCAGGCCCTTGGCAGCCAACAAATATAAACGAAGCGCGCCATGAAGGCATTGAGTTTAGCTTTTCGCAACAACTAATGGGTTTTGAGCATGCATTTAACTTCACTTACTTATCTGCAGAAGATTTAGAAACGGGCCAAGAGTTAGCTTATGTATCAAAAAATACCTTTAACTGGTCTTTAAATAAAGGGTGGGGAGATTTTGATGCGGGTATCGATTTGCAGTATCGTGGCGATAGGAAAGGTAAATTAACAGATTTATCTTCATATACATTATGGAACCTAGTCGGTAACTATCAAGCAACTGAGCAGTTAAGCTTTTCTTTACGGGTCGAAAACCTGTTTGATAAGCAGTACGATGAAGTTGATGCCTATGGTATTGATTTAGATGGTGATTATATAAATGATGAATTTTATTACTATAACACCGCTGACCGACGCTTATTTATTGGTGCTGCATACCAGTTTTAATATGCGCTAGGTAGCTTAAACTTAAAAGCTCGCTAAATTAGCGAGCTTTTTTGTGCGTAACAAAATGGGTTTAATCAGCTAAAAACTCTTTAAATTCGGTTTCGAATTTATGCAATTTAGGGGCAATTAAAATACTGCAATAGCCTTGGTTTGGATTTACGTTGTAATAATCTTGATGGTAATGCTCTGCTGGATAATACGTGGTGGCAGGGCTAACCTCAGTCACTATTGGCTCGCTTACCTGGTTTTGTAATTGAGCGATCACCGCGTTAGTAAGTGTTAGCTGTGTTTGGTTGTGATAATACACAACACTGCGGTATTGTGTGCCTATATCGTTACCTTGGCGGTTGAGCTGGGTGGCATCGTGCAAAGTGAAAAACATTGCTAGTAATACTTCAAAACTAATAATAGTGTCGTCAAATTCAATTTGCACTACTTCTGCATGGCCGCTAGTGCCTGAGCATACTGATTTATAGGTAGGAGTGTCTGTGTTGCCACCAGTGTAACCCGAGCTTACATTTAATACGCCGTTCACTCGTCTAAATGCGGCGTCTATACACCAAAAACAGCCGCCACCAAGGGTAGCGACTTGCGTTGTTGAACTCATAAATACTCCAAAATAGCTGTAAGTTTAGATTATGCAGAGCATAAGTCTAAAGCGTCGTAACAACAAGGTTACGACGCTATTAGGAGGTTAGATCTCTTCGAATGGCTTTTTAGCGGCTTGTTTATCAAGTTTTTGCTGCAAAAACTCAGGTGACTGTGTATTGCGCGCAAGTGCATAGTAAGCAGCAGGTACTACAAACAGAGTCAGTAGGGTTGATACAACAACACCGGTAAACACTACAACACCAATCACCATACGGCTTTCAGCACCCGGGCCCGAGGCTAAAACCAGAGGTACCGCACTCATTACAGTGGTTAATGAGGTCATAATAATAGGGCGTAGGCGCTGCGTAGCGGCTTGTAAAATAGCTTCGCTAAACTCTACGCCTTTGTCGCGTAGTTGGTTGGTAAACTCAACAATTAATATGCCGTTTTTAGCACTTAACCCTATGAGCATCACAATACCTATTTGGCTGTATATATTAAGCGTTAACCCCATACTCCACAGCCCAAACATGGCACCCATTAAACCAAGTGGCACAGTTAACATAATAACAAATGGATGCATAAAACTTTCAAACTGAGCTGCCAGTACTAAAAAGGTCACGGTTAATGCCAGCACAAACACATAGGTCATGGCTGAGGCACCTTCATAAAACAATTGCGACTCACCTTTATAGTCAATGGCACCATCAATGTCGTTTTCCTCTGTGGCAACCTTGTTTAAAAAGTTTAGTGCTTGTTCTAGCGTGTAACCATCAGCGAGGTTGGCACTTAAAGTAATTGCACGCATACGGTTGTAGCGGTTTAAGCGCGATGCGGTAGCTTCTTCTTTTAAGCTAATTAAACTATCAAGCGGGACTAGCTCGCCACTGCGTGATTTAAGATAAATGTTTGATATATCAGTCGGGTTGGCAAAGTCTTCTTTAGTGCCTTTTAAAATAACGTCGTACTCTTCGCCGCGGTCAATAAAGGTGGTTACACGGCGTTGGCCAAGCATGGTTTCGAGTGTACGCCCTACATCAGATACTGAAACGCCTAAATCGGCAGCTTTGTTTTTATCTATGCTGACTAAAAACTGCGGGAATGTTTCTTTGTAATCATGATCGATTCTAACCAGTCCTGGATTTTTCTCAGCGCGCTCTATAATACGGTCGCGCCAATCGGCTAGTTGTGCATAATCATTACCTTGCAAAACAAATTCAATAGGGCGAGATGAACCACCGCCGCCAATGCCTCGGCGCATAATAGCAAAGGCTTGCACGTCGGTAACTTCCTGCAGTTTAGTGCTTATTTCGTCCATTATTTCCCAGGTAGAACGTTGGCGTTTGTCCCAATCGGCCATACCTACAATTGCTACACCGCCACTGCCGCCCCAGCCTGGTACGCGCACGAGTACGCGGCTTAGCTCGCCAGATTCAGAATAAGGCATTAAGCGATCTTCAATTTTACTCATGTTAGCGGCATTGTTCTCATAACTGGCGCCTTCAGGGCCACTCATCATAACAAAAAAGGTACCACGGTCTTCTTTAGGTGTTAGCTCAGAGGGTATTTGAGTAAATAATGAATAACTTACAAAGCCAGCTAATAATAAGCTGATCATTAAGCCCCATTTGCGGGTCATGTTAGAGGCAAGTGAGTTACGATAACTAAGCTCTACCTTAGCAAAAAAGCGGTTCATCGACTGGCTAAATTTACTTTCTTTTTCAGAGGCTTTTAATACTTTAGAACATAACGCAGGTGAAAGAGTAAGTGCTGTAATACTTGAGAAAAACACTGCGGCACTTACCGCCATAGCAAATTCAGTAAATAAAGCACCAATACGGCCATCCATAAATACTAAGGGTACAAATACCGAAATAAGCACTAAAGTGGTGGCAATAATTGCAAAGCCCACTTCGCGCGCGCCTCTATAAGCGGCCAATAAAGGAGGCTCGCCAAGCTCTATGCGGCGATGAATGTTTTCTAACATAACAATGGCATCATCAACCACTAAGCCGATTGCTAGTACCAGTGCAAGTAAAGTAAGTAAGTTAATGGAATAACCCATAGCGAGTAAAAACATAAAACTACCCACTAACGCCACCGGCACAGTAACTGCAGGGATTAAGGTGGCACGAATATTACCTAAAAATATAAAAATAATTAATACAACTAAGCCCATAGAAATAGCAAGGGTGCTGTATACCTCATTAATCGATTCTTTTATAAAAATAGATGAGTCGTAACTATCCTCTATAGTGGTTCCTTCGGGTAGGTTACGTTTTATTTTTTCAAGTTCGGCGCGGGCGTTATCAACCACAGTTAAGGTGTTGGCTTTAGCTTGCTTTACAATGCCTAAACCAATCATATTGCGGCCATTACCCCGAAATAAACTCTCGTCATCGGCGGCTTCTAGTTGTACATCAGCCACTTCACTTAAGCGTACTAGGTAACCGTCATCACCGCGTTTTATTACTAGGTTTTGAAAGTCGCGCTGATCTTTATAACTGCGGGCTGTACGTACAGTAAAGTCACGGTCAACCGATTCAATTTCGCCAGCGGGTAACTCTACGTTTTCGGTGCGTAGTGTTTGTTCTATATCGCTCGCAGTAATACCGCGAGCAGCCATCGCTTGGCGGTTTAGCCAAATTTTCATGGCGTATTTTCGTTCACCACCAATGCGTACGTTAGACACACCATCAACTACGGCTAGGCGATCAACAATAAAACGCTGTGCGTAATCAGATAATTGCATTGAGTTCATGGTTTCGCTGTTTAGCACAAACCATACAATAGGGCTTTCATCGCTGTTAGACTTAGACACCTCAGGCGGGCGAACTTGTTCAGGTAGGCTATCTGCGGCGCGGGCAACACGTTCACGCACATCGTTAGATGCAGCATCTATATCGCGCTTAATATCAAACTCAATCGTAATATTTGAGCGGCCATTACGGCTCGATGAGTTAATACTTTTAATGCCTTCAATACCCGAGATACGGTTTTCGATGACTTGGGTTATTTTGGTTTCTATAATCTCTGCAGAAGCACCAGTATATTCGGTACTAATATTAACAATAGGTGTTTCAATATCAGGGTACTCACGCAGTGGCAGCATGCTAAAAGCAACGAGCCCAAAGGTGAGTAAAAGTAGGTTTATTACAATCGCAAAAACAGGGCGTTTAACGCTAATATCGGTAATTTTCACGGGTTATCCCTTCACGCTAACTTTACTGCCAGAGCGAATTTTTATTAGCCCTTCAGTTATAATTTGCTCACCATCGGCTAAGCCTTCATCAACAGCAACCCAGCCGTTATTTCTGCCCGCAATATGCACTTCAACACGATTAGCAACACCGTCCAAAATTTGAAATACGTAATGTTTGTCTTGTAGCGGAATAATTGCTTTTTCTGGAACCATTAATGCTTGGTTACTACTTAGCTCTAACGCTGTTTTAAGTAGCATACCAGGGCGAAGCAAACCTGAATTATTTGCAAAGCTGGCGGTTACTTCTACGCTACGGGTTACCGAGTCAATACGCGAACTAATATGCGTTACTTTACCGATAAAGGTTTGATCTGGATAAGCATCATTTTGAGTGAGCACTTTCATACCGGTAGCTAATTGCGCTAAATATTTTTCAGGTACTTTAAAGTCTACTTTAATGATACTTATGTCATCGAGCGTGGTAATAATTGAACTGTTATTTACATAGGCACCAATCGATATTTCACGCTTGCCCAACATGCCAGAAAATGGCGCGGTAATGGTCATTTCAGCTAGCTTGGTTTTAGCACTTTCTAATTGTGCTTGGGTGGCATCAACTCGTGATAATTGCTCTTCAAGTAACGATTTTGCTGTTGACTGAGAACGTGAAAGTTCGGTAAGTCTATCGAGTTGGCGTTTTTCTTCGCGTAAATTAATATTTAGCTCTTTTACAGCAATTTGTTCTTGTTGGCTTTGCAGTTGTACTAGCTTTTGGCCTTTGCTAACTAGGTCGCCATCTTCAAAGAAAATATTAGTCACGTAATCACTTTGTGCGCTGGTAATATATACAGCTTGGTTAGCGCGAGCGCTACCAATAGCTTCAATCATTACTGCATTTTCTTGCGAGGTAACAGTGTGAGCAGACACTTGCGTGGCCATTTGTGAAAAATCTGCTTGTTCACCTTGGCTAGCGGGTAAATATAAATAAACGCTAAATATTACGAGTAGCGTAATAATAAATGGAAAAAGAGCTCTACCTGATTGTCTTGAGTACATTGCTTTAATACCAAAAAATAAATTATAACTATTGTACGAAATAACACCGAGAAAAGGCGGTATTATGTCCCATTAATTTGTGAATTAAGCGTAAAAGTTATAATAATTAATTAAATAAACTCATGCTTGAGCTTTAAAAGGTATTTTATGAAGTTAAATACGTCGTGCAAAAAATGTTTAATGCTCAGAAAAATAGCATTGTGGGGCATTATTATGTTCATTTTTTACAGTGTTTATTATCAATATGGATGAGTTTAACGCTATGCAAATTAAGTATCGTGCGCAGGGAGCTAAGCATGGCATAGAAGCATTAATTGTTGGTGCGATTGGTTTGTTATTCATTATGCTGTTTAATTTATTACGCCCTGGTGAAATTAGCATTCTAGAAATTTTTTTAGTTAGTTTGTGTATTGCAGCAATAACAATTGGTTTTTTTAAAACCCAAGAGCCATTTTATAGCTTAGTGTTAACCACTGAGCAGTTAACTTATCAGCACAAATATGGTGTTTGGTATTTAGCTCATAGTAATTTTAAATCAAGCGGGATACCCAAAATAGCAGTAGGGCTTGAGCACCTAGAGCTTAATGCTGTGGGAATTAAGGTAAACGACATGGATGAATTTTTAACGAGTTTAGCCCCTAGAATCGCTGGGAAATTACTGATCGAGCAGCGTTATTTGTTTATGCAGCTAGTTAAAAGGCATTGCAAAAATGGCGATTGCCCATCAGAATGGTTAGCAGAGGATACACAATATAGATCTAAAAATGGAATTAGCTATAATGGGTTAATAGCAATGTTTGCCAACAGGGCTAAACATCTGCAGTTATTAACAGGCTATGATCTACTATTACCAACAAGTGTATTAGATAGAGATATTTGGGGATTTAGTGCTAACTTAAATAAGTGGAAAAGTAATCCCTGTCAGTTTATAAAGTCGCAAAATAAATAATTACATAGATACAACTGCGGCAGTAGGAATAATGATGAGCGAAGAAAGAGCTTTTTTAAAAAGTGGTCGTAATACCATAATACATAAAGACAGAAAACTAGATTTAGTCATTGTTAATTCTGAGATCCATCCTCGAATTAAAGTGACTCAACATGGCTTAGAGCCATTTAAAGAAGATCTGCCAAAAAACCGTCGAGAAGCTAAAGAGCGTTACTTAGAGGTGGTTCATATTAGTAGTGCCGATATATTTGCTGAAGAAAAACAGTTGTTATTTATTCAAGCTCTAGATGGGCGGGAATACAAGGTTGATTACAGTAAAATAGGCACTAAGTTATTTGTACGTATTCATCAAGATTGTTACTTATAGTACTAGTGGCACTTTTATTGCTTTAAATAATTATTAATTGTTTTTTGATATAAAAGGATGCTTAGTATGAGAGCAATTGCGTTAATCCCGTTATTGTGTGGATTATTGGTTGCATGCGGAGGTGGGGGGAGCTCTGATGATGGTGATAACATTCAAGCTTCAGTATTTGCAGGTAACGATTTGCAAATTATTGAAAAAACCGACTTTACTGTTACAGCAAAAGGCTCACCTACCGAGGGTACGTTCACTTGGCAGCGGGTAAATGGCCCTATTGTTGATGGTTTTCCGCTCGATGGCGCAGTGCAAACCATTACCGCACCAGATGTAAAAGCAGACAGCGAATTGGTACTCAGAGTAAGCTATCAAACAGCTGATGGTGGTTTAGTAAATGACGATATTAGTATTTTTATTACTTCAAACAATCAATTACCCCAAGCTGTTATTACCCAAACAGCACCGCAAGTATTGCCATCGGTTTATAACGACACAGTAACGCTAAGCGCTGCAGACTCAATAGATCCAGATACTAATGGTCAAATTAATAGCTACTTGTGGCAATTAATATCAGGACCAGCCCTCAATATAAATAGTTTTACTAATTCTACTTTAAGCTTTAGCCACCCGCTGCTTGAAAATAATACAAATTTAAAGTGGTCATTAACGGTTACCGATGATGAAGGGGGAGAGTCAACCTCTGAATATGACATGACTTTAAATAAAACAGCGCAAGTTGTTATTGCCAATGCCGGGGCAGATCAGCAAGTTAACGAGTTTGATAAAGTAACCTTAGATGCAAGTAACAGCGCTGCCGCAACCAGTACTTATAAATGTGACTGGCAACAACTAACCGGCAAAGCGGAAACATTAGCTAATAGTAATCAATGTATTACTACTTTTTATGCCTCAGACATAGACACGAACGCTACTTTAAACTTTGAAGTAATGGTTACTGATTCAAAAGGGCGCAGCGCAAACGATAGTGTGTTTGTAGATGTCGCACCTAAAGCGCTCGGGATAATAAACGATACAGGTATGGGGGAGTGTTACAACAATACTCAACGTATAAACTGTACAAGTAAAGACTTTCCAAATCAAGATGCAGAGCTTGGCCGAGACAGCTTTGCGAATCGTTTAGCCAAAGTAGGGCAAGGTAATTTAGCGTTTGATTACACCAAGCTAAATGAATTTGCAGATGAAATGGCAGATGATGCACAAAACTTTAGCTGTATTCGCGATAACTTAACCGGTTTAGTGTGGGAGGTTAAAAGTCCTGTATCAGGTGTGGTACCTAACACTACTTTACGCGATGGACAAAATCATTATATTTGGGATCTAGGCAGTGCAACATCAAAAAATCCGGCACTTGGCCTTGCTAACTCATCATGCCCAAGCAATACAGATTGTGGTTTAAAAACCTATATAGATGAAGTGAATGCACAGGACTTTTGCGGTGGTACAAACTGGCGAGTGCCGACTTATACCGAACTACTAAGCTTAATCGATTACGGTAAACAAGGACAAAGTGTATTAATAGATAATAAGTTTTTTCCTAATTTACCAAATAAAAGTGCGCAGGGTCATTTACGTTATTGGACCTCTCAAACAGCCGTTGATGGTACTAGTTTATCGCAAGCTTATATTATAGATATGAGCGATGGTAATGATCTTGCTTATCCAAAAGATAATACTGCTTATATTCGTTTAGTAAGAAGCCGTTAGGGAAGAACTATGAAACTTACATTATTATTGGTAATCGCAGTTATGAGTTTTAATATTGCCGCACAGCAAGCATGCTATAGCGAAGCTGATACAACAACACCAACAGAGCGATTTACGATAAATACCGATGGCACAGTGTCAGATAGCAAAACAGGTTTAATGTGGCAGCGTTGTAGTTACGGACAAGTGTATAACAATGCTACAGCAACATGCGAAGGCGCTACACCATCATTAACCTGGCAAGCTGCATTACGAGGCGCAGTTAACGATACAACAGCAAGTTATGATGATTGGCAAGTGCCTAACATTAAAGAGTTAGCAAGTATTGTAGAACACAGTTGTACAGAGCCAAGTATTAACGAATCGGTGTTTTTGGGCACAAAGCTACAAAACTATTGGACCAATACCTCAGGTGTAAACACGGTTAATTCTGCTTGGGTTTATCAGTTTGACAGTGGATTAAATAGTTTGCACGCTAAAACCAGTAGTGTTTATTTGCGCTTAATGCGTTACGAAAAATAATCCAATATAAGTAAATGCACAGCTAAGTTGAAAGCAGTGCTTTTTACATTAATTTACGTTATTTCAATAATAAAAGAGCCTGAGTGTTGTCACTAAGGCTCTTTTTTTGCCATTATGGGGGGGATTTATTTACCAAGGAATACTCAGGTGTATTTAAGCTATTTTGGTTTGCATGAAAAACCCTTTTCAATCTCGCCTAATCCCCATTATTTGTTTTTAAGTGAGCGACATAAAGAAGCGTTAGTACACCTTACATATGGACTAGGTGAAGACGGCGGCTTTGTATTATTAACCGGCGAAGTGGGTACCGGAAAAACAACCATAACTCGCAGTATGCTAGAAAAACTGCCTGAGAATACTCAAGTAGCGATGATCCATAATCCGGCTTTATCAGAGCTTGAGCTCTTAGCGAGTATTTGTGATGAGCTTAAAATTAATTATGATGCACAAAATGCGAGTTTAAAAAGCCTTACCGATGTTATAAAAAAGCACTTAGAAGCAAATAATAAAGCGGGTGGGCATACCATACTGATTATTGACGAAGCGCAGTTACTTGCCCCCGATGTATTAGAACAACTGCGCCTACTAACTAACATAGAAACCGATCATAAAAAGCTATTACAAATAGTGCTGGTGGGGCAACCTGAGCTGCAAGTATTATTAAAACGAAATGAGTTAAGGCAGCTTGCACAGCGTATAACAGCTCGCTATCACTTACTGCCTTTAACACAAGGGCAAACGGTGGCATACATTAAGCATCGTTTACATATTGCAGGCAGTGATAAAGGTATTTTTTCGTTGGACGCAATGCAAAGCGTTCATCAACTTACCGGTGGCGTGCCACGATTAATGAACTTAGTGTGTGAGCGCGCGTTAGTAGGGGCATTTGCAAAACAGCAATTAACAATAGATAGCGAGATTATAAAAAAATCTGCTCTGGAATCATTACCACCCGATTTCATTGCGGCTAATAATACGCCACCTAAAACCGTGCCATATTGGCTATATTGCTCTGCTTTTGTTGCTTTATTTGCAGCCGGCTTAGGGCTTTCATTTATTTTATAGTTAGGTGATTAATGTCTTATTTATTAGATGCGTTAAAGCAATCGCAACAAGCCGATATAAGCGCCGAGCAGTATGACTTACAGGCACAGCAGGCTAAACAGCAACAAGCTCTAGTGCGATACCGCCGCTTGGCGTTTGTGATTGGTGGCAGCTTAGCGGTTAGCTTTAGTGTTGCTGGTGGTTTTGTTAGTGGGAAATGGCTACAAAACAGCTCATTTAATAGTAATAATGAGCAAGTTAGCACTACAGCAATATTAAAAAATACTAATGCCGATAAAAAACCAACAATAACAACAAAATCGGATATAGATAATACAGCAAGATTACAAAGTGCAGAGCAAAATATAGCTGTATTAGCGGCGCGACCATCAGCGTCAAAAACGGCCCCGCCAGACGCAGTAAATACAGCAACTTCAATTCAAGGTCAGTTAGTGTATGTACAAACCCCCAGTGGTATTGTACAAATGTTACTTACGCCGCAAGGGCAATATATTCCAATAATGGAAAATCAAGCCACACTTCAGCAAAACCTAAACCCGCAAAATAATTATGCTCAGGGTACGTATGGGCAAGGCGCAATTAATCAGCAGGGATATTCACAACCACATTATAATCAACCACATTATAATCAACCTAGCTTCAATCAAACTAATAACCAGGCAACACAAGCTGCTGGGCAGCAACCTCAAAAAAATATGCCTTCATCGGCATCGCTTGATTTAAGTAAGTATAAAGTGCTTGGTAAACCGCTCGATTCGCAAGGCTCTACAGCACAAAGTACTAAAAGACCTGCGCTTGCAAAGAACCCAACATTACTAGAAACAGCTTTTGATCAAGCTATTCAAGATACAGAAAAAACACAAAACTACGAAGTAACGCAAGCAACGCGCAGCTCATCACGAGTGCAACCAATAGAGCTGTTGCCGGATGGATTGCAAGCCATGTTACCGCCACTTAAATATCAGGCGCATATATATTCCTCTGCACTCAATAAGCGTTGGATCAAGCTCAATGGTCGCGAGCTTTTTGAGGGCGATAGTATAGGTGCATTAACAGTGCGAGAAATAACACCAGAGCAAAGCGTACTTGATTTTGACGGCTACGAATTTAGCTTAAAGGCGCTACAAGATTGGCCGCAATAGCGGCTAATTAGGGTAAAATTGAATTTTTATAAAAGCGTTGTAAGTCAATATTGTATTCGTTAGTTTTAACTGCCGACTCAAGCGTATCTTGGCTTTTTTTATGTGCTAAATCTATGTCTTGCACTTGGGTATAGCACCCATGCTTTGCACTATAGAAAGTTTTAACAACGGGCTTTAGTGGGCTGGCAGGGTTGCTCTGTGTCACCAGTCCCACTTTTTGACTCGAGAGCTTAACCAGTGTGCCTACCGGGTGAATACCGATACACTGAATAAATTTAGTTAATAACTCACTATCAAAACTATCAGGGCAACCTTCTTTTAATATTTTAAAGGCTTTTATCGGCTCCATACCCGCTTTATAAACGCGCTCAGCTGTGAGTGCATCATACACGTCAACAATTGACGCCATACGCACATACTGGCTTATTTCATCGCCTTTTTTACCAAACGGATAGCCTTTACCATCTAAGCGTTCATGGTGCATACCGGCAATATCAACAGCTATACCTTTGAGCCCTGCAGCTTGTAAAATTTCTTTACTAAAGCGCGCATGATTTTTCATTATTGTAAATTCTTCATCAGTAAAACGTCCCGGCTTATTGAGTACTGCATCGGGAATTTTTATTTTGCCAATATCATGCAGTAGCGCGCCAGTAGTTAGCTGTTCAATAATATCTTTATCTATATTCAAATGCTTGGCAAAAATACTAATTAAAATAGAAACATTAATAGAGTGCTCTAACAGGTAGGCATCTTTTTGGCGCATTTGAGTAAGACAAGCAAGTGCATCTTGATTTCTAAATACCGAATCCATAAAACCACTAGCAAGATCTCTAAAAGGCGCTATGTCTATATCTCGGCCTGCTTTTATATCTTTAAATGCTTTAATTTGTAGAGATTTAGCTTCATCGTAGAGCTTTTTAGCTTTGCCCATTTCTTGTTCAGCACTGTGCGTTTTTTGCCAAGGATCGCGCTTTGTAACAGGGGAAGGAGTATTGGCAGGCTCTTTTTCAGGCACTGATTCGATGAGGGTTTTATCTGGATCTATTTCAATTTCTAAAATACCGACATTTTTTAACTTATCGATGCCTGCCTGGGTTTTAACCCAGCCTTGGCTTTTTATTTTAATACGTCCGGTTTGCTTTGTTACGCTTTGTACAAACATGCCAGGTAATAACTGCGAAATTGGAATGACTTTCAATTTAATTCACTTCATATAAGTATTCTACTGGTTAAAGTAACAAAAATATTACAATTAACATAGTAAAAAAGGCACCTGAAGGTGCCTTTTTATACGAATAAGTAATTAGTGCTAAACTAGTTACTCATCATCTTCAACAAGCGTCATCAGCGATGTATTACCACCCGATGCCGTTGTATCTATACTGATGGTTTTTTCAGTTACTAAACGTTTAATAAGCGTATCGTAATATTCAGAGCTGATCACTGGCAAAATAGCACCTTTACGCTGCGCTAGCTGCTGACTGAAATAACCAAAGCGAGAAGAGCGTGCTGCAACCACAGCGCCGGCTAAGTGCGGATGTGCCAATATAGCTTGTAACTGATTTGGTTTAGCTACTTGGAACACGCCTTCGGCAACACCGGTGGCAATAAATTTATCTCTAAAGGCAACCGCTTCTTCATAAAATATTTCAGAAGCAACAGTAATTACCGTATTACCCGCAGCAATTGCAGTAATGATCGATAATGCCCAAAAGTTAAACGATGTGCTCTTATCGGCGTAACATACAACACAACCACGTGCTTCAAGGTGCAGAGTATTAGACTCACCTGTTGGCCCTGGTAATGTAGTAAATTTACGCATGTGCTTTTCTAAGCGATTAAGTTGTGCACGTGCATCGGCAAGTGTTAGTGCTAAATCGTCTGCTAAGTCGTCAATAATTTCAACTGTGGCTATTTTAGCAAGCAATTGACGCACCGCAGATACACGGTCGTTTAGTGGTGTTGAACGCCAAATTTTTTCATCGCGCATTGAGTTAATCATTAACTTTTCTACTTGCTCGTTTGCACCGCTGTAGTGGTGTAAATCAAGCTCGTCTGGCGTTAGATTGGTCATTTGCACGTTTTCTGGCGATGCTTTTTCTTTTACTAAACGTTGTAAGTAGTTAGGGCCACCGGCTTTAGGACCAGTACCAGATAAACCACGGCCACCAAATGGTTGCACACCAACAATAGCGCCAATCATATTACGGTTAACGTATACGTTACCTGCACGCGACATTTTAGCTAGGTATTCACAGCGCTCTTCAATGCGCGAATGCACGCCCATAGTTAAGCCGTAACCTGTGTTGTTTATTTGATCCATAACACTGTCTAGTTCGCTCGATTTAAAGCGTATAACGTGTACACATGGGCCAAATACTTCGCGCTTAAGTACCGATAAGTCTTTTATTTCGTATAAACGAGGAGCAAAGAAGTACGCACCATTTACTGTGTTATCTGGAATTTTACACTCGTAATGTAATGTCGCATTACCTTTTAAGTACTCAACGTGATCGTTTAAGCTTTTCAGTGCTTTTTCATCAATTACCGGGCCTACGTCAGTAGATAGTAACGATGGGTCGCCTATATGTAATTCAGCCAGTGCACCTTTAAGCATTTCGATTATGCCATCGGCAACGTCTTCTTGAATAAATAATACACGTAACGCTGAACAGCGTTGCCCAGCACTTTGAAAACCAGAACTAATTACATCGTCAACCACTTGCTCAGGGAGTGCTGTTGAGTCAACGATCATACAGTTTTGGCCGCCTGTTTCGGCAATTAACGGTACTTGAATATCGCTACGCGCCGCGAGTGTTTGTGAAATAAGCGTGCCTGTTTCAGTCGAGCCAGTAAACATAATTGCTTGAACGCGTTCATCCGGAACAATTGTTTTACCTACGTCACTACCGCGGGCTATTACCGCTTGCACAACATGCTCTGGTAAACCTACCGACAGCATAAGTTCAATGGCACGCAGCGCAATTAGGCTGGTTTGCTCAGCTGGTTTTGCAATAACGGTATTACCGGTCACAATGGCAGCGGCTACTTGGCCTAAGAAAATAGCTAGCGGGAAGTTCCATGGGCTAATACATAAAATAACACCACGGGCTTCAAAGCGCTCATCTTGCGATAGCTCTTCAGCGCGGGCTGCGTAGTAACGACAAAAATCAACCGCTTCGCGTACTTCATCAATACTATCTTTAGCTATTTTGCCGGCTTCTTTAATACAAATAGCCACTAGTTCGTCATGATGACGCTCTAAAATATCGGCAACACGGCGTAATAAGTTAGCACGTTCTTTTACCGATGTTTGTGACCATGATTCAAAAGCGCTTTCTGCGTTGGCTAGCAAAACTTGCATTTCATCGCTAGATTGCAGTTTTATATGGCCAATTATTTCTTTGTGGTTTGCCGGGTTTTTAACTGCCACAGAGCCTTCAGGTACTTGGCTTTGCTCAATTAAGTGTTCGTTAAACCACAGATCAAGGTTTTCTTTAAACGGGGTGATCACGTTTATATCGGTTAAATCCATGCCTTTTGAATTGGCACGTTCGGCGCCATATAAGTCAATTGGCATTTTAATTTGTGTATTGTATTTATTACGTAAACCTTGCAGTGTTTCTACCGGATCAGGTAATAGTGTCTCAACCGGCTTAGTGGTATCTACAATGGCATTAACAAACGATGAGTTAGCACCGTTTTCTAATAAACGGCGTACTAAGTAAGCCAGTAGGTCTTCGTGTTGGCCCACCGGTGCGTATACGCGGCACTGAATTTTTTCCTCAGTAACGATTTGGTCAAATAAAGATTCGCCCATACCGTGTAAACGTTGGAATTCAAAACCAGTGTTATCACCTTTAGCTACTTCTAATATGGTTGCTGCAGAGTAGGCATTATGGGTAGCGAACTGTGGGTAAAGTACATCACGTGCTTCGAGCATTTTCATGGCACACGCTTTATAAGACACGTCGGTGGTTGCTTTGCGAGTAAATACTGGGAAATGTTCTAAACCATCCTGTTGTGTGGATTTTATTTCGGTGTCCCAATAAGCGCCTTTAACTAAACGCACCATCATTTTACGACCCACACGGGTTGCAAGTTCAGTTAGCCATTCAATTACAAATATAGCGCGCTTTTGATACGCTTGAACCGCTAAACCAAAGCCGTTCCAACCTGCTAGGTCGTCATCACTAAATACCGCTTCAATTACATCTAAAGAAATATCTAAACGGTCTGCTTCCTCAGCGTCAACAGTAAAGCCAATGTCATATTGTTTAGCAGCTAGCGCAAGCTCTTTAAGCTTAGGCACAATTTCGGCCATTACGCGTTCTTTATGCGTAAACTCATAACGAGGATGAATAGCAGAAAGCTTAACTGAAATGCCAGGGCTTTTTATTGGGCCACGGCCATTTGCCGCTTTACCAATAGCATGAATCGCGTTCATGTAGCTGTCAAAGTAACGCTGTGCATCTTTCATGGTGCGCGCGCCTTCGCCTAGCATATCGTATGAATATACGTAGCCTTTTTGTTCTTTATCGGCAGCACGTACTATTGCTTCGTCAATGGTACGACCCATAACGAATTGCTTACCCATAATTTTCATCGCAAAGTTTACTGATTTACGAATAACCGGCTCGCCTAAACGACCTATGGTTTTTTTAAGCATACCAAATTGCTGTTCTTTGGTTTTATCTGTGTAGTTAACCATTTTACCGGTTACTAATAGGCCCCAAGACGATGCATTAACAAATAACGAATCGCTGCTGCCTAAATGAGAGCTCCAGTCGCCTTTTGCTAATTTGTCACGAATTAATGTGTCTTGAGTTGCTTTGTCTGGTACGCGAAGCAGGGCTTCGGCTAAGCACATTAATACCACGCCTTCTTCACTAGAGAGTGAAAACTCATTTAATAGTGCATCAACACCGCTTTGACCATCTTGGTCTTTACGAATATTTAAAACAATTTGGCGAGCTCTTTCCCAGGCACGACTTCGTGCTTTAACACCTACTTCAGCAAGTGGTAAAATATGATCGATAACCGCATTTTCGTCGATGCGGTAGAAGTCACGGATTTTTTGTCTAATTGGACAAGTCGTTGTCAAATCGCTATTGAATAACATAAGCAACCCTCAGGAGTGTTAAAACTTAAGGTAAAATTAATTACCACTAAATATTCGTTGGTATAAGGCGTGCATTCTAATTAAAATTCAGCAGAATATGCTGGTTAAATTTGGCGTTTTACGCTAATTTACAGGGCATATTTTCTACTTATCCGTATAAAGTTCTGTTATGACGAGTCCAAATAGATTACGCCTGCTTGATCGTATCGATTTAGCTATTTTAGACGTTCTGCAACAGAACGGCAGAATTTCAAATGTTAACCTCGCAAAGCAGGTTAATTTAAGCCCCAGCCCTTGTCTTGATCGTGTAAAGCGTTTAGAGCAAGAAGGCTATATTGAAGGCTATGTTGCTAAGCTTAGCGAAGCCAAGCTTAATCAAAGCTTAGTTGCACATGTACAAGTGTCGTTGGTGACTTCAAATACCGCGGTATTTAAAGTGTTTAGAGAACACATTTTAAAAATTAGGCAAGTAGTGGAGTGCGACATGGTTGCTGGTGGCTACGACTACTTGCTGAAGATCAGGGTATCAAACATGGACGAGTACAGGCAAGTGCTTGGCGACTTAGTTGATATTCCAGGAGTGGGGACGCACCACACTTATATGGTAATTGAAAAAATAAAACAAGATCCGGGTCTGCGCCTAGATTTGTAATACAAATTGCAGGCATAAAAAAAGCATCAAATGATGCTTTTTTTATGCGACTAATTAAGTTGTCGTATTATGCCCAGCCTTGGTAGCGCTTACGGCGAGACAACACAATCGTTAATATAATACCTAAAAATAATCCTAAAAATGCAATAGCACCGCCATAAGTAAGTAATTGGCGTTTTTCTTTAGAGCTAGTGGCTTGCTTTAAAGTGCGCTCTTGCTCAAGCGTGGTTTTTAATTCAGTTATTTGTGTAAACAATTGTTTGTTTTGGTTTGTTAACTGCACGTTTTGCTCTTGCAACTGCGGTAATTCAACTTGTGCTTGGCGCAGTTCATTTTGTATTGAGCTCATTTCATCACTTAACGTTTGGTACTGCTTATGTAAGCCAGCTGTTTGTGTAATGTATTTAGCTTCAACCCAACCTTCACGATCTTTATCATCCTTAACTTTTAAAAAACCGTTTTCTTCACTCGATAATAAGGTCAGTTGTGTGCCTGCATCAATAGAGCCGAGTAAACGATAGTTTTTGCTCGCACCAGAGCGCATAAACGTATAAAGATTGTCAATTATATAAGCTGTTTTTGCATTGGTGGGGGCTGCTGTTTGAGCTTCTTCTGCTTGGCTCGCAAATGTTGAGGCTGTTAAAAACAGCCATAATAAACAGTGTTTTAGCATTTATTTACCTTGTTAATCTAACCGTGTCCGTTTAGAACGTGATTTTATATTTCACATAAGTATAGCGATAATATGGATTAAATAGCGCAATAGCAAGGTTGATATTGTAACCGGTGTTATTTTATTAGCGGCCCATTTTGACTAAAATATTTGCAATATGGGGCGGCTTTGTTTATTTTGACCACTTATTAATTTTAAGGGTAATCCGCATAACTAATGGATACTGAGATAGAACTAAAATTTTTGGTATCAGATGCCGTCATTCCACTGATCCCCTCATTAATTACACAATTTGCAAAAACAGTTACTAATAAGCCATCTCGAAGTTTACAAAATGCTTATTATGATACGCCAAGCCGTGAGCTTAGAGCCCTTGATATTGGCTATAGAACGCGTTGTGCTGATAATAAATGTGAGCAAACAATTAAACTCGCCGGTGAGGTTGTTGGGGGCTTACATCAACGCCCTGAATTTAACTTACCAATAGAGTCTAATCGTCCAGATATAATGGCATTTGACCCATCTATTTGGCCTCATGGCATGCAAGCCAATGTTATTGCAGAAAATATACATCCGATTTTTAGTACTAACTTTATTCGCCGTACTTGGTTAATTGAGACTCAAAACGGTGCAAAAATTGAAGTAGTGCTTGATAAAGGTGAAATTGCCGCAGCGGGTAAAGTTGAGGTGATCAGCGAGCTTGAAATTGAACTTGTTGAGGGCAGCCGTAATGAATTATTTGCGCTAGCCGATAAATTAGTAAGCCAAAACTGTATTCGCTTAGGTTTGTATTCAAAGGCCGCAAGAGGGTATCGCCTTGCTGACGACACGCCACTGCAACCAAGTAAGTCTATTGGGTTTGTTAAACTCAAAGGGCAAGTAACCCAAGAGCAAGCATTAATAGAGGCTATGGGTTTTGGTATTCGTTTTGTGCAAAAGCACGAACAATGTTATTTCAATAAGCCAAGTTTAAAAACATTAAAGCGAGTAACCGACGGTATAAGCTTAATTCGTCATAACTTTTGGTTGTTTGACGACATTGTTAGCAAAGAAAGTACTGAGCATTTACGCAACGAATTAAAGTGGTTACTCAGCGAGTTAGCGTGGGTTGAAAATGCAATTCAATTAAAAACCTATACTTCAAAACGCCACGCTTTTTATAAAAAAATAAACAACGCACCGGCATTAACACAAGTTATTAATGACCTAAAAGAGCTACAGCCTAGCATTGACGACATTTATGCGCTGTTTCATAGTGCACGCTATAATCGTTTAATACTGTCGTTAACAACCTGGTTAATAGACAAACAATGGCGCAAGTTTTGGGATCAAAAGCAATTACAAAACGCTGACCAATCGGTAGCCAGCATTGCTAACCGTTTGTTTGATAAAGATTGGCGAAATTTGCATAAGCTGTTACCTAAAGAACAAACTTTAACCGCGAATGATTACCTTAATATACGCACACAATTAGAGAACAGTTTACTAAGTGGTAATTGTTTAGGTGCGTTATTTGATAAAGAAGAGCGCTTAGAGTTTAGACTCCCTTGGCTTGATATTTCTCATGGTATGTACGAGCTTAGTACCCTTGACTATTTAAAGCAGCTTTGCGGTGGTCAAGAAGATGAAAAGCTAGCTAAAATTCAAACATGGCTAGCACAAAAGACAGAATATTTGGTAAGTGCAATGGAGCAAAGTAGATTGGCTTCGTTCGATATAAAGCCTTATTGGCTTTAGATTTACAGAATATGATTAAATAAAAAAGGCTCATTACGAGCCTTTTTTTATGTTTGCTGATTAGTATTTAGCAGCTTGGCCTTCTTTAGGTAATGCCGCTTTTATAAATTCACGTAAGTCGGTATTAGAGCTCTCTAAATCCGCATGGCGTAAGTACATCATATGTCCGCTTCTGTAGCCTTTAAAGCTTAAGCGGTCTTGCATTTTGCCACTTGGATCTAACTGCCATAACGTATATTTAGCATCAAAGTAGTTAGTTGCACCGTCATAATAACCCGATTGAATCATTACCTTTAAATACGGGTTTTGCGCCATAGCTAAACGCAAGTTTTCGCCGGTGTTATTACCGCTTCTATCCCATGGGTGCACATTACCAAACAGGTTATATTTAATATCTGTTTTATAATTTAGCTCTTCACGTAAGTAATGATTAATAGCGGGTGTGAAAGAGTGTAACCACGACGTGAGTTCTGCCCAGTAATCAGGCGACTCGCCCGCATCGCGTTTATCAATACCTAAATAACGCGAGTCTAAGCGTCCTACCATTTGGCCGCGGTCACGTAATAGCTCTTTCCAAAAAAACTGCGTTGGAATATCTAAGTTATTTTGCTCTACAAAGGTTTCAGAAAGCCCAGCATATTGCGCCATTTTTTTAATTATGCGGCGCTTTTCATCATCTGCAATAAAGCCGCCTTTAGCCAGTGCGGGGATCAGTTCGTTAATTGTAAACTGCTCAACTTCAGGCAGTAACTCGTCTAGGTCTTTAGCTTGTAAGTTGGCATTTAATGCTTTGTGATACCAAGCTGTAGCGGCAAAGTAAGGCAGGCGGTTAGCTGCTTTAATTGGGCCGTCGCGCTTAATGCCAATATCGGTTGGTGAAACCAATACTACGCCGTTAATGTACATCCATTGGCTATTTTGCAGTTCATGGGCAAGGCCCGATACACGTGTTGTACCGTAGCTTTCGCCAATTAAAAACTTAGGAGAGCGCCAGCGCTCGTTTCTGTTTACAAAGGTATTAAGCCACTCAGCGAGGTACTTAATATCGGCTTTTACGCCAAAAAACTGCTCTTTTTGCTCAGCTTTAGAGAGTAATTTACCGTCTTTATCTTCAACTACGCGAGAGTAGCCGGTGTTTACCGGATTTACATATACAATATCGGCAATGTCGAGCACTGAGTAAGGGTTGTCTTTAACCCCATATGGTTGAATAGGGTAGCCTTCATCATCAATTTTTAATACACGAGGGCCAGTATAAGCAAGGTGCATCCAAACCGATGCCGAACCAGGGCCGCCATTAAACGAAATAAGCAAAGGGCGTTTTGCTCTGTCATCTACCTTATCGCGGGTGTAGTAAGTATATTGCAAGGTTGCTATAGCATCGCCTTTGTCATCCCAAACAGGTTGCGTACCGGTTGCAACCGTATATGAAAAGCGCTGATTATTAATTTTTGCTTTGTGCTCAGTAACCACTTTGCTGTCGATATCAATACGACGCTGGTTATTATCGGCAAAGGAGGCACTACTAAGTGTTAAGGCAATGGCGGCAATAGGTAAAAAAATACTTTGGCTAAACTTCATGAATGACCCTTTTTTATTGTTAATGTTCTATTAAAAGAAATATTCAGTAAAAAAACAAAAGTATTGAGACTAGTTGCCGATAATAGTGGTTGAGTAAATAGAATGTGTAAAAACTTAGCTTTTAACGCTTTGTATCGCTCTTTATTTCGATCGTAATGAAAGTAATGTATATTCGCATCTATTTATAAATAGCAGCTTAAATAAGTGAGATTTACTTTAAAAAAATAGTGGCAAACCGACAGGGTGTGTAATTTGCTTTTTAATAAATTTAAAACCTCAACAAAGGCTTTAAATTTATGATGAACACATGGTTATAAAACAAGTAATCAAATTAGAAGTAAAGAGAAGCCCTATGCAAAGACTGTTGATAGTTGAAGATAGTAAAGTAGTACAACAAGTCCTTCGCCATATATCTGCACAGTATCTTGATGTTGCCATTGATTTTGCTTGGTCTTTATCTGAGTGTAAGGAGTTTGTAAGTAAGCACAGCTATACACTAGCCTTAGTTGATTTAACGCTCCCCGACGCACCAAATGGTGAGGTGGCCAAATATACCTTATTAAAAGGTATTCCTACTGTGGTGCTTACTTCTAAGATGGATGAGTACAAGCGCCTGCAAATGTTAGAATTAGGCGTAATTGATTATGTGATAAAAGATAACCGTGACTCATATAATTACGCTATAAAATTAGTTGCACAGCTGTTGCGTAACCAAGGCTGTAAAGCATTAATAGCCGACGACTCGGTTTTAAGTCGTACTTTAATGAAGCAAATGCTAGAAAAACAATTATTTGCAGTCAGTGAGGCGCACGATGGACGCCAAGCATTAGATATGCTCAAAAACGATGCTGAAATTAAATTACTCATGACAGACTATGCAATGCCAACAATGGATGGTTTTGAATTAGTTAAAGCGGTGAGAAACTTTAGAGGCCGTGATGACTTAGCAATTATTGGGTTATCAGGCGCGAGTAAGCATGGTTTATCGGCGCGATTTATTAAATATGGTGCTAATGATTTTTTAACTAAACCTTTTATGAATGAAGAGTTTCATTGTCGTGTATTGCAAACCATGGAGCAGTTATCGTTAATTGCAGACATTAAAGAAAGTGCTTTTCGAGATCACCTTACCGGGCTTTATAATCGTCGTTACTTTTATCAGTATGCTGAAAAACTACTCAAAAATAAAAATCAGAAAAATAGCTTAGTGTTACTCGATATAGATTTTTTTAAAGCAATAAACGATGAATTTGGGCATGACGGCGGCGATCAGGCACTTAAACAAGTGAGTAATTTAATCCGTACTTCATTTTCTAACAGTACAGTGGCACGTATTGGCGGTGAAGAGTTTGCAATTATATTAACGCAAGTAGAAGTTGAACAAGCCGAGAAGTGTTTAAATTTATTTATACAAAAGTTCGCAAGTTACGACTTTACTATCAGTGATAAAACCTTATCAATAACAGCAAGTATAGGCCTAGCCGAATTTCAAAATACCAATTTAACCGCTGCTATGCGTGTTGCCGATAGAGCTTTGTATCAAGCTAAGGAGCAAGGGCGCAATTGTGTGGTTTTAAATAGTACTTTGCAGCTAGCAGAGGTTACAGCTATACGTTGAGTTAAATACACACGCACCAATTAAGTATTATATATAAAAAAACGCACCTAATTGGTGCGTTTTTTTGTTTTAAATATAAAATATTTTTATAAGTTATTGTTTTTTATTGCCATATAAAAATGGCATAAAGCTTGGATTGTATTAACTAAGAAAAACAATAACGTGTCCTAAGGGGACTAAAATGAAAATGATTAGTGCAATCATCAAGCCATTTAAATTAGATGAAGTGCGTACAGCACTCGCTGATTTAGGCATAGAAGGGATGACAGTTGTTGATGTAAAAGGCTTTGGTCGACAACGTGGTCATACCGAATTGTATCGTGGGGCTGAATACCAAGTTGATTTTATTCCTAAAATTAAACTCGAAATTGCCACTCGTACTGAAAACTGCCAACGCGTAGTTGACTCAATTACGCAAGTTGCAGGCACCGGAAAAATAGGTGACGGTAAGATTTTTGTGTACGACCTAGATCAAATTGTTCGTATTCGTACGGGCGAACTTGATGAAGATGCACTTTAAGGGGGATTTATGGAAAGTACACTGATAGAACTAAAGTTTTCGCTCGACACCTTTTATTTTTTAATTTGTGGCATATTAGTAATGTGGATGGCCGCAGGGTTTGCCATGCTAGAAGCGGGTTTAGTACGCTCAAAAAACACCACAGAAATATTAACTAAAAATATCGCCTTGTATTCAATTGCATGCACCATGTTTTTACTCGTTGGTTACAATATTATGTATGTAGGGAATACCGAGGGAGGCATCATTCCTTCATTTGGTGGCTTAATTGGTACACAAGCCGCTGATGCTGATCACTCTCTAGAATCTGATTTTTTCTTTCAAGTTGTTTTTGTTGCCACGGCTATGTCTATTGTCTCGGGTGCGGTGGCTGAGCGCATGAAGTTGTGGGCATTTTTGGTGTTTACCTTGGTGTTAACTGGGCTTATATATCCTATTGAGGGTTACTGGACTTGGGGCTCTGGATTTTTATCGGCAATGGGTTTTGTTGACTTCGCGGGCTCAGCAATAGTGCATGCAACCGGCGCATCAGCGGCATTAGCTGGCGTATTATTACTGGGTGCACGTAAAGGAAAATATGGTAAAAATGGCGAAATATACCCAATTCCGGGGTCAAACTTGCCTTTGGCAACGTTAGGTACGTTTATTTTATGGATGGGCTGGTTTGGTTTTAACGGCGGCTCGCAGCTACTTATATCAGATGCAGAAAACGCGACTGCTGTAGGGAAAATTTTATTAAACACCAATGCTGCTGCTGCAATGGGGGCTGTTTCAGCACTGTTTGTTTGTAAAGCATTATGGGGTAAAGCCGATTTAACTATGGTATTAAATGGCGCGTTAGCTGGGCTGGTTGTGATTACCGCCGATCCGCTTTCACCTTCACCATTGATGGCGTGTTTATTAGGGTTATTAGGCGGCTCATTAGTGGTATTTAGTATTGTTATACTTGATAAGGCAAAAATAGACGACCCAGTTGGCGCTATTTCTGTGCATGGCGTATGTGGAGTACTTGGTATTATGCTAGTACCTGTGACAAACGCCGAGGCAAACTTGGTAACTCAGTTAATAGGCTTGTTGTGTATTATTGGTTTTGTGTTTATTTCTTCGCTGCTGGTGTGGGCAATCTTAAAGCATACTATGGGCATTAGGGTTACCGAAGAAGAAGAGCTAAACGGTATGGATCAACACGATTGTGGCATTGACGCCTACCCAGAATTTGTATCGGTTCGTAGTAATTAAATTTAAGTTATTGTGTGTTGTCCAAAGCGCTACTTAGGTAGCGCTTTTTTATTTCAGGGGAGGTTAACTTTAGTGCTGCTAAGATGGGTTGTTAATTTACCTTATAATGGTGAACTAGTAGGTGACTATGCTAAGCTCACGTCTGTAAAATAAACCTTGGAATAAATTACATTTAAATGGCTGATAACAAAAAAAAACCGACAGGTAAAACCCCCACAAAGCGCAGCGCTAAACCCTCTAAAAGTACACCGCGTAACGGCGCAAAAAAAAGTACAAAAAACAAATCATCAGTTGCTCAGCGATCTTTACTCAATAAACTATGGTCTATTTTTTGGAAACTTGGTTTAGCGACATTTATTGCTATGGCGCTTTATTTTATTTACCTCGATGCAAAAATAACTCGTCAATTTGAAGGTAATAAATGGCAGCTTCCTGCGCAAGTTTATGCACGCTCGATGGCGTTTTACCCCGGGCAGTTCTTATCAAGCCAAGAGGTTATTTGGGAGTTAGAGCGGCTAAACTACTCAGCCGTTAATAGGTTAAGTCGTACAGGGCAATATGTTAAAACTGCCAACAGCATTAAAATATATCGTCGCGATTTTGAATTTTATGACGCGCTAGAACAGGCGCATATAATTGAACTGCGTTTTGCTGGGCAAAAAGTGGCTAGTATTAAAGACAAATTTGGTCGGCGTTTAAACAACGCTAGGCTGGAGCCGGTGCAAATAGCGCGTATAGGTAACGACTCTAAACAAGATCGTGAATTTGTACCGCTGGATAAATTTCCGGCAATGCTAAAAGACACGCTTTTAGTGGTTGAAGATCGTAATTTTTATCAGCACCACGGCGTATCGGTATTTTCTATTTTACGTGCGTTGTACAGTAATATTCGTGCTGGACGAACAGTTCAGGGCGGCAGTACGCTAACGCAACAACTGGCTAAAAATATTTACTTAACCCGAGAGCGCTCACTTACACGAAAAATAAACGAAGCGTTTATTGCGCTTATTTTAGATTACCGTTATTCAAAAGATCAAATACTTGAAGCGTATTTAAATGAAGTATATTTAGGGCAGTCTTATAACCAAGGTGTACATGGTATGGGCTTGGCTGCTGAATTTTACTTTTCTAAACCAGTAGATGAGCTAGAGTACGATCAAATAGCGCTGCTGGTGGCTATGGTAAAAGGGCCGTCTTATTACAATCCACGTCGTTACGAAGAGCGCACAATGGAACGTCGTGACTTAGTGCTGCGCTTAATGGTTGAAGACAAACTTTTGAGTACTAATGAATACCGCGCTGCATTAAAACGTCCTTTGAATATAGCGCCAATGAAAGCCAGTTTACAAAAATCGTACCCAGGTTATTTAGAACTAGTAAATCGTGAACTCAAGCAGTTATTGCCCGATCAAAATGTGTTAGATGCCGGTGTTCGTGTGTTTACCTATTTTGACTTACAAAAACAAACGGCAATGGAAGAGTCGATTCAGGCAAGTTTGCCTTATTTAGAAAAACGCCCTAATACTCGCGCGCTTGAAGCGGCGATGATCTCAGTTAACGTAGAAAAAGGTGGCGTATCGGCATTAGTTTCTGGGCGCGATGTGCGTTATTCAGGCTTTAACCGAGTACTTGATAGCAAACGTAATATTGGCTCATTAGTTAAGCCTGCAGTGTATTTAAGCGCGTTGCAGTTACCACATTATAACCTAGCCACTTTACTTGACGACTCACCGGTGCAAGTTACCAATGAGCAAGGTAAAGTATGGCAACCTGAAAACTACGATCGTCAATTTCGCGGAGCGATCCCGTTATACAAAGCTTTTAGTCGCAGTATAAATATACCTGCGGTAAATCTTGGCCTTGATGTAGGTGTAGATAAAGTTGCAAATACACTAAGAGGGTTAGGCGCGCAGGGAAGAATTAACGAATACCCATCGTTGTTATTGGGGGCACTTGAAATGTCTAGTTTTGAGGTAGCACAATTGTACACAACCATTGCTGCCGATGGCGAATATAGAAAGTTAACCGCTATTTCTGCGTTAACCGACTCAATAGGCAAAGTATTGTATAAGCATGAGGTGAAATCTGAGCCGCGTTTTGCTAAAGATGCCATGTACATGACAAAATACGCAATGAAACGAGTGACTAAAGATGGCACCGCAAAACGGTTAAACTTACACTTTCCGTCGATTCAACTTGCGGGTAAAACGGGCACTAGTAACGATTTACGCGATAGCTGGTTTGCCGGGTTTGATCAAAACACAGTGACCGTTGCTTGGCTAGGCCGAGATGATAACAAAAGTACCGGCTTAACCGGTAGTGTAGGGGCTTTAGAGACCTATATTCGTTATTTAAAACCGCTAAATCCCGAAGCGATAGCCGATACTCGTCCACCTTCAATTCGCTGGGCGTTTATTAACGAGCTAACGGGTAAACAAGCGCCACCAGGGTGCGGCAAAGTTATTCAGCTACCACTAAGAGCCAGTGAATTTGAACCAAGGCCGCAGTGTATTCGTTAAGCTGTTTTGAATAACTACAAGACATAAAAAAAGCCCGTTAGGGCTTTTTTTATTGGCTGAATAAAACTGATGTTTTACAGCTTAGCAAACGCGCGCTCTGCGGCTGCAATGGTATCTTTTATTTCTTGCTCGTTGTGCGCTGCACATACAAAGCCTGCTTCAAAAGCAGAGGGGGCTAAGTAAACACCTTCTTCAAGCATCAGGTGGAAAAAACGTTTAAAACGCTCTAAATCACACTCAGTAGCTTGTTTGTAAGTTGTTACTTTTTCAGCATCAGTAAAGAAAAAACCATACATGCCACCGGCGTAATTAGTGGTTAATGCAATGCCTGCTTTTTTAGCACCGGCTTCAAAGCCTTCACAAATTGCTTTACTGGTTGCTTCTAGTTTTGCATGTAAGCCTGGCTCGCTTAATAACTCTAGCGATTTTAAACCTGCAGCCATGGCAATTGGGTTACCCGACAATGTACCCGCCTGATAAACAGGGCCAACCGGTGCAATATAATCCATAATTTCGGTTTTGCCGCCAAAAGCGCCCACTGGCATGCCGCCGCCAATTACTTTACCTAAACAGGTTAAGTCTGGTTTTATATTGTAGTAGGCTTGTGCGCCGCCAAGTGCAACTCGAAACCCGGTCATTACTTCGTCAAAAATAAGTACCGATTTGTATTCGTCACAAACGTCGCGCAAACCTTCTAAAAATCCCGGAACCGGTGGAATACAGTTCATGTTACCAGCAACAGGCTCAACAATAATGCATGCAATTTCGTCGGCATATTTAGCAAAAATAGCTTTCACTTCATCTAAATTATTAAACGATACAGTAAGCGTATGCTTTGCAAAATCTTCAGGAATACCCGGCGAATTAGGCACGCCCATAGTCAATGCGCCAGAGCCCGCTTTAACTAATAATGAGTCGGCATGGCCGTGGTAACAGCCTTCAAATTTAAGTATTTTATCGCGGCCAGTAAAACCACGCGCTAAGCGAATAGCGCTCATGGTGGCTTCTGTGCCTGAGCTAACCATACGTACTTTTTCGATTGATGGTACTAGCTCTTTTACTTTTTCAGCCATTAAAATTTCGGCTTCGGTAGGCGCGCCATAACTTAGGCCGTTTTCTACCGCGTCGTGTACTGCTTGTTTAATTGCAGGGTGGTTATGGCCCATGATCATAGGGCCCCAAGAGCCAACATAATCGATATAGCGATTACCATCGGCGTCAAATGTAAACGCACCCTCAGCTTTAGTGATAAATAGCGGTGTGCCGCCTACACCATTAAAAGCACGTACTGGTGAATTTACGCCACCAGGAATAGAAGCTTGAGCGCGTGCAAATAAGTCTTGGCTAATTGTCATGAAAAATCCTATTGTTTTGTCACAAAAAAAGTGGGTTTAGCTATCGCGTTTGCGGCTAAACCAAGGTACGTCTACTTCATACTGCTCGACTTTGTTTTCTACGCCGAGGGTTAAAGCAAACAGTGCCATACGAATTAATACGCCATTTTGTACTTGGCGAAATATAGCTAAATTGTCATTTGCGTTTAAGTCGTTATCTAGCTCGTTGGCTTCTAGGCGACTATCGCGTGGTAGCGGGTGCATTAACACTGAATTAGGTTTGCAATGTGCAGTGTAAATTGATTGACTAATTCTAAACCCACCACGGTATTTGTTGGCTTCTTCTTGCGAAGGAAAGCGCTCTTCTTGAATACGCGTTTGATAAACTATGTCGGCAGCTAAGTTACCTTCCATTTTGTTTACCAATTCAATTTTATGACCTGCATTATCTACTGCATCTAATATATAGCTAGGCATTTGTAGACCATCGGGTGCAACCATCGAAAATTTCACGTTTTTATAGTGGCATAATAGTTTTGATAAAGAGTGCACAGTGCGACCATATTTTAAATCGCCTACTAGCGCAATGTGCATACCATCTATGTTTTGCTCAAAACGGTTAAGCTCACGCTCAATGGTTAATAAATCGAGCAGTGCTTGAGTGGGGTGCTCGTTAGGGCCATCGCCACCATTAATCACAGGGATTGAGCAGCCTGTTGCAAATTCACTTACCGAACCTGCATCGGGGTGGCGCATAGCGACAGCATCGGCATACGCCGAAATAACACGGGCGGTGTCGTAAAGCGACTCGCCTTTAGCGAGCGCTGAGCTTTGCATGCCGGTTGTTTCGCGAACGAGTCCGCCGAGTAAGTTAAAAGCGGTGCCAAAGCTTACGCGTGTGCGTGTGCTAGGTTCAAAAAATAAGTTGGCTAAAATGGCACCTTCTAGCACGTTAGTACGCTTTTGTTTTTTAGCGTAGGGTTCCATTTTTTTAGCTACTGCAAATATACGTTCAATACAGTCTCTGTCGAGTTGATTAACTGAGAGTATATTTTCACCTTGGAAACTTAACATGGGGTTATTCCTACTTATTCAAAAAGGCGCGATAATCCTTAAAGGAGCACGCAATCGCGCATATTATAGCAAAGTTACTTAGCTAGTTGGCAGAGTAAATTACCTAGAAACATTTTATTATAAACTGGGTTTTATTACCGCCAGTGCCACTATTATTAATAGTGCTATAACGGGTAACTCATTAAAAATACGATAAAAACGGTCACTTTTAGTGTTACGGTCATGTTTAAAATCAGCTAAAAGCTTAAAACAGTAACCATGGTATAGGTATAAAATAATTACTAGCACTAGTTTATAATGCAACCACATGCTGTACTTAAACCAATCGCGGCCATATTCAACTATAGTGAGTACACCAAATACCGCGGTTAACACGGCAAACGGAGTGACAAAAAAAAGCAGCCTACGTTCCATTACTTTAAGCATAGAGTTGCATGCCCTTTCTTCGCTCATAGCGTGGTACACAAATAACCTTGGTAAGTAAAAAATACCGGCAAACCAGGCAATCATAAAAAATATATGCAAGGTTTTGTAAATTAATAATGCGCTCATATTACCCTCATTTAAATTAAAGTAAGCTGTTACGAATGGTTAAAATATGATGGATTTGATCCCAACGTAGTAATCCCATAATTTGTTGATTATGTAATAAGTTATATACATACAATGCGCCACTGCGCTTATCATTTAATAGCTCAAAGGCATCAGCTAAAGTGGCTTGGCTGCTAATACCGGCCAAACTAATATAGCTAAGGTTAGTTGCTTGATCCGACATTAAGCTCAAGTCATATTCAGCCAATCGGTAACCATTTTCTTCATCAAATACAATTAATGGGGTTTGGCTGTCCATCGCATCAAGGGTGTTTTTTATTTGCTGTTTATCGTCGGAGTAAAGCAACTTAAAGTCTTCATCCATTTCATCCATTACCCCTACTTTTTGTAGTGCCTCAGTAGCGGGAGATACCTGGTAAGGTAACTCTTGAAAATCCAGCTGTTGTAAAAATATCGAGCGATTACCAAACACTTGCAGCGCGGTAACATAAGCGGTGGTAATAACTATCATTGCAGGCACTATTATTTCTGGAGACGAAGTGAGCTCCATCACTGTGGTTAAAGCCGCAAGCGGTGCATGCAGCGTTGCTGCTAATAATCCTGCCATGCCAAGTACACCATAAGTGCCTGCTATATCTGTACCTGGGCTAATAAACTGGGCAAAAAAGGCCATTAAAGTACCAATTAAAACCCCCAGCCCTATAACCGGTCCAATTAAACCACCGGGAATACCCAAACCTATCGCAAATAATGTGGCGAGTAACTTAGCAATTAAAATAGTAGTTAATAATTGCATGTCTTCAGGGGGATTCAACCGCAATAGTAATTGCACTCATACCCGACCCCATAGCTTGGGGGACGGTATACGCAATTAAGCTGGCAATACAGCCAGCAATAAGTAAGCGAGGAAACATGCTAAGTGGTTTAAACGTTTTAATAATTAACATTAAGTTTTGATTAAAACTATAGGCTATTGCGCCCAGCGCCATGCCACACAATATTAAGTACGGGTAATGCCAGCCACTTAGCGGTGCAATGCTTATAAGTGCTAACTCTGAGCCTTCGCCAAATACAAATTGGGTTGCTAAAGCGCCAGTAACAGCTGCAAGCATAATTGGCACAAATATATGTACTTTGTATTCTCGAAGTACTACTTCCATTACAAAAATAACCGCTGCTAACGGCGTGTTAAACGAGGCGGCAATACCAGCTGCAATGCCACAGCCACTAAGGGTACGCATGGCATTATGAGGTAAGTGCAGTTTAGTTGCTAAGATACTTGCCCCAGTTGCACCTAAATGCACCGAAGGTCCTTCGCGCCCCACCGAAAAGCCGCTGATCAGGGCCAATGCACCACCAACAAATTGGTTTAGGGTGTTATACAGTGGCATTTGCCCGTAATGGCGTTTAATACGATGAATTACAAACGGAATACCCAAGCGATAATGTTTAAAGCCAGTAAAAGCCGCAAAAAGCGCAATTAAGAGTGCCGCAATAAGGGGCATTAATACACGTTCTAAAGTGGGGAGGGTGGTAAAGTTGTCGGGAGTTTCTAAAAATATACTTTGAAAAAAAAGAATCGTTAAGCGAAATAAAATAATAAAAAATGCAGCTATTAATCCGGCACTTACGCCTAATAAGCATAATTGTACGGATGTTTTAGGTTTGGCTAATCGACGCCTGAGTTGCTCAAGCCACATGCTTTATTTCCCCGCAGCATTTTTCAGCGGTCATTTTAGCAAAAGCCACTCGCTAAGTCGTTGTGATTTTGTAAAATAATTACATTTATAGAAAAGTTAACGTTAAAATACGCAAATAAGCGATGCTGGACTCAATATTTAGGTTTAGTTTGCTACTAACAGCAGCGAGTGCCTGCAACCTTTATTTTACTATACTTGATTAAAACACTCGGGTATTAGATAATCACGGCATTACGATATTGAGGGTTTTTAAAATGTCTGAAGAATTACCAATTAAGTTCACTGACGCGGCAGCCGATCGTGTTAAACAGTTAATCGATGAAGAAGAAAATCCAGAACTTAAATTACGCGTATATGTAACGGGTGGTGGTTGTTCTGGTTTTCAGTACGGTTTTACCTTTGATGAAAAGGCCAATCCAGGTGATTTAGAAATCGTCAAAAATGGCGTGATGCTGGTGGTTGATCCGATGAGTTTACAATATTTAGTAGACGGCGAAGTTGATTACACTGAAGGATTAGAAGGCGCACGCTTTTTTGTAACTAATCCTCATGCAACTACAACCTGTGGTTGTGGTTCAAGCTTTACTATTTAACAAGGGTCTGTTGATCTTTCAAGGTTAAATTTGCAGCAGTGTGTTTGGTATTTAGGCAAGGCAGAGCCTATGTGGTGTGGTTATTCCCCATAAATAGGCGATAACGTAGCATCAATGCCAAACATGCGCTGCCCGAAGGGTTCTGCCTAGGGGCAATTAACTCTTTGTTGCTCGGTTTTCACTTAGCCCACTAGGTTACAAACCTAGCGCCGCGATTAAATTGCCCCTAGTTGGAACAAATATTAACCCGCAAAGGTCAACAAACCCTGGGTAAACAATAAAATATTAAAGCCGCTTTTGCGGCTTTTTTAATGCCTAAAATTCGCTAGGAGTGAATTCGGTTATTTGCATCATTAATATAAAAAAGCCAAGTACAAAAGTAGAAAACGCGAGTATATATACAAAGCCTCTTTTGCCTTTTTTAATAGGCACACCATGGTGGCGAAGAAAAAAACACCAGCCTAAGCACAGTATAATAGGAAGTAAAAAAAGTAGCCTGAACATTATTTAGCCTTTTAGGGTGCTCGTTATTGATTAAGCATAAACATGTAACACTAAAATGGAACAAAATTGTTACAAATATTTATTAATGGTTTAAGCTATCTATTCAGGCTTGGTAAATATATATTCATTATTTAACCTGTGCCGAATGTAATTAGCCATTTTACCAATGGGTTAATAGTATACAATATATAAGAATGAGACGGGCAAAATTTCATTCACCACCACAATAAGTAAGTATTATTTATAGCGTTTTTTAGCTCACAATGAGTAATTAGTAAAGCTGAGCTGCAATCAATGCCCAATTAGGCTGTTGTGCAGTGTACTCACTGAGCGCTATTAATAAATTGCATCAATTAGTATTTACACCGCATTAAGTAGGAGATGTACATGATGGGTAAAACAGTTTCATCAGAAGAAAATGCAAAACTGACCAAATGGCTTAAAAGTAAACGTCATGACAAAGGGCATACAATGCGTAGTTTAGCGCAGTTATTGGGTACACCACATTCGTTTATTGGCAAAATTGAAAACCAAGAGCGCCGCTTAGATGTAATTGAATTTGTGCGCTACTGTAATGCACTCGAAGTTGATCCGCATGAGGCATTAAACTTACTTAAAGTTGATTAATAGCCGCAAGTTACTTGGCATATTTTAATGCACCTTTAAATATGCCAAGTAAATAATTTATTTTAAGTATTGAGTTTAAGTATTGAGTTTAAGTATTTTGGTGATAATTACGCTCTAGCTGATACAGTTTATGACGAATTAAGTATAAAAATATCAACGATGGCAACACCATTAATGCCGTAAGAATAAAAAATAGCGACCAGTTACCCGCCAGCCAATCATCTATTACTACCCCACTGTAACTCGACAGTAAAGTACGCCCTAAATTACCCAGCGACGCAAGTAACGCATAATGTGTTGCACTAAATGCTCTATCGCATAGCATGGATATAAATGCCACCATAGCTACTAGCGACCATGCCTGAGTAAAACCATCAACCACAATAGCCATGGCGTATAAATGCTCTTGTGGGCCGGCAAGTGCAATCCAAGAAAACATTAAATTAGATGCCGCCATTGCCACACCACTAATAAATAAGCCTTTAACAATGCCATATTTATGATTAAAAATACTGCCTAAAAAGGCAAATACGATGGTAATTAATCCGGTGCCTAGCTTAGAGTAATTGGCTATTTGGGTATTACTAAAGCCAACCTCTTTATAAAATACAATCGACATGCGAGCTAAAAACGCTTCGCCAATTTTAAATAAGAAAATAAATGCAAGCAGTGCCAACGCGGTTTTAACGCCATTTTTAGCAAAAAAGGTTTTAAACGGATCAACCACAGTAACTGCAAGCCAAGCGAGTGTTTTAGTTAATGGTGTTTGCTTGCTGGCGGCAAGTTTTTCAAGGTATACCCGCTCAAGCTCAGCGTGCACTGCTTCGCGGTTTGATTCGGGTTCTTTTGCCCAAAATACACAGCTCATTAGTAGCAGCATTATGGCGGATAAAAAGTAGTATACTTGCGGCCAATCTATCGAAGGTATATCGGCCATATAAAACGGAATGGCCCCAAGTAGCGCATAACCCGACCACCAACCCGAGGTTGCCATGGCAGCGGCGGCGGTCGCTTTGTGAGATTCATTTTCGCCCAGGGCGTCTATTCTAAAAGCGTCAATAGCAATATCTTGAGTGGCAGAGGCTATGGCTATTAATAAACAAAGTGCGGCGACGAGCGCTAAATTGGCTTTTAAATCAAGCCCTGCTAATAGCAGTGTGCCAAGTAAAATAAAGCTTTGGCAAAACAGTATCCAGCTTCGGCGTTGGCCTAACCATTTGTATAAAAAGGGTAGTTTGGTACGATCAATTAACGGCGACCATAAAAAGTTAATGCTGTAAGCGCCAAACACAATGCCAAATAAGCCAATCATACTGCGGCTTAAGCCTTCGTCTTTTAGCCATGCCGACATTACAGAGCCAATCAGCACCCATGGAAAACCACTACTCATACCAAATATAAAAATATTGATAAGGCGTTTGTCTTTAAAATAAGAAAAATATTCGCGAATAGAGAGTGTTTTGCTCATAGGGCCTTCATTGGCTTTAACACAGAGCAGCTAGGCTGCTCTTTTAATAGTTACAGGGGAACTTGTTCAAGTAATTTAATATTTAAAATAACTACAGGCTCTTTGGGTACAAAGTCGTAGCCAATTTTTTCGTTAAATCCGGTTTTTACCGCCATAATTTTATCTAGCGTGTCGTAGCCGTCCATTACATTGCCAAATACCGCAAACCCCCATTCTCTGCCAGGGTTTAAATGGTCGTTATCGTCCATATTAAAAAAGAATTGGCGCGTTCCTGAATGAGGTTGGCGGTCTTGATACGCCATAGCTATGCTATACATATCGTTTTTTAAGCCATTACCGCTTTCGTTAAAAATAGGATCGTTTTCGTGTAGTCCATCGTAGTCTTTATCGTAGCCGCCACCTTGAATAACAAAGTCGCGGTCGTTTTCTACATCACGCTCAATACGATGAAACACACTGCCTTGATAGCTTTTATCCATTACGTAGGTTAAAAAGTTATTTGCAGTAATGGGGGCTTTAGAGCGGTCAAGCTCAATCACTATGCTACCCAGTGAAGTGACTATTTCAACACGCGGAAAAATATTATCTTTTTGTACAAAACGGCCTTCTTTAGCAGCAAGCGTAGTGGTACTAAAGAATAGGCTTAAGCAGATTAAAAAAAGTCGTTTCATTGTTAACCTTCTAAAAATTCTATTAATTCAGGGTCAGATACAATGCGGGTAATAATTTGCTCAGTCAACTTATTAAGCTGACCTTCTATTTTTGCTCTGTCGTGCCCCAGTGGCCCTGCTAAATTAGCATTGCCTCGGTATACTTTGCTAAAGTTACTGGTAGCGCGAATAACCCGCACGCCAAACTCTATAGAAGCCGCGCTGGTGTGGCTCATTAGTTTTTCGGTAACAACTGCTTGCAAAGCATGAATATCTACTTCAAAGCGCACCGTGGCTAAGTTAGAAATGCTGGCACCGTTACGACTTAGGGCGCTGTCGAGCGCACTTTTTACTGAGGCTGTAATACCATGGCTGGCAAAAGTTTTAGTTTTGTCAGACTCTATAAGTTTTAAGGTGGCAGTATCACCTCTTAAATCAATTACACTGGTACTTAAGCTGCTGTTGATTGAACTTATTTGCCCATTTTTATAAACAGGATTAAGTATTATCTGATTTGGCTGATTACTACATGCAGGCAGTGCCAAAAACACCAACCAAGGTAAAAGGTATTTTATAATTTGCATTTATAACATTCCGGTATTTTTTGTGGCACTAAGTACAACAAACTTTTTGTTAGAACCTAGTAGCTTACAGTTACCAAACATACGGTTTAGTTTGTCGTGGTAATCTAAATGACGGTTGCCAATAATACGCAATTCGCCACCTTCTTTTAAAGTATCTTTTGCTTCTTTAAACATTTGCCATGCAATGTGGTCGGTAACCGCTTGAGCTTGATGAAATGGCGGGTTACATAGCACCATATCAACACTGTCGCGCTCAAATCCCGATAAACAGTCATTTTCAACAAATGAACATTGCTCATATTTAGCTTCCATATTGAGCTCTACATTCAAGCGTGCCGATTCAACGGCCATATACGACTCATCAACAAAAGTAATATTTGCATTTGGGCAACGCGATAATGCCATTAAACCCACCACGCCATTACCACAGCCTAAATCAATAATGCTTTTAGCTTTATTGGTTTCTGGTAAGTAGTTAAAAAAGAACCGTGCGCCAATATCTAATGAATCACGCGAAAACACATTTGCATGGTTACTAATAGTAAAGTCAGTGCCTTCAAGTGGCCAATTTACCGGAAAATCAGCGGCTTTATACCCACCTTGTGCGTGGCTTATAATTAAGCGTGACTTTTTAACCGCTAAACTTGTTTTTGTTTCGCCAATAAACTGCTCAAACGCTTTAATTGTTGAATTATGCACATCTTTTGTTTTTGCCGCGGCAATAACAGGCGTTCCGGGTGCAAGCACTTCGCTAAGCTCAGACAGTTGATACTGTAAAAAGCCTAATGTGCGTGGCACTTTTATAAGTACCAAATCAACTTGTTCAGGTAAAGCCGATAAACTATCGAGCTGGCTAAAGGTAATAGCAGGTATTTTATTCTCTGCTAAGTTATAAGCTGCTGCTTGGTGGCTAATATAAGAGTCGTTTACTGAACAAACAGTTAATTGCTTGTGGCTAAAATAACAAGAAAGCGCGCCAAAACTATCATTTAAAATCAGCAAAGAGCGACAATCAGGATGATGTTCGCTAACATAGTCGATTAAATATTCGTCGGCTGAATCCCAAGCTTGTAAGCTGCGGTTTTTTTGATCCAAAGGAAAGCGTTCAAGAGTAAAGGTTTTATCGCCGAGCTGTGCTTGCATGGTCATAATAGTTTAGTGATCAGTAATCAAATGATAGGTAAATTCTAACATGCAACGGCCAAACGCCAACCCCCAACTGTTACCAAATGGCTTTTCTTATCAAAGTAGGGCGCTTAGTGCACAAAAAAGCCTCGATTTGTTCTACTATTTACAGCAAAACCTGTGTTGGCAGCAGCCTAATGTTACGGTTTACAATAAAACGGGGCCAATTCCTCGGCTGCAGTGTTTTATCAGTGAAAATAATATTGAGTATGGTTATTCTCACAGTAAGTTAATAGTAGAGCCTTGGCCTGATGTTTTACTGGCGATGCGCAAACGTTTAGAGCGGCATTTAAACCAGCCATTAAATTCACTATTAGTAAATTATTACCGCGATGGTAACGATACTATGGGGTGGCATAGCGACGATGAAGCAGAGCTTGGCCATCAACCTACTATTGTTTGTATATCGCTTGGGGCTGAACGAGTATTAAAACTAAAACACAAAGCCAGCAATAAAGTTACTAATTTAAAGCTACATAGTGGCAGCTGTTTAATTATGAGTGGCAATAGTCAGCGCGACTATCAACACGCTATTGCTAAGCAAACTACCTTGGCTCATCCGCGAATAAGTTTAACCTTTCGCTTGATAAAGCGTTAGCCATTAGGCTTAGCAAGTTGCTATAGTGGGCTTATAAATAAGTAACAATAATGGTTTATGTCATGCAGCAACAAATTCAACAAAAAATCAGCGATGCAATTGCCTGTAAGCATTTAAATGTAATTAACGAAAGCCATATGCACAGTGCTGGCAGCGACTCGCATTTTAAAGTGATAGTGGTTAGCGAAGAGTTTGCTGGTAAGCGCTTATTACAGCGCCATCGCGAAATTAATGAAATTTTAAAAGATGAATTAGCCAATCATATTCATGCACTGGCTATTCATACTTATACGCCAGATGAGTTTGCTGAACATAATGGTGAAGCGCCTGATTCACCCAATTGTATGGGTGGCTCTAAGTCAGCTTAAACAATTAATAGCGATTTGATTGATGTTTACACTCAAGATTAACTGATCAGATCAGTGTTTTTAGTATTAGCCTTTAAACTAGCGCTAATTTTTATTGTAAAGATATAGGATGATCAATGGTCATTAAGCCTAAAATTCGTGGATTTATCTGCACCAATGCCCACCCAGTGGGCTGTAGCGAACATGTTCAAGAACAAATTAATTATGTAAAGCAACAAGGTGCATTAAAAAATGCCCCTAAAAATGTATTAGTTATTGGTGCCTCTACAGGCTATGGCCTTGCATCGCGTATTACTGCGGCGTTTGGTGGCGGTGCTAAAACATTAGGTATTTTCTTTGAAAAAGAAGGCACTGAGCGCAAAACGGGTTCTGCAGGTTGGTACAATACAGCTGCATTTCAAAATGCTGCAGACGAAGCAGGCCTTTGGTCAAAAAATATTAATGGCGATGCGTTCTCAAACGAAATTAAGCAAAAAGCAATTGATACTATTAAAGCCGATTTAGGCAAAGTAGATTTAATTATTTACAGCTTAGCGTCTCCGCGTCGTACCGATCCTAATACCGGTGAAGTGTTCTCATCTACGCTTAAACCAATTGGTAATGCAGTTACAACTAAAAATCTGAATACCTCAAAGCGTGAAATTGATGAAATAACCGTTGAAGCGGCAAACCAAGATGATATCGACAATACTATTAAAGTAATGGGCGGTGAAGATTGGGAAATGTGGATTGATGCACTAAAACAAGCCGATGTGCTAGCCGATAACTTCAAAACCACTGCTTATACCTACATAGGTAAAGAGCTAACATGGCCAATATACGGGCATGCAACGATTGGTAAAGCAAAAGAAGATTTGGATCGTGCAACGGCTGCTATTAAAGCTTCGACTAGTGATTTAAATGGCGAAGCGTATGTATCGTCACTTAATGCGGTAGTAACACAAGCTAGCTCGGCTATTCCTATTATGCCTTTGTATATTTCTGCTTTATTTAAAGTAATGAAAGCCGATGGCACCTACGAAGGTACTATTGAGCAAATACAGGCGTTATTTAGCGAAAACTTATACGGCGACACGCCACGTTTTGACGAAGGCGGTCATTTATTCCAAAACTATAAAGAGCTAGAAGATGACGTACAAGCACGTATTCAAGCTATTTGGGATAAAGTAGATACTAGTAGCATTGATGAACTAACCGATTATGTTGGTTATCATAATGAGTTTTTACGCTTGTTTGGTTTTGGTATACAAGGCGTTGATTATGAGCAAGAGGTTGACCCTGTTCAGCCTATTGCGAATATGATTGACTAATCAATTGTACAAAACAGTTTGAAAAGTCGCCTAGTGCGACTTTTTTATTACTGATTTTTTTATAAAAATAATGTTTCTTAGTAAACGTACAACTTTGGTCTAGCTTGAATTTTATTAAATAGCTACATCAAGCGTAAATAAGTCTTTCTCTGGTATAATTTTTATAAATACACTCGCATAGTGTTGCACAATGATGTTAAAATCATAGCAATATGTGAGGAGTTTTACTGCGTTGCTTGTTTAGTATTTATAGCAAGTTAGTTTTACACAACTTGTTATAGTTAATATGGCGACGTGGTTGATACGATTTTTCAGTTTCTTTCCGTTAATGTAGTGCAAGTGCGTATGATCAATATAAAAAAAGGTCTGGACTTACCCATAGAGGGCGCTCCTCAGCAAGTTATTCATGATGGTTCTACCGTCAAACGTGTAGCTGTGCTAGGTGAAGAATTTATCGGTATGCGTCCAACCATGCATGTTCGTGTGGATGACCAAGTGAAAAAAGGCCAGGTACTTTTTGAAGATAAAAAGAACCCAGGTGTATTATTTACTGCTCCAGCTTCTGGCACAGTAAAAGAAATTAATCGTGGTGCTAAACGTGTACTGCAATCTGTTGTTATTGAAGTTAACGGCAGTGAGCAAATCACCTTTGGTACTTTTTCTGATGCCGAGCTTTCGAGCTTAGATCGTGAAAAAGCCAAAGAAGTACTTATACAGTCTGGTCAGTGGACAGCACTTCGTGCTCGCCCATTCAGTAAAGTAGCGGCAGTGGATGCAAATCCTAGCTCTATTTTTGTGACCGCAATCGACACTAATCCACTTGCTGCAGATCCTGCGGTAATTATTGCTGAAAATGTGCAAGCATTCGAAGCAGGTTTAGCTGTTGTGTCGCGTTTAACCGACGGTAAAGTATTTGTTTGTAAACAAGCAGGTAGCCAAGTTCCTAGCTCATCTATAGCTCAAGTAGAAGTACATGAGTTTGGTGGTGTGCATCCGGCTGGCCTTGTTGGCACACATATCCATCATCTTGATGCAGTATCTATTAGCAAGCAGGTTTGGCATATTGGTTACCAAGACGTTATCGCCTTTGGTCACTTATTCCTTACCGGTGAAATTTACACTGATCGTGTAATTTCTCTTGCAGGTCCTCGCGTTAAAAACCCTCGTTTAGTGAAAACACAATTAGGTGCTTCATTGGATGATTTAGTTGCTGGCGAATTAGAAGACGGTGATAACCGTGTTATTTCTGGTTCAGTATTGTCAGGTTCTATTTCAAACGGTGTTCATGCATTCTTAGGTCGTTACCACGTTCAAGTATCTGTTTTACTTGAAGGTCGCGAAAAAGAATTGTTTGGTTGGATTGCACCAGGTAGTGATAAATTTTCCGTAACGCGTACCTTTATTTCTCACCTTGCACCGAGTCGTTTATTTAAAATGACAACGTCAACAGGTGGTTCAAAACGTGCCATGGTACCAATTGGTAGCTATGAGCGTGTAATGCCGTTAGATATTTTGCCAACTCTATTATTACGCGACCTATTGTCACGCGATGTAGACAGTGCAATGTCATTAGGCGCGCTTGAACTAGATGAAGAAGACTTAGCGTTATGTACCTTCGTTTGTCCGGGCAAATACGAGTATGGCGCAGCCCTACGCGATTGCTTAACTACGATCGAGAAGGAAGGCTAGAGAGATGGGTTTAAAAAAATATCTTGAAGATATCGAGCCGAATTTTGAAGCCGGTGGTAAATATGAAAAGTTTTATGCTCTGTATGAAGCAGCAGCAACTATTTTTTATACACCAGGCTACGTAAATAAAGGCGCGACACACGTTCGTGACAACATCGACCTAAAACGCATGATGATTTTAGTGTGGATGGCAACGTTCCCTGCTATGTTTTTTGGTATGTTCAATATTGGTCATCAGGCCGCTGGTGCTTTAGCACAAGGTTTTGAACTAGCTAATATATGGCAAGTTGATTTGTTTCAACTGTTAGGCGGTCAATTAACCGCTGATGCAGGCTGGGGCGCTAAAATGTTCTATGGAGCGTGTTTCTTCCTACCAATTTATGCAGTTACTTTTGCTGTAGGTGGTTTTTGGGAAGTTATATTTGCTTCAGTGCGTAAACACGAAATTAACGAAGGTTTCTTCGTAACATCAGTGTTATTTGCACTTATTTTGCCAGCAACTATTCCTTTATGGCAAGTTGCGCTTGGTATTACATTTGGTGTTGTAATTGCTAAAGAAATCTTTGGTGGTACAGGTCGTAACTTCTTAAACCCTGCGTTAGCTGGTCGTGCGTTTTTATTCTTCGCATACCCTGCACAAATTTCAGGTGACACAGTATGGACAGCAGTAGATTCGTTCTCTGGTGCGACTATGCTTGGTCAAGCGTTTGTTGGCACACTTGATTTTTCAAACATGGAGTTATGGTGGAATGCGTTTTACGGTTTCATTCAAGGTTCTGTAGGCGAAACATCAACACTTGCATTATTAGTGGGTGGCTTGTTCCTTATTTACGTGCGTATCGCTTCTTGGCGTATAGTGCTAGGTGTATTTTTCGGTATGGTAATCACTGCATTACTGCTAAATACAGTTGGCTCTGAGACTAACCCAGTATTTGCTATGCCTTGGCATTGGCACTTTGTACTAGGTGGTTTTGCGTTTGGTATGTTCTTTATGGCTACCGACCCTGTGTCTGCTGCATTTACCGATAAAGGTAAGTTAGCTTATGGCGCGCTTATTGGTTTTATGGTTGTTATGATCCGTGTTGTGAACCCTGCTTTCCCAGAAGGTATGATGCTAGCAATCTTATTTGCTAACTTATTTGCTCCACTGTTCGATCACTTTGTAGTGCAAGCTAATATCAAACGGAGGTTGGCACGTAATGTCTAGTAATAACGAATCAATCGGTAAAACGTTAGCAGTAGTTGTTGCGCTATGTTTAGTGTGTGCAATTATCGTATCGTTTGCTGCTGTACAGCTTCGTCCTTTACAGCAAGCTAATAAAGCGAAAGATATTCAAAGTAATATCTTAGTTGCAGCGGGAATCGGAAAAGTTGAAAATGTTTCTGAAACATTCAACAACAAAATCGAAGTACGCTTAGTTAATATGAAAACGGGTGAGTCTTTTGCAAGCGACTCAAGTGAAGAAGTTCAGGCTAAGGTTAATGCATTTGACTTTGAAAAAAGCAAATTTGACCCTAAGCTAAGCTTTGCGCTTGCTGAAAAAGGCATTACTGACATTGCGGGCATTCAGCGCGTAACGACAGAGGCACCTGTATACATCTCTAGAGCAGATAATGGGTCAGTTGACACTATTATTGTTCCTATTCAAGGTTACGGTTTATGGGGCTTAATGTATGGTTTCCTTTCGCTTGAAAATGATGGCGAAACAATCAAAAACATTATCTTTTATAAGCATGGTGAAACACCTGGTTTAGGTGGCGAAATCCAAAATCCACAGTGGACTGCAAAATGGGAAGGTAAAGAATTACCTATCGATGTTGTAAAAAGTGGCGCTAGCAATGAGCATCAAATTGATGGTCTATCGGGTGCAACTTTAACGTCTAACGGTGTTGATAATACAGTTGACTTTTGGACTGGTGACAATGGCTTTGGTCCATTCCTTGCGGAAGTACGTAAAGGAGCATTGAAATAATGGCTGATACTAAAGAAATGAAAGCGGTCCTATTTGGCCCGGTTTTAGCTAACAACCCAATCGCACTACAAGTACTTGGTATTTGTTCTGCGCTAGCGGTAACATCTAGCTTAAAAAACGCATTAATCATGTCAATTGCTTTGACCTTGGTAACCGCGTTTTCTAGCTTCTTTATCTCGACTATTCGTAACCAGATCCCATCGTCAGTACGTATTATTGTACAAATGACGATTATTGCATCTTTGGTAATTGTTGTTGACCAAGTACTACAAGCATTTTCTTACGCTACGGCAAAAGAGCTTTCGGTATTTATCGGTCTAATTATTACTAACTGTATTGTAATGGGTCGTGCTGAAGCATACGCAATGAAGTCACCGCCACTTATGTCGTTTCTTGACGGTATTGGTAACGGTTTAGGTTATTCAGTAGTACTACTTACCGTTGGTTTCATTCGTGAACTATTTGGTAAGGGTTCACTATTCGGTGTTGATATTATCCCATTAGTACAAAATGGTGGTTGGTATCAACCTATGGGTCTATTGATATTACCACCGAGTGCATTCTTCATCATTGGTTTATTCATATGGGTACTACGTACTTATAAGAAAGACCAAGTAGAAGCTAAAGCGTAAGGGGCACACAGTGGAACATTATATTAGTTTATTTGTAAAAGCCGTTTTTATTGAAAACTTAGCGTTATCATTCTTCTTAGGCATGTGTACTTTTTTAGCAGTATCTAAAAAAGTAACCACATCAATTGGCCTAGGTGTAGCGGTTATTGTTGTATTAGGTATTTCGGTACCAGTTAACAACTTAGTTTACCATGCAGTGTTAGCACCGGGTTCACTTACGTGGCTTGGTTACCCAGATGCAGATCTTAGCTTTTTACGTTTCTTAACTTTCATTGGTGTTATTGCAGCACTTGTGCAAATTTTGGAAATGGCATTAGATAAGTTCTTCCCAGCACTTTACAACGCGTTAGGTATCTTCTTACCACTAATCACAGTTAACTGTGCAATTTTTGGTGCGGTATCTTTCATGGTTGAGCGTAACTATAACTTCGGCGAGTCTGTGGTTTATGGTATTGGCGCTGGTGTTGGTTGGGCACTTGCAATTACATTACTTGCAGGTATCCGTGAGAAAATGAAATATTCAGACGTTCCAGATGGCTTACGTGGTTTAGGTATTACCTTTATTACTGTTGGCTTAATGGCTCTTGGCTTTATGTCATTCTCTGGTATTTCACTGTAAAGGTAGCGAGGATAAATCATGGGTTATACTGATATTTTCTTAGGAGTTGGTGTTTTCATCGCTATCGTTGTACTACTAGTTTTAGTGATCATTGGTGCTAAATCTCAGTTAGTTGCAAGTGGCGATATCATCATTGGGATTAATGGCGACCCAGACAAAGCCATTAAAACATCAGCAGGTAGCAAGCTATTAGGCGCGCTATCTGAGTCAGGTATTTTCGTATCTTCTGCATGTGGTGGCGGTGGCTCTTGTGGTCAGTGTCGTGTACATATTAAAGAAGGTGGCGGCGATATTCTGCCAACTGAACTTGATCACATTTCTAAAGGTGAAGCCCGTGAAGGCTGTCGTTTAGCGTGTCAGGTAAATGTTAAAAATGACATGGAAATTGAGCTTGAAGAGTCAATTTTCGGTGTTAAAAAATGGGATTGTGAAGTTATCTCTAACGATAACAAAGCAACGTTCATTAAAGAACTTGTACTACAAATTCCAGATGGCGAGTCAGTGCCGTTCCGTGCGGGTGGTTACATCCAAATTGAAGCGCCACCTCATCATGTTAAATATGCTGATTTCGATGTTCCAGAAGAATATCGTGGTGATTGGAACCATTTTGGTTTCTTCGACCTGGAGTCAAAAGTAGACGAAGAAACAATTCGTGCTTACTCAATGGCTAACTACCCAGAAGAAGAAGGCATCATTATGCTTAACGTGCGTATTGCTGCTCCACCGCCAAGAAACCTAAGCCTGCCATGTGGTAAAATGTCTTCGTACATTTGGTCACTAACTAAAGGCGATAAAGTAACTATTTCTGGTCCATTTGGTGAGTTCTTCGCTAAAAATACTGACGCAGAAATGATCTTCGTTGGTGGTGGTGCTGGTATGGCGCCAATGCGTTCTCATATCTTTGATCAACTTAAACGTTTGAACTCTAAGCGTAAGATGAGCTTTTGGTATGGTGCACGTTCTAGACGCGAAATGTTCTATGTTGAAGATTTTGACGGCCTAGCTGCTGAAAACGATAACTTCGTTTGGCACACCGCGCTTTCAGATCCGCAAGCAGAAGATAACTGGGAAGGCTACACAGGCTTTATCCATAACGTGTTATTTGAGAACTATCTTAAAGATCACGAAGCCCCTGAAGATTGTGAGTACTACATGTGTGGTCCTCCAATGATGAACGCGGCAGTTATTACTATGCTTAAAGACTTAGGTGTTGAAGACGAGAATATCTTACTAGATGATTTCGGTGGCTAATAGCTAAATGGGTTGAACCTATTTCAATCCTTAAAGATCAACAAGATCTATATCAAAACAACTTAGTTTTGGTTAAAATATCAGCCTCGTAGCATATTATGCTACGAGGCTTTTTTATTCATAAAGTTTTATTCTTAAATTAATGGAAGTAGGGTTGTGATGAATCGTGTAAGTATTCCCCAAGGCATAATGGCCTTGTTTTTAATATCGCTGATTTTTTTACTTAGTGGATGTAATGAAAAACCGCAGCCAGAGAGCTTTTACCTAGAAGGTAAAACAATGGGTACTACTTACCATATTAAATTTTACGATGAGCAGCCTCAGCGCGACGTAGTAGTGCTTAAAGAGGAAGTTGATGCTGTTTTACACGATATAAATCAGTCTATGTCAACGTACATACCTGACTCTGAAATAAACACTTTTAACCGTTTACCAGCCAATGAAGTAATGCCAATAAGTGCAGACTTTAGAGCGGTTGTTACTGAGTCAATTCGATTAGGCGAATCAACTAAAACACTCGACATTACTATGGGGCCGCTCATTGATTTATGGGGTTTTGGCCCTAATAAAAAACCAACTAAGCGCCCAAGCGATGCAGCCCTAGCAAAAATGTTGGCAAATATTGGCGTTGATAAACTTACCTTAACCGAGCAAGGTTTGGCTAAAACCGTTGATGGCTTAGAGCTGACGTTTTCGGCAACCGCTAAAGGTTATGGCATAGATAAAGTAGCGCAACTTTTAGAAAGCCATAATATTAGTAACTATATGGTAGAAATTGGTGGCGAGCTGCGTATAAGCGGTGTTAAACCCAATAATCAAGACTGGAAAATAGCCATTGAACAACCTGATGCACAGCCAGGTGAGCGTGAAGTGCATCGAGTTTTAGCGCCCGGTACCAATGGTATTGCTACATCGGGCGATTACCGTATTTTTTATGAAATGGAAGGTGAAACATACAGCCATTTAATCGATCCAGTAACAGGTATGCCTAGCCGTCACGATTTAGTATCGGTAACAGTATTGCACCCAAGTGCTATGACAGCAGACGGGCTTGCAACGGCATTAACCGTAATGGGTATGAAAAAAGCCCAAGCTTATGCACAAAAACATGATTTACCAGTGTATTTAATAGGAAAGTCAGATGAGGGTTTAATAACATATTCAAGCCCTGCATTTAAGCCTTATTTATAACGCTTAGGTTTATATTTTAATCACTAAGGTATATAATAACAGTTGCTCAAATATGTTTGAGCCTAATTTATTGCTGAACAATAGGGGCTAAGCAATGTCACTTTTTCTTCTTACTTTTACTTTACTTATTTTGATTGTGGCAGCGATGGCTGTGGGCATGATTGTACAAAAAAAATCTATGGCTGGCAGTTGCGGTGGCCTAGGTGCCGTAGGTATTGATAAAGCCTGCGATTGCGATGATCCGTGTGATAAACGCAAACAGCGCATGGCAAAAGAGCAAGTTTGGAAAGAAAACCAAATTATGTAACGTATTTTTATTTAAAACATACGTAAAAAAGCCCTCAATATTTAATTATTGGGGGCTTTTTAGTATCTGCTTTTTATACGAACTCAAACAGTTATGCACACGGGTATTATGTTACTCGAGTTTAAAGAAAACTCTTTTTAAAAAATATTAATTTTTTCTTGTGCCGCACACTCGCTTTGTTATACTCTCGTTCGAACTTTCAGTAAGTTTTGAAAGTTTGATTGATGCAAATCAATTGCCACTTAGCTAATTTGTGCTAACCGGATCTAATTGTATTTAGCAGCTGATTTTAGGCTTACAGCAGATGTGATTTTTCACTATTTGCGTATTGAGTTATTTTTGTTATTAGTCATTTAAGTAGGTTAATGTCTTTGAACGCACTATCTTGTAAGCATACTAATGTGGAACTTGCCTTTGGCGAGAGTGCATTGTGTGGGCGCTTGAATAAGGTAGGAAAAGGCGTGTGCGTGGCTATAACATTAGTCGTATTTAATACCCTAATGCTGCTAAGCGGAGCTGCAGAGGATGCATTTAGCCTTGAAGCTTTGTTAAGCGATAACACTTTTGTAGAGCCGTTATTACTAACAATTGCTGAATTTTTAGCTTATCCGATTATTTCTAGCCAGTTACTTATTGGCCTTTGTTGGTTATTGTTTCATACATTTTCAGCACGTCGTGCTGGAATAATCCTCCGTAAAGCAGCCTTTGCTTTTAGCGAGGCTAAAGTTAGCCAACCAGTGCAAGCCGCACATGGTTGTCGTGCTCCACCTAGCTTTACAGGTTGTCTGTAAGGTTACCCCTTGTTATTGGTTTAATTATTTAGTCTTGCTGTAAATAATTAGCCTGTTGTAAACAAAGTAGCTCAGTGTTTTTTAAACACATTTCAGCCAACCACCACTCACCCAAGTTAACTTTTATTACGTTATATAAATGCGTTTAGAAAGCTGGGTTTGTTGCTAGGTCTTTATTGGCATGAGCTTTAGATTTTGAATAGCCCCCTTATTTTTTTATAATTTGATATTAGTTAACTTGGGTTTACCGATAAACCGTTGCTTAGCGCTATTTTAAAGCAGCACCTTAGAACTTTTAGGTTTGTAGGATAGTCCCTTGATAATTCGTAACCTCTGTAATATTGCTTTAGCTAGTACAGTACTGGCGTTGTCAGGCTGTAAAGGCGGGATACTCGATCCAAAAGGGCAGATAGGCATTGATGAGAAAAACTTAATCATCATAGCTACTGTGCTTATGTTACTGGTAGTGATCCCCGTTATTGTGATGACTTTATATTTCGCTTGGAAATATAGAGACACACAAACTCATGAAATTTACGCTCCCAAATGGGCTCATTCTAATAAAATTGAAGCTGTTGTGTGGGCTGTTCCTATTGTTATTGTTGTTATTTTAGGTGTTATTACTTGGCAGTCTACACAAGCGTTAGACCCTTACAAGCCAATTGAAGGCAAAGGCAAGCACCTCACTGTTGAAGTGGTATCGCTAAACTGGAAGTGGTTATTTATTTACCCTGAGCAAGGCATTGCTACGGTTAACGAATTAGTGTTTCCGGCAAATGTACCGGTTGAATATAAAATCACTTCAGAGAGCACCATGAATTCATTTTTTATTCCGCAATTGGGGAGTCAAATATACTCAATGGCTGGCATGGAAACCAAACTGCATTTAATCGCCAATGAACCGGGTACTTTTAAAGGTTTTTCGGCCAATTACAGTGGTGCAGGTTTTACCGGTATGAAGTTTAATGCCATTGCTACTCCTACCCAAGCCGGTTTTGACAAATGGGTAAGCGATATTAAAGCACAAGGTAATAACCTTACTCACGCCAATTATGTTGAGCTAGCTAAAGCGAGCGAAAACAACCAGGTGGCCTATTACGGCGACGTTGAAGCAGGCTTATTTCATACCATAGTGATGAAATATATGGGCGCACACGGCGATATGAATAAAAAGCACCCTGCAATGGGCGAGCATTCAACGCACTCATCTCACAGCCAAGGCGAGGAATAACCATGTTGTTTTTAGGTAAACTTTCAATGGATGCAATTCCGTTTCATGAACCCATTATTATGGTAACCATGGCCGTTATTGCATTAGCTGGGCTTATTATTGCCGGGCTTATTACAAAATATAAAAAATGGGGCGTGCTGTGGCGCGACTGGATCACCTCGGTTGATCATAAACGCTTAGGCGTAATGTACATTTTATTAGCGTTAATTATGCTATTTCGTGGGTTTTCTGATGCCATTATGATGCGTGCTCAGTTAGCACTTGCTACCAGTGGCGCTCCTGGATATTTGCCACCAGAACATTACGACCAAATATTTACCGCACACGGCGTTATTATGATCATCTTTATGGCCATGCCATTTATGATAGGTTTAATGAATATTATAGTGCCATTGCAAATTGGCGCACGTGATGTCGCTTTTCCATTTTTAAATAACTTAAGCTTTTGGCTTACTGCCAGTGGCGCTATTTTAATTAATTTGTCACTTATTTTTGGTGAGTTTGCAAAAACAGGTTGGGTGGCTTATCCACCGCTCTCGGAGCTAACTTTTAGTGCCGGGGTGGGGGTCGACTATTATATATGGGCGTTGCAAATATCAGGGCTTGGCACATTATTAACCGCAGTGAACTTTTTAGTTACCGTGTTTAAAATGCGTGCACCAGGTATGAGCTTAATGAAAATGCCGGTTTTTACTTGGACCTGTACATGGGCTAATATTTTAATTGCCGCATCATTCCCTATTTTAACAGCCGTATTGGCCATGCTAACGCTTGACCGTTATCTCGATTTTCACTTCTTTACCAATGATCTGGGCGGAAACGCCATGATGTACATCAACCTATTTTGGGCGTGGGGTCATCCAGAGGTTTATATTTTAGTGCTGCCAGCATTTGGTGTGTTCTCTGAAATAATTTCTACCTTTACCAGCAAACGTCTATTTGGTTATAAGTCGATGATTTACGCCAGTGGTGCTATCTCTATTTTAGGCTTTATTGTGTGGTTACATCACTTTTTTACCATGGGTTCGAGCGCCAACGTTAATGCGTTTTTTGGGGTAATGACCATGGTTATTGCCGTACCAACCGGGGTTAAATTGTTCAACTGGTTATTTACTATTTACCGTGGCCGTTTACGTATAACCGTACCCGTATTGTGGACGCTTGGCTTTATGGTTACCTTTACCGTAGGTGGCATGACCGGGGTGCTATTAGCAATACCTGGTGCCGACTACGTACTGCATAACAGTTTGTTTTTAATCGCGCATTTTCATAATACTATTATTGGTGGCGCGGTATTTGGCTACCTTGCTGGCTTTGCATTTTGGTTCCCTAAAGCAATGGGCTTTAAGCTAAATGAAGGCTGGGGTAAAGGCGCATTTTGGTGTTGGATTATTGGCTTTTTTGTCGCGTTTATGCCGCTGTACGTATTAGGCTTTTTAGGTATGACCCGTCGTTTAAATCACACCAATAACCCAGATTGGAATATTTGGTTATACATAGCTGCAGTAGGCGCAGTCATTATTATGTTTGGTATTATTTGCCAAGTAATTCAATTGTATGTGAGCTTTAGAGACCGTGAAGCACTTGACGATGCTACCGGCGATCCATGGAACGGTCACACGCTTGAGTGGTCAACATCGTCACCACCACAGGCTTATAACTTTGCCCAAATACCGCATGTTGACGATATTGATGCCTGGACCGACATGAAAGAAAAAGGCCAAGCTTATCAAGGTAAAATAAGCTATAGCCCAATTCATATGCCTAAAAACACTTCGGCAGGGGTACTTATGGCTGCTAGTTTAACCGCATTTTGTTTTGCCATGATCTGGCATATTTGGTGGTTAGCTGCGGCAGGTTTAGTAGGAGGCATAGCTATATTTATCAAACGTTGTTATGCAAGGGATGTTGACTACTATGTGCAGCCCGACGAAGTAGCACGTATTGAACAAGCACATAACTTAAGTGCCACTATTTTAGCCACTGATAAGGAGCTAAACGCATGAGTACCTTGTCTGTTAGTCAAGAGTCAGTAACTTTAAACTCTGCAATTGTAAATACCAAACAGGATCATGATGCTCACGCGCATCATGATACCTCTAGTAATACTACTTTTGGTTTTTGGCTTTACTTAATGACCGATTGCCTATTGTTTGCCTCGTTTTTTGCTACCTACGCGGTGTTGTTTATGAACACCGCTGGCGGCGTATCGGGTAAAGATATTTTTGAACTCGACTTTGTAGCAGTAGAAACTGCCGCACTACTTATTAGTAGTATTACCTTTGGTTTTGCAATGATAGCCGCGCAAGGGCAAAAAAAGGCGCTGACCTTAATATGGTTAGCGGTTACTTTTTGTTTAGGTGTGGTGTTTATTAGTATGGAAGTTTACGAATTTAATCACCTAATTGTGAACGGGCATGGTCCGCAACATAGCGCTTTTTTAACCTCGTTTTTTGCATTAGTTGGCTTGCATGGTTTACACGTAACCGCAGGTTTAATTTGGATGAGTGTAATGATGATTGAAGTTGCTAAACGTGGCTTAGGTAAAGCAACCGTAACGCGTTTGAGCTGCTTAAGCTTGTTTTGGCACTTTTTAGATATTGTGTGGATTTGTGTATTCACCCTAGTTTATTTAATGGGAGCAATGTAATGAGCCACAGCGAAACACATGCTTTAAAGCAAATGCAAAATGAGCATCACCACGATGAATCTCACGGCAGTGTTAAAAGTTATTTAATTGGTTTTGTATTGTCGGTAATTTTAACCGCTATACCATTTTATATGGTAATGAGTGGCGACTTTTCAAAAGCAACCACGCTTTACAGCATTATTACTCTAGCCGTAGTACAAATTTGGGTACATTTAAAATACTTTTTACACCTTAATTTTATTACCGAAGATGGCCGTGCAAGTACCTTCTCGTTTTTATTCAGTGCCCTAATTATTGTTATGGTGGTTGGGCTATCTGTTTGGATTATTTACGAATCTAACGCAATGATGATGTATTAGGAGCTAAAGATGTTTCGTCGTTATTTATCAGTAACTAAGCCAGGTATTATTATGGGTAACTTAATCAGCGTAGCGGGCGGGTTTTTACTAGCCTCCCGCGGTGATATAAACCCATGGCTAATGGTTACTACCTTAATTGGCTTATCGCTAGTGGTTGCATCAGGTTGTGCTATTAATAATGTGATTGACCGAGATATAGATATTGCCATGGCGCGTACTCGCACCCGGGTAACAGTAACGGGCGAAATGTCTGCAATGGCTGCTTTATGTCATGGGGTGGTATTGGGGATTATAGGCTTTGGTTTATTAATAGCTTATACCACTCCTGCAGCAGTATTTTTTGCCGCCTTTGGTCACTTTATTTATGTAGGGGTTTATAGCCTTTACATGAAGCGTAACTCAGTTTATGGCACTTTTATTGGCAGTTTATCGGGGGCTGTGCCACCGGTTGTTGGTTACTGCGCAGTATCTGGGGAGTTTGATATGGGGGCATTAATTTTACTGGTAATGTTTAGCCTGTGGCAAATGCCGCACTCATACGCCATTGCTATTTTTCGCTTTAAAGATTACCAAACAGCGGGTATTCCTGTATTACCTGTAGCGCAAGGTATTGATAAAGCAAAACGCCATATTGTGCTTTATATTGCCATATATGCCTTGGTTGTAATGCTGCTACCTATTAGTGGTTATACCGGTGCTGCTTTTATGGCGGTTGCCTGTATTACTAGTTTTTGGTGGCTGTTAATGGCGCTGCGGGGCTATCGTCGTAATATAGATATAAGCGGCTGGGCGCGTCAAGTATTCGCGTTTTCAATTATTAATATTACCGCACTTAGTATTGCTATGGCGGTAGATTATCAAAGCATAGCGCCGCAGTTACTCGTACTTAGTTAAGTTTAAGTTGCGGCTAATTTAATCATACCTAATTAATACACCTAGTTAATAGTACCGAGTTAATTCCAAAGTTAACAAAGGCTCTGAGATATTCGAGGAGCCTTTTTTCGTTTTAACGCCCGCTGCAATATGTATTTATACCAAAACTCTAAAACTATTAAAAACGTGCTGCTTGCTCAACTACAATGCCATGACGCTGAGCTAAACGCTGGTGATCTCTGTCGTAACCGCCGCCAATAACCGTAGCTACCGGAGTGTTGTGCTCAAGGCAGCGTTTAAGTACGAGATGATCGCGCTGCTCTATACCTTGCCAGCTAATATCGAGTTTGCCTAAACCGTCTTGTTGCCACACATCAACTCCCGCATCGTACAGCACTAAATCGGGGTTTAGCTCTTTGAGCAAAAATTGCAGGGTGTCGTCAACTATGCCTAAATACTCAGCATCTTGCATATTGTTAGTTAAGCCAATATCTAAATCGCTAGGGGATTTTCGAAACGGAAAGTTTTTTTCGCAATGAATCGAGCAGGTATACGCATAAGGCTGATGTTGCAGCATGGCCGCGGTGCCATCGCCTTGATGTACGTCTAAATCAAAAATAAGTACATTAGTAACCTCACCCGACTCAATTAGTGTTTGCGTAGTAAAAGCCAAGTCGTTAACCATGCAATAGCCTGAGCCAAAATCAGTATGCGCGTGGTGTGTACCGCCTGCTAAATGGCATGCCATACCGTGTTTAAGGGCTAAGCGAGCGGTTTGTAGTGTACCTTGTGGGGCTGTAAAGGTACGCGCCATTAGCTCTTTTGACCAAGGTAGACCAATACGGCGCATGGCTTTTTCGTCTAATTGATTATGATATAGGTCGTGAATATAGTTTTCGCAGTGTACTAATTCTAGTGCCTCTGGCGTACCTAATAACGGCTGTACTAAGTTATCGCCAACTAATCCTAACTGCTTAACGTGCTGGTATAAATGTGCAAATTTACTCATTACAAAGCGATGTTTAGGATCAAAGCTAAACGAGTAATTAGGATGATAAACTAACGGCAAGTGAGGATTTAGGGTCATAAAATTCTATTTGTAGTTATAGTTATAAAACAAAAGCCCTACATAAATGCAGGGCTTAATTATTGCCTAGAGCTTAAAATTAGCTATTAACCAATCTTTTTGTACTTAATACGCTTAGGTTGAGTTGCCTCAGCACCTAACGTCTTTTTAAGCCACTCTTCGTATTCAGTGTAGTTACCATCAAAGAAGTTAATTTGGCCTTCGTCGCGGTAATCTAAAATATGTGTAGCAATACGGTCAAGGAACCAACGGTCATGCGATATACACATTACACAACCAGGAAACTCTAAAATAGCGTTTTCTAGTGCACGTAGTGTTTCAACGTCCAAGTCGTTAGTTGGCTCATCGAGTAGTAACACGTTACCGCCAGCTTTTAATAACTTAGCAAGGTGTAAACGGTTACGTTCACCACCCGATAGGTCTTTAACAAATTTTTGCTGATCGTTACCTTTAAAGTTAAAACGGCTAACGTAAGCACGGCTTGGGAACTCAAAATTACCAATTTTAAGTACGTCTTGCCCGTCTGATATTTCTTGGAAAACAGTTTTGCTTTCGTCCATACCGTCACGGAACTGATCAACCGTTGCAATGTGTACGCTTTCACCTATGGTGATGTTGCCGCTGTCTTGCTGTTGCTCGCCGCTGATCATTTTAAACAGTGTTGATTTACCCGCGCCGTTAGCACCAATAATGCCCACAATGGCACCTTTTGGCATGCTAAAGCTTAAATCGTCGATTAATACACGGTCGCCAAAGCTTTTACGTAAGTTAGTTATTTCAAGCACTTGATCCCCTAAACGTGGGCCAGGCGGAATAAACATTTCGTTAGTTTCGTTACGTTTTTGATAATCAGACTGCTGCATTTCGGTAAACTGCGCCATACGTGCTTTTGACTTAGCTTGGCGGCCTTTAGGGTTTGAACGAACCCATTCAAGCTCTTGTGCAATTGACTTTTGACGTGCTTTTTCAGATTTTTGCTCTTGTTGTAGGCGCGCATCTTTTTGCTCTAACCACGAAGAGTAGTTACCTTCCCATGGAATACCTTCACCACGGTCAAGCTCTAAAATCCAACCTGCTACATTATCTAGGAAGTAACGGTCATGCGTTACCGCCACAACTGTGCCTTCGTAATCGTGTAAGAAGCGCTCTAACCAGGCAACCGACTCAGCGTCTAAGTGGTTAGTTGGCTCATCGAGAATAAGCATGTCTGGTTTTTCAAGTAACAGTCGGCATATAGCAACACGGCGGCGCTCACCACCCGAAAGGTGCTCAATTTTAGCATCCCACTCAGGTAAACGTAGTGCATCGGCAGCGCGCTCTAAAACGTTGTCTATGTTGTGACCATCGTGCGCTTGAATAACCGCTTCAAGCTCGCCTTGCTCTTTTGCAAGTGCGTCAAAGTCAGCGTCTTCCATGGCGTATTCGTTATACACTTCGTCAAGGCGTTTAAGCGCGTATTTAACTTCGCCAACAGCTTGCTCAACGATTTCGCGTACGGTTTTGCTTTCGTCTAAAACAGGTTCTTGCGGTAAGTAACCAATTTTAGTGCCTGGTTGTGGAAAGGCATCACCTTCAAAGTCTTGGTCAACACCGGCCATAATACGTAGCAATGTTGATTTACCAGAGCCGTTTAAACCAAGCACACCAATTTTAGCGCCCGGGAAAAAGTGTAACGAGATGTCTTTTAAGATAGTGCGCTTAGGTGGCACAACCTTAGAAACTCGACTCATCGAGAATATAAATTTATCAGGTAAAACCATAGAAGAAGCCTTCAATAATAATAAAAATTTCAATGCTGTATTGTAGTGGTTGACGGGTAAGGCAGTCAACGAATGGCCAATTTTAAACCGACAAACAAACTATAAAGTGCACAAAAACGATTATAAAATAGGATGAAAAAATTTCATTTGGATATTTAGACATCTATCCATCTATTGGTTGATATTTTTTCTTATCTGTTCATAATAAGTTTTCGGTTTTGATGAATAGGAGTAAAAGGATGCCAATTACAGTAAAAGACGAGCTACCAGCTATTGCTCGCCTGCGCCAAGAAAACGTATTTGTAATGCCACAAACTCGTGCAAAAACGCAAGAAATTCGCCCCATGCGTTTGGCTATTCTTAATTTAATGCCTAATAAAGTTGAAACCGAAGTACAGTTTATTCGTTTGCTTGCCAATTCGCCCTTGCAAGTAAATGTAGAACTACTGCGTCTTGACACTCATCGCAGTAGCAGTAATTCAGAGCAGCACCTAGACACCTTTTATCGTTATTTTTCAGAAGTAAAAAACAATAACTACGATGCATTAATAGTTACCGGCGCGCCGCTAGCGCATTTAGAGTACCAGGATGTAGCTTATTGGGATGAGTTTACCGCAATTTTAGATTGGGCTGAGCAGCATGTTACGTCTACACTTTTTTCGTGTTGGGCAGCGCATGCAGCGCTTTATCATCATTATAAAATAAAGCGCGATTTAAAAACCGATAAACTGTGCGGCGTATTTACGCACCAATGTTATTTTGAACATGGGGCGTTAACGCGCGGCTTTGACGACACCTTTTTAGTACCGCATTCGCGTTATGGCCATGTAGATGTAAATAAAATAAATGCTTGCAATGAACTAGTCGTGCTAGCGGGTTCTGAGAAAGTAGGTGCTTACTTAGTTAAAAATAAGTCGGGCAGCCAAGTGTTTATTACCGGCCACCCAGAGTATGACGCCGACTCGTTAAAAGCTGAATACCAACGCGATTGCGAAAAAAGCGACAATGCGCCCAAGCCCGAAAATTACTTTCCAGATGACGATGCAACTAAACAACCTTCAAAAACGTGGCAAAGCCATGCTTTTTTACTTTTTTCGAACTGGTTAAATTATTACGTGTACCAAACTACACCCTATGATATTAATTTAGTTAGCCAAGACGTAAGGACTAACAACTATGCCGAATAACCCTCTTAATAATGACCAAAATAAGCACGACGAACTAAGTGCAGCGTTAAAAGAGCGAATTTTAATTTTAGACGGCGCTATGGGCACTATGATCCAAGCACACCAATTAGAAGAGCAAGACTATCGCGGTGAGCGCTTTAAAGATTGGCATGTACTTATTCGCGGTAATAACGATTTACTAAGCCTTACGCAGCCTAAAATAATTACCGATATTCATCGTAGCTTTTTAGCTGCCGGTGCCGATATTATCGAAACCAATACCTTTAACTCCACCACCATTTCGATGGAAGATTACGACATGGCTAATTTAAGCCGTGAAATAAACCTAGAGTCGGCAAAATTGGCACGGCTACTTTGCGATGAGTTTAGTGCTAAAACACCCGAAAAACCACGTTATGTAGCGGGCGTACTTGGGCCAACATCAAAAACTTGTTCACTATCGCCAGATGTAAACGATCCGGGCTATCGTAATGTTACCTTTGATCGTTTAGTTACTGCCTATGTAGAATCGACCTTGGCACTGATGGAAGGTGGCGCCGATATTATTTTAATCGAAACCATATTCGATACCCTCAATGCTAAAGCTGCATCGTTTGCAGTAGAGGAAGCGTTTGAGCAAGCAGGGCGCACATTACCAGTTATGATCTCCGGCACTATTACCGATGCCTCAGGGCGTACGCTTTCGGGGCAAACTACCGAAGCCTTTTATAACTCTATTCGCCATATTAAACCGCTTTCTATAGGCCTTAACTGCGCCTTAGGCCCAGATTTACTGCGCCAATATGTGCAAGAGTTGTCGCGTGTATGCGAAACCTTTACCTCAGTGCATCCCAATGCAGGCTTGCCTAACGAATTTGGTGGCTACGACCTAGAAGCAAAAGAAATGGCAACCGAAATTATTGATTGGGGTAAGTCGGGCTTTATTAATATTGTAGGTGGTTGCTGCGGCACCACACCTGCGCATATTCGCGCCTTTGCAAAAGGGCTTGAAGGCGTTAAACCACGCCAGTTGCCAGAAATTGAAGTACGCATGCGTTTATCGGGCCTCGAAGCCTGTAACTTAAATTAAGGAGCCGCCAACATGACTCAAAAAATAGCAGTATTTACTAATGTCGGCGAACGTACCAATGTAACCGGCTCCGCCATGTTTAAACGTTTGATCATGGAAGAAGACTATGAAACCGCGCTAACTGTTGCCCGCGAGCAAGTAGAAAACGGCGCGCAGGTAATTGATATAAACATGGACGAAGCCATGTTGGATTCAAAAGCCGCCATGGTTAAGTTTTTAAATTTAATTGCCTCAGAGCCCGACATTTCTCGCGTACCTATAATGGTCGACTCCTCTAAATGGGAAGTAATAGAAGCCGGTTTAAAGTGCATTCAAGGCAAAGCCATTGTTAACTCAATTTCGTTAAAAGAAGGCGAAGAGCCGTTTATTCGTCAAGCCAAAACCATTAAACGTTTTGGTGCAGCGGCTGTAGTTATGGCCTTTGACACCGACGGCCAAGCCGCTACCGCCGATAGAAAGTTTGAAATATGTGAGCGCAGCTACAAAATATTAGTAGAAGAAGTTGGCTTTGCGCCCGAAGACATTATTTTTGACCCAAATATATTTGCTGTAGCCACAGGGATAGAAGAGCACGACAACTACGCGGTCGAATTTATTGAAGGCACACGGCGCATAAAGCAAAACTTGCCGCACTGTAAAGTGTCGGGTGGGGTGTCGAATGTGTCGTTTTCGTTTCGCGGTAATAACCCAGTACGTGAAGCCATTCACTCAGTATTTTTATATCACGCCATTCAAGCGGGTATGGATATGGGGATTGTAAATGCGGGGCAACTAGCCGTTTACGACGACATACCAGAAGAGCTACGCAAAGCCGTTACAGACGTAATACTCAATACTGACCCCGGTGCAGGCGAGCGTTTAGTAGAGCTTGCGCCTAAATACTCAGGTATGGCACAAGCCGAGCGCGTTGAAGATTTAGAATGGCGCAGTTGGAGCGTTGAAAAACGTCTTGAGCATGCCCTTGTTAAAGGCATTACCGAATACATAGAAGTAGATACCGAAGAGTGCCGCGCTGCTGCCGCTAAACCTATTCACGTAATTGAAGGTCCGTTAATGGACGGCATGAACGTAGTAGGTGACTTATTTGGTGCAGGTAAAATGTTTTTACCACAAGTAGTTAAATCGGCCCGTGTAATGAAGCGCGCCGTAGCCTACCTAGATCCCTACATTGAGCTTGAAAAAGAAGAAGGTTCAACCAACGGCAAAATTGTAATGGCCACAGTAAAAGGCGACGTACACGATATAGGTAAAAACATTGTTGGCGTAGTACTGCAATGTAATAACTACGAAGTAATTGACTTAGGCGTAATGGTGCCTGCTGATAAAATACTGCAAACCGCAATCGATGAAAAAGCCGATATTATTGGTTTATCGGGGCTAATTACCCCATCGCTTGACGAAATGGTACACGTAGCCAAAGAAATGAAACGCCGTGGTTTTGAACTGCCGCTGTTAATTGGTGGTGCTACTACATCAAAAGCGCACACCGCCGTTAAAATTGAGCCACAGTACGATAAAGGCGTAGTGTATGTAAGTAACGCCAGCCGTGCAGTGGGTGTGGTTTCAAACTTATTATCGAAAGAGCACAAAAGTGACTTTTTAGAAAAAACACAAGCCGAGTACGTGAAAGTACGCGAGCAACAAGCGCGTAAAAAACCACGCTCAAAACCAGTGACAATTCAGCGTGCTCGCGATAACGCCGTAAAACTCGATTGGGAACACTACACACCACCAGTGCCTAAACAGCTTGGCGTGCAAGAGTTTAAAAATGTATCAATTACTACTTTGCGTAAATATATCGACTGGACGCCATACTTTATGACCTGGTCAATTGCTGGTAAATACCCGCGCATAATGACCGATGAAGTAGTTGGCGAGCAAGCGCAAAGCTTATTTAAAGACGCCAACGACATGTTAGACGACCTTGAAAAAGCAGGCAGTTTGCAACCACTGGGTGTAATTGGTTTATTCCCTGCAAACCGCGTTGGCGACGACATAGAAATATACACAGACGAAACACGCAAAGAGGTGTTAACTACCTCGTGCCATTTACGCCAGCAAACCGAAAAAACCGACTTTGCTAACTACTGCCTAGCCGATTACATAGCCCCAAAAGGTACGCCAGATTACTTTGGCGCATTTGCAGTAACGGGGGGGTTGGAAGAAGACGACCTAGCTAATGCGTTTGACGCCCAGCAAGACGACTACAACAAAATAATGATTAAAGCCGTTGCCGACAGGCTCGCCGAAGCGTTTGCCGAGTACCTACACGAGCAAGTACGTAAAGAATACTGGGGTTTTGCACCAGATGAAAACCTAGAAAACGATGAGCTAATACGCGAAAACTACCAAGGTATTCGCCCTGCGCCAGGTTACCCAGCGTGCCCAGAGCACACCGAGAAAAAGAAAATTTGGCAGTTGCTCGACATCGAAAAACGTATTGGCATGCAGCTAACAAGCTCGTACGCCATGTGGCCAGGTGCGGCCGTTTCGGGCTGGTACTTTTCACACCCTGAGGCAAAATACTACGCAGTAGCAGCGGTACAAAAGGATCAGGTTGAAGATTACGCTAAACGAACCAATATGACGCTGGAAGAAGCTGAAAGGTGGCTATCGCCTAACTTAGGGTATGATCCGGAATAGAGCGGAGCGGTCAGTTATCAGTAAAATAAAAACGAGCCAAATTTGGCTCGTTTTTTTGTGTTTTATATTTCAATTTATACATAAAGTGAGACAAGGTTAATGAATTAGTTTATTCTTATTTCAATATTGCTACTTTTTGAGATTAAAATGGTAAATAAACCACCGCAAGAATTAATAAAAAACCCTTTTCAACTCATAGCAGAAAAAGAGCCTAATAAATTAGAAGATTACTTAGAGCTATTTTCACCCGTAGATACAAAAGGTCGTTATTTACATTTTGATGACTTTAAGTATCGTCTACCAAAAAACTTAGATCAAAAAATATCATGGTCTATCGTCAAGCTTGCCAGAGATAGGCAATTGAGACACATCATATCAGTAGGTTTTCCATCAAAAAATTGTAAGTTTTACTTAACACCTACAATCCAAAAAGCACTTTCAGAAACAGACAGAAACACAACTAGTGCTTCCTTAGAGTGGATGTGCAGTAAGATTGGTGAAGAAAAGCATTTAGAATATTTACTAAATGATTTAGTTGAGGATGAGGCTATAAGTAGCAGCCAGCTTGAGGGAGCTGCAACAACAACTAAAGTAGCAAAGGACTTGCTGAAAAGAAAAAGAAAGCCAAGATCTCCAGACGAAAAAATGATTGTTGGAAACTTTAAGATGATGAAGTTTGCTTGGGATAATAGACACAGAGACTTGTCGATTGATTTAATATTTTCTATCCACCAAGAAGGCGTCGAAAATATTGATAATGATAATTACACTCCCGGTGTATTTAGAGTTACAAATGACGTTGAAGTTGTTGATTCTGAAGGAGTGACAGTCCATATCCCTCCCCCAGCAGAAGGTTTAACAAAACGTATTAAAGAATTATCAAAGTGGGTAAATGAATGTCATCATGATGTTGATAATAAAGAGTATTTTCATCCATTAATAAAAGCTATCACATTACATTTTGTTATTGGTTATGAGCATCCATTCAGAGATGGTAATGGAAGGGTTGCCAGAGCTTTATTCTATTGGTATATGTTTAAAAATGACTTTGCAGCATTTAGATATATAGCTATCAGCGTACTTTTAAAGTCAGCTCCAATCAAATATGGTAAAAGCTACCTTTATAGTGAAACAGATAATATGGATCTAACATACTTTATAGACTATCAGTGCAGTGTCGTTATACGTGCAATAAGTCAGTTTAAAGAATCCTATAAAAATACTCTTAAGGATGCAGAAACTTTTAATAAATGGCTTTGGGAATCTGGTTTATATAGAAAGTTAAACGATAAGCAACAAACTGTTTTCCAAGTCGCAAGAAGTGGAGTCGCGCACCAATTTACTGCAATGAATGTAAAAGAAAATTTAGGATGCGCTTATAATACTGCATCAAATGTTTTAAATGGTTTAGTTGAGCTAAATTTATTTAAAAAAGAAAAACAGGGTAGGGAGTGGGTTTACAGTATGTTGAGCCAGAAAAAAATAATTGAGTCATGGAAAAGTTAATACAATATAAGTTAATACTTTTATTTTTCGTGGATGTAGCTCTGGTTTTTTAGGGGGCTTCAAAAAAGGACTATAAATGAAGTTTTTTATTCACATAATGTCGTGGTTCTGCCTACTTTTTACATCAAACACATTTGCTCTTGAGCAAAAGTATCACGGGAGTGTTTTACCTGTTATTGCTGCTTTTAAAACGCATGATAAGCCTGCGATTGCAGCACTTATTCGCTACCCGCTAAAACGACAGTACCCCATACCTGATATTAAAAATGAAGCTGAGTTTATTAACCGCTTTGATGAAGTATTTAATGATGAACTCACCGCAGTTATTGCCGCTTCAAACATTGATATCGATTGGGATAGCGTAGGTTGGCGCGGAATTATGCTAAATAACGGCGTGATGTGGGTAGATAATGACGGTAAAATTATTGCTGTAAATACCCAAAATACTAAAGAGCAGGCACTTGCTAAAAGCTTAATCGAACACGATAAGCAATCCTTGCACGCAAGTATCAATAATTTTGAAAAGCCAGTACTTGATTGGAAAACGGCTAACTACCATATTCGTGTTGATGATTTAGGCGATCATAATTATCGGTATGCAGTGTGGGGTATTAATAAAAAACCAAGCGACAAGCCTGATATGGTTTTACTAAATGGCGATATTACATTTGAGGGTAGCGGCGGGAATCATCACTATACGTTTAAAAATGGTCGCTATAATTATGTGCTACAAGTAACCATTATTGGCTGCGATACATCACCACCAGGTTGGCTTGAAGTTTACAAAGACGATGAGCGGTTGTTAAACGAGCCTGTGGTAAGTGCTAATTAATGTATGTTTTTGAGTGTATTAAACAATGTGGATCTGTTTTTAACAATTAAGCGTTCTAATAATTAGTATTTTTATAAAATAGATCTAAGTGGTAGGCTAAAAGTAGAAATTGAACAGACACCCACCTTAATATTTGTAATATCAGTGTAATTAACTATGCTCTGTTTAGTGCAATAATTAAGCAGGGTGTCACATGGCTATCGCAAGAAAACGTCAGGTTAGTTTGGTCGATACAAAATACTACCACTGTATTTCGCGCTGTGTACGCCGTGCATTTTTATGCGGCGTAGACAACTTTACTAATCAATCGTATGAACATCGCAGAGGGTGGGTTGAAAGCAAATTACTTGCCCTCGCTAACGTATTTTGTATCGATGTGTGCGCGTATGCAGTAATGAGCAATCACACTCATTTAGTACTCTATGTTGATGATAAAAAAGCCAAGCGACTAACCGATAAAGCCATTATTCAGCGGTGGCACAGGCTTTGTAAAGGCACTGTACTCACTAACAAATATCTGCAAGGTGAAGAGCTAAGTAAAATTGAATGGCTCTTTCTAAATGAAACAATCATTGAATACCGAGAACGCTTAGCTAATATCAGTTGGTTTATGCGCTTATTAAATGAAGACATTGCGCGCAGAGCTAATAAAGAAGATAACTGTACCGGCCGCTTTTGGGAAGGACGCTTTAAATCACAAGCCCTCTTAGATGAAGCCGCATTAATCGCCTGTATGGCATATGTTGATTTAAACCCAATAAGAGCAAAGGCAGCAACAACACCAGAAACATCAGAGCATACCAGTGTAAAAATACGCATTGAAAGTGCCACGGCAGGTAAGCAACCGAAGCAACTCCTGCGCTTTTCAGGTAAACCAAAAAAGCAAATGGCAAAAGGATTACCATTTGCGCTTAAATCTTACCTTGAACTAGTAGAATTAACTGGACGTTGTATACGCGAAGGCAAGAAAGGCCATATTGAGAGTACCACTTTACCCCTGTTACAAAGAGTAAACATTACCCCCGAAAACTGGCTAAAACTCACCACACAATTTAGTCGCGTATTTCATGGCGCAGTAGGTCGCCCAGCGTCACACGAAGGATACTGCGAACACCTAAATAGAAAGCGGCGCACCAACGTGAGTAACTGTGAAAAACTACTGGCTTAAACCTTTACTTCAAAACTCCTCGTTATTCCCCCCTCACTGTGAAAGCAGAGTATTTCGCATGCCTAAAAATGAATAAAAACAGCGTTATTTGAATATTATTTAAATAAGCAGAGAGATTGTTAAAGCTAATAGGGTTTTAAGCTCAGCAATGTTTATTTAGATAAACATCAAAGGGATTAATTATTAGGGTGGGTGTCATTCTATGTTTCTTCATTCTATGTTTCTATATCCTATACCTGACATTAAAGATGAGGCTGAGCTTATTAACCGCTTTGATGAAGTATTTAATGATGAACTCACTGCAGTTATTGCCAGTTCAAACATTGATACCGATTGGGATAGTGTAGGTTGGCGCGGCATTATGCTCAATAGCGGCGTTATGTGGGTAGATACCGACGGTAAAATTATTGCTGTAAATACCCAAAACGCTAAAGAGCAGGCACTTGCTAAAAGCTTAATAGAACAAGGTAAGCAATCTTTGCATGCAAGTATCAATACTTTTGAAAAGCCAGTACTTGATTGGAAAACAGCTAACTACCATATTCGTGTGGATGATTTAGGCGATCATAATTTTCGTTATGCAGTGTGGGGTATTGATAAAAAGCCAAGCGACAAGCCTGATATGGTTTTACTAAATGGCGATATTACATTTGAAGGCAGTGGTGGCAATCATAATTATACGTTTAAAAATGGTCGTTATAGTTATGTGTTACAGGTAACTATTATTGGTTGCGATACATCCCCGCCAGGCTGGCTCGAAGTATATAAAGGCGGTGAGCTACTATTAGCTGAAGATGTGATAAGTGCTCATTAATGTTTAGCCAAAAACAAAACCGCCAACAAAGGCGGTTATTTTTAAGTAGCTAATAGCTAAAATTAATGGTCTTTTTCAAATTCATCAACTTCGCGTTCGGCTTCTTCTTTCGACTTACCGTATTGCTGTTGAATTTTGCCAACTAACTCTTTGCGGCTACCTTCAATTTTATCTAAATCATCGTCGGTTATGTCGCCCCATTTACGTTGCGCTTTACCTTTAAGTTCTTTCCAATTACCTTTGATACGATCGCTGTTCATAAGTAGCTCCTTACTTTAGATTAGTGAAATTAACAGTCAACTATAAAGTAGCAAGTCGTATACCAAAAAAAAGTATAAATATTTTTTGTAATTAATATCAGTAGCTTAATATCAATCATAAATAGAGTAAGGCTAAAAGGTGGGTGTAATTATGTGGCCTTTCTTTAAATGTATACAAAATATACATAGCAGTTTGTAATAATTGCTTATCCAATATAGGTTTTAAGTTATTATGTTGCGATAAAACAGACGGTATGAGTGAGTTATGGATACTAAAGTGTGTGAATATGGCGTAGGAGATTGCTCTTACAAAATGGCGGGGGGGTTAGTAGGTATTACCCAGCTGGTTGATGCATTTTATGATTATATGCAACAGTTAAAAGAGGCTAAGCACATAAGAGGTATGCACAGTAAAGACTTGTCGCAGTCGCGTAAAAAGTTAGCTTACTTTTTGTCAGGTTGGATGGGCGGCCCTAAGCTGTACGCGGAGCATTTTGGCAGCATTAACATTCCACAGGCGCATAAACACTTGGTGGTAGGCGTTGCCGAAAGTGAAGCTTGGCTATTATGCATGCAAAAAGCCGTAGATGATCAGCCTTATGCAGAGTCGTTTAAAGTGTATTTAATGCAGCAATTGCGCGTACCCGCAGAGCGAATTAGAATGGTATCGGGTAGCTAGTAGAGAGTTAATAGGTGCTAAGCGGGCAACTTATTGAACTTAGTTACTTGTAAAGGAGTATTAATAATTAAACAAAAAGCCGCAGTTAAGCTATGCTTTTGTTACAATTGCCACTAAAAATTAAAGGAAGTATTGTTGTCGCAATGCAATTATTTAATTATAAATACTGCCAGGGGCAGTTAAATAATGAGGCTAATATTTTGCGGTGTTTTGATGCTGATATAACTTAATATAAAAATAGAGCATACAGTGGCTATAATCTAGAGTTGCATATCAGGGTAAGATTGTTTATTTTCACCGCCCATTAAGCGTTGCATTAATCTGCGTTGGCTCGAAAGTAATTGGCCAGAGCGTTCATTCATTATTTTACAGGTTTTAGCTTTTATCTCTAGCTCTTGTAATAACTTGGTCGTTAGCTTTTTAATATCTTCAGGTAAGCGTTCTCTTAGCTGCATTAGCCCTTCTTTACCACTAGAAAGTCCTAAACTAACTAAAAAATCATCACGCTGCATATGCGAAATATTTAGGCTATCTAACATAGTGAGCATTTTATCGTTATGCTCTTTAAGTTGAAGGTTGCGCTGGCTTAGTAGTTCATATTGCGAATCAAGAAAGCTAATTAAAGAATCTAATTTAGTAATATCATGTTGTAAACTAATAATATATTCTTTTATTGTCGAGATTTTCATTATTTGTGTAGCTCAATAATTGCGTTAACTGTTGCATCAATATTTAGTTTAAGCTCACCATTTGCAATAGCGGCCTTCATCTTTGAAACCATTTCCATATCAACATCAGGTTGAGTAGATAAATTATCAAAAGTAGAATCGATAGATTTACTTAACTTACTCACTTCACTAGTGTTTTTATCAGATGTTTGCGCTGACTTTTGCTCTTGCGTATTGGCTGTTGAAGAGCGTGAAGTTAGTTTATGGCTTTGATCTATTTGTGTAACGGGTGTATTTGTTATATTCATTTGGGGTTACTCATCATATTTAAAAATTACTGGTTACCTGCATAAATAATTATAGCGACCAAAATTCTTTTAAACTTAATTTTTATTATAAGAATAGCTATTAAAAAATAGCCTCTACCTCTCTTAAAGCAACGACTCTACCTTGAATAACTTTATTTGAGGTTAAGTTTTTTACATTAATTACTTCACCTAGCTGACCATCTTGCAATGCAATTGCTTTTACATTAGCTGAAAAGTTGCTGGTATTTACTTGCAGTAAAATATGTTCATCTTTATTTACTAAATATTTATTGTCTAAATATCGTCGTGATATTACATCACCTTTGGTTATTTCTCGTTTAACTGTCATGCCCACTAATTGAGCTAGGTTTCTTTCTAATGTGTGCAGATGGTGGCTAATATCAATACTTTTATATTCTAAAAGTTTAGGAGTAAGTACCTCTCCTCTGCTTAAATTTCTTTTTGCCACAACAAGATCAATCCACACATTAACTTTAGCGCTAGCCCTAAAGCGCCAAGTTGGTTCTTTGCATTTAATTGTAATACTTATGCGCCCAGCCGGAGGGCTATTTTTTTTAGAGCGGCTAATTAGTATGTTATTGCAATGCAAACTTTCACTTCCCTTAGGGATAAAGAGATCTATTTTATATTTATCTGCACTGACATTTGTAAAGTAACTATTAATTTCATTTTTTATAAAGTGACGGATTTCTTTATCAAAGTTTATTTCGCCTGCATAACTTTGTGTACAAAAAACTAACGTTAATAAAAAAGCACGGAAGGTATAGCGTTTCCATAGAGGAAGTAGGGCTTCCGGTACGCTTGGTGTTATGAGTGCTTTTTTTGTGTATACCATTGAAATTTAGTTCTTTTTAAAGTTGGCATGAAGCTTGATGTGTCGCTGCAGTGGTAGAAGTATGTGAATAGAGTGAGCATACAAGAATCAGAATCTAGAGGCAACAATGGAACTATTTGATAAGGCGTTGGGAGTTCATCCATTTTCAATGCAATTACGCTTGGATAGAGCTGAAATAATAGCAGGCAACTTGGCTAATGTAGACACACCTGGGTTTAAATCTCGCGATGTTGATTACCGTCAAGTAATGGAAAGTGTTTCTTCGAGTATTGCGCAAAATAGAAATGTTGATTTTGCTGGGGCACAAGTTGAAGACTTAAAATATCGCGTGCCTTATCAACCATCAAGTGATGGAAATACGGTTGAATTAAATATAGAACAAGCCAAATTTGCAAATAACAGTATGGATTTTCAGACAAGTTTGACCTTTTTGAATATGAAAATAAATGGTTTATATAAAGTAATTAAAGGAGAGTCATAATGTCTTTTAGCTCTATTTACGATGCAAGCGGCAGTGCAATGCGCGCGCAAGTTATTCGCTTAGACACAATTGCTTCTAACTTAGCGAACGCCGACACCGCAGCAGGATCAGAAGCTGATGCATACAAAGCCCTCAAGCCTGTTTTTTCTGCGTTATATAAGCAAACATTAGATAGCCAATCTATTTCGGCTTCTGTTGATGTTTTAGGGATTACAGAATCAAATAGAACAGTAGAGCAGCGTTATGAACCAAACAATCCAATTGCGAATGGCGACGGCTATGTTTTTTATTCAAATGTAAATGTGCTCGAAGAAATGGCAGACATGATGTCGGCAAGTCGCAGTTACCAAACATCAGTTGAAGTGATGGGACGAGTTAATAGCATGCAGCAAAGTATTTTAAAGTTAGGACAATAATAAATGCAAGTGGATACAACTAATACTAACCCACAAGACATCGTAAAAAATAGCGTAAGCAATATTGCAGGTAATAGCTCAGCAGGTGAAATGTCTAACATGTTTTTAGAATTGCTAGTAGCTCAAATAAAAAATCAAAACCCATTGCAACCTATGGACGGGACACAATATGTGAGCCAACTAGCGGAGTTTTCAAATGTTGAGTCGCTGCAAGGTATTAGACAAAATACAAGCAGTGGCCTTGATTATATGAGCAGTTTAACCGTGCTAGAAGCGACTAAAATGGTTGGCCAGTCTGTTGATGTTAAAGCAAATAGTATTGCACTTGAAAAAGATGGCAGTGTTAAAGGGCTTGTTAATTTAGATACTCCAGCGGATAGCGTTACTGTTCAGTTATATAACAAAAATGGTGAGCTGGTCGAGGAGAAAGAGCTGCCTTACTCTGGTGTTGGCGCGCTTCGTTTTGAATTTGACAACCAAGATGCCGGCGGCTATGCCGTTAGAGCTTATACAACCACATCAGGTGTGCCTAAACAATTAGAAACTTGGCTTAGTGGCGATGTAGAGCGAGTATCTGTTGGTGCTACACCACAAGATATTTTATTACAAATTGATGGTTTAGGTAATTTTGGTCTCACTGAAATTAATCAACTAGCGTAATTAAGCTAAGTAGGAATAAATTAATATGTCTATGTTTAATATTGGTCTTAGTGGCCTTAAAAGTACTCAAACCGGTTTAGAAGTAACCAGTAATAATATTGCCAACTCAGGTACTGCCGGATATAAAAATAATACCGCAGAATTTGCAGCTGTTTACAATGGTGGGCAACGTGGTGGTGTTAAAGTTGCAAACATTAAAGAAGATTTTGTTACTGGCGGCGAAATTGTTCGTACGGGTAATGCACTTGATATTGCAATTGATGGGCAAGGTTTTTTTGCTGTATCAGAAAATGGCCGAACAGCGTATACCCAAGCAGGTCAGTTTACGTTAGATAATGAGTTAAACATTGTTAATGCCAATGGTGGGAAATTACAGGGTTTCGGTGTTTCTAATGTGGCTGGTGGTGAACCAACAATCGTATCGGGCGTTTTAACTGATTTAAAAATAGAAGCATCAAATATTGAAGCTAAAGCAACTACCGAAATTAACTTTAACGGTAACTTAAGTTCAGCGAGTGATGTGATTCCGTATCCTGTAACTCCCGCTCTTTTTGATCCTAAAGATGGTAGCCAATATAACTTTTCTCAATCAACAGAAGTGTTTGACTCCTTAGGTAATAGCCATGTAATGACCCAGTATTTTAACCACACCGGTAGCAACGAGTGGCAAGCAATGTTTTTTCTTGATGGAAAGCCATTAACGGAAGCTCAATTAACTGGTGCTGGTCTTACTTCTGGTATGTCTGATACACCACCAGTGGTAGGGGCAAACGTTGGTGCTCAAAGTGTTGATGATGGAACTGGTACAGCTGTTTCAGCTGGTGTTCTAAAAATGACATTTGATCCAAATGGCCAAATGGTGCCTTATGGAGCTGCTCCAGGTGTAACCGGTGTTAATTTAGCCGTTGCTGTTGGTGCTGGTACTTCCACTAATGCTGAAATAAAAACAGGCGCTGCCGCTTTAGCTATAAACCTGAAATTTGATGGTACAACCCAATTTGGGTCAAGCTTTAGCGTAAACGAAAATGATGCAGATGGTTATACGTCAGGTGCGTTTTCGGGTGTAACCGTTGGTGACGACGGTAAAGTATTCGCTACCTTCACCAATGGTGAATCAAAGTTACAAGGGCAAGTCGTGCTTGCATCGTTCGCTAATGTTGATGGTTTAGAGCAAGGCAGTAATACAGTTTGGTATCAAACCGAAGAATCGGGTAATGCACTTTATGGCGAGCCAGATAGTGGTTCATTAGGTAAATTACTTGCGGGGTCATTTATGGGCTCTAACGTTGATATTAGTGAACAGTTGGTAGGTTTAATGTCGTTTCAGCAAAACTATCAAGCTAACGCTAAAACAATTAGTACAGCTGATGAAATGATGCAAATTTTGTTTAGCAATACCTAAGGGAATAAATTGTGGAAAAGTTAATTTATACCGCAGTTTCTGGTGCTGAACTTAATAACACAGCATTGCGTGTTGCTGCTAATAACCTAGCAAATGTGAGTACCGTTGGCTTTAAGGCCGACATGGAACAAGCGCAATCAATGATGGTTCAGGGTAATGGCTTTAGAACTCGCTACCTCGCCCAGCTTACTCCTGTTACTACCGACTTATCGTCTGGGCCAATTATGGATACCGGGCGTAACCTAGATATTGCCCTAAGCGATGGTGGTTACTTAGAAGTAATGGATGATAACGGTAACCCTGCTTATACCCGTTCAGGCAACCTTGTTGTTGATGCTGAAGGGTTTATTACAGTGCATGGGCGTCGTTTACAAGGCGATGGCGGAGATATTCAGCTTCCAGAATTTGGTGATATTGAAATAGGTTCGGATGGAATAATTAACCTTACACCTGTTGGTGGTGGTGTTATTGCCGAAGAAGCAAGAATAAAGCTAGCAAGTACAGACGCTAACCTAATAAAAGGGGCTGATGGGTTACTAAGAAGTAATGATTTACAGCCACTTGAAGCAGACGACACTATTACTCTTAGAGCCGGTGCTTTAGAGGGGTCTAACGTTAATGCAGTATCCGAAATGATAAAAACAATGAACATTAGTCGCCAATTCGAAATGAACGTAAAAATGATGAAATCGGCAGACGAATTAGCAACAAGCGGCAACAAGCTTATTAGTGGAGAAGGTTAAGAATGAATTCAGCATTATGGGTGAGTAAAACAGGTCTAGCTGCCCAAGACTTAAGAATGACAACCATTTCTAATAACTTAGCAAACGTAAGCACTGCGGGCTTTAAAAAAGACAGAGCCGTATTTGAAGACTTATTTTATCAAGTACAAAAGCAACCGGGTGCGCAAGCTGATGATCTTAACCAACTGCCATCGGGTATACAGGTTGGTACAGGTGTACGTATTAACGGCACGCAAAAGCAATTTACCGAAGGCAGCTTTGAAACAACCAGTAATCAGTTAGATATTGCAATTGCAGGGCAAGGCTTCTTTCAAATAGAAAGCCCAGATGGAGAGCTTTTATATTCGCGTAATGGGCAGTTTCAGCTTAATTCAGAGTCATTACTTGTAAACAGTAATGGTTTGCCGCTAGCACAAAATATAGCGCTGCCAGAAGGCACTACAAAGGTAAGTGTTGGTACTGACGGAACTATTACCGCAGTGGTTGGTAAAGAAGCTCAACCAGTAGAGTTAGGGCAATTACTAACGGTGAACTTTGCAAACCCAGCTGGTTTATTAAGCTTAGGTGGTAATTTATACCGCGAAACAGCAGCATCAGGAGAGCCTGTTGAAGGCGTGCCAGGCGAAGAAGCGTTTGGTGCTTTACAGCAGTTCACCATTGAAGGTTCAAATGTAAGTGTAGTAGACGAAATGGTTAGCATGATAGCTGTACAGCGCGCGTATGAAATGAACGCTAAAGTTGTTTCAGCAGCCGATGAAATGCTACGTTTTATAAACCAAAACGTATAATTATTATGATGAATAAATTAGCATTGCTTATACTTTTATTACTAATTTCAGGCTGTAGTAGCGGGCTTGAAAATAGACAGTTTGTAAAATGTGAAGTTGTTTATGACGAGGTTAAATGCCCTCAAAAAACGGTAAAAAAAACCCGCGAAGACTATGAAATAAATCAAGACGCCTATCAAGATGGCTTGAGTCATCAAGATGGTAGTTTATTTCAAGATAGCTATATGTTTTCACTTTATGCAGATAAACGGGCATACAGAGTAGGTGATATTTTAACCGTTATTTTAAATGAGCGAACTCAGTCAAGTAAAAGCGCCGACTCAAGTTTAGATAAAAGCACAGGTTTTGATGTTGGCGTTCCGCTTGCTGGTAACTTAAATGTTTCAGACTTTAATTTAGGCGTGGGTTCTAGCACTAAGTTTGATGGTGAAAGCAGCGCTAATCAGCGTAATTCACTGAGCGGCTCTATTACAGTTCGTGTTGAACATGTACTTTCTAATGGTTCATTGGTTATAAATGGGCGTAAAAAAATACGCCTAAACCAAGGTGACGAATACATAAAAATAGAAGGACTTGTTCGCCCAGAAGATATTGATGTGAGTAATAGAGTGTCGTCACTGCGAATTGCCGAAGCTGAAATTAGTTATACAGGAAAAGGAACTTTAGCAGATGCAAGTAGCCCAGGTTGGTTTACTAAGTTGTTCACACGATACTTGAATCCATTTTAGTTATTAGAGGTTTTAATGAAATATTTTTTACTGGTATGCATAAGTATTATGGGTTTAATACCACAGCTTAGTTATGCAGCTAAAACTAGGCCATTGCTGGACATAGTTGATGTGTTAGGAGTGCGCGACAATCAATTAGTAGGCTATGGCTTAGTTGTGGGGCTGCCAGGCTCGGGAGACAAAGCACAAATTAAATTTGCGGGTCAATCATTAAGTAATATGCTTAAGCAGTTTGGTGTATCAGTAGATGAAAATAGCTTACCTAAATCAAAGAATATAGCCGCAGTTGCTGTGCACGCAACCTTGCCGCCAATGGGAAGCCCCGGACAGCTAATAGATGTAACAGTAAATTCTTTAGGAGATGCTAAAAGCTTACACGGTGGTAGTTTAATGTTAACGCCTTTAAAAGGGGTTGATGGAAAAGTATATGCGTTAGCACAGGGTAACTTAGTGGTTGGCGGTGTTAATGCCAGTGGTAAAAGCGGATCATCGGTAACAGTTAACGTACCTACATCAGGGCTTATTCCTAACGGCGCTATTATTGAGCGTAACGTTATGGATATGTTTAAAATGCAACCAGAGGTTGTATTAAATTTAAAAAGCCCAAATTATCAAACTGCGCGTAATGTTGTGCGAGCAATAAATAAAGTGTTTGGCCCTGAAGTGGCGTCTGCAGAAAACTGGGGACGGTTAATTGTGAGTGCGCCAAGTGATGCAAATAGCCGTAATACCTTTATGTCAATGCTGCAAGACATTGTTGTTGAAGAGGGAACAGTGCGCCCTAAAATTGTATTTAATAGCCGCACCGGTACGGTTGTTATGAACGATACCGTAAAAGTTCATAAGGCAGCAGTTAATCATGGTAATTTAACCATTACAATTAGCGAGCAAGAAAGCGTATCTCAACCGGGTGCTTTTTCTAACGGACAAACGGCAAAAACTCAAGCCAGTGATATTAGTGTAGAGCAACAACAAAAAAATATGCTTTTATGGCCAGAAGGCACATCATTAGATGAAATAGTTAAAGCTGTAAATGCCCTTGGTGCTACACCTGCAGAATTAATGTCTATTTTAATTGCTTTAGATAATGCAGGTGCATTAGAAGCCGAACTTTTAGTAATTTAACGGATAACACGATGAAAATAGAGCCTACCCACTTATTGTCACAATCACTGGCTATTGACCCTACAAATTTAGAAAAGATTACTAAAAATACCAGTGAAAGCGACAGCGTTAAACAAGCAGCAGAGCAATTTGAAGCTATATTTTTGCAGCTTGTGCTAAAAAGCATGAATAGCGCTACAGAAACTTTATCGGGTGAAAACGGCTTTTTTAATAGTAAAGAGCAAGCACACTACCGAGATATGCACGATGCACAAACAGCCCAGCATTTAGCATCTACACAGCAGCTTGGTTTAGCTGAAGCTATAATTAGACAGTTTGATGAAAAAATCACGCCAATTGAAAATACATTTAAGAAAATCCCAGAACTGGTCGCTGATCCTATACACAGAAGTGGTGAAGTAGTTAAACAAGCCCAGAGTAACGATATTTACTCAGGAACTTCTTTTATACAGCCGTTAAATGCTATTACAATTAGGTAACTATAAAATATGTCGATGTTAAACAATGCGCTGAGTGGACTTAATGCAGCAAATATAGCACTTACAGTTGCAGGGCAAAACGTAGCTAATGCAGCGGTTGATGGCTATTCTCGTCAACAAGCACAATTTAAAACATCTAATGTTTATTTAGGCGGTGTAGAAGTTGCTTCTGTCGATCGAATTGTTGATGCCTTTTTAAACGATGATATTTGGCGTACAAATTCTGATTTATCTTACTTTCAAAATAAACAAACTTACCTTGGTTTTATTGAGCAAGTTGTTGGTAGTGACTCACTTAATTTAAATAACTCAATTACTTCTTTAACGAGTGCATTAAATGCTGCAGCAACTACTCCAGATTCAAATGCATACAGGCAGCAGTTTTTATCAGCCGCAGAAGGGCTAATGCGAGACTTTGGGCAAATAAATGGCGCATTAGAGGGGCAACTCAATAAATTAAACACGCAAATGAGCAATGTAGCACTTGAAGTAACATCTTTAACCAAACAAATTGCAGATGTTAATGCCAGTATAGGCAAAGCGGTAGCAAATAATCAGCCCAGTGCAGAGTTAAAAGACAACAGAGAAAGATTAATAAACCAATTGTCAAAGCACATTGGTGTATCAACAGTCGAAAGAAGTAATGGCTTAGTTGATATTAGTACATTAAGTGGAGCCCCTTTAGTTGTTGGTACAAAGGGAGCGTCGATTGAAATTAATGGCACAACGGTTAGTAGTAACTTTTTAGGTCAAAAGTTTAAACTAAACGAGCATGTTGGTGGGCAATTTGGTGGCTTAATTAGTGCAGATACACAAGTAATACAGCCTACACTAGCAAGCTTAAATAACTTAGTAGCCGATTTAGCAGACGACATAAATACGGCGCTACAAAGTGGCTTCGATTTAAATAATAATGCTGGTATTGCTTTATTTGAATACAATGCAACTAATCCGTTAGGTAGCATTGGTATAAACCCAAATATAGGCACAGATGAACTGGCATTTAAAGGCAGTAATACCGCAGGCCCAGGAGATAACAGCAATATAACTAATATTATTTCTGCAATGGCGGGTAAAGGTGACCGATTTACCCTGCTTGTTGGCGATTTAGCCATTACCAGTAAGCAAAATCAAACAAGTATTGCCACAGCCTCAAGTTTGAACACCAATGCAGTTGCAGCACGAGATAGTTTAAGTGGCGTTAATTTAGACGAAGAAGCAGCAAGCTTAATGCACTTTCAGCAAATGTATAGCGCTAATGCAAAGGTAATTAGCACCGCAGATCAAATGTTTAATACTTTACTGCAAATGTTTTAAAGGAAAATTACTATGCGAATAAGTAGTCATCAGTTTCATTTAAACTCAATTCAAAATATACAAAAAAATACAGCAAACTTTAATGAAAAGTCAATTCAGCTTGCAACAAATAAAAGAATATTAAAGCCGTCTGACGATCCACTAGGAACAGTAATGTTAATGAACCTAGGCTCAGAAATTAACTCATTAGAACAATATAAAACAAACATAAATGCAGTTAATTTTTCACTAGGCCAACAAGAAGTACAATTAACCGGCATAGTTAATCAAATATATTCACTGCAAAGCTTAATTACCACAGCCGCCGATGGTTCAATGGGGGAGGCCGAAATAAAAGCACTGGGTCAAGAAATGAGTATTGCGTTCCCGGCCATTGTCGATTTGCTTAATGCCACAGATAGCGACGGTAAATATTATTTTTCGGGCAGTAAAACTGACGAAAAACCATTTCAAGTTGATGCGTTAGGTAATTACGTTTATAGCGGCGATGATATAGTAAGAGATGTAGCTGTTTCAGATGACTCAAGGGTACTAAATAACATTATAGGTAATGACTTAGACCCTGGGGCTGGTTTTTTAAATGACATGAAAGACTATCTTGCTGTTATTAATAATCCGCCAGCAGGCGGTGTGGGTAATGAATCAAGAGCAATGATTGATAAGCTAGCGGGCTTTTTAAGTACTATTAGTGGGCAAGTGACTACAATAGGTGCAACAATGGCATCGCTTGACTCAGTTATAGATAGCAACCTAGATATTACTACCTTTACAGTTAACCTACGCGACGATTTAAGCGCCGTAGATTACCCCGAAGCGTTTATATCAATGAACGAATCTATGGCCGCTTATGAAGCGTCAATGCAGGTTTATTCAAACATTAGTAATTTATCATTGTTTTCGTATATTTAATAATAATAGTAGGAATGTACCATGCTCGTTAAAAGTAGCGAAAAAGTTCAATCACTAGATCAAGCCACTACGGCAAAGTCTAGCGAGGTCGTTACCTTACAAAAAAACACTGCCAGCAAGCTTGTTAAAAATAAAGTGGTTGCTAAGCAAGAGCAGGTACAAATATTAACGCATTGGTCTGCTCGTGGTAATTTAGCTCAGCAATTGGCTAAGGCTGAGCAAAGCGAAGCAACTATTCGTAACTTATATACAGGGCTTGAAAAACTCGCACAGCAATTAAATACGCAAGCGGCAACAAGTAAACCATCGGCCATGCATCAGCGTAGTATTAGCTCGCACATTACAGGGTTACAAACCACAGCAAATAAACAAGGCTCGGGGCTTGATGCACAGCTAATGATTGCTGATGAAAATCGCCCAGTAGCGCGCCAGCTTAGCGCCAATATTGATTTAGTTAGTAAGCGCCCACATGAAGAAAGCATTCAATTATTAATGGGGCGCAGTGGTAAGTCGCTCAGTTTACATTTACCCGCAAACCAAGACGAGCGTAATAATTATTCAGCCATTAAAGATGCATTCGCCCAGCACCAAATTAATGTTGAGCTAACACGAGAAAACCGTTTGCTTTTTAGCGCGCAAAAAGAACATGCAAGCCCCTTGTTTGAGCCTTGGGTTATGAGCGGGCAAGGTGTGCGTGTAGCTGCAGGAAACCCTATTTCATTGCAGTTAAACGATATAGACAACCCACTAAATGAGTTAGCTAAAGTGGCAGAAAAAAATGCCACAATTGCGCAGCACCGAGAGCAAATTCAAAGTGCTCAACGCCAGCTCAAAGCTAATTTAATAAAAGTACAGGCGCAAAAACAACAATTACTTGCGCAATTACAGCAAATAGACTCCGCCAGTACACTCAACAATACTGAGGCATTAACAAGCCTGAGCAGTAATTCAAAGCAGCAAATGCTAAGTGCAGGCGCTAATAGCGTTAGTGTTATTATGGCGCAAGCTAATGTTACCCGTAATATGGTGCAGTATTCATTAAACTAAATTAAACCAAGCTTAACTTAACTACTTCACTTTTTAATGTATCTGCGCATGTTACATGGCATGCCTTAGCTAAAATAAAGCCCAAACATAAGCCCAAATATAGCCTAAATAAAACTTCAAATTACCGCTAGCCACCAGTTTCACTGTGCCGCAACTATATTCGTTATATAAAATGTTATATAAATAAAAAAATCAAAATAAAGTTTAGTTTTTTCTTAATGTGGTCGCTCTAAATGATTAGTCAGTGCTATTTATACTTTTAAGTGTAGTTAGCGTTAAAATCATAGAGGAAATAAATAATGGCTTTATCAATTCAATCAAATATGGCGTCAATGTCAATTCAAAACCAATTAGGTCGCAGTAACAACGATTTATCTACCGCGCTTGAGCGTTTAGGTTCTGGTTTTAAAATTAACTCAGCAAAAGATGATGCAGCAGGTTTGCAAATAGCATCACGCTTGAATGCACAAGTAAAAGGCCAAGAAGCAGGTTTGTACAACGGCGCTAATGCGATGTCGATGATGCAAACAGCAGAGGGCGCGTTTGATGAAATGACAAATATTGCTTTTCGCATGAAAGAGCTTGCAACACAAGGTGCAAGTGACGCGAATGGCGATAAAGAGTGGGCTGCACAAAGTGCAGAGTATAAGGCTTTAGCTGATGAACTTGGTAGTATTATGAAAAATACTTCGTTCGGTGGTACTGCGCTATTGGATAAAACACTTGGTAAGTTTGGCTCAGTTCTTACAGCTACTAACGAAGTTAGCTTTCAGGTTGGCTCAAGTGCTGCTGAAACATTAGAAGTTGATATTGCCGATGAATTGGATGCTGTTGATGATATTTTGAACTCAGCGACTCCCGCTACTAAGTTTGCAGCTTCTTTTACTACTGTTGCCACAGCGCAGGATGAATTAGCTAAAGTAGATAAGTTTATAGATGCAGTAGGCGAAGCTCGTTCATCATTAGGTGCTTCAATGAATCGTCTTGAGCATACCATGACGAACGTAACCAACATGAAAGAGAATACCCAAGCAGCGGCTTCTACGTTAATGGATGCTGATTTTGCTGCTGAAACGTCTAACATGACTAAGCAGCAGTTGTTAATGAACTCAGGCATTTCGGTACTAAGTACTGCTAACAGCACAACACAAATGATAGGTTCATTACTTCGTTAATAGCTGAGCTAAGGGTTACTTAAGCAATAATAAGTAATTAATACACGATTAATAAGTGACCAATGAATAAACATAAAAGCAGTTACGCCTTTGGTGTAGCTGTTTTTGTTTATGCAGTGCTTTTTAATAATATTGAGTGTCGCTATTTAATCGTTTTAATACTTTTTGAGAGCAGTTTGAGAGCAGTTTGTGGTTTAGTGCCACTGTGAATATAGGGACTAAGCTAAAAATATAATAAATAAACCCAAAATAAAGTTTAGTTTTTTCTTAATGTGGTCGCTCTAAATGATTAGTCACTGCTGTTTATGCCTTAAAGTGTGGATAGCGTTAAAATCATAGAGGAAATAAATAATGGCTTTATCAATTCAATCAAACATGGCATCAATGTCAATTCAAAACCAACTAGGTCGTAGTAACAACGATTTATCTACCGCGCTTGAGCGTTTAGGGTCTGGTTTTAAAATTAACTCAGCAAAAGATGATGCAGCAGGTCTGCAAATTGCATCACGCTTAAATGCACAAGTAAAAGGCCAAGAAGCAGGCTTGTACAACGGCGCGAATGCAATGTCGATGATGCAAACAGCAGAGGGCGCGTTTGATGAAATGACAAATATTGCTTTTCGCATGAAAGAGCTTGCAACACAAGGTGCAAGTGACGCGAATGGCGATAAAGAGTGGGCTGCACAAAGTGCTGAATATATTGCTTTGACCTCAGAGCTTGATAGCATTATGAAAAACACGACGTTTGGTGGTACAGCACTATTAGAGGGCGCCACAAGTAAATTCGCTGCTGCCGCTGGTGTTAAATTTCAAGTTGGTTCAAGTGATGCTGAAACGCTAACGGTTAACATCGCTGCATCTTTGGATGCCACTACAGGTGTAGCTAAAAACATTGATGATATCCAAGGCCTAACTACGGGTGGTTTTGCATCTGTAGGTGAGGCGCAAGCACATTTGGCAGAAATTGATAAGCTGATTGCTGGTGTTGGCACAGCTCGTTCATCACTAGGTGCATCAATGAACCGCCTTGAGCATACCATGACGAACGTAACAAACATGAAAGAAAACACCCAAGCAGCCGCTTCTACGCTAATGGATGCTGATTTTGCGGCTGAAACGTCTAACATGACTAAACAGCAGTTGTTAATGAACTCAGGCATTTCGGTACTAAGTACTGCTAACAGCACAACACAAATGATAGGTTCATTACTTCGTTAATAGCTGAGCTAAGGGTTACTTAAGCAATAATAAGTAATTAATACACGATTAATAAGTGACCAATGAGCAAACATAAAAACAGCCGCGCCTTTGGTGCGGCTGTTTTTATAGTGCTTTAATAATATTGAATGCAGTTATTTAGCTGTTTTGATAGTTGTTTGAGGGCAGTTTGTGGTTTAGTGCCACTATGAATATGAGGGCTAAACTAAAATATAATAAATAAAATCAAAATAAAGTTTAGTTTTTTCTTAATATGGTCGCTCTAAATGATTAGTCACTGCTATTTATGCTTTTAAAGTGTGGGTAGCGTTAAAATCATAAAGGAAATTAAACATGGCTTTATCAATTCAATCAAACATGGCATCAATGTCAATTCAAAACCAACTAGGGCGTAGTAACAACGATTTATCTACCGCGCTTGAGCGTTTAGGTTCTGGTTTTAAAATTAACTCAGCAAAAGACGATGCAGCAGGCCTGCAAATTGCTTCACGCTTAAATGCACAAGTAAAAGGCCAAGAAGCAGGTTTGTACAACGGCGCGAATGCAATGTCGATGATGCAAACAGCAGAGGGCGCATTTGATGAGATGACAAATATTGCTTTTCGTATGAAAGAGCTTGCAACACAAGGTGCAAGTGACGCGAATGGCGATAAAGAGTGGGCTGCGCAAACGGCTGAGTTTTCAGCTTTGTCAAAAGAATTAACGAGTATTATGCAAAATACCTCGTTTGGTGGTACAAAGTTATTAGGCTCTGCAACGGTTGCACCTGCTCCTGTTACCGCCGCTGGTAAGTTTGCTACTGCAGTTAAATTCCAAGTGGGTTCAAGTGCGGCTGAAACATTAACAGTTGATATTGCAGGTAGCTTAACGGCTGTTGAAGGTGCGATGACTAATTCATCAACTAGAGTTGCAACTGGTACTACGGGTGGTACACCAGTAGTAACTGCTGGCAGCATTGCGAATGTTGCGGATGCACAGGCACAGCTTGGTTTTGTTGACACGATTATTAGTACTATCGGTACGGCTCGATCATCATTAGGTGCGTCAATGAATCGCCTTGAGCATACTATGACGAACGTAACTAACATGAAAGAGAATACCCAAGCAGCGGCTTCTACGTTAATGGATGCTGATTTTGCTGCTGAAACGTCTAACATGACTAAGCAGCAGTTGTTAATGAACTCAGGCATTTCAGTACTAAGCACAGCTAACAGTACTACACAAATGATTGGTTCACTACTTCGTTAATTAGCACGTTCATTGATGATTTAATTATTTAATAGCTTAGTAATTTAGTTAATAATAGCTACATTTATAATGTAGCTATTCTCTTTTAAAGTATTTATAGGTAATTGTATTTATAAGTAAAAGGTATTTTATATAGATTTTTACTTATAAATAAAAAAGCTTGGAGATTAAAATGAGTGCTGCACTAGGAATAAACCCCGGGCAATTAGCCAGTCAATACACGCAAATTGAACGCGCATCAAAAGATCAGTTGTTAAATACAAAAAGTACTAAGTTTAGCAATCAAATAAAAGCGTTTGATGGTTTGAAAAGCAACTTATCGAGCTTTTACGATAGTTTAAAAGCCAGTTTAAAAACAGAAAGTAGCTTGTTTGCTAATAGCGCTAAAGTGAGCGACGAGAGCGCTTTAAATATTACCGCCAGTGGCACGGCAGCCAGTGGTGAGTATGATATTTTTGTAGAGCAACTAGCGCAAGCGCATCAAGTTGCGCTTAGCTTTGATCCGGCAAAAACACTAACTACCGATGGCGAGCTTAATATAGATTTAGCGGGCAGTGCATTTAGTGTTGATTTTGCAAGCTTAGGTGCCGATGCGTCGTTAAGTGATGTAGCAAATGCGATAAACTCACATGTTGACAACACCGGGGTTAAAGCAGCGTTAGTGCGCTCAGGTAATGAAACTTTTTTAACTCTAACCAGTAAAGAATCGGGTGCTGCTAATCAAATTACGGTTAACTTTACCCCTGCAGCCGATGCTAATGGCAGCGATATTACTAATGCTATAAACACGAAACAAGATTTAACCTTGGGACAAGATGCTATAGTTAAATTAGGCGCAAATTCAGCGTTAACTATTACCTCAGCAAGCAATACACTCGACAATGTGATTGATGGTGTAACGCTTAACCTAACTAAAGCACAAACGACGGGCGATCAACCCGTTCATATATCGGTTAATCAAGATCAAGATGCCAGTAAAGAAAACATTCAAAAATTTGTTGATCAATTTAATAGCTTAACAAACAGTATTACGGGAAACGACTCTTTAAAAAGAGACAGTATGGCCTCTGGCCTTGCTCGCTCACTGCGTAATGATTTTCAGGGTACATTTGAAGGAAAAACACTTTATTCTGTAGGTATTGAGTTTGACCGCAGTGGTAATTTAAAAATAAACAGTAAAAGGCTTGAAGAAGCCATGGCATCCGACCCTGAAAAGCTAACCGCTATGCTTAGTGGCCCGGATGGTTTATTGTCAAAGTTAGAAACACGGGTTGAGCCTTATACTAAAAGTTATGGCTTAATGACCGATAAAAAAGATACTTTGCAGTCAAGCTTAGATATTGTAATTAGACAGCAAAAAGACCATGAAGTGAGTATGGAGCAGGTGTATCAGCGTTATTTATCGCAGTTTACACAAATGCAACAGACGATTGCTAAATTAGAATCTACAATGGGTCAATTTTAAGGGTAGAGACTAACTATGTTGGATTTAAACGATGGCTTTTCGGCCTATAAAAGTACCTCGGTAGATGCTAAAGCAGCCAGTGCCGATATACACAAACTTGTTTTAATGTTGTTTGATGGTTTTTTAGATGAGCTTGAAAGAGTTAGCGGGCATATTAAGCAAAAGCGCTACGATAAAAAAGCCGAAAGTATTGAAAAGCTAATGCGTATTTTAGGTGGCCTTGAAGCGTCACTTGATCTTGATAAAGGCGGTGAAGTTGCGCAAAACATGCAAAAACTATATGAGCATTGTGGCCAAGCGTTACTGCAAGCAAGTTTGAAAAATGACTTAAGCTTTATAGATTCAACTCGTGTAGTAATGACTAATTTACAAGAAGGTTGGCAAGGTTTAGGCACTCAAATCGCTTAATTTATTAACGCCGCGTAATAAAACCAGCTAAAAATTATTAGCTGGTTTTTTGTTTTGAGTACAGCTGTTGTTTCCCTTAGCTTCCACTGCGGAAGTTTACCTTCCGTAGTGGCGGTGTTTAATAGTTTATTGTTAGTAAAAACAGTGTTTTATATTTTGGCTTGTTTTTTGCTTGTGGTAGTTATGTTTTTTATGGGTTTAATTAAATAAATGAGTTTATCTAAGTTGCAAACTGAGCAAAAGCTAGAGCAGTTATGTGTAATTATGTTTCAGGCTGTGCAAAAAGATAATTGGTATAAAGTTAAAGAAGCCGATAAACAAATTCAGTTATTATTTAGTTACGCTAAAAGCATGCCTTGGTTTAGCACTATGAGCATACAGCCAGAGCAACTACAAAAACGTTATAAAGACGTTATAAAGCAGATTGGCGATAAGCAGTCAGAAATTAAAATAAAAATGCAGCGGCATCAAAATGATAAAGATGGCATTGAAGCTTATAAAGCGTTGTCGGAGGACACTAGCATATGAATGTTGATTTAAGCCTTGCTGTATCTAAGGCTAGCCCAGAGGCTGCGCCGGGTAAAAAAACAATAATAAAAAATGCCAGCAATGAGCATGCTGCTATTGATAATAAAGAATTTGATCAGCCCTCATTACTTTTTCAAAACGAACACCCTAAGAGTGAAAAGTTAACACAAGAGACATTTAATACAAATGAGCTTAGTAATGACGACATTGAAGCTATTCTTTTAGCAGATGAAATGATAGTAAAGCAAGATTCTACTCATCCGTTACTTAACCCAAGCTTAAAGTTTTATAGTACATTAACACAAAGCTCAACCATAAAAGAACAGGGTGAAGCAGCCGTTAATAAGCTAACTTTACTAAAGGAAGGCATGCCGGTTGAAGTGTTATCAACGCTTGGTGAAATAGTAAAAGGTGATAGCGAAAATCGTCCTACACAAGCTGCATTAGTGGCTAATGATTTATTGTTAAATGTAGGTGATGAACAAGTAACTAATGAACAAGTAACTAAAGCTGCTACGGCTACACCGCTAGTAAATCAATTAACTCATGTTGAATTAACTGAATTGCAACGCGCAGATCTTAAATTTAACTTTACTAGTGCGGGGCAACTAACCGATACAAGTGGCGTTAATAATTTAAAAATGTCGCAAGGTGATTTTAGGACTTTAGAGTTAGTATCAAGTCGTTTAAATGCGGCTCCAACTTTAGTTAACACTACTAATGCTAATACTACTGATGTTAATGCTACTAATGTTAATAATAAAACTGTCATTACTGAAAACTTAAATGCCACAAAAAGTGAGCAACTAAAACAAATAGTGAATACACCCCAAGGTGTTTTTAATATTGAAAGCCGTGAATTATTAACTCCTAAAGCCCCTTTATTTAGTGCCGTTACAACAAACCAAGAGCAAGCTATGAATAGCTTTGAATGGCGAGCAGAAACGCTTAAAGGAACCCAAAATGAATGGGGGCAGCGTTTACTAAATGTGCTGGGCGATAAAGTTAGCTTACAAATAGGGCAGCAATTACAGCGCGCGCACATAAGACTAGATCCACCTCATTTAGGCAGTATAGAAATATCTATTGATATAGATGGAGATAAAACCTCAGTAAGTTTAGTAACGAGTAATGCTCAGGTTAGGGAGGCTATTTCTCAAACACTAGAGCAATTGCGTCAAACGCTGTTACAAAATGGCAGTGTATCGGTTGATTTAAATTTAAGCGACAAGCAGCAAGAGCAGCATCAGAAAACACAGGATGAAAAAATTGCTGAAAATGACTCCATCATTGATGCCACGTCGCAAGACACAGAAAATAAGCAAAGTACCTCATCGGATTGGTTAAATAGATTAGTGTAATTAACATTTTGTTAGAGCGAGAGAAGAGTGAAAAAAATAATTATAGGAATTGGCGCATTAGTATTAATTGGCAGCGCATTTTTTGCAGGGAAATTATTTACAGATAACGCGAAAACTAATGAAGCAACTCAGTCTGCTACTAATTCTGAGGAGGTTAACGAATCTCAGTACTTTGAAATGGAACGCTTTATAATTAGTGTTTCAGATAAAAACTATGCCCGTTATTTAGTTTTGGATCTTGTGTTGGTTTTAGAGCCTAATGTTGATAGTAAATTAGAAGTGAAAAAAATAACGCCGTTATTACGAAATGTGTTGGTTAAGCAATTTGCAAATATGAGCCATGCAAATGTTAAAACCCTATTTACAGACATAGATTCAGTGCAAAAAACGTTATTAGAGCAATTTAATTTAGCTTTAAAAAGTAAAACATTTTTAAAGCTAGATGATGTGCTTGTTACTAATGTGTTTATTCAATAGGTTATTTTAAATATGTTATTGAATGAGGAGTGGGGGGAAATAGCCTCTGAGTCATTGGTGACATTGTCTCCTGAAAAAGAAACCGCATTACTTAATAAATATTCTTTTTTAGTTAAAAGGGCCGCTGCGCATATGCGTACACAAGTTGGTGTGCTGGTTGATAATGATGACATTCAGCAAATAGGGCTTGTTGCGCTACTTACATCAATAAGACGTTATGGCCGTGATGTTGATGAAAGGTTTTCAGCATTTGCTTTTAAGCGTATTCGCGGTGCTATGTTAGATGAGTTTAGGCGTTTAGATTGGCGGCCGCGACAGCTTAGACAGCAATCGCATAAACTACGCGATATGACACGCACATTAAGTAAAGAATATGGCCGAGAAGCGACAGATGGTGAGCTGTGTATTGCCCTTAATATAGAGCATGAAGAGCTCATTAAATTGCAATATAGCGAGCAAGCAGAAGCGATTGAAAGTTTAGAAAGCTTACTTGAAGATAACCCTAAGCTATCTCTAACAACTCCTTGTTCACAAGATGATACAGACACCGCCGTGATGCTAAAAAAAGCAATGGGTGAAATGAATACCCGAGAGAAGCTTCTTTTGCAATTATATTACACCCATGAAATGAATATGAAAGAAATTGCACTAACACTTGAACTCACAGAAGCACGAGTGTGCCAATTACATAAGCGTGCACTTGAAACACTAACTAAAAAGCTTCACAAAATCTAATATCTAAGGGATAAACAATGCAAAGAGTTATAGGTTTACTTGTGGTACTTGCTACAGTATTGGGTGGTTTTGCTATTGCGGGCGGTAATTTATCGACCATATGGCAGCCCGCTGAATTTATAATAATATTTGGCGCAGGTATTGGGGCATTAATAATTGGTAACTCAAAGTATGTTTTAACCGAGATGTTGAGTCAGTTAAAGTATCAATTTATAAGTGGCAAGGCGAGCAGCACTTCAGATTTATATCATGATCTTTTATTAGTTATATACTCGCTATTAGATTTAGCGCGTGTAAAAGGAATTAAAGGGCTTGATGAACATGTTGAAAACCCGGAAACGAGTTCTATTTTTCTTGCTTACCCCAAGGTTTATGAGTTTCCTCAATTAGTGACATTTATTTGCGATAACTTACGCTTATTTAGTATGGGGAAAATCACATCGCATGACTTTGATGCAATGCTAGAGCAAGAAATTTATACAATTGAAGAGCAAAAATTAAAGCCTTCTCATGCGCTTAGTAATATTGCAGAGGCTATGCCTGGTTTTGGGATATTGGCAGCTGTAGGTGGTATTATAATTACCATGCAACACCTTGATGGCGCACTAAGTGAAATTGGTTATCATATTGCGGCCGCTTTAGTGGGTACCTTTATTGGTATATTTGCATGTTATTGCTTAATAGCCCCTTTGGCATCGGCTATGGAGCAGTATGTAAAAAAGCAAATGGCAATGCTTGAATGCGTAAGAGCTATGTTGGTAGCACATGCAAAAGGGCATGTGCCTATTGTTGCGACTGACTCAGGTCGAAAATTAATAAATGAAGAAATTAAGCCGACTTTCACCACAATGGAAGAGTGGATAAATAATAAGGCGGCTTAGTGATGGAAAAAAATAATGAAATAATAATAAGAAAAAGCCGTAGAAAAGCTAAAAATGAGGTTCATGGAGGGGCTTGGAAAGTAGCATTTGCTGACTTTACATTAGCTATGATGGCATTTTTTATGGTGATGTGGATTATGGCTATTACGAATGAGTCTGAGCGAGAGGAAATAGCACATTATATGCGAACGCATTCGGTATTTGATGGTGGCCCAGCTATTTTTAACCCACAAAATACTCCTTTTCCAGTTGATTTAGGAGGCTCTCCTTCAGTAATAAAACATTTGGAGTCGGGTGATACACCTCCCGATGCTCCTATGCCTGGGATGAGTGAGTTTTTACAAATTCCTGAAGGTGAATTAGCGCCTGAAGCGGGTAAGGGAGAAAAACTAAACTCTGCTATTGATAGTGACTTTAAAGCGTCTTCTGAGCTGAGTTTATTATTAAAAAGCTTTCAAGACTTAACTAAAGAAGACTTACTAAAAAATAATTTGCTAGTAGAAGAAGTTCCCTCGGGTCTTAGAGTAATTATTAGGGATGATAAAAATCATAATATGTTTGAGCGTTCTAATACTCAAATGACGCCTTTTTTTGAGGATTTGTTTTTACACTTAGGCGGGTTATTTGTTGGTATAAATAATAAGATTATAATATCTGGACACAGTGATTCAAGTAGTTTCAAAGATGGAAAATCAAGAAACTGGGACTTGTCAGGCGCAAGAGCGCAAGAAGCCAGAAAAGTAATGGCAGCCGGTGGAATGCCTGCTACGAGTGTATTACAAGTGAATGCTTTTTCTTCAAATAGGCCTATTAATGTAGCTAATACAGCCGCTAATGAAAATAGACGCGTTGAACTTTTGATACTTACTGAAGATGCAGAACAAAAACTAAATGCGCTATTTAATAATGATAATGTAAATAGTCCTGTAAATACGTCAGCAAGAGCTGCGACAGCAAATAAGCCTGTATTACGCCTAGAAGGTGGTTATGAGTAATCAATTTGAAACAAAACGAAATTATAAAAGATGGAACTTAAATCAAAAAGATAATTATGAACCTGAATCTGTACAGCGCGGTGGAATTGCCGTAGAGCTGTTACGTAATTTTTTTATTGATTTTTCGATTTGTCATGCGGTTGCCAAAGATATAAGTGTAGGTGGAGTTGGGTTGTTAGTTCCTGCTGAAAGAGCAATTCCTGACAAGATTATTGTTGTATTCGATAAACATAATCGCTTGGTTGGTAAGGTTATGTATAGACGTAGCGTTAATGAAAAACTGATGTTTTTAGGTGTTGAGTGGGTCACTAAAAATGAGCGTAAAAAAAGTAAAATAGTGTCGTACTTACAGCAACAAGCTCAATATAAAAAGTAGCGGAATTAAATGAAAAAAATGAGTCAGGAAAAGTGTTTATATGCGTAAAAATTTGAAATCTAAAGCAAAGTTAATCAAAGCAAAAGATGCTACAGATTGTACTGCTTTTCCTCTTACATTAGAGCAAAGAGTTTTTGATGGCGCAATACAAAAAGCTGATGCGATAAATGTTAATATGCGCAAAGTATTAGAGTTGGAGTTAGCACAGCTTTTTAATGATACTCGATTTGGTATTGAAATATCGCAATGCAATCACTTAGTAATAAAAAGTTGGTTTAAAGAATCGGCACGAATTTTTATTGAATGCCCAGTGTTTTTGCCTGAAGAAGACTCGGCTTACTTAGCGCTTGACTATAAAAGCGCACATAGAACGGCTGATTTGTGTTTGGGTGGACAGTTTAACAGTTTAGGTAGTTCTTTAGATGAAGTTGAGTTACCTGCAGAGTTAAGTTCAACTGAGGCGAGAATATGTAGTCGTTTACTACAAAGGCAGATTCAAGGAATACAGAATCTGTTATTTAAAGAACGCTCGACATTGTTGGGCGAGGTTCAAAAATATGAAGAACTCCCTGATCCCCTGAAATACCTAGCATTTAAAGTGCGCCTTATTTTAGATAGTGAAGTAATAAGTTGGTTTCTTTGGGTACCTATTTCATTTTTTAGTGAAAAAGCCCTTATAGAGCCCGCGCAAAATACTATTGCTGACAACGTTTCTATGGAGCTGTGGCGTGAGTTTGCTGTGCGCGGTAAAATTGAAATGGCAACTAAAAAAGTAACTCTTAATCAGCTAAAAAAATGCATGAAAGGTGATATTTTACCAATTGAGCTAAATGACCCTGCCTTATTTAAACTTGGTAAAAAGAATATATTTAAAGGCCAAGTAGTAGAGCAAGATACTGGTTTGGCATTTCAAATAACCGAATTAACAAATAAAGAAAAGAGCAACATAAATTATGAATGATAATCTTGATAACGCTTTGGCTGGTTTAGATTTAGACGGTATTGATGAGTTTGATGTAAAGTCAATTACCGAAGATAACGCTGAAAACATGTCTTTTTTTCGTGATGTTCCTTTGCAAGTTACCCTCGAAGTTGCAAGCACTGAAATTACATTAGGTGAGTTAAGCCAAGCAAAGGACGGTGATGTATTAAGGTTAGATAAAGCTGCGGGAGAGGCGCTAGACGTTAAAGTAAATGGCGTTTTCTTTGCTAAAGCAGAAGTAGTGATGACTGAAGGTCAATACGGACTAAAGTTCATTACTAATAAAGCTTTAGGGCAAGAGGAAGAATAATCAAATGAGTAAAAGCGTAATTCTCAAAACGGCTTTAATCTTAATATTACTTTTAGTACCTGGTTGGTTAAGTGCTGAAGAATTTACGCTATTTTCTTTAAAAGATACTGGGGAAGGGCAAGATTACAACGTCAAGTTGCAAATATTATTGCTAATGACTGTTTTAAGCTTAATTCCAGCTTTATTGATGGTTCTGACTTCTTTTACACGAATTATTATTGTTTTAGCAATTTTAAGACAAGCAATGGGCTTACAACAAAGTCCGCCTAATAAAATCTTAATTGGTATTTCATTAATGCTAACTATGCTTATTATGAGACCTGTTTGGCAAGACATGTATCAAAATGCGTATAAACCATTTCAAGCCCAAACTATTGGCTTAGAAGAGGCGTTACTAACAGCAGAAAAACCTTTACGTAATTTTATGCTTAGGCAAACACGAGAAAGTGAATTAAGACAGGTTTTATTAATAGCCAATGAGCCAACGACACTAACGGCCGAAGAAATTCCTTTTGAGGTTTTGATGCCCGCATTTGTTTTAAGCGAATTGACTACCGCGTTTCAAATAGGATTTATGTTGTTTATACCTTTTTTAATTATAGACTTAGTTGTAGCTAGTGTCTTAATGTCTATGGGTATGATGATGCTTTCTCCATTAATAATAAGTTTACCTTTTAAATTGATGGTGTTTGTTTTAGCGGATGGTTGGTCGATGATCGCTGGTACTTTAGCTGCGACATTTGGAATGTCGCCATGACGCCAGAAATGTCTGTTGAGCTTATTTCTAGCGCCGTTTATACAATAATAAAATTGATATTAGTGTTAATTGTGCCTGGTTTGATTTTAGGTATTATTGTGGCAATTATTCAAGGTGCAACGTCTATACAAGAGCAAACTTTAACATTTTTACCTCGTATGATATTAACTTTGTTAATGATCGTTTTTGCTGGGCATTGGATGTTGCAAGTGATGATTGATTGGTTTGAAAAGCTCAAATATATGCTGCCAGGAGTATTTGGTTGAGCTCTTTGCTTTCGCTAACGTCAGGTGAGTTGGTTAGCTGGATGGGGACCATGTGGTGGCCATTCGTTCGGTTTTCAGCTTTGTTGTGGTCAATGCCTGTTTTTGATAACCCTGCTGTAACACCCAGATCACGAATTATGCTTGCTATGATGTTGGCTTTTTTAGTGGCTCCTCAATTACCACTTGCCCCTGCAATTGATATTTTTTCTTTAGATGCGGTTATATTAACGGTAGAACAAATTGTATTTGGTGTAATGATGGGTCTATCACTGCGTATACTTTTTGAAGTTATGGCAATGATTGGCTTGATTTTGTCAATGCAAATGGGCTTATCTATGGCGCTTGTTATGGACCCTGGTAGTGGCAACCAAGTTGCTTTGTTAGGGCAATTATTTTGGATTATGTGTGCTTTATTATTCTTTGCAGCAGATGGTCACTTAATTACACTAACTGTGATGGTTGATAGCTTTGAAGTATTTCCTATTGGTAGGAGTATTTACGAATTTGATATTCACTCTATTGTAATGTTATTTGCGTGGATGTTTTCCTCAGCATTATTACTTTCTATGCCTGGTATTATTGCCATGTTGTTGGTTAACCTTACATTTGGTGTGGCGAGTAGGGCTGCTCCTTCACTTAATATTTTTGTGTTAGGGTTTCCTATGTCTCTTCTTATGGGATTTTTTTGTGTTTTTATGACTTTAGAATATACAGGTAGTTCTTTTTCATCACTCACTTATTATGTTCTTTCTACCTTTAGCGCAGCAATGAGATAAGTTATGTCAGAAAATAGTTCTCAAGAAAAAACACAAGAACCCACAGAAAAACGATTAAAAAAAGCCAAAGAAGATGGGCAAGTTGCACGTTCTAAAGAGTTAAATACCGCTATTTTATTAATGGTTAGTGTGTCTGGTTTACTTTGGTTTGCAAATTTATTTTATACGCTATTTGTAAATTTAATGAACACGAGCATGCAGCTTGATCATAATATTATAAATAATACAAAAATGATGCCCCTTGCTTTAGGGCAAGCTGTGCTAGATATGCTGTCGACCCTAACACCCTTTTTGGTTTTATCGTTTATAGCAATGTGGATCACTGGTTGTTTACCGGGCGGATTTGTTTTTTCAAGTAAATTAGTTGCTCCTAAATTTAGTAAGCTCGACCCCATTAAAGGGCTTGGGAAAATGTTTGGTATGCAATCTTTGGTTGAACTACTTAAATCGATTCTTAAAATTTCCTTACTTGCTATATGTTTATATACATTTTTAACTAAGTTATGGATGCAGTTAATGTTTTTGCAGAACTTAGATATTAAAGTGGCTATAGGGCAGGGTATTGAGCTGTTGTTTTTATCATTGATGATAACGGTAACGTTATTATTGTTTATTGCCGTTATTGATGTTCCTTTTCAGCAACATCAAATAGCTAAAAAAATTAAAATGACCCACCAAGAAGTAAAAGAAGAGAGAAAGTCTTCAGATGGTAGTCCCGAAATTAAAAATAAAATAAGGCAAATTCAGTACCAGCAAGCAAATCGTAAAATTGAAGAGCGGGTTCCTACAGCCGATGTGATTGTTACCAATCCAACTCATTATGCTGTTGCAATAAAATATAGTGAGGAGGCTGCAAAAGCACCTTATGTTGTAGCTAAAGGTGTGGATGAAATGGCGCTTAGAATTAGAGAAGTTGCTAAAATGCATAATAAGGAAGTTATAGAGCTACCAGCATTGGCACGAGCTATATACTTCTCGACTAGAATAGATCAAGAAGTGCCTAATGGTTTATATGCGGCAGTTGCCTATGTTTTAACTTATGTTATGCAGCTAAAAGCCTATAAACAAGGGCGTGGGCAACCTCCCGCACCTTTACCAAAATTGAAAATCCCTAAAAACTTACAAAAATCTTAGATGTTGGAGTTATAATTTGAACTGGCGTAGTTTTACTCGGCCTTATACAGCCATACCTGTTTTACTTTTAGCTGTGCTTGCGATGGTTATTTTACCATTGCCGAGTTGGTTATTGGACGCATTATTTACTTTTAACATTGTGCTTGCTGTCATTGTGTTGTTGGTGGCCGCTTCAACAAAAAAGCCATTAGACTTTTCTGTTTTTCCTACTATTTTACTTGTTGCCACGCTAATGAGGTTGACGCTTAATATAGCTTCAACCCGTATTGTATTACTGCATGGACATGAGGGATCTGATGTAGCAGGGCGTGTTATTCAAGCTTTTGGTGAAGTGGTTATTGGTGGCAACTACGTCGTTGGTATTGTTGTATTTATTATCTTAATGGTGATTAACTTTGTGGTGATCACTAAGGGCGGCGAACGTATTTCAGAAGTAGCAGCCCGCTTTACGCTTGATGCAATGCCAGGTAAACAAATGGCAATAGATGCAGATTTAAACGCGGGTTTAATAGGCCCAGAGCAAGCAAAAGAAAGGCGTGCGACCATATCACAAGAGGCCGACTTTTATGGCTCTATGGATGGGGCTTCAAAATTTGTTCGTGGTGATGCTGTTGCCGGTTTAATTATTCTTGTAATTAACTTACTTGGGGGTGTTTCAATAGGGGCATTCCAGCATGGATTAAGCCTAGCTGAAGCATTTCAACGCTTTGCCTTGTTAACTATAGGTGATGGTTTAGTCGCTCAAATACCTTCATTGTTACTTGCTGTTGCTGCTGCAATTATTGTAACAAGAATGAATGACGAAGGTGATATGAGTGAAACTGTAGGTAAGCAGTTACTAGCTTCACCTAGAGTTATTTTAACCGCTGGTTTGATTATGGCTACATTAGGGATGGTTCCTGGAATGCCTACAGTGGCATTTTTAGGGTTTGCACTTCCTTTATTTTATGTCGCTTGGCGATTACAAAAGTCGCTTCCAACCTCTGATCTTCTTGAAGCCGAAAGCATTACAGATACTATTTTAAGTGAGCAACAAGCTAATTTAGAATGGCGTGATATTTCTCATGTTGATAAATTATCTGTAGATCTTGGTTTTCGTCTGGTTTATTTAGCAGATAAGGAAAAAGGCGAGGAGCTTGTTAAAACATTGCGTGGTGTTCGTAAAAATCTTTCAGAACAACTTGGTTTTTTATTACCAGAAATAAGAATAAAAGATAACTTAAAATTAAACCCGCAAGAGTACAAGGTAAACCTCTCAGCAGTTCCCATTGCTAATGGCCACGTAAATGCTAGAGAACTTTTAGCGTTAAATACCGGAGATGTGTACGGCACTCTTGATGGAGAAATAACGACAGATCCAGCATATGGATTAGAAGCGGTTTGGATTAAAGATGACGATAAAGCGAAAGCGTTAAACATGGGATATTCTGTTGTCGACTTAGCTACTATTATCGCTACACATACAGGGAAAATAATTAAAGAGCACTTAGATGAGCTATTTAGTTATGAAGATATTCAAAGATTAAATGAACGATTAAAGGATATTTCACCTAGCTTAGCTGAAACATTTGAAAAAGCACTTCCCACAAACTTACAGTTAAAAGTAATACGCTTGCTTTTAAGAGAGCATATTAGCATTAAAGATATAGTAACGATTGCCGGTACTTTAATTGATAGCGTTGAGGTTACAAAAGATCCAATATTGTTGGTGTCTGATGTGCGGTGCGCTTTACAAAAAGTGTTAGCTAAACAAGTTATGGGTAATAGAGAGGAACTTGCTGCGTATAGCCTGGACGAAAAGCTTGAAAGTACAATGCAAAGCTCACTTGATCAAGCCATGCAGGCGGGCAAGGTTTCACTTGATAGTTTTCCAGTTGATCCAAACTTGTTAGGGCAATTTCAAAGAACTATGCCCTTGATTGTAGATGACATGAAATCAAGAGGGGTTACCCCAACGCTGATTGTTATTCCACAACTAAGGCCGTTATTAGCGCGTTACGCACGAACGTTTACAAAAGGAAGCTTAGTTGTTCTTTCTTATAATGAAGTTCCTGATTATGTTAGAGTTGATATACTCGGTTCATTAGGATAAATTCGATCCTAGTTAAAGATGAATATAAAGTGAATTCTTAACTAGGGTATTTGCATTTGGTTATAAATAACTATATTCTGTCTTACAGTATGGTACATAGTTACTATTTTTGGTTACGAATAAGCGTACTAATAAATTAAATGGCAAACTATATGAAAGTATAGGACGCAAAGCTTCCAGTCTAAGGCTTTTATTTGGCTAAGATCGTGGGGTTACATTAGCTTAGTGATATCGTTTAATACTATGATTGTATTGGTATGTATTTCGCTACTTATATTAAAAAGACTTAATTGTTTGATTAAGCTGTAAACGGAATACTTATGGAGAAGATGTTTTTAATTATTAAAAATTTAATTGTTTTTACTGTAATAGTGATCATTTCAGGCAAAGCAAATGGTGGTACCGAACAAAAATTAATACAAAGCTACGAAAGCGGTGAGTGGATTAATGAAAGCAATTCTTTTTACTGCAGCTTAAATCAAAGTTTTGATAATTATGCAAAGTTAGAGCTAATTAAGCTCCCTTCAAAACCAGAACAACTGGTTTTTACATGGCTACTCCCCGATAGAGAAATTACCGATATACAGATAATTTCAAGAAAGGCCGATTGGCAATCTAAAGATATTTTACTCCCTCAAATAAACTTTTTTTCTGCAGACATGGCAAATTCAATTATTAGCTTTGATACTGACCCTTCATCATTATTAAGAGTCATAAAACAAGGTGGGTGGCTTGATACAATAATTGGTTTTGGTGACGAACAGCTTCGCCTTACGTTTACTAATACTTACAGTAATGAAGTTGTTAATAGCTATCAGCAATGCCTAGATAATTTATCCCCATTAACGTGGTCACAAGCTAGAGATAATGAGATTTTCTTTGATACTGGGAGTAGAACGGTTGAGAACACTAAAGACTTAATGTTTTTGAAAGACTTAGTTCGTTATGTTTCTTTAGATACAAGTGTCAAAAAGGTCATGATTGATGGACATACTGATAATGTAGGTTCTCCTTTAGCTAATCGTTTGCTTTCTAAAGAAAGAGCAGATGATGTTGCTTCCAGACTAATAGAATTTGGCTTACCAAGTAATATGTTAGAAGTCAGAGCTCACGGTCAACGTTATCCTCTGGTCGAAAATACAAAGTTAAAGCAGGCTTCGAATCGTCGCGTGTTGATCCGATTGTTTCGACATTCAAATTAGTAAACAGAGGATAAAATGAGTTTAAGGTACCTTTTATGGGTCAGCGAACATCAGCCAAGTATTGAGTACAAACAGGCTGTTTCGTCGGAAAATTTTAAGTTTTTGTACGCAGGTTCAATTGCAGATGCGGTTAGCTATTGTATAGATACAAAGCCTGAGCTTATTTTTGTTGATGCTGATATTAAGCATATCGAGCAGGTTGAGTTAGTTAAACTGCTTATTAAAACAAATCCTATTACGCAGGTGGTTACTTTAGTTGACTCATCACAAAGTGAAATTGCTTCAAAGACTATAAATGCAGGTGGGGCGGTAGATTATTTATTAAAGCCTTTTTTTGCAGAGCAGCTTAAAAATACAATCCGAAATACAGACTCAATGAAGCATGGGGTTAAAGATTTAATCGCTGTATCGACTAAGTCTCAGCAAGTGCTTCGTTTAGCTAATCGCGCAGCACAAACTTCTGCTGGAATTTTAATAACGGGAGAGTCTGGAACAGGTAAAGAGAAGTTAGCTCACTTTATTCATAAAGCATCAAAGAGAAATGATGAGTCATTTGTTGCTGTTAATTGCGCTGCTATTCCAGAAAATATGCTAGAGGCTATGTTATTTGGTTTTAATAAAGGCGCTTTTACTGGCGCTATTAACTCTCAGCCGGGCAAGTTTGAATTAGCAAACGGTGGGACTATTTTATTAGATGAAATTACAGAACTGCCATTAGATCTGCAAGCTAAGCTATTGCGTGTTTTGCAAGAGCGAGAGGTAGAAAGGTTAGGGAGTCATCAAAAAATTAAGCTTGATGTGAGAGTGATTGCCGCATCGAATAAAATATTAAGAGAAGAAGTTGAAAAGGGAACATTTCGTGAAGATTTATTTTATCGACTTGATGTTTTACCACTAAACTGGCCACCACTTCGTGACAGAGTTGATGACATTATGCCATTAGCTTCCTACTTTATAAAAAAGTATGGCTCGTCTGATTATCATATTAGTAAACAAGCAAAAGACTTGATGCTTTGCTACAACTGGCCAGGTAACGTACGAGAAGTAGAGAACGTTATTCAAAGAGCGTTAGTAATGGCTAGGGGCGCAGAAATACAAGCAGAAGATTTAAATTTACCACAGTGCTCATTAGCTGCAGCTGCTTTTTGTTCGTCTCAATTAAAGAATAATAAAAAACAAGCTGAGTTTGATTATATTTACAGTTTATTGAGTCGCTTTAATGGACACCGAACTCGCACCGCAGAGGCGCTTGGCGTTAGTACCCGAGCATTAAGATACAAAATTGCCGCTATGCGCGAATACGGCATTGATATTGATGCAATAATATAACTTAAAGGAAGTTAGAATGTCACCGATTGAAAGCCAACAAACAATGTTTGGTAAAATGGTAGAAATGCAAAAAATGGCAGCCTCAGATAATATTGAGCCTGCGATTGTTAGCAATGGCGGAGCTAATATAAGTGGCGATTTTAAACACGTTATTCGTTCTATTAACGCGCAGCAAAATATAGCTGGGGATATGATGAAAGCGGTTGATGCCGGAGAAAGTGATGATGTTGTTGGTGCTATGGTTGCAAGTCAAAAAGCAAGTTTAAGCTTTTCTATGTTAATGGAAATGCGTAATAAGGTGCTCAATGGCATTGATGATGTAATGCGGATGTCACTGTAGAGGCTTATTATGAAAGGAGAATTAACCAAAATACCAGAATCTGGATCTGCTAATAGCGACCTCAAATTAAAAGAAAAAGTTGTTAATTTTTCTAATAAGTTAAATTTTAGTGGAACAGATGATAGAAGTATTGCCACGATCGCTTTATTGGCAACACTGGTGGCGGCTACAATTGTATTGATTTTGTGGACTTCTGCTAAAAACTACGTTCCGCTTTATGGGAACCAAGAAAGTTATGATAAAGCCAATATTCTTGAAATTTTAGATAAAGAAAAAATTACATTTCGCATTGATACCGACAGCGGTAATATTTTAGTGCCTCAAGAGAAACTTGCCGATGCTAGGATTACCTTAGCAGCTCGAGGTATTAAAGCCTCTATGCCGCAAGGTATGGAAGGCATGAGTGACAAAGTTTCTATGGGAACAAGTCAGTTCATTGAGTCAATGCAATACCAGCATGCATTAGAGGGCGAGTTAGCTCGCACTATTATTAATATGCAGGGTGTTAGAAATGCTCGCGTGCATTTAGCAGTACCTAAAAGAAGCTTGTTTGTTGGTCGTACAGAACAAAAAACGGCTGCATCGGTGATGGTTGATTTAGCCCCAGGGCATGATCTAAAACCTGAGCAAGTAGAGGCTATTATTGCACTAACTATTGGCAGTGTTCCTGGGTTAGATGCAAGATCAGTGTCAGTTGTTGATCAGCGAGGAAAACTGCTAAGTGGTGACTTATTTGATAATACCCCAGTGGGTAAAGAAACAGATAAAAAGCTCGCTTTTGTTGAGAAGATTGAGCGTAATGTTGAGCAAAGAGCATCAATAATGTTATTGCCAATATTAGGTGAAGGTAACTTTAGGATCCAGGTTTCTACAGACGTTGATTTTAGTGTTGTTGAAGAAACAAGAGAGCAGGTTGACCCACAAAATGTACTTAAACAAGAGTTTATAAAGTCTGATAGTACATTAGATCAATTTGCTGCAGGCATTCCAGGTTCATTAGCGAATGAACCACCAGTACCTGATCAGCAAGGCGAAGATGAAAACAACGAAAGAACTTCTGAGAGAAGTGAAAGCAATAGACAGTTTGAAAATGGACGTTCTGTTACACATACGCAGTTTGAAGTAGGGCGTATTAAGTCGATGAGTTTATCTGTTTTAGTTAATGATGGCGCTTCTGCTGCAGCTGAGGGGTGGTCTGATGAAGGGTTAGCCTCATTAGGTGAAATGATAAAAAAAGCGACTGGCTACAGTGATGCACGAGGCGATCAATTTAATATAACAAGCTTCACTTTTGTACAAGAAAAACTGTTAGCACCGGGTGAAGGTTTAGAGTGGTGGCAAATGCCAGAGCTTAAAGAATATGCTCGTTATATATTTGGTACTTTAATTAGTTTATTACTTATTTTATTTGGTGTTCGCCCTTTGGTTAATCACTTAATCAGAGGTAAAAATAATTCACAAGCCCCAGCTCTAGCACAAACATCAGAGGCTTCTAGCGCTAATAAAGATGTCAAAGAAAGGCAAAGTACTCCTTTAGATGAGGCTATTAGCTCAGACTCTAAAGTAGATGACTTAACCTCTAGGGAAGGTAATTCGAAACACGCAGCCATAGCTCTTCCTCAGATAGGCAATGACTTTGAAGAGCAAATTGCGCATATGCAACTACTAGCAAGCAGAGAAACTGAGCGAGTTACGTCGGTTATAAAGTATTGGGTAGAGCAAGGGGTTGAAATTGAATCAAGAAAGGGCTGATATGGCAACACAATTACCAGCATTAGATAGAGCTGCCATTTTATTGTTAAGCATGGGTGAGGAAAATGCTGCGAGCGTTATTCGTAAATTAGGCCGCCGCGAAGTCCAAGCAATTTCACAAAGAATGGCCAAAATATCTAACGTTACTCAAAAAGATGTTGCCTCTACGCTAAGTGAATTTTTTGACTGCTATAGAAATGAAAGCGGTGTAAATGGAGCATCTCGCGTTTATCTTGAAAAAGCATTAGATAAAGCCGTTGGTCGTAAGCTAGCTAAAACAATGCTTGACGATATTTATGGTGGAGCGATGAATGATGATTTGCGACGCTTAGAGTGGATCCCGCCTGAGCTTATCGTACGTTTTTTAGAGCAAGAGCATGTACAAATGCAGGCTTTATTTTTAGCGTTTTTACCACCAGAACAAGCTTCAGCAATTATAGCGTTATTTCCTGAATCTAAGCATGACGATTTACTTTATAGAATAGCAAGCTTAAGAGAAGTGAGTGAGCATGTTATTGATGATGTTCGTTTAACGCTAGAAGCATGTATAGAGTTTGTGGGTCGTCAAGTGGGCGCTCAAGTTAATGGCGTGGATAAAGCTGTAGAAATAATCAATCGATATAATGGTAATAAGAGCCAAATAATCGAAATGATGAAAAAACAAAACAGTAATGTTGCTGCTGAAATACAAGAAAAAATGTATGACTTTGATGGCTTATCTAAACAAACAGATGAAACGCTAACACAGTTACTTAATGATATACCAGATGAGTTATGGACTATGTCATTAAAAGGTGCAGATAGTGAGCTTTTAGGGCGTATTTTAGGTGCTTTACCGAAAAGGTTAGCACAGGTTTATCAACAGCAGATTGACGGCTTAAGTTCACAACCGATTAGCAAGGTCAGAGCGGCTCGAAAAGAAATTATGTCAATAGTTAGAGACATGTCTAAACGAGGCGAAATTGACTATCGCTTATACGAAGAAGAAACAGCGGGATAAATATGAGCCAAGCGTTTCGTTTCCCAACCTTAAATAAAGTTGAGCAGCATCAAAGCCTTCAAGAACGTCTAGATGCTGCGCAAAGAGTAGGTTGGCAAAGTGGATTTGAAAATGGTTTAGAGCAAGGGCGGCTTGAAAAACAAGCAGCGCTAGAGCAGCAAATTGAAGCGCGTGTTGATGCGTTGCTTCAAGAGCGTTTAGAGCTTGAAAAGAAACAGTTTATAGATAACTTTAATATTATTTTAGACAAAGCAAACAGTGAGTTGTCACAGCTTTCGGCCAGTTTGAAAACAGATATTACTTTAATCATAACGCGATTAGCTGAATTTGTTATTGATACTGAGCTTCAAACCAAGCCGGAAATACGCTTAGAGTTGGTTGAAAAGGCAATTAAGTTACTTGCTGATCGAGACTTAATAACTAAAATTATTTTTTCATCTTTAGATAAAGAATGGCTTAACGCTGAGAGTTTAAAAAGTTTTTCTATTGCGGTGTCTTTTGATGACAAGTTAGCTTCTGGTGATATTGAGTTAGTAGCAGAGCGCCAAACACATAGCTTTTCGTTTTCTCAGCGCTTGCAAAGTCTTCTTGATGAAATAACACCGGTGATACTTAAAGACACTCATGAACAATGATCTTCATATACGTTTAGAGCAAGCATACGCTACATTAAATCGTCCGCCTTTAATTCAAAGTTATGGCAGGCTAACACGCGTTAATGGTTTAACACTAACAGCAACAGGTGGGCAGTTTGCAATAGGCGGAAAATATCAAGTTGAGAGTGTTGATGGTGTTTGGTATGACGTTGAAGTAATTGGTTTTAATCAATCTGAAGCCTATTTAATGCCGCTTAAAAAGGTGCAAAACTTATGCTCTGGAGGGCGAGTAAGGCCTGTATTAAAAACCTCGAATGTTTCAATTTCTGAAAAGTTACTTGGACGTGTACTTGATGCCCAAATGCAGCCAATTGATAACTTAGGTGCATTAGAAAAAGATGAAAGTAGTAACTTGTCATCATTAGCAAAAGATTACTCAATGACTCCTTTGCAGCGAAAAGGGGTTACACAGCCATTAGATGTAGGTATAAGAGCAATAAATAGCTTATTTAGTGTTGGAATGGGCCAGCGCTTAGGGCTTTTTGCTGGCTCTGGTGTAGGTAAAAGTAAGCTGTTAGGCATGATGACTCGTTATACATCTGCGGATGTAGTTATTGTTAGTTTAGTGGGTGAACGTGGCTGGGAAGTTAAAGAATTTATAGAGCAAAGCCTTGGTCCCGAAGGTTTAAAAAAAGCGATTGTTATTGCATCTCCAGCAGATGACTCACCACTATTACGGGTTAAGGCGGCTGAATTAAGCCATAAGTTGGCGGCTTATTTTAGAGATCAAAACCTAAATGTTTTACTGTTAATGGATTCATTAACAAGATACGCGCAAGCACAGCGTGAAATAGGATTATCTGTAGGTGAACTGCCTGCGTCTAAAGGTTATCCGCCGTCAGTATTTAGTAAGTTAACACAGCTTGTTGAAAGCTCTGGAAATAGTGAAAAAAGTAAAGGCTCACTTACTGCTATATATACGGTACTTGCAGAGGGTGACGATCAGCAAGATCCTATAGCCGATAATGCCCGAGCTATACTTGATGGACATATAGTACTAGATAGAGCTTTAGCTGAAAAAGGTCATTACCCAGCTATTAATATTGGGGCATCAATAAGCCGAGTAATGCCAAATATAGTTTCTTCTGAGCAGTTAGAACAATGTTATAAGTTAAAAAAATTGTATAGCCGGTACATGCAAGTCCATGAGCTTATTCCTTTAGGTGCGTATCAAGTCGGAAAAGATTCTGAGCTGGATAACGCTGTTGCTCTTTATCCTGAAATTGAAGCTTTTTTATGCCAAGGGCTAAATGATAAATTTGATTTTGCGCAATCCGCAAATCAACTTAATGAAATAATGAATAAACTCAATGCTAAATAAATTTTTAACAATTCAAAAAGATAAACTAGATATAATGTTAGCTAAACAATCACAATTACAGCTAAAAAGTTTAGAAGAACAGCAGCGTCTAGCTCAGTTACAAGTACATATTAATAGTATGGACAAAAGTGCTCAGATGAAATCGGCTTTAGGTTTACAAAACTTATCGGGTATGAAAAGTATTTTAAGTGGGCTTTCTACCCAGCAAATAGAGCGCTTTAAAGACTCGCAACAAGACGAAATGCGCCAACAGCAAGCCTGCTTAAAGCAAATGAGCTTTACTAAAGGGATTGAAGGTCTTGTAAGTAACCGAATAGCGACTAAGCAAGCTTATATCAATAAACAAGAAGAAAAGAACTTAGACGAAATGATTAGCCAAGCGCATATTCGCCAGTTATATAAATAGCTATAATTACAAAGTCTATATCCTCTGCATTTTTTGTTACAATGCCGGTAAAGCAATTTAGGGTAAATAGCTGTGCTGCCGGTTCAAAACATATATCAACAACTCGTAATAACATTACAAAGCAACCCAATTACGCTACTGCAAGCGCCGCCGGGTGCAGGTAAGTCTACTTGGTTGCCGCTGCAACTTATGCGTGATGGGCACTTTAAACGTATTGTAATGCTAGAGCCGCGTCGTTTAGCTGCGCGTAATATTGCTAGTTACTTAGCAAAGTGTCAAAACGAGAGTGTTGGCCAAAGTGTTGGTCTGCGTATAAGAGGTGAGAGCAAAGTAAGTGTTAATACGCGCCTTGAAATAGTTACCGAAGGCATGCTTACTCGTATGCTGCAAAACGATCCTGAGCTTAGCGATGTTGATTTACTGATATTTGATGAGTTTCATGAGCGCTCTATTGCAGCCGATACTTCATTGGCATTTGCGTTAGAGACCCAAAGTGCGCTGCGCGAAGATTTAACCATAATGTTGATGTCGGCAACCCTTGATACCCAGCGCTACACTGAGTTTTTTGCTTGCCCTGTAATTCAATCAAATGGGCGCAGCTATCCAATAGATGAAGTATATATACCCATAAAAGATGAAAGCCGCTGGCTTGATGTAATCCCCACTATAATAAAACAAGCACTGAGTGAGCAAACAGGCAGCGCGTTGGTGTTTTTACCAGGGCAGCACGAAATACTCAGGGTACAACAAGCACTCACTGACTTACCAAACAATTGTATAGTGGCAACGCTATTTGGCGAGCAAGATAAAGCCAACCAGCAAGCAGCTATTGCTCCTGCGCCTGAAGGGATGCGCAAGGTGGTACTTACTACCAATGTGGCCGAAACTAGCTTAACCATTGAAGGCATAAGGATTGTGATTGATAGCGGTAAACGCCGCGCCGCGACCTTTAATTTAAAAACCGGTGTTACTGAACTCACAACACAAAGCATATCGCGCTCATCGGCAGTGCAGCGTGCAGGGCGTGCAGGGCGAATAGAGCCAGGTGTGGTTTATAGGCTTGGCTCTAAGCAAACTTTTGAGCGCCGTAATAGTCACGACAATCCCGAAATACTCACATCAGACATAAGCCAACTAATGCTAGAAGCTAAGCAGTGGGGGGCAAGCATTGAGGAGCTAACCTTGCTTGATAAGCCTACTGAGCAGCAAGGCATACAGGCAAGTAACTTACTTAGCATGCTTGAAGCCATAGACAGCAAAGGCAAGCTCACACCGCTTGGCAGTAAAATGTTAGGCTTTGGCGCTGATATTCGTTTGGCGCATATGCTATTAAAAGCGCAGGCATTAGAGCAAGCACTCCCCGGTATTTATCGACTCGCTATTTATTTGGTGGCATTACTTGAAAGCCGAGTTAATACTGCTAATGAGCTAAGCTTAGCGCTGCATAGCCAACAACAACGGCCACATCCGGTATTCAAGCAGCAATTAAAATATTGGCAAACTCGCTTAAAAGTAAAAGAGTCAAATGGCGATTTAAATACCGGGCACTTAAGCTTGCTGGTGGCGCTTGCTTACCCCGATCGAATCGCGAAAAAGCGTGGCAGTGGATACTTACTTGCCAATGGTGCAGGCGCTGAGCTAAACCGCGATTACTGGCATAACGACGACTACCTTGCAATTGCCACTATGGGCGGGCACAAAGGCGGGCGTATTTTTAGTGCCACATCACTTAGCCCATTTGAGCTGCAAGCTTATTTGCCGCATTTATTTAGCATGCAAACTCGCTGTGAGTTTGATGAAAAAACCGCACGCTTTATCCATCAAGACGAAGTGAAACTTGGCGCTATTACGCTTACTAGCCAGCCAAGTGCGCAAAAACTCGATAAAAGTGAGCGCGCCAAAGCATGGTTAAATTTATTTACTAAACATGGCTTTGCACTGTTTAATGAACAAAAAGACGCTGAGCAACTATTAATTAGAATGAGCTTAGCAAGTAAGCTAATGAGCGAAAAGTTTCCGAAAATTAACGAGCAACAACTTATTCAAACGGCACCGCAGTGGCTAGGTGTATTTTTACAAGATATTAAAACCCTGGAGCAGCTTAAAAAGTTTAACTACTTTGAGGCATTACAAAATTGTTTTGACTGGCAACAACAAAGTGCCTTAAAAAGCTTACTGCCACTGCGTTTAACGGTAGCGAGCGGCTCTAATATTAGGATTGAATATCAGCTTGAAGGCCCTGCAAAGCTCAGTGTACGTATGCAAGAAGTATACGGTATGACCAGCACGCCGTTGTTGGCGCAGGGGAAATTGCCACTGCTGATGGAGTTATTGTCGCCGGGGAAACGCTCGTTGCAACTTACTCAAGATTTAGCACACTTTTGGAATACCAGTTATCGCGATGTACAAAAAGAAATGAAAGGGCGTTACCCCAAGCATTTTTGGCCCGACGATCCGGCCAATAGCATTGCAACTAATAAAGTAAAAAGTAAAATGTAGAGAGCCTTAACCTAAAAATACTAAAGTTTAATAAAGCGCTAGGAGTTATTAAGGTGCTTTAAATTTCTTTACCGCCGTGTGTTTCGGCTAAATCGTCTAGCTCTGCAACTGTGTAGTCAAAACCACTCTCGTCATAGTCATAATTAACCTTTACGCAATTGCCGCCATTAAATAATTTTGTTTTTACATCGTTAATGGGCCAATTTTTAAGCAGGTGTATAAATCGGTTGGCAACTTGAGAAGATTCAAAACGATAGCTAATTTCTGTTTTCATAATTAATAAGGCTCTGGCTATTTTTAACCTCTGCAGTTTGTGCATTTTTACGAATTAGTCAAGTTTTGGGTATAAAAACCAGTGTTTTTTATACGTTTATCGTTTTAAAGTTACTTATTTCTGGGCAGCTACCGCGTATTACATTGATAGCCTTTATTTATTTGAATTATGAGCTCAGCTATATTTAGAGTATGGTGATTACAGTATTAATTTTATTGAATAATTAGGCGTAAAGAGTAATCCAAAAGTACCTATAAGCAGTATTAAGCTTAGTAAAAGCAATAATCTTAAAAATATTGGAGTAATATAATGAAAGTTTTAGTAAGTTTGGTGAGTTTAATCGCCTTTTTAATGGTTGTATTGCCCGGGCCATTATATAAATTTGGCGTTGTTGAATTAGGCACTGCATTTGCTGGATTTAGGTTTGGTGTTTACGTGGGGGGAGCTGCGCTTGTATTACTTTTGGTGCAGGTTATATTTATGCGTAAAACAGCCACTGTAAGTAGCACTGTAGTGGCTGTTATATTTGCGGGTATTGCTATTTTTATGCCGCTTAATATGATGGATAAAGCGAAAAGTGTGCCGCCAATTCATGATATTTCGACAGACGTAGTTAATCCACCAAAGTTTGTAGCTATTGCACCACTGCGTGCCGATGCGCCAAACCCAGTGACCTATGCCGGAGCAGAAACGGCTGCGCAACAGCTTAAAGCTTACCCAGAACTGACTACCCTTAATTATGCTTACCCAAAAAGTGAGCTAGTAGTGGCTACAGTGCAAGCGATTAAAAATTTGGGTTGGGAGTTAGTTAATAGCGATGCCAGTCAAGGGATTGTTGAAGCAACCGAGACAACCACCTGGTTTGGTTTTAAAGACGATATAGTGGTGCGTATTAAAGATGAAGGCTCTCAGCGTTTTGTTGATATTCGTAGTAAGTCGCGTATTGGTCGCAGTGATTTAGGTAAAAATGCAGAGCGTATTCATACATTTGTAGATGAATTAAACGCGGTACTGGCAAAATAATTAGGGCAAACCTAAATGTTAAGTTACTAACAATTAAGTTATCAGCAATCAAATGGAACCCAAGCGTACGGCTTGGGTTTTTTATCATCAGTTAGTGTTCACAGCTAAGCAAGTATACTTATTTGGTATTTATATTTTTAACATACTATGGAGTTATTATGAAAACAGTAGGATATGCAGCAAAAAGCCAAGGTTCAGAACTCACCGAGTTTTCTTTTGAGCGCCGCGATTTACGAGATAACGATGTAGAAATTGAAATATTATACTGTGGAGTTTGTCATTCAGACTTACACGCGGTACGTAATGATTGGGGTGGTAGTCGCTACCCGTTAGTACCCGGACACGAAATTGTTGGTAAGGTTATGTCGGTAGGTAGCGACGTTACAAAATATAAGCAAGGCGATACGGTTGCAGTTGGCTGTATGGTCGACTCATGTAAAAGTTGCGATCAGTGCGATAACAACGAAGAGCAGTTTTGCCGTGAAGGCATGGTAGGCACATACGCAGGAACAGATCGTGTTAGCGGCGATATGACCCAAGGTGGATATGCTAAACATGTTGTAGTGCGTGAAGAGTTTGTACTCTCAGTACCTAAAAACTTAGAGCTGTCGCGTGTTGCACCGCTGTTGTGTGCAGGCATTACTACCTACTCGCCATTACATAAGTGGGGCGTTAAAAAAGGCAGTCGTGTTGCTGTAGTTGGTTTAGGTGGTCTTGGCCATATGGCGGTTAAAAACGCTGTCGCTATGGGCGCAAGCGTTACGGTAGTTGGCCGTAGTGAGTCTAAAAAAGACGATGCGGTTAAACTAGGTGCCCAGCATTATTTAGTGTCGTCAAACGATGATGCAATGGAAAGTGCGCAGTCAGCCTTCGACGTTATTATTGATACCGTACCGGTAAAGCACGATCTATCTATTTACACACCACTGCTAGATATTGATGGCACACTGGTTATTGTTGGTCAGGTTGGCCCGGTTGATGAGCTAAGCACAGTGCCATTATTAATGGGGCGTCGCCGTATTGCAGGCTCACTTATTGGTGGTATTGCACAAACGCAGCAAATGCTTGATTTTTGTGGCGAGCATAATGTCTTACCCGAATGTGAAATGATCAATATTGATGAAATAAATACAGCTTATGAGCGAATGGAAAAGTCTGACGTTCGTTATCGTTTTGTTATTGATATGGCATCGTTAAGTGTTTAATTACACTTAGTAATTAAAAATAAAAAGAGCCGCAAATTAGCGGCTCTTTTTAGTTAACTATTAAGCCTCTTTTGCTACAAACGATTTATTGCTCATTTGTAAGTAGCTAAGTAACCACATAATAAACCCACCAACAAAAAGAGCAGCGGCAACATAGCCTGTTTGATTTGGCGCGGCACCTTGCGCAATTGCAATGCCTCCAACCCAAGGGCCAATTGCATTAGCAACATTAAAAGCACACTGTACTAACGCGCCTATCATGGCATGCCCATTAGGAGACACATCCATTAGTAAGGTTTGTACTAGCGTTGCTAAACCTAAACTGCAGCCAATAAAAAATATAACCCCATAAAGCAGCCAAATGTTATAGCTTGCGGTTACATAAGCAAAGGCAAATACAATAGTGCAAACCAGTACTAAGCCAGTTGTTTTAATTGCAGATTTATCTGCCGCTTTACCTAATACATAATTACCTAATGTTGAGCCAATACCAAACATCACCATAGCAATCGAAATGGTGTAGGGCGCTGTTTCGGTTACTTCTAAAATAGTATCGGCAACATAGGTATAAATACAAAATACCCCACCAAAACCAATAATTACAATACCCAAAATAGACCAAACCAGCTTGTTTTTTAATACTCCAAACTCATTAAGTAAATTAGATGGTTTAGTGTTTTCAATATTTGGCACAACTTTATATACAAAAATAAAAGCAATAAAAGCTAAAACACCTGCACCGGCTAAGCAGTAACGCCAGCTTAAGTTTTGCCCTACTAAAGTTACCACAGGTACGCCAACAATGGTGGCAATGGTCAAACCCATAAAAACTTTCGACATAAAGCTTGCACGCTTACCTGCAGGGGCAATTTCAGAGGCTAATAAAATGGCTGCACCAAAATAAGCACCATGGGGCAAGCCACTTAAAAAGCGAAACAATACCAATTGCTCAAGTGACGTTGCAAAAGCGCTTAAGCTATTAGAAATACACATTAAGCTTAAAAATATAAGCAACGCTTTGCGTTTTCTCATGTTTGCAGTAGTTAACATTAAAATAGGCGCACCAACAACAACACCTAAAGCATAAGCGCTTATAGCGTAGCCACTTTGCGAAGGCGTTGAGCCAAAAGTTTCACTGATCAGTGGCAGCATAGGCATCATCGAAAATTCAGATAACCCTAAAATAAAAGTACCGAGCGCAAGCACGATTAATATAGCTGTTCGGTTAAGTTGATTAGATGGCGGCGCTACATTAGCGGTCATAAAAATCCTTTGAGATTAATGTTTAATTCATAAAAACTAGGGCAACAAGCAAACTGTAAAGTGTTGTTGCTGCGAAAAAAGCAAAAGAAGTGTTGTTGTAAATGCTGGGAATAAATAGGCGGCCATTTTAAGCTAAATAACATAGGGCGTCATCTATTAGCTGGCCGTTAAAGGTAAATTAATTACTTTAATAAAATCTTAATGTCGTGTGGTTAATTTAGAGAGGCAAATAACCTAATATAAAAAGATAAGCTTGGCTAAAAATGCTGATTATAGTTAATAAAGTGCGACATTATGTCGCGCATGCAAGTAAGGTGAATCCAGTATAATTACGTCATTAATAATAGCAGTCCAAAGAATAAAATAATGGCGCATAAAATAATATACCGTACACCTTACTTACTCTCACCTTTAGTGTTTTTAACAAGTGGGCTTTTATCTCCTTTAGTATTTGCCGACGATACATCTTTAGAAGTGATTGAAGTACATGGGGATGCTCAAAATAAACATTTAGCACTTGGCTCTACAGAGTCGCTATTAAGTGATTTAGGAGTTGATTTTTCAGCCGCTGGTGGCGTATCTAATTTGCCTATTTTAAATGGTTTAATGGGTGACAGAGTAAAAGTGTTAGTTGATGGGGCAGAAGTAACTGCGGCATGTGCTAATCAAATGAACCCACCGTTGTCGTATATCTCGGCTAACCAAGTTACGTCTTATCATGTGGCTGCTGGTGTATCGCCGGTAAGTGCGGGTGGCGATAATATAGCCGGTGTAATAAGTGTTAACTCTATAGCACCGCAGTACACTCAAAATAGCGATTTAGCATGGCATTCTGGTTATGTATCGGCAAAGTACAGCACTGTTGATAATGGCCGTAAACTTGGGGTAGGCGCGCGTTTAGCAAGTGATACATTTAGCGTTAATTACCAGGGCTCGTTTAGTGATGCAAACAGCTATGAAGACGGTAACGGCGATACTGTATTAGATACTTTATATCGCGCCCAAAATCATAGCTTAACAGCGGCTATACGCGACGATAAACAGCAAGTTGTAGTTAAGCTTAGTCATCAAAAAATCCCCTATCAAGGCTTTGCTAACCAGTATATGGATATGACAGATAACACCAGTTATGGGGCAACCGCACAATATAAAAGGACATTAAAAAATAGTGAATTTACCGGGCAACTAAATTGGCATAGTGTAAAACACGATATGGGATTTTTTAGCCCAGAAAAAACCGGCATGATGCCAATGAAAACCGATGCAGAAGATATAAGCAGCCAGTTAAAATGGCGTATAAATTTAGATAACGATAGCAGCATATTGCTAGCTCAAGAATATTACCATTACAGTATTGATGATTGGTGGCCAGGTATTACTGGTTCGGCCATGATGGGGCCAAACGACTATAAAAACATTAATAATGGTAAGCGTCAACGCATTGCACTTGTTGCAGAATATGAAAGCCAAAATAGTAAAAAACTATGGTTAAACACGGGTGTGCGTATTGAAAATATAAATACCCAAGTAGATGAAGTACAGGCGTATAACACAGGTATGCACATGGGCGGTATGCATATGGGGCCAAGTGACGCTATGGCAGCAAATACGTTTAATGCAGGAAGTAGAAGTAAAACCGATACTGTAGTTGATGCAAACGTATTAATTAATTACCAAATAACTAACGTTGATGAACTGCAACTTGGTATTGCTCGTAAAAATCGCGCGCCCAACTTATACGAGCGATACAGTTGGGGGGTTAGCAATATGGCAACCACCATGATTGGCTGGTACGGCAATGGGAATGGTTATATTGGCACCCCAGATCTTGGCGTTGAAACCGCACATACAATGAGTGCTACTTATACTAAATTGGCAAAAGACGACAGCTGGCGTGTAAGCACTAATATTTGGTATACCGATGTGAGTGATTATATTGATGCTGACATAGTAAGGAACTTTAATAGTTCAGGTATTGACGGTAATAGTCGCAATATTTTGCAGTTTACTAATGTAGATGCCATTTTATATGGCGCTAAAGTAGATTTAAGTGCCAGTATTCATCAATCTGAACAGTTAGGTCAGTGGCAGTTAAAAGCAAATATAACTAACACCCGTGGCAAGCGCGACGATAACTCTAGCACTCAGTCGCTTTATCAAATTAAACCATTGCAAACTCAACTTGGTATTAGCCAGCAAATTGGCAATGTTGAAAACTCGCTTTTATGGCAATGGGTCGATACTAAAACAAGAGTAGATAACAACCGCTTTGAAAACCAAACCGATAGCTACCATTTAGTTAATTTAAGTTCTAAAGCAGTGTGGAATGCATTTACACTCAGTGTTGAGGTAACAAATTTATTTGATCAGTATTACCAACTACCATTAGGTGGGGTTAGCATTGCGGGGTTTAAACAAGATAACGCAACCGGCTTTACGCAATTAGCAGGACAAGGAAGATCATTAAATTTAGCATTAAGCTACGCGTTTTAAGGTTGAAACGGTAAATAGAAGGGCTATATAAATTTACTATGGCTTTTAAATTAATAGTTACCACTGTGGTAGTAGGTTATTGAGCGATACGCTACTTTTACCACAATAGATCCGTAAAAACTTAAAGCAATAAGCGCCTTAAAGCGCTTATTGTTGCTCAGCTTCAGGTTCAGCGGTTTGCTCAGTTGTTTGTTCTACTTTTTCGTCAGTAAGTTTTTCAAGTTTTTCGCGCTCAGCTTTTGATACATAACTTGGCTTTTTGCTTTTATGTAATTTGGCATTGGTGCGCTTGTCTTTCTTTTGAAATTTAGTAACGATTTTTTTGCGACGGTTCATGTTTAATACTCATAATTTTAAGGCGCGCATTATATAGCACCAAGTATAAAAGCAACTATATAAATATTTAACTAATTGCACTGGTTGTTATGTGACTTTACCGCAAAGCGCTGTTTGTGTGAGATACACAAGGTTATAATTATGTTTCTTAGTGATTAATTAAATGGGAATTGTTTTGAAAAAGTTAGCGTTAGCCAGTGTTGCATTATTTGCGTTTAGTGCCCAAGCACAGTTAAATAAAAATATTGATAGTGTTGCCAATTATGCCGTAAATACCTACCAAAGCGCCCAGGTACATACACTAACCAATTTAGTATCATTTCCTACTGTGAATAAAAGCGATATTAGCGCACCACAAAATCCCGACTTTATTGGTTTTAAAGCCTTACTCAAAATGAAAGCGGCCGAGCTGGGTTTAGATTATCAGGATCTAGGCTACACAGTATTAATTGGACTTGGGGAACAAAGCGATAAAGTAACCGTAGTAACACACGGCGACGTGCAACCAGCTAATGCGAGTAAGTGGCAGCAAAGCCCATTTATTATTGATACAACATCAGAGCCTGGGCGCTTAATTGGCCGCGGTACCGAAGACGATAAAGGCGCAATAGCGACAGCGCTTTACGCCATGAAAGCCATTAAAGATAAAGGCATAACGCTTAATAACCGTATTGAGTTAATGATTTACCTTGCTGAGGAGTCTGATTGGGGCCCGCTTACTGAGTTTATGAAAACCTATGAGCAGCCAAAGTACGCAGTAACAATTGATGCGTCATACCCGGTAGTGGTGGCTGAAAAAGGTTGGAGTTTAATTGCGCCAACGTTCAATGCTACCTCGGCAAAAACAGGCGTTTATGTTAGTGATGTTGCAGGTGGTGCATTTGTAAGCCAAATACCAGAAGACGCCAGCCTAGTACTGCATAATGCCGATGCTAAGTTACTTACTCAATTAAAAGCCAAAGCCAGTACGCTTAAGCAAGTAGAGTTTAACTTTGCTCAGCAAAGCGATACTGCTGTCGCAATTAGTGTAAAAGGCGTATCGGCGCATTCATCAGAGCCAGAGTCGGGTGTTAACGCAATTGCTTATTTAGCCGAAATATTTAAAGGTCTAGTGCTTGAAAATAATAGCGATGGGCAGTTAATTAACTTTGTAAATCAGCTGATTGGTTTAGATATTCATGGCAAACAGTTTGGCGATATTGCCTATAAACATGATTTTATGGGGCCAATGACAGTGGCACCTACTGTGATTGAACGAGAGGGAAATGCCCTAACGCTTAGTGTAAATGCGCGCCGCCCTATGGGCAAAGAAGAGTTGGTGTTAAAGCAGCAAATAGACACTGCATTAGCAAAATGGCAAGCCACTAACAATGTAACACTAAATGATGTTAAAACTATTATTGGTACGCCTATGCTACTTGATGGCGCGCCGCATGCGCAAAAATTACTTGATATTTTTAAGCACTTTACGGGTGATCAACAAGCCGGCTTTGTCTCTATTGGCGGCGGTACTAACGCTAAGTTATTTGATAATGCGGTATCGTTTGGCCCATCAATGCCAGGTAAGCGTTACACCGGACACTCTGAGCATGAGTTTATTACCCTTGAGCAGCTAAAGCTTAACTTGCGCATGTACACCGCGATGATGATAGAGCTAGGTAATATGTAACTAAACGCATGTAATATAGCGCCGCAAATAAATGCGGCGTTTTAATAATGTATTTACAATAGTTAGTTCAGCTCAGCCTTGAGTGATATTTCAGCATTCATTAGTTTAGAAATAGGGCAGCCTTTTTTGGTTTGATCGCATAAAGCTTGAAACTGCTCGTTTGCAATATCAGCAATTTTAGCATTAACTTCAAGCGCAATGCGGGTAACAGCAAAACCATCGTCTACTTCATCTAAGCTAACTACCGCTTTGGTATCAATGTTGTCGGCGGTAAACCCTGCTTCACCTAATGCTAGCGATAATGCCATACTAAAGCATGCACTGTGCGCCGCAGCTACTAATTCTTCAGGGTTTGAGCCGGGCTTATCTTCAAAGCGAGTATTAAATCCGTAGGGTTGATTATTAAGCGCGCCACTTTGCGTAGAAATACTGCCTTTACCTGTTTTAATATCACCAGACCATTTTGAGTTTGCAGATTTTTTAATTGTCATCATCTTCTCCTTATTGCATTGGCGGTAAGCTTTTCATGCTAGGTGAGAGTTATTTGCAAAAATAATCACAATATAGCTAAAAAGCGTTGTATTTATAAGGTTAGTGCAAGATGAGCGCCAGCTATTATTAGGTGTTGCACTTACAGCGCTTTGAGCAGTAAATAACATTGTCCCAGTCGCGCTGCCATTTTTTACGCCACGCGAAAGGTTTATTGCAAATGGGGCATATTTTCTGAGGTAAGATTTGCTTTTTATGAGCCATCGTTAGTGGTTTTATTTTTTACTTTAGTTGTAGTGCGGGTAACGCCAACGTGCTTTTTAAGAATACTCCCTATGGCGCGTTTAACATCTGCTCGCTCGCGGTACTGCCATAAACGTTCGCGCGCTGCTTTTGAGGCTGCGGTTAAGTTAAGCATGGGTTCGGGGTAATCCACTCCTAATTTAAAGTCGTTGAATAGTGCTTCCATTGGCGTTTGTTGCCAAGGCTGGTGTAAATATTCAATAGGGAGTTTTTCAAGTTCGGGGCACCACTTTTTAATAAACGCGCCTGTTGGATCTTGATCTTCCGACTGCTTTATTGGGTTGTAATGCCTAATGGTATTAATGCCAGTAACCGAGGCCTGCATTTGAATTTGCGGGTAGTGAATTCCAGGCTCAAAATCTAAAAAGTAATTAGCGAGAGGCAAGCTTGCTTGCTGCCAGCTTATATTTAAATGATGCGTTACAAAGCTCACTAACATGGCACGCATTCTAAAGTTTATATAACCGGTGGCTTTTAAACAGCGCATGCAAGCGTCAATGATTGGAATACCTGTTTGGCCTTGCGCCCAGCGTTCAATATCGCTTTTTACGTTTTCGTCATCGCGATACGGAAATACGTGATACCCCGGATTAAGGGCTAAAAACTCCATAGAACATTCGCTCTCAAACTTTTGCATAAAGTGGCAGTGCCAATGCAAGCGCGATACAAATGCAGCAAGCGGGCGCTTCCAGCCTCTTTTATCAGGATGCTTTGAATAATATTCATCAACGGCCATTTGATACACTTGCCTAAGGCTAATGTTCCCCCAGGCTAAATACGGCGAAAGCCGAGAGCAATAAGTTTGGCTTAAACTTGGGCTCGATATTCCTTTTTGATAACCCTTGCCACGCTCGGCAAAAAAGCTCTGCATTACAGTGCGCGCTTGCAGCGGGCCACCTTGTTGAAAGCTGTCGTGATCTTGCGTATAAGCGCTTGGCAGCTCAGGTGTTTGGTAGTTATTGAGTGTAATTGTTTTTATATTCTTCCAATTAGGAACAGCAATAGGTGCTTGCATTGTTTGCTGCCAGCGCTCGTTCCAATTATTACGATTTTTTTTGCCGCGAATTACTGCGCCTGTTTGCGACTCCTGCCAATTAATGTGGTTATGTTGGCACCACACTTTAATGGCTTTATCGCGCTCAAAGGTATTGTTTAAACCTATTTCTTGATGGCTAAAAATATTAACTATTTCAAACTGCGTCTTTAACGATTCAAGTAAGTCACCCATGTTTAAATTAAATATATAAATGCAGGCATTAAAGCATGTTAGTTGATTATTTAACTCAACTATTGATTGATATACAAAGCGCCAATGCCGCTCATTGTAGTGTGGATCTTCAAGCATTAATGGCTCAAAGTTATAAAGTAGTAGGGTAGGTAAGCCGTTACTAAATGCATTTTTTAATGGTTGATGATCGCTAAGGCGTAAATCGCGTTTAAACCACACTATGTTTATTTTCATATAATTTGTTTATTGCTTTAAATGGAGATAAAAATTAGTTTGTTATTTAGCTAAGTCAGCCAAGCCTATACGTAACTACTTTGAATTAAGATTTAGTTTTAATGTATTAAAGGGAAAAGTATGTTTTTAGATCTAACCGAAAACACCAGTCAAAATGTTTATTCTTACTTAGTAGGCGGTATAAGCCCACGGCCTATCGCATGGATAAGTACATTAAATAGCGAAGGTATTGCGAATATTGCGCCTTATTCATTTTTTACTGTGGCTAGCTGCAAACCACCTGTTTTAAGCGTTACGCAAGTAAACCCAAGTGATAAAACGAATAAAGATACGCTCAGTAATTTAATGGCAACTAAAGAATGTGTGGTTAATATAGTTAGCCAAGAGCTAGTTGAAAAAATGAATCAAAGTTGTGCAAATTATCCTAGTGATATAAGTGAATTTGATGCAGCTAACATCGCCCAAGCTCCAAGTCTGTTAGTTAACGCGCCAAGTGTTGCCGGTTCAAAAGTACGGTTTGAATGTAAGTTACGCGAGGTTATTAGCATTTCCAATGAGCCTGGCGGCGGAAAAATGATGTTATTGGATGTAGTGGGTATTTGTATAAACGATAGCGTGATGAGTAATGGCTATATTGATCCCAAATTATTAAATGCAGTGGGCAAAATGGGCGGCGATTACTTTAGTACAACCAAAGATAAATTTGTGCTCAAAAGGCCACAATTGTAATTTAAATGTAGATTCTTCCTTAGTTTGTGCACATTGTTTGCACTTTTACTTGTTAACTTTGTTTTATTAAACGTTAATGTAAAGGTTCAAACATTGAAAACGCACTCTAAAACAAAAACCTCGAATGTAGCTAAGTTATTCGCATTAAGTGCACTTTGCATCGCTTTAAGCGCATGTAATAGCGATTCAACAAGTGCAACTATTGAAGGCGAAATAGTCAGTAATGCAGCTCCAACAGTTAATGCGGGTATTGATCAAATAGTTAATGCGGGTGATACCGTTTATTTAAACGCTACGGTTGAAGATGATGGTGAAGTATCGGTTAGCTGGTCGCAAACATCGGGCACAACCGTTAGTTTATCTTTAAGTACTGCAACGTCAACAGAGTTTGTAGCACCTGAGGTATTAACCGACGAAGCACTGATATTTGAACTCAGTGCAGATGATGGCACTAATGATGTTGTTATAGATAGTGTAACAATTACTGTGCGTGCATCATCAGATTATACTAGCAATACCAGTGCAAAGCTTGCTAGTTGGCTAATTAACAAGGATACAACTTCTACTTATATACAAAATAATGGTGCAGTGGTTGAAGATGTGCAATCAGTTGAAGTTGTTAGCGTTGCACAAGATGATGCTGACGTTGAATACATGTACGTGCAAACCACAGATATTCCAAAATATGACGTAACGCTTACACAAGAGCAAGTAGACGCGCTAAATAACCGCCCACGTGCAGCCACCGATTTTTATAACGGTGTAACCTCAGCAGCAGTAGGGCAAACAATCTCTTTTGGTGAAGACATAGGTTATAACAGCAGCACTGAAAATTGTAATGATACAGGCGGTGCAGGCTATTGGCCTCCAGGATCTGGTTGTCCGACTGAACAAGCTGTAGAAGCGTACTTTCCAATAACACCCACCGATTTACCTGACACCGAAACCTGTGAAACTGGCCTAGGTACAGTTGGTTTAATGGTTAATGGCACCAGCATATTTAATTGGGGCGATGGTATGAGCTACGGTAATAATGTTTGGTATACGTTAGCGCCAATTGCCGAACAATACGATGTGGATGTATGTGGCGGACACGCTGCTAACGGAGAATATCATCATCATTTTTACACGAGCTGCTTAGCTGATTTACTTGAAGATGATGGCGATGCGCATTCACCAATTTATGGTTTTGCAGCTGATGGCTACCCACTTTATGGCCCTTATGAAAGTAACGGGCAACTTGCATTAAGCGGTTGGGAAATGCGCGATTATGGTGCATCAACAAGCGAGGGCGGTTGTGGTACGCAAGGTGAGCGAAGCTGTACTTTAGTCAATCAATACGATATTAGCCAAGGTACACAAATAAGCGATACAGGCCCAGCTATTGGCGCAGAAGTAACAACACTTTCAGGTAATACATTAAATGCCGACGACGGTTATTATTTTGAAGATTATTACTACGCCCAAAAAACAGTAGCAGGTGCACAACTTGATGAGCATAACGGCCACGATACCAACGATGGTAAAGGTTATCACTACCACATAACACTTTCGTTAGACAGCGATGGTAAATTACAGCCTTCGTTCCCTTATCAAATTGGGCCACGTTTTAAAGGTCAATTAGCTGATAATTCAATTGGTCGCTGTGATACGGGCGAAACAATGGGTCCACCACCAAGAAGGTAAGGAGTAACTATGCGTTATTTTAAATACGCATTGATCCTAACTACTGCTGTGCTATTGAGCTTTAAGCTCTTTGCGCAGCAGGAAATGATGGGTCATAGCCATATGCCTATTGCAGTACCAAACGCTGCACCCACACCGGCACTGAGCCTTAAGTTATTAAAAGATAGTATGTCGGGTTATAACTTAATTTTAGATACACAGCGTTATGATTTATCAGTGCCTCCTGAGGGCGCCATGAACATGCAACAAATGATGAGCGCGACAACAAACGAAAATACCGGTTTTTTACAAGGCCACGCTCATTTATATATTAATGGCGTTAAAATACAGCGAATTTACGGACATGCATTGCATTTACCTGCTAACTTATTTAAAAGTGGTATAAATACTGTATCGGTTACTTTAAATAATCATGGTCACATGTATTGGACCGCTCAGGGCAAAAAAATAGTTGCTACGTTGTATGTTAATGATCAAACCAAAGAGTTTATAACATACCGATTTGAAAGCTTTCCTAGCAAGGTTAAAAATACGCATTAATGAAAATTCATAATAAACTTTTTTTAATACTATTTAGTTTTACCTTTAGTGTTATTGCAGGGATGGTAATACTTATACAGTGGAGTATAGGGCAAGGCGTTATTGATTTTGTTAATGCAAAAGAGATAAAAGCATTAGAACCACTTACGCTACAACTTGCAAAGCAGTATCAAAAAACGCCCTCGTGGGAGTTAGTTATTGGCGGCGACAAAAACTTTAGAATGCTTATAGAATCGCAACTAGAAAACAGCCAGTTTTTATCTAAGTTACCAAAAAGCCCTGATCCAAGAGGGCGAATGATGCGCCGGCCACCACCATCCGAGCATATTGTTTTAGGCGCGCGCCGACCACCTCCTGAAAATATTGCTCATTATGCTTTGCTTGACGAAAATAAACAGCGAATAGTGGGCAGGTATTTAAGTAATTTAAACTATATGACTACAGCCATTACAGTGAATAATAAAGCGGTTGGTTATTTAGCTGTATCCAAAAGAGATAGCTTAGTTGATGGCTACGAACTTGATTTTTTACAGCAGCAAACAAACTACTTATGGTTTATTGCTTTAGCGGCGGTACTGCTTACATTACTGGTTACCTTTTTATTATCTCGGCATTTAGTTAGCCCAGTAAAACAAATAGCTAACGGTATGCACCGCTTAACGCAAGGCAATTACGAGACTAAGCTGACCCTAGATCGAAAAGACGAACTAGGGCAGTTAAGCGAGGATTTTAATACGCTTGCATTTACGCTCGCCAAAGACGAGCAAGTACGTAAACGCTGGCTTGCCAATATTTCTCATGAGCTTAGAACGCCAATGAGCATTTTGCTTGGTGAGCTTGAAGCTATGCTACTTGGCATACGCGAGCCAAATGCAAAAAATATAAACTCGGCCAACGACGAAGCCCTGCATTTAAAGCGCTTAATAGACGATTTGCATATGCTCAATAGCGCAGAGTTAGGGGGCATGCATTACACTATGCAAGCTACTGATATGGCATTGTTATTAAATACTATTGAGCAAAAATATCAGGTTATACTTGAGCAACATAATATAAAGCTCTACCTATTAAATGCTGCAAAAAATATAACCGTTCAAGCAGATAAAACACGCCTTTTACAGTTATTCGATAATATTTTAATGAACGCAGTGCATTACGCACAATGCTCTACTATTTCATTAACGGCGAGTAATATAAGTATTAAAGGGCAAATGTATTTACAGCTTATTATTGAAGATAATGGCGTGGGGGTTGAGCCATCGCATTTATCGCACTTATTTGAGTATTTATACCGAGTAGATAGTTCGCGAAATCGCCAAGAGGGCGGTTCGGGTTTGGGGTTATCTATTTGTCAGCACATAGTTAAAGGTCATAAAGGCGAGATTAAAGCTGAAAAATCTAGTTTAGGCGGTCTTGCTATCATTATTAAATTACCCTTATTTAAAGCTTAGAGGACACTATGCAAGAGCAAATACTGATTGTAGAAGATGAGGTTAAGCTGGCTAACTTAATAAGCGATTTTTTAACAAGCCATCATTACATAACGCATCAAATACATCATGGTAATGAAGTACTACCTTGGCTTGAAATTAACAAGCCTAGTGTGATTTTGCTCGACATAATGCTACCTGGTCAAAGCGGAATTGAATTGTGTAAAGCAATTAGGCAGTTCTCTAATGTGCCTATCATTATGGTGTCGGCAAAGGTAGAGGAGATTGACCGATTACTTGGGCTTGAATTAGGAGCCGATGATTATATTTGTAAGCCTTTTAGTTATGCGGAGCTGGTGGCGCGTGTTAAAGCTATTTTAAGGCGCTTGAATAACGTTGAGCCAAAAACCAATGTTATGCAACTTGATGAAAGCACCTACAGTGTAAAATACAAAGCAGCAAGTATTGAGCTTACTAATGTTGAGTTTCAGTTATTTAAGCCCTTGTTTAACAACCCTAACCGTATTTTTTCGCGCGATAGCTTAATGGATACTATGTACGCCGATCAACGTATTGTGAGCCAGCGTACTATTGATAGTCATATAAAAAAATTGCGTAAAAAGCTGGACGAATTAACCAAAACCGACAGCGTTATTCAATCGGTTTATGGTGTTGGTTATCGCTTTGTAAATCCACAGCAGTGTAATTAACAACAAAATGTTTGATTAATTAGCATAATACGATGCGTTAACGTAAGTAATTAATAGCCACTTTAGCTATTTACTCGCATTAGCATTTCGCTATCATTTTAAATTTATGCATTAGCGATATACATTATTTTTACTTCCTCATTATTTGCACATTGTTTGCATTTTTATAGCGTAATCTTTCGTTATTAATTAAACAAAAGGTTACGAGCATGAAACACTTATCATCACTTACAATTATTACACTATTGTCGGTTGCTTTTTCAGTAAATGTTGCAGCAAGAGGCAGCGATTGCAAACCACCTAAACCTGATTTTTCAAGCATGGATACCAATAGCGATGGCGTAATTAGCTATGCAGAGTTTAGCGCTAAAAAACCACCACACGGCGAAGACGCACAAACAATTTTTGACGAAATAGATTCAGATGGTAATGGCGAAATTAGTGAGCAAGAAGTAAATGATCATAAACCACCTCGTCGTAAGCGTTGAAAGGATACTGTAATGATTAATAATATTAGCAGTAATTCTGCAAGCCTGGTGCAGCAACAAAGTAACCAAACCGCAAAGTTAACAACAGCACAAAGTGACTTTGTAAAACAAACACTCGCTGAATTCGATGCCGAAAATTTAACGGCAGAAAACGCGCTAAGTATTCAAGCTGCACTTAAAGAGCAAGGTATAGCGCCAACAAAAGAGTTGGCTGAGCTAATGGGCGAGTTGGAGTTTGAGGCTAAAAGCATAGGTGATGCTGCTCGACCTGAAGGTCAGCGCCCACCACTACCGCCTAAAAATTCAATTGAGCAAGTAAATACTAAAGATGTAGTTAGTTATTTAGATGAGTTGTTAGCGCAGTATTCAAGCCAGTTAAATGACGAAGATAAAAGTGCTATTTTATCGGCGGTTCAAGAAAAGTTTGCTTTATCACAAGGTGATTCGATACTGAGTGTTAAAGCGTAATTATAAATAAGGCAACACCTAAACTAAAAAATCAGCTATTACTGCTGATTTTTTAGTTTACCAATAACAGCAAGGTTAAAAGTCACTACTACTGTGGCGCTCTGCTAGTTGCTCTTCTTCAGGTCCCCATGTGCGGTTAACGCGACGACCACGTTTTACGCCAGGGCGCTTTGAAACCAGTTTAGCCCAACGTACAACATGAGTGTATGAGGCAACATCTAAAAATTCAGCTGCATCATAAATGTCGCCAAGCACTAAAGAGCCATACCAAGGCCAAATTGCGATATCGGCAATTGAGTACTCATCTCCTGCCATGTATTCGTTTGCACTTAAATGGCGGTTTAGCACGTCAAGCTGGCGCTTGGTTTCCATGGTGAAACGATCAATAGGATATTGCATTTTAGTGGGTGCATAACTATAAAAGTGGCCAAAGCCACCACCTAAGTACGGCGCTGAGCCCATTTGCCAAAATAGCCAGTTACGACATTCAGTTTTAGCTTTTAAATCTTTAGGTATAAGCACATCAAACTTTTCTGCTAGGTATTGCAGTATAGAGCCCGATTCAAAAATACGCGTTGGCGGCGTGGTTGAATGATCCATTAACGCTGGAATTTTTGAATTTGGATTAATATCAACAAAGTCAGAACCAAACTGATCACCATCACCTATGCTGATTAAATATGCGTCGTATTCTGCATCGGTTAAGCCCAGCTCTAACAGCTCTTCAAACATAATAGCGGCTTTTTGACCATTTGGTGTAGCAAGCGAATAAAGCTGAAATGCGTGCTCGCCAATAGGTAAGGTTTTGTCATGAGTTGCGCCGGCAATGGGGCGATTAATGCTGGCAAATTTACCGCCACTCTCACTGTCCCATGTCCAAACTTTGGGTGGGGTGTATTGATTTTGATCACTCATAAAAATAACCTCTGTTTAAATGAAATACATATAAAAAATATATGTATTAATAAATGTGGCCATTAAAATAAATTAAAGGCGAGTTTTTTGACTTTTAAGTTTGTCGGATTTTGCTAATTTATAGCCTAAAAACAATCCGCTCAATGCTCCAAATAAGTGGCTTTCAAACGAAATATGCAAGCGCTGTGGTAGTACACCCCAAACAAATCCGCTGTAAAGTAGGGCAACGACAACAGCAATAACAATGGATTTAAATGAACGTCTAATTACGCCATAGCAAAGTATAAAACCCCACAACCCATATATAACGCCACTTAAACCAACATGAATATTACTACGACCAAGTGCCCATACTAAAAAACCACCTACTAATGCGGTAAAAATAAATACGTTATAAAAACGCTTAACGCTGTATTGGCAAATCAACCAACTTAAAACCATAAAAGGCAGCATGTTACTGGCAAAGTGCCACCAACTGCCATGTAAAAATGGCGCGCTCAGTATGCCAATTAAGCCATTAATGCTGCGCGGATAAATGCCAAAACCATTAAGATTAATGCCAGGTAAGCTATTAATTAGCTGTAAAACAAAGCAAATTGTAACAATACTAAAAATAGCGAAGCGTTTGCTTGTTAGTAATGACCGTGTGGTTGCCATATAATAGTCCTAGTTGAGCTTAATAGTTGCCAGTATAGGAATTGTATTTGCTAATGCAAAGCAATTAAAAAAGCACAGCATTAAATGCTGTGCTTTTTACTTATAAATCGTTATTAACCTAGTTTGGTTAGTAGCTTTTTAGCAGCAAGTTCTGAGCTTGCTGGGTTTTGACCGGTAATTACTAGGCCATCTTCGAGTACAAGTACACCCCAGTCATCCGTTTTTTGATAGTCGCCGCCTTTTTTAATCAGTTCGTCTTCTACTAAAAACGGCACTATGTCGGTAAGTTGTACTGCCGCTTCTTCACTGTTAGTAAAACCAGTTACTTTTTTACCAGCAACAAGTGCATTACCATCGGCATCTTTAGTATTCAAAAATACGGCACTGGCATGACAAACAGCCGCTACTGGCTTTTGCTCTTTAATAAAGCTTTCAATAAGTGCAATAGAGTCGGTGTTTTCTACTAAGTCCCATAGTGGGCCGTGGCCGCCTGGGTAAAATACCGCGTCAAAATCTGTCGAATTTACTTCACTAAGCACTTTGGTATTGGCCATTAATGCTTGTGCGGCGCTGTCTGCGTCGTAGCGTTTAGTTGCATCAGTTTGAAAATCAGCAAGAGTACTTGTAGGGTCTATCGGGGGCTGGCCGCCATTTGGCGATGCAAGAGTGACTTCAACGCCTGCATCTCTAAATGCGTAATAAGGGGCTGCGAATTCTTCTACCCAAAAACCTGTCTTTTCACCTGTGTTGCCCAATTCTGCATGTGAGGTTAAAACCATAAGTATTTTTTTAGCCATTAGAATATTCCTTTTGATGATTTAAATTAGTTAACTTTGCTACCAACTACTATATGCACTAATAATGCTTTAAACAACGATGATAAATTTAACTTTATTGATTCAATAATTGATACAATAATGCAGTGGATTTAGGAGATGTTATGAAAGTGTCGTTTGAGCAGTTAAAAAGTATGGTGGTGTTTGCACAAATTGTAGAGCAGGGTAGTTTAACCGCTGCGGCTAAGCATTTAGGTTTAACGCGTGCGGTGGCAAGTTACCATTTAAAAAAATTAGAAACCCAACTTGAAATTACCCTACTAAATCGCTCAACACGCACTATGGCATTAACAGAGGCGGGAGTGGCGTATTACGAGCGCTGCAGAATAATTACTGAGCAAGCCAATGCGGCAAATCAACAAATAGAAAATATAAAAAGTGAGCCTCAGGGGCTGCTCAAAATTAGTTGTCCGGTAAATGTAGGGATGCAATTAATAGTGCCTGCTATTAATAGCTTTAAACGCCAATACCCCAAAATTAACATAGACCTACAACTTAGCGATGATGTAGTTGATATTATAAAGCATGGTTTTGATTTTGCCATTCGTGGGGTGGCGCTAAGCGACTCTAATTTACAAGCAACGAAACTCACAACAATGAGTACCTGTATTTGTGGCTCGCCAGATTACTTTGCTCATTTTGGCAAACCTAAAAACCCTGTTGAGTTAGCTCAGCATCAATGGGTGGTGTATCAATTGGGCAGTAAAACGTTAACTCTTTCAAAAGAAGGTAAAAAACACGACATTACAATGCAAGGCGGTTTAAGTACCAATAACGCTGCTGCCCGTACTGCTTTTGTTGAAGCCGGGCATGGCATAGGCCGTATACCGCTGTACGATGCGTGGCCTAAAGTGCAAGCAGGGTTGCTAGAAATTATATTAGACGATTACAAAAGCAAAGATATTGAGCTTTATGGGGTGTTTCCGCCAGGCGCAGCAGGCTCTAAAAAATTGCGGCTATTTATAGATTATTTAAAAGCCTACTTTGTAAAACAACATACTGCTTTAGGCATGCTAAAAAACATTTAACATGAACGCTGGTTAAAAGATTTATTATCCAGCGTTTGGGTTAATTTAAACATCTAATTTATAAAGTGCGATTAAATAATGCCACAGCTTGTTGATACATACTTATTGCAAGCGCTGCGTCGTATCGCTCACCTTCGTCGCGCATAAAGGCATGTTGTGCGTTTACTTCTTGCCATTGGTAATTTATACCCGTATTAACGCATTGCTGATAAATTTTAGTGCGGCCTTCTTGCGGCACATGTGGATCTTGTTTACCCCATACAAAGTGAATTTCGCCTTGTATATCTGCCATACGTTCAAATGAGTTATTACCTGGTTTTGCCGGTAATGTATTACTGTGAATATCGGTTGCGTATAAACAAAATGCAGCTTTAATTTCAGGGTTTAATGCGGCTCTATATGCTAAATGCCCACCAATACATACACCCATTACACCAAGCGTACCTGTGCAATAGTTTTGTTGTTTTACAAAGTCGATCATGGCTTGGGTGTCGCTATCGTGATGCTCTAAAGGTTTAGCCCATTTGTCGGCATTACCTTTGTCTTTACCTGCGTCGTCGTAAGCGAGCACAGTGCCAATAGGATTTAACTCATGAAATACTTCAGGTACTAATACTACAAAGCCATGGCTTGCTAAAATAGCGGCGCTGCGGGCAATAGGGGCGGTTTGCTGAAAAATTTCAGAGTAAAAAATAAGTGCAGGAAACAACCCTTGCGCCTGAGGGCGGTATATAGTGGTTCGCATCAACCCTGTAGGGGTAGGCAAGTCGGCGTTATGTTGTTCGATGATCATAATTGCGCTCAGTTATATAAATTTATATGGTAACTGAGCGCGATAAAATATACGACTAGTTAAAGACTAGCAGGCATTTTATTGCAACTTGCGTAGTAGCTTACGGTTGCTGGCCAGTCGGAAAATATAGCCATTACGCCAACATCTTGCGCAAGTACATCAACTACTTTCATCATGTCGCCATCGTTATTTATTACATCAGCAATTGATTGATAATAATAGCCACCACCTTGGTTAAGTGGACCTGAGCGCTCAAGGCTCCATGCAATAAGCTCTAAGCCTGCAGCTTTAGCGGCAATTGCGTATTGTGATGGCACAATATTGCTTTCTTTATCTATTTTTAACATCATCCAAATAGGTGGGGCTAAAATTTTCACCCCATTAGTAACCAGTTCATCCATGCTAGGTTGCCATGTTTGTGGATTACTTGGATCGAACCCTGCATCGCTATCTCGCCCGTCAAGATAGACACTTTGATCAGCAAAATCAGGATTGTTGTTTATCCAATATTTTACGTCATCAAGATTAAATGATTGCGGGTATACTCGCGATGCCGGTATACCCATTTGCATGTATTCATCTAACATTTTTTGCGCGTATTGCTCTTGTGTCATGCCTTTAAAAGGCATGCTAACTTCTGGTGATTTAAGCTCAGGAGTCATTTTTACCCCGAGTGCTTTAAATAACGCAATACTTTGTTTATGCGTCATTAATGTGCCATTAGTTGCGTATAAGTCGGTGCGCCAATTGGGAGTGCCCTGCATATACTGCTTAGCAGTAGTTGCTTGCATGTTTGCACCATCCATTTTGCCTTTAAGCGTTAAAAACTCGCTCAAGCTAATGTCGCTAGTACAGCACTTTGCAGAGGCGGTTACTGCGTTTTCAGCGTCGGCGGGGATAAATGGTTCGCTGCATTTAGCCGCTAATTCAGGAATGGCTAAAATATTGGTTGTGGTGTGTAAATCGCATTGTGAATGGCGACATACAAGCTCATTATCGTTTGTAAATGTAACATCGCACTCTACAACACCTGCGCCCATTCTTGCTGCCGCAGTGTAGGCTTCTTTGGTATGCTCAGGGTACTGCATAGACGCACCGCGATGCCCAATTGAAAAGTCGGTGCGATAAAAAGGGCCTTCACTACACGATTCTAATTGTGCTTTTAAATCACCAGCGTCCATATCGTTAATTAAATAATAAGGACGCGTACCCAGTTGAGCATTTTGTTCGTTAATTAGTGTATTGCTACAGCCAGTAATAATAAAAATAAAACCGGCGACTAAAATTATTTTACCGAGCATTTAAAACAACTTTAAATTATTAAGATGCTGTAAGTGTAGCGCTATTTTATGGCACTTTTATTAAAGTATTGATTCACCAATAATGCAGCTAAAATAACTCCTGCACCAATAGTTAACCTGAATAAATCGGCATCTCTGTTCCAAATAAGCACATTAACAATAATACCAGCAGGGATCAGTAAGTTATTCATTACCGCCAGCGCCCCCACATTTACTAAGGTAGCCCCTTTGTTCCAAACAAAATAACCAAACCCAGACGCTACGATTCCTAAATAAATAAGCACGCTCCATTGAGTTGTGGTTGTCGGTAGTTTATCGGTATTGCCAAACAGCAGGTAGCACACTAAAGCAACGCACAAAGCGCCGATAAAAAACCAACCGAACACCGATTTGTGCTCAAGGGTACTGTTACTCATTAAGCGTTTATAGGCCACTTGGCCAATGGCAAAGCACAGGTTAGCCGCTTGGACTAATAATAAGCCAAGCAAAAAGTCGCTATTTATGCCTTCATACCTAATGGCTACCGCGCCACCAATGGCAATAATAGCAACAATAAAAAAGCGAGGGTTAAAGTGTTTTTCTAAAGCATCGTTTAGTAGGGTGATATAAAGCGGGGTCATTACTGTAAATAGTAGTACTTCAGGCACGCTTAAATATAAAAAGGAGTGATAGTAAAAGCTGTACATAGCGCCAAGTTGTACTGCGCCAATAAGCATTAATTTTAACGCCAATGGTTTAGGAGTCTGTTTAACCTTTAAAAACGGTAAAAAGATTAATGCAGCCAGTGCAATGCGGATTAGCACACTAAACCATGCATCAACTTGGCCTGCTAAATACACACCAATTAAGCTAAACGAGAACGCCCATAATAGGGTGACGGCAAACAAGTAAGCCATGGTTTTTATAACTCCAAATAAAACAACGAGTTTAACCTAGATAATAAAAAAGGGTAATAGTCCACTTGATAAAACAAGTGGACTAAAAAAGTAACTATTGTGAACTTACAAATTGCTTTGCTTGTAGTTTTAAATGCTCTAGCGCTTTTTTATTGTAGTAGCGGTTATGGCTAATAACGCCTTGTAATGATTGCGTGTTACGAATATCAACTAACGGATTGCGCGCTAAAATAATAATATCTGCCACTTTACCTACCTCTAAACTGGTAAATTGCTGCGTTTTACCTAAAAATTTAGGCCCAGCTATTGTGGCACTTTGTAGTGTTTGTAACGGGGTAAGCCCATAATCACTAAAAATAGCGAGTTCTTGATGCAACGACAATCCCGGATAAATATAAGAATTTAAAAAACCGGCGTCGGTACCTGCAATAATTGATACGCCAGCTTGCTGCACCCAAGGGAGTAATTTTGCCGTTTTTATAAAGCGCTCTTTTCGTTGTGTTATTTGCTCAGGGGTATCTTTATTTGCGCGATCAACTCGCCATTGGTAGGTGGCTTTTAATCCTTTGCCTAAATAATTTAGGTACTCGTCTTGTTGATGGTCGTTTTCATCAATGTAGGCCGTAATTTGGCCGCCAATTAAGGTAGGCACAACAGCGGTATTATTTTTTGCGAGTACGCGATATTTTTTCATTGCTGTGGCTTTGTCAACATGCTCAGTAATAATTGGCAGCGCACTGGAGTAGCTCAGTATACCTGATTTTACCTTAGCAGAAATTTCTTGTTCGTTATCGGCGGCGGCTTTTAACATGTAGGTCATATGCTCAATCGCATCAAGCCCTGCGTTTGACACATCGGTTACCGAAAGCGAAAAAGGAATATGCCCCGAAATTTGATAACCGCGCTTTTTAACTTCTTTTACTGCTTGTAAGTATAACTGTGGCGTTAAAGCGCTGTCGGTAATTTTAATAAAATCGACATTCATGGCCTCAAGTTTATCAATGGCGGCGTGCATTTCTGCGCTGGTTTCTACTTCTAAGTCGCCAGGCCAAATTGAGTCTTTACCTTCGAGCTTTGGTCCTGAGGTATAAATAGTAGGGCCTATTAATGTGCCTTGATTAATTTGCTCGCGCCATTGTAATACCGATTCACTTAAATCAGCGGCTGCATCGCGCACTGTGGTTATGCCATAGGCTAAATATAACGGCAGTAACTGTTTGTTTTCTGTTATTAGTTGCTCACCGCCGCCAAAGTGTACATGCATATCCCAAAGCCCAGGCATTACATATTGACCACTGGCATCAATTTGACTCGTAGCGCTGTAACGTAAATTTAGCTCATTGCCGCCGCGGGCTACAATAGTAGAGTTTTTGATAACAATGGATTGATTAGCCGTAATTTGCCCTGTCATCATATTAATTACATTGGCGTGGTTAATAATAATGTCGGCTTGTTGTTTTTGAGTCACTTGGTTACAAGCAGCTAAAATAAGCGTGATGGGGAGTATTAATATGAGTTTCATAGCGGCACCTGAATTTTTTATTCAGATTAACATAGTTGTTTAAAGTGGTATTTTCTTTGAGTTAAAAGGTTATAAAAGTGGGTTAAGTTAATGGCAATAAAAAAGCCCGCAAGCGGGCTTTTTAAAAGGTGTAAATTAGTTAACTAATTAGTCTACTAAACCACGGCGCTTAAGAAGTGCGTCGGTAGTTGGTTTTTGACCTCTAAATTCAATGTAGCTTTGCATTAAGTCGCGGCTATTGCCTTTAGATAGGATTTCTTTACGGAACTTATCGCCATTTTTGCGCGTTAAGCCACCGTTGTTTTCCATATGGGCAAAGGCGTCGGCTGCAAATACTTCAGTCCAAAGGTACGCGTAGTAACCTGCAGAGTAACCACCGGCAAAAGTGTGGCTAAAGTAGTTTGATTTATAACGCGGTGGTACAGGGTAGTAAGCAATACCATGTTTTTCTAGCGCGCTTTGCTCAAACTCTTCTACATCAGCTATTTTTTTATCAGAACCAAATGAATGCCATTCCATATCAAGCAATGCCGCAGCTAAGTACTCAGTAGTACCAAAGCCTTGGTTGAATTTTTGTGATTCTAACATTTTGTTAAGCAAGTCTTGTGGAATTGGCTCACCAGTTTTGTAGTGCTTAGCGTAGTTAGCTAATACAGTCGGTTCAATCATCCAGTCTTCATTTGCTTGAGAAGGAAACTCAACAAAGTCACGCGCTGTTGCTGTGCCCGCTAGGCTTGGGTACTTAACATCTGAGAATAAACCATGCGCCGCATGACCAAATTCATGGAACAAAGTAGATACTTCGTCAAACGTTAATAATGTAGGCTGACCTGCTGCTGGTTTTGGAATGTTTTGCGCGTTGTAGATAACAGGTTTAGTATTTTTTAAACCACTTTGTCCTACGTATGCACTCATCCAAGCACCGCCACGCTTACCTTCACGTGCGTATGGGTCCATGTAAAATAAACCAATTGCACTGCCATCAGCATTAAATACTTCAAAGGTAGTTACATCTTCGTGGTAAAGCGGTAGATCTTTACGTTCTTTAAAAGTAATACCGTATAGTTTTTCCATAGCGAAGAATAAACCATTATGAATTACCGATTGTAATTCAAAGTAAGGTTTAACTAGGGCTGGGTCTAGGTTGTACTTTTCAGCACGTACTTTTTCAGCGTAAAAAGCCCAATCCCACGGTTTAAGTTCAAAACTTTCGCCAGAATCGTTAATTACTTTTTGAATTGCTGCAGCTTCAATTTTTGCTTTTTCAACTGCTTTAGGTGCAAGGTCATCTAAAATGCCGTAAACATTTTCAGTGGTTTGCGCCATACGCGAAGTCATTACATAAGAAGCCCAATCTTTATAGCCTAAAAGCTCTGCTTTTTGAGCGCGAAGGTTGGTTTCTTTAATAATAATAGGGCCGTTAGTTTTAGCCGCACGCTTAGTTGAAGCTGTAAACACTTGCTCGCGTAAGTCGCGGTTTTCTAGGCTACTTAAAATTGGCTGCTGCGTGGTGTTTACTAAAGTGATCATGTAACCGGTTTTGCCTGCTTTTTTAGCTGCATCGGCTAGGCTTGCAATTTCGCCTTCAGAAAGACCGGCTAATTTACTTTTATCGGTAACAACAATTACATCTTCTTTAAACGATTTTAAAACGTTTTGCGAAAATGCCGTTGAAAGCTTAGCAAGCTCAGAGTTAATTTCACGCATTTTTGCTTTTTCAGCGTCGTTTAATTTGGCACCGGCTTTAACAAACTGTTTGTAGTAAAAATCAACAAGACGCTGATCTTCTGCATTTAGTTTGCTTTTATTGTCGTAAATAGTTTGTACGCGTTTAAATAATGCGCCATTTAAGTAAATATCGTCTGAGTGCGCTGAAAGTACAGGCGCCATTTTCTCATCGATACGTTGATATTCACTGTCAGAAATTAATCCTGATAAGTTATAAAATGCAGTAGATACGCGATTTAATAACTCACCCGACAGCTCCATTTCAACTAACGTATTTTTAAATGTAGCTGGGGCAGGGTTGTTAGCAATTGCTAATACTTGTGCTTTATGCTGAGCAATACCGGCATCGAAAGCAGCTTCGTAATCTTTAGTAGAGAACTTATTAAATTCTGGTGCCATATATTGTAATGGGCTTGATTTGAACAATACATTGTTTGCGTTAATGTTTTGCACTTGTGTAGCGCTCTCTTTTGCCATGTTGTTTGAATCGTTTGATGTACAGGCAGATAATACTAAAACACTAGCAATAGTAGTGGCGATCAATGTTTTACGCATAGTAACTCCATAAAAATATTAGCCGAAATAGGCTGTGCGAGTCGAAAAACACAGTTAACTTATCAAATTTAGAGTTATATACAATCATGTTTATCGGTATTAAGCGGGATTTAAACGCAAGTTAGCGAATAATAGAGGAAAAGGTGGGTAAAAGTAGCTCTAAATATAAACGTTTGAGCTACTTAGTTAAGTAAATAAGCAAAAAAAGTATCCAAATTTTAATTGTAACCTAGTACAAATTTTTTATCAGAGCTAAAGTTTACCGGTTGCTGTTGGCCAAATTCTTGATTAATAGTTGCCAGTGCTTGTTCTTGTTGAGCGAGTAAAGATAAAATTTTATTACGGTATTCGAGGCTAGTTTCAAATAAATTAAGGTCAACCTGCGGCTGCAAGGTTGCTAGTTTTTGAGCTAAAGTTAGTTGCGTCATAATGTTATCTCCAGTGCAAGTACACTATTTATATAGCACTAAGTACCATAAAAGGTTAGTTGATTGTATAAATTGATTTTATTCCCCTAATATTATGACGTGCTAAACTTAGCGAACCCTGAACCAGTTTTACTTTTATTTTAGACACACGTTTATAGAGCGGTATCTTCTTACTTATTTGGATAATAAATGACACTAGAACAATTAAATCAAATGCTTGCTTTTGTACTTTTTAGTTACAACGATGTGCAAATTACAGTGGTAAAAGTAATTCAGATCCCATTGATATTCTTTACTATGTGGTTTGTGGTTACTCGTATTGGTAAGTTAATAAAAAAATCATTACTTAAACGTAAAATGAACCCTGATGCGGTGCTATTGTTTACGCGAATTTATTTTATTTTAAGTATCGCAATTTTAATTTTCACTTCTTTAGAGGTGTTAAATATACCGCTTACCGCTTTTGCTTTTGTATCGGGTGCTATTGCGATAGGTGTTGGTTTTGGTGCGCAAAATATCATTAATAACTTTATTAGTGGCTGGATATTAATGTGGGAGCGACCAATTCGTATTGGTGACTTTTTAGAGGTGGGCAATGCTAAGGGCGTAGTTGAAACGATAAACACTCGCTCAACCCGTATTCGCCGTAACGATGGCGTACATATGCTAGTACCAAACAGCCAATTATTAGAAAACACAGTAACTAATTGGACGCTAATTGATCGTAATGCACGTACCTCGGTTAATGTGGGTGTAATGTATGGCTCAGATGTTGAATTGGTTGAAAAACTGATGCAACAAGTGCTTGCAGATCATCCGGCAATATTACCCACCTTACCAAAAGCGGTGTTGTTAGATGACTTTGCTGAAAGCGCGATGATGTTTAGTGCTTATTTTTGGGTGTATGCAGAGTCTGAAACGATGTTGCGCCAAGTTCGCAGCGATATTCGTTTTAGTCTTTATAAGCAGTTTAAGTTAAATAATATTAAAATTGCCTTACCACAACGTATTATTCATATTGATGATAAAAAATTCAATACGCCACTGTAATTAGCACCCATTAAATATAAAGAAAAGTGGCTTAGCATTTTGGTGCTAAGCCAACTGAATTAGCGGCTTTGATTTAATTTTTTTAATTTAAGCGCTAAACCAACTATAAGCGCGCCAAATACTATAGCGTATGCAGCAACTAACCAAAGCAAGGTTAAAATGCCTGCACCTGGGTTAAATACTAAGTACAGTCCAAATATTATAGAAATAAAACCACTAATAATTAAAATCCATTCGTTACTAATTTCATTACGTAACTTTTGGGCTAAAAATATTTCTACTACACCAATTGCAATCGCCCACGCAGCAACATAATAAAGTAACAATAAGGCGGTAAGGTTTGGTGCAAGTAAAGTGACAAAAGCGGCAATAATACTCAGTAAGCCACCAATTAATAATAGCATCCAAAAGGGATTTGATTTTTTTGATGTTATGGCAACCCAAACTCTTAATATGCCATCAAATAAAAAGTAGCCAGCAAAAACTAATAACATAACTTGCAACGACGCCTCAGGTGCAAACCAGGTTATTAAACCAAACAGTATGGCTATAACACCACGAAGTAAAAGTAACGACCAGTTTTTGGTGAGTGTATTCGTAAGATTCATTTTAATCCTTAAGTAAATAGTATGAGCGCCCAGATAAGGTAGCTATTGTTATTAGCAGGGTCAAACAAGTTTAATATCAAGTCTATATAGCATAACTTTAATTTGAAACAGGTCAAATGTCCGCTATTTTTGTTTTTTTAAAGGGTTTATTTTTAATTATTTTAAGAGATGTATTTTTTGCACAAATTGTTTTTTTATGTTTCTTTTATGCAGTAAAAGAGCGTCAGGGTGTTATAATATTAACCACTCATTCAGCCTCTTTAATTCGTTTTGCACTCTCGAGAAAGAGGTCCGCGTAGCGTATCGCGAAAAATTGCCTGAGTCCGCTATTGTAAGTGGCGCAACACATCAACCGTTGAACAAGAGTGCACTAAAAAGGTTAATCCCCGACATGAAAGCAATGAAAAGATCTACGTTAGCAACCCTAGTAAATGCAGCGTTACTCTCTGCCGTAGCAGGCACTTCATTTTCTACTATTGCTGCTGAGCAAGCGCCAGCGGTAAAGAAAAATCAATTAGAAGTTATTCAAGTTACTGCTCGTAAACGTGTAGAAAATGCACAAGAAGTACCAGTAGCTGTTTCTGCACTGCAAGGCGATAGCTTGGATGCTTACAGCTCTGCTGGTATGGATATTCGTTTTATGAATGCGAAAATCCCAAGTTTATCAATTGAGTCTTCATTTGGTCGTTCATTCCCACGCTTTTATGTACGTGGTTTAGGTAATACAGATTTCGATTTAAACGCATCACAACCGGTATCATTGGTTGTAGATGAAGTAGTACAAGAAAACGCTATTTTAAAAGGCTTTCCAGTATTTGACGTTTCACGTGTAGAAGTACTACGTGGACCACAAGGTACTTTGTTTGGGCGTAACACGCCTGCGGGCCTTGTTAAATTTGATTCAGTAAAACCAAGCCAAGAATTTGAAGGTTACGGCTCGGTATCTTACGGTAGCCGTGGCGCTGTAGATTTTGAAGGTGCGGTAGGCGGTGGTTTAACTGACCGTTTATCAACGCGTGTATCAGTACTGTGGCAAGATAAAGACGATTACATTGATAGTCGTGCTCCAGGGTTTGAACAAAAAGACGCGCTAGGCGGCTACACAGATAAAGCAGCCCGTATTCAGTTTTTATACGAAGGCGATGACTTCACTGGTTTATTTAACTACCACGTGCGTGATATGGACGGTAAACCAATTGCCTTCTTTGGTAATTCTATCAAGCCAGGTACTAACGATTTAGTTGATGGCTTTGAAAATGACGTGGTTTACCACGATGCGGCATCACGTGCGACGCAGCAAGTTGAGTCAGAAGGTGCGAGCTTAAAGCTTGAGTGGGATTTTAATAATCACACATTAACCTCTATTTCGGCGTGGGAAAGTGCAGAAATATATTCTCGTGCAGACATTGACGGCGCTTATGAGACAGGTTTTAGCTCAGCAGAAAGTGCTGATGGTATTCCAGATCATGATCAGTATACCCAAGAGTTACGCTTATCAAGCAACTTTGCTGGCGATATAAACTACCAAGTAGGTGTGTTTTACTTTGATGAAGCGCTGACAATTGAAAATTTCAGCTATAATACGTTTTCATCACCTGCGGGCAATCAAACCGGTTATGTAATACAGCAACAAGATACAAAAGCATGGGCGGTATTTGGCTCAGTTGATTACACGATTAGCGATGATTTAAAAGTAACTGCAGGTCTGCGTTATTCAGACGATGAAAAAGAATTTTCTGCAAACCGTACTCAAAGCCCAATTGGTGCTGGTCCGCTATCTAGTGGACTCATCAATGTAAGTGATGACCATATTAGCTGGGATATTTCAACAAGCTATAAAGTAAATGATGACGTAAACTGGTACACACGTATTGCTAATAGCTTCCGTGCACCTAGCTTACAAGGGCGTATTTTATATGGTAATGATGTAACTACCGCAGAAACAGAAACGGTAACCTCATACGAAACAGGTATTAAGTCAGACGTACTTGATGGTCAAGGTCGTGTTAACGCCACTGTTTTTTACTACACAATGAATGACCAACAGTTAACAGCTGTAGGTGGTGGTGCTAACTTTAACCGTTTGTTAAATGTCGATAAAACCACAGGTTATGGTTTTGAGCTAGATTCTGAGTGGGTGTTAAGTGATGAGCTAAATGCTACATTCAACTTAAGTTATAACAAAACTGAGCTTAAAGATGACACGCTTAGCATAGCAGCTCCAAGCCGCCCAACGTTGACAATTACTAACCCAGTAGTAAATGGTAAAGTATTACTCGATGGTAACAGCTTACCGCATGCTCCAGAGTGGATTTCTAACTTCACATTACGTTATACCAAAGAGCTAGCTGATGGTGAATTCTTTGCTTATGGCGATGTTTCTTATCGTAGCAAAATTAACTTTTTCTTATATGAATCAGTTGAGTTTGAAGGTAAGCCGCTTGTTGAAACTGGCTTACGTGCCGGTTACGCATGGGCAGATGGCGACTATGAATACCAAGTGTCAGCATTTGTGCGTAACTTATTTGACGAGCAACAATCTATTGGTGGCGTAGACTTCAACAATAATACTGTAATGGTTAATGAAGAGCGTTACGTTGGTGTAGAGTTTAAAGTTAACTTCTTTTAAGCTTAAACACTAATAGTAAAAATACTACAGAGCCCGCTTTTATAGCGGGCTTTTTCGTTTATATTCATTAATATTACTGCTAAAGTAGCGTTAATTGATTTGCAAAATAAAGAGATGAAAAATGGCTGGATTTTGGAACTACCGAGTGATTTTTTGTGAAGCCACAAAAGATGAAGCAGCGCAGTATCAAATACATGAAGTAGAATATAACCTTAATGGTAAAGTAACTAATTGGTCTGAAACCGGAGCAGCTCCTTTTGGTACATCGCTTGATGAATTAAAAGCTGATTCTGAGCGATTAAAAACAGCGTTTGAAAAACCTGTTTTAAAAGTGGCGCGTAAAGCGCGTGGTTATGAGTTGGTTGATGTTGAAACAGGTGAAGAAGCCACTGGTGAGCCACCGGCGGGTTTAACGGAGTAATTTATAAACATATTAAAGGCGCTTAGGCGTCTTTTTTAGCGCTGTGATAAGGAATAAAAATGACTTTAAAAGCAGTATTATTTGATATGGATGGCACGTTAGTCGACTCTGAAAGCATGCACTTTGCATGTTGGAGCCAGGTACTTGCGCCATTTAATGTAAACTACGAAGAGGGTGAGTTTTGTCAGCGTTTTTCGGGGCGGCCAACGCTCGAAGCTGCAAGTGAAATAAAGCAACAGCATAACTTATCGGTTAGCAGTGACTATTTAGCCGATGAAAAATACCGTTTATTTGCACAATATGTAAAAACCAATTTACCAGCACTAATGCCTTTTGCAGAACAAGCATTAATAGCGGTTAAAAGCAGCGGCTTAAAAATGGCGTTAGTAACAGGCAGCGCTCGCCACGAAGCAGAACCAATATTTAAAGGGCTTGGCTTTTATGATCTATTTGACGCAGTAGTCACTAAAGATGATGTTATTAATCCAAAGCCAGCCGGAGATCCTTACTTATTAGCACTCAAGCAGATAAATGTAGCTGCTAAAGATGCCATTGCAGTAGAAGATACCTTTACCGGAGTAACTGCAGCAAACGACGCCGCTGTAAGTGTTGTGGCGATTGCTAATAGCCATACGCAAAACCATGATTTTAGCCAAGCCAGTTACCGTATGGATGATCTGCAAGAGTTTTGGCAATGGCTGCAATTTCAACTATAGTTTAAGCCACATTACCTTGCTTGGACGCGCTGATGTTTTATATAAAATTAATTACTTTAATCACAGCAGTACTTTTTAGCTCTATTGTGAATGCAACATTGCCCAAGGTGCTGCTTGCTAAAGTGTATGATGAAACTAAGCACAGCGATGTAAGTAACTATTTAGTCAGCGAAAAGTTTGATGGTGTAAGGGCAATTTGGACAGGTGAACAGTTTGTCACTCGGCAAGGTAATGTAATAAACGCGCCAGAATGGTTTACAGCGCCCTTACCAAAAGTATGGCTTGATGGTGAACTGTGGACTAAACATCAGCACTTTGCGGTGCTCAGTGGCATTGTGCGTACTAAAATCCCTAACAATCATGATTGGCAAAGTATTACGTATCAAGTATTTGATATGCCTGATGCAGACGCGCCTTTTAGCCAGCGCTACAATAATTACAACCGCCTTGTTACGGGTTTAAATTCACCTCATATAAAAGCTGTTAAGCAGCATCAGTTTACTAATAACCAATTATTAACTAACTATTTTAAAAATATAACAGCGCAAGGTGGCGAAGGCGTTATGCTGCATTTAGCAAGCGCAAAACATGCCGATGGGCGCAGCGATGCGCTATTAAAATTAAAGCCCTACTTAGATGCAGAGGCAATAGTGATTGCATACCTACCGGGTAAAGGTAAATACCAAGGCATGTTAGGAGCGTTAAGAGTAAAAACAGCGCAAGGGCAACTGTTTTCAATTGGCACCGGATTTAGCGATGCCGAGCGCGAAAGCCCGCCAGCATTGGGTAGCACCATTACTTATCGATTCCATGGTTTAACAAAAAATGGCTTACCTCGTTTTGCTAGTTTTTTACGCGTGAGAGAGTCACTCTAACAGTTATTCAGCCCTATATGAGTATATATTTATTGCTAGGTATGCTAAATTGCGCGGCCTTTTTAGTGATGTATGGTGATATATGTTTGTTGGTTTTGATTATGGTAGTTCTAATTGTGCTATGGGTGTAATGAACGAGGGTAACGTTCAATTAGTGCCGTTAGAGCAAGGAAAACATTACCTACCTTCAACACTTTATACCCACCATAGTGCGTTGGTAGTTGACTATGTTGCCAAGCATTTACAAGGTAGCAGCGATGAGCTTGCGTTTAAAACTCAGCGCCAAGCATTGCTAAATTCATTACCACGAATTAAATCTGACTTAGATTTACACCCCACAGACGAAACCTTATTTGTTGGCCGCGAAGCAATTAGCGAGTATGTGCAATTTCCTGAAGAGGGTTATTTTGTTAAATCACCAAAATCATTTTTTGGCGCTACAGGTTTAAAACAAGGACAAATTAACTTTTTTGAAGACATTGCCACCGCAATGATTTTAAAAATAAAACAACGTGCTGAGCAATCACTAAGCAAAACGTTAACCCAAACCGTTATTGGTCGTCCGGTTAACTTTCAGGCGGTAGGCGGTGAGGAGTCAAATCAGCAAGCAATTGGTATTTTAGAGCGCGCTGCGAAACGTGCCGGCTTTAAAGATGTAGCATTTTTATACGAGCCACTGGCGGCCGGTATTGATTACGAGAGCAATTTAACACAAAACCAAAAAGTACTGGTTATTGATATTGGTGGCGGTACCAGCGATTGCTCGTTTGTGCAAATGGGGCCAAGCTTTCGGGATAAAAGTGACCGTGACGCTGACTTTTTAGCTCACAGCGGTAAGCGTATTGGTGGAAACGATTTAGACATAGCTTTAAGTTACTATGGCTTGATGCCGCTTTTAGGCTTAGGCAGTACGTTTAAATCAGGGCTACCTTTGCCTAATCAAGCTTTTTGGCAAGCCTGTAAAATTAACGATGTAAACTTACAAAGCCAATTTTATAGTGCTAACCATTATAGAGAACTTAGCGCACAATTGCGTGATGTAAGCGCGCCAGAGCTATTTAAACGATTAATACATTTGCAGCAAAATAGGCAAGGGCATCAATTAGTACAACAAGCTGAGGCTGCTAAAATAGCATTAACTTCAGCCACTAATTATAACTGCGATCTTAGCTTTTTAGATGCGTCATTAAGTAAAGATGTTTCAGTCAGTGATTTAGCATTAGCGGTAGATGATAGCATTAGCCAAATAGTCACTTTAGCGAAGCAAGCTATAAATGATGCAGATACTACGCCCGATGTTATTTATTTAACCGGTGGTAGTGCACAGTCGCCTCTTATTAAAGCGGCGCTTAGCCAACATTTAGGTGATATTAAAATGGTTAATGGCGATCACTTTGGTAGTGTAACCGCCGGCTTAACTAAATGGGCTAGCATGCTTTACAGCTAAGCCATTAAATATTAAATATCTATTTGTCGGGTTGCTAAATACTTTTCGTAATCTGGCAAGGTGCGCTCAAGCTCAACATTCATTAATGGCGAGCTTAGGAGCATGTCAGCACTTACTTCATTACAGGCTACTGGTATGTTCCACACTGCCGCTAAGCGTAGTAGTGCTTTTACATCTGGGTCGTGGGGTTGCGATGCCAGCGGGTCCCAAAAAAACACCAGCATATGTATTTCATGCTCAGCAATTTTAGCCCCTAATTGCTGATCGCCACCCATTGGGCCGCTAAGCAATTGAATTACATCTAGCCCTGTGGTTTTATTGATTAAATGCCCTGTGGTGCCTGTGGCATATAATGTATGCTCGCTCAGTGCGTTTAGGTGTTTTATACACCATAATTTTAAAGCCGCTTTTTTACCATCGTGCGCTACTAGTGCAATATTTTTTTTAGCCGGTAGCGATTGTATTTTTTGGTCCATAAAAAATTCTTTTTATTGTTAAAGTAATAAGTTAATAGCAAGGGCAATGAAAACAATGCCGGTGATCCTATCTATCCAAGTTTGGCTATTTGGGTTATCTCTAAAAAAGCGCGCAATTTTATCGCCAAAATAAATATAAGCGCAATCAATCGGAAAAGCAAAAAGCGGATACAGCAAACCAAAAAAGGCGAGCTGAAAAGTAGCCGAAGAAAGTGCTGGATCAACAAATTGTGGAATAAACGCGATAAAAAATAATGCCACTTTAGGGTTAAGTACTTCGGTCATCATGGCTTGAAACATTACATTTTTACTTTTCTTCGTAGTTATATGTGGTTTGTCTGATTGCTCAATAGGCTCTTTTATAAAAGTGCTTTTAAGCATCATTATCCCTAAGTAGCACAAATAAGCAGCGCCTGCATATTGCACTGCACTATAAGCTACCTCAGAGGCTTTAAGTATGGCGGTTAAGCCAACAACAGCAAAAAATGTATGTACTACTCCACCGAGGGCAAAACCAAACGCACTTTGCATTCCTGCCGTACGGCCATTAGCAAAGGTTTGTGCCATTAAAAAGGCATTAGAAGGCCCTGGGGCCACCGCAATTAAAAAGCTAGCCAGTAAAAAAGAAACTAAAAAATCAGGGTTTATCATGATCAGCCTTGAGTTGGGTGTAAAGCATGTCCTTTTTTACTTATTAAAATAAGCCAAAGAGGAAGTAACAATAGTAAATGAAAGGCTATTAGCCATGGTGTAGTTAACCCTAAAAACTGTGTTGCAAACACTAATATACTCGCACCACTCATTTGCATTGCGCCAAGTAGCGCTGAAGCGGTTCCGGCTTGTTTTGCAAAGCGAGAAAGTGCCATACCAGCTGCTGAGCCTAAACTTAAAGCAAAACCAAGTGCAGCAATAAGCATAGGTAACATAAGTGCCAGCGCGGTTTGTATGGTGCTAAGCGCAAGCATTAATAACCCCGAAAAAATCAATAAACCAACCCCAAGACGCAAAGCACGCTGGCTATTATTTTTAATATACATAGGCGCTATAAAACTCGCCACAATGCTACATACCGCATTGAGTGTAAACCAAAAAGTAAAGTCAGCAACTGTACCGCCTAAGTGAGTAATTAACCAACCCGGCGCAAGTGTTACGTACACCAGTATTGCCGACATTGCGACCATACAAAGTAAGCTATTAAATAAAAATATAGGAGTGCTAATAATGGGCATAAAACGGCGTAAATCTAAAATATGGCCTTGATAGTAGCTGTCTGCTGGGCGTGTTTCTTTAAAAAATAATAAGGTTATAACTAAGCCAAAAATGGCAAAAAAAGTTAAAAATAAAAAATTCATCCGCCAGCCAAACTGCACGGTTAACCATGCCCCTAAAATGGGCGCTAATGCTGGAATAAAACAAATAATACCATTTAAATAAGTGATCATTTGCCCACTTCGCTGTGCACCGTATTTATCACGTACTATGGCAAAAGCAACCACAAAAGTGGCACATGCTCCTAATCCTTGTAAAGCACGCGCGAGCAGCAATATATTAAATGAAGGAGCGTAATAGGCTAACAAGGCAGAGCCCGCATACAGGCTAATACCAATGACAGCGACCGGTTTACGACCAAACTTATCGGCAAGGGGGCCTGCAATTAATTGCCCTAAGCCTACAGTGAGCATAAAAATAGCAACACTTTGTTGTACTTGCTGCTCTGAAACAGCAAATTGCTCAGCAATAGTTGGAAATGCAGGTAGGTAAATATCAATAGCCATAGGGCAAAAAATAACGAGTAACGCTAATATAAGTAATAAAGTTAAGTTTGGTTTAGCGGGCTGTGTTTGCATTAGTTCTCCTTTTGTCGCGTATTTTAGGGGGGGACTAATAAAAAAGAAAGGGCTTATGACCCTTAGTATCGTCGACATTGATATTTTTTAATTTAAATAACATGAACTCTGGGTAATAAATCTATCTCAAGCAGCTATTTTCAGCGCTAACTGCGCTGAATTTACTTGCAATAGATCAGCAGTTGACGCGTAAATTCGCCTTATTGTCACTGAAAATCACTGGTTAGAAAAAATAAATTTAAATATAACTATGATTCAATACGTTAGTAAATCTCTTCACCAAAGTTAAGGTTAAATAGCTAAAAGGGACTTTTAAAGACACTACCTCAAACTGGTCTGATGTGTTACTTTTGCAAAAGAATAAACGATGGAAAATAATAATGAGCAATAAATCTTCAGTTTTAACAGCATGGCGCATTGTTAAAAAGCTACCCTTTGGGCACTGGCTATTTACTAAAATAGTCTGTTTTAAAGCGCCATACTTTGGCTCGATGAAGCCTTACATACTTAATTTAAAAGCAGGACATTGTAGTGCGCGGGTTAAAAACCGGCGTAGGGTTCATAATCACATAGGTACAATACATGCAATAGCGCAGTGTAATTTGGCCGAGTTATGTGCTGGAGTGATGGTGGATGCCACGGTACCGGTTAAAACTCACCGTTGGATCCCAAAAGGTATGACGGTACGGTATTTAGCTAAAGTAGATACCGATGTAACCGCTATTGCAGAGATTGATTTACCGCACCAGTGGCTAGATAAAGAAGACTTAGTGGTGCCAGTAAAATTATATAATACCCGCAATGAACTAGTATTCACTGCAGATATTACTATGTACATTACAGCTAAAAAGTAACTAGCTTTTATTAGGGGCTTGTTTATTTACGAATGACAAGCCGATATCGTCCTCGTTAATTAATGGTTTTACATCGCTCACCGGCTTTGACTCATCATTAATGAGTGTTAAGTTTTCTTTTTCAAAGCGCTGTTTTAAATTACCTTCAATAATTGCACCAGCTTCTATACTAAGCGTATCGTGAAAAATATCACCATGCACATGAGCGTTATTTTTAATGTTAACTTCACTGGCATTTAATGAACCAATTATTTTGCCCTTAACAATCACGCTTGTCGCTTCTACAACACCCTCAACTACGCCTGTAGCGCCAATTACTAAGTGTGCTGCTTTTATGTCGCCATCAATGCGGCCATCAAGTTGTACTTCACCTTGGCTTATTATTGACCCGGTAAGGCGCATATCTTCTGAGATTATAGAAGGTGCGTGATTTACACGTTTTAATGGAGAGTCGTTTTTAATTTTCTTTTTTTTACCAAACACGAGAGAGCGCCTTTGTTATTTTAAGAGGATTGACATGCTTGCCATCAATAAGCACTTCATAATGTAAGTGAGTGCTGGTACTTCTGCCGGTGCTGCCCATTAAGCCTATTACATCGTGCTTAGTGACTGCTTGGCCTTTTTTTACTTTAACTTTATTTAAATGACCAAAGCGAGTGACTAAGCCATTTTTATGTTCAAGTTCTATAAAGTTACCATAACCGCCATTGCGCCCAGCGCGCAGTACAGTACCGTCGGCAGGAGCAAATATTTCAGTTTTATGCCAGCCGGCTAAATCAACGCCCTTATGAAAGGCGCGGCGACTGTTCATTGGATCTTTTCGCAATCCAAAGTTGCTAGAAATATAATACTTTGCAGCTGGCAGCGGTAAGGTATTAGGCAGTTCATTTAAAAAGTTTTCTAAATTATTTAGTAGTAATAATTTATCGGCAATAGCTAAAAATGTGCCAGGAATTTTTGCTTCATCGAATACATCTAACGGACCACCTTGAGCGGTTGTTTGCTCGCTTAATGCTAAATGTTGCGCTAATGCAGACTCTAGCCCTGCACCTTTAAGCATGGCTAAAATGGCGTTATGACGTTGGGTAATTTGACTTTCAAGCGATAAAAAATTTTGCTCGTAGTATTGATTTAGCTGTGCATAGCGAGCAGCGAATGTACTAGGGGGCGTATTTTGCACCTGTTTACTTTGAGCGCTGTCATCGACTAAAGGTTCATGAAACTCGCTTTGCTCTTCTTCAATAGGAGATTCAAGTTCGTCACCCAGCTTTATAACATCTTTACTAAGAGAAGCAGGAAGAGATTCGATCATGCTTTGGAGTAAAGCTTGTTTTTGTTCAAGCTCAGCTAATTGTGCTATTTGTTCGTCATGGCGTGTTTTTTGCTCGCTGACTTGCTGTTGCCATTGTTTTTGCTCATCGAGTTGAGTTTGCTCAATATCTGATATTTTTGTAGTTTGTGAGTAAACCCGAAAGCTCGAAATACTTACCCAACTAAGAGTAACTAATACAAGTAATACGATAAAAACTTGCAGCCAAGGCGCCAAAACCACATGCTTAACTTCACCATTTTGGCGAATAAGTAGTTGACGAGAGGGAAAAAACTGTTCAAAAAAAGACTTTATAAATATAGGCATGACACATAAATACTGGCTATTAACCAAGCTAAGATAGCAATTTGAGTTTAAAAAGCTAGAAAAAAATTGTAACTATGACTGAATTAATAAAAAAGGACGGCAATAAATGCCATCCTTTTTAGCAAAACAATTTATTCTTTAAATTATTTTGCAGCGAGTACAGTACTCTCTACACAGCCAAAACCAATGCGTGCGTAACCTTCTTTTTCACACCAGCCACGCATAATAACGTTATCGCCGTCTTCTAAAAAGCTACGTTGTTGGCCATTGCTCAGCGTGATTTTTTCTTTACCACCACGAGAAAGCTCAAGTAACGAACCCGCTTCTTCATGGGTTGGGCCAGATTGCGTACCCGAGCCCAGCATATCACCTGGCATAAAGTTACAACCATTCACAGTATGGTGCGTTACCATTTGCGCAACTGTCCAGTATGAGTGCTTAAAGCTTGAGGTTGATACACGCGTTGGTGTATGACCTTCATCACGCATTTGCTGAGTTTGAATTTTTACATCCATTTGAATATCAAACGCGCCTTGTTCACGGTTCGCTTTAGATTCTAAATAATCCAATGGTTGTGGATCGTTTTCATCTCGTGTCCAGCTTGTTCTAAATGGTGCTAGCGCTTCAGTTGTCACTATCCAAGGAGATACCGTTGATGCAAAGTTTTTAGCTAAAAACGGCCCTAACGGCTGATATTCCCACGCTTGTAAATCACGTGCTGACCAATCGTTAAATACACAAAAGCCAAATACATGGTTTTCAGCATTTTCAATCGCTATAGCATCACCTAACGCGTTACCTTTACCTAAGTAAATACCTACTTCTAGTTCATAATCAAGGCGTTTACACGGGCCAAACGATGGTACTTCAGCATCTGGCGCTTTGGTTTGGCCTTTAGGGCGATGAAATTGTTGGCCCGATACACCAATAGATGATGAGCGACCATGGTAACCAATAGGTACCCATTTATAGTTAGGTAGTAGTGGGTTGTCTGGGCGAAACAAGCTACCCACAGCAGTTGCATGGTAAATAGAGGTGTAAAAGTCGGTGTAATCACCAATGCGACACGGCAATGCAAACTCAATATCAGCCTGTGCAATAAGCGCTTCGCTTAATTTAGCCTGATGCTCAGAGCCTTCACGCAGCGCTTTAGATAATGCTAAACGCAGTGCTGACCAATATTGCTGCCCAAGGCTCATAAATTCATTTAATGTTGTGTTACTTGCAGCAGCAATGGCTGTTTGCGCATCACCACTAAAAATAGCGAGTTCATTTAGTTTTGCTAAATCGATAACCTGATCGCCAATAGCGACAGCGCCACGAAAAGCTTCGTTGCTATTTTTACGACGAACTTCAGCAAAAGGTAGATTTTGAATAGGGAAGTCGCAATCTGCAACGTTTGCAGAGGCTACCCAGCTTGTTAAATTTATATCATGGGTTTCGTTAATTAAACTCATTACATTTCCTTTGGTTTAGTTGGTCGTGCTAATCAGTATAAATATCAATTTATTAAATAAGCATATAAAGATTAAAAACATCTATTATTAACAGCTTATATGGTGATGAATAGCACGATTTAAACAGACAGAGTAGAATTGTTACTCAATATCAGCGTAAAACGACAAAAAGCAGCGAGTTACGCTGCTTTTAAAATATAAATGCTAACTACTTATAAAACGCCACGGCGCTCTTGGTCGCGTTCAATTGATTCAAATAGTGCTTGGAAGTTACCTTCACCAAAGCCACCATCGTCAACTCGCTGAATCATTTCAATAAAAATAGGACCAAATAGGTTTTTAGAGAAAATTTGTAGTAAGTAACAGTTTTCACTTTGGCTATCTACTAGAATTTGATGCTCACGAATTTTTTCTTTATCTTCAGCAACCCAAGGTACACGGTCAAAAATAGTATCGTAGTACTCAGGAATAATATCTAAAGTTGCAATAGTCGATTTATCAAGCTTATCAAGTGAGCTTACTAAGTCGTCAGTTAAAAATGCTAAATGCTGTACGCCAGGGCCATTGTATTCACCAAGGTATTCATCGATTTGGTTATTATCGTTGCCTTTACCTTCGTTAATAGGAATAGAGAAGGTGCCACAAGGCGATTTAAGCGCATACGAAATTAACGCTGTTTTTTGGCCTTTAATGTCGAAGTAGCGAACTTCTGTAAAACCAAATACATCTTTATAAAAGTTAGCCCATTTTTCCATGGTGCCTTTATAAACATTATTAGTTAAATGGTCGATGCGAATAAAGCCTTTATCGTCAACCACGTTTTGCTCGGCTAGATCTTCAAAGTCTTGTGCGTAAATAGAGCCTTTTTCGCCAAATTGCTCAATAAAGTAAATTAAGCTGTCGCCAATGCCATAAATTGCAGGGTAAGGTAAATCTTTATTTGCCGAGTCGGTTGCTGGTTTTGCACCGCGCTCTACCGCTGCTTCAAATGCTTTTTGTGCATTCTCTACTCGCCAACCCATAGAGCAAATAGCCGGGCCATGATCTTTAGCAAACTGTGCCGAAAAACCATCACGCTCGTTATTTAATAAAAAATGAATATCGTTTTGATTGTAATAAACAATGTCTTTACCTTTGAATTTTTTTAGCTTTGAAAAGCCAAAGTCGGTAAATACTTTATCCATGTAATCTGCATCAGGTGTCGCATACTCGGTAAATTCGATACCAACTAAACCTAAAGGGTTATTTACTTCACTCATTATCATTACTCCCGCAATTAAGCACTGCGATTATTTGTTGTCGTATTGCTGTAGATGATTAACTAAATTTGTACTTTGGGGAAGAGGGCGTTGTTATTTAGTAAACAGCGCGTGTGTAAATTTTATAGGACGGTTAGCAGTAAGTTACTTTTTTGCTGAGTGCTTTAAATACGCGTATGTATGAAAATGTTTGAATAAATACGGTGTTTTAAGTTTTAGCTATTGATTTTGTTGTGGTTTATTTTTTATAAAGAGATTTAAGCTAACTTAAATCTCTTTTTTTACTCTAGTAAAAACAAGGTTTTTTGTATTTAATTGTTTACGGTTTGCTATTGTTAAAGAACTTGCTACGTTGCTCTAACCATAAATTAGGTTTTATTGCGGGTGCAAGTTGGTAATGGCGTTCAACACTTTGATTGAGCTCTCGGGTTGTTTGCTTAAAAGTCAGCTTTTTTTGTGCGTTACTTGTAAGCTTTTTCAGTGAAGCTCTGTATCAGAGGTTATAGTATTTACAGGAACTAATAATTTTAAAGTCATTTAAGGGTTACATACCAGCTAGCACTGGTAGTAGTAAGCAATGTACTAATTAGAGGCTGGGTAAAGGGTGTTGATGTTGGGAGTGACTTGATGCGAGGTAAGCAGATAAAAACAATGAAAAAGTAGCTAAACTTATTTTATACAAAATGAAATTTGTATTTAACTATCAAGATAACGCCTCCCCATATTGCTATGGGGAGGCGTTAAAAGCTCATTAATAAAGGTTTAGTTAAGAGGGGATTAAGCTTCCTCGCTTAGCCCCTGTCTTTCCCACACTTTAGATTTAAAGGTCATTAGTACTAAAATAACACCAACACCAATACTAAATAATGCTATTTGTAGGTATAAGTTAGGTATTTCATCAACATTATTTGGATCGAAGTTACCAGCAAGTAATCCTGCAATGATATTACCGATAGAATAAGTTAATACAAATACGCCCATCATTTGGCCTGTGTAGCGACGAGGCGATAACTTACTTACAGCACTTAATGCCACAGGGCTCAAACAAAGCTCACCCACAGTGTGTAAAAAGTAGGTAGTAACAAGCCAGTAAGGTGCTACTTTTAGGCCTTCAGCCGCATAATGCGCTGCCATAAACATAACTAAGAAACCTGTTGCCATTATAATTAAACCAACAGCACATTTTGCACTATAAGATGGTGAAACAAGACGCTTTGACATATTAATCCAAAGCGCTGCAAAAAATGGTGATAGCGCAATAATAAACAGCGAGTTTAATGACTGAAACCAAGTTGTAGGGATTTCAAAAGTACCAATAAGACGGTCAGTATAATCACGTGCAAATAAGTTTAATGATGAACCTGCTTGCTCAAAGCCAGACCAAAAACAGGCTGAAGCTATACATACTAAAAACAGTGCCCACATTCTTTGTTTTTCAGCATCGGTTAACTTACCTTTAAAGTAGATAAGACCAAAATAAACAAAGAAAATAATAGTGAATGCAATCGCAGTATAACCTGCAACTGCCGTTGGATTAATAATTATAGCACCAGTCATAGCTGCGGTAGTTATAGCAGCCGCTATAATGATAAATATAGCAATACTGCCCCATGCGCGAGCAGTACCTTTAGGACCTAAAGGATTAGCTGGTAGAGCACTATGCTCAGGTAAGTTTTTAAGTGAGCGCTTGTATTGCACTAAGCCAATAGCCATACCCACAGCTGCAGCACCAAACGCCCAGTGCCAACCTAGATTTTCCATAAAGTAACCACAAACGTAATAACCAATTAATGAACCTAAGTTAATACCCATGTAGTAAATAGCATACCCGCCATCACGACGTTCATCAGCATCACTGTATAGTTGTCCAACCATAGCGCTGATATTTGGTTTTAGTAAGCCGGTACCCGTTGCTACAAAAATTAAACCAATAAAAAATGAGTAATCATGTGGAATAGCCAAAATAATGTGGCCACACATAATAATAATACCGCCATACCAAACCGCTTTTTGACCGCCGAATAATCTATCAGCTAGCCAACCACCAGGTAAGCCTAAAAAGTATACTGCGCCTGTGTACAAACCGTAAATAGCAGCAGCTGAAGCAACGGTGAAGGCTAAGCCTTCTTGTTGTAAACTTGCTGTCATGAATAATACGAGCATAGCTCGCATACCGTAATAACTCATTCGTTCCCACATTTCGGTGAAGAACAAGGTTGAAAGTCCTTTAGGGTGGCCAAACCAACCACTATCTGGAGCTGAACTCATATTTACTTCCTAACTTTAAGTATTGTTGTAATGGCCTTATATATTTTTGCTTTAGCTATTTAGCGCCATGTATTACACGCTAAATGCTCGACCATCAGTATTGTTTAATGCAGCTAAGGTAATGGTTTGCCGTTAAGGTAGTAAAGCTGTAGGTAAGAGTCACACCCTTATCCTAGCTACAATTGCGCATTAGTATACATAGACCTTAGTGCGAGGGGAAGTGTTAAGCTTTATGGTTTAAACACAATAAACCTTGTTAAAAGTCAGCATAAGGTATTATAGGTTTGCCTGGGAATGCTAATGTGCCGTAAACAGGATTGAAATAGTAACGTACATAAAGTTGTCCAAAGTTAGGCTCATAAAAGTCAGAGCGGTCAATTGCTAAGTAGCCTCCAAAAAACCAATGCGGGGTTACTCGGTACTCAAAACTGCCTTCTAAGTTATACGAAACACCGGCGCTAGTATCACCGTTAAAAGCAGGAACGACGCCTGTTTCAAGCTGGCTTACGAATGCTTGGGCTTGTAAGTCGGGATTGTTTGGAAAAAAGTCAATCGCGTTCGATTTAGTTTGTGAGTAAGAAATACCGGTTTTAATTCGATAAACAAAATCATCTCCCCAACGTGCGTCATAACTTAATGGTAATGAAATACCTATATAGTTTTGCGGGCTGTAATATCCGCCATGACCATAGGTTTCTTCGCTTAAATTAAACTTATAAGACCAATGCAATAAACTGACACCAGCGGTAAATTCACGCTCTTGGTTACTAATAACGCGATAGTAACTGCCCCCCATTAGCCGATAACGTTGATTGTCTTTTACGTTTTGACCTTTATATAATTGAAAGTCGGCACTTGACCAAAACCCCCAATTACCACCCAAGTCGTGCGATAAATTGGCGGTTAGGCCAGTTGAGCGCACGCCACCCCAAACTTTACCTGAGTTTATATCGGTTAAACCAGCATAGGAGAGTACCGAGCTGGTAACAGGGCGTTTTTCAAGTTCTAGGCTGTATCCAAAGTCGCCAAAATCGTCTGCGTAGTTTATGCCCCACACAATGTCTTCAATTAAAAAACCAAGTGGGGTAGTGCCAATATCAACACGCCAGTTTTCATTTTGCCAACCTATACCAATATCAACGCCACTTTCCTTAGGGCTTACTTCATCTAATGAACAGGTAAAAATACACAATGCACCTTGTCCATAGCGGCTACCTGCAAATTGCTCATCAAATAGTGTTGTTTGTGCGCTTATAGTTGTGGGGTCGACTTTAATAAACCCTTGGCCTTGCCAAAGCGGAAAATAAGCTTCCATAGGCATTAAGCCAGCTCCCAGCGTTGCTTCGCTTTGGGTGCTTGTTTGGCCACTAAAATTAACCCCAATGGCAATATAAGCTTGGTTTTTATTTTGTTGATTTATTAACTCACGTTTTGCACCATTAATATACCAAGGGTCAGTATCGTTAATACGCGCTAGGCTGCTGTATAGCTGTTTATCATTGAGAGCTTGGTTAGGCGACAGTGTTTGCTGATACCAGGTATTTGCTTGCTCGACATTGTTAAACTTATCGGCAACTTGAGCTCCTAAGTACCGAAGCTCTTGATCGTTCGGCGATTTATCAACTAATTGCTTCGCAAGATACAGCGCATCACCCGCGTAGTTAAACTCATTAAGGGATGCCATTATTTGTCGTTGTAAGTACCCCTCTTGAGAGGTGCTTTGATTTATAGCCTGTTGCGTAACCTGCTTTGCCTGATAGTCATCACCAAGCTCTCTATAAGCGGTGGCAATAGCCATTAAAGCTTGGGGCTCAAGAGTTTGTTTATTTTGTATTTTTTGCTGATATAAAATAATTGCCGCTTCACGTTGCTCAAGTGCTAAGTTAGCATTTATAAGAGCGGTAGTTATTGCCGACGTATTTTTATATTTTTGGTCAAGCTGGTTTAGCTTAGCGATTAAATCACTACCACTGTAATATTGATTTATATAATTATTATGTAATTGCACATATTGAGCGATTTCGTTTTCAGTTGTGCGCTCTGGCAATGTGTAACTTGTAAACCAGTTATGCGTTTTCTCTTCAATGCCTTGCTCTAAAAGCCATTCACCATAAAGCATATGCCAATATGGAGAAAGTAAAGGCTGTGCTATTAATGCTTTATCAATAAGTTTTATTGCATGCATTTTTTCATCAATTCTATACCAACTACTCGATAGTTTTGCTTGCATTAAAGGCGTTAAATTTTGCGCTTCTAAACTACTTAAATGATAAATTGCAGTCGCTTTGTTTTTAGCATCAAGGTGACGCTCACTTTGTGTTAATGATTCATTAAGTTGAAGTTGTTGTTCTAGCGCAACGATCCCCTCATCTCTGGATTTAAAAGGTATGTATTGTAAGGTTTTTATAGCGCCTTGGTAGTCATCAATAGAGCGTAAAAACAATGCGTGGCTATAACGCATTTGAGGATTTAACGGGAATTGCCAAAGCACATTATTAAACAAGGTACGGGCTTTTTGTGTAAGCCCTTTTTGTTGGTAGATAAATGCTAAATCGTAATACAGCCAAGATTGTTCAGGTGCGACTTCAATAGCTTGTTTTAATATGTCCTCTGCTTGTTCTAAATTTCCAAATTGCGCAAGGCTTGTTGCTTTTGCACGGTATTGGCTACTAAGAGAAATTGAATAAGATTGTTGGATTTGCCTTTTTTGCTTAATAGATAAACCATTATAGAAAGAGGTTAACGCCTGCTCATTTTGTTCAAGCTCTGCTATTTCAAGTAAGCCTAACAAGGCACTATTATTAAGAGGATCATTTTTTAAAACAGTTCGATACGTTATTGCAGCTTGTGTGTATTGGCCCTGAGCAAATTGCAGTAAACCTTTATTATAAAGAACGGTATCAGGATCTTGCTCTAAAACATGGGCTAAATTGAGTTTAAGTTCGGCCGTTTTAAATTCATTATTGTTAATAGCATCTTTAGCTTGGCGTATATAAAGCCAAAATTTTGCAGTTTTTGCTAAACCTTGTAATGTTTCGCGTTCAGCAAAGTCAGCTGTGTATTTTTGTGCGTTAGTAAAGAATTGATATGACTTTTTATTATCACCGAGTCTTAAATAAAGAATACCGAGACTTCGCATAATAGCCCCATCTTGTGGGCGACCTATTAAAGCCTTTAAAAGTAAAGGCTCGGCTTTATTTAACTTGTTTTTATTAAGTAATTCATCACCCGTAACCCAAAGTTGATAAGCCGGATCGGCAAGCAGTATTTGGCGGGCTTTTAGATCCTTTTTAAAGTCTTGATATTGCAGTTCACCTTTGCTGCTAAACGGGTAAAGAGTAAAGTAATTCTGAAATTGTTTATCTGTTTTACTATCTATTGGCATATTAGCTAATGCACTAAGCCAGATTTCTTCTACTTCGTTGCTAAAAGACGAGGTAGAACCATACTTGCTCAATATATTAATTGCATTTTTGTCATTTGGACTTTGTCTGAGTAAGTGCCTTGCGTAAGCTATTTCTACTAGAGCAATGTTAGAATAGCCTTGTAGTAGTTTCTCATAACCGTTTTTAACACTTTGCCATTGGGCACTGTCTTGTGCATACCAGTTTAAATGTTCAAGCTCATAACTAAGATCGGGGTAGGCTGTATCAAAAAGGGTGTTATAAATCTGCTGGGCTTGAACATATTGTCCAGCTCTTGCTAGTAATTTTGCTTGTTGTACTAATGGTTTGTCGGTTGTTTCAATACGGGCAATAACTCGAAGTTGCTCAATACATGGGTGTTGTTTTGCTGCGCCATTATCAAGCTGGTTTAGTAATAAGGTTGCTTTATTAGTTGCGCCGTTAGCAAAGTAATTACGTGCTAAAGCACATTGGGTTTCAATGCGCAGTGGGGCTATAGCAACGAGCTTACGTAAGCTATCTTCAACGAGTTTTTTATTTTTTTGTCCTTTGCCAATATTTATCTGCTTTAATAGCCATGCGACAGACTGAGTGTCTATATCCTCGACTGTTTTAGCACTTAACATTGAGCACGCTACTAAGGCATAAACTAAGCTAAACCTTAACGACATTCATCGCTCCAGTTAGGTTGCAGCGTCCCGTCTGCTAAAATTGCAAAGCGTTTATCTAAGGTACTGCTACCAAATAAATTTAATACACTATCGTAATAACGCGATTTACTAAATGATTGATCAACCATTAACTTTTGTTGAATCGACATTGTTACAGCGTCATTGTCATTATTTGCTGTTGCTAGTAAAGGCAGTAATGCGGCATTAAAGCCAACAGGTCCTCTTTTATCTGAGTTCCCCGTTTGTGCATAGGTATTTAAAGGCACATAACCACGCTTATTTATCGTTTTAATGAAAGGAGCAAACTGTGCGACTAATTGCTTTTTGTAAGGTGCATCCTCTGCCATCATACTTGCCCACAAATAGACTCTAATTGCATTATAGCTTCCCAAGTCGGTTACTTTTTTATCAAAGTAAAAGCCTTTGTTAGTATCAAACATAATCCAATCAGGGCTAACACCTTGCTTACTTGTTTCAAGAATTAGGTTGGCAGAACCGTCATGCAGCTCTTGCCATGGTGAATGAGGATAAAGTTTGCTAAATTGCTGATAAATAAACAGCGGCGAATAGCTTGGATTTAATTTATAGCGCTTGTTATCAAACTCAAAGCCGCTAGGTGCGGGTAATAAAGATAAACCAAGTCCTTTAATATACGCTGTTTCTTCGCGCATTATACGCTGTGCTAGCACGGCTGCTAAAATACGGTAACGGCGGTCATCCCAAAGTATAGCTGCTTGCGATAAGCTATAAGCAATCCATAAATCAGAGTCAGATGCTGGGTTTGAGTCAAGAATATTACCTACGTTGTTTTTATTAACTCCCCATAGCCATGCAGGTAGGCGAGTACTTAAATCGCCTTCGGCTAAATGCTCTTCAGTCCAGTTTAATACTTTATCAAAAGCGGTTTTATCATTGGCAATTAGCGCAAAAAATAGCGCATAGGATTGCCCTTCAGAAGTGGTAATATTTTGCTCGCTGCCTAAATCTATAATCCGACCATCATCACTCATAAAGTGTGTTTTAAACGTTTGCCATTGCTGCCAAGGCGCACATTGTTGTGCGTGGCTCAAAGGAGTAAATAAAATCAGCATTATAAATGCTTTAGTTATAAACAATTTCATTATTTATCTCCTTCAGCTAAACGTTTGTAGGTAAGGGCTTGTAGCAAGCGCCAAATTATAAAAGAAATAAGTAACAGGGTTAAAATAGATAAAAAAGCTAACCCAAATGGATGATCAGATAAATGAAACCAAATTAAAGTATACACAGGTACATACCCAACAAAATAAGTATCATCGGCTTTAATAGAGCTTACACCTTGGCTAGTAATAACGGCAGCGCTGCCTTTAATTTGCGATAACCATTGCGACTCGTTAAATGCAGCATCTAGTAGTTTATAAGCGCTATTAGTACTGGCGGTTAACGACACGATTGAACGCTCAGAGTCAAATGGCGATTGAAACCCTGCAATAACGGCTAAGTCTCCGCTACTAACTAAGCTTACCTGTACATCTACTGTTGTATCAGCATCATAGGCGCCATTATAAAAAGCTTGCTTTATAATTCTGTGGTTATTTTTTAAAAGCTTACTGGTGGGCGCGTTCTCATCAATGTCACTCACCGCTGTATTTGCGGCGGTAATAATCATAATATCTTTGTCATCATAATTACTATTATCGTCACTGACTGATTGTATTTCTAAACGGTGTCCAGGGTAGCCTGTGATAGCACCAAAGCGACCGGTTAAATTGAGTAGCAAAGTGATTGCTTCAGGTGTTGGATTATCATCTAAAATAACCAAGGTTTGATGTAAGTCGGCATATTTAGTAAATGGGAAACCGCTATTAGCAAATACATTTAAATCGGGTAGGGCAATGTAATGATGAAACCCACTAACATCAATATTTGAATTACCATCTATTACGCCATACTCCCCTCCTGCAGGTACAACAGAGCATTCTCCCTTTTTAAGTACACCAAAGCGAAAGTCAAAGTTAAGCTCATTTCTAATTGCTAAGTTAATCCCATTTAAGGAAAAATCTTCTGCGTTTTTTGTGGTATCTGTATTACCAATTAAAGGCATAATTGTTTTGGTTTTACTTAGTAATGAATCATTTTTACTGAGTAAAAAACCACTAATAAACTCTTGATTAATTAGCATGTTTAGGCGTGAGTCAAGCATGCTGCTCTCAGGCGTATTTCTATATTGCAGCGTAATTGGAATACCTTTTTCGCGCCAAGTAAATAAATCAGGTGCAAGGCGTACGTTTAATTTTACCGGGCCATTATTTAAGCCCTGAGCTTGTAATTGTTTTGGGTAGTCAATTAACTCATCAAAATGTACGGGGCGATCGCCTCTTAACCAGCGAGGAGCATCATATGCTTCTCTTAGCGGGAGCTGATTAATAGCCTCTATACTAGCGGTGCGACCCGTCATCAGTTTATGACCAAATGCTAAACCCGTTACTGCAGTTTTTAAATCAGCAGTGTCTTTGCCCACTATAAGTAACATTTTTTTATAGCGATGGAGTGGGTTAGAAATAATTTCAATTGTTGGTTTATCAACATCAGGGTAGTCACGTAAAAAATCAGGCTTAGAGTCGTTAGTGATAAACACCACGCTATGTTCATTAGGTGCTTTATTTTTTAATAACGGAAATTGTGCTCCGCGCCAATCGGCTTGTGCACCAAACCAGCTAGATAAAGTGGCGGCAGCTTCAATGGCTCTCGAATTCAAGTATTAAGTGCAATCATTATGCAGCCACCAGTATTTCTGATTGCCCCGTAAATAATTCATGAGGGGTTTTATACCCTCTTGTTTTTCTTGGCCGATGGTTGAGCTTATCAACTGCCGCCTGTATCTCTGCTTCACTTAGCGCCATAAAGTCAGTTCCCTTGGGGAAGAAGCGTCTAAGTAAGCCGTTGGTATTCTCATTTATGCCCCGCTCCCATGATGAATAGGGATGAGCGAAATACACATCAGCTTCTAATGCTTGTGCAACATGCTCATGGTGAGCAAACTCTTTTCCATTATCTAACGTCACGGTAATAACCCTATCTTTATATGGTGTCATACACTTGATCAGCGCATCGGCTGTTATTTTCGCATGCTTGCTTTCAATTCTGTGAACGACTGTATATAACGTTTTACGTTCAACCATTGTGACAAGCGCATTTTTACGCCCTTTACCTATCACTGTATCGCCCTCCCAATCACCAATCCTAGACTTTGAATCCACAATACTTGGGCGTTCATCAATGCTGACTCGATTAACTATCTGTCCACGTTTATCATAGCTTCCATAGCGTTTTTTATACTTTTTACATGCACGAGTGAGTGTCTTATGTAGCTTGCCACCACGAGCCTTGTCTCTGTAAATATATTGATAAATTGTTTCATGATGTAAAACGACCTGTTTCTCTAAAGCTAAGCGGCCTGCCACTTGCTCAGGGGAAAGTCCGTCATGCAACAATTTATTAATCCAGTGAGTGACGTCCTCTGTTAACTTACTTGCTTTGAAAGATGACTTACGTCTTTGTTCAGCAAAGTTATTGGCTTGGTTAGGCCGATAGCCTTTAAGTCCTTTATTGCGTTTTAGCTCTCTAGAAATAGATGACGGTGAACGAGTTAGTTCTTCAGCTATCTGCTTTTGGTTATTTCCTGCTTTTATTAACGCGTAAATCTGGTATCTTTCTTCTTGTGTCAGCTGTTTATATTTCATTAAAGCAATTTCCTTTGGCGAGAAAATGGCCGAATTATAACAGCTGGCCATCTAATCTGAGAAATTGCACTTATTATCCGAATTTAGGGCTTCTTTGTTTGGCGTTGTAGCAAATATAAATGGCAGGTTTAATTTACTAAAATCTTTACTATCAAAAAAGGGTTCAGGTAAATACTCTAAACGACTATCAATAGCCAGCTCAGTCTGATCAAGAGTAATATTGCTTGATTTACTTATTTCAACCCAAATAGAGCGATTATGGTAATCATGACAGGTCAAGTCGTAATAGCCCACTAACTCAAAACGAATTTGATTAAAGTCTTGTATGTATTTTGAATTGAGTTGAATGTTATGCGTAATTAAGTTTTCAACGGTACTAAGCTGTTTATTAACAGGTAATACTGTGACTAAGTTTTCATTAAAATATACTTTTAAGTGTGAAACATTAGCAAGCAATGATGGCGAGTTAGTATAAGAAAAGTTAAGCATTAAGTTTTTGCTTAGTTTATCTATACTGTTGGTAAAATCGACGCGAGAATTATTGTTTACTCCATCTAGTTTATAGTTAGTAAAACCTAAAGCATTAAAATCAAGTTTTAAGCCCGATACGGCTGCACTTTCGGGGTAACCATTTGCAAAAAGTGATTTATTTGACATAGGTTCGATAGCAATAACGTGCCACGCCGTACTAGTAAACAGAAGTAGGGTGAGTGTATTAAGCAACATTTTAATCATAATTATTCTGCACTATCGGTTTTTTGGGAATGAATGAATTTACGTAAATAACTAAATTAGTCATAAACTTAATAATAGGTTGAAGTTGTCTTGGTGCGTGAAACAATATATTAGTAAACCCTCGCAAACTTGTTTTTTTAACTTCTTTAAAGCTATAAGATGGGCGATCATGTTTAAAATTGTTTTGCCAATCTAACCAAGCATCAGCTCTTGAAAAAGTACACTGAATAAACGCCAGTTGCTTTTCTATACTGAGATCTTTGAGTGTAAGACCAAATTGCTTCTCCCGAGTATTAGTTACATAGGTAGTAAACGAAAACTGCTTATTACCTCTGCTCATTAATAGCTCTATTTTATCGTTAACCCTGCATAAATGCGCATGCTCGGTTTCAATACCTACTCCGTTATCAGAGTAGTCGGTAATTTTAACTTTTAAAGTATGTCCATTCGCTAAACGAATACCCGCCGGAAAGTTTGCTTTTACGCGGTGTGAGTTTCTTACTTGACGAGCTTCAGCTGCTACCGCGACGGCAGCACCTAAAATAATAATATTATAGGTGGCCCATGCCATACTAATAATTAGCACTCCAATTTGATTTGGCTCACCAAAAAAGGCTCTTAAAGTACCCACAATAATGCCTAATAAGTTAATCGCGAGTAATACCATATAGGGTTTAGAAATACCCCAATCATAATGCTCTTTATTATTAAGTCCCCCTTTTTCAGTTACATTAAACTTGCCTTTATTTGGGTTAAATAAAGCAACTGTGGTGGGTTTTAATATATACCAAGCCAGTACTGTTTCGTAAACTTCACCCCAAAATGAGTACCTGTATTTACCTTGAATACGTGAGTTAGTCGCTTTTACTTGAATGAGTGTGGGTACAACATAAATAAATATGGCTAAAAATGGTGCGTAGATAATATAAGCGTTGAAATAGATGAGTGCTAAAGGAGCGGTTAAAAATACAATGCGAGGAACCCCAGATAAAAAGTGTAGCATGGCATTTATATAGCACAATCGTTGTGGCAGGTTTAACCCTTTGCCTAATAGCGGGTTATCAAGACGAAATATTTGCGCCATACCACGTGCCCAACGAATTCGTTGGCCAATATGAGCCGATAAACTGTCGGTGGCTAATCCCGCGGCTTGTGGAATATTAATATAAGCTGTTTTATAACCTGCGCGCTGCATTCTTAGTGCTGTGTGCGCGTCTTCAGTTACGGTTTCAAACGCAAAGCCGCCTATATCATCAAGTGCTTGGCGTTTTAATACCGCACACGAGCCACAAAAGAAGGTAGCGTCCCACATATCATTTCCATCTTGAATTAGGCCATAAAACAGCATGTTTTCGTTAGGGACTTGACTGTGGTTATTTAAATTTCTTTCAAAGGGATCGGCTGAAAAAAAGTGATGCGGGGTTTGCACTAAGCATACCTTACTATCTTTTAAAAACTGCCCCATGGTCATTTGTAAAAATGATCGAGCAGGAACGTGGTCGCAATCAAAAATAGCAATGTATTCGCCATCTGTATAGCGCATCGCACTATTCATATTACCCGCTTTGGCATGATTATTATCAGGGCGAGTTAAATAGCCTACGCCAACTTGTTCAGCAAATTGAGCAAACTCAGGGCGTTTGCCATCATCTAATATGTATACATTAAGCTTATCTGCGGGCCAATCAATGCTCATCGCCGCGAGTGTAGTGGGTTTCACTACGCTCAGAGGTTCATTATAGGTTGGAATATAAACGTCTACGGTTGGCCATAGGTCGGTATTTTTAGGCATGGCAATAGGTTTACGCTCAAGCGGGTTAATAGTTTGGAAAAAACCAAGAATTAGTACTAGCCAAGCATAGGTTTCAGCAAGCAATAAGCCCAAACCTAGGAATAAAGCGAGAGGATCATCCCAATTTAGTGTTTCAGTGTACCGCCACCATAAATAGCGCGAGGAGGTAGTGACCGATAGGGTGATCATGATAATAGTCGCCATTTGCCCTTTTACTCGTCTTAGTGAATAGGCTACCAATAAAATAAAACTAATAAATACAGCTTGAGCCTCTAAGCTAAACGGAATAGTGATAAAAATAGCCATTAAAAATAATATAAATGTAATAGCAATATATTTTATAAGTTTATTTTGCCAGATACTCGCATCTGCCATTGTTTTAAAAGCACTTTTTTTTGTTTTTTTAGTGCTTTTAGATAATAAACTTTTTAGTAACTTCCCTAGCTTTAAGTCAATCCAGCGTAGTTGTCTAAATGTATAGTTTACTGACGAGTGAAAATAATGAGTAATAGGCTCTTTTACAGCGCTATTTTTAGGCTCATATTTAAAAAACAATAAAAATAAACTTTGTAATACAAAGCGCAGGCTATTTGAGTAAATAAAGCTACGATAAGGTAACTTTAACTGCGGGTAATATGTACGCAAAGAGTTATGAGTAGTTAATTTATGAGGATTAAACTTTATAAATAATGAGCTAATAAGCGTTATAAAAGGAAATAAAAACGCTTCTACTACATTCATTTTGTGTTGATTAAAATAACTATGAAATTTAAACATCACGAAGCGAGCTAGCTTTTCTGTAAATAAAAGGCGCAAAAATAAATATAAAGTACGATTTAATGGGCGCCTATTTAAGGTACTCATAACTATAACGCTGCCTTGCTGACCAACCAGCCAGCAAGTGTTTCAATGTCGTCATTTGCTACACTATAGGGGGCGCAATTAAATGCAACATTACGATAAGCAGTCGCCTCTTTAACAACTTCATCATGGTTAATAAAGAAAGGGGCTATTAGCGGCAGTGTTGTTTGCCACAGTGCAAACAAATCAAACTCAAGTAATGAAGCTGAATTGTATTTGTTGACTAAAAAGTAGTGTTTCCAGTTATTCTTAGACTTTTTAAGTGCTAGTAAGCGCTTGTGAATTAAGCTGTGGCAAGTTGCATCACAGTTTACTAACTCAACAAAAATATCGTCGTGATTTAAACTGTAATGCGTAATATCTATATGTGAAGGGCAGTCGTATAGCATCCATGTATCAGGAGCAAAGTCTAATTGCTGGCAGCTATTTACTGTATCTATAACATCATCTGTTGTGGCTGAATTATCGCCAAAGGGCAGAAATATAATGCCATTACTATCTTGTTGAAACATTGATAGCGCATCATTAAATGTTTCAGCGTTACTCCAACCAAGAGTTTGTGTCCAAGGTAAACCAAAATGTAAGCTTAAATCACTTTTTGCGTCTAAGTCGATAGCAATAACATCAACATCTGATTTTTTAAGTGCGCATGCGAGGTTGGCTACAATAGATGTGCCTCCTGTACCGCCTTTTATCCCTTTTATGAAAACTCTTTGCACTTTATTAAGCTACCTATTTATTTTGTGGTATTAACTGCACTGTCTATTTCCTTTAATAAAGGATACTTATTTATTGTTTTTATATTTTGTTGTTGATTAACTATTTCGACATAATCGTCACTTTGGCCGCCAAAGCGATGCGATAAGTTTTTAATGTCATTAGATGTTAACGTTTTTGACTCTTTAAAAGCTAAGCTTCTCATTGATAGTTATACTGCTTTGTTAATAGACTTTATTTTTTTAAAGTGGACTTTATTTAGCTATTATATATAGAATAGTGGTTAAAACTAGTGAAAAAGTATTTTAAAATAAGGGTTCTTAATTGCATCAGCTTAACATATCGGGATTAGCGCCTTTTGCTCAAGAGCTAAAAGTAACCTCAAGCTATGCTGTTTTAGCCCCTCAAGACAATATAGTTATCGAATTTGCGTTACAAAGCGTTAACGAAAGTTGTGCATGCAATATATTTATTGCATCTGCGCAGATTGAATCTTTTTTTGAGCTTCCTTCCTCAACTAATTTAATTACAGCTTATGAAAATAACCAGGTGCATTCATTTTCATTTAGCGCACAAAATAAAGACTTTGGTATTAAAGAGTTAGTAAAAAAAATGCTCAGTGAACTAAGTATTTACTCAGAAATAACCGAATCCTTAGTGTTTATTCATTTAAGTACGATGCAATTAGAGTCTATAAAAGAGCCAGAAGTTGAACAGCTGATGGAGTACTTTACGAAGTTTACTAAGCGCACTAATGCAACTTTGTTACTATTAGTTTCTGGGCCTGAAGTTGTTAAGTATCGCTTTTTAATCAGGCGTTTAAATAAATTATTCGATGGCAGTGTTTTTATTGATAATGATGCTGCAATACGTACCATCGACTATGATTACTGGCGCCATAGCACAGGTATATTAGCTAACGAGCAATATCAGTTGGTTTTTAAACACAATAAATTAATAGCAAAGCAAGCTATAGGTAACGAAGTAGAAAAGCCCGGTAGTAAGAACTTTTTTGATGAAGACGATGTGTGGCTTGTACAAAATGCAGTTCCTGAGGGGACTAAGTTGCCAGCACATTATCGCATTGTGGGTGATAATAAAGACTTATATAAAAAAGGCCCCAGGATAGAAGCTGCTACGCTTGTTTTTTCGGTAACCCGATATACTGATCTAAAACAACTAGCAACACATTGTTTTGAATTAAGAAAACACTGTGGTCGTTGGCTAAAGTTAGTAATTCAAAATGTAGATGGTATTATTCGTCATCAAGATGAGTGTTTATTTTTAACTCTTGGAGTAAACCTTATTTTATATAGTTTTTCTGAGCCGTCACGATTATTATCGCAAATTCAGTCAATTCAAGGTTTTCAATTCTCCAGACCCTTACCGCCTTCTGTTGAGCATGTACTGCAGTACACAGAAAATACTTTTTCGAAGGGGTATTTACCTTTTATAGAATTTACTCGCCAGGTTGAAATACACAGCAACTCCGCGGTTAATTTAGGAGTGAGTGGTGTGTTAGTCAAATTAGAGCTATTACCAAGAATAGACCCTATACATCCGCTGCATTTATTTCACATAAAGCGCGAAGGGGATTTGTTAAGTGTTGCTGAAAATACAATTTATTTATATTTACACGCGTGTAGAGAAAACGATGTAGATAATGCGATTAAACATTTATTTAAGTTAGAAATCAGTGACTTTTTTGTACAGCAAAACCTGATGTCGGAGCATTTTTATATTCAACAAGAATGTAAGCAACTTAGGCGTTTTTATAAAGATAAAAGCGTTATCGATTATTCTGAGCAGCTAACTGAAAACAACAGTTATGAGTTTGCCCCAAGTTTTATTAATAATTCAGCTATTGATATAGACAGCCCCGAACTTGTTATTACAGAGCGCGCAGATGCAACGCCTATTGTAATGAAGCTAAGGATATAAATTATGAGTATGAATCAATTTATTATTACGACCTTATTGGCAATGTTGCTCGGTGGTATATTGTGCCTAGCGGGTTCGTTTATATTATCTAAATTAAAAACATACTATCTACAGCTCACTTTTAAACACCAAGTTTTAGAGCCGTACATATTTAAAAAAAATGAAAAGGACAAACCGTGAAGTTATCGGGTTTAGGTATTTGGAATCTCTATTTTTTAGTAAAGTTTGTACTTTTTTATTATGGTGCCATAAAATTTGATTTTTTAAGTAATGCTGCTTTAGCTGCCTTATTTGCACTTACCTTTAGTAATTCACAAGTAGATAAGTTAAAGCACTTTATTGGCGCGGTGTTTGCGATTGTATTGCTTTATAAAGATTCATGGTTACCTCCAATTGATAGATTAAACAAACAAGCGGGAAATATTCAAGATTTTAGTTTAGGTTATTTTGTTGAGTTGTTTGGCCGCATAGTTAATTACGATATGCTGTTGGGCTTATTTATTATTGTTATTTGTTTTTGGTATACCTCGCAGTGGATCCGCTTTACTACAGTAACAATAGCTGGATTAATTTTTATAGGTTACCAGGGGGCGTTAAAGCCAAATGATATGGCAGTGTCGGTGCAAAATGCGCCTAATCAAGAGCAAGAGTTTAGTAATACTGCTGTAGTTACCCAAAAGCTAGATTCAGCAGATCAGCAATTAAATGATTTTTATAAGCAGCAGAGCCAATTAGTTAGCTACTTTCCAGATGAGTATAACGGCACGCAATTTGACGTTGTTGTTTTAAATATATGCTCCCTAGCTATTGCAGACTTAAACGCTATAGGCGTTAGTTTAGATGATGTTTATAGTGATTTTGATATTGTTTTTTCTGATTTTAATTCAGCTACGTCCTACAGTGGTCCTGCCGCTATTAGGTTACTACGGGCAAGTTGTGGGCAAACAAGCCAACCAGCACTATTTGATGATGCGCCAGAGCAATGTCACTTATTTAATAACCTAGAAAAACTAGGATACGACAGTCATTTAGTTATGAATCATGATGGCCATTTTGACGGCTTTAAAGATTTGGTGAAAAAACAAGGTAAGCTAAATAGCCCACTATTTGATACCACATCATTACCTGTTGCGCAGTATAGCTTTGACAGTAAACCTATTTATTCAGACGAGGCAGTGCTCAATAGTTGGCTTGAAGAGCAAGGCGATAGCTGCGCACCATGCGCTATGTATTACAATACGATTAGCTTGCACGATGGCAATCAACTGGCTAATAGCAGGCGCATGAATAGTGATGAAAGTTATCCTGTTAGACAACAAAATTTATTTTCAGATATTAATCAGTTTATTAAAAACTTAGAAAAACGCGGCCGCAACGTGATGCTAATGTTAGTGCCAGAGCATGGCGCTGCACTGCAAGGCGACAAAGTACAATTTGCAGGGCTGCGCGAAATACCAAGCCCTTCAATAGTAACAGTGCCAGCGGCAATTAAGTTTATAGGTCCTGACTTGCCTCGTATGTCGCAAATAACAGTGGCAAATACAAGCAGCTACTTTGCTCTATCTGAGCTGATAACTAAGGTGATGAAGAGTAATTACTTTGCAGGGAAAAGTAATAATATGGCAGAATTAGTGAGTCAGTTACCCACTTCGCAAAAAGTAGCAGAAAATGCCGGAACAATAATGATGTATGTTAATAAACGTCCATATATTCAATTAGATGGCGGTGAGTGGACTTTATATCCCCGAGGGTGAGTTATTTTTTTATATTTAGCTCAAGCAAAAAAAATGCATATATGTCCAAATTTGTTTACATTAAACTATCCAGCTGATCAGAGTTAGCGTATTATTCAGCGCAAATAGTTTCCCCTTATTTGAGGCTGTATGCGTTTAGATATTCATTGTGCGGATCGAGTTGGTATTGCTCAAGAAATCCTTAATATTTTAGTTAACTATAATGTTGATTTAAAAGGGATTGAAGTCGACTCAGTTAATTGTCGTATGTATGTTAGCTTTCCTGAAATAGAATTTGAGCAGTTTCAAAAAATCATGCCATCAATTCGCTTAATTGATGGTGTGCATGATGTACGCACCACGGCATTTTTACCCTCAGAGCGTGAACATAACGAATTAAATACGCTACTAAGAGCACTACCCGATGGCGTTATTTCTATAGATGCCAAAGGTTGGGTGCGTTTATGTAATGACGCAGCGTGCAAAGATTTACAACTAACAGAAAAAGAAGTTATTGGTGCCAATATTAATAACTTACTTAAAGGTTTTAATTTCACTCGCTGGCTTGAGGGTAAAGAAGTACTTGGCCAAACTACGCGCGTAGAAGTGGCAGGTGAAGATTTTATTGCGGATATTTTACCCATTGCCGTTCCGCAAAGTAACGAAGGCGATGTGCTAGCCGGGGCGGTAATAAATATTAAATCGCAAAGTCGCTTAGGCCAACAAGTAAGTGCTTTTAGACGCTATGGACAAGAGAGCTTTGCTACTATTCATAACTTTAGCACTGCAATGCGCCGAGTAGTGCGTGAAGCACGTAAAATGGCGCAGTTAGAAGCGCCTATTTTAATTACTGGCGAAACCGGTACTGGTAAAGAGTTGCTCGCACGTGCATGTCATTACGCTTCTAATCGCTCTGTTAAGCCTTTTATTGCTTTGTCGTGTGCTTCGCTACCCGATGATGTGGCCGAATCTGAATTATTTGGTTATGCCGGTTACGAAGAAAACGCCGCGCCAAAACGTGGCGTACTTGAACAAGCCGATGGCGGTACTGTATTTTTGGATGAAGTGGGCGAAATGTCTACTCAATTACAAACCAAGTTACTGCGCTTTTTACAAGATGGCACATTTAGAAAAGTAGGCGATGAAAACGAAGTAAAAGTTAATGTACGTATTGTTGCTGCCACTCAAAAAGACTTACCTGCTATGGTACAAGAGGGGGTTTTTAGGGAAGACTTATATTACCGTATTAACGTTTTAACGCTAGAAATAGCACCACTGAGAGATCGCAAAGCCGATGTGGGGCCGCTTGCTGAGCACTTTATTCAAAAGTACGCACAGCAAAATGGTCATGACGTGCCGTTGTTATCACAAGAGTGTTTAAGCTTTTTACAAGATTATCCGTGGCCGGGTAATGTGCGCCAATTAGAAAACGCAATTTACCGTGCTGTGTCTTTGTTAGATGACAGTGAATTACGCGTTGAGCATTTACAGCTCCCTACATTTACCCATGATTTAGGGTATTTAGAATCAGATTTTGAAGGCTCACTTGATCAAGCAGTTAAACGCTTTGAAGCTACGTTATTACGTAAGCTATATCCTGCTTATCCTAGTTCACGCCAACTAGCAAAGCGCCTTGGTTTAAGCCACACCGCGGTGGCAAACAAGTTACGTGATTATGGTATTAATCGTAAAACAGTAAAAGTTTAGTAACGCAAAGTAATAACTATAAGCTTAAACGTGCGCGGGTAGCTTATAGTTATTTACTTTAATAAAGTAAACTTTGGCTAAACGCGTGTGATACACTTAATTTAACTTTAACTGGTAAGACCTCTGCCGTGAACTTATACATTCGACTTATTTTATTGTTTTTTAAAATTAAACGTAACCATGACTATCAACACTTACTTGATACGGTAGATATTGATTACAAAGCCCTACCTACAGATTGCGATATAAACTTACATTTAACTAATTCACGTTACTTGGCTATGATGGATTTATCGCGCACTTGGATGACAGAGCGGGTGGGTTTATTAAAGCACATATTAAAACGTCGTTGGTTTCCAATTGTAAACGCGACTGCTATTACTTATATTCGCGATATAAAACCTATGCAGCGTTATACAATTAGCACCCGTTTAGTGGGCTGGGATCATAAGTACTTTTATATAGAGCAAAAATTTCACTCTCAGCGTGGCTTACACGCAATTGCTTATGTGCGCGGCGTATTTAAAAGTAAAAAGGGCATAATTAGCATTGAAGAAATGCTGGAAGTAGCTGACTTTAAAGGTGTAGCCCCTATTTTACCAAGTGAAGTAATGCACTGGAAAGAAATGTTAGAGCAGAAAAAAGTAACTAATTTACCACGATAATAATAGTTAACCTGAGCTCTGGTTAGTTATGAGTAATAATCAATAGTTGAAAAAAAAGGCCTTACGGCCTTTTTAACACACATGCTTATTACTATTAAAAGCTGTATTTAACCCCAAACATCGCCACAATTGGGTCAATTTTAACGGTTGACGTTAATGCTTGAGCGCCATCGGCATAGACAGTTGCATCAGTTTCAATATCCATAATTGAAACCATAGCGTGTAGGCCCCATTTTTCATCTATTTTATAGTTAGCACCCACTTGCGCTACAAAGCCAAACGAATCATCAAGTTTAACTTCTACATCATCTGTTCTAAGTACTGTTTTTAGTGCTTGAGAAGGTTGCTCATCAAAGAAAGTTGTATAGTTAACACCTACACCAACAAAAGGGCGAAACGCGTAGCTTGAATCTAAAAAGTGATATTGCGCTACTAACGAAGGAGGTAAATGTTTAATGTTAGCTATTTTATTGCCCGCTAAACCACCCGCGCCATTTATATCATGTGAAAACGGTGTAGCTGCAATTAACTCTAACACCCATTGCTCATTAAAAGCATAATCAACAGTAATACCTAACTGAGTATCTGAACCCGGATTAAGTCCTAGGGCAGAATTTTCGTTAATTGGTGAGCTAGTACTATCAGGGTTTACGTTTATAGCACCCACGTTTACGCTAAAGTTAGCGTGTGCAGCAGGAGAGAGTGCTAATAAAGAGGTGAGTAATGCAATGCTTAATTTAGTTTTCATGTTGTTCTCCAAGAACTACTTTGTGATTGCCGCTATTATTATTCATTAACACAAACAATAACTTGTTTTAGATCAAGGTTTCAGAAATGTTTGAAGTTAGCAAAATCATTTATTGATTTAGATTAAGTTTCTCCACAGTACATAACAAAAGCTATTGACTTATTTAGGTAATATTCAGAATAAAATCAGCCAAGTTTGTTAAACTTATCTTTATGTCTCCCTTTCAATATTAAGCAGGTTAAATGAACACTACCCAGCAGCTGTTTCTTCATGGTTCAATTTCTAAAGCGCTGCTTAAGTTAGGTATTCCTATAATTTTAATCAATGTTTTACAGTCGGCGTATCAACTCACTGACGCTTTTTGGGTGGGGCGTTTAGGGGCTGCGCAAGTTGCTGCTGTGTCTATTAGTATGCCTGTTACTTTTTTAGTCATTGCCATAGGTGCAGGGTTGGCGATGGCGGGGGCTATTTTATCGGCGCAATATATGGGAGCAGGGCAGCAAGACAAAGTAAATCATGTTGCCGCGCAAACTATGTTAATGGTGACGCTAACAGCCATAGTGCTGGGGGGCATAGGTTATATGCTATCGCCTTATTTTTTAACCCTTTTAGGGGTAGAAGACGCTGTTTATGGCGATGCACTTAAGTTTATGCATGTATCGTTTATTGGGGTTATTTTTGTATTTATTTATGCCATGTTCCAATCGTTAATGCGTGGTATTGGCCAAACAAAAGTACCGCTAATTATTGTGAGCGTGACCGTGTTGCTTAATTTTGTACTCGATCCGTTATTTATTTTTGGCTATGGCAGTTTTCAAGGCTTAGGGGTAATGGGAGCTGCACTGGCAACTTTAGTAACGCAGAGCTTAGCTGCACTTGCTGGGGTAATTATATTTTTACGCGGCCGTCATGGTATTCAATTACAGCTAAAAAGCTTTTACCCCGATTGGCAATATATAAAACAAGCCTTCTTTTTAGGCGCTCCGGGTTCAATTGAATTGTCGGCTCGTGCTTTTGGTTTAATTATCATGTCTTTTTTAGTGGCAAGTTTTGGCACGCAAACGATTGCATCTTACGGTGTTGGCTCCAATGTTTTACAAATGGTGATGATCCCAGCAATGGGTTTGTCGATGGCTGTGTCTACATTAGTGGGGCAAAATATGGGCGCAGGAAACCCCAAACGCGCTGCGCAAATAACTCAGCTTGCTAGTTTATGGGGCTTACTAGGCCTGTCGTTTGTGGGAGGGGTAGCCTATTATTTTGCCGAGCATTTAGTTGCATTTTTTATTCCCGATGATGGGGCTGTAATCGCTAAAGGCGCAAAATTTATTCGCATAATGTGTTTAACTTGGGGGGGAATTGGTGTACAACTTTGTGTCGTGGCTGCTTTTAGGGCATCAGGCAATATGCTTAATGCTATGTTAGTTGCCCTGTTATCACAGGGGGTTGTACAGTTTCCTGCGGCGTATATTTTATCTAAACATACGCAATTAGGAGATCACGGTATTTGGTATTCATTTGCCATTACCAACGTAGTTATTGCGCTTATTACCTATGCGTGGTTTGCTCAAGGTTCGTGGCAAAAAACTATTTTAACCAAAGAAGACAGAGACATAGCTAAAATTAGCCAAGAAGCTTTCATCGAAGAAGGCAGTCACTAAACATTGCGGTGGGGTTTGCTGCCGTATAATTAATTTTATAAGGAATAACTATGTCTGTTTTGGTTGCTATAGGGGATCGTGATAATTCTAAGCTGGTGTCGCAGTTACAAGCACGCTTACCTAATATACACATTGAGCAATATTCACAGTGTGAAGATTTCAGTAAAGTTGAGTTTGTATTAGCCTGGTATGCACCAAAAGAACTATGGGCACAATTACCTAATTTAAAAGTGGTGTCGTCGTTTGGTGCTGGGGTTGATAGCATTGATTTAGATTTGCTGCCAGAGCATGTTGAAGTAGTGCGTATTGTTGACTCCCAATTAGAAGTAGATATGGCCGAGTATGTACTTACTCACGTATTGGCGCAAAAACTACAATTAAAAGAATATTATCAAAAACAAGCCGCAACGCAATGGAAACCAAATCGGGTATTAAGTCACAACAAAGTGGCTATTTTAGGCTTTGGTCAATTAGGCAGAGCTTGTGCGCAAAGACTCGTTGATAATGGATTTAGCGTGAACGCGTGGGCACAAAGCCATAAAGACGTGAATAACGTGACCATGTATTATGGAGAACATGGGCTAAACGAAATGCTGCCTAATACAGATTATTTAGTGTGCTTATTACCGCTGACCGAAAACACGGCCGGAATTATTAACAAAGATTTATTGGCTAAATTACCCGCCCATGCAGTATTAGTAAATGCGGCACGCGGCCAGCACGTAATAGAAGCTGATTTATTACAGGCACTTAATAGTGACAGTTTACGCGCCGCCACGCTTGATGCATTCGATCAAGAGCCATTGCCAAGTGAGCATCCATATTGGCTGCATCCTAAAATAACCATAACACCACATTGCGCTGCATTATCAGATGTTAACTGCGTTATTGAACAAATTGAAGTGAGTATTCAATGCTTAACTAATGGCACACCACTTAAAAACCGGGTTGATAGAACCAAAGGCTATTAGCCACAAAGAAAATGATTTGATAAACATCTTGTTAACAGGTGTAATTTTTATTATTGTATGAAACTTATTCTTACTAATAAAAATAATATCGAGAATACTATGAAGTCTAATCAGGGCGGCGTTAAATTAAGTTTAGTGGTTATATCTATTATAATTTTAGGAGTATCGGCATGGTTTAACCAAGCAAATGCTTGCGAGCTTGCGCTAATACTCTATTAAAACAAAACCTATGCTGAGTTTTTATCAAACCTAGCATAGGTTTTTTGCTATAAGCACTAAAATTATCTCCTTAATTAGTTATCTAATTTAAGTCCTCAGTATGCTGTTTTATGGATTTAAATAACGGTGGCACTCTGGCTTTTAATGCAAACTACTCGTACCGCAGTGAAATGCAAGGTCAGTCAGTATTTAACTATAGCGAAACAATTGATTCTCGTGAGTTAGTTGGCTTTAATATTTCTTACACTAACCCGTACGGCGATATGGAAGTAACGCTATATGGTGAAAACGTATTAAACGAAGTGTACGATGTAGGACGCCTACAACAAACTGGTTTTGTTGGCGTTATGCGTAGTAATGACCGCAGTGAATTTGGTTTAAAGTTCAAAAAGACTTCGAGCTGTAAACTAATTTAGCTAACGCATTTAAACAAAAAAGGTAAGCCGCGGCTTACCTTTTTTAATATTAGTAGGGCAAAATTAATCTTTGTTTAGATCTTTACGTGCTTGCTCAATTTCTTCGGCAATTTCACGTGCTTTTTGTTTGGTTTTTTCGGTTAGCTCGCCTGCCGTTTCTTTACTTTTTATCCACGCATCAACAGCAACTTCTTTGCCGTCATCGTACATATCTAAACCCATTGCTTTACTTTGCTGTAATAACTGATTTAGCGACTCGTCATGTTTAATTTCGTGAGTGGTTTCTTTTACTTTAGTCCACGCTTTATCTAGCTCTTGCTGCACTTGAGCACCGGTGTCTTTAGCGTCTTCTTTGATCTCTTTGGCATCTTCACACGCGGTTAATGTAAGTAAAGTGCCTAATAATGCTAAACCTGCTAATTTATTCATGTGTAATTTTTCCATCGATATAAAATAATATTTAACACTATTATAAGTAACGAAAATGAACATACCCGTAACAAAACGATTAAATTTTAAATTAATGGATAAAAGTGATTGCCCTAAGCTGTTTAAATTGGCTCAATACTTGGTGTAACTACGGTTTATTGAGCCCCGAGCATTGAGCTCGGGGGTTATTCGAATTAGCCTATTGCGGGTATTAATCCGGCCATTTGTAAGCCTTGGGCACTAATAATAGTTAAACCGCATAATGCTGCAATGGCTAAGCCAATATTACCGCTGCGTACTTTATAACCTGTGTTCTGTGTACTTTTACGTTGCTTATAAACCATAGCTACAGGTAAAAAAACGGCCAAAATAACCAAGGCAATCGCTGCGTAGCCAAGCGCCATAATAAACCCTTGCGGATAAAATATGGCAAAACCAAGAGGAGGTATAAAGGTAATTAATGCCGTTTTAATTCGATCCGCTTTTGTATCTGTTTTTTTGAAAGTGTCGGCAAAAAAGTCAAACAAGCCTAAACTTACACCCAAAAATGAAGTGGCCAATGCAAGATCAGCAAATAACTTAACGGCAGTGGCAACGTTTGGGTTGTGCGCTATGCTCGCCATGCTTTGTACAAAGCCACTTAAACCTTGGCTATTGAGCAAATCATTTTGATTCATAATACCCTGGCTTAATATTTGCCAAAAAATATAAATACCTAACGGTAGCGTTGCACCCGCTATCATTACTTTACGCAGTGTTTTTATTTCTAATCCTACGTATTTAACAATTGAAGGAATAGAGCCATGAAAACCAAATGAGGTAAATACCACCGGAATAGCCGAGAGTATTAAGCCTTGCTCTACTGGCATTTCAAGTAAATGTTGGCCATGTACATAAGGCGTTAACATATAAAACAGGCTGGCAAGTACCACTATTTTTATTGAAAACAGCACTCTATTAAATTTATCGACCTTACTGGTACCCAGAGTTACGACACCAGCAATTAAAACCGCCAGTAAAACAGAGGCCAGTTGCGGTGCAATACTCACGTTAAACCCCGTGTTTATGCGATCTTGAAGTTGTGCGCCACCACCAGCAATATAAGCTGCACACAAAGCGTAAAATAAAAATATCACCGAAAAGTTAGCTACATATTGCCCGCGTTTGCCAAGCCAAAGTTTAGCTAAGGTATTTAGCGTCGCATCGCGAGGAGCATATTGATGGAGCTCAAGCATTAGCAGTGCAGTGTAGGTCATTAATAACCAACAACCGACAATTAATGTCAGCGCAGTACTAAACCCTAGTCCGGCTGATGCAATTGGTAAGGCCAGCATACCTGCACCTATGGTAGTACCTGCAACAATTAACATGCTACCTATTGTTTTATTTTTAAGCACTTAATGATCCTGATCAATCTTGAGAGGTACGCAAGATATAACTAGTTAACCAAAACTTAAATAGTTTTGTTATAAAAGAAATAAAATAAAGTGTAATTATCTATTTACAACTGTAATTTAAATGCATCTTTTATTAATATTAACTATTAAAAAAGTGCTTTAAGCGTATAGTTTATTTGAAGTTTTTTGAGTTTTATTGTTAATGGCTAAGGAGCGGCATGTGCCAATTAAAGTATCGTACTTTATAATGATTCTTATATGGTCAACCACACCATTAGGTATAGTGTGGAGCAGCGATACAGTATCGCCAACATTAGCGGTTTTATTACGTATGTTGGTAGGGCTTACTTTAGGTGCTGTAATTATAGCTATTACGCGTATTAGGGTGCCGTGGAATAAAAATGCCTGCTTACTTTATTTTTACTCTAGCATAGGTATTTTTGGTGGCATGTTACTTAGTTATATGGCGGCTAAAACAGTGCCCTCAGGCATTATTTCATTAATGTTTGGCTTAGCGCCTATTTTATCGGGCTTACTTGCCCAGCAACTCCTTAACGAGCCTAAGTTTAGTGCAATTAAGCTAATCGCACTTGCATGTGCCCTAATCGGATTATATTTTGTCAGCTATAACCAAATTAAGCACTCGCAAACTCAGGGGCTTGGTTTGTTATATGTGTTTATAGCGGTGTGTTTTTTTAGTTTAAGTGGAGTGATGATCAAGCGGGTTAAAATTGCTATTCATCCTATGGCAACTACATTTGGTGCTCTGGTGTTTGTAACACCTTTATTTTTTATTGCTTGGTTGCTGCTAGACGGTGAATTAAATATACAAAATTGGAGTGCTAAATCAATATGGGCTATTGGTTATTTAGGAGTATTTGGCTCATTGTTAGGAGCGCTGGCGTATTTTCATGTATTGCAAAACTTAAATGCCAGTACTGTTGCACTTACCACGCTTATTACCCCAAGTTTTGCATTAGGGCTTGGCGCATGGCTTAATAATGAACCGCTTAGCAAGGAGCTTATTAGTGGTGCGGTTATTATTTTACTAAGCTTAGGTGTGTTTCAGTTTGGCGAGCAAATAGTTAATCGAAATAAGCAAAAAATATGATGTTAAAGCATCATATTTTCGCTATTTGAATTACTAATCTACGGTTTTTGTTGCGCCCTAAAATAGTATCGTTAGTGTCTACAAAACGTTTTTCACCTAACCCATCGGTATGCACTTTAGTTTCATCAACACCTAAACTAATCATATAATCTTTAATTGCTTTAGCGCGTGTTTTAGAAAGGTCTAGGTTATTCCATCGACCGCCATAGCTATCGGTATAAGACGCTATATTAATTGACTCAATACTTGGATCATTTTTTAAGTATTCAGCAATTTTATCTAAACGTTGCTGCGAAGATTTAGTTAATTTACTGCTGTTAGACTGATAGTTCATTACCGTAAACGAAATATCTTCAAAGCTATATGGCAATAATTCATCGCGGCATTGTAAAAAGGCCCAATAGGCTTGTTTAAAATTAACCCCCGACATGCCTACGGCAATTTTATCGGCACTATTTTGCCAGTCTTGATAATAAAAAGTAGGCTGATTACCTTTTTCAAGTTCGGTGAGCATTTCCCATGCGGTTTTATTACCCAGTTCGCCGTCAAACTTTTTAAGTAACTTCATGTCAGCTATATCGCGAACTGGCGTACCGGCTCGCCATGCTGGTGGCACTGCTTTTAAGCCCGCAATAGCGTAATTATCAGGGCGAACAACCATATCTAAATTAAAAGTAAGATCTTTGTTTTTACTTGCATTAACATTAAATATGGCTTCGCCATAATATGGAACTTCATGATTTAACTGGCATTGTAAACGAGTGGTTTTAACTACTTGCCAATTAGAGTTGTCTTGATCGGCAATGTATTGGCGCATAGCACCATAGCTGCTATAACTGCAAAGTGCGCTGGTAATACCAAGGCTAATAAATAACAACTTAAACTTCATCGGGAATTCTCCAGTAAATCAGTATTGCCAATAATTTGGCAAAATACCGTGTAATAGCACTTAATAGTAAACAATACTGAGTAAGCTCTAACTGTAAAGCAAATTACATGCCTATAGTTTTAGCTATAATTAATCAATAAATCCCCTAGCCGAAAGGCCCTCAATTTTGACATAATAGATAGCTTACACCTACAAACCAAGAAGACTATGGCAAATACTGAGCAAACACTTTTCGCAAAACGCTTTCGTGGCTTTTTTCCAGTGGTAATTGATGTTGAAACTGGCGGGTTTAATAAAGAGACCGACGCTTTATTAGAAATTGCAGTATCTGTTTTAAAAATGGATGATGAAGGATTGCTTAGCATAGATCACACGGTGCACTTTCATGTAGAACCGTTTGCAGACGCTAACATTGAACAAGCGGCCATTGAGTTCAATGGTATTGATCCATTTTCAGCACTGCGCGGTGCCGTGCCTGAAGAGCATGCAATTAAAGAAATTTGCAAAGTTGTGCGCAAAGCGCAAAAAGCAGCCGGCTGCCAACGTTCTGTTGTGGTTGCGCATAATGCAGCATTCGATCATGGTTTTTTAAATGCAGCAATAGAGCGCAATAATATAAAGCGCACGCCGTTCCATCCATTTGTAAGTTTTGATACTACATCGTTAGCAGGGCTTGCTTTAGGGCAAACTGTACTTGCCAAAGCATGTAGAGCAGCGGGTATTGAATTTGATAATAGCCAAGCACACTCAGCACTTTACGATACAGAGCGTACCGCTGAGCTTTATTGTTTAATAGTGAATCGCTGGCAACAACTAGGCGGTTGGCCACTAGCGGCATTAGAAAACACCGATACTGAGTTACAAGTAGATGATAGTGATGATGCTAAAACGTCTGAGTAATTTTACCTTCGCTTAGTTTGACTCAATGTAACATTCTACTTGGGTTGTTTGTATAGTTTTGCCCGTTTAATGAACAACAGTGCCTAGTAAGTAAAAATAAAGCATCGAAGGGCCTTGAGTATCAGCATGTTACTCGGTTATACTAGCCGTACGCTCTGAATGAGTTACTAATTCAGGGGCTGATTAGGATTCGACGGAATTCAAGAAGCCCAAGGTGCATGTCGAGGTGCGGTTTGCCTCGTTAAACAGCCGCAACCTAAAGTAATCGCAAACGACGATAACTACTCTCTAGCGGCTTAGGCCAGCTAGCGCTCCTTCTATGTATTCTTGTGGACTAGATTTTGGAGTGTCACCCTAACACCTGATCGCGACGGAAACCCTGGCCGGGGTTGAAGCGTTAAAACTAAGCGGCCTCGCCTTTATTTACCGTGTTTGTCCGGGACTTAAAGGTTAATTAAATGACAATACTAAGCATGTAGTACCGACGGTCGAGGCTTTTCGGACGGGGGTTCAAATCCCCCCAGCTCCACCATTAAAGGTTTTTAGATATGTTGCTAAGAACCGTAAAAGACCCGCAACGCTAGTTAATTCGAGCCTTGCGGGTTTTTTTATGGCTAAAGGTTAATTAAGATCACAGACCCATTAAGCTACTCGCCAAAGTACCCACCAAGCCGGTAGCGCTCTTTATTGAGTGTTGATGCAGTAACCGAAGCTAAGCTTTTAAAAAATGAAGGTTTAAATGAGGGGAGTAACTGAGAGTTTAAAACTGTCTGATGTAGATAAATTAATAATCAACCTTATTAGCAACGATCCTCATATTACAAACGCACAGTTAGTTGTCGCTAGCGAAACGTCGTTGAGCGCCATCTAAAGGCGGATTAAGGTTTTAAAAGAAGCTGGGCTGGTGAAGCGAATTGGCGCTAAAAAACGGGTTATTGGCAACTTAATACCTAATGCTCAAAAAACCAATAGCTTGTAAGAGATTTTAACAAGGTTTAACCACAACGATAGATAACTTCTTATAAAGCGCTGTAGCAGGCTGTGAAGGGCTTTTATGGGGGGATCTACCTTAGTAAATAATACTAAACTTGTATTGCTTTAGATTATTGAAAGTAAGTTGAGATTTGATACGTTTGTAAGGTTGCTGCTTAGCGATGAGATAAAGCAGTAAGTAGATACGAAGTAAACATTAAGCCAGCGCTAAGGCTGGCTTAATGTTTAATACAATAGCTTAAGTGCGGCTATTAACCGCTAACAAAAGGAAAGCTTAAATACAGCTGTATAATGAGTGCGTTGGTAATATCAATGAAGAATGCGCCGACTAAAGGTACTACTAAAAATGCCTGTGGTGAGGGGCCGTAACGAGATACTAAAGATTCCATATTTGCTACTGCGGTAGGGGTTGCGCCTAAACCAAAACCACAATGACCGCCCGCTATTATTGCGGCGTTGTAGTTTTTACCCATTACTCTAAAAGTAATAAAGTAGGCAAACAGCATTAGCATAACGGCTTGTACCAATATCATAAATATCATTGGGCCGGCTAAACTTAGCAGCTCCCATATTTTTAACGACATTAAAGCCATGGCTAAAAACATCGATAGTGCCATGGTGCCCCATAAGTCTATACAGGCGCGGCTTACCTTATAAATTTTAGAAAATTCAGTAAGGTTAGTAATAAAAACACCAAATAGTAATGGGATTAAAAATGCTGGTAAAATAATATCAATCGCTTTTAAAGCGTCGTAGCCCATGCTACCTAAGTACATACACGATAAAATAACAAACAAGGTTTCCATCATTTTACGCGGTGTTACTAGGTCGTGATCATCTGGGTCGAAGGTAACTGTGTCATCGCGCTCTTCATGGTATGAAGTGTCTGCTTTTAAGTTGTATTTATTAATGAGGCGTCTGCTGACTGGGCCGCCAACTAGGCCACCAAGAATAAGCCCAAGCGTAGCGGCTGCCATTGCCAGTTCAAATACGCTACTTTGCATACCATATTCATTAATAAATAAATCAGCGTACGTAGCACCACTACCATGGCCACCAGAGAGTGTTACAGAGCCGCCAATTAAGCCCATTAAAGGCTCCATACCGGTTGCTACCGCAATAGATATGCCTAAGGCATTTTGCACCAATAAATAAATTGTTGCGACGCCCAAAAACAGCGCGACTTTAGGGCCACCTTTAATTAATAAGCTAAAACTCGCACCCAAACCAACAGTGGTAAAAAACATGGTCATTAATGGGGTTTTAAAAGTCATATCGAATTGAAAGTTAATATCAAAGTAAACGTGCAGAATGGCCGCAATAATAGAAAAGGCAATACCACCCACAACGGGTTCAGGAATGTTGTTGTCTTTAAGAAAAGCAATTTTGCTATTGAGATAATAGCCTGCAAAAAGTATTAACAAAGAAACTAACAAGGTTTCTATAATAGAAATTTCAATATTCATAAGCGCATTTAACCTTTTTAATACGGTATATTTTTGTTTGCACATGAACCAAAGTTTGACCGTGAAGAGGTAATCAACAGATTAGCAGTTCAAAACTTTAGAGCGCCATAAGCAAAAGCAGTACCTTGCAACTTAGCAAATCATTAATAAAAAACAGGCAAAGTTTAATTTTGAGGGCAGGAGCTTAGCATATACCGGTTACCGATCAAGATGCATATTTTAAGTTTGTATACTATTTTGCAGCAAACACAGCCATAAAGTAATTCTTATTCATTAGTTTTAATGTGGTTGTATTTTTTTACAACAAACAAAGTTGGTTATTATTGTTAAAAATTGCACAGATAAAGGTGCGTTTATTTTTATTCGTTACGCGTTTTGGCTCATTTATAGCGGGTTATTAACTTTAAACTTAATGCTGAGCTTTAATGTGCTGTGGCTTTACACAATGCTTATATTTTTTGAACGCAATTTAAACTATGCATGTTATACCTAATGGTTATACAAAATCACTAAAATAAGCCTCAATATAAGGTGTTATTCACCCTAGAGCATAAATATGGATTTATTGGCTACAGAGTTTGTTACTCCCTGTATAGCGCTGTTACTTATTGTACTTGCAGGTTTTACATCGTTTGTATCTGCCGCGTTTGGTGCCGGTGGCGGGCTGATGTTATTAGTTGTTATGGCATCAATTATGCCAATGACGGTCGTGGTGCCAGTGCATGGCTTAGTACAATTAGGATCGAATGCAAATAGACTAGTGTTGAGCATTAAACATATAGATAAAAGTATGTTTATTTACTTTACGCTTGGTGGGTTGGTTGGCGCTGGCATCTCTAGCACTGTAGTTAATGATATTCAGTTAGATGGTATGAAGTTGGCGGTTGCGGTATTTGTGGTTTATTTATTGTGGGGTAAAACGCCTAAATTTAAAAACGACTCAAAGCTGGGGCGTTTAGTTGCGGGTTTAATAACGGCATTTATTTCTATGTTTGTTGGCGCAAGTGGACCGCTAGTAGCGAGTTATTTGCATATTAATAATTATGACAAATTAAAGTTCACTGCAACGTTTTCTAGCATTATGACCCTACAGCATGTGTTAAAGGCGTTTGTTTATACTGTTATTGGGTTTAACTTTTGGCAATGGTTGCCATTGGTGATAGGTATGATTGCCAGTGGTGCGCTAGGCACCTGGTTAGGTATTTATTTACTTAAACGTATGCCTACAGCACGTTTTAAAGCTATTTTTAAGGTTATATTAACACTTATGGCTTGCCAATTGGCTTGGCAAGGCATAAGTGAAATATTGCTATAAGCAGATTATTTTACCGCAGCTTTAATAGGGCTGTCGCCATCAAAAAGCTCAAAAATACAACTGCTATTACATTGGTTTTGCGCAATGTTAAATAAAACATGAGCAACGTTTTCTCGGCTTATTTTTGCATTTGAACGATCGCTTGGTCGCGTTGTGCTAATAAGCATTGATGCAGCTTCGTTGGTTAATGCACCCGGTCGTACAATGGTATAACTAAGGCCGCTATTTATTAGGTATCTGTCTGCCATGTGTTTAGCTACTAGGTAAGGTTTTAGATCACTTTGAATTGCATCAGGATCGTCAGCACCTAACGAGCTCACCATAATAAAGTGTTTAACCCCGTGCTCTTTTGAAAAGTTAATTGCCTTAGTAGCAGCCCACAGATCAATTAATAAGGTTTTATCAGCACCTGTACCGCCGCCTGAGCCAGCAACAAATATAACTTGCTCACAGTCTTTTACTACGTCACTAAAATCGCTTTCTAAATCTTGTTCGATAATAGTTAAATGTACGCTATTTAAATCACTTAGTTTATTTTTATTGCGCACTAAAGCGATTACATTATGCTCATGCTGGAGTAATAACTCGGTAGTCATTTTACCAATTTGCCCGCTTGCGCCAATAATTAAGGTTTTACTCATCATTAACTCCTAAATTTGTTTGCTATTTCAGCTTACAGTAGATCGTGACTCGTTGGTATACCTTTCAAGTATAGCTAACTGATTAAATTTTATTACGAATTAAATCACGCACTATAAAACGAGCAGGGTGAATAGCTTGGCTTACACGCTCGCTGAGCGGGCGCGGCTCGTTGTTTAAACTGCTAATTAAGTGTTCACTGCAAAGTGGCGCACTGCATAAAGCACGTGCACCAAAGCCGGTGAAAATATGTAGCCCTTGTTGTTTTTTACTTAGGGCTTGGTACTGATAGCGTTTACCTAAACGTAAATTAGCAAAGGCAGTTAGGTAATCGCTTTGCTCTACCCACTCTCCTGCCATAGGTAAGTGATCAATAAAACTACAACGCACTGCGGCTTTTGCTGCGGTTATATTGCCTAAGCTAGTTGCAAAATTACAGTGGCCGTAAAAGTTGAGTAATTGCTCGCGATTACTAAGGTTGTCTTGCTCAGTTACTTGTCGGCTTTTGGTGTTTTTTTCAAACGTTGCACCCATACAATGATGATCTAAATAAGCGGGTGTAAAATAGCCTTTATGGCACAGCACTGTTTTTAGTTTAGTTGACTGCTCACTTGCCTGCACATGCGATACTTGCCCGCGTACACCAACGATTGGTAGTGCTTTAGTTTGTGCAAATGCATCGCTGTGCTCACCTGCACATATAATTACATCGCTAAAGGGGCCAAACTGTTTGCCGTTACTAAAAAGTAGCCAGCCGTTGCTGGTTTTTTTTAATTGTTCTATATGGCAGTTAAAAGTACTTTTATAAGGCGCCAAACAATGGGCGGCGCTCAACATAGCATTAACTAGTTGTGGTGGGTTTACCCAGCCACCTTGTTCAAAATAGACGCCAGAATAACCAGTAGTAACTCCGGCTATAGTATCTCCTTGCTCTGCGGTTACGTTACGCATTAATGTTTGTGGCCATAATTGCTGCTGGGCTAAATTTTCATGGCGATCAACGAGTGGCTGTTTTACTGCATGCTGCAATACACCGCACCAGCTATGATCAAAACTAAAGCCATCATTGAGTAACTGTTTATAAAGCCGTTTGGCATATAAAAAGCTATGCGCAAATAACTCGCTGTGTGGGGAGTTTTTTGCTTGTAAATGAGGGTATACCGCCCCTTGCACGTTGTGCGATGCCCCCATAGCGGGTGCAGCATCTTGGCAAAATAATTGGCTGCTAATACCTCGCTTAGCTAGGCTGTATAAAATACAGCTGCTGGCAATACCACCACCAATTACCGCCACATTACTAAGCGGGCTTACATCGTGATTAAAATAACTTGGCGCCGATTGCGTATCGTTAGTGTGTTTTAATGTGCCAATTAGCATGCTACGTTTGTGCGCAAATCCTTTAACTTTTTGCATGGTAAAGCCTGCATCACTTAACCCACGACGAACAAAGCCGGCAGCGGTAAAGGTAGCAAGGGTGGCTCCTACTTTTGAAATGTTAACCATGGCATTAAACAGGCTTTGCTGCCACATGTCAGGGTTTTTACTCGGTGCAAAACCATCTAAAAACCAAGCATCTACTATACCTGAGCGCGGATAGCTCATTGTTTTAATCGATTCCAGTGCATCACCAAAATATAAATCGAGCACGATTGTCCCATTATTAAATTCAAGTCGATGGCAGCCTGCTAAATTAATGGGATACTGGCTGATAAGTTGCTCACTTAATAAATTAAGTTCAGGCCATGCTGTTAATATTTTGCTTAAGTCGCTTACACTTAATGGGTGTTTTTCAAAGGTAATAAAGTGTAGTCGCTTTACACCATAGTTTAGTTGCTTTTGAACTTGTTGGCGTGCAAGGTGGTCAGTAAAGTGCTGGCATGTATTTAAAAAGTTAAGGCCAGTGCCAAAACCGGTTTCGGCTATAACAAAATGTGCTTGGTCATGACTTTGTAACCGTGTATCTATATTGTTTTGCTGGTAAAACACATAATAAGATTCAGCTAAGCCATTATCGTCAGAATAATAAATATCATCGAAGTCATTGGCAACAGGTGTGCCTTGGTGGTTAAAGTGAATGTTGGCGTTTTTTATCATGACCCATTTAATTTTAGAGATGAAATTTTTTAATTATTTTACGTGTTTTCTTTGAAATAGTCTGGCGTTATTTATAAGCTAGCAGTTCAGAGTACAAGTGTACGCTAGAAAGCTGACCACTTAGATGATTAAATTCGCGTAAAATAGAACGCAATTAAGTATTAAGCTAAGGGAATTACCCATGAGAAGAGCCGTAATTACAGGTATCGGTGTTGTATCAAGTATTGGTAACAACAAAGAAGAAGTATTAGAATCGTTAAAAACAGGCCGTAGTGGCATTGCGTTTAACCAAGAATTTGCCGATTACAAGCTACGTAGCAACGTGTCGGGCAAAATTGATATTGACGTTAAAGAACATGTTGACCGCAAAGCAATGCGTTTTATGGGTGATGCTGCTGCCTATTCTTATATTTCAATGACGCAAGCGATTGCAGACTCAGGTTTATCTGACGAGCAAGTGTCAAACGAGCGTACGGGTATTATAGTTGGTTCTGGTGGTGGTTCATCTAAATGGCAAGTAGAAGCGGCTGATATTTTACGCGAAAAAGGCGTAAAGCGTGTAGGTCCTTATATGGTGCCACGTACTATGGCAAGCACCACGTCTGCATGTTTAGCAACACCGTTTAAAATTAAAGGTGTTAACTACTCTATTAGTTCTGCATGTGCTACATCAGCGCACTGTATTGGTAATGCAGTAGAACAAATTCAACTTGGCAAGCAAGATGTTGTTTTTGCTGGTGGTGGTGAAGAGCTGCACTGGACTTTAGCAATGGAATTTGACGCTATGGGCGCACTTTCTACTAAGTACAACGAAACACCAGAAAAAGCATCGCGTACGTACGATGCAAACCGCGATGGTTTTGTTATATCTGGTGGTGGCGGTATTGTTGTGGTTGAAGAGCTTGAACATGCTCTTGCTCGTGGCGCACATATTTACGCAGAAATTGTTGGCTATGGTGCAACGTCTGATGGTTACGACATGGTTGCTCCTTCAGGCGAAGGTGCTGCACGCTGTATGCGCCAAGCTATGCAAGACGTAGAAAGTATTGATTATTTAAATACGCATGGCACATCTACTCCAGTGGGCGATGTTAAAGAGCTTGGCGCTATTCAAGACGTATTTGGTGGTAATTCACCAATGATCAGCGCAACTAAAGCAATGACAGGCCATGCCCTAGGTGCGGCGGGTGTTCACGAGGCTATTTTCTCTTTATTAATGCTAGAGCATGGCTTTGTTGCACCATCAATTAATATTGATGAATTAGACGAGCAAGCTGCAGGCCTTGATATTGTTACTGAGCGTCGTGATGTTGAGTTAAATACTGTAATGTCGAACAGCTTTGGCTTTGGTGGTACAAATGCCACGTTAGTTATGAGTAAATATAAAGGTTAATTAGTTTCTTACTAAATACCCTAAGCCGAGCATTGCTCGGCTTTTTAGTTTGTGCAAAGCCTAGGTTGTTCGTTACAATAGCGACCCTTAATTGCCAAACGGACTCTGTATGAAAATTCTTGCCGATCAGAATATGCCTTTAGTTGAGCAGTACTTTGCAGACATTGGTGAAGTTGAGCGTTTTGATGGGCGACAATTAACAGCCGATCAACTAATAGACGTAGATGTGCTGCTTACTCGCTCAGTCACTCAGGTTAATAATGAGCTTTTAGCACACGCTAACAAACTAAGCTTTGTTGGCACCGCAACAATTGGTGTTGATCATATTGATACGCAATTATTAAATGATAAAAATATTGCCTTTAGTAGCGCGCCAGGCTGCAACGCAATTGCGGTAGCCGAGTATGTAATAAGCAGTTTATATGCATTAAGCCAAGAAAACGCCCGCCCACTTAATAATCAAACAATAGGTATAGTTGGCGTAGGCAGTATTGGCAGTTGTTTGGCGCAAAAATTACAAGCGCTGAATTTAACCGTACTTTTATGTGATCCAATAAAACATGCGCAAGGCTTATTAAACGAGCACGTAGCACTTGATCAATTACTTGCGCAGTCAGATATTGTAACTTTTCATGTTCCGCTTATAAAAAGTGGCGAGCATAAAACGCTACATATGATGGATAAAGCCAGATTAAAAGCGCTCAAACCCGGGCTTACGTTAATTAATGCAAGCCGTGGTGATGTGATTGACAATCAAGCATTATTAGAAGTGATGCAAGCGGGTGCCGATTTAGATTTAGTGCTTGATGTATGGGAAAACGAACCCACTATTTTAACTGAGCTACTAGAGCATGTGCGCTATGCAAGCGTTCACATTGCAGGGCACACCCTTGAAGGGAAAGCCCGTGGTACACAAATATTGTATCAAAAGTTTTGTGAACTCAAAGGGATAGAAGCAACAAAGTCGCTCGACGAATTTTTACCCGTGCCTGCAATTACGCAAGCTACATTAGGACAAAGTTTTAATGAAGCTGATATTGCGCGTTTGGTGCATTTAATTTACGACGTACGCCGTGATGACGGTATTTTACTGCGTGATTTAGCGAATAACGGTTTTGATAGTTTACGTAAAAACTACCCTGTAAGACGAGAATTTAGCACTTTAACAATACAAGGTGATAGCTCGCAGCTAGCCGCTTTAGCCCAGCTTGGGTTTACTGTTGCAAACTAATTTAACTAGCGATGTTGTTTTAATATCGCTTAAAGAGGAATAAATATGTCGCAAAAATATAACGTTGTGGTACTTGGTGCTACAGGTTTAGTTGGTCGTCAAATCATTGAAACATTAGCAGATCGTAAATTTCCAGTGGATCAACTTTTTTTACTTGCTAGCAGCCGCAGCGCAGGCGAAGACATTAAGTTTTGTGGTGAGACCATTGAAGTACTAGATGTTGAAGGCTTTGACTTTAGCCAAGCGCACATAGGCTTCTTCTCTGCTGGTGGTAGTGTGTCAGAGCAGTACGCGCCAATTGCTGCAGATGCTGGTTGTGTAGTAATCGACAATACATCATTTTTTAGAAATGATTTTGAAGTCCCTCTAATCGTACCAGAAGTTAACGCAGCAAGCTTAGCCGATTTTAGAAACCGTAACATAATTGCCAACCCTAACTGTTCAACTATTCAGATGATGTTGGCACTAAAACCAATATACGATGCTTACGGAATTGACCGTATTAATGTATCAACATATCAAGCAGTGTCGGGCGCAGGTAAAAAAGCGGTTGATGAGTTAGCAAAGCAAACCGCTAACTTAATGAATGCCCGCCCAGTTGACAGCGATATATTTCCTAAGCAAATTGCGTTTAACGTGATCCCACAAATAGATGCATTTGAAGATAACGGCTACACCCGTGAAGAAATGAAAATGGTTAACGAAACGCATAAAATATTAGGCGATACTACCATTGCAGTAAACCCAACGTGTGTAAGAGTACCGGTGTTTTTTGGTCATTCAGAGTCAATCAATATAGAAACACGTATGCCATATGACCTTGAACACGTAAAACAGTTATTAAACGACGCGCCAGGTGTTGAGCTTATTGATGATGCGGGCGATTACCCAACAGCGGTATCTGATGCCAGCGGTAATGACACAGTTTACATTGGTCGTTTACGCGCCGATATTTCACATCCACATGGTTTAAATATGTGGGTTGTAAGCGATAATACCCGCAAAGGTGCAGCAACAAATAGCATACAAATTGCAGAAGAGCTTATTGCTAACTACATGTAATTACTTATAGCTTTAAATCAAAAAAGCGGTAAACATTATTTGTTTGCCGCTTTTTGTTTATATGGCTGTCAATTAATTGCCGCATATAATTTAAAAGCGTATAAAGATGTTGATATAACAGATTTAAATACTTTTAATTATAAATTTAAGGTATTTATTTTCAAAGTGTTGCGATGGATATTAGTGGCTAACTGGTTTATAGTTTGTAACTGGAATAGAGCTTGCAATAAAAATAGATTGTAATAAAAAATGTGAGTCAGCCATTTGGTTGATAACGGCAAGAATAATCAATGTTTATGCGCCCACTTTGTGGCGCTACGTTAACATTTAAACATTAAAGGATCAGCATGCGCGGTTTAGCTTCACTTATTATATTGGCGTCTGCATTGATAGTCACTTCTGTTTACTCTCAAGACAGTACCCAACTAAAGGGGCCTAAAGGCGTTGACTATGGTGTGCAAGGACGAGCAATAGGGCCAATAAAACCGACCGATACACTCTGGCGTATTGCTGTTAAAGTTCGTCCTGATAACTCTGTAAGCATTTATCAAGTTATGCAGGCCTTGTATAACAAAAATCCAAATTCATTTTTAGAACAAAACCTTAACCACATGCAAAGTGGTGCCTATTTAAACATACCCACCTTAGCTGAAATTAAAAGTGTTAGCTCTGAGCTAGCAAGACAGCGCTCTGAACAAGACGACAAGTTATGGGAAAAAAAGAAAAACGGCACGCTAACGCAAAGCGAAATTAATACAGCTCAAACCAAAGTAACGCAAGCGCGTAAAGTTGACGTAGACGAAGCTAAAAAAGAATTACAAAAAGAATTAAATGACATAAAAACGGATCAAAGTAATAGATTAGTTGAGCTGCAACAGCAATTTAAAAGTTCGGTAAACAATGTTGAAGAAATGTTAGTAGAGAATAACAAGCTTAAAAAACAACTCACAGGAATTTCACAAGAGCTAAAAAACTTACGCGAGCAACTAGGCCAAGACAGCGAAATACAGCTGCAACTTAAAGAATTAATAGTTAAACAAAATGAAATAATAGCGCAACAAAAAATCAAAGACGCCAAACAAGATGCCGAATTTGACTTAGGAGCCTTGCTATCTAATCCGCTGGTTTTAATTTTGTTAATGACTATACCTGCATTATTAATTATTTTTGCCGTTGTAATGTTGTTACGTAAACGCGCAAATAACACCGAGCAAAATAACCAAGAAGATGAAGAATTTTTACCGCAAACTCCCGTTTATAGCAGTGATGACAGCGATGATGTTGTAAGTGCAGCTAGCCACGACGATCCTATTATTCCTGATCCGTTGGATGATTTAAGTGTTCAATTAGATGACGGTATTGCGGATGACGCGCTGTTAGATGACGATGTAGCGTTTGACGACTCATTAGACGATAGCAATTTATTAGATCAAGATGAGTTAGAAAGCTTACTGAGCGATGACATCATTTTTGATGATGAAGACGGCCAAGACGATGATGAGCTCGATATTTTTATGCAGCAAGGCTTTGATGAGCCTGCAGATGACAGCTTAGAGGACACTATTGATTTAGACTTAAACACATCACAAAACAGTGATGATATTTTAAGTGCTGATGATTTAGATAGCTTATTTGATGAAGACGATAGCTTACCAGAAATTGAATCGAGTGATAGCGACAAAGTAGCACCAGAGAGTGGGGATTCTCACGATGAAATATCTGCCTTTAGTGAAGAGTTAGCAAGTGAAGATGACGATTTTGATATTGATGATTTATTAGAATCAGAGCAATCATCAATACCAAGCAATACAGAAGAGTTGGTAGAGGAAAACGACGACTTTGACTTAGATGATATCGACAGCTTAATCGATGAAGTAAGTGAGCAGGACGATGCTCTGCCTGAAAAGCAAAGCAGCGCTACAGAGCTAGTTGAAGAAAGCGACGACTTTGATTTAGACGATATCGACAGCTTAATTGACGAAGCAAACGTTCAGGGCGATGATCTGCTTGAAGAGCAAAACAGCGCTACAGAGCTAGTTGAAGAAAACGACGACTTTGATTTAGATGATATCGACAGCTTAATTGACGAAGCAAACGTTCAGGGCGATGATCTGCTTGAAGAGCAAAGCAGCGCTACAGAGCTCGTAGAAGAGAATGACGACTTTGATTTAGATGACATCGATAGCTTAATTGACGAAGCAAGCGAACAGGGCGATGTTCTGCTTGAAGAGCAAAACAGCGCTACAGAGCTCGTAGAAGAGAATGACGACTTTGATTTAGATGACATCGATAGCTTAATCGATGAAGTTAGCGAACAAAGCGATGAAAAGCAGCCAGAAACACCGCTTGAAGAGCAAAATAATACAGCTGAGTTAGTAGAAGAAACTGATGACTTCGACTTAGATGATATTGACGACATCGACAGCTTAATCGACGAGGTTAGTGAACAAGGCGAGGAAGAGCAGCCTGAAACACCGCTTGAAGAGCAAAATAATACAGCTGAGTTAGTAGAAAAAACTGATGACTTCGACTTAGATGATATTGACGATATCGACAGCTTAATCGATGAAGTAAGTGAGCAGGATGATGAAGAACAGCCTGAAGCACCGCTTGAAGAGCAAAATAATACAGCTGAGTTAGTAGAAGAAACTGATGACTTCGACTTAGATGATATTGACGATGTTGACAGCTTAATCGACGAAGTTAGTGAACAAAGTGAGCAGGGCGATGAAAAACAGCCAGAAATAGCGCTTGAGGAGCAAAATAATACAGCTGAGTTAGTAGAAGAAACCGACGACTTTGACTTAGATGATATTGACGACATCGACAGCTTAATCGACGAAGTTAGTGAACAAAGCGAGGAAGAGCAGCCTGAAGCAGCGCTTGAAGAGCAAAATAATACAGCTGAGTTAGTAGAAGAAACCGACGACTTTGACTTAGATGAAATTGACGATATCGACAGCTTAATCGATAACTTAGACGACGATCTTGATGAACATGATGCACAAATAGATACAGCCCTTGCTGAATCAGTAGAGGATTTAGAAAAAGCGCAGCAAGAGTTAAATAGTGACGACGCTGAATCTGTTGCCTCATCATTCAGTGAAAATACAGAGTCAGCACTTGAGTCAGAATCAGAGCTTGCAGTAGAAGAGCAAGACGATTTTGGCGACTCAATTATAGAGGATTACTCAGATACATCGCAGACGTTACTCGATCCTGAAGATGCGCTTGAAGAATATAATGACGATAATTTAAAAAGTATTGATGAGCTTTTAAATGAGCTACAACAAGCATCCGATGATGAAGAGTATGTAGAACCCCCTCAGTGGTCGGTTGATGATTTTAATGATGTAACAGAAGCCGAATTAGGTGACGACCCTCTAGGTATTGAAAATGATGAATCTGAATTATTAGCAGATGAGTCAGTGCCTGATGTAGCAGCGCCAAGCGAAGAGCTTGATGTAGACGAATACCCTGAGCTAGATCTGAATGACGATGCAATACTAACAGCAGATGAACAGCAAGCGTTTACTCCGCAAGAGCTGCAAGGCGATAACCTAGATGGTGATGCTAAAGGTATGGCCTCGAGTCAAGCTGAACAAGATCTTGCAAACTCGCTACTAGCCGGTGGTAATTTAGATAGTTTAAATGATGACTTTGACGATGAACTATTAATTGAAAATGATTTTTCAGAGCTCGATAGTGAACAACAAAATGAAGATGAATTATTAGCAATAACCTCACCACCAGAGGTGGATACAAGTAATTCGTCTGAGCAGCAATTAAATGATGACGTTAGTGATGATTTGCTTAACGAAGTAGACGATATTCAAATTGAGCAATTAAATGAAGAGTTAGATGAGAAGTTAATTGATGAGCAAACAAATGTAGACCGTGAAGCGGCATTAATGCCAACAGAGTTACCGCATAACGGTGAAGTTGCATCGGATGAGGAGCTTGATGACGAGTTTATGGCCGATTTAACTCAGACCGACTTTGATGCATTACTAAATGAATTAGCCGATGCTGATGAGCTGGATATTGCAGACAGTAGTGAGTTTGACGTTGATTTTAATAACTTACTCAGTGATGAAATAGATACTGATGAATCAGCTTTAGCGCCACAGCCAACTGTTAACAGCAATACTATTGAGCAAACTAGCAAAGATGAGTTTGTAGATATTGATGCGTTATTAGAGCAAAGTGACGACGCAGATACAGAGCACGAACCTTACGATGATGTGAATATGGACGTAGGGCTAGGTGATTTTGACTCATTACTGGCCGGCGATAACCCAACAGATGTTGATGCTGAAAGTGGCGGTTATTCTGCTAAATTAGACTTAGCCCGCGCTTATATCGAAATAGATGATTTTGACTCAGCGCTTAAGGTTATCGAAGACGTTATTAATAAAGGCCCTGAAGAAGTTCAACAAGAAGCGCTTAGCTTAAAAGCTAAACTTAAATAAAATAAAGAGCATAAATTTAAAGCCCGTAATTTTACTAATTACGGGCTTTTTTAATCGGGATAGGTTTGATTATAGCGCAGCTGCTTTTATTGCATCGCTAGATAGCATAAAATGCCCCGTTCATTAGCACAGTAGGTAAAGCAGTAATTATGCGAGTAGCACTTGGAGTTGAATACAACGGCGCACGCTATAGTGGTTGGCAACGACAATCACACGTAAACAGCGTACAACAAGAAGTAGAAACAGCGTTATCGCGTATTTGTAATCATCCGGTTGCAATTGTATGCGCAGGGCGTACCGATGCCGGTGTGCATGGTACCGGGCAAGTTGTGCACTTTGATACAGATGCACCACGCGATATGGTGGCATTTACTTTAGGCATGAATACATTGTTGCCAAAAGATATTGCTATTCGTTTTGCTCAGCCAGTGGCTGATGATTTTCATGCTCGTTTTAGTGCTACAGCACGCCGTTATCGTTATGTTATTTATAATAACCCACTTCGTGGTGCGGTATTAAACGAAGGTGTTACGCACTTTCATCACACGCTTGATGAAACTAAAATGCAAGAAGCGTGTCAGTATTTAATAGGTAAATACGACTTTACGTCGTTCCGCGCTATTCACTGCCAAGCAAATACTGCTATTAGAACAATTCAGCATTTATCGGTACAGCGCCAAGGCACTTACGTTATTATAGATATTAAAGCCAATGCTTTTTTACATCATATGGTACGTAATATAACGGGTTGTTTAATGGATATAGGCTTACATAAACAACAACCTGTTTGGCTAAAAGAATTGCTAGATTTAAAAGAGCGAGCAAAGGCAAGTGCAACCGCTAAAGCTGCCGGTTTATACCTGGTAGATGTTGATTATCCTGAACAATTTAACATACCTAAAACGCCATTAGGACCTTTGTTTTTACCAGATATTAGTATTTAATTAGGTGGTTTTTAACTGTTTAATCTAAGCGCTGGCAACTACTAAGACCAGTTTTTGATACCGTGTTAGTGTAATTCATGTTTTAATTGAGAAAATTTGTTTGCATGATAAGCATGCAAGCTCGCGACACAGAACAGCATTAAGAGAGTTGCAAATGAGTTGGCTAGAAAAAATCTTACCTAAAACGACAAAAGCATCAGGTCGTAAAGAAATTCCAGAAGGTGTTTGGGCTAAGTGTACATCGTGTGATTCTATTTTGTATAAAGCCGAATTAGAAAAAGCATTGAATGTATGTCCTAAGTGCGATCATCATATGCGTATTAGTGGGCGTAAGCGCCTTGAGTATTTTTTAGATGAAGGTGACCGTGTAGAACTTGGTACACAGCACGAACCTAAAGATGTGCTTAAATTTAGAGACTCAAAAAAATACTCTGACCGTATTACAGCGGCGCAAAAATCAAGTGGTGAAAAAGACGCGCTTGTGGCAATGAAGGGACATTTAAAAGGTATTCCTGTAGCTGCTGTAGCATTTGAATTCTCATTTATGGGCGGTTCAATGGCATCGGTAGTAGGTGCACGTTTTGTTGACGCTGTTGATCAATGCTTAGAGCATAATATGCCACTTATTTGTTTTTCGGCATCTGGCGGCGCACGTATGCAAGAAGCACTTATTTCATTAATGCAAATGGCTAAAACCAGTGCCGCGCTTGCTAAAATGACAGAAAAAGGCTTACCATTTATTTCAGTTATGACTGATCCAACAATGGGCGGTGTTTCTGCATCGCTTGCTATGTTGGGCGACATTAACGTAGGCGAGCCAAAAGCATTAATTGGTTTTGCAGGGCCGCGTGTTATTGAGCAGACAGTGCGTGAAACACTCCCTGAAGGTTTTCAGCGTAGTGAATTCTTGCTTGAACACGGTGCAATAGACATGATTATTGACCGTCGTGAAATGCGCGATACATTGGCACGCATTTTGGCTAAGTTTATGAACTTGCCTTCTACTGAGCAAGAGCATAGAGTAGCGTAAATTTAAGCTTTATTGATCTAACGCTATGACAAAAACAATTCCTAGCCAATCATCAAGCCTTGATGATTGGCTTTTTTATTTAGAAAGTGTTCACCCTGCAAATATTGCAATGGGGCTAGAACGCGTTGCCAGTGTTGCTAATAACATTGGGCTATTAAACACCTCAAGTAAAATTATTTTGATTGCCGGTACCAATGGTAAAGGCACCACAGCACGCTGCCTAGAGTCGTTACTTTTAGCGCAAGGCCTTAGCGTAGGTACGTATGCTTCACCACATTTAACGCACTATAACGAACGTGTACGGGTAAATGGGCAAGAGCTTAGCGACCAGTATCATGTTGATGCCTTTCATTTACTAGAACAAGGGCGCAAAGATACCGCACTCACTTATTTTGAATATGGCACCTTGGCTGCGCTGGCAATTTTTAAGCGCTGTGAGGTTGACTACGTACTCTTAGAGGTAGGTTTAGGCGGGCGTTATGACGCCACTAATATTGTTACGCCTTTTGCGAGTGTTATTACCACTATCGATTTAGATCACAAAGAATACTTAGGTGATACGCGCGAACTCGTTGCTTATGACAAAGCGGGTATTTTTCGTGAAAATACGCCGGCTATTATTGGCGATTTAAATATTCCCCATACCATGACTGATTATGGCGATGAAATAAATGCCAAGATGGTTTTATCAGGGAGTGACTTTATATTTAAAGAACACGCAGATACCTTTAGCTGGCAATACCAACAGTACAACCTTGAATTAGCTAAACCAGCAATTCCTAGTCAAAATGCAGCAACAGCGTTAACCACGTTAAGTGTGTTAAATTTACTCCCGAGTGAGTCGGTGATCAAAGCCTGTTTAGCAAACCTGGTTGTGGAAGGGCGTTTTGAGCAGTTAAGCGACCAACCCTTGGTATATACCGATGTAGCGCATAATCCTGAATCGGCTCGATATTTAGCAAGTAAATTACTAAGCTACAAAGATAAAGGCTTTAAAATTCATGCATTAGTCGCTATGCTTGCCGATAAAGATAAAGCAGGTGTGCTTAAAGAAGTAAGCCATTTAGTTGATCAATGGTCGTTAGCGAGTTTAAATGGCCCTCGTGGTGATAGCGCTAGCAACTTACAAAATGCGCTACAAAGCATACCGCATAATGATATTAAGCATAGTTATAATAGCGTAGCAGCAGCACTCGATGTAATTTTGCCAACACAACAAAACGACACAGTTTTGATTGTTTTTGGTTCATTTTTTACCGTTGCTGGCGCTATTGATTACTTTAAAAAATAGAGAGAATATCGGTGAACTCAAGTTTTATAAATCGCTTAGTCGGAACAAGTATCGTGGTAATAGCAGCAATTGTGTTTATACCTAACATACTTGATGGTGAAAAAGTGCACTATAAAGAAGGCTTTAAAGCGATTCCAGAACGCTCTGAGTTCAAAACAATCGATCTGCAGCAAGAAATTGATGAAAACGTAGCCGGGGCAGACTCGTTGCAACAAGATGAGATAGAAGACATTCAAGCAGATGATATCGCTTTTGAACAACAAGCTAACATTGCTCAAAGTGACTATACATCAGAAGCTAAACTGGTAGAGGCGGTAATAGCACCTAAAGCTCAACCACAAGCAGCTGCGCCGGTACAATCAATCAAGCCACGCCAAAACAATGAGAACCTAACCAGCATGGCTTATGTCATTCAATTAGGTAGTTTTTCTCATGCCGCAAACGTAAAAGCGCTGCAAGCAAAGCTGCAAGCTAAAGGGTTCAAAACCTTTACTAAGCCAGTAAAAACGCCAAACGGTACATTAACTAAAGTATTTGTTGGCCCATCGCTTAATAAAAATGAGTTACAAAAGCAATTACCAGCACTTAAAGAGCTAACTAAGCTCAATGGTAAAATAACGCAATTTGAAGTAACCAAGTAACGTATTGCACCTAGCCTTGTGTGCAAGGTTAGGTGTTTTTATTAGTCGTATTACACTTCTCATATGTTGGTCAAAACTATTTTAATTAAGGTTAAAATTTACTGTTTTGGGCAACCAGTTATCTCCCGCTTAAACTTGCATATTAACGATGTTTAGGTATAGAATGCGCCCCAAATTAGCGACTAATTGGTTCTTATGATCTGGGTTGATTACGCCATTCTTGGCATTATTGCACTATCTACCGTCATCGGTTTAATACGCGGCTTTGTTAAAGAAGCTATGTCATTAGCTGTATGGGCTGGCGCTTTTATCATCTCTAGCTTGTTCTATCAATATTTAGCTTCCTTCCTAACTACCATTTCTGAACCCCTTTTAAGAAATGCAGCGGCCATAGCCATATTATTCTTTGTGACGCTATTGTTGGGCGGTTTACTAAACTACATTTTAGGTGAATTAGTACAGCGTACTGGTTTATCAGGCACCGACCGTGTTTTTGGCATAGTGTTTGGTGCTCTTCGAGGCGTGTTGGTCGTGAGCGCGTTACTCTTCTTTCTTGATGCTTTTACAGGTGCGCCTAGTACGCATTGGTGGGGCAACTCTATTTTGATTCCGGAATTTGGCTTTGTTGTTGAATGGTTTTTTTCATACCTTGAAAACAACTCAAGCTTTTTAAATTCAGTAAACCGTTAATCGGCGAGGATAAATTACATGTGTGGTATCGTTGGAATAGTCGGAACATCGCCAGTTAATCAGGCGATTTATGATGGCTTAACTGTTTTGCAGCATCGCGGCCAAGACGCCGCGGGTATTATTACCATTGACAACAATACGTTTAGCTTACGCAAAGCAAATGGTTTAGTGAGAGATGTATTTCACACTCGCCATATGAAACGATTGCAGGGAACAATTGGCATAGGCCATGTTCGTTACCCAACAGCAGGCTCGTCAAGCTCATCAGAAGCGCAGCCATTTTATGTAAACTCTCCTTTTGGTATTGCATTAGCACATAATGGCAACCTAACGAATGCAGAAGAGTTAAAAGAGCAATTGTTTTCAGAAGCACGACGCCATGTAAACACCACCTCTGACTCAGAAATATTGCTTAATATTCTTGCGCATGAGTTAAGTAAATCAAACAAGCTACAGCTTGGCGCAGAAGATATTTTTACCGCTATTACCGAAGTAAATAACAAAGTGAATGGCGGCTATGCTGCTATCGCGATGATTATTGGCCACGGTGTGGTGGCGTTTCGTGACCCTAATGGTATTCGTCCATTGGTATTTGGTAAACGCGAAAGCGCAAAAGGCACCGAATACATGTTTGCTTCAGAAAGTGTTGCACTAAAACAAGATGGTTTTGAATTTATTCGTGATGTAGCACCAGGTGAAGCTATTTATGTAACCGAAAACGGTGAATTTCACTCGTTAAGCTGTGCAGATAAAGTATCTTATTCACCATGTATTTTTGAGTTTGTCTATTTTGCTCGCCCCGATTCAACCATTGACCGTATGTCTGTTTATGCAGCACGGGTAAATATGGGAACTAAATTGGGTGAAAAAATAGCACGTGAGTGGGCTGATAAAGACATTGATGTGGTTATTCCTATTCCTGAAACATCGTGTGATATTGCGCTCGAAATAGCCCGTGTTCTTGATTTACCTTACCGCCAAGGTTTTGTTAAAAACCGTTACATTGGCCGCACATTTATTATGCCAGGCCAAGAGTTACGTAAAAAATCGGTGCGTCAAAAGTTAAATGCCATAGATCGTGAGTTTAAAGGTAAAAACGTATTACTGGTTGATGACTCAATTGTGCGTGGTACTACCTCAGCGCAAATAGTTGAAATGGCTAGAGAGTCGGGTGCTAAAAATGTTTATTTTGCATCAGCTGCTCCTGAAATACGTTTTCCTAATGTGTACGGTATTGATATGCCATCTGCAGCCGAGCTGATTGCTCATGGCCGTGAAGTGGAAGATATTAATGCAAGTATTGGTTCTGACGGTTTGATTTTTCAGTCATTAAAAGATTTGATTGCAGCGGTTGGCAAAGAAAACCCTGAAATCACTAAATTTGAAACATCAGTATTCGATGGCCAATATATAACTGGTGATATTGATCAAGACTACTTAAATCGTATTGATAAAATGCGTAATGACTCTGCAAAAAGTACTCGCGAAAATGCGATGTCTTCAGGGTTAGAAATTCATAATCAAGATGAAAACGAATCAGACTAATCGTTAAAAATATTTAAATAAAAAAGGAGCTAATTAGCTTAATGCCAGTCAGTTAACACTGACTGGCTTTTTTTTATACGGATATTTAGATGGTTTCTTTTTCACACATCGTGGAAAGCGGCGCTCATGACGCCTTGTCGGTAACTGAAATAGCGTCAGCGTTTCTAATAAATGCTCATAGTGTTTTGGTAAATTTCCCGGACTGGTCAGTGGGATAGTTAACAGAAATACGTTGATATGCCTTGAACAATGAGAAAAACTCAGTTGATTTGGCCATACTTCCAGTAACTCTGCGGCCTCACGCATGGCTATTCTTATAATATTGTAGGCAATTAGTAACCCCCACAACTCTTGCCTTATCATATCCGGCCTTTTTGAGCGTAGGATATAGTTTGAGTGCAGCATCGTTTGTTTTATTTCTCGATATCCTATTTCTATTTCCCATCGATGCATGTACAAATCAGCTATTTCTTTTGATGGGTAACGCATTACATCAAGCATTGATGTAAGAATCTGATACTGCTTATTATTATGCGTGTAAGTAAGCAGCCGAGCTTCTATAAACTCTGGCAAGTCAGTAAACTTTTTTCGCGCTTGGGGCGATGTTTTAAGACGCACTAACTGGTCATTTTTACTCATTTTCTTTATGGTATCAACCGTTAAGCCTTTTCTGACAGGTATCATCCAGTGTCTTTCAGTCCCTGCTTGATGCCAACGATGCAAAAGCCCTAATGAATAATAACCGCGATCAAATAAGGTTAATGAATTATCCGGTGTGCCTTCAATGAGCTCTTCAGCGAGTGTCATTTCCCCTTGATGCTGCCCGTTAAAAGCACAATTAATGAGTTGATGACTCGTTAGCTCCATGTGGCATACCATCCGAATTTGAGGATAGGTATTTTCACCATACTGGGTTGAGCCACACCCAAATACGTCTTTATTCTCTGGCGTATCATGTGTACGAAAGACAACCCCATCAACAGCTAATAGATTTAAGCCACAAAATGTATCAAAGTGGGCATGGTTATAATGCCGTGACGCCATCATCTTGAAGACCTGCTCGACAGCACCTTCACCTAAACGTTGTCTCGCTTGAACCATGGCACTAGGGGCAACTAGTTTCCCTTTACCTGGTAAGGCGATGTCCATTTTAGAGGCTATATCCCAAACAGATTCATGACGAAATAAACTCATACCAATCACAGACCAAACGACAGCATCGAGTGGTAAGCGACGTTTACGAACGGTGGCGACACCCGATTTTTCAAAAGCTTGGTTAAGTAATTCGGGATCTAAGATGCCAGATAAGTTATCAAGCGCTGTAAATTCCTCGGCAGATGAGAAAGTGGTCGAAAGAGCTGTTTGAATATCCATAAAAAATCCGTAATTAGCGAAACTAATTACGGATTATTCACGATCATTTAGATCGGTCAACCGATCAATTAACCTTAACTGATCGGCATTAAGCTAATTAGCTCCTTTTTTTTGTGCAAAAAAGCACAAATACTTTTACTCCAACGCGGTGCAGTGCTTATGTAAACATGGGGCTCACTATTCCATTAGTCCATAGCATAGCGGTAACCGCTAAAATAATAACCAGTAAAATTAAGCCACAAGTTACTACAGAGCTTGCGTAAATAAAGCCTCGTTCTTCTGGTATATGCATTAATATTGGCACACCGGTATAAAGTAAGTACACCGAGTAAGCCAAAGCAACCATGCCTACGCACACCACAAACCATAAATGTGGTAAAAAAGCAGCTAGTGCCGACATAAACACCGGGGTTGCAGTATAAGCTGCTAGTTCGAGAGCTTGAGTGAAAGTGGGCTGAGCACCAAAGGTTACTCCCATCCAGTGGGCTAAATAAGCCAAAGCAAATATACCCGCAATTAGCGCCACATACATTGCAATTGCAATAAGTAGTGCACTGTCATGGGTTAAAAATACGGGGTTTCCTGTACCTATACTCCATCCTAAATATACCGATGAATAGTACCCCATAACCGAGGGAAACAGCGCTATCAACACAATATGCGAGAGGCTATAAGTTAGGCTTTCATGGCGGTTATCAATTGTTTGCCATTCTTCAAGTGGGTGAGCGTAAAGCCCCCATAGGTGGTTTAGTATCATAGTGTTTACTCCATAAAAGTAACTTATTAGTTTTTTTACTGTTTTATTTTTATACAGTCACTATACAGTTATGGTTCACTTGCAATACAAAGTCAAGGCAACATTGTATTAACATTTTGTAATTATAAATGATACCCATGTAAAAGTAGGTCGTGGTGATCTTTTAAAAAGGTTTCATGGTAAAATCGTTATTAAGTTTAAAGTTATACTGAGATATGCAAAAAGTGTCTACGCAACAATTATTAGCGCCAATTTTAAGTTTTTTAAAATGCGAAACCCCACAGCAGTGGGTTGATGAAGCGATAAAAAAAGAAAATTTATCGATTATATTAATCGACCATTTGATATGTGAATTAAAGGCAGCGCAATCAGCGATGTTTTTAATTCGTAAGTATGCGGTGGATAAAGAAAGTAGCGACGCTCTGCTTGAGTGGCTAAAACCGTTTGAAACATTAATTTATAAACGTGAAGGTAATTGGCGTGACTTAGCGGCTAAAAACAAGCTTACCAAGGCTATTATTCCTAAATCTAACTCGCCGTATGGGCAAGAGTTAATCGATAAAATGGTGATGCTAATAAAAGAAGAGTTGCATCATTTTTATCAAGTATTAGAAATTATGGACGAGTACGGTGTTGAATATAGAAGTATTACCCCATGTCGTTATGCTAAAGGTATGCTGCGCAATGTGAAAACCTTTGAGCCAGATGCTCTGGTCGATAAGCTTATAGTGGGTGCTTACATTGAGGCGCGATCGTGTGAGCGTTTTGCTAAGCTTGCTCCGCATGTAGATAAACGTTTAGGTGACTTTTATATATCGCTATTGCGCTCTGAAGCGCGACATTATCAAGATTATTTAACGCTGGCGCAAGAAATTGCCGACTTTGATATTACCGAGCGAGTGCAGTTTTTTGCAGAAAAAGAACGTGAGCTCATTGCAACGCCCGATACCGACTTTAAATTTCATAGCGGTATTCCTGCATTAAAAAACTAACCTTTTGTAGCACTCATTTTACGCCTTAAAAGGAGTGCTAATTAACTTTTGAGCTTGTGGTGTAACCACTAAATAAGAGCCTTGGGTGTACCAGTCACCTAATACCGTACGCGTTAAAGTTTCTTGGTTTACTGTGTAAGTATGCACATTAGGGCGATGAGTATGGCCGTGGATCATATTAGTGACTTGGTGCTTAGCAAAAGTAGCGAGTACCGCGTCATCAACCACATCGAGTATTTCAAGGGGTTTATTGGCTTGGCTAAGTTTACTTTTTTCACGTGCATTACGGGCTATTTTTTTACGATACCATAGTGGCATAGCCAACATTAGTTTTGGCCACCACCATCCACGGCTTTTACGACGAAACTTTTGGTACTCTATATCTTGAGTACACATTTCATCGCCATGTAAAATAACCGTTGGTGTACCGTATAAATCTATTACGGTTTGCTCATCAAGTAAGGTCATGCCTGCCATTGCGGCATACTTGTCGCGCATAATAAAGTCGCGATTACCATGAATAAAATAAACCGGTGTACCGCCATCACTGACTGCTTTTAAATGCTTTGCTACATTAGCGCTCAGCGTTGTAATGTAATCATCGCCAACCCATACTTCAAAAAAATCACCTAAAATGTACAGTGCATCTACATCTTGATTAAGTATGTGCGTATTTAAAAAGCTAAAAAATGCCGCGCTAATATCAGGGCGGTTTTCACTTAGATGTAAATCGGCAATAAAATAAGTTTTGCGAGTCATAGATGAATCTTTTTAGATAAAATAAAAGCGGGCTTATATAAATTAAGTAAATATTTAAACTTAATTTATATTAATACCCGCTTATATACTCACATAATGTGAGTAAACGCTATTAGTTAACAGTAACGCTTTCGATAATTACATCTTCAAGTGGTACGTCTTGATGAAAGCCGTTGCTACCAGTTGCTACGCCTTTAATTTTATTAACTATGTCCATGCCTTCAACAACTTCAGCAAATACACAGTAACCCCAGCCTTGCGACGTTTCGCTGCTGTGGTTTAAAAAATCGTTGTCGTTAACGTTAATGAAAAATTGCGCTGTAGCTGAATGAGGATCAGGCGTACGTGCCATTGCTAAAGTACCTACTTTATTTGATAGGCCATTGTTAGCTTCATTTTTAATTGGATCATTTACTTCTTTTTGATCCATACCAGGGATAAAACCACCGCCTTGAACCATAAAACCATCGATTACACGATGAAAGATAGTGCCGTTGAAAAAGCCAGCATTTGCATACTCTAAAAAGTTTTGAACTGTGTTTGGAGCTTCTTGAGCAAACATTTTAATGGTGATGTCACCAAAATTAGTGTGTAGAACAACCATGAGGTTTCCTGTATCTGGTTTAAATAGTCGCGCTATTTTATCTCAGTTAGCTAAGATTAACAAAGTAGATGTTTGCTTTGTTATAAAGCGCTAGAGCAGGGGCTTTTCAAGTGGTAACATAGCTGTTCAAGTTAATAGTCAAGGACTCAAAGTAAATGGTTAATATATACAACACACTAACGCGACAAAAAGAGCAATTTAAACCAATGGTCGAAGGCAAAATCGACATGTATGTGTGTGGTATCACCATTTATGATTACTGTCATATTGGGCATGCGCGTACCTTTGTTGGCTTCGATGTGATTGTTCGCTACCTTCGCCACATTGGTTACGATTTAAAATATGTGCGTAATATTACCGATGTTGATGACAAAATAATTAAACGCGCTAACGAAAATGGCGAGTCAATAAACGACTTAACTGTGCGCATGACGAAAGCCATGCATGAAGATTTTGATAGTTTAAACATGTTACGCCCCGATGTTGAACCAACAGTAACTGCGCACATGGATGAAATTATTGAAATGGTTGAGCGCTTAATTACCAAAGGCCATGCTTATGTTGCTGCCGATGGCGATGTATTGTTTGATGTTTCTACCTTTGAGCAGTACGGCGCATTATCGCAGCAAGATTTAACCATGCTGCAATCAGGATCGCGTGTTGAGGTTGCTCAGGATAAAGACGATCCGCTTGATTTTGTATTGTGGAAAAAAGCCAAAGCGGGTGAGCCATCATGGTCATCTCCATGGGGCGAAGGGCGTCCAGGTTGGCATATTGAATGTTCTGCTATGAGCTCAAAGCATTTGGGTGAGCATTTTGATATTCATGGTGGGGGTTCTGACTTACAGTTTCCGCATCACGAAAACGAAATTGCACAATCGTGCTGTGCAAATAATGGCAAGTATGTAAATACTTGGATCCACACGGGTATGGTGCAAGTAAATAAAGAAAAAATGTCTAAATCGTTAGATAACTTTTTTACTGTGCGTGAAGTGTTAAAACAGTACGATGCAGAATCAGTACGTTACTTTTTAATCTCGGGCCATTACCGCAGCCAGCTAAATTATTCGCAAGAAAATTTAGATCAAGCTCGCTCATCACTTGAACGTATTTATACAGCACTTCGTGGGGTTGAACCGGTAGCGTGTGAGCTTGATGACAACGAGTATGTTATTAAGTTTAGAAAGGCGATGGATGATGACTTTAATACACCAGAAGCATTACCTGTGTTGTTTGAGCTAGCTAAAGAGCTAAACCGCGTAAAAGATATTGATAGCCAGCAAGCAGGGCAGTTAGCATTTATACTAGGTAGCATAAGCGAAGTGCTAGGTGTTGCTCAGCAGGACCCAGAAGCCTTTTTACAAGGTGGGCAAGACGATGATGAAGTAGCACAAATTGAAGCGCTAATAGTTAAGCGTAACGATGCGCGTGCTAGTAAAAACTGGGCTGCTGCTGATGAAGCGCGCGATGCACTTAGTGCGTTAGGCGTAATACTAGAAGATTCAGCCGGTAAAACCACTTGGCGTAAAGCGTAATTGGTTTATTTCAAAAATAATAACTAACTTTATTAGTTGCATTAAAAAGGGTTGCCAAGTGGCAACCCTTTTTTGATTCTGTTAGCGCTTAGCTATGATATTTTTCACACGCTTCGAGGGTGTTTTCAATCAAGCTTGCCACTGTCATAGGGCCTACACCACCAGGTACAGGGGTAATAAAGTCAGCTTTTTGCTCAGCAACACTATATTCAACATCACCCACTAACTTACCGCTATCTAAGCGGTTAATACCTACATCAATAACAATCGCACCTTCTTTAACCCAGTCACCAGGAATAAATTCAGGTTTACCAACTGCAACCACTAATAAATCGGCCCGACGAACATGGGTTTCTAAGTCTTGTGTAAACTTATGACAAACAGTGGTAGTGCAACCAGCTAACAATAGCTCTAGTGCCATAGGACGCCCTACAATATTAGATGCACCTACAACCACAGCATGCAATCCTTTATAACGCACACCCGTTGAGTCAAGTAAGGTAATAATACCTTTTGGTGTACAAGGACGAAGGGCTGGCATACGTTGGGCTAGTCGGCCTATATTGTAAGGATGAAAACCATCTACATCTTTATGCGGGGTAATACGTTCAAGAATCTTTTCTACATCAAGACCTTCAGGTAAAGGGAGTTGTACTAAAATACCGTCAATTTCTTGATCGTTGTTTAATTCATCAATTAACTCTAATAGTGTTTGCTCAGTGGTATTTGCTGGTAAATCAAAAGATTTAGAGATAAAACCAACTTCTTCACAGGCTTTACGTTTTGAGCCAACATAAACCTGACTCGCAGGGTCGAGTCCTACAAGCACTACTGCAAGACCGGGCGCACGAAGGTTTTGTGCTACTCGCTCTGAAACGCGTTGTGCAACTGCGCTACGTACTTGTTTTGCTATTGCTTTACCATCAATGATGTTTGCCGTCATGGGTGACCTTTAATTAGGGTTAATTAACTTGATACAGATACTTAAAATGGATATACAAAAAATAGGGGTAATGTAATAAAGAAATACTTACTTTATTAAATCCATTTTTAATATGTTTACTATTTTCGCAGAAAAGCACTAAAGCGCCAAGTTGCTTTTAGCTAATAGCGTATTTGATTATACAAAATAGTCTAAATTTCAGCCGGCTATTAGGTTATTCTGGCTATTATGAACTAAAAGTGAGCAATTGAATTGTTTTCTTAAAAAAACGTTTGACCTAACCCAGCCAAATCACTATTATGCACCCCGTTGTCAACGAGGTCACTCGCTAACAATTATAAGCATCGGCGATTAGCGCAGTTTGGTAGCGCACTTGGTTTGGGTCCAAGGGGTCGCAGGTTCAAATCCTGCATCGCCGACCACTTTCTTAAGTAATTAAGCTAAGTGGATATTATTTGGGTATTAATGCAATAGTACATTTGCACAAAGCCATTGTACTTACGTAATTAGCTTATTGGTAAACTATGAAGTTTTCGATGCGCCCATAGCTCAGCTGGATAGAGCAACGCCCTTCTAAGGCGTGGGTCGAAGGTTCGAATCCTTCTGGGTGCACCATTTGAAAACAAGTAAATGCCGTGGTGATTGTAGCTCAGTTGGTAGAGCCCCGGATTGTGATTCCGGTTGTCGTGGGTTCGAGCCCCATCAGTCACCCCAATTTACAAAGAGTATCGGCGATTAGCGCAGTTTGGTAGCGCACTTGGTTTGGGTCCAAGGGGTCGCAGGTTCAAATCCTGCATCGCCGACCATTTTCTTATAAATGGTCTTAAATACAAAGTTTAAGTATTCAAAAGTTAAGTATAAAAAATATATCGGCGATTAGCGCAGTTTGGTAGCGCACTTGGTTTGGGTCCAAGGGGTCGCAGGTTCAAATCCTGCATCGCCGACCATTTTCTTTATTAACAATAATAAATGAAAATGGTTTTGATATTACACGCACTACTCACTTCAAAATCAGTATTATCGAGCACTTTGTTAAAGCAGAGATTGTTAATATTCGAAAATAAATAATAAAAATTCACTAATAAACTATTTTAGAACTTATAAACTATAACTTTATACTTTTGATTAGCTGCTAAATTAGCCTGTTTTTTATTCGCTTGATTACTAATAACACAATTGTGCTTCAAAAAATTGTTTCCTACACTCGACTATCATCAATATTACGTTATAATGCCGCGTCTATTATTTTAATATAGTGCCCGCAGGGCAGAGCAGCAATGGTATCTGGTGGTAGCGACGAATGTTTTTAAGCCACAAAGGTTTAAATTTTATCAAGACTCCTAAAGATGACTTTGTGTGTAAAGAAGGCGAACAGTCGCCAAAATTGAAGATTGAGGTAAATCATGCAAGTTTCTGTTGAGACGACCCAAGGCCTTGAGCGCCGTCTGACCATCACCGTTCCTGCAGAGAACGTTGAGAATGAAGTAAAAAAACGCTTACAACAACTGTCAAAAACGCAGCGTATTGATGGCTTCCGTGCTGGTAAAGTTCCAGCATCAGTAATTAACAAGCGTTTTGGACCAGCAGTTCGTCAAGAAGTTGCTGGCGAAGTAATGCAACGTAATTTCTATGAAGCAATTGTTTCAGAAAAAATTAACCCAGCTGGCGCACCAACATTTGCTCCAAAAGCACTTGAAGCTGGTAAAGATTTAGAGTTTTCGGCTACGTTTGAAGTTTACCCTGAAGTTGAAGTTCAAGGTTTAGACAAAATTACAGTTGAAAAACCAGCCGTAACAGTAACTGACGAAGATTTAGCTAACATGCTAGAAACACTTCGTAAGCAACACGCAGACTGGGCTGAAGTTGATACAGCTGCTGGCGAAAACGACCGTGTAACGGTTGATTTTGTAGGTACTATCGACGGTGAAGTATTTGAAGGCGGCAAAGCTGAAGACTTCCCATTAGAACTTGGCCAAGGTCGTATGATCCCAGGTTTTGAAGATAATATCGTAGGTAAAAAAGCAGGCGAAGAAGCAATTGCTGACGTAACTTTCCCTGATGATTACCATGCTGAAAACTTAAAAGGTAAAGCGGCTCAATTCACTATCACAGTGAAAAAAGTTGAAGCGCAAGAGTTACCTGAATTAAGCGAAGAATTTGCAACTAAATTCGGTGTTACCGAAGGTGGTGTTGACGCGCTTAAAGTTGAAGTTAAAAAGAACATGACACGTGAGCTAGACCAAGCGGTTAAAGCTAACGTTAAAGATCAAGCTATTAAAGGTCTTTTAGCGAACAACGAAATTGAAGTGCCTAAAGCACTAGTTGATCAAGAAGTTGACGCATTACGTCAGCAAGCTGCTCAACGTTTTGGTGGCGATGCGCAAAACATGCCTGAGCTTCCTGCTGAATTGTTCCATGAGCAAGCAGTAACACGTGTTAAAACTGGCCTTTTATTAGGTGAAGTGATTAAAGCTAACGAGATTAAAGTTGACGACGCTAAAGTTGAAGCATTAATCGCAACGGTAGCTTCTGCATACGAAGATCCAACTGAAGTAGTAGAATACTACAAAGCGAATGATCAACTTATGCAGCAAATGCGTAATGTAGCAATGGAAGAGCAAGCTGTTGAGGCTATCTTAGCTAAAGCAACTGTGACTGACGTTGAAACAGCATTTGACGACATCATGAATCCACAGCAAGGTGCTTAATAAGTCATTGACTTAAGTGCTTGCTAACGATTAAATGGCTCGTGTTACTCTGTTTATGCAGTGTGCTCGGGCCATTTTAGTTTGTGGTTCTTAATTTGCGAAAAATGATAACTATGCTTTTCTTTAATAAGGACAAGTATAAGCGCATAAGGAATTAAATAAGTATGAATATTGGTATTACAGATCCCCTAAACGCATTGGTCCCTATGGTTGTTGAACAAACACCTAAAGGCGAGCGCTCGTATGACATTTATTCGAGATTATTAAAAGAGCGTATTATCTTTTTAACGGGTCCTGTTGAAGACAACATGGCAAACCTGATTTTAGCGCAAATGTTGTTCTTAGAATCAGAAAACCCAGATAAAGATATCTTTTTATATATAAACTCACCAGGTGGTTCGGTTACTGCGGGTATGGCAATTTACGACACAATGAACTTCATTAAACCAGATGTAAGTACAATTTGTGTAGGTCAAGCTGCTAGCATGGGTGCTTTTTTACTTACCGCTGGGGCAAAGGGCAAACGTTTTTGTCTACCGAACTCGCGCGTAATGATCCACCAACCATTAGGTGGTTTCCAAGGTCAAGCATCTGACTTTGAAATACATGCCAAAGAAATCCTGTCTATTAAAGACAAGCTAAACCGCTTAATGGCTGAGCATACAGGCCAACCATTAGACGTGATTTCTAAAGACACTGATCGTGATAACTTTATGAGTGCTGATCAAGCTGTAGATTACGGCATTGTAGACTCAGTATTTAAAAATCGCGCTAGCAAGTAAGCGTTTGGCAAACAGCTAGGCTGTTTGCCACTTTGAGTTACTATGCGAAAAAATTAAATTTTGGTATAGTTAAAACGTATTGAAATAGCCATCGACCAATTTGGTGGCCAACGTATAAAATGAGGTAGCTGAATGTCTGACACTCCTACAGACGGCGACAAAAGTAGTAAATTGTTATACTGTTCTTTTTGCGGCAAAAGCCAACATGAAGTACGCAAATTAATTGCAGGCCCTTCAGTATATGTTTGTGATGAATGTGTAGAGTTGTGTAACGATATTATCAGAGAAGAAATAAAAGACATTGCGCCTAAGCACGATGCCTCTGACAAACTACCTGTACCAAAAGAAATTCGTAAACACTTAGACGACTATGTTATTGGCCAAGACCATGCTAAAAAAGTATTGTCTGTAGCGGTATACAACCATTACAAACGCCTACGTAATCAGTCGACTAAGCAAGATATTGAACTAAGTAAAAGTAATATCTTATTAATTGGTCCTACAGGTAGTGGTAAAACATTACTAGCAGAAACGTTAGCACGCTTATTAGATGTGCCGTTTACTATGGCCGATGCAACCACATTAACCGAAGCGGGTTATGTGGGTGAAGATGTTGAAAACATCATTCAAAAGCTGTTACAAAAATGCGATTACGATGTAGAAAAAGCACAACGTGGTATTGTTTACATAGATGAAATTGATAAAATTTCTCGTAAATCAGACAACCCGTCAATTACGCGTGATGTATCAGGCGAAGGCGTGCAACAAGCACTACTTAAACTGATAGAAGGCACCATAGCTTCGGTTCCACCACAAGGTGGCCGTAAGCACCCACAGCAAGAGTTTTTACAAGTAGATACGTCTAAAATCTTGTTTATTTGTGGTGGCGCATTCTCAGGTCTTGATAAAGTGATTGAGCAACGTAGCCATAAAAATACCGGTATTGGTTTTGGTGTTGATGTTAAAGAGTCTGCAGCGAGCCGCTCTTTAAGTGATACATTTAAAGACGTAGAGCCAGAGGATTTAGTTAAGTACGGCTTGATCCCTGAGTTTATCGGCCGTTTACCGGTAGTTGCTACATTAACTGAACTTGATGAAGCTGCACTAATACAAATTTTAAGTGAGCCTAAAAACGCCATTACTAAACAGTTTTCAGTATTGTTTGGTATGGAAGATGTTGAGCTTGAGTTTCGCGATGATGCCTTAGCTGCAATTGCCCACAAAGCAATGGAGCGTAAAACAGGTGCTCGTGGTTTGCGTTCAATCGTTGAAGGTGTATTACTTGATACTATGTATGAGCTACCTTCTATGGATAATGTAAGCAAAGTGGTTATAGATGAAACCGTAATTAAAGGTGAATCAGACCCAATTTTGATTTATGAAAATAATAATCAAGATAAAGCAGCATCTGAGTAGTTTTTAAGCTATTTGATTTAAAAAGGAGCCTAAGGCTCCTTTTTTTTATAATTAATTTAATTGAGTACGGGAAAATCGTTGAACTTTAATTAGGTTATCCCCATATACTTGAGTAATCTTTAAAATAAATGAAGTGCAAAGAGAAATATAATGACGCTTGAGAGAACCGATCGAGTCGAAATCCCAGTATTAGCACTGCGCGATGTAGTGGTATACCCGCACATGGTGATCCCGCTTTTTGTAGGCCGTGAAAAATCAATAAAATGCCTTGAAGCGGCAATGGATAAAGACAAACAAATTTTCTTGGTTGCCCAAAAAGATGCAACCGTAGATGAGCCTGAGCAAGATGATATTTATCGTGTTGGTACTATTGCCACTGTACTTCAGTTATTAAAGTTACCAGACGGTACAGTAAAAGTTTTAGTAGAAGGTACGCAGCGCGCAAAAATTGAAGAATTTATTGATAGCGAAGAATTTTTTGTAGCTAATGCGCAGTTTATTGAATCAGAATCAATAGATGAGCATGAGCAAGATGTGTTTATTCGCAGCGCAATTAGCCAATTTGAAGGCTATGTAAAACTCAATAAAAAAATCCCACCAGAAGTACTTACTTCGGTTTCGGGGATTGACGATCCGGCGCGCCTTGCCGATACCATGGCAGCTCATATGCCATTAAAAGTGCCTGAAAAACAAAAAGTATTAGAAACCTCAAGTGTTACCGAACGCTTAGAATACTTAATGGCGCTAATGGAAGGCGAAATAGATTTACTGCAAGTTGAGAAAAAAATACGTAGCCGCGTTAAAAAGCAAATGGAAAAATCACAGCGCGAGTATTACCTCAATGAGCAAATGAAAGCGATTCAAAAAGAGCTCGGTGAACTTGATGATGTGCCAGATGAGTTTGAAGCGCTGAAAAAGCGTATTGAAGAGTCGGGCATGCCAACCGAAGCAAAAGAAAAAGCGACGGCTGAGTTAAGTAAGCTAAAAATGATGTCGCCAATGTCGGCAGAAGCCAGTGTAGTGCGCTCATACATAGATACACTAATTAGTGTACCGTGGAAAAAACGCTCAAAAGTTAAAAAAGATTTAGCTGGCGCGCAAAAAATACTTGATAGCGACCATTACGGCTTAGAAAAAGTTAAAGAACGTATTTTAGAGTACCTAGCGGTGCAACAACGTACTAACAAGCTTAAAGGGCCTATTTTGTGTCTAGTAGGGCCGCCTGGTGTGGGTAAAACCTCTTTAGGTCAATCTATTGCACGCTCTACCGGCCGTAAGTATATTCGTATGGCGCTTGGCGGTGTACGTGATGAAGCTGAAATTCGTGGCCATCGTCGTACTTACATTGGCTCAATGCCAGGTAAAATGATTCAGAATATGACAAAAGTGGGCGTTAAAAACCCATTGTTTTTACTTGATGAAATCGACAAAATGTCATCAGACATGCGTGGTGATCCCGCATCTGCATTACTTGAGGTGTTAGATCCTGAGCAAAATAGTCATTTTGCCGATCACTACCTAGAAGTTGACTACGATTTGTCGGATGTGATGTTTGTTGCTACATCAAACAGCTTTAACATTCCAGGGCCGTTACTAGATCGAATGGAAGTTATTCGTTTGTCGGGTTACACCGAAGATGAAAAACTAAATATTGCTAAACAGCACTTAATTACCAAGCAAGTTAAGCGTAATGGCTTAAAAGAGCATGAAATTGAGATAGCCGATAGTGCCATTACCGGTATTATTCGTTATTACACGCGTGAAGCGGGTGTACGTAATTTAGAGCGCGAAATATCTAAACTATGTCGTAAAGCGGTTAAAAATATTTTAATCGAAAAAGACACCACAACAGTCACTATCGATGAGCACAACCTAGAGGACTTTTTAGGGGTGCAGCGCTTTGATTACGGTAAAGCAGAAGACGGCGACCGTATTGGCCAAGTTACAGGCCTTGCATGGACTGAAGTGGGCGGCGACTTGCTGACTATTGAATGCGCCGCAGTACCAGGTAAAGGTAAGCTTAGCTATACCGGCTCATTAGGTGATGTAATGCAAGAGTCGATACAAGCAGCCATGACAGTAGTACGAAACCGAGCGGAAGAGTTTCGTATTAACAGTGATTTTTATGAAAAGCGCGATATTCATGTACACGTACCTGAAGGCGCAACGCCTAAAGATGGTCCAAGTGCAGGTGCTGCTATGGTAACTGGTTTAGTGTCGAGCTTAACGGGTAATCCGGTACGTGCCGATGTTGCAATGACAGGCGAAATTACATTGCGTGGTGAAGTACTACCAATTGGTGGCTTAAAAGAGAAATTATTAGCAGCGCATCGCGGCGGTATTAAAACGGTTATTATTCCAAAAATTAACGAACGTGACCTAAAAGAGATCCCAGACAACGTATTGGCTGGCCTCGATATTCACCCAGTTACATGGATTGATGAAGTATTAAAACTTGCTTTAGTGCACCCAGTTGATAGTTTTTCAGTCGAAACGCCGAAAAACCGATAAAAAACGCTAAAAAAGTGCTTTTAGGGGCTTTTCAAATCTAAACGGTATGATAAGTTAAGCACTGGTTTTCAAGCCTAGCCCTTATGGTTACTAGGCTTAAGAAAAATATAATCGTATGAGCATAATAGTTTGCTCTAAATTTTCAAAACAGTGATGTTAGTAAAAAACAATCGCTCTTGATAACAACAATTAAAGAGGATGATATTGTGAATAAATCTCAATTAATCGATCAAATCGCAGCTGATGCTGACATTTCTAAAGCGGCTGCAGGTCGTGCACTAGATTCATTTATCGAATCAGTTACTGGCGCACTTAAAGAAGGCGACTCAGTTGCACTTGTTGGTTTTGGTACTTTTTCAGTTCGTGACCGTGCTGCACGTTCAGGCCGTAACCCACAAACTGGCGAAACAATTCAAATTGCTGCTGCAACTATCCCTGCATTTAAAGCAGGTAAAGCACTAAAAGACGCAGTAAACTAATCACTGTTTTAAACACATTAGTTGTGGCGAGTGTAAAAATACTTAATGACCACAGAAGATGAATTAAGTAACTTTACCGCCAGTTACTTCAAGTGAAAAAGCGTATCTGGTAAGATACGCTTTTTTTACATATGACAAGGTAAAAACCTTGCTCAGAAAAGAGATAAACAAATGCTTGAGAAAATCAGAGAAGGTTCGCAAGGACCTATAGCCAAAGTAATTTTAGGCGCCGTGATTTTATCTTTTGCTTTAGCAGGAATTGGTAGTTACCTAGGTCAAACCACAGAACAACCTGTTGCTGAAGTAAATGGTATTAAAATTAGTCAAACCGAATTTAATCGTGCGTTTCAAAATGAACGAGGCCGATTAGAGCAACAGTTTGGTGAATACTTTACCCAAATTGCAGCCGATCCAAATTACATGGCGCAAATACGCCAAGGTGTAATTGACCGTTTAGTACAACAAGAACTGCAAACTCAACTAGCGGCAGAGTTAGGCCTTCGTGTAAGCGATGAAAGTGTAAGACAAACCATTTTAGAATTACCTTATTTTAAAATTGGTGAAAGCTTTAACAACGACCGTTACTTGCAAGTTATTCGTCAAATGAACTTTCAACCAGACTCATTTCGCGAGTACTTACGTAAAGACATGACACGCAGCCAGCTTGTATCTGCTGTTGCGGGAAGTGATTTTGCGCTAAAAAATGAACTTGAGAGTGCCATTGCTCTACAACAACAAACGCGCAGCATTGACTACCTAGTAGTTAATAAAGAAGCAATGCAAGACAGTGTTGTAGTGAGTGAGCAAGAAATAGCTGATTACTATGAATTAAATAGCGGCCAGTTTTTATCTCCTGAGCGTTTATCGGTTAATTACATAGAGCTAAAAGCGCAAGATATTACAGTTGCTTCAGTAACTGAAGATGAAGTAAAATCCTATTACGAACAAAGTAAAGCGCAATACGTTGAGCCTGAAAAGCGTCGTGTTTCGCATATTTTAATTGATAACAGTGAAGACGATGATGCAGCTAAAGCAAAAGCAGAGTCTTTATTAGCGCAATTAAATCAAGGTGCTGATTTTGCCGAGCTAGCAGAATCATCGTCTGATGATATTGTAAGTGGCGAAATGGGTGGCGATTTAGAGTGGATAGAACGTGATGTAATGGATCCTGTTTTTGAAGACGCAGCATTTGCGCTCGAAAATAAAGGTGACTACTCAGACGTTATAGCATCAGAATTTGGTTACCACATTATTAAACTAACCGACCTACAGGCGCAGCAAGTAAAAGCCTACGATGATGTAAAAGCAGATTTACGTGCAGAACTAGAAAAAGCTGAAAAAGTAGATGCATTTTACGAAAAGCAAACAGAAATGGCCGCGCTTGCGTTTGAAATTTCAGACCGCTTAGTTGATGCAGCAGAAGCCGCGGGTGTAGAGATTAAGTCTACTCCACTTGTAGCGCTAAATGAGCTACCAGAGCCGTTAAACAGCCCTGCAGTTATTACAGCATTAACATCAGTTGATTTACTTGAAGATAAAGTAAACTCAGAGCTGATTGAGTTAGGTAATGAGCATGTTATTGTGGTGCGTGTTAATGAACATGAGCCAGCTGCCACTAAAGCACTAAGCGATGTAAGCGAGCAAATTAAAGCCAGCTTAGTTAACGAGAAAACATCAGCGCTTGCTAAAGAAAAAGCCCGTACACTCTTTGCAGAAGTACAAGCAGGCAAGAGTTTAAATGACGTTGCCGCTGAGCAAAACTTAACAGTTCGCCAAGAAGCGCAGTTAACGCGTCAGAGCTATACTGTTTCGCCAGCTATTGTGACGCAAACATTTAAAATGGCTCACCCAACTGATTCAGCAATCGTTGAGCTAGTTAATTTAAATAATGGTGATGCTGCGATTGTTGCGCTTAAATCGGTAACGAACGCTGAAGTTGCAGATAATATTGACCCACAAATTCAGCAAAACATTACCATGGCACAAGCCAACAAAAACTACATGGTGTTTATTGAGTCATTAAAAGCTCAAGCGAAAATTAACTTACCAAATGTAGCGCAAGCCGCAGAGTAAAATTCGTAATAAAATAATTAAAAGGCGCTTTTTAAAGCGCCTTTTTTGTTTGTAAAAAAGCAGCTATTAGGAAAAGTAGTTATTACTAAAAGAAGGCGCCAGATATCAGTAAGTGATTAACCGAATTTGGTATTTAGGTTTACAGTTGAAATATTTTTAATGCAGACACCCACCCTAATATTTGTAATATCAGTGTAATTAACTATGCTCTGGTTAGTTCAATAATCAAGCAGGGTGCAACATGGCTATCGCAAGAAAACGTCAGGTTAGTTTGGTCGATACAAAATACTATCACTGTATTTCGCGCTGTGTACGCCGTGCATTTTTATGCGGCGTAGACAACTTTACTAATCAATCGTATGAACATCGCAGAGGGTGGGTTGAAAGCAAATTACTTGCCCTCGCTAACGTATTTTGTATCGATGTGTGCGCGTATGCAGTAATGAGCAATCACACTCATTTAGTACTCTATGTTGATGATAAAAAAGCCAAGCGACTAACCGATAAAGCCATTATTCAGCGGTGGCACAGGCTTTGTAAAGGCACTGTACTCACTAACAAATATCTGCAAGGTGAAGAGCTAAGTAAAATTGAATGGCTCTTTCTAAATGAAACAATCATTGAATACCGAGAACGCTTAGCTAATATCAGTTGGTTTATGCGCTTATTAAATGAAGACATTGCGCGCAGAGCTAATAAAGAAGATAACTGTACCGGCCGCTTTTGGGAAGGACGCTTTAAATCACAAGCCCTCTTAGATGAAGCCGCATTAATCGCCTGTATGGCATATGTTGATTTAAACCCAATAAGAGCAAAGGCAGCAACAACACCAGAAACATCAGACCATACCAGTGTAAAAATACGCATTGAAAGCGCCACTGCAGGTAAGCAACCGAAGCAACTTCTACGCTTTTCAGGTAAACCAAAAAAGCAAATGGCAAAAGGATTACCCTTTGCGCTTAAATCTTACCTTGAACTAGTAGAATTAACCGGGCGTTGTATACGCGAAGGTAAAGCAGGCTATATCGAAAGCAGCACTTTCCCCCTGTTACAAAGAGTAAACATTACCCCCGAAAACTGGCTAAAACTCACCACGCAATTTAGTCGCGTATTTCATGGTGCAGTAGGTCGCCCAGCGTCGCACGAAGGATACTGCGAACACCTAAACAGAAAGCGGCGCGCCAACGTTAGTAACTGCGAAAAGCTACTGGCTTAAAGCGTTACTTCAAAAAGTTACCCGTTATTTCCCTTCACTGTGAAAGCACAGTATTTTGCATGCCTAAAAATGAATAAAAACAGTGTTATTTGAATATTATTTTAATAAGCAGAGAGATTGTCAAAGCTAAGGGGATTTTAAGCTCAGCAATGTTTATTTAGATAAACACCAAAGGGATTAATTATTAGAGTGGGTGTCATTTTAATTTTTTAACATTTTAGTTTTTCAGACGTTTAGGTTTAATTATGTTATAAATCAAACCTAAACGCGTACACTTTTACGTATTGAAGTTAGTTTTTCTTGGATTGTCTCATCAACAACTCAATAATTTTTGCGTTATTTTCGATTGGGGATTTTGGAATATTGCTTCGGTGGGGCCGTATTCAACAATTTCGCCTCGTTCTAGTACTACCAGTTGGTCGCTAATATGGCGGACTAAACTAAGGTGATGGGTTATTAATATATAGGTTAATCCAGTTTCTAGTTGTAGCTTTAGTAATAAATTAACTATTTGTGCGCGTACAGAGGGGTCTAGAGATGAAAGTGCTTCATCGAGTACAACAACCTTAGGATCTAATATAAGTGCGCGAGCAAGCGCTACACGCTGTAATTGCCCTATGCTGAACATGTGCGGATAATATTGTTGATGATCTACTAATAACCCCACTTTTAACATGGTGCTGTCTATTTTTTCGGCGCGTTGTTGTTTGTCAAAATCGGTATTAAATTGCAGGCAATCATCGAGCATGTCGGCAATAGTCAGTGCCGGGTTTAGCGAGGTTGCTGAGTCTTGAAAAATCATTCTGATATGGCGACATTGTGGATCGCGAATGCCGTTATTTTCGATTATGTTGTTTTCGAGTAAAATTTGCCCGCTATCAGCGCTATCGGCTCCGGCAAGTAATTTTGCTAGGGTACTTTTTCCGGCACCCGTTTCACCAATTATGGCTATGGTTTCGCCTTTGCCAACACTAAACGAAATATTTTTAAGTACTGCAAATTTTTTACGGCTAAATAATCCAGCCCGTAAATTAAAGCTTTTTGATAATGCTTGTACTTTTAGTAAGGGTTGCACTATTTCATCTCCTTGATCAGCGGAAAATGACACGCATAACTATGCCCTTGGTGTTTAGTTAGCTTTGGCGCAATAACACATTCTCTTTGTGCTTGTGGGCAACGCGGCCCTAACCGACAACCAATTGGTAAATGTTGCAGCGTAGGAATGGTGCCTTTAAGCGCGTAAAAAGGCTCTTTATGCGCCAAACCATGTTCGTAATCGGGTAGGCTTTTTAGTAGTGCTTGCGTATAAGGGTGGCGTGGTTGGCTAAAAATACGATGCGTTGGGCCTGCTTCAACCATTTGTCCACAATATAAAACATGAATAGTATGCGACCAGTTAACAATTTCTTCTAGCTCATGAGAAATCATTAAAATAGACATGTTTTTTAACTGATTTAAGCTTTTTAACAATCTAAATACTTGTGCACGGGTGGTGCTTTCAAGTGCGGTGGTGGGCTCATCTGCAATTAATAATTTTGGCGTACGCGCAATTGCCATAGCAATCATCACTTTTTGGCACACCCCTTCTGAAAGCTCGTGGGGGTAGCTGCTAAGTATTTCTTCGTGGTTTTTAATACCGACTTTATGAATAAGTGCTTTTACTCTGTCCTTGCGCTCGCGATTACGCTTTAAGAAAAACCCTTTACTTGCTACCTCAGGTAAGGTTTCGGCTATTTGATCAAATATTTTAGCGGTAGGGTCAAGGCAGCGACTCGGATCTTGATAAATCATGGCTATGTCTTGGCTCACTACTTTACGGCGTTGTTCTGGGGTTAAACGCATTAAGTCTACCCCGCGCCAATGCACTCTATCAGCTGTTATTACCCAGCGTTCATTAAGCACTCCTACAATTGCTTTGGCGATTAAGCTCTTTCCAGAACCAGATTCACCCACTAAAGCATGTACTTCGCCTTCTTTTAAGCTAAAGCTCACTCTGTCTACGGCCCTAATAACGGTTTCAGAGGTATGTAATTCAATGGTTAAGTTTCGAACATCAAGTAATTGCATTTAATCAGCCTTACGCGCTTGTAAAACTTGGCGAAGTCCATCGCCTACTAAGTTGGTTGACAGTACCGCTAAAAACAACAGTACGCCTGGTAGGGCTACAGTCCAGGGAGCTAAATATATAAGCCCTAGGTTTTCGGCTAAAATTGCACCCCATTCGGTTGTAGGTGGTTGCGCGCCTAATTTTAAAAAACCTAAAGCGGCTATATCTAAAATAGCAGTAGAGAGGGCCATGGTAAAAATAACCACTATATATTCATATATATTAGGGTAAATCCCTCGCGACAATATATGCCAATTAGAGGCGCCATCGAGCCGATAAGCGGTGATGTAATCTTTACTCAGCTCATCTACAATTAAGTTGCGAATAGAGTGAATAAATTGCGGCAGCAGTGCCAAAATAATTGCCCATACGGTATTCATTAAACCTGGGCCTAATATCGCTATAATAATAATTGCCAGCAACAACGACGGAATAGAAAGCGTTATATCCAGTAAGTGATTTAAAAAGCTGGAGCGAAGCCCGCGACTAATACCAGCAAAAGTGCCTACGAGTAAGCCAATGACAGTGGTTAAAAACGCTGCAATAATTGATAAGCCAAATGTATACGTTGCGCCGTTCATTAATCTAGAAAGCACATCGCGGCCTAAATCGTCTGTGCCTAAAAGAAAACGTACGTCACCCATTTCGCGCCACGAGGGCGGAATAAGTAAGGCATCACTATGTTGCTGATTAACCCCATAAGGGGCTAAAAAAGGCGCACTGGCAGCCAGTAAAGCAAAAGCAATAAACACCCATAAACCAACGAGTGCAGGGTGGTTGGTTTTAAATTTTCGCCATAGCCGTGCTAGGGGCGATTTATTCGACTCTTCAGAAAATAAGTTAAACTTTGCCATGAGCTTGGTTCCGTGAGAGTGGGTCGAATAGAGTATAAATTAGCTCTGCGATTATGGTGGCAAAAATAATAAATAAAGAAACTGCCATTAAGCCACCTTGTATAGCGGGGTAATCACGCTGATAAATACTATCAATTAACCAGCGGCCAATCCCAGGCCACGAAAAAATAATTTCAGTGATCATTGCCAGCGTAATAAGCGTGCTAAATTGTAAACCAATTTGCTTAATTACCGGTAACAATGCATTACGCAGTGCATGGTGTATTATAAGTTGCCTGCGATTAAGGCCTTTTGCGCGCGCTGTTTTAATAAAGTTTTGATCCATTACTTTAAGCATAGATTCGCGAGTAAAGCGTATTAATACCGTAGTGGGGTACATAGCCAGTACTATGGTAGGCAAGGTAAGGTGGTGTAAGGCGTCAATAAAAGCCATGCCCTGGTACGGAAAGCTTGCCAAGCTAATATCAATTAAAATAAAACCTGTAGTGGGTGGTATTTCATAGAGTAAGCTCATTCTTCCTGACATTGGAAACCAACCCAGTTGCAATGAAAATAGCATAATGAGTAATAATGCTAACCAAAAAATAGGCATGGAATAGCCTATCATAGTGGTAGAGGAAATAAGCTTATCGGGCCATTGTTTATAATAAGCAGAGGCTAATATGCCTGTAGGAACACCAATAACAACCGAAACAAACAGCGCGTATATACTAAGCTCGAGTGTGGCAGGAATTAAGTCGAGTATTTGCGAAAACACGCTATCTCCAGAGGCAAACGACAGTCCCCAATCACCTTGCAATATACGCCCTAAAAAAGCGATATATTGCATAAAATAATTACTATTATATAAATACTTATCTTCTAACTGGGTGTATTGCGCAAAGTTATTACTGGGAATACCGCTTAAATTACTTAATGCATCGCCAGGAAATAAAAAGCTCAGTAAAAAAGTAAAAACGCTAAGCATTAATACCATAAAAACAAATAAACCAATGCGGCGTAAAATATAATCTAAGCGCATTATTTTTTCCTCGCATTAGCAAGCGAAATAGCACCAAATGGGCCGAGCGTTATGCCCTCTACATCAGCACTGCTTGCCTGAAAACGCATGCCGTGGGCTATTGGTATTAAAGGTAGCTCATTAATAATCATGCTTTGTGCAGCGTCATAATATTGTTTACGCAGTGCTATATCGGTTGTACTAAGCGCTTGGTTAAGTAAAGAGTCAAATTGTGGGTTACACCAATTTGCGGCATTTTTACCACTAAAGGTGGCCGTGCAACTTAGCAAAGGGCTAAAAAAGTTATCAGGGTCGGGCGTATCGGCAGCCCAGCCAAGTAGTACGCTGTCGTGTCGGTGCTCGCCAACACGCTGAATAAAGGTATTCCATTCGTATTCTATAATACTCACTTTAACCCCTATTTTACGTAAATCACTTTGCATTAGCTCGGCCATTTTACGGGCATTAGGATTATAAATACGACTGACTGGCATGGCCCAAATGTTCATGTTAAAGCCATTAGGTAAGCCAGCTTCAATAAGTAATTTTTTGGCTAAAGCAGGGTCAAAATTTGGAATGTTAGCTTGTGGTTCAAACGCCCACGAGGTGGGTGGTAAAATTGATTGAGCGCGAATACCATTGCCGTAATACACAGCCTGCATTATTTTATCTACGTCAATTGCATGAGCGAGTGCTTGTCGTACTCGTATATCGTCAAAAGGGGGGCGCTCAGTATTAAATGCCCAGTAGCCAATATTTAAGTTAGTTTCTTTTTCTACATTAATGTCGTCGCGCTGGGCTAAAATACTCAATTGCGCGCTACTTGGATGAGCAGTGACATCACATTCTTTGGTGAGCATTTTAGCTATACGCGTGGTGCCGTTAGGGGTAATGTCGTAAACCAATTGATCCAGTACCACGTCGTGTTTCCAATAAACTGGGTTTTTATAAAAGCGCACTAAATGGTCGCGCCTATACTCTTTATAAATATACGGGCCTGTGCCTACTGGGTAGTGATCAAACAAATTGGTTTGTTCGCTGGCTTTTAGTTGCATGGCATATTCTTGTGACAATACAACAGCAAAATCGGTGGCCATATTGGCTAAAAAGCTACTTTCGGCATTAAACAACTCAAACCGTACTTGATAGTCAGACACACGTACAATTTTACGAATAAGCTGATCAATTCCTACACTCTGAAAGTAAGGATAATTAGCATCGCCAACAAAGTGATACGGATTATAAACATCAAATAAGCGGCTAAAAGTAAAAATAACATCGTCGGCGTTAAAATCCCGCGACGGCGTAAAGTACGCCGTGGTATGAAATTTTACGTCTTTACGTAAGGTAAAAGTAATCGATTTACCGTCTTTACTCGTTTTCCAATCGGTGGCTAATTCACTTTGAAATTCAGCAGTAACAGGGTCAATGCTAATTAGGCGGTCGTATAATTGATTGGCAATAATATCTATAGTTGAGCCTGTTGTAGTTACCTGCGGATTAAACGACACAGGGTTTGCTTCAGCGCAATAAACTAAGCCTTGGTTTTTTTCTTTTAAGATTTCTTCTTTACTATCTATACACCCTATAAGGCTGGTTGATAGCAAAGCAAGTAATAATTTATGCACCTGCGTAACCTCTAACTATTATTGAACTATAACTAAGTAAACTGAAACTCACCCCTTGGTGTCGCTTGGGTATAGCAAGTTATATTTTTTCAGATAGCCACGTAATTGATGATACGTCAAACCCAGTACTTCTGCAGTTTTCTTTTGATTAAATTGGCTATGCTCTAAAGCTTTGTTAATCATTAAAATTTCAAAGTCGTTAGAGAGTTTTTTTAAGCTACATGGAAACTCAGTATTAATAGGCGCTGCACTTGGTAGTGCTTGAGCAACCGGCGCTGCGGCAACCGCTGGCTCAGGAGTATTAATGTTATTATTAACAAAAGCAGTGGGCTTTACTCGTGGTTTTGGCCTAAAACGGCTTTCAAATGGGTCTAAAATAATCTGATGAACGGGGATCTGTTCACTCCCATGGCGATACAAACTGCGCTCAACCACATTTTTTAGCTCTCGAATATTACCAGGCCAATCATAACTAAGCAGTGTTTCTGTGGCACTACGGGTAAAACCGCTAAACAATTGCCACTCTAAATCGCGCGCCATATTCATTGCAAACTGCTCTGCAAGCAGCATTATATCGCCTTGGCGTTCACGCAGTGGGGGAAGGGTTATTACATCAAAAGCCAGGCGGTCGAGCAAATCGCTTCTAAACTCACCTTGCTGTGCTAAATAAGGTAAATCTTCGTTAGTAGCGCACACTAAACGCGTATCTACTTTTATTGTTTGTTTACCGCCTACACGCTCAAATTCACCGTACTCTATTACGCGTAGCAGTTTTTCTTGTACCATTTCGGAGGTGTTTGCTAGCTCATCTAAAAATAAAGTACCGCTGTTTGCACGTTCAAAGCGGCCTTCGTGGCGTTTACTAGCGCCAGTAAAAGCACCACTTTCATGGCCAAATAATTCACTTTCGAGCAGGTTTTCGTTAAGCGCCGCACAGTTGAGCTTTACATAGTTTTGATCCCAACGTTTAGATAAAAAGTGTAAACGTGCTGCAATTAACTCTTTACCTGTGCCACGCTCACCAATAATAAGCACTGGTTTATCTAGGTTAGCTAACTGCGATACCTGATCAAGTACCGATAAAAAGCTATCAGATTGGCCGAGTAAGTTATCTTGTTGGCGATATTGGCTCATATTTCCTAACTCTTAGTCATTTTTACTAACAGTTAGTGTATTTCATAATGGGAGATAACTAAAGTAATTTGTAATTTGAGTTTAACTCTATGAATAAATTATGTATTTTAACTTTTATAAAGTTGGCAAGCATATTGATACAGTTATAGCAGACAAACTAAGTTTAAATTATAGAGGTAAATGTTATGGGAATTTTTTCACGTTTTGCAGACATTGTTAATTCTAATATCAATGCCATTTTAGATAAAGCAGAAGACCCAGAAAAAATGGTTCGTCTGATTATTCAAGAAATGGAAGACACCTTGGTAGAGGTTCGCTCTACGTCAGCTAAAACACTCGCTGAGCGAAAAGAATTAGTACGTCGCGTTGATACACTTAAAGCGCAAATGAATGATTGGCAAGACAAAGCTGAACTAGCGCTAAGCAAAGATCGTGACGATTTAGCACGTGCCGCTTTACTCGAAAAGCAAAAGTCAGCTGAAGCTGTAGCCTCAGTCGAGGGTGAACTTGAGCATGTAGGCTCACACATCGAAAAGTTACAACAAGAAGTAACCACGCTACAAGAAAAGCTAGCAGATGCTAAAGCTCGTCAAAAAGCGATTATATTACGTCAGCGTTCGGCTGAGTCGCGCCTTGAAGTTAAAAAAGCACTTGATAGCTCAAAGGTAGAAGATGCACTTAATCGTTTTGAGCGTTACGAAACTAAAATAGATGGACTAGAATCTCAAATAGAGTCGTACGATTTAGGCAAAAAAACCTTAGCAGATGAAATTGCCGAACTGCAAAAAAACGAAAAGGTAGACGATGAGTTAGCTGAGCTTAAAAAGAAGCTAGCAGATAAGTAACGTATAGCTAACGCATACCAATAATAATATAAGGGGCCCATGTGCCCCTACTTAAAACACTAATACGGATAGTCAGGAGAGGGTTATGTTTGATCCAGAAATACTCGTAGCACCATTTATTTTATTTATGATTTTTGTAGCGCCATTGTGGTTAATATTGCACTACCGTAGCAAAAAACAAGTAAGCCAAGGGTTAAGTGAACACGAGCATCGCCAGTTATTAGAGCTTGCTCAAAAAGCCGAAAAAATGGCAGACCGAGTCGAAACACTCGAAGCATTACTTGATCAAGAGTCGCCACAGTGGAGGCGTAAAGTATGAGTACCAAACGTGAATTATTAAGAGATCCGCAGCGCGGAAAAATAGCCGGCGTATGCGCTGGGCTAAGCGATTATTTTAATATGGAATTATGGTTAGTTCGTATTATATTTGTTAGTGCGGTATTACTAACTGGCGGCCCTTTATTTGTGGTAGCGTATATTGCAGCCTGGTTTATTTTAGATAAAAAAGAACCCACTAGCGCCTATAAAACAAATTCAACTAACTATGGCGATCCGCTAGAAGTGAAATTTAAAGTATGGCAAAAAGGCGAGCCACCGCGCCGCGCATTGCAAGACTTAAAAGAGCGTTTAACACGCGTAGATACGCGCCTACAAAATATAGAACGCTATGTTACTTCTACTGAATTTACGGTGAGCCGTGAAATTAACAAACTTTAAAGGATTTAATAGCACGGCAACTACACATTAAACAGTAAGTGAAGTGCTAAGTGCTAAACCATTATGAGTCGTACTTCATTTGCAAAAAAGACCTTTACCAGTATTAAAGGCAAAGCACAAAAAGCATTGCATCGCAGCTTAGATCAGCATGTAAAACTGGCTGTAACAGGTTTGAGTGGCAGCGGAAAAACAGCGTTTATTACCGCATTAGTTAAACACTTAACAAGCCAAGCCAGTGATAAAAACCTGCCTTTTTTTGATGTAATGCGCGAGCGCCGTCACATTGCCACTAAAGTAGTGCCGCAAGAGGCGCTTAAAGTGCCCACATTTAATTATACTCGAGCATTAAATGCGTTACTCCCCAGTGACGGCGAGCCAACATGGCCGCCTTCAACCGAGCGCATAAATACGCTGCGTTTAGCTATTAAGTATCAAAGTAACGCTGGGCTGCGTGGCCATTTTTCACCGCAATCAACACTTTATTTAGATATTATTGACTACCCCGGCGAGTGGTTGCTTGATTTACCTATGCTGGAGCAAAGTTATGCACAGTGGTGCGAGCTGCAATATCCGCTATTAACGCAGCATTTGCGGGTACATACCTCAAGTGAGTTTTTAACAGCCGTTGAGCAACTCGACCTAAATGCGCCGGTAGATGAAAGCGCACTTGCGCATATTGCACAGCTTTATCAAAGCATGTTGGTAGGGCTTAAAAAAGACACTAAATTAGCTATGCTGCAACCTGGGCGCATGTTAATGCCAGGCGATTTACAAGGCGCGCCATTGCTATTGTTTTTTCCAGTATCGGGTGAGATAAATAGTAATAACCTAGTTGCAGGCTCTAACTTAGCGCATTTAATTAAACGCTTTAACGCCTACGTTAAAGAAGTTGTAAAGCCTTTTTATAATGAACACTTTCGCCATTTTGATCGCCAAATAGTGTTAGTGGATGTGCTTAGTGCCTTAAACGAAGGGCATGCAACCTTGCAAGAGCAAAGTAGTGTTATTAATCAGTTATTGGCGCACTTTAGTTATGGTGAATCGGGCTTTTTTAAACGCTTATTTAAACCTAATATAGATAAAATATTATTTGCCGCTAATAAATCAGATCATATAACCGCTAAGCATCATAAAGATTTAGCACTATTACTCGACTCATTAGTGCACGAGCAAAGTAATCATTTAAAGTTTGATGGTGTGCAAATAGAAACCATGGCTATGTCGTCAATTACCGCAACACAGCCGCGCCAAGTAACCGACAAAGGCCAAACGCTAGACTGCATTTATGGCAAGCCACTTAACGAGCCTGATTGGCTAACCTACTTACCGCCACAGCCGCCTAATAGAATGCTTAATAAAAGTGAATGGCCAGCGCAAGGGTTTGAGTTTTTATCGTTTTCGCCAATGCCAAGCCCAGATAAGCAGTTAAAACATATTCGATTAGATCATGTGATGCAGTACCTGTTAGGAGACAAGTTAGCATGAGTGAATCAAACCAAGAGTTTCAAGCAGGACGTCGTATAAATACCCAGAGTATGGAGCAAAACGAACCTGAATTGGCGCCTGCAAAAATAATTGAACATGGACAAAGTGATTACCAAGAAGATAATGACGAGGCGCTAGAGCCAGAAATTGACCTAGCGCCAGTATATAAAAAGTCAAAATGGCAAACGCTCAAAGGCATTTTTGTTGTTAGTTTTATAGTGCTGGTATTGCTAGAGTTTGCTTTTTCATTGGTACTGGCTTTTCAACAGTCGATTATTTTAGGCAGTATATATTTAACCGCTGTAGTGAGTGGGGTGTTGCTAATAGGGCGCTTATTATGGCGCGAATACCGAATGCTGCGCAGTTTAAAACGTAACCAGTTACATCGCCATGAAGCCGACAGGCTGTTAAATAGCGAGCAAGTAGGCGGCGCATTACCTTGGCTTGAAAAACTAAATAAACATCAGCAACTTGATAACTTTGAAACTTTTAAAAATCAAGTGGCAACGCATCACAGCGATAAAGAAATAATGACGCTGTACGCCAATAGTTTATTAATAACGCAAGATACCCAAGCTAAAAAGCTAATTAATCGCTTTGCAACCGAGTCGGCGTTACTAGTTGCGCTTAGCCCGCTGGCGCTGGTGGATATGATGGCTGTGCTGTGGCGTGGTACTAAGTTAATAGAGCAAATAGGAAAAATTTACGGGATTGGTTTTGGTTACGCAAGTCGCATAAAACTGTATCGCATGCTAATAAAGCAAGTAATGTTTGTGGGCAGTGCCGAGCTTATTTCTGATTTAGCTGCAACCGCGCTAAGCGCCGAGTTATTAGGTAAGCTTTCAGGGCGAGCAGCACAGGGCTTAAGTGCCGGTATATTTACCGCGCGCATTGGCTACAAAGCAATGGAACTAAGCCGCCCATTACCTCGGCTTGAAAATAAACGCAATTTATTAAAAAGTACGGTACAAAATATTGCTAGTAAAATTATTAGCCGTAAAAAGCCCGAGACAACGGAGTAAGCAGTATTAAGAAATACTTGGCAATATTTATGTACAGCTAAAAGTATAAATATTGCACAAGTAGCCATCTGAGCATCCGGGATGCTTGTGCTTTGAATGCCCATACGTTTTGATTGAAGGCTAATACCCAATAACAATCAAAATAAGAGAGTATTCAATGAGCAAGCATCATATAAACACCCAATGTATTCACGGCCCGCAAAAAGCAAACGACCCTCACGGCGCACTCACTTCTCCTTTGTATCAAACCTCAACTTTTCATTTTGAAAATGCAGCGCAAGGTGCAGCACGTTTTGCTGGCGATGAGCCGGGCTATATTTATACCCGCCTAGGCAACCCAACTACTACCGAGCTTGAACAAAAAGTAGCGCAATTAGAGGGCTGTGAAGCGGCTGCAGCAACGGCAACTGGTATGGGGGCGGTATCGGCCTCAGTACTTAGCTTTTTATCGCAAGGGGATCATTTAATTGCATCGAGTGCTTTATATGGGTGTACCTTTGCGTTTTTCTCGCACATGTTGCCGCGCTGGGGAATAGAAGTCACCTTTGTTGATATGACCAACGAGGATGAACTACGCGCTGCAATTAAACCCAATTCAAAAATGATATTTGTAGAAACGCCCATTAACCCCACTATGGCGGTTATCGATTTAGCATTAATTGGCGCCGTTGCAAAGCAGCACAACTTAATTAGCGTGGTCGACAACACCTTTTTAACGCCATTACTACAATCACCTAAGCAGTACGGTATCGATATTATAGTACACAGTGCTACAAAATATTTAAACGGCCATGGCGATGTGGTAGCGGGCATTGTATGTGGATCTATGGAGCATATAACGCTAATAAAAATGACGGTGCTTAAAGACATTGGTGCCACTATAAGCCCGCACGATGCTTGGCTTATTAATAGAGGTTTAAAAACCCTCGCCATAAGAATTGAGCGCCACTGTATCAGCGCACAAACAATTGCCGAATACTTAGAAGCGCACCCACAAGTAAGTAAAGTTTACTATCCTGGGCTTAAATCGCACCCTGGATATAAATTTATTGGCAAACAAATGAAAGCGGCAGGCGGTGTTATTGCTTTTGAGCTAAAAGGTAGTTTGCAGCAGGGGGCGCAATTCATTGATAGTATGCGGCTTTGTACAATTGCCGTAAGTTTAGGCGACGCTGAAACACTTATTCAACATCCAGCCTCTATGACCCATTCACCTTACACACCAGAGGAAAGACTCGCTGCAGGTATTAGCGATGGATTAATTAGGCTTTCGGTTGGACTTGAAGATGTTAACGATATTATTGCTGATCTTCATCAGGCATTTACTCAAATAAATTAGAGTGTATTTAATTGTGTACGATATTTTGCATCTTTAAAGCTTGTAATTGCTAGGTTGTTTTAAATTATTTACTGGCGTGTAATTTTAAGTGTACAAGATGGCTGATCGTGGCTAATACAGATGTAGCCCAAGCTATTAAACTTTTGTTCACTTTTGCATAGTATGGCTGCAATCGGTATCCAAGTTACTTGGGTATCACCCTGACACCGGTTTCGGGTTAATCCCAAAGAAGGTACTAATGGCTAAAGCAAGTAAATACACCTCCAAAACACCAGATGAAAATGGCGTTATACATTGGAGCGATGAAGAAAATAAAATTTGGTCTGAGCTCGTAGCGCGCCAACTTGCGTGCATTGAAGGCAAAGCCTGTAACGAATATATGGAAGGTTTAAAAAAAATAAACCTGCCACACGATCGTATTCCGCAACTTAGTGAGCTAAACGAAGTACTGCTAGCCACTACCGGTTGGCAAGTAGCGCCAGTGCCGGCACTTATCGACTTTGATGAGTTTTTTCGGTTACTGGCCAATAAGCAATTTCCGGTGGCGACTTTTATTCGTAGCCGGGATGAGTTTGATTACCTACAAGAACCCGATGTGTTTCATGAAATATTTGGTCACTGCGCTATGCTTACTAACCCTGATTTTGCAGAGTTTACGCATAAATACGGAAAACTTGGCTACGCGGCAGAGAAAAAAGATCGTGTATACCTAGCGCGCATGTACTGGTTTACCGTTGAATTTGGTTTAATGCAAACCGATAATGGTTTGCGTATATACGGCGGTGGTATTTTATCAAGCCCAGGAGAAACCCAGTACGTATACTCAAGCACGCCAGAAATTACGCCAATGAGTGTATTAGATGTGCTGCGTACCCCGTACCGAATTGATATTATGCAACCGCAGTACTACACCATAAATTCGATTCATGATCTGTTTGATATATCGCAAATGGATATAATGGCTTTGGTTGAACAAGCAAAAGAACTTGGCTTGCACGACCCAAAATTTTCACCAAAAGAAAAATTAGCTAGTTAACTTTAATATAAAAAGTAACGCTAAAGATAAGGATTTAAAATGTCTTCATTAAGTGCACAAAAATGCGAAGCCTGTCATGCCGATGCGCCAAAAGTATCAGACGAAGAGCTAGCGCAATTAATTACCAAAATCCCTGATTGGGTACCTGAAGTACGCGATGGCATTATGCAGCTTGAGCGTGTTTACAAATTTAAAAACTTTAAACAAGCTATTGCGTTTACTAACAAAGTAGGCGATATGGCTGAAGACGAAGGCCATCACCCAGGTTTATTAACCGAGTGGGGCAAAGTAACAGTTACTTGGTGGAGCCATTCAATTAAGGGACTACACAAAAACGATTTTATTTGCGCTGCTAAAACAGATGACGTATTTAACGCGCTGTAATACCAAACTAATTGAGCAAACCAACAAAGGCACTTATTTTTAAGTGCCTTTTTGCTTTTTAGGGAAAATAAAAGGCCAAACACAGGGAGCTTAGGCTAGGAGGCCGATATGGATTATTTAGCCCTTAACTATGTGATGCAGATAAGGGCTAAATTGGGTTAGCGCAAATTATTTGTCGGTGTTTAGCATTTCGTCATGCTCAGTCATATCCCAAGGAAGCTCGCCTGGGCTGTTATCTAAAAAGTGCAAATAGTTTTCAAATTGGTCGAGAATATCTTTCACAATATCATCTTCGCTATAGCCAAAAATATCATACGACAAACCACCACGGCGTAAGTATACCTCTGCACGACAATACGTTTCAGTGTTATCTGTTTCAGGTTTTAGCTCAGAGTGAACAAAACTAGGCATTGCATGCTCTGTTAACCTTATGTCGTATACAAAGTCCATATGTTCATGGCGTAAAACAGTTAAGTGCGCGCGACATAAGTCGGCATCAAATACTACTTCAGCATGCCATTGTCGAGATTTTAATTCGGCTTGCACCTCTTTCATCGCTTTAGTCACTACTTGGTCAATAAAGTTATGTACTTTGCTTTTGTTTGGGTAGTCGATCATGGCTGCTAAACGGCGTTTCCAATGCGATAAATTTAAGTTTCTGCCGTTTAAAGTATGTGCTTGTAAACTGGTATCGCGATGCCCTTCAATTACAAGCGCACGCCATAGGCCAACAGTGGCAATTAGCATAATAATAGCAAAGGGTAATGCACTGGCTATTGTCATAGTTTGCAGTGCGCTGAGCCCGCCTGCCAGTAATAAAGCTGCAGCAACCGCACCTTCAAGAACCGCCCAAAATACCCGCTGCCATGCAGGAGTGTTTGCATTACCACCTGAAGCTAATGAATCAATAACGAGTGAGCCAGAGTCAGACGAGGTAACAAAGAAGGTGATAATTAAGAATACCGTTAATAGCGAAATAAAGAATGACCAAGGTAATACTTCAAATAATTGAAATAGTGCTACGGCATGGTTCGCTTGCACATCAGTAATTAAAGTGTCTAAGCCTTCATTCATGATTAAATTGAGAGCCGTATCACCAAATATCGAAAACCATAAAAATGTGAATATGGTGGGCACTAACATTACCCCAACAACAAATTGCCTGATGGTGCGACCACGGCTAATTTTTGCGATAAACATACCCACAAAAGGTGCCCAGGCAATTGTCCAGCCAAATATAAATAAGGTCCAGTTACCTATCCAGTCGCTGCGACTATAAGCTTGCAAGTTAAAGGTACGCTCAACAATACCGCTTAAGTAACTGCCAGTATTTTGTAAAAAAGATTCTAAAATATGAATGCTAGGACCAATAAAAAATACAAACATCATTAAAGATATTGCCAAGGTCATATTCAAAATAGATAAGCGCTTAACGCCTTTATCCATACCCGCTACCACAGAGAGGGTTGCTGCTGCGGTTATAATGGCAATGGCTGATATTTGCACTGTGGTATTTATAGGAATGCTTGGCCATAAATAATGTAGGCCCGCATTTATTTGCGTTACTGATAACCCCAAGGTCGTGGCTATACCAAATAGAGTACCTAAAATAGCAAATATATCGACCGCGTGACCAATTGGGCCATAAATTCTATCGCCAATTAAAGGATATAACGCTGAGCGAATTGATAGGGGCAAACCATGACGAAAAGCAAAGTAGGCAAGTACTAAACCTACAATTCCGTATATTGCCCATATATGAAATCCCCAATGGAAAAATGCAATTTGCATTGCTTGTTTAGCAGCGTTAACTGTTTCTGCCGCACCCGAAGGTGGAGATGCATAATGCAATACAGGCTCAGCAACACCAAAGTAGAGCAGTGCAACACCGTAGCCTGCAGAAAATAACATAGCAAACCACTCTGCAAAGCTATATTGCGGCTCTGAGTGATCGGGCCCTAGTTTTATGTTTCCCCAACTAGAGGCGGCAACAGAGACTATAAATACTAAAAATATAGCGACAGATAACATATAAAACCAACCAAAGGTTTCTGTTATCCAAGTAAGGGCGATACTGAATGCTTTACCAGCAAGTTCAGGGTTACTGCTCGTACCTATCACTAAAAGGAGAATGATGAATACGGCAGGCAAAAATACGGGGAGTAAAATAGTTGAGCGTAAAGCTTTTGTTGTCATATTAGTCCTTAATATTTATTGCTAACTTTAATGTATGCTTAACTACCTTATTATATTCTGGGTGTGCTTGGCTAATTTAATTGACCTAAGTGTGTTTGAGTTCCATTAACTAAGCATTGTTGACTAGCTCGTTTTATGATCTCTTTTGAAGGTTCAGGTATAAAAATCGGCTCTAACAAAGTTTAGAGCCGATAAATATCTGAAAGATCGAATAATTATCTAAAAACGACTAGCATTACTGAATCAAGCCCTTTTTACATTATAAGCTGCGCGCTATTGCGTATTTACACTCACAGCTTGGAGCGTTTCGCTTTGATAGCAGCCTAAAATACGTACATACTGGGTGTATTCTTTTAGCTCCTCTAATGCATTTTTTACTTGGCTGTCGGCAAGGTTTGCTTCTAAGTCGACGTAAAATACTTCTTCCCATGGGTTACCTGGCATAGGGCGAGACTCTAACTTAACCAAATTAATTTTATGTTGTTTAAAAATCATTAATGCATCGGCAAGTGAACCAGCCTGCTGTTTAGTGGCCATAATTAAACTGGTTTTAGTGGGTATTTGCTTTGATACCTGCAATGGCTTACGGGCTACAACAATAAAGCGGCTGTGGTTTTCGCTTTGATTTGCTAAGTTAGATTTAATCACTTCTAGGCCTACATTTTTACCTGCTTGGGCAGAGCCAATAGCGGCACTATTTGGCGTATTTAGTGCTGATTGCAGGGCACTTGAAGTTGAGTCGCAGGTTTCGTGTTGCAGCTCACCAAGGCCTTGTAAAAAGCGGCTACATTGAGCAAACGGTTGCGGGTGAGCAAATATTTTTGTAAGTTGGCTAAGCTCAGTATCTGGGTTGGCAAGTAAACAATGTTCAACACTGTGCGTTACTTCACCAACAATAGACACTTGTGCATGTTGTAGTAAATCAAATACTTCGTTGATACTGCCTGAACTGGTGTTTTCAATAGGCAGCAAACCAAAATCGGCTTGGCCGTTTTCTACTTTACCGGTAATTTCGTCAAATGAGCTACAGCCTATTTCAACTAACTTACCTGGGCGACGGCTAAAGTATTTATGACAGGCCAACTGGCTGTATGAGCCTTGCCCACCTAAATACGTAACACGATGGGTTTCGCTTAACGCATCCGGGTTAAGGTTTTTTTGCAGCATAGCTTGTTGATGCAATACAGAGTCTTCTAAAATAGTTTGAAAAACATTATTTACGTAATAGGCGTCTAATCCTAACGATTTCCCATAACCTATCAGCTTTTCTAGAAGTGCTAATTCACGGGCTTCATCACGAATCGGTTTATTGTTCGCTATTTTATATTCCACCACACCATGGCTAATACGACGTCGTTTGGCTAGTAAAACCAGTAAATCAGAATCTATCTCATTTATATCGTGTCGAAGTGTATTTAGTACATCATTGCTCATTTGGCTTTCCTCATTCCAAAAGTATGCTGTTCATACAGCAAAAACAAAAAAGCCTCCCGGTTGGGAGGCTTTGCTATTCGATTGATTTTATCTCACAAACAGTTCAGCCTCTTCTATATAAAGAAGCTAAAAAACGAAAAAAAAGTAACTGCGTAAGTAATGTTCATGCTGATAATGTATGGAGAGTTACTGTTAATGTCAACAGCGCTTTTATTAAATAACTTAAGCTTTGAATAATAAATCTATCTCTAGTGGCTATTTCTAACGTTAATTGCATTGAATTTACTTGCAACAGGCCAGCTATTGATGCGTAAACTCGCATTGTCCTCCTTCTTTTTATATATAATTTACAAATAATTTATAAATATGATCTCGGATCTGGTATATTTCTATTACTGGTTAAAATAATAATTATTATTAATAATAAGGCTCGCCTGTGATGTATCGACGCCCCCCATCTCGTTTCGGGATAAACTCACTTAGCGTCAAGTTGTCATTGTTGATTTCTGCAATATGTTTAATTGCTGGAGTGTGTGCGGCCGCGTTAATGCTCAAATCTGAAGAAAAACAACTGGTTTTTGAAGAGCATGAAGTATTAAAAGAATCTAACGAATTACTTATAAAACAATTCAAAAACTTACTAAACACTAAAATTAAAGTTGCTCAGCAAGCAAATATAGTCGTGGGTGAGCAGCTATTTAGTGATCAGTCATCGTTAATAAGTAATAAAGTAAATACACTGCAATTAAATAATGACGGTACGATACGCAGTGTCTCTACTGATGGGCTTTCGGCTGCATTTATCCCACAAACTAGCTATACACCTTTTTATAAACAATTAATATCAGACTCTGAAACGCTCTGGAAAATCATATCGCCAACACTTACTCAAGATTTTTTTAATTTTTACCTCATTACTAAAGATAACTTTATTCGCATAGCGCCGCCTAACGAGGCTTTAAATGCGCCAGCTAATTATACATTTACACAAAGTACGCGCTTTAATTACGCTAAGGCGCTTACTAATCTTCAACATAGGCCTGTTTGGTCTAAAGTTTATTACGATAATATATGGCATAAATGGGCCCTAAATTCGGATAATAAGTGCAATTTCTCAGATTAGATGGCCAGCTGTTATAATTCGGCCATTTTCTCGCCAAAGGAAATTGCTTTAATGAAATATAAACAGCTGACACAAGAAGAAAGATACCAGATTTACGCGTTAATAAAAGCAGGAAATAACCAAAAGCAGATAGCTGAAGAACTAACTCGTTCACCGTCATCTATTTCTAGAGAGCTAAAACGCAATAAAGGACTTAAAGGCTATCGGCCTAACCAAGCCAATAACTTTGCTGAACAAAGACGTAAGTCATCTTTCAAAGCAAGTAAGTTAACAGAGGACGTCACTCACTGGATTAATAAATTGTTGCATGACGGACTTTCCCCTGAGCAAGTGGCAGGCCGCTTAGCTTTAGAGAAACAGGTCGTTTTACATCATGAAACAATTTATCAATATATTTACAGAGACAAGGCTCGTGGTGGCAAGCTACATAAGACACTCACTCGTGCATGTAAAAAGCGCTATGGAAGCTATGATAAACGTGGACAGATAGTTAATCGAGTCAGCATTGATGAACGCCCAAGTATTGTGGATTCAAAGTCTAGGATTGGTGATTGGGAGGGCGATACAGTGATAGGTAAAGGGCGTAAAAATGCGCTTGTCACAATGGTTGAACGTAAAACGTTATATACAGTCGTTCACAGAATTGAAAGCAAGCATGCGAAAATAACAGCCGATGCGCTGATCAAGTGTATGACACCATATAAAGATAGGGTTATTACCGTGACGTTAGATAATGGAAAAGAGTTTGCTCACCATGAGCATGTTGCACAAGCATTAGAAGCTGATGTGTATTTCGCTCATCCCTATTCATCATGGGAGCGGGGCATAAATGAGAATACCAACGGCTTACTTAGACGCTTCTTCCCCAAGGGAACTGACTTTATGGCGCTAAGTGAAGCAGAGATACAGGCGGCAGTTGATAAGCTCAACCATCGGCCAAGAAAAACAAGAGGGTATAAAACCCCTCATGAATTATTTACGGGGCAATCAGAAGTTCTGGTGGCTGCATAATGATTGCACTTAATACTTGAATTCAAGGGCTATTAGTTTAACGGTTCCTATTTATAAATAGGGTGAGCTTTTAGGTGTTACTGGCAGCGACATCGCGCTAAAAACATTAATTTCGCAATTGCCAATTGGCGGCAAAGAAAAACACTTAGTGGTATTTGACAGCCAAGGGCAGTTATTAGCACACCCCACTTTAACCCAATCAAGTTATGCACAATATGGTAAAGCAGGCAAAAAGCTACTCCCTGAGGACTTTATTGATCCCACATTACAAGTAATTGTAGATGATGCGATTAAAATGCAACTGCCCGAATATGCTTCATCATTCAAATTAAATGATGAAGCGCATATTATTAATATTCATAAAGTAGATGGCTTAGATTAGTATGTAGGGGTATATAAAAAGCGTTCTTCAACATTCTCTGCGTTAGAAGATTTAAAGATGAAGTTTTTTGGGCTATTTATACTCTATGCCATTTTAGTCGCCTTGCTCTTACATCAAGCACTTTATCAGCTAGTACTTAGGCGTATACATTCTTTGGTTTATGCCGTTACAAACTTTGGTCAAGGCCAGTTACAAATAGAATTTCCAAAAGAAAACAAAGATGAAATAGGCACTCTCAACGGCTCATTTAAAGACATGACCATTGAAATTAGAAAGCTAATAGATGGGCTTAACCAGCGTATTATTGAAAAAGAAATTGCAGAAAAAGCAGCCAGGCGACTATCCAAAGCCGTGGCGTTTTCTGGCACTGGTGTGGTGATCACCGATAAAAACTTTATCATTGAATACGTAAACCCTAAAATGCTTGAAATGACCAGCTTTTCAGAGGAACATTTTAATCGAGCGCCTTTATTAAGCATTATTGCAAGCGAAATGGCTATATTAATTGATGATATAGATGTTGATTTACGCAGTCGTAATTGTTGGCGTGGCGACACCTTAATTGAAAGCAATAATAAAGCGCCTATTTGGGTTTCTTTAAGTATTTCACCTATTCGCGAAGATGACGGAACAATTACCAGTTACGTAGCCTCTGCGCAGGATATTTCGTTTGTTAAAGAAAGCCAGCGTAAAATGGAACAGCTTGCTTATTTTGATACTTTAACAGGACTTGCTAATCGAACATTTTTTAGAATGCAGCTGCGTAAATCGATGGCGCTCGCTGAACGCGGGCATTATGCCTTTGCATTGTTTTATTTTGATTTAGATGAATTTAAACGTATTAACGATACCTTAGGCCATAATGCAGGCGATCAATTACTCGTTGAAGTTGCAAATAGATTAAAGCAACGCCTAAGAGCCGAGGATACTATTGCGCGTTTAGGCGGTGATGAGTTTGCTATATTACTCAGTGGCATTGAGCATCAAGAGCATGCAACTCAAGTGGCAAATACGATTCAAAAAAACCTCAATGAGCCTATTCAACTTGGCAGTAACGAAGTTATTATTAGTGCCAGTATAGGCATTACTATGGCGCCATACGACAGCCAAGAAGAAGACCAACTGTTAAAGCATGCCGACTTAGCCATGTATGAAGCAAAAGCGAAAGGGCGTAACACCTTTCATTTTTATAGCCAAGAGCTCAATACTGCTGCAAATGAACGCTTGTTTATTGAAAACGAGCTACGCCAAGCTATAAAAGATAAACAACTCACGGTTTATTATCAGCCGCAGATTGATAGCCGCACTCAGCTTGTAATGGGTTACGAAGCATTGTTACGCTGGTTTCATCCAACAGAAGGGGCGATTGCACCCACTAAATTTATACCTATTGCAGAGGCTACCGGTTTAATTGTTGAACTGGGAGAGTGGGTATTACACCAAGCATGTAATTTTGCAGTTAAGTTAGAGCGAGTAATATTTCGATTAACTTATCGGCCAGACAGTTTAAAGATGCCAGCTTATTACCTACACTGAAAAAAATAATAGCCAGTACACAGGTGTCGGCTAAAAGCCTACATTTAGAATTAACCGAAAGTATGCTGATGGGCAATGTAGAAGCTGCTATAGCACAACTACATGAATTAAAGGGACTCGGGGTTTCTATTTCTATAGATGACTTTGGTACTGGTTACTCTTCATTAAGTTACTTGAAACGTTTTCCGGTGGATATTCTTAAAATTGATCGCTCATTTATAAAAGATATTCCAGATGATAATAATGATATGGCAATAACAGCGGCAATTATAGCCATGGCGCAAAAGCTAAAACTCGATGTGGTTGCCGAAGGGGTAGAAACCGTTGAGCAAGTAGAGTTTTTGAAAAATAACAATTGCTTTATAGTGCAAGGGTATTACTTTAGCCCGCCAATTGCAGAGCGCGATTTACCCATGCTTTTTGAACGATTGGAGCAAATGGCGAAGGACGAAAAATAAAATTAAATTGCGGGTTTAACCACCCGCAATTTTTACTTTAAAGGTTAAGCTTTCTAAAATAGCTTTTAGTTTATCGCGATCATCACCTTGTACTTCAATAAGACCGTCTTTTACTGCGCCGCCTTGGCCCATTTTACTTTTAAGTGTTTTAGCTAATTTTTTTAAATCATGCTCTTTAGGATCGACTCCAACTACCAGCATAACGCCTTTGCCTTTGCGTCCTTTTGTTTGGCGCTCAATACGCACAAACCCGTCTTTAAATAGTTTACCTGCAACTTCTTTCTCTGGTTTTGGTTGCTCTATTCGCCCCGTTTGTGTTGAATATACTAAGTGACTATCGCTCATCATTACCCTATACAAAAATTGAATCAAACAATGGCGTAAATAATAGCAAATTTGTGTATTGATGTTTTTATTTTTACTAATTAGTTTTAAACAGTTATATTTGATTCAAAGAATATTAATAGGACATAATATGAGTTTAACTAAAAGTATATCGGCCGATGCAGCTACGTTAACAATACATATAAAGGGTAAGTTTGACTTTAATTTAGTGCAATCTTTTCGCCAAGCGTATGCGCAAATAGATAAAAGCATTACTAAAGTAATTATCGACCTAAGGGAAACCGATTACATGGACAGCTCAGCATTAGGTATGCTGCTAAATATGCAAAAAAGCATAGATACACAGGTCAATAAATTTGAGATCAGCAACTGCCAACCACAATTAAAAAAAATATTACAAATATCTCGGTTTGATAAGAAGTTTGATATTAACTAGGGCCTGTTGACCTTTCAGGATTAAAATTTGTTCTATCTAGGGGCGATTAAATCGCGGCGCGAGGTTTGTAACCTAGTGGGCTAAGTAAAAACCGAACAACAAAGAGTTAATCGTCCCTAGAAAGAACCCAAAGGGCAGCGCATGTTTGGCATTTATGCTGCGTTATCGCCTATTTATGGGGAATAACCACACTACATAGGCTCTGCTTTGCCTAAATACCAAACATACTGCTGCAAATTTAACCTCGAAAGATAAACAGGCCCTATGATGCATATTTTAGTTGTTGATGATCAAGCCCTTAACCGAATATTACTGCAAAGGCTATTAACACAAGAAGGCTATACAGTTTCTTTGGCGTATAATGGTGTTGCCGCTCTAAAGATACTCGCGCAAACCCCAATTGATATTGTGCTACTTGATGTAGTAATGCCTATTATGGATGGCTTTGAAACGGCAAAAATAATAAAACAACGCTTTAACGATATTCATTTACCTATTATTTTTATTACGGCACTGGATGATCACGCCAGCTTTGAGCGTTGTTTAGCGGTTGGCGGTGATGACTTTATTCAAAAACCGTTCGAAAAAGTAATTTTACACGCCAAAATTAAAGCCCACTGCAGAACCCGTGAATTAAGTAAAAAGGCTAACCAGCAAAAAATATTACTTGAGGAGCATCAAAATCAGCGTGAGCGAGAGTATGAAATTATTGAGCATATTTTTAATAACTCCCTCGAAAATCAAGATCAATTTAAAACCCACCTCGATTTTAATTTATCGCCTGCCACCATGTTTAACGGCGATATGTTTTTAGTCGCGCAAAGTCCTATAGGTAATTTATATTGCATGTTGGGTGATTTTACCGGTCATGGTTTAGCGGCGGCAATAGGCGCTTTACCTGCATCGCGTGTGTTTTACACTATGGTTAAAAAAGGTATGGCGTTACACGACATTGCCCGCGAATTAAACTTATTATTATACAATTTACTGCCCGGACATATGTTTTGCGCTGCAACTATTATAGAGCTAAGTGTATCTGGTAAAAGTATATCGGCATGGCTAGGCGGACTTCCCGATACTTACTTAATAGATAAGCAAGGTAACCTTAAAAAAACGCTCGAATCGCAACATATGGCATTGGGTATATTAAACAATCAAGAGTTTGAACATGAGGTTATTCACTTTGAAGTAAATGAGCAAACACGGCTTGTACTTGCAACCGATGGCATAATTGAAACAACGAATAAACAAGGTGTTTTTTTTAGTGAACAACGCTTTATCGAAACCTTAAAAATGAACCCGATGATCAGCAGCGAAAACATCGTTAATAGCGTAAGTCAGTTTGCTGATGGTACTAAACAACAAGACGATATAAGCATAGTGTTACTCAATTGTTTACCACTAAGTGTAAAGCCGGAACCCAGAGAGGCATTTTCTAAATTAGCGTTTAATATGTCATTGAGTTTAGATTCGAAGCAAATAAAAAACACCGATCCGGTTTATGATTTAGTAAATATGCTCAGCAGTATTAGTGGTTTAAAAGCACATAGCGCGAATATATTTTTACTCCTATCGGAGGCATACAATAATGCGCTTGATCATGGTGTACTTAAATTAGACTCACAATTAAAAACTCAAGATGATGGCTTTTTTAAATATTACAAATTGCGCGCAAAAAAACTTGCAGAACTTAGTAATGCAAAACTCTCTATAGATGTAAGTTACTGCCCTGATAGCTTGAACTTATACTTTATTATTTGCGACAGCGGCTGCGGGTACACTCACCAGCAAGATACCCTATTTAATGACGCAGCTGAGTTTGGTCGCGGGCTGTCACTGCTTGACGAAATAGCACAGAGAGTGACTTATAACAGCAGTGGGAACCAAGTTGAAATGTGTTATAAGTTGAGCTAGCACTGTAAAAAAATCCATGCTAATATTTGCACACTATAGAAGTATGGATGGCCAAATGATTAGTTCCTATTTACAACAAGCACAACTCAGTGCTGACACCCGTTTAATTTCAGCAGAGCTAACAGCGCTTGAACAAGCACTTGCAAGCACTAGCTTGCCTGAAGTTCGCTGGCATTATCAAATTCCACAGTTAGGTGAGGGCGGAGCATGTAGTTTATTTGGTTATCTGCAAGATGAACCGTTTAAGTTAACTACTTACGTAACTAACAATGAGCAAACGCACACTAAGCTTGCTAACTTACAGGCTATTGTAAACTACATACAGCAGCAAACTGGGGTTGATTGGTATGGTATTTATCAAACTCACGATACTGCACAGGGTAAACAGCTTTTAAAGTTAGCTTATCATGGCGCGCCAAGTAGGCCGCTTTTTCCGCTTACAGCCGATTTTGCCGCGGGCAGTAACAACGTGCAAGTTGCGCTCTCTAAAACGGGCCGTATTATTAATAATGTTGAGCAATACTTAAGCCAAGGAGGGGAGTATTATACTTGCGACCCAAAGGTTAAGTCTGAGGTGTGCTTACCTTTATTTAATAGGAGTGGTGAATGCGTAGGAATTATTGATGCTGAGGCGTTCCATAATGGTTTTTTTGATGAAAAAGTACTCGCAGTCCTAATTGCATGCTGTATTAAAATTCCTCAATTTTTAGTTTAAATAACAAAAATAGACTATGTTGAGGTTTTTAATAATGATTTTTTGCATGCACAAGGCATTAACTGTATTAATGGCATGCTGTATTAAAATTCCTCACTTTTTTGTACCAATAACACTAGTCAACCTAGCGTGTTTTTATGATAAGCTTAAGCTCACACCAACCCCCTAAATAATGATAAGAGATAGTCAATGTTCTCAGTATTAAAACCATTACCCACAGATCCTATTCTTGGCCTTATGGCGGCCTATAAGCAAGATACTAACCCTAATAAAATTGATTTAGGTGTGGGTGTCTATAAAGATGAGCTAGGCAATACACCGGTACTTAAAGCGGTAAAAAAAGCAGAAGCGTTTCGTTTAGAAAATGAAACCAGCAAATCTTATATTGGTTTAGCGGGTAATTTAGATTACTGTCAAAAAATGGAAAGCTTACTATTAGGTGAGCACAAAACATTACTAGCTAACCGTGTACGTACGGCGCAAGCGCCAGGCGGTACTGGGGCATTACGTGTTGCTGCTGAATTTATTATGCGTTGTAATCCAAAAGCAACAGTGTGGGTAACTACGCCAACATGGGCTAATCATATTAGCTTATTTGAAGCAGCGGGCTTAACAGTAAAAGAATACCCTTATTACGATTACGAAAATAAAGACTTATTATTTGATGAGATGATCAACACACTTAAGCAAGTGCCTAAAGGCGATGTGGTTTTACTACATGCGTGTTGTCATAACCCAAGTGGTATGGATTTAAACGAAGCACAGTGGAAGGTAGTTGCTGAGCTTGCAAAAGAAGTGGGCTTTACGCCGCTTGTTGATATTGCATACCAAGGTTTTGGCTCTTCACTAGAAGAAGATGCACGTGGTTTACGTATTTTAGCTGACGCAGTTGAAGAGTTAATTATTTGTTCTTCATGTTCTAAAAACTTTGGTCTTTACCGCGAACGTATTGGTGCGTGTTCACTAATTGCAAAAGACAGCGCAACTGCTGATATTTCAAACTCAGTATTACTTAGTGTTGTACGTAGTATTTATTCAATGCCGCCAGCGCATGGTGCTGACATTGTAAATACAATTTTAAGCAGCACTGAGCTTACGCAAATGTGGCATCAAGAGCTTGATGAAATGCGTAGCCGTATAAATGGTTTGCGTACACAAATTAAAGAAACACTAGCGACTAAAGACATAGCGCAAGACTTCTCGTTTATTGAGCGTCAGCACGGTATGTTTTCTTTCTTAGGAATTAATAAAGAGCAAATTACTCGCCTACAAAAAGAGTACGGCATTTATATTGTTGGCTCAAGTCGTGTAAACGTAGCGGGCGTGAGTGATGCAAATATTGAATACTTTGCAAATGCAGTTGCCGACGTATGTAAATCATAATAGTTAACCTGAACTCTGGTTAAGAGATTTACTAACATATTGAATCATCGTTATATTTAATTTTATTTTCTCTAGCCAGAGGTTTTCAGTGAAAACAAGGCGAATTTACGCGTCAATAGCTGGCCTATTGCAAGTAAATTCAACGCAGTTAGCGCTGAAAACAGCTGCTTGAGATAAGTTTATTATCCGGAGCTCAGGTTAGTTAAATTATTTAACTAAAAAACCGCACAACCTTAGGTTAGTGCGGTTTATTTTTGCCTCGTATTTAGAGCCTATGCGTCTATTAAATCTTCAACGCCAACAATCAGCCAAGGTGCATCAGTAAGCGTTAAACGCTCTAAATGCCAAATTTCTAAAATAGGTTGTTCTTGTTTATCTGCTAAATCGCGATACTTACCTTTAAAGCGTACGCTTACTTGCCACTTGTCAGTCAGCGTATCTGCGCGTACTAGTTCTGCATCTATAAACATCACTTCAGTAGCTACGCTTGTAATTGCTTCGCGCTCTGCTTTAAATTCGGCCACTAATTCAGGGCTTAAATACTCAGCCATAGTGTGATAATCAGCTTCGTTCCACGCATTTTGTAGTGTGTGGTAATGCTCACGAGCACCTTGTAAAAAGCCGTTTGTATCAAAGCCAGGCGGTAAGTTAAAAGGCACATCGTCGCCGTGCGCAGTACTAGCAAATCCTGTACTTGTTGTTTGTTCATGCTCAATAGGTGCTTGTTTAAATGCATTTTGTGACATGCCAGCACTGGCCAGTTGAGGCGACTGCCTTGCGCGCATAAAGCCACGAACAAGTTTAAATATTATAAAGGCTGCACCCGCAAGTAAAATCATCTCTAGCAACTGAAACCCTTCAAAATCACCACCTAACATAGCAGCAATTAAGCCACCAGCAAGCAGTCCACCAAATACACCCGCCATAATGCCTTTTTTATTAGATGCTGGCTTTGCCGCAGGCGCAACTGCCTTGGTATCTGTTTGTTGCTTTTGTGCGGTTTGTTGCGTAGCTGGAGTTTTACCACGTTTGCTACTACCAAACTTTTTACGTGCTTGTGCATCAAAGCTTGCAGTCATTAGCAAGGCCAACAAAGATAAAATAACGACAAAATTCTTCATGAAAATCCTTAAATAAAATAAAGTGTCGATTATACCTATAGAAATATTATTTACTTTAAAAATCAGTTGGCTGGTTGGTAATATTTAAGGGGCAGGAGTGAAATTATTAAATATTAAGCGCACCACTTAGCTGGTCTAAGCGGTGCGAGAAGCTACAAGGTTACAGCCAGCGAATAGCGCCAGAAACACGTTCATTATACATATTCACCGGCGCACCTAAGCTGGCAATTAATACGGTATCGGCTTGTTGGCCTCTATTAATATGGCCTTCAAATCTGTCATCATGAAAGTCATCAGAGCCCATTTCAAACACTTTATTTTTAGTCGGCACAATAAATACCGTCATAGGGCCAAAGTCAGATTCAAACACTAAATGTATGCCTTTCTCCCCTTTAAAGTCACAAAACATAGCGTAAGTAATTTTACCGGGTAGCTCACTTAATTGTCCGCCAAGTAAGGCGAGCTTTTCATTCACGCTTTGCAGGCTAATTGCTTGTGTTTTATCGAGAGAATTTATTTCGTGATAAACGTGGGCTAAAGCATGCTCACCTGCGCCATAGGTATTTTGCTCAGAACTAAAAAAGAATGCACTTATAGTAACAACAAACGAAGCGGCTAGGGCTAAATGTACTCGGTCAAACTTAAAGCGCGATCGCGATGCAATAACGTTTTTATTAGCCGGTATTTGCGCTTGTTGCTGTGCTTTTTCTTTTAAAGAGGTGTTTAAAAGAATTCGCTCGGCTAGGTTTTCAGGTACCGGAACGTCATTAGCTGCACTTTGTAAATATTTATCGAAATCTTTCATGTCGTTAATAAACCGTTGTCGCTCTGAGTTGTCTTTAGCAAACTCGGTAAGCTCATTGTCAATATCGTTTGGCTGCGCAATAGTGCGGCGACGAAACTCAAGCTCATCCATTATTTTGATGCCCCTTTAAGTTGCTCATCATCACGGCTTAAAGCCTCTTTAAGTTGGTTTCTAGCACGGTATAGACGTGTCATTACCGTGTTTTTATTTAAATCGAGTATATTTGCAATTTCTTCGCCTGAGCAGCCCATTACTACTTGCAGTAATAACGGCTCTTTGTATTCATCAGGCAAGAGTGCAATTTGGCGTTGAATAACAGTTTGCTCCATTTCATCGTCTAAAGAGTGGCTGCTTTCATCAACCAATAATTCATCTTCTATATCGCTATAATCAAATTGTTTGCGCTCAAATCGTCGCGCGTTTTCGCGACGTAAAATCGTAAGTAACCACGACTTTGCTGCTTTTTGATCTAGTAAAGAGTCGAGCGAGCGCCAGGCACGCAAAAAAGTCTCTTGTACTAAGTCATCGGCAACATGTGGATCACGGCATAACCAATAGGCAAAGCGGTAAAGCTCTTTATGGTAAACATGAACCAAGGCTTCGTAGCGCTTTTGCTTTTGTGCCATATCAATTAAGACCTGATTATTCGATTTTTTATTTCCAAACATAAGTTCTTTTTTTAGTTAAATATTATTTAATGTAATAAAAGGCCTATACGCATTAAAATTTAATGGTAAAGGTCTTTTAATACAGCTTGTTGCGACTTTAATGTTTGAGCCTGATACTTTTTAAGTAATTTAACTATAGCTGTAAGATCGCTGGTTGTTTTTTTATTACTGTATAATTGTGTTTGTAACTGCATCACGTTATTAGTTAGTTCTGCATCATTAATAGCACGGCATAAAGTATCAATAGCGCCCATATTTTGCTTAGTTACTGTTTTTGCATATATATTTAATGCGCTATAAAACATTTTTGCATCGTTTTTATTTGCTGCATGTAATAAGTTTTTCAAACTAGGCAGCGCGTGTGTTTTGTCAGTTGTAGTTGCTACATGCGCATTATGAGTAGAACGGCTTAACCAATAAAAAATTGCAGTCACAATCCATAATAAATAGCCCAGTGCAGCAACAATTATTAACCATAATGGTGTTGAGCTTTGTACTTGCAGCGGATTAGTTGCATCTATACTATTTTGTCCTGCTGCTTGGTTATTGGTATTTTGCGAATCATTTATAACCACAGGATTAGCAGCATTGCTACTAGGGATCACAGTAATAGTGCGCTCTGGTAAAGTGGCAAAGCTAATACGATTTATTTTAGTGTTGTACCAAGGCAGTTTTATTTCGGGCAGCGTATAAGTGCCGGGTGTTTGTGGTAACAAAGCATAAGAGGCAATTTGCTGCGATACTACACGGCCATTACGCACCGCATTGTTATTTTCTTTTTGATCTGGGTAGCTACGGATCCCTGTAATATCGGGCATTGATATTTCGGGGAGTTGTTCTTTGGTTACACCAAGTGCCGTTAAGGTAATTGTGCGTGTGATAGGAGTGCCTACCTCAACAGTATTATCCTCTGGTTGCCATTGCTCATCTAAACTTACTAACTCACTAGGCAGCCAAGCGCCATTGTAATTACTTGGAATAGGCTTTATTTCTATTTGCTGATCATTGCCAAGTGCCGATACTTCTAACTGGCGGTAATTTTGTTGCACACGGCCTTGAAAAGCTGGGCCGGCAATAGTGTAGTCACCACTTTTTTGCGGCTGAATTAAATACTCTCGGGTAATTACTAAGTAACGTTTACCGTCAACGAGTTCATAATCTTCCGTTTGTTTACCTAGTTGGCTAAGTTGTGCATTTTCCATGCTAGGCGTGCCTAAACTGCCGTCGAGTAGCTCTTTGGCTAAATAAAGTTTAAGCGTATAAACACCGGCTTCTTGTACAAACAAAGATTTACTTGAGAGCGATGTTTTTAAAAATATATCGTTATTTTTATCGGCATCAGCTGCGCGCTTGGCTACTTTTAAAGTAATAGGCTGCGAGCTAAGCCCTGCAACAGTAAACGACGGTATAGTGTATTCACCTTCACGGCGGGTCATTAGTTTAACCGACCAGGTAGTTTGCTTGTTCATACTGCCATTTATAATATTGGTGCGAGTACTTAAGCTAGTAGGGCCAACCACAAAGCTTTTTAACAGCATTGAGGTATCGGGTTGTTCATCTTTAATTGTGTCGTCTACTGTAATATTAAGAATAAAAAACTCACCCGCTAACACCGGGTTTTTATTTACACTGGCTTCGAGTTTGGTGGCAGCCATCAATGGCATCGCACTTAATAGCAATAAACAGCAAAATAATCGCATTACCATGACTTTTCTACTCCTGTGGGGCGACGTTGATATTGTCTTTTTTGGGCTTCTAATTGCATTTTGTTCCGTAATAAAATAGCGGGATCGTCGGGCACTTTTCGCAGTAACTGATTAAGCTGCTGTGCTTGTTCTTTTTCTTCGTTAGTCAGCTCACTGGCTTGTACTGCTTGCGCTTGTTGCTCGGCAGTTTGTTGTTGCTCGTCGGGCACAGGTTCGTTTGCAGCCTGTGGCTCACTTTGTTGCTCAGCGTTATCATTTGGCTGTTCGGCTGGTTGATTTTCACTTTGCTCGTTTTGCGGCTCAGCTTGCATGTCAGGTTTATTTTGTTGATCAGCTTGCTCTTGTGCTTGCTCAGAGTCTTTATCCGATTTATCGTCACTGTTTTTTTCACTGTCGCTTTGCGCTTCGCCTTGCTCATCATTTTGTTGCTGATCTTGCTTGGCTTCATCAGAATTTTGCTGTTGGTTTTGCTCATCACTTTTTTGCCCGTCTTGTGATTCGTCACCGCCTTGGTTTTGTTGCTCTTGCTGCTGATTCAGTAATTGCTCAACCAGTGCTTGGTTGTCTGCGGCTTGTGTAAAGTTAGGGTGTAATGCTTGAGCTTGTTGATAAGCATTAATTGCTTCCTCTAGCTTGCCCGCTTTAGCAAGTGCGTTACCAAAGTTATAAAAACCGGTTGCCGATTTATCATCACTAAATTGATTAACCGCGGCCTCAAAGTTCCCTTGCTGATAAAGCGCCGCGCCTTTTAATTGGCTCGATTGGGCTGTTATTGCTTGCTCATAATCTTTATTGTTATAAGCATCAAGCGCTCGCTGATCGGTGTTTTTTAAAACTGTGGGCAGCTCTACGGCATACGCATTTTGCTGTGGTAAAAAGCTAAACACTAAAAACACACTCAGCAAAGCCGCACGTCTAAATAAATAAAGGCTTAAAGGTAGTAGCAGTAACAAGCCATAAATACCGGCGTCTATACGCCAAAGCGCATGGTTTTGTTTTTCATCTTTTAACAACTCACCATTAGCGCTAGGTGCAAAAACAGCAATGTCGGCGCTACTTGGCTGATAACTAGCAAATTTACCGCCGCTGTTTGTAGCTAAACTTTTTAGCTGGCTGGTATTAATAGTCGGCACTACAATTTGCCCGTAGTGGTCTTTTAAAAATCCGCCTTCGGGTAGTTTAATTGGCGCACCTTGGGCGGTGCCTACACCGTAAATATTTAATCGGTATTGGGTGTTTTTAGTAAAGGTGCTCACCTCACTTTGCTCTTGCTGATCAATGCCGTCGGTTATTAAAATAATATCGCCGTCTAGGTAACCGGCTTGTCCTAATAGCTCTTTTGCTATATCAAGGCCAGCTAAAACATTAGAGCCTTTGTCGGGCATTATTTCTGGGCTTAAGCTAGGTATTAGGTTTTCAAGTGTAGTGGCGTCGTTGGTTAGCGGTGAAATGGTATAAGCACTGCCAGCATAGGCAACGAGCGCTGTGTCACCTTCTTTAAATAAATCAATCATATCGAGGGCTTTAAAACGCGCCTGCATTAATCTATTTGGTAAAATATCTGTGCTGTACATAGAGTACGACATGTCCATAACAATAACGCGAGCATTTTTGCTTTGAAACACAGGTACTTGTTTTTCTTCAAAGCTGGGGCCGGCACTAAATATAATCCCTAAGCTGCAAAATAGCGCTAGTAACCAAAGTGGCTGGTTAGTTTTAGTGCTTGCGTCGCTCATAATAAACTGTGCTAAATGCGGTGCAATTAGCTGCTCATTGCTGGCTTTTTTGCCCTTAATTAAGGCAACAAAAAATAACCCAACTGCGGGTATGAGTAACCACAAAATAGCAGGGCGAATAAATTCAAAATCCATTAGTTAGGCTCCTTTATTGCGCGCAGGGTTGTTAACATTACTTTTAAGCTAATTAATAAAATAGCGATTAATAACGGCAAGTAAAATAATGAGCTTTGCGGGCGAAAGGTTTGCTCATCTACACTAATGGGCTCTAATTTGTCTAGTTCGGCATAAATTTGCTGTAAACCGGCTACATCTTTAGCTCTAAAGTACAAGCCGCCAGTTTGCTCGGCTATGCGTTTTAATAACCCTTCATCTATAGTGTCGCCGCTCATACCGCCCATATTAAATAAACTAAACCCACGAGGATTATCTGAGCCAACGCCAATGGTATACACTTTTATACCAGCATCGCGGGCAAGCAGTAGGGCTTCTTCGGGTTTTAAATTACCCGCAGTGTTTTGCCCGTCGGTTAGCAGCACCACAATACGATTGCTTTTATCTTTGTTTGCAAAACGTTTTACCGACAACCCTAAAGCATCGCCAATGGCAGTGGCGCGGCCAACTAAACCAATTTGTGCCTCAGAAAGCATTTTACTTACGGTTTTTACATCACGCGTAAGGGGGGTTTGTAAAAAGGCGGTGTCGCCAAATAAAATAAGGCCGAGCCTGTCGCCTTGGCGCTGCTCTATAAAATCAGTTAATACCGCTTTAACCATAGTTAAGCGGTCAACATATTGGCCATTGTAAGCCATGTCTTGCTCGGTCATAGAGCCTGATAAATCAACCGCCAGCATTATATCGCGGCCTTCGTTTGGCATTGAAATAGGATCATCTAACCAAGTAGGGTTTGCCGCAGCTATTACCAGTAATAGCCATATAACCCACTCGAACGGAGTTAAGCGCCGTGCATGAGCTTCAACGCTTTGGCTGGTTAAGTTATGTTTGGCAAAGCTTGGGATCCGCAGTCGAGTGTGTGCATTGTTTACAGCCGGTTTTAGTAATAATAGTAATAAAGGCAGGGGGAGTAATATAAACAGCCATGGCCAGCTAAATTCAAACATTAACCACTTCCTTTAACTTAAATTGCTTAATTGCTTGGCGAAACTTATTTTCTAGCGCGCTATTGTTTTGCTCAAGATTATAAACACTGAGAATTTCTTGTTCACTAAAACTTAATCCGGTTAGTGTATTAAGCGTATTACACCACTGCTTGGTAGATTGCGTAGCAAGGCGTTTATCGTAATAGGCAATGACTAAGCGTTTTAAAATAATATGTAATTGCTGAGGATCAGTGTGCTGTTGGCTTAAATTAACCGCGAAGCGTTTTGGTTGTTTAAATTTATAACGCTTATAAGCCATATAAATTGCGGCGCTTAGCAGCAATAACAAAACGGCAATAATAACCCACCAAGCAGGGGCAAGTGGCCACCAATTTACTTGGCTTGGCGCTATTATGTCGTGTAGGCCATCAAGTGGAGACGTTTGCATGGTTATTTTCTCACTAATTGCAGCTCAAGCGGTGTGGCTGCATTGAATGATATTAAATTAAGACCCGATTTAGTTAAGCGATTAAAGCGTGTGCTAAATGCCTGTTCGGCATTTTTAGCAAAGCGCGCTCTAAAACTGCTATCCATAAGTGGTAGGGCAAAGTCTTGGCCATTGGCGCTTACTGTAACGGCTTGTTTAAATGCCGGTAACTGATGTTCAAATGGATCGCTTATGTGGCAACCAATTAGCTCGCAGTGACGGCTTAGTATTTCGAGCTGTTTAAAGCTGGCGTCGTCTAGGGCATTAAAGTCAGAAATTAAATACACTAAACTACCGGGTTTAGCCAAATGGTTAAGGCGCTTTAAGTTATCGCTAAAGTTGTTAGTGGCTTGCTCGTCAATTGCGTTAAGGGCTTGCTGGTGGCTATCACACAAATTATGACACAGCTTTAATACCGCTTTTTCACGGGCGCTGGGCTTGAGCTCTAAATGAGAGTGCTGATTAAATACAATGCCACCAATACGGTCACCACGTTGGCAGGCCGACCAAGCAACTAATGCGCTAATGTGCGCGGCTTGTACCGATTTTAATAACAACTGCGAGCCAAATAGCATCGAGTTTGAAAAATCAGTAAAAATAAACACTGGGCGCTCTTTCTCTTCTTGAAAAAGCTTAGTGTGTGTTTCGCCAGTGCGCGCAGTTACACGCCAATCAATAGAGCGAATATCGTCGCCTTGTTGATAGTGGCGTACTTCGGCAAACTCCATACCACGGCCTTTATGCGGCGCAAGGTATTGCCCGGTTAAGGTGTTTTTAATTTTTACTTTAGGAGCCAGCTCCAGCAATTGCGCTTTGGCTTTGTAATACATCAGCTCTTTAAGCGCTAAATTTACACCGTGGCTATGGCTTTGTGCAAGCCATGCTTGGGGATCTAATGGTGTTTGCATAAGTTACGGTACGGCTACAAGTTCAACAATACGGCTAATTACCTGATCTTTAGTAATGCCATCGGCTTGGGCTTCGTAACTTAAAATAATACGGTGGCGCAATACATTATGTACTACTGCCTGAATATCGTCGGGCGCTACAAAGTCGCGGCCTTGCAACCAAGCATGCGCACGGGCACATTTATCAAGGGCAATAGTGGCACGTGGGCTGGCACCAAACTCAATCCAGCTACCTAGTTGTGCATCTAACTTAGCGCCTTCACGGGTAGCTATAATAAGCTGCACTAAATACTGCTCAAGTGGTGGTGCTAAATAAAGGCCTAAAATAGCTTTACGAGCGGCAAATAAATCGCTTTGACTAATTTTTTGCATTACTGCTGGTTGCTCGTTTAATGCTTCGCCTCGGGTTAAACGCAGTATGTCTAATTCGTGCTCTGCGCCGGGGTAACCTATACTCAAATGCAGTAAAAAGCGGTCAAGCTGCGCTTCAGGAAGCGGGTAAGTGCCTTCTTGCTCCAGCGGGTTTTGTGTGGCCATTACTAAAAATAGCTCACTTAGCGGATAAGTATTTTTACCCACAGTTACTTGGCGCTCTGCCATGGCTTCTAATAAAGCTGATTGTACTTTAGCTGGGGCACGGTTTATTTCATCAGCTAAAATAAGATTATGAAACAGTGGGCCTTTTTCAAATACAAACTCACTGGTTTGCTGACGATAAATATCAGTACCAGTAATATCGGCAGGGAGCAAGTCGGGCGTAAATTGCACCCGCTGAAACGAGCCTTCAATGCCTTTAGCTAAGGCGTTTACGGCGCGCGTTTTTGCAAGGCCAGGAGGGCCTTCTACTAATAAGTGGCCGTCAGCTAAAATGGTAATAAGTAGCGCTTGAGTAAGCTCTGGCTGGCCAATAATTTGTGTATCTAAGTACGTTTTTAATTGTGAAAATGCGTTAGCTGCCATAATAAATAGACTGTCCTCGTCAGCTGGAATAATACCAAAGTTATTTGGGTACGAAATACTGACCTAGTTATAAGGTTTAAAATTGGATAACTCAAGAGTTAGACTGTATTTTTAAAAATAGTTCGTTATTTATTAACGACTTTTAGCCTATCACAAAACTTTGTAAATGCGTCTAAAAAAGCCTATTGTAGTACTTATATAGTAGGTCTTAGAGAATTTTATTTGCCTACTAATCGATAAATTTCAGTTTATCTATTGGCTTTAGTACACGGGTTGTTTAGAATCGAGTAAAACAAACAGGTCAGACCTGTCAGCGGGAGCATAATTAATGTCTGAGCAAAACATACTTAAAACACCAAAAGGCGATCGTATAGCCATAGTTAGCGGCCTACGTACACCTTTTGCCAAGCAAGCAACAGCGTTCCACCATGTACCTGCACTTGATATGGGTAAACTTGTGGTTAACGAAATGCTTGAGCGATTAAATTTCAACAAGTCAGAAATTGATCAACTTGTATTTGGTCAGGTAGTACAAATGCCAGAAGCACCAAATATAGCACGCGAAATTGTATTAGGTACTGGCATGCCGGTATCGGTTGATGCGTATTCAGTATCACGTGCCTGTGCGACTAGTTTTCAGGCTATTGCCAACGTTGCTGAGTCTATTATGGCCGGCTCTGTTACTGTAGGTATTGCTGGTGGCGCCGATTCTTCATCGGTACTACCCATTGGCGTGAGCAAAAAATTAGCAGGCAGTTTAGTTGATTTAAATAAAGCGCGTACCTTAGGTCAGCGCTTAAAAATATTTTCAAAATTGCGTTTAAAAGACTTATTGCCAGTGCCTCCTGCGGTTGCAGAGTACTCAACAGGCCTTTCAATGGGGCAAACTGCTGAGCAAATGGCTAAAACACATAACATTAGCCGTGAAGATCAAGATGCATTAGCGCATCGCTCGCATTCATTAGCAACCCAAGCATGGGCAGATGGAAAATTAAAAGATGAAGTAATGACGGCGCACTTACCGCCATATAAAAGCTTTATTGAAGAAGATAACAACATTCGTAAAAACTCAACGGTTGAAGGCTACGCTAAGCTTAAGCCAGTATTTGACCGCCATCACGGTACAGTAACTGCAGCAAACGCCACCCCATTAACCGACGGTGCAGCTGCGGTATTAATGATGAGCGAAAGCAAAGCAAAAGCACTGGGTTACGAAATCCTTGGTTATGTACGCAGTTTTGCGTTTTCAGCCATTGGTGTTGAAAAAGATATGCTTATGGGTCCAGCTCATGCCACGCCTATCGCACTAGATAGAGCGGGTATTACCCTTGCCGACCTAGACTTAATAGAAATGCACGAAGCGTTTGCATCGCAAACACTCGCTAACATGAAAATGTTTGCCTCAGATAAGTTTGCGCAAGAGCACTTAGGTCGCAGCAAAGCGATTGGCGAAATTAACATGGATAAGTTTAACGTATTAGGTGGATCGCTTGCTTATGGACATCCATTTGCAGCAACCGGTGCTCGCTTAATTACGCAAAGCTTATACGAGCTTAAGCGTCGTGGTGGCGGTTTAGCATTAACAACAGCCTGTGCTGCAGGTGGTTTAGGTGCAGCTTTTGTATTGGAGAGTGCGTAATGTCAGATTCAGTATTTAATTTAACGGTTGATGAAAATAAAATCGCCGTAGTAACTATAGATGTGCAGGGCGAAAAAATGAATACCCTGCGCAGTAGTTTTGCCGATGATTTAAAAGCCTTACTAGCCGAAGCTAAACAGCAGTCTGTAAAAGGCATGGTATTTATTAGTGGTAAAAGTGATAACTTTATTGCTGGCGCTGACGTTAAAATGCTTGATAGTGTGCAAAAGCGTGAAGATGCTTTAGCTATTAGCGAGTTATGTCACCATGCATTTTTTGACATGGAAAACCTACCTTTCACTACGGTTAGTGCTATTCATGGCGCTGCTTTAGGTGGTGGATTAGAGTTTGCATTAGCCTGTGATTATCGCGTAGGCACCGACAGTAGTATTACCATAATTGGTTTGCCAGAAGTGCAGTTAGGTTTATTACCTGGCGGTGGCGGTACTCAGCGTTTAACTAAAATAATTGGCATTCAAAAAGGCTTAGAATGGATGCTAACTGGTAAGCAAATTCGTGCAAAGCAAGCTAAAAAAGCCGGTGTATTAGATGATTGCGTACCACATAGCGTGCTATTAAAAGTAGCGAAAGAATTTGCCGCTAAAGGCAAAGCACCAGCTAAAGAGCCAAAACTCGACACCGTGAGCAAGTTGCTAGAATCAAATCCGTTTGGCCGTAACTTTATCTTTAAAAAAGCAAAAGAAAACGTCATTAAACAAACGGGTGGACATTACCCTGCGCCACTTTTAATTATTAAAGCAGTACGTGCAAGCGTAGAGCTCGATAAGCTAAAAGCGTATAAAACCGAAGCTGAAAGCTTTGCAACGCTGGTAATGAGCGATGAATCAAAAGCGCTGCGTAGTGTATTTTTTGCAACCACAGAAATGAAAAAAGACTGGCGTAACGACGACGCACCAGCAATTAACAAAACCGCAGTGTTAGGTGGCGGACTAATGGGCGCAGGTATTGCGCACGTAAGTGCCGTTAAAGCTAAAGTACCGGTACGTATTAAAGATGTAGCAGAGCAGGGCATTAGTAATGCAATGAGCTACACCTATAAAATTTTAGATAAGCGCTTAAAGCGCCGCATTATGTCTAAAGCCGAAATGCAGCTAACAATGAGCCGTATTACAGGCGCTACCGATTACAGCGGTTTTAAAAATATAGATTTAGTAATTGAAGCGGTATTTGAAGATCTTGAGCTTAAACAAGGCATGGTTGCTGATATAGAGCGTGAATGCCAAGAAAATACTATTTTTGCAAGTAATACCTCGTCATTACCTATTTCGCAAATTGCAGCTCAAGCTCAGCGCCCTGAAAACGTGATTGGTTTACATTATTTTTCACCAGTAGAAAAAATGCCACTGGTAGAAATTATTCCACACGCAGGCACCTCAAAAGAGACCATTACTCGTGTGGTAAATTTTGCGCGCAAGCAAGGTAAAACACCTATTGTAGTAAAAGATACCGCCGGCTTTTATGTAAACCGTATTTTAGCGCCTTACTTAAACGAAGCGGCTAACTTAATGCTAGCAGGCGAGCCAATTGAAAAAATTGATGCAGCCTTAGTTGAGTTTGGTTTTCCGGTAGGTCCACTGGCATTACTTGATGAAGTGGGTATTGATATTGGTTCTAAAATTGCGCCAATTTTAGAAAAAGAGCTAGGCGAGCGTTTTAAAGCACCCGATGCATTTACTCGTATGATAGAGTCAAAACGCCTTGGTCGTAAAACTGGTCGTGGCTTTTATGAGTACGATAAAAAAGGCAAAAAGGTTGATGAGTCAGTTTACGAACTACTAAACGTTACCCCAGCTCCACGTTTAAATAAAAGCGAAATTGCCAAACGTTGTATCGCACAAATGCTAAATGAAGCGGTTCGTTGTTTAGACGAAGGCATTATTGCCAGCCCGCGTGATGGTGATATTGGTGCTATTTTTGGTATTGGTTTTCCACCGTTCTTCGGCGGACCATTTAGCTATATGGATAAACTAGGCGCAAGTAAGATAAGCTCAGATATGTCTACATTAGGCAGTAGCAATGCAATTTTCACCCCTTGCGACACCCTTGTAGCAATGACAGAGTCAGGTGCTAAGTTTTATGCCGCTCAGCCAAGCACAGAGCCAACAGGTGAGTCAGAGCCTGCAGAGCAAGCCACTGACGATGCTGCAGCGCCAAGTGCTAAAGAATAAGTAAATTAGCATTTACTAATAAAAACCGCATTTTATATGCGGTTTTTTTATGGCTAAATTATTTAAGCGAAAGCCTATTAAAAAGTTTACTAACCACTCAAATTATTAAACTCACTAAATATCACTCGAATAAGTAATAAACCATACCCTTAGAGAGTATTGTCTACTGCTTGAAAGTGGGTTTTTGTACTTGCTGATATTTAAAGGTAAACGCTGTGTGTTGAAAAGTGTTTTGGCATCGAGGTATATAACAGGAAGTTTGAATTTAGCTTTAGGGGGGGCTAAATATTGGTAATAAATACGCTTGAAGTACTTCAAGCGTATTTAAAATAAAATGGGATACTTAAAGATGGGCGGCGATAATTTTTTTATCTTTTTCAGGCATGTTATCTACCACTAAATCAAATGAATTATCAATCATTCGCTTAATCTCATTTTGCGGGATTGTGCCATCTAGTATTATGGTATTCCATAGGCGTTTATTCATATGATAGCCAGGGATCACTGCAGTAAACATATCTCTTAATGCTAGCGCTTCGTCGGGGTCACATTTTAAATTTAACCACCAAATAGGCTCGCCATTGGCGTCGTTATTTTCATCATTACCCAGTGCAAGGGTGGCAAACATTTTATGGTTTACCTTGTAAACATCAACTTCTTTAGAAAAAGGTTGGGTTACTTTAACTAGTGGTTTGTTAACTAAATACTCATGTACAGTTTGTTGGTCCATGATCCATTCCTTGAAGTCATACTCGATGAAACTACCATAACAGTTTTTTTAATGTTTGATTATATGTATTTTTGTAAAAATCATAATTTTATGAGTTAATCCAGTATAGCGGGGTTTTGAAGCAGTTTTAGTTGAACAAAATCTAGTTCGTGGTATGTTTCTCAGAGTCAAAAATAATAGGAATATATTCATGCCAAAGGCGAGTGAAGTTAAAAAAGGGACAGCCATTGATTTTAATGGCCGCGTTTTAGTTGTAAAAGATATAGTACGCTCAGTTCCACAAGGTCGTGCTGGTGGTAGTTTGTACCGTATGCGTTTATACGACGTAGTAACGGGCAGCAAAGTGGATGAAACATTTAAAGACAGCGATATGTTAACACTTGCTGATTTAACGCGTCGTGAAGCTATGCTTTCGTACATTGATGGTGACGAGTATGTGTTTATGGATAACGAAGATTACACGCCATATAACCTAAGTAAAGAGGCTATTAGCGAAGAGATTTTGTTCGTAAATGAAGAAACTCAAGGCGTGCACGTTATTGTAATAGATGGCGCACCGGTTGGCCTAGATTTGCCATCAAGTGTTGAACTGGTTGTGGAAGAAACCGACCCATCTATTAAGGGTGCTTCGGCGAGTGCACGCTCAAAGCCGGCGCGTATGTCTACAGGATTAAATATTTCAGTTCCTGAGCATATTTCTATAGGCGATCGCATTCGTATCAATACTGCAGAGCATAAATTTATGGGCCGTGCTGAAAAGTAAGCGCCTAATTGTTTATATTAAAAAGCCGACTTGTTCGGCTTTTTTTATTGCTGGGATTCAAATAGTAAGTGCATAGCTTTAAAAATAGTCATTTTATGGTTAAAATACGCGGCTTATTTTTACAGATTTTAGGTATTGCTTTGATTTTTGTTTTATTAAGCGCGGTGTTTATAGCGATTATGTATTTAGAGGCGATTAAAAAGGGCATGCCGGTTAAGCGTTGGTTGTTGTTAGCGGGTTTACTTGGCCCAGTTGCATGGTGTTTGTTTAATTTACATTACCGCCGTGCGTTACTGCGAAGTGTAGGTATTAACCCTTGCATATGGCGTCCTTAATTTTTTATTTCTGTTTTTTAACTTTAATTAGTGACAGCCACTTTTTTAATCTGGCTAATTAAACTAGGTACAGACTTGCTGTGCTGGAGTTTTAAAAATTCGGTAAACTCATCTTTTGATAGCGGCTTAGAGTAATAGTAGCCTTGTACTGTTTCACAGTTTAATTGTTTGAGTATTTCTATTTGCGACGCTTGCTCTACGCCCTCTGCAACCACATGTAGGTCAAGGTTATGGGCAATAGTAACAATTGAGTCGACCATATTGCGGCCGCGCTCGTTTTTCATGTCATCGATAAAGGCTTTATCAACTTTAAGCGTATTAAGCGGAAACTGCTTTAAATAGGCCAGCGAAGAGTAGCCGGTACCAAAGTCGTCCATTGCTAAATGAATACCTCGGGCGCTGAGTGAGCACATTATTGCGATAGCATCTTTAGGGTCGTCCATTACCGTGCCTTCGGTAATTTCTAGCTCTAAAAAGTAAGAGGGCAATGCATTTTTTTGTAAAATCACATCAATACGTGTTGTTAGGTCGGGTAAACTAAATTGCTTTGCCGATAAATTCACAGCAACTCTGCCATTAAATAAGCCCGCATCAAGCCACTCTTTTACATCGCGACAGGCTTTATTTAAAACCACTTCACCAATTTCTATTATTTGCCCTGTTTCTTCTGCTATTGGGATAAAAACACCCGGGCTAATAATGCCTTTTTTAGGCGTGATAAAGCGTACTAATGCCTCCATTCCCACAAGTTTACCGGTGTGAATATTCATTTTTGGTTGGTAATACACGGCAAAATGATTTTCTTTTAAACCAAAGCGCATTAGGTTTTCTATTTGCAGGCGCTTTACGGCTTCACGGTTCATGGTGTCATTAAAAAACAAATAACTATTACCTTTCTTTTTAGCGTGGTACATAGCTGTGTCGGCATTTTTTAATAGTAGTTCTGGGGTATTGCCATCTTCAGGGAACAACACAATGCCAACGCTTGAGGTAATGGCAAGCTCATGTCCGGCCATTTTAAAAGGCGTAGCAATAGCCGCTAAAAACTGTTTAGCGGTGCGGGTAATCGTATATATGTCGTTAGTATCAGACATTACCAGTGCAAACTCATCGCCGCCTAAACGATAAAACACGTCATTTTCGCGAGTGAGCTTATTTAGCCGCATAGCGAGTTTAGCTAATAAGCTGTCACCTAGTTGGTGTCCTAAAGAGTCATTTATTTTTTTAAAGTTATCTAAGTCGAAAACTAACAAAGCATGGTGCGAGTTTAGTTGCCCTAATTTTTGTAAGTCGGTAAAAAACAAATTACGGTTAGGCAGGTTGGTGGTGCGGTCTCTATTGGAGAGATTATGCAGTTGCGATTCGGCTTTTTTACGCTCGGTTAAATCAGAGTATACAACGACATAGTTAGTTATTTGGTTTTGATCATTTCTAATTTCATCAATCGAAATTTCTATGGGTAATAAAACATGTGCACTATTGCGTAATTTAACTTCTTGTTGCAGGCTATCTCGCTGGTATACGGTTTTTTTAATGGTGTTAATGTAACTTTTATCGTAGCCGGGCAAATTAAAATCTTTTTTAAGGTACTGCTCGCGCACGCCACCAAATAAGGTTAAAAAGCTGGGGTTAATATCGACTAACTTAAAGTTTTTATCGTAAATAGCCAGGGCATCGGTTAGCGATTCAACGCATTTTGCAAAAAGGTTTAAGCGCTCTTCGGTTAGCTTTAATTGTGAAATGTCGCGCACTGTGCCTGTCATGCGTAAGGGACTAAGGTTGGTGTCTTTTTCTATTATTTTGCCGCGTTCGAGTACCCAGAGCCAGCCGCCAAAATGATCTTTAATCCGATAAGTCGCTTCAAAAAAAGGAGTTTGCTGAGCAAAGTGTTTTTTAAGTAAATACTCTACTTGGGAAATGTCGCTTGGGTGAATAAGGCTTTTATTAGGCGGGAACTCTGTTGATAATATTGAATCCATTAAGTACTTATCGTTAATTCGAAGTACTTTACCGGTTTTTATATTCCAATCCCAAAGAGTATCGCCACTGCCTTCTACAGTGCTTTTTAAGCGTTGTTCAGAAAGCATAAGCTGATAGCGAGAGCGCCTAAGTTTATATATAACCGTTAGCATGTAGCATAAAACAAGCACAATAATTGCGCTTGCCGTAATTGCAACGGTATTTAAATTTAAGTTAAAAGTTGCCTCTAAGGCATATAGGCTATGCGAGGCAACTAATAGGGCTAATAGTAAGCTTATTTTTATTATTATTGTGATCATTATTTTTATTGTTTTTATAACATTTAATTTTCAAACGACAATCTAAATCAAGCGTTACTCACTGTCAAAGAGAATGCGAGTAAAGGGCCTGATTATGCGCTTTATTAGGCTTTGCAGAGCTTAAAAACTCATATCTAGGTCTATTTTCATTAAAAAGGCTTAGCGCGTATGCTTTTATATCTGCAAGGGTTAATGCATTTAATGCATCAAGCAAGCGTTGTTGCATATGAAACTCGTGATCGCGATTACCAATAGCTAACCATAATCGTTGCGAGCGCAGTCGCAGGTTTTTATCTGCTTCGGCTATATGTGTGGTTAGACCGTGCTTTTGTTGTAACCAATCTTGTGGGGTTAAATTATCGATATTGGTCAAATAGTCATGAATAAAGTTATTATGGCGCTGCAGTATTGTTTTGGCTTCAAACTTGGGTGATTGCACATAAAAAACAATGCCCGCGCGGGTGTTAAAAGGCGCGTAACCGGCACCAACCAAATAGCCTAACTGTTGCGTGGTGCGTAGTTCGTTAAAATAATCTTGATTGATTAGATGATTTAGCGCCATCATTTTTACTTTTTCACTTACACAGTCGGTTTGTGCTTGATAGTAAATAAGCATAGCGTGATCACTACAAGGCAGCGTTAACTCAAAGCGCGTTACTTTGTTAATTTCAAATAATGGCCGTGTTAAATCGGCTATTACAGCGGCGCTTTTTAAGTGCGCGGCTACTTTTTTCTGAAAACTAATTGCATCAGCTTGTTGCCAGTTACCATGTAAAAATGACTCTACATGCAGGGCTTTAAAAAAGTCTTGTCTAAATTCATTAAACTGCTGAAAACACGTGTTTTTTAATGCGTCAGCCAACTCGTCTGGCTGTGGATTCCACGGCATTATTTTTGCGCCTAACATGCTAAACAGCTCACCTACGGGCTTATTTTGATTACTGTTACGCCAATGCCTTACTAATTGCTTTTTATACTCGGCAAAACGTTTAGAGCAAATTTCTACGTTAAATAAAGCATCAATGAGTTCATCAACCAGCTCTAACTGGCTTGATGAGAGCCCCGCTGTATGTAGTGTTAACCCACCTTGATGAGACGTTAAGTGATAACTAAGTCCTGCAAGTTCGGCAGGGTAAAATTGCTCGCTAACGCTATCCATAAATAAATCAGAAAAGAGGCGGGTAAGTGCCATGTGCTTTACATCTTTTATTGCAAAGTCTGAGTCCATTGCCAAGTAAAAATGACCTTTGGCAACGCGAAAGGTGTTGTCTTGTTTAAACCAAAAATCAAAACCAGGCTCTGTGACTATTAACTCAGGTTTTGTTTGTGGCTCAATTATATCAAACAGCTCAACGTCTTTGGTTAAATAAGGATTAACAACAGGTAAGCGCATTTCATTGAGTGGTTTATTAATGTTACTTAGTGCATCGAGCCAACTAGTCGAAATTTTTTCAACCTTGTAAGGTGTATTATACCAAGCGGCTTTATGTTGAGGCTCAACCCCGGGGTGAATAAGTACCAAGCGCATATTGTGTGGCTTTAACCATTGCATGGCCATTTCATGGGTGGCGTGTTTAAAGCCTTCCATTAAATAGTCGCCTTGTAAGTAGTTAGGCTGATCGTAATGTTGCATATTAATGCTTAAGTTACTTACCCAGTCTATTAAGCGCGATTGTTCTTGGTTATCGAAGGCAATTTGCAATAGCTTCTTTTTATCTTGGTATAAGCGCGGTAGCTGTTCAATATTGTTATTAATAAGGCAAATATACTCAAAGATCATTTCAATAATATCTTCAAAGTATTCAATACCTTCATCCGTTAGTGCCATACTAATATTAAAGTCTTTAAAATTACTGCCATTAATGCCACCCCCGGCAGAAAGTGCATTTATCCAGCCTTGCTGTTTTAAAATAGAGTATAAGGAGCCCGCACCTTCATAACCGAGTAAGTGTGCAATAAAGCTCACTGTTTTGTGACGATAAAAGTCATCAATATTAGGCATTGCAAAGCTCACTATAAGCTTTTGCATATGCTTATGAGGTTCAATGTGCAGCAGTTTTCCTAGGTCTTGCGCTCGGTATAGCGGCGCACTAATTGCGGGTTTTGGTTGCTTGGCGTTACCACAAACCGCAGTAAAGTATTGTTTTGTCCATGCTTGGAGAGTGTCGAGCTCCTCATTAGCGCATATGACCAAAGTCATGTATTGAGCTTGATAAAACTGCTTAAAAAAGTCTCTTAGCTCGTCGCTAATGCAGCGCTCTCTGTCGGCTAATGTTTGTAAATTACCTACCGAAAATTTAGCAAAAGGGTGAGCCGGATTAACCGTTTCTTTATGTACTTGGTATATACGACGGCCGTCGTCTTTAATTTTTAATTTAAATTCTGCTTCTATCGCGTTACGTTCTTTTTCTGTTTCTGCAGCATTTAATAATGGCGCAATAAAAAACCGGCTAAATTGCTTTAGCGCATGTTCAAATTCTTGATTATTAATGTCAAAAAAGTAGCAAGTGTGCTCAGTTCCGGTCCAGGCATTGGTATTGCCGCCCGCTTGTGATACAAAATTATTAAAGCTACCTGAGTCAGGAAATTGATCTGTGCCTAAAAATAGCATGTGCTCTAAAAAGTGTGCTAAGCCTTGCCTATCAACAGGGTCGTCAAAATGTCCAGCATTAACAGCCATAGACGCAGCGGCTTTTGTTGCATCTTTATCTTGCACTAAGAGTACTTTTAGACCATTGTCCAGTGTTAGAGCGCGGTAGGCTCTGTTATCATTGCGACTGATATTCAAATGATGCTCCTGAAACTAAATGTTTACTTGTTAACAACAGATGATAACTTCAGGACAGAGAAATACAGCGATAAGATTTACCTGAATATCATGACAGAACTATTTAAGAAATAAATAGTGTTACCTTGTTAATATAGCGGAAGAACGGGCAAATTGGCTACTGTTTTATATTCTTTAATTGGTTGATTTATTATGAAAACAATCTTAATAATGCGCCACGGCGAAGCAACGCCAATGCAGGCCGATGATGCAGCGAGACAGTTAACCCAAAAGGGTCATATTGAAGCTGAAAAAATGGGGCTGTGGCTGGCAAAAAACTATGCACCCGATGCGCTGTTAGTTAGTCCTTACATTAGAGCTCAACAAACAGCAAAAGGGGTTGCTAAAAATAACACGTTTAAATTTAGCGAAACCTGCAAAGACATTATACCTGAAGGTAAACCGCAAATTGCAGCCGATTACATCGAAACGTTAATAGCGGCGCATCCTGCGTGTAATACTTGGCTAGTAGTGGCGCACATGCCCATAGTAAGTTATTTGGTTGATCAGTTATGTGTGGGCCATATGCCTATTTTTAATACCGGTGCAGTTGCCGTAATTAATTATAATGAGCAAACCCAGCGCAGCGAATACCTTAGCATTCATGCTCCGGGTAACGTGTAATGCAACGCGTTAGCTGATTAGCTAATCAAGGCTCTATAATAAAAATGCCAGCCAAAGCGTAAAGCTTATACCACTTAAAACGGTCGACATAACCACAGTGCTGGCAAGCGTTGCTTGGTGTTGTTTTATTTGATTAGCAATAAGGTAGGCATTAACACCTAAAGGCGATGCACTTAATAATATAAGTACGTTGAGTAGTTGCGCCTCTAGCATAAACACAAATCGGCCTAACAATAATACTAAGCAGGGTAGCAATACTAGCTTTAATAATGTGGCGATTAGCGCGGGTTGCCAGTTTTGGCTTATTTTATAAAATGCTAAATTAGCTCCCAACACAAATAGTGCGCAGCCAATAGCGGGTTGTGAGAGTAAATCTAAGCCATTAATAATATCCAGTGGCAATGTAAGGCCTAAAACATTAGCCAATAACCCTAGGCTAATGCTAAGTACCACAGGGTTTAACAGCATGTTTTTGGCAAATTGTTGCCACGAAAACGCACTTTTTTCGCTTTTGGCACTCACTAAAAAGGTGAGAGTAAATAACAATGCACTATGAAAAGTGATAATCATAAATACTATACCAATCATTTCACGGCCAATTGCTGCAATAATTATTGGTAAGCCAACCAGTACGGTATTTGAATAGCTACTACCAAGAGCAAATACGCTATGGCGTTGATAATCACTGTGCTTAGTAATTAAAAATCGGTCTATTAAAGCGCCAATTATAAAAACACCCACAACCGCAATATAAAAACTTAAAAAGCCATTTAAGCTCACACTATTGTGTAAGTTAGCTTGCGCCATATTTAAAAATAAAAAAGCGGGGATACTAATATAAAAGGTAAATTTACTAATACCAGTTATATGTTGTTGTTCTAAAAATTGTGACTTAGTGCTAATAAAACCAGCAGTAACAATAAATACCAGCGGAAATATAATTGAAAAAATAGACACTAATATCGCCTTAAATAGTATTTAACCAGAGCTGTGGTTATTTAACGCCTAAACTCATCACTTTGCGGTAAATTAATTAAAATAAGTACAGCGCCTTTACCACCATATTCAAGCGGTGCTTGGTGCATTGCAATTACGTCAGGGTGTTGTACTAAATACTGCGGTACTTTGTGCCTGAGTATATGCCCACCAATGCCATGAATTATGCATGCACAATAGTAATGTTTCTTTTTGCATTCGTGGATCAAACCAGCTAGCTCATCTTTTGCAGACTCTTTATTTAAGCCATGCAAATCTAGGGTTAAATCTGGAACAAAGTCACCACGGCGTAGTTGCTTAGCTAAAAAGCGGTCTTGGCCATCTTGTACATAATTAACCGTACCATTGGTATCAATATCAGGTATATATTCATCCGAAAAGAAGAATTCTGACTGTTGTTGCTTTTTTTGCTGGGCAAACTGCTTTGCTTGTGACACTTTAGGCTTATTAGTAAAGCGGTGAGTGTCTTGTTTAAAAACGCGCGCACCAGTGATACTTTGACGAAACATGTCAATGTCATCATTGCTAATTGGGCTGTTTGAATAAGGATCTTTTTTCATAGCGGCAGTCTAAACAAAAAAAGGGTAAAAATCGAGATAAAAGGCGTTACAATAGGGCAATCGGGAGGCGATTGTGGCCTCGATTGAATTAATAATTTTGAAAGTAGCAGGCAGGCAATACACATGAGTGAATTACAAATAGAAGAAGCAACGCTAGAAGAAGCTGTAGCAGAACTTTCAACCTTACACGACTGGTTACGTTGGACTACAAGCCAATTTGCCAGCATTGGTATTTTTTTTGGTCACGGTACTGATAATGCGTGGGACGAAGCGGTAAATTTATTATTACCCGCATTAAGCTTACCAATAGATGCGCCGAAAGAATTAATGCATGCGCGTTTAACGAGTACAGAAAAAAACAGCTTAGCGGGCTTAATTGCTGAGCGTATTAACGATTTTACCCCAGTGCCGTATTTAACCAACATTGCTTGGTTTGCGAATATGCCATTTTATGTAGACGAGCGCGTGCTTATTCCACGTTCGCCATTTGCAGAGTTAATTAATAACCGCTTTACCCCTTGGCTTGAAGAGCCTGAGTCGGTTAAGCGTATTTTAGATTTATGTACGGGTTCTGGTTGTATCGCGATTGCACTTGCACAAGCGTTTGAAAATGCGCAGGTAGATGCGGTTGATATTTCTTATGAAGCTCTAGAAGTAGCCGACATAAATATTACAGACTACCAGTTAAGTGAACGAGTATTGCCAATTCAGTCAGATGTGTTTAGTGGTGTACCAGGGCAAACATACGACCTGATCATAGCTAACCCGCCGTACGTTGATGCTGAGGACATGGCCGACTTACCGCGTGAGTTTCATCATGAACCAGAACTTGGTTTGGCTTCAGGCCACGACGGCCTAGACGTAACCCGCACTATATTAAGCGAAGCAAGTAAGCACCTTACTGCAAACGGCTTATTGTTTGTAGAGGTAGGTAACTCTATGGTACATATGGATGCATTGTATCCGGGTGCGCCATTTGAATGGGTTGAGTTTGAACAAGGTGGTTTAGGTGTGTTTGTTATTAGCAAACAGCAACTTGATGAGTATTTTGCACAATAAAAATCAATATCATTTATAGAATATGTATTTGAATATAAATTGATATAAGTAAATAGCCGAGTGTAAAGCTCGGCTATTGGTAGTCATTAGGAATGAGGAAAAGTAATGGCAGGTAATAGCATTGGACAGTTATTTAAAGTGTCTACTTTTGGTGAGAGCCACGGCGTTGCATTAGGCGGCGTTGTTGATGGTACACCAGCAGGTCTTGAAATCACCGAGGCCGACCTACAAATAGATTTAGACCGTCGTAAACCGGGGCAAAGTCGTTATACCACGCAGCGCCGTGAAGACGATCAGATAAAAATTCTTTCAGGCGTATTTGAAGGTAAAACCACAGGTACTAGCATAGGTTTACTTATTGAAAACACCGATCAACGCTCAAAAGATTACGGCAAAATTAAAGATGTGTTTCGCCCAGGTCATGGCGATTACACCTATTGGCATAAATACGGCCTGCGCGATTATCGCGGTGGTGGTCGCTCATCAGCGCGCGAAACGGCAATTCGTGTTGCTGCGGGCTCTATTGCTAAAAAATATTTAAAACAATTTCATGGTATCGAAATAAAAGCCTGCTTAAGTCAGTTAGGGCCAATTAAAGCAGACGTTTTTGATTGGAACGAAGTTGAAAACAACTTATTCTTTTTTCCTGATGTGAGCAAGTTAGAAGCGCTTGATGAATATATGCGCGGCCTTAAAAAGCAAGGTGACTCAGTAGGCGCAAAAGTAAAAGTAGTGGCAAGTAATGTACCTGTAGGCCTTGGTGAGCCAGTATTTGACCGCCTTGACGCCGAACTTGCGCATTCGTTAATGAGCATTAACGCGGTTAAAGGTGTTGAAATTGGCGACGGCTTTGATGTAATTGAGCAAAAAGGCTCAGAGCACCGCGATGAACTAACACCACAAGGGTTTACCTCTAACCATGCGGGCGGCGTATTAGCGGGTATTTCTACTGGGCAAGATATTATTGCTTCTATTGCGCTAAAACCTACCTCAAGCATTACCATACCGGGTAACAGTATAAATACTGAAAACGAAGCGGTTGAGATGATCACCAAAGGTCGTCACGATCCGTGTGTAGGTATTCGTGCTGTGCCAATTGCTGAGGCGATGATGGCCATTACTTTAATGGATCATTTGCTACGTCAACGTGGACAAAACCCACATGTACACCACGAGCATGGGCCGATACCCGGTTCGGTATAATTAGAGTTACATTAAGTAGATAATAAAAACGCGGGCGATCCGCGTTTTTTGTATTTGTTTATCAGTGCAAGTTCAACTTTTTTACTAAAGTTAATTAAACAGGTTTGAGGGAGCTAAATGTGACAATGACAAATAACGTAAAGGCTCAGCAACAAGCTGCATTGAAAAGGCTGGAGCGTTTTAGCTTCATTACCGACAGCAGTTTAAAAATTCCTTTTACTAACTTTAAAGTTGGTGCCGATGCGATTATTGGTTTATTGCCCGTTGCCGGTGATATGGCCGGTTTTATTTTATCTGCTTATGTATTAATTGAAGCGCAGCGCTTAGGTGTTAGCTGGACTATAAAACTACGTATATTAGTTAATATGCTTATCGACTTTGTGGGCGGTTTACTACCCATAGTAGGCGATATTTTTGATGCTTACTTTAAAGCAAACACCCGAAACACCCAGCTGCTAAAAAAATACTTAGCGCAGCAAAAGTAATAAAGCAATTTAGCTTTTACCCTTGTTAAAAAAGTATTCTGCAATAACCTGCTTTTGTTGACCAAACTGATCTGAAATCCCTATACCTACACCTATTATTTGCCCCTGTGCTTTAGGTGGGTTAGCCTGTATTTGTTTATTTATAACAGCCAGTTGAGGGCTTTTCTCGTTAGCTAATAATGTTAAATGTGGCTGAAAGTTTTGAAAAACATTAGGGCTGCCGTAGCGCTTAAATGCAGTTAACTTGTTGGGGTAGTTTTTAACCCAAGTAGGCACAGTAACATTTCGCTCGCGCAGCGGTTCAATGGCAAGTGTTACCTCGTCAGATAGTCTTTGTAATTGGCGCGACGGCTGTAAATTAATAAAGGCCCAATTACTTTGCGTTACGCTAAAGCCTTCAGCGGTTATGGGAAAAGGCTGTTGTTGCGCTATGATGTTTTTTACCGCAAGTTTAATTGCCTCCTCTGTACCGGGTGCAAAGTCAGTTAAATATAAAGTAGCGTGTACCGGCATGCCTTTATCGTAAAAGCTAACCATACCCGCTTGTTTTAATGCATCACTGGTTTGCGCCATTAAAGTAATGATTGGTTGCGAAGGAATAGCAAACACATTAATACTGATGTTTTTTGCAACAGCAGGCAGTGATGTACCCATAAGCCCAAGCAGGGCAATAAATAAAAATTTAACCTTTTTTATACTCATTAGTTTAAACATAATTTTAGTATTTCAGTAAGCAGCTCTGTCGTTATAGTGATGGTAAGGGTTATTGCTCAAGCAGTAAATACGCCAAACAGTATAAATACCAGCTATTTGGCAGCACCTTGTATAGCTATTATTAGCAAGCCCCATGGGCTTTATAAAACGCCGTTACATGGAAGTGTTAACCCGCTATCCAATTTTTTACATTCGCTGCGAAAGCCCGTACAATTCACCTCGTTTTTAGCGCGCACATTTTTAATATAATGAGCAGTAAGCCCTATATTCAGAGTAAGTAATTAAACTTTTATGCATAAAATTGCTGATTTAATTTCTATTTTTGCAGCCACTTTTGACCAAAGCTATAATACGCGGCTGGTTAAAGGCGAGCACGAACCTATTTATATTCCTAGCTGTGATAAAACGCCGTATCACCAAATTGTGTTTGCTCATGGTTTTTACGCCAGTGCCCTGCACGAAATTGCACATTGGCTGGTGGCGGGAGATAAGCGCCGTTTACTTGAAGATTACGGCTATTGGTATTGCCCCGACGGCCGCGATAAGCAAAAACAAGCCGAATTTGAAAATGTAGAAATAAAACCGCAAGCCATTGAGTGGCTATTGAGTACCGCCGCAGGTTTTGAATTTAATGTGTCGGTAGATAATTTAAATGGCGAGCAAACGTGTCGTTTTGATTTTCAGCAGCGAGTACACCAGCGAGTTTTAACACTTATTAATAACGGTTTTAACTCCCGTACCGAGGCATTGCTAAAAGCACTCAGCCATTTTTATAATACGCCATGGCCAATGAGTGCACAGCAATTTAATTGGCAACATCCCAAGGAGCTCACGGATGCAGTTTAAGTTAGGTTTAATTATAAACCCGCTAGCGGGTTTAGGCGGCACTGTAGCGTTAAAAGGTAGCGATGGCGCAGCAACTGCAGCCAAAGCGCTAGCACTTGGCGCTCAGCCTAAAGCTAATAGTCGTACAAAAGCCGCACTTGAAGTATTACTGCCTTATAAAAACCAATTAACTATTTATACAGTAAATGGCGATATGGGCGAGCACTGTGCTAAAGCACTCGGCTTTAAGGTGCAAGTAATATATAACAGCAATGCTATAACCACAGCCAACGACACAGAGCAGGCTGTAAAAGCACTTAAAGAGCTAGGTGTAGATTTAGTTTTATTTGCTGGAGGCGACGGCACAGCGCGTAATATTTGTCATGCTGTTGAGGACACAATACCCGTACTGGGTATTCCTGCTGGCTGCAAAATACACTCAGGGGTATATGCAATCACGCCAAAAGCAGCAGGGCGTGTAGTCGAAATGCTGGTAAAAGGCGATTTAGTTACCTTAGGTGACGCCGATGTAATGGACATTGACGAAGAGGCATTTAGACAAGGCACAGTTAAAGCAAAACGTTATGGCGAAATGCAAGTACCAAGCGAAGTGCGTTACATGCAAGCGGTTAAAAATGGTGGTAAAGAAACCGACGAGTTAGTGCTTGTAGATATTGCCGCCTATGTGGTGAGTGAAATGGATGAAGACACTTTTTACATTATGGGCAGTGGCTCAACCGTTGCCGCAGTGATGGAAGAAATGGGACTAGAAAATACACTTTTAGGTGTCGATTTAGTTAAAGATCAAGCCCTTATAGCGCAAGACCTAACCGCAGCGCAATTACTTGAGCATACGCAAGGTCAAAAAACTAAATTAGTGATCACCTTAATTGGCGGCCAAGGACATATTTTTGGTCGTGGTAATCAACAGCTTAGCCCCGCGCTTATTCGCGCTATTGGCACCAATAACATTATAGTAGTAGCTACAAAAACAAAATTGCAGGCTTTAAATGGCCGCCCACTTATTTGTGACACCGGCGATAGCAGTTTAGATGATGAACTAACCGGTTATATTAAAGTTACATGCGGATTTAACGACCACATTATGTATGCAGTAGGGTATTAATACCCATTGCAAAACCAGGAGACAGAATAAATGAGTTTAGTAAACTATATTGATGCAGCCCAACACTATTTTGATGATTTAGTGATTAAAGCCACCGATGATGAATTATTTGCAGGAGGCTATTTGCGAGGTCACTTTGACTTAGCAGTAGGGTATGCGCAAGTAGAAAAGCTAACTATTAGCACAGATGAACTTAACGAAACCGTAGAGCAAAGCTTAGTGAAGGCTTATCATAATGGTGAACTTAATGAAGATGACAAAACCCTTGTTGCTCGTTTGTGGGAAGAAGTAAAAGCATTGGCCTGAGTAAACCTAGGCTAAAACTAATTTAAACGCGATACGCTACTGGCTTATCGCGTTTTTTTTGTTTAAAAGTATTGATATGAGGGAGTTAGCCTCAGGTTAATTTACTGTTGTGTAAAGATAGGATATGGTTATTGAAAATATGATTTAGAGAGCTTTAAAGAATGAATAATAACCAAAGTGCAGTGCCAACTGGTTTAATTGCACGATTTTTAAATTTTGTTGAACGGGTAGGTAATAAGCTTCCTGATCCGGCCATTATATTTTTGTTTGCCATGTTACTAATTTGGTTTTTGTCGTGGTGGTTTTCAGGCGTAAGCTTTGATGCAATAGATCCACGTACCGGCGAAGCCATTATTATCAATAATATGCTAGCAAGTGATTCGCTCGCCACCTTTTTATCCTCTATGGTAAAAACCTTTACCGGCTTTGCACCCTTAGGCGTAGTGTTAGTGGCTATGTTAGGTGTGGGGGTTGCAGAGCATTCGGGCTTTATTAATACCGGCCTTAAGTTAATGCTTAAAGTGACGCCTAAAAAGTTATTAACGCCTTCAATTATTTTAGTGGCCATTGTAAGCCATACCGCAACTGATGCAGGTTATGTATTAGTTATTCCACTAGCTGGGGTTATATTTTATGCTGCAGGGCGCCATCCGCTTGCGGGTATTGCTGCTGCATTTGCGGGTGTGAGTGGTGGTTTTGGGGCTAACTTTATTCCATCGGGTATCGACCCATTGCTACAAAGTTTTACCCAAAGTGCGGCGCAAATAATTAATCCTGCAATGACAATTAACCCGTTAAATAACTGGGCATTTGCTTCAGCATCTAGCTTATTTATAGTGGCATTAGGCTGGTATATTACCGATAAAATTATAGAACCACGTTTACAAAAAACCGCGGTAGATGGCGCTAAAGAAGATTTACCCGTATTTGAAGATGCCCGCAGTGATGAAAAACGTGCATTTATAATTGCCAGTTCAGTTATGGTTGCAGGCCTTGCGTTACTTGCTTATGTATCGGCAGATAGTAACTCGGCAATGCGCAGCAGCGATGGCTCGTTAACTAATTTTAGCTCGCCATTAATGCAATCTATCGTACCGTTAATCTTTTTATTATTTTGGATACCCGGCGCGGTTTACGGCTTTACCGTAGGCACCTTTAAAACCTCTAAAGACATGATAGATGCCATGAGTAAAGCGATGAGCGGCATGGCATATTATATTGTAATGGCATTTTTCTGTTCGTTATTTATTGCCGCATTTAGTAAATCAAACTTAGGTGCATTGCTAGCAATCGAAGGCGCGCAGTTATTAAAAGCAATGCAGTTGCCAAGTGCAGTAACGGTGGTGGGAATTATCTTTTTAACCGGCTTTGTTAACTTATTCGTAGGTTCAAGTTCAGCAAAATGGGCATTACTTGGCCCCATATTTGTACCTATGCTAATGCAACTTGGTATTTCGCCAGACTTAACTCAAGCGGCTTATCGTGTTGGTGACTCAAGCTCTAATATTATTACACCGTTAATGCCCTATTTCCCATTAGTGGTGGTGTACTGTCAAAAGTATGTGAAAGGCACCGGCATAGGCACTTTAATTGCTATTATGCTACCGTACTCAATCGCCTTTATGATTGGCTGGAGTATCTTTTTATTAGGTTACTGGGCACTGGGTATCCCACTAGGGCTTGATGCCAGCTACGTTTACCCAGCGCTAGCGCCTTAACGTAAAACAAATAGGTAATATAGTAAAAGCCTCATCATGAAATTGGTGGGGCTTTTTTGTGTTAAGAGATCAGATTTAACCGTAGGGCAAACACTGTACCCCGAATAAAGTAACCCAATAAAAGTTACTATGGCATTGCCTTCCTCATTTACAGCTTATTGTCTGCTTTTTGCGTAAATATTTTTAAGTGAGTTATTCACTAAGAGGATAGGAGACGCTGCGCTTTAGAGAAGTAATAGAGCAGTGCAGATAAGAAAGGGGTGTGCAGGCGAGAATTTAGCTGTGAGGTGGAAATAAAATATCGTGTTTATTTTCTCAGGGGAATATTATTTTCTGCCTAGAGCCTAGAGCCTAGAGCCTAGAGCCTAGAGCCTAGAGCTTTATTTTAGGCACAAAAAAAACCTTGCTCACTTACGTGGCAAGGTTTTTATTAAAGAGTCGTTGCTTATTTCGGCGTTGTAAAGCTTACTGGGCGACGTTCTTTACGAGGACCGCTGCGCTTATCACCGCGTGCGCTGTCATCTTTATTAAAGCTGCGTTTTTCGCCGCCAGCTGGACGCTCAGAGCGTTCGCCACGTGGCTCAGCAGGACCTTGATCAGCAGTGATTGTTAAGCCCATAGGACGTTTACAAATAAACACTTTTTGGAAATGATCAAGTACATCTTTAGGCATGTTTTTCGGTAATTGAACCGTGCTGTGATTATCGTGTAGACGAATATCACCAATAAACTTGCTTGAAATGTCAGCTTCGTTAGCAATAGCGCCAACAATGTTCTTAACCTGAACACCATGTTCACGACCTACTTCGATACGGTATGTATCCATAGGACCTGCATCACGGCTGTTACGCTCACGAGGTTTACGTTCAGCGCGCTCGCCACCACGTTCACCGCCACGTTCGTTACGACGACCACGATCACCACGGTCATTGCTACGTGGGTTACGATCATTGCGCTCGTTACGTTCGCGAGGTTGAATCTTAACTTCTTCAACCTTAATTGGTGATTGTTGCTGTGCTAAACACAGTAACGCACCAGCAAGGTCTTCAGCAGAAAGTTCAAGCTTTTGAGCCATGTTTGCTGCTACTTCATTAAAGAAAGTAATATCTTTGTTTTCAAGAGCAAGTGTTAACTTGGCTTGTAACGCTTCGATACGTTTTTCCTCAACAATTTTAGCTGTTGGTAATTCAACTTGTGCAATATCTGAATTCGTATGACGAATGATATTTTTAAGTAAATAACGTTCGTTATGTTTTACGAATAAGATTGCTTTACCAGTACGACCAGCACGACCTGTACGGCCGATACGGTGAACGTAGGCTTCAGAATCTTGTGGAATATCGTAGTTGATAACTAAACTTAAACGGTCAACATCTAGACCACGTGCCGCTACGTCTGTTGCAATAACAACATTTAGCATGCCGCTTTTTAAGCGCTCTACTGTGCGTTCACGTGCTTGCTGGTTCATGTCACCGTTAAGTGGAGCGGCAGAGAAACCTTCGCGCTCTAATAATTCAGCAAGTTGTACTGTATCGTTACGCGTACGTACGAAAACAATAGCACCTTCATATTGCTCAGCTTCTAAAAAGCGAACAATGGCTTTATTCTTATGAATGCTTGCATTCCAAAACACTTGCTCTACTGATGATACAGTTGAGTTACGCGCAGAGATATGAACCTGTTCAGGATTGTTCATATACTTGCTGCTGATGTTTTGAATTTGCTTAGGCATGGTCGCAGAGAAAAGACATGTTTGCTTTTCGCGCGGTGTTTTTTCCATGATGCTTTCTACATCATCGATAAAGCCCATACGTAACATTTCATCGGCTTCATCAAGTACAAGTGCTTGTAGAGCATCAAACTTGATAGTGCCACGGTTAATATGATCGATTAAGCGACCTGGAGTAGCTACGATAACTTGCGCGCCACGACGAAGTGCACTTAGTTGGATACTGTAGCTTTGGCCACCATAAAGTGCCAATACTTCAATACCACGAACATGTTTAGCATATTGTTCAAATGCCTCAGCAACTTGGATCGCAAGCTCACGGGTTGGTGTGAGTACAAGGATCTGTGGCTGTTTCACAGACGGGTCAATATTATTTAATAGTGGTAGTGCAAATGCTGCGGTTTTACCTGTACCCGTTTGAGCTAGTCCCAGTACGTCCTTTCTTTCTAGCAATAACGGTATACATTGAGCTTGGATTTCAGATGGTGTCTTGTAACCCAACTCTTCAACTGCCTTCAAAATTGCAGGAGAAAGATTTAGAGATTCAAACGTGACTGGTTCTGACATTAATACGCCTCAACGAATTTAAAGAGGCGCGCATTATAAAGGATAAATGCGGTAAATGCTTGTAGAAATTACAACTAATTTATAGGTGATTGATGTTGGTCGAAATTTAACCAGCCAAGTAACTAGATTACTTAACTGGTTAACATATTTGATACAGAACTTATTGATAAAGTCCAAGATTCTCTTTGGCGTAGGCCTCAAACTCTGTAAAACCACCAATGTGTTTTTGGTCTACAAAGATTTGCGGCACTGTTGGGCAAGGTTTGCCGGCAGACTTTTCAAGATCTTCTTTACTTATGCCTTCTTTAATAATGTCGATGTAGCGAAATTTAAAATCATCACATTCATTTGATAGTTGTTCTGCTACGTCTTTAGCACGAACACAAAATGGGCAGCCTTCACGACCAAAAATTACAGTTAACATAGTGAACTCCTCAATTAAATTGCTACTAGTGTAACCAATTGAGTTAAATATTAAAGAGCAAACAAGCGATTAAGCTGTTCGCTTTTATTGATATGCCTTAGGGATCAGCGTTTTTAAATAATCGCTACTGTTATTGGGCGCTTAATGTGGTGTTAAAAGTAAAATAAATAATTTTTTGAAAAATCATCTTGAAAACAATTTTGCAGTCCATATATAGATAAGTAGAGGACGCCTGATGGGTCCTTGTTAAACAGAAGTAATTGAAATTTATATTATTAATTAAACTTCATTTGTGTTTGTTCATTAGAAAAGCACAACTGAAATATCGCTTAAATATGAGGATATTATTATGCGTACAGTAGATTTATCACCCCTTTATCGTTCATTCATCGGTTTCGATCATTTAGCGTCTTTAATGGATGCGGCAGCAAGTTCAGATAAGCAGCCAAGCTTTCCTCCTTACAATATCGAAGCGCTCGATAAAGACAAATATAGAATCACTATGGCGGTTGCTGGTTTTAGCAATAGCGAACTGACAATCGAGTCAGAAAATAACACCCTAAAAGTTAGCGGGGTTAAACAAAGTAAAGACGATAGTAAAGAGCGTAAATTTATTCACCAAGGCATTGCAGATCGCAATTTTGAGCGTAAGTTTCAGTTAGGAGATCATGTAAGAGTTATCGCTGCTGATTTAGCCCATGGTTTACTCAGCATAGATTTACAACGTGAAATACCTGAAGCGTTAAAACCGCGCAAAATAGCAATCGGTGGCAATGATTTGCTCGAAGATAAGTAATTCACTTTAAATATTTTCCACTGTTTTAGCCGCCTCGCTTGAGGCGGTATTTTTACCATTGTAATTTATGTTTAACGACCTTGTTGTGTATTTTAAAAGAGCGAATTTAAAAAATTATTTGTTATTTGCTTGAAAACAATTTTAACGTCCATATATAGATAAGTAGAGGACGCCTGATGGGTCCTTGTTAAACAGAAGTAATTGAAATTTATATTATTAATTAAACTTCATTTGTGTTTGTTCATTAGAAAAGCACAACTGAAATATCGCTTAAATATGAGGATATTATTATGCGTACAGTAGATTTATCACCCCTTTATCGTTCATTCATCGGTTTCGATCATTTAGCGTCTTTAATGGATGCGGCAGCAAGTTCAGATAAGCAGCCAAGCTTTCCTCCTTACAATATCGAAGCGCTCGATAAAGACAAATACCGAATTACTATGGCAGTTGCTGGTTTTAGCGAAAGCGAGCTGAGCATAGAATCAGAAAACAACACACTAGTTGTTGCAGGTATTAAAACGGGTAAAGAGCAAGCCAGTGAGCGTAAATTTATTCATCAAGGTATTGCAGAGCGCAACTTTGAGCGTAAATTTCAGCTGGGGGATCACGTAAAAGTACTTGGTGCCGATTTAGCAAATGGCTTATTAAGCATTAACCTTGAACGCGAAATACCAGAAGCACTTAAACCACGCAAAATTGAAATAGGCAGTGGTAGCCTTATAGAAGGCAAGTAATTTAAATAAGCTTAGTTTTTGATTATCCCCGTAAAGCCGCTTTTTAGCGGCTTTTTGCTGTTCTGATAAAAAGTTAAAAGTTACAGGCTTTCCAGATTGTTCAAATAGTAAGTTGCTTGCTGTAATGTACTTTGCTGTAACGTATTCTCTTGTTTATCCCAGTTTTTATACACCATGCCAATGCGTGGGTTTTTTTCTAATTTTGCTCTGTGCGTGTGCATAAAATGCCAGTAAAGGCTATTAAACGGGCAGGCGTCATCACCCACTTTTTGTTTTACTTTATAGTGGCAGTTTTTGCAGTAGTCGCTCATTTTATTAATATAGTTACCGCTTGCCGCATAAGGTTTGGTTGCAATAATTCCGTCATCGGCAAATTGGCTCATACCCCGAGTATTGGGCATTTCTACCCATTCAATAGCATCTATATAAACGCCCAAATACCAAGCATCAACCTCATCTGGGTTTATAGCTGTTAATAAACAAAAATTACCAATAACCATAAGACGCTGAATATGATGGGCGTATGCAGTAGTTAAGCTTTCACAGAGCGCATGGTGCATGCAGTTCATTTTAGTTTTAGCATGCCAAAAATACGGCGGTAACTTATTTTTGGCTTTAAGCTGATTTTTAGTTGCGTAATCTGGCATGTTAATCCAGTAAATTGCGCGTACGTACTCTCTCCAGCCCAGTATTTGCCTAACAAACCCCTCTACTTGTGCAATAGAAATATCATTAGGGCGTTGTTCGTACTGGGCTATTACACGCTTTATCACATACAGTGGGTGTATTAACTTTGCATTTAAAGCAAACGATAAGCGGCTATGGTACAGGCTATTGTTATGTTTACTTTGCTCTGTCATTGCATCTTGAAACTGGCCAAAGTGAGGCAGTAAATACAAGCAAAAATAATCTAAGCAGCTAATGGCTTGTTTTCGGGTTGTGGGCCAGGGGAGTTGTTCTGCGGCTTTACCAAAGTAGCTAACATTATGTTTATTTAAACGCGCAATTATAGCGCTTACATCGTTATTAAATAATTTAGGTGGCGGGATTTGTGCTAAGTCGGCGGTTGAAAATTTATTTCTGTTATTACTATCAAAGTTCCACTTTCCACCGTGTGGTTTGTTGCTATCCATTAATATATTAAATTGTTTGCGCATTGCGCGATAAAAATGCTCCATCGTTATGTGTTTATCTTTTACAAAGCGGTGTTTTATTTCCTCAAAGGGCAGTAAAAAATGCTCGCTGTCAACACCGCTAACCGTTAATGGGCTAGTGTTTGCAAAGTTGGCTAACTGGGTTTTTAATCTATATTCGTCTGGGTATTGATACTCAATAGTATTGCATTGATGTTGCGCTGCTATACAGGTAAGCAATGCGGGTAAACCTTCATCATTACAGGTTTCGTTTAATGTTAAATGCAGTACATTAAATCCGGCTTGGTTTAATGCTGTTGCAAAGTTTTCCATAGCGCAAAATGCACAGATTTTTTGAATATGGTGCTTAACATAGCTAGTTTCTTGTTTTAGCTCTGCAATAACATACAAGGTATTGGTTTTTTTATCTTTATACCATGAGTGAGCAGGGTTGAGCTGATCGCCCAAAATGAGTCTAAGAGTATTAAAGTGTGTCATGCCTAAGCCAAATAAATTTAATACGCAAAATTATTACATCAAGATCGCTTACTTTATAAAAACATAGATTTAAAAATTCCTAAATTTGGATAATAAGTGCAAAAATTAACAAAATTAAATAATTACGCGTTAAATTATAAACACGCTATTTGGTGTCACTTTTTTTATAAACTTATTACTTATTATGGTTGCTAATTACGGCGTACATACTTATAATACCCGCCATTGTTTAGTATGTTGAAAGATATTACTAACAGCGATATTAAATTATTAAGTTTAGTATCTATTGGCGCGGGATGGAGCAGTCTGGTAGCTCGTCGGGCTCATAACCCGAAGGTCGTCGGTTCAAATCCGGCTCCCGCAACCAATCATAATAGTGGGTTTAATCTTACTAATTTATATCGCGCATTCTAAGTAATGCGCGTTTTGCGTTTAAGCTACTGTAGTTTAATTTAGTCAGATTTTTGACTCGCAACCAAGCTTGGCCCTAGGCCACACAGTTTTGTGCTTTTTGGTGTGACGCCCCGCTTGGTTCGGGGCGTTGTTGTATCTGCACTGTTTGATTTGTGACATGGTGATCAAATCAAAATTTAAACTCAATATTTTAGGGCTATAAGCCCTTTTTTTGTTTGTATGGAGGATTTTCGTGACAAAACTTGAACAAGATTTAGTAGCTATGTTAACGCCAGCGGTAGAAATGTTAGGTTTTGAATTACATGGTCTTGAGTTTGTACAAGCGGGTCGCCATTCTACCTTAAGAGTTTATATTACTCATGAGGCTGGGATCTCAGTTGATAATTGTGCAGATGCGAGTCGCCAAATAAGTGCGATTTTAGATGTCGAAGACCCAATTACAAATGAATATGATTTGGAAGTATCGTCTCCTGGTGTTGATCGTCTATTATTCAAACAAGATCACTACGAGCAGGCGCAAGGAGAGGAAGTACAATTACGTACTAAACTTCCACAAGACGGTCGTCGTAATTTTAAAGGCGATTTAATAGCAGTTACTAGCGATATGATTACACTATCTAGTGATGGTACAGAGCATTTAATTATGCTTAGCAACATTGAGCGTGCGAACATAATTGCAAAGTTTTAATTCGAGCGCAAAGGAATAGGGCAAGCGAGGCATAACCCATGGCAAAAGAGATATTATTGGTTGCTGAAGCCGTCTCCAATGAGAAAGCGGTTCCAAAAGAAAAGATTTTTGAAGCTTTAGAGTTCGCTCTAGCAACAGCAACAAAGAAAAAGCACGGTGGTGACATCGACGTACGTGTAGCAATTGACCGTAAAACAGGTGACTACGATACTTACCGTCGCTGGCAGATTGCTGCAGTATTAGAAGATGGGTCTTTAGAGAACCCATACAGCGAAATTACCCTAGAAGCAGCGCAAGTTGAAGAACCTGACTTGCAAATGGGTGACTTCGTTGAAGAGCAAATTGACTCAATTAAATTTGACCGTATTACAACCCAAATGGCTAAGCAAGTTATCGTACAAAAAGTACGTGAAGCTGAGCGTGCTTTAGTTGTAGAAGAATACAAAAGTAAAGAAGGTGAGTTAGTAACGGGTGTGGTTAAAAAAGCCACTCGTGACGCGATCGTTCTTGATTTAGGTAATAATGCTGAAGCGGTAATTTACCGTGACGACATGCTACCGCGTGAAAACTTCCGCCCAGGCGATCGTATTCGTGGTCTTCTATACGAAGTTAAGCCAGAAGCACGTGGCGCACAATTATTTGTAACGCGTTCTAAGCCTGAAATGCTAATGGAATTGTTCCGCATTGAGGTGCCAGAAATCGGCGAAGAAATGATTGAATTACGTGCCGCTGCACGTGATCCAGGTTCGCGCGCTAAAATTGCGGTTAAGTCTAACGACAAACGTATTGACCCAATTGGTGCTTGTGTAGGTATGCGTGGCGCACGTGTTCAAGCTGTATCGTCAGAACTTGGCGGTGAGCGTGTTGATATCGTACTTTACGATGATAACCCAGCACAATTTGTTATTAACGCAATGGCACCTGCAGAAGTAGCTTCAATCGTAATGGATGAAGATACGCACTCAATGGATATCGCTGTAGAAGCTGATAACCTAGCACAAGCTATTGGTCGTAATGGTCAAAACGTTCGTTTAGCTAGCCAATTAACTGGCTGGGAACTAAACGTAATGACTGTTGAAGACATGCGTAGCAAAAACGAAGCTGAGTCAGATAAGTTACTTAACTTATTTACTGAAAATTTAGAAATTGATGATGAATTTGCTTCATTATTAATTAACGAAGGTTTCTCGTCACTTGAAGAAGTTGCGTATGTACCGGCATCTGAATTTTTAGAAATTGATGGCTTAGATGAAGAAACGGTTGATCTATTGCGCTCACGTGCAAAAGACGCATTAACCACTAAAGCACTTAAAACGGAAGAAAGCTTAGATGGCGCAGAGCCAGCTGAAGACTTACTTGCGCTTGAAGGCTTAGAACGTCATTTAGCATTTGTTATGGCAAGCAAAGGTGTAATTACACTTGAAGACTTAGCTGAGCAAGGTATTGATGAATTAGTGGATATTACAGAACTATCACCTGAAAAAGCAGGTGAGCTGATTATGGCTGCACGTAACATTTGTTGGTTTGCAGACGAGTAATTTATTAACGGAGGTATTAGAGACTATGGCAGAAGTAAATGTTGAAAAACTAGCCGGTGATATAGGTACAACTGTTGATAAATTGCTACAGCAGTTTTCACAAGCAGGTATTACCAAGCAAGCAGGCGAAAGTGTAACCGAAGCTGAAAAAGCGACGTTACTTGATCACTTAAGCAAGCAGCATGGCGGCACAGGTTCAGATGGCCCAGCGCGTATGACATTGCAACGTAAGAGCAAAAGCACATTAAGTGTGACTGGCTCTACGGGCAAAGCAAAGTCTGTTCAAGTTGAAGTTCGCAAAACACGTACCTACGTGAAGAAAAGCGCAATGGAACAAGAGCAAGAAGAGCTACGCCTAGCCGCTGAAGAAAAACTGCGCCTTGAAGAGCAGCAAAAAGCTGCCCAAGAAGCCGCAGAATTGAAAGCGAAACAAGAGGCGGAACGTAAAGCGAAAGAAGACGCTGATCGTAAAGCTAAAGAAGAAGCTAAACGCAAAGCTGATGCAGAGCGTAAAGCGAAACAACAGCAGATGACCCCAGAGCAAAGTGCTAAGTCTGAGAAAGATCGCATCGTAGCTGAGCGTCTGCAAAAAGAAGCAGAAGAGGCCGCATTGAAGAAAGCTGAAGAAGAAGCGAAACGTCAAGCAGAAGAAGCAAGAAAGCTTGCTGAAGAGAACTCAGCACGCTGGAAGAAAGAAGAAGAAGAGCGTAAGAAGCGTGAAGAAACATCTGATCACCACCTTACAACTTCTACTTACGCACGTGAAGCAGAAGATGTTGCTGATGCTCGTGATGAGCAAGGCACACGCCGTGCGAAGAAAAAGAAAAAAGCGCCAGCAAAAGATAAATTTGCAGCGTCTAAAGGCCGTAATAAAGGCAAGTTAAAAGCACCTACATCGCTACAGCATGGTTTTACAAAACCAACTGCTGATGTTAAAAATGAAGTGCGTATTAGCGAAACAATTACAGTTGCAGAGCTTGCGTCACGCATGGCTGTTAAAGGCGCTGAAGTTGTAAAAACAATGATGAAAATGGGCGACATGGTTACTATTAACCAAGTGATTGACCAAGAAGCTGCACAACTTGTTGCAGAAGAAATGGGCCACAAAGTTATCATTGTTAAAGAAAACGAATTAGAGCAAAAAGTACTAAACGATCGTCATGAAGATGGTAAGTCTGAGCCACGTGCACCAGTTGTAACTGTTATGGGTCACGTTGACCATGGTAAAACATCTACACTTGATTACATTCGTTCAGCTAAAGTAGCCTCAGGCGAAGCCGGTGGTATTACACAGCACATTGGTGCATACCATGTTGATGTTAATGGCAACATGATCACTTTCTTAGATACTCCGGGTCACGCCGCATTTACTTCAATGCGTGCTCGTGGTGCTCAAGCGACTGATATCGTAATCCTAGTGGTTGCAGCAGATGATGGTGTTATGCCACAAACTAAAGAAGCTGTACAGCATGCGCGTGCTGCTGGCGTTCCTTTAATCATTGCTGTAAACAAAATGGATAAAGAAGGCGTAGACCCAGATCGTGTTAAGAACGAGCTAGCTCAGCTTGACGTTATTCCAGAAGAATGGGGCGGCGATACGCAGTACGTTCATATCTCAGCTAAAACAGGTTTAGGTATTGATGAGCTTTTAGAAGCGGTATTAAACCAATCTGAACTACTAGAGCTTACTGCTCCTACTGTTGGTATGGCTGCAGGTGTTGTTATTGAATCACGCTTAGATAAAGGCCGTGGTCCAGTTGCATCTATACTTGTTCAATCGGGTACGCTTAACCAAGGTGACATTGTATTATGTGGTCTTGAGTATGGTCGTATTCGTGCAATGCGCGATGAAAACGGTAAAGATATTAAGTCTGCGGGTCCTTCTATTCCTGTAGAAATTTTAGGTCTTTCTGGTATTCCGGCTGCAGGCGACGAAGCAACTGTAGTTAAAGATGAGCGTAAAGCGCGTGAAGTTGCTTTATACCGTCAAGGTAAATTCCGTGATGTTAAACTAGCGCGTCAACAAAAAGCTAAGCTTGAAAACATGTTTAGTCATATGACTGAAGGCGATGTGTCTGAAGTTAACGTGGTACTTAAAGCTGACGTTCAAGGTTCAATCGAAGCAATCTCTGATTCACTAACTAAACTCTCTACTGATGAAGTGAAAGTGAAGATAGTAGGTTCAGGTGTTGGTGGTATTACCGAAACTGATGCAACACTTGCAGCAGCGTCTAACGCAATTGTGGTTGGCTTTAACGTTCGTGCTGATGCTTCTGCTCGTAAAGTAATTGAGTCTGAAAACTTAGACTTGCGTTACTACAGCGTAATCTACAGCTTGATTGACGAAGTTAAACAAGCAATGTCGGGTATGTTGGCACCAGAATTTAAGCAAGAGATTATTGGTCTTGCTCAGGTTCGTGACGTGTTTAAGTCTCCAAAAATTGGCGCAATTGCTGGTTGTATGGTTACTGAAGGTGTTATTAAACGTAGCGCTCCAATTCGTGTACTTCGTGATAACGTGGTTATCTACGAAGGTGAACTTGAGTCACTTCGTCGCTTTAAAGACGATGTTGCTGATGTTCGTAACGGCATGGAATGTGGTATCGGCGTTAAGAACTACAATGACGTTCGTGTTGGCGACCAAATTGAAGTATTTGAAACAGTTGAAATACAACGTACTCTTTAATTGTTAGCTAGCTAGACTAATAAATGGGGGCTTAGCCCCCATTTGTGTATCCATTATTTAATTAACTTATTATTATATTCCAATAGGTTATGATTTTAGGACAAATGCAATGAGAGAATTTTCTCGTACAGATCGTGTTGCTCAGCAAATTCAAAAAGAAATTGCGGTAATTTTACAACGCGAAATAAAAGATCCACGCTTAGGTATGGTGACAGTGTCAGCGGTAGAAGTATCGCGCGATTTATCTTATGCGAAAATATTCATTACGGTATTTAATACGCAAGATGATAATGCAGCGAAGCAAAGTGCAAACGTACTTAACGAAGCGACCGGTTATATCCGCTCGTTACTAGGTAAGCGTATTCGTGCACGTATTATGCCTGAGTTAAAGTTTTTAGTTGATAACTCACTAATGGAAGGTATGCGTATATCTAACTTAGTTGATTCCATTATTCGCGAAGACAACGCTAAACATGTTGCAGATGAAACAGATGTTGAAGACAGCACTGATCATGAAGATGACGTAACTAACAGCGAAGATGAGACTAAGCACGTAGATATTGATACAGATAGCGAAGAAGGCACTAATACAGATGGCAAAGCGCAGTAAAGGCCGTCCAGTTGACGGTATTTTGTTGTTAAACAAACCAATTGGCATTTCATCAAATAAAGCACTACAGCAAACAAAAGGTGTGTACTTTGCACAAAAGGCGGGGCACACAGGTGCGCTAGATCCATTGGCAACTGGTATGCTGCCTATTTGCTTTGGTGAGGCAACCAAGTTTACACAGTTTTTACTCGATACAGACAAAACCTATGTGGTACGCGCTAAATTAGGCGAGAGAACAACGACATCAGATTCTGATGGTGAAATTGTTAGTACTAAAGATGTAAATGTAACGCGTGAACAACTGATTAAAGAAATTGCCGCTTTTGTTGGTGAGTCAGATCAGTACCCGTCAATGTACTCGGCGCTTAAGTATCAAGGTAGGCCTTTATATAAGTATGCACGCGAGGGTATTGAAGTACCACGTAAATGCAGAAAAATAAACGTGTTTAGCTTAACGTTTGACGAATTTGATGAAGTGAATAACGTAATACAAATGACGGCGCATGTATCTAAAGGCACCTACATTCGTACTATTGTTGACGACTTAGGTGAAAAGCTAGGTTGTGGCGCACACGTTGTTATGCTGCACCGCACTGCGGTTGGTCAATATCCTGCAGAAAAAATGGTGTCGCTAGATGAAATTGAAGCGTTATTAGCAAAAGCTAAAGACGAAGAAGTTGCACCTTCTACTTATTTAGACGCGTTGTTATTGCCACTCGATACAGCTTTAGTTGATTTACCGGTTGTTGAGATAAGTAAAGAGCAGGGCAGTATTTTTAGTCACGGCCAAGCAATAGACCTTGATATAGATTTGCCTGAAGGCGCAATTAAGGTTGTAGCTGACGGTATTTTTATTGGTACAGGCGAGCGTAATGCCAGCGGCCATTTAAAAGTTAAACGTGGCTTGGCCAGCCAACAAGATGATTATGTAAAACCCGAATAAATAGTTGCTTTAAATATTTTCAGCAGCTTATTTATATTGATGGGATAATTAACTTGTAGTTATTTGTACAATTGGTAGAATACGCCCGCTTAATCGTTTTGGCTGAATTAGTGATCGGCTAAAGCACCTTTTAAATTTAATTTTTGGAGTTATTATGTCACTAAGCAATCAAGAAAAAATCGATATCATTGCTAAATTCGCACGTGCTGAAGGCGACACTGGTTCACCTGAAGTACAAGTAGCATTACTTACTTTTGATATCAACAAGCTTCAAGGTCACTTTGCTGATCACAAGCATGACTTCCATTCACGTCGTGGTCTGCTTCGCAAAGTTAGCCAACGTCGTAAATTGCTTGATTACCTTAAAGGTAAAGACATCACGCGTTATACTGCGTTAATCAAAGAACTTGGCCTACGTCGCTAAGCACTTGATTATCAAAAAAGGAGCTTTTTAGCTCCTTTTTTTGTGCCTAAAATTCAGCACGACGTTTTATAAACACCTTAAATTATAAAATAAAACCTCCATTTAATAGGTAAGCAAAGGTCGTTATTTTTAGCCTTCATAAGGCTTAGCTTTTATCTAATAGCTAGACTCGCATTCTAACGGCGCTTTGGTATATACTATGCGCGTAGCTAAAAAGGTTTAGTTACGTTTATTTACGTCATCGCCAATTGTAGTACTTAATTGATTTTAAAATAAATACAATTATGTACTGTAATTGGTACTTAGATGACAACTTAAAAACATTTTAAAACATTTAAGGAATATTTTAAGTGCAAGCAATTATTAAAGAATTTCAACTAGGTCAACACACAGTGACACTAGAAACTGGTGCAATCGCTCGTCAAGCAGACGGCGCTGTACTTGCAAGCATTGGCGACACTTCAGTACTTGTTACTGTTGTTGGTAAACGTGAAGCGCAACCTGGCCAAGACTTTTTCCCACTAACAGTTAACTACCAAGAGCGTATGTACGCTGCTGGTCGTATCCCTGGTGGTTTCTTAAAGCGCGAAGGTCGTCCTAACGATGGCGAAACACTTATTGCACGTCTTATTGACCGTCCAATTCGTCCACTTTTCCCAAGTGGTTTTGTAAACGAAGTACAAGTTATTGCTACTGTTGTTTCTGTTAACCCTGAAATTCAACCTGATATGGTTGCGTTAATTGGTACTTCAGCTGCACTTGCTATCTCTGGTATTCCGTTCAGTGGTCCAATTGGTGCTACTCGCGTTGGTTACATCGACGGCGAATACGTACTTAACCCAACACTAAAAGAGCTAGAAGAAAGCAAGCTAGACTTAGTTGTTGCTGGTACTGATAACGCAGTATTAATGGTTGAGTCAGAAGCAGACGTACTTGCAGAAGACATTATGCTAGGTGCGGTTGTTTATGGTCATGAGCAAGCTCAAGCGATCATTACAGCAATTAAAGAATTTAAAGCAGAAGCAGGCAAGCCTACTTGGGATTGGACTGCACCAGCTAAAAACGTATCACTTGAAGAGAAAGTAGCGTCTATTGCTGCTGATAAAGTGGGCGAAGCTTACCGCATTACAGATAAAGTAGCGCGTAAAGAAGCACTTGGCGTAGCTAAAGATGAAGTTGTTGCTGTATTAACAAGCGAACTTGCTGAAGGCGAGTCTTTAGATAAGCAAGAAATTGGTAAAATCTTCGGTTCACTTGAGAAGAAAATCGTTCGTGGCCGTATCGCTGCTGGCGAAAAGCGTATCGATGGTCGTGAACCAGATATGATTCGTGCACTTGACGTAATGACTGGCGTATTACCGCGTACTCACGGTTCTGCTATCTTTACTCGTGGCGAAACTCAAGCACTTGTAACAGCTACACTTGGTACAGAGCGTGATTCACAGTTAATCGACGATTTAACTGGCACGCACAAAAACCACTTTATGCTTAACTACAACTTCCCTCCATTTTGTGTAGGCGAAACTGGTTTTGTTGGTTCTCCTAAGCGTCGTGAAATCGGCCATGGTAACCTTGCTAAGCGTGGTATTACAGCAGTAATGCCAACATTGACTGAATTCCCATATTCAATCCGTGTAGTATCTGAAATCACTGAATCAAACGGTTCATCTTCAATGGCTTCTGTGTGTGGTACTTCACTTGCACTTATGAATGCTGGTGTACCAATTAAAGCGTCTGTTGCGGGTATCGCAATGGGTCTAGTTAAAGAAGACGATAAGTTTGTTGTTCTTTCTGACATCTTAGGTGATGAAGATCACTTAGGCGACATGGACTTTAAAGTTGCGGGTACTGCTGGCGGTATTACAGCACTACAAATGGACATTAAGATTGAAGGTATCACTCAAGAAATCATGCAAATTGCGCTTAAACAAGCAAAAGCTGCACGTTTACATATCTTAGAAGTGATGGACAAAGCAATTTCTGCACCGTCTGAAGAGCTTTCTCAGTTTGCTCCACGTATTTATACTATGAAGATCCCACAGAAGAAAATCGCTGAAGTTATTGGTAAAGGTGGCGCAACAATTCGTCAACTTACTGAAGAAACTGGCACAACGATTGAAATCGGTGATGATGGCACAATCAAAATTGCAGCAACTGACGGCGAAAGCGCAGCAAATGCAATTAGCCGCATTGAGCAATTAACTGCTGAGCTTGAAGTAGGTACTATTTACGAAGGTAAAGTTGTACGTATTGTTGATTTTGGTGCGTTTGTAAATATTCTTCCTGGTAAAGATGGTCTAGTACATATTTCGCAAATTAGTACTGAGCGTGTTAATAACGTGACTGATCACCTTTCTGAAGGTCAAGAAGTTAAAGTTAAAGTACTAGAAGTAGACCGCCAAGGCCGTGTACGTCTAAGTATTAAAGAAGCAATGGAATCTGCAGCACCTGCAGCTGATGCGCCAACTGACGCATAATTGCTAATACTTAATCCGGTTATATTTACTGGATAACATAAAAAGGGGCTGTTTAGCCCCTTTTTATGCTTTAATGAAACTAACTGCTTATAGCAATTGAATTTAAAGTTAATTATTTTAAGCGCTTAAGTTGAATGGATATCATTATTTTAAAGCGTTAAATAATTTATTAGCTAAACGCAGTTAATATGAACCTTACTAGACATCGCATGTCTTATTTATTTGCTACTTACCTTGGTATTAAGGATTTTAATGACACTCAAACATTTAGCCTTGGCATCTTTTACTATTTTGTCTTTAAGCGCGTGCCAAAGCACTTCAAAAGCTGAGTCAATGCCGATTGTTAATGTGCCTTTTACTGCGCCTCTCGCCTCTGATTTTAGAAGTGAAATTGCAATTGCACGTTATTCAGAGCTACTAAATAGAGTAGATCTAAGCCCTGAGCAACAAGCAAAACTTTATTATGATCGGGGTGTATTATTTGACAGTTTAGGCATGACCACGTTGTCGCGAATTGACTTTAATCGTGCTGTTAAATTAAAACCAGATTTAGCCGAGGTGTATAATTTTTTAGGTATTCAACATACCTTAATGCAGCAGTATGAAAAAGCCTATGAACTTTTTGATTCAGCCCTTGAGCTTAACGAAGAACATGAATATGCGTATTTAAATCGTGGTATTGCACTGTACTATGGCGACAGAGCAGAGCTTGCACAAAACGATTTTAATGAGTTTTTAGCGCGCTCTCCAAACGATCCTTACCGTGTGTTATGGCTTTTTTTAGCGCAAGCACAGGATGATAAAGTTAAAGCACTTAGTGTGCTTAAAACCAATGCTAAAGCACTTGATGAATCGCAATGGGCGTATCAGTTAATTGCGCTTTACCTGGGCGATATTAGCGAACATGATTTTTTATCTGTTATTAGTGATGGGGTTAAATCAGAGCAAGAATACGCACAGCGATTATGCGAGGCTTACTTTTATTTGGCAAAATCGCATCAAGCAGCAGGTAATATTAATTTAGCCGCTGATTATTTTAAGCTGGCACTGGCTACCAACGTGCATGAGTTTATTGAATATAAATATGCGCGATTAGAACTTGAGCTGATGACAGGTGTTGACGAAAGCTAAGCGTTATAAACTAGCGGTAGTATTACTGTGTAGCCTATTAATTAGTGGCTCGAGTAATCATGCTAACAGTATTGGCTTTTGGCAGGTTTTAAATGCCAAGGCCAATATAATACAAAGTTATTGGCTATTTCCTGATTATTTTTCTCTGCATTTACAGCAACTCCCTGATATTGCGCTCGCTTCATTAGCGCGAAATAAAATACCTGCCGCGCAATATAGATATTCACTTAAATTATTAAAAAATAACCATACCGATACTGCAAAGTTATTTTGGCAAAAAAACACCCATACTATGAGTGAGTCAAAACGCCAAGCATTAGCGATGGAGTTATTAGCTCAATCTCAATGGGGCGATCTTAAATTATTGGCAAAGCAGGGGTTATTGCCTGAGGGAGATGCATTAAATCATCTTAAACTGCAAACAACTCAGCCTTATAGCAGCCTGCCCACAGCGTTTATGCAGCGCCTTGGTTTTTTATCATTGAGTTCAGAGGTTAAAGCGGATGAACAATGTTTGTTTAACGTGTTAATGATGAGCGATCACCGTAGCGGGTTATATAAGCTCGCTAAACTTATAAAGCAATACAATAAGCGCCCTGAGCCCAGTGCTGGGGTTTTTTGTTTATCACAACCGATTTATGTTGGCGGTGCTATTAATTGTAGTAGTGCAGCAAATAAAATGGCGCAGTGCGATTGGCAAACCGCTAGGCTAAAAAAACAGCTTCCTACTGATTTTGACTTTATAGTAATGATGCCCAAGCAGGGAAGTGCAAATGTGCGCAGTGGCATTATGCAATTAAATTCAAAAGCAGGTTACCAAGTGTTTTTACATGAATTAATGCACTTTAATGGTTTTGAGGATGAATACGCGCTACCAAAAACGAAGCAAGCTTGGCTGTGTGCACAAAGTGGTTTTGTGGCACCTAATTTGTTTTTAGCAAATAGCGAAGCTACCCCACCAGTAGGTTGGTATAAAAGCCAGAGCTGCCAGCAAGGGGCCGTGGCTTATAAGCCCAGTGAAGCTTGGTCTATCATGCAATATCAGCAGTTAGCTCTCTCAGCGCAATACAGAGCGTTGTGGCAAGCACACATAAATACCCATTTTACAGTGTTTCCTCGTTTTAACTCCTTCATGGAACGTTCAATAACGCCACGCTAAATTTTAAAGTCTTTACTCTAAGGCGTATGAAAAGTGAACATAGTTGATATTGTTGCATTAATTTATATATAAATTTGCTTGATAATTATGCAGCTAGAGGCGCTTTCTATAGACAAAAACGGCGTTTATCAGTATAACTATACGTATTAATGCTGTTAAAAAAGCAGACCACAAAAGCTAATGCCCAAGTCACTTTGGTAATTAACTATAACGAATAGCGTATTGATAAATTTATGATTTTAAAAGGTCCTTTACTATGACTTTGCTCTGGATACCCCTGCTATCCTTAATTGGCAGTGTTATTTCTGCATTTACAGGCAAACTAACGCGAAACCAAGCGACAAGCTTAACTATGCTTGCACCATTAATCGCACTTTGCATAACTCTATATCATGCGCCTGCGGTACTTGCCGGTGAAACTATTCGTTTTAGTGCTGCTTGGATCCCAAGTTTAGGGCTCGATTTCTCCCTGCGCTTAGACGGTCTAAGTTTACTGTTTATATTTATGATTTTGGGCATAGGCTTATTGGTTATTTTATATTCTCGTTATTATTTAAGTAATAACGACTCAATGGCAAAGCTATATAGCTACTTAATGTTATTTATGACAGCAATGCTTGGCATTGTTATGTCTAATAATGTTATTCAGCTATGGGTGTTTTGGGAATTAACCAGTATAAGTTCGTTTTTATTAATTAGTTATTGGTGGCATAAGTCAGAGGCGCGCAAGGGCGCACGTATGGCGCTTACAGTTACCGGAGCCGGTGGTTTAGCGCTGCTTGGTGGGTTATTGATAATTGGCGACATTGTTGGCAGTTATAACCTAGACATAATTTTAGCCAGCAGAGCAATTATTCAATCGCACGATCTATATGAGCTTGCACTGGTTTTAGTGTTATTAGGTGCATTTACTAAATCGGCCCAATTTCCGTTTCATTTTTGGCTACCTCATGCCATGGCAGCGCCAACACCTGTGAGCGCCTATTTACATTCGGCGACCATGGTTAAAGCGGGTATCTTTTTGTTAGCGCGTTTTTATCCGGCCTTAGCGGGCACCGAAATGTGGTTTATATTAGTTGCCTTAACAGGTTTAATTACTTTGTTATTTGGCGCATACGTGGCTTTATTTAAGCATGATTTAAAAGGTTTATTAGCGTATTCAACGATAAGTCATTTAGGTTTAATTACGCTATTGCTAGGCCTAGATACCGAACTTGCGACTGTTGCCGCTATTTTTCATATTATTAATCACGCCACCTTTAAAGCGTCACTGTTTATGGCCACTGGTATTATTGACCATGAAACAGGTACGCGCGATATGCGTAAACTCAATGGTATGTGGCGCTTTATGCCCTACACAGCAACACTTGCTATGGTTGCCGCTGCGGCAATGGCGGGTGTCCCTTTGCTTAATGGCTTTATTTCAAAAGAAATGTTTTTTGCCGAAACACTGCATCAGCAAGTACTTGGCTCTATGTCGTGGTTAATCCCGGTTTTAGCAACCATTGCGGGGGCATTTGCCGTGGCTTATTCGGCGCGCTTTATCCACGATGTGTTTTTTAATGGCGACCCAATAGATTTACCGCGTACGCCACACGAGCCGCCTCGTTATATGCGCGTACCCATCGAAATATTAGTGGTGTTGTGTTTACTTGTTGGCATGTTTCCGCACTTTGTAGTTGATGGTATTTTATCGGCAGCTTCATTAGCAGTACTGGGCAAAGCAATGCCAGAGTATCAGCTGAGCATTTGGCATGGCTTTAATTTACCGTTATTAATGAGTGCCATGGCAGTTGCTGGCGGCTTATTTATTTATGTTAACCGTAAACACCTGTTTCAATTTCAAGCGTCTTTACCGCCGCTAAACGCTAAAAAAATGTTTGATCATTTAGTACAATGCGTTATTGATTGGAGCCAAGATAAAATAAACAAAACAGAAAATGGCTCACTGCAACGTTATGTATTTATTATGTTGGGCGTTATTTTATTAGCTGCTGGTTGGCCGTTATTCGAAATGCAAAAATTAGCGGGAAGTGTGCCAAATACACCGGTTGATTTACACAACGGCATAGGTGCTAGCTTGTTAATTGTAGGTGCCATTGCCACAGTGATAAGCCATAGATCGCGTATGGTCGCTTTGTTAATGGTATCTATTGTGGGATTAATGGTAGCTGTGGTGTTTACCCGCTTTTCGGCACCAGACTTAGCCTTAACGCAATTAACGGTAGAAGTGGCAACAATAATACTACTTATGTTGGCATTGTTTTTCTTACCGCAAAGCACCCCAAGAGAATCAAGCTCTTTGCGTATATTACGTGATTTAAGTATTGCTTCGACGGTGGGCGTGGTTATAGCCAGTATTTGTTACGCTTTGCTTACTCGTCCGCTTGATTCTATTTCTGACTTTTTTATTGCCAATGCCAAAACCGGTGGTGGCGGTACCAATGTAGTTAACGTTATTTTAGTTGATTTTAGGGGCTTTGATACGCTTGGCGAAATTACTGTATTAGGTATTGCAGCACTAGGGATTTTTAAGCTTTTATCGCGAATTCCATTGTTTATGCCGGCAACCGACAGTGATGGCCGTTCATGGGCACGCGAGCGCCACCCTATTTTATTAGCCAGTATTTCGCAAAGCTTACTCCCGCTTGCACTGTTAGTGTCGGCTTATATTTTCTTACGTGGTCATAATTTACCGGGGGGCGGCTTCATTGCCGGGCTTGTTACTTCTATTGCCTTTATTTTGCAGTATATGGCACATGGCTCTACTTGGATCAGTGAGCGCTTTGATGTTAATTACCGAAAAATTATTGCCTCGGGTATCGCTATTGCTATGTTCACGGGTGTGGGTAGCTGGTTTTTTGATAAGCCATTTTTAACCACGTGGTTTGACTATTTTGACATTCCATTTATTGGTAAAACAGAGTTAGCAAGTGCCATTGTATTTGACCTTGGTGTGTACTTAACCGTAGTGGGTGCCACATTGATGATATTAGCAAGCTTAGGTGATATGACCACAAGTGCAGAGCAAAAAGAAGGTGATGTTTAATGGAGTTATTATACGCGTCGTGCGTGGGTGTATTAATTAGTTGCGGTGTGTTTTTACTGCTAAGAGCACGTACTTTTCCGGTTGTGCTTGGGCTAACTATGATTTCTTACGCAGTTAACTTGTTTTTATTTTCATCGGGTCGACTAACCACAAATAAAGCTGTTGTATTAGGTACAGGCGCAGATTACGCCGATCCACTGCCGCAAGCTTTAGTGTTAACAGCCATTGTAATTGGTTTTGCAATGACCGCCTTTGTGGTTATATTAGCAATACGTGGCCGTGCAGATTTAGGTAATGACCATGTTGATGGTCACCTTGTTAAAAGTAAGTACAAGGTGAAAAAATGATTCAGCATTTAACATCGCTTCCTGTATTGCTGCCTATGCTAGCAGCTATTATTTTACTATTACCACCGTGTGGTAAAAACTTATTTGCCCGTCGTTTGGCTTCAGGCGTAATGGCCATTATTACATTTGTAGTGAGTGTTTTATTACTGATAACCGTACACAACGAAGGTATTAACGTATACGCAATAGGTAACTGGTCAGCACCATTTGGTATTGTACTTGTTGCAGATATGCTCTCTAGCTTGTTGGTAACACTTACTTCATTTTTAGGCGTAATGGTTGTGCTGTACGGATGTGCAGGCGATGATGAACACGGCAGTTTTTTTCATCCACTAATTCACTTTTTAATTTTAGGTGTTAATGGTGCATTTTTAACTGGCGATTTATTTAACGTATTTGTATTTTTTGAAGTGCTGCTTATTGCCTCTTATGCCTTGCTTATGCACGGTGGTGGCAAGCAAAAAACTAAAGCTGCATTGCACTATGTTATTTTAAACTTAGTAGGTTCGAGTGCGTTTTTAATTGGTTTAGGTATTTTATACGGTGTACTAGGCACGCTAAATATTGCTGATATGGCGCAAAAAATATCTTTACTTACTGGCGACGATGTTTATTTAGCTAAAGCCGGTGGATTATTATTATTAGTAGTATTTGCTTTAAAAAGTGCTTTATTGCCACTGCACTTATGGTTACCAAATACCTATTCAAGTGCCGCCCCAGTTGTTGCTGCGCTATTTGCGATTATGACCAAAGTAGGTGTGTACGCCATGCTACGCGTTTATACCGTTATGTTTGGTGAGCAAGCTGGCGAACTTGAACATATGGCGCAAACTTGGTTGTGGGGCTTAGCAATTGCAACGATAGTTGTAGGGGCCATTGGGGTGTTAGCTGCTCAGGACTTACGTAAAATTACAGCTAATTTAGTACTGGTGTCGGTGGGTACTTTAGTGGCTTTAGTGTCGTTACAAAACATAAACGCTACGGCTGCGCTGTTATATTATTTAGTACACTCAACGTTGGTATGTGCGGCATTATTTTTACTCGCCGATATAATCTCTATTCAACGCGGTAAAGTTGGCGACAGATTGGTAGCGGGTAGAGTGGTAAAACAGCCGTTTTTGTTAGGTACGTTATTTATTATTGCAGCATTAACTGTAATAGGCATGCCGCCATTTTCAGGCTTTGTGGGCAAAATTTGGATTTTAAAAACAACACTTAATAGTGAAAATGCATTGGTGTTTTGGCCTGCTTACTTAATTACCAGTTTAGTGTTAATTATTGCACTAGCACGCGCCGGAACCAGTTTGTTTTGGGAAGGCAAGTACACAGGTAGTGAGCCTAATGACGCACCAAACGCGCATCCATTGCAAGTAATTGCTATTGTGGGGTTACTTATTTGCTCAGTAATGCTAGTTGTTTTTGGTGGTGCTATTAGTGAGTACACCATAAAGGCCGCAACCCAATTACACGACATAAGTGGTGGTATTAATGCCGTGCTTAAAGGAGGTGTTTAATGCGACTAAAAGCACGTTTTAGATTGTTACCTACGCCATTTCGTAGTGTATTTTTATTTATAGTATGGCTGTTATTAAATAATAGTGTGTCTGCAGGGCACTTGGTATTAGCGGCTATATTTGCGATTGTTATTCCGTTATTTACTATATCGTTTCGCGATCCTCAGCCATTAATTTTAAGGCCCGGATTAGCCTTTAAACAAGTTTTTATTGTACTGTACGATATAATAGTGGCCAACTTACAAGTGGCTGTATTAATACTTGGGCCAAGTAAAAACATGCGCCCAGCATTTGTTAAAGTACCCGTAGATTTAACCCATGAAATGCCGATTACTATTTTGGCAAGCTGCGTGTCACTCACACCTGGCACTGTGAGCGCTGAGGTATATCCTATTTTAGAATCACTTAATAAAGGTGAGCAACCAAAACAGCGTTATTTGCTTATTCATGTACTTGATCTTAAAGACGAGCAAGCACTTATTAAACAAATAAAAGAGCGTTATGAGACTCCCTTAAAGGAGATATTTCAATGTTAGAAACCGTATTATTAATTGTATTTAGCATGATTGGATTAGCGCTACTATTAAATTTATGGCGTTTGGTAATTGGTCCATCGGTTCCCGATCGTATTTTAGCGCTCGATACTATGTATATAAACGTGATTGCGCTGATTATTTTATACAGTATAAGTATGAGCACGGGGCTGTACTTTGAAGCGGCTTTATTAATTGCAATGCTTGGTTTTATAAGCACAGTAGCATTATGTAAGTATTTACTTCGCGGCGATATAATCGAATAAGGTATAGCAATGATCAGTGAATGGATAGTATCAATATTATTATTACTAGGTGGCGTGTTTATTTTAATTGGCTCAATAGGCTTAGTTAAACTGCCTGATTTTTTTATGCGCTTACATGGCCCAACTAAAGCAACTACCCTAGGTATGGCGAACATTTTAACTGCCGCTATGGTGTACTTTGCAAATACCGAACATGGCGTGAGTGTTAAAGAAGTACTTATTACTATATTTTTATTAATTACCGCACCGATTAGTGGGTATATGTTAATTAAAGCAGCCATTCATCATAAGCTCAAACCAAAAGATGGCACCAAAGGGCTTGATAATATTGAAGATTAATATTATTTATAAATGCATTTAGCGTGTAACTACCCTAGATATATTTAACTACAATAAAGCCGGATAAAGTTAATTTATTCGGCTTTGTTGTTTTTAAAGTATTTAAGTTGACCTATGTGTGACACATAGGTTTACACTACAGGTATGAATTTAGCTTTAAACTATGAATTATCACGGAGGAGCTATGTACGTTAAACAACTTGCCAATAAAATGAGCGTTACACCCGACACTATTCGCCATTACACGCGAATGCAGTTGCTCAAACCAGTCCGTAGTGTAAGTAACGGTTATCAAGAATATACAAAAACTGATCAACAGCGTTTAAAGTTTATAATCAATGCTCGTCAGTTGGGCTTTTCTGTTAAAGATATTCAGCACATTATTACTGAGTCGGAGCAAGGAAACTGCCCATGCCCATTAACACGAAAACTAATAGTTAAACGCTTAGCCGAAACCGAAGCTCTTTTTCAAGAAACACTTAAGCTGCGCACACGAATGCAAGCGGCAGTTAAGCAGTGGCAAAGTTCTCCCGATGGCGCAACTAGCGCTGATATATGTAGTTTAATAGAGTCATTTGTTGACCCCATTAGCACTGAAAAAAATAACCTGGAGGCGTAATGAGTAATAATATTAACAGCAGCTCACAAAACTTTATTATTGAAGGGGCTAATTGTGGCAGCTGCGTAGCAAAAATAGAAAAAGCGCTAAAAACAGTATCGGGTGCACAGCGAGTAGAAATGAACTTTGCACAACGCACCGTACAAGTGGAAGGGCAAGCGGATGAAGCGGCGCTTATTGCAGCGGTAGAAAACATTGGCTATAAAGCAAAGCCCATGAGTAATGACTCAGAGCAAGATGCGCTCGATGAAAAAGCCAAAGCCGATGACGCGCATTATAAAAAATTAATGCGTAATATGATATTAGCGTTAGGCGTAGGTGCGCCATTAATGCTTTATGGGCTTATTTTCGATATGAACGTAATAACCACGACTCAACGTATAGCTTGGTTTATTGTGGGTTTAGCCACGTTGGCAGTGATGGCCGTAGCCGGTAAGCAATTTTACAATGGCGCATGGCAAGCATTTAAAAACCATGCCGCCAATATGGATACGCTTATAGCGCTGGGAACCGGTACTGCTTGGTTATATTCTATGGTAGTCGTTATTACCCCTAACCTACTACCAGAGGTGGCAAGGCATGTGTACTTTGAAGCCTCAGCAATGATCATTGGTTTAATAAGCTTAGGCCTAGCATTAGAAGTAAAAGCACGCGGGCGCACCTCTGAGGCTATAAAGCGTTTAATAGGGCTGCAACCAAAAACAGCACGTGTTATTCGCGACGGGCAAGAGCGCGATATTGATATTAGCGACGTAGTAAAAAGTGATCAGGTACGAGTGCGCCCGGGCGAAAAAATATCAGTAGATGGCGAAGTGCTTGAAGGCAGTAGTAGTGTTGACGAATCAATGCTAACGGGTGAACCTATGCCGGTTACTAAACAAATAGGCGATACGGTAGTCGCTGGTAGTATTAATAAAACCGGAACATTATTATTCAAAGCGACCCATATAGGCAGCGAAACAACACTCGCCAATATTATTAATATGGTAAAGCGGGCACAAAACTCAAAGCCGTCAATTGGTCGTTTAGCAGATGTTATTTCGGGTATTTTTGTTCCCACGGTAATGATAATAGCAATACTTGCTGGGCTTGCCTGGTTAAACTTTGGCCCTGAGCCAGCAATTGCTTATGCGGTAGTTGCTGTCACTACAGTGCTTATTATTGCTTGTCCGTGTGCGCTTGGTTTAGCAACGCCAATGTCGGTAATGGTGGGCATAGGTAAAGCTGCTGAGTCGGGAATACTGATCCGCAACGGTGAGGCACTACAAGTAACTTCTAAAATTACCACCATGATTTTAGATAAAACTGGCACCATTACCCAAGGATCGCCAACGGTAACCGATGTTATTACCTTTAATAACAGCGATGAAAACACAGTAATGCAGCACGTTGCTAGCCTAGAGAGTAGTTCAGAGCATCCATTAGCCGAGGCCATAATAAGTTATGCTAAAGCGCTAAACTTAACGCTGAGTAAAGTAACTGACTTTGATGCACTTACCGGTAAAGGAGTAATAGGGACACTTGATGGACAAACGCTGTTGTTTGGTAATAAGGCCTTAATGGATAAATACCATGTTGCAATTGACGATGCGTACGAGCAGGCACAAACATTGGCAAGTGAAGCAAAAACCCCAATGTATTTTGCAGTTAATCAACAGCTACAGGCTATTATTGCTGTAGCAGATCCTATTAAAGCAGACTCAGCTGCAGCAATTAAGCGGTTGCAAAATAAAGGCATTCACTTAGTCATGCTCACAGGTGATAACCAAGCAACAGCGCAAGCAGTTGCTAAAAAAGTAGGAATAAAGGACTTTATTGCAGAAGTACTCCCTGACGACAAAGTAAATGAAGTTATAAAACGCCAAGCAAAGGGCGAAATAGTGGGTATGACGGGCGATGGCATTAACGATGCACCGGCACTAGCACAAGCCGATGTTGGCTTTGCGATTGGCACAGGCACTGATATAGCCATAGAAAGTGGCGACATAACCCTAATGCGCGGATCGTTACACGGCCTTGCAGATGCAATTGCAGTAAGTAGCGCGACCATTTTAAATATTAAGCAAAATCTATTTGGTGCCTTTATTTATAATGTGGCGGGTATTCCAATTGCTGCTGGGTTGTTATATCCATTTTTTGGATTATTGCTTAACCCAGTAGTAGCAGGGGCTGCTATGGCACTATCATCGCTAACGGTTGTTAGTAACGCCAATAGATTACGCTTTTTTAAACCAGCAAAATCATAAGCCAAAGCCTTTAATTTAGGAGTAATAATTATGTTGATGATTAATATATTAGGCGCATTACTCATAATTGCGATTGTGTACTGGTTTTGGCTTTTTAAGCCAAAGCAAGTGCAAAGTAACGACAATAAGGTAGTTATAGTGGTTGATAACGGTGTATACCAACCGGCGCAAATTAAAGTTGTTGCAGGTAAAGAGTTAACACTTAACTTCGATCGCCAAGATAGTGCACCATGTAGCGAAACAGTCATATTTCCACAGCTTGATATAAGTAAAACCCTCGTAATGGGCGATGCTAATACCTTAAAAATACCCGAGCTTAAAGTAGGTGAGTACGACTTTCACTGCCAAATGCAAATGTATAAAGGTAAGCTAATAGTGCAGTAATAGTTGAGCTAAACGTATTGTTAGCGCGTATTGGCTTATCATATTTACAGCTTGGTTGGACTTTGCAATTTTATGAATAAACTAAACCCTAAAAAGCTACTTAATAGTAAGTGGACTGCAGTACCTGCAATCAATAAAGAAAAACACTTTATTATTATAGAGGTTGAGTACGATGAGGATAGCAACGTGATTGCGTGCGTTACTGAGGCAATAATTTCAAAAAGCCAATACCCAATTAGTTGGCGAGATTTAAAAAACGCACAAAATTGGTTACAAGGCTGGAAATAACAACTAATTCCACTTCTCGTAAAAATAATAAAGCCGCTGCATTAAGATTATGTAGCGGTTTTTTGTTTCAATTCACTGTTAATCACATCCTAATGTGCACTGCATTCGCCAAATGGCGACAAAAAGTATCATTTACTTTAAAACACTTCATAAATGCTGAATTAATAAAATCAATTATAAAAAGCTATTAAATTTCAATGCCTTATTGTTTGTTTTTTATTTAATAATTTATAAAAAGTAAATTGTTCATGGTGGGTTTATTACAAAATCAACTTAAAGCAGCCAGTAGTGGCTTATTTGCGCTGTGTTGTGTCTTTTTTATTAAAGTTAACCTTATGATTTTTATGCTTTAATTATTTAACATCAAACAGCTGTTGCTAAAAAGCAACAAAAAATCATTATAAAACACCCTCAAACGGCTTAAATAAGTATAAGTAACTGTTTTTATTGTGATTTAAAAACATGGCACCGAAGTTGTAATACCTAAGCTGTATTGAGCAAAACAAGATTAAAGTTAAACAGCTTAAATCATAACCCAATGAAGGAATTACATTATGAAAACATTTAAATCAACACTGGTACTAATGGCTTTAGCTTCTTCATCAGCGGCTTTTGCAGCAACAGATTTTGACACACTCGATGTAGATGGTAATGGTGCAATTAGCCAAGCAGAAGCGTCGGTAGATGCAGAGCTTATGAGTAAATTTACTGAGCTTGATACTGACCAAAATGGTGAGTTATCTAAAGAAGAATTTTCTAAGGCATAAGCCTCAAGCCCTACAACACAATTAATATTCTGAGTTGCCAAAGACAACCTAAATAGGCAAGGGAGCCTTTGATAAAGAATAATAAGGAAATTCAAGTGTTCACGGGAAAGTTAATACATTTATATTACATAGACTTGAAGGATTAAATTATGAAAAAGTTACAATCAACACTGGTTTTAATGGCATTAGCGTCTTCATCTGCAGTATTTGCAGGCACCGACTTTGAAACACTTGATGTAGATAGCAGTGGCACAATTAGCCAAGCCGAAGCGTCGGTTGCCGCTGAGTTAATGGAGCAATTTGCAGAGCTTGACGTTGATGGCAACGGTGAGCTTTCTAAAGAAGAATTTGCTGAGTATTAATTTTCAGCACATTAATTTACAGAATATGGATTCTTGAAAAGGATTTTCACTTTATTATTTTTTATTAAACAGGCTTTAAGCTTAAGGATAACACAATGAAAACATTACATAAGACATTAGCACTAATCGCACTAGCATCATCTTCAGCGGCATTTGCAGCAGTAGACTTCGACTCATTTGATACAGATGGCGACGGCGTTATTAGCCAAACAGAAGCGCAGGCAAACCCGCAGCTTGCACAAATATTTGATGAATTAGATGCAGATGGTAATGGTGAGCTTTCTAAAGAAGAGTTTGCAGTCGTTCAATAATGCTACCCACTTCTAACTGAATAATGATAATACGTACTAAAAAGCAGCCAATTGGTTGCTTTTTTATGTGTGTTTAAAACGCAATTGCTAGCGCTTATCTTGCTCACGTTTTGTTTTAAAGTCAGACTCTGCTTTCCACTTTGGCCAATCGTTGCTGTTAGCCAGTTGTGTGGCTATATTAATGATCAGTTGGCTATCTTGCTCTACACCACCAAGCGACCAGTCAGCAGAGTAATCATCGGCTTCTTTGTGGTACTTATGAGTAATGTAATCAGGGTCGGTATCACCAAGGCTCATAAATAATAAACTGGGCACACCTTGCTTAGAAAGCGAAAAGTGATCAGAGCGAAAAAACAGACCATTTTGCGGGCGAGGATCCATTTTTACCGTTCGACCTTGTGCCTTAGCGGCCGTGGCTAAGTAATCTTCCATTTCAGAAAGCCCTTTACCATACTGTAAAACATAGTCAGTAGCGTCAAGTACGTTCATGCCATCAATATTTAATAAGCCAACCATTTGTTTAGTTGGGATCACCGCACCAGATGCAAATTCTTCTGAGCCAATTAGGCCAGTTTCTTCTGCGGTAAAATTGGCAAAAATGATCGAGCGTTTAAATGGCGTTTGTTGATGTATTTTACTCATTACTCTGGCAATTTCGAGCGTGGCGGCTGTACCTGATGCGTTATCTACCGCACCATTATAAATTTTAGGCCCGCTATCTGTTTGTTTAGTGCCAAAGTGATCCCAATGCGCGCTAATTACAACGTATTCCTCTGGCAGCTCGCTACCGGTAAGTTGTGCTACTACGTTATGCGATTTTGCATGCGATACTTCATTTTTAAAGGCCAGATTTGCTTTTACGTTAAGCGGCAGCGCTTTAAAGTCTGCATTTAAAGCCTGTTGTTTTAATTGCTGATAGTTAAGGTTTGCAGCATTAAATAAGCGCTCGGTAGCCTCAAGGTGTAACCATCCCATAACGGGAAGTTTTGAGGTGTTGTTGGTGTCATCAATTAGCGTATATTTAGTACCCGTATTTGAGCTCTCTACTACGCTCCATGGGTAAGCTGCTGGTGCAGTTTCGTGCACTATAAGAACAGCAGCAGCACCTTGACGAGCCGCTTCTTCATACTTGTAAGTCCAACGACCGTAGTAGGTCATAGCATTACCGGTAAACAGGCTGTCGTCTTGAGTTGCAAAGCCAGGATCGTTAACTAACACCACCACGGTTTTGCCTGTTACATCAAGATTTTTATAATCGTTCCAGTTATATTCTGGTGCATTAATACCATAGCCTACATATACCACGTCAGAATTACGCACATCAATAACGCTTTGTAGCTGCTCGGTACGGGCAGTAAAGTCTTTACCTGCACTAAAAGTGAGCTCACCAATAGTTAATTGCATATTTTGATCAGCAGTTACTTTTGCCATTTTCACCGGTTGTAAGTACTTATCGTTATAAGCACCGCTTAAACCAAACGCTTGGTATTGCTTAGTTAAATAACCAATCGTTTTTACTTCACCGGCTGTAAGGGGGCCACGACCTTCAAATTCGTCTGAGGCGAGTGTTTTAATGTGCTGCTTAATATTATTAATACTAAGTTCTTGGGAATTCTCAAGTTTAGTTGTGTCTGCAGCTTGCTCTGAGCAACCTATGAGCGTTAGAAATAAAAAAAGGCTGGTTGTTTTTATAATTGTCATAATAACTGAGGGTAGGTAATACATAGCTCGACTATATACAGCGAACTTTAAAGTGTCTATACAGGATATAATTTTATAGACTTAAGTTTTAGCTGTTGCACAATATTGAACTTTGAACTTTGAACTTTGAACTTTGAACTTTGAACTTTGAACTTTGAACTTAGAACTTAGAACTTAGAACTTAGAACTTAGGAGGGGGAGCAAGGAGCAAAAATTAGTTGTGGCAGTGTTATAAATGTAGGCTAAATTAATACTGCCCTAATAATAAAACACATCTGTGTTTATAATATTAAGGGCAATAATAGCCGCGGCTAACTAATTAAGCATCTGCCAATTTAACGCGGATTTTGCTTTTATCAACAGTTGCTTGGTTAAGGGCTTTAATTGCACCTTTAACTTCTATGTCGTTTGGCATTTCAACAAAGGCAAAACCTTTAGATTGGCCAGTTTCTTTATCAAGTACTAAGTTACAGGTAGTCACTTTACCGTGCTCTGCAAATAAAGTACGAAGGTCGTGCTCAGAAGTAGCACGAGATAAGTTGCGAACTAATAGTTTCATAATGAACCATGTTTTAAAAATAACTACCGCGATTGTCTCAAGTAAAAGCCGATTGACCTAACGATAAATTGCGATCAGTAAAAATAGTTTAAACTTAATAGCTTCGTTTTGTGGTGAAGGACGACTAAATGAATGCGGTAATTATAGTTTTAGGTGCGCCCAACAGTAGTGACAGCCGTTTATCAGTAATAGCGAAAATCCGATGCGCTCAGTCATATCAAGCATATTTGCATAATCCCAAGGCTAAAATATTATGCACAGGAGGTTTTGGCGTGCATTTTAATACCACTGATTGCGCGCATGAACGATACACTAAATAATTATTTTATTGAGCTTGGAATACCTACAGTTGTATTTTTAGATATTCCATTAAGCCGCTTTACCTTTGAGAATGCTCTACTGGCTAAACCTATTTTAGCGAGTGCTAATATCAGCCATGCAATTTTGTTCAGCTCGGAGTTTCATATGCAGCGTGCGCATTATATATTTAACCATGTTCTACCAACATTAAATCTAACTTTAGTCAGTACTAAGGCACCATTACCAGGTATTAAATTATTGCAGTTGTATGGCCATTAATATGTAGTAATGATTAGAGAGGAGGAAAATATTCGGCAGTTTATTTTACCTAAGTTACCAACACTGGCCATACAAGCAACTAAAGTAAGATAGTAACCTGCCGATAGCTAGTAATAACGAACAAGGAAAATGATATGAAAGTTAATTCAAATGATACTAATTTAGCATCGCAGTTTATATCGAACGGTTCAGAAGTAAAAGTTAATAAACCTGCAAATGGTAAAGAGCAATTAAATAGTGAAATGGAGCGACTAGCTAAGGATATATATCATAAAGATCAGCCTAAAGAGCCAGAGCCGACTTATAATAAGTCAATGAAAATAATAACAAATAATGTTGTATCAACAAGGGAAGCAGAAGAAAAAGCGTTAAATAATATTCGAATAGCTACTGTTAATCTTTATATGCCGGGTGGTGAAGTTTCTAACTCGGTTGAAAAAATGTTTACTCAGTATGACAATATTATGACTGAAATTGCGGCTGGACAACCATCATTAGCGAATAAAGATTGGGGTATATCAATCAGTCAATTAGGTGAGCTAGAAGTTACAGGTTCAATTAGTGATAAAGAGAAAAGTCTTATATCTGAAAAATTAAATGGCAACGGGGATTTTGTGGCCGCAGCTAACGAGTTTAAATCGAGCTTTCTAGGGCATATTGACTTGGGAGTTAGGGGGTGGTCAAGTTACGACGTAAACGAAGATAATTTCTCCAAAATATTTGACTTAAAAGAAATCCTGGATAATTCGCAAGGCGGAGAAAGCTTTAAGCAGGCTTGGAATAAGGACTTTAGTTGGCTCGAGTTAAACGATAATATTTCATTTCAGCTTAGAAGAAAAGCAATTAAAAATTAAAATAATTCAATTATCCTTATTACTTATGGGTAATAAACTGCAACAAAAAAGCCGTTAATGACTATTGATCACTAACGGCTTGCTTAATTTATAAAAACGACTTATTTTACTTCTTTACCTGCCGCTTGTTGGTCAGCATGGTAGCTAGAGCGCACAAATGGGCCAGAGGCTGCATGAGTAAAGCCAATTTCATCAGCGTAGGCTTTTAGTGCATCAAACTCAGAAGGTGGCACGTAACGTTTTACTGGTAAGTGGTGCTTAGAAGGCTGTAAGTATTGGCCTACTGTAAGCATATCAACGTTATGGGCACGTAAGTCGCGAAGTACTTCTTCTATTTCGCTAATTTCTTCACCTAAACCAACCATTAAACCAGACTTAGTTTTAATCTCTGGGTGCGCTTCTTTAAAGCGACGCAGTAGCTCAAGTGACCATTTGTAATCAGCCCCTGGACGCGCAAGCTTATATAAACGCGGCGCAGTTTCTAGGTTATGGTTAAACACATCTGGTGGGGTTTCGATTAGTATTTCGAGTGCGCGGTCCATACGGCCACGAAAATCGGGTACTAAAATCTCAATAGTAATATTTGGGCTGTGCTTGCGAATTTCGCGAATACAATCGGCAAAATGCTGCGCGCCGCCATCACGTAAATCATCACGATCTACCGAGGTAATAACCACATAGCTTAGCTTCATGTCTTTAATTGTAAGCGCTAGTTTTTCAGGCTCAGTTGCATCAGGTGTTAATGGACGACCATGGGCAACATCACAAAATGGGCAACGACGAGTACAAATTGCACCTAAAATCATAAAGGTAGCTGTACCGTGGTTAAAGCATTCAGATAGGTTAGGGCACGAAGCCTCTTCGCATACCGAGTGCAGCCCATGCTTACGCATCGCCTGTTTAATGCCCTCAATACGCTCTGTTGATTTAGGTAAGCGAATTTTTAGCCACTCTGGCTTGCGTAACATTTCGTTTTTTTCTGTTGGTAAAACTTTTACGGGGATCAACGCCATTTTTGCTGCGTCGCGTAGTTTTACACCTGGTTCCATCTTGACTGGTTTATTCATTCGTTTTCAAACCCTTCAGTATGCTTAACCTGTGTTGCATTAAGCTTTTTAATCATGTGTTTTACCAGTCCTGCACCTGCTGTTTCTAGGTTTTGAGGACCCTTTAATTCTTTAGTTTGCACCATATTCATGCCTGCATAACCACATGGGTTAATGCGTAAAAATGGACTTAGGTCCATGTTAACATTTAATGCTAAGCCATGAAACGAGCAACCACGACGAACGCGTAAACCCAAAGAGGCTATTTTACTGTCGTTAACGTAAACACCGGGCGCATCGGCTTTGGCGTATGCTTGAATGTCGTACTCGGCGAGGGATTCAATAATACACTCCTCTAGCCAAGTAACTAATTCGCGTACACCAATTTTTAAACGACGTAAGTTAAATAGTACATACATCATTTGCTGGCCGGGGCCGTGGTAGGTTACTTGCCCACCGCGATCAACTTTAATCACTTCTATATCGCCGGGTGCGAGTAAGTGCTCGTCTTTACCTGCTTGGCCTTGAGTAAATACACTTTCGTGCTCTACTAACCAAATTTCATCCGCGCTATCGTCGTCGCGGGTATCGGTGAAGTCTTGCATTTTCTGCCAAATTGGCAAGTAACGCTGGCGGCCAAGTTGGCGCACGATTAAGGTGTTTTCTTTCACAACAAATCTCAATTATGGCTTAAAGCATGTGGCGTACGTCATCTAGATTACTGATCACGTTATAAATTTCTTCAATATGAGCGCCACTAGTAACGGTTGCAACAAGCGAAACTGATTCGTAATTACCTTTGCTACTTGGTTTTACTTTTGGGGCATAGTCGCCAGGTGCAATAACTTGTAACTTAGCTAAAATTTGATCCGTTAAGTTTACATTGGCTAAACCCATTATTTTAAATGTAAACGGGCAAGGGAACTCTAAATACTCATCAAATTTAGTATCTTTAACTGGTTGAACCACGACAGTGACTCCTCATACAAAAAAGTGTTGGCTTAATTTTGCTAAGTGGCAAACCCTAAGCTTAATACTATTGGGCTAATGGCAATCTGAGTTAAGCTTGTTTGGCTGTGCCAAAAAAGTTACAACTCAACATAATTGACTTATATGGGGCGCATTCTAGCATTTTTCAAGCAAAAAAAAACGCCTCATAGCAGAGGCGTTAATATTGTTTTATGCGGCTATTGCATAATCTGTAAACGTAAGTAGTCATAAATTTTACTAAAGAAGCTACCTTCTTCCACTTCTTCAAGTGTAACTAGCGGATATTGTGCAATATCTTCGCCTTCTAGTTGTAAAAATAAAGTACCTACTTTAGTGCCTTTAGCTAATGGCGCTTCAAGCGTGTTATCTAATTTAAAGTTCGCTTTTAAATTTTTATGCTGACCACGTGGAATAGTAATAGGGGTATCTTCTAAAATACCTAAAGAAACATTTTCTTTATTACCCATCCAAATACGTTGCTCTGCAAAGCTATCGCCTGCTTTGTACGGTGTAATTGTTTCATAAAAGCGAAAGCCATAGTTAAGTAACTTTTTGCTTTCTTCTTTACGTGCGCGCTCGCTTGAAGTACCCATAACAACGGCAATTAAACGCATATCGTTTTTAGTTGCAGAGGTTACTAAGCTGTAGCCTGCATCTGATGTATGGCCGGTTTTAATACCGTCTACGTCTAGGCTTTCATCCCATAATAATGAGTTGCGGTTGTATTGTTTAATGCCGTTATAAGTAAATGACTTTTTCTTATAAAGTGCGTACTCATCGGGTACATCGCGAATAAGTGCGCCGCCAAGTGTTGCCATATCACGCGGTGTTGTATAGTGCGCGTCGGTATCAAGGCCGTGGCTATTAATAAAGTGGGTGTTGCTCATGCCTAATTTTGCAGCGTGGGCGTTCATTAAATCAGCAAAAGCGCTTTCGCTACCGGCAATGTGCTCTGCCATAGCAACGCAGGCATCGTTACCTGATTGAATAATTATTCCGTGGTTTAGGTCATCAACGCTAATTTGTTTACCTACTTCAATAAACATTTTAGATGATTCTGGAAAGTTTTTAGCCCATGCTTTTTCGCTAACCGTAACCATGTCGGTAGGTGCAATATTACCGGCTTTAACTTCTGTGCCTATAACATAACTGGTCATCATTTTAGTTAAACTAGCAGGTGCTAACTTTGTATCAGCTTCACCTTGGGCAATAACTTTACCAGTTGTAAAGTCTACTAAAAAATAACCTTTAGCATTAACTTGAGGAGGTGCTGGAATAATTTGTGCGGTGGCTGAAAATACGGCGGCAGAACAAACTAGGCCGCATACCCCGTTGAGAATTTTATGTTTAATAGATTTCATCATACTCATTAATGGTTAAAGTTAAAGATTTGCGTTACCCACTCTAAAGGTCTTACTGAGTGTAAAGCAAGAACGCGTTTTTAAATTGGTTTTGTTTTAATTGTGTTAATACTTGCTGTGCATGCTGGGCGTCTTTAATTGGCCCTAAATGCAACCTGAAAATATCGTCTTTTTGCACGATATTAGTGGGTAATTTATAATCGAGGCGTAAACGACTAGCCAATGCTTCAATATTTGCTAGTGTACTACCTGCTGCTACCTGAATATAGGTTAAATGCGCAGTCGAATTATCAAGCGTAACTGCTTCAAGCTTAACCTTGGCTGTACCATGGGTGTAATAACCTAGTTTGTAAGCGGCTGCGTAGGATAAATCAATCACTCTATCTTCATGAAATGGGCCACGGTCATTTACGCGCACAATGACAGATTTATTATTACTGGTATTTGTTACTTTTACAAAGCTAGGTAAGGGCAGTGTTTTATGAGCGGCGGTCATGGCAAACATATCGTATATTTCGCCATTTGAAGTATGATAACCATGAAATTTACGGCCGTACCACGATGCAATGCCTTCCTCTGCATAACCAGTCTCGTCAAGCATAGGCGTATAACTTTTACCTAATACGGTATAAGGCCGGCTTGCGCTGGCACTTTTAGTAACTTTAACCACTACAGCGTCTTGCATTTCTAATGTGGTAGGCGCACGTAATGGTGCAGCATCATGGCGCATGCTGTAGCGACTGCTTGGGGTGTTATTTGAGCTACTACAAGCACTTAAAAGTATTAGGACAAAGCTGATAGTAAAAAATCGAGTATAAAATTGCATTATTTTAAAAGCATCCTTTTATCAGTTGCAATAGACATAATAATGCCAAAACTGGCCATCAGCGTCACCATAGACGTACCACCATAACTTATTAGTGGAAGCGGTACACCTACAACGGGTAATAAACCCGATACCATGCCTATATTTACAAACACATAAACAAAAAATGTCAGTGTGAGTGAGCCAGCTAATAACTTGCCAAAGGCATCTTGTGCATTAACGGCAATGTATAAACCGCGGCCAATAATAAATAAATATAAACTGAGTAAAATACACACCCCAAATAAGCCAAATTCCTCACTTAACACCGAAAATATAAAGTCTGTATGGCGCTCTGGTAAAAATTCAAGTTGCGATTGCGTACCCTGTAACCAACCTTTACCTTCAATGCCACCAGAGCCAATCGCAATTTTAGACTGAATAATATGATAGCCAGAGCCAAGCGGGTCGCTTTCAGGATCTAAAAAAGTAAGTACTCGTTGCTTTTGATAATCGTGCATACCATAGTGCCAAAAAGGCCATGCAGCGAGTGCTACGATAGAGCTTAAAAAACCAATTAAACGCCAGCTCAAACCCGATAAAAACAATACAAAAACACCTGAGCTGGCAATTAATATAGAAGTGCCTAAGTCGGGCTGCTCTTTAATTAGTAGCGTCGGTAGCATCATAATTACAAAACCAATAATTAAATGCAGTGGGCGAGGGGGTAAGTGATTACGTCCTATATACCAAGCCACCATCATAGGAACTGCGAGCTTCATTAATTCAGATGGCTGAAAGCGAGTAATACCTAAATCTAACCAGCGCTGAGCGCCTTTGGAGCTCACCCCAAATAATAACACTCCAACTAGCATTAATAACCCTAAGCAATAAAGTGGTATAACTAAGCGCTTTAAAGTAGCAGGAGATAGCTGCGCTAATACGAACATAGCTACAATTGCACCGCCCATACGCGTAATATGGCGGATCATCATGGCGTTATCTTGGCCACTGGCGCTGTACACAATAGTGATACTACCGACCATCATTATTAGCAGCGCAATAAATAAGGGTAAGTCTATATGTAGGCGCATCCAAATTGAGCGTTTATCGTGCAAAGCGGTCATGGGATGTTATTCCTTGCAAGATTAACGGGGTTGGCTGCAAAGTAGTAATCCATAAGTTGCCGAGCAATTTGCACACCACCATGGTTATTTTCTAATATTACAGACACTACAATTTTGGGATCGTTATACGGTGCAAAACCAATATAAATAGTGTTGTCGCGTTGTCGCTCTTTTAACGCATCAGCATCGTAGCGTTCGCCTTGAGCAATACTTACTATTTGTGCTGTGCCCGTTTTACCAGCAGAGTCATAATTAGTCCCTTTAAATGCTTTATGCGCAGTACCCGATACTTTTTTTACTGTGTTGTGCATTGCATCTAAAGCAATTTGCCAATGATGAGGGTTTTTTAATATTACAGGGGGTTTTTCTTCATTATTGATTTGTATAATATCGTTATCTTTTTTAACCACTTGCACTAAATGTGGCGGATGGTTAATACCACGGTTTACTAAAATGTTTGTCGCATTTGCCATTTGAACCGGGGTTGCGGTCCAATAACCTTGGCCTATGCCTACAGAAATAGTGTCACCACGCCACCACGACTCTTTAAAGCGATTTTCTTTCCACTCTTTTGAGGGCAGTATTGCCGTAGTTTCTTCATGAATATCAATACCAGAGAGTTCACCAAAGCCAAAACGCGACATAAAGTTACTTATTTTAGTAATACCTAAGCGATAAGCTGCATCGTAAAAATAGGTATCGCACGACTCTTCAATTGCTTTGTATACATCAACATGACCATGACCCCAACGTTTCCAGTCGCGCCATTTATGCTCTACATTTGGAATTTGAAAAAAACCAGGATCCCACATAGAAGTACTTTCGCTGACTATATTCTCTTCTAGGGCTAAAATAGCCATATGTGGTTTTACAGTAGAGGCAGGTGCATAACGACCTTGAGTTGCACGATTAATTAACGGGCGGTCTGGATTTAGTAACGCTTTATAGTTTTTGCTGCTTATGCCGTGCACAAATAAATTAGGGTCGTAACTAGGGTTAGAATAAAGTGCAAGTACACCGCCATCTTTAGCGTCCATAACGACAATAGCACCACGCATATCTTTAAGCGCATGTTGGGCAATTTGCTGTAAACCAATATCGAGTGTGAGTACTAAGTCGCTGCCTGGTTGCGGGGGGAGCATGCTTAAAGTGCGAATTATTCTACCGCGATTATTAACTTCAACATGCTGCGAGCCTACTTGGCCATGCAAGAGTTCTTCGTAATATTTTTCGATGCCGAGTTTGCCAATGTCGTGAGTGGCGCGATAATTTGTAGCTTGATCTTCTTGGGTTAATTTATTTAACTCTTTTCTGTTTAATCTAGCCACATAGCCTAGTGCATGGGTAAGGGTATCGCCAAACGGATAATAGCGGGCGAGGCGAGCTTCAATACTAAAGCCTGGGAATTTATGTTGGTTTACTGAAAATTTAGCAACTTCTGTTTCATCTAAACGTGCTTTTAGTACTTGGCTTTTAAAACGCCGCGTATGTTTTATATCGTCTAAAAAGTCGGTTTTTTCTTGCTCGCTTATGGTTATTATTTTACTTACTTGTTCAAGCGATAGCGGCAGGTCTGCAACATCTTCAGGAATAACCTCAAGATTATAAACGGGTTTGTTTTCGGCAAGTAATACGCCATTGCGGTCGTAAATTAAACCTCGGTTAGGCGCAATTGGAATAACTTTAATACGGTTGTCGTTGGAGCGAGTTTGGTAGTTTTGATGATCATCTACCTGAATTTTATATAAATTAGAGAGTAAAATAGCAATTAGAGCTAATATAAAAATAAAACCCACAAACGCACGCCGTGCAAATAAGTTTGCCTCTGCTGAATGGTCGCGAATAGTGGGTCTTTGTTTTAACATAGCAAGGATTACTCGCGATGATAAGGATGGTTGTTATTTAAGCTCCAGCCTCTGTATAGGCTTTCAGCAACAATAATACGCACCAAAGGGTGCGGTAAAGTTAAGTTAGATAACGACCATTTTTGCTCAGAGGCAGCAATACACTCTGGTGCAAGTCCTTCAGGACCGCCAATAAGTAAACTTACATCGCGGCCATCGAGTTGCCATTTTTCCATGTTTTTAGCAAGTTCGTGTGTATCAAGTGGTTTACCTGTTACTTCTAGAGTAACAATACGGTTGCCTTTAGGAATAGCTGCTAAGGTTTTTTCACCTTCAATATGTAAAATGCGTTTTATATCTGCATTTTTACCACGTTTTCCGGCTGGAATTTCAATCAGTTCAAGCGCCATATCTTTAGCAAAACGACGTTGATACTCTGTAAACCCGGTTTCTACCCAAGCTGGCATTTTTGTACCAACGGCAATCATTTGTATTTTCACGTGTTACTTCCAAGCCTGTCTAAAATAAGTGGGTGTTTATTACTAGCCCCACAGTTTTTCTAGATCGTAATAGCTACGTGCTTCGTTTTGCATCACGTGTACAACCACATCACCTAAATCAACCAATGCCCATTCACCGTCGCTTTGGCCTTCATAACCTAAAGGTTCTTCACCTGCGTGGCGAGCCTCTTTTGCTAAATTATCAGCAATTGACAGAACATGACGTTTAGATGTGCCAGAGCATACAACCATGTAGTCTGTAATGTCTGATGTTGCTGTTACGTCAATATGAATCACATCGCGTGCTTTCATATCTTCAATTTTATCTATTGCAAAAGCGAGTAGTTGTTTCGAATCCAAGGTTTTGTCTCAATTTTAAATTTAATAGCGTGCATTTTAACATGCTAGGGGTTTTATACCAATGACTCTTGCAGAGTATTCACTTGTCAAGGTTAATTAGTATTATCATCATTTTGGTAAAGCGCATGGCGCTCTATATACAGACTCACCGCATCGGGTAATAGTTCATTCTTTTTATTAGTATTTTTAAGTTGTTGGCGAATATTACTCGATGCTGCATCGAGCATTTCACCGGGTAAAAAATAAAGTTTACCGGCAACCGTATGTGAAAGGGTTTTTGCATTATTAACTTGCGCTTGTTGCATATAATGCTGTAAATGGCCACTAACAGCACATTGCTGCCCAGGGCGTTGATACACCACAATATGGCAAAGTTGCGTGATTGCTTGCCACTGATACCATTTATCGAGGTTATTAAACGAGTCCATGCCAATTAAAAACACAATTGGCGTGTTTGGATGCTGTGCTCTTAATTCTTGTAAACTCAATAAAGAATAAGAAGGCCCAGTGCGGTGCAACTCTCTTAAATCGAGTTGAAAAAAAGGGTAAGGCGCAATTGCTGCATTGAGCATAGCTACTCGGTGCTGGGTGCTAATGCCAGGAGCCATTTTATGAGCTGGCAGTGCGCAAGGCATAAAATACAACGTACTTAAGTTAAGAGTATTTACGCATTGCTTTGCCATATTAATGTGCCCCAAATGAACGGGGTCGAAAGTGCCACCAAAAATTGCGATCATGTTAAATTCTGCATTTTAATTAACAGGATGACATGGCAGCGAAATATTCAGCGGTTGGCAAAACTTAATACAAATATGCGCGAGTGCTTGATAGGGCGCAATTAAGTTACCTTGTTTGTAGCTGGCGTCGAATATTGCAAGCTCAGAGCTAATTTGCTCAAGGGTGTGAATATTTAACCTGTTTATAGCGCTTTGTACTGGCGCTTGCTGGTTTTTCCATATTGCTTTTTGCTTAAATAAATTAGCAATAGGCTCGCCATTAAGTAAACCAATTTGCACATCAATTAAGGTGTTAAGCTCTTTGGTTATAGCCCATAAAATACTCACCACTTCGGTGTTATCGCTGGCCAGTTTATTCAGCACTTTTATTGCTTGTTTAGCTTGGCCGTTTAACAGTGCGTCGCTTAAATCAAAAATATCAAACTTGGCTTGATTTAACAGCCCTTGCATTACTAATTGTTGTGTAATGAGCGTATTGGCGTGTAGTAATGAGAGTTTTTCAAGCTCTTGAAAGCACGCTAGTAAATTACCTTCAGTGGCGCTAATTAAACTCAGCTTTGCCTCATTTTGCATATTAAGTGATAAACGCTGGCATTGCTCATCTAACCAGCGCTTTACATGCGTACCGGTAAGCGGGTAGCAAGGTACAAATAAACCGTGTTTATCAAGCGCTTTAAACCAAGCACTGCGTTGTACGTCTTGGCTGGCTTTAGCGCCTTTAATAATTAAAATGGTATCGGGGTTTATTAGCTCAATAATTTTTTTAAATGTATTGCTACCAATAAGTCCTGGCTTTTGCTGGTTTAAATCAAGCTCAATAATAGTGCGGGCGCTAAACAGCGACATACTTTGATATTGAGCTATAATTTCTTGCCAATCAAAACCTTGCATTAAAGTAAATTTAATTACTTCATCAAAGCCTTGCTCTTTAGCAATTGCGCGAATTTGTTGTACACATTGCGCTTCTTGAAAAGGCTCTTCACCAAACACTAAGTAAAAGGGTTTTAAGCCTTTTTTTAGTTCACTCGGTAATTGATTAGCGTAACAGCGCATTATAGTTGCGACAACTCTCTAAGAATACGACGACTAGCTTGTTGGCGTATTTCGCTAATAAGGAGTGCAAGCTCTTTTGCTTTGGCTAATGCATTGTCAGGATCGTCTTGATAATTACGATATAACTCAAAGCGCTTTTCTATTGGCTCAGCATTAGGACGATTGATCACAAACGCAACACTGTAAGTAAGTTCGTATTCTGCTACTTGGCCATTTTGAAACAACGACAAGGTTTGACGTTCAAGCTGATCTTTAAATAAATAAAGCTGTGCCGACTTTTTACTAGCCGCAACTAGTTTAACGTCACTGGCAATAAGCTCACTTTTTAAGGCGCTAAATAACGCTGACTTTTCATCGTCGCCAATGAGGGTTATTTGTTTTAGGTCGTCTGGCAAGCTAGAGGCTTTTTTTAAATGAAAGCCACAGCTAGTTAATAAAAAACAGACTAGCACTAAGGCTAGTCCGTTTTTAATGGCGTTAAAAGCGGCCATATTAATTAGCTACCACATTAAGCAGTTTACCCGGTACGTAAATAACTTTACGAACGGTAACACCGTCAGTGTATTTAGTTACGCTTGCTTGTTCAAAAGCGAGTGCTTCTACTTGCTCTTTTGTGGCATCGGCTGCAACGGTTAGTTTAGCGCGTAGTTTTCCGTTAACTTGAATAATAATTAACTTTTCATCCTCAACCAAAGCCGACTGATCAACCTCTGGCCATGAAGCGTTAACTATATCGCCTTCTTTACCTAGCTCTTGCCATAATTGGTGCGACAAATGCGGCGTAATAGGTGCAAGCATAATAAGCATTGCTTCAAGCGCTTCGTTAGCTATCGCTACATCTTGCTTACTATTTAACGGTGCTTTTAATAATTTATTAGACAGCTCCATAATTGCCGCAATAGCAGTATTAAAGGTTTGACGACGTTCAACATCATCACTCACTTTAGCAATTGCTTTGTGTAAATCGCGACGCAGTACTTTTTGCTCGTTATTTAATGCTGTTTTATTGAGTGGTTGAAAACCAACTGTTTTAACATCAACCGCGTATTTCCACACACGTTTTAAGAAGCGATGTGCACCTTCAACACCCGCGTCAGACCATTCTAGCGTTTGCTCTGGTGGTGCTGTAAACATCATAAATAAACGTACAGTGTCGGCGCCGTATTGTGCAATAACATGCTGTGGGTCAATACCGTTATTTTTCGATTTTGACATTTTGCTCATGCCAGATGAAAACACCGGGTTACCATCAACTTTATGCCATGCTTTAGTTACGCGGCCTTTGTCGTCTGTTTCGGTATTTACGTCGCTTGGCGAAATCCAAATATCAGCTCCTTTTTCATCTTTACGATAAAATGTTTCGGCTAATACCATACCTTGACAAAGTAAGCGGTCAAATGGCTCGTCTGAATCAACTAAACCAAAGTCGCGTAATAGTTTATGGAAAAAGCGCGAGTACAATAAATGTAAAATAGCGTGTTCAATACCGCCTATGTATTGGTTTACTGGTAACCAATAGTTAGCCGCTGCTGGGTCTAGCATGCCTTCGTCATGACGTGGGCTACAGTAACGAGCGTAATACCAAGACGATTCCATAAAGGTGTCAAAGGTATCGGTTTCATGAAACGCTGGTGCGCCATTCATGGTGGTTTTTGCCCAGTTAGGATCAGCTTTGATTGGCGATGTAACGCCATTCATTACTACGTCCTCTGGTAAGCGTACTGGCAGCATCTCGTCGGTTGCAGCAAGTTCGTTACCGTCTTCGTCGCTAAGCATTGGAATTGGTGAACCCCAGTAACGTTGGCGGCTTACGCCCCAATCACGCAGGCGGAAGTTTACTTTACGCTCGCCCACACCCAAGGCTTCTAACTTATCGGCAATGGCATTAAATGCCGCGTCAAAATCAAGGCCGTCAAATTCACCCGAGTTAACCAATACACCTTTATCGGTAAACGCTTCTTTGTTTAGGTTTACTTCAAGGTCAGAGCCCGTAACTGGCGCAATCACTTGTTTAATATCAAGGCCGTAGGCTGTTGCAAATTCAAAGTCACGTTGGTCGTGTGCAGGCACTGCCATTACCGCGCCTGAGCCGTAATGCATTAATACAAAGTTAGCGATCCAAATTGGTACTTGCTCACCAGTAAGTGGGTGAGTAGCAAAAAAGCCTGTTGCTATGCCTTTTTTCTCCATGGTTGCCATGTCGGCTTCACTTACTTTGTTGTTTTTACATTCTTCAACAAACAGTGCCACAGAATCGCTATTTTTAGCCGCTTCTTTAGCAATTGGGTGGCCTGCAGCAACCGCTACATAAGTCACACCCATAAAGGTATCTGGACGCGTGGTATAAACGCTAAATGTTTCGTTGTTATCAGTGCGTTTAAATTCAATATCACACCCTTCAGAGCGACCAATCCAGTTGCGCTGCATGGTTTTAACTTGTTCAGGCCAATCTTCTAACTTGTCTAAATCGTCAAGTAGTTCTTGTGCGTAGTCGGTAATTTTAATAAACCACTGTGGAATTTCTTTTTGCTCAACCACAGCGCCCGAACGCCAACCGCGACCGTCAATAACTTGCTCGTTAGCTAATACAGTTTGATCTACCGGATCCCAGTTAACCGTCGACATTTTTTTGTACACTAAGCCTTTTTCGTACAACTTAGTGAAAAACCATTGTTCCCATTTATAGTATTCTGGATGACACGTGGCAATTTCGCGATCCCAGTCATAACCAAAACCTAACTGCTTAAGTTGGGTGCGCATGTAGTCAATATTCTCGTAGGTCCATTTTGCAGGGGCTGTTTTGTTTTTAATAGCCGCGTTTTCTGCAGGTAAACCAAACGCATCCCAACCCATAGGTTGCATTACGTTTTTGCCTTTTAAGCGCTGAAAGCGAGATACAACGTCACCAATAGTGTAGTTACGCACGTGACCCATATGGAGTCGACCGCTCGGGTAGGGGAACATAGAAAGGCAGTAATACTTTTCTTTGCTCTCATCTTCCGTAACTTTAAATACTTTGTTTTCTTCCCAGTAACGTTGGATTTTTGACTCTATTTTTTGAGGGTTATATTGCTCTTGCATCTACGGTTCCAGACTTCTTACGACTAATAAAAAATTAGCTCTAGGATAACCCAAATAAACCGCTATTTATAGCGCCATAAACACGCTTTTATTAAATTATAACTTTCAGTGCAGGTTAACCTATACTTTTGTAAGCTAGTTGCTGAAAAGCATAGGTTAAAGGTTGATTTAACAGCCCTAATAGGTTCAACCTACAAATCTAAATATGCCCTAAATTTGCAGGAGTAAGAAAATGGCTGACTACAAAACATGGCTAAACGATTTAACGCTTTGGTTAAAAGATGTAAAAGATCATGAATTAAAAGAGGCGGTAAAACGATTTGTTGAATCTGAGCAGGCACTTAAAAATTTAGGAGAAGAAAAGTATCAACTTTATCGTAACTACTTAATGCGCGATTTAGAACACTTGCAAGAGCACGAAACCCACTATAATTCGCTTGCATGGCAAGAGCTTAAAGAATCATTATGGTATGAGCTTTCGCACATAGAAGACAAAACACAGCTAGAGTGGCACTCACTTAGCCAAGATTTTAAGCACAATGGCATATATCACGTAGGCGAATGGATAGCCATGGGCACATTAGTATGTAAGAATTGTAACCATAGTTACGATGTTTATCATGCTACGCAAATAACACCTTGTTTAGAGTGTGATGGAATCTATTTTAGCCGTAAGGCTTTGCAACCCTAAATATAAGTATTAAGTGGCTGCAGGCCACTTAATACGCCAAAAGCCAGTGAATACGCTGGTAAACAAAGAAGTTAGAATGACGAAAAAATTACTGCCACTACCTGTATCAAAGCTTGCGCCGAGCATTTCTACTAGCCACGTGCATACTTGCATGAGCAACCCATACCCAGAGCATTTTACTTTTATAGGCCAACAACGGGCGCAAAGTGCATTAGACTTTTCACTCGGTATGGATTTACCTGGCTATAACGTATACGTAATGGGCGAAGCTGCACATGGACGTTTTACCCTAGTAAAAGACAAACTAAAAGAGCATGCCAAAGGCAGAGTAACGCCTAATGAGTGGTTGTATGTAAATAATTACGACGACCACCGCGAGCCTATTGCACTGTTTATGCAAGCTGGGCAAAGTAAAAAGCTTGCCGATGACATTGATGCTTTTATTGACGAAGTGCTCGACACCTTTCCTGCCGCATTTGACAACCCTGCGTACCAGCGCAAAAAGAAATCCATAGACCGTGAATTTAACGACGCCTATGACGGTGCTATTACCGCGGTAGAAATTGCGGCGCTTGAACAAAGTGTGGCGCTTATTGAAGAAAAAGGCGTAGTAGGTTTTGCTCCATTAATAGGTGGCAAGCAGCTAAGCGATAATGAATTTTCGCACCTTGAAGATGAGCTACGTGAAACCTTTTTTGAAAGAATTGAAAAACTCGAAGACATATTAATAGAAGCACTTATTGAGCTGCCGCGCTGGAAGCGTGAATCTACCGAAAAACTACGTAACCTTAAAAAGTCGACTGCCGAGCAAGCAACTAAGCCCTTATTAAAAGACTTAGAGCATAAATATGCCAGCCATATTGGCGTGCTGCGTTATTTAAAAGACATTCGCGTAGAAATTATTGACGCTGTGCTTGAGTGGTTAGACGATGAAGGCGAAAGCGAAGAAAACAAAGAAGACTTTGATCGCAAAGGCATGCTTACAGACTTTTTTGCGCCCAATATTTTAGTTGAGTTTAAAGAAGGCGACGCCGCTCCTGTGGTTTACGAACCTAACCCAACGTTTGGCAACATATTTGGCAAGGTTGAGTACGCTACCTCACAAGGCTCGCTTATAACTAGCTATCGCTCAATTCAGGCCGGCGCATTGCATCGCGCTAACGGTGGCTATTTAATGATGGACGCCGAAAAAGTAATGGCTAACCCACAAGTGTGGGATGGTTTAAAACTGTCGCTTAAAACCCATCAAATTAAAAATGACTTACCGTATCAAGATAGCGTTGTAGGCAGCAGTTTTACGTTGCGCCCGCAGTTAATTCCGCTAGATGTAAAAATAATATTATTAGGCTCGCGCGAGCTGTACTACACCATAGGTGAGTACGACGAAGAATTTGCTGAGCTGTTTAGAATACTAGCCGACTTTGACTACTACTTACCGAGTAGCGATAAATTACAGTACCAATTTATTACCAAAGTAACTGACTATTGTGAGCACGTTTTAAAATGCACCACTACAGAAGCAGCAATGGTGCGCTTGCTCAAATTTAGTTATCGCCAAGCCGAGCATCATAATAAACTCTCTGCCCGTTTTGCCGATGTGTTAGAGCTAGTAGCCGAAGCAAGCTATTATGCCAAGCAAGACAAACTAACGGTTATAGACGCTCATCATATTGACGAAGCCATTGAAGGTAAACAGTATCGTACTGGGCAAATTAGCGAAAACATGCTCAGCGATATTAAAGAAGGGCACACCCTTATTGCCACGCAAGGCCAAGCCATAGGCAAAGTAAATGGTTTAACAGTACTGCATATTGGCGATACCTCATTTGGTACACCTGCGCGTATTACGGCAACAGTTTATGCCGGTGCCGATGGCGTTTTAGATGTAGAGCGCGAAGCCGAGCTAGGTAAAGCAATTCACTCTAAAGGGGTAATGCTACTTACCGGTTATTTAGGCAATAAATACGCGCAGCACTTTAGCTTAACGCTCAGTGCAAATATTGCAATTGAACAAAGTTATGGCTACATAGACGGCGATAGCGCGTCACTTGCCGAGTTATGTGCATTAATTTCGGCTATTACTAGTTTACCACTGAGTCAATCAATTGCGCTTACTGGCTCAATTAACCAACATGGCGATGTACAAGCTATTGGTGGCGTAAACGAAAAAATAGAGGGCTTTTTTAAACTGTGTAAAATGCGCGGTTTAACTGGCGAAGAGGGCGTGATCATTCCTAAATCTAACCAAGTTAACTTAGTGTTAGATGAGGAAATACTTAATGCAGTTGAACTTGGTAAATTTAATATTTACGCAGTAGAGACGGTAGATCAGGCACTTAACTTACTGATGGATTTAGAAGCTGGCGACTTAGTCGACGGGCACTACCCAGAAAACTCAGTAAACGGCCTAGCCTTAGCACGACTTAAAGATATTGCAGACATTGTAAACGGCGATAGCGAAGATGAAAAAGACGCAGAACCAGAAGAGGAAAAAAATTAACTATGCTTAATATAATATTAGCGGTAATTATCGCCATATTTTGCTTTTTAATATTTAAAAACAGTAAAAAAGCCAAACAACAAGTGGGTATTAACGCGCAAATAGAAGCTGATTTTTTGGCGGCTAATGCAAAAGTAGATGGCGTACAAGAGACCGCTTCAGGCTTGCAGTACAAAGTATTGCACCAAGGGCAAAGCGATGACAAGCCTAACCCCAAAAGCATGGTTAATGTGCACTACCACGGTACGTTAATAGACGGCACAGTATTTGACAGCTCAGTAGAGCGTAAAGCCCCTATTAGCTTTGGTTTACATCAAGTTATTAAAGGGTGGACCGAAGGTCTGCAACTTATGAGCCCCGGCGATAAATACCTACTTTATGTACCGCATCAACTGGCTTACGGTGAAAAACGTGTGGGCAGCATTCCACCGGCATCACTGCTTATATTTGAAGTTGAGTTATTGGCTATTGAGTCGTAACTTTATTTAAAATAATAAAGTACTTAAGCCCTACTTTTATAAAGTGGGGCTTTTTGCTTTTAGCCAGCCTTCAAAGGTTACTCAAGAATTTTAATCTTAGGTCGATACCTATAATAGTGACAAAGCTATTTTAGGGATAAAATAATGAAGATTTCACCAGCTTCCACTGTACACCATACATACAGCCTTAATACTCAGCCTTTAACACAGCCAGGTAAGCAACTTGCTGAAGGCGAGAAAGAAGAAGAGCCAAAATATGTTTTATCAAAGTTCTTAGACACTAAAGCACAAAAGTACAGTGAAGATAACGCAACGTTTAGTAATCAATATAAAAACCTAGAAAAAGTGTATAAACACTTTTCAGGACGGGTTATTGCATTGCAAGAGCAAATTAACAAACTCAAACAAAGTCCAATGCAACGCAGCTTAACCATAAATAGCACCGCAAATGAGCCAAATATAAGTGATGCTAGTTTAGCTCTTGATGTTGAGCATTTAGGGTCTAAAAAATATAAAAACTCACAACAACAAGAGCAAATAGATATACTAGAGCTGCAATTAGGGGAGTTAAAATCAGAGCAAGCAGCAATAAAACAACAAATGATTGAGCTGGTTATAAGCGAAATGAAAAGACGAGGCGATCACGACTATAATGTTTAACGTTAAAGCAGCTTGGTGAATTAGCCCTTAACTTAATATTACTTACTTCCTGTTTAAATTTACCGTATTTTTAAAGTATAACTTTGTTGAGTACGCTTTAAAAAGTACACCCAAATAATGGCCAGTGGAATTTACTAAATTATGTTCGAAGATGAATTACTTTATCAACTTTTTGCCGTAAAACACCGTTCCTTTAGGTCGGTGATATAAGGCAATAGTCGCGAAGCGACTAAGTGGGTTGTTCCTTTTTGATTGACTGTATATAATAACAGTATGATTATTCGCAAAGCTTATAAATTTCGTTTAAAAACAACACCCGATATTAACGCTAAAATGGCGCAATATGCGGGAAATTGTCGATTCTTGTGGAATAAAGCCTTAGCGATTAACTTATTTAAGTTACAGAATGAACAAAAAATTTGCTACTACCAAGAGTTGGATTTCTTTTCCAAACTTTGGAAAAAAAGCGAGGAGTATGGCTTTTTAACACTATCGCCCGCACAAACTATCCAACAAACATTAAAACAGCTTGAACGCGCCTTTAAAGACGCATTCGATAAAAACCAACCACTCAAACGGGTGCCTACTTTTAAGAAAAAAGGAGAGGTGAATAGCTTTAGTTTTCCACAAGGCTTTAAAATCGACAAGAATGGGAAACGTATTTTTTTACCTAAAATCGGTTGGGTTAATGTTAGAAAAAGCCAAGCTATTTTAGGAAAAGCTAAAAACGTCACTGTTTCACAAAAAGGAAAGCACTGGTTTGTTTCAATCCAAGTTGAACAAGAAGTAGCACCACCTAAGCACCCATCAAACGCCATAATTGGCGGAGATTTAGGCGTGAAACGCCTAATTACCTTTTCTGATGGCAGTTTTGTGGAGCCGATAGATACCAGTAAACAGACAATCAGGATCAAACGATTACAGAAGCAACTTGCTAGAAAAGTGAAATTTTCAAGTAACTGGAAAAAATTAAAAGCAAAGATCACAACATTTCATACGAAAGTTGCCAATATTCGTCATGACAAATTACATAAGATCTCAACACAGTTGAGCAAAAGCCACGCAATCATCGTGCTAGAAGATCTTAAAATTAGAAATATGACGAAAAACAGCAAAGGCAACAGTGAGCAGCATGGAAAAATGGTGAAACAAAAATCTGGCTTAAACCGCGTCATTCTCAATCAAGGATGGGGAATGTTTAAAGAGATGCTGAAATATAAGCAGGATTGGCTCGGCGGTCAGGTTATTTTTGTTGATCCGAAACATACCAGTCAAACGTGTCCAGCGTGTGGTCATCAATCAAAAGATAACCGATTAACGCAGTCTAAGTTTGAATGTGCGAAGTGCGGTTATCAAGATAATGCGGATCATGTTGGCGCATTAAATATTTTAGCGCGAGGTCATCGCGTTCTAGCCTGTGGAGAGATTGACATTAGTCAGCTTGTTGAAGCAGGAACTTGCCTTATGAGTGATCATAAGGCCCCGATGGTTTTAAACTAATCGGAATCCCCCTCCTTTCCTGAACTTGTTCAGGCGCTTAGCGAGGTGGGGGAGGATGTCAAGGATACAGCAGTGTATTAATTGCAGTTACATTGTTTTAGCGATCGTTATTTTTAACGAAATAGGCTTTAGAGCAGGGCGCTTTATTCAAGGCAGAACCGACAGTGAAGTTAAGACGCTAACGGGTTCTATTCAGGGCAGTATATTAGGTTTGTTAGCATTACTACTGGGTTTTACATTTAGCATGTCGATGCAACGGTATGATAACCGCAGCATGGCGTTAATAGATGAAGCAAACACGATAGGCACAGCCATATTACGGGTTGAATTACTGCCACAAGAATACAAAAAAAAAGCCAATGAATTATTTAAAGAGTATGTAGACTTACGAGTTGCTATAGGGCAATTAGATTTAACTAAACACGCGCAGCGTAACGACTACAATAATAAAATAGCCAACTTACAGCGTCAGTTATGGTCATTGGCTATCGCAGCCACAAATGTTGACCCAAGGCCTGTAACTACAGGAGCGTTTGTAAAATCGCTTAATGATGTAATAGACAGCCAAGGAAAGCGAAATGCTTTATTGCAAATGCATGTACCTGAGGTGGTATTAATACTGCTCTTTATTGTTTTTATTTCGTCTGGCGGCATTATGGGTTATTCCGCAGGACTCAGTGGTAAGCGAATGATTGTGCCCATAGTATTGGTTTCTTTGTTAATTACTTTAATCGTATTTATTATTATAGATTTAGACCGGCCAAAGCGCGGGCTTATACAAGTAGATCAAACGGTAATGATTGAGGTTTCAGAAAATATTAAATAGTAATAAAGAAGGGGTTTTAATTTAAGCGCGTAAATAACAGTTATATTGTTTGCTGCTTTGGCGAACTAAATACTTATTTAGTTCGCCAATAAAAATGTTCGCGTAGTTTAAAATTACAGTAACGCTTTAACCTCAGGATCTGCAAACGCTAATTCAAAGCGCTCTTTATAAAGCATTTGTAAGTCGTTGGTATGCATACTTGGAATGTCTTGCTCGCCAGTAAAGTTTTTATTTATAAGCGTAGCACCAGTGCGATCCTTAATTATTAGATCAAAGTTATACCATGAGTTATCAGTAAAAGCGTGGTGATCATACTTCCATTCGTTAAGTACGATTATAATAGTCGCAGTATCGCTATCTGCTTTAATGTCATTAATATCGACCTGTGGTGTGGTAGCTATTAGCTTAGCGTTAATACCAGAGCGAATAAAACCAGCAGCAAGGCGTTTACCTAAGTGTTGTGGCATAGTTTCGCCAGTAATGATGTTTTGTGTATAAGGTATACCAAAGCCAGAGCGACTTAATCCTTCAAAACCAGAGAGTTTGTCACCATTTACAACATATGGGCGATGATCTACCACTGCAATTTGTATTTCATCAACTTGGGGCTTATTTAACGTAGGAGCTGCTTGTTCTGCAGTCATAATGGCCGTACAGCCGGTAGTTAAAAGTAGGGTAACAGCGATAAAGATTGAAGCTATTTTGTTCACATTATATTCCTTTTATGTGTATTTATGATTAAATAAAACCAAATTACAGATCGTTAGGTAATACCATGAAAGTAATGGATTTTATTGGGCAAGATAGTGTTAACAAAAGCTGAATAAATCAAGGCAGTATTAACTTTTATTTTTTTAATGAGCTTAAAGTACTGCTTTTAGCTAGAGTAGGTGTTTAAAATATTAAAATGTGAGTGAAATATATTACCAATTATTAAGCTTTTACAATGACTGTATTTACACCTTGTTACAGTAATTTGTCGCACAAAGCTGCAAACTGTCTTTTTATTGTTATTATGAAATGAAATAACATTGTAAGGACGATAACCTTGAAACTACGCACTTTATTAACAGCAATAGCAGTAGCGGTTGCACCGGCAATATCGCCGATGGTTGCGGCTTATCAAACACAAGATACCCGCTTATTACGCTTTCCCGATATTCATAAAGAATCAGTTACCTTTGTTTATGCGGGCGATATTTATATAGCAAACATTAAAACAGGTAAAAGCACGCGCTTAACTGATCATATTGGTTTTGAAACTTTTCCTAAATTTTCGCCAGATGGCAGCCAAATCGCTTTTTCAGCCCAATATAATGGCAGCCGCCAAGTGTACGTAATGAACCGCGATGGCTCTGACTTAAAGCAACTGACCTATTATAACGACGTAGGTGTAATGCCGCCGCGCGGTGGTTTTGATTATCGCGTACTTGATTGGACCCCAGACGGTAAGCATATTGTGTTTAGAGCTAATCGCACCCCTTATGGTCAGCGTGTTGGCCGACCTTATATGGTGCCTGCTGCTGGTGGCCTAGAGCAACCATTAGCCATACCAGAAACTGGCGGTGGCATGTTATCGCCCGATGGTAAACAGTATGTTTATACACCCATTGATCGCGAATTTCGTACTTGGAAACGCACCCGTGGCGGGCGCGCACAAGATGTATGGGTTTACGATTTAGAAAATAACAAATCAAAGCAATTAACAACCAACAGAGCAACCGACCAACAACCTACTTGGGTTAACAATAACATTTACTACGTGTCGGACAGAGAATACACGCTAAATTTATACAAACATCAAGATGGCAAAAAACCGATAAAAGTAACTAACCACAGCGACTTTGATGTGCTTTGGCCCTCGGCTGGGCCCAACGCCATAGTGTATGAAAATGGTGGTTATTTGTATCGCTTTGATGACGCCACGCAGCAATCTGAAAAGCTGAGCATAAATGTTCAAGGTAACCGTGAACATACAATGGCCTACAGTAAAAATGTTAGTGACTTTATTGATTCAATGGACGTATCGCACGACGGAAAAAGAGTACTATTTACCGCCCGTGGCGAGCTGTTTTCTGTACCGGTTAAAAATGGCCCAACCCGAAACTTAAGCCATACGCCTAAAGGGCGTGAAATATCGGCTACATGGTCGCCCAATGGGCGTTATATTGCTTACATGAGTGATGAAACGGGCGAGTACGAAATTTACTTAAAAGACAGAGCTAATAACAACCAAGTTAAGCAACTGACCAGTAACGGCAGTATTTGGCGTTTTGAGCCAGTTTGGTCACCAGATAATAAAAAGTTATTGTTTAGCGATCAAAATCACACCCTGTGGTGGCTCGATATTAAAACCGGTAAGCAGCGTAAAATTGATACCGCAAAATATAATGAAGATAGTTTAACTAGCTATATTTGGTCGCCTAATAGCGAAGATATAGTGTTTGTTAAAAATAACGAAAACCGCTACGCCTCATTATGGCATTACAATTTAAAAGACAAACGCGTTACTCGCTTAACAGGCGACATGAGCAGTGAAACCAACCCAGCGTTTTCTCCCGACGGGCAGCAATTGTATTTCACATCAGAGCGCGACTTTAATTTAACTTTTAGTAGCTACGAGTTTGACTACATGTTTAACAATGCAACCCGACTGTATTCGGTTGCAGTAAACAGTAAAATAAAACCACTTAATACACCGCTGAGTGACGAAATAAGTATTGTTGATTCTAAAGCAGATAAAGACGATGAAAAGTCAGCTAAAACACCCAGCAACTATATAGAAAGTAACGGCTTTATGAACCGCGTTGTGGCGCTAAATGTACCGGCAGGTAATTACGGCGCACTAAGCGGCGTAAAAGACGGCGTATTAACATTATCGGCAGGAGAGCTTAAATTAGTGCCTAATGCCGTTGATGGTGAAGTTGTCACAATAGCAGCAGGAGTGAGTAATTATAAAGTGTCGGCTAATGCTGAGCATATTATTGCTCGTGCAGGAAAAAACATTAGCGTAATAAAGCCAGAAGCTAAACAAGACTTAAAAGCCACGCAACTTAACTTGCAAGACATGGTATTAAAAATTGACCCGCAAACCGAGTGGGCACAAATGTATCGTGAAGGCTGGCGCACCCTGCGCGACTGGTTTTATGACGAGAACCATCATGGCCAAGATTGGGATGCTATTTTAGCGCGTTACCAACCTATGGCCGACGCTATTGCACATCGAGCCGACCTAGATTATGTACTAAGTGAAATAGCAGGCGAAATAAACTCAGGGCATATTTATGTTAACTCGGGCGATATGCCAACATCTCCTCGTTTACAGCATGGCTTATTGGGCGCTGAAATTAGCGCGCATAAATCAGGCTTTGTAAAAATAGAGACTATTTTTAAAGGCGAAAACTGGCACGAAAACTTTCGCTCACCGCTAAACGAAACCGGCATTAACGCCAATGTAGGCGATTACATAATTGCAGTAAATGGCCGCTCAGTAAAAAGCGTAGTCAACTTTTACGAACTACTAGAAAACACCCAAGGTAAATCGGTTGAATTACTACTCAGTAAATCACCAAGCCTAAAAAATAGCTGGAAAGTAATGGTAACGCCTATTGCCAGCGAAACTGGATTGCGTTACTTACAGTGGGCACAATCGCGCGCTGAGTATGTTAATAAGCTTTCAGATGGGCGTATTGGCTACGTGCATTTACCTAACACCCATTACGAAGGTAACCGTTCGTTATTTAAAAACTTTTTACCGCAAACTAATAAAGAAGCGATGATCATAGACGATCGTTACAATGGCGGCGGTTTTATACCTGAACATATGATCACTTGGTTAGCGCGTAAACCGCTTAACTACTGGAAACGCCGTGGTGTAGAGCCAACTAAAACCCCGCAGTTTGCACACGATGGCCCTAAAGCTATGCTGATCAATGGCTACTCTAGTTCAGGCGGCGACGCACTACCGTATTACTTTCGCCAAGCAGGTTTAGGCAAATTAATTGGTACGCGTACCTGGGGCGGTTTAATTGGTATTTCGGGCAACCCTGGGCTTGTAGATGGTGGCTCAGTTATTGCCGCTACTTTTAGAATTTTAGATAACGAAGGTAACTGGATCATTGAAAATGAAGGCGTAAGCCCAGACATAGAAGTGATTGATCGCCCAGAGCTTATTCAAGCCGGACAAGATCCGTCGATTGAACGCGCTGTAAAAGAGTTATTAAAAGAGCTTAAAGCAAATCCGAAAAAACCATTGGTAGTGCCAGCACCACCGAGTGAATTTGGTCGCTAATTGCAATAAATTAAGCTGCTAAGTCACGCAGCCTGTTAGCTACTTTGCGTGTGCTTGGTAGCTAACTAATTTATTAGAGTATTATTAAAAGCGTGATACCGCGCTTTAGTTAAAAGAGAGCTTATAGTGAAAAAATTATTACAGGTAGACTTTGATTTTGCAGGCCCGTTTGGGGAGCAAATGTCAGCAGCATTAAAAGATTTAGCCGAATAAATTAACCATGAACCCGGTATTATTTGGAAAATTTGGACCGAAAACCAACAAGGTCAACTTGCTGGTGGTATTTACCTATTTCAAGATGAAGCATCAGCTAATGCGTATTTAACTATGCACACAGCACGCTTAAAGGCTATGGGGGTTGCCCAAGTTCGTGGCCAATTATTCGATGTAAACCTGCCATTATCAGCGATTAATAACGCACCGCTTACCGTTAAATAGATTAGTTAAATAGTTAGTTAAATAGTTAAGCAGCCAAATAATAAGACGGGTTAAAAAATCATTTAAATTAAAGGCTGCCTAGTGCAGCCTTTTTTCAAAGCCCACAAATTAAATAACGTATTTTATATAGAGGAGTTACGCAAGAGCGGAGCGAAACCGAACAAGGGAATTAATGTTGTGATTCAATGAAACCGGACACTAATTTAGGTGGTATTATTACCACTCAAACAGAGGTGTTCTATGACAAAACAACGTCGCTCTTTTTCTCAAGAGTTTAAATTTAATTCAGCAAAATTAGTCCTTGATGATGGATACTCATTTCCAGAAGCTGCTCGTTCACTAGAGGTCGGTGAAACAGCTCTTCGTCGTTGGGTTAAGCAATTACAAGAAGAGCGTGGTGGCACAACACCAAACTCTAAAGCGCTTACTCCTGAGCAGCTTAGAATTCAGGAGCTTGAAGCTAAAGTTAATCGGCTTGAAAGAGAAAAAACAATTTTAAAAAAGGCTACCGCTCTCTTAATGTCAGACGAGATGAACAATATTCGTTGATAGACCAATTAAGTGAGCATGAGTCAGTGGAAATGGTCTGTAGCGTATTTAATGTTCCGCGTTCTAGTTATTACGATTTTAAGCAGCGTGTGACATCAATTAAACTTGAAGAGGTGCGACTTAGGTCAACGATTAGTGAGTTATTTTCACTCAGTCGTGGAGCTGCCGGTAGCCGCATGTTGGTAGCAATGCTAAAAGACGCTGATTTACCTGTAGGCGTCTTTAAGGTACGCCGTATAATGCGTGACATGGGATTGGTCTGTAAACAACCTGGGCCTCATTCATATAAATTAGCGACGGTAGAGCGACCAGACATTCCAAACAGACTTAATCGTGAATTTGAAGTAAATAGCCCAAACCAAGTTTGGTGTGGGGATATTACGTATAGTGTGCCCGGAGTTCAGCACTAACAAGGAATGCTTTAATGAACCACGAGTCTATCTGAAATACATGAGCAATACGGTAGGAGCCAAATTGTTTATGGCACTATCTGGTTGTGCAGATAGTTGAGTCTGAGCGGCAGTGACTTATCGTATGCTGATAAGGTGATGGAACTCGCTGACAACGGGGAGTGAGGCGAATTCGTTACGCCAAGATGCTCTTCTAGACTAAGTATTGGACGGATGAAGTACATGAACCGATTAACCCGCATCTATGGGCTGAAACGTCGCCATTGCCTACACGAATTAACAGGCAATATGATGCTGCAATAATACTAAATGTATGAGTATTATTGCCGACTTGATAAATCACACGTAGGTATTTATCAATGGATAAACGCTAAATCACAATTCAGCGTTTAAGTATTATTACCTTACAGCACGATAAGGTTAAAGACTGCGATCGGCATCCACCCCAATATGTTCGAGTTCAGATAGGTAAACCGGGGAAGGTTTGTTTGAATGCTAAGGGAGCACGACCCCGATGACAAACAAGCTGGCGGAGCGTTCGTAGTAGTCTGAGATGGGGAAAGCCCATTACATGGCGAAGGGGCGCAGTTTAATTGATTTGCGCAAGCAAATTACCTGACCTTAATGAGGTGAAGACCTTTGATAATCAGCGAACTGCAACGTAAATTAGCAACATGGACAGCAACCGATAAAGCGCGTCGCGTTAATCGATTACTGCGCCTTATCAGTCACCCACAATGGCTTTGCCAAGCGGCTGAAGTAACGCTTTCTTCAAAAGGTGCCAAAACACCTGGCGTTGATGGAATAACTAAAATTCACTTACAGGATAAGCTGACTGATTACTTAGATGGGATCAGAAATGATTTACTCTCGGGTAATTATCAACCAATGCCTGCCAGACGAATTTATATTCCTAAAGCGAATGGAAAGCAACGCCCTTTAGGCATACCCACCTTAAGAGACAGAATAGTGCAACGTGCCATGCTCATGGCAATGGAGCCGATATGGGAAAATGATTTTCATTCACTATCCTATGGTTTTAGACCTGAACGCAGTGTCCATCACGCCATTAGAACTGTTAAGTTACAAATGACAGGCTCAAGTGAACCACGTGGGCGCTGGGTAATTGAAGGGGATTTATCAAGTTATTTTGATACAGTCCACCATCAATTACTGATGACATGTGTGCGTAAGCGTATCAATTGTCGACGATTTAATGAATTGCTCTGGCGGTTCATCAAAGCAGGACATATTGAACGTAATCTATTCTGTGCAACAAGCGAAGGCGTACCACAAGGTGGTGTCATTTCTCCATTATTGTCAAATATCATGCTCAACGAATTTGATCAGTATTTGGATAAATGCTACTTGAGCAAGAAAGCACGTAAAGATCGCTGGTACTGGAATCGTACAATCCAAGATAAGCGTACCATTGCACTAGAGGAAAATAGACAATGGAAACCTGGGGTTGCTTATTGTCGTTATGCCGATGACTTTCTTGTGATTGTCAAAGGTAACAAACAACAAGCAGAAGCCATTCGTGATCAGTGTCGAAATTTTCTTGAAGGTAAACTTAAACTCACACTTAACATGGAGAAAACCCATATTACGCATGTGAATGATGGATTTATCTTCCTTGGTCATAGGATCATAAGGAAACGTGGTCCTAAAGGGAATATGCGTGTGGTGTCTGGTATTCCACATGGTAAGGCTAAAGCATTTTCTCATTCCTTGAGCCAAGCTTTATCCAGTGATCACAGTTGTAGCAAGATAGACAAAGTTGAACAACTCAGCCGCAAGCTTAAAGGCTGGGCGCAATTTTATCGTCATACTGATTATACCGCTAAAGTTTACAGTAAAATTGATCGTATAGTTTTCTGGAAATTAGCAAAATGGCTAGCGCGGAAATATCGTTGCTCCGTTAAGTCATTAATGATGAAGTGGATAAAACGACCGACGCCAAATCAGGCCAAGACTTGGGTATTATTTGGTAAAAGCAATCGAGGTAATTTATGTAGCGCTTCACTATATCGACTGGTGAGCAGTCCTAAGTTGCCCTTCCGTTGGCGATTACCTGAATCAAACCCTTATCTTAGAGATGAAATGAGAAATACTGTCACATCTCGCTACAGCGATGTTGTAATGGCTGTAAGCCACAATTAAGCGGAGAGCTGTATGCGCTGAAAGGTGCACGTACGGTTCGGAGAGGAGAGGCAGAAAAATAGTTCGACTACGTTCTGCCTCTTACTCTACTTTGGACGGGTAAAAAATGGTCTTATTTGGCTGTTATTATCGACTTATTTGCTCGTCGTGTGGTTGGCTGGGCAATGTCTGATAAACCTGATACTGACTTAGTTATTAAAGCATTAGATAGAGCATACGAGCAACGGGGCAAGCCACCTGGGCTGATGTTTCATTCAGATCAAGGCAGTCAGTACAGCGCAAAAAGGTTTCAACAAAGGTTGTGGCGTTACCGAATAAAACAAAGTATGAGTCGCCGAGGAAATTGCTGGGATAATGCGCCAATGGAGCGCCTATTTAGAAGTTTAAAAACAGAATGGGTTCCCTCATTGGGCTATAGTAATTATCAAGAAGCTGAAAAAGATATTAGCAATTATTTGATGAATTATTATAACTGGCACAGGCCACATAGCCATAATCAAATGGTTGCCCCTGCTGTAGCAGAGGAAAAACTTAATTCACTGTCCGGAATTAGTTGACCACAACATAATAATACTCTATTCATCTCAGAGTGTTTAGATATGCTTTGCTACACAGAACATCCATGCTTTAGTTTTTAACAACATTCACAAAACATAAGTCGCTAAAGAAGGTGTCATATAAGCTTATTTAGCATCATTTTGATACTTAATAAGCTTGTTTACCTTAGAGTTAGTATAATTGGATTTATATACTTCGCTCGATATTGTTATTGAGCTTAAGTATAAAGTATTGTATTTAACATTTATTTTAACTATAGTTTGTACCATATAAAGTACAACTAAAGGTACGATCATGAGTAGGCTTCATTTAGATCAAGATATTCAGCCGCTTTCAGATTTTAGAGCTGGAGCTGCATCATTTATACGCCAAGTTAATGAAACCAGAAGGCCAATTGTAATAACTCAAAGGGGTAAAGGCGTTGCTGTGGTTTTAGATGTTGCTGAATATGAATCTATGCAGGAAAAAATAGAGTTATTAGAGGAAATACAAAAAGCTGAAGATCAACTCTCTATGGGGTTGGGTATTTCAAACTCAGATGCTCGTGCGCAAGTTTTAAAGAGTATTAAAGATTGAAAGTAGTTTGGTCGCCTTTAGCATTAGAAAAATTAGTCACTATGGCTAAATTTATTGCTTTTGATAAACCATCGGCGGCTGACAAATGGGTTAATGATATTTTTGATCGAACAGATTTACTTGGTACTCAACCTGAACTAGGTCGGGAAGTGCCAGAATTATTAGGCTCAAGATATCGTGAATTAATATTTGGTAGCTATCGAATTATTTATAAAGTTGAACATGAAATTAAAATACTCACATTACGCAATAGGCGTCAATTGCTTAGCTTGAGCGATGTAGAGCAATAATTAACCAGAAAAGTTAATTGTTAAGCCCAGAGACTGCGCTGGGCTTAATCTATTGCTAATTCTCTAAGTTTAGAATTTTTATTTATCTCTTAAACCTAATCCCAAACCCGCCAACACCTAGCAACAACACAAACCCCCATACAAACATATTGCCGTATTGGCTGTACACGCTGTCGCCTTGTATTAACTTAACGTCGGCTTTCATGGTGGTGGCTTCAAACTGTGGCATGCTTTGTTGCGTGTGGCTTATTGGGTCGTATACGCCGCTTACGCCGTTGTTAGTAACACGTATTAGTGGCCGCTGTAGCTCTAGAGCGCGCATGCGAGCTATTTGCATATGCTGGTGGGGGCCAATTGAGTCGCCAAACCAAGCATCGTTACTTACGGTAAAGAGTAAATCTGAGCTGTGCTGATAATTACCACGCACTAGGTCGGCAAATACTATTTCGTAGCATATAGCGGGTAGTATATTAAAGCCGTTAGCACGTAGGTTGTTTTGTACTTTGTCGCCACGGGTAAACGACGACATAGGTAAATCAAACAACGGTGCAATAGGGCGCAGTAAATCTTCAAATGGTACAAATTCGCCAATAGGGAGTAATTGGTGTTTTTGATAGCGGTTTTTATCTAGGTAGCGGTAGTGGCCGTGTTCATCATCTTTATTTTTATTACCTACTACTATAAGGGTATTAAAAATAGTTTTAGTGTCGAGTTGGTAGTCAACAACACCGGTAATTAGCGCGGTTTTATTAAATGAAGCGGCGCTGTCTAAGCCTGCTAGGTATGAGTCGGCAAGCGCTTCTATTTCGGGTACTGCGGCTTCGGGCCATACTATTAAGTCGGCGTCCCAGTGTGTGCGGGTTAGGTCTTGGTATTTACTCATGGTGGTCCAAAACTGGCTGGGATCAAAGCGCAGATTTTGTTTTATATTACCTTGTACAAGTAATGTCGACATGCTTTTGCCAGAGTACTGTGCTGTACCTGTGGTGTATGCACCAGCAAAAAGTAGTGCTAAAGCACTGCTGGTTATGGCCAGTGTTTTAAAATCTTTTTGGCTTAGGCGATACAATGCAAAACCAATGGCAATACATACTAAGGTTAAACCAAATTCGCCAATATAAGGGGCAAGCAGTCTAAGTGGGCTGTCGGTTTGCGTATAACCAAAACTTAACCATGGAAAGCCTGTTAGTAAGTGTGCGCGTAAGTATTCGCTTATGGCAAAACTTACAATTAATAATGCGCCATAACTTTTAGGGCCGCTGGCAAAGCGAGTTGTTGCCCAAAAGGCAAGTGCAGGAAATAACGCTAAGTATGAACACAATAAGGCCATAAGCGCTAAAGAAGCGATTAATGGCATGCCGCCAAAAGTGGCTATAGATACATGTACCCAGCTAATACCAGCACCAAACCAACCTAAACCAAATATAAAGCCATATTTAGCGGCTGTTTTTGCGTGTTTTTTACCGGTGTTTTTTGGATTAATACAAAAAATGATGGCAGCAAGGCTAAAAAATGCAATGGGCCAAATTTCAAAGGGGGCATAGGCAAAAGTTAAAATAAGGCCCGCAATTAATGCGAGCCATGCTTTTTTATCTTTTGCTAATAAGGTGAACTTAGTTAGCAGAATCTTCACTGTAGTTATCATCAACCTTAGGAACGGTGACTTGCAGTTGCAAAATACGACGATTGTCAGAGTTGGTTACTTTAAATTGGTAACCTTCTATATCAATGGTTTCGCCACGGCTTGGCATGTGGCCAAAGGCATGTAATACAGTGCCACCAATAGTATCGGCGTCATCTGTGCTGTAACCTGTTTTAAAATGCTCGTTAAAGTCATCAACAGGGGTTAGCGCTTGTACTACGTAAACATGCTTAGCAAGTTGGCGAATATCTTGTTGCTCTTCTTCTTCGTCGTGTTCGTCTTCTATTTCGCCCACGATTATTTCAAGAATATCTTCAATAGTGACTAAGCCCGATACACCGCCGTATTCATCAATAACAATAGCCATATGGTAGCGTTGCTGACGAAATTCGTTAAGCAGGGTATCGACACGTTTACTTTCGGGTACTACCATTGCTGGGCGTAAATAATCGCGCAGTGAGGGCAGTAAGTCGTCTTTGTTTAAGATTAGGGGTAATAAATCTTTAGCGAGTAAAATCCCTTCTACATGGTCTTTGTCCTCACACACCACCGGAAAGCGTGAGTGCGTAGAGTGAACCATCATAGGTATGAGCTCTTCAAGCGGGCTGTCGATCTCAAGGGTGATCATTTGTGAGCGCGGCACCATAATGTCTCGCACTTTAAGCTTAGACACGCCAAGCACACCTTCAATCATCTCTTTGGTTTCTGGATCGATTACATCCCGCTCTTGCGCATCGGCAATTACTTCAACCAGCTCTTCTCTGTTCTGGGGTTCCCCTTGAAACTTTTGGGCTATTCGGCCCAGCCAGCTTTTTCCAGAAGAACCCTGGCTAGAATGCGAGTTACCGTCGCTCATTATATCTGATTACTCCGTTTATTTAGATTTCGTCCCGATATGGGTCTGCTATGTTTAGCTCAGCAAGTAATTGCTTTTCTATACTTTCCATCTCAAAAGCATCTTCACTCTTTATATGGTCAAATCCAAGCAAATGCAAGCATCCATGAATAACCATATGAGCAAAGTGGTCATGAAATGACTTTTCTTGCTCAATTGCTTCAGCCAATACAATAGCTGGGCAAATAACTAAATCACCTACTAAAGGAATATCTATTCCCGGTGGTGCTTCAAACTCAAACGACAGTACATTGGTAGGCTTGTTTTTACCACGGTAGTCGTTGTTGAGTTGTTGCGACTGCGCTTCGTCACTAATTACAATAGTGAGTTCAGATTCGTCGCGGTATTGGCTAAGGGCTTTGTCGGCCCAAAGCGCAAATTGTGCCTCGCTTGGTAAGTTGTCAAACTCACAGGCTATTTGTAAATCAAGTTCAGTGTTCACGGTATTACTCTTTAGTAGCAGGCGGTTGTTGAGCGGCAAGTTGCTCTCGGGCTTTTTGCTTTTCTAGGCGCATAAGTCGCTCGCTTTCATCGTTGCGCTCGTAGGCTTCAACAATACGCGCAACCACAGGGTGGCGAACTATGTCTTGGGCTTTAAAGTGGTTAAAGCTTATTTCGTCTACGCCATCGAGTACTTCCATTGCATGGCGTAAGCCTGAGCGCACACCACGTGGTAAATCTACTTGCGTTATGTCGCCAGTAATAACCGCTTTTGAGTTAAACCCAATACGGGTTAAAAACATTTTCATTTGCTCTGCGGTGGTATTTTGGCTTTCATCTAAAATAATAAAGGCATCATTAAGCGTACGCCCACGCATATAAGCAAGTGGGGCAATTTCAATAACGTTTTTTTCGATTAGTTTTTCTACTTTTTCAAAGCCAAGCATTTCAAATAGCGCATCGTAAAGCGGGCGCAAGTATGGGTCGACCTTTTGGCTTAAATCGCCCGGTAAAAAACCGAGCTTTTCACCTGCTTCTACCGCTGGGCGGGTAAGCAATATACGGCGAATTTCTTGGCGCTCTAGGGCATCAACTGCAGTTGCCACAGCTAAGTATGTTTTGCCTGTACCAGCAGGGCCAATGCCAAAGGTAATATCGTGATGCAAAATATTAGAAACGTATATACCTTGGTTTTCGTTACGCGGCTTTATAACACCACGGCGCGTTTTAATCACCATTTCTTTGGTGTAAGTGCTGGTTGTGGCGTCTTGTTCAAGGGCGTTTGATTCGGTAATGGCTAAGTGCACGTTGTCAGGTTCTATTTCGCCAATTTCGCCGCGCACAGGTTGAGTATCAATATAAAGGTTTTTTAAAATTTCTACAGCGCTGGCGCTACTGTAAGTTTTGCCTGTGACTTTAAAAAAGTTATCGCGGTGGATAATTTCAACACCGAGTCGGCGTTCAATTTGTTTGATGTTTTCGTCAAACGGGCCACATAAAGAAGAAAGGCGTTTGTTATCGGCAGGTTCTAAATAAATCTCTAATGTTTTTAACTGATTACTCAAAATTACTTCCTATAGCATGGCGCCAGTGTTAACTGGCGCTAAAATTTCCACTAAGGGACGAAAGTAGCAACGCCAATTTCGTTTATAGTGTCAGGTTTAGGCTCAAGGCTTGCAGCTTTGGTTAAAATAGCTGAAGGAGCGATTTCACGACGTAAGTTCATTTCTGATTCTGTACGAATTAAGTCACCACGTAAAGAATTTGGTAGTGCCTCGGTAATACGTACGTCAACAAACTGACCGATCACTGTATGTGGGCCAACAAAGTTAACTACACGGTTGTTTTCGGTACGGCCACGTAATTCCATTGGGTTCTTTTTAGAAGGACCTTCAACGAGTATACGCTGCTCTGTATCGAACATTTGACGGCTAATTTGTTGCGCCATTTGTGTAATACGATTTTGCAGTAAGTATAAACGCTCTTTTTTCTCTTGCTCGGTTACGTCATCTGGCAAGTCGGCCGCTGGTGTACCTGGGCGTGCACTGTAAATAAAGCTAAAGCTCATATCAAAACCAACGTCGCTAATTAGCTTCATGGTTGCTTCAAAGTCATCTTGGGTTTCACCCGGAAAACCAATAATAAAATCTGATGACATGCTTAAGTTAGGACGAATTTTGCGTAACTTACGAATTGTCGACTTATATTCAATTGCCGTATGGCCGCGTTTCATTAGGTTTAAAATACGGTCTGAACCACTTTGTACTGGTAGATGTAAATGATCTACAAGCTCTGGTACATCGGCGTATACGTCAACTATATCTTGGGTAAACTCTACTGGATGCGATGTGGTGTAACGAATACGGTCAATACCATCAATGGCAGCAATAAGACGAATTAAATCCGAAAAATAACAAATTTCGCCATCGTGTGTGTCGCCGCGGTACGCGTTTACGTTTTGGCCAAGTAGGTTTACTTCACGTACGTTTTGCTCAGCAAGCTGGGCAATTTCTAATAGTACGTCATCTACTGGGCGGCTAACTTCTTCGCCGCGAGTGTATGGTACAACACAAAAAGTACAGTACTTAGAGCAGCCTTCCATAATAGATACAAACGCAGATGGGCCATCGGCTTTTGGCTCTGGTAAACGGTCAAATTTTTCAATCTCTGGGAATGAAATATCAACAACCGATGAGCCTTTATCGCCTTGCACTTGTTTAATCATTTCTGGTAAACGGTGCAGCGTTTGCGGGCCAAAAATAACGTCTACAAATGGCGCACGCTGGCGAATAGAGTCACCTTCTTGTGAGGCAACACAACCACCTACGCCAATAATTAAGTCTGGCTTGTCGTCTTTTAACAACTTCCAACGACCTAACTGGTGGAACACTTTTTCTTGTGCTTTTTCACGAATTGAACAGGTGTTAAGTAAAATTACGTCGGCATCTGTTGCATCATCAGTTAGCTGGTAGCCATTGGTGGCATCTAAAAGTTCAGCCATTTTCTGAGAGTCATATTCGTTCATCTGACAACCCCAGGTTTTAATATGCAGCTTTTTGCTCATTGAAATATTGCCTCGTGTTCAATTCGATAGTGGCACAAAAATGTGCTAGAAACAGGATTAAGTGAAATGCATTACTGCGCTATACCCACTTAAAGGACGCGTATTTTAGCTGGATACACACGTAAATCCAAGTATAGTTTTCATGTTTGTGATTTCAAATCAATGCAGCTTTAGTTTTATCCACAGTTGAGCGTATCCTTTGGCACATAACAAGCTAATTACGATACAATTAAAATAGTTTTAAGAAATTAAAAAGATGAGAACATGACAAAAAATAAAGTAATTGTTGTGGGTGCTGGCATGGTGGGTGCTGCTATGGCAATTAAACTTGCTCAGCAAGGTAAAGCAGTGCGCATAATAGAAAAAAAACTAATAAATCCACAGCAAGTTTTAAGCAGTGATCAGGTTGATATTCGCGTATCGGCAATAAATCGTTTTTCAGAAAAGCTACTAGACGAATTGGGCGCAATGCCACTTTTAAAACAAAGCAGGTTAGCACCGTATCAACAATTAGAAGCATTTGAGCGCGGTGGCGATAATTTATTATTTGATTGCGCCGATATAAACACCACGCATTTAGGCCACTTAATTGAAAATAACCTAATTCAAGCCAGTTTATGGCAGCAATTTGAGCAATACAACATTGAAGTTATTGAGCAAGCAGCGCCTATTACGAGTATTGAGCAAACCTCAGATGCAATTACGCTAGTGTATGGTGAGCAAACGTATACCGCTGATTTAGTTATTGCAGCCGATGGCGGGCAATCGCAATTACGCGCTAAAGCCAACATAGGTATAACCGGTTGGCAGTATCAGCAGCACTGCATGGGCGTACTTATAAAACTTGATGCGCCGCAACAAGTAAAAACGTGGCAGCAATTTACTCCCACCGGCCCTTTGGCCTTTTTACCTATGCAGGCTCCTTACGCTAATTTAATTTGGTATGACGATGCCAATACATTGCAAAGCTTTAAAGGTTTAAACCCGCTGCAACTTAAAACACATATTGTTAAAAAATTTCCTGAGCTTGCCGGTGATTTTACCGTGTTAAAGCACGCGGTGTTTCCACTGGCTCGCCAGCACGCAAACAAATATTCGCAAGGGCGACTAGTGCTTGTAGGTGACGCTGCACATACTATTAACCCATTAGCCGGGCAGGGCGTAAATTTAGGCTTTCAAGACGTTGTAGCGCTTGCACAGGTGCTATTAAGTGCTGATGACATAGGTTGCCCATTAAAATTAAATGAGTATGAAAAATCGCGCCGCAAAGCAAACTTATTAATGATGAGTATGATGGATGCCTGCTACTTTGGCTTTTCTAATCAAATTGCGCCATTAAAATGGGCGCGTAGCCAATTTTTAAAAATAGCTAACAATACCGGACCGGTAAAAAACTGGGTTTTAAAATACGCTATTAGCGGCGAGTTAAATTAATACTAATTGCTATAACATTTGCGAACTATTGAAAAGGCTCATTTATGGGTCTTTTTTTATGTTTGTTTATTGAGTAAAAGTGCGGCGGCAGAGGGGGTGTTAATAAAATACAGCCACTAAAACACGGCTATTTAAATACAGTTATTAAAATAAGATTTTATAGATAGATTAAAAATACAGAAGTTTAAAATAAATAGATTTAAAATGAGTAGTTATGAGTAGTTATGAGTAGTTATGAGTAATACAAAAAGGAAGAGTAATTTAAGTAGGAAGTATAAACAAATTGGCTGGGATACCAGGATTTGAACCTGGGAATGCCAGGATCAAAACCTGGTGCCTTACCGCTTGGCGATATCCCAACAAAAACAATTGATAGTTTTAATTCTTATCAAGAATGGTGCGGAAGGAGAGACTTGAACTCTCACATCCTAAGATACTGGAACCTAAATCCAGCGCGTCTACCAATTCCGCCACTCCCGCATCACTAATTTGCTAATTTAAACTCTAAGCTAGAGCTATTCTTTAAACAACTTTCCTTGGTAGAAGAAGTTGGCTGGGATACCAGGATTTGAACCTGGGAATGCCAGGATCAAAACCTGGTGCCTTACCGCTTGGCGATATCCCAACAAAGAATAGTTGATAGTTTTATTTCTTATCAAGAAATGGTGCGGAAAGAGAGACTTGAACTCTCACAACCGAAGTTACTGGAACCTAAATCCAGCGCGTCTACCAATTCCGCCACTCCCGCATCGTTTGTGTAATAAAACACAGTTTGCAATTTTAAGCTCTTAGCTGAGCTATTCTTTAAACAACTTTCCTTGGTAGAAGAAGTTGGCTGGGATACCAGGATTTGAACCTGGGAATGCCAGGATCAAAACCTGGTGCCTTACCGCTTGGCGATATCCCAACAAAGAATAGTTGATAGTTTTATTTCTTATCAAGAAATGGTGCGGAAAGAGAGACTTGAACTCTCACAACCGAAGTTACTGGAACCTAAATCCAGCGCGTCTACCAATTCCGCCACTCCCGCATTACTTTGTGTTATTAAACACTAGGTAGTTATTTTAAACTCTTCATTGAGCTGCAATTTAACTCTTGCAGAGCCATTTCTAAAAGAAGAAATGGTGGCTAAGACGGGATTTGAACCTGTGACCCCATCATTATGAGTGATGTGCTCTAACCAGCTGAGCTACTTAGCCATTGTTGGCTGGGATACCAGGATTTGAACCTGGGAATGCCAGGATCAAAACCTGGTGCCTTACCGCTTGGCGATATCCCAACAAAAACAATTGATAGTTTTAATTCTTATCAAGAATGGTGCGGAAGGAGAGACTTGAACTCTCACATCCTAAGATACTGGAACCTAAATCCAGCGCGTCTACCAATTCCGCCACTCCCGCATTACTTTGTGTAATTAAACACTAGGTAGTTATTTTAAACTCTTCATTGAGTAACAAAAAAATAATGGTGGCTAAGACGGGATTTGAACCTGTGACCCCATCATTATGAGTGATGTGCTCTAACCAGCTGAGCTACTTAGCCATATTTTTTCGTTAGCACTTCATCGCTGAGTGCGGGGCGTATTATGCTGATATGACCCAAATTCGTCAACACCTTTTTTGCAAAAAAACACTTAACTTGGTTTGTTTGCAGGAAAAGTAAGCTAAGCGGCTAAAATTTAGCATAAATGCTGTTTTTTTAGCTGCATTAAAAACACTAAACTTAAACTTATTCGCAGTTCTTCAATTTTGCTAAACAAATACAGACGTTAAAAAACCACAGCAGGTATTAAAGAAATAAAAAAGGCTCGTAAAAACGAGCCTTTAAAATCATCACCACACTAAATTTGGGTAATGTATATTTATACGTTGAACAAGAAGTTCATTACATCGCCGTCTTTTACAATGTACTCTTTACCTTCTTGGCGCATTTTACCTGCTTCTTTTGCGCCGCTCTCACCCTTAAAGGCAATAAAGTCGTCAAAAGCAATCGTTTGTGCGCGAATAAAGCCACGCTCAAAGTCGGTATGAATTTTACCTGCTGCTTGTGGCGCAGTTGCACCTACAGGAATAGTCCATGCGCGTACTTCTTTTACGCCTGCTGTAAAGTAGGTTTGTAATTGCAGTAATTCATAGCCACCACGAATAACAAGGTTAAGGCCTGGCTCTTCTAAACCAAGATCAGCCATAAACTCAAGCTTGTCTTCTTCATCTAGCTCAGAAAGCTCAGATTCAATAGCAGCACATACAGGAACAACAATCGCATCTTCTGCTGCGGCAATAGCGCGTACAACATCAAGGTATGGGTTGTTTTCAAAACCATCTTCAGCAACGTTAGCAATATACATTGTTGGTTTGATAGTTAAAAAGTTAATAGAGCTGATAGCTGCTTTTTCTTCTTTAGTTAACTCTAAAGAACGTAATGTTAAGCCTTCATCAAGGTGTACTTTTACTTTTTCAAGTACTGCATTTTGCTCTTTTGCGTCTTTATCGCCACCTTTAGCTTTTTTAGCATTACGGAACGATGCTTTTTCAGCGCTGTCCATATCGGCAAGCACTAATTCAGTGTTTATAACGTCAATATCATCAGCAGGGTCAATAGTGCCAGCTACGTGAATAATATTATCATCATTAAAACAGCGAACTACGTGGCCAATGGCGTCAGTTTCACGAATATTAGCTAAAAACTGGTTACCAAGACCTTCACCTTTAGATGCGCCTTTTACTAAACCGGCAATATCTACAAACTCCATACTTGTTGTAAGAATGCGCTGTGGGTTTACAATTTTAGCAAGTGCGTCTAGGCGAGGATCAGGCACTGGTACCACACCTGTATTAGGCTCAATGGTACAAAAAGGAAAGTTAGCGGCTTCAATACCCGCTTTTGTTAATGCATTAAAAAGTGTCGATTTACCCACATTAGGCAAGCCAACAATGCCACATTTAAAACCCATAGTAAGATACCTTGTTTAGATTCGTTTAAACGGCGAACTTGTACCCAAGTTACTAGGGTTTAAACGAATGTAGTCTGTTTTGTGCTTTTAACACACCATCTTTTGCAAGTATTTCCATGCAGCGTACCGCTTCATCAATGGCAGCATCCATTTTTTCTTGGTCTGCTTTGGCCGCTTTTCCTAGCACCCAACCAGTTACCATTTCACGATGCCCCGGATGACCTACACCAATGCGCAAGCGCATAAAGTCTTTTTGATTTGCCATTTTTGCAATAATGTCTTTTAAGCCATTATGACCGCCGTGTCCGCCGCCTTTCTTTAATTTGGCAACGCCAGGTTCTAAGTCTAATTCATCGTGGGCAACTAAAATGCTTTCCACAGGAATTTTGAAAAAATTAGCTAAACTACCGACCGCTTTACCACTTAAGTTCATATAAGTAGTGGGGATCAATAATTTGAATTCTTGATCTTGAATAATCACTTTACCTGTAAGGCCGTGATATTTAGGATCGTGTTTTAGAGTGCAGTTATAGCGTGCAGCGAGTTGCTCAATGAACCAAGCACCTGCATTGTGGCGTGTGTTTGCGTATTCGGGGCCTGGATTAGCCAGGCCCACAAGCATTTGAATAGAATTCAAGGTGTTAAGCCTTAAATATTATTCTGCAGCGTCTTCAGCTTCATCTTCAGTTGGAGCTGATTTGTTAGCTTTAACAATTAGGATAGACTGATCGTGACCAGGACCTTTTGCTAAATCTATTGATGAAACGCCAGCTGGTAATGCAACATCAGAAATATGTAGAGAATCGCCTGCAACTAATTTTGAAACATCTACTGTTACGAAATCAGGGATTGCTTTAGGGAAACAAGAAATTTCGATTTCAGTTAACTGACGAACAACAGTTGTACCAAGTTTTTCTACAACGTCTTCACCAACAAAGTGGATTGGAACAATAGTATGTAGCTTTTGGTTTGCATCGATACGTTGGAAATCAAGGTGTGTAACTTTAGGCTTGAAAGGATGACGTTGAATATCTTTTAGGATAGTTTCAACAGACTCGCCGCCAATGTTAAGTGTAAGAATTTGCGTGTAAAAACCTTCGCTTTCTTGAGCTTTAATCACATCTTTATGTTCTAAAGTGATTGAAGTAGCTTCTTTGTTTGCGCCGTAAACGATAGCAGGCACTTTGTTTTCGCGACGTAGGCGGCGGCTCGCACCAGTACCAGTTTGCTCGCGAAGTTCTGCGTTATATACATAAGTTTTGTTTGACATAATAGTTTCCAATAATTAAAAGTATAGGGCCTTTGCGACCAAGGTCCCTAGCCAAAAGGCGCGCTATCATAACATCGCCCCCCAGCAAAATATATAACAGTTACGAAAAAAGCGCCAAAAGGCGCTTTTTTAAATTAAAGTTACTTAGCTTCGCTAAAGTAGATCTTTAATTAATGCTCAAACATTGCTGAGATAGACTCTTCGTTACTAATACGACGAATAGTTTCTGCAAGCATGTCGGCAAGTGTAAGTACTTTAACAATATTAAGTGCTTTAAGTTCTGCAGACAGTGGAATAGAGTCAGTTACAATAACTTCGTCAATCACTGAATTGCGCAAGTTTTCAGCCGCTTTTCCCGAAAGAATAGGGTGAGTAGCATATGCAAATACGCGCTTAGCACCGTGCTCTTTAAGTGCTTCAGCTGCTTTACATAATGTACCGCCGGTATCAATCATATCATCAACGATAATACAATCACGACCTTCAACATCACCAATAATATGCATCACTTGAGAAACGTTTGCCTGTGGGCGACGTTTATCAATAATAGCTAAATCGGTATCGTTTAGTAGTTTTGCAATAGCACGCGCACGTACAACGCCACCAATATCTGGAGATACAACAACAACGTCGTCAAAATGACGTGCTTTCATATCTTCAAGTAAAACAGGGCTACCAAATACGTTATCTACAGGTACATCAAAGAAGCCTTGGATTTGCTCAGCGTGTAAATCAACCGTAAGAACGCGGTCAACACCTACACTAGATAAGAAATCGGCAACGACTTTAGCGGTAATGGGTACACGGGCAGAACGTACACGACGATCTTGACGAGCATAACCAAAATAAGGAATAACGGCAGTAATACGACCGGCAGATGCACGACGTAGAGCATCAACCATAACGATAAGTTCCATAAGGTTATCGTTTGTAGGGGCACAGGTTGATTGTAAGATGAAAACATCCGATCCACGAACATTCTCATTAATTTGAACACTGATCTCACCGTCGCTAAAACGGCCAACAACAGCATCGCCTAATTCAATATATAAACGTTTTGCAACTTTTTGAGCTAACTCAGGTGTTGCGTTACCAGCGAAGAGCTTCATGTCAGGCACGGTAGGGTTCCTCAGGCACTGAATTTTTGGACTAACAGGCAATAATTAAACCACTGCGTGTTAACTTATGACTACTTGTACGTTACTTCAATCAAATATGGCGGCTAACTCCGTATGAGCGGGAGAAGTATTAACGCTTGATGCGATAAACCCCTGCCAAGTATGGGGGAGATTAGCAAGTACATCTTGTGCTTGAACTTGCGTAGCAAATTCTACAAAACAACATGAACCTGTTCCGGTCATCTTTGATGGAGCGTATTTTAGCAACCACTGCAGGGTTTTTTCAACCTCGGGACACAGCTTTTTCACTAAAGATTCGCAATCGTTAGTTAAAATATGCTGTTGCCAGTCTCCTGAAATTTTTGGCGTGTCGCGTTTTAGTTCAGGATGAGTAAATATTTTAGCAGTACTTACATGTTGATTAGGGAAGACCACACAATACCACTTTTGCTCAAGCATTACTTGTTCTAATTGCTCACCAATCCCATGCGCTATGGCGCTTTTACCATGTATGAATACGGGTACATCGGCACCTAGTTGTAAGCCTAAATGAGCTAATTCATCTAAACTGAGGGCTGTTTTCCACAACTTATTTAAGGCTAATAATGTGCTGGCAGCGTCTGATGATCCACCGCCAACACCGCCGCCCATTGGCAAACGTTTAATTAAATTTATTTTCACGCCTTGCTTTATTTTGCACTGTGTTTGCAATAATAAAGCCGCTTTATAGATAAGGTTGTCGGTTGTGGCTATGCCATTTGTGTCGCCGGTAACAATAATTGCAGGTAAATCGCTTAACTCAAAACTAAGTTCGTCGCCATAATTTAAAAACGTAAACAGGGTTTCTAGTTCATGGTAACCGTCATCTCGGCGGCTATTAATATGTAAAAAAAGATTGAGCTTTGCCGGCGCAATAAGTGAAAATGAAGTGATATTATTCATGGTTAATTAAACTGCCAATCGTAGAGTTGAATTTTAATTTTAATTTTTTGATGGGTTAAGGTCAGTCTGCTGGGAAGCCAGTAGCCGCTTTTTTGCACAAAGCTAGCGTACTCAATTTGCCATTTTTTACCTGTACTATCAAACCATAATACGCTTTTAGCGCGGCCTAATTGATCAACCTTTAAAGTTTGGTCATCAATGGTGCCTTTTAACCAACTGTCGGCGTTATTTACCGGTAAAGCAAAACCGGTTAAACGTTTTAGTAATGCCGTTGCATTGGTGTCAAAATACTGCTCGCCATCATAGTTTAGTTCTGCCGTATTTGCAGTTTGTTTGAGTGACAATATACGTGTACCAATAAAAGTGGTGAGCACTAAATTATTGTTATTTTGGCTCTGTTGCCAGTTTAAGTTTGCAGATTGGCGCTCATCGGGGCTAATAAAAGCAAGTTTACCTTCTACTTGCCAAATACTTTGCTCAGCAAGATGTGTTTTCCAGTTTTCGTAAGTGGTTGTTTCTAAGTTTCTTTTTTGAGCGCAGCCGGCTAAGAACAAGAAAAACATCGCTAAAATAAAATATTGTCGAATCAAATGTTGCTCCTTACTTTCCATATTCCTGAGATTTTTGATAAAATTGCGGCCTTTAAAGTAGGGCTCATCAATATTTGGCAAATATGACCATAATCGCACTTGGTATTAATCACAAAACCGCTCCCGTAGAATTACGTGAAAAAGTGGCTTTTTCCCCTGAGCAAATTTCAGAGGCGCTACAGCAATTAAGTGGCCACGCCCATTTTAATGAGGCAGTGATTGTTTCCACCTGTAATCGAACTGAAGTGTATTGTAGCCTTGCACAGCAAAATTCCCAAACACTGTTGCAGTGGTTATCTAGTTTCCATGGTTTGGATGAACATGAACTGAGTAAAAACATTTACTGCCATGAAGGTAGTGATGCTATAAATCACTTAATGCGCGTAGCCTGTGGCCTAGATTCACTCGTACTGGGCGAGCCGCAAATTTTGGGGCAAATAAAGCAAGCGTATAACAGTGCTAAAACTCATAATGCTGTGGGCGTGACGTTTGATAGATTATTTCAAAAAACGTTTTCAGTTGCTAAGCAAGTACGTACTGAAACCAACATTGGTGCCAGTGCAGTGTCGGTTGCTTATGCGGCGGTTAATTTAGCTAAACATATTTATGGCAAGCTCGATAAAACCAATGTACTTCTCATTGGTGCCGGTGAAACAATTGAGCTAGTAGCCAAACATTTGTACCAAAATGAGCCGCAAAACATTACGGTTGCGAACAGAACCCTTGAGCGTGCACGTAGTTTAGCGGATCAAGTATCGGGTGATGTAATTGCACTTGCTCAGCTACCTGAGCGTTTACATAAAGCCGATATTGTTATTAGTTCTACCGCCAGCACACTGCCTATTATTGGTAAGGGTGTGGTGGAGCAAGCACTTAAACAGCGTCGTTATAAGCCTATGTTGTTTATTGATATTGCGGTTCCTCGCGATATTGAAAGCCAAGTGGGTGAACTTGACGATGCTTATTTATATTCTGTTGATGACTTACAAACCATTGTTAGCGAGAATATGAGTGCCCGAGAAGAAGCCGCTGAGCAGGCTGAAGTTATTATTACCGAGCGCACTAAAGAGTTTTTAATGTGGATACGCTCACTCGATTCGGTGGATTTAATTCGCCACTATCGAAACGATGTACAAACAATAAAGTCCGAACTTGTAGAGCGAGCAGTGAGTCAGCTCAATACAGGTAAAGATGCCGAAAAAGTTATTTTAGAGCTGGCCAATAAGTTAACCAATCGCTTAATGCACGCGCCTACCCGTGCTATTCAAGATGCAGCGAAAAAAGGTGAAGTGGCTCAGTTAAACCAATTGAAAAAAATGTTAGGTATTGATCAGGAATAGCAGTTAATGAAAGAATCCGTTTATCATAAGTTAGAAATCTTAGTTGAGCGTTATGAAGAAGTACAAGCGCTACTAAGCGACCCATCGGTCATTCGTGATCAAAACCGCTTTCGTGCACTTTCTAAAGAATACTCAGATTTAGAAGAGGTAGTAAAAACGTTTTTAAGCTACCAACAAGCGCAACAAGATGTAATAAGCGCAGAAGAAATGCTGAAAGATTCAGACCCAGATATACGTGAAATGGCGCAAGAAGAATACAAAGAAGCTAAAGCACAAATACTGACCATAGAAGATGAAATTCAAGTATTAATGCTGCCAAAAGATCCTAAAGACAATAATAACGTGTATTTAGAAGTGCGAGCGGGCACTGGTGGCGACGAAGCGGCTATATTTGCCGGCGACTTATTTAGAATGTACAGCCGTTATGCCGAAACTAAAAAATGGAAAGTAGATGTGGTGACCACCAACGAAGGTGAGCACGGCGGCTATAAAGAAATAATTGCTAATATTAGTGGTGAAGGCGTTTTTGGTCAGCTGAAATTTGAATCTGGCGTGCATCGTGTACAACGTGTACCAGAAACCGAATCGCAAGGTCGAGTTCATACCTCTGCGTGTACGGTTGCGGTAATGGCTGAAGTACCAGAAGCTGAGGCAATTGAAATTAATTCGGCCGATCTTAAAGTTGATACGTTTCGTGCATCAGGCGCGGGTGGTCAGCACGTAAATAAAACCGATTCTGCTATTCGTATTACCCATATACCTACCGGTGTGGTTGTAGAGTGTCAGGATCAGCGCTCGCAACATAAAAACCGTGCTAAAGCTATGTCGGTACTTGCAGCGCGTTTGCAACAAGCTGAAGACGAAAAGCGCGATGCAGCAGAAGCCTCTGAGCGTCGTAACTTAGTAGGTAGTGGCGATCGCTCTGAGCGTATTCGTACTTATAACTATCCACAAGGTCGTATTACCGATCACCGTATTAACTTAACCCTATATCGCTTAAACGAAGTGGTAGCCGGTGATTTAAGCTGTATTGTAGAGCCATTAATGCAAGAGCATCAGGCCGACTTACTAGCGGCCATGGGCGACGAGTAATAATAGTGACCCAAACCCTAGAACAAGCAATTGCTGCAGGCGCTAATTTATTAGCACCTAGCAGCGAAAGCGCTAAATTAGACGCGCAAGTTTTACTACTGCATATATTGCAAAAACCTCACAGTTATCTTTTTACTTGGCCAGAAAGCACGCTTAGTACAGAGCAACAGCAGCAATTTGATACATTTTGCCAAAGGCGTTTAAATGGCGAGCCAGTTGCACATATTACAGGGCAACGTGAATTTTGGAGTTTATCGCTAGAGGTTAATGCCACCACTTTAATACCGCGTCCAGATACCGAAACATTAGTAGAGCAAGCGCTTGAAATGGCGGTGCCAAGTAATGCAAAGGTGCTCGATTTAGGCACAGGGACTGGCGCAATCGCGTTAGCACTGGGGAGCGAAATGCCCACTTGGCAAATTACCGCAGTAGATAGAGTAGCTGATGCTGTTGCACTTGCTACACGTAACCAGCAGCGATTAGCCATTAATAATGTGCAAGTAAAGCAAAGTAATTGGTTTAGCGCGCTTAATGGCGAAAAGTTTCATTTAATTGTATCTAATCCGCCGTATATAGAAACAACCGATATACACCTCAAGCAAGGTGATGTGCGCTTTGAACCGCTCTCAGCACTTGTTGCAGATGATGATGGACTGGCTGATATAAAACAAATAATTACCCAATCACGTGACTATCTTCACGCTAAAGGTTATCTTTTGATCGAACATGGTTTTGAGCAAAGTGGTGCGGTTAGCCAATTTTTTGCACAAATGGGGTTTATAAATATTAAAACAGTGAAAGACTTAGGCAATAACGATCGCGTTACACTTGCACAGTGCTCTTAAACTAAATTACAGCAGTGTAATATTTGCACTGCTTATTCGTTTTTAAAAATAAAAACATTTAACTAAACAGAAGTATTAAAACTATGGATTATTTAGCAGTTAAACATTCACACATGGCTATTGCGATGTTGAGTGTAATTTTATTTTATGTACGCTCATTTTCACGCATGGGTAGTGGTAAGTTGGCAAAAAATAAACTGGTGTTTATTGGCAGCCACGGCATAGACACTTTGTTACTTGTTTCAGCATTAATGCTAATGGGGATCGCTAAAATTAATCCGTTTGAGCAATATTGGTTACTAGAAAAGATAGTGCTAGTGGTTATTTATATTGCCGTTGGTATTGTTAGCTCAAAACAAACAAAAACAGCACCAAAAGTAGCATATACCATTTTTAACACTTTGGTTATTTTAGCTATCGGTTATTTAGCAACCGCTAAGTCGGCACTGCTTTTATAAGTAATAATTAGCCCAATTGAGCTTTGTATAATTGTGTACAAAGCTCAACTATTTCTAAACATAAGTTCACATTCAAGCCCCTCTACATTGGTATCTAGCTTAAAAAGTAGGTAAACTACGCCTTCGTTTTCTAAAATGTTGTAGTATGAATGACCACCCTCGGGTTTGATGAACACGATGACTCTTATTTTGATGAAGCTTATGATGATTTTTTGCCACCGGCGATTTATCGTTGTATTCAAGCCGAATCTAAATGGGACCCTCAGATTGACTTAACGCCTAGCTATGAAATTTTAACTTCCTTTGAACAGGAAATAGATGCTTTGTGCCTGCAAACATCTGACGAACATGTGCGTTTAGATAAGCTACTAGATCGTTTTTATAGTGAATGGCTATTTAGTGCTTCTAGCTTAAAGGTGCCAGAGTACAAGTTAAATTGCATAAGCTATACATTAACTATGCGCAGTGGTTCACCAACAACACTTGCTATTTTACTCAGCCATTTTTTACAACATGCCAAACTAGACGCTTGTGTAAGTATTACCCAAGGTGATATTGGTATACATGTAGCTATGAGTGATGAAGAAGGCTATACCATTGAGCCAAGCAGCGGCCAACAAAGCTGGTATATCATTCCTGAAAACGTTGATGAAGATAATGCCCAAGAGCAAGAGCCACTTGAGCTTATTTTTGACGACGAAGTATATAAATTATTTTTAGCCCAGCAAAAGTGGTCGTTTATTAGCGAAAATAAATTTGGTCATGCGTTAAACTGCGTCGAAATGCTGATGGATATAATTGGTGACGACCCTTATGAGCGACGCGACAGAGGGTATTTACTCAATCAATTAGGTTGCCCTAAAATGGCACGTGACGATTTACAGTTTTTTGTAGATGAATGCCCAGACGATCCTGCAATAGATATTATTCAACACCAAATAGAAGAACTAGAAGACAATAATAATAAAACTCACCATTAAAAATAGGAATAACTATGGTTGAAGCCCAAACTGCATTAATTACTAACGATGCTGTGGTACTTGGTTTACTGGCAATTATTTTAGGGTTTGTGTTTAAAACCTCTAACAGCCAGCACCCAGGTTTTAAAGCATTTTATAAATATGTACCCGCTTTACTGTTATGTTACTTTTTGCCCTCATTACTTAATACCTTTGGTATTGTTGATGGTAATAAATCAAACGTATATTACGTAGCCTCACGCTATTTACTACCAGCGTGTTTAATACTGCTGACTATAAGTATTGATTTAAAAGCCATTATAAACTTAGGCCCCAAAGCACTCATTATGTTTTTAACCGGTACTACTGGTATTGTTATTGGTGGCCCTTTAGCTATTTTAATTATGAGCGCAGTGTACCCAGAAGCAATTGGCGGACATGGCCCCGATGCCGTATGGCGGGGTATGACCACAGTAGCAGGTAGCTGGATTGGTGGCGGTGCTAATCAAGCATCAATGAAAGAAATGTTTGAAGTTGGCGGTGATATATTTTCGGCCATGGTGACGGTAGATGTCATTGTTGCTAACTTATGGATGGCCGTTTTATTATTAATGGCAGCTAATCATAAAGCCATTGATGCAAGAACAGGTGCCGATACCAGCGCCATTGAAGATCTTAAAAACCGGGTTGAAAAGTATCATGCTGAGCATGCGCGCATGCCAACGCTTAACGATTATATGATGATTATTGCCATTGCCTTTGGTATTACCGGCTTGGCACATTTTTGTGCTGACTTTTTAGGCCCTTACTTTGGTGCTAATTTCCCATGGGCACAAGAGTACAGCTTAAACAGTAAGTTTTTTTGGTTAATCGTGATTTCAACCACTATTGGTATTAGTTTATCGTTTACTAAAGTACGCCATATAGAATCGTTTGGCGCGTCGAAAGTTGCTTCTACATTTTTGTATATTTTGGTTGCATCAATCGGCTTACACATGAATATAACGGCGATTTTTGAAACACCAATGTATTTTGTAATTGGCATTATATGGATGCTTACCCATGCGAGCTTAATGTTAATTGTAGCTAAACTAATTAAAGCACCGTTATTTTATATGGCGGTAGGCTCACAAGCCAACGTAGGCGGCGCGGCATCTGCACCCGTTGTTGCCGCTGCATTTCACCCGTCGCTTGCTCCTGTAGGTGTATTATTAGCGGTACTTGGCTATGGCGTAGGTACTTATATGGCTTATATTTGTGGATTAATGATGCAAGCAGTTGCACCATAAGGAATAAAAATGAACAACCAAATTATTAAAATTAATGACATAGAACTTGCAAACAACAAACCGTTTGTATTGTTTGGCGGTATTAATGTATTAGAGTCTCGTGATTTAGCCATGCGTGTTGCAGAGCATTACGTAGAAGTAACCACTAAATTAAATATCCCTTATGTATTTAAAGCGTCGTTTGATAAAGCTAATCGCTCATCAATCAACTCTTACCGCGGCCCGGGTTTAGACGAGGGTTTAAAAATATTTGAAGAAATTAAAAAAACATTTAATATTCCGTTAATTACCGACGTACACGAACCACATCAAGCAGCACCTGTTGCTGAAGTAGTTGACGTTATTCAGTTACCGGCATTTTTAGCCCGCCAAACAGATTTGGTTGTTGCTATGGCAAAAACCGGCGCAATTATAAACGTAAAAAAACCACAGTTTTTAGCCCCACACGAAATGCGCCATATTATTACTAAATTTAACGAAGCAGGTAATAACAACGTGGCACTGTGTGAGCGTGGTTCAAGCTTTGGATATAATAACTTAGTGGTTGATATGCTCGGCATGGACGACATGAAAGTAATGGCACCTGTTATTTTTGATGCTACCCATGCACTACAACGCCCAGGTGGCCGTGCAGATTCGGCTGATGGTCGTCGCGCCCAAGCAGCAGAGCTTGCTCGCAGTGGTATGGCACTTGGTATTGCGGGCTTATTTATAGAAGCACACCCCAATCCAAATGAAGCAAAATGCGATGGCCCATGTGCACTAGCATTGAGTAAATTAGAAGGCTACTTAACACAAATGAAAGCCGTAGATGATTTAATTAAAAGCTTTGCACCGCTTGATACCAGTGCCAGCGATTTATAATTTATAACCTATATATTAGGTAATATTTAAAAAGCGACTAAGGTCGCTTTTTTTACACCTTAAATATATAATTCCATGCATAAGAAAAACTAATTCAAAGCGTGGTTATCATGTCAAGACGGGTCCCTCCATTAAACGCGCTTAAAGCCTTTGAAGCAGCAGCACGTCATTTAAGTTTTACCAAAGCTGCAGAAGAGCTATATGTAACGCAAGCCGCTGTAAGTCATCAAATAAAAACATTAGAAGAACATTTGGGCTTAAAGCTATTTATACGCAGAAACCGCTCGCTATTATTAACCGAAGAAGGCCAGGGTTACTTTCTCGATATAAAAGAAATATTTACCCAACTAATAGACGCCACCGAAAAATTACTAGCACGAGGTGCAAAAGGCTCTTTAACGGTAAGCTTAACGCCAAGCTTTGCGATTCAGTGGTTAGTACCCAGATTAAGTTTATTTAATGAGTTACACCCAGAAATAGACGTGCGAATAAAAGCGCAAGATCTAGACGAAAACTCTTTAACCGACGATGTCGACGTTGCTATTTATTATGGCCGGGGGCATTGGAGTGGGGTGCAAACTTTTAAGTTACATACCGAGTATTTAGTGCCGCTGTGTAGCCCGCTATTATTAAATGGCATTAAGCCACTTAATCAACCCAGTGATTTAGCGCACCATACTTTATTGCACGACACCACGCGTAAAAATTGGAAAACATGGATGAAAACCGCCGGTGTACGTAATGTACAAGTTAACCAAGGGCCTATTTTTAGTCACTCATCTATGGTGTTACAAGCCGCAGTGCATGGTCAAGGTGTGGCTATAGGCAATAGTGTACTCGCTAAGCCCGATATTGACGCCGGACGATTAGTGATCCCGTTTAATCATAGTTTAGAGAGTAAAAACGCTTATTATTTAGTGCTGCGCGAGTCGCAAACTGAAATGGGTAAAATAGTGTCATTTAAAGAATGGATGCTGAGCTTAGTAGAGCAAGAACAAGAGTATTAATATGATTGAATGGTTTCAAAGTACACAGCAGCCAGCTATAGCACAGTTTATTTTTGCCCATGGTGCAGGAGCCGGTAGCGACCATGAGTTTATGCAAAATATGGCACAACTCATTAGTGAGCAAGGGATTGATGTTGGTTTATTTGATTTTGAATATATGCAAATAGCGAAACAAACCAATAAACGCCGCCCACCCGATCGCGCGCCTAAATTGCTTAGCTACTATGAGCAAATACTTAGCCATGCACAGCCAGGGTTGCCGTTATTTATTGGTGGCAAATCTATGGGGGGACGAATGGCGTCAATGCTTGCCTGTACTAGCGAGCATGCTATTTTAGGTGTATTAGCGTTTGGCTATCCGTTTCATCCGCCAGGCAAGCCTGAAAAGCTACGCACTGATCATTTTGCTGATATAGGCTGCCCATTTTTGGTATTACAAGGTGAGCGCGATACGTTTGGTACTCGTGAGGAGCTAGCTACTATGTTAATGCCCAAGCAACCAGAATATTGCTGGCTACCCGATGGCGACCATTCACTAAAACCGCGTAAAAAAAGTGGCGTTAGTGAGGCGCAAAATCGAGCAACTGCAGTACAAAGTGCTGTGCGCTTTATAAAATGCATTGTTAAATAAGTATTCGAGAGAGTAATAAATGATTAAATTATTTTTAATGACCGGGAGCTTTTTTTGTATGCTGTCGGTAATGCTAGGGGCTTTTGCCGCCCACGGTTTAAAAAGCCGACTGTCGGAGTACTCATTAGGTGTGTTTAAAACCGCAGCTGAGTACCAAATGGTGCATGGATTAGCGCTTATAGCTGTGGCGGTGTTAATTAAGTGGGGTATTAACCTCAATTGGGCTGGCGGTTTTTTTATTGCGGGCACACTGCTTTTTAGTGGCAGTTTATACTTACTTGCCATAACAGGTATGAAGTGGCTAGGCCCAATAACCCCATTGGGTGGTTTATGCTTTATTATTGGTTGGATTGTTATTTTAGTGCAAGTTGCACGATTTAAGTTTTAAAGGGTTAATATGTCTAGTGTTGTAATTTACTGTCGTAGTGGGTTTGAAAACGATGCCGCTGCTGAAATAACGTTCCACGCTGCCGAGCAAGGTTTTGCCGGTTATGTTAAAGCAAAGCCAAATACCGGTTATGTTATTTATGAGTCTTTTGACGCGCAGCATGGCGACGAAATAATTAAAAAAGTTGATTTTAAAAACATGGTGTTTGCTCGTCAATGGTTTGCTGGTACGCTGATCGAAAACATGCCAGTAGAAGATCGTGTAGGGGCCGTTGTAGAGGCTGCTAAAGATTTTACCTTGTGCTCTGAGCTACGTGTAGAAACCCCCGATACCAACGAAGGCAAAGAGCTTTTAACCTTTTGTAAAAAAATATCAACGCCCCTTAAAAAAGCCCTCGAAAAACGTAATATTGTACTGCGCGAGCCAAAAGCAAACCGCCCAGTAATGCATGTACTGTTTTTAACTAACAACACCGCTTATGTGGGTTACTCGTATAGCTTTAATAACTCGCCATTTTTTATGGGTATTTTACGTTTACGTATGCCAAGTGATGCGCCAAGCCGCTCTACTTTAAAATTAGATGAAGCATTTAATGTGTTTATTCCAGAACAACAACGCGAGTCACGCGTTGCAGCCGGAATGCGCAGTGTTGACTTAGGGGCGTGTCCAGGTGGCTGGACTTATCAGTTAGTGCGCCGTGGTATGTTTGTAAGCGCGATAGATAATGGCCCAATGAACGATGATTTAATGCAAACAGGGCAGGTAAAGCACTTTAGGGCCGATGGCTTTAAATATCGCCCAGAAAAACGCAACATTACTTGGTTAGTATGCGACATGGTAGAAAAGCCAACTAAAGTAACCAGCCTAATGATTGATTGGGCAGTAAATGCATATGCTAAAGAGCTTATTTTTAACTTAAAGCTGCCAATGAAAAAACGCTTTGATAGTGTTTACGAGTGCTTAAGCATGATCAGAGCTGAACTAGAAAAATACGGTATAAGCTATGAGTTACAAGCTAAGCATTTATATCATGATCGCGAGGAAGTGACCGTGCATTTAAATGTGACCAAAGTGCCACAAAGCTTGTATAGCTAATGATGAATTAGTAAATAACCAGAGTTAAGGTTAAATAAAAAATGGGTCAAGTGACCCATTTTTTATTTCATATTATTGATTTCGGTATTGGCTGCGAAAGTTCTCAACCCATAATTTGGTGCCACCACAAACAGCAACAGGCATTACAATTAAATTTACCAACGGAATGGCTGTTAGCAACATTACTGCAAAACCAAACCCGTACGATAAACCTTGCTTGCTTTGTAAATCGGTTTTCATTTGCTTAAAGCTGATTTTATGATTATCGAACGCGTAATCTTGGTATTGCACGGCAAACATCCAACACGAAAAAAGCACCCACAGTATTTGCCCTATAACCGGCAACACCCATAACAATATAAAAAAGCCAATGGCGCGGGGAAGGTAATAGCAAAGTTTTGTCCACTCTCGGCCAAGCATGCGTGGCACATCTTTTAATAACTCAGCAAAGCCATCATCATTAATTTTTTGACCTGTTAAATGCAACTCAACTTTTTCACTGAGTAAACCATTAAAAGGTGCGGCAATAAAGTTTGTGATTACAGTAAATAACATACTGTAGCTAAACAGCACTATTAACAGGGCAATGGGCCACATTAACCACTCAAGCCAGCTTAACCACTCGGGTAGCATATTATTTATGTAGCTAAAACTGTCGCTTAACCAGCCAAATAAAAAAAACAACGAGCTACCAAAAAGTAAAATATTAATTAACAACGGAATAAACACAAAACGCTTTAATCCCTTTTGAGTAATTAATTTAAAACCCGAAAAAAAATACTCCATACCTTGTATGATCTGCACAACTACCTCAAAAAATATTTTTCATTTGCACTAGTATAAATAGCTGAGTAATTTTAAACAGTATTTTTAGGTAACAAAGTGTTTAAGTAAAATAATAACAACAGCCAGCTTACTACTTTATTCATCCTGCTTAATAAATAATATTTAGTTTATAAGCTGTGTATATTAGCGCTATGGCGTAACTAAATGCTAACTTAGCTTGATTTTTGGGCAGTGCAAAGCGTACTATAGCTGATCTAGCCACTCTAGGCTTAGGCATCGCTTTGATGCGTTGTGGAGAAATTAGTAAAGTTGCCGCGTCAGTGCGTTGCAAAAATAAAGGGTATAAATAGTGATGTACAAAAATCAGGAAGTAATTTTACGATTACGCGCTAATATTCCAGCGTTTGAATGCGTAAAAGGATGCCACGACTGCTGCGGGCCAGTAACAACGTCTTCAGAGGAAATGTCGCGCTTACCGGTAAAAACAGATGCTGAGCATGAAGCGGCGTTAAACGAGTTCAATTGTGTACATCTTGGTCCCAATGGCTGCACTGTATATGACGAGCGTCCATTAATTTGTCGCTTATTTGGTACTACGCCAAGAATGCCTTGCCCGAATGATCGTCGGCCAGATGAGCCTGTTGACCCTAAAATTGAGCGTGAAGTACATCACTTTATAGCAAATACGCGTCAAGTATTAGTGTAAGTATCGGTATTTATTAAAGTAATAGAGCGCTTATTAAGCGCTTTTTTTATGTATGTTATACGCGTTGCTAATAATTTAAAAACCATCAATAAGTTTATTCCAAACACTCTCTTAGTTATTTTACAAAAATACTATCAATACATATTAAATTTGTTACGAGATTAATTATGCATTTGACTATTAATAAACTTAGCCTTATGTACCTTTTTTTATCGCAGTACTTTCGCATCTCTTTATTTATATTGCCATTTCTGTTTGCCTAGCCCCTTCAAAATTGTTGTTTTATATTTGTTTATTATTAAAAATAGCTGTAAGCAAGGCTTTGCTATTGTGTAAATTCACTGTTAATAATTAGAGTGCCGTTGGATTAGGTTGCTGAAAAGGGTAAAATATTCACAAATTGGCAGTTAAGATATTTGTTATGGCATTTTCTAAACTCGAAATAAAGCAAGATCGAAAGATAATTTAACCTTTTGATTAGCGTCGCTTCATTGTGTAATTTCGTATTTAGGGTGGGTGTTGTGGTATGTCGCTATGTCGGTAACTAAAAATCCATCAGGAGACGATAAATGAGTACCACTGGAGTAACAAAACAACATAAGGATGAGCATTCATCTACAATAAAGTATTTGGCAGGGGTTGATATACCGGTATTTTTAATCAGTGGTGGCATCCTTGTGCTATTTGCTGTGCTAGCACTTTATGATATTGATTTGATGTCGGGTTGGATCAATACCGCCTTTGCTTTTTCTACTAAAACGTTTGGTGCCTTTTGGCAAATATTATTGCTTTCGACCTTTATAATTGGGTTGTTTTTAGCCTTTGGACGTACCGGGAAAGTGGTATTAGGTGGCTTAAAAAAGCCAGAGATTACTACCTTTAAGTGGATCAGCATTATTATGTGTACACTCCTTGCTGGTGGCGGGGTGTTTTGGGCTGCTGCTGAGCCAATGGCACATTTTATTTCGCCGCCGCCAATTTTTGGTGGTGAATCAGGCACTAAAGAGGCTGCATTTAATGCTTTAGCGCAAAGCTTTATGCATTGGGGTTTTTTAGCCTGGGCTATTTTAGGCAGCCTGACTGGCATAGTGTATATGCATTTACATTACGAAAAAGGTTTACCGCTTAAGCCGCGTACTTTGTTGTATCCGGTATTTGGCGATCGCGTAATGAAAGGCGCATTTGGTGCTATTGTCGATTCGTGTTGTGTTATAGCTGTAGTAGCAGGCACGGTAGGCCCTATTGGCTTTTTAGGCTTGCAAGTAAGTTTTGGTTTAGAAAAACTATTTGGTATTCCAGATACTTACACCACTCAAGTGGCCATTTTATTTAGTTTAATTGCAATTTATACTCTATCTGCCGTAAGTGGTGTTACTAAAGGAATTCAATTACTCAGTCGCTTTAATGTAATTTTAGCCGTGGCGTTAATGCTGTTTATTTTGCTGATGGGGCCTACAGCCTTTATTTTTGATAGCTATATTCATTCGTTTGGGCTTTATATTAATAACTTTATTCCTATGGCCACTTTTCGTGCCGATACCGCTTGGTTAGACTGGTGGACAGTATTCTTTTGGGGCTGGTTTTTAGGTTACGGACCTTTAATGGCTATGTTTGTTGCACGAATTTCGCGCGGCCGTACTATTCGTGAAATGATCACACTTATCTCAATAATTGCTCCTGTTATTACTTGTTTTTGGTTTACGATAGTGGGTGGTTCAGGAATATTTTTTGAGTTAGCAAACCCGGGTGTTATTTCAGAACCCTTTGCGGGCTTAAATTTACCCGCTGCGCTGTTGGCCATTACTGAGCAGCTGCCTATGGGCTTTGTTATATCGGTGTTGTTTTTAATTTTAACCACAATATTTGTAGCAACCACGGGTGACTCTATGACCTACTCGGTATCTATGGTAATGACGGGTAACGATCATCCGCAAACACCCATTAGAGTGTTTTGGGGCATTATGATGGGAGTTATGGCAGCAATATTAATTTCGATAGGTTCAGGTGGTATTTCTGCATTGCAGTCGTTTATTGTAGTAACCGCCGTACCAGTGTCTTTTGTGTTGTTACCATCACTTTGGACGGCCCCACAAATTGCGAAAAAAATGGCTACTGAGCAAGGTTTATATAAATAATACAGCTAATATTAGAGCATAAAAAAGGGCGCCAATATTATTGGCGCCCTTTTTTGTTATTACTTAGATTTTCTCTTTCTTGGTTTTGCAACTTCAACAGTATTTGATTCTTTCAGTTTACGTTTTTCTTTTAACGATAAAGCGGGTTTTTTCTTATCATTTTTAGACATATTCACCACCTAAACAATAAATAATAGATTAATTTAAAATGCTTTTTTCACAAACTAAAAACCTAACAACAATCAAGGTAAGTTACCTCCAGACTTTGTCGAAAATAAACGTTAGTTACTTATAAATTATTCGCATTAAAAGTGGAGCGGGGTTAGTTTCCTTCTACCGATAAGCCGGCTGATCCACGTTCGGCTTCATCGTAAATAACCACCGCAGCTCACTTTATTTGCCTAATTAAAGGCATAGCTAATAACATTAAAAGTTAGCGTTACTTAAAGTAACTTAAGCCTTTCTCTTTTTCCTTGGCTTTGCTACTTCTGTTGTATTCGATTCTTGTTTTAACTTACGTTTTTCTTTTAACGATAACTGTGGTTTTTTCATATCATTTTTAGACATATCATCACCTATTAATAAATAACAAATTAATTACTTCTGCTTTTAGTAAACTAAAAATTAAAGAAACAATATCAATCGGCTATTCACCTCCTTTAATAAGATTAAATAATTACTGATCTTCGTTTATATTGCTTAAAACTAAACGAAGAAACTTTATGCTTTTACTGTATTTAATAACCAAATTTGCCACACGCTAAACAATAGCGCATAAATAATATTGATAATAAAAACACAGTATTATTTAAATCTCACTTTAATCTAGGCGATAGAAAGCTTGCCGAGAATGGCCTAAATTAAAGGTTAAATTAAAAGTTAAATTAAAAATTAATAGTAAATTCTGTGAAACAGATGGACGCAGAGAAGCGTCCGCTTAAGCGGGGAATTTTAGGGCGAAGCTCCCCAAACAAATAATATAATTAAATAAAAAAATATATGTTTTCATAGCTCCAATATAGCAGCTTAAATAATAACTTCAAGCTCTCTTAGATGCTTTAATTAAAGATTAAATTTATGGGTTAAATAACCATTATTTTTAAACTGAAAGCAGTACTCATTTAAGTATTAATTTAGTTAAGGTATTGTTTTAAATTGGTTTATATTCTACGCGTTTGGATTGTAAGGGGGCGGGAATATTAACCAACACTTTTAAAGAGTATGACGGCCTCGAATGTAATACGTAATTATAGCGGAAAAATATTTTTAGATTATTTAAAAATGATTACGTAGCAATACTTTAAGTTATTTGTTAAAACTATTAAATTATTATCCTAGGTATAAATGTGAGTATAAGGAGTATTTTATGTCGAAAAAAGTAGTAACTTTTGAATACGAAAAAGAAACAAAAAACAGTGTTCGTTACAAAGAAGTCCCAGATGAAGGCGTTGCCCCTATTGTTGGATCTTTGTATGTTCAGAAGTGGTTTGCTGGGAATAGCAAAACGCTTGAAATAACGATAGATAAAAAAGACTAATTAGCGGCATTATTTTTGCGCCATGTGTTTGTTTAGGTAAAAGCGACTAATAAATACTACGTTTTATTTAAGGGCGCATAATATATTTTTAAACTAATAAAGTTGCTTATAGCGTATTATAGTAGCTCATTTATTATTAATATTAGGCTTAAGTAAAAGTACGCTAGCCTCACAAATTTGATTAACAAGGAAGTTGTATAGATGAAGTATTTTGTTTTAATTTCTATTTTAATTCTTAGTGGGTGTACATCAACACCTAAAGTTATATCTAACTCGGATATAACCAGCACTATGAATTTAATTGCCCTCACCGAAGAAGTCGCTCCTGCAGGAATAAAAGGCGTATTTAAGTTATCAATAAAGGCGGCGGGCATTCAAAACAGTGGTATCTATTTAAATACAGAATTGGACTATAGAGATAGAAGAAATGTGAGTGTCGCTATTCACCCTAGAACAGTAAATGCTTTTATAAAAAAGTATGGAACTTCGCCCGATTTATATTTTATTAATAAAACAGTTGAAGTTACGGGCGAGGCTAAACGTATGATAATTGATTTTTACGCTATGGGTAAAAAAACAGGAAAGTACTATTTTCAAACGCATATAAATATAACATCACTCAATCAGATAAAAGTATTGGACTAGGTGAGTTATTAAATAAGCTATAATTTGTCGGGTGGCGCTGCGTTTATCCGACTTTAGCTTGTACCCTGTTTTTATTTTAATATCGCTAATATTGGCTTTTCAAGCCGCAATTTAGCAACTAATTTTACGCTATATATCTGCAATCCTTAATAACAAAAGTTGTAATAAAAGCCGTATATTAAGCGCAATTTAGATTCTTCCTTTATGTTACCTGCCTCTGAGGCGCTATGATCTTTAGCGTTACTTTGTTTCTAATTTTTAACATTAAAATTTACTCGTTACGAGTAAAAATTCTTGTTGGACTTAAACCGCTATTTTTCTTTTAATGCGCGCAATTAGCCAGTTCGGCATTTCTAAATAAAAGAGAAAGATAAATGAAAGAAACAACATCACTAGAACAAGCTCGTACGAGCTACAATGTTCGTCATTGGAGCCAAGGTTTTTTTGGTATTAATGAACAAGGTGATGTATATGTTGCCCCTAAAGCCGATGCGCCAGAGCAAACTATTGCACTGACGGACATTGCTAAGCAACTAGAAGATAAAGGCTTAAGTTTGCCTGCATTAGTACGTTTTCCGCAAATATTACATCATCGTGTGCACAGCTTATGTGCTGCATTTAATACCGCGATTGCAGATTACGGCTACCCTAAAGATTATTTATTAGTTTACCCAATTAAAGTAAACCAACAGCGTGAAGTGGTTGAAGAAATTGTTGCCAGCCAAGCACAACTAGAAAAAAAACAACTAGGTTTAGAAGCAGGTAGCAAACCAGAGTTATTAACCGTACTTGCATTGGCTGAAAAAACCAGTGCGGTGATTGTATGTAACGGTTACAAAGACAAAGAATATGTACGCTTAGCGCTAATAGGCGAAAAGCTAGGCCATAAAGTATACATAGTGCTTGAAAAGCTCTCTGAACTCGACATGGTTCTTAGCCAAGCTAAAGAATTAAATGTAAAGCCACGCATTGGTATTCGCGTGCGCTTGGCATCGCAAGGTAAAGGTAAATGGCAAGCAAGTGGCGGCGAAAAATCAAAATTTGGTTTATCGGCATCACAAGTCTTGCATGTGGTTAATCGTTTGAAAGAATCGGATCAACTTGATTTAGTCCAGTTGGTGCATTTTCACTTAGGTTCGCAAATGGCGAATATTCGTGATGTACGTTTAGGTGTAAGCGAAGCAGCACGTTTTTACTGCGAGTTACGTAAACTAGGTGCAAAAATTGAGTGTCTTGATGTGGGCGGTGGTTTAGCTGCTGACTACGATGGTACTCGTAGCCAGTCACATAACTCAATGAACTATAGCTTAGCTGAATACGCTAACAATATTGTGTACACCATAGGCGACATTTGTAAGCAGTATGAACAGCCGTTTCCAACTATTATTTCGGAGTCGGGGCGGGCATTAACCGCGCACCATGCTGTGCTTATTTCAAATGTGATTGGTACTGAAAGTTATACACCTGAAGAAATTGAAGCACCGGCTGATGATGCCCCGCAGTTACTTAAAAATATGTGGATGTCGTGGCAGCAATTGCATGTATTAACTGATGACCGTGCATTAATTGAGATTTATCACGATAGCCAAGGCGATTTAGCCGAAGCACATAATCAGTTTGCAATGGGGTTACTAAACTTAACCCAGCGTGCGTGGGCTGAGCAAACAAATTTACGCGTGTGTTATGAGCTTAATAAGCACATGGACAACAAAAACCGTTTTCATCGGCCAATAATTGACGAGCTTAATGCACGTTTAGCCGATAAGTTTTTTGTAAATTTCTCGTTGTTTCAATCACTGCCAGATGCGTGGGGAATTGATCAGGTGTTTCCGGTGTTGCCATTAAGTGGCTTAACCGAAGCGCCAAAAAAACGTGCAGTATTACTGGATATTACTTGTGATTCTGACGGTGCACTTAATCATTATGTTGATGGTCAAGGCATTGAAAGTACACTACCAGTACCTGAGTTTAGTGCAGATAAACCATATTTAATGGGGTTTTTCTTGGTGGGTGCTTATCAAGAAATATTAGGTGATATGCATAATTTATTTGGCGATACGCACAGCGCTATGGTGAATATGGATGAGCACGGCGTAGCCAGCATTACCGAAATAAACCAAGGCGATACAGTAGCCGATATGATGCGTTACGTGCATTTAGACGTTGAGAGTTTTCAGCAGTCGTATCAGCAGTTGGTAAGTAGCAAAATTGCAGAACACGAACAGCAAAGCGTTTTAGACGAATTGCAAAATGGCCTTGATGGCTACACTTATTTAGAAGAGCTATAAGTATGTCGACTTTGTTTGATCATCCCGATCACTCATTGTATTCCAATGGGATGACCTTTTTACGTTGTCCTATGGTGCAAAATATTACCGCGATTGACGCTGATGTAGTAGTGCTTGGTTTACCATTTGATATGGCGACCTCGGGCCGCCCAGGTGCACGTTTAGGCCCAGACGCGATTCGTCGTGCATCGGTGCATTTAGCGTGGGAAGGTACTAAGTATCCATGGACGTTTCCATTATTTGAGCATTTAAAAGTGACCGATGCTGGAGACTTTACTTATCCGGTAGGCGACGCTGAGTATTTTACGGCGCAGCTTGAACAAGCCGCGAGTAAAATATTAAGCCAAGGTAAAACCTTGTTAGGGCTAGGTGGCGATCATTTTGTGACTTTACCATTGCTACGTGCGCATGAAAAACAACATGGCAAAATGGCTTTGGTGCACTTTGATGCGCACACAGATACTTACAGTAATGGCTCACGCTACGACCACGGTACCATGTTTTATCATGCACCAATGGAAGGGTTAATTGATTTAGAGCACAGTATTCAAATTGGTATTCGCACCGACTTTGATCAAAGCAAGCATGGGTTTGCAGTGATTGATGCCATGCAAGCCAACGATTTATCGGCAAACGATATTGCTGCGCAAATAATTGCGCGAGTAGGTGATTTACCGGTTTATTTAACCTTTGATATTGATTGCCTTGATCCTGCGTTTGCACCTGGTACAGGCACTCCTGTGTGTGGTGGTTTAACATCAGACAAAGTACTTAAAATATTACGTGCTTTAAAAGGCATTAATATGGTAGGTATGGATGTAGTAGAAGTATCGCCAGCGTATGATCAAAGTGAAGTAACCGCCATTGCTGCAGCAACCATTGCGCATGAGCTTTTGCACTTATGGGCATATAAAAATAAGTATTAAACTAAATTAAACTAAAGAAAATACTAATGAATAGGGCACCCTTAAAGCGTGCCCTATTTTTTTGCGCCCCATAAAAGTAGTATAATTTTTTAGTCGTGTTTATTTAATACCGTTATGCAGTAATTTGGTGTTATTTAACCTGAATTTAGGTTATTTACATATCATTCTATTATAAGCTCGTCAGGCTCAGTCTATACTGAGCTTAATTATCCACTTATAAAAACTAAAATAGGATACCTTTTTATGCTTCAGGCTGTTGTTTTAGGAGGGCTAGAATTTAGTCCTTTGGTTGTTTATTTTCCCATAGCATTTTTATTAACAGCGCTGAGTCGTTTTATTTTGCACCGTTTAGATTGGCACGATCGCATTTGGCGGGTTGCCTGGTTTGAGGTGTCTTTATTTGTATGTTACTTAGCATTAACCGTATATTTATTAAGTGGAAGAATAATTTAATGGCCAAATATTTACGTATTTTAGTTACAGTACTGGTTATTTTTATGGCCGTATTTGCAGGGCGTTGGGTATGGAATGATTACATGCATACACCATGGACCCGCGATGGCCGCATTAGAGCCAATATAGTTACGGTAGCGCCAGATGTGTCTGGTTGGGTAACTCATTTAAACATGATTGACGGGCAAAGTGTAAAGCAAGGGGATCTGCTTTTTAGTGTTGATGCTAAGCGTTATCAGGCAGCGCTAGAGCGCAGTAAAGCCAGTACCGAAAATGCATTATATACCTGGGAGCTTGCTAAGCATAAATACGAGCGTCGAATAGCATTAAACAGCCAACAAGCAATTAGTGAAGAAAGTTTAGAAGCAACGCGAATTAATACAAAAATAGCAAAAGCAAACTATGAACTCGCTAAAACAGAACAAGCAGTAGCGCAGTTAAACCTTGATAGAACCCAAGTTGTTGCACCTGTGTCGGGTTACATAATTAACTTAGATTTACGCCAAGGCAATTATGTTGCTCAAGGCGTGTCGGTATTTGCCATTGTACAAGCCGACTCTTTTTATGTAACAGGCTACTTTGAAGAAACCAAAATCCCTCTTATTCATTTAAAGCAACACGCAAATGTAGCTTTGTTAAGTGGTGGTAAACCTTTAACTGGTCAGGTAATGAGTATAGGTAAAGCAATTGCTAATACTAATACGCAAAGTAATGGCCAGCGTTTACCACAAGTTCAGCAAACCTTTAACTGGGTACGCTTATCGCAGCGCATTCCGGTGGATATTAAATTAGACGCGTTTCCTGCAGATACTCAGCTTAGTGCCGGAATGACCGCAACTATTCGACTTGTTGAGCGCTAATGGAGGCTGTGCTGCGTAACCTATTTTTACCTAAAAAGCAGGCTGTTATTTTTGCACTAAAAGGCGTAATTGCTATGGCAATGGCGCTTACAGTTGCTTTGTTTCTTAATTTAGATCGCCCTTACTGGGCTTTAGTTTCAGCGGTGTTTTTACAAATACGCCCAGAGAGTGGCTTAGTGGCCGAAAAAGCTCTGTGCCAAATAGTAGGCACTGTTATAGGCGGCTTGTTTGGCATATTACTATTAACGCAGCTCATATCTTACCCTTACTTAGCACTGGGCATACTGGGGTTGTGGTTGGGTATTAACTCAACGTTATCGGCTTTGGTTAGGCAAACAAATTTTATTTATGGGTTTGCTATGGCGGCGGTTACCGCCGAAATTATAGTGTTACTGGTAATAGCAAGCCCTACCACCGTAAGTAGCCAAGCTGTATTTAGTATTGCCCAATCGCGTATGAGCGAAATTATAATTGGCTCAATTTGCGCCGGCATTGTGAGCCATTTATTTTGGCCAGTAAAAGTGAAAAATGGGCTGCAAATTCAGGCAAAGTCATTAATAAACCAAACCCTTAATTACCTAGTTACTGAGCTAAACATACAAGGCTCGCACGAAGAACGACACCAGCAAATAGATGGCATTTTGGCAACCTTAGGCGCAGTTAACGAAGATTCTAGCGCGGTGCGTTACGAAGGCCCTAAAGGTCCTGGGCGCGCTCGTGCAGCAAATCAACTGTCGCAAAAAGTATTATCTTTACTGGCGTTAATTCAAATATTTGGCCGTTTACAACGTAGCCATACAAAATTGATGAGCCCGCTACTGACTCAATTATTTACTCAGCTCAAACAGGTTTTAGCAAATATAGCGCAAGCAAACAGTGTTGATGATTGCATAGAACAAGTAAAAAACTTGCGCCGAGAGTTAACCGAATATCGTGCGAATAACAGCAGTGAGCTGCCCTTTGAATCGCATATGCTCAATGTTAGTGTTGATATAACCACAGAGTTAACAGTGTTGCTGCGTGCTTATCGCGCCCTTGAAGAGCGCGATACAAGGCTGCTAAATGCACCTAGCACAGTAACTTACCGTGATCCGTTAGCGGCAATAATTGTTGGGTTTCGCACCGTTATGGTGTTTTTTATTGGCGCGTGTATTTGGGTAAGCACAGGATCGCCGGCAGCAATAATGATTATGATTTTACCGGTGATATTTTCAATTATGTTAGCGCGTTTTCCACTCATTGTTTTGCGTGTGGTGTTAAAGCGGATAATGATTGGAGTTGTGGTTGCTAGTTTTGTCAGTATTTTTTATGCACTTAACTTATTAGCCTACAGTGGTGGGCAATTAGAAATACTCATATTGGTATTAGCTGGCCCTTACTTTATTGGTTTATTACTACTTGCCGATAGAGAAACCCTGCCTTACGGATTAGGCTTTTGTATACCGTTTTCTATTTTGGTGAGCCCAAGTACCGATATGAGCCGAGCATTTTCAATTGATTATACGCTGAGTGCGGCAATGGCTATTTTTACTGGGGTAGCTATTTTATTTTGGGTTTTTCATTTACTTACAGGGCCAAGCGCCCAGTTATTAGTGCATAGAATTTTTAAAGCAACCCATCAAGACCTGCTCGATATTAATAAACACAGTGCGCCTATTGTTTGGTATAACCAGCGGATGGCCGACCGATTATTACGACTCACTCATTACGACCAAGGTTCGCAGTCTCGCGCTATTACTGACTTGGCATTAACCGCATTAAATTTAGGCCACGCAGCAGTGCGATTACGCTCTGTGTGCGAAAACGTAGCAGGTAAAGATCTAAAATATTTTGCACTGTGGCAGCATGCTCTTGCCGATGCATTTTTGCTGGCAAGTAAAGGTCAAGTTGATCAGCGGTTTAAACATGCATGCGACGCGTTATATCAAGAGTTAGTGTGTATATTAGGAGAGTCGCAGCAGGTTGAGGCAATACAAGGAATGTTTATGCGGATTAACTTAACCTTTGAGCGCAGCGCCAATAGTATTAAGACCCCAAACTCACTACTTTAGCTATTTTTCGAGTTCAGAAGTAGGTATGAGATCTGCTATACTGTGCGCATCATTTTATGGGGCTGTTATGATTTCAAAAAACCAACTCAAACTTATTCGCCAACTTGGCCAAAAAAAGTACCGCAAGCAATTTAATCAATACCTTGTACAAGGTGAAAAAAACGTACTTGAGTTATTAAACAGCCCATTAAAGGCGGTTGATATATTTGCTACCGAGGCATTTATAAATGCCTATCAAGCACAGTATCTGGGTATTAATTTTATTTGCGCCGAGGAAGAGCTGCTAACAAAAGCAAGTACGCTGGTTAGTAACAATGCCGCCATTGCTATTGTAAATATGCCACAAGCAGCACAACTACAAACCAGTGGCTTAATATTAGCACTTGATGGTGTATCTGATCCTGGCAATTTAGGCACTATTATTAGAGTTGCTGATTGGTACGGTATTAAACATATTGTAACCAGTACAGATAGCGCCGATGCATACAACCCTAAAACAATTAGTGCCACTATGGGCTCGTTTGTAAGAGTGTCGGTAAGCCAAGTCGATTTGCCTGCGCATTTAGCCACATTAAAATTACCAATTTATGGTGCCTTTTTAGACGGGGAAAATGTGCACAACACTCAATTTACAGGTTCAGGCGTGTTATTAATGGGCAGTGAGTCGCACGGTATACGCGAAGCGTGTGCCAAATTAGTAACTGATAAAATAACCATACCGGCTTTTGGTCAGGCTGAGTCGCTGAACGTGGCTATGGCAACCGGTATTATTTTAGATAATTTTAAACGCCAAGCTTAAAACTAAAGCAAGGTTAATGTTTATAACCAATAATATTCGGTAATAACAAAAAGATGCGCTTAAGCACTATAAAATTAGCAGGCTTTAAATCGTTTGTAGAGCCAACTAAAATTCCATTTCCTGATCAAATGACCTGTGTTGTAGGCCCTAATGGCTGCGGCAAGTCTAATGTTATTGATGCAGTGCGCTGGGTGCTTGGCGAAAGCTCGGCTAAAAATTTACGTGGCGACGCCATGGCTGATGTTATTTTTAATGGCTCAACTAATCGTAAAGCTATTTCGCAGGCCTCGGTAGAGCTTACTTTTGATAACGACAAAGGCGACTTTCCTAATACCTTTGCCGATCGTAATCAAATTGCTATAAAGCGTTTAGTTACTCGCGATGGTCAGTCGTTGTATTTTTTAAATGGCAGTAAATGCCGCAAACGCGATATTACCGATATATTTTTGGGCACAGGCCTTGGCCCACGTAGTTACGCCATTATTGAGCAAGGCATGATCTCGCGCTTAATAGAGAGCAAACCGCAAGAACTTAGGGTGTTTTTAGAAGAAGCCGCAGGAGTATCTAAATACAAAGAGCGCCGCCGCGAAACGCAAACTCGAATAAAAAGCACCCGTGAAAACTTAGAGCGCTTACTCGATGTACGCAAAGAGTTACAAAGTCAGCTTACTAAGTTAGCGGTGCAGTCGGTTGATGCTAAAAAATACCGCGAGTTAAAAGCGCAAGAGCGAACGTTAAAAGGGCAAATTGCCGTTTTAAAATGGCAAAAACTACACCAACAACAACTCGAAAAAAGCCAACAAATAAATAAATTAAATGAGCAAGTTACGTTTTTTAAAACGGCTCATTCTGGTCACGACGACGTACTTGCAAGCTTAGAAACCCAAGTACAAGCCTCGCAAGAAAGCGTAAGTGATGCGCAACAGCAACAACATGTAATACACACTGAGCTTACGCGATCTGAGCAACAACAAATAAGCATAAAGCAACAAATTCAAACGCTTAAACAAAATCAGATTAAACTACAGCAGCGCCAAACGCATAGTTTAGAGCTTAAAACGCAGCAGCAAACAGTGTGCGAACAACTAGAACACGCTTTGCAGCAGGCAATAGAAAACAACTTAATGCGCAACGAGCAAGTAAGTGAGTTAAGCCAAGAGCTTGAGAGTGCTTTAGAGCTAAAGCAGCAACACACTGAGGATTGGCAATCGCTTAGCGAGCAACTGCAGCAACTTAATAATAAGTTGCAGATGCAAGCAAATAATATTGAGCAAACTCAGCAGCAAAGCAAACACGTTAATGAACAAAGTGAGCAGTTAAATAAGCAAATTACACACCTAAAAAGTAGCGATGTTGAACAGCAGTTAGCTTCTCAAAAACAACAAAGGCAAGTGCTTACTCAAGAGTTAGCAACTAAGCAAACGGCGCACAGTAAAGGCCAAATGCTGCTTTTAGAGCAAAGTTCGCAGTTAAACAATGCCGAGCAGCAATATAAGCAACTTAGCCAGCAAGCTAACGAGCTAAAAGCCAGTATCGCAGGACTAAGCAGTACATTAGGGCTAGATAATGAGAGCGAGCACCACAACACCTTATTTAACCAATTAAAGGTTAAAGACGGGTTTGAGCACTGTATTGAACAAGCACTTAAATCGCTTGAGCATTTAAATGTAAGTGAGCAGTTGGCAAATAATAGTGTGTGGCATATCGCATCAACAAAAAGCAATCAGGCAAATGTAAAAAATAGCTTAGCGGCATTTATAACTCAGGGGGTTTACCCTGAAGTATTGAGCCGTATTGCTTATAGTAAAAGCGGCGAACTTAAAGCATTAGAGGATAATTTTTATATTGCCGTAATGGATGAAACCGCCGCTTTGCATGGTCGGAACTGGCATATAAGCTCAGATCGAAATGCTGAAAACTCATTACTGGTAAAGCACAAGCAATTGCAGCTTAAAACAGCGCAGCTAAAAAATGTAGAGGGTGAGTTACAACTCGCAGCCCAAGTGCTTGAGCAGCAAAAAGCACTGCAAAGTGAGCTTAGTACGCAGCAAAGTGAACTTAAAGAAACCATACATCAGCTGGCTCAAAATATTGCCGTAGCGAGTACGCGCAACGATATGTTAAAAGAGCAAGTAGCGCAGTACCAGCAGCAATTGCAACAGTACCAAACGCAACAACAGCAATTAGTTACGCAGTTAGCACAAATAAAAGGGGTGCTTAAAGATCAAACAGTGCAGTTTGAAACACTTAAGCAGCAACAGTTAAGTTTAAGCAGTGATCTTGCTACTGCAAATAACAAGCGCACACACAGTGATACAAATTATAGCCAAGTATTAGCTAGGCTTGAGCAATATAAAACGCAAGCCCATCAAGCAACGCTTGCAGAGCAACAGTCACGTAGCGAGTGGCAATTAAGCCAAGCTAAACTAAGCCATGCAGAGCAAGCGCATTTAAGTGCAGAGCAGGGGGCAAAAGAATTACACGATCAATTAACCCAGCTGCTAATACCCGAGCAAGAACTACTTGAAAAAATAGCCCTGTTACTTAAACAGCATGCGCAAGGCGAGAAAAACTTAAACACATTACAAAATAAATTAAACCAAGCAAAAGAGAGCTTAAGCACGAAGCAAGCGAGTCTTAAAAGTTCACAAGGTGAGCTGGTGGCGCTACAAGAGCAGCATCAAAAATTAAGCATAGAAGAGCAAAGTTTATTAATAAAAGCACAGTTGGCGCTTGAACCGCTAGAAGAGTTAAAGCAAAACCTAAAGCAGGTGCTTGATGAGTTACCAGAAACACTCATTATAAGCACAGCACAAAATAAACTCGCAGATATTGTTAATCAGTTGGAGCGCTTAGGTGCGGTAAATTTAGCCGCTATTGATGAGTTTGATCAAGCCAAAGCGCGCAGCGAATATCTTGATAATCAATTAGATGACTTAACAAAAGCGCTGAGTACCCTAGAAGGGGCTATTCGTAAAATTGATATAGAAACCAAAACTCGCTTTAAAGCGACCTTTGATCAAGTTAACCAAGACTTTGCAAAGCTATTTCCAAAGGTTTTTGGTGGTGGAAGTGCTTATTTAGAATTAACCAGTGACGATTTACTCGAAAGTGGTGTTAGTATAATGGCACGACCACCAGGTAAAAAAAATTCAACAATTCATTTGTTAAGTGGTGGAGAAAAAGCGCTGAGCGCATTATCATTAGTGTTTTCTATATTCAGGCTCAATCCAGCTCCATTCTGTATGCTGGATGAAGTAGATGCACCGCTAGATGATGCCAACGTGGTACGTTTTTGCCGTTTGGTTGAAGAAATGTCACAATCGGTGCAGTTTATTTATATTAGTCATAATAAAATTGCGATGGAAATGGCTGGTAGATTAACAGGTGTTACCATGGCTGAGCCAGGTGTATCGCGCGTAGTGGCTGTAGATATTGAACAAGCTGTGCAACTTGCACACGCATAGTTAAATTAAACGTATTAGGTTTTAACTAATACACAGGTTTAGGCATATAAAATAAAAAAGGTGAGGGGATGGCCGAAGAATTAAGATGGGTTTTAATCGTGATCAGTGTATTTGTCATAGGTGGCTTATTAGTACACGGTTTATGGTCAGTGCGAAAAAAAGACAACCCAGAAATACCTGCTAACGAGCGGGTCGAACCACAACACACAGCTCACTCTCATTCGCCAAGTGCAGAGCCCGCACAGAGCGTTGCCTTTGAGCAAGAAGAACCACAATTTGGTGAACTAAATTTTGATGCCAACGAGCCGCAAATAGATACTAGCGTGCCAGAAGTGCCAATTGAAGATGACCTTAGTGTAATTGAGCCAGAGCATGACCTTGAGCCAAGCGAAGAGCCTGCAGAGGTTTCAGACTTTGTGATTGTGCATATTCAAATGCCAGATGGAATGAGCATGCAAGGCAGTAAATTATTGCCCGCGGTAAACACCTTAGGGTTTAAATACTCAGAGGAAGGCTTTTTTAATCGTCATTTAGATCCAGCAGGCCAGGGCCCGGTATTATTTAGACTAGTAAATATGTATAACCCAGGTACCTTCGATATTGATAATATGGAACAATTTAGTACCGCAGGCGTTAGCTTATTTATGACCTTACCGTGTGAAGGTGATGGCTTAGCAGCATTTAATATGCTGCACAGTGCAGCTAAAAAGCTCAGCGACGAATTTGGTGCGCAAATTTTAGATGCGCAGCGTGAAGAAATGACCGTAGATCGCGTTCGTCAATATGTTGAACAGGTACGTGCATTTTCTGCGTAATTAACGCAATAGGTTAAATTTTTATAAGCCACTGGGCGTTGACTCGTCAAAGTGGCTTTTTTTATGTTTTTTGAGGTCCAAATGGCAAGCAGCATTAGTGAGCAAATAAACCATCTTCGTAGTACGCTTGAACAGCACAGTTACAATTATTATGTACTTGATACCCCCAGTATTCCTGATGCTGAATACGACCGTTTATTACAACAACTCAGCGCACTAGAAACTCAGCACCCAGAATTAATAACTGCCGACTCACCAACCCAAAAAGTGGGCGGTGCTGCGCTAAGTAAATTTGAGCAAGTAGCGCACCAAGTGCCTATGTTATCGCTTGATAACGCCTTTAGCGAAGATGAGTTTATTGCCTTTAATCGCCGTATAAAAGAGCGTTTAATGAGTACCGAAGAGCTTACTTTTTGTTGTGAGCCAAAACTAGATGGCTTAGCTGTGTCGATTATTTATCGTGATGGCGTACTAGTGCAAGCCGCGACCCGAGGTGATGGGTTGACGGGAGAAAATGTAACTCAAAACGTTAAAACAATTCGTAATGTGCCACTTAAATTACGAGGTAGCGATTATCCTGCTGAACTAGAAGTGCGCGGCGAAGTGTTTATGGATAATGCAGGCTTTGAAAAGTTTAACATTGAAGCTGAAAAACGTGGTGAAAAAGTATTTGTAAACCCACGCAACGCCGCCGCAGGTAGCCTGCGCCAGCTTGACTCTAAAATTACGGCTAAACGCCCACTGATGTTTTATGCCTACAGCACAGGCCTTGTAGCCGACGGTAGCATTGCAGAGGATCATTATCAGCAATTAGAAAAGTTGACTGATTGGGGGTTACCACTTTGCCCTGAAACAAAATTAGTAGAAGGCCCACAAGCTGCACTGGCTTATTATACTGATATTTTAACGCGCCGTGGCGAGCTTAAATATGAAATAGATGGCGTGGTAATAAAAATAAATCAAAAAGCCTTACAAGAGCGTTTAGGCTTTGTAGCACGCGCTCCGCGTTGGGCTATTGCCTATAAGTTTCCGGCCCAAGAAGAAATAACCAAATTACTCGATGTAGAGTTTCAGGTGGGGCGTACGGGAGCAATTACACCGGTTGCACGCTTAGAGCCGGTATTTGTTGGTGGTGTTACTGTATCAAACGCTACCTTGCACAATGGCGATGAAATAGCGCGCTTAGGCGTAAAAGTGGGCGACACGGTAATTATTCGCCGTGCAGGGGACGTAATTCCACAAATAACGCAAGTAGTACTTGAGCGCCGACCTGATGATGCCCGCGATATTGAGTTTCCGGTAACTTGCCCAATTTGTGACTCCCATGTAGAAAAAGTAGAAGGTGAAGCCGTAGCGCGTTGTACTGGTGGTTTAGTGTGCCCGGCGCAACGTAAACAAGCGATTAAACACTTTGCTTCGCGCAAAGCACTCGATATTGACGGCCTTGGCGATAAAATTGTTGATCAACTCGTCGACAGAGAGCTGATTAAAACCCCTGCAGATTTGTTTATTTTAAAGCAAGGACATTTTGAATCGCTTGAGCGTATGGGGCCAAAGTCGGCTAAAAATTTGGTTACTGCGCTCCAAGACGCTAAAGCGACAACGTTGGCTAAGTTTTTATACTCATTGGGTATTCGTGAAGCGGGTGAGGCAACCACACAGAATTTAGCTAATCATTTCTTAACCCTTGAAAACGTAATAAATGCCAGCATTGATAGTTTAACTCAAGTAAGTGATGTGGGCGAAATAGTAGCAACCCATGTACGTAGCTTTTTTGCCGAACAGCATAATTTAGATGTTGTAAATGCGCTGGTAGAGCAAGGTATTAATTGGCCTGAACTTACTCCACCTTCAGCGCAAGAGCAGCCATTAGCTGGCCTTGTTTATGTGCTTACCGGTACCTTAAACACATTAAACCGTAATGACGCCAAAGCACGTTTGCAGCAGCTCGGTGCTAAAGTGTCGGGTAGTGTGTCGGCTAAAACCGATGCGTTAGTAGCAGGCGAAAAGGCCGGCTCTAAACTAACTAAGGCACAAGAGCTCGGTGTAGATATTCTTACCGAAGATGATTTAATTACATTATTTGAGAAGCATAATGGCTAATATTTTAAATTTATTAAACTCAATTCTAGTTAATACTAGCCAATGGCTACATGGATATTTATACAATCTATCTATGCTGATAATGGTGTGCTTAGTATCCTTGTATGCAAACGATATTATAAAGCTAACCAAAGGGCTGGTTGCACGTCGTCATTTTATAGTAAGAGTGCTGTGCTTTGTATTGATCACCGCCTTTGGATTTGGTTTTGTGGTTGTGTGGCTTAGCCCGCTACTGATTAAGGCGTTATTGTTTTTTGGCACTAAGTGGTTAGGTGTTACCTTGTTAGCAGCATTTTTTATATTGGGCACTATTGCCGATAGGAAAAATCAATTATGAGCCGCTATGGCCCAGAGTACTGGGATAAGTACGGCAGTTACCGTACACCCATCGCCTTTCATTTAAGTGTGCTGGTATTGTTACGAGCTTATTTTATTTGGATAGTGGCAGGGTTAAGCCGACGCCCAGAATTGGATTTGATGTCGATATTTTTTAAATCTAAAAACGATTTTTTTATTGCTATTGCCATTGGCGCTATAGCCATAGTACCAATTATTTTATTTTGTTTGCGTCGACCCCGCGAGTCTCATAAAAGTAGTGAACGCTTAGCTAAGATTTGGCGTTATATGCGCTGGCCTCTTATTTTGTGTGCGGTAATAGACTTAACTTGGTTAAGTATTCAAGCAGCTCATAGCTATTATCATTTTTCGTTATTTTTAGCGATTCAAATGGTGGTTGTATTATGGGTGCTGTGGTACTTAGCTAAAAGTCGTTATTTAACAGTGTTTTTTAATGATTGGCCTGAGCCTACCGAAAAATCCGCAGCAGAAAAACGCCTTAATAAGGATTAAAAGTGGACGCTATAAATAAAAAAATAGCGGTGGTGGTGCTGTTTATAGGTGTGGCGCTTAGTGTGCTAATGCTAACTACAAAGCTTACAGAGCAGCCTTGGTTTATATTTTTATTTGTCTTATGGGTATTTGTTTTTTGCTCTTGTTGTTACCGATTAACCCCACTGTTTAAAACACGAAACCAAGTTAATGATTTTATTAAGCGCGATGCAAAACATTTAGTATTGTTTAGCTTAGCGGGATTTTTTGATAAAAAATCTGGCCCGCAGTGGTTAGCAATTAAAAATATTAAGCACCTTTCAACCCGCAATAATGAACTGCTAGTACACAGCTACCAGCAAACGCAATTTAGTATTAGTTTACCTGCGTCAAAAGTAGAGCTAGATGCTTTTTTACAGCAGATACTGACTAATTCAGAAAGACGAAGTATTACATTTGATTAAGTTGATCTTAAGCAAATGTAATAACGTAATAATTAACCAATAAAGCTAAATACGATTATAGCTAACCAAGCATTTAAAGAGGCTGTTATGTTGAAGTGGAATGATGTTATTAATTTTGCCAATAATGGCAATCCAACGCCGCCGAAAAAGGTTATTAAAACCGACGCTCAGTGGCAAGAGTTATTATCTGAAGATACCTATTACGTTACTCGTAAAAAAGGCACTGAGCGACCGCACAGCTCCGGTAGCTGCACATTGTTAGAGCCAGGCAAGTATGTATGTATATGTTGCGATAACTTATTGTTTGACGCAGATGAAAAGTTTGATAGCGGTACGGGTTGGCCTTCGTTTACAAAACCCGCAACAATAGAAGCTGTTGCCTATATTAGTGATAACACTCATGGGATGCAGCGTATTGAAGCAGTATGTAATGTGTGCGATGCGCACTTAGGTCATGTGTTTCCTGATGGCCCATTACCGACTGGCCTGCGATACTGCGTTAATGCCGCGTCAATGAAAAAGCTTTAACGCGTTTAGTCGGCTTGAATATCTAGCTGCATATCTTTTGCTTTATGCAAAATTTTATTTAAACGCTGCGCCTGATCTGCAGGTAGTTTAGCTTTGCTCAGTAAGGCGTAGCATTTTTTAGCAAGCCCCATATTAAACGAATCCCCCCCTTGTTGTTTGGTCGAATCAAACAAACATTGCAATAAGTTAAGTGCGATACTCTGATTACGAGGCATTACCCTAAATGCTTGAGTAAACGCTTCTAGTGCCGTATTTAATTGCCCTCTATTAAATCGATTCACAGCATGGTTGTTTAACTCTTTAGCCCCCATTTTAATATCACGACGCTCGCTTTGCTGTTGTTGAATATAACGTAAATAGGTTGTGTCGCTTACACTTGGATGACGCTGACAATGCGTAATTATTTGGCCAAATAAATTTTGGGCTTTTTGATGAAAGCCTAGTTCGTGAAATGCTTTTGCTTTATCGAGTGCGCCGTCTACAGAGCGAATTTGTGTATCATCTTCATCAAGCTGCTCTATTAGTCGCTTAGCTTTTTGATGTTCATCTTTTAAGTAGTGTAGGCGTGCGTTTAATACATCGATTTGCGCCTGGTTTACATTATTAGGAAACTGCTTTTTTAAATCATTAATATATTGATTAGTTTGGCGAGAAATTCGTTGTATTTGATCCGTTTGATCTGTGGTTAGCGCAAAGTCGATACCGGCACGCGCCGCATTTAAATAAATATCTGGGCTATCGTGAATTGAGTATTTTGCATAGCTTGCAATATCTTTTTGGGTTAAATAGCTCTTTTCATAATCGTGATTAATTAACGATACATTACTCAAAGACTTTTGACGCATAATATTAAGAGGAGCAATATCCGCAGCCTGACTTAAAAACTCTTGTGCGAGCTCAAATTGATTAAGTTTTATTTCTAAACGACCTAATAAATCAAGCGCGATTAAACGAGTTTCGTTGCGCTCTAACATGGTTTTAAGCATGCGCTGGGCTAAAATATGTTCATTATTTTCTATCAGTGCTTCTACTAAACCTACTTTAGCCCATGCAAATTTTTGGATATCGAGTACCGACTTAAAAAAGTCTTTGGCCTCTTGGTTACGATTAAGGCGTAGTAGGGCATCACCTTTTAATCGCAGTAAAATAGGGCTGTAGTTGTTGTTTTTATTTAATGCTGCACTTATGTACTTAAGTGCTTTGGAATCATTACCGTCATCAATAAAATTGTAAACTGTTTGTAAATCACGTTTACGTTTTAAAATACGCTCTATACGTATTTTAAGCTCTTGTGCTGTAAATGGTTTAACCAAAAAATCATCGGGTTGTAATTCAAGAACACTATGTACAAGCGAGCCACTTGTTTCTGCAGAAATAAAAATAAACCCAGTGGAGCTTTTAATTAACTGCTTTATTCGCAATTCCTCATAAAGCTGATAACCATCTTGATGCTTATTTAGATTGAATGAGCATACAATTAAATCAAATTGCTCGTTTATACACTGCTCTTTTGCCGAGTTAGCATGATCTGCAAATCGTAACTGTCCAAAGCCAAGCTTTTCTAGCGATTGTTTCATATAGCTTTGGGCGAGCGGTTGCTCCTCCACTATAAGTATTTTGGCTGTTGAATAGATCTTTGTTGGCATTTGGCTTAACAGTGATTACGTGTAACACAGACTATAATCAACAGTTTAGCTGCTTACAAGGGAATTTAGGTTATTACTCAACTTTATTAAGTACTTAATATGCATTCATAGGCTTATATGTGGTGGGTAATACTTAGCTTGATACCTGCGACCCTCGCCATTCGTTATAAAGGGCGGCGATGCTCTTTTTCTTTCAACTGAGCTAATTGCCCAAAAGGACTTATATATTATTTAAGTATTTGATGGAGATATTACGAGATACTAAGAAGTGTTTATATGTGGTGGGTAATACTTAGCTTGATACCTGCGACCCTCGCCATTCGTTATAAAGGGCGGCGATGCTCTTTTTCTTTCAACTGAGCTAATTGCCCAAAAGGACATATATATTATTTTAGTATTTAATGGAGATATTAAGAAATGTTTATATGTGGTGGGTGATACTGGACTTGATACCTGCGACCCTCGCCATTCGTTATAAAGGGCGGCGATGCTCTTTTTCTTTCAATTGAGCTAATTGCCCAAAAGGACTTATATATTATTTTAGTATTTTATGGAGATATTAAGAAGTGTTTATATGTGGTGGGTGATACTGGACTTGATACCTGCGACCCTCGCCATTCGTTATAAAGGGCGGCGATGCTCTTTTTCTTTCAATTGAGCTAATTGCCCAAAAGGACTTATATATTATTTTAGTATTTTATGGAGATATTAAGAAGTGTTTATATGTGGTGGTTAATACTTAGCTTGATACCTGCGACCCTCGCCATTCGTTATAAAGGGCGGCGATGCTCTTTTTCTTTCAACTGAGCTAATTTCCCAAAAGGACTTTTATATTATTTTAGTATTTAATGGAGATATTAAGAAGTGTTTATATGTGGTGGGTGATACTGGACTTGAACCAGTGACCCTCGCCTTGTAAGGGCGATGCTCTCCCAACTGAGCTAATCACCCACATATAAAATAGGTATAACGCTTAATTAAATGCTTTAAACATTTAAGCTGTAATTTGGTGGGTGATACTGGACTTGAACCAGTGACCCTCGCCTTGTAAGGGCGATGCTCTCCCAACTGAGCTAATCACCCAAATTACATTATTAACTATCAAGGGTGATAGTTAATACTGGACTTTAACCATTGAACACTGCCTTTACTTGTAAATAGCGGCGATGCTCTCTTTTTTCTAACTGAGCGAATCACCCATTTAGATTTTTGTAATATGCACCACTGTAAATAGTGGTGGGTCGTACTGGACTTGAACCAGTGACCCTCGCCTTGTAAGGGCGATGCTCTCCCAACTGAGCTAACGACCCATATTACATGCTACTACCTATAGATAGTACTGGACTTTAACCAGTGAACTTCGCCATTACTTGTAAGTAGCGGTGATGCTCTCTTTTTGTAACTGAGCTAACGACCCATATTACAATTTTAAAACGAGACTATTATATAATCATAGGTTTTATATGTGGTGGGTGATACTGGACTTGAACCAGTGACCCTCGCCTTGTAAGGGCGATGCTCTCCCAACTGAGCTAATCACCCACATATAAATTAAAACGCTACTATTAAAATAAATAGTACTGGATTTTAACCAGTGAACACAGCCTTTACTTGTAAATAGCGGCGATGCTCTCTTTTTTCTAACTGAGCTAATTACCCATTTAGATTTTTGTAATATACACCATTTTAAAAATGGTGGGTCGTACTGGACTTGAACCAGTGACCCTCGCCTTGTAAGGGCGATGCTCTCCCAACTGAGCTAACGACCCATATTACATGCTACTACCTATAGATAGTACTGGACTTTAACCAGTGAACTTCGCCATTACTTGTAAGTAGCGGTGATGCTCTCTTTTTGTAACTGAGCTAACGACCCATATTACAATTTTAAAACGAGACTATTATATAATCATAGGTTTTATATGTGGTGGGTGATACTGGACTTGAACCAGTGACCCTCGCCTTGTAAGGGCGATGCTCTCCCAACTGAGCTAATCACCCACATATAAATTAAAACGCTACTATTAAAATAAATAGTACTGGACTTTAACCAGTGAACTTCGCCGTTGCTTATTAGTAGCGGAGATGCTCTCTTTTTCTAACTGAGCTAATTACTCATATAGAAATTTAGATGTGAACACTTATAAAAAGTGGTGGGTGATACTGGACTTGAACCAGTGACCCTCGCCTTGTAAGGGCGATGCTCTCCCAACTGAGCTAATCACCCACATCTAAACAACAATACAATGCTGCGTTGTTGTGGGGCGCTATTATAGATAGAGTTGTAAATGTGTCAACACTTGAATGATAAAAATGTGCTGAGTGGGGGTTTTATAAACAACAAGTAATGTTTGGAGTTTGTTTTATCGACAAATCAATGCTTAGTGTTTAAATAAACGCCGTATTATCTGTTTAGGCTTAGATAGTTAATATCGAAAATCAAGAAAGTAATAAGCCAATCTATTTTAACTTAGTTGCTGTGGTGTGTTTATTGATCATAAAGTGCAGCTTATATAAAGTAATCACTTAAGTTATAAATTTACGCCGTGATTAAATCGCCTTTAAATTAAACCAATTTTAATCCGCAAAAAACCAATGCGATCTAATAGTGCGTAAAGTGGTTATTATGCCAAGGCATAAAGTAAGGATACGTCATTGAACGATGAACCAAATATGCCAAGTTGAATTTGCATATAAATGTATACCTTTTCTATGCTCAATAAAAATTAAAACAAGCAGAGCAGGGGTTATCTACACGGCTAGCGCATTTTAATCCCAGACTCTAGCAGGGTTGAGCGGTAATCATCGTCTAGCCCTGCCATTTTCTTTTTCCTCGCCATACTTGCTGACTTAGATGCATCTTGTTTAAAAAGCGCCATGGCTATCTTTCGCATTACATTAAACATTAATGGCCCTTGAAGTTTGCGTATTCTCGATTCATCTTCTCTGAAGTTCATATCAAGCATCCAATGCATGCTTTCAACCTGCCAGTGACTGCGTACCGCATTGAGTGCTTGCGCTGCATTTAAGTCTAATGAACTTATATACCAGCGTGTTTCAGTGGTATCCGACCCTGCCGACTTATCATGAACTTCAGCCCTGACCTTAATAATACTCGTTAAGCCAGGCCAACGATAATCCTTGCCTAACCAGCTTTTATCTATAAGTAACTGCTGGCATGTACGTGTTTCAACACGCCCATGTCCTGAGCTTATTTCGGTATGTTCATCACAATTATGCTTAGTTAACCTTTCACGCTCGCACTTGTGCCACCACGCTTCTAGTTCCTTTTGCATGCCTGAATGATTACCTTTAAGTGCAAGAATATAATCTGCTTTTTGTTGGATGATTTGTTTTGCTATTTCTTGTTGGCATCCCATCGCATCTAACGTAATGATACTGTTTTCAATATCGAGCAGGGTGAGTAATTCTGGTATTGCGGTGATTTCATTTGTTTTATTATCAACAGCCGTCTGCCCAAGCACTAACTGGTGTTGGCAACTCCATGCACTGACCGTGTGTAAGGCACTTTTTCTGTCTTTTGTGGTAAATGAACGCCGTGCGGTTTTGCCATCGATAGCGATGATATCTGCACCTGTGGTTTCAATCAGTGATGATATCCAAGATTGAAATGCCCTTTCTATTTCATTTGCTTTTAACCGACACATGACGCGCGCAATCGTGTCATGTTTTGGAATTCCTGCGTTGAACGTGCCGTATTTTTTTAACCAATCAAGTTTTAGGTGCCCAAAGTCTTCAATATCTTCCCATCCTTCTGCACCAGAGAGCACAGCGCTAATAGCAAGGAGAAGAATATCGATAAGTTCATGCTTTTTACAACGTTCAATGCGAGGATCTGTAATTGAATTAAAATGTTTCAGAAAAGTAGTGCTCATATTTATGCGACCAAGTAATTATTATGCCTTGATCTGATCACTACTTGCTCTATAAGTTCAATTTATAATGATCTTGCCGTGGGGTTATCTAATCATCCAGCCATAATTTATAATACACTCAAGGGGCTAATTTACTGTAAATTGCCCTTTTTAGCCTGCTTGGTAGCCAGTTTGTTGAAAAATAAACCATTTAAATAAAGCAGAACAAAAAACTGTTGACTTTATTTTGGGTGGTGCATAGAATGCGCCCCGCACTAAGCAATACACGACGTGTTTATCACAGCGTGTGTAAATAAGTTGGGGCTATAGCTCAGCTGGGAGAGCGCTTCGCTGGCAGTGAAGAGGTCTGCGGTTCGATCCCGCATAGCTCCACCAACTTATTAGTGTTTGTCCTAGGGTAGCAGTTTTCTGTGTCCCCATCGTCTAGAGGCCTAGGACACCGCCCTTTCACGGCGGTAACAGGGGTTCGAATCCCCTTGGGGACGCCATTTAGCTTTAATTAGTTAAAGGCGGTTTTACCGAGAAAATAGCGTCACAATTAAAGCTCGAGTCTTTACTTGTATTAAGCGCAATTACCTTAAAATTCATGATGTGAGTTAAACTAATCAATTGTCCTAGTGATACATTTATGTGTCCCCATCGTCTAGAGGCCTAGGACACCGCCCTTTCACGGCGGTAACAGGGGTTCGAATCCCCTTGGGGACGCCACTTACTATTTAATAGTCAGTGCAGTGTTATTAAGAAAGCTCGCCTGAAACGAGTCTAAAAATTCAGTTGTCCTAGTGACACAGAAAATGTTTCTGAGAAGATAATGCCATTCGCCTCGCAGGCTCGGTCTCATCTTACACAGAAATAGTAAATCAATGATTTGCAAACCAATTTCTGCGTCCCCATCGTCTAGAGGCCTAGGACACCGCCCTTTCACGGCGGTAACAGGGGTTCGAATCCCCTTGGGGACGCCACTTACTATTTAATAGTCAGTGCAGTGTTATTAAGAAAGCTCGCCTGAAACGAGTCTAAAAATTCAGTTGTCCTAGTGACACAGAAAATGTTTCTGAGAAGATAATGCCATTCGCCTCGCAGGCTCGGTCTCATCTTACACAGAAATAGTAAATCAATGATTTGCAAACCAATTTCTGCGTCCCCATCGTCTAGAGGCCTAGGACACCGCCCTTTCACGGCGGTAACAGGGGTTCGAATCCCCTTGGGGACGCCACTTACTATTTAATAGTCAGTGCAGTGTTATTAAGAAAGCTCGCCTGAAACGAGTCTAAAAATTCAGTTGTCCTAGTGATACATTTATGTGTCCCCATCGTCTAGAGGCCTAGGACACCGCCCTTTCACGGCGGTAACAGGGGTTCGAATCCCCTTGGGGACGCCACTTACTATTTAATAGTCAGTGCAGTGTTATTAAGAAAGCTCGCCTGAAACGAGTCTAAAAATTCAGTTGTCCTAGTGATACATTTATGTGTCCCCATCGTCTAGAGGCCTAGGACACCGCCCTTTCACGGCGGTAACAGGGGTTCGAATCCCCTTGGGGACGCCACTTACTATTTAATAGTCAGTGCAGTGTTATTAAGAAAGCTCGCCTGAAACGAGTCTAAAAATTCAGTTGTCCTAGTGACACAGAAAATGTTTCTGAGAAGATAATGCCATTCGCCTCGCAGGCTCGGTCTCATCTTACACAGAAATAGTAAATCAATGATTTGCAAACCAATTTCTGCGTCCCCATCGTCTAGAGGCCTAGGACACCGCCCTTTCACGGCGGTAACAGGGGTTCGAATCCCCTTGGGGACGCCACTTACTTATTTTAAGTATTGTATAAAGCAGTGTGATACCAGACGTTCTATTCATGACGTTATCAAGAACAATTATATCTTGTAAATGCCGCTTAATTTATTTAATAAGCTAGTGCAGTGTTATAAGAATAAAACTACAAATTTATACCCTCATTTCACACTTCATTTTTATATCTATCTATTTACACTTCGTTACAAAACCAATCTTACAATTGTTTCATATTCCTTGTTGTACTTTTAATTAGTCTTTAAACTCATTGAGTTAATTTAAATATGGACTAAAAAATGAAACTCACAAAAATAGCACTTGCTGTTTTACTTGCATCAGGGTTAGCTGCATGTAATAGCTCAACTCAAGCTGTTGATAAAAAGATTATTACAGAAGCATCAATCCCAGGCGTTACACTTATTGAATCAGTGAAATCAAACGCAGGTGAAATCAACATACCGTATAAAAAATATAAACTAGATAACGGTTTAACTGTAATTGTGCATGAGGATCATTCAGATCCCTTAGTACACGTTGATGTAACATACCACGTTGGTTCTGCTCGCGAAGAGTTGGGTAAGTCAGGCTTTGCTCACTTTTTTGAGCATATGATGTTTCAAGGCTCAGAAAACGTTGCTGATGAGGAACATTTTAAAATAATCTCTGAAGCAGGCGGTACTTTAAATGGTACAACTAACTCAGATAGAACAAATTATTTTGAAACCGTACCTGTAAATCAATTAGAAAAAATGTTGTGGCTAGAAGCTGATCGAATGGGCTTTTTACTCGATGCTGTAACCCAAGAAAAATTTGAAGTACAACGCGAAACAGTAAAAAATGAGCGCGGCCAACGCGTTGATAATCGCCCTTATGGTCGTTTAGGTGAGCGTGTTGCTCAAGCAATGTATCCAGATGGGCATCCGTATTCTTGGCCTGTAATTGGTTTTATGGATGACCTTAACCGTGTAAATGTGAATGACTTAAAAGCATTCTTTTTAAAGTGGTATGGCCCTAATAATGCAACGCTTACCATTGGTGGCGACATCAACGCTAATGAAATACTACCACTGGTTACTAAATACTTTGCGCCAATTCCAAAAGGCCCTGCAATACCTAAAGTAGAAAAAACAGCGGTAACACTAAATGCTGATAGATATATTTCAATGGAAGATAAGGTTCACTTACCTTTATTAAGTATGAGTTTTCCAACGACTTACGCTCGCTCTGAAGATGAAGCACCGCTGGATATACTTGCAGAAATATTAGGTGGGGGGAACAATTCATTACTATACAAAAACCTAGTTAAAAACCAGCTTGCTGTTCAAGCAAGTGCAAACCATCCATGCCAAGAGTTAGCATGCTCAATTAGTCTTTATGCTTTACCTAATCCTACAGCAGGAAAAACGTTAGCTGATATGGAAAAAATTATTCGTGATTCATTTGTTGAATTTGAAGAGCGTGGTGTTACACAAGATGATTTAGATAAAGTAAAAGCTAAAATAGAATCGGGTGCAATTTTTGGTCTGCAAAGCGTATCAGGAAAAGTCTCTCAACTTGCCGCGTCAGAAACGTTTACAGGTAACCCAAACTCAGCTAAAGATGAGATTGCACGTTATAACAAAGTTACAAAAGCTGATGTTATGCGTGTTTTTAATCAATATATCAAAGGTAAATCTGCCGTTATTATGAGTGTTGTGCCAGAAGGGCAGACTCAACTTATAGCTGCCCCAGACAACTTTACTCCTAAAGCGCATGATTTTGGAGGGCCATCGACCACTTCAGCTGATGATTTAGTGGCACGAAGAGCAGTTGATACATTTGATCGAAGTGTTCATCCAGAGGCCGGTGCAAATCCTGCTGTGGATGTTCCTGCACTTTGGCAAGCTAATACTGCAAACGGTATTAAAATATTAGGTACTCAAAGTACAGAAACGCCAACGACTGCAATTTTTATTAAAGTTCCGGGTGGCTTGTATAATGAACAAGCGAGTAAAGTGGGTTTATCGTCAATGACTGCATCGCTAATGAGTGAGGCTACGCAAAACTACACCACAGAGCAAATGAGTAACGCGCTTGAAAAGTTGGGTAGTCAAGTAAGCATATACGCTGATAAAACACATACAAATGTATATGTTTCTAGCTTAACTAAAAATCTAGATGCAACATTAAAGCTTGTAGAAGAAAAGTTATTTAAACCGGCATTTAATGCAGATGACTTTGAGCGTAATAAAAAGCAAAGCATTCAAAACATCCAACATTCAATGAAAGATGCAGGTTATTTAGCCTCTAATACGTATAGCAAATTACTATACGGAAATAACATAGCTTCACTACCAAGTAGCGGTACTGTTGAAAGTATAGAAGCCATTACGCTCGATGATGTTAAAGCTTTTTATAATGCAAACTTTAAACCGCAGGGTGCCCAAGTTATTATTGTTTCTGATTTAAAAGAATCAACAATTGAACCTAAAATTAAAGCTGCCCTTACATACTGGCAGGGCAAAGCTTCAAGCGTTGATTTAAATTTTGCTGAGCCAAAAGTACAAACAAATGTAATTTATTTAGTTGATAAGCCTGGCGCACCGCAATCAGAAATTCGTATTGGTAAGCGTGGCATGGTTGAAGATATTACCGGTGAGTTTTTTAAAGCTAACTTAATGAACTTTGCATTGGGTGGCACGTTTAACAGCCGTATCAATCTAAATTTACGCGAAGATAAAGGCTACACTTATGGTGCTCGCTCTCATTTTTGGGGTGATAAAACATCAGGTGGCTTTACAGCCTCTGCAGCGGTGAGAGCAGATTCTACTGCTGCGTCTATTACAGAGTTTACCAACGAGCTTAATAACTACGCTCAAAATGGTGTAACAGACCAAGAGCTTATGTTTATGCGCAAAGCTATTAACCAAAAAGATGCGCTTAAATACGAAACACCTAATGCAAAACTTGGCTTTTTAGCACAAATATTAGAGTTTGATTTAAAACCTAGCTTTGTAAAAGAAAGAAATGAAATTGTTAGTAATATTAGCAAAGAAGAAGTTAACGCCTTAGCTAAAAAACATTTAAACACTAAAGAGATGATTTATTTAGTTGTTGGTGATGCCAAAACCTTGCGCCCTGAGCTTGAAAAGTTAGGCATGCAGGTGATTGATTACAGTTTATAACTGTTAAAATTAATCGATTAAAAACAAAAAGCCGCTACAAGCGGCTTTTTTGTTCTATTCAGTGCCAATAAAGCTGTTAATAGCTATTATAAGTATAAACGTCCAACTCATTAGGAGGTTATATATGGCAAGTGGATGGGCACGAGAAGGTGCAGTTCAAGATCAAATAGACGCAAGTGTTAACGATGCTGTTCAGTACGCTCGCAGTAATTTGGCTTCAGGCTCAAGTGCTGAGTTGTGCGAAGAATGTGATGCTGCGATCCCTCAAGCGCGTAGATTGGCGTTACCCGGTGTTCGTTATTGTGTTGCATGCCAGCAAGCAATTGAAGGCAAGAGCGCAACAGCAGGGGCTTTTAATCGCCGAGGCAGTAAAGACAGTCAATTGCGCTAAAAAAAGGTGCTAAAAGCACCTTTTTAATTTAAACCTACTTGCTTTAATACAAATTTAAAAACGACTCATATCTTCTTTTTTCTGAATAAGCTCAATTGCATAGCCATCAGGGTCTTTTACAAAAGCAATTTCAGTAGTACCACCTTTTACAGGCCCAGGTTCACGACTAACATTGCCACCGGCAGCTTTAATATCAGCACATGTTTGGTAAATATCATCAAATTCAATGGCTATATGGCCATAAGCATTGCCTAAGTCGTAACTGTCTTGATCCCAGTTATAGGTTAGCTCTAATACCGTATTGTCCTTTTCGTCTCCGTAACCAACAAAGGCTAAGGTATAACGATATTCTTCGTTATCTGCACGGCGTAACTCTTTCATCCCAAGTACTTTGGTATAAAATTCGATTGATTTTTCTAAATCAGCAACACGTAACATAGTGTGTAATAAACGCATTTAAGCACCCTTGGATTGTCTTTAAATTTAAAAAATACTGTTACAACATGACGAAGGCTGCGCAAAATAGCGCTTATTATAAAAGTAAGCTAAAACTCATTTTTATAATATATCGCATGTTTGCTTAGCAGCTACTTTGGCCATACACAGAGTAAAACACTGCAATTTTAGACTCAAAATATAATTGCGTATTCAGCGCAGGCCGGAAAATATAACAGTAGTAAGTCTTGATGCACATTCTATGGTTTTCATATAGATTTGCAATACATCTAGGTTGCACAATCTCTTAAACAATTTCACTATGGCATTTATTTAGCGCGCAGAATCTAATTGCTCTGTTTCTACTAAGGCGCAAGCTTAGTTGAGGTATTAAAAGCAATAAAAACACCAGCCGAAGCGTAAAGTAGGTACAGGTACAGTCATAAATACAGCTATACTAGAGCAAGTATGTGCAGTGGGTACCGATTTAATAGGTACAACTGCTACGTAACCAAAATCACTCAGCAAACTTGTTAACTGTAATGTGCCAGTATTGCCCGGTGTTTTTAATACCGTGATATTATGGCGTTAAAATACGGCTTTGATGAGCAAAAACATTTTCCGCTCTGTTAGTTTTTGCCGTAACAGGCGTTGCTAAAAAGGGTGAGTAGAGCAACAAAACTGGCGAGCAATTACAGATGCTTGTATAAAAGCTTTAAAACAGTAAGGAACCTATAATGAATTATTTAGCTACAACTATTCAACCCGGCGTTATAGTTGGCGATGAAGTAAGTGCGGTATATAAGCATGCCCGAACAAATCAATATGCATTACCTGCAGTTAACGTTGTTAGTACCTCGTCTATAAATGCAACTCTTGAAGCCGCGCAAACAATGAAGTCACCGGTTATCATTCAACTTTCAAATGGTGGAGCGCAGTTTTTTTGTGGTAAGGGCTTGTCGCTACCTGAACACCAAGGGGCTGTACTTGGCGCGGTTAGTGCTGCTAAGTATGTTCACTCTGTTGCTAAGCATTATGGTGTAGCGGTTATGCTACATACCGATCATGCTTCAAAAAAATTATTACCTTGGATTGATGGTTTATTAGATGAAGGCGAGCAGCATTTTGCACTTACTGGCAAGCCGCTTTTTAGTTCGCACATGATCGATCTTTCAGAAGAATCTTTAGAAGAAAATATTGAAATATGTGAACGTTACTTAGCGCGCATGGCAAAAATAGGCATGACCCTAGAAATTGAACTAGGATGTACCGGTGGTGAAGAAGACGGGGTGGATAACTCACATCTCGATAGCTCTGCGCTTTATACCCAGCCAGAAGATGTAGCTTACGCTTACGAGCGCTTAAGTCGTATTAGTCCAAACTTTATTATAGCGGCGTCATTTGGCAATGTTCATGGGGTATATAAACCGGGTAATGTTGTGCTTACGCCTACTATATTAAAAGACTCACAGGCCTATGTAGCAAAACAATTTGGCTTAGAGCATAACGCAATCAATTTTGTGTTTCATGGCGGTAGTGGCTCTGAGTACGATAAAATTGCAGAGTCGTTAACATACGGCGTAGTAAAAATGAATATCGATACAGATACGCAGTGGGCGTGTTGGAACGGTATTTTAAACTATTACCAAGACAAACAAGCGTATTTACAAGGGCAAATTGGTAACCCAGAAGGGGACGACAAGCCTAATAAAAAATACTATGATCCTCGCGTATGGCTTCGTCATACAGAGCAGCATATGGCCGCAAGACTAGAGCAATGTTTTAACGATTTAAATTGTGTAAATCGGTACAGCTCATAAAAATAGCTTGTTAGTAAGCTAAGGTAAGTTACTCGGTATGTTAGGCTCAACAGATCTGTTGAGCCTTTTAATACTAATAACGCCGTTTTCTATTACTAAACTATTTATTCGTTAAATAAAATACAGCTAAACATTAAAATAGTAATTCAAAAATTAACTCAATAACGCTTTATCGAAATTTTCCGAGAAAACCCATTGATCGACGCGAAGCGGCGTCGATGGGATGAATCGGAATAGTTAGCCCTGCTCTTGAATGTATTTTCGAATTGTATCAGCAGCCGCATTTCCAACAGAGCAAACAAAATATCCGTCAGACCAAAATGTTTTTTTAACCCAGAATTGCTTTTTAAACCATTTAAATCTCGACCATAGACTTTGCGTTGTAGATTGTTTAATTCTCCTAACGTAACTCGCAACACTGATATTGGGAGAGATCGTTAGCAATATGTGTATATGATCTTTGTCCACCTCGATCTCTTCGATATTAAATTCTGAGCGCTCTGCAATTTCAGTGATTTTTTGTTTTACAAAATCACCTACATCACCTTTTAACAATTGTTTTCTATATTTAACCACAAGTATTAAATGTAGCGCTATTAAATATTTACAGTGAGATTTAGTTTCATATTCCATCTTGACAACTCATTTCCATACAGTAGTCTATACAGTATATGAAAAAGACGCTTAGATACAACTACAGGCTAAATCCTACGCCAGAGCAAGAAGCTAAACTCGTTGAGTTTGGCGCGACAGCGCGTGGCATTTGGAACTTATTGTTGTCTGAGAACATACGTCGATACGAGCACGATAAAACGTTTTTGTTTTACAAAGACATGGCCTCACTACTTAAAGATATCAAGACGTTCGAAGAGTTTAACTGGATCAAAGCATTCGATTCTGCGGCAGCTCAACAAGTTGCCCGCGACCTGGAATTAGCGCTCAAGAATGTTTTTACTAAAGGTCGCTTGCAACGCTTTCCAAAGCACAAGATCTCATATAAAAAGAAAAAACGTCACAACGATAGTTTTCGAGCGGTCAATAACTCGCACTGTATCCGCATTGAAAATGGCGCTATCAGTATCCCAAAGGTAGGCAAGATACCCATTATCTTGCATCGCAAACTAGCAAGTAAAATCAAGACTGTAACTATCCAGTATCACCACGGAAAATGGGGATGCAGCATCACTCAGGAAGTTGAGTGCAAAACAGCTAAACAAGTTTTAAAAACAATCACAGGTTTTGACATTAACTCAAAGCAAACTGTTGTTGGCTCAGATGGTTTTGTGGTCGATAACCCCACGTTTTTAAAGCAGTCAAAAACAAAGTTAAATCAATTGCAACGCCAGCTTGCACGCCGAACTAAAGGTTCAAATCGCTGGCAAAAAACCAAACAACGCATCAACAAATTACACGGCAAAATCTCACGGCAAAGGCTCGACTTTGCACACAAAATTTCACGCCAGATAACCAATGAAAATGACATTTTAGTGTTCGAAGATTTAAACGTAAAAGGGATGCAAAAGTTCAATGGCAGCATGGTTGCCGACAATGTGATGGGCTTAATTACTCAGCTTTCAAAATACAAAACTGAGCTTGAAGGTAAACTCTATCACGAGATTGGCAGGTTTGAAAAATCCACTGGGGTTTGTTCTGAATGCGGCCAACATCATGTTTTGACATTGAACGACAGATATTTCACATGTACGGCTTGTGAAACTTACCAAAACCGAGACTTGTCAGCGGCTAAAAGCATAGCAAAAACAGGTGAATTAGATTTGATTGCGGCTGGGATCGTCGCAAGGGTTACCCCCACATCTCAGCAGAAATCAGCCATTAAAACGAAAGTCTTCGAGCTATCGAAGTTTGCTGTTGGAACTGAGAAAAAAGAAGCAGCCTAGTCTCTAAGTCAAGGCTGTAGAAGCCCATTGATCGACACGGAGTGGCGTCGATGGGTAGTTCACACAGCAGCAATGCCTAGCGACACAGCTGCTCAGTAAAAAGACTATGACCAAAAGACGCTTTACTTCTTAACCTTGCCTTTAAGAACATAGATCTCGCCATCGAAGCTTCCCTGAATCGTCAATCCTTGTCCCGCTAACTCTTTCAGATACTCTATATGATCTTCAGTTATATGCTGCCCCGGAACCAACAGTGGGATGCCCGGTGGATATGGCGTAACTAAACCGGCACAAATGCGGTTGTTGCTTTTACTAATAGGCACAGATTCGCGCTCGCCATAAAAAGCATCGCTTGGAATACACGCTAGGTCGATGGCAGGTAAATTTTCCGGCAAGCGGGAGCGACGCGTCGATGTTGACAGTTTTACCTTACCGCTGTCGAGTTTTTTTAATGCATTGTACAGACGAATGATCTTCGAACGCGTACCTCCAAGCGTCAGTAAAACCAAGATAGTACTGTGAGTGTATTTTTCTATTTCTAGCCCAATTTCATCCAGCAAGAATTTATGAATATCTTTTAACGAATAAGGCAATTGACTAATATCGATGAGAATTTTTAGTGGATCATGGCCCATATTGTCTCCGCTAAAGTGCGGAAATATTTCCATAAAGTCTTGCTTACCAAGCACTTTAATATGGTTGAGCGAGGTCATTTGTTGTTTAAATTCTTCCACATGTTTTAGCAAGGCATTGAGCAGCTTATAGCCTTCCATTTCTAATTGCTTTTGGCACACGTCAAGCGACGCTATAAGTTGATACTTCGGCGATGTGCTGGCGTAAATACTGTAAATTTCTCGAAAGAAATCGGCATCAAAATCTGGATCGTTAATATGAATATAAGACGCCTGAGAAAACGCCGATACCACTTTATGCGCAGAATGGGTGATATAGTCGGCCCCAGCATGAATGGCAGAATAATAGCGTAAGCTGGGATGAAAAAGGGAGTAAGCAAACCACGCTTCGTCGATAAACACTTTAATACCATGTTGATGGGCAAAAGCTACCACTTGTTTCAGATCGCTAAGTAGGCCATCGTAAGTGCAACCAGTGAGAACCAGCAATTTTGCATCGGTATTTTGCTCGATCGCCTGCTTTATATCGGCCAACGAGGGTGGCGCGAAGATCCCATATTTAGGATTTAAAATACTCGATAAATAAATGGGAAAACTAGCTGATTGCAATATGCCATAGTGCACAGATTTATGACAATTTCGGTCGATGATTACTTTATCGCCCTTGCGTAGCAGTGTCTGCAAAATGATTTTATTTGAGGTAGATGAACCGTTCGTAACGAAATAGGTATGCTTAACTTCAAACGTCGCCGCTGCTGATTCTTGAGCACGGCCAATGGTATTGGTACTGTCTGACAATGAACCTAACGAATCGACTGAAACCGACAGGTCGCCAACAAATACATTACGGCCATAAAACTGATAAAAATCTTTGATATAAGGGGAGTTTCTAAAGCTAGAACCGCCGCTATGGCCAGGTGTGTGCCATGAATCGTTTGCTTCGCCAACATAACGGCGATATGCCGTCCAGAATGGGGTTTCTCCTCGATCATCGAAGTCGTTGATCATATAACCTAAAATAGCTTCTGGGTCAGAAATCACCTCATCTTTAAAAAAGAAAGACTCAATTTCCCCCGACTCGTTAACTATTTCTAATCCTTTAGTGTCGTCGCCGATTACATACACAGGCAACTCGATACGGATCCCTTTTAACTGCTCGATAAAGCGACTATATGTTCTCTCGCCCTTGTTGTGTACATCCCAACTGAGAACCACAGCTTGAATATCACCATCTTCCTCTACATATTCCAACGCTTGCTTTAAATCAAGACATTCAATTATGTCGATATGAACATCATTTCGCTCAAAGTTAGGGATCGTTTTCGACAGATTCGTTGAAAGCTCTTGCAAGATGATAGGGTCTTGCTCAATTAACAAGATACGAAGTAAAGGTAACATAGGCGTTTTCGCAATAAAATTTCATAATGTTTAGTAGCATAACTAAAGGATTGATACTTGTGAAATTAATAGTTTGAAAATGCGCCAATAATTACGCAAAATCACGAATAAATAGATTTTATTTAAATTGACTTACAAGGTATGAAAAATCAAAGGTGCCAAAGTCAGCCACCTACTTTAAAAAACAAAAAGTAATACTGGAATGCGCATTAATTATTGAGTTGAAGTAGCTCATATCTGACTTACAGCTATGAGCGAAAAGCGGACGGTCAGGGTTAATTGTCATTAGCTAATAGATACTATGAGTAAACTTTCCCTTTTGCATAGTGAAATAAACTACAACAAGCACAATGTTTACAGCTGGCAATAAGTTACATTATTTGTTATTAATTGAATCACATAAAATAAGGACATTTTTGCGTGAATATAGATTCAGTGTCCTCTTATAAAGTTGTTATGAACTTATTAAATAAGGAGATATTTTGCATTATCAAGATTTAGACACGATTCTATCAACAACGAATAGGCTTCCCTTTGACGATAATGATCTCAGGAACCTTAAAGAATATATGAAAATGAGTCGAGGAAAGGGATACGATATTTCTCTTGCCCCAAGTTTGAGTGGAGATACTGAAGCCTTTCAAGAAGCTTTATCGCAAGGCTTTATTATATTAAAGTCAGACATGCTAGACACGTCCTTTTTGTTTATAAAGGTTAATGGGGGCACTGGAATATTTGGTGGTCAAAAAAAGAAAATTATATCTTTTATTGGCTCTCCTTCAGAGTTCACGCCGGGTCATGTATTTAACAAATTTATTATCGCACTAACGGCAATTAATAATATCTACCGTGGCTAGCTAAATACATAACAATCACTTGCAGTCTGACTGCCAGTGCAGAGTAGTTCTTGCACATCATTCTAAGGTGTTTATGAAAAAGATAATATTTTTGGTTCCAGCATTTTTCTTCTTTAGTGCATGCTCAAGTATGTCGCCAATACAAAAAGAAAGTGAAAGCAGTTCACATTTTGACGGGGCTGTGTATGAAGGAAAAGACTTTTATATTTCAGACGAAGAAATTCAAGGTGAAAGATATAGAATCTTTCATCAGGCATCTACTGGTTTTAGTGGAACATCAGGAATTAGAAGATCTGCGACTAAAAGAGCAAATGATTTTTGTCGTAAACAAGCTCATAATAAAAAGATGTTAACCGTTTCAGAACACACTGCAGCCCCACCATATATCTTTGGTAATTTCCCCAGAATAGAAATAATTTTTGTGTGTATTGATAAAGAAGAAACTCTAACAGCGATTGCTGTGGCTGATAAGTATGATCGTTTAACTAAAATTAAAGACCTTTTAGATAGCGGTGTTTTAAACCAGAAAGAGTTCGAAATAGAAAAGAAAAAAATATTGGCTGAGAAGTAACATTTAACAATAGGGTAAGGTTACCAACGACCGTAAGTAGCACTTTAGCGAAGTCCGCCTAGAGCGAGAAGCGGTCATTGAGATTGGCTAAATATAGTAGTTAATTGATTGGTCAAACTGCTTTTTGCGCATATATTCATGTAAATGAGCTGCACGCGCATATTGATCTATTTAACTTAACTCAATATTTTAGAAAACTTAGTGATAGTAATACCTTAGGTTATTTGTTAAAACTATATAGAGTAGACAAATGAGCGTTTAGTCGGCAGAAATATGCGCGATGAGCGCACTATTAAATTGTTATATGCCCTGAACAAACTTGGAGTTTCACTTGAATAAATTCGATTATAGATTTGATTCTGCTCCGGACCCAAAAGGAAAAGTTGTTCGTTATTTCGTTTATACACTTCTAGTGTTTATTTCCACATTCCTGTTTGTGTCTTTAGTTCACTATGTGGGTGGTGTATTAAACGTAGATGTAAACCAGCCACTGAGAGAATTACCCACGAACGTCGTGTTTTTGGGGTTATTGGGAATGCTTGTTACATTAGTTCTCATTTATACTATTGTATTGATGTTAGCTCGGGTAATTTTTAAAAATCTCGGGGTGTAATCGGGCATATAACAAAGCAAATTAAAAAGGGCGGACAAAAATCAGTTGGCTTTGTTCGTACCTCACAAATTATAGCCAACTAATTTTTGCCGTTTATTTACGGCGTTATGTGCACACGAAGAATAAGTAAAGGAGTATAAATGCAAGGCACAGTGAAATGGTTTAGCCAAGAAAAAGGGTTCGGCTTTATCACATCAGAAAATGGTGAAGATCATTATTTCAATGTTCAGTCTGTACAGGGAGCAAACTTACCTGCCAATGGAGACAAGGTAAGTTTTGAATCTAAACCTGGTAACAAAGGTCTGCGTGCATTTAATGTCTCTATTATTTCAAAAGCCCCACAGCAAAACAGTCGGCATAACGATGATCGTATCAGTTGCCCTAGTTGCAGAAAAAAAATTGTTCCCCGTATGATTACGTATCGTGGTGAGCCTGAAAAGTCTGTGTGTCCATATTGTGCAGCTACAGTTAAAAAATTTAGTAGCTGCTTTATCGCTACTGCCGTTTATGGTGATCCATCTTGTAAAGAAGTTAGAGCGCTAAGAAGATTTAGAGATGACAAACTTCTTCCCACATCTATAGGCAGGGGTTTTGTATCTTTTTACTATTTTTTATCGCCGTCAATTGCGGCATGGCTAGAAAATAAACATAAACTATCTACAGCAGTAAGGTCCATGCTTGATCTTATAGTTCAGCACATAACAAGCAAAGGCAGCGGACGCTAAACGCGCCGCTGCTTTGAGCGTTAGGCAATACAGGTAGAACCGTCATCACGAAAAGGGAATAGATTATGACTTATGAAGAAAAATATAATTTTGCAGTTAAAGAGCTCGAAGCAGCAAAAATTTGGAAGTCGAACTACAATCCTCCAATTACAAGATTGCTTCGCAGGCTTGGCTTTAAAGCCCCATTACCACATTACAATTCCTTTTTGAAGAATGCGCTTTCAACTGGTATTTATTTTGGTTGTGCTTGGGGGCTATTTATGTATTTTTTTGCTTGGGGCACCCAAAATGTACCTCCGGCCGTAATGCTCTCAACCGCAATGTTTGCGGGCGCTTTCTTTGGCGTTGTTATGGCTTCCTATTATAGGCATGTCTTTAAAAAGCATAAACTAACACCCTGGCACGAAATTAAAAGTGCCTAACAATTCGTACCTGTACGCGCCTTCGGCGCCGGACAGCCTTTTGCTGCGTCGTTCCTCCTTCGCAAAAGTCTTCCGCAGTACTCGGCGTTAGGCATTCAAGGAGGAAAGATGCACACTTCAAGTAACAAGTATCTTCTGGCTGCGGCAATATGTTGTTTTGCTGCCGCACTTGCTCATCTGGGCTGTATTGTATTCGGGGGCGATTGGTATCGTTTCTTTGGTGCAGGCGAACAGATGGCTCGGATGGCAGAGCAAGGGCTTTGGTATCCGACAATTGTAACCTCTGTCATTGTCATGGTGCTTTTGGTTTGGGCGCTTTATGGCCTGTCGGGCGCGGGCGCAATTAAAAGTTTACCTCTGACAAAATTAGCGCTAATCCTCATTGCCAGTATATTTTTAATTCGTGGCGTTTCCTTCGTCGGGTTAATGCCAATGTTCCCAGAAAACAGCCTGACATTTTGGTTAATTAGTTCTGGTATATGTTTGTTTATTGGCGGCCTCTTTGCTCTAGGTTCTTGGCAGCAGTGGTCAGTTTTAGGTGTAAAAAATGCCTAACAATACGCATCACGCGCAGCCTTCGGCTGCTGGGACGTCAAACGCTAACACGTTTTTCCGCCCGTGTGCTTTGCGTTATGTGAATCCACCTTGGAAACAGGAATCAGGGAAATGACATTAGAAGAATACAGAAGCGACTTCAATGCTGCGGCGAAGGGTTCGGCGTCGATGCCGATCGCGGGTGCATGCGTCTGGCTTGCAATAGCGATAATCTCGACGCAGTTTGACGAGCGCACAGGGGTTCTCATCCTGCTGTTCGGCTCAGGAGCCATATTCCCTCTTGCGCTCGCAATAGCTCGGGTTAGGGGGGAGGCGCTCATATCCTCTGATAACCCATTGGCGAAGCTAATGGGCCTTTGCGTACTGATGGTGAACCTGCTTTGGGCGGTTCATATACCTCTCTTTCTCTATGCTCCCACGTTCGTCCCGTTAAGTTTGGGCGTGGGCCTTGGCCTGCATTGGGTAGTCTGGTCGTGGATAGTTCAACATCCATTAGGTATTGTCCACGCGGTTTTGCGAACTATTCTCGTGGCAGTAGCATGGTTTACATTCCCTGAGAACCGTCTGCTTGCCATAGGTTTGGTCATCGTTTTCGTATATGGAATCAGCATCTGGCAAATGTTGACTCGGTCTTATACTACACACATAACAAGCCGCTCAAATCCGACGCCAAAAAGCGGCGCGGTTTAGCGGAGCGTTATATGCCCTGAACAAACTTGGAGTTTCACTTGAATAAATTCGATTATAGATTTGATTCTGCTCCGGACCCAAAAGGAAAAGTTGTTCGTTATTTCGTTTATACACTTCTAGTGTTTATTTCCACATTCCTGTTTGTGTCTTTAGTTCACTATGTGGGTGGTGTATTAAACGTAGATGTAAACCAGCCACTGAGAGAATTACCCACGAACGTCGTGTTTTTGGGGTTATTGGGAATGCTTGTTACATTAGTTCTCATTTATACTATTGTATTGATGTTAGCTCGGGTAATTTTTAAAAATCTCGGGGTGTAATCGGGCATATAACAAAGCAAATTAAAAAGGGCGGACAAAAATCAGTTGGCTTTGTTCGTACCTCACAAATTATAGCCAACTAATTTTTGCCGTTTATTTACGGCGTTAGCGTGCGGCGCGGCGCCAATATTTACGAGGAACACAATGAGCATAAAAGAACTTCTTGGCGTGGATTTGCCTATCATTCAAGCGCCTATGGCTGGTGTACAGGGACATGAGCTTGCCGTTGCAGTTTCCAGCGCCGGTGGTCTCGGGTCGCTTCCATGCGCCATGCTCAGCTTAGAAGGCTTGCGTAACGAACTAGCGATAATTAAGCAACAGACCACAAAGCCGTACAACGTCAATTTCTTTTGCCATGTTCCTCTAGAACCTGACGATGAGGTGGAAAGAAACTGGCGGCAAGCTCTTTCACCGTACTTCAGCGAGTACGGAATCGATTTAAGCACTAAAACCTCGCAATCGGGACGCTCACCATTCAATGCTCAAGCTGCCGACGTACTTGAAGAATTCAAACCACCAGTCGTGAGTTTTCACTTTGGCCTGCCCGAAATAGAGCTGCTGAATCGGGTGCGTGGATGGGGCGGAAAAATACTTTCTACTGCAACAACTGTCGACGAAGCTCTTTGGTTAGAGGCGCACGGAGTTGATGCCATCATTGCTCAAGGGCTCGAGGCGGGCGGGCATCGCGGTTTCTTTCTATCAAAAGATCTTTACACCCAGGTTGGCACCTTTGCGTTGATTCCGCAGATCGTACGATCGGTAAGTGTCCCAGTCATCGCCGCCGGTGGTATTGCTGACGCCAAAGGTGTTGCCGCCGCGATAGAGCTTGGTGCCACTGCGGTGCAGATTGGCACGGCGTATCTGCTGTGCCCTGAAGCCAACACAACGGCAGTGCATCGCGCGGCCCTAAAAAGAGATTCTGCTCGCGTCACCGCAATTACGAACCTATTCAGTGGGGGGCTGGCTCGTGGAATCGTGAACCGCCTAATTGACGAACTTGGACCGATAAACCACACCGCCCCTGATTTTCCAATGGCGTCAGCTGCCATTGCCCCTTTGCGTGCGAAGGCCGAAAGTTTAGGCAGCGGTGAGTTCTCGCCTTTGTGGGCTGGGCAAAACGTAAGCGGATGCAAAGAAATTTCAGCAACGCTTCTTACACAAGAATTGGCAGGCTTATACAAAAATGCACGCTAACAATTACAAGCAACGGGATTGTCAAACGCTTCGCGTTTGCCAACCCCTGTTGTAGGCGTTAGCTTCTGCAGCCCAAAGAGGATTTATGATTTCAGCAAACTTTGCAGCGATTATATCGGCTACAGGTGCCATGTTATCTGGCTTTTTTGCTTTATGGAGTTTCTTCAATGAAAGAAAAATTAAAGCTGAGCTGAAAGCAGGCGAAAAGCTATTCTTTGGTCGGGCGCATCATCCTTCATCTGTGGCACTAAAAGAGCATCGCGAGTGTGTTTTGAAGATTTCAGTTCATAATGTTTCAACATCAAAACGTGCATTTATAACAGACTTGCAGGCATTCGATAGGAAAGGCGAATCTGTAGATATATCATGGTCTCGGACTTCGGACTCTATTGGCAGTATTCCAGAGCAAGGCGGAATTTTAATGGTTGAAGACTTTGAGGATGTGTACTTGCGGGTTAATGATGGAGAAAGTCTAAACTATTTGCTCGTGAAAATTTTCCACACATTTTCAAAAAATGCAGAAGTTGTAGTCTTTGACAGATATGCAGATACTTTTTGATAGCGCTAAGATGTTGCATAGCTTAAGGCCTGTTTCGACTAAAGAAGTAATGCATTCAGCTAACAGTTATTATCAGTAAAAGGGACAGTACAATGATAAAATTTAAGTTATTGCCATTTTTATTACTTTTTTTCTTGATTGGCTGTAGCGGAATAGGTGTCGCTAGGCTTGTCAACCTTGAAAAAGAAGATGAACTTGCGAAGTTAACTTATGAGCAGATAAATGAAGTGACATTCGGCTACACGCCGTTGACACAATTTTTGGCTTTCGGTGACGGTAACGTTCGAAAACTTGAAATGTTACTCCGTAATAAAGCTGATCCAAATATTAATGCACCGCTACCACCACTCAAAACAGCTGCCGCGCAAAACCGGTATGAATTTGTCAAACTACTATTAGAGTATGGGGCAGACCCAAATTCTGTTGACTATTTTAATGGTACAGCACTTCACGCGGCACTTGAAAATGGCAATACCGAAATGGTTAAGTTGCTACTGGATAATGGAGCAAAAACCAGATTCTTAACCAAGAACAAGCCAAACCCAAATCAAAATGGCTTATCAGAACTGACTATAGCCGCAATTACAAAAAACAAGAATGCTGTTGCCCTATTGCTTGAACGTGGTGCTGACCCTAACCAATACAACGAGCAAAATTTCTACCCTTTAACACAAACAATTATTTCCCAAGAACCCGAAGCTGCAGAATTACTTATAAAAGCAGGCGCAAATGTTAATGTCGTTTTAGCTAATAACTACACTGCTCTTCATGGAGCGATTGAGAACGGGTATAACGAGCTCGTGAAGTTACTACTAGAAAACGATGCTACGACGGGCATTCTGACCAAAGACTACTCCGAAAACAAGTTCAATGGTTTATCTGAGCTTAGTCGAGCGGTTATTAAGAAAAACACTTACGTAGTCAGTTTGCTTTTAGCAGCTGGCGCTGATACAAATATATATAACAGCCAAGGTGTCTATCCACTTACTGAAGCAGTTTATTCTAAGAGTTATGAGATAACTCAAATGCTGCTTGATGCCGGTGCTGATGTGAATGTTGTGTCTGGTACAGGGTATTCGGCACTCCATCTTTCCGCCATCAATAATTCCCCTTCATTAGTTGATAAGCTTTTGGCTAAAGGTGCTAACCCTAATATCAAAACTGTAAATGGTATCACTCCGCTTCATGAAGCTGCATTTGCAGGTGACTTTGGAACATCCGAGTTATTACTGAAATATGGAGCTCAAGTTGCAGATACAGATCAGCTTGGAAGGTCTGCTATACAGTTTGCTAACTTTCAAGGTCACAGAAGTATTGTTGATTTATTGGTTAGAAACGGTGCGAGCCCAAATTTTAAACCTCTAACCCTACCTAACCAGCAGTCGCAGACACAAGTTACAAGCAACCAATCGGATAAGTCGGGTCTATGGACGGTTGCAATTGTTGGTATCATGAACGCGATAGGCAATTATTACGGTGCAAAGAATAGTTATCAACCCGCACCAGTAACTTATGTTCCGCCCGTAGTCCCTTCTCGTAAACAAGTCCAGCAACCTGTTCAGCAGTTTACTCCATTAGAAAGTACAAAAGTACCTCAGGTGTTTCAATCATCATACTCTGCCCCTCAGGTTCAAAATGGCTGTACCAATGACCTTGAATGTGGTGGAACCTTAAAGTGTGTTAAACCACCATTGTCGTCTACAGGTCAGTGTGTACAACCAGTTAATAACTTCGGAACTCCTATAAATACACTACCAAACCCATCGAGTGCATTGCCTAATTTAAGCAGACAAGGCCAATGCCAGTTTGACACACAATGCCCAGTGTCATTTAAATGTGACCAGCAATTAAAAGTATGCGTAAAAAATTGAATCATGAGTGTTATGTTATTCATGTATGTGCTGATGTGTTGTACGGATTTTTCCCTTTGTTTGCTAACAATGCGCACCACTCACTCGCGTTGGTCGCTGGGACGCCAACCCGCTGCGTGGCTCGACGCCCGTGTGCTTTGCGTTATACACAAATAGTATGAAGAAGCTTATCATTTTCACAACTACATTATTTCTTGGCGTATTTGTCGGGTGGTATACAAAATTCTATCAATTTTATTCTTATGTGGATTATGACCAAGAGTTAGTTCAACAATTAAAAATATTTTCAGACTATTCTAGTGAGGATATAAGTAGTGAAAATTTTAGTTGTGAAAATGAATCAGAACGAAATGTAGGTAAAGTTTTTGCGGGTATGGTGGGTAACAGTATGGCTCACAAATCAAATACTCTTTCTGCAGGTTGTGAAGAGCTAATATGTACTATTAGTTACAACTATTGTAAGCCATGGCAAACAAGTGAATGTGGTTCTAGAATCTTGTACTATGAAAAAACAAAAAACGACAAAATAATAAGCGGATCATTCAAATGTATAGATGTGCCGTAATAATGTATAACCAGGCGCTCAAACGGACTCCGTAAAGTTGTCGCCTTTTTTGTAAAGGGCACAAAAAAGTCGCCAACTTTACTCCACCGTTTAGCGCAGCGTTACGAACGTCCGGAAATGGCACTTTGGCGAAGTCCGCCTAGAGCGAAAACCGGACTGTCGGGTCAACTCGTTTTTGGACAATAATGAGTTACGGCTTAAGGACAGCTTAGTGTCAGTAGTATGACACAAGTTTGGTATATAAAAGCTCCTTGTTAGTTTCATTTTACGAATTTTGCGGTATGCCTAGTAAATACCCAACCAGACATAGACTCACCGCCTTCATATTCATACATAACTTCTACCCAATTCCTTTTCTTTGCTAAAACCGTTACGATTTGGCCTAGGACTAATTCATCATAAATTTCAGCGTTGGTAGAAGGGCTAGCTCGAAGACGCACGTTATTGCCTGTTATAAAGCGCAAATCTGTAGTATCAATATCATTCAATGTAAGTGGAATTTTTTTGATATCTTTGATTTTTTGCCTATCTGATTTTTTGTTAGATTCTAAATAATTTTCTACTAAAGGAGTCAGCAGATTTGCTGAAATGCTATTTACTTGCGGTAAAATGACATTCATTAAAAAGGCAAAAAGTATAAATTGAATTAAAGGTGGCAAACTTTTGAAAGTGCTGAGAAAGTTTTTACCATTTTCCACCAAATTAAATTTAGACTCTGTACTCTCTAGCTCCCTTTCTATGCTAGATGCATTTACTGACTCCATATTAACGGCAGATATTACTTGCGCCATTTCAGATAAATAACTTGAATCAGATAGAAAAACTGAACTAGCTGTAGCAAAACTTTTAATAGCGTGCGCAAGACTAGAGGAATCTGCTATAGCTGTCATTGCGTTATCAATAACAGCCTGCTGAGAAGAAAAAGCTTGCATTGCACTTTCTAAAGCTATTGGTTTTGCCATAGCAGCCAAAGAATTATCAATAACAGATTGCTTAGCAAAAACCTGTGATGCAATATCTATAAAAGATGGTCTCGCTATAGCTGCCATTGCGCTATCAATAACAGCCTGCTGAGAAAAAAAAGCCTGCATTGCACTTTCTAAAGCGATTGGTTTTGCCATAGCTGCCAAAGAATTATCAATAACAGATTGCTTAGCAAAAACCTGTGATGCAATATCTATAAAAGATGGTCTCGCTATAGCTGCCATTGCGTTATCAATAACAGACCGCTTAGCAAAAACTTGTGATGCAATACCTGCAAAAGATGGTATTGCCATAGCTGCAAGAGCCTTATCGATGCCAGACTGCCGCGAAGGCAATGATTTTATAGTCCTGTTTACTGAAGGTGAATCTAATTTAATTTCTTTACATTCAGTAGTGTCTCTTGAAGTATCATCATCCATAAATTCATCTCATATATAGGAAGCTAAAGCTTACTTAGCGAGACATAGTAAGTTTGGAGTTCCACATGTAGAGTCATATTAGTAAGACTCTGGAAATTGCAGTAAAACATACAATAAAATAATTGTTGGCTCTGCACAATAGCACTGGAAGCCGTTAGTGCGCACCTAGCTCTTTGTCAAAGTTCGGCTAAGTGCCAGCTGCCGTTTGTAACGCCCTGATGTTACTGTCCCAGCGAGCCTCCGATCGACTCTTAAAGTGGTGGCCAAATTAACTATGCCACTACAACCTGGATACAAAGGCGCACTTGACTAAAGTTAAGGAAAATTACGTAAGCTATTGTGTTTCTTTGTTAAAAATCGCACACTCTTTGATACTACTTTTGATGTAAAGAGAACAAGATGTGTGAATTTATCTACCAAGGTGGTTCAGTGATTTCTGAGGATGACTTTAAAAGTCATTTAAGTTCTTTGTGCCAATTAGAAAACATTGGTGTTCTGCTTGGAGCTGGTGCTTCTGTAGGTTGTGGTGGTATGACAATGAAAGAAGTGTGGCTTGATTCAATAAGCAGCACATCTAACATAGTTCATGAATTACTTGCCTTTAAACTCATAACTCAAGAAAACATCACTAACCAAGATGTAAATGTTGAGCAACTTTTAGACCAAGTAACCCAATACTTATCTGTATACAAAAAAACTACACCACTAAATACTGATACTGACCAAGAGCAGCAACCGATCAATAGGCTTTTAAAAGTCCTCCTTTGTTTATATCAATCTGTAACTAAAGCTGCATTACTGGTAGAGCAAGAAACTTTTGGGAATGAAAATATAGGGTCACAAGATAGATTCCAATATCACCGAGAATTACTTGAAAAATTGATTTCGAATCGCCAGCCAGGTCAAGCTGCTCCTATGCTTTTTACTACGTAAGCGCGCATTTAAGCAGTGCGCTTAGCTATAATCGAAGTCTAGCTGCACATTCCACGGCATTAGGTCGGTAAAATCATCATCACCCTCATCTCGATTCGGCAACGTTTTAAATAAATGCACAAAGTAGTAATAAGGATTGATGTCATTGGCACGGCAGGTCATCACAATACTATAAAGTATCGCGCTGGCCTGAGCACCATTAACCGATTTTGAGAATAGCCAGTTTTTTCTACCAGTGGTAAACGGCCGAATATCTCGCTCAGTAATATTATTATCAATCCCTAGTTCGCCATCTTCACTATACCGCATTAATTTCGGCCATTGATTAAGCGTGTATTTTATCGCTTTGCCAATATAACTCCCCGCCGTTACTTTACCTTCGGCTTCATCAAGCCACGCTTTAAAGTGCATTAATATGGGTAAGGCTTTTTCTTGTCGTAACTGATACCGCGCTTGAGGAGATAACTGTTTGTTTTTAGCGTGGGTTTCCAGTTTATATAATTGGCTGATAAAGCTGATGGCTTTATGCGCTCGACCTTTGTTTTTCGACTCTGCTTTTAAGGCATCGTTATATTTGCGTCTAGCGTGTGCCCAGCAACCAACAGGGGTAATGCCTTCAATACCGTCATAAACACGGTAACCGTCGCACTGTAAATAGCCTTGATAACCGGCAAGAAATTCTTTTGCGCAAGCGCGACTTCGACCTGCTTGGTAATCGTAAATCACGACAGGCTCACGGCTGACCTCATTGCTGCGATAAACCCACATGTAGGAATTGCTGCTAGGGTTGTCACCTTCATCTAACACTTGTGTACGGGTTTCATCGGCACATAAACTGTGCTCACTAAGCAAGTGACGTTGCATGGCTGCCACTAAGGGGCTGATTAGCAGGCCCGCTTTAATACACCAATTAGCTAATGTTCCGCGCGATAGTTCAAGGCCGCCACGGCCCAGTATGTCAACGAAACGATAAAGCGGTAAGGCATCGCAGTATTTGCCCGTAACAACCGCCGATAACGCTTCTGGACTCGCAATGCTGCCAGGAATAGGCTGCTTGGGTTTAGGCGCGGTGATTATTTTACTGGCCAATTGTTCATGCTCGCAATGTCTGCAAGCATATTTAAATTGTTTGTGCTTAATGACACTGACTTTCGCCGGAATAATCTTCACTTGCTCGCTGTCTTCACTACCACATTGATGTAGTTGTTCACCGCAACACTGACACGTTAACTCGGTTAAGGTGTGCTCAACCTCTTCTCGTTCAAAGTGCTCAGCCAGTATTTGTTTACCTTTCTTATGGTGTTTAGGCGGCTCAGTCGTTTTATGCTGCTCCGCTTCATTGAAGGTGCCCCGTGGGGCTTTTTCACTTTTTTTACCGTATTTTTGGGATTTACTTAACTTAAGCTCAGCAAGCAAGTGGTCAATCCGCGATTGCATTTCAACCTTATCTTCTTGCAGTGAAATTTTATCTTTTTCTAAGCCATCAAGCTTAGCCTGCATAAGTGCAAGCTGATTTTGTAGTTCGGTGATGAGAATAGTGTCTGGCATTTTAATAGCATGACACATGGGAAAGATCGTTCAAGTAAAAAAAACGTTCTGGTTAATTTATATCACTGATAACCCTGATAAAGTTGAGTGGCGGGTTTTATTATTTACCGGTAAGCCAGATAATAACCATTGTAACTGCCGTTGTTCAATCCCCATGGCTACGTGTGCTTGAGCATGATTTGGCCATTGAAATCGTCCTTGCTCTAAGCGACGATAATAAAGCCAAAAACCATTGGTATCCCAAAACAAAATTTTTAATTTATCGCGTTGTTTATTACAAAAAACGAACCACGCTTGGCTTAAAGGATCGAGAGATAGGGTATCGCTGACAATAATACTTAACCCATTGATTGATTTTCGCATGTCGGTGAATCCCGTGACCAAGTAAACTTGGTGGGTGCAAGGTGTCACAGTACGCTCAATAATTTGGCTAGCGTTTGGTTAGCTAATGTCGACTCGAAGTCTATTTGATAGCCGTTTGGTGTGGTGAGTTTAATGATTGAAGGGTGTGTAAAGGCTTGCTCATGAATAACAAACGGGATCACCTGTTGCTTTTTAACCCTTATCGTTTCGTCAGAAAGGCGTTTACGCCAAACATAGAAAGTCGATGCGTTAATGTTGTTATCACGACAAAATTGAATGATGGCTAAACCACTCGATTTTTGCTGCTCAAAAATGCCTTGCCAGTGTTTTATTTTTTGCTGTTTATTCATAATTACCTCAGGTTAATATGCTGAGTAAATTATGCATAGGTAGCATTAATATTGGTATGTGGGTTTAATTGCGCGCTTACTTTACTACCAACTATGATCTCTCATTAGAGTGGGCGGCTGAAGAAATAGGGATACAACTTGTTAATGGCTTCTCTGGACTTCACACTAGAACATTTCAACCTCAAAACTTTGATTTGAGCTTTAGAAACGTCACAGCAAAAGGTGAAGCAAGATTTGGGCATTATCATGCTTATTTGCATAAATTACATGGGTCACTATCTTGGATTCAAGAGCATGACAGTAATATTAAGGAGATCCCTTCAGCTTTAGCAAAAAGCCGCTATATTGATCCATTGCTAAAAGGTGAACCTGTGTACGATAAGCAATTCTTAATTTATCCAGGTGCTAATAAGTATCACCACACAATAGGTTTTGTGTACGGTGAGATGTTTCGCAGGTTTAGTGAATTTTTATCAAAACCTCAAACCGCCATTTTCATCAACGGATATGGGTTCGGTGACTACCATATTAATAGGATTATTCTCGGTGCGCTACTAAACCCATCTCTACATATTGTTATTTTTTATCCTGAACTCGATACAATAAAGACAAATTCTACGGATTTAAATGAAGCTCAAAAATGCATCAAAAAGCTTAAATCTTTGTCATTAAATCAAATTACGATTGTTGGCGGAGGTTCAAAGGCTTACTTCAACTCATTTGTTAAATACATTCCAAAACCCGTGCTGTTCCCTAAAGACAATACCACACAGGATCTCGTTTCAGCTATTAATGATTTAGTTCTAAATGGTAATCAGATATGAGCATTGAAACCGTTGATTCTATTGGCTATGTTGTTGCTCTTGAAGGAACTAAAATTCGTGTAAACTTACTTGAGGGACACAAAGGTCAATTGGCATCTCACCGACGAGGTGTAAGCTCAGTCTCGCAGCCTGGTGATTTAATTGGATTGGATGCAGGTACTAACCTAGTTGTTGCTAGAGTAACAGACATGGCATTTGTTGATCCAGATAAAGCCCACACCTCTAACGTTGGCACAATGAATGTAACTGATACCCCTTTACGGCAGTTAATTGCATATTCAATCGGTTATGTATATCAGGATGGTGCAAGTCGAAAATTTATTTCCGAGAGTTGGAAATTACCAACATTAGGGGCGAAAGCTATCCCACTATCAAGCGACTATTTAGAAACTATTTACGGTGTAAATGAAGACGAAAAAGAATCAACAATTGAACTCGGGCGAGATTCTAGAACTAAAACAACTAAGATTAATGTAGGCCTCAACTCTCTACTTTCAAGACACCTGGCTGTTCTAGGTAGTACAGGTTATGGAAAATCTAATTTCAATGCTTTATTGTCACAAAGAATTCGTGAAAAATTCAAAAGCTCTAGACTCGTTATATTCGATATAAATGGTGAATACGCTGATGCTTTTATTGGGCAAGCGCGAGTGAAGGAGACGATCTTAGGAAGTGTTCCAATTCCTTCCCCCGATATTTTTGACGGTAGACACCCAGTTTATCATCGAATTCCCTATCAAGCATTTGGCTATGCAGGATTAATCAAGCTACTAAGACCGAGCGATAAAACACAATTACCTGCATTACGAAATGCATTGAAATCACTTCATATGGTCTGTGCAGGTAACAATGGCACCATTCTTACAGGAGAAACCATACCACCATCAACAACTCAAAATTGGTTCGAATTAGTTGATGACTGTAGGCAAGATGGACAAGAACAATTAAGTAAATGGTTAATGAAACTAAGAAGCAACTCACTTGGACATTTTCCAACATGGCCTCCTTTTAAAGCGCTAGCTAACCTTGTTGCAGAGTTTGGCTGCCAAGCTTTTATGCCTAACGGTACAAGTAAAAGGGATGCTTTTAGTTATGGCAACGTATTGCCATTAGTTAAAATTATTCAACAACTTGTAGATGACCCACGCTTTAATAATGTGGTTAATCTATCTGGTGGCCAAGCTATCAATAACCCTACGGCTATGTGGGGTGAAGAAATTGAAAAAGAAGTCGACTATATTTTTGGTAAAAAGTCGGGGGAAGTGCAAGATTGGGATGTTCATATCATTAATTTAAAAAATATTGCAGACGATCATTCCCCAATGATTTTAGGTTCACTTTTAGAAATGTACGCAGATGTATTGTTTAAAAGAGGCCAAGATAAGAATTATCCAACAATGCTTCTTTTAGAGGAAGCACATCACTACCTCAGAGATCCTTTTTCAGAGGAAAGTGCTCAACTTAAAGCATACGAAAGGCTTGCAAAAGAAGGACGTAAATTTAACTGCTCTTTACTGGTGAGTACGCAGAGGCCTTCAGAGCTATCTTCTACAGTTCTTGCCATGTGTTCAAATTGGATTTCTTTGCGTTTAACTAATGAGCGAGATATCAATGCATTAAGACATGCGATAGAAAATGGTAACGAACATACTCTTAGTGAAATCTCTGGTTTACCCAGAGGAGACGCTATTGGATTCGGTTCAGCTTTCAACATCCCAATTCGTTTTTCCATAGATGAAGCTAAACCTAAGCCTAAGTCTTCTGATGCTGCATTTGCTTCTATATGGTCATAGTGCAATAGCTTGATTAAGAAGCGCCCCATGAGTTTAAGGGTTACCACTTTGTGTCATCAGAAAAACTGTTCATTGTGTGGCAGTAGATGCTCTTGATAGCTTAAGTAGTTAGGGTTATAACTTATTGGGGGCTAGAAACTAGCCATGTACGAATGTCCGCAATTGGCACTTTTATGAAGTTCAAAGCGCGTCAAAACATTGCATGTTAGGCAGACATTATTTAATAGGAGTATCTCTAAAAATGCAGTTATCCCCTGATGACTTCCCTGAATTTATGCAACTCATGGAAGAAAACATTGCTGACATGAGTAAAGGTACTTCAGCTGAGCCGTTGCAAGCTGTTATTCTATTTAGAAAAACTTTAGCCGCTGAGTCTGACCGAGGGTGTGCGTTAATGGCTGCCGCATTTATTGATGAACAGTTAAGAGAGTTGTTGAGTTTGTATCTAGTTGATGATGCAAAAGTGACAGAGCGGTTATTAGGAAATAGTGGAGCTTTGGGGAGTTTTGCAGTAAGAATCGACATAGCATATTCATTAGGGCTATTAGCTAAGAATATAATGCAAGACTTGTCTATATTACGAAAAATTCGGAATGAATTTGCTCACTTATCAAGACCAATGACATTTGAAGATGACGCAATGGTTTCCAGGTGTTTAGAACTTAAATCAATTTTGGTACCTCCTGAATTTACTGCTCGTTCTCGTTTTTGCAGAAGCATGATAGTGACAGCTACTCAGATAGAGGTTACTAAAGCTGAGCTGCAAAGGTCTTTTCCTAGAGTAGATTATGATGATACGCATGCTAGAAAAGAGCTCGATTCTTTTGTTAAATTTGCAAAAGATAAATTTAATTTAGATTTGAGTAAAAACGTATAGAAATCACATAAAGGTAATTTAAGTAGGACAAAAACAGTTTGTTTTACTCATGTGTCGCCAATTTTAACCAACAGGTTTTTTTACTCTTAATAAGCCATGAGCGGACTTCCCATAGTCCGCTCATGGCACTTTGGCGAAGTCCGCCTAGAGCGAAAAGCAGACAAAAAAAGAGTCGATTCGTTCAAAAACAAATGTCCGCAACACTTTCATAGGTGAAATTTACATGAGCACGGAGAATTTCAATGTCCCTTACTTAAATCCAATTAATGGTTTAAAGGAAAGGGCATTTCTATCAAAGTATTAGCACCGAAAGTCCTTCGCCATGCTGTTGGAGAGACTGCATGTTTTTGTTTAAAATGTAACCTAAATGAAGTGGCGGTTTGAAATCCAACCCGTTCAGCGATTTGTTCAATCGACAATGCGGTGAGTTCTAACAATTCACGGCTGCGCTGCAAGCGCTCATTCACTAACCATTCGACAACAGTCATCCCGGTTGCCTTTTGAAACCGCCTAGTAAAGGTACGTCTACTCATCCCAACTACAGTAGCAAGTTCATCGATACTATGTGGTTTGGCGATGTTCTCACGCAGAAAATCGATCAGTGTGTTAATTTGAGCTTCCGAAGTCGAGCGAGCGATTGGGTGTTCTATAAATTGTGCCTGCCCTCCCTCACGATGGGGCGGAACCACCATTAAACGGGCAAATTTGTTGGCAATTTTCACCCCAAAAAACTTTCTGACGATATAGAGGCAACAATCTAAACTTGCCCCTGTACCAGCTGAGGTAATAAGCCGCTGGTCTTCGCTATAAAGCGCATTGGTGTCTAACTGGATTTGGGGAAATCTGGTTTTAAAATCCTGCTCAGCTAACCAATGAGTACAGGCTTTTTTCCCATCCAGAATACCTGCGTAGGCTAAAGCATAAGTGCCGTAACAAAGCCCTACCAGATAAGCCCCTCTGTTGTAGGCTTCTCGCAACGAATAAAGCATCTGAGCACTGGGTTTTTCATCCAGCTTATGCCAGCCGGGTACAATAACCACATCCATTGTTGCCAGCAGCTCCAGCCCTCCGTCAGGTTGAACAAACATACTCCGCTCGGCGTTGATGGCGCTGCTATCGGGCGCAATTAGAAACAATTCAAACAGCGATTCTTCAGGGAGGATAGACCCAAAAATCATATAGGGTACAGAAACATGAAATGGGCTGAAGGAAGGATAAAGCACCAAGCCAATTTTTAGTTTTGTCATAGCGTCCCCGCAACGTCTGAAAGTTTGAATTCTACTGATGTGGCCCAATACTTTCGAATATTGTCATTTAGGTCAGTTTTTGTCAATTGTATTGTTCTTTATCATAGCCACTGTGTTGAACACCTCACTTAGTTGATATGGAGAACAGAGATGAACTTAAGAACCTTAATGTCCAGTCTAATAGTTGGTAGCGTTTTGTTGACCGGGCCTGCATTAGCTCAGGCAACGCCGGATAAAAACACGCCAGCCCACAAGCAGACACAAATCCAGCTGGTGCGAAATGCGACACTCAAAATTAGCTATGCGGATACCACCTTTCTGCTCGACCCTATGTTGGCGAAAAAAGGAGCTTATCCGGGGTTTGAAGGCACCTACCGTAGTACGTTAAGAAACCCATTGCTGGAATTACCTATGTCTGTTGACGAAGTCATTTCCGGAGTGGACGCCATTATTGTCACGCACACGCACTTGGATCACTGGGATGAAGCCGCACAGCAATTACTGCCTAAAGATCTGCCAATATTTGTGCAGCATGAAGCAGATGCAGCATTAATCAAATCGCAGGGGTTTAAACAGGTTACTGTCATCCATGATCGCACTGAGTTTGAAGGTATTACATTGACTAAAACCGGTGGTCAACATGGTACGGACGACATGTACGCAGTTCCGCAATTGGCCGCTTTGCTTGGTGAAGCAATGGGCGTTGTATTTCAGGCTCCCGGTTACAAAACAACATACGTGGTTGGGGATACGATCTGGAACGGTGTTGTAGAACAAGCTTTAAACAAGCACCAGCCGGAAGTTGTGATCCTGAATACCGGCTATGCACAGCTTGAGGGATTTCCAAACTCTATTATCATGGGAAAAGAAGACGTGACTCGAACCAAAAACATTGCACCTCAAGCAACCATTATTGGCGTGCATATGGATGCAGTGAACCATGCAGCCTTGTCTCGTAAAGAACTGAGAGAATTTGTTAAAGCCAATAGCCTGACGCAAAGTGTCAAAGTCCCAAACGATGGCGAAATATTGAAGCTTTAACAAGCCACAGGATCAATTAATTAATAGCAGCTTGCCGACAGGCGGCTGCTATTGCTTCGGTGTGGTCGGACTGATTCGGACACTTCAATTTAGCCACACTAAGTCCTCTAGAACCTGTGACATCTTGAAACACAAAATTAAGAATCCAGCATTGTTAACTTTTTTCGCAAATCATTGTTGTCTCCAAAATTTTAAAGCCTTTGTTTATCTTCATTAACCTAAGCTTTCATTGAAAAGTTATAATACGACTGCTGCAACTTCTATTGTCTGCTTTTGGCACTTTCCAGCCATCCGACAATATAAAATGCTGATAATAATAATTGGCAAGATATTTTACTGTGTCGGATGGCGCTTCGCTTATCCGACCTACATCCGGTACTTTTTTAGGTAATCGATAATACATAACGCTAATGTTAACAGGCACTGCCTTTTTTCGTTGGGTTTCGCTGCGCTCAAACCAACCTCAATCAACGTCAAAAGATAGGTTGGTTAAGCCGAAGGTGCCACCCAACAAAGTTTCAGATTCACGTCTTGAAGGCCCGTTAATGGAACATATGGGACTGTCAGATTTGATCGAGTCCTATTAGTTGGATTTGATAGATCAAGTAAGACTTATTCATCTAAGTAATCCAAAAAATTAGACAAAAGTGCTCCTCACTGTAAATAAATCAAGCAGCTATTTAGCTGTGCTTTTTATTCTTCGGTCTTTTCTTTAAACTCACATAAATCTTCGATGATACAACTGCCACATTTAGGTTTGCGCGCCACACAGGTATAACGCCCGTGCAGTATTAGCCAGTGGTGTACATCGACCTTAAATTCTTTAGGCACTACTTTTTCAAGCTTTTGCTCAACGGCTACAACATCTTTACCCATGGCGAGTTTAGTACGGTTAGAAACACGAAAAATATGCGTGTCTACGGCGATTACAGGCCAGCCAAAGGCTGTGTTGAGTACTACGTTTGCGGTCTTTCGGCCAACGCCAGGTAGGGCTTCTAGTGCTTCTCGGTTTTCGGGAACTATGCTGTTGTGTTCATCCACCAAAATTTGGCACATTTTATAAACGTTTGCCGCTTTAGAATTAAATAAGCCGATGGTTTTTATATAATCTCGCAGTGTATCGTGGCCTAAATCTAAAATGGCTTGTGGTGTGTTAGCCACAGGGAATAACTTTCGAGTGGCTTTATTAACGCCTACATCGGTTGCTTGCGCTGAGAGCGTTACAGCGACAAGTAACTCAAACGGGCTTGAGTATTCAAGCTCGGTTTCTGGGTGCGGGTTATCGTCGCGTAAGCGAGTAAGAATTTGGTGGCGTTTTTCTTTATTCATATTACTTAAGCGCACACCTTATTAATGTGCGCTTTTCCTATTAAGTTAAGCTAGTAACACGAGCACGAGGGCCTTTTTCAGGCTCTGGTGGGGTAACTTGTTTTGACTTTATTTGTGCGTCAATTACATTTTTAGCGGCAATAAGTAGCCCAAGACCTAAAAAGGCACCCGGTGGTAAAATTGCGAGTAAAAATTGATTATCAAAGCTAAATATTTCAATGCGTAGGCTTTGTGCCCAAGGGCCAAGTAACAAGTCGGCGGCATCAAATAAAGTGCCTTGCCCAATTAGCTCGCGCATTGCGCCTAAAACAACAAGCACAATCATAAAGCCCAAACCCATCATTAGCCCATCAAACGCCGATAAGTGAACTGGGTTTTTAGACGCGTATGCTTCAGCGCGACCAATAATGGCGCAGTTAGTAACAATTAACGGAATAAAAATACCTAACGACTGATAAAGCCCATAGGTATAAGCGTTCATTAATAGCTGCACTATAGTTACAAAGCCGGCAATAATCATGACAAATACCGGTATACGAATATCTTTAGGTACCCAGTTTCGCACTATTGATACACTAATGTTAGAACCCACTAAAACAAGTAGTGTAGCCAGCCCTAAGCCAAGTGCGTTAGTAATGGTAGACGTAACAGCAAGCAGTGGGCAAAGGCCTAATAGCTGTACTAGGGCAGGGTTGTTGACCCACATACCGTCTTTATATAGTGTTTTTAATTCACTCATTTAGTTACCTCTACACATTGGGCATTAGGTGCTGCAAAAATAGCATCAAATTCACTTTGAGCAAATAATACGGCATTTTTTACCGAGCCAACCACAGCGCGAGGTGTAATAGTTGCACCGGTAAATTGATCAAACTGGCCACCGTCTTTTTTAACCGCCCAACGTGCATCGCTACTGCTTTGTACAGTTAACGTTTTAAAGCTAGTGATCCACGGTGATTTTTTAACTTCTACTTTATCGCCTAGGCCTGGAGTTTCTTCGTGCTTAGTAGTACGCACACCGGCAATACTACCATCACTTAAAACCGCGGTTAGTAAGTTAATATCACCACTGTAACCACTTGGCGTTACGTGCCTTACAATAAGGGCTACAGGTTCATTGTTTTTACGGGCACGGTAAACTATTTGATTAGCGTAAGGGCCTAGTCGTTCATCTGAAATAATAACGCAATCTGTTGTTAGTTCGTTGTCGTAAGTACTAGGGTCGAGCACTTCTTGTAATTGTGAAGTAAGGTGCAATAGCTCTTGCTCTGCTATTTTATCGGCGGTAAGCATATTAATAGAGGCAACCAGCCCTGTAGTCACTAATGCAAAAGCAGTTAAAATAGCGCCGTTTTTAGCCATAGAGGATAGTATCATTTTGCTGCTCCGTGGCCATAAGTGCGCGGCTGTGTGTAGTAGTCAATTAAGGGAACAGCAATATTGAGCAGTAATACACTAAAAGCAACAGCATCAGGGAAGCCACCAAAGGTGCGAATTAAATACACTAATAAGCCAATTGCTGCGCCATAAATTAAGCGCCCTTTATTGGTGGTGGCAGCCGACACCGGATCGGTAGCAATAAAAAATGCAGCCATCATAGTGGCACCACTTAATAGATGAAATATTATACCAGGCTCTGTACCGGGCGCTGCTATATAACCTATGCCACTGCACAGTGCTAAGCTTGCAATAAAACTTACTGGGATATGCCAGTTAATTATTTTTTCTTTTAAAAGGTATAAACCACCGGCTAAAAAGCCTAAGTTAACCCACACCCATCCATGTCCAGCCCACTCATTAAATATCGGCTTTTGCATGCTTTCGGTTACGGTTAAACCATGGGCAATATCTGTTTTAATAGTGTCCAGTGGGGTTGCCATAGTAATGCCATCTATACCTGCACGTACTTGATCTAAACTAAAACCGGTGGCAGTAAAGTCGGTAAAAACAACCCTAAGCTGCTCGGTAAAACCAATCGGAGTATTTAATAACTCGGTAATTGGCATCCACGCGGTCATTTGTACCGGAAACGAAATTAATAATAATACATAAGCGGCCATAGCAGGGTTAAATAAATTAAACCCTAAACCACCATAGAGCTGCTTAACTATAACGATGGCAAATAAACAGCCAATAATAACTATCCACCAAGGGGCTAATGGCGGAATGCTCAATGCAAGTAGTACTGCGCTAAGCCACGCGCTGCCATCACTTAACGCAGGCCAAACGGGGCGTTTGCGAAGTAGCATTACTGCAGCTTCAAATACACTTACAGCAATCAGCGCTAATATGAGCTGAATAAGCACACCTGTACCAAAAAAGATGATCTGAGCAATTAGCCCAGGAATACACGCAGCAATAACGCAAAGCATTAATCGGGTTAACGATTTATGGCTATGGCTGTGAGGCGAACTGGCCATGGTTAATTTCACGACTGATCATTTCCTTCTTTTTGAGACTTTTTGGCTTTTGCTCGAGCAATAGCAGCAGCTACTGCGGCTTTTTTCTTGTCATCGTTCGCTTTAGGCTCGTCGGCTTTAGTACTAGATGCGGCGTCGTTATTCTCAACAGCGCTCGTTACTTGCGCATCATCAGTTGTACTTTCAGCATCGGCTAATGCTTTTGCGGCCTTTTTCGCTTTGGCGCGAGCAATGGCTGCGGCTACAGCGGCTTTTTTGTCATCAACGGGTGCATCGTTTTGCGGTGTATCGTCAGTTGTACTTTCAGCATCGGCTAATGCTTTTGCGGCCTTTTTCGCTTTGGCGCGAGCAATGGCTGCGGCTACAGCAGCTTTTTTGTCATCAACGGGTGCATCGTTTTGCGGTGTATCGTCTGTTGTACTTTCAGCATCGGCTAATGCTTTCGCGGCCTTTTTCGCTTTGGCGCGAGCAATGGCTGCGGCTACAGCGGCTTTTTTGTCATCAACGGGTGCATCGTTTTGCGGTGTATCGTCAGTTGTACTTTCAGCATCGGCTAATGCTTTTGCGGCCTTTTTCGCTTTGGCGCGAGCAATGGCTGCGGCTACAGCAGCTTTTTTGTCATCAACGGGTGCATCGTTTTGCGGTGTATCGTCAGCTGTACTTTCAGCGTCTGCTAATTGCGCGGCCTTTTTAGCTTTAGCGCGAGCTATGGCTGCGGCTACAGCTGATTTTTTATCATCAGGGCTTGCTGGATCATCACTTTGTGCTTTTTGCTCTTTATATTGTCGAGCTTGTTCTTTACGCAATGCGCGTTCTTTTGCTACTTCGCTATTATCAGGTTCAAGTGCATCGCCTTGTTGCTTTTTAGCTTTAGCACGGGCAATAGCAGCGGCTACGGCTGATTTTTCATCGCTATTAGCTGATTTACTTTTAACTCTTGCTAAAGCATCGGCTACTTTTTGTTTTTCGTCTGGTGTTTTAACTGCAGGCTTACGTTTATGGCGATTTTGTCGCTCAGCTTGTTCGCGATCAAGGCGTTCTTTTCGCGCATCAAAACGCTCTTTAGCACGATCTGCTTTAATTTTTTCTGCCTGCTGCTCTTTTATTTCTACCTTGGCTACCCGGTAGTACTGCACTAGCGGTATTTCACTTGGGCAAACGTAGGCACACGCGCCGCATTCTATGCAGTCAAACAAATTGTGTTCTTGTAGTTTGTCGTATTCTTTTGACTTAGCAAACCATTGTAATTGCTGAGGTAATAAAGAAGCAGGGCAAGCATCCGCACAGGCACTACAGCGTATACAGGCTTTTTCTGGGCCGGGCTCTGCAAGCTCTTTATGATCGGGCGCGAGTATACAGTTAGTGGTTTTTACCACGCCAATACGAATTGTTGGTAGGGTAAAGCCCATCATTGGGCCGCCCATAATTACTTGTTGCTGTGGTACAGGCGAAAAACCTTGGCAATCGAGCAAGTGCTTTATTTCGCTGCCTAATAAAGCCCATACATTTCCGGGTTTATGAATAGTATTACCCGTTACTGTGACTACGCGCTCAATTAAGGGTTTACCTTCATAAACAGCTTGTTGTATAGCAAATAAAGTACCGGTGTTATGTACCAGTATACCAACATCTGCCGGAATGCCATTATTAGGTACTTCGCGATTAGTAAGCAGTTTAATAAGCTGTTTTTCGCCACCAGAGGGATAAATAGTGGGCACTTTTTGCACCAATATTAAGCTATTATGCTCCGCTGCTTGTATCATTGCAGCAATTGCTTCTGGCTTGTTGTCCTCTATACCCACAATGCATAACGTAGGATTGAGCAGTTGTTGCATTAGCTCAATACCTTGCACTATTTGCTTGGCATGCTCGCGCATTAGCATGTCATCAGCTGTTATATAAGGTTCGCACTCAACCGCATTAATAATTAAAAACTCGATAGGTTGCTTAGTATCGGCTTTAACATAAGTTGGAAAACCAGCGCCTCCCATACCACTAATGCCCGCTTGATGAATAATATTAACAAGTTCATCGTGGCTTAGCGTTGCTGGGTTTTTAATTGGGTTAAGCTCGCACCATAAATCTTTACCATCGGGCTCAATTATTACACTAAGTTCAGGTAGGGCCGAAGGGTGCGCCGAAGGCATTAACTTTATGTCGGCTATTGTGCCTGAGGTTGGCGCATGCATAGGCACCGACCAGTTAGCTTTAGGTATGGTTAAAGCTTGGCCTTTTAAAACGTGCTGACCTTTCTCAACAATAAGTTTACCGTTAGCACCTATGTGTTGTTTAAGTGCAACTACGAGTTTGTCGGGTAATGGCAAGCGAGTAATACTGGCACTATTAGAGAGTGATTTTTGTTGTGGTGGGTGAACGCCGCCAGGGAATGGCCAAACGACCCCTTTTTTTATTTGTTCAAGTAACTTATCCACTCAAACCTCTAATCTATTTGTGTAACGGGAATTGCATTTAACTGCCATTTCCAGTTTTGTTTAGTTTCGGCTACAGGGAGCATATCAATGCAATCTACAGGGCAGGGCTCTACGCATAAATCGCAGCCAGTACATTCGTCAATTAATACAGTATGCATTTGTCGAGTTGCACCAACAATGGCGTCAACTGGGCATGCTTGTATACACTTGGTACAGCCAATGCATTCGTCTTCGCGAATATATGCCACAGTTTTAATTGGTTCAGCTTGCTCTCCGCCAGCTAAGGGCTTGGGATCAACGCCCATTAATTCGGCGAGCTTTTTCATAGTAGCTTCGCCGCCAGGTGGGCATTTGTTTATTTCGTCGCCATTGGCAATCGCTTCGGCGTATGGCCTACAGCCAGGGTAGCCACATTGGCCGCATTGAGTTTGCGGTAAAATGGTATCAATTTGCTCAACAATAGGGTTACTTTCTACCCGAAAGCGGATAGCGGCAAATCCTAAAATTAGGCCAAAAACTAATGCCAGTGAGCCTAGTGCTATTAATGCATAAAACAAGGTCATATTAAAACTTCACTAATCCGGTAAATCCCATAAATGCCATCGACATTAAGCCTGCGGTAATTAAGGCAATAGAGGCACCTTTAAAGGGGGTAGGAACATCGGCCGCTGCAAGGCGCTCTCGCAGGGCAGCAAACAATACAAGTACTAACGAAAAACCAACTGCGGCACCAAAGCCATAAACCGCCGACTGTAAAAAGGAGTGATCTTCTTTAATGTTAAGTAATGCAACGCCTAGCACAGCACAGTTTGTGGTTATAAGGGGTAAAAAAATACCCAGCAAGCGATATAAAGTAGGGCTTGTTTTACGTACTACCATTTCGGTAAATTGTACTACTACAGCAATCACTAAAATAAAGCTCATGGTACGTAAATAGGTAATATCCAACGGTATTAAAATATATTGGTTAACTAAGTAGCTGGTTACAGAGGCAAGGGTAAGCACAAAAGTGGTAGCCAAAGACATACCTATAGCCGTGTCTAGTTTACTCGACACGCCCATAAACGGACACAAGCCTAAAAATTGTACTAATACAAAGTTATTAACCAGAACAGTGCCAATCAATAACAATACATATTCTGTCATGTGTGCCTCGCGCTATTAAAATCCAATGCATTATCCATTTTTCTGCCGAGATAAACAACATGTGGAGTAGTTATCAGTCAAATAAATAGGGTAAAATAATTAACGCATAATGAAGATGTAAAATTACTGTAATTTGTTTGTAGAGTTTACTTAACGTTATGGTTTTAGTATGGGTTTAAAGTACTAGGCAGTACTGAAAATAAAGTAAAAAAGAGCAACAAGTGCTCTTTTTATTAATTAAATAACCTGAACTTGGGTTAACTACGCCCTTATATCAAATGTCTTTAGGTTTTTCTATGTAGTAACCTTGTACACCATCTAAGCACAGGGTTTCTATAATGTGCTTTTCTTCTTGGCTTTCGACCCCTTCAGCAAAAACACTTATACCAATCCTGTGTGCTAAATCGACCATTAAGCGCATAAAATATTGATTGTTTTTATCATCTTCTAGGCCGCGGGTATAACTGGCATCCATTTTAATAAAGTCTGGTTTTAAATCGCGGAAAAACTTAAACGATGTTAAGCCAACACCAAAACGCTCAACTGTTATGCGAGCACCCACGCGATGAATCATGTCAATAAAGCGTTTACTCGCTTTAATGTTTTGTTGTAGCCCAAATTCACTTACTTCAAAAACAAGTTTTGATGCAATATGGGTATCTTTTAATAATCGGCGTTCTAACCAAATTACAAACTGGTCGTTGTGCGCACTTGAAGGCGTAACATTTAAACCAAAAAACTTTTCTGAAAGATTTCGGCTTTTTATTTTCTCAAGTGATGAGTCAATAATTAGCCTGTCGATTTCTATAGCCATATCAAGTTTTTCGGCCATGGCTAAAAATGAGGCTGTAGGTAGCATTTGATTATCTTCGGTTTTAAATCGCACCTGAATCTCAGCATACGCTTTAATATTTTTGCCCAAAGGCATAATATTTTGCATTACTAAATGCACACGTTTTGCTTCAATTACTTCATTTATAACTTTGCGCCAATTTTGATTACCAAATCCAGCACTTACATTATTAATTAAATCGCTTTCACGTTGTACATGCCAAGCGTTAGCATGTTTTGATTGCGCCATACTCATGGCGTTATCTACTACCGAAAGTAACTCACCAAGTGGTTTTGCTTTTTCGTAACCCACAATACCAGTATTAGCTACTGAGCTGAGCTCTTGGTTTTGTTGATACTGAGTAAAGCGAGATTGTAAGTTTTCACCAAAACGTTCGGCTTCTTTTAGCGGTATATTAGGTAATATAGCTACAAAATCAGAGCTGTTAAGTCTAAATACTTGGCTACCAGTATAAGTGCCACTAATGTGCTTAATAATATCAGCCACACCTTTAATGTATTCATCACCTTTTTGATAACCGCGGGTTTGGTTAATCGATTGCAGTTCACTACATCTAATTAAAGCGAGTGTACCAAAAGTGCTTTTTTCGCTGTTTTCTATATTTTTTTCATAGTACTCAACAAACATATTCCGATTGCCTAAATCGGTTACGCCGTCTTTATAGGCTTGATGTTTTATTGTGAGTGCTGCGTTTTGAAGATCTTCATTTTTACTTTTCAAAAAGTGCGATAAACGATTAAAGCTAGGAACTAAGCTCTTTCCTTGGCTTTTGAGCCTGCTTGTATCAAGACTTACTTCTAGGTCATGATCTAACTGGTTTTGATTTATATAAACATCAATAACATCAGCCACGTCCATACTAATTCTTTTATTTACTCTATGAGAAAGGGTCTTCATTAACGCCACAGGAATAATAATTAAAAAAGTACTAACAAGCACAATAATAAAAAACGCGCTTTGTAATAAGTGTGCAAAACGTTGCACATTAAGTGTAAATTCTACTTTTATATCAGTATTACTACCGCTTACAAACTGGGGACGTACCGAGTTAAAATTTGTTTGTACAAATTCGGCAATAAAAGGCAGTGCGTTACTTTAAATACTTCAGCTCCTTGATTGTCTCTGAGGATGAAGTTTGCAAAAGTATCGTTATTAGTAATAGCGCGTTTAAAATTGTTTGTTGATATATCAGATAAAGTTAAACCATCTATATAATTTTGGACTGTAGCTTGTGCATTTTTTTGCGCTTCGTTAACTGTGTAATTAAAGCTAATAGCTATAAAATAACTACCAACGGCAACACATGCTAACCAAGAGAGTATTTGTATTAATATGAGTTTTTTAAAGCCTGCCATTTTTTCAATCTTTTAATTGTCAGAAAGGGAAGGAATCAAATCCTTGATTTATAAACTAATCGTAACACGAAAATTGAGTGAATATACTTTAGTTATTAATCAGAAAGGGTAGTAGATATTGAGAGGAATGTCTATGGAATTATTAGCAATTGGCTCCCCCTCCCCGACTCGAACGGGGGACCTGCGGATTAACAGTCCGTCGCTCTAACCAACTGAGCTAAGGGGGAACTACTATCATAAACATAAACTTGGCTCCCCCTCCCCGACTCGAACGGGGGACCTGCGGATTAACAGTCCGTCGCTCTAACCAACTGAGCTAAGGGGGAACTACTATCATAAACATAAACTTGGCTCCCCCTCCCCGACTCGAACGGGGGACCTGCGGATTAACAGTCCGTCGCTCTAACCAACTGAGCTAAGGGGGAACTACTATCATAAACATAAACTTGGCTCCCCCTCCCCGACTCGAACGGGGGACCTGCGGATTAACAGTCCGTCGCTCTAACCAACTGAGCTAAGGGGGAAGCGTCTTGCCTTTCAACGGGGCGAAATATTAATGATCCAGCCGCAAAGTGTCAACACATAAAAGATCATAAATACAAAAAAGAACTCTATTCGTTGTTTTTGTGTTCGATCTGCACGTTTTATAGCACAAATACCAAAATTAAAGCGCGTCATTTTTATGAAAAAGTACTTTTGTTTTTAAAAATTATTAAATTAAAGGGCGTATTTACTTAATTTAAAATATAAAAAACAGCCATTACACCTAAAAATAGCGCTCAATATTACAAAAACATTACCGTAAAGAGCTTACACAGGCAGAGTGGTTTTTAAAATTTAACGCTTAAAATCGATTTAATACTTAAATTCCATAAAAAACGAATACGGCAAAAACTAAAAATATCTTTATTTAATTACTTATTAGTTAATAATTAGCCAATCGCAAAGGTTTGTACAAAAACAACACAATCAATAGCTTAAATAATTTTATTTACACCTTTAGGTTGCTCAATAAGGTGGTGATTGCAGCTAACAGCAAGCTTTACATTAAAGCCCAAGAAAGTTTTCATATTGGTAACGTGGATAAGTTTAATACGGCATTTTATTTGATCCGCTGTAACCCCTTTATAAATGCGGCTTTGAATGAGTTATCCACGGTTTCTGTGGATAACTCTGTTTATTAAACTTTATGAACTTCAGTACCCCCAGTATTTTAGGGGGCTGCAACGATTTCAAGTCTTTAAGAATGTTTTTTTAAATCATTAAAAAACAGTGTGTTACGAATTGATGCTGAAAGCGACTCTAACGATAAGTAAAACTTTTCGTGACGATAAAGTAAAAAAATATGTTGTGTGATAATGCACCATTTATGAAGCGTTAAATGTTATAAAAGTAATTTAAATGATCTATATTTGTTTTTTGGCGCTCTCAAGGTGAATTTATGCGCTAAGGCTTGAAAACAAAGCTTTACTCCTTAGTTAGGTATTTAGCCCTCTATACTCAATAAAGCATGGCTTGAATTGCCCAGATGCTTTAAAATGTTTAGCTCAGTAAAAAGAGGTCAACTTATTCTATGCGCGTAATTTCAGAAAAACATACTCGCCCTGATTTACTCAATGATCCTATCTCGCCAACACTAAAAAAAATGACCATTCCAATGATATTTGGCCTGGTGTCGTTGATGATGTTTAACATTGTTGATACGTTTTTTATTAGCTTATTAGGAACAGAGCCATTAGCAGCCGTGAGCTTTACATTTCCGGTTACTTTTATGGTAATAAGCTTAGCCATTGGTTTGGGCATAGGCACTTCTGCGGTTATTGCAAAAGCCTTGGGCAGCCACAAAGTAAATGAAGCGCGTTTTGATGCCAGTATTTCTTTATTGGTGGCTGTGATTTTGGTACTTATATTATCTTTTTTTGGTTATGTGTTTATTGACCCCATATTTACTTTACTAGGGGCTGGTGAAAACGTATTACCGCTAATACATCAGTATATGAATGTATGGTTTTTAGGCAGCGTGTGTTTAATAACACCTATGATTGGCAACTCGGTATTACGTGCCAGCGGCGACACCAAAACGCCTAGCTTTGTGATGGGCGGGGCAGGGCTAATAAATGCCATTTGCGATCCTATACTTATTTTTGGCTTTGGACCTATTCCGGCATTAGGTATTGAAGGCGCTGCTATTTCCAGTGTTATTGCCTGGTCAGTAGCGGTAGTGGTTATTTTATATATATTACTAAAAAAACGTTTATTGAGTTTAAAAGCAGGTAAACAAACGGTTATTGGCTCTATTAGTAAAATATTAAAAATTGGTTTGCCTGCGGCAGGGGCAAATATGCTTACGCCAGTTGCAATGGCAGTAATGACCGCATTAGTGGCTCACCATGGACCCGAAGCGGTTGCTGCATTTGGGGTAGGGAGTAAAATAGAATCTATTGCCAGCTTGTTAGTATTAGCGCTTTCGATGACATTACCCCCATTTATAAGCCAAAACTTTGGTGCTAGTAAATTATTAAGAGTGAAAGACGCCTACACCGGCACCTTAAAATTTGTAATGGTTTGGCAGTTTATTATTTATATATTACTAATTGCTAGTGCAGGCGTGTTAAGCCAGTTATTTGGCAAAGAACAAGCCGTTATTGATGTTATAAAACTATTTATTTACACCATTCCATTAAGCTACGGCTTGCAAGGGGTGATCATATTATCAAACTCATCGTTTAATGCTTTACATAAACCGATGAACGCATTGTTTTTAAGTATTATTCGTTTATTTATTTTTTATTTACCCTTTGCGTATATAGGCAACGAACTTGCTGGCTTATTGGGGTTATTTATTGGCGCTGCTGTGGGTAACTTGTTTACCGCTTTGGTGGCCTATAAATGGTTTATGAAAGAGCTTGAAACATTAAGTAACCAATCGTTACAGGAGTGCAGTCATTGAGCGATCATTTTCAACTAAAGTCACACTTTAAGCCTGCGGGAGATCAGCCCACCGCGATTGCGCAGTTATGCGAAGGACTTGAGGCCGGGCTTGCTCATCAAACCTTGCTAGGTGCTACCGGCACAGGTAAAACCTTTACCATGGCTAACATTATTAACGACTTAAACCGTCCAACGATAATAATGGCACATAACAAAACCTTAGCCGCGCAACTTTACGGGGAAATGAAAGAGTTTTTTCCTAAAAACGCAGTTGAATATTTTGTTTCTTATTACGATTATTACCAGCCAGAAGCCTATGTGGTTTCTAGTGATACGTTTATAGAAAAAGACGCATCTATTAACGAACACATTGAGCAAATGCGCTTAAGTGCTACAAAGGCACTGCTTGAGCGCCGCGATACTATAATTGTAGCTTCAGTGTCGGCCATTTATGGTTTGGGCGATCCAAAATCATACATGAAAATGATGCTACTTTTAAAAGTGGGCGAAAAAGTGGATCAGCGCGATATGCTACGCCGCTTAGCCGAAATACAATATACCCGTAATGATGTAGACTTTAGCCGCGGCACGTACCGAGTACGTGGCGAAGTGGTTGATATATTTCCTGCAGAATCAAGCACATTTGCGATACGTGTAGAAATGTTTGATGACGAAATAGAACGCTTAAGTATTTTTGACCCCCTCACAGGCGCAATTGAAAAACACATAGTGCGCACCACTATTTACCCTAAAACACACTATGTAACCCCGCGTGAAAAAATTCTTGGTGCTATCGAAAAAATACAAGAAGAGCTAAAAGATCGCCGAGCACAGCTATTAAGTGCCAATAAATTGGTAGAAGAGCAGCGCGTAACACAGCGTACGCAGTACGACATTGAAATGATGCGCGAGCTTGGTTATTGCTCGGGCATAGAAAACTACAGCCGTTACTTATCGGGGCGTACACCGGGCGATCCGCCGCCAACTTTACTTGATTACTTACCCGACGATGCATTAATGATTATTGATGAATCGCATGTAACAGTGTCGCAAATTGGCGCTATGTACAAAGGCGACAGAAGCCGCAAAGAAAACCTGGTTGAATATGGTTTTAGAATGCCATCGGCTATGGATAACCGCCCACTGCGCTTTGAAGAATTTGAAGCTATTTCGCCACAAACAATTTATGTGTCGGCAACCCCAGGCGATTTTGAATTAGATCGCTGCGTAGGCGCAATTGCAGAGCAAGTAATTCGACCAACAGGACTGCTTGATCCACTTATTGAAGTGCGCCCAGTGGGGGACCAGGTTGACGACTTGCTTTCAGAAATTTATAAAAGTGTTGAGAAAGGTGAGCGGGTACTGGTTACCACGCTAACCAAACGTATGTCGGAGGATTTAACCGACTACTTAAGTGAGCACAATGTAAAAGTGCGCTACCTTCACTCAGATATAGATACCGTAGAGCGAGTCGAAATTATTCGCGATTTACGCGCTGGAGTATTTGATGTGTTAGTAGGCATTAACTTACTGCGTGAAGGCCTCGATATGCCAGAAGTAGCACTGGTGGCAATTCTTGATGCCGATAAAGAAGGCTTTTTACGCTCAGCGCGCTCTATTATTCAAACCGTAGGCCGCGCCGCACGTCATTTAGAAGGGCGCGCAATTTTATACGGTGACCGAATTACAAAATCGATGGCTAAGGCGATGGACGAAACCGCACGTAGGCGCGAAATTCAGCATGCTTATAATATTGAACACGGTATTGAACCACATTCGTTAGCCAAAAAGATTCTAGATTCGATGGACGTAGGCGAAGAAGCAGGGCCAAAAGATAACCTTAGACTCATTCGTAAAGAGTCTAAAAAAGTCCTTAGTGCTAAAGAAATCACAGTGCAAATTAAGCAACTCGACAGTAAAATGCACGCTTACGCCAGTGATCTAGAATTTGAAAAAGCAGCCTCAGTGCGTGATGAAATACACGAACTCCAACAACAGTTGATAAATTAACTATGACCCCTAATTTTACTCCACTTATTGACGCATTAGCCGATGCCCCTTTATTAAAAAATGAGCTGTGCCGCGTGTTTCATGGCCGCGGCCATAGCGTAGAAGCGCTAAGCCATATTAACTTAGACTTTTACCCACCTAGTTTGTTTTTAGTGTCTTATGATGAAATAGATGAGCCAACGCTGAGCGAACTAACCAGTGTGCTGTGGCAATGGGCGCAGCAACATCACCCTGAGCTTATAACTGCGCTTGTGTATCAGCAGCGCGCGGGTGTACAAAGCCAAAATACTCTGGTTTATGGGCAATTGCCTAGCCAACATGTGGTAAAAGAAAACGGTATTGGCTTTTTAGTTGATTTAACCAGCCGCCAAAATACTGGAATATTTCCTGATATGCGCAGCGGCCGTGAGTTTGTGCAAGCAAACAGTAAACAGGCAAAAGTACTTAACTTATTTTCGTATACCTGTGGGTTTTCGCTGGCGGCAATGCAAGGCGGAGCCGATCATGTAATGAACATGGATATGAGCAAAGGCGTGCTTAGGGTGGGTAAACAAAATCATCAGCTCAATGGCTTTAATAAAGGGGTGAGCTTTTTACCGCATGATATTTTAAAGTCGTTTGGTAAATTAAAAAAAGCAGCGCCGTTTGCTCTCATTATTGTTGATCCGCCAAGCTTTCAAAAAGGCAGCTTTATTTTAACGAAAGACTATCAAAAAGTACTGCGCAGATTACCTGAGCTATTAAGCGATACAACCCAGCTATTACTTTGCGCTAACAGCCCAGAGCTTAGTGAAGAGGCTTTTAAAGCCTTAATTACAGAGCACACAGAGGGCGCTATTGAGTTTGTTGAACGGTTAGCTGCTACAGAGCGTTTTATTGAAGTAGATCGTGACAGAAGCTTAAAAGCGCTTGTTTATAAAACATCGCAAACAGTAGCCTAATTTAAATTATGACTCTTAATTAATAACCAGTTTTTAGTTATTAGTTACCAGTAAAAAATGAGCCGTGGCGCAATGTTTATAATACATGCGCCATTTTTATTACTAAGGCGCTATTTACCTAAAGTAGTGTTTATGGGGGTAATAGGTAATTTTACTTTTAAGGCAGGCATTCCTGCACCCGATCATCACAAACGCAGAGCTTAATTAATTAAATATTAGCCACTTAGAATTGCACATAAATGTGATCTAATATTGCCGCTAATAACGTAAATAGCTACAGACAATACATTGCCATGTGCGAACTAATTTATGCCAAATAAAAACAGCCACCGTATACCTCTCGTCAATAATAAAAAATGGCAATACAGTTACGAGCAGCCAATTTCGTTTGCCCCTTTGGTGCAATTAAAGAATAATAATTGGGTTGTTCCACAGCATTTTTTACGCTACCAACACACACTTGAAAGTGTTAATACAGTGCTTGAAAATATCGACTTTTCGGCGCACTTTAGAGTGGTTGCTGCCCAGCAAAATGAACAGCTTTACTTACAAGTGGCAGTGCTTAGCCCAGACAACTATTCAAATAATTCAAACTGCGAGAAAAATAGCGCAGCTAACAAAAATCACACTCGCGCAAAAAAATTATTATTTGGCAGGCGCTGGCTAGTAGAAAAAAACCTACCAACCTCAGAGCTTATTCAAACTGCGTTTTTAGCACTTAAAATAGCACGAGAGCACGAAGTGCGAGAGCTGCTGCAATTAACGCATAAAGGGGCAACAAGTACGCCATTTAATAACCATCACGACTTGTCATTAATGGCGCAAAACCCTGAGTTGGTAAGTAATAGCACTGATCAAGCGAGCGCTCAATCGATAGCTAAACGGCTGATATTTGCCGGTATGAGCATAGTGATTAAAAACCATCAAGTAATAACCAGTAAACAGCACTTATATACGCTTGAGCTTAATTGTAGTGATTGCCAATTAAATGAGTTTAATAATAAAACCATGGCATTTTTAATAACCGATACGTCGGCAAATAGCTTTTTACATGGCTTTATTACAGCGCTTGTAGCCATTAGTAACGAGTATGTAAGCGAGCACTTTAAATATAAAAATTTTGCACGCTTTAGCAAACAGGTAATGGCCGAGCAAATAGGGGAGTTAAGTGTAGCTATACGTTCGCCAGACGCGGTAGGCTTGTGCTCTATGGGCAAGCAGCACGCTAATCAATTAAACTTTGAAATAGACAGCACCCGAGCACCACAGGGCTGTGGTCAGGTTATTGGTGGTTTTTTAGCTGCCCACGGTATTGAGCAGCCAGAAAACGCCCATTTATATGAAAATTATTTATAGTTTATTTATTTCTTGTTTTACGTCAAAGCTTGAATCGGTAACTATGGTTTCAAGGGTTTGCACACGCTCTTTTAATGCTTGAACTTGCGCACTTACTTCAGCAAGGTGCTTATTAGCATCGCTATTATTATTTTGCATACGGTGTTTAAATTCTAAATGTTTTTTGTACATATCGTATATAACTCCAGAGCCAACAGATATAAGTACAATTAATACAATCATGGTAGTGCCCGACATAACCGCTTCCTGTTAATTACTTTGGTTAAAGTATAACCGTAATACATTTACGATAAAGCGCCTAATTGTAACTTTATTTTTCTAAATGTTGATTGCCGGTGTGCTGGTAGTTTATACATTGGCTATATTGTGTAATGATTAAGCAAAGAGTTTGCCCCTTTTATTAACTAATTAAGTGAGCTGCTATGTTAAATAATAAAATTCCTCCACTTGTTGTTGTGCTTTTTTTTGCATTAATAATGGCCTTAATTGCACATTATAGTGTGATTGATTTTAGTGCCTTTATTTTATATTTAACGGTGAGTTTAGTAACTATAGGCTGCGTATTTTGTATTGCCGGATTGGTTAGTTTTCGTTTGGCTAACACCACAGTAAACCCAAGTAAACCAGAGCAAGCGACAAATTTAGTTACCAGTGGCGTTTATAGGTTTTCTCGTAACCCTATGTATGTGGGTTTTGTATTTATACTACTAGGGTGGGGTATTTGGTTAAGCTCGTTATGGGCACTTTTGTGTGTGGCGGGTTTTATTGCCTACTTAACACTGTTTCAAATTATTCCTGAAGAGCGGGCGCTTACTCAGCTCTTTGGTGAGGATTACATCCAATACAAAAACAAAGTAAAACGCTGGCTATAAACAAGCACCCATAAAAAAGGCTATCGATGATAGCCTTAATAAATTGTTTATTCGTATTCTAGCGGGTCGGTTAAGTTATTGACCTCAAATGCTTCTAAGCGCTCTTGGCATGCTCCACATTTACCACAGGCTTTTTCACGGCCATTATAACAGGTCCATGTTTGGCTGTAATCTAAGCCCATTGCAATGCCATCGGTTAAAATATCAATTTTTGTATTGTTTAAATACGGGCTAAAAATTTCTACGGCATCGTAGTTGGCAATGCGGCACACATCATCCATTTTTTGCACAAATTCAGGACGACAATCAGGGTAAATCGCATGATCCCCAGAGTGGGCACCATAATAAACCTGGCTCGCTTTAAGCGACACTGCATAACCTACCGCTAAAGACAGTAAAATCATATTACGGTTTGGCACTATTGTGCTTTTCATGCTGTCTTCTTCGTAATGGCCTTCTGGCACGTCAATATCATCAGTTAAAGATGAGCCGCCAATAATTTGATTAATAGCCGAAATATCAACAATTTTGTGTGGCACATTTAATTGCTTACATACCTGGGCTGCCACCTTAAGTTCTTTTACATGACGCTGACCATAGTCAAACGATAAGGCATAAACATCATGTCCTTGTTGCAGGGCCTTATTTAATACGGTAAATGAATCCATACCGCCGGAATAAATAACTACTACTTTTTGCGTCATATCTGGTTTTGCTCTTTAGTTTTAATAGAGGTTTATATCAGGGCACGATATACTACATGCCCACGGCATAAATAACAATTTTTGCGCTGCGCTATTTAGTCCTTAATGGTAGCAATTTTGCTGCTTGATCGTAAGTGAGTTCTCTTTTGTACAAAATAAATGAAGTGTTTGAAACCATCCAAGGTGAAGCTAGTTATACAGGTACACCGTCTATATTTTTGCGTTTGCAAGGTTGCCCAGTAGGGTGCTCTTGGTGCGATACAAAACAAACATGGGATGTTGATAATGTGTACAAAGTGTCGCTTGACGAAACAGTAGAAAAAAAGGCCGATTCAGATCATTGGGCACAAGCCAGCGCAGCAAACATATTAGCGTTATTTCAATCACGTGGTTATACCGCAAAGCATGTGGTGATCACAGGTGGCGAGCCTTGCATGTACGACTTAAACCCAGTGTGTAATTTATTGCACGAAAACGGCTTCAGTACGCAAATAGAAACCAGCGGCACCTTTGAAATACTTGCCCCAGCGCAAACTTGGGTTACTGTATCGCCAAAAATTAATATGCGCGGCGGTTTTGAGGTACTTACAACCGCCATGCAGCGCGCCAACGAAATTAAACACCCCGTTGCCATGCAAAAGCATGTAGAGGAGCTAGAAGAGCTGTTTGTTAAAACGGGTGTTAACCCTAAATTGGTTTATTTACAGCCTATTAGCCAAAAAGAGTCTGCAACTAAACTGGCTATTAAAACCTGTATTGCTAAAAACTGGCGCTTATCAATTCAAGTGCATAAGTATTTAGGGATTAGCTAATAATTAAGCCGGGTTTTAAGTGATTAGCTGTGAGCTAATACCAGCTCGGCGTTAATTTATATTACGTAGGTCGGATAAGCGAAGCGCCATCCGACAACCCTTAATTACATCTACCCTAAAGCTTACTTCGCTAATACTAATAACTAGTTTACTATGCGCCACCCAAATTACTTACCCTTTAATAACTAGGCTAATATGTCCGCAAATGCTTTATACACAGATCTCTCTGGTTACTATGACTTAATGTGCGCTGATATAGATTATCAAGCTCAAAGCCATTTTATTAAACGGTTACACCAAATTTTTGGTAATGGCGCAAATACACACCTAGATTTAGCGTGTGGCACAGGCCCGCATGTACGGCATTTTATTAATTTTGGCTATACAAGCAGTGGCCTCGACATTAATCAACCTATGCTAGATAGAGCCGCTATTCGCTGCCCAGAAGCACAATTTACATTGCAAAATATGAGCGAGTTTACCGTAGCGCAGCAGCAAAATTTAATTACCTGTTTTTTGTATTCAATTCACTACTGTGATGGCATTGAAAAATTAAAAGGATGTATCATCAGCGTACATAACGCACTAAAAGCCGGTGGCATGTTGTGTTTTAACGCAGTTGATAAAAATACTATAAATAACGATTCATTTGTAAAACATACAGCAACTAGTGAAAATAGTTTATTTACCTTCAGCTCTGGCTGGCATTACAGTGGCACGGGCGAAAAACAGTCGCTAAAACTGCGTATTGAAAAAACCACAAGCGATGAAACATTCATCTGGAATGATGAACACCCCATGGTGGCGCTTAGCTTCACCGAGCTAAAAGCAGTTTTGCAGCCTTATTTCGAAATCCATATATTTGAGCATAACTATGAGCAAATAACCCCGTGGAATGGTAATTCGGGCAATGCTATTTTTGCTTGCGTAAAAATTTAAGACAAACGACGTAGGTTGGGTAGAGCGTAGCGAAACCCAACGAATACCCACCCCCTAATAAACCCGCATTATATATTTGAAAACGTAGGTCGGATAAGCGAAGCGCCATCCGACACAGCAAAATATCTTGCCAATTATTATCAGCATTTAGCGTTGTCGTACGATTGGAGATCAGTCGTTAATTAATCGTGATGTCTGAAGTCAAGATTTGACCCCTTTGTCGCTTTGTCTCAGGCAGCATTTTTCACATGGCCCTTGCCGAGCAGTGGCAATTTGCGCCGGTATTTTATCTAATGTCATAGTATTAACTTATCAATGGCTTTATCTTATAGTATAAAAATTCTACTCTATCGGCAGTAACACAGCTGGCGAAAAACAGTTGCCGCTAAAACACAAAAGCAGGAAAACTATGAAAACACTGTTAATTGTTGCCCATGCGCCCTCTAAAAATACCCAGTTAATGGTTAATGCTGTTTTGACAGGGGCACAGCATCCAGAAATTGAGCAAGTACAAGCCCGCTGGGTATCACCATTAAACGCCACACTTGAAGATGTATTAGCTTGCGATGCGATAATTATGGGCACGACGGAAAACCTCTGTTATATGAGTGGCGCATTGAAAGATTTTTTTGACCGTTGTTATTACCCTTGCCTAGATGTAAAACAGGGTTTGCCTTGTGCATTATTTGTTCGTGCTGGTAACGATGGTACTGGTACTTGCCGAGCAGTTGAATCAATTTGTAGTGGCTTGCGTTGGCACTGGGCTCATCCACCATTAGTGTGTCGTGGCGACTGGCAACCAGCGTTTCTTGAGCAATGCGAAGCGTTAGGTATGACCATAGCAGCTGGGCTTGATGTGGGAATTTATTAACGAACCAAAACACAGGGTAAGCCGCGTGCTCTACCCAGGCTGAGTATACTTACCCGGGCCAATATGCTAAGGTTTAAATTAAAATAATTGTAGGAGAAACAAAATGTTAGCAGAATCAGAATATACGATGAATAACTTGTTTGCGCAATTAGGATTAGACAGTTCGGATGACGCCATTAATGAGTTTATCGAAAAAATCAATTAGCAGCAGGCGAATCATTAAAAGAATCTAAGATTTGGAATGATAGCCAACGCACGTTTCTCCAAGAGGAATGGGATAAAAACAGCATGTGGACTCAAGTCATCGATGATTTAAATTTACTTTTGTCAAACGTCGCTGAGTAAATAAATTTGCAGTAATTATCAGATAATAGATATGTCGATCTTGGGCGTAGCGAATGTAGAACAAAAACCATAGGCCGTAGGGGTCAAATCTTGACTTCAGACATTATCATCATTGAACGTTTGATAGTCGCTGTGAGTTTACCTTTCGATGAAAAGTATAATTTAATCAACACCCACAAAAAAGCGTTGCCCTTGAGCAACGCTTTTTTATGTCTAATTTCTAACAGCGAGTAACTTACTCTGCCGCTAACTTATTCTGCTGCGAGATAATCCAACACTACCTGATGGTGATCTTTGGTTTTAAACTTATCGAACAGGTGTTTAATTTTGCCGTCTTGACCGATTAAGAACGTCAGGCGGTGTATGCCGTCGTATTCTTTGCCCATAAATTTTTTGTAGCCCCAAATTCCAAATGCATCTGCAATGGCGTGATCTTCATCTGAGAGTAAATCGAAGTTAAGTTCTTTTTTAGTTTCGAAATTTTTAAGGCGTTTAATTGGATCTGGGCTTATGCCTACTACGCGGGTGTTAAATTTTGCCAGCTCTGCTTGCTGGTCGCGTAGGTTTTCGGCTTGTACGGTACAGCCAGGTGTTGACGCCTTAGGGTAAAAGTAAACCAGTACCTGTTGCTGTTTTAACAACTCGCTTAAGGTAATTGTTTCGTCGTTTTGGTTTTGTAAGCTAAAAGCGGGGGCGTTATCGCCGGCTTGTAATGGGCTGATTTTGTTCATGCTTGCTCCTTAATTTAACGAATACGTCTAAATATATAGTCTACGTTGAGAAGGTGAGAAAGTTTTTCAAAACTAATTTTAAATTGGTCTACATCTACTTCAACAGGAATATTAAACTCTAGTTCACAGCGCATTCTCATTACTGCTTCTTCGTCATCATAAGTGTCAGACTTTAGTGAGCAAATAATAATATTGTTGTCTGCAAAAAAGCGCGTAACTTTACTCAAAGTGCCGGGGGTGTCGGTGCCTGTGTACTCTAGTGTGTAACCGGCGCGAAACGCTCCTTGGTTATGACTTGCTGTGCGCTTCATCATAGTGAGCAAACCCAGTTCCATCGCTTTGGTAGGCAGGGTGTGTTCTATGCGGCTAATGGCCGACATGTCACCGCTAAGTAGCATGATAAATGTAAATTCGTTACCTAAAATAGCAATGCGGCTATCTATTATATTACAGTGGCAATCGCTTACTAGCTGAGTTAACTCACTAACTATGCCAGACCTGTCTTCGCCAATAGCTGTTAAAACAATTTGATGATTTGAGTGTGCAGTCATGGGTTTAAATACCTAAGTTACTTGAATTACAACAGCGCAGTTGGCAACACAAAAAGTAAACACATAAAGTTGCGTGGCGGCGAAGTTTAACACAAAAACGTGTTTAAACTACACAGGCTGCTAATTTAGCAGTTTAAAAGTACAGTGTTTCTTGTTTTTACAAGCATGGGAAAGTACCATAGCCCAAATGTGTCTATTTGTTGCTTACTTTTGTTAACAGAGGTGAGTATTAAGCAACCAGGCAACCAAATTATAACTGTAAAGTTAATATTGATTTTACACTGAACCAAATCGGCATTACCCACTCATATACTTGTTAAAACAATTAAAGGGTATGCTAAGGAGAAATATCTGTGCAGTATTGGATCCCAAAAGCACTAACAGTAAGTGTATTGGTAAGTTTATCAGGATGTAGTGTATTTACTAATGATGCACATGACGAGCGTAATTATCGCGCTCATGAAGCAGTAAAAGTGCCTGCATCGTTATCACAACCCGCTCAAGATCCAACATATAAAATGGATGTAGGCCAATATAGTAATAATCCAGATGCTACAAATTACCGTCCGCCTGCTCAAGTACTTACAGTAGCAAAGGGTAGTTGGGTTGAAGAAACAGATAAAAACGCCCGTGTTTATTTTGATAAAAACGATGGTATTGATGACCTAGATGAGTTTATTTGGGAGTCTATTAATGCGGTTTTAGCCGACAATAACACGCAAGCGACTAAAGCAGACAAGCTACTAGGCATTATAGAAACAGATTGGTACGCTATTATTAAGCCAGAAGAAAGCTGGTTATGGAATAGCGACGAAAGTGTTGATTTAGAACGTTTTAAATTTACAATTGAAGAAAAATCGCATCAGCGTACGGCTTCATTAAGTGCTGAACTTATTGACTTTAAAGGTGATCAGCCTTTAAGTGATTTATTAAAGCAACAGTTAGAAGTGCGTGCACTTAACCAAGTTATTAGCGAGTTTGATTATCGTTATCGTCAACTTGAAGTTGATATGCGCAAACGCCAAGGTATTATTTCTTTAGAGATGGGCTTTGATAACAAAGGTAATGCAGCACTTGTAACTGAGCAGTCGTATGAAGCTGTATTTGACCGTTTTTCAGGGTTTTTAGAGCGTTTGTCGTTCACTATTGTTGAAATTAATCAAGATACAGGCTTAATTACTGCAGATTACAAAAAACCAGAGTCAAGTGTATGGGATTCTATTTGGGGTGACGAAGTAGCCCAACTACCTATTGATGAAGGTCAATATCAAATATTAGTAAGTAAAACCAAACAAGGCGGCACTAGTCTGACCTGGATGGATGAACAAGGCGATACGCTTGAGCCAGGTACTATGAATGGTTTACAGCAAGCATTAGTGGCTGCACTCATTCAGCGCGGTATTAATATTTAATAATAATAAACTTTTACCACAAAAAGAGCACTTTGCTCTTTTTGTGGTTTTTATAGGTTAAAAATATGTCTCAGTTACCCACTTCGTCGCAGTATGATATGCGCACTTGGCTTACCTTTTTAGTTCCTTCGCTAATTGGTTTGTTTTTATTTATGACACCAATCCCTATTGCTGATGGTATGACCATTCCCATTGCATTAATGGCTAAAGCAATTAAAGAGGGAATTAGCTCTATTATGATTGAGCTACTTACATTCATTATTTGTGTAACGGGTGTGCTTTCGCTATTAGCTAAAGTTGTTAAGCCTAGCTTTATTAAAAAGTCTTTTATACTAAAACACTTATTTGATGTTAACTGGCTTTGGCTAGGTATTCGTTTACTGGGTATGCTGTTTATTGTTTTGACCTTTATTAGTCAAACCGGCGCAGACGTGAGCTCGGCGCTTCCTGCGTTTTTATTACCGGTATTTAATGCTATTACCTCGGCAGATACGGGCGGCTTGGTTTTAAACGATTTATTGCCTATTTTGTTTTCGGTATTTGTTTTAGCGGGTTTATTACTGCCGCTGTTATTAAATTTTGGTTTGTTAGAGCTAGTGGGCACCTTGTTTACTAAACTTATGCGTCCGTTATTTGGTGTGCCGGGGCGCAGTGCTGTTGACTGTGCGGCGTCGTGGTTAGGTGATGGCAGCGTAGGTATTTTAATGACTGCGCGTCAGTACGAAGAAAAACATTACACTGAGCGTGAAGCGGCCATAATTGGTACTACGTTTTCGGCAGTTTCGATTACCTTTAGCTTAGTGGTTATTGAACAAGTGGGCTTAGAGAGTCACTTTGCACCGTTTTATTTAACTGTGTGTTTAGCCGGTGTGGTTGCTGCGATTATTGTGCCGCGCTTACCGCCGTTACGCTTCAAAAAAGATAGCTTTATAGATGGCAGTAAACGCGATGAGCATGCTGAGTCTGTACCAAGTGGTAAAACCTTGTTTGGGCATTCTTTAGATGTTGCGTTAGCTAAAGCGCATAGATCGCCAGGGTTTAAAGGCACGTTAAAAGAAGGCTTACACAATGCATTTGATATGGTGTTTGCTGTATTACCTGTCGTAATGGCGGTAGGTACATTTGCGTTAATTATTGCCACATATACCCCTGTTTTTCAGTATTTAGGTATGCCGTTTATTCCATTTTTAGAGCTGCTACGAATACCAGAAGCTGAGCTTGCTTCACAAACGATTATGGTTGGTTTTGCTGATATGTTTATTCCTTCAATATTAGCAGCGGGCACAATTGAAAGCGACGTAACCCGTTTTATTATTGCGGCAATGAGTGTAACGCAACTTATTTATATGTCGGAAGTGGGTGCACTTTTACTAGGCAGTAAAATACCGGTTAATATTTTTGAATTGTTTATTATTTTTATTCTTAGAACCTTAATCACTTTACCAGTTATTGCCTTAATGGCGCACTGGTTAGTTGGTTAGTTGGTTATAAAGATTAAGCAGTAAAAAGCCCTGATATTCAGGGCTTTTTTGTATCTGTAGAGTTAGTTTTATCGGGCTTTGTTTTTTTAAAGGGTAAATTTGCCGAGTGCTTTAGCAGTGCAAGATTACCAATAATAATAGCAAATACAATGATAACAATAACAACCATGTGCCAAGTTTGCATAGCAACGTCCGTTAATTATAAGCAAAGTATAAGTGTGAGCGTTTTAGTTTAAAACAGCAATAAAGTGACTTAAAAAATGGTGCTAATGCAGTATTTAAAAGCGTTTTGCTACCGATAGAGTTAAAAAATTTAGCCCGGGGTTGGGATCTTTAAAGCCCGCATTAGAGTAATGAATAATTCTTAGCGCCACGTTGGTTTCGCCAAAATCAGCAACTAAGCCAATTCTGTCTTCAAACTGATAGTGAGTGCTAATGTTTTTACCCGCAAAATAGGTTTCATCAACCAATGAAATACCAATACCCGCTTCTACATATATGGGGGTATTGTTAATGCTAAATGCTGGGAACAACAGCACAGGCGACATGGCAAGCACTACATTAGACTGTGTTTTATCGCCATGGTTATATTGCCAAAGGTTTACACTGGTTTCGAAATAAAAGCGCGTATCGCCAAGTAAAGACTGCAACCCTGTAGGATAATATTGATGGGCTAGTTTAAAGCCATTTACGCCACCTTCTCCCTTGAGCAGATCAATTGCGTAGCCGTGCTGCGATTGTGCGAATGCGTGTTGACTCGTGAATAATAAAACAAATATAAATAATGATAAAAATGACGTTTTCATAGGTGTCAGTGCTGTGCCTGAGTTAAATAGTGACTAAATAGTAAGGGCGCAACATGGGTGTTTTCAATGGGACAAAAATACGCTTGTATATAGGGTGTTAACCGAGGTTGATTAACTAATTGAATTTATTTACTTTGTTTTATTGGTGCTAAATGGGCATTAATAAGTTGCTTATTTAAGCCTATTTAAAGGTGTAATTATCGCGTAAATTAGCGTCATCTTAATCACACAGACAATAATTTATTATGAAGTTTTTAAAACTGTTTCTCGTTGTAGCTGTATTCTTTAGCGGCTCACTTTTTGCTCAAACGCAACAATCTCCACAACAACTCCTTAAAAGCGTAGCCGATACTTTATTTGCCGATATAGCCCAAGTTAATGCCAAAGGCGATGCAAGTAAAGAAGACATGTTTAACATTGTTGAGCAGCGCTTAATGCCGCATATTGATATAAAATTTGTAGCATTTAAATTATTAGGTAAACATATAAAGGGCATTGAGCGCGAGCAAGCAGTTAATTTTATTGATGCAGTAGAGCATTATTTAACAGGCACTTATGCCGGTGCTTTAATGAAGTACACTGGTCAAAAAGTAGTTTTTGAGCAAGATAACGCTTTGAGCGACTCACAGTACGCTACGGTTAAAACCCAGATAATACAAGCAAATGCGCCTACTATAGATTTACATTTTAAATTGCGCTTAGGGAAAGATGAACAATGGAAAGTATACGACATAGTTGCAGAAGGCATTTCATTGCTCAGCGCCAAGCAAAAAGAAATTATACAACGTATTTCTGATGTAGGTATAGAGAGCGTTATTAGCGAATTAAGAAACAACTAATAGTAGATTATGTGACCCTGATTAAGTCCAGCTCCAACCAAATAAGCAGCCAACTAGTTATGTAGTTGGCTGCTTTTTTATTTTATAAGTATTGCGTTACTTTGCGCTAGCGTGGCGATCAAGGTGTGCTAGAATATCGGCTCGTCGATTAAGCGTGGTGTCAGCTAAAAGCTGCTATAACTGACCACTGTCCCAAGCTACACTGGAGTTGTGTTGTTTTAATGGAAAATGTACTGATTTGGCCAAAGGAATACCCATTACTTATCAAAGGACTTGTAGAACAAAATGGTGCCTTTATTTTAGATGCTTTAGAAACTTGGCCTGCCTGTCGTTCTACCCATGAAGATGATGGAGTATGTACTACTGTTTTACCGCCCATATTTTATTTAGCGTGGTTTACTCCGCTGGAGCCTTTTGAAGAGTGTTATTTTCAACATATTTGCGAGTATGACGAAAGTGCACAAACGTATATAAGCGCGGTAAAAGAACATTATTTTGATAACGAATATACCCCCGAAAGCTTAGTACTTATGCTTTGCCAACGGCTCGAAAAATACGCGAATGTATCGGCGCAAAATGAGATTGATACACCGCAGTCGTTATTTAGTTTATTTTTTGCTAAACGCTATTTTACTCTAATTGAGCATGCGTTAAATAATCGCAGTAAATTATCGGCGGTTGACACGCTAGCTCTGTGGCAAGAAGTTGATTTTAGAGAACGTTTGAGTGCTTATATTCCAGGTTCAATTGCCGATCTTGAGCATTTAACTGAACTGGCAAGTGAAAAAGTGGCTAAAGGCAAAGACTACTTTACTTTACTCACTCAAGTATCGCCGGATGTAGATTCTGTGGTACTACTTGAAAAAGCTTTGCTTGCTCATTTAAATAAAAAAACCGCTAAGCAAATGATGGCCATGCGCTTTATTGAGCAAGGCGCAACAGGTACGCTTGCCGATGAGCACAATAAAACGGCCTTTATGTGGGCTGCTGAAAAAGGCTACGTAAATGTAGTTGAAACCCTGCTGAGCCAACAAGATAAAAAAGCAGTTGATGATAAGAGGAATACTGCCTTGCATTATGCTGTGCTCTCTAAAAACGAATCGCTTATGGTATTGCTGCTAAAGGCGGGGTATGACTTTAGAGTGCGTAATAACGAAGGGCTTAGCTGTTATCGCTTAGCAGTGAGCATAAAAGCGAGTAACTTAGTAAAGTGCCTTGAGCGCGACTTTGGTATTAAAGAGTTGTCGCCTGAAGGGCAGTTTGATCGCATTAAAAAAGTGCATGCGCTGCATGCTCTGGTTACTTTATTATTGCCGGTGCAATTGTTTTTCTTTTTTGATGAAACAATAACCATAAAAAGCGAATTAACATTAACTCTAACTATGATTGCGGCGGTGTGTTTCTTTTTTGCGGCTACTTTAAAGCGCTGCGCGCTGTACCCGCACATTAAACACCCGTGGGGATTATTTGTATTAAGAGGCTTTTCTTTAGTTAGCCTAGTAGGGCAGTTAGGTTTAGCCGCTATTGTAACCCTTGCCGCATTAAGTTCTTTAGTTTAAATATTTACAAGTTTATCTTTCGAGGTTAAATTTGCAGCAATGTGTTTGGCCTTTAGGCAAGGCAGAGCCTATGTAGTGTGGCTGTTCCCCATAAATAGGCGATAACGATGCATAAATAAAAAACGCGCTAATTAGCGCGTTTTTTGTGTTTAAATTATAATTTAATCTGTTTTTTCGTGCTCGTGCGCTGCTTTTTCTTCGGCGAGATCGTCTTTCAATTTACGAATTTTTAAGCCAAGTTCTTGCCCACGATGCCTAGCATAGTAGGTACAGCCAATAAACATAGCAGAGGCAAATAGTAGCTCTAACAATACCCATACCAGCTCATCTTGCGCTACCCAAAGCAATGTAAGGCCATGAATAAAGTAAAGCATAACAATAAAGTTTGCCCATGCATACGTATACGCTTTGTCTTGAATTATGCCTTTAAGAGGAAATAATAATGGCAGTATGTACACGGCAAAAATAAAGCCATTGCTGTGGCCTTCTCTCGGTGCAAATACAAACATCCATAACGGCATTAAAATTAATAAACCGACATAACCAAAAATCGCGGTACGTTGAAATTTAATAGTAATTGGCTTTTTAGCTGGAATTTCAGCTGTTTTCATTGAAGTTTTCTCGCAATTTGAGTGAGGCGTTTGCCAACACTTTGGCATATTTTAATTTCGTCTTTACTTAATTCAGTACTATTACTACTACCAGCAACATGTGTTGCACCATAGGGCGTGCCACCGGTTTGTGTTGCCAGCAATTCGGGTACATCGTAAGGTACACCGAGTAACATCATGCCATGGTGCAGTAACGGTAGCGATAAGTTCAGTAATGTGGCTTCGTTGCCGCCATGCATACTGCTTGACGACGAAAAAACACAGGCTGGCTTGTCAATTAATTGCCCTTTTAACCATAATTCGCTGGTGGTTTCCCAAAACATTTTTGCTTGAGAGGCCATCATACCAAAGCGAGTAGGTGTGCCAAAGGCAAGGCCATCACAGTTTATTAAATCGTCTTTAGTGATAATAATGTCGTGTGGGTTTTTAGCAACAAAAGTGCGCAGCAAAGCGCTGGCCCCTTGTTGCTCTATAGACTCGGCAATTTCATGGGCCATAGCTTCAACTGAGCCATGGCTTGAATGGTAAAGTACCACTATGGTCGTGCTCATTATAAAACGCTTAATACGTTTTCTGGAGGGCGACCAACAGCAGCTTTATCATTGTTAACCACAATAGGGCGCTCAATTAGTTTTGGATTTTGTACCATAGCATTAATAAGTGCAGCTTCACTGGTTTCATCTTTTAAGTTTAGCGTTTTGTAAATGTCTTCTTTGGTGCGCATTAACTCGCGTGCAGATGTAAAACCCAGCTGCTTAACTAATGTAGTTAGCTGCTCGCTACTTAAAGGCGTATTTAAGTATTCAACTATACTTGGCTCAATAGCTTTGCTTTGTAATAAAGCTAGGGTCTCGCGCGATTTAGAGCAGCGCGGATTATGATAAATAGTTACAGACATAAAATGCTTCCAATAAATGAGTTGCGGCCATTTTAGGCCAAGCGCTTGTAGACTTAAAGTCTAGCAAGCTCTTTTTGTAAAAGTCGGTATTGTGTAAGTAGCGCTTTTAACCTTTGTTGTTTAACTAGCTCGTTTGGCTCAATAAAGTTGAGTGCTTTTTGTATTTCGTCGGCAGCTTTTAAATAAGCGCCGTATTGCGATAATACATCGGCATTGGCTTCGTGATAGGCGGCGAGTTTTTCTTGCTTTTTATAGGCGTCGGTTAATAGTTGCTTACCTAAACTGTGATCTGGTTTTTCTAGTAAAAAGCTTTTTAAGATGTTTTCGGCAAGCTCGTATTGCTTTGCTTCTAGGGCTGCGTTGGCATAGTTTAGCGTAATTACCTGATTGTTAGGGCGGTAATTGTTTAATTCTGCTAAATAGGTAACGGCTTCAGCGGCCTTTTTTTGCGCTATTAATAAATCGGTATAGGTATCTATATAAAATAAGTTTTTAGGATCGCTTTTTAGTAGTTCATCTAAAATAGGCTGCGCTTCATCAAGCTTTTTTTGATCCAGCAAACTAATGCCTAAGCCATATTTTAGGGCGGCATTATTGTAGCTATTTTCGCGAATTAATTTTCTAAACAGCGATTCTGCTGCTTCTGGTTTATTGTCGTATCTTGCCAGCACGCGACTCTTTGCTAAATTAAACTCAAGGCTCGGGTTTACTTGGCGTTTAGGGTATTGCTGCGCACGCAATCTTACATCAGACACACGGCTCTCAGGAAGCGGGTGAGTAAGTAAAAACGCAGGTGGCTTATATTTATAACGAATTTGCGCAGCGAGTTTAGTTAAAAATTCACTTGATGCACGCGGATCAAAGCCTGCATTATTAAGCGTTTGCATACCAATACGGTCGGCTTCTTGCTCTGCTGAGCGGCTATGCGTTAGTTGGCTAAATGCCGATTGTGTTTGGCTTGCTGAAATAATAGCAATACCAGCATCGGGCACGACTACAGCGGCTAAAATACCGGCAATCATTCCGGCTATAGTCATTGCGCTGTTGTCTTGTTGCTGCTGTAGGCGCCGTGCTAAATGGCGCTGGGTAACGTGGGCAATTTCATGGCCAAGTACCGATGCAAATTGACTTTCATCATCAGCTTGCGCAATTAATCCGGTGTGTACGCCTACATGGCCGCCATAAAATGCAAAGGCGTTTATTTCAGAGTTATTTAACCAAAAAAATGAAAACGGAAACCGCACATCATTGGCGCTAGCCACAAGTTTACGGCCCACTGTGGTTAAGTACTCATCAAGCACAGGGTCGTTAATTATTGGCGACGAGCCTCTAATTTGCATCATCATTACTTCGCCAATCGCTTGTTCTTTTTCGAGCGGCAGCACTTGTAAGGCTGAGGTACCTAAATCTGGCAATTTAAAGTTTGTTTGCGCCTTTAAAGGCTCACTTACTAATAGGCTAAATGTAAGCGCGGCACTACATAAAGTGATAAAGGCTGATTTTAGCTGCATTTTATTCCCTGTTAATTGGTTCACCAAGAGCAATTTTGGCAATGTTTATTTCGTCACTGCATGCACGGCTGTCTTTTTCACATAATTGATAAAGCGCTTTTATTGTGACCCCATCTAGCTTTACTACGTTCAATTGTATTTGTAAAAAAGTAATAATTTTATGCACTACCTTGTGTGCGTGTAAAATAATAGTTTTATCGGCTTTGTCTCCACGTTCAAAATAAAAGCCAATAAATGTATGTAATTGATTTATTCTAATTAAGCACTTCATGGAAAGTGGATCCCATACTTTAAATTCCATAAAACGATTATTTTTAACGTATTGATCAATAATAACATCTTTAGCGTAAGGTTGAGCCCAAAGCTCAAAACCACGCTCGGTAAATACTTGATGCAGTGCAATGCGTGGCTTTTTATTACATTGAATTTCGCCTAGCTCGGTTTCGTAGCCGTCAAGTAGATCAAGGTTCCAATTACGTTTGTCTAAAAGGCTTTTTACTGCATTATCAAACCCATGTTCTAAAATACCTTCAGCTTCGCTGACCGATGAGGCAACAAGGTGATAAAAAAGGTGGTAATTCGCCCCAATTTATTTGTTTTTTATACCAATTAATCTCTTTGAGTGTTGGATTACTGGGTAATTGCGCTTTATTATGCGTGCCAGGCATTAACCTATCCTTACTGCTAATTATGCCCTAAGGATAGGTTAATGCCGAGGTTGTTTTAAGGAAAAGTTATGCATGTTCACACTTAATACATTTTTAGGTGGTGACTATGGGACTTATTATTGATGTGAACTCAAGGTGAAACGAGTATGCTAGAGCAAAATTTATCAGCTTATAAATGCCCACAGCAGTTTATTCAATTTAAACTTGGGCTGCGTAAAGCCGTGTCGTTACAACAAAGTATTACTTTTAGTTTTAATAATGCAGAAAATATAAACGACATTGAACGATTTTTACAAAAGCATGCATATTGTTATACCTTAAATAAGCGCCAAGGAATGTTATTAGTGGAGCCATTACGTGTTTGAATATATAAAAGCGTGGTACGAAAAAAAGTTTTCTGATCCTCATTCAGTTACTTTATTATTTTTATTATTGGCGTTAGTAGCCTTATTATATTTTATTGGATCTTTGATAGTGCCGGTATTGGTGGCACTTATTATTGCCTATTTACTCGATTGGCCGGTACTGCACTTAGAGCGTTTTGGGTTAAGGCGTTTTACCGCTACAGTAATTGTTATGCTTATATTTACAGGTATTATGCTGACACTTATTTTAGTTATTGGCCCTGTGCTGTGGCAGCAAACCAGTAATTTATTTCAAGAAACACCGCATATGGTAGAGCAAGGAAAATCGTTTTTATTGGCCTTGCCTGCGCAGTACCCTAGTTTAATTACTGCAGAACAAGTACAAACAATTGTATTAACAGTAGAGACTAAAGTAATTGAATTTGGTCAAGTAGTGCTGTCGGTGTCGCTCACGTCTTTAAAAGATGCGGTTGCGTGGTTAATTTACTTAATTTTAGTGCCCTTGTTAGTGTTTTTTATGCTTAAAGACAAACTAGAGCTTAGCCACAGTATTGCTAAACTTATTCCGCAACAACGACGCTTAATAATGCAGGTGTGGAATGAAATGAATCAGCAAATAATGAACTACATTCGCGGTAAAGTGTTTGAAATACTGATTGTTGGCTCGGTGTCGTTTATTGCCTTTACGGTACTTGATTTACGCTATGCTGCGTTATTGGGAGTATTAGTGGGCTTTTCGGTGTTGATCCCTTTTGTGGGTGCGGCATTGGTAACCATTCCGGTGGCGGCAGTGGCGTTGTTTCAGTTTGGAATTGAAACCCAATTTTGGACCATTTTAATTATTTACGGTATTATTCAAGCGCTTGATGGCAATGTACTAGTGCCTTTATTGTTCTCTGAAGCGGTTGATTTAAATCCGGTATTTATTATTGTAGCGGTATTGTTTTTTGGTGGCTTGTGGGGTTTTTGGGGCGTATTTTTTGCCATTCCACTGGCGTCATTAGTCAAAGCGCTGATCAATGCGTGGTCATCTACTCAAGAAGAAATCATTAAAGAGCTGAGCTAAAAGTTAACACCGCTTTAAGTATAAAAAAGCATAGAAAACGCATCTTTAAAACTAATTGATTATTATCTATTGCAGCCAAAACTATGTAATATTGGTATAAGATATATTTATTAGTAATAAGGTGCGTTTTTTAATGTCTGAGTATTTATTACCCGATGAGCCAGTAAAACAAGTTTACCTTGATGCAAATGCAACGACCCCTGTGTTGCCATGCATAGTTGATGTGGTGTGCCATGCAATGCAAACCTGTTTTGGTAATCCTTCTAGCCCACACATAACGGGTATTCAAGCTAAGCACTTATTGGAGCAAACTCGACAAAAAGCACGCGCGGTAATTGGCGCTAATAATGGTGATATTTTATTTACCTCTGGGGCAACCGAAGGTATTCAAACGGCTGTAGTGTCTACGCTGATAAATGCTAAAACCCATAATAAAAAAAATCCGGTGTTACTTTATGGCGCTACAGAGCACAAAGCAGTACCAAACACCCTAAAACATTGGAATCAAGTGCTAGAGATTAACGCTCAAGTACTTGCTATTCCGGTTGATAGTAACGGTATTTTAGACTTAGATTTTATTGCTCAGCATATTGATGATGCGCTGATGATTTGCACTATGGCGGTTAATAATGAAACCGGTGTATACCAAGATCTAGCGGCAATAGAGCAGGTTATTCGTAATCGCAATAGCAGCGTGTCTTGGATGGTCGATTGCGTTCAAGCATTAGGTAAGCAGCAGCTTATGTTGAGCGAAACAACAATAGATTACGCACCGTTTTCGGGCCATAAACTCTACGCTCCCAAAGGCATTGGCTTATTATATATTCGTCAAGGCAGTGCTTATACGGCATTTATAGCCGGTGGCGGGCAAGAAAGTGGTATGCGCTCAGGTACTGAAAATCTCCCTGGTATTGCAGGACTTAATAAGTTATTTAGTTTGTTATTAGATAAAACTGATGACACGTTTAAATCAAGTGCTGTGCTTGCGCAATATCGCAGCCAATTACACAATGCAATAAGCGATACATTTGGTGCCATTACCTTTAACCATGATTTTGCATACTCAGTGCCCACCACGCTTAATTTTGCGGTTAACGACTTAACCAGTAAAGAAGTTATTGATTTATTTGATGCTGCCGGCATACGCGTGAGCGGCGGCTCTGCGTGTAGTACTGGTGCTTCACAAAGTTTTGTACTAGATGCAATGGGTGCAAGCCAGTGGCAAAGTGAAAACGCCATACGTTTATCGTTTGGACCTGCCGCCACGCAACAAGATATTGACCATGCCTGTGAGCGAATTCGCGCCCTTAAACAAGTATTACAAGCAAATTGCCTGGTAGTATCTGACAGCGCTACACCTACGCAGGAATTATGTGCACTAGGCTTAACCCAATTTAGGCACCAAGGCGCGTGCAGCTGGTTATATGTTAATAGCAACAACCAGGCGGTGATCATCGACCCTATTATAGAGTTAATACCGCGCTTTGAAAAAATAGCCAATACGCAAAATTTAACCATAGCCGCTATTTTAGACACCCATGCTCACCAAGAGCGTAATAGTGCAATTACCCTATTACGCAGTGTGTTAGCAGCACGTTTAGTAGCAGGAGAGGTTGATCAATTGGGTTGGCCAGTTAACCAAACGGTGATTAATTTAAATGGGCAACGCCTAGAAAAACTTGCCACACCTGGGCATAGCCAAGACAGTGTGAGTTACTTATTAAAAGAAGCCTCGGGTGAGGTTCGCTATTGTTTTTGTGGTGATCTCATTTTACCAGCGGGGCTGGGTAATACTCATTTGCTTGGTGGTAGTGCAGAGCAAATGGCTGACTCGTTAATATTATTAGCGCAGCAGTTAACCCCAGAGGCGGTTATTTGCTCAGGACACGATTACCAACAGTGTTTTGCTATGAACTGGGCGGTGCAACAACAGCAAACTCCTTTATTGAGCGCATTATTATCTAAGCAAATAACGAAAGATGAATTTGCTGCTAAAAAGCAGCAGCACGATGAGCAAAAACAAACAGATAATAACAACCAGCTTTGTGGTTATGTAAATGCGCAACCAGATACAAATACACAGCAATTGAGTTATTCACAGGCAAAAGAAATGCTCAGCCACGGCAATGTATATTTAATTGATACGCGCGAACCCTATGAGCATGGCGCTAATAATATTTCATCACTGTTAAATGTTGCTACTGCTAAAACCTTAAATATTCCGCTTAGCCGTATGGCAAACGCAATAGTAGAGCAGCAGCTAGATAAAAATAATCAATATATTTTAGTGTGCCGCAGTGGTAACCGCTCAAAGTTGGCAGCAGCTAATTTAATTGAGCTAGGTTATACCTCGGTTTATAATTTAAATGGCGGTTTGGCACTGGGAAGTTAAAATTAGTTAGCAAATAAATATAATTAAGGTCGGCATTTGTCGGCCTTTTTATTTATTTGCCAAATTAAGCTAACTGAGTCGCCTCTGAATGGGTTGTTAAATTAATATATTAATTTTATGATACCGGTGTCAAAAGCAAAAAATTACGTTATCATTCACAGCATAAAATATAAAAACAGCTCATTTTTAACTTTGCTATATATGTTAATTAACTAAGTTTTATATAATAAATACATTTAAATCAATAGATTAATATTTTAGGGGATGTTTACATGACTAACCGTTCGCAATTAGCAAGTTGGCAAGCGCTTGAAAAAAGTGCAACCAAGATGAAACAAAGCCATCTTAGGGATTTATTTGCTAAAGATGACGCGCGTTTTTCTCAGTTTTCTACGCAAATCCCTGGATTATTATTTGATTACTCAAAACAACGTATTGATAAAGATGTTTTTACGCAGTTAATTGCATTAGCTAAAGAGTGTGACATTAGCGCTTGGCGTGAAAAAATGTTTAACGGTGAAAAAATTAATATCACCGAAAACCGAGCAGTGTTACACACAGCATTACGTAACCGCGCTCATACGCCACTTATTGTTGATGGTGAAAATGTAACTGAGTTGGTTGATAACGAACTTGCTAAAATTAAACTGTTTGTTGAAAAAGTACGCAGTGGTAAGTGGTTAGGCTACAGTGGTAAGCCAGTAAAAGATGTAGTAAGTATAGGTGTAGGTGGTTCAAACCTTGGCCCGCAAATGGCAACCGAAGCATTAAAAGCATTAAGTGACGATACCTTAAATGTACATTATGTGTCGAATGCTGACGGAGTACAAATTGCCTCGGTATTAAAAAATATTGATGCTGAAACAACCTTGTTTGTTATTGCATCAAAAACGTTTACCACGTCAGAGACAATGACCAACGCTAAAACAGCGGTTGATTGGTTTTTACAAACAGCTAAAGATAACGCCGCTATTGCTAAGCATTTTGTTGCGGTGAGCACTAATTTAGAAAAAACAGCCGAGTTTGGCATTAGTAACGACAACGTATTTACGATGTGGGATTGGGTTGGTGGTCGCTTTTCATTATGGAGCGCTATTGGTTTACCGATTGCATTATATGCAGGATATGACGCTTTTGAAGCAATTTTAGAGGGTGCGTACGAAGTTGATGAGCACTTTAAAAACGCACCACTAGAGCAAAATATTCCGCTTATTATGGCATTATTAAGTGTGTGGAATACCAGCTTTTTAGGTTATACCTCGCAAGCTATTTTACCTTATGACCAAGCGCTGCACATGTTGCCTGCGTACTTACAACAAGGCGAAATGGAAAGTAACGGCAAGCATGTTAACTTTGCGGGTGAAACTGTGCCTTATACAACAGTGCCAATTATTTGGGGTATGACCGGGATTAACGGGCAACACGCATTTTACCAATGTTTGCATCAAGGTAATGTTATTGTACCGGCTGATTTTATTGCCTCAATTAAGCCGCAAGTAAGCGTTGATAAACATCACGATATTTTATTATCGAACTTTTTTGCGCAAACAGAAGCACTAATGAATGGCGTAGATGAGCAAGAGATCACCGCAGATTTAACTGCTAAGGGTAAATCTCAGGCACAAATAGATGAGTTACTAAAGCACAAAATTCATCAAGGCAACCGCCCAACTACCTCTATGTTACTAGATAGCGTAGACGCTAAAACGGTAGGGCGCTTAATTGCGTTGTATGAGCATAAGATTTTTTGCCAAGGCATTATTTTAGAAATTTGCTCATTTGATCAATGGGGTGTTGAGCTAGGTAAAGGATTAGCATCAAAAATAGAAGCCGAGTTAGTTGATGAGCGCGTTAAATATGCTCATGATAGTTCAACTAATGGCTTAATGGCGTATTATAAGCAACATCGTACGCAGTAAAAATTTAGCTTAGTAACATAAGCAACCAAATACCTTTGAACGGGTAGCGCTGGTGTACTTAGGGACTGTATTTTTGTGAGAGGAATTACAGTTCCCTAAGGCCCATTTTTAAGCGCAGATGATAAAATTAATAATAAATAGCCAGCAGTGTGGTTAAATAAAAAACATCATCATCACAGCATAACAAAGCAGGTTTTTGTGCAAATATATTTATAAAAACCGACATCATTCAAGCAATAAACCGCTATATCTGATTACCTAACGGGTAGTGCCAGGTAGCACAAACGTAGAGAGTAACTATGCTTAATCCTTTTGATATTATAATTTTTGGGGGCGGTGGTGACCTTGCGTTACGCAAATTACTACCTGCAATGTATCGAGCATATCAAGAAGGTAATTTACCTGAAGGCTCACGTATTTTGCCAACGGTACGCGAAGAAACCCAACGTGCTGAGTACATAGAAACAGCACACAAAGCCTTAAAAGAGTTTTTAGCAAAGGATGAGTTTAATGCTAAAGATTGGAAAGCCTTTGCTACTTTTTTAGTACCTGTTGTTAGCAATGTAACAGCCCCTGACGATAACTGGGATGTGCTAAAAGGTATTTTAGATGAGCACGACAGCACTAAATCTCGCGTATTTTATTTATCACTACCACCTGCTGTGTACGGCACTTGCTGTGAAATATTATCTGTTAAAAACTTAATAACGCCTACTTCACGTGTAGTGGTTGAAAAGCCTATTGGTTATTGTGGTGAATCTGCTGAGGCTATCAATGGAAAAATCGCAGAGTATTTTAGCGAAGAGCAAATTTTCCGAATTGATCATTACTTAGGTAAAGAAACTGTTCAAAACTTAATGGCACTGCGTTTTTCAAACTCGTTGTTTGAAAACATGTGGGATGCTAAATCAATCGATAATATTCAAATTAGCATTTCAGAAACTGTGGGCCTTGAAACCCGTGCAGGCTTTTACGACAAAGCCGGTGCGCTGCGTGATATGGTTCAAAACCACTTGTTACAACTGTTATGTTTAGTAGCAATGGAATCACCCCATAAACTTAATGCCAATAGTATTCGCAACGAAAAGCTCAAAGTATTAGAAGCGCTGCGTCCACTTATTGGCAGCGACGTAGATAAAAATATTATTCGTGGCCAATATGTACCAGGTGATCTAAACGGTAAAATTGTACCAGGTTACTTAGAAGAGCTTAATGAAGGTTCAAGTAAAACCGAAACCTTTGTAGGTATTCGAGCGCATATTGATAACTGGCGTTGGGCAGGTGTGCCATTTTATTTGCGCACTGGTAAACGCATGGCTAAACGCTGTGCTGAAATTGTAGTGCAATATAAAAAAGTATCACACAATGTATACGAAGACAGCGTAGGCGAAATAGAGCCAAACCGCTTGGTGATTCGCCTACAACCAGAGGAAACTATTCAGCTAACATTGATGTCTAAACGATTAGATAACCTTGAAATGCAGCTTGAGCCAGTAACGATGAATATTGAGCTTTCACAAGCCTATAGCAATGGTTTTCACTCAGATGCCTACAAGCGCTTAATGCTAGATGCAGCCGCTAATAATCCTTCGTTATTTATCCATCGAGATGAAGTACGCCAAGCATGGAAGTGGATTGATCCAATCATCGACCGCTGGCAAGAAAAAGGCAAACCGGCACTTTATCGTGCAGGTAGCTGGGGCCCAGAAGATGCAGACGAATTATTAGCAGAGAACAACCATGTATGGTTTAACACCGGTGATAAGGGAGCATAATGGCAACAATAATTGAAAAATTTTTTGATAGTAAAGAGGCGCTTACAGCGGAGCTGTCAGCAACACTTGAACAATCATTACGTGATGGCATAAGCAATGATGGCCGTGCAGTATTAATGGTATCGGGCGGTTCATCCCCTGCTGCTGCGTATAAGCATTTATCAACCCTTGATTTAAATTGGCAACATGTTGATGTTGCTATGGTTGACGAGCGTTGGGTAGATGCGAGCCACGAAAAAAGTAACGAAGCATTTATTAACAGCACGTTATTACAAAACTATGGTGCTGTGGCTAACTTTGTCACGATGAAAAATAGCGCCGAAACAGCGCAGCAAGGCACTGCAGTGTGTGAAGCTGCTTATGCTGCGTTAAAACGCCCGTATGATGTGACTATTTTAGGTATGGGGCCAGATGGTCATACTGCGTCATTATTCCCACATGCAGAGGGTTTAGAAATAGGCCTAAACTCGGATCAACTGGTGTGTGCAATTAATGCCATTGAAAGTGATGTAACTGGCAGTATAACTGAGCGTATGACACTTACATTAAACGCGATAGCGCAATCTAAAGTGGTTAAGCTACTTATTAGCGGTGATGAAAAACTCGCTGTGTATAAGCAAGCCAAAGCGGGCGGAGATGTAAACGACATGCCACTGCGCGCAGTGCTAAATCACCCAAGTATTAATATTGAGGTTTATTGGGCGCCGTAATTTAAAATGAGTGCGAATGAACAAATAAAAAGGCAGCTATAACTAGCTGCCTTTTTATTTGTGTAATTATTATCCAAAATAACGTGGTTAGTAACGTGATTTTGTTAAAACAGGTTAACATTAAAAACAAGCCTGTATGTTAAGTAGCCTTACTGTGTGTGCTTTTTAAGCAGATTTAACCCTTGTTATGTGTACGTTTTTTGGCAAGGTGCAGATTTATTTAAATTTTATTTTATCAAAACGGTTGTCATAAAAGTTTCCCTTCCTTTTTTTGCTCAAAAGCATTAGCCTAAAGGTATTAACAAAGAAACATACAAATTAAAAATAAACGGAGCAGTAACATGGCGGAGCAACAAGTACAGCCTTTACACAACGAAAAACATGCCAATACTAAAATTAAAAACGGCATCAATGTAGAATTTATGAAAACGCAACATTTAGTGCCAGTAGTTGCACATGAATTTGCGCGTATAGCGAATGAATTTCCAATGTCTTTCGTTAAAAATAACGAAACAGGCACTTTTCAAGCAGTTGCTATGTTTGGCCTTGAGCCAGGCGAAAACTTGTTTGTTGAAGGCGATAAGTGGACGGCAGCATTTGCACCAATGGCTACGACGCGCTACCCACTAGGTTTAGTAAAACACCCAGATCAAGATCAATACGGTATTGTTATTGACGAAGCGAGCCCATTAGTTGGCGAAGAAGAAGGTAATGCGTTGTTTGAAAACGGCGAAGAAACTGACTACTTAAAGCGTCGTAAAGAAGCATTAGTATCGTTTATTGAGTTTTCACAGATCACAGATACTTTTACGAAGTTTTTAGCCGATAAAGAGCTTTTAGTAGCGCAAACGCTAACAGTTGATATTAAAGGCGAGAAAAAAGACATCAACGGTATTTACCTTATCGATGAGAAAAAACTTAATGAATTAAGTGATGCTGACTTTTTAGAGCTACGTAAACGTGGTTATTTAGCACCAATTTATTCTTTTTTAACGTCTACGCATCAAGTAGCACGTTTAGCTCGTTTAAAAGCGCAACAAGCGTAATAATTTAAACCAGCAAAAAAAAGCGCCTTTGGGCGCTTTTTTTATGTGTTTAAACTTACTTTACTTGATAAATAGTTAGCGACCATCCACATTGGTTTCACTGAAGTTTATAAGAGCTCATTATGAAAAAATCACTTTTAATGGCGCTTATCGCCACTAGTTTTATTAGCGTAAGCAATAACGTCTTAAGCGCAGAAGTACCTTTTGCTATTGCCATTCATGGCGGTGCGGGCACGATTGAAAAAAGTAAATTTACGCCAAAAGAAGAGCAAGCTTATCGTGCTAAATTAACCCAAGCGGTAGAGGCCGGTTATAAAGTACTTGAGCAAGGCGGCGAAAGCTTAGATGCCATAACGGCAGCGATTCAAGTGATGGAGCAGTCTACTTATTTTAATGCAGGGCGTGGCGCGGTTTATACTTACGATGGCAGCCATGAGCTCGATGCATCAATTATGGATGGTCGTAATCGTCAGGCGGGCGCAGTTGCAGGTGTTAAGCATGTAGAGAGCCCAATTAATTTAGCACGTTTGGTTATGGATAATTCAGTACACGTCATGCTCAGTGGCCAAGGCGCTGAAGAATTTGCTAAAGAGCAAGGTATTCCCTTAATCGAAAATAACTTATTTGATACCGAGCACCGCTATAAAGCATTATTAAAAGCAAAGCAAAAATTAGATAAAGCCAAAGCAACCAGTAAAGACTATCAAGCGGCGCATAAAGCCTTGCCAAATAACTATAAAATGGGCACGGTTGGTGCGGTAGCACTGGATAAAAATGGCAATTTAGCAGCTGGTACATCAACCGGCGGTATGACCGCCAAACGCTATGGCCGTATTGGTGATGCGCCGGTAATTGGTGCAGGAACGTTTGCGGAAAATGAATCGTGTGCGGTATCGGCTACCGGCCATGGTGAGTATTTTATTCGTTACAATGTAGCCAGCGATATTTGTGCGCGCGTTAAATACCAAGGTAAAACCATAACGCAAGCAGGGGACGAAGTGATTAATGGGGTACTTGCACCAATAGGCGGTACGGGCGGTGTTATTATAGTGGATACTAAAGGTAATATTAGTTTGCCGTTTAATACCTCAGGTATGTACAGAGCCAGTAAATCAAATACCCAAGCCACTTATGTAGGCATTTTTAAAGGCGAATAAGCGCTTTATTTGTTTGGCTGGTGGCTTATATAACAAACTACTAAGCGTTATGCACTTTGTAGGATTAACCCCAGCCATTTAATTTGCTACAATTGCGGCTCTTTTACTAATTTTATAAGGTATGCGGGTGGTAAACCTAGGTCAGTTGTTTGGCGAGCTAAAGACGTGCTTGAAAAAAGATCAATTCATTTTTAAAAAACGCTTACATGGCGTAAAAAAAATAACCGATGAGAATAAGCATGCCAACGCGCTTGAAAAAATAGCGGCCGACATTACCCGTAGCCAAGCACTGCGCGCGCAGCGTTTAGCGGCTCTGCCTAAAGTGACTTACCCAGAGCAATTACCGGTGAGTCAAAAAAAGGATGTGATTAAAAACGCCATTGCTAATAACCAAGTGGTTATTATTGCAGGTGAAACTGGTTCAGGTAAAACCACGCAAATTCCTAAAATGTGTTTAGAGCTAGGGCGTGGGGTTGATGGCTTAATTGGCCACACCCAACCAAGGCGACTAGCAGCACGAACGGTGGCTAATCGTATTGCAGAAGAAATGCAGTGTGAACTTGGCCAACAAGTTGGTTTTAAAATACGCTTTAGTGATCAGGTCTCGAATAATACCTATATTAAACTAATGACCGACGGGATTTTACTTGCCGAAATTCAACAAGATCGATTTTTAAATCAATACGACACCATTATTATTGATGAAGCGCACGAACGTAGCTTAAACATTGACTTTATTTTAGGTTATTTAAAAAACTTACTCCCTAAGCGCCCCGATTTAAAAATAATAATTACTTCAGCAACGATCGATCCAGAGCGTTTTTCAAAGCACTTTGATAATGCGCCAATTATAGAAGTATCAGGGCGAACCTTCCCGGTTGATGTACGTTACAACCCAGTTACTGAGATAAATAAAGAAGATATGGAAGCCGAAGGCGACCAACTGCAAGGTATTTTTGATGCTGTAGATGAACTGTGTGCAGAAGGCCCTGGCGACATTTTAATATTTTTAAATGGTGAGCGTGAAATACGCGATACCGCCGATGCTCTCAGTAAACGTAATTTAAAACACACTGATATATTACCGCTTTATTCGCGACTATCAAACGCCGAGCAAAACCGTATATTTGCACCGCACTCGCGCCGCCATATTATTTTATCGACCAACGTGGCCGAAACATCGTTAACCGTACCGGGGATTCGTTATGTAATTGATCCGGGTACGGCGCGTATTAGCCGTTATAGTTACCGCACCAAGGTACAGCGCCTGCCTATAGAGCCAATATCGCAAGCCAGTGCAAATCAGCGAATGGGACGTTGTGGCCGCGTAGAGGCGGGTATTTGTATTCGTTTATACGCTGAGGATGACTTTTTATCGCGCCCAGAGTTTACCGATCCTGAAATACTACGTACTAACTTAGCTTCGGTTATTTTACAAATGCTAGCGCTGGGTTTAGGCGACATGGCGCAGTTTCCGTTTGTGCAAGCCCCAGATAGTCGTAATATTAGCGATGGTTTAACCTTGCTTGAGGAACTCCAAGCAGTACATCCCACTAAACGTAACGACAAAACAGCGCTTACCCAGTCAGGCCGAGAATTAAGCCGTTTACCGGTCGATCCGCGTTTAGCTAAAATGGTGTTAACCGCACATAAGCTCGGTGCGCTACGTGAAGTAATTATTATAGTGGCGGCACTGTCTATTCAAGACCCCCGTGAGCGCCCGCAAGAAAAACGTGCTGCGGCAAACGAAAAACACGGCCGTTTTGATGATCCTGATTCAGACTTTATTGCATTTTTAAACTTGTGGAATTATTTAGAAGAGCAACAAAGCGAACTGACTAATAGCCAGTTTAGAAAACTCTGCCAAAAAGACTTCCTCGCTTATATGCGCCTTCGTGAGTGGCAAGATATTGTTTATCAAATAAGTACCGTATGCAACGAAATGGGTATGAAAGCCACATCGAATGCTGCCGACGGTGAGCAAGTTCACAAAGCATTACTGAGCGGTATGCTTAGCCATATTGGCTTTAAAGATGAAAAACAAATTTATAAAGGCGCGCGTAATAGCCAGTTTCATATTTTTCCGGGGTCGGGGTTATTTAAAAAGAGCCCAAAATGGCTAATGTCGGCAGAGCTGGTAGAAACCAGTAAATTATATGCCCGCACTAACGCCAAAATAGACATTAACTGGGTTGAGCCACTGGCGCAGCATTTGGTTAAGCGCAGTTATACAGAGCCACATTGGGAGAAAAAACCCGGTGCGGTAATCGCCTTTGAGCAACAAACCTTATATGGCCTGCTAATCGTCAATAAGCGCCGCTGCGTGTATAGCAATATTGATCCTAAAGTGAGCCGTGAGCTGTTTATTCGCACCGCATTAGTTGAGCAAGAACTGGGTTTAAACGAAAGCTTTTTAGAGTTTAACCGCGAGCTGATTGAAGATATTCAAGTGCTTGAAAACAAGTCACGCAGGCGCGATATTTTAGTTGATGAGCAAACTTTATTTGAGTTTTACGATAAAAAAATTCCAAAAGAAATTAATAATCGTGCAGCATTTTTAAAATGGTATAAAACGCAAAAACAACAAAATAAACACTATTTGCAAATGAGCCGCGATGACTTAATGCAGCATGGTGCAAGCAGTATTACCGAGTTTGACTACCCAGATACTTGGCAGCAAGATAATTTAATTTTACCTTTAGCGTATCATTTCGATCCCGGTCAAGCGGTTGATGGTGTGGCGGTACAAATACCGGTTGCGCTATTAAACCAAGTGCAAGAAAGCGGCTTTGACTGGCATATACCTGCGTTTCGACATGAGTTAATAAGTGGTTTAATTAAATCATTGCCTAAGTCACTGCGCCGTAATTTTGTACCTGCGCCTAACTATGCCGATGCTGTTTTGGCGGCTATTGAGCCATTGCAGGGGAGTTTAATTGACGCACTTAGTAATCGACTATTAAAAATGACAGGGGTGCGAGTTGACCCTGATGCCTGGGATTTAAGTGCCTTGGCAGCGCATTTACGTTTGCAGTTTGAAGTACGTGGCGATAACGATAAGTTACTCGCGCGTGGCCTAGATTTAGCCAAACTTAAAGCGCAGCTACAAGGCGAAGTAACGCAAACATTATCCAAAGTAGCCGATAAAGGCATAGAAAAAGCAGACTTAACGCAGTGGGATTTTGGCGAGCTACCTAATTCATATGTAAAAAAACAAGGGCAATACGAAATTAAAGCGTATCCGGCGCTGGTGGATAAAAAATCAACTGCTGCTATTGAGCTTTTCGATAACGAAGTAAAAGCACAGGTTGCCCATCAACAAGGGCTGCGCCGATTAGTATTATTAAATGTGCCTTCACCAATAAAGTATTTGCAGCAAAACTTACCAAATAAGGCTAAGCTTGGATTGTATTTTAATTCTTTTGGTAAAATAGCCGATTTAATTGATGACTGCATTGCCGCCGGTGTTGATAGCTTATTATTAAAGTACGGTGACATTCGCACCAGCGACGCGTTTGAAAATGTAAAAGAGCATATACGTGGTGAGCTTGGTGACGCTGTAGTTGAAATTGCCACGCAAGTAGAGCAAGTGTTAAGTATAGCCCATGCCTTACATAAAAAAATGAAAGGACGGGTAGATTTAACCATGATCACTGCGCATGGAGATATTAAATCGCAATTAGAGTCTCTTGTTTTTAAAGGCTTTGTAAGCCAACATGGGGCAACTAAGCTAAGTGACTTAATCCGTTATTTAAAAGCGATTCAAAAACGTTTAGAAAAGTTACCCATAGATCCAAATCGCGATAGATTATGTGTACTTGAGCTTGATAAAGTGGCTCAAGAATATAAAAAGCAAGCAAACAAAACCCCTAAAGGGATGCCTATTCCAAAAGAAGTAGAAGCTATATTTTGGATGCAGCAAGAGCTGAGAGTGTCTTTATTTGCACAGACCTTGGGTACTCCGTATCCAATTTCGGCAAAACGCGTGTTAAATGCAATAAAAGAAATAGAGTAAAAGGTGTGTCTATTATTAAGCTTAAGTGCTTAATAATAGAACTTATTTTTTGTTTTGAGAAGGAAACGACATAGCCATGTCCTCATCAATAGAACATAAAGTACAACAACTACTAGTGGTAGACGACGAGTATTTTAATTATGAAATACTCAAAGCAGCACTTAGCGCAAAGTTTGCTGTTAATTATGCCGATTCTGGAACAAGCTGTTTAGCCTCTGCTATTGCTAATCCACCCGATATTATTTTGCTTGATGTATGTATGCCAGGGCTGGATGGTTACGACACGTGTAGAATGCTTAAACATACACCTGAGACAAAAAACATCCCTATTGTTATGGTGTCTGGGCTGGAGTCACCGCTTGAAAAACAAGCTGGGTTTGACGCAGGCTGTGATGCTTATGTGGTTAAGCCGTTTTCTGTACCACTGTTGTTAGAGCAAATTAATAAAATAGTATAGGAAAAATTATGTTTACAGATGATAAGCGAAATTTTCGACGTATGCAGATCAATACACCAGCAAAGCTAACCACAATAGAGCCGATTGCTGGCTTAAATTATAATGCAGAATGTGTAGATTTGAGTGCAACTGGGTTGTCGTTGCATTTAGATGAGTTACTTGAGCCAAACACTATTTTATTGGTACATATAGACTCAACTCATCCGAGTATTGCGCCTTTAGACGCAACGGCTAAGGTGATACGCGCCAGCAAAGAAGATGATGGTACAATAACTGCCGGACTTGAGATAATACAGTTTAATTAGCTTAGGTAGCGTGGTTATTGCCCATATAAATAGGTAATAACCACGTATAAATGCTAGGGCGTGTTGATCTTTGTGGTATGAAAAACAAACAGCATGAAGATAAGGTATAATTGAATTCGCCAGAAAACTTTACACCGAACCTACATGCCAAGATTAATGTTAACAGACGGGACATGGAATGTCTTATCAAAAGTAATGTACTTAAGTGGTCGAATTTATAATAAGCCCAACCATAGAAAAACGCTCGAAGGCATACTGTATAAGATGCGCACAGGTATTCCATGGCGAGATTTACCTTCTGATTTTGGCCGTTGGAGTGCTATCTACAGACGGTTTAATTTATGGTCCAAAAAAGGGATTTTGAATGAACTGTTTCGCGCATTATCTCGTGATGCGGACATGGATTGGGTCTTCATTGATGGCAGTATTGTCAGGGCTCATCAACATAGTTGCGGTGCAAGAACTGCTGACAATGAATCAATTGGAAAGAGCCGAGGTGGAAATTCTACGAAAATTCATCTTGCAGTCGATAGCGGAGGGTTGCCTGTTTATTATGAATTATCCTGTGGAAATACGCATGATATCGTCCATGCAGAGTCACTCGTAGCTAATTGCCCAACAAGTAATATGGTTGTCGCAGATAAAGGCTACGACAGTGAAAAACTGAGAGCGTTTGTTCGTGATAATAACGCTACACCCGTTATTCCACGTAAGGGCAACAGTTTAGTAGGCAATGAAGATATTGACTGGTGCATGTACAAATATCGGCACTTGGTTGAGAATGCATTTGGCCGTATTAAGCAATATAGAGGGATAGCCACGCGGTATGAAAAGCTTGAACGAAATTATCATTCAATGCTCGCTTTAGCATTTACTATGATGTGGCTACCAATGTGGGCTGATTGATATATGTACTACAAAGATCAACAGCCCCTAATCAAGCCTAGGCGTTAGTAAACCTTACAAATTAAGCCTTTTAAGTAAAAACCTTCAGGGTAACTACCCGCAATAGGATGATCGGCAGCTTGGTTTAAACGCTCCATAATGAGTAAGTCTTTACCAGCATCAAGAGCTGCATCAGCCACCACTTTTTGAAACAAGTTTTGCTCCATTAAGCCCGAACACGAGAAGGTTAATAAGGTGCCACCTGGTTTTAATATTTGCATAGCAATCATGTTTATATCTTTATAGCCACGACACGCACCAGTAAGTTGTGCTTTGTTGTCGGCAAACTTTGGCGGATCCATTACTATAGTGTCAAACAATACACCGTCTTCGCGGTATTGACGCAGTAACGTAAATACATCTTGTTTGACAAAATCAACCTTATCTAAATCAAGGTTGTTATGCTCAACATTGCGCTTAGCTGTATCGAGGGCTGGCTGCGATACATCCACATTAGTTACGTGTTTACAGCCGCCACGTAGGGCATACAACGAAAATGTACCCGTGTAGCTAAAGCAGTTTAATACGGTTTTGTCTTTAGAAAAGCGTTCAAGTGCAGCGCGGCTATCGCGTTGATCTAAATAAAAGCCGGTTTTATGGCCATCAATAATATCAACTTCAATTTTAAAGCCATTTTCTGCAATGAGTACTGGGGCAGTTGGTTCATTGCCCCATAATGCCCCTTTAATTGGCTCAAGGCCTTCTTTGGTACGTACTTCTACGTCTGAGCGCTCGTAAATGCTCATACCAGGGAATATAGCCATTAACGCGCCAACAATTTCACCTTTATGACGCTCAGCACCCGCGCTAAGTAATTGACACACTAATACGTTGTCAAACTTATCTATGGTAACGCCGGGTAAAAAATCTGATTCTGCGGCGCAGAGTCTAAAGCCAGTTAAACCACCTTCTTCGATTACTTGGCTACGGGCTTCTAGTGCACGACGTAGGCGGCGTTCAAAAAAGTGTTGATCAATAACTTCTTTTTCGTCAAAGCTCCAAACACGGGCACGAATTTGTGAATGTGGGCTATAAGCTGCTGTTGCTAAAAATTTACCTTCACTGTCGTGAATAGTAACTGTGTCACCTAGGCCTGGTTTACCTTTAATTTTTTTGATGGCTTTGGAAAATAACCAAGGGTGTTTTCTTTTTAATGATTTATCGCGGCCAGCTTGCAGGTAAACGGCAGATGTCATAAAGCTTCTCAGTAGTAATAAATAAGCGCTGTATTTTAGTCAAGGCAAGGGCAACATACAATGAATGTTTTGCATGGAGCCCATAAATCGCGGTAAAGTATGGCTAATTCAATATGTTAATTAGGTATTTGGAACACGTTGTGACAGACATAATGTTAAGCCCTGAGCTGCAGCAGCTCAATTTACAGTGCAGAGCCTTTATTACCACACTAATTCATGCCGATGTGGCGCATGATATAACCCATATTGAACGCGTAGTTCGGGTTGCTATTAAATTGTGCGATGCAGAGCAAGCTAATATGAAGGTAGTGCTCCCGGCTGCATGGTTACACGACTGTGTAGCCGTGGCTAAAAACCACCCAGATAGGGCTAAAGCCTCTACTATGGCCGCCGATAAAGCGATTGCTTTTTTAGCTTCTATTAATTACGACGCGCAATTATTTACTCAAATTCATCATGCAATAGCGGCGCATAGCTTTAGCGCCAATATTAAAGTGAACTCAGTAGAAGCACAAATAGTGCAAGACGCAGACAGAATGGACGCACTAGGCGCGATTGGTATAAGCCGCTGCATGAAAGTAGGTGGCTCAATAAGTCGATTACTATATAACCCGGATGACCCATTTTGCCTACAACGCGAAGCAGATGATAAAAAATACACGCTTGATCATTTTTTTATTAAGTTATTACACATAGCTCAAAGCATGAATACTCCCTCGGCTAAGGCCGAAGCACTAAGACGTACTGAGTATATGCATGACTTTTTAGAGCAACTAAAGTCTGAAATAGGAGAGCAGCGTGAGTATACCTAAGCTAGCTGGGATTGATCATTGTCATTTAAATGTGGATGATTTAGCGCAAGCGGTTAAATGGTATGAGCGTGTTTTAGGTTTTAGTGTGGTTGAAGCGCTCGCCTTTTGGAATGAAGATGGCAAAGGGCCATTAACCCTTGAAGATGCAAATGCTACCACGCGTTTAGCGTTATTTACTGCACAGGGACGTAGTAAAGGCATTGCTTTTTTAGCCACTGGGGAGCAATTTATTGCATGGCTTGAGCATTTTGAACACCTAAATATTAAAACAGTATTAGCTGATCACGGCGTTACGTTTTCAATTTATTTTAAAGATAACAGCGGAAATAGCCATGAAATTACCTCTCATGACTATACGCAGATTAAAACTGTGTATCCGCAGGTATTATTAGGCTCGCATACAGCCAAAAAGAGCTAAATTAAAATCGCTCCTGATGAGCATTTTTTATGGCAATAATATCGTCAATTTTGCCAATAAATAGCTCAACCAATTGCGGGTCGAAGTGTTTACCGGCTTGTTGTTGCATATGTTCTAGAGTTTGCTCTATGCTCCAAGGCTCTTTATAGGGGCGTTTTGAGGTAAGTGCATCAAATACATCGGCAATGGCAACAATACGGCCTTCCAGCGATATGGCTTCTCCTTTTAGGCCATTGGGGTAGCCAATACCATCCCACTTTTCATGATGTTCAATTGCCAGCACATGCGCCAGTTGTAATAGTGGCGATGATGAATTTGCTAAAATTTGTGCACCAATTAAAGCGTGCTCTTTCATGTGGGTAAACTCATCGGCAGTTAACTTTCCGGGTTTTAGCAAAATGGCATCCGGAATACCTATTTTACCTACATCGTGCATAGGGGCTGCTTGGCGTAATAATTCGGCGTGTTGCTCATCCATACCCAGCGCCAATGCAAGTACTTTGCTGTATTGACTCATACGTATAATATGCTCACCGGTATCGGTGTCTTTATATTCTGCAGCACGACCTAAACGCTGTACTAAATCGACATGAGCTTGTTTTAGCTGCTCAGCTTGCACTAACGACAGGTGAGTTTTAACACGTGCCCGTACAATAGCAGGGCTAATGGGTTTGGTTATATAGTCTACAGCGCCTAGTTCAAAACCTTTAAATTCATCACTTTCATCACTTAGTGTAGTAACAAAAATAATAGGGATATGCGATGTTGCAGGGTTAGCTTTAACAATTTGGCATACTTCAAAGCCATTCATATCAGGCATCATAATATCGAGTAAAATTAGCTTTGGTAGTTCTTTTTCAAGTAATGCTATAGCGGCAGCGCCCGATTTAGCAAACGACATTCTATATTGATTACCAAGCACCTCGCGCATTACTTTTAAGTTTGCAGGCTCGTCGTCAACAATTAATATGCGGGGCTTATCTAAAATAAAATCCATTAATTAATTCTCCTTTAGGGTTAACTTTTTAAGTAAATTTGCTAATTTAACTTGCGCGTTATCAAAGTCGAATTCATCAAAGGCACTGGCTATTTCATCTATATCTACTTGTACTGATGCTATACATTTACGTTGTAACTGATCGAGAAGATCATCATTAAGTTCGGCATTTTGTGCATCAGCATAGAGTTCTTGGCAAATTTCTATTAGCTCAGCTGTTGATAACGGCTCAGCATTGTCGATAAGTTTGGCGGGCTCTTTACATATAGTGCTTGCTAATAATTGGCCGATAAGCGCCAATTCAGTTTTTATATCTGCCAAAACGCTGGTTAGCGCAGCTTCATCGTCTGCGTTCTCTAAACGCGTTAACAGTGTCATTAAGGTTAATAACCCTAAATTACCAGCCACGCCTTTTAAAGTGTGAATAAGCGTATAAACACTTTTAATATCGCTTAGTTGCAGCTTAAATAAGCTTATAAATTGCTTTTCGTTGGTATTAACAAATTTAGTAATTTCGGTAAGCTGTTTACATTTAGAGCCCCACAAAGCTAACCCTTTTTCAAAATCTATGTGCTTGGCATCGGGGTCGGTTTGCGCAATTAATGTTTCTTTTGCTAAGCCAAGTCCAAGCACCAGTGCTATTTCTTGATTCAGTTGGTTGATATCAACCGGCTTATTAGCAAACCCATTCATGCCTGCATTTTTAGCGGTTAGTTTATCTTGCTGTAACACGCTGGCTGTTAATGCAATAATAGGCGTAAATTTTATTTGTTTTAGTTGCTCCAATGCACGAATTTTAATGGTGGCTTCAATACCGTCACATTCAGGCATGTGAATGTCCATTAAAATGACATCAAAGTCTTGCTGATTAAACGCCTCAATGGCTTCTAAACCATTACTTGCAGTGGTTACTGTGTGTTGATCTCGCGAAAGTAATATAGAAAGTAGCTCTGTATTTTGTTCTATATCATCAACCACTAATATTCTAAGCGGAGGTAGTTCGGTATGTAGGCCTTCAAAATAATCTATTTTATTTTCATCACCAACAGTAAAAGGTAATGAGAAGTAAAAGCAGCTGCCTTTATCAACTTCACTCACTAAATCAATTGAGCCATGCATAAGCTCTACTAATTGTTTACTTATTGTTGTGCCTAAACCTGTGCCACCAAATCGACGTGTGGTCGTGCCATCGGCTTGCACAAAAGGCTGAAAAACCGCTTTAATACGATCTTTAGCAATACCAATGCCTGTATCTTGTACTTCAAAAAATAGGTGATTATTTTGTGTGGTACTTACGGTAACAGTAACAGCGCCTTGCTCAGTAAATTTAATAGCGTTACCAATAAGGTTTGTAAGTATTTGCCTAAGGCGGTCGGGATCACCGTAGTATGCGGTGCTAACTGATTTATTAATATTAAGCGTTAAATTAAGGTTTTTCTTTTTAGCTTCTAACCAAAAAGTTGAAATAATACTGTCGATAACGGGCTTTAAATTAAAATGCACAGGCTCAATGGTTAGCTTTCCTCGTTCTAACTTTACAGAGTCGAGAATTTCATTAAGTAGGCGTAGCAAAGAGCGTGCTGCATTGTTAACCGTAACAAGGTGCTTTTGCTGCTCTTTACTTAGCGGTGTATCCATTAGCAGATCGCTAAAGCCAATAATTGCATTCATAGGGGTGCGTATTTCATGGCTCATATTTGCCATAAAAGATTGCTTAGCATTGGCAGCTTCTTCTGCTTGCAGTTTAGCGTGCTCTAATTTTGCTTCATACTCTTTGCGCTCAGTAATATCAACAAGTACACCATCAATCCACTGTGCTACATCGGTATTATTAAAGTCAAAACTACCTTTCTCTAATACCCATACAGTTGCGCCGTTGCGATGGCGAATTCTATATTCAACAGAGTATTGACGCTTTTCGGTAACGGCATTAGTGAGCGTGGTAATAATCATTTGTTGGTCAGACTTTAAAATCAGGTCCGTAAACTCAATGTGTTGCTCAATAAATTCATCCGGTGTATAGCCAGTTAAATCCAATATACTTGGGCTAACAAATAGCATGGTGTAGTTAGTATCAAATTTACATCTAAAGGCAACGCCTGGCATATTTTGCATTAATGAGCGATATTTTTGCTCATTTTCAACAACCGTTTTTTGTAGCGCTCGTTGCTGCGTTAAGTCAGTAATAAAGCCAACATACAAAGGCGGTTGCCCAGTTTGCGTCACTTGTCCAATACCAAGGCGCACAGGGATCAAATGGTTATCTTTATGTTTAGCAAAAGTATCGCGGTTTATGCCTATAATAGCGCTTAAATCAAGAGTCATATCGCCAGATGATGACGCATTGTTTAAGGCGTTATTATCATTTAAAAGAATCTGTACACTTTTACCTTGTAACTCATGTTCTCGCCAACCTAAAATCTTACTCGCAGCATCATTAAAGCTTAAAATAATACCTTGATGATCAATAGTCACAATGCCATCTATTGCTGTTTCTAATATGGCGTTTAACCGCGACTCGTCGGCTGACTTCTCTTCAAGTAGCAGTTTATAGCGTACCATACCATTAATTACAGCAACCACGCTGGTTATTGCAACAGTTGCAGTGGCAACCGCAATTGCAATAAATGTAAGCCCAGCAGACGGATTTTCGTCTGCGTAAATAAGAGGAGAAGTTGCTACAAAACGGGTTGCTGCCATACCCATATAATGCATACCAGTAACAGCAAAGCCTAATATAACGGCGCTGGTTGAACGAATTTGTAACTGTGATAACCGAGGGAAAATTCTTTCAAGATTAAAGCGGCTATATAAAGCTATAAACGATAGGGCAACGGCCATTAAAATAGACAACCCAAACATAACTGGGTCATACCGTAGCATAGGCGCAAGCTCCATCGCCGCCATACCACTGTAATGCATAGTGCCAATACCCGAGCCTAATAATACTGAGCAAATAGCTAATACTTTAAAGTTACCATTACTTTTTACCAGTATAGATACAGCATATTGGCATGCCAAAAATGCCGGTATAAAAGAGAGTAAGGTAATAGTTGGGTTATATTTAATGTTAGTACACAAAGAATAAGCTAACATACCAATAAAATGCATGCTCCAAATACCCGCAGAAAAAACAGCTGCAGCGGTTACAGTAGCTAAACGTTGATAGCTTGGGAAAGTAGTTTTTTTAGCTAAATCAATGAGTTTTGTAGTAAAAAAAGCGGCAAATATCACTATTAAAACTGAAAGAGAAACCAAGAGAGGATCGTAAACCCCGTTTATAATTAAACTAGGATCTTGGTCAGTAATAAAGAAAGCTGATAACATGGCGGCTCTAAATAGGCATTTTAATCGTGTAGTTTAATAGAATTTATTAATTAATTAATTAATAAACCGTTAATTTTAGGATTGCTTATTAAGCTATAAATAAACAACACGGCATTAACTAACCATTAGACGAAAAGTAGCCCCTAGCTAGTATAGTGTGAGAGATTAATTTGTTTGCCTACCAACTAAAAAAAAGTACCCGACGAAAGACCGTTGCTATTAAAGTGCATAATCAAAATGTGACGGTATATGCCCCCCATCACGTACAAAAAAAAGTGCTCGATAACTGGTTATTAGAAAAAAAATCATGGGTTGAGGCGCAGCTGCAAAAACAGCTTACTTTGGTTGATACAAAACAGTATCCACTTAAGGACAAAAAGATCTGGGTTTTTTCAGAAGCAATTAATTTAACGTTTCAGCAAGGCAATACCTCTACAGTGGAGCGCCAACAAGATGGCCTGCTTATTACCGTTTCTGCTCGTGTTAAGCATCAGCAGCAAAAGTACCAATTACTTTTAGAGGCGTATTTAAAAGAGCAGTTAACCGCATACATTGAAATGCGACTTAATGACTTTTGCACGCTGATGCAAGAAGCGCTGCCTAACGATTTAAATATTGCAGTTTATAAACGCAAATGGGGAAGTTGTAATAGTAAAAGGGCGTTAACATTTAACTTATTATTGATTGGTGCACCGCATAGCATTATTGATTATGTAATAGTGCATGAGCTGGCGCATTTACGACATTTAAATCATAGCAAAGCATTTTGGCAGCGCGTAGCACAATTTTGTCCCGACTATAAAGCAAGTACGTTATGGCTAAAACAGCATGGTATGAGTTTACAATGGGTATTTTAATGTTTAACTAAGAAAAAACACGGAGATTACTAACAAGGAATGTAGTAACTATATAAGTAGAAAATAAGTAGAAAAGTGGTGGAGGGAGCTGGATTCGAACCAGCGAAGGCTGAGCCGTCAGATTTACAGTCTGATCCCTTTGGCCGCTCGGGAACCCCTCCACACTAATTTTGTTACATTTGGCCCCACTTAACTTAGCGGTAAGAAAAGTGGTGGAGGGAGCTGGATTCGAACCAGCGAAGGCTGAGCCGTCAGATTTACAGTCTGATCCCTTTGGCCGCTCGGGAACCCCTCCAATGCAACGGCGCTGATAATAGCAAACATCGTATTTAAGTAAAGAAAAAAGCTAAAGAAAAATGAAATAAAGCCGATAAATAGGTATTACTTACTTCAATCGGCTAAAGTCTATGCAAATCGGTGATTTGTTAATCACAGAGAGTCAGCTCAACACTCGACTCAATAAAAGTGTGCATGAAAAGCGCCGAGGAGAGTTTGCGCTTTTACTCGCTATGCTATCTCATGATGCACTCGATTTTAGCCAATTCCATTTACCAAAAACAGAAATTGAAGATTCAACTGTTGGCGAAGATACCCTTCGCAAACAAATTGGAGCAGGTCCAAAGCAACTTTTAGCGCCAGATAAGTTTGATATCTTGATAGGGCAGTTTAACGCCTCACTATTAATGCAAGCAGGGGAACGCGCTGGAATGAGCGATATTAAATTAAATCACTGTTTAAACCCTGAACCATTGTTTATAAGAGATGATGTAAGCCATATTCCGCTTCAGGTGCGTGATAATTGTGAATTAGCAGTGCGCAGGCGTATAAATAACACACAAACGCAACTATCTAACCCGCAACTCGATGCTGCTGCCTTTTACGAAAGCCTAAATAATGATGCGCTTCACCACCCATTGCATTTAGTAAGCGCTTAATTATAAAGCGTACGCTGTAACTGCTTTGATATTGCAATAACCAATCATATTAATAGAACTTGGCAAACGATTGCGTCATCACTCTAACTATTAAATTACTTGTCTGTAATATAAAGCCGCTAACTCTCTACACTTAAGCGAATTTTAGCGATATTTTATTTTATTAATGGATTAATAATTGATTTAATATAAAAAAAGCATCCAAAAATTAAATGCAATTGCTATAATAGGCTCAAATGGTATGACATTAAATGCCGCTATCATTAAACCAAGGTAATTAGGAACGTAATGAAGAAAATATTCACGCTAAATCACGAGAAAATCAAATATCCTCGTATGGTTGACGCCGCAAAGCATGAAGTGAAAAAATATTTGAAAAGAGAGCGTAACAAAACTCTACCACTCGATGCTGATTACTGGGCGTTTGATTGTAAGTTTGGTAATACCGCTGAAGATGCACAAGTAGTGCACGTTGCAGAGCTTAGTAATCATATAAGCGAAATAGAAAAGCAAAGCTTAACTTCTTTTTATGTAGAAATATTAGCGCGCCCAGCTCAACGTCAACAACCAGATTTGGATGACGACGAATAAGACGCTTATAAAGTAATTTGCGTAATTTTTAAAATGGGCCTTAGTGGCCCATTTTTTGTTTGTACGTTTATGCAAACGCGATTTAAACCTTGAGCATTCAAGTACAAGCAGCTTATAAGCAGTGCTTACTTTCAGTATTACCCTGAAAATTATGGCCGTGATTTTCTAAAACAATTAACAACAACTCTGTATCGCCATTTTTATATTTGGTTGTAAGTTTGATTAAAAACCCAACTTTAATACATTTGCATAACATAAGACTGTATTATACTGTGTTAGTTGATAATTATAGAAAACAGTAGTATTTATGCCATTAAATTATGCCGATAGCGATTTAAAACTTAGCCTTAAAGCCTCAAAAATCCTCATTGTTGATGATCAGTTATTTAGCTTAATTGTACTGAAAAAAATATTATCAAAGCACTTTATTGTTAACACCAACAACAGCGGTGAAGAAGCAGTTGAAATATGTAAATCTAATACTCCCGATATCGTACTGCTTGATATTTCAATGAATGGCATATGCGGTATAGAAACCTGTTTAAAACTTAAAACGACGACACAAACCCAAGACATTCCCGTTATATTTGTTACCTCCTTTGGAAATCAAGAAGAGGACTGCTGGGAAGCGGGCGCGGTAGACTTTATTCAAAAACCGATTAACCCAGAAACCTTATACAGAAGAGTAAGGGCGCACTTAACTATTAAGCTGCAACATGACTTATTAAGTCAAAAAGTGTTTCTGGATGACTTAACTAAAGTGTTTAACCGTCGTTATTTTGATACTCATATAAATAAAATACAATTGAGTGCATTAAGAGAGAATACACAATACGCTTTATTACTTATGGATATTGATTACTTTAAGCAATACAACGATATTTATGGACACGTAGAAGGCGACGTTGTTTTACATTTAGTTGCTCAAACAATTGCTAACAGCCTGCAAAGGCCAAGCGATTTTGTTGCCCGGTATGGCGGCGAAGAATTTGTGGTTGTGCTACCCCATACCAACGAGGAAGGCGCTCGCTGTGTTGCTGAAAAAATTAAAAATAACATATCCGGCTTAGGTGTTTTACATAAGTACTCAGAGTTTGAATTTGTCACTATAAGTATAGGTGGGGCTACGTTATTGCAATCAGACGAAGGCAATATAGATATTTTGCAACGCGCAGATAAAAAAATGTACGCCGCTAAAGCACAAGGGCGAAATACAGTGTGCTTTTAAAGCGCAGCGAGCCCAGTAGCAAAATATACGGTAGAGCAGTTATTAACGCAGCAGGCCTATAGGTATGTAAGTAAATAGCCAATAGCTGCTCGAAAGTAAAATTTTATTTTAGCCATACACATCGCCTGTAACAGCCAACCCTAGGCATGGCTATTGGATGTATTTAAGGTTCAGTTGCCTGTAATTACCTACTTTACTCACCGCACAGCTGCAGTTTGTTATACGCTATGACACTTTTTATATTTTTTGCCACTTTGGCAAGGGCAGTTGTCATTTCTGCTTATTTTAATATCGGCTACCGGAAATAGTGTGCCTTCAAGGTAGCGCCACTGCCCATCTTGTTTAATAAACAACGACTTTTCGTGCAACTCGCAATATAGGTTTTGGTAAAAGTAATTTACTTTAAATGTTACAAAGCCTTCGCTTGCATCGTGCTCAGTGTCGATGACGGTTAGCTTTATAAAGCGGCAGCTATCAGCAAAGTCTTTAATCTCTTTTACAGGGTTTTCTGCCTGTTTTTCACTTGCATAAGTTTGATAAACATAAGTTGCATTTTTAAGTACATATGCGCTGTAGCGAGCACGCATAAGTTGCTCAGGTGTTTCAGCTATTTTTGATGCTAAATGAAGTGGTTCACAGCAGTCAGCATAATTTTGCTGGCTGCCACAAAAGCAAGGAGAAGTCGTTAATGAGGTCATAATATTAATATAAAGTGTTTAAAACACGAGTTTAACAAGCTTATTGAGTTAGTGGTATCTCAAGGTTGTGAGTATTTTTAGTAAAACAGTAAAGCTTAGTATTTGTAGTGCTTAAATTTAATGATAGCTGTGTCAGCTGTTGATCATTAATAATATCAGTCCAGGTAATAACCGCAGCAAAGTTTCCGTTGTGCAGCGCCGAGCTAAGTACATATTCTAAGTTTACTAAATGTTTTTGCCTGATCACCAGTAATTTGCTGGTATCAATGGAGCATGAATCAAGTAAGGCTTTACTCGGTACATGGTCAGGTGCAATCAGCAGTGTCCATGCATTTAAGCTATTGTATTGGTGTAATACTTTAAGCAATTCAAAGGTTGCTGAAATTTCATCTTCAATTTGAATTAAATTTACACAATCACTTTTATCGTCTTGCTGATAACTTTTAACGGTTCTTACGGTAATAGGCTGTAACATAAATTTCTCACTCACTGGGTTTTTATACAGTACCCATATACAGTAGTTTATACAGTGTTATGGTGCAAGTGTTTTTTTGCTAATTATTTGTACAGTCATTCAGTTTTAAATTTTTACACGGATAAAAAAACAAAAATAACTATTAAAAACAGGGCGTTAATATTTTAGGTATGTATTTTATATTTTTTATTAAAGTTATGCAGCGAATAGCACCTATACAGTACTTTATGCTCTATTATTTACGTTAAAGTAAAGCTGATTGCTCAGCATATAAGCACGGTAATTATTATTTTTAAAACCTGAAGTACATACGTATTACCGTGTCATATTTATTATTTCAGCTACTTCAATAACTTAATGCATAACAAGGTAAAATGTCCGGTATTTCGCTATTTTTATGCTAAAATCTCGCCACTTTTTACTACCTTAAGTTTGTTATGCTCGAAGCCTTATTTAAAATCCGCGCAAATGATTCCTCAGTACAACGTGAATGTGTTGCCGGTATGACTACTTTTATTACTATGGTTTATATTGTTTTTGTTAATCCAGCAATGCTTGCCCAAGCAGGAATGGATCAAGGCGCTGCGTTTGTAGCTACATGTATTGCAGCTGCAATAGGCTGTTTTATTATGGGCCTATGGGCCAATTATCCGTTAGCGTTAGCGCCGGGTATGGGATTAAATGCTTTTTTTACCTATGGCGTTGTTTTAGGAATGGGCTATACCTGGGAAGCGGCATTAGGTGCTGTGTTTATGTCGGGTTGTATATTTTTATTTTTAAGTTTATTTAAAGTACGAGAGTGGATTATTAATGCCATTCCACTGGTGCTAAAACAAGCAATAGCGACCGGTATTGGTGCTTTTTTGGCGCTAATTGCGCTTAAAAGTGCAGGGATCATAGTATCTAGCCCTGCAACCTTAGTGCAGCTAGGTGATATTACTGCACCTGGGCCATTACTTGCTATTTTAAGTTTTTTTGTGATTGCGGCATTGTTATATCGCGACTTTAAAAGTGGTGTGTTAATTAGTATTTTACTGGTAACAGGTATTGCTTTGGCTTTTGGTTTGGTTGAATATCAGGGGGTTATGTCTATGCCGCCGTCAATTTTACCAACCTTTATGCAACTTGATTTTAGTGCGGCATTTGAGCTTTCAATGTTGAGTGTTATTTTTGCATTTTTATTTGTAGATTTATTTGATACCTCAGGCACCTTGGTTGCGGTCACGCAAAAAGCAGGGCTTGCAGATGAAAAAGGCAATATGCCACGTTTAGGGCGCGCTCTTAGCGCTGATAGCACTGCCACTATTGCCGGTGCAATGCTTGGTACATCTACTACTACATCTTACATAGAGTCGGTGGCTGGCGTTTCTGTAGGCGGACGCACAGGCTTAACAGCCGTTGTTGTGGGTATTTGTTTTTTATTGATGATGTTTTTTGCGCCACTAGCGCAAATGGTGCCAGCCTATGCCACTGCCGGTGCTATTTTATATGTTTCGGTACTTATGCTACAAAACTTAAAGTTTGTAAACTGGGACGACATGACAGATGCCATTCCTGTTAGTGTGGTGTTATTAATGACCCCGCTGACATTTTCTATTGCTCATGGTATAGCGCTTGGGTTTATTTCATACACTGCGGTTAAGGTATTATGCGGTAAAAAGGATCAAGTAAGTATTAGTGTGTGGATTTTAACGGCATTGTTTATTGTTAAGTTTGCATTTTTATCTTAAAAAACTTATTTAACTATCAATAAAAAAAGCCCATACAATTTTGTATGGGCTTTCGTTTATAAATTTTAGTGCTAATTTACCATTTCTTTTTCGGAGCAAATAGTACATCTAGGTCATCTTGCTCTTGCTCAGTTTTCTTTTTAAGTGCATTGGCATTCGATGCCCTTAGCTCAACACTAATTTCTTCTAAGTAACCTTCGACTTCTTGAGACTTATCACTTATATACTCATCGCTGTAAGATACTGTATTGAGTAATACGAGGGCTTTTTCAAAATACTGCCTTGCAGAGCCTACCATGCCAGCGGATCGCGCCGATAAACCACGTTTAATTTGGCTTTCAATATTTATTTGTAGCTGTAGTTTTTCCATACGCTTGTCTTCGGTTACAAAGAGTTGGCTGTCTAGATTTCCTTTATTATGCTCAGAGCGAAAAATAATACGTAATTTTTTTATACCCTGAATTAGCGACACCAGTTGCTTATCGTTGCTAGGCAGTGACAAAGACGCGTTATTACTTCCCTGAACAGGATTATTTAAACGCTCTTTCGCTTCATTTAAACGGTTTTTTAGTATTTTAGAGCCAGCTGAAAGCGACACCATAGCACTAAGCGCATCGTGATTACGGCGTTGTAAAACACGTAGTGTATTATCCGAAAGCGGAATATTAGCATTATTCATTAACGCTTCTTCGGTTTCCTCAATAATAGCTTTTTGTTTGGTTAGTTCTTTACGGCGCTCAGCTTCTTGTTTTTCTTTATACTGTTGTGCCGCACCAACCCAAAGCGCTATGATGATGAGAGCAACAATTAATACGATTATGATAGAGACGATCATGTTACAGTTCTCAAATTGCTATTTTAATATCCTAATCTTACATTAAATATATAAGAACAGGGAAACTTTGCGCTAATTAACTATAAAAAGCAGGCTAAGAAAGCGTTTAAATCTTAATGCTTTATATGATAATCATTGCTATCTGAAGTATATTTATTGTGCTAGCCTAAGCCTATATTTATTAAATACGATATTATCAATTAAACCCCACCATTTGTCGGGTGGTCAGTTTTTAAAGATAAAGTATTTACCCTCTCAAAAACGAATAATAACGAAATACATAGCTATGAAATTACAACAACTTAGATATATTGTAGAAGTTCAAAATCATAAATTAAATGTCTCAGCAACAGCTGAAAGTTTATTTACCTCACAACCAGGTATTTCTAAGCAAGTGCGCATGCTTGAAGATGAGTTAGGTATTCAAATTTTTGGTCGCAGTGGTAAACATTTAACGCATGTAACGAGTGCCGGTGAAGAAGTCATTAATATATCGCGCGAAATCCTCTCAAAAGTGGAAGGTATTAAAGCGGTTGCTCATGAGCATACTTTACCTGATCAAGGTAAGCTTAATATTGCCACTACTCATACCCAAGCACGTTACGCATTGCCGAATGTTATTAAAGGGTTTATGAAAAAATACCCCGCAGTGTCACTTCATATGCACCAAGGTACACCGCAGCAAATATCAGATGCAGCTGCACGTGGCGATGCTGACTTTGCTATTGCAACAGAAGCACTACACTTATATTCAGACCTTGTTATGCTGCCTTGTTATCATTGGAACCGTAGTATTGTGGTGGCAAAAGACCATCCATTAGCTAAAAAAGCCAATAGTATAACCGTGGCTGATATTGCAAAATATCCGCTTATTACTTATGTATTTGGCTTTACTGGCCGCTCAGAACTAGATAAAGCATTTAGTGCTCATGGGCTTGAGCCGCACATAGTATTTACCGCCACCGATGCCGACGTTATTAAAACGTATGTACGCTTAGGATTAGGTGTTGGAGTGGTTGCGTCAATGGCGATTGACCAGGTCAGTGATACTGATTTAGTGTGTATTGATGCCAGCCATTTATTTGAAGCGAGTACCACTAAAATTGGTTTTAGAAAAGGCAGTTTTTTACGCACTTATATGTATGACTTTATTGAACGCTTTGCACCACACTTAACTAAAGAGCGAGTAGAGCGTGCTAACTTATTACGCAACCAAGAAGATGTTGATAAGTTATTTGCTGATATAGAATTGCCAGTTAAATAATTGTTTCGGTATCTAATACTTAACTGTTAAAAGTAGCTAATAAAAAAGGCGCCTGTTTTTAAACAGGCGCCTTTTTTAATTATAATTAAGTGTGTTAACACTCAATTATATTAACGGCTAAACCACCACGAGCGGTTTCTTTATATTTAGTTTTCATATCGTTACCGGTTTCGAGCATAGTTTTAATCACTTTATCGAGTGATACTTTTTGCTCACCACTACCACGAATTGCAAGGCGTGACGCATTAATTGCTTTTATCGCGCCCATGGCGTTGCGTTCAATACAGGGTACTTGCACTAAACCACCAACTGGGTCACACGTAAGCCCTAAGTTATGCTCCATGCCAATTTCGGCGGCATTTTCTACTTGCACTACATTACCACCTACAATTTCGGTAAGTGCGCCTGCAGCCATTGAGCAAGCCACGCCCACTTCACCTTGGCAACCTACTTCGGCACCCGAAATAGAGGCGTTCTTTTTATATAAAATACCGATAGCGGCGGCGGTTAATAAATAACGCGTAACTATATCGCGATCGACTTCTTTTATAAAAGTATGATAATACATAAGTACTGCTGGTAAAATACCCGCTGCGCCATTGGTAGGCGCGGTTACAACACGCCCGCCTGCGGCGTTTTCTTCATTTACAGCTAAAGCAAATAAGTCGACCCAATCCATAGCACGTAGGGGGTCGTTACTTACTTCAACATTAAGTTTTAAATGTAAATTAGGAGCACGACGTTTTACTTTTAAACCGCCTGGTAAAATCCCTTCGGTACGCATACCACGCTCAATACAGGCTTTCATTACCTGCCAAATATTAAATAACTCGTCTTTAATGTCGTTTTCGCTGCGTAGTGTTTTTTCGTTATGCATCATTAAAGTAGATACACTGAAACCCGACTCTTTACACATTACCAGTAATTCTTGTGCGCTACCAAACGGAAAAGGTGCAGGGTTTTCTTCACGAATATCAAGCGCTGCTTGTTTTTCGTTTTCAAAATCTTGGTCAGTAACAATAAAGCCACCGCCAATTGAGTAATAAATTTGGCTATAAACCTTCTCGCCATTATTAGAGGCAATAATTTCCATTGCATTAGAGTGCTTAGGTAGCGTTTTACGACGGTGAAAAACAATAGCCCCTTGCTTTGGGAATTTAGCCTTATGCGTTTGATTTAAATAAATAACTTGTTCTTTTTCAATTGTGGCTAAAATAGTATCAACCAAATCGGCGTCGATGGTTTCAGGATCATACCCAGCAAGGCCAAGTATTACAGCTTTACCCGAGCCGTGGCCAATACCAGTTTGACCTAACGATCCATATAGCTCTACTTTAATGTCGGTAACGTTTGCTAATAATTGTTTTTCTTGTAGGTCATTAACAAATAAACGAGATGCGCGCATTGGGCCAACGGTATGTGACGAAGAAGGGCCAATACCAATACTAAACATATCAAATGCACTTATCATAATGTGTCTCTTCTGTGTTTACTCAGCACTAGGCTGCTTTTTTGAACGGTCGTGTATAGTAACGCTAAATTGTGACTATGTAACCATTAATCAAGAACATTTAAACTGGTAAGGCGAGTTGTTTTGTAAAGTTTTTAATGATGCTTGCAGTTGCACCCCAAAGTAAACCATGTGGGGTATTGTAACCATATAAAGTAATGGTTTTACCAAAACGCTGAAAAGGCAGGGGCTGCCAATTAGCCTCGTTAGTTAAATCACGCAGTGGTAATAAAAAACTAGCTTGTACCTCATTATGATCGTTCTCCCAAATAGTGTGTTTATTAAGCATGCCAACAAAAGGGCTAATGTTAAAGCCGGTGAGTGTTGAGTACAAAGGTAATTGGCCAAATACTTTAACATTACTGGGCGTAATATTTAGCTCTTCATGTAGTTCACGCAGGGCAGTAGTGCGAAGCGTAATATCACTTGCTTCAAACTTACCACCGGGCAAGCAAATTTCACCGGGATGATGGTGCAAATAAATAGGGCGCTTACACAGTAAAATATGCGCATGATCGTCTACATCAATAAGCGGCAACATGACTGCGCTGGCACGCTTTTTAGGGGTATCTATTCCTTGATCTGGCGCTGCCGTAGGGCTTAACTGAAACCGCGCTATAATGTGTTCACTATTCAAAGCGACCTACTGTTATTTATAATAATGGAAGTATTTTATTTACTTTATCGTATGTTTCTTGATATTCCAATGCAACTTTAGAATCAGCTACTATGCCACCACCGGCCCAGCAGTGTATTTGTTGAGCGTGGCATACTAAAGTGCGAATAGTAATGCTGGTATCCATGTTACCACAAGCACTTAAATAGCCTATTGAACCACAATAAATACTGCGACGATGCGGTTCAAGTTCTTCAATAATCTCCATTGCTCTCACTTTAGGCGCGCCAGTAATCGAGCCCCCAGGAAATGCTGCAGCGAGTTGATCAACCGCCGTTTTACCCTCTGCCAATGTGGCAGTAACTGTACTAACTAAATGATGCACCGCCGGAAAGCTCTCAATAGCAAATAATGAGGGCACCTGTACCGATCCTGGTTTGGCTACTTTACCTAAATCGTTTCGTAATAAATCAACAATCATTACATTTTCGGCGCGATCTTTGGCAGAGTTTGCCAATAATTGTGCTTGCTGGGCGTCTTGCTGCAGATCCGCTTTTCGCGGTAGCGTGCCTTTAATCGGCTTAGTTTGCACTTGATTATCGCTTACTAATATAAAACGCTCCGGAGAAATAGACAAAATTGCGCCTTGCGGATGGTTTATAAAGCTAGAAAACGGCGCTTTATTCGCTGCTGTTAATTTAACGTAGGCAGCCCAAGGCGAGCCTTCATATTGGGCACTAAAACGCTGTGCTAAATTTATTTGATAGCAATCGCCTGTTTTTAAATAATCTTCAATTACGGCAAATTTTTGCGCATAATCAGCGCGGCTCATATTAGATTGCCACGCAGTTTTAAGTGCAAAGCTAGGCATAATGGCAGGTTGTGCTAAATACTGCTGATAAAGTGCTAAGCGATTAACCTTAGGCTGGGCAATATAAAACCAACTGTTTTGTTGTTTATCGTATATGAGTGCATCTAAGTACAAGCCAACGGCCATTTGTGGCAAGTCTATATCGTTTATAGCGCTACTTGGGAGGTTTTCAAGTGTGCGGCCTAAGTCATAACCCAAATAACCCAGCCAGCCACCACTAAAGGGTAGGTTGTTGGCCGCTTTGTTGTTATTAAGTTTTAGCAGTTCGCTGTTCATTATTTCAAAGCAGCTTCTTGCATCGGGTTGGTTATTTAAAATACTCAGGTTGTTTTGTACTTCCAGTGTGCTTTTGGGCTCGATGGCAATAATATCAAAACGACTGTCTACATGCTCACTATTGGCCGAATCGAGTAAAATGGCATAAGGCAAGTGGGCAAAATGCGCAAATACATCAATACAGCTTTGTGTTATGGCTAATTTTATACAATTATTTTTATTGTTTAGCATTTACTACCCCTTTAAGAACTGGCTCGAAACGGGCGAGGAGGGTATCATAAGTCAAATTTTTTTGGCAGCGTTTAGTTGCTTCCCAAATTAAAAACAGTGCAAACCACCGTCACCGGTTTGATATAGCTTACGCGACCCCGCGTAACGGTAACTTAAGGAACCACTATGAGTACAATCCGTCAGCAAGACTTTATAGATAGCATTGAAGATGCTTTGCAGTATATTTCCTTCTATCATCCCCTTGATTTTGTTCAAGCGCTTGAAAAAGCCTATAACAAAGAACAAAGTAAAGCAGCAAAAGATGCCATCGCACAAATTCTAATTAACTCGCGTATGTCGGCTGAGGGCAAGCGTCCGCTTTGCCAAGACACAGGTATTATTACCTGTTTTGTTAAAGTAGGTATGGATGTTAACTGGGATAAAACCGATTTAACCGTTCAACAAATGGTTGATGAAGGCACACGCCGTGCATACTTAAATCCAGACAACCCGCTGCGCGCCTCTATTGTTGCAGACCCTGCAGGTACTCGTAAAAACACCAAAGACAATACCCCTTCAGTTGTACATATAGATTTAGTAGCGGGCGGTAAGGTTGAAGTAATGGTAGCGGCTAAAGGCGGCGGCTCTGAAAACAAAAGTAAAATGGTTATGTTAAATCCATCTGACGATGTGGCAGAATGGGTAGAAAAAACGCTACCTACAATGGGCGCAGGCTGGTGTCCGCCTGGCATGCTAGGTATAGGTATTGGTGGTACGGCTGAAAAAGCGGCAGTAATGGCTAAAGAGTCGTTAATGGATCCGGTAGATATTCATGAATTAATGGAACGCGGTGCAGAAACCACAGAAGAAAAGCTACGTTTAGAAATATTTGAACGTGCTAATAAATTAGGTATTGGCGCACAAGGCTTAGGCGGTTTAACAACGGTTGTTGATGTTAAAATTAAAACAGCACCAACGCATGCAGCGTCAAAACCGGTCGTGATGATCCCTAACTGTGCGGCTACTCGCCACGTACATTTTACCCTTGATGGTTCAGGCCCAGCAAACCTAAAAGCACCTAAGTTAGAAGATTGGCCACAAGTAACCTTTGAAGTGGGCGAAGGCACACGTCGTGTTGATTTAAATACCTTGACCAAAAAAGATGTGCAAGAATGGAAAATGGGTGAAACTGTTTTACTTTCGGGTACTATTTTAACGGGTCGAGATGCCGCGCATAAGCGTTTGCAAGACATGATCAACTCAGGCGAAGGTTTACCTAAAGGCGTAGATTTTGATAATAAATTTATTTATTACGTAGGCCCAGTAGATGCTGTACGTGACGAAGCAGTTGGCCCAGCGGGTCCGACAACGGCTACGCGTATGGATAAATTTACCGATATGATGCTAGAAAAAACCGGTATTGTAGGCATGATAGGTAAAGCAGAGCGTGGCCCTGCTACGGTTGAGTCTATTAAGCAGCATAAGTCAGTGTACTTAATGGCAGTTGGCGGCGCGGCGTATTTAGTATCTAAAGCAATTAAAAAAGCACGTGTTGTTGCTTTCGAAGATTTAGGTATGGAAGCCATCTACGAGTTTGAAGTAGAAGATATGCCGGTAACAGTCGCTGTTGATAGCGAAGGTGCTAATGCGCATACGCAAGGCCCTGCAATTTGGAAAGCTAAAATTGAAGAGCTAGATAGCAAGCTAAAGTAATCTAACTTACTAATATACAAAGCGAGCCCTGTGCTCGCTTTTTGTTTAACTTAAACTAAGTAACCTGATCTCTGGATAATAAACCTATCTCAAGCAGCTATTTTCAGCGCTAACTGCGTTGAATTCACTGAAAATCTCTGGCTAGAGAAAATAAAGTTAAATATAACTATGATTCAATACGTTAGTAAATCTCTTAACCAGAGTTCAGGTTAAATAACCTGTTCTATTGCCCGTAATTTAATTTGCTTAGCAAAAGAGTGAACAGCTCTGACCAGCTCTCTTAAACCACCCCCTTTTTAAAGCAAACCTATGTAGCATAAGCGTTTGCATATTATGCTTGCGTGTAATTTAAACTTTACAGTTATTAGTTGCGTTACGTTCACGTGAGCGTAAACCTTGTGGTGTTTGTTATTTTTAGCTTTTAATACTTGATTTCTTTACCTTTGTGGAATTTTTATGTGCACTTACAATTAAAGCTGGCTATTTAATTCAATGCTGTTTTGCGCTTGGGTTTATCCTCTCGTGGTATAGCGAAGCGTTATCCGAAGTGATAAAGTCTCGGCAATTTCATGCATGCATACCCTTTAGGGTTAACTATTTCGGAGTATTTAAAGTGGTTGTGTTTAATCAAGTTGAATTTGATAACCATGAACAAGTGGTTTTTTGTACTGATAAAGAGTCGGGTTTAAAAGCAATAATTGCGGTACATAATACAAACCTAGGTCCGGCAGTGGGCGGATGTAGAATGTGGGATTATGCAAATGATGAAGATGCAGTTTACGACGTGCTGCGTTTATCCAAAGGCATGACCTATAAAAATGCAGTTGCGCGCTTGCCATTTGGTGGCGGTAAATCTGTGATTATTGGTAATGCTAAAGAAATTAAATCTGAGCAATTATTCCGTGCTTTTGGTCGTCAATTAGAGCGATTAAACGGCAGCTACTATTCTGCTGAAGATGTAAATATCAACTGCGACGATGTTGCAATGATGAACAAAGAAACCAGTTATGTACTTGGCCTTGAAGGCAAAAGTGGTAACCCATCACCATTTACAGCATACGGTACGTTTTTAGGTATAAAAGCGGCATTAAACCATCAGCGTGGTCATCAAAACTTTGCTGGTATTAAAGTAGCAGTACAAGGGTTAGGGACTGTTGCTTATACTTTATGTAAGCATTTGTCAGAGGCGGGCGCTGAGCTATATGTTACTGATATTAACCAAGCAGCAATTGACCGTGTTGTTAATGAGTTTGGTGCTACAGCCGTTGGCATTGACGGAATTTACGATTTAGACGTAGACGTGTACGCACCTTGTGCACTAGGTGCAACTATAAACGATGCAACTATACCGCGCCTTAAAGCTACTATAATTGCAGGCTGTGCCAATAACCAGTTGGCACAATCGCGCCATGGTGAAATTATTCGTGAGAAAGGTATTTTATATGCACCAGATTACGTAATTAACGCCGGTGGTATTATTAATGTTTATTATGAAACGCTACCAGAAGGGTACAGTGCTGCTGCGTCAAATAAACATGTTGAAGGTATTTTTGATACCCTAACTGAAATTTTTGCGCGTAGTGAAAAAGAGCAAAAATCTACGCATTTAATTGCTGATGAGCTTGCACAAGAGATCCTTAAAAACGGTCTTTAATCGGCTAAATAAGTTAACCGTAAATATTAGGGCGTGCAATTGCACGCCTTTTTTTTGTTTATACGTTAAACTTAATTTTTTATTTTATGTGTTTATTTATCTATGTCTTCTTCGCCTGTTTCTATGCAGCCTATTGATTTTGATAGCTGGCCCCGTAAACAACATTTTGAGTTGTTTAAACACTTTTCTCAACCTTACTTTAATGTGTGTGTACAGCTAAACGCGAAGGCCTTATATAATTACTGTAAAGCGCATCAGCTGTCTTTTTTTCAGGCCTATACTTATGCCACACTTAAAGCGTGCCATGCGTACCCGCCAATTATGCTGCGTATTATTAATGATAAGCCATGGCTACTAAGTAACACCCGCGCTAGTGTGGTTGAGCTGGCAGCAGATGACTCGTTCAGGTTTAGTTACTTTAGTGATAAGGCCAACTTTACTGAGTTTGCCGTGCATGCCAGCGCAGTTAGTTTTAATGCTAAATCGCAGCCTTTATTTTCTGACGCCTTTGCACAAACCGAAGGGCAGGCCGACTTAATTCATATTTCGGTATTACCTTGGCTAAATTTTAGTGCTTTTTCGCATGCGTTTAGTGAAGGGAAATGTTTAGGGATCCCTAAATTTGTATTTGGTCAGCTTAATAAACAGCAGCAAACTATGCCCTTAGCTATTGATGTACATCACTCTTTAATGGATGGTTTACACGTAGCAAAGTTTATAAACATTTTACAAGATACATTTGATAACTTTTGTAAAGATTAGTTAATGAAATGCTACTGCAGGCTGTGGTAGTATTTTCTTAGTTTAGCTGGTTTTGGTTGGTTTTTAATCACTTAGGATTGCGTTAAATTTAGTGGGTAATACTAATTAATCAATAATAATTATAAAGGTCGCAGTGATGAAGCATTTAGGGATTTTATGTGTATTTTTCGTCATGTTCACGTGTCAGGTGCAGTCACAAACTCGTTTACCTTTAAGTGATTATTTTTTTGAAACATGGAATACCCGCTCAGGCCTGCCTCACAATAGTATTAATAGCTTAGCGCAAACTCAAGACGGTTATTTATGGATAGCAACATGGGAGGGTTTAGCGCGCTTTAATGGCCAAGAATTTAAACTATTTACTCGCGCTGAAATAAATAATCTTCCCGACTCAGGGCTTCGTGCACTTACTCCTACCGATGACGGCGGCTTATTAATAGCCGGTGCAAGAGGTGGTATCAGCTTATATCAATATAGACAGTGGAATACTCAGCCGAGTGCCTCAGCTATGGTTAATCACATAATTAAAAGTAACGATGACGGGTTTTGGCTGGCATTAGAAAACGATGGCGTATTTTACCGCGGGGCTAATAGTAAACACGATCAGGCCATTGTTCATAATGTTAGCGCCTATCGTGTGCTTGAAGATGCCAATGGCGTTATTTGGGCTGCTACTAGCGATGGTTTATATAAAATTGTTGATCAGCAAGCAAGCTTAATAACAGCCGATGACGGGCTACCCAATGCAGCAGTTTATACGCTACTACTTACTCGCCAAGGGAAATTAATTATTGGCAGTGAGCGCGGCGCTTATATTCTCAAAGACGCAGTATTTACTGCCATCCATCCACAGCTCAGTGTCGAGTCTATTTCTAGTTTATTAGAAGATAACCACGGTGATTTATGGTTTGGCACTATTAATAAAGGTATTTTTCGACTCAGTGTGGCTGGGCTTGAGCAATTAGATGCGAAAGGCGGACTCCCTGCTAATAGAATATTGTCTTTATTACAAGATAGAGAAAACAGTATTTGGGTGGGCACTAATGCCGGGCTGTTTAGATTAAGGGAGGCGCCATTTACCGCCTGGACTACTAAGCGGGGTTTAGCTGGGGATTACGTGCGAACGGTATTATCGCACTCCGATGGTAGCTTATGGGTAGGGAGTAGTGCCGGCCTTAACAAAATTAAAAATAATAATGTAATTCAAATAGAAGGTGCTAAAGAAGGTTCTCCCTATTCGGTATTGAGTTTACTGGAGGGCGAGGATGGCGATGTATGGATAGGCACTTATACATCGGGTGTATTAAAGGTCAGTAATAATAAAATAACGCCTTATTTAAATCGTAGTAATGGCCTTGGGAGTAACGAAGTAAGAGGGCTATTACTCGATTCCAAACAGCGATTATGGATCGGCTCTGCTATGGGGTTAACGCGAGTTGAAAAAGATGGCTCATTAGTGCAATTTACCAATGAAAAAGAGCTGCCTAGCGGTTTTATTTTAGCACTCAGTGAAGATAACAAAGGCAATGTTTGGATTGGCACCGGCAATGGGGTTGTGGTGTTTAATATACTAACTGAGCAATTTAGTGCTATAAGCTTTCCAGCGCAATTTGCTGCCGAGTATGGATTTGGTTTTTATTTCGATGACGACTACACATGGATGACGACAGATCGTGGATTAATGCGCTATGAGCACAGTGCGGGCAAAATGGCTATTTTAGGGCGGGAGCAAGGGCTGCCAGTCGATAAGTTATTTCAAATTGTGGCTCATAAAGATTCATTTTGGTTATCGAGTAACCGCGGGGTTATTCAGGTTGATCGCCAGCACGTTAATCATGTTCTTGATGAAAAACAAAAAAATATAAATATTCCACTCGTATTTCAACTTTATGACGAGGGCGATGGCATGCTCAGTGCACAAGTTAATGGCGGCTCGACCCCATCAGCAACAGTGCATAAAGATGGCACCATTTGGTTTGCTACTGCAAAAGGAGTAAGCGCGCTAAAACCTGAGTTATTGCAAGCATCAAGCAAAGTAGATTTGCCTACTATGATTGAGAGCTTTAGCGTTAACGGCAGAGCAACAGCGCTCCCATTAGATGGTGAAACAGTATTATTGCCGCCTAATGTTTCAAGATTATCTTTTCAGTATGCGGGTTTGAGTTTTATTATGCCGCAGCGTTTAAGTTTTCAAACACAGTTAGAAGGTTTTAATAAAGAGTGGGTAAACCGCCAGCACATGACAGGTGCAGAATACACCAACTTACCTGCAGGTAAGTATACGTTTAAGGTGCGCGCCGGTTATCCAAATACGCAATGGCAGCAAAATGAGCAAGAAATTCGCTTTGTAATTCAAGCACATTACTGGCAAAAGTTGAGCTTTAAATTAATGCTGTTTTTTACTTTTTTAGTCACTATATATGCTATTTATAAGTACCGCTTATATCATTATAAAAAAGTAGAGGCAGAGCTAACTAAACGAGTAGAAAAGCAAACACAGGACCTTCAAGAACAGGCAAACGCCTTTGCTTATCAAGCCACTCACGACCAACTTACTGATATGCCAAACCGGCGCGCTTTCGATAGTTGGTTAGCAGCAAATTTTGCCACTTATAAGCAGCAAAATAAAATATTAGCTATTGCTATCATGGATATAGATCACTTTAAGCGGGTGAACGATGGCTGGTCACATATTGTTGGCGATAAAGTTATTTGTGAAATAGCCAAAATACTCAAATCGCATTGCGAAGGTGAGCAGCAAGTAGCTCGCTGGGGCGGGGAGGAATTTACCTTAGTATTTCCTAACAAAACAGCAGCAGAAGCAAAGCTCATGTGTGAACTATTACGGGAGGATATTGCAAGTAACGATTTTTCAGTAATTGCAGAAGGGTTGCATCAAGTAACCGTAAGTTTTGGTGTTTCTGACTCTAATAATATAGACGATTACGACCGACTGTTATCGGGAGCCGATCAGGCATTATACAAAGCCAAAAACGGTGGCCGTAATCGTACCGAAATCATGTAATTGAAAAGTGCCTCAGTCGCACACATATAGAGAGTATACATTGAGCGAAGGCATCAGCATGATAAATGGATTGTTAATTGTTATCTTAATTATTTTTGTGGTTATTTTTTGGCGTTGGCCAGCTATTCAAAATAGATTATGGCAACGTAAATATAAAACTCTTGAGCTTAATTCGCAGCAAAAAGATATTTTACTGCGTTGTATGCCTATTTATAAAAAAATGACCGATGCTGATAGAGCAAAGTTAGAGCGTCATATTATGTGGTTTTTAAGTGAAAAGCGCTTTGTAGGGTGCGATGGCTTAAAACTAACAGGTGCAATGAAGCTAATTGTAGCAGCCGATGCCTGCTTGCTTGTGCTCAATAAACCTTGGCCACTTTACAAAAATGTAAAAGAAATACTCCTATATCCAAGTGCTTATTATGCGCCGCAGTTAACGCGTGATAGCGCTGGCTTAGTTAGCTATCATAATGCAATTAGGCTAGGTGAGTCGTGGCCAGGTGGTACATTAGTACTCAGTTGGCACGACGTTCTTGAGGGAAATAGATTACCCAGTGATGGCCATAATTTAGTGTTTCATGAATTTGCGCATCAGCTAGATCAAGAAACCGGCAAAACAACCGGTACGCCGTTACTTAAAACAGCAGCCGAGTATAAAGAATGGGGGCGTGTATTTAGTCGTGCCTTTAACCAGTTAAAAAGTCATGTTGCTTATAGTATGGAGCATGTTATTCATAGTTATGGCGCGACTAATGAGGCTGAGTTTTTTGCGGTGATCACCGAAACCTTTTTAGAGAAGCCGGCAGAACTGCGCCGATATGACCCTGAAATTTATCGCTTGCTGGTGGACTATTATCAATTTGACCCTATAGTCTGGCATTAATTTACGGCATTTCATCTTATAACGCTGGCAACTTGTCGGCGTTTTTGTTGCAATCATGTAAGAGAGTTACATAGAGCAACAATAATAAGTGAGAATTGCATGAAAAAAATGCTGCAAACGGTGCTAGCTTTATCTGTGTCATTGGCACTAGGCAACGCACAAGCCCAACAAGACGATGAGCCAAAATGGCAAGTAGATTCACCTAAAGGGCAATTTGTAGATGCCACCATTAGTGTTGATCAAGGCACATGGATGAACCTAGATATTAGCCCTGATGGTAAAACACTGGTGTTTGATTTACTTGGCGATATTTATACTATGCCAATAAGTGGCGGCAATGCCACACAACTTACCTCAGATATTGCATGGCAAATGCAACCGCGCTTTAGCCCAAATGGTAAACACATTGCTTTTACCTCAGATCAAGGTGGCGGCGATAATATTTGGATTATGGATTTAAACGGCGAAAACCAAAGTGCAGTAACCGACGAAACCTTTCGCTTATTAAACAGCCCTGCATGGAGTCCTGATGGCGACTACCTAGTTGCACGTAAACACTTTACCGCAAGTCGCTCATTAGGGGCAGGCGAAGTATGGCTTTATCATAAAGCGGGTGGTAAAGGAGTACAGCTTACCAAGCGAGCTGACGATCAAAAAGATTTGGGTGAGCCGATGTTTTCGCCCGATGGTCGTTATGTGTACTTTTCGCATGATGCAACACCAGGTAAAACCTTTCACTATTCAAAAGACTCTGTGGCGGGAATTTATAAAATAAAACGTTACGACCGTGAAACCGGCGAAATTGAAACGGTGATTAGTGGCATGGGTGGCGCAATAAGACCAACCCCCTCACCCGATGGTAAAAAGCTTGCTTATATAAAGCGTGACGACTTTCAAACTAGCCTGTACTTATACGACTTAACTAGCGGTGAGCACACTAAACTGTACGATAAGTTAGAACGCGATATGCAAGAAACTTGGGCTATTCATGGTGTTTACCCCACGATTGCTTGGACGCCAGATAATCAACAACTGGTATTTTGGGCTGGTGGCACAATACATAAACTCGATGTTAGCGATAAATCGGTAGAAACCATTGCTTTTAAAGTACAAACCACTAAAAAAATTCAAAAAGCAGTGCGTTTTACTCAAAACCTCGATACTGATGAGTTTGATGTAAAAATGCTGCGTAACGTACAAATTAGCCCCGATGGTGAAACGGCTATTTTTGAAGCGTTAGGACACATTTATAAACGTGATTTAGAATCAGGTAAAATTAAGCGTTTAACCAAACAAACCGATCATTACGAGTTATTTGCGCAGTACTCGCGCGATGGCAAAAAAATAGTGTACACCACGTGGGACGATAACGAGCAAGGTCAAGTACGTGTGGTTTCTGCGAGCAGTGGCCGTGGTGACACCATAACTGAGCAACCGGGTAAGTACGTTGAGCCTACCTTTAGCCCAGATGGTAAAACAGTGGTTTATCGCAAAGCCACCGGTGGCAGTATTTTAAACCCTAAGTGGTCACTAAACCCAGGAGTTTACAGCGTAAGTACTAAAGGCGGCAAAAGTGAGTTAATTTCAAAAAATGGCTATCAGCCACAGTTTGGCGCAGCTAACGATCGAGTGTACATCATGAGCCCGTGGCCAAAACCAACGCTGAGTGTAGTAGAGCTTGATACTAAAAAAGTGCGTAAGCTTTACGAATCTGAGCATGCCACCGAGTTTAGAGTATCGCCAGATGGCCAATATCTTGCGTTTGCTGAGCGCTTTAAAGTATTTGTAACACCGTTCGTAGAAAGCGGTAAAACGCTTAATATTAGCCCTACAGACAACCAATTTCCTATTGAGCAGTTATCTGTTCGTGCGGGAGAAAATATTAGCTGGAGCGCTAATAGCAATAAACTGTATTGGACTTTAGGTCCTGAGCTTTATCATGCCAGCCTTGAGGGTATGTTTGCTATTAATAAAGCTGACGATAAAGACTTTAAAGTAAAAAGTGGCGATAACATTAGTTTTAGTAAAAAAATGGCTGAGCCAAAGGGCATGATAGCTCTAACGGGCGCTAAAATTATTACTATGGATGGCGAAAAAGTTATTGAAAATGGTGTGATTATCACCGATGGTAAGCATATAAAAGCCATTGGTACAGCCGCTGAAGTAAGCATTCCCAAAGGTGCTAAAGTAGTTGATGTAACGGGCAAAACGATTATGCCAGGGATAGTCGACGCCCACGCACATGGCTCGCAAGCAAGTGATGAAATTATTCCACAACAAAACTGGAAAAACTTTGCAGGGCTTGCATTAGGTGTAACTACAATTCACGACCCATCAAACGACACCTCAGAAATATTCACCGCCAGTGAAATGCAAAAAGCAGGCATGATAGTTGGCCCGCGTATATTCTCTACCGGTACTATTTTGTATGGCGCCAATATGCCAGGGTATACCTCGCATATTGACTCGTTAGATGATGCTAAATTTCATTTAGAGCGTTTAAAAAAGGTTGGCGCGTTTAGTGTTAAATCGTACAACCAACCACGTCGCGAGCAACGCCAGCAAGTAATAGAAGCGGGGCGTGAACTGCAAATGATGGTAGTACCCGAAGGTGGCTCATTACTACAACATAACCTAAGTATGATAGTAGATGGGCATACAGGCATTGAGCATTCAATTCCGGTAGAGCATATTTACGACGATATAAAACAGCTGTGGTCACAAAGTGATGTAGGTTATACACCAACGCTTGTTGTAGCCTATGGCGGTATTTGGGGCGAAAATTACTGGTACGATAAAACGGATGTGTGGAATCACCCACGGTTAAGTAAATTTGTGCCTAAAAACCAATTATTACCGCGCTCAATGCGCCGCGTTAAAGCACCCGAGCATCACTATAACCATTTTAACAATGCCCGCGTAGCTGCTGAGCTGCAAGACCTAGGTGTACTAGTTAACTTAGGAGCGCATGGCCAACGTGAAGGTTTAGGTGCGCATTGGGAAATGTGGATGTTTGCCCAAGGTGGCATGACCCCACTTGAAGCAATTAGAGCCTCTACACTCGATCCAGCTAAGTACTTAGGGCTAGATAAAAACGTCGGATCGCTAGAAGTAGGTAAACTTGCTGATTTAATGGTAATTGATGGCGATCCGCTAAGTAATATCCGCGACTCAGACAAAATTGACTACACCATGATCAACGGCCGCTTATTTAATGCCGCAACTATGGTTGAGGTGGGTAAAAAACAGCGTAAACCACTTTATTTTGAAAACAACAAATAACATTTAAAGTTAGAGTTTAAATAACGTTAACGCATTTAAAAGCGGCTAACTTAGTGTTAAGTTAGCCGCTTTTTTTAGGCATAAAAAAACCGCTTAACGCGGTTTATTTTAAAATCACATTAGGATGTTAAACAACACCGCGCGGTAAACGGCAATCGTGCTCTTTACGCGCTAATTCTACAATCCAAAACTCTTCAGCTGTATAACCGTCTTCATTTTCGGTAACAACAGTAAATGGTGCTTTTTTCTGTGCTTTAGCAGGCGCAGCCACTTTAGTTTTTTTCGTTTTAGCAGTTTTGCCAGAAGTTAACTTTTTAGTTAACTCTGCTACATCAGCTAGGCGTAAATTTTTGCCGCCATCGATGCTGTACCAGCCAGGTTTTGTAGTGATTTCAGGTTTTTTACCGTTGGCAGCTTCATACGCTGATTCAAAGGCAGATAACACTGCTGTTTTGTCTAGTTTGCTCATTAGAGACCCTATACGTTGTTAACACAGATAAAGAAGTCCTATTTATACCTATTTTAAAAGTGTTTTTCAATTTTTTGCGATTTTCCTTCCATTTTAGCTCATAAACAGCCAAAATTTGCACAAAATTCAGTGTTAAGTAAGGTAGCTTGTATGCAACGTCGAGAATTTAACCAGCTGTTAAATGACATTTTAAAACCCCACACAATTAATGATTTTTGCCCAAATGGCCTACAAATTGAAGGCAAAAATGAAATTAAAACCATAATTACTGGTGTTACTGCAAGCCAAGCACTGATTGATGCTGCAATAGAAAAAAATGCTGATGCAATATTAGTGCACCATGGTTATTTTTGGAAAGGCGAATCACAACCAATTACAGGTATGAAAAAACGCCGCATTGGTGCGTTATTAGCAAATGACATTAACTTATTTGCTTATCATTTACCGCTCGATATACATCCGGTACTTGGTAATAACGCACAATTAGCACTGTTGCTAGATATTGAAATTGAAGCGGGTTTAGAGCCTGTTGCAAACAGCGTAGCAATGAAAGGGCGTTTAAAAACACCGTTAACGGGTGAAGAGTTTGCCAATAAAATAGCTCAAGTGTTAAACAGATCACCACTGAGCAGTTTAGTACGAACCGATAAAATAGAGACAATTGGGTTATGCACCGGTGGCGGGCAAGGTTACATTGACCTAGCTGCAGAGCAAGGCCTTGACGCCTACTTAACTGGCGAAGCCTCGGAGCAAACTATTCATAGCTCGCGCGAGCAAAATATTGATTTTTTTGCCGCAGGGCACCACGCCACAGAGCGCTACGGCATTAAAGCATTAGGTGAGCTACTCGCTCAAGAGCATGGTTTTGACGTCACATTTATTGACATAGATAACCCAGTATAAATAGTTAAAAATGCAATAAATATAAAATCATCATTAGCTCTCATGGCTTTGGTAAACAATACAAAAAACCATATTAATACATGTGTTAGTGAAGGTTGCGGCTGGGTGGTTTTTACTAAATACAAAGTGACAGGTAAAGCTTAAGCTACTAACCTATGCGGCTATTTTATATTTATGAGCTGCTCTAGATTTAAGTCGTGATCGCGTTTTTGGGGAATGCTTGAAGCCGTTTTTCTATAACTAGAAACTTCAGAGCCTTCAGAGCCTCGAATCTAAGTAATGAGAGGAGTCACTTTTGAGCGAAATGAAAATATTTGGTCTTTTTTTAATTACGGCTTTGGCAGAAATTATTGGCTGTTATTTACCATACCTTTGGTTGCGTGAGGGGAAATCGGTTTGGTTACTGGTTCCTGCAGCCCTCAGCCTGGCTATATTTGCTTGGTTATTGTCGTTGCATCCAGCCGCTGCAGGTAGGGTTTATGCTGCTTATGGTGGCGTGTATATTTTCATGGCTATTTTGTGGTTGTGGGCTGTTGATGGTATTCGTCCAACTACATGGGATCTTGTGGGGTCTGGTGTAGCACTTGTAGGTATGGCTATAATAATGTTTGCTCCACGTAGCGTATAACAATAGTATCAGAGGTGGTAGTTTCCATCACGGAAAATAAAAAACACCTATTTTAAGGTTTGTAATTGCAGCGTAGTTAGTAAAGCTGCACATATCCGGAAATTACCATGTCTAAATCAGTTCAACCGCACATTAAAAATGTAGCTCTAATCGTTAAAAACTACGATGGTGCTATCGCGTTGTATACTAAAAAACTTCAATTTACACTCCTCGAAGATACTGATTTAGGTGGCGGGAAGCGCTGAGTTTAGGTTTATCTTCCCTATTCTAATGGTACGAATTTACTAGGAGCACAAACGAGCAGACACAAGCTGTTGGTAACCAAACCGGTGGACGTGTTTTCTTATTTTTACAGACCAACGATTTCTGGCGAGACTATGAGCTAATGAAAGCAAATGATGTTGTATTTAATGAAGAGCCATGAGTTGAAGAGTATGGCGCAGTAGTGTTTTTTCAAGACCTATATAGTAATAAATGGGATTTACTGCAACTCAACAGCACAACCAAATAGTATGCACTTAACAATAGACTATAGGAACAACAGCTGTTTTCACCATATACTTAATCTGGCAGCATCTAAGCCAATAAATTTAAAAAATTAAGAACCGATAAAAATTATGAGCACTGAAAATATTTCTCAAAAAACCGCTAGCTTATTCCCATGGCTGATTATGATCTTGATGTCGTCAGTGACCTTTGTAGGGATATTATCGGAGCTGATGCCCTCAGGTGTTATGCCTTTAATGATGGCCGATCTCAATATTAGTGAGATGCAAACAGGTAATTTGGTGGGCTACTACGCCATTGCTTCAGCGATATTTGCAATTCCGCTCATTTCAATGACGATGCAATTTAATCGCAAGCACTTACTGCTGATTTTGTTGAGTGGCTTTGCCGTTTCAAACATTGTGGTTGGGCTGATTGATAATTATAACGTTATTATTTTTCTTAGAATTATCGGAGGCATTTGTGCAGGTGTGATGTGGCCAATGATTGCAGCTTACGGTATGCGACTGGTAGATGAGGAACATCATGGCAAGTCTATTGCGGTTATTATGGCAGGCACCACGCTGGGAATTAGTCTTGGTATGCCCATAATGACCACTATTGGCAATGAATATGGCTGGCGAAGTGAGTTTATTGGCTTTGGGCTGGTTATTATTGCTATTGCAGTTATTAGCTTTTTTGCTTTGCCTTCTACGCCCGGTGAAAAGCTGAGCAAAAGCTCCTCACCTTTTGCGGTATTAACAAATCCAGCTGTACTAGTTATTCTTGTGCTTACCTTGCTTGGTGTAACCGCACATTATGGTGCCTATGTTTACATTACAAGCCTGGTTGAGGAAATTGGTTTAGCTGGTGGGATTGAAAGTGCTTTATTGTTTTTTGGTATAGGTTCGATGATTTCTGTTTTTTTAGCTATAAAACTTATCGATAAATACCTGCGGCTATTAACAATAACCATGTTTGCATTACTTATTGTTTCTATGCTCACATTACTAATGTTTGGCAAAGTAAAAGGTGTAGGGCATTTTGCTTTTTTTATCTGGGGTCTTTCATTTGGTCCCTTAGTCACTTTAATGCAGGCCGCCGTTAGCAGGCAGGTAAAAAATGCTAAAGATGTTGCTACTTCAGTTCAGTCCTCGGTATTTAATTTATCCGTTATGATCGCATCTTCTGTTGCTGGGCTGCTGCTGGGGATTTATTCACCTATGAGCTTGGTGTACTTTGCCGTTGCTTTATCTATTCCGGGTATTATTATCTCATTTTTTGCGAAAAAAACTTTAAGTAAAGTGTTTTAGAAAAACTTATTGATACTAAGAAAATAAAATCTATACAGTTAAAGTGAAGTGGCCAATTGAAAGGTAGTGTAACTAATATTACTCCCTCTAGTGCCGGATGATGATGGTTATAGTTATAGCTTGTTCATGCAGCAAAATGGCCTAAAGTGAGCTCCCTATGTATCTGCTTTAGCATTTGGAATTTGACTCTAAGCGCGATGGAAAGTCACTGCTTGTTGCTTAACAAAGTAATCAAAGCTGTCTTTGGTAAGTGCACTAACACGTGTAACTTTGTGGGATGTTATGTGGCGCATTGGCAAAAGTGTTATAAATTAACAAAACCGGACACCTATTTAAGTAATCCGGTTTAATACACTATTTGTAATTTACTGTGTTGAACTTACGTTAAAGTGCTTCTGGGTCTATCCAACGGCGCATGCTGATCCACGCTTTACCCACTACCTCATGGCTGTATTGTGTTACTACATGCAAAGCTTGGGCATTTGGTACGAGTTGTTTGTGCCAAGGTAATACAGCAAAGTTATGATAATCAGTTGCCGCTGTTATTACCTCAACACCTTGGGCGTTAAATAAATCTTTTGCGCGCGGCATATGTAAAACTGAAGTAACCAATGCCACTTTGTAGTCAACTAATGTGGGGGCTAATAATCTTGCTTCGGCTGGGGTATCCATAGCCGCTGGATTTTGCACTAAGCGATTTTTATTAATGCCTAAATTTATTGCTGTGTTATACATTAAGCTACTATTAGTGACTTTTTGGTATCCGCCGCCCGATACAATAAGTTGTGCATTTGGGTAGAGTTTGGCTAGCTTTATGCCTTCGACTAAACGAGTAAGTGCGCAGTTGCCAAGTTGGTTATTAGCACTTAAAGCCGTGTTGGGGTTAATGTCGCAACCGAGTACGACTATTTTGTCAATTTTTGGCTGTTTTAATGAATTAAATGCCAGTGCGGGTGACTCGTTATTTTTTATAATTAGGTTAGCAACCAGCGGTGTGCTGACTAAAAGCAGCGCCGCTAAGCTTATAAAAGATAAAAATAAAGCAGATCTTTTACCTCTAAATGCCAAAAGTAGCATAATAAGGGCAAATAGACCCAATAAAGGCAGTGGCATTAATAAACCACCCAATAATTTTTTAATGGCAAACATAATGAGTAATATAAAAAGCTAAGTTAGCTTTATATTACTCATGTGTAAGATGTTTATCGACCGTTATTTAACTTACAGGTATTTAAAAAGTGACGATAAACAGGGTTGTCTTTCATTTCTTTTTTCATCGCTAAATACATAGGGCGAGTTAAGCCTAATGCTCCTAGCGGAATTGACTTAATTAATCCTTGGCTTTCGTAAGGTGTAACCAGCCAGTCGGGTAATGCAGCCACGCCCATGCCCGCACTAACGAGTTGAAAAATAAGTAATCCCTGGTCAACTGTTTTAAGTGTGCCATCAAAACGGGCATTTTGAATAAAGTGTTTAAAAATATCTTGGCGTTCGCGCGGAATAGGGTAGGAAATAATAGTTTCGTTTTTTAAATCAAGCGCAGTTACATAGGCTTTTTTAGCAAGATCATGGTCGGGGGCAACAATGAGCTTTAATTTAAAGTCGAATAAATGGGCGTATTCTAGCTGGTCGGGTTCGCGTATATCTGAGGTGAGCACTAGGTCAAGTTCATCACTTAATAAATCAGGGATGGCGTCGTAGCTAAAACCGCGTTCGTAATCAATTTTTATATCGGGCCAAAAGTTATTAAATTCTTTAATTGTTGGCAATAACCAATGAAAGCACGCATGGCACTCAACACTTAAGCGCATTTGTGAAATAGGCTGGTTTAAACTTTCTTTTAAGCGGCACTTGGTTGCTTCTACTTTTGGTAATATTTCGTGGGCTAATTCAAGTAATAGCATACCTTGGGGGGTAAATCGTACTGGTTGGGTTTTTCTCTCGAACAATTGGCAGTCTAATTTGTTCTCTAAATCTTTGATTTGATGTGATAAAGCCGATTGCGTTAAAAATAACTCACGTGCGGTATTAACCAAAGATCCCGTTTCTTTTAAGGTAGCAATGGTTTTTAAGTGTTTAAGACCAATCATCTTTAAAAATTCTCATGAAAAAGGTGAGTTTAACTCAGAGTAAGCACATATTACGCTTTTACAAAAAACGTTTCAACGTCTAGAAGGCTGTTAATTGTGTTTTATTAGTAACCTCTATGCTTAACATTAAGTTTTTTAATCATGAAAGTCATTTTAAAATAGATTTGATGGATTTTGCATGAGTTTAGCTCATGTTGGGTTTTGGTGTGATTACTAAAAATATTGTGGGCGAGCATGGATTTATTACAAAGGTTTGAAATGTTGATTACCCGAATGACACTGACCAAGTGTATTAGGATATTAATACAGCTAAGATGCCCAGTATTGCATGGATAAAAAGCAATTATTCACAAAGCAGCTAAAGCACCGGTTGCGCGTTTGCGGGTAAATCCAGGTTGTGGTTTAAAAACCAGAGCATGGGAATAAACCCGCCAAGCACTTACCAACATGGTTAAAACAACCAAAGAGCTGCGTGAAGAGTTAAAGGTTAGATCTACACCTTAAAAATGTAGCTTACGTATATTACTTATATAAAAATAATCGTAAAAATAAGCCAGCAATAATTAGCTGGCTTTTTTATTATAGTGGGGCGTCGATTAGTAAAATAGCTTCTTGGGCTGTTACCGGTTTTGATTTTAAATAGCCTTGCCCGTAATTGCACTGCGTAGTTTGTAAAATAGCGAGTTGCTCAGCAGTTTCAATCCCCTCAGCAACCACTGCAAGATTAAGTGATATTGCTAGCGACAAAATAGCATCAACGAGTGGGTTGGCAGAGTCATGTAAGTGATCAATAAAGCTCTTATCTATTTTTAAAATATGAATAGGTAGCTGATGTAAGTAACCAAGCGCTGAGTAACCTGTGCCAAAGTCATCAAGGCAAAGCTTTACTTTTAATGGCGATAAGCCTTCAATTATTTGCGTAGCTAAGTCTAAATTTTCGATTAACCCCGATTCAGTAATTTCTAAACACAAAGACCCCAGTGGGAGCTGATATTTATTATAAATAGCGTGAATTTGTGCCACAAAATCTAAACTAGCAAAGTGACGAGACGAGACATTAACAGTGACTTTTAAAAACCGGTGTCCTTGTTGATGCCAAGTGCTAATTTGTTGTGCGGCTAAATCTAATAAATGTAAGTCTAAATTAATTATTTGCCCGGTTTTTTCAGCAATTGGAATAAAGTCATTTGGCGGTACAAACCCTTTACTGGGATGATGCCAACGAACAAGTGCTTCAAAACCGATTACTTCACATGTTGCAATGGTAAATATAGGCTGAAAATACAGCTCAAACTCATTGTGCTCTATACCGTGTTGTAAGTCGTTTTCAATATCGGCATGTGTTTTAAGCTTTTTGCGCATAATATTATTAAATAGCTTAACTTGTCCGCGTCCTGTCGATTTAGCTTCGTACATAGCTGCATCAGCTTGTTGCAATAAAATATAGGCTTTGTCGTTTTCGTTATCACTTAATGCTACGCCAATACTTGTAGATGCTTGTAATAGATGGCCGTCAATATTAATTGGCTTTGAAAGGGCAAGTTGTATGCGTTTGAGCGCATCCGTTACCTGATTGCGGTGAGTGATGCTTTCCATAAAAATAGCAAACTCATCGCCACCTAAACGTGAAAATGTGTCGGTATTGCGCACCGTGCCTTTAATTAATTGGCATATTTTTATTAAAAAGTGATCACCCACTTCATGACCAAGTGAATCATTAATACTTTTAAAGCGATCAAAATCTAAATAGAGTAAGGCGTGGCTAGTGCCTTTTTTTGCTCTTGCAAGGCGTAAAATAGCATGCTTAATTCGCTCAATAAGTAATGAGCGATTAGCTAGGCCAGTGAGGTCATCGTGCAGGGCGCGGTGCTCTAGTTCTTGGCGAGCTAATTGGCGATCAATCGCCATACTTATTTGTCGGCTAACATAGGTCAGCAGCGCATTATCGTGTTGACTGTAATGTAGTGCTTTATCGTAACTTTGCACTACTATAACACCGCTATGGCGATCGTTTACCCTAAATGGGACACCTAACCAAGATTCTGCGCGCCTACCCACCATTTTAAAATGCTGTTGTTCTACATGGTGTAAAAACTCACTATTAGTGAGCAGTAAAGATTGCTCCGTAACTAATAAATAATACGAGGCAGTGTCTTTTAATTGCTCTTTTGAAATTTTTTGATGGCTGTTGGTTTTAATGCCTTCTTCAACAATATAAACAATATCTAACACGTCAATTTGTTTATCGTATAGCGCTATAAAAAAGTTATCGGCAGGGAGTAAACTATTAATAATTAAATGCAGCGATTCAAAAAAAACGTCTAAATTTTTAGCTTTATAAGTTAAGTTTGCAATTTGCAGCAGGCTATTTTCTAACTTTTGGGCATTATTTAATTGTAAAACCATTGTTTGTAAGCTGTTTACCGAATTAACTTGGTTTATTTTGGCACTTAATAAGTGAGCAACCGTAGTGAGTATTTCGAGGTGCGAGTTAGTAAAGTAATTTTTAATTGGGTGCTCACAATCTATTACCCCTAAAACATGATCTTTGTATATAAGTGGAACACATATTTCAGATTGAGCAGGGCGCTCATCAGCAATGTAGCGGCTATCTTTGGTTACATCGCCAATCATGATTGCTTTAGCTGTGGTTGCTACATAGCCGGTGATACCTTCATCAAAGCGGATCACTTTTCTCTGTGCTTGATATTCTTTGCGCTCACTGGCAACGCCCATAGAAGCGGCTTGAATAAGCGTTAAATTGGCAGTATCAGCAAGATAAATAACACAATCAACAAAGCCAAGCCTATTAATCACTTGGGTAGTTACATATTCAAATAGCTCATCAAGCGTATCTAATTGCAGCAAGCTTGAGGAGAACTGATTAATTATACTCAGCTGATCGGTTTTAACTTCGAGCGCTGTAGTGATATCTACTTTGTTAGGCATAGCAAATAATGTAGTTCTTAGTTAAGTATAAATACGGGTACTAATTTAACATGGTATTAACTTTCCTACAAAACAAAATGATAATTGCTTTATGTAAACTGTAAAGTTTAATTGCAGCGCTACAAAGGTTGATTATTTATAATAAGATCTTTACTCGAAAACATCCTATGCCTATGATCGGATAAATTTAGCTTAGGGACCAACTCATGACCGTTAAAAATACAGACTCTGCAGCAACACTCACTATTACCAGGCCAGATGATTGGCATGTACACTTACGTGATGGTGATCAATTAAAAGACACGGTTCGTGATATTAGCCGTTATATGGGTCGAGCAATTATTATGCCTAATTTAATGCCGCCAGCAACTTGTACAGATACGGCATTAGCATACAGAGAACGTATAATGGCTGCAGGCCCACAAGGCAATTTTGAGCCTTTAATGGTGCTATACCTTACAGATAAAACAACCCCAGATGAAATAATAAAAGCCAAAGCAACTGGCAAAATAGTTGCAGCAAAACTATATCCGGCAGGTGCAACAACAAATTCAGACTCAGGTGTTACCTCAATTAAAAATATTTACCCTGTTTTAGCTGCAATGCAAGACGTAGGCATGCTGCTTTTAATACACGGTGAGGTGACAGATTCGTCTATTGATATTTTTGACCGTGAAAAAATATTTATCGAAACGATTTTAGGTGATGTAGTAACTGACTTTCCTGAGCTAAAAATAGTACTTGAGCATATTACAACCAAAGATGCGGTAGAGTTTGTAACTAATGCGCCGGATAATGTTGCAGCAACAATTACTGCTCATCACTTACTGTACAATCGCAACCATATGCTGGCAGGGGGCATTCGCCCACATTATTACTGTTTACCTATTTTAAAACGTAATATTCACCAACATGCTTTAATGGCTGCTGCAGTAAGTGGTAATAAAAAATTCTTTTTAGGTACTGACTCAGCGCCTCATTATAAAGATAAAAAAGAAGCTGCGTGTGGTTGTGCAGGAGCTTATACCGCACATGCTGCTATTGAGTTATACGCAGAGGCATTTGAAGGCGCTGGTAAACTAGACAAACTGGAAGGCTTTGCAAGCTTTTTTGGACCAGACTTTTATGGCCTTGCACGTAATAAAGATACCATTACTTTAGAAAGAAGCCCGTGGCAAGTGCCTGCAAGTTATACGCTTGGCGACTCACAAGTAGTACCTATAAAGGCAGAGGATACAATTGACTGGCAAGTTAAGTAGCCTGGTTGCTCACAATACCTAAAATTTTTAAAGCCGTTTAGCTTAGCTAAGCGGCTTTTTCATTTTTTAAACGGAGTTTAAAGTTTAGGTAGAATCAGCTGGTAATTTTAGAAAAGCGCTTTAGATTTATTGTTAGATGATTATAGAAAATACTAAAGCGTTTAATAGTATCGCCAGCAAGGTGACAATTACAGGATAAAATCTATATTTATTTGCTTTTAAATTAACCGTTTAAGAAAAAAAATCAGAAACAACGCATTATTGATAAATATTTTCTAATTAATAGAGCGAAATAAAATTTAATGTGCTAATCTTAACTTGCTTTGAGTTTTTGCCTAATGAATTTACGGATGTTGTGCTGCGTTTAAGGTTACCGGTTTGGTTATTACTTCTTCCTGTACTGTACCTCCATATTTTTGAGCATTGATTCAAGGAGGATATTGCCATAATAATATGGCTGAATTTTAATTATTGACTTACAGGAAAATTTAGTATGTCGGTTACTGGTAAAGTAAAGTTTTTCAACGAAGCTAAAGGCTTTGGTTTCATTGAACAAGAAAATGGTCCTGACGTGTTTGTACATTTCAGCGCAATCACTGGTTCTGGTTTTCGCACTCTTAGCGAAGGTCAAGCAGTGACATTCAGCATCAAGCAAGGTCAAAAAGGCCCTGAAGCTGAGAACGTAGAAGCAGCATAATTTATTATGTGAACCTTCGTTCAACGTGGTGAAACAGGCTACTGTTTCACCATAATTTTCTTTTTAAATAATTCACATTCCCGCAAATAAAATCCAAATATTAACCTCCAAATATTAACCTCCAAATATTTTAATTATCACTTATCAACTTAAACACTCTGTTGTTGTGCGTCATTTTAATAATTACAATTTTTAAAAATTCCATTACTCAATAAATAAAATCATTCTTTATGTATTTGCTATTTATAGTTTAAATAACCACAAACACAGCAAATCATGGGTTATAAAGTTTAATGGTAATATTTTTAAAAAAGATAAAATAGCTTCTTCACTGTGTTGAAAGTAACTTAAATAGAGTAACTAATTTTTGTTTGTGCGCAGTTAATTTAAATCCCCCTTCGTTATTTACTCCCACTGAATTTAAAGCAGTTTTAATAAGCTGATACAAGGTCGTCAAAGTTATTAAAAGTAACTTGTGTACGCATGTAAGTTGCGTATGTAAGTGCTGCGAGCGTACAAAGGCGCTACAACAGGATATTACAAACTACCAGCCTCATAGTTTAAGGGGTAAGCACTCCTTAGCTTTAATGCTGTGTTAATCAATCCACATCACTTTAAATTAATAAAAAATGATCAGACTATAGAATTAAATCATCAATAGCTGCGTTAAAAGTAATTTTTAGTCACCACACGAGCGTACTAAGTGAAAGTGATGGCAAAGTAATAATTCAGAACAACGAAATATAAAGCCTTGATTAAGAACAAGAGGCTTGCTCGTCATTAAAATAACCCTTTAAATTAAGCATATTAATATTATTGCCTTAGGGGATGTAGTAATTATCAACTACTCTCAAATAAGCCTGCAGATACCGCTTTAGTAGCAAACATTAAAAATAAACATTGTGCTAATAGGGTGGTAATGATTTATATTATTTTTGCATTTTAAAAAATGGATAAGCCATATTTATTGTTTGAATTCTACCTTTATGGTTAGTTTTTTATAATGTAATACACAATAGTTATTATGAAGTGGGTTGTAGATTATCTATGGTACAAATGAGTTTTCGTCTATAAAACGCTCAAAAGTTGTTAAAGATAAAATAATAGAAGGTTATTTATATTTTTTTTTTAGTCTCTAAATAGTTAATGTCAAATGTTATAATAATGTTTATTTTTAAGTTGTTAATTATGAATATTGTTATTACAAAAGGGTTTCATGAAAGTATTTGCGGTAAAGTGGTTGCAATAATGTTAATGTTATCGGGTTGGTATATTAAATAACTAGTTCATATGCATATTTATTTATAGGTAATGCTAAACATCAAGTTGACATGACTTACTGCATTTAGCATTATTGAAAGGTTGATATCTATTAAAAGATATCAGGGTTGTCTTCCTCTTGTAGGTTGATAATTAAATTATAAAAGTAACATTACTTAATTGGTTGGGAACTATGTCTGTTAAAATCAGAAAGAGTCTTGTAGCAACTGCGTTGGTTGGCGCATTTGCATTTGCAAGCAGCAATGTGATTGCAGATCCTTTGAATGACGTGCAACAAGCAGGTCAGCAAATTCAAAAGGCTGCAGTTAAGTCTCAAACTAAAATTGACAATGTATATGGTCAAACTCAAGAGCTAATAGCTGAGTACCGTAGCATCGTTGATGAGACTGAACTTATGAAAGTGTACAACGATCACGTAGCACGTTTGGTTGATGACCAAAACGCGTCTATTGAATCGTTTGACCGTCAAATAGCAACTATTGATAACACTAAACAAAACGTTGTGCCTCTGATGTATCGCATGATCGATACGCTTGAGCAATTCATCAAAGCGGACGTTCCATTTAATCTTGAAACGCGCTTAGGTCGTGTTGAAAGATTACGTGAAATCATGTCTTCTTCTTCTGTAACAACGTCTGAGAAATTCCGTCAAGTACTTGAAGCTTACACAGTAGAAACATCATACAGCTCAGCTGTAAATGCTTCACAAGGTACGCTTGATGTTGATGGCCGTAGCATTAACGTTGATATCGGTCGTTTAGGTCGTATTACTTATGTTGCGCAGTCTTTTGACTTAAAACATGCTTGGGTTTGGGATAACAACACTAAACAGTGGAAAGAATTAGGTGAAGAATACCTAAAATCTGTTAAAGAAGTGATCCGTATGGCACGTAAGCAAGCGACACTAGAACTTGTTAAACTACCAATTTTTGGCGCGGAGTAATCAATAATGAAGAAACTATTTAAAGGTTTTGCTGTTGCAGCAGTACTAACTGTTTCTGCAGGTACCGCGCTTAATGCACACGCAAATACGAATGCATTAGATAAAATTCTTGAGCAAGTAAAGCAAGAGCGTATCTCTGAAGGTAAAATCAATAAGCAACGTGAGCAAGAGTTCTTATCAGAACGTGCTGACAAGCAATCATTACTTAATAAAGCGAAAAGCCAATTAGCTGCTGAAAAGTCACGTGGCGATCGTTTAACTAAAGAATATGCACAAAACGAAAACACGCTAGCTGAGAAAGAGCAAGCACTACAAAATGCTCAAGGTACACTTGGTGAAATGTTTGGTGTTGTACGTCGTGCAGCTCAAGATGCTATCGGTTCTATCGAAGCGTCATTAGTAAGTGCTGAAAAGCCAGGTCGTGCTGAAGTATTACGTTCATTAGCTGCGGCTAAAGAGCTTCCTACAGTTCGTGAGTTAGAAGAGCTTTGGATTTCACTTCAAACTGAAATGACAGAGTCTGCTAAAGTTTCTACTTTTGAAACTGAAGTTGCTGGTCTTGACGGTAACCCGTCAATGAAAAAAGTAACACGTATTGGTAACTTTAACTTAGTTACAGATGACGGTTACTTAATTTATTCACCAGAAACAAAGTCGATTCAACCACTTGGTAAGCAGCCTGATAGCTACATTTTAGACGGTATTGCAGACCTTGAAAAAACATCACCTGACAACTATGCTGGTGTATATGTGGATCCAACACGTGGCGCGATTTTGCGTATTAACACTCAAAAAGCAACACTTATGGAATACTTCCATCAAGGTGGCGTAGTAGGTTACATAATTACTGCGTTGTTAGCTTTAGGTATGTTAATTACTCTAATTCGTTTTGTTGACCTTACGCTTACTACAAGCAAAATTAAGAGCCAACTTAAAAATGTTGCTACACCGAATACAAATAACCCATTGGGTCGTATTCTTAAAGTGTACCATGACAACAAGAATCAAGATGTTGAAAACCTTGAGCTTAAACTTGATGAAGCGATTCTTCGTGAAACGCCACGCATCGAAGCTGGTATCAACATTATCAAGATCCTTGCTGCAATCGCACCATTACTTGGTCTACTAGGTACAGTAATCGGTATGATATTAACGTTCCAAACAATCACATTGTTCGGTACGGGCGATCCGAAGATCATGGCTGGTAATATCTCTCTAGCACTTGTAACTACAGCGCTAGGTCTAATTGCTGCACTACCACTAATTCTACTTCACGCACTTGTAGCTGGTCGTAGTAAGTCGGTATTACACATCCTAGATGAGCAAAGCGCAGGTATCGTTGCGACTCACGCGGAGAAGGAGAAAGCCTAATGCTAGTCCTGATGGAGATATGGGAATCTATCAGGGATTTTGTTGGCACAGGCGGCCAGGTTTTATACGTGGTCGCGATAGCACTCTTTCTGATGTGGGTTTTAATGATTGAGCGCTATTGGTTCTTACTTGCAGAGTTTCCGCGTTTATCGCAAGAAATTATTGCAAAGTGGGATGCCCGCCAAGACACTACGTCTTGGTACGCACACAGAATCCGTGAAGCATGGATTTCTGAAGCGTCTGAAAAATTAGATCAGCGTATGTTGTTGATTAAAACATTAGTAGCTGTTTGTCCTTTAATAGGTTTGTTAGGTACTGTTACGGGTATGATTTCGGTTTTCGAAACCATGGCTAGTCAAGGTACTGGTAATGCACGATTAATGGCATCAGGTATTTCAATGGCAACAATCCCAACAATGGCTGGAATGGTTGCGGCACTATCTGGAGTGTTTTTTAGCTCACGTCTTGAGACAAAAGCTAAAATGGTGAAAGCCAAACTTGTAGATAACATGCCTCATCACTAGAGAGAGAATTAAATATGGCACGTAAACAACGTTTTCGTGAAGAAGAAGAAGCAGCGGTCGATATGACGCCGATGCTTGACATCGTATTTATCATGCTTATTTTCTTTATCGTAACTACATCGTTCGTTAAAGAGGCTGGTATCGAGGTCAATAAACCAAAAGCTGCCCAAGCTACTAAGCAAAAAAATGCTAACATTTTTATTGCTATACGTAGTAACGGCGAAATCTGGGTTGATAAACAACAAATTGATGTTGAACGTATTTCAGCAAAAATTGAAAGTTTATTAGCAGAGCAACCTACCGAAGTTGTGATTATACAAGCTGATAAAGAAGCTAAGCATGGCACGGTAGTTAAAGTGATGGACCAGATTAAAGCGACGGGTGATAACCTAAGAATTTCAATCGCTGGAGATCAGTAATGATTCGTTTTCTGTTTTCACTGATTGCAGGTGGGGCAGTTACTTTCGGCTTGTTCTACTTCATGGCATTCCTCATCTCTGGTGGGGCTGACCGTAATACTGAACAAAAAGAGCAGATCATAGTCGAAATAATGACGAATCCGCCTGAATCTAAGGTGCAGGAAAGAAGGCGTGTTCCGCCTCCTCCTCCTCCACCGCCTAAGCAGCCGCCTAAACCGCAGCCGCCACAGCCGGAAAATAACAACCCTAATCCTGGTGGATTGTCATTTAATATGCCAAGCATCGATGTGGGAAGCACGGCAGGTGGACTAAGTGGTCCGGGTGCATTTGGACGAGATGGTGATGCGACACCTATCGTTCGTATTGAACCAAAATATCCAACGCAAGCAGCACGTGATGGTAGAGAAGGTTGGGTTCAACTTTCGTTCACTATCGATGAGTTAGGTGGCGTGGTTGACGTTGATGTAATTGACGCTGACCCGAAACGTATCTTTGACCGTGAAGCTAAACGTGCATTGCGCAAGTGGAAGTACCGTCCTAAAATTATTGACGGTAAACCACAAAAACAAGTTGGTTTACAAGTTCAATTAGACTTTAAACTTAACCAAGGCAACTAAGGAGGCGAGTAATGAGAAATTTATCTAAAGTAACTGCTCTTGCAATTCTTATGTCTGTGTCGGGTGCAGCTTTGACTGCACCTGTTTTAGCGGCGCCAAATTACGCAAAAATAGAAGAGCGTAAAAAAGCAAAAACTAAAATCATGGGCGAGCGTACTGGTAAAAAGGTAATTAAAGCGTTTGACTTGTATAATGAAGATGATGTTGATGGTGCAATTGCTTTACTTAAAGAGTTAGATCCGTCTAACGATTTTGATAAAGCAACTGTAAATCGTTACTTAGGTAGTATGTATGCTCAAAAAGAGCAATACAAAACAGCCATTAAGTATATGAAAGCAGCAATTGCACCAGATGTATTAAACTTTGCCGATCAAGCACAGGGTTTAAAAACCTTAGGTGACATGTATGCAGGTACTGAGCAATATAGTGCTGCAAAAAAAGCCTACGCTGATTGGATGGACTTTACAGGTGAAGAAGATCCGAAAGTTTATACTCGTATTGCGCAAGCAAGTTACGAACTTAAACAGTTTAAGGATGTTATAGAGCCTGCAGATAAAGCGATTAAGCTTGAAAAAGAGCCTACAAAAGCTCCTTATCAACTTAAGTTAGCTTCATATTTTGAACAAAAGCAGTATCAAAATATGGTTCAAGTTGCAGAAGAAATCGTTCGTGTATGGCCAGATGATAAAAAATCTTGGGTAGGCTTAGGTAAGTATTACTTACAAACTGAAGACTACAAAAAAGGCCTTGCAACTATGGAAGTTGCATACAAAAACGGTTACTTTGAGAACGAAGTTGAATACAAAGTACTAGCTAATTTTTATTCTTTAAACGAAATACCTTATAAAGCGGCATTAACGCTTGAAAAAGGCGTTAAAGAAGAAAAAGTACAACGCACTAAGCAAAATATCAGTGCAATTGCTAGTAACTACCATCGTTCAAAAGATATTGAAAAAGCCGCTAAGTATTACGAAGAAGCTGCAAAATTTGATAACGATGCTGAGCTTTATCGCAAAGCCGGTTCGTTACTTTTACAATCTGAAAACTTTAGCGCTGCAGTTGTTCGTTTGAACAAAGCACTAGAGTTAGGCTCTGATAAAAAGGGCACTATTTATTCAGATTTAGCTGAAGCGTACTACTACCAAGCTAAGTATAAGCAAGCACATGCTGCAATTACTAAAGCTATGGATGACCCTAGCACGCGTAAGTTTGCAAAAGGTTGGGCTACATATATTAAAGATAAAGCCGCTCGCAACGGTGTTAAAATTTAATTTTTAATGTATATTAGCAATTTTTAAAAAGCCCCAATGGGGCTTTTTTTATTGGGATGAACATGAACAAAACGCTTATTTTTTCATTTTTACTTTGTCTATTTTTGGCCTCTTGCTCTAAGCAACCACAGCAGTACACATCGTTTGATGAAGCGCAGCACGCATTAAAATCGCTTAACTTAGCTTTATATCAGCCAAAAAATAGTAAACACACAGGGCTGCGTAGTGAGCAATTGCCTTTTACAGATGCGTATTTAAAAAAACGCCACGCTATTTATCAAAGCTTAATGCAAATGCAACTAACCAAGCAGCAAACTGAGCAGGTTAACTATCTTGTTATTGCAGAGCGTTTTCCTGAACGTTACTTTGCCTGGCCAGCACATACAAATGTTTTAGTTAATTTACTTAACTTAGCAAGTTCAGAAAGTGACTATCAAAATATAAGTAATTGGCTTGAATTTGTGCAGCGACAACTAGAAAGTGCGCAATTAAGCAATTTAAAGTTGAATAAAATTGAACACAATTTAATAAAAAATTATGTGCTTAGTGCACTAAACGATAAAAACATACCCAATAGCTTATTAGCTCAACTTAATATTTTAAAAGATTATTTCGTGCAATATAGCCCCAGAGGAAGTGTCGGGCTATATGGTTTAGCTAATGGCAGTGAGTGGTATCAAAGTAAGCTAAACTATTTTAGTGGTACAGTGCACTCTCCGCTAGAGTGGCTTACTATTATAAATGAGCAGTTAAAAGAGGAAAGTACACAACCAGTTAATCAGGAGGTTAGCCAAATTTATCCACAGTCATTTTTGGTGCAATTTACTAATGGGGATAAAGAGGTACCAGGTTTAGATTGGTTGTCGGGGTTTAGAAACTTACCCGCTATAGCTGAAAACAAATCACTTTTAGCGCAGCAAAAAACGCTAATGTTAGCAATGATGGAAACTGATGTTGGGTTGCATATTCATGCGTGGACCTTGCCACAGGCAAAGGTTAACTTAATAAAGCGTTTAAACATTAGCGAAATAGATGCAACAAGATTAGTTAAAAATATAGTGCTTTACCCTGGGCAGGCATTTAGCTTTGCTCAGCAATTACTTTAACTGCTCCAGCGACTTAACGTTGCTCAATGTGCGCTTTATTTAGCGCACTGTTCACAACGTTGTGTAGCTGGATCTAATTCGAGTAATGCTGTGGTTATAGGCTCTTCACAATCACAGCAATAACCGTACTGACCTATCTCAATTTGACTCACAGCAGCCTCTAAAGTGGTCATTCGTTGAATATATTCATCGTATTCGGGGCCTAGTTTTTGCGCCGCCAAATCGAGCCACTCTGCATTGACTGTTTGCGTTAATAAAGATAATAAATGCTGATGAGATAGATGCGCTGATTGAGAAAGTAAGTTTAATATAGTTAATTTTACTTCCTCTATTTCATTAATTAACCTTTGCTGATGTTGCATCGTGTATAACCCCTTTATAATTAGCATTGAGCAATAGGGGTATTATCTAGGTAGATTTACTTACGCGTTATGATTTGCATCAAACTGTGGCGCTTTGGCATACTTACTTAGTACCTCTGCGACATCTTCTTTGGCCTTTAATCGTCGGATCTCATCAAATAATGTTATTGCCTGTGGGTACTGACGTTTTAAGTAACCTAGCCACTGCTTAGTACGCGATGCAAAGTACTTTTCATCTTTAGCCGGGTCGTGATGAATAGCTGAATTTATTAAATGATAAAGAATATGCTCCCACTCGAGCCCTACATAAGGTTCATTATTTATATTTGCTTTAATTTTTTTTGCTAAATCGGGATGAGATAACGCACCACGACCAAGCATTAAGTCGGTACAAGCACTGCGTTTTTGGCACAACATAGCATCTTCTACTTGCCATATTTCGCCATTGGCCACAACCGCAATATTTTTATCTTTAATTAAAGGTGGGATCTTTTCCCAATAAGCAGGTGGGTTATAGCCATCACGTTTAGTGCGAGCATGAATTGCAATACTACTTGCACCAGCGCTGACAACAGCATCTACTATTTCTTGGCTGTTACTGTCATCATCAAAACCAAGACGAATTTTTGCACTCACTTGATGCTTGCTATCAACGGCGTCTCTTACCGCTTTAATTATTTCATACATGTGCTCGGGATCTTTAAGCAGTACAGCTCCGCCTTTACTTTTATTAACAGTTTTTGCAGGGCAGCCAAAATTTAGGTCTATGCCATGGGAGCCCAAACTAATTGCTTTAACTGCATTTTCTGCAAGCGCACCTGCAACTTGACCTAATAACTGAATGCGTACCGGTGTACCAGCACTAGTGAGGCCATTATTGCTAAGTTCAGGACAGTAACGATAAAAAACTTTATCAGGTAAGCAAGCATCAACAACACGCACAAACTCAGTCACACATAAGTCAAAACCACCTATATTGGTAAGAAGTTGGCGCATTTTGAAGTCAACAACACCTTCCATCGGTGCTAAAACAAGTTTCATAGAAAGATTAATTATGGCTAAATAAAGGGATGTGTAGTGTAACCGTTAATCATAAATTGATAAATCCGTAATTACCGCGCATAGTTACTTTAGCCAAAAAGTTTACAATTAATTAAACTAAAATGAAATTTTTTATTTTTATACAGGTCTACTTAAATACATACTCGTATTTTCCAATTCTTTGGTTATACAATCTTATTAAAAAGAGAGTCATATAATGAATACAATCAAAAAAAGTTCAATCGCGTTAACATTAGGTGCAGTTGTTGTTGGCTCTGCAAGCTTTGTATCTGTGGATGTGCAAGCCAATCCTTTTGAGTTTCAACAAATGGTTACCGGCTATCAAATAGATGCTACCGAAGGTAAGTGTGGCGAAGGTAAATGTGGCGGCGAAGCAAAAGCTAAAAAAGAAGGCAAATGTGGCGAAGCTAAATGCGGCGCAGATGCAAAAGCTAAAAAAGAAGGCAAATGTGGCGAAGCTAAATGCGGCGCAGATGCAAAAGCTAAAAAAGAAGGCAAATGTGGCGAAGCTAAATGTGGCGCAGATGCAAAAGCTAAAAAAGAAGGCAAATGTGGCGAAGCTAAATGCGGCGCAGATGCAAAAGCTAAAAAAGAAGGCAAATGTGGCGAAGCTAAATGTGGCGCAGATGCAAAAGCTAAAAAAGAAGGCAAATGTGGCGAAGCTAAAAGTGGCGTAGATGCAAAAGCCAAAAAAGAAGGCAAGTGCGGTGAAGGTAAGTGTGGCGGTCATTAAAATTTATTAAAGTAGAATAACTTTACTTCAGGTTAAATACTTTAATACCATATAGAATAAAGGGCCGGTTGGCCCTTTTTGTTGGGAGTGGTTATGACACAAATTATAAATACTGACTTAGGTATGGTTGGTTTAGGCTTACGCAGAGAAATGCTCGACGAGTTACTAATGCATGTACCTAAACAAGTCGATTTTATGGAAGTTGCTCCAGAAAATTGGCTGAAATTAGGTGGGCGTTTTAAAAAACAATTTAAAGCATTAACCAGTGCTAATAGTTTTGCTTGTCATGGCTTATCGCTCTCAATTGGCTCAACTGCGCCAATTGATATTGAATTTGTAAAATCACTAAAAAAGTTTTTTGATGAACATGATGTAAAAATTTACAGCGAGCACTTAAGTTACTGCTCTGGCACTGGGCATATGTACGATTTAATGCCTATTCCGTTTACTTTAGAAGCGATTGCTCATGTAGTGCCGCGTATCAAACAAGTACAAGATATATTAGGGCGCCAAATTGCTATAGAAAATGTGTCTTATTACGCAGCCCCTGGGCAGCAAATGTCAGAGCTGGCGTTTACTAATGCTATTTTAGAGCAAGCTGATTGTAAGCTGTTACTCGATGTGAATAATATTTATGTGAACTCAGTAAACCATGGTTATGACGCCGAAGCCTTTTTAACCGGATTACCTACACAGCGCATTGCTTACGGCCATGTAGCTGGGCATTACAATGAAGCAGATGATCTAATTGTAGATACTCATGGTGCAGATGTAATTGACCCAGTTTGGCAGTTACTCGATAAAGCGTACCAAACTCACGGTGTATTTTCGACGCTGCTCGAGCGAGATTTTAATATACCGACCATTAATGTATTAACCAAAGAGCTAGATATTATTCATAACCTGCAAGCAAAATACCTCGATAAATCATTAATCAAACAGCGAGCTTAATAAGCATGTCTGAATCTAGAGTGCCTGCAAAAGGAGTATTTAGTTATGAGCTTTATTGAAATACAAAACGAATTTATGGCGCATATTCGCAAACCCAGCCAAAATAAAAAGCCGCAAGGGATTGAAGATAGACGCATGGCGATTTACCGCGATTTATTTTTTAATAATATTGTTGGGTTTATTTCATCGGGTTTTCCGGTGTTAAAAACCTTATACAGCGATAAACAATGGCAAATGCTTATTCGCCGATTTTTTAGTGAATATGATTGTCACTCACCGTATTTTTTAGATATAGCAGGGGAGTTCATTAATTATTTATCAAGTAATTATGAGATGCAAAAATATGATCCGCCATTTATGCTCGAGCTTGCCCATTATGAATGGATTGAATTAGATGTAGCTATTACACAGCAGGCTGAAAATGAGCAACTCATAGCGTCTGATCAGGTTGCTTCTGCACGTTTGTACTTATCAAGTACAGCACGTAATTTAAGTTACCAATTTGCGGTGCAAACAATAAGTACGCAGTTTCAGCCGCAACAACCATCAGCACAGCCAAATTATTTTGTTGTATATCGCGATGGCGATGATGAAGTTCAATTTTTAACAACTAATGCTATGACAGCCTTGTTATTATCGATTATAAGTGAGCATGATGGTTTGATACTCGATACTATTTGCGAGCAAGTAACCCGCCATGCTGTGCAGTTTAGCGCTGCACAAATTGCCCAAGGCGCACTTGTTACTTTACGTGCCATGGCTGAGCTTGGGATTATAGTGACAAAAAATCAAGCTTAAGCTCTTTATAGATTATTTTACATCGTTTATTATGACGCCCTTATGTGTCGTGCTTAATAAAAGGTTGTAAAAATGTCAGATGATAAAGAATTTAAAGATCCGTTCAATGCAGCGTACTTTTTTGGCTTCGTAGCTATATTTGTAGGTATTGGTTGCTTAAATGCAATTGTTGGCTGGTTTGCTGTGTTATCTTAATTATTTATCTCAAGGCTGTTGTTACCAACAGCCTTATTTATAAAACTTCCCCTCGACTGAAACGGTTAAAACACCTTTTATAATAACGTCAAACTCGCAATCAAAGGTCACTTAAGGTTATAATCAGCTGCTTTGTAATATAAACCATTGAGCAGTTAAAATTATGACTCAAGTAACACCAGCAATTATCAAAAACAGCATAACTACTATTGCTGATTACCCTAAAGCGGGCATTATGTTTCGCGATGTAACTACACTAATGGCAAACCCAGATGCATTTAAAGCGACTATCGATGCTTTTATTGCTGCATATAAAGATCAGGGCTTTACCAAAATTATTGGTACTGAATCACGAGGTTTTATTTTTGGTGCACCCTTGTCTTATGCTTTGGGTATTCCATTTATTCCAGTGCGTAAGCCTGGCAAACTGCCGCGTGAAGTTGTTCGTCAAGACTACCTACTTGAATATGGCGAAGACACATTAGAACTGCATGTAGATGCTATCGTTCCAGGTGACAAAGTATTGCTTGTGGATGACTTACTAGCAACCGGTGGTACTATTGAAGCAACCATTAAATTAGTGCAAAAATTAGGTGGCGAAGCCACTGATGCAGCATTTGTTGTTTCATTACCAGAGCTTGGTGGTGAAAAGCGTATCGCAAAAATGGGTATTAAAATCCTAAAATTGGTTGAATTCGAAGGCGAGTAATCGATGAGTTATCAGGTTCTAGCGAGAAAATGGCGTCCACAAACCTTTCATGAATTGGTTGGACAGTCTCATGTTAAACAAGCGCTGGTTAATGCGCTAACGCAAAATAGACTGCACCACGCTTATTTATTCACTGGAACCCGAGGTGTGGGTAAAACCACAATAGCGCGTATTTTTGCTAAAAGCTTAAATTGTGATGAAGGCATTTCGGCAAATCCGTGTGGTCAATGTAGTAGCTGTAAAGATATAGAAGCAGGACGTTACATTGACCTACTCGAAATAGATGCAGCTTCGCGCACTAAAGTAGAAGATACTCGCGAAATACTCGATAACGTACAATACGCGCCTACACGGGGCCGTTATAAAGTATACCTAATCGATGAAGTTCACATGCTTTCTAAGCACAGCTTTAATGCGTTACTAAAAACGTTGGAAGAGCCGCCTGAGCACGTGAAATTTTTACTTGCGACTACCGATCCACAAAAGCTACCTGTCACTATATTATCTCGCTGCTTACAATTTAACTTAAATGCGTTATCGCAAAGTGAAATAAAAACTCAGCTTGAACACGTACTGACGCATGAAAAACTGAACTTTGACGACGATGCTTTGCGTATTATTGCCAAAGCCGCAGACGGTAGTATGCGAGATGCACTTAGCTTAACCGATCAAGCTATAGCGCAAACTAATGGTGATATTAACAACCAAGCTGTACAAACTATGCTTGGTTTAATGGACACCCATTATAGCCAAAGTTTACTAGCCGCGTTACTTGCCCAAGATGGCGCAGCGCTAATGAAAGAAGTAGCTAATGTTGCTAGCAGAAATCCTAATTATGTGGCCTTACTGGATGATTTAATTGCATTAACGCATTTGACACAGTTAAGCCAATTAGTGCCTGAAGCTGCCGCCCTTGATGAAACAAATGCCGATTACGTCACGCATGTTGCTCAAAATACAAATCCACAGCAAATTCAAATTTACTATCAGCTACTGTTAAACGGTAAAAAAGATCTACAATGGGCGCCAGAGCCTCGTTTAGGCTTTGAAATGATTATGCTGAGGCTGTTAGCGTTTCAACCAATTGATACACAAAGTCAGCAACCAGTAGCTGTAAATACACAGCCGGTGCAAAGTAATACGACAAAGGCTAGTGCCTTACGTGATATTTTAAATAAAAGTAAACCGCTACCAAGCACAGCTCAAAATAATGATACAACGCAACCACAAATTATTGAGCCAAAACCAGCTGATGTCGCTAAGCTATCAGAGCCGCAAAACGTAGCGCCCGATCCACTTAATAATAACTCTAGTACAACGCAGCAGGTTTCAACTACGGTACCAGCAGTTGAGCAAGCAGTAGAGCCAACAATTGTGTCGGCTGTGCCAAATGAAGCGGCGAGTGAGCAATTAGTAACTCAGCAACATCAGCATACAAATGACGTTACTGACGAGCAAGCCCAGCGTCAAAGCGAAGATGAAGCCTACTTACAGCAAAGTAATTTAGAGCACTCATTAGCTGCACAGTTTGATGATGTTATTAGTAGTGCGGTTGATCAAGGGTTTAACCCTGCAACAAATACGGCAGCGCAAGTTCAGCAAAGCCAAGCAACAGACACCTCAATTAGCGAACAAGAAGCGCGAGCGCAATCTGCTATTGCACGTATTTTAAGAGATAGAAATATATCGGGTGCGGGTAAGCTCTCAAATGCAAAAGAGACGGAGCAGCAAAATACAGCAAATTTAAGCTCTGCTAACACTCGCCCGAGTCGTTTTACAGCTAATAGCAGTAACAGCAATGAGCAAAATGTTACAACAAATAGCGATGCAATTAATCACAGTAGAGCTAACAATAATGCGCAGCAAACACACGCAGATAATCCGCCGCCGTGGCCTAATGATTTCGCAGGTGAGAGCGAAAAAAAGCCACAGCTCCCACTAGCGGGGAGCCAAAACAAGGCAGCAAGCCAAGCTCAGTTTGAGTCAAAGCCTGAGCGAAAAATAGACTTTAAAGCAAAGCACCAAACAATTACCGAAAATTTAGCCCCTGAGTTACTTGAGCAAATTAACCCGCAAAAAGTACCCGAAGTTGTTGTAGCGCAGCCTAGCATTCCAGCGCCTGATGATTTTCAAAGCCCAATAAGCGAAATTCGCTTTGCGCATCAGCAAGACGAGTGGGCATATTTAATTAAACGCATGGGATTAGGCGGGCGTATGCGCCAGTTTGCGTTGCACTCTATTTTTACTAAGCAAGGCAATAATTTGCATATAGATGTTGATGAATCACAAAAACATTTAGATACGCCCATGCTACGCCAAAGACTTGATGCGGCGTTATCCAGTATTTATGAGCACAATGTAACACTGAGTATTAATTTTGCTAAAGGGGTGATTGATTCGCCTTACTTAATTCAGCAAAAAATTGATGCAGGTCGTCATCAGCAAGCAATAGATGTGATCACCTCAGACGATAATATAGTACAATTTCAGCAGCTATTTAGCGCCGAAATTGACGAAAACAGCATTCAGGCATTGTAATTTATTACAACAGCCCTTATTTAGTAACCTAGTTAATGTATTAAAAAAGAAAGAGAGAAAGTTATGTTTAAAGGTGGAATGGGTAACATGATGAAGCAGGCGCAGCAAATGCAAGATCGCATGCAAAAAGCCCAAGACGAAATTGCAACATTAGAAGTTGTAGGCGAAGCCGGTGCCGGTTTAGTTAAAGTAACTATGCTAGGTAATCACAACGTTCGTCGCGTAGAGCTTGATGAGAGCTTAATGCAAGACGACAAAGACATGATTGAAGACTTACTTGCAGCTGCATGTAACGATGCTGTACGCCGTGTAGCAGACGAAACACAAGAGCGTATGGGTAAAGTAACTGGCGGTATGCAATTACCACCAGGTATGAAAATGCCGTTTTAAGCCTATATGCAACTTTCAGCTAGTTTAACTCAGCTTATAGAAGCATTGCGTTGTCAGCCGGGCATTGGCCCTAAGTCAGCGCAACGTATTGCTTTTCACTTGCTAGAGCGCGACCGTAAAGGGGGCACTCAACTTGGTAATGCATTGACAAAAGCTATGACGGCGGTTGGTCATTGTGAGTCATGTCGCACCTTTTGCGAGCAGTCGCAGTGCGACATTTGTTTAAGTACTAAACGCCAAGACAGCGGCATATTATGTGTTGTTGAATCGCCAAGCGACGTACTTGCTATAGAGCAAACGGGTCAATATTTAGGGTTGTACTTTGTATTAATGGGGCATTTATCGCCTATTGATGGTATTGGCCCTAAAGAAATTGGCCTAGATGTTTTAGAGGCAAAGCTGGCTCAAAGCGGTATAAATGAGGTGATTTTAGCAACCAACCCTACGGTTGAAGGCGAAACCACCGCACATTATATTGCCCAGCTTTGTCATAAATACAAAGTAGGTGCCTCGCGTATTGCCCATGGCATACCGGTAGGTGGTGAGCTTGACTTAGTCGACGGGACAACGTTAATGCATGCCTTTAGTGGCAGGCGAACGGTAACACAAGACTAACTGATAACTGCTGTTAGAAATTGTAAAAAAGCCTGCATAATTAAGTTATGTGGGCTTTTTTGTTGTACGTAAGCCACTAGATTAAAGACGTGCATTACCAGTATGATCATGTTTTTTAATTGGATTGGTATAAATATTAAGCCTACTAATTCAGGCATAGTAAGTAACCTAAACTCCGGATAATAAACCTATCTCAAGCAGCTATTGACGCGTAAATTCGCCTTGTTTTCACTGAAAACCTCTGGCTAGAGAAGTTAATTTAAATATAATTATGATTCAATACGTTAGTAAATCTCTTAACCAGAGTTTAGGTTAAGCAGTATAACCAGTCCTAATTTTAAGGAATAATTATGCCGACTCCTGACTCTGATACCATGATTATAGTTGATGATTTTGTAGCTCCACAGTGTGATGGCTTGGTTGAAGTCCTCTTTGCAGATGAAGACATTTTACTGATCAACAAACCCAGTGGTTTGTTGAGTTTGTCGGGAAAAAACCCGCTCAATAGGGATTCTGTGCATTATCGTTTGGTAAATGGGCAAACAGGTATTACGGCTTCGTACCCTGAGGCTAAGTTACCGCATAGGTTAGACTTAGGTACATCAGGCATTATGATTGTGGGATTAAACGCGGCGGCTTCTAAGCACTTAAATAAGCAGTTTCAGGCGCGTACAATTAAAAAGCGCTATGTAGCCATGTTACACGGATGGTTAATTGACGACGAAGGGCAAATTAGTGCGTCGATAGCAAAAGATAAACTGCTTTTTCCGCGGGTTAAAATCTGCGAAACCACAGGTAAAACAGCCGTAAGTGAATATAAAGTGCTGCAGCGCCTAACGCAACCACAGCGAACCTTAGTGCAATTTACACCCATTACAGGGCGTACGCACCAATTGCGTATTCACAGCCAGTTTATAGGGCATCCTATTTTAGGGTGCGATTTATATAACAATGCACAAAGCGAGCATATGGCAGCGCGCTTACAGCTTCATGCAAGTGATTTGTATTTTCAGCACCCGGTAAGCAATGAACAAATTCATATGCAATGCGCTGGTACGTTTTAGTTTTAAGACAATATTGGTTAGGACTTTTTTTATTTTTTCCCTTGAAGTTCTAGCAGCTCCCCCCATATTAAGTGCATAACGCAGACACTTTGCAAATTGGAGATATATAAATGACTGCAGCACAAAAAGAAACATTAGGCTTTCAAACAGAAGTAAAACAATTATTAAACTTAATGATTCATTCTCTTTATTCTAATAAAGAAATATTTTTACGTGAACTTGTGTCAAATGCCTCAGATGCAGCAGACAAGTTACGCTTTTTAGCATTATCACAAGGTGATCTGTACCAAGGCGACGCTGACTTACGTGTGCGTATTAGCGCTGACAAAGAAGCTAACACCATTACTATTTCAGATAATGGTATTGGTATGACCCGCGATGAAGTAATTAGCTCTTTAGGGACGATTGCTAAGTCGGGTACTGCTGAGTTTTTCAAAAACTTAACTGGCGATCAAAGTAAAGACTCGCAGTTAATTGGTCAGTTTGGTGTTGGTTTTTACTCAGCATTTATTGTGGCAGACTTAGTAACGGTTCGCACCCGTAAAGCTGGCGAAACAACTGCTTACGAGTGGGAGTCTCAAGGCGAAGGCGAGTACACGCTGCAAGAAATTGAAAAAGAAGGCCGTGGTACCGACATTATTCTACATCTTCGCGAAGAAGAAAAAGAGTTTGCTGATGAGTGGCGCCTGCGCAGCATAGTGACTAAATACTCGGATCATATTTCGACCCCAGTACAAATGTACAAAGCAGAAGTGCCAGAGTCTGAAGGGGAAGATGGCGAAAAAATCCCAGCAGTACCAGGTGAGTGGGAAAGTATTAACCGCGCTACTGCACTGTGGACTCGTGATAAGTCAGAGCTTTCAGATGACGAATACAAAGAGTTTTACAAGCACGTAAGCCACGATTGGGAAGATCCACTAAGTTGGGCGCATAACAAGGTAGAAGGTAAAACTGAATACACTAGTTTGTTATACATCCCTAAAAAAGCGCCATTCGACTTATGGAATCGTGATCGCCAAAGTGGTTTAAAACTGTACGTACAACGCGTGTTTATTATGGATGACGCTGAACAATTCATGCCAAGTTATTTACGTTTTGTAAAAGGCTTGTTAGATTCAAACGATTTACCACTTAACGTATCTCGCGAAATTCTACAAGACAACAAAGTAACGCAAGCTATTCGTAAAGGGTGTACATCGCGTATTATTAAAATGCTTGAGCGTATGGCTAAAAACAAAGCGGACGATTACCAAGTATTTTGGAATGAATTTGGTCAAGTGATCAAAGAAGGCCCTGCAGAGGATGCAGCTAATAAAGAAGCAATTTGTAAACTATTACGTTTCTCTTCTACGCATACCGATTCAGCAACGCAAGATGTATCGCTTGAGCAATACGTTGAGCGCATGAATGAAGGCCAAGAAAAAATATACTACGTAGTGGCTGATACGTTTACTGCTGCGAAAAACTCTCCCCATTTAGAGATTTTCCGTAAAAAAGGCATTGAAGTATTACTGCTAAGTGACCGTGTAGATGAGTGGATGATGAGCCACTTAACAGAATTTGCTGATAAGCAACTACAATCAATCACCCGTGGTGATTTAGACTTAGGTAAGCTTGACGACGAAGAGACTAAAAAAGCGCAAGAAGAGTCTGAAAAAGAAGTTGCCGGTTTAGTAGAGCGTATTAAAACTGCGTTAGGTGATGAAGTTAAAGAAGTGCGTTTTACGCATCGTTTAACCGACTCTCCAGCATGTGTTGTTAGCGATGACAACGACATGAGCTCACAAATGCAAAAGCTAATGGAATCGGTTGGTCAAGCTGCTCCTGAAGCAAAACCTGTGTTTGAGCTAAACCCAGAGCATCAACTTGTTAAGCATTTAAATGATGAGCAAGACGAAGATAAGTTTGCACAGTGGTCGCATGTATTACTTGACCAGGCGCTACTTGCAGAGCGTGGCACACTTAAAGACCCTACAGGGTTTGTAACTCGCTTAAATAAACTTATGCTTGAATTAAGTAAATAAGTTTAAAAAATTAAAGATTAAGTTAAAAGGGAACCTAAGTTCCCTTTTTTATACGCTATATGCCCGCTAATGACTTATCAATTAGTATAAGTTGCTTGAGTATCGGCGGCGCTTATGGAAGAATTCAGGCTTCAAAAAACAAACTATTACTAAGGGACAATGATATGCGCATTATTCTTTTGGGCGCGCCGGGTGCAGGTAAAGGCACTCAAGCTCAGTACTTGATGGATAAATACGGTATTCCACAAATTTCGACTGGTGATATGTTACGTGCAGCAATTAAAGAAGGCACTCCACTGGGTCTTGAAGCAAAAAAAGTAATGGATGCAGGCCAGTTAATTTCTGACGATATTATCATTGGTTTAGTAAAAGAGCGTATTACTAAAGCTGATTGCGAAAATGGTTTTTTATTAGACGGTTTCCCGCGCACTATTCCACAAGCTGATGCGATGAAAGAAAATGGCGTAGTGGTTGATCACGTTATTGAATTTGATGTTGCTGATGAAGTGATTGTTGAGCGTATGGGTGGACGTCGTGTTCATCCAGGTTCTGGTCGTGTTTATCACGTTGTTTATAATCCACCAAAAGTGGCAGATAAAGACAACGAAACAGGAGAAGAGCTTATTATTCGTGCAGACGATACTGAAGAAACAGTACGTAAACGCTTAGGTATTTACCATGAGCAAACTATGCCATTGGTTGATTACTACCAAGCAGAAGCTGCTGCGGGTAACACCCAGTATCATAAGCTAGATGGTACACAAGCTGTTGATGCTATTAGCAAACAGTTAGGTGAGCTATTAGGCTAATTTACAGTCCTCTATTAAATAAAAACCGCTAATGTAAAATTTAGCGGTTTTTTTGTGCAGAGTTTAGGTTAATTTAGAGTGCCTTTAGTTTTTCAATCACGCTGGCGTATTCAGGTTCAGTTGCAAGGTTACTCACTAATTGCTTATAAACCACGTTATGGTTTTTATCTAAAATAAGTACAGCGCGTGTTAGTAGCCCCATATCTTTAATTATAAATCCATACTTCTGACCAAAGTCGTGCCATACCGAATCAGAAAGCACAATTACCTTATCTATGTTCTCGGCTTTGCAAAAACGTTTTTGCGCAAAAGGTAAATCGCTACTAATGGTCAACATGGTTATGTTTGGAAATTGTTGTGCTACTTTTTCGTTAAAGTGTTTAGTTTGTAGGCTGCAAATACCGGTATCTAAACTAGGTACTACGCTAATCAAAACGGCTTGGCCTTTATACGCACTCAATGTAACAGGGGTAAAGTTAGCGTCGACCACTTTAAACTCTGGTGCGCTATCACCTACAGCAACTCCCTTACCTAATAAAGTAACAGGTTTACCTTGTGCGGATACTTTGCCAGCATCAAGCGTGTTTTCGGTATAATCGGCAGCAAAAGCCACAGAACTAAATGCACTTAATGCAAAAATTAACGAGCGAAACATGGGGTATTTCCTTTTAGATTCAGGCTGTAATAGCGTTAAGTGTATTATACTGCGAAGTGCTCACCAAGCAGAATAAGCAGATGCTTTTATTTATTAATCAAAAATTGTAAACAAGGTATACTTTGATATAACATACATATGTAAAAAATATGTATATAAAAACAATAATTAAACCTTTATTAATGCAGTTTGATACCTATAACAGGGTCAAAATAGAGAGAGAATATGTCAACATCGGTACTAATATGTGATGATTCAAAATTAGCTAGACGCCAATTAGCTCGATCTTTACCAGTGGATTGGGATATTAAAATTGAATTTGCGCATGACGGTGTAGATTGTATAAACCAAATAAAAAAAATACAGCCAGAAATTCTTTTTCTTGATTTAAATATGCCGGAAATGGATGGTTATGAAGTACTCATAGCGATACGAGAGCTTGGTCTTAATGTGCTCACTGTGGTGGTTTCTGGCGATATTCAGCCAGCGGCACATGAGCGCGTATTAGAGCTAGGTGCAATTGATTTTATTCAAAAACCTTGCTCCGCAGAAAAGCTAGCCACTATTATTGAACATCATGGCATTAAAGACAAAGCAATGCGAGAGCGCCTTGCGCACTCGTTAGGTGAGCAGGTAGACCCTGATGTGCGAGATATATACCAAGAGCTTACTAACGTGGCCATGGGGCAAGCAGGCGACCTACTCGCAAGGTTACTTAATGTATTTGTTAAGCTGCCCATACCTAATGTTAATATTCTAGAAGTAAATGAGCTTGATATGGCGCTGCGCTCAATTGATAACAGCACCTCAACCTCGGGTATTTGCCAAGGTTTCATAGGGGGCGGCATATCAGGGGAAGCATTATTACTTTTAAATGACTCGAGCTTTAAAGAAATAGCATCGCTAATGAACTACGACGGTGAGCTTAACGAAAAAGTAGAGCTAGAGCTGTTAATGGATATCAGCAATATACTTATTGGCGCTATGTTAACTGGACTCTCTAAGCAGCTCGATATGACATTTAGCCAAGGGCATCCCATAGTACTGGGCCAGCATAGAGATGTATCGGAGTTGGTTAAATCAAACAAACCACGTTGGCAACGTACCTTAGCAATCGAGATAAGTTACGGTATTGAAAACCACGACATTAATTGCGATATGATGCTGTTATTTACCGAAGATTCACTAAAAACTTTGAAGTACAAAGTTGCCTACCTATTAGAAGATTAACGATTATGTCAGCTGATTTAAATATGAATGAAATCCATTGGTTAATGGATATGTTTAATACTGTTGATGTGGGCCTAGTGGTGCTCGACAGAGAATATAAAGTATGTGTGTGGAATGGTTTTATGGAAAATCATTCAGGATTACTGCCAAGCGCAGTTAAACACAAAGACTTGTTTGATTTATTTCCTGCAATTAATGAAAAGTGGTTTAGAAGTAAATCTGAATCTGTGTTTGTACTAAAAAATCGCTCGTTTACAATTTGGGAACAACAGCCTTATATTTTTCGTTTTAAAAACTATCGGCCAATTACCGGTAAAGCCGATTATATGTACCAAAACGCCACTTTTATCCCACTAACAAATACCCGTGGTGACGTTGAGCATATATGTATTATTATTTACGATGTAACCGATGTAGCCGTTAATAAAAAAGAACTCGAACAGTTAAATAAAAAACTTGAGCAAGTTAGTAAAACCGACAGCTTAACGCAGCTAACTAACCGAGGGCACTGGGAGTACACGTTACGCCAAGAGTTTTTGCGTACTAAACGCAGTGGTGGTTGCAGTACTTTATTAATGTTTGATATTGACCACTTTAAAAAAGTGAACGATGAGTACGGCCATAGTTGTGGCAATGAGGCATTGCGCCATATTGCAAAATTACTAAAAGGTACTTTGCGCGAAACCGATATAGCAGGGCGCTACGGTGGTGAAGAATTTGTTATCACCTTACTCGATACCGATAAGCAAGGTGCGCTTATAATAGCTGAGCGTTTACGCGAGCTAATAGCAGCAACTCCGGTGGCTTACAAAGATCAGCTAGTAAATATGACGGTCAGTATTGGCATTGCCTCTTATAGTAATGAATTTAAAAACCATGAACGCTGGATTGAGGCGGCCGATAAAGCACTTTATAATTCAAAACATAATGGTAGAAATAGTATTACTATGTTTGACGATATAAAAAATGACGCCTAAGCGTCATTTTTTATATTGGTTAGTTAACGCAAGTATACAGCGTTGCTTAATAAATCTATTATCCATAACCTAGATTATTTACTCTGTAGTATGGCGATAATCATCTATTGGACATTGACTAAGAATAGAAACCTCACCGCTACTCGACTCTTGCTCTAGCTTTACTTTAAATCCCCATAAACGGTAAAGATGTTTAAGTACTTCATCGTGTGAGTTAGCGAGCGGAATATTATTGTGCGGCACATAACGTAATGTAAGAGATCTGTCGCCTCTAATATCAACATTATAGATTTGAATATTAGGCTCGTGATTACTTAAATTATATTGCGCCGATAACGCCTCTCTCACTGCTTTATAGCCATTATCATCATGAATAGCACCTATTTCTAAATGAGGGTTATTTGTATGATCAACAATAGTAAATAATTTAAAGTCACGGATCAGTTTAGGTGATAAAAACTGGCTTATAAAACTTTCATCTTTAAAGTTTTGCATAGCAAAGTGCAGCGTGTCGAGCCAATTACTGCCAGCATACTGCGGGAACCAGCGTTTATCTTCCTCTGTTGGCTGCTCACAAATACGGCGAATGTCTACCATCATATTAAAGCCCAGAGCATAAGGGTTTATACCCGAGTAATATTGGCTATTATAAGGTGGTTGATAAATCACATTAGTGTGGCTTTGTAAAAACTCCATCATAAATGAATCAGTCAATTTTCCTTCGTCATATAAGTGATTCAAAATAGTATAATGCCAAAATGTAGCCCAACCTTCATTCATCACCTGGGTTTGTTTTTGCGGATAAAAATATTGCGATATTTTACGTACAATCCGAATGATTTCACGCTGCCATGACTCTAGCAATGGTGCATTTTTTTCAATAAAGTATAAAATATTTTCTTGTGGCTCTTGTGGAAAATGACGCTCATGCTTTTTAGCTTCTTGTTGTTGAGCTGGAATAGTGCGCCACAACTCGTTTACTTGTGATTGTAGATAGTCTTTTCGTTCTTGCTGGCGCTTTTGTTCTTCAAATAATGAAATACGTTGCGGGCGCTTGTATCTGTCTACGCCGTAATTCATTAGCGCATGACAAGAGTCGAGCAGGGTTTCTACCTCAGTAATACCGTATTTTTCTTCGCAGCGGCTAATGTACTTTTTAGCAAACAGTAGGTAATCGATAATTGAGCCGGCGTCGGTCCAGGTTTTAAATAAGTAATTCCCTTTAAAAAAAGAATTATGCCCATAACAAGCATGCGCCATAACCAGTGCTTGCATTGGCAGGGTGTTTTCTTCCATTAAATAGGCAATACATGGATCGGAGTTAATGACGATTTCGTAGGCTAATCCCATTTGACCGCGTTTATAATTTTGCTCAGTTTGAATAAACTTTTTACCGTATGACCAATGGCTATAGCCTATAGGCATACCAACGCTAGAATAGGCATCCATCATCTGCTCAGCGGTGATCACTTCAATTTGATTAGGGTACGTGTCTAAGCGATAGTGCTGTGCAACACGGGCTATTTCATCACGGTACTGGGCCAATAACTCAAAAGTCCAATCTGGGCCATCACTTATATGTTTATCCTTCATATTTACTACCTCGCTTAGGCTATGCAGCCCCTTGCTGCTGACGACCTTTTTTAAATAGCTCTCTAAAAATAGGGTAAATATCCTCAACGCTTTGAATATGTTGTATGGCAAAATTAGCATGGCTTTGGGTTATGTCTTGATACTCGCGCCATAAACTTTGATGCGCCCGTGTGGTTATTTCTATATAGGCAAAATAGCGCACTGCGTTTAATAATTTATTACGCAAAATTTGTCCACATTGCGGTGTGTCGTCTGCCCAGTTATCACCATCAGACGCTTGCGCGGCATACACATTCCATTGTTCAGAGTTGTAGCGCGCTTTAATTATTTCGTCCATGAGTTTAAGGGCACTCGAAACAATCGTGCCGCCGGTCTCTTGGGAGTAAAAAAACTCTTGTTCGTCAACTTCTTTAGCTTGCGTGTGATGGCGAATATATACCACTTCAATGTCTTTATAGCTGCGTGTTAAAAACTGATATAGCAAAATATAAAAGCGCTTAGCCATGTCTTTTGTGGCCTGATCCATAGAGCCAGACACATCCATAATACAAAATATCACGGCTTTGCTGGTAGGGTGAGGGCGTTTTTCGTAATTACGAAAACGTAAGTCGTAATTATCAATAAAAGGCACTGCCTTAATTTGCTTTTTAATTAGTTCAATTTCACTACTTAACAGCACAATAGCAGCTTCATCAGGATGTGCTTGTGCAAGTAAAATAACTAACTGAGCTTCAAGCTCTGCCAATAAACGCTTTTTACCTGCGCTCATGGCCACGCGCCGTGCTAACGAGCCTTTGAGTGAACGTACAATATCAATATTACTTGGCATACCATCGCTGCAAAAACCAGCGCGATGAGTTTTCATTTGTACTAGTTTGTCGAGCTGATTTTCTTGCAAGTTTGGCAGCTCTAAATCCTCAAACAATAAATCTAAATATTCATCCTTTGAAATCGAAAATACAAATTCGTCTTGGCCTTCTCCCGAGTCGCTCGCTTCACCGCCTCCTGCGCCACCACCTTGCCCACCTTTAGGGCGCTCTATTTTATCGCCAGTAGAGAACTGATCGTTCCCTGGATGTATTTGTTCTCTATTGCCGCCTTTTCCTTGATGAAATGTAGGTTCGCTAATATCGCGTTGCGGAATAGAAATACTCTCTCCCGAACTTGCGTCGGTGACACTGCGTTTATTAATCGCATCAGAAACCGCTTCTTTAATTTGTTTTTTATAGCGCCTAATAAAGCGCTGGCGATTAAGCGTACTTTTATTCTTTGCGTTTAATCGCCTATCTATAAAATGCGCCATTAATTACCTCCTAAACTACCAATATGAAGGTTATTGCGATTTTCTAACCCGTAAATACCATTCAGATAACAACCGCACTTGTTTTTGTGTGTAGCCTTTTTCGACCATACGATTAACAAAGTCTTCGTGTTTTTGCTGATCCTCGGCAGAGGTTTTGGTATTAAACGAAATAACGGGTAGTAAATCTTCGGTATTAGAGAACATTTTTTTCTCGATCACGGTGCGCAATTTTTCGTAGCTGGTCCACAGTGGGTTTTTACCATTATGGTGCGCTCGAGCCCTAAGCACAAAGTTTACTATTTCGTTACGAAAATCTTTTGGATTAGATATACCCGCTGGCTTTTCTATTTTTTCAAGTTCTGCATTAAGGGCATCACGGTCAAATAGTTGGCCAGTATCGGGGTCGCGGTATTCTTGATCTTGAATCCAAAAGTCGGCGTAAATAACATAACGGTCAAAAATATTTTGTCCGTATTCAGAGTACGACTCTAAGTATGCGGTTTGCAGCTCCTTACCAATAAACTCCACATATTGCGGAATTAAATAGCCTTTTAAAAAGCTCAAATAACGCTCTTCGGTATCAGATGCAAACTGCTCACGCTCAATTTGTTGCTCCAATACATAAAATAAATGTACTGGATTCGCAGCAACCTCTAGGGTGTCAAAATTAAATACTCGCGATAAAATTTTAAAAGCAAAACGGGTAGAAAGTCCTGTCATACCTTCATCAACCCCAGCATAGTCTCGATACTCTTGATACGATTTAGCTTTAGGATCAGTGTCTTTTAGGGTTTCGCCGTCATACACTCGCATTTTTGAAAAAAGGCTCGAGTTTTCAGGCTCTTTTAATCGTGATAGCGTTGAAAACTGCGCTAAAATTTTAAGTGTTCCCGGGGCGCATGGCGCGTTGTACAACTCACTGTGTTGAAGTAGCTTATCGTAAATTTTAATTTCTTCGGTAACACGTAAGCAATAAGGAACCTTAACAATATATACCCGGTCTAGGAATGCCTCATTGTTTTTATTGTTTTTAAAAGTTTGCCACTCAGATTCGTTAGAGTGGGCTAGTATCATGCCGTTAAAGGGCAGAGCACTAATACCTTCAGTACCGTTGTAGTTACCCTCTTGGGTGGCTGTTAGCAGAGGATGCAGTACCTTAATAGGCGCTTTAAACATCTCAACAAACTCCATTAAGCCCTGGTTTGCTAAACATAAAGATCCAGAGTAGGCGTAAGCATCGGGATCATTTTGTGCAAAATGTTCTAGTTGGCGAATATCTACTTTACCTACTAATGCCGAAATATCTTGGTTGTTTTCATCCCCAGGCTCAGTTTTGGCAATCCCTATTTGATTTAAAATAGAAGGGTAGCGCTTAACCACTTTAAATTGACTAATGTCGCCGTTAAATTCTTTTAAGCGTTTTCCGGCCCAAGGCGACATAATAGTTTTCAAATAGCGTGGTTTAATGCCGTATTCTTGTTCAAGTAATTTAGCATCTTCAATCGGATCGAATAATGACAGCGGGTGGTCGTTTACAGGGGAGCCTTTAATAGAATAAATGGGTACTTGTTGCATCAAGTATTTCAGTTTTTCGGCAATAGATGATTTACCACCACCAACCGGACCCAATAAATAAAGAATTTGTTTACATTCTTCTAGGCCTTGAGAGGCGTGTTTTAAATAAGAAACAATTTGTTCGATGGCATCTTCCATACCATAAAAATCAGCAAAGGCAGGGTAGCGTGCTACTACACGATTAGAAAATAATCGACTTAAGCGTGCGTCTGTTGCTGTGTCTATCATTTGTGGTTCGCCAATTGCCATTAGTAGGCGCTCAGGGGCACTTGCGTAGGCAGATTTGTCGGTTTTACAAATATCTAAAAACTCAGCAATACTGTACTCTTCTTCTTGTCCAGCTTCGTATCGTGCTTGGTAATGATCAAAAATCGTCATAAAGACCTCCAAAACCCACTTTAAAAATAGCTTAACTTCTTAAAGTCTAGTCACGATTTTGAATTTTTGTGCAATAAAATTAAAAATTTATATTAAAAATTATGATCTTGACTTTTTAATATAAGAGGTACTTGTACAAGGAGATGGTAATTTACCAAGCATAAAAAAAGACGCCGCAGCGTCTTTTTAAATTTAGCTTTTAAGGACTAATTAAGCGAAGTTAGCGTTCGCGAATTCCCAGTTAACTAGCGACCAAAAACCTTTAAGGTAATCTGGACGAACGTTACGATAATCGATGTAGTAAGCGTGTTCCCATAAATCCACAGTTAGGATTGGAGTAACGCCATCATCAGTTAATGGTGTAGCAGCGTTAGAAGTGTTAACTATGTCTAGTGAACCATCAGCTAGTTTAACTAACCAAGTCCAGCTAGAACCAAAGTTATTAACTGCTTTGTCGTTTAATGCTTCTTTAAATGCATCAAAAGAGCCCCATTTAGCATTGATTGCATCAGCAACCGCGCCAGTCGGTGCACCACCGCCATTTGGCGATAAACTGTTCCAGTAGAACGTATGGTTCCAGATTTGTGCAGCGTTGTTAAACACGCCACCGTCTGATGAACATACGATTTCTTCAAGAGATTTGTTTTCAAACTTAGTGCCTGGGATCAAACCATTAAGTTTAACAACATAAGTGTTGTGATGTTTACCATGATGAAATTCAAGAGTTTCTTTTGAAATATGCGGCTCAAGTGCATCAATTGCATATGGTAGTGACGGTAGTTCAAATGCCATTTTTTATCTCCATCTTCTTTTAGTTAATAGTCCATTTAGTAATACGTAATGCCTGTTGGAACAGGCCAGTTATCTATACCAAACGGGAATATAGTGTTACTATAATTGTTGAGTATTCTACTCAAGTTTTAGCAAACAGCAATGCTATTGCTAAAGACTATTTCAATTGCGGCTTTATTTGCCCATTTTAAGTTATAGATCTATGGTCTCACTGAGTTATTTTCAAGGCCTTAGGTATATTAAATTATCGTCATTTTGAGGTTGTAGATGGAAACCATTGATAAAATTAAACAGCAAATTTCAGAAAACCCAATAATCCTTTTCATGAAAGGATCGCCTAAGTTGCCTAACTGTGGTTTTTCTTCACAAGCATCGCAAGCGTTAATGTCATGTGGTGAACCATTTGCATATGTTGATATTTTACTTAATCCAGACATTCGTGCTGAGCTTCCTGCTTATGCAAATTGGCCTACATTCCCACAGTTATGGGTAGATGGCGAATTAGTTGGTGGTTGTGATATTATCATCGAAATGTTTCAGCGTGGTGAATTACAACCATTAATTACTGAAACAGCAGCTAAATATAAAGAAGCTGACGCAGAATAATATCTCGATAAGCACGCTTTTTAAGGTGTATTGATACAAAATTTTGCTAAAACAATAAAACCACTTTTATAGTGGTTTTATTGTTTTTTATTAATCGTTTCTTATCGATAAATTAATCATTAAAAACTTACCAGCCAAACCAAATTAGACGTGCGTAAATGCTGCAACATTAGCTTTTAGACTTAAAAAGTTGAGTAGCTCAGCAATAAAATACCTACTAAAAGCCAACATCAAAGCAGCACATTAAAACGCTTTACTCCACTGTAAGTACTTTATTATTGCTTGAATAAAATACAGTAATACTTAGTCCATAGAAAAATGATCTAATGAGGGTCTGCCTTTTGCTTTTGCGCGTTTTAAACCTAAATAACAGGCTAAATTACATAGCAATTGCAATGTAATTATTACCCCACAAATAATAATAAAATTGTTCAAAGTGGCTGTTGTATTATTCATTATAAAAACCAGCATGACCAATAACTGCCAAATCAATGCTGTATTTAAATAGCGCAATAAAATCTGCTTAAAGTGAGTATGTTTAAAGGTACTCAAAATCAGAAAAACAAGGCTAACGATTAACACTAACCAGCCCGAAGTTAAACAAAAGTAGGCAACTGTATTTTGCATTTTAATCCTTAACTCTTAACCCTACTAACCACATATTAAAATAAACGTATAAAAGTAATATTAAGCGTGTGCCATTATTAGCTCTTTAGCATTTGCTTTTGCTGTTTTACTTATATTATCACCCCCTAATAGGCGTGCTATTTCGTTAACTCTGCCATCTTTGTTTAAAGGCTGCATATGGGTAAAAGTTTCTCCATTTGCTATTTCTTTAGCAACAAAAAACTGTTGATGCGCACTGCTGGCTACTTGCGGTAAATGGGTAACACAAATCACTTGGGTAGACTTACCTAATTGACGCAATAACTTACCAACAGCAGAGGCCGTTGGGCCGGAGATCCCCACATCAACTTCATCAAAAATAAGGGTAGGTGTTGTGACTTTTTGCGCAATAATTACCTGAATAGCTAAACTTATACGCGACAGCTCACCACCCGATGCAACCTTTGCTAATGGTTGTAATGGTTGTCCTGGGTTAGTTGATACTAAAAACGATACATTGTCGTAGCCTAAGCTATTTGGTGCGCGTTCGGTTTCTTGAGTTAGGGCAATTTCAAATATGCCGTTTTCCATTGACAGGTTTGCCATGCTGTTACTAATTAAGCGGTTTAGTGTATTAGCATACTCACGGCGGCTTTGGCTTAGCTGTTCACTAGCATGTTGATAATGGCTAAGTGTGTTTTCAATTTCAGATTCTAACTGCTCTAAGCGAGAGCTGTTATTGCTAATAGACTCGAGTTCTTGACTAATAGCTTGATGAAACTCAACCAATGCCTGTGGTTTAATATGGTGTTTACGCGCTAAATCCATAGCGCCGCTTAATCTGTTTTCTACCTCCACCAAGCGAGCAGGATCTAAATCGGCCTGCTCAGTGTAACTGCGCACTTCTCGGCTAGCTTCTTCTACTTGTACTGCGGCCTCTGCAAGCAATGTAGCTACACTTGCTAATGTTTCGTCATATTGTGCCAGCTCAGAAAACTGTTGCGCGCTGTGTTGCAATAACGAACAAGCATTTTGCTCATCACTTTCGTATAAATGCTGTAACTCACGCTGACACGTTTCTAAAATCGTTTGGCTATTACTTAACTTGTAATGCTCAGCTTCTATTTGTTCAAACTCACCTTCTTGTAGGGCAAACTCGTTAAGTTCTGCTACTTGGTATTCTAATAGTTGTTTTTGCGCAGCTTGCTGCTGCTGTTGTTGTTGTAAGTGTTTAAATTCTTTTTGTAAATTAGTAAATTGCTTATAGCTTTGGCTAACGCCACTGACCAAATTATGATGTCCGGCATAGGCATCTAGTAGCTGCAGTTGATGCTCGGCTTTTAACAAGTGTTGGTGGGCATGTTGGCCATGAATCGAAATTAAATACTGGCCAAGCTCTTTTAGTTGCGCTGCTGTTACAGCGCTGCCATTAATATAGCTTTTGCTGCGGCCATTTTTACACACCACGCGGCGCAATAAACATTCGTTATCGGCGTTACTCAACATATTTTGTTCTAAAAAAGCATGAGCGAGGGGTAAATTACTTAAATCAAATTGCGCGCATACTTCCGCTTTATCTGTGTTTGGGCGCACAGCAGAGGCTTCGGCGCGCTCGCCTAAACATAGCGAAAGGGCATCAATAGCAATCGACTTACCCGCACCCGTTTCACCGGTAATTGCGGTCATGCCGTTTTGCCACTCTGTACTTAAATTACTTACAATTGCGAAATTTTTAATTTCTAAACCAATTAACATACTGTTTATCCATCCAGTCAATTAACTGTTAATTTATACAGTGTTTTGGTTTTTTGCAAATTAAATTTTTATGACTTACGCAATTTCTTCATCTTGAATACTTTTAGAATGGCTATTAATGTCACTTATTTCGTCAGCATTATTAATATTATCAGCGAGTTGTTCTATGTCGTTTGTTTTAAGGTTAATAATAAGGGTGAAATAATATGATAAAAAGTTTGTTTATAAAATACCTACAAGGCAAGTTCCGCAACAAAGTACGGCATGTTGTTGTTTAAGCTTTGAGAAACGTTGCTTTAATAAATTTAATTTATTCGTTCGGCGATATATTTCTTAAAGCACGATACTTAGCAATAAAATTAGTATAAACGACTGCCCCAATTGAGCTTTTGGCGTAATACGTTGTAATAAGAGTAATTTTTAGGATGAATAAGGCGCAGCTTTTTATCGGCTTTTTTAATGACTACCTCATCACCAGGTAAAACGGCGAGTACCACATGGCTGTCGCAGCTAACTTGCAAACTATCGGTGTTCTCAAGGCTTAGTTTTAAGCGTACTTCGTTATCGGCATCAACTACCAGAGGTCGGCTCGATAAAGTATGTGGAAACATAGGCACTAGTGCTATTGCGTTAAGCTCAGGAGTAAGAATAGGGCCGCCCCCCGATAGTGAATAAGCAGTTGAGCCGGTAGGGGTAGATACAATAAGTCCATCAGAGCGCTGAGAAAACACAAAGTCGTTATTTATAAAGGCTTCAAACTCAATCATATGCGCTACTTTGTCGGCATGTAAAACGGCTTCGTTTACAGCCGAGTTTGCACTTTTAAGCTCGTTATGACGATACACTTCTACTTCGAGTAAGAAGCGCTTTTCTTCAACATACTCACCGCTGAGTACCTGCTCTAAACTGGCTTCGAAACCCTCGGGGTTTAAATCGGTTAAAAACCCAAGATTGCCTCGGTTTACACCTATAACGGCTATATTAAAGCGTGCTAATACACGCGCTGCGCCAAGCATATTGCCATCGCCACCTACTACAATGGCTAAATCAGCTTGTTCACCTAAGTCGACCAGTTTAACTAACTTATTTTTTGGTATATCAATAAGTTGGCTTCCTGTGCGTTTTTCTACAATAACTGTAAAACCAAGCGCAAGTAAAAATGTATGCAGGCGCTGCAAGGTTGCCGCCGCATCTGGATGATTTGGTTTACCAATAAGGCCGATAGTGCGAAAAGGAGAATCCATAATAAATACACAGCAAGTTTTAATATTTGTAGAGTAACCTAAAACAGAAGTGTTTGAAAATACAGATCGTTAGCAATACTGCAATGAATTAATCTTGCAGCTCATTAATTTACGTGCCGTGTAGCTAATCACTTGAAATTAAGAAGCTCTGCCCCGATATAAAGCACATGAGACAAGATGCAGTAACCATGAAACTAAACCCACGAGATCAACAAATTTTTGCGGCTGTAATGAGCACGTATTGTAATGGTGAAGGTTTACCTGTGCCATCAACAAAAATTGCCAAGCTAAAAGGTATGGCAGTTTGCTCAGCTACAGTACGTAATGCCATGGCACGTTTAGAGAAAGTGGGCTTGCTCTACTCACCCCACACATCAGCGGGGCGCGTGCCAACAGACTACGGATTTGATTATTGGTTTGAGGAATTTTTTGCACTCGCCGACATAGCTAATTACTGGCAACCTGCGCAAACACAATTAGTTGAATTAGCGCATGGTTTAAGTCAGCGTTATCAGGTGTGTTGTTGTGTTGGTTTGCCACAAGTACGCTCGCAACAAGTATTTAGAGTGGAAGTGCTCGATTTTGATTCCACGGATTGGTTAATCTTATTAATAGACAGAGCAGGGCAAAGTCATAACATTTGTATTAATAAGCCCGATGACGCAAGTGATAGTGTGCGTTATCAGTTTGCCACGTGGTTAAATACGGTATTTAGCCAACAAACCTTAATTGAAGGCTTGTACCGTATGCAGGCAATGGCTAATACTGCGCCGCGTAACTGTCATGATTCACTAAACCAATGGACGCGTGAACTAAGCCAAAAGCTTGGCTCTGATAATAGTATTGTGGTTGGTGAAAACTATTTGTATAAACAAATAGATTGCGAGCAAAGCCTAAACATTGGGGTGTCTTTTTTAAATTTTGTTGAAGACAAGCTAGTATTTAAAAATGGGGTGTCGGTACTTAATACTGAAAACCTACCTTTTTCAGAGTGTAACGAATTGATTGTGATTAGCTTGCCGTACTTTCAAAATCAAGAATATCAGAGTCGTTTTTGTGTAATTTGTCCAAAATCAGCGCCAATCGAAAAAATAATCCAAGAATTTAAATTAATTGAGACATCTAACTCTTGAATCTTTTAATTCAATCCCCATAATTACCGCAGTTGTAAAGAATTGGAGCACATATTTATGTCTGAGCAGAGACAAAACCCAGAACAAGAAGTAGAACTAAACGAAGACCTAGCAAAAATGGAAGCTGATGTTGAAGCCGCTGTACAAGCAGCAGAAGAACACGCAGAGCAAGAGCAAAGCCCTGAAGCCGAAATTGCAATGTTATATGCAGAGCTTGAAGTAGCAAAGCAAACAATAGCAGATCAAAAAGACGGTGTAGTTCGCGCCGCTGCTGATGTTGAAAACATGCGTCGTCGTGCAGCACAAGATGTAGAAAAAGCACATAAATTTGCACTAGAGAAGTTTGCTAACGAATTACTCCCGGTTATTGATAACTTAGAGCGCGCAATTGAGTTTTCTGATAAAGAAAACGAAACGCTAAAACCTGTGCTAGAAGGTATTAGCATGACGGTAAAAAGCTTTAACGATGCTGTTGCAAAATTTGGTGTTGAAATTGTTAACCCACAGGGTGAGCAGTTTAATCCAGAGTTTCATCAAGCTATGTCAATTCAGCCAAGCAACGATGTATCGCCAAATACAGTATTAGCGGTAATGCAAAAAGGCTACACCTTAAACGGACGTTTATTGCGCCCAGCTATGGTTATGGTATCTAAAGCAGCTGACGCTTAAGTTGTTATTAATGATTTAAAAAATGCCTCAATTTGAGGCATTTTTTTTGCTTTTTAAATAGTGAACCAATTGCACTAAAACAGTTAGTATTACAGCACCAAACATCAAGCTTGAAAAAGGCACGGCACTTTTAGCATGTAGTATAGCTAATAGGGGGCCGACCAAAGCACCGCTACCAAAGCGTAACGTACCAATAACTGCGGTTGCTGTGCCTGTATTTGCTTCAAACTTCATTAAAATAAGTGAGTCAGCATTACTGGCTATTATGCCTAAGCTCATCATAAGTGGTGCAATAGCACCAACAATAAAGTAAAGCGACAGCTGCATAACACTAAAAGTAAGTAACGCAGCGCCCGAAAGTAAGCCAAATATTAATCCGTAGTAGAGCATTTTACGAGAGCCAATTCGCGGCACAATACGAGTATTTAAAAAATTCCCAAACATGAGTGCTATAACGTTAAAAGCAAACAAAATGCCAAATAACTGCTCTGATACTTTAAATAAGTCTAAATATACAAACGGTACTGAGGTTAAAAAACAAAAAAATCCAAACGATACAAACATAGAGCTTAAAATGTCGGCACGTGCATCTTTGTTACTCAGTATTATTTTATAACTATTAAAAAATAATGGCAGCCCTTTAAGGTCATTTTTAAAAATAGGAATGTCGATTAAATACACATGCACAAAAGCTAAAATAATAAAGCTGTAGGCCGCTAAAATTAAAAAGATGGTAGACCAAACAGAAAACCCTAAAATAAGCGAACCAATTGAAGGTGCAAGTAATGGCGCTACCATCATAATCATCGATACATAAGACATACCTTTAGCGGTGTTTTTTTGGTAAATATGCCTAATTATCCCAGGAACTACCACGGTTGCCGCTGCACCGGTAAATGCCTGTACGGTACGCAAGACCCAAAATGCATATATATCGGTAGTAAAGGCAAGTGCTAATGACGTTATACCAAATAAAGTTAAGCCAATTTTAGCCAATTTACGGCGACCAATTTGATCGGCAATAGGGCCAAAAAATAACATCCCTAATGCATAGCCCGCTAAATAAATACTTAACGATATTTGTACGTTAGGCATACTGGTTTGTAAGTCGCCCGCAATAACTAACATTGCCGGTAAATACATATCAATAGCTAAAGGCGTAATTGCCACAATACTAGCTAGTAAAGGCAATAAAATACGGGTGTTAAAAGACGAAGCCGATGCAGGCATGTATAAACTCAATCATTACTAAACAGGATGTATAGTGTAACAGGGCATGCTGATTGGATAAACTTAGTTTGCCTGCTAAGTTAATTGTAATGGGTAAATAACCTGAGTTCCGGATAATAAACCTATCTCAAGCAGCTATTTTCAGCGCTAACTGCGTTGAATTTACTTGCAATAGGCCAGCTATTGACGCGTAAATTCGCCTTATTTTCACTGAAAATCTCTGGCTAGAGAAAATAAAATTAAATATAACTATGATTCAATACGTTAGTAAATCTCTTAACCAGAGTTCAGGTTAAATAAACAACAAAATTTTATTGTTACTTGCTAAAAAGCAATTATTTTAAACTGCGGTGGTATTTGCTATTCTAGCGCTAACAAAAAATATGATTTGAGGGAATATAATGAAAAAACTCGTGATAGCTATATTAGCTACTGCAGTGCTGGCTGGCTGTAAAACATCACCAACAGGGCGCACCCAAATTGCGCTTTATTCTGATCAACAAATGAGTGAAATGGGCACAGCCAGTTTTGCTGAGATGAAAAAAAATCAGCCAATCAATAAAAATCCACAAACTAACGCGTATGTAAATTGTATTGCCGAGCAAGTAGTGGCTGTTTTACCTAAGCAGTATGCTTCGCAAAAATGGGAAGTAGTGGTATTTGAAGACGACTCAGCGAATGCGTTTGCATTGCCAGGCGGTTACATTGGTGTGCATACGGGGCTGCTAAAAGTGGCTACTAACCAAGACCAAGTGGCTACAGTGCTTGGCCATGAAGTAGGGCATGTAATTGCAGAGCATTCGAACGAGCGTGTATCGCAAAGCTCAATGCTACAAACCGGCATGCAAATTGGCGGTGCAGCTCTTGAAATGGGTAATGTTGGGTATCGTAACGAAATTATGCAGGGTTTGGGCTTGGGTGCACAATACGGTGTTGTATTGCCGTTTAGTCGTTCGCACGAATCAGAAGCTGACGAAATCGGCTTGGATTTAATGGCGCAAGCTGGTTTTGATCCAAAAGAGTCAGTTACTTTATGGCAAAATATGAGTAAAGCGGGTGGTGGCGCAACACCTGAGTTTTTATCAACTCACCCAGCACCAGCAAGCCGCATTAAAGACTTGCAAGCACAAATGAGCCAAGCTTTAGGCGAGCAAAAAACAGCAAGAGCACAGGGTAAAAACCCACAATGTAAGCTGTAATTTAGTTTAACTACAAATAAAAACCCTGTAAGTAATTTACTTACAGGGTTTTTATATTCAGTGCTAATCTTTATTTATTGAGTAAAGAGCTATTAGGGAGTCCATATAAGACCCTAGTTAAAGCTTAAAAAGTCCACTCAACATGAAGTTGTGGTACCGATTCTGTAACATTAGTGCCAAATTTGTTATGCCAATATTGCCACTCCATCCCTAGCAACAGAGTGTTTTCTTTCATTTCAAGGGCATGGCCTAAATCCCAGGTAATAATAGGCTGCGCTAAAAACCACGCACGCACATCTTGACCAAATTCATTTTCACGCTCAGCAATGTACTCAACATGGCCCTTTACATTAAACTTTTGCGTGCCGATCATAAAAGGGTAATCAAACGCAACATCAAACATCCAGCTATTAGTTTCTATAGGTGCACCACCTTTTGCTACGCCTTCACTGTCATCAATGTAGGCAGTTACCAATGTCTGAAAAAAGTTAAAACCAGGTACATCCCAGCTTAATTTAACACCCGGTAAATATTTCATTACCTTGGCGTCTCCTGCTACGTTAATACCGGCGGTTAAACCAACATCAATTAACGCGCCTGAACCAATCTGTTGGCCGGTAATAGCTGATAGGCTAACGGTTGAATACCATTCGCCATAAAAATCACGGTCTTGAAAACCGTCTTCAAGGTCGTCTTTACTGTAATCAATAAAGAAAAAATTATCGCCGTAATCATAACCAGATGCGTGCTGAATTGAATACACAGCGGTATCTGACTCTTGCTCTGTGAATGGATTTGTTTGCTCGCCATAATTAATGTGTAGAGCAGTACTGCTCCAGTTAGCAGCAATAGCAGAGGTAGATAAAGCGCAAGTGCTTAAACATAAAGCGGGAAGTAATTTTTTTAGTTTCATAATACTAATTAGTGTGACACGCGGGAGCGCTATTATAAGCAAAGGGGAGTGGTTTGTTAATTATTATATTACTGTGTTGTAGCTTAATCACTAAGCTACAACACAGTAACGTTAATTTATGCTTTATTTCTGCGCAGACAAATAACCGCAATAGCACTAAAAGCTAATATAAAACAGTAATAAGAAGAAGTTGATACTTCCCATGGGCTAATTTTAAATGTAGCTCCAAGTAGCAATGCTTGCGCGCCATAAGGCAGGGTCCCTTGCGTTACGCAGGCAAATATATCGAGCAAACTAGCCGAGCGTTTACCAGTAATATTACCATCATCAGCAAGTTTTTTAGCAATTGGGCCGGTAACAATAATAGACACGGTATTATTAGCAATACACATATTGCTGGCCATTACTAACGCCGCTATACCGAGTTGGTCAGCCACTTTTCGATGCCACTTAGCAATCACTTTAGTAATTGCTTGGATTTTTTGCGCTATGTAATCCAGGCCACCATTAAGGCGAATAAACTCAGAAAGACCACCTATAAACATCGACAGCAAAAATATTTCTTGCATGTCGGTAAAGCCTTTATAAATATCTTTTACAAAGCTGGCGCCTTCATAGCTACCAGTAAAGCCCATAAGTGCAGCAAAAACAATACCGCTAAGCAAAACTACAAATACGTTAAAGCCCATTACCGCAAGCACTAAAATAAAGGCATAAGGCAACACTAATAAAATGTCGTAATCTTTGGTTTCAACAACTTGTGCAGCGGGTGTTAAATATAACAACAACGCAATTGTGACAATGGCGGCCGGAATAGCTATTTTAAGGTTTTCTTTAAACTTATCTTTCATTTCACAGCCCTGAGTACGGGTGGCCGCAATAGTGGTATCTGAAATAATCGATAAGTTATCACCAAACATCGCGCCCGATACTATAGTACCGGCCATGAGTGCTGGATCTATGCCGGTTTTAACCGACACTGCATACGCTATAGGGCCAATGGCACCAATAGTTCCCATTGAAGTACCCATGGCGGTGGAAATTACGGCGGCAATTAAAAATAATCCAGGGAGCAATAAAGAAGGTGGAATAATTGACAAACCAGCGTTAACAACCGCATCAACGCCACCTGTGGCACCGGCAACAGCAGAAAACGCACCCGCTAATAAGTAAATTAAGCACATGGTAATTATGTTGTTATTACCTACGCCTTTAATAAAGGTTTCGACGCTTTGGTTTATTGAGGTTTTATTTAAAATGAAAGCCAGAATAATGGCGGGTAAAATAGCAACAGGTGCAGGTAATTGATAAAAAGCGTAATCAACCCCTTGTGATTGTAAATATAAGCCTGAGCCTAAAAATATCGCTACAAAGGTAAGTAGGGGAAGCAAAGAAAGTATTGCTTTATTTTTGTTAAATGATGGCTGCATCATATTCCTCGTATTATTGAAAAAAGATCACAGCCAAAAACTCCTCTTTTAGCTGTGTTTAGCGAATCCTCCACTGTACTTAAACTAGGAGACCACTGCGCCCGCAAGCCAAAGACCAAATCGACGCTGAAAAGAAGTTTAAATGTATAGATGGCTAAAGTAAACTGGTATTATTACTTAAGTTAAAAGTGTGACCTGACTATTACATGCTATTTAGGTAATATCTAGCCTAGTAAATAGTGTTAATTGACCAATAGTATCTTCGCGCGAGCCACAAGGTGCTGCAAATTAAAATATTAGGTAAGGTAATGACAAAAAATAAAATCGGTGTTTTTGGTGCCAACGGCAGAATGGGCTCAGCCTTATTAGAAGCAGCAAGTATAAAAGAGCATAGTGAACTTGCGGCCGCTTATGTGCGCAGTAGTTCACCGTTATTAGGCATTAATGTTAATCAACTCAACAGTGCTGCAGATAAAACAGTAACCTTTAGCGATGAAGCTAATATTACGAATGTTGATGTATTAATTGATTTTACTTTGCCAGCCGGCATGCGCACGCATTTACAAACAGCGGTTAAGCAAGGTGTCCCTATGGTAATTGGTACCACCGGGCTAAACGAAGCCGATATGACATTGCTACACGAGGCTGCAGACCATATTCCTATCGTATTTGCGCGCAATTACAGTGTGGGGGTAAATGTATTACTTAATTTAGTGCAAACAGCCGCTACAAAGTTTGGCGATGATATGGATATTGAAATTTTTGAAGCGCATCATCGCCATAAAATAGATGCGCCGTCGGGTACTGCGCTGGCCATTGGCGAAGCCATTGCAGATGCAAAAGGCTGGGATCACGACAAAGTTGCCGTATACGACCGCAGCAAAGTTGAGCAGGCTAAGTCGCAAAATGAAATTGGTTACTCGGTGCTCAGAGGCGGCGACATAGTAGGTGAACACACCGCATACTTCGCAACAATGGGCGAAAGACTCGAATTAACCCATAAAGCAAGCTCAAGAATGACCTTTGCATTAGGGGCTATAAGAGCTGCAGGCTGGTTAATAAATAAACCCGCAGGACTTTATGATATGCAAGATGTGCTAGATTTGAAGTAGTTAACTTGTTCTTTCGGCTGTTTGGGTCTGAATAAAGGTACAAACAGTTATTTATTATAATTTACTAAATAGCGTTAGATCTAAAAGAAAACTTAATGTAAAATGCAGCCAATTTGCCAAAAATTAATAATCGCGTGTTTCCAATTATACCCAAGTGGCTTGAAAAAAGCAGGGTTCAGTGGGAATAAAGTCGTTTTAAGGCAAGAAAAAATGATTAAGGTTTAAAGCTCGTTATCGGCGTCATTTAACACTGTTTATAAAATAACTTTATCCACAAAAACTCGCTTTAACAATCGCCTGGGTATTGGCGGGGCGTTAAGCATTTTGCTTAGCCTCGTTTTTTACTGTTAGGAGGTTAATTTGACTAAATCCGCTCTGTTAGTCCTAGAAGACGGCACAGTGTTTCGCGGTACTGCAATCGGCGCTGACGGCATGTCAGTAGGTGAAGTAGTATTCAATACGTCTATGACTGGTTATCAAGAAATTTTGACTGACCCATCATACGCGGAACAAATCGTAACTTTGACGTACCCACATATAGGTAATACGGGTACTAATAGCGAAGACGAAGAAGCGAATCAAATATGGGCCAAAGGCCTAGTGATCCGTGATTTGCCACTGCTAGCAAGTAATTTTCGTAGCGAGCAATCGTTAGATGATTACTTAAAACAACGTAATATTTTAGGTATTGCGGACATCGACACCAGAAAGCTAACGCGTATTTTGCGTGATAAAGGCGCTCAAAACGGGTGTATTATAGCCGGTGACGAATTAGACGAAAACAAAGCGCTTCAAGCCGCGCAAGCCTTCCCAGGCTTAAAAGGTATGGATTTAGCAAAAGTAGTCTCAACCAAGGAAATGTTTGAGTGGCGCGAATCAAGCTGGACATTAGGCGAAGGTTTTAAAACCTTAAACGCGGCTGATGAAAAGTTTCATGTTGTTGCCTACGACTTCGGTGTTAAGCGTAATATTTTACGTATGCTTGTAGATCGTGGTTGTAAATTGACTGTAGTACCAGCGCAAACCTCTGCCGCTGACGTACTAGCATTAAACCCAGATGGTATCTTTTTATCTAATGGCCCGGGCGATCCAGCACCGTGTACTTATGCCATTGATGCAATTAAAACCCTTTTAGAAACCGAAATCCCTATTTTTGGTATTTGTTTAGGCCATCAATTATTAGCGCTTGCCTCAGGTGCTAAAACAGTCAAAATGAAGTTTGGCCATCATGGTGCCAACCACCCAGTTAAAGATTTAGAACGTGATGTAGTGATGATCACCGCACAAAACCATGGTTTTGCTGCCGATGAAACTACGCTACCTGATAACCTGCGTGCTACGCACACATCGTTATTTGACGGTACTTTGCAAGGTATTCATCGTACAGATAAGCCAGCGTTTAGCTTCCAAGGTCACCCTGAAGCAAGCCCAGGCCCGCACGATGCCGCCCCATTATTTGATCACTTCATCGATTTGATGCAAGCGCGTAAACACTAATTTAACCGGAGTAATAATGCCAAAACGTACCGACATAAAAAGCATTCTTATCTTAGGCGCAGGCCCAATTGTTATTGGTCAGGCTTGTGAATTTGACTACTCTGGTGCACAAGCGTGTAAAGCACTGAGAGAAGAAGGCTATCGAGTTATATTAGTTAACTCAAACCCAGCAACAATTATGACTGACCCTGATATGGCAGATGCGACGTACATCGAACCAATTCACTGGGAAGTTGTAGAAAAAATTATCGAAAAAGAAAAGCCAGATGCAATCCTACCGACTATGGGTGGGCAAACAGCATTAAACTGTGCGCTTGAATTAGACAAGCACGGCGTATTGGCTAAGCACGGCGTTGAGTTAATTGGCGCAACAGCAGATGCAATCGACAAAGCAGAAAACCGCGAACGTTTCGATACAGCAATGAAAAACATTGGTTTAGAATGCCCACGTGCTGAAATTGCTCATTCAATGGATGAAGCTAGAGACATCATTACTCGCATTGGCTTACCGTGTATTATCAGGCCTTCTTTTACTATGGGCGGCACCGGTGGTGGTGTAGCGTATAACTTAGAAGAGTTTGAAGAAATTTGTGAGCGTGGCTTAGACTTATCGCCAACGAACGAATTGCTAATTGATGAATCACTGATTGGTTGGAAAGAATACGAAACAGAAGTTGTACGTGATAAAAACGACAACTGTATTATTGTTTGTACCATTGAAAACTTTGACCCTATGGGTGTGCACACGGGTGATTCGATCACCGTTGCACCAGCGCAAACATTAACCGACAAAGAATACCAAATTATGCGTAACGCCTCTATGGCGGTATTACGTGAAATTGGTGTTGAAACAGGCGGTTCTAACGTACAGTTCGGTATTAATCCTGAAGATGGCCGTATGGTTATCATCGAGATGAACCCACGCGTATCACGCTCATCAGCATTAGCGTCAAAAGCAACGGGTTTCCCAATTGCTAAAATTGCTGCAAAATTAGCCGTAGGCTACACACTTGACGAGCTACAAAATGATATTACTGGCGGTAAAACACCCGCGTCGTTTGAGCCGGCAATTGACTATGTAGTTACAAAAATACCTCGCTTTAACTTTGAAAAATTTGCCGGTGCGAACGACCGTTTAACCACGCAAATGAAATCAGTAGGCGAAGTAATGGCGATTGGTCGTAACCAACAAGAGTCATTACAAAAAGCATTACGTGGCCTTGAAGTGGGTGCAACTGGTTTTAACCCAATTGTGGCGCTTGACGACCCTAAAGCAAAAGAAATTATCATTCGTGAACTACGCGAGCCAGGTGCAGAGCGTATTTGGTATATTGCCGATGCAATGCGCCATGGTATGAGCGTTGAGGATGTTTACGAGCTGACAAAAATTAACCGCTGGTTCTTAGTACAAATAGAAGACATTTTAAAAGACGAAGCAAAAATTAGCGACGTAGGCATGGCAGGCTTAAATGCCGACTTCCTACGCAAGTTAAAGCGTAAAGGTTTTGCTGACCCACGTATTGCAGAAATTGCAGGCGTATCAGAAGCTGAAATTCGTAAAAAGCGTCATTTACTAAACATTCTACCAGTATACAAGCGTGTTGATACCTGTGCTGCAGAGTTTAGTTCAGACACAGCTTACATGTACTCAACTTACGATGAAGAGTGTGAAGCCAACCCAACAACCCGTGACAAAATCATGGTGATTGGTGGCGGTCCTAACCGCATTGGTCAAGGCATTGAGTTTGATTACTGTTGTGTACACGCTTCGCTTGCACTGCGTGAAGACGGTTATGAAACCATTATGGTTAACTGTAACCCTGAAACGGTATCTACCGATTACGACACCTCAGATCGTTTATACTTTGAACCAATTACCCTTGAAGACGTACTAGAAATTGTACGTGTTGAAAAGCCAGTGGGTGTAATTGTGCAGTACGGTGGTCAAACACCGCTTAAATTAGCGCGTGAACTTGAAGCGAATGGCGTGCCAGTTATTGGTACATCGCCAGATGCAATAGACCGTGCAGAAGACCGCGAACGTTTTCAACAATTAGTCGAGCGTTTAAATCTACTGCAACCAGAAAACGCTACGGTAACATCAACTGAAGAAGCAATTTTAAAATCAGTTGAAATTGGCTTTCCATTAGTAGTACGTCCATCGTATGTACTAGGTGGTCGCGCCATGGAAATTGTATACGACGAGCAAGACTTACGTCGCTACATGACCGAAGCAGTACAAGCCTCAAACGAAGCACCAGTATTACTAGACCGCTTTTTAGATAACGCGATTGAAGTTGACGTTGACGCAATTTGCGACGGCGAGCAAGTAATTATTGGCGGTATTATGGAGCACATAGAGCAAGCGGGTGTTCACTCAGGTGACTCAGCATGTTCATTACCGGCTCACACGCTATCGCAAGAAGTACAAGATGTAATGCGCAAGCAAGTTACTGATATGGCACTTGAACTTGGTGTTGTTGGTTTAATGAATACTCAGTTTGCTGTAAAAGATGGCTTAGTGTATTTAATTGAAGTTAACCCACGTGCTGCACGTACCGTACCGTTTGTATCAAAAGCAACCGGTGTTGCACTTGCAAAAGTAGCTGCACGTTGTATGGCGGGTCAGTCTTTGGCAAGCCAAGGTATAACTAAAGAAGTTATTCCTCCATATTACAGCGTAAAAGAAGTTGTTTTACCATTTGCTAAGTTTCAAGGTGTGGATCCAATCCGTGGCCCTGAGATGCGTTCAACCGGTGAAGTGATGGGTGTTGGTGATACTTTCGCCGAAGCGTTTGCAAAAGCACAATTAGGTGCAAGCAATACTTTACCACGCGGTGGTCGCGCGCTATTATCCGTGCGTGATAGCGATAAGCCACGTATTGTTGAACTAGCTAAAATCATGACAGACCTTGGTTTTGAAATAGATGCAACAGGTGGTACAGCTGCTGCACTTGAAAATGCTGACATTGCGGTTCGCCGTGTAAATAAAGTATTTGAAGGGCGCCCGCACATTCTTGATAGAATCAAAAGTGGCGAGTATAGCTATATTGTTAATACCACAGAAGGTCGCCAAGCGATTGAAGATTCGAAGGTGTTACGTCGTGGTGCTTTACAGCACAAAACCAACTATACTACGACCTTAAATGCGGCGTTTGCAAACTGTACAGCAAACCAAGCAGATGACCGTGGGAAGGTGACGTCAGTTCAAGAACTACACCTGCGATTGAACTAAGGAAATGTGCCAAGGCCGTTAAATTGCGGCCTTGGGATTAAGTGAGAAAAAGTATGCAAACAATTCCGATGACAGTTCGTGGTGCAGATTTACTGCGCAAAGAACTTACCGAATTAAAAACAGTTACCCGTCCTAAAATCGTCAGCGATATTGCAGTTGCACGAGAGCATGGTGACTTAAAAGAGAATGCTGAGTATCACGCTGCGCGTGAGCAACAGGGTTTTTGTGAAGGCCGAATTCAAGAAATTGAAGCTAAGCTTTCAAATGTACAAATAATTGATGTAACTAAAATGCCTAATACCGGCAAAGTTATTTTTGGTACAACAGTTACTATTGTCAACGTTGAAACTGATGTTGAAGTTAAATACCAGATTGTTGGTGATGACGAAGCAAGTATTAAAGATAATCGTATTTCGGTTAATTCACCGATCGCACGAGGTTTAATTGGTAAGCAAGCAGATGATGCTGTGAACATTGAAACCCCTAAAGGCACCGTTGAATACGAAATCATCGAGGTTGAGTATATTTAATAACTCACTTTACGTGTAAATAAAAGCCAGTGTATTAATACACTGGCTTTTTTGTTTTAAAGTGTTTAAAAGTGTTAAAACAGCCCTTATAAATTGGCCTTAAAAATTTTACTTTGTTACCATATACAGGCTGCAAATTAAGCAGTTTACTCGGAGATATTTATGAACGATACCGACCATCCCTCTAGATTGAGGGCAGAAAAATAACCCGTATTGGTATTTATCTTCTATAAATCTACCTAAGCGGTAGAGTAATTTTATTCTTTCCTATTTTTCTTCTCTCAGACACCTAGATATAAATAATGAAATTAGCCTTATTAAAGTGCTGATTATAGTTACTAGTACGCTGGTATTTTAATCAGTCATATAGTTTCATTATTTGATGGTCGTTACCTTATGCTAATGTGTTTTACTCCTAATTAATGGCTATTAGCTAAGCAGTAGTTTTAACTGTTTGAACGCCATGTTATTAATTTAAATAAAATACAATTAGCCTAGCATTAGCCAATCGGGAGATTCGCCATGACGGTAATGAGCAAAAACTACGTAGAAAATAACCCACACTTTTCTCAAGCAGAAATAGGGGCGGCTAGAAAAGTGTTTTTAGCGCACAGCTATAATAAACAAGTGCACTTATTAACAATAATGGATGTTGAAGAAGCGGTTGCTATTTTACAGCACTGTTCAATTACTTATGTACAAGACTTAATAAGTCGTTTAGAAAAAGACGGTTACGACAAACTCGCTCGACACTATGCGCATCAGTTGGGTTTTATTCACTCAGAAGTTGAAACAGCGCAAAGTTATTTAAATACCTCGGCACTGGGGCATGTGCAGCAGCGTATTGGCTGGATCATAGTATTAGCGTTATTAGGTATAGTGTCTGGGTTAATTATTACTCAATACGAAGACACATTAAGCCAGTTAGTATTGTTGGCAGTGTACATGCCGGTTATTGCGGCTGCGGGCGGTAACACAGGCTCACAAGCGGCTACTTTGGTAATACGGGCGTTAGCAACAGGCGAGCTGAAAAAAAGACAATGGTTTGCTGTGTTTCTTAAAGAAAGCCAAATTGCAGTGTGTCTTGCGTTAGCGGTGGCGGGCGTAATGGTTATTCGCATCTTATTTTTTAGCGATGTTAAATCTGCCGGTGGGTTCGATTTAAATATAATTGCGATGGCCATCGCAGTGGCATTGTTTATTCAGGTAACTATTTCTACTACGCTAGGGGGGTTATTACCTATTTTAGCGCGGGCACTTAAGCTAGACCCCGCGGTATTAGTGAGCCCTGTATTGGCATCAATTGTTGATATATCGGGGATGTGGATTTACTTTACCGTAGTTAACTATTTTTTAGAAATTGGTTAAATCAAAAATTTTAGGTTTATATGTTTTGCGCTAATCACTTAACACTCAGTAATTAGCGCAAAACTTAGTTTGAATTTATTCTTGCACATTTCCCCCTCTACCAATTACTTTTAACTAAAATTTCTTTAGGTTATTCATCTGCCATCAATTTGATCTATGCTGATATGGAACAATACGGTTTAACGTCCTCTCAAATAAGGATAAATAATGGCTAATATACTTTACCCGGCACCTTTAAAAGTAGGTTCTAAAATTGCGGTGTGTTCGCTTTCAGAAGGGATCGCGGCTAAATATCATGCTCGTTTAGAGAGTGTAATAAACGGTTTAAAACAGCGTGGCTATGAAGTAATTGAGGGGGCGTTTTTACGGCGCAGCGAAGCAACAGCAGAATTAGCTACCAAAGCCCATGCAGAGCAGTTAATGGGCTTTTTAGTTGACGATAGTATTGATGCAATTATGCCTCCCTTTGGTGGCGAACTTGCGATGGAAATACTGCCGCAACTTGATTTTAATGCTATTAAACAGGCTAAACCCAAATGGCTTGTGGGGTTTTCAGATGTGAGTACTGTGGCCTGTGCACTCACTGCTAAATGCCAATGGGCAACGCTGCATAGTGCCAATTTAATGCAATTGCACCCAAACGAAAAAAGCCCGTATTGCTTACAAATATTTGAAACCCTAAGTTATGCAGCAAATAGTGAGTTTACACAGGCACCATCAACACATTATCAAAAAGTAGCCCCCGATTATGCACAGCACCCAGAAGCTTTATTTAATTATACCGAGACGACTCAGTGGCAATGCTTAAATTACTTTGATCAGCGTACTATCGAAATGTCGGGGCGTTTATTTGGAGGCTGCCTAGATACCGTGGGTTTATTACTCGATTCACCATTTTTAGACCTGCATGAATTTAAAAAGCACAGCGCGCCCGAAGGGCTAATTTTATACTTAGAAAATTCAGAGTTAACCCCCACTACTGTAGCGCGATTTTTACTGTCGTTAAAACTAGCTGGTATATTTGACGACATTAACGGCATAATTATCGGCCGCAGTGAAATTACACAAGGCAAAAACCCCGAATTTGACTATCGCCACGCATTAAATGTAGCGCTTGGGGGCTGTATGTTTCCGGTTATTATAGATGCAGATATAGGCCATATTGCACCTAACTTAAATTTAATTAACGGTGCTAATTGCACATTAATTGCCGATATAAACGAAGGCAGAGTAATAAAAGCGTCATTAAATACGTCGCTCTCTTAATTGGCTTTGAATAACGTGCCGGTACAGGGGTATAATAAGCTGGCTTTTATAATTCGTTATTTAAGTACATTCTCAGGGCGGGGCGAAATTCCCCACCGGCGGTATGTTTAATTCACTATTTTAATTACATTTGTAGTGTTTAAATAAGCCCGCGAGCGCTTTGTTGTTTTATATAATATTAAAGGTCAGCAGATCTGGTGAGATGCCAGAGCCGACGGTTACAGTCCGGATGAAAGAGAATATGGCTTAATATAGCGTTAATAGTGCGTGGTTTTTGGCTGTGTGCTATTTATGTTTTTTAATTTAAGTTATTGTTGGTACTTATACTTTAATGCTTTTAGAGTTTATTTTATCGATCCTTTCAGTGTCCTGAATCTATTTATTTTTAATCAGGAATATAATGATGATTCAGTCTCTACTTACTCAATTTGGCGAGCCGTTAACGCGCGTCGAAAATGCCATTACCGCACTACAGCAAGGCCAAGGCGTATTGGTTGTTGATGACGAAAACCGTGAAAACGAAGGTGACTTTGTATTTTCAGCCGAGCATTTAACCACCGCCCAAATGGCTGAGATGATCCGCGAAGGCAGCGGCATTGTGTGTTTATGCATGGGGGAGGAGCGCATAAAACAGCTCGACCTACCGCAAATGGTTACTCATAACACCAGTCAAAACAATACCGCTTACACCATAACCATTGAGGCCAAAGAGGGCGTAACTACTGGCGTTTCTGCAGCCGATAGAGTTACAACGATTAAAGCCGCCACAGCCGACAATGCTAAACCTGAGGATTTATCGCGCCCAGGGCATGTATTTGGCTTAAAAGCTAAAACGGGTGGAGTACTGGTACGCCGTGGTCATACCGAAGCATCTGTAGATTTAATGCAACTTGCGGGTTTAAAGCCGTTTGGCGTTATTTGCGAGCTTACTAACCCCGATGGCTCAATGGCGCGTTTACCTGAGGTGAGCGGTTATGCAAATAAGCATAATATGCCAGTGGTATCGATAGAGGATTTAGTGCAGTACATTCAAATTGCACAACAAAAAGTAAGTTAACTGCAATAAAAAATCCCTGTTTAATTTAATTAAACAGGGATTTAAATTATTAAAAACGGGCGATAAACGCGATTATAAAACCTGAATTACTTGCTCAGCGTCTAAACGCGATTTAGGTAACTTAGCATTATAGTCCTCAGCGCTATCGTGATAGCCCAGCGCTAATGCGACATCACATACGTAACCATCTAATTCTTTCGCAAAAATTTCACCAAGTAACTGCGCATCTACGCCTTCCATTGGGGTTGAGTCAATGCCTAAACGAGCTGCTGCGTGCATGGTATTACCAAGTGCAATGTAAGTTTGCGCTTTAGTCCAAGTTGCATTATTGCCTTGCTCATCGGTATTCATATCTACAAACGCAAACGCGCCAAAAGCTTGTTCACGGTTTTCGCTTTGCGTGCGACCATTTTTAATATCTGTGTCTATAACGTGTGCGTAATCATCACGGGTATAGTTAGTTTTGTGAGCAAAAAGCACAATATGCGATGCTGTTTTTGCGTGCTTTTGATTAAACTGAAACATATTTGCAAAGCTGTCATGAAAACGTTGCTTAGCTTGATCAGACTCAATAACAATAAACTTCCACGGTTGTGAGTTAATTGATGAAGGCGATAAACGCATAGCTTCATAAATTACGTTAAGGTCGTGATCGCTAATACGTTTAGCTGCATCATAATGTTTGGCCGTGTGGCGTTTTTCTAAATCGCTAATAATAGGGTGAGTCATGGTTTTCTCCGGGTAAATTTAACTTTAAAACAATCATATTTAACAGATAAAAATTAACGATTGGTTAGAGTAATAAGTGCTTAGTGCGAATGGCAGCTAATATACGCTTTGCTTTGTGAAAAATAAACAGCATAATAATTGAAACATTATCAAATAAAAATAGATAATATGCAGATAGACGATCTTAAACTTATTTTAAAAGTTGCAGAATTTAGAAGCATTACTTTAGCCGCAGCAAAATGCGATATGCGCACCGCAACCGCGAGTGCTGCCATTAAACGTGTAGAGTTAGCCCTTGGCAGTGAGCTGTTTATAAGAACAACACGCCACTTACGCCTTTCGGCAGCGGGTGAGCGTTACATTCCTCAGTGTGAGCAAGCACTTGCAGTGCTAGAGCAAGCAAAACAAAACCTCAAAGGCGAACATGATGAAATTGAGGGAGAGCTGCGCGTTGCACTGTCATCAGATTTTGGGCGTAATTTAGTGATCCCCTGGATTGATGAGCTTATGGATAATTATCCTAAACTCAGTTTAAGAACGCATATAAGCGACAGTAACGTTGATTTTTATCGTGATTCGGTCGATATAGCGCTGCGTTATGGATCTCCAAGCGATACTAATATGTATGGTTTTAAAATTTGTAACGTACCACGGCTCCTTTGCGCCACTAAAGAATACTTAATAGCACATGGTAGCCCCAATCACCCAGAGGAATTGAATCGTCATCAGGGCATGTTTTATCAACTACAAGACATTATAAATAACAGCTGGGAATTTACCGACGGGCAAAGTAAGTTTAAAGTTAAAATGCAAGGTAAGCGTGCCTCTAACGATGGCGATTTAGTTAGGCGCTGGTGCGTTGCCGGTAAGGGGCTGGCGGTTAAGTCAGCGCTCGATATAGCAGATGATTTACTGGCCGATAGGGTGGTTACGGTGATGCCAAATTATCAACATGTTAGCGGTGAGTTATGGCTTATTTGCCCAAGCAGGCAGTCAATTACTCCCGCGGTGCGTTTACTGCGCGATGTGTGCCGTGAAAAATGCCGCACAATTATAAAACAGTTAATTGCCAAAGGTATTATTGATAAAAGTGTATTGGACTAGCCATTTATTTACGCTTGATAATTTTAAGTGTAGGGTATAAATATAAGGCTTTAGCTTAAGGTGGTAAATATTAAGTCGGGCAGTTAAATTTAAATAAAGGACTTTTAATAAGGTGTGCTTATGGATTATTTAGTTGCAACCGTATTTTTTGCTGTATCAGCTTCGGTCACTCCTGGGCCAAATAACATCATGCTTATGACCTCAGGGGTAAATTTTGGCGTGCGAAAAAGCCTACCTTTACTTACGGGGATCTGTATTGGTTTTGCCTTAATGATACTACTGATAGGCTTAGGCTTTGGGCAATTATTTGCGTTGTTCCCTAATTTGCATTTAATTATTAAGTGCTTAGGAACACTGTACTTGCTGTATTTAGCATGGCTTATTGCTAAATCTGGCAGTGTAAACTCAACAAACAGTCAAACCAAGCCGCTTACTTTTATAAAAGGAGCACTATTTCAGTGGGTAAATGGTAAAGCATGGGTTGTAGCCACTGGTGCTATTGCGGCGTTTACAACAGTTGGCGCAGGTTATTACGGGCAAAGTTTTACATTAGCGCTGACGTTTTTGTTGGTTGCTTTTCCGTGTGCAGGAGTATGGTTGTTTTTTGGTACATTATTAAAGCAAGTATTAAAGTCTGAACGTTATAGACGCTACTTTAATTATACTATGTCGGCGTTACTGGTTTTATCGGTAGCACCTGTGGTGAAAGAAATTACGCTGCAGGTATTCTCCCAAGGCGTTTAAACAAAACACCCTGAGAGCAAATTTAAACAATAAGAAGTCAATGGGCCTAGGCTCGACCATTTTTAAAAGTCGGGCGCTACTTCAAACTCTAACTGCTGATGATTAATCGGGTGGCAAAACGATAAGTACTCGGCATGTAAATGTAATCTATTAGCTTTTTCACCGTAGTGATCATCACCAACTATGGGCATATTTAAGCCTAACTTGTGCGCGCAATGTACTCTTAGCTGGTGCGTACGCCCCGTTTTAGGGTAAAGGTGCAAACGGGTAATATTATCTTTTCGCTCTAACACCTGCCAAGTAGTAAGGGATGCTTTACCGTGTTGATAACACACTAATTGGCGCGGTTTGTCATCAAAATCTAAGCGCAGAGGTAAATCAATTGTGCCACTGTTTTGAACTACATTTCCGGCAACTAAAGCAACGTAACGTTTTTCTATGGTACGCTCTATAAACTGTTTTTGCAGGGCTTTATGCGCTCTTTTATTGAGTGCAATAATTAATAACCCTGATGTTGACATATCTAAGCGATGCACAATGAGCGGGCCGGTAGCATGTGGAAATTGTGTTTTAATGCGCAAATAAACCGAGTCTTCAATATTAACCCCAGGAACGGACAAAAATTCAGCTGGTTTATTAATCACTAATATATCGTGATCTTGGTAAATAATAGTTAAATCTTTACCAATAGCAGGGTTGATCAATAATGGATTTTCTTCTACATGTAAGCCTTTGAGCATATGCCCTAAAATGGGTTGGCATTTACTATAACAAGACGGGTAGTAATGTTTATGATGCCTAATAGCTGATTTAGGCGCAGCGCCCCACCAAAATTCTGCCAAAGCTAAAGGTTTTAAATTATGTTGATACGCATATTGCAATAACTTAGGCGCGGCGCAATCTCCTGCGCCTGCTGGTGGCGTATGCTCAGGCAAGGATGCAAAAATAGCGTTTAGATCTTTAGTTTCGTTATTAGCATTTAAAAATTGGTATTGCGCAAACAGCTTTTTTTGTAAGCTTTTAGAAAGTGTTTTACGACGTTTTTTTAAGTGTGCAATTTCATCAGTAATATTATTTAGAGCTTGCTGCAGGGTGTCGAGTTTACTTTGCCATTGCTGCTTTAGTGCTTGCAGTTGCTTTTTTTCGACAATACTTTGCCCAGCTAACTGAATTTTTAGCTGCTCAAAGTCAGTTGGGGATAACTGAGTGCTTGCATCAGTGCGTTGTTGTTTACGCATTCGGCGGCTAACTTGCATTAACGCTTGCTGCGCTTCTAACTGCTGCTGATAAGTGGCATTGGCTTGGTTAAATGCGTTATTAAGAGTGCTAAATTGCTCACTATTTTCTAGCTGCTCAATTTGGGCGTTAATATTATTAATAATGCTGCTTTGTGCTAAATACTCAGCATCGTGTAGCTGCATATCGGCCACGGCAGGTACAAAGTTAATTTTACTGCTTACGCCCTCAAGTTGCCCCGAGTAAGCGGCTAAATAACCAAGCTGTTGCTGATTATTTTGCACCACTAGTACGCCAAACATTTTACCCGACTCTTCATTATTAGCTGAGTTTGCCAAGTACTCTAACTGTGTTTCGAGCTGTTGTTGCAACTGCTCGGTTGCTGCTACAGCAATTGCTTTAGGCTCATAGTAAAAAGGAAAAGTAAATTTATCAGGTAGCGCCATGTGATTTACAGGCGCTGAAAATGGCGTAAAGCAAGTAGCAATATTTGGCATGGGCAATATAATAATGAAGTTTTTAACGAAATAATTAGCCAATATAATAACATAGTCGCTGCTATGTCACTAAGTGTGTTGTGTTATTAGTATGTGCCTTAATTGTTTGATGTAACGGGTTGCTGCAAAGTTTTAATTAAATGAGTAGCGCCATTATTTATCGTAATTCGTGTTAAAATATTAGCCCGTTAAAAAATCAATGTTTTAGTGAGCTAGGCTGGACTTTAATTTTACAAAACGCTAAGCGTTAATATCGTGTGTGTAGCATCAACTAGATTACTAATAAGCAAATGCATTTAAACAGAGGTTATTATGAAAACACAGCCTATGGCGTGTCGGTTAGGCTGTGGGGCATGTTGTATTGCGCCAAGTATTAGCTCGCCCATACCAGGAATGCCAAACGGTAAAAAGGCCGGAGAGCGCTGTATTCAGCTAGATGAGCGTAATTTATGTAAGTTATTTGGCGACGCCAGTCGGCCAAAAGTATGCAGCAATTTTAGCGCCACATTAGATGTATGCGGTACAACTAATGCGCAGGCTTTAGCGCTTATTACTGAGCTTGAGGAGTTGACCTGAGCAAGCCTATCATCTACAACCACCTGGTAAATAATAAGCTTGCTTGTGTAGTGCGCTACCAACTATACGTTGCGCTTAGCGTATATTGCTCGCCCCGTCCAGGAGTGCCCGGGATCTCTTGAAACGATTCATTCCACAGGTTATCTGCGGCCAATGTAATAAATAAGTTTTTAATCTGCGGCGGCATTATTTTTAAGGTTAAATGAGTAAATAACGCATCATCATCGCCACTGCGCAGCGTATTTTCATGTTGTTTGCGCCACTCGTTATCTATACGAAACTCTAAAATATCTGTTGGGTTCCAAATAGCCGCAAGGGTTAGCCTATGGTCTGGGTAGTTTAATGCGTAAAAGCTGGCATCTATATCGGCTGCGCCATAATTCTCTGATTTTTTTAAAAAGCTATAACTGGCAATAATTTCTGCGTTATCAAAATGCTTAGTTGCAAGAAACTCAACCCCCGAGGTATTAATATCTACCGGATTGGCAAAGCGGGCAGAAGTGGCATCAAAACTATAAGTCCAATCGGTTAAGTTATCATCTTGACGATAAAAAACAGCAGAATTAAAACGCCAACTTTGTCGTTCTAATAATAAGCCCAGCTCGAGGTTTTTAGTACTTTCGCGCTCAAGGTTATAGTTACTTCTAAACAAACCGCCAGTGTCACTGCCGCCAATTGCGGTATAGCCTGCTACTTGGCTTGCCTGTGCATACGATAAATAAACAGTGCGCTCAGTGCCGTCGCTATTTTGTGTATTTAAAGTTATATCACCAATAAGTGAAATTTCAGAATCGTCACGATTGGTATCGTCAAAAGCCGCACCAAGGCGAATAGTAAGGTGTTGATCGCTCTCAAGTGCCATTTGGTACTCTGGCAGCACACTTACTTTATAATAATTACGTGAGGTAAAATTATTTTCAAGCGTGGTCGATTCAATCGAATCATTAATAAATTGCGCAGAATAATTGAGAGCAAAAGACGTGCTGTGCGCATGGCGCCCTGAAAGTGCTAGTGATTTAACGTCGGTTTGATGAAACGCTTCGAACGACATTGGGTTTTCACGAGAATACACATAGTGATCCTCGTGTTTACGATAATATGTAGATACTTCAAACGAGCTCTCGGCGCTATAGTTTTGCTTATGGTTGAGCATAAATAGCTGAGTTTTAAGATCTTCAGTTTCGTTAACCCCAAAAGGAGTATACAAATTTGGCCAACCAAAAAACTTTTCTTGAGAGCCAAAAAACAGATCGGTTTGTGAGTCTGGCCCCACTAATTGAACACGGCTTGAGGCGCGGGTAAAGTCATGATCGCCATAATCAATAGAGCCATCACTTTGTGAGTGAGAAAACTCGCCTTCCACACCCAGCTGCCAATCGGTAATACCATCCAATGGTATATTCACGCCCGCATGCAGGCTTTGTAAATTAAAATCATTGCTACCAACCCCAAGTGATACGCTACCACCTGTACTAATTGGCTTCCAAGCAAACGATACTGTACCAACTGAACTGTTAACGCCATAAAGTGCATTATCTGCTGCGGTGAATATAGCTGGGCCGCGCAGCATTTGCGGCGCTATAGGAATTTCGGCAAAATAATGTCCCGACTGCGGATCGAACAAAGTGGCGCTGCCAACCCTAAAACCAGTATTTTCGAAAATACCACCACGAATGGTTACATCTGCTTGTGCTTCGGCCATATTACGCGATTGCACATCAACACGCGGATCATACTCTAAATTAGAAACCGGTGAGTCGAAAGTGCCCACGGGTTCTTTATTTGCAGTAGGGGAGGCTTCAACCGTTATTTGCTCTATTGCAGTGGCATTTTTAGTTTGCACTTCAGCGTAGGCAAAGCTAGTAACACTGCATAGCAATGTAGGTAATAATACGGGTAATATAAGGCGCGGGGCACGATTCATGTTTTTCTCATTTTTGTATATGTAATTGTGCTAATAATTAAATCCGAAACACGCCTGTTAAGGCGTGATAAAGTAGTCAAATAATTGTAATTTGGCTTGGTATTGTATATTAATCTTAAAAAATTGCATTTGATAATCATTCGTAAAGTAGGGTAATTGATTTTATGAGCACAGTACAAACAAGCGAAAATTCGCATCTAGAAAGTATTTACTTTGCCGGAGGCTGCCTTTGGGGGGTACAAGAGTTTATTAAGTACTTACCCGGCGTTGTTACCACTGAGGCTGGGCGAGCTAATGGCACAAATAATAATACACAAGGTGAATACGACGGTTATGCCGAGTGCGTGAAAGTAACCTTTGATATAACAGCCGTGACACTCTATAAACTGATTGAATACTTTTTTGAGATTATTGACCCTTACAGTGTTAATAAGCAGGGTAACGATGTTGGTTTAAAATACCGTAGTGCTATTTATAGTAAACAGCAATGTCACTTAACAATTGCAAACGACTATATAAATCAACGCGCTGATGCAGATAAAATAGTGGTACAAGTTCAGTTGCTAACCAATTATGTTCCCAGCGATGCAGAGCACCAAGACCGGTTAACTAATTTTCCCGATGACTATTGTCATATCCCACCTGAGTTATTACATAAATATAAATCGAAATAAAGTTAAAGTCTGCTATATCAATTATGCTAAGAGCAACTGTTTCTCTCATCAGTAAGCTCTGTGGCTACAACAAAAGATTTAATAAAAAATAATCAGCCACAAAAAAGCTCACAAATTGTGAGCTTTTTATGTGCTTTAAAACCTGCCGCTACTTTTGTGGCGGGAAGTTATTTAAAATTTTAGCGACTGTTTTTCTAACCGACAGCTCACGTTGCTCAGGAGATTGGTTTTTCTTTAATCGACCATCTTCAGCGCCGCGCCATACTAACTGGTTTGATTCACGGTCAATAATATCAATAACTAAAGTACCTACTTCGTATTCACGAGCAGATATATCGTTTTGATACCCTAAACCCCACGAGCTCCAACGAGCGCCGTAGCCAATATTAAAAGAACTTACGTCTAGCTCTTTATCTACCGATGCATGGTAGTTTACCAGCACGTCTGCTTGAGCAGGATCGGCTAAGCTCATGCCCATTTTTTGATTAAGCTCACTGCTTATTGCGCTGCGTACACGTTTTTCCATTAACGCATTAATTTGATAATTATTGGTGTCTTTTGTTAAATCTGCATTTTCTACCCACGCAAACGTTTTATAGTTAGCAAAGTTTGCTGACTTGTCGTAATCCCAATCTGCGGTTTGCGTACAAGCAGTTAAAAACGCAAGTGCGGCTACAATAAAAATATTTTTCATACAGTTTACTCCTAATCTTTTTTATAAAATAACACACATTGTTAGGCAGTGTGATATTTAAGCGCTTAACAACAGTTTAGCTGTTATAGCTGAACCATTGATTAATTACTTAATGTTCAACTTCTATCCAGTCTTTTTCGTCTACCCAGTTTTGTGCACCGTCTTTAACTGAGCGAATTGGCACAATATAATCGCAGCTTGTTTGCGGTTTAACTGAGGCAAATATAGGGACGAAGCCAAAGCTAAGCGCGGTTTCAATAATTGCCTTTTGATTTTGCGGATCAATGTCGGCGGCTTCATCTATGTATATAGGTATACGGTATAAGTTTTGTTCTTGTGAGCTTAACAAATAGCGAATAAACAACATACCACATAATAACTTAATAGTTATTCGCGTACCGTTTGAACCCGCCGAGTCTATTTTGTCAAAGTGTTCGGTATCGCCTGCGCGATTGACTACTTCAAAACGAATATCAAATAAATCCGTGAGGGTAAGGCCAGCTTTGTCGGAGGCGAGCTTAATTAAATGATCTTTCGCCTCGTTTACTGCGCTTTCGCTATACGGTTCTTGGCTGAGTAAATCCAGCGTGTCCCCTTGCTCAAACTGATGCGAGGTACTAATTATAGTATCTATACTATCAACTAACATTTTGCGCGGTATTACATTAATTTTAAATGCTTGCAGGTTCGAAATACGATGCTGGCTAATGCCTTTATTAAAGCTGTTCATTTCGCGGCGCAGGCGGTCTAAATCTTCGCGTAGGCCTTTAATGGTTGCGGCTACTTCTGTTAGGGCCACACGGCCTTGACGCTCAACGGCATCGCGTTCGTTATCAATGTTATGAAACGCACTAATGAGTTTTTGATATTTACTAAACTCATCGTTTTCGTTATCAAACTTGGTAATACCGGCATTATAAATATGCAAATAGGTATTGCGTACGTTTATCTCAAAGTTACGCAGCTCTTGGCAGTCTTTATTAAAGTGGTGCACTAGGTCGCTTAAATTATCAAAGTCTATTGTTACCTCTATCATGTAAGGGGTAACTTTGCCGCTGTATAAATCAAGCGTGTGATCAATTCGTTCGCTTTTCACTTGGCGCAGACGATCTGATTGGCGATTAATTTGCGCCTGTTTTGATTTAATAATTGAGCGTCTGTCGCTAATTGAGCCGCTATTTTTTTGAATGTCTTGTAGGTAGTCGTCAACCTGATCGCGCTCAGCTAACAACTGCTCTTTTAGCATGGTTTGTGCTTCAGCCGATTGCAGCATAGTGTCAAACTGCTCTAAACGTTTAAGGGCGGCCTCGGCGCTCATTAGTTCATCGTACAAGGTGTCTTTTTCTTTTTGCTTATCGGCCACATTTGCAGCTACATCGCGCTGTTGCTTAAACTCTTTTAAAGCATGCTCAAGGGCACTTAATTGAGCGGTTAGCTGCTCTTTATTTTCGCCGCTTTGCATTTGTACAGGGGAGAGCTTTTTAAGCTTAATACTCGCGCCAGGTAAGCTAAGCACGCCGCCTTTTACGTTTTCGCTTAAGTGCGATAAAAACGCACTAAATGCGTCTTCGTCATCAATGCTTATGTCGCCATTGCTGGTGGTTGCAAACGAGAGCATGTCGGGGTTTAAAATGCGCGAAATTTCTTCCACTTCTTTTAACGACAGCTCTTCGCGCATGCGGGTAAATAAATTAAACTCCAAGTTTTTAAGTTGTAGCTTTAAGCTCTTAATTTGTTTTTGGGTTTCGGTAATACGGTAGTCAAGTGTATGCAGGCTTTGCCCTTGTGCGCTGGTAATAGAGTGTGAAAGCGACTCGTAGTCTTGCTTTAACTGGGTAAGGCTCGTTTTAAGCGTGGCTTTGTTAACCAGTTCAAATTCGTTTTTAAGTGCGTTAAAATCTAAAAACCATTGCTCTATTTGCGTTTGCCTGCGCTCTATATCGCGCGACTGCTGTACGTACAAACTTTGCTTTTGTTCAAACTCGTGTTTTTCGTGTTCTATGTTTTCAAGTGCTATTGCTAGCTCTTCTAGTTGCGACTCTTGGTAGTTGTCAAAATCAATCAGTGCTTGGTCAATTTTTGGAGCATAAGCCGCTAATTTACCTTTTAGAACGGTTTGGTTCTCTAGCATCGACTCAAGCGCCGCTATGGGCTCTTGCATCGATTCAAGGGCGTGCAATTCACGTTTACTGCGGTTTACTTTATCGAACGAGCGACGCCACACTTCATAAAAGTCGACCTTAGAGTTAGACATGTGGCGCTCAAATACACGTAGCATAAAGCGTTTTACATCGGCGGCACCGAGTTTATGTAAGTTAAGAATACGGCGAAATATTTCTTTATAAATAGTCGAATCTTGAACGTTATTAAGCGGGATCATTTTTAAGTTGATCTCGTCGTCAAACGGGGTTGCGCCGCCGGTGAGTAGGGCGTTTAGTTCTTGCGCTTTTAGCTCTATGGGGTTGTAACCAAGCTGTTTTAAATGGCTGAACAGCTTAGTGTATTTAATAATGGTTTTACCTTGGGTGTACTGCTCTAAATCAAGCTTGCCTTGGTAGCAAAAATATTGATGCGCATAACCGGCAATTTTCCCCAAACCCGCTACACCAATCACTACTGAGCCATGGGGCAAATTTGCTTCAAGCAAAATGTAGGATTGATCTGACGAAAAATAAAACTTTCGGGTTTCGTCTAAATCGTGGCCATCCCATTCGGTTAGGCGTAAATCGTTAATAAGCGGAAATTGCAGGGCATTTATTACTGAGCTTTTACCCGTATTGTTGGGCGCGCAAATAGAGCTGCTTTTATCCAGCGGGATCACACACTTTGCGTAACCTGCGGTATTGAGTAGGGCGAGTTTACTTAGTCCGTATAAATTTTTCATTCCTCGTCCTCTGTTAGGTAGGTTTCTTCGTTTACTTCCATTAAGGCATCTATATAGCGATGGATAGGGGCTTGTAGCATAAAGCCTGCTTCTACTTCGCGTGCCAAACCTAAGCGTACCATGCGCAGGTACACGTCTTTGCGCAGATCTGAACCCGAAAATATCTCCAGTTGATCAAACAAATGTTTGTTAATTTGCACTAAGGTTTGCATTAACTCTAAATCGTTTACTTCGTCGAACAAGGCGCGCATTGGGTCTTTGCCGGTGTTGGCGTAGTGCTCAATTAAAATATAAATAGTGAGCGCAATAGCACGGGATATTTTGCCCATATTGGGTGTGCTTTCGTCGCTGCTAAAGTAATAAAAGCCACGGCTGTCGTGTTTTAGCTCATTACCTAGGGCGCTAAATAGCGCGCTGTACGCGTCTATGTTTTGATCCAGCTCTTGCCACATTAGGTTGTCTTGTTCGCAAATATGATAACCCGCCACTAATTTTTTATTAATTGCTTGTAAGTGGGTAAGCTCGTTTAAGTTTATTTGTGTCATGGTGATTACTCATCTGCCTTACTAGGTGTTTGCGGCTGTGAATTATAGGGATAAAGAGAAAAATACTGACCGGCAATTTTAAAGCGCGCTTTTTCATCGCTTTGGCTTTTTTCAAGCTCGTTGTCACTTACTAATTTTTGATACAAAAACAGCATTTCTTCGGCATCTAAATCGGGGTAACTTTCGTCTAAAAATTGCAGCAATGGTTGCGGCTTTTTACGTTTTGTATTGAAGCGTTTTGCAAAGCTGCTTTTAACATCGTTGTAATCGGGAATATTAGGCGTTTGAAAAGGCGGTACATCTTGCTGATCAGGCAATTGATATTCTTGATGCTCAAACTCAACCAAACTTGCCATATAGGCAACTATATGGCGTTGTTGCCCCAGCGAGTAACGCTGTGCGTCGCTCACAAAATGCGGTTGCACCGCAGTTAGCATGTTGTCTACGCCATTTTTACGCACTAACCCAAGCACTCTTGCAGCTTGGCGGGTAATTAAGTTATTACGGCGTAGTTCTTCACGCAGTGGCATAAGCATGTCGGCACTTTTACGCAGGCTTTCGCGGCCGATTAAATGCATTTCGAGAATACGGGTACGTAATTGCTCTAGCATGCGTTTGTCGGTATATGCTTTACCCGATTGCTCAATACGCTCTATTTGCGTACTAATTTGCTGCTCTATAAGATTAAAGCAGGCATGAAAATCGCCTCGAATATCAACCATTTCTAGCATTGGCTCTATGTATTCGTCAAACGCTTCTATTACCGCTTTATAACGCTTTTGCAGCGATTGCACCGCGTTATTAGATTTAGCTTGCTCAACAATATTTAAAATGGCGTTTTCGTTGTGTGCGTACAGTTTCATTATTTTGCGCACCCGATCATCCATAATACGGCTAAAACGGCGTAAGTCGTCAAAGTCTTCCACTTCGCCCGCGTTAGCTAAGCGATCGCCAAGGCGGGCTAAATCCTCTACTAATACGCTAATTTCTTGTGCTAAACCTAAATGTTCTTCTTGCAGTAAAAATGTAGCAAAGTCGGCAATGGCACGGTTTATTTCAAGCTGCGAAGATTTCGCTAAAGGAATTATAATATCTTGATTTAACAAGCGATTAGTTTCTTTATAAATACGCTCGTTATGCCATGTAGGTTGTTTTTGTTTAATGGCATTTTGCAAATCTTTAATACTAAAGTCTGCCATTTTAAAACGTTTAAATAATAGCTCTAGCACCCCCCAATGTTCGCTAAGGGTATTTAATAGCTTTTTAGCTGGGATCATAAGGCGTTTATACATCCTAGTATGTTGTTAAATAAGTAGCTAAATAAGCTAGTTATTCGTAATTTTAATAGCGCTGATAGCTATATGGTATTCGTTTTTACAACGATTTAATAATAGTTTTTACCAGGTCATAGTGATAACATCCGCACCGAAAATAGGCACACGAAATGTGCGGCTCTATTTTCTTCATAGGTTCAATTTTTACATTATTCCAAAGGTTGTTCAATTATCATGGTTTCCTCTATTATCCTGACTTTAATAGCGATTGCATTTTTGCTGATCGTTATTGAGGATATAATCCACGTAAACAAAGCTAAAACGACACTTTTTTTTGGTACGCTCTGCTGGATTATCTCTTTTATCTTCCCTATTAATGGGCAAAGCCCTGATACGATTCAATCACTCCTTAATCATAATATTTTAGAAATTGCCTCCTTATGGTTGTTTTTAATGGCGGCAATGACCTTTGTTGCCTATTTAAACTCAAAAGGGTTTATCGAAAATATTGTTAACCGGATTATGCCAAAACGAATTAGCGAACGTAAGTTAATGTTTTTGGTTGGTGTTTTTGCATTTATATTCTCTTCTATTTCCGATAACGTAACCGCTACGCTTATATCTTTAGCGGTGGTTTTATCATTAAAACTTGAAGCCAAAAAGCTAATTAGATACGCCACGCTGATTATCTTTGCGGTTAACTCCGGTGGTGTGTCGTTAATTACCGGCGATGTAACCACGTTAATGATATTTTTAGATGGCAAAGTAACTATTAGCAATTTGTTATTGTTAATTGTGCCAGCATTTATAAGTGTGATGCTGTTAGCCGCACTGTTATCAATTGGCTTAAATGGCCAGCTCGACTTTACTAAAACGAAGCAAAAACGCATTGAAAAAACCGATATTACAATTGCAGTTATCTTTTTATCTACGGTTATTGCCACCTTAACGCTGAGTGTTTTATACAGTGTACCGCCATTGCTTACCTTTTTGTTTGGTTTGTCTATGATGTTTTTAGTAGCGCAATTTTTAATGCGTAAAAAAGACATTAACAAAGACATGATAGATTTTATTCGTGAAATAGAATACGACACCTTGCTGTTTTTTGTAGGTGTATTACTACTGGTAGGGGCGTTAAAAGAAGTAGGTATGCTAAGTCACTTTAGTGAGTTATATACAATAATGGCACCTGAATATGCTAACTACTTAATGGGTATATTATCAGCAGGCGTTGATAACGTACCACTTACTGCCGCGTTATTAAAAGCAGATATAGTAATGACACAACAGCATTGGCTGTCGTTTACTTATGCCACAGGCGTAGGGGGTTCTATGTTAATTATAGGCTCAGCGGCGGGTATTATTGCCATGAGTAAAGTTAAAGAGCTGACCTTTATGAACTACTTACGCTTGTCGTTTTATTTATTAATTTGTTACACAGTAGGCTATACCGGCTCGTATTTAATGGCTGGTTTTGTTTAATATTAGTTATTAAAGTGCTTGACAGCTAGATGTCTAAACGATAACTTTCAAAGCCCCAGTAAAGTATTGAGCTTTTCAATATATTGCTGGGGTTTTGTTTTATTAGTGATTGCGAAAATAGCCATTAATACAACATTCAGAAGAGGTGCGATACTTAGGTATTTAATGTGAGGTGACGAACGCCGTTGAGCATTAAAGAGGGAAGTACTCGCCGAGAAAAATAACACGTCGTCGTCGTTATTTTTCGGTTTATGGGGCTGAATCCTCAAAACTGTCACCAATATAGGTGGAGAGCTTCTGGCAGTGAATTTTCTTACCTTATATTTGCTGCCAAGTTCTTCTTGTTTTATTACGGTTTGGATGCCGTGAAAGGAGACGAAATGACAACCCAATCAGTGCCACATGTAGTATTAGGCAACAAATCAAATTATACCGTTGCTAAATTTGGCGGCACCAGCGTAGCTAACTTTGCAGCTATGGATCACAGTAGTAAAATAATAGTAGCAGATAAAAGCGTGCGTATTGTTGCACTAAGCGCCAGCGCAGGAGTCACTAATCATTTAGTTGAGCTGTGCAATAGCAGCCTTAGCGAAGATGAGCGCCAAGCGCATATTAACGGTGTGCTAGCGATTCAGCAGGCTATTTTAGCTGAATTGAGTTTAGATACCGATTTAGAGCAGGGCTTTGCCCAGACGTTAGCGGCATTTGAAAAACTAGCCAGCCAAACGTTACAAACAAAAGCGCTACATGACGAGCTATTAAGTTTTGGCGAGCGATTATCAACTTATTTATTTACCCAAGTGCTGCGCTCAAAAGGTTTAAATGCAATACGCTTTGACGTGCGTCAAGTGCTTAAAACCGACAGTCAATTTGGCAAAGCAACCCCTAATGTTGCAGCTACTGCACAAGCGGCAAGCGCATTACTTGTTCCGCTGTTAGACGATCAAGTAATTGTTACACAGGGCTTTATTGGCAGCGACGAACACGGCCAAACGACCACTTTAGGGCGCGGTGGATCAGACTACAGCGCGGCATTACTGGCCGAGGCTATTCATGCTAAAAGTGTACATATTTGGACTGATGTAGTGGGTATTTTTAGTACCGACCCGCGTTTATGTGTAAAAGCCACGCCAATTGCACGCCTCAGCTTTGACGAAGCCGCCGAAATGGCTACCTTTGGTGCAAAAGTATTGCATCCGGCAACTATTTTACCCGCCAGCCGCAGCCATATTAATGTGTTTGTAGGGTCGAGCCGTGAACCTGAGCGTGGTGGTACTTGGATTGAGCGTGAAAAGTCGCAACTGCCAGGAATCCGCGCAGTAACACAACGCAAAAACCAAATATTACTTACTCTTAAAAGCCCAGAAATGCTATTAGCTAGTGGCTTTTTAGCACGAGTGTTTACTATTTTAAGTGAGTTTAATATTTCGGTAGATTTAGTGACCACCTCTGAAATTAGCGTAGCAATAACGCTTGATAACGCGCCTAATGCATCGCGCCCAGAGCTTGATCAGGGGTGTTTAGATAAACTTGCTGAGTTTTGCCATGTATCGGTAGAAAATAACTTAACTTTAGTGGCGCTTATTGGCTCAGAAATACAGTTACGCCAGCATGAAATGAACTTAATGCAGGTATTAAGTGACTTTAATATACGGCTAATTTGCCACGGTGCAAGTAAGCATAACTTGTGCTTTTTGGTCGAGCAAGGCGAATCCGACAACGTAGTGCAAGCTATTCATAGCCGACTATTAGAGAGCGATTGCGCGGCCTAATACAGCTAAATTAATAAGAGAGCACTGCCAGTCAGTGCTTTTTTCACTCACTACACTTATATCAAACTTACCCACCACAGCACTGCTGGCATTAAGCTGTGAGCAAGTTAACTCAGTAAACACATTAGGGCTTAGCAACTTGGCAATAGGGCGGCTAGTGGCTTTAGCGAGCGCTTCTTTTAAGGTCCAAATTCTAAAAAAGTGTTTAGCTTGATCCTCTGCATTGGCAGGCTTGGTGATCAGCGCAATTTCATCGGTATGATAAAAATGCTTTGCGAGCTTTTCAAATGGGCGCTTTGTGCTTATTTTTTCAATATCGAAACCAAACTGGGCTTTTGTAGGGTTAAGTGCAGCGCCAACAAAACCATTAGAATGCGATATACAGGTATTAATAACGGTGTGGCTGTTATTAATGTGTAGCGCTAATTTACTTGTTTGTAGGTTAAACTCTGAACTTATATTACACGGCTTAATGCCCGCCATATTAGGGTGCGAGGTTATAACTAAATACTTAAGTAATAATCGCGTGGCTAAATATTCTTGCTTGGCCGATACACTTTTACGGCGGTTTATTATTTGCAGCTCAAAAGGGCTTAAATAATCAGGCAAATTATATTGGCTTATATCGAGCGTTTTAGCGTCAAACAATAAAATAGGGCTTTTATTGTTACTAAAAGGCTGATTAATTTGCAGGGTGTTTTTAAAGTAAAGTGAACTCATAAACGCTCAAAATAATAATAAATTTAATACCGATTACCTGCTTGTATGCATAAGCTGAACATATAGTGAGCGGTTGTTAGTTGTTGTGCGCGCTAGGTACATTTTTATTACTAAGGCGCGATGAAATATGGTTTAATTCACAACAGCTAAAATAATAACAGATTTGTAGGTGTATGACACAAGTGCGTGATGGTTTTCAAAGTCGACTTGGTTTTGTATTGGCCGCCGCTGGCGCAGCGGTAGGTTTAGGTAATATATGGGGTTTTCCTACGCAGGCTGCTAATCATGGTGGCGGTGCTTTTTTACTGGTTTACTTTATTGTTATATTTTTACTTGCTTTGCCGGCTTTATATACCGAGCTGTATTTAGGGTATTACGCCCAAGCTAATCCGGTAAAAGCACTTAGGCAAGCATGGCAAAATAAAGCCCCTAAAGTAGGCGCGGCTGCAGGTTATATTGGCCTTGGCGGCGCTATTGTAATGCTTAGCTTTTATTCAATAGTGGCGGGGTGGATGCTGTCGTATGCTATTGAACCCGTAACTACATTTTTAGGCTTTAGCGGCGCTAGCGAATTTTTACACAGCGACTCTGCGCTGCGTAATTTTGTGTTTACCCCACTTATGCTTATTTTAACCGCGAGTATTATTTTAAAAGGGGTTAAATCGGGTATTGAAACCTGGTCACGGCGTTTAATGCCGGTGCTACTAGTATTGCTAATTGGTTTAATTATTTATATTGCAACGCTAGATGGTGCAAGTGATGGCTTTGCAGCGTATTTAATACCTGATTTTAGCCAAATACTCGACCCTAACTTAATTATTGCAGCTATGGGGCAAGCCTTTTTCTCCTTATCGCTAGGTGTGGGCTGTATGATGATTTACGGCTCGTATTTAAAACCCGGTGCTAACTTACCAAAACTGACTGCCAGCGTAGCACTACTCGATACCAGTGTGGCCTTTTTAGCTGGTTTACTTATTGTGCCTGCTATTTATGTGGCGCAGCACAACGGCGTAGAAGTATTTAGTAACGGTAAATTAATTGGCGAAGGGCAGCTTATTTTTGCCATTTTACCAGCGTTATTCAGCACCATGGGCGATATTGGCTTATTGGTTGGTTTATTGTTTTTTGTATTAATGTCGATAGCCTCGGTTACTTCTACTATATCAACCACCGAAATTCCGGTGGCGTTTTTAGTCGAAAACCACGGCGTTGATCGCACTAAAGCTACGTGGCTGGTTAGTGGCGTAGTGCTAGTGTTTGCCAGCTTAATAATACTTAATTTTGATTGGTTATTTGGCTTGGTTATTATGGTATTTACCCAGTACCAATTACCGTTAATGGGGCTGTTTTACTTTGTTACAGTGGGCTGGTTATGGCAGCGCGGTAACAAATTACACCAAGCAACTAGCGGCGCGCATTACTGGTTTGCTCAGTACATACGTTTTGTTTGCCCAATATTAATGACCTTGGTATTTGCCAATGTGGCATTTAGTAGTTAAGCATTACTGCACGTTATAAATAAAACGGGAGCTTTTGCTCTCGTTTTGCTTTGTTATTTAGCTGTTAGCAATAACTGATTTTCAATTGCCTGCTTTAATGTTTCTGGCTTGGTGCGCGGCGCATAACGAGAAACAAGTTGGCCTTGCGAATTAATTAAAAATTTAGTGAAGTTCCACTTTATTACTCGTCCTTGCGAAATACCTCTGGTGTGCAGTTTTAAGTAATTAAACAAGGGGTGAGCTTCTGGGCCGTTTACCATTACTTTGGCAAATATTTCAAATGTAGTATTAAATTGCGCTTGATAAAAGCTGTTAATGGCTAAATTATCAAGCGGCTCCTTTTGGCCAAATTGATTGCACGGAAACGCTAAAATGGTAAATCCACTGTTTTTATACTGCTGATACAGCTTTTCTAAAGCGGTTAACTGCGCCGACAAATGACATTCACTGGCAATATTTACAATAAGTAGCGTTTTGCCTTTTAACTGCTTAAAAGAAAAAAGCGCCTTGTTACAGCATTCTGCATTAAATTGATAAATACTATCCATAGATCACCTACTTAAATTCCTATTAAATAAACTTTATAAAGACTTCATTCGCTTTTTTATCAACCGATTGACATAATCAGGCATGGTTTTTAAGTTATCAGTTTAATAGGTCATTTTTATGTCAATGAAAGTAGCATTTATAGGTTTAGGCGTAATGGGTTACCCAATGGCGGGGCATTTAGCAAAAGCAGGGCACAGTGTGTGCGTTTATAACCGTACTCAAGCTAAAGCTCAAAAGTGGGCTAACGAATTTAGCGGCAGCTTTGCAGCTACTCCACGCGAAGCTGTAAACGATGCCGACATTGTATTTATGTGTGTGGGTAACGACGACGATTTACGCTCGGTAGTATATGGCGAAAATGGAGTATTAGCCGGTATTAAAGCGGGCAGTATTTTGGTCGATCATACCACTACTTCAGCAACAGTGGCACGCGAAGTGGCAGCAAAAGCAGCGTTATTAAAAGTCGACTTTATTGACGCGCCAGTATCGGGAGGCCAAGCTGGCGCCGAAAATGGCGTGCTTACGGTAATGGCTGGTGGCAGCGAAGCTGTATTTGCCAAAGTGCAGCCTGTTATGACGGCATTTAGTCGTTTTAGCCAATTGTTAGGTGGCGTAGGCTCAGGGCAATTATGTAAAATGGTTAATCAAATTTGTATTGCGGGTGCAGTACAGGGCTTAGCCGAAGGCTTACATTTTGCAAAGCAAGCAGGGCTTGATGGTGAAAAAGTAATAGAAACTATTTCTAAAGGCGCAGCCGGTTCGTGGCAAATGGAAAACCGTTACAAAACCATGTGGGCAGGGGAATACGACTTTGGTTTTGCAGTTGATTGGATGCGTAAAGACTTAGGCATAGCGCTTAATGAGGCTAAAAATAACGGCGCAACGCTAGCAATGACAGCCACAGTAGATGGGTACTACGCCGACGTGCAAGCATTAGGCGGTGGCCGCTACGATACATCAAGCTTACTTGCACGCATTGAAGCACAGCATAAAAAATAACGTTTACCTTGAGTATATCGTTGTAGACGCCAAGCTTGCGTGATGTGCAAAGCCCGTAAAGTGATTTATTCACCAAGAGGTTAAGAGGCGCTGCGCTTTTAGAGGAAGTGATAGATCTAAAAAGATCATTGTTGGTTTTATGTCTTCTCATTTACTTAAAACAAAAAACGCGACGCTTTAGTTATAAAGCGTCGCGTTTTTGTATGCGTTGTACCAATAAACTTAAAGCAAGCTACATGCTTTGTGCGTAGTTATATAAGGCTTTTAAAATGGTTAGGTTTTTTTCACTATCGTCGTGCTCATGGGCTAAATTCTCAAGTGTGATCATAAAGTCTTGAGCGTTAATTGAGGGTTGATCTTCCCCGTGCATTAACTTGTTTTGACAATACTGACGCCATTGATCCAGCTCTTGCTGGTTAAGCGTTTGCGGCCAGTTACGAGCGCGGTATCTAAACAATAAAGTATTAAACTTTTTATTTTCAAAATCGAGTTTTAAATCGGCTAAGTCTTCGGGTTTTGCATCGCGAATAATCGCAAATTTAGCTTTATCTGCATGGCTAGTAAACCCATCGTAAAGTAAATAGTCAACGTTAGTTGTTGCGCTGTAATCGCCTTGTTCGTTAAACACCTCAGTTACTTTATCGCGCAACTCGCTATTGGCTTTTAACACCGCCAAGTTTTTTAAACATTGCTCGCGGTCAATGCCTAAACGCGCTGCATTTTCAGGTAATAACGTTTTAGCAGGTGCTAAAATAGGGCACTTGTTTAAATGCACTAGTTTTAACCCTACGGGTAATTCGTCTTCAGCTAAATCAATACGCTTGGTATATAAACGTTTACGTAATTGCTCAACACTTAAATCAATAAGTACTTGTGGGCTTTGAGTTAAATCAAAACAAATTACGGCATTTTTATTTACCGGATGAAAGCTCATAGGTGCAACCCAGCTAGTACAGCCTTGCGTTGCTGGAATGCGTGAGCTGGTATGTACGAGCGGGGTCATGTTAAATACATCAACCAACTCAGCTAAGGCTTTTTTACCACGTAAACTAAAAAAGAAGTTATACAGCTTTGGCTGCTTGTCTTTTATTAGTTTAGCCAGTGCAATAGTAGCGGTTACATCGCTTAGTGCATCGTGCGCCGCAGCGTGTTCAATACCGTTGGCAACGGTTAAATGCTCTAACTTAAAGCTTGGGCTACCGTCTTCTTTTAACGGCCATTCAATGCCCTCTGGGCGCAGTGCATAACAAGCACGCACTAAATCAATAATATCCCAACGGCTGTTGTTGTTTTTGTATTCGCGCTCGTACGGATCGTAAAAGTTACGATAAAAGCTATAACGGCTTACTTCGTCATCAAAGCGAATACTGTTATAACCGGCAACACAGGTATTTGGCACACTAAATTGTGCATGAATTTTTGCTATAAATTCAGCCTCAACCAAGCCTTTTTTCATCGCCACTTGTGGCGTAATGCCGGTAATTAAACACGCCTCAGGATGCGGCAAGTAATCCGCCTGCGGTTTACAGTATTCAATAAGCGGCTCACCAATAATATTCAAATCAAGATCGGTACGAACACCCGCAAACTGGCTCGGCTTATCCTTTTGCGGACTAGCCCCCCAAGTCTCGTAGTCGTGCCAGTATATTGTAGGTTGATTTTGCTCTTGATATGCCATGCGTAAAACCTTGAGTAGTTAACTTTAAAGCGCCAAAAATAGCGCCAAGTTACTAAAATTATGAATTATTTAGATTATGGCATATGGGCGGGGGAGTTTATAGTTTTGGGTGAAAAATGATGTGCTTGCTTTTTAAGCATAAGTGAAGCAAAAAGTAAGTAGAGGGGCTACGACAACTAGATAAATTATATGAGAGTAAATTAATGAATCATCACTAGGGGCTGTTGATCTTTGTAGTACATATATCAATCAGCCCACATTGGTAGCCACATCATAGTAAATGCTAAAGCGAGCATTGAATGATAATTTCGTTCAAGCTTTTCATACCGCGTGGCTATCCCTCTATATTGCTTAATACGGCCAAATGCATTCTCAACCAAGTGCCGATATTTGTACATGCACCAGTCAATATCTTCATTGCCTACTAAACTGTTGCCCTTACGTGGAATAACGGGTGTAGCGTTATTATCACGAACAAACGCTCTCAGTTTTTCACTGTCGTAGCCTTTATCTGCGACAACCATATTACTTGTTGGGCAATTAGCTACGAGTGACTCTGCATGGACGATATCATGCGTATTTCCACAGGATAATTCATAATAAACAGGCAACCCTCCGCTATCGACTGCAAGATGAATTTTCGTAGAATTTCCACCTCGGCTCTTTACAATTGATTCATTGTCAGCAGTTCTTGCACCGCAACTATGTTGATGAGCCCTGACAATACTGCCATCAATGAAGACCCAATCCATGTCCGCATCACGAGATAATGCGCGAAACAGTTCATTCAAAATCCCTTTTTTGGACCATAAATTAAACCGTCTGTAGATAGCACTCCAACGGCCAAAATCAGAAGGTAAATCTCGCCATGGAATACCTGTGCGCATCTTATACAGTATGCCTTCGAGCGTTTTTCTATGGTTGGGCTTATTATAAATTCGACCACTTAAGTACATTACTTTTGATAAGACATTCCATGTCCCGTCTGTTAACATTAATCTTGGCATGTAGGTTCGGTGTAAAGTTTTCTGGCGAATTCAATTATACCTTATCTTCATGCTGTTTGTTTTTCATACCACAAAGATCAACACGCCCTAGACTAAAGTCTATAGGTTAGTTTTATTCACCTATCGAGTTTATTTTAATCGTTTGTCGATTTTGTGTTAATTCTCTAAAGTTCAGTTGTCGGCAACAAGCACGACTTAACTAATAGGACTATGACCATGAAATTAACACTTATCAAAACTATCGCTCTTAGCTCACTACTTACATGTTCAGCTGCTGCAATGGCTGAGCAAAGTGATTACAAATTAATGGTTATTGAAACCGCAACTGCACCACAGCAGTTGGAGCAATCGTTTAACAGCTGTGCGCTTAACGTTAAGTCAAAAAATTACGCTGAAGCTGAAGCCGTGTGTACACAAGCAATTGCACTATTAAATAATGCACAAGGCTCTAAGTTTAAACTACGCCAGCTTACATCGTACGCGTTAAGTAACCGTGGTGTTGCACGTTTAAAAGCAAATAACGAGACTGCTGCAATCGCTGATTTATACGAGGCAGTGCAGCTTAATAAAAACGCACTTGTATCACATAACTTAACGCGCGCTAAACAAGAGCTATCTTTATAAGAAGCATTAAATAGCAAAGATTAAAAAGGGCGATGCCTTTATAAAGTATTATTATTAATTGTGAACAACAAAAAATGCCGCTCATTTTACTGAGCGGCATTTTTGTATTACTAATTTATGTGGTTGCTAGCTTAGCCTGCAACGGGTGTACTGCCTGTTGGAATGTCTTTCATGCTTTTAATTAGCATGTAAATACAGGTGGTGGCTAAGCAGCCGCCTAAATAAAGTAAAATACCATCGCTTGCATCAGAGAAGTTAGCTGCAAGCATTGGGCCTAGCACAGAGCCTAAGCTGTAGCTTAAAAGCATGATTTCGGTTGCTGATACAATTTTAGCCATAGGCAAAGAGTCGCAGGCGAGCGTAATGGCAATAGGATAAAGTGCAAAGCTTGCTGCCCCTAACACTAAATAGCTAACAACTAAGCCGCTAAAGCTGGTTGCTTGCAATATACCTAACACACTTGCTGCACCTAAAAAGCAAAACATTGCCATGAGTAAGTTTTTACCCATACGAGTAGATAAGTAACTTACAAGTGGCTGTACTAACATGCCGCCAAGAATAATAATTGCCATTAACAAACCTGTATATTGAGCTTGCTCGCTTTGTGCTGCGATATATACAGGCATTAATCCGTAAATTGGCCCCAGTAATAGCCCCGACGCTAAGCAACCTAATATTGCTGGGCGGCTAAGGGTTTTAATTTCTTTTAATGGCAGTTTTTGTAGTTCTTGGCTATCTGGTTGGCCTGATGTAATTAATAACGGTGCTAAAATTGCTAGCAATAATAAACCAACTACAAATAAGTAGGGCACAGCACCTACCGTGCCTAGCGGTGCTATAGCAAGTTGGCCTACTGCGCTGCCGCCATAAAGCGAGGTCATGTAAAGGCCTAAACGTTTAGCACGAGCTTTAGGCGTGTTGGTCATTAATAACCACGATTCAACCACCACAAATACACCTGCAACGGCCATACCGGCAACAAAACGCGCCATTAACCAAACCCCAGTTTTAGGCATAACTAGCTGAGCAAGAACACTTAAAATTAATAAACTAAGAAATAAAATAAAAGCAAACCTGTGGCCTATTTTTACCACTATGCGTTCAATGCATGTAGCGCCAATAAGTAAGCCAAAATAAAATACACTCGCTAGCCATGGGGCAAGATCTACATCGAGTTTAAATGCCGATAGCGATAGCGGGATCAGGCTCATTAAAAAGCCAGAAGCTATAGCAAAAAAAGACAAACCGATAACAGGTGCTAACGGGTTATTTGACTTGCTAGTAGCAACGAATTCTATCATTAGAATTATCCGATTTTAAGGTCATAAATAAACGCTGTTTACCGACTCTGTTTTAAGGCGATTATTTAATGTTGGTTGATTTTGCGGCGAATGTAGGACTCTTTTGAAAGGAAGTAAAGTGATTTTTTATTAATCAATGAAAATAAATTTTTAACTGCACAATTACGTAAAATAAGCGCACAATTGCGACGTGTTTGTGTTTTAAACGTATTAAAATTGTATGGTTTTTGTTATTTTATTTGCTTGGTTTAATGCGATAAGAGCAATAAATTTAAGCCGTTTAGCAAACTGTTCGTAAGCGTTTTTAAGTTTTAAATAGTTGCGGCACAACAAATAAAAGTAACAGCCTTTAAAACGATTACTTTTATGTGTTGTAAACGAGCGGTTTTAATTTATGCAGCTGAGTTAAAACTAAACGTTTGATTACTGCATTAGCAGCGCTAATTGATGATACAAACCAATACCTATTAAAACATTAAACGGAAAGGTAATACCTAAAGAGCACAGCATAGCAAGGCCAATATTCGCTTCTGGAATAGCGGCTTTTATGGCTGCAGGCGCTGCAATGTATGAGGCACTGGCAACTAGGCTCCCTAAAACTACAATTGAACCCATTTCCAGGTGTAAAAGTGTACCGACTGCTACGCCAAGCGTGCCCAAAAATAAAGGGGTAATAATAGCAAATAAAGCTAACTTCCAATGATGCCAAGGCACAGGGCGCAAAGTTTGCGCTGCGGTTAAACCCATTTCAAGTAAAAATAATGCCAGTACAACCTTAAAGCCGTTAGTTAATAAGCTGGTAACTTGGCTACCTTGTTGCGTGCCGTACATTATGCCAATAATTACACCGCCAACGAGTAAAATAACGCTTTTATTGGTTAGTGCTTCGTGCCAAACCGCTTTTAAAGACAGCTTTTTAGCTGGCGCACTTTCTTTATTAAATTTTCTATATATCAGCAGGCCAACAATAATGGCCGGCAGCTCTAGCATCACTAAATACAAAGTTACTTCAGCGCCTACAACCAAACTAGACGACTCTGCGTAGGCAAGCGCAACAGCAAATGTACCCGCACTAACAGAGCCATAATGCGCCGCAATACTGGCACTATTAGCATGAGAAAGTGTAATAACGTACTTTAAAATAGGGTACAGCATTAAAGGAATAAGCCCCCCAAGCAGCATAATGGCCCCCATTTCAGGGAGTAGCTGCCAATTTAAATTACCGTGTAAAACCATACCGCCTTTTAAACCAATAGTAAGCATTAGCAGTAAGCTTAGGGTTTCGTAAGTGGCTTTGGGTATAGCAAGATCAGAGTGTATAAGTCCGGCGATTAAACCTAATATAAAAAACATAACAACAATATCGGGCACGGTGTTTCCTAGCTATAAAATTAAGTGGCGCTATTGTAGAGAAAACTTTGTATAGTAAATAATAAAATGAACAGTGGTTATGTATAGATAACTATCTATGAGGTGGGTATGGATTTAAGGCATATATCGTTTAGATTACTAGAAGTGTTTATGAGTGTAGTAAAAACCCGCTCGTTAAGTGAAACAGCAAGGCAGCTTTATTTAACGCAACCTACTGTTTCACTTCAAATAAAGCGCTTACAAGAAGAAATAGGAGAGCCACTAATAACTATGCAACAGCAAAAGTTACAGGTAACCGAGGCTGGCCTTGAGCTATTTAGAACCTGCAAGCAGGTGTTTGCTCATTTTGAAGATTACCAAGATTTTTTAGCCGAATTACGTGGAGGCGAGCGAGGCCGATGTAAAATTGCCATGGTAAATACGGCGCAATATATTTTACCTAAATTACTCGGCCCTTATAGTAATTTGCATCCGCATGTAGAGTTACCGCTGGAAATTGGCAATCGCGAAGAGGTATTAGCTCGCTTTGAGCGTGGAGAAGACGACATTTACGTTTTTAGCCACCCACCATCGTTAGAGCAAGCCCAAGCTGCTCGGTTTTTACATAATCCATTAGAATTTATAGTGCCTAATAATCATCCTCTATTGAATAAAAAAAACGTAACGTTGGCGGACTTAATGCCATATCGCTTTTTACTGCGTGAAAACGGATCTGCCACACGTATGCTATTTGAAAGTGAGCTACAAAGTAGGGGCTTAGTACTTAGCGACGGCGTTAAAATGGCGAGTAACGAAGCCATACGGGTTGCAGTGTCGTCGGGTATGGGAATTAGCTTGCTGTCGCATCATGTTTTACCAAAAGATGATAATAGCTATACAAAACTGCATGTGATCGACACCGATATAGCCAGCCAATGGTACTTTGTAATGCGTACCGACAGACACATTTCGCACGCAGCGCGCAGCTTTTTAAAGTTTGCCCAAGCTAATTTAGAGCATTACCTCGATACAAAATGGGTACGCAATGAAGTTCATAGATTATATTTAGAACCTAAAAGTTAAATTTAAAAAATAGTAGTTATATTGCTATCAATAATGGTTATAAAAACACCCATAATACTTAGCTCTAACTATTTATTATTTTGCTTTTATTTTAAATAAAGCTAAGTAAGGTTTAAGTTTAGATTTTGTTAGGGCTTTTTTACTTAGTTGGAACTAAAATTGCTGCATAGCTTGTAACGCAGCAATGGGTTTGAGCTAATGACAACAATAACGTTTAAAAATCAATACAGTAACTATAACTCCTCTAGTGTAACTAAAGCGGCAAGCCCAAGCGAAGTTGCGGCAATCAATCCCCCCATTGATGAAAAAGCAGGTGATGTTAAAGGCATAAACTCAGCCCCTAAAGAGCAATCATTTTTAGAAAAAGCTCAAGAAGCGCTTGTTTATCAGCGTTTAGGTGTAAATAAAGACAAAATAGACGAGCTAAAAGCGGCAATAGAGGAGCTGACTAAAGAGTTACAAGCGCAAGGCGCTGATCTTGATGTAATTGCAGATAAAATTAACGAACTTGAAAAAATGCTTGAGCAAGAATACCAACAAGGGCGCGATCGAATGGATATGAAACCTCAGCATGAGCCGGGAAAAATAATTTTTGCACTTATTTAATTTACATAATATTGAATAGTTTACATTGTTATTGTGCTTACTTTTGCTAAGGTAAAAACTTATAACAAAAATAAACAAGGATTACTAATGAAAACCCTGCAGCAGCAACTAGGTAACTACGGGCTTTATCACCGCTCAAAACGCAATGTACTCACCCACCTGTTAGGCATTCCGCTCATTGTATTTGCCGTATTGTGCTTATTGGCGCGCATTCAGATCCCGTTGGGAGGCCTTGTTATAGATGGCGGACAACTTATTGTATTTGTATCAGTTGTGTATTATTTAATGTTGAGTGTGTCGTTGGGTCTTATTATGGCTGTGCTATTAACTATATTACTTGTGGGCGCGCAACCTATTGCAGCCATGGCATTTACTCCTTGGTTAACGATTAGTGTAGGGCTGTTTGTATTTGGTTGGATTTTACAGTTTGCTGGCCACTATTTTGAAGGTAAAAAACCCGCGTTTATAGATGATATATCGGGGCTTATTATTGGCCCTTTGTATGTAACTGCAGAGCTATTATTTATGTTGGGCTGTTATAAAAAGCTAGAGCAGCAAGTAACCGATATTGCCGGCCCAACCAAGCCATAAACACAATAACTAACGTGCTGTAACTAAAGCATAAAAATACGGTAACAATGTATGGATTATAATAATAAAACAGTGTGGATCACCGGCGCGTCATCGGGCATAGTAGGGAGCTGGCAATACAGTTTGCAGAGCTGGGCGCTAGCGTTATTTTATCGGCGCGTAATGTTGAAAAACTGACAGCGCTGAAGGCTGAGCTAAAAGGAGGTGGGCATTTAATATTACCACTCGATTTAGCAAAGCCCGAAGAAGTATTAAGTAAAGTTACCGCGGCAATAAATGAGTTGCCCGCAATCGATATTTTAATTAATAACGGTGGCATATCGCAGCGTAGCTTATTTTTAGAAAACGACTTTAAAGTGTATCGCCAATTAATGGAGGTTAACTATTTTGGTTTAGTGGCGTTAACTAAAGCGGTATTGCCCTCTATGGTTGCAAGAAAAAGTGGCTCGGTTGTGGCTATAAGTAGTGTGGCAGGAAAGGTAGGCTCTAAACTAAGAACCGGTTACTCAGGCACTAAATTTGCAGTGGTGGGGTTTATGGATTGCCTGCGCGCAGAAGTAAAAGAGCATAACATTCATTGTTTAACAATTTGCCCAGGTTTTATAAAAACCGCGATTGCGCATAACTCATTAAACCCGCAAGGTGTTGCACAAAATAAATCTGAGCAAGCTATAGAAAATGGCATGGATGTTAAAGTAGCCGCATCAAAAATGATTAACGCTATTAATAGCAAAAAAGATGAAGTGATTGTTGGCCAAGGCTTAAGTGGTTGGGCTCCTACCATTAAACGCTTTTTTCCGCGTTTATTTAACCGTTTAACAGCTAAAGTTAACTTTAAATAATACCAAAATTCAAGAAAGCTATAGTTGAGTATAAAAATGATAATAAAGTATATATGGCTCGGATTATTTTTTAGCGTGCTGATCTGGTCGGGCATAAACCCAAAAGATCAATTTACTTGGTTTTTAGAAGTGCTACCAGCCATTATTGGTGTGGTAATTATGCTTGGCACCTATAAACAATTTAAGTTAACCCCTATTTTATATTGGTTTATTCTAGCGCATTGTATTGTGTTGATGGTAGGCGGCCATTACACCTATGCTGAAGTACCGCTATTCGATAATTTATTTGGCAGTGAGCGCAATAACTACGACAAAGTAGGGCACTTTTTTCAGGGCTTTGTACCTGCATTACTAGCACGCGAAATTTTACTGCGTAAAAATGTAGTTAATGGCAAAGGGTGGCTCATTACGTTTATTATTTCGATATGCTTAGCCTTTAGTGCTTTTTATGAGCTACTAGAGTGGTGGGTGGCATTGTTGAGCGGCGAAAATGCCGAAGCATTTTTAGGCACTCAGGGTTATATTTGGGATACCCAATCAGATATGGGATTAGCACTATTAGGTGCTATTTGCTCGCTATTAGTGCTTTCTAAAGTACACGACAAGCAGCTAAAAAGCGTTAAAGATTATGGATGAGTTATTATGCTTAGGCTTTATAGCGCTTGTTAATAGATCTTTCGTGACATATAGAAAAACCGGTCTTCTTCTTTGTCTATTACGAAGCCATTTCTCGTATACAGATGATACGCAGGGCTAATTTTAAAAACTCGTAGTCTAAGTAAATTAACACCAGCTTTAATCGCTAATCGTTCGCACTCTGCTAGAGCAGCTGCCCCAATTCCCTTATTTTGAAATTTCTCACTAACCTGTATATCTCGGATATAACATCCTTCATTATCAAAGGCTAAACGAATTGCGCCAACGAGCGAAGTATTATAAAGAATATCCCAATTTTCTAAGTCTACAATTTGCTCTTGTATATTAGATTGTTCCCAGCAAACCGAATAATATTCATAGTATGAACGCATATTTTTATATGTAATATCTGCCGATGCATAAAGATCGACTGTTGCTTGATATGAAATCACTGCAAATCTCCCTGCTTTAATTACTTATATGGATAATGAGTCCCACTTTTTGAGTTATCACACCCCAAAATAGCGTGTATTATATTGTTCAATAATTTCACTTAAAAACGTCTATGTAAACAATTGTTTATGCGGGGTATAAAATAAGTTTTACTGTTATGCCTAAAACAACTTTTAATAAGGTTATAGGGCAAAATATAAATACGGTTTTAATGCGCAGTAGTTGTCGCTTAATAATTTATTTGGTTTTATTGAGTGGGATTTATTTAGTAGTTAAGTTTTTAAGTGGTTTTTTTGGGGTGGGGAGGCTGATTAATACTTATTTGCTGCTTTTACTTGAAAGTAATCAGAAAATACCACAGCGGTATAAAAAGAAAGTTTAAATTTATGAGTTATTTTACTAAACGCTGCCCGGTGTTTTTAATGCAAAGAGCCGCGTTTAACTAAATGCATTTACTTAGCTTTTTTAGCCTCAAGAGTTTCTATTTCACTCCAAATTTTTTTCGGCCTCGGCGCTTAACATAGCGTAGCTTTTAATATCGCCTTTACGCTGTGCCTGCATGCCTTGCTCTAATTTTGCGTCGTACTCTTTGCGTAGTTTTTTGCTTGGATCTGATTTAAATATCGAAAACATGCTTACTCTCTTAATTACTTTTAATGTATTTGCTTGATTGAGTATACATACGATGCCGCGTGGAAAATCGATTATTAAAGTATAAATTAGTCCTGCAGCTAAATATTGAATAATTACTCTAACAGGGTTGAAATCACAAATATTGAGCGTACACTTGTGCGCTGAAAGTTTGGGCGCACACGTGTAAGCCTAAAGTGTTTTGAATCGCAATAGAGAATTAAGTGCTTATGATCACGCAAATATTAGATCAATTTTCAAAATGGTTTTTACACCATCAAAGTTTTGCCAGTTATATAGAGCCAATTATGCAGGTGTTTAAACCCGCATGGCGCGCTGGGCAATATAGAGCGCAAGTAGTTGACGCAGTTAGCCTTAATGGGAGTTTTTTAAGTGTGCAACTTAAGCCAAGTAAACAATGGCCTAAGCATACTGCTGGGCAGCATATAAGTTTAACCCTTGAAATTAACGGGCGATTATTAACGCGTGTTTTTACTGTGGCTTCAAGCGCTCAGCAATTTAAAAACACAGGCTTAGTGCGTTTACTAATCAAAACGAATCCACAAGGGCGCTTTACAGGCTTACTAAATAACACCTTAAAAGCGGGTTTGTGGTGCAGTATTTCTGCGCCAAACGGCGACTTTGTATTTAAAAGCACACATACACCGGCCACTTTTATTGCTGGTGGGTCGGGCATTACTCCCATGCTGGCTATGCTTGATGATTACCTAAGCCAAACAACGCAAAAGGTGTTGTTAGTGTATTACGCAAAAGTAACTGAGCATCAATGTGTTGATGAGTTGGGTGAACTGGCTGCACGGTTTGAGCATTTTTCGTTTTTATTATTAACGCGCGAGCAATCAAGCGACATAACCAGCAATATTAAACCATGGGAAAACCCCGATATTTATTGCTGTGGCCCTGCAGCCTTTATGCAAACGGTGAGTGACTTTGCTAAAAAGCATGATTTAAATTACTACCAAGAGGCATTTGGTTTAGCGTTGCCGCGCTTAAAAGACGACAGCCAATTTAATGTAAAAATTAACAGTGGCGCGCATGTGGTATTGGGCAACGATGTTTTGCTAACTCAGTTTGAAGAAAAAAAGCTACCCGTTAAACGTGGTTGCGGCATTGGTATTTGCCATCAGTGCCAATGTATTAAAAAGTCGGGCGTGGTACGCAATTTAAAAACCGGTGAATTAAGTGATAGCGGCGAGCAGTTAATTCAACTTTGCGTAAGCCAAGCGGTAAGTGATTTGGAGCTACAATTATGAAAACCATTAACTTTGAGCAATTAGAAAAAGAATTAAATGCCATAAAAATGGATACCCTTGGCAAAGTAGGACAGCAAGATGCTGATTATATTCGCGCTGTTGTACGTAAACAGCGAGTATGCGAATGGAGCGGGCGTATTTTACTTATGCTTGGTTTTATTGTGCCATTACTGTGGGTTGTGGGTGTGCTGTTACTCGCCCTTGCTAAAATTTTAGATAATATGGAAATTGGCCACAATGTAATGCATGGCCAGTACGATTGGATGAACGATAAGCAACTTAATTCACAGCAATATGAATGGGACATAGCCTGCGATGGGCAAAGTTGGCACCGAGTGCATAATTTTGAACACCATACTTATACCAATATTATTGGTAAAGACCGCGATTTTGGTTATGGCTTATTAAGGTTAAGTGACGATTTTAAATGGCGTTTAAAAAACACGTGGCAATTTATAACCTATTTAAATTTAAGTGTGCTGTTTCAATGGGGAGTGTCGTATCACGAACTGGCAGGCGAGCGCGTGTTTATAGGTAAAAAGAAGCCACACCGCGATGGAGCCGTGTTGCATAGTACCTTAAAGCAGCGCTTTTTTAGTAAAGGCGCGCGCCAATTAATTAAAGATTATGTGGTATTTCCGTTACTTGCTGGGCCATTATTTTTGTGGGTATTAGCGGGTAACTTAGTAGCAAATTTAATTCGTAACTTATGGACGTCGACCATTATATTTTGTGGTCACTTTACTGAGCAAACCGAAACCTTTAAAGAACAAGACTGTGTAAACGAAAGCCAAGGGCAGTGGTATTACCGCCAAGTATTGGGCTCGTCAAATATTAAAGGGCCGCGTTGGTTTCATGTATTAACCGGGCATTTGAGTTTTCAAATTGAGCATCACTTGTTTCCAGATATGCCTTCGTCGCGTTATCAAGAAGTGGCACCGCAAGTACAAGCAGTATTGCAAAAACAAGGCATTGCCTACAATACGGGAGGGTTTTTTAGTCAATATGCCTCGGTGTTAAAGCGTATATTTCGGTATTCTTTTAAATAATGATTAATAAAGTAGCTGTAACGGTAATGCCTGCATTAAATAATCGGTTAGCGTAAAGGCGTTAGCTGATTATTGCATTAAAGTGTTGTAAAAGGCTTTTTTGATTAAATAACCACCACTACATGCAAAAAACTCTTCTAATTAATTTAAAAACAGGCTGTTTTGCTATGGTTAAGTAGTAGTTGGTTGTCATACAATGGAGAAAAATAGACCACACAAGAGAGATTAAAATGGCCGCATTTGGTACTGTGTTTATGCCGCAGATGATTCAAGCTCGTTTTTCTGATAATAAATGGAGCGAAAGCTCAATTGTCCCTTCTGATAAGCTTGAACTGCATCCTGGCGCTCACGTTTTACATTATTCAAGCACATGTTTTGAAGGCTTAAAAGCCTTTCGCCATGAAGATGGCTCAGTCTATATTTTTAGAATGGATGCAAACATTGCGCGCATGCAGCAGAGTTCTGAATTGCTTAGTTTACCAAGTGTTGATGGCGAGATGCTAAAAACCATGATTATTGATATTGTGCGCCAATATGCAGATGAAACGCCTTTACCACCGGGCTCTATGTATATTCGCCCAACGCATATTGGTACTGAGGCCGCAATTGGTAAAGCCGCTGCGCCTTCAATGAGCTCATTGCTATATACCTTGTTATCGCCAGTAGGTGATTACTTTAGTGGCGGTGCAACGGCACTGCGCGTATTACTTGAAGAAGATGGTATGCGCTGTGCGCCGCACATGGGCATGATAAAAAGTGGTGGCAACTACGCCAGTGCACTAGGACCAATTTCAGCAGCACGTACTAAGCATCAGGCTGATCAAATTTTATTTTGTCCAGGCGGCGACGTACAAGAAACCGGTGCAGCTAACTTTATTTTAATTGATGGCAACGAAATTATTACTAAAGCGCTCGATAGCACGTTTTTACACGGTGTTACGCGTAATAGTATTTTAACCATAGCTAAAGACTTAGGTATGACGGTAAGCGAGCGCAACTTTAGCGTTACTGAACTTTTAGAGCGCGCAGCTAAACCGGGCACTGAAGCAGCACTTTCGGGTACTGCGGCAGTATTAACACCAGTGGGCACCTTTATTCATAATGATAAAGAATACCAAGTTGGTAACGGCGAAGCTGGCCCAACTACTGCGCGCCTGCGCCAAGCATTGAACGATATTCAATGGGGTAAAACTGCAGATACACACGGTTGGTTAACTAAAATTTAGTTTTTAATTTAACCCACTAAAAAGCCACCTAATAAACTTTAATTAGGTGGCTTTTGTATTTTTGCTATTTAATTAGCGCTTAGGTTAAATAGCTTTACACCTTAGCGGATTAAAATCTCATTTCTATTTTGCCGTAAACGTAGCGGCCATTAAAACCAAATGGCGAAAAGCTTGAGTACGAAAATAAGCGTGAGAATATAGTTACGTCATCAACTAGGTCGCGGGTTGGATCTGGGTATACATCAAAAATATTATTAGCACCTAAGCTTACCGATACATTGTCAGTTACTGCGTAGGCTACATCTAAATCGGTGATCCATTTAGGTTTTAAAACCTCGTTACGCTGTGCAATATCCGATGGATCTTGGGTTTCGCCGTAGCGAGTGTTTCGTAGGGTGGCACGCCAATCATCCATAGTCCAAACCGCGCTTAAGTTATATTTATTACGCGGGGTACTTACTTCAAAGCGACGTAGTTCGTTACCAGAAAATAAGTTGTCTTGATCAAACCCAGCGCCTTGCAGCTCTGCAGGTGGGGCAATAATGTCTGTTACTTGGTTTTTGCCATAGTTAAAGCCTAAATTAAATGCTACATCGCCGTAGTTATCTGTAATTAGGTTATATGATGCAACCACATCAACACCGCGAGTTTTACTATCAATAGCGTTTAAGAAAAATCGTCCTTGATTAGCCCCTGTACCTTCGAGTAAATCGGCAATAGCAGCGCCAGATAAGTTATTCGACAGTACAATACGGTCATCAATAAGTATTTGATAGTAATCTACCGATAAGCTGAAATTAAAGTCGGTTGACCAAGTAAAGCCTATTCCATAGTTGGTGGCTTCTTCGGCATCTAGGCCAGGTGATCCGAGTGCTTTTGCAACGTTACTGCTGGGTGCAAAAGTACCGGTTTGTGTGGGTTCACCATCAACAAATACAGTAGCAACTGAAGTAAAATGTTGTTGCTGTAGCGAAGGCGCTCTAAAACCGGTTGATACTGAGGCGCGCAGCGCTAAATCTTCGGTTAGTGTATAACGTGTGGCAATTTTACCGTTTAAGGTATCACCAAAGTCAGAGTAATCTTCGTAACGCGCTGCAACGGTTAAGTTCCAGTTGTCGGTAATGTAGGCTTCTAAATCTACGTATAAGCTTACATTATGGCGGCTGTTATCGCTTGCCGATTCAGGGGTAAAGCCAGGGAACACTTGCGAGCCTGCTGAACCAAATGGGCCGTTCACTGGATCGGTTACTGCACCACCAGGGCCAAATGTGCCTTGGGCATAAGAGGCTTCTTCGCCTGCTTGAATTTCGTAGCCTTCGCGGCGGTACTCAGCACCTACAGCAATGTTTAAGCCGCTGGCTAAAAAGTCGACATCAACCTCGCGGCTAAAATCAACATTAAGCGTAAGTTGGTCGTAGGTAAGTGTACCGGCATCAAAACGTGTTTGGCTGCTTGGCCCATACGAGGTATTTACGCTATCTATTACACCAAATTCAAAGTCATCTAGCCCGTATACGGCAGATACATCGTAATTCCACTCACTCACAAAGCCTTTAACACCCAATGCGAGAGAAAAGTCATTTATATCAGAGGTGATAACCGGTAAAAAGCCGTCGGGGTAAATATCGGTGACGTTACGATCATCTTGTGCGAGGCGGTAAAAACCTCCACCTTCGCCTTCGCGTTTACTATAAGAGCCAAAAGAATACAGTTCAGCGTTATTTGTTAGCTCATATCCTGAGTTATAAAAAACAGAAAAGTCTTCTACATTACCATTACCAAAATTATGATTGTAGCGATCCCAGGTTAACTCGCGTGGATCGAGTGCGCCATTTACGGAGCCATCATCTAAACGAGCGTAGTTTTCACGTTGGTCGTAGTCAGAGCGATTGGTTGAATGACGATCGCGATATTCGGTAGATATATTTAAAAAACCGTTATCGCCTAGCTCAAATCCCATATTGCCTTGCAGTGTTAACGTTTGACCATCGGTTAATGAACGGTCGCTCCCTTCGTTAAAGGCTAAATTACCATTGGCATCTTCTGATACCGATTTAAGTTCAGGCACGCCATCCATTTCGGTCATGTTTGCGCCATATATAGCCGATACAGAACCGCCACTACTGGCACTTTTAAGTACAATATTAATAACCCCGGCTATTGCGTCGGATCCATACTGCGCAGCAGCGCCATCACGCAGTACCTCAATTCGGGCAATAGCATTGGCCGGAATAGCATTTAAATCAACCGATGATGAGCCTCGACCCGTTGAGCCATTTAAATTAAGTAGTGCATTACTATGGCGGCGCTTACCATTAACAAGGACTAAGGTATGATCGGGTGCTAAACCACGCAGTTGAGCTGGGCGCACATGGTCACTACCATCGGTAAGTGATGCTTGCGGAAAGTTAAAGCTAGGCAGTAAGCTACTAAGCAGGGCGTTGGTTTCGGTTTGACCTGAGTTTTTAAGCGAATCGGCACCAATAATATCAATTGGAACTGGGCTGTCCTCTACAGTTCGGCCTAGTCGGCGCGAGCCAATAACACTAATTTGTTCAATATTTGCCTCGGCTTGGGTGTCTTGCTCAGCAGCAGATGCGTACATAGAGCCCAGTAATGCCGCCGATACGCTTAGCGCGCACACAGTCAGTGGCGTTGATTTTTGCAGTTTTAATAATAATTTATTATTCATGTTGATTCCCTCATTCAAAAACGCAGTAAATTAGTTCAGTTAAATTTGCAGTAACAATTGAGTTAATTAAAATTACAGCTTTTAACATATACCCAAGCAGCAAAGGCAGTCAATTGAATAACATTCAATAAACATAATGTTTACTTGAAAGTGAGGGATTAATAATAGGAATTTATTATCTAGAGTTTAAGTTAGCTATAGTTCACCACTTTATTTTTCCAATGAGCATATCTTTAAACATAACCCAGTCGCCCCACAAACTGTAAAAAGGGTGCTTGAAGGTAGCGGGTCTGTTTTTTTCAAAAAAGAAATGCCCAACCCAGGCAAAACCATAGCCAATTACTGGTAACAACCACAATAAACGGTATTGCGATTTAAGCACCGCTACGCCAATAACAAAAAGCACTAAAGTGCTGCCAATAAAGTGCAAGCGTCGGCACGTAATGTTGCGGTGCTCTGTTAAGTAGTAGGGGTAAAATGCTTTAAAGCTATTAAATTTATGGCTGGGCATGTATTGCTCTTATTTATGCTGCGTAATCTTATTAAAGCCTAAATTTACACTTGTTTACAGCGACAAGTGGTATTGAACGTATCTAGCTAGACAAACTTGCTTAAAGTTAATAACTTAGGCCTACTATTAAAAACCAATAATAATGGAACGATAAATGTTTAAAAAAACCCTAGCATGTGCTGTTCTTGTAGCACTTAGCGGCTGTTCAGAGCCAACTAATACCGCAACTAATAAAGAAGCTAAAGCACCCATGAGCCAAGCAAATTCAGTAAACTACCCTGTAACTAAAAAGGGTAATGTAGTAGATAACTACTTTGGCGAAACACTGGCCGACCCATATCGCTGGTTAGAAGATGATATGAGCGCAGAGACTGCCAATTGGGTTAAAGCACAAAACAAGGTAACCTTTTCGTATTTAGAGCAAATTCCTTATCGCGATAAGTTAAAGCAGCGTCTTGAAAAGTTAATGAACTACGAAAAAATAGGCGCTCCCTTTACCGAGGGCGATTACACCTACTTTTATAAAAACGATGGCCTGCAAAACCAGTATGTTTTATACCGCAGTAAAGAGGGTGGTGACGTTGAGGTGTTTTTAGATCCAAACACGTTTAGCGACGATGGCACTACGTCTATGTCGGGGCTGTCGTTTTCAAAAGATGGCTCATTACTCGCGTATCAAATATCTCAAGGTGGCAGTGATTGGCGCAAAATTATTATTATAGACACGCAAACTAAAGAGCAAGTGGAACAGGCTTTAGTTGATGTGAAATTTAGTGGCATAGACTGGTTAGGCAACGAGGGTTTTTATTATTCTAGCTACGATAAACCTGAAGGCAGTGAGTTGTCGGCTAAAACCGATCAACATAAAGTGTACTATCACACCTTAGGATCTGATCAAGCAACCGATAAGTTGGTATTTGGCGCAACCGATGAGCAAAAACATCGTTATGTAGGAGCAGATGTAACGCATGATGGCCGTTATTTACTTATTTCGGCTAGTACTTCTACTTCGGGTAATAAGCTATTTATTAAAGACTTAACTCAAAAAAATAGCGAGTTTGTGACTATTGTAGGAAACACCGACTCAGATACATCGGTTATTGATAACGAAGGCAGTAAGCTGTTTTTAGTGACTAACTTAAATGCCCCAAATCAAAAAGTAGTAACGGTAGATGCAGCTGATCCTGGCCCGCAAAACTGGCAGGACTTTATTCCCGAAACCGAAAATGTATTAAAGCTTACTAAAGGCGGAGATACCTTTTTTGCAAATTACATGGTTGATGCTATTTCAAAAGTGAAACAGTACAACAAAAAGGGTGAGCTAATTCGCGATATTACCTTACCGGGTGTGGGCACTGCGGGTGGCTTCAGTGGCAAAAAAGAGCAAACAACGCTGTATTACTCTTTTACCAATTATAAAACCCCAGGAACGACTTATACGTTTGATGTAACTACGGGAGAGTCGGGTGTTTATCGTAAATCTGGGGTTGATTTTAATAGTGACGATTACACCTCTGAGCAAGTGTTTTATAACTCAAAAGACGGCACTAAAGTACCTATGATAATTACCTACAAAAACGGTATAAAGTTAGATGGTTCAAACCCAACTATTTTATACGGTTATGGCGGGTTTAATATTAGCTTAACGCCAAGCTTTAGCCCAACGACTGCCGCGTGGCTTGAACAAGGCGGCGTGTATGCGGTGGCCAATATTCGCGGTGGTGGTGAGTATGGGAAAGAGTGGCACAATGCAGGCACTAAATTACAAAAACAAAATGTATTTGATGATTTTATTGCCGCAGCTGAGTATTTACAAAGCAAAAAGTACACATCTAAACAGCGTTTAGCTCTGCGTGGTGGCTCAAATGGTGGCTTATTGGTAGGCGCAGTTATGACCCAGCGACCTGACTTGTTTCAAGTAGCGCTGCCGGCTGTAGGCGTACTCGATATGCTGCGTTACCATACATTTACTGCAGGCGCAGGCTGGGCGTACGATTATGGAACCAGTGAGCAAAGCAAAGAAATGTTTACTTATATAAAAAACTATTCACCGCTGCATAATGTAAAAGCGGGCATAGAATACCCTGCAACTATGATAACAACAGGGGATCATGACGATAGAGTAGTGCCTTCGCACTCATTTAAATTTGCTGCGCAGTTACAAGCTAAACAAGCCGGTGCAAACCCTACGCTTATTCGTATTGAAACAAACGCCGGACATGGTGCAGGCACACCAACGAGTAAAATTATTGATTTGTACGCGGATATGTATGGCTTTACGCTTTATAACATGGGAGTTAAGTCACTTTAATTACGACCTTTTAAAAGTGAAGTAACCACAAAAAAACCGAGTAAATTAACTTACTCGGTTTTTTATTAATCGTTTATAAGCCACTCATTATTGAACGGGTGAAAACAGCCGTTGATAGGTTTTATAGGCGTATTCATCACTCATACCACTGAGGTAATCGCAAATAATACGCATACCTTGGTTTTGTTTTTGCGCCTCTATGTACTGGGCTTGCGTGGTTTCGGGTAATAACCGCAGCGGATCGCTGGCAAAAGCGGTAAATAATTCAATCAGTAGGTTTTGCCCTTTAAACTCAATTTGTTGCATTTTAGGGTTGCGAATTAAGCGCTGAAACACAAAGTGTTTAAGTATTTGCAGTACACTCTCGTACTGAGTTTCTAGCTTGGCTGTGTATTTTAAAATAGGGCATTCGAACGCTTCGTTTTGCACATCTAAATGAATATGAATGATAAAGGTATTAACCAGCTCGCCTATGGCATCTTTGCGCTCAAAATCATGCTTTGAAAACAGTCGTAAAGTGAGTGATTCAAGCATATCGTTTAACCAGCTATATTTAAGCGCCTGCAGTTGTGGTAAAGCATGGGTTTGCCAATCATCAAGAGTAAGTACTTTGGTGGCTATGGCATCTTCTAGGTCGTGTACCGCATAGGCTATATCGTCGGCGTGCTCCATTATGGCGCTATCGAGCGACTTATAGCTGGTTTTAGCGCGGTACTTATCTATTGCCGTGTGGTTACTTAACAAGCTTTTATCGTTTTGACTCAAGGGCTCTACTATCCAATTGAATATAGCCGCATCGTCGTTATATAAGCCTTTAGCTGGTCGCCAATCGTCTGCTTTAATAAATGCACGCTCAGGGTTTACTTTAGGGATAGTGTGCCAAAGCTTATTTATAAATGCAGGGTATTTTATAAAGCCCAATAAGGTGCGGCGGGTAAGGTTCATACCATGGCCGTCGCTGTATGGTTCAAGCTTGGCAACAATACGCAGCGTTTGCGCGTTGCCTTCAAAACCACCGTGATCGCGCATCATATAATTAAGTGCAATTTCGCCGCCATGACCAAACGGCGGGTGGCCAATGTCGTGGGCTAAGCATAGGGTTTCTAGTAATCCGGTTGACGGAAAATGGCTAAAGTCGCTGTGTTGTACTTTTAAATGGCGCAGTATGCCGGTGCCAATTTGCGACACTTCTAATGAGTGAGTAAGGCGAGTTCGGTAAAAGTCGTTTAAGCCAATACCCATAATTTGAGTTTTAGCTTGCAGACGCCTAAACGCAGCAGCATGAATAATTCGTGAGCGATCAACCTGCCACGGTGAGCGATTATCATTAGGGCGATGTTTATATTGTTCTATAATTCGGCTTTGCCACTGTTTGTCCATACTACTGACTCGTAATTAGTTAATAACGTTAGAATATACCCATGAACTATAAATTGCGAGTGCACACGTTGTACGGTATTTGCGCAGTTAGTGAAAGTTCGCCTTTATAAAGTGGCTTAGGTATAATAACGCTTCGTATGTATGTGCATTACCCATACATAATTTAAAGTTTTATTGAGAGAGTACATGTTAAAAAACATTATAAAGTTTTTATTAGCCGCACTTTTTATTTGGGCACTGGCGTTTCCTTTTTTACAAAGTGACGAGAGTGGTTCAGATGAACAAACAAGTTCAGAGCAACCTACAAAGCAAAAGAAAAAAGAAAAACCGCTGCACAGTGTAACGCTACCAAAGTTTTCTGAGTTTGCGGATGTAAAAGATAAAAAGCGGGCATTTTTTAACTTTATTAAACCGCATGTAGAAGCCGAAAATAAAAAGATTTTACAACAACGCGCTAATTTAGAAATTGCTCGAATGATGCTTGAAAACGACTTACCGTTAGATGAAAAACAAAGCAATGATATTGTTAAAATATTAAAGTCGTACGACCTACCCACAACAATAGATAGCTTTACGCTTAAACAAGCACTTCGCCGTGTAGACGTGATCCCTAAAGAACTAGCCCTAATGCAAGCTGCTAATGAGTCTGCGTGGGGAACATCGCGATTTGCACGTATTGGCCTGAACTTTTTTGGCCAGTGGTGTTATTCAAAAGGCTGCGGTATGGTCCCTGGTAGACGCGATACCGGTGCTGCACATGAAGTGGCTGCGTTTAAGTCGGTGCGTGCTGCGGTTAGTTCTTACTTTAAAAATATAAACACCCATAATGCTTATAAAGAGCTGCGATCTATTCGCGAAAACCTACGCTTAGAACAACAACCCATAGCAGCAACATTATTAACTCAGGGTTTAATGTCGTATTCAGAGCGTGGTGAAGCGTATATAGAAGAGCTAAACACTATGATTAACCAAAATAGAGCCTACTTTGATGAATAAAAGTGTATTAAATATAATGACAGCACTGTCGTTAACACTACTGAGTGTTACCGCATTAAATGCCTCTGCTAGAGAGTTTGTAATGTCGTACGATGGCTTTTACGATCGCTTAAAAGTGGTTAATAAAGGTGATTTTCAATATGCGCGAGTTAATTTTTATATTAGCGATATTGGCACTAACGAAGCCTGTGCAATTAAAAGTGGCACAATTTTAACCGAAAATAACGAATACCCGCTCAATTACACCGAACAAGCGCAATTATTACTGCCTTTTGATAAGCAACTTGATACAGATAAAGCGGTTATTGTGGTGCAACCGCAAAATCCGGTACATGACTGTCAGTTAAAATTACAAATAGAAGCGAATGAACTTGAAGGTTTAAGCTTTACTAAACAGTCGTTATTTATTATACACACTGAACTTGACGAACTGTTGGCTGATTTATCGGGATTTTTTGTTAGCAAATTAATGTGGTTTTTATTACCAGAACAAAAAGGCGTAGTTGTTACCTTTAAAAAACCAATGCATTTTGATGATGAAAGCATTGAGTGTAAAAAATCAGTGTGCTATTTCGCTGTTGCAGACAATTGGCAAGACGATACCAAAGAATTAGCTGATATAGCAGATGTTATAAAAGTAACACCTTGGATAACTAAATAAATATAATTTTATAAAAAATTATTTAAAGCGGCTTTTGCCGCTTTTTTATTTAGTAACCTTAACTCTGGTTAAGTATTATATTGCGGACGTGTTGGCTTGCGAGAAGAGGGTGTGATCGTATTGGCTAACTACTTTGTCGCGGCCTGTTTCTTTTGCAAGGTATAGGTGTTTGTCGGCGTGTAATAATAGCTCTTTTAAATTTAGCTGGTTAATAGTGGTACTACTAACACCGGCACTAACAGACAGAGGAATGGATTGATCATTACAATAAAATGGTTGCTGACGAATATTAAAGCTTAATTGCTCTGCCAAGGTATTTGCTTGCTCAAGCGTATAACCATTAAGCAATACTGCAAACTCTTCTCCCCCAATTCGCGCTGTTATGCCAATATTCATAAATAATTGGCTGATATGTTGCGCTATCCATTTTAATGCTTGGTCGCCTACATCATGGCCATATTTATCGTTTACACGCTTAAAAAAATCTATATCTAACATAATTAAAGCAAGGGTATGATTTTTATCGGCTGTATTGGCTTTAATGTTTTTACAGGTAGAGAAAAATCCGCGGCGATTTAATAATTGCGTTAACGAATCATTGTTTGCCAAGTTAATCAGCTTAGATTCTGAATTTGCAAAAATAATAAAAGGCAAAATTAAAGCACAGAGTGTGGTAATAAAAAGGTGCGCTATTAATAGGATGTGTAACTGGGGCTTAAAGTCATCATTATTTGAGGTTATAAAGGGGAGCAACAATAAAATAACTTGTCCTAACATCACTAAGCTATGTGTTACTAAGCCTATTATAAGTAATCGTTGCTGTAATTTAGCAACGCAGTGTGTTTTTAATAAAATAAAAGCGCCGTATAAAAATAAAATGGCAACAATAAAGCTTGTTAATATTTGGCTTAAAACATGATTGTATACAAACACGAGTAATAAAGCGCACAAGCCATAAAGGTAAGCCAAAGGCGTTAAGTTTATTACAGCTTTGTTGTTAAACTTATTTAAGCCGATTACAAGTAATAGTGGGCTCAGTATAATAAATAGGTTTGCAAGGTAGTGAGTTAGCCATGGGAGGTTTAGCTCTTCTTTAAAACTCACAAGTAAAATAGCAGTGGCAAACGAGATACAAGCACCACCAAATAACAAAAAGCTAGTTGTTTTTTTGTGCAGGTAAAAAGAAATAAACAGTATACCTATCAGTAAGTTGAAAATAAAAGATAGGCTAGTTATAGTTGGTAAGTGCAGCATGTTGTAAGTACTCTTAAATATAAAGTGGCAGAGCAATTCGCTGCGTCCGTGTATTATATACTGTTATAAAATTTTAAAAATCGTTGTAAAGCATTGTATTTATAACTAAATAAGTATTTATAAATGCTGAATGACTGTGCTTATACTAAACTCTCTAATGCCGAATCAATATCAGAAAAATGAAATCGGTAGTTATGCTCTAATGCTTTTTGGGGTAAAACATATTGTCCGGTAATGAGCAGATCAGCCATTTCGCCCATTAACAGCTTTAACACAAGCGCTGGCATAGGAATTAGAGCAGGACGAGATAACGCCTTACCTAAACTTTTGCTAAATACTTTACTACTTACAGGGTTTGGTGCCGTTGCATTAATAGGCCCAGTCATATTTTTATGTTTTATAATAAATAATATTAACTGCGTCATATCGTCAATATGGATCCACGACATACCTTGCTCGCCATTGGCAATAGGGCCGCCTAAACAGAGCTTAAACGCCGGTAGCATTTTGCTCAAAGCACCGCCTTTTTTTGCTAATACTATACCTGTGCGCAGTAAACACACGCGGGTACTAGTTGATTGAGCTGCTAATGCTGCGTTTTCCCAGTCTTTACAAAGCTGGCGGCTAAACTCATCGTGGGGTTTATTATTTTCTTCATCAATTGGGGTAATGCCTTGGCGACCATAAAAACCAACAGCGCTGCCTGATATAAACGTATGCGGTGGGGTATTGGATGCAGCGATTGCTGCAGATATTTGTTTTGTTAGCTCAATGCGGCTATCGCGAATAATCGATTTTTGCTTATCACTCCAGCGTTTATTTACAATGGGCTCACCTGCGAGGTTAATTACTACATCAACATTATTAAAATCAACCGCTTCTATGTTGGTAACTGCATTTATTTTATGCCCTAAAAGTACGTTTGCTTTTGTGGGGTTACGGCTTAGCACAGTAACACTATGATGATGGGTTAAAAAAGGACAAAGGTATTGGCCAATTAAGCCAGTAGCTCCAGTAATAAAAATATGCATAACACAGCCTTATTTTTTAATTGCTAGCAAGTGTTTAAAATTTATACTCGCTAGTGCTTGGTTTTGCAAATTTATCGAAATTTTCCGAGAAAACCCATTGATCGACGCGAAGCGGCGTCGATGGGATGAATCGGAATAGTTAGCCCTGCTCTTGAATGTATTTTCGAATTGTATCAGCAGCCGCATTTCCAACAGAGCAAACAAAATATCCGTCAGACCAAAATGTTTTTTTAACCCAGAATTGCTTTTTAAACCATTTAAATCTCGACCATAGACTTTGCGTTGTAGATTGTTTAATTCTCCTAACGTAACTCGCAACACTGATATTGGGAGAGATCGTTAGCAATATGTGTATATGATCTTTGTCCACCTCGATCTCTTCGATATTAAATTCTGAGCGCTCTGCAATTTCAGTGATTTTTTGTTTTACAAAATCACCTACATCACCTTTTAACAATTGTTTTCTATATTTAACCACAAGTATTAAATGTAGCGCTATTAAATATTTACAGTGAGATTTAGTTTCATATTCCATCTTGACAACTCATTTCCATACAGTAGTCTATACAGTATATGAAAAAGACGCTTAGATACAACTACAGGCTAAATCCTACGCCAGAGCAAGAAGCTAAACTCGTTGAGTTTGGCGCGACAGCGCGTGGCATTTGGAACTTATTGTTGTCTGAGAACATACGTCGATACGAGCACGATAAAACGTTTTTGTTTTACAAAGACATGGCCTCACTACTTAAAGATATCAAGACGTTCGAAGAGTTTAACTGGATCAAAGCATTCGATTCTGCGGCAGCTCAACAAGTTGCCCGCGACCTGGAATTAGCGCTCAAGAATGTTTTTACTAAAGGTCGCTTGCAACGCTTTCCAAAGCACAAGATCTCATATAAAAAGAAAAAACGTCACAACGATAGTTTTCGAGCGGTCAATAACTCGCACTGTATCCGCATTGAAAATGGCGCTATCAGTATCCCAAAGGTAGGCAAGATACCCATTATCTTGCATCGCAAACTAGCAAGTAAAATCAAGACTGTAACTATCCAGTATCACCACGGAAAATGGGGATGCAGCATCACTCAGGAAGTTGAGTGCAAAACAGCTAAACAAGTTTTAAAAACAATCACAGGTTTTGACATTAACTCAAAGCAAACTGTTGTTGGCTCAGATGGTTTTGTGGTCGATAACCCCACGTTTTTAAAGCAGTCAAAAACAAAGTTAAATCAATTGCAACGCCAGCTTGCACGCCGAACTAAAGGTTCAAATCGCTGGCAAAAAACCAAACAACGCATCAACAAATTACACGGCAAAATCTCACGGCAAAGGCTCGACTTTGCACACAAAATTTCACGCCAGATAACCAATGAAAATGACATTTTAGTGTTCGAAGATTTAAACGTAAAAGGGATGCAAAAGTTCAATGGCAGCATGGTTGCCGACAATGTGATGGGCTTAATTACTCAGCTTTCAAAATACAAAACTGAGCTTGAAGGTAAACTCTATCACGAGATTGGCAGGTTTGAAAAATCCACTGGGGTTTGTTCTGAATGCGGCCAACATCATGTTTTGACATTGAACGACAGATATTTCACATGTACGGCTTGTGAAACTTACCAAAACCGAGACTTGTCAGCGGCTAAAAGCATAGCAAAAACAGGTGAATTAGATTTGATTGCGGCTGGGATCGTCGCAAGGGTTACCCCCACATCTCAGCAGAAATCAGCCATTAAAACGAAAGTCTTCGAGCTATCGAAGTTTGCTGTTGGAACTGAGAAAAAAGAAGCAGCCTAGTCTCTAAGTCAAGGCTGTAGAAGCCCATTGATCGACACGGAGTGGCGTCGATGGGTAGTTCACGATCACTTAGTAAATATTTCATTTTATTAGCTTTTGCCTTACACTAAAGCCTAATAAAAAATAATAAGGATCATAATATTGGCAAGTTTAACAGGGGTAAATAAAAGCTTAATTATTTTTGCTGCACTAGTTATTGTGCTCGCAGGGATCAAGTCGGCCAGCGCTATTATTATTCCCTTTATTTTAGCGGCATTTATTGCAATTATTTGCAGCCCGCTAATTAAATTTTTTGCTCGCTATCGTATTCCTAAAGGCATTGCTGTTATTTTTGTGGTGCTTATTATTGTAGGGCTAGGAGTCAGCCTTGGCGGCTTGGTAGGGCAGTCAGTTAACGATTTTTCGCAGCAACTTCCGCAGTTTAAAGTTAAATTAAAAGAAGAGTTTGTTTGGCTGGTTGATATAGCGTCGCAGTACAATATTTTAATTAATAAAGACCAAATATTATCTATGTTTGATCCTGGTAAACTGGTTGATGTCGCCACCAATATGCTCACCGGCTTAGGTGGAGTAATGGCGAATATGTTTTTAATTATTTTAACCGTGGTTTTTATGCTATTTGAAGGGCCGTCACTTAATCATAAAATACATTCGGCGCTTAACGATCCTGATAAAAAAATGAAACAAATTAATCGCTTTTTAGACTCAATTAACTCTTATTTAGCCATTAAAACCTTAGTAAGCTTAGGAACGGGTATATTAGCTGCTTCTTTACTGTGGTTTTTAGATGTCGATTATTTTGTATTGTGGGGTGTATTAGCCTTTATGTTTAATTACATTCCAAATATCGGTTCAATTATTGCTGCTGTACCTGCGGTATTATTGGCACTTATAACGCAAGGCCCTTTAGTTGCTGGTTTAGTGGGAGCTGGATATTTAGTTATTAATACTGTGATGGGTAATATAGTAGAGCCTAAATTTTTAGGTAAAGGGCTTGGGCTTTCTACCTTAGTGGTGTTTTTGTCTTTGATATTTTGGGGCTGGTTATTAGGCTCTGTAGGTATGTTGCTGTCGGTACCTTTAACTATGATAGTTAAAATAGGGCTTGAGGCAAGTGACGAAGGCCGCTGGGTGGCAACATTACTAGGTACAGGCGAAGAGCTTACTGAAAACTAATTTATAGCAAAGTAGTATATTACTTTGCTATAAGCATAACTTTACGGCTATTAAACTTTTAAAGCATTAATAGCCGTATCTGCTGCGTTTATTGCACCTTCTAAATATCCAGCCTCTTGCTGCGCAAATTCACTGCCAACAAAATGAATATTTAAGTTAGCTAACTGTGAGCTTAGCCCCGAGTAGTTAAACTCTGGGTGTTGTGAAGGCCCTGTTTTATCATTTTCATTTGCTACATAGGGGTCAGCTGCCCAGTCTTTAATAAAATACCCCGTTGCGGTGTATACTTCATCGCCATAAAAATAAGCAAGTTGCTTTATACACGCTTGTTTTAATTGCTCAGTGCTTACTGTACTGCGCGTTGAATAAGGTACACCAATAAAGCCAAATAGGGCGGGGTGGCCATTATGACTGGCGCTTGCATCGTGAACTTCTACTAATGGCCCAACACGGCTAAAGCATTGCCCAGATAAGTTTTTATCACGCCAAAAAGCATGTTCAAAAGTTGCTATAAATTTAGCTTGGCCTGCCATCCATGTAGGCACTGCAGTTAAGCGATTTATAAGTGTTTGGTCAGCCCAAAGATCAGGAGTTAAGTGTTGGGTTATCATACGTGGGGGGAGCGCTGCAATTAGTTGCTTTGCGCTAAATTGCTTAACTTTGCCATTGTGGTTAGCGGTTATATGCCAGGTATTTTGTTGTTTATGTAATTTAACGACGTGATGCTCTGTTAGGATTGAAGCTGGATTAAGCTGCTCATACAAGGCTTTAATTAAGCTGTACATGCCGCCTGTTAATCTTAGTAGGTGCATTTCGCCTGCACCTGCTATTTGTTGTGGCTTTAGCGTTTGCGCTGCCTGATATAACACATCGCCTTGTGTATATTGTGCAAATACAGGTAAGCATAATAACGAGATAAGTTGTTGAATTTTAGGTTGATGATCAAAAATCCAAGTAGGGCCAAAATCAAAGCTAATAGCACTATTGTGAGTGTCATGTGCTGCTTCAATTCGCCCGCCTAACTGTGGTTTTGCTTCTAATAATAGGTAGGGAATATTGCGTTGCTGTAGCAGGTATGCACTATATAACCCAGCTAAGCCGCCGCCAATAATAATAACGGGTCCATTTGTAGTGGATTTGCTCATAGTAAGCTTTTATACCTTTGTGGTTTGCATTGTAAGGCGCTGGACTATTTATTAGTATCGCTACTTATGTCGATATCAATAGCGCAGCACTTATTTTGAATATTAAAGAGGCCGCTTTAAGTCTAAAGTAAATTGCTCTACTAGTGATAGCTCGCAGGTTTTATAGGTTATTGCGGCGCTCAAAGCGTTAGGTAACTTTAATGAGTAGCGCCACTGGCAACTATGCTTAATATAATTTTCGTTACTGGCAATGCTTTTTATAAACAGCTGTAAAATTTGCGTATTGCCAGTTTCAAATTCTAATTTGTTTAACTCAAATTTGCGCTTTTGGATCCAAGTATTTTGTAGTTGTTTAGCTGTATTTAACTGATCATCTAGGCACTGAATGTAACGCTTAGTAACCTCTGGTGTTGCTTGAGCAGGTAATTTGCATGTTTGCTGGGCAAAGCTTACCGAGCTAAAAAATAATAAAGTTAAGCTTAATAAATAAATTATAAGGTTACTTTTTTTCATGGTAATTAAACTCTAGCATAAACTTGGCTCCGCCTAATTGCTCAGACTTAGAAATGGTGAGTAAGCCACGATACGACTTAACTAAGTCAGATACGATTGCCATACCTACACCATGGCCGCTTTCGTAGGTATCTAAGCGTGTGCCTCTGGTAAGCAGAGATTCGCGTTTGTCTTGTGGTACACCTGGGCCGTCGTCGCTAATACTAATACACAGGGTTTTACCTTGCGCTACTTTAATGGTTACTTGCGAGCGACATGCTTTACAGGCGTTATCAATTAAATTACCAAGTAATTCCATTAGGTCGGTTTTATCACCTAAAAAGTAATCTTTTTTACCTACTTTACAGTCAAAAATAATATCTTTATCGCGGTATACTTTACCCATTGCGCTTAAAATAGAGTCTAAAACAGGTTTAATAACGGTTTGTTTTTTCCAAGTGTCGGAAGCACCTGTAGCAGCACGCTTTAATTGATGCTCGATCATCACATTGATGCGATCTAGTTGTTCTTGTGCATCGGCATCATTTGCCAATGGACTCGACTTTAGTACTGCCAATGGTGTTTTAAGTGCGTGGGCTAAGTCGCTTAATGACGCTCTGTAGCGCTCTTTTTGGCGTTGTTGCGACTCAAGTAATAAGTTTAAATCAGCTTTTATTGTTTGTAACTCTACTGGGTACAAGCCTTTTATTTCTTGTATATCACCAGACTCTATCGCTTTAATTTCTTTATCTAGGCGCTGTAGTGGGCGGGCACTCCAAATAAAACCAATTGCCATTAACCCAGCAATTGCTATTCCCATTATAAACATCCAGTCAACCAGTGTTTGTTTAAAGCCATCCATAAGCTTTACTAACGCGTCGTTACGTTTGAGTAAAATAAAGCGTGCTTGCTCAGACTGATCAATATTATTGAGAATAACGGTTAAGCTTAATTGCCAATAGCTGGTGTTATTATACTCCACACGCCTAAAGTCAGCGGCGCCGGCTTTGGGCTCAATATATTCTGGCGTAAAATTAACATTCACCGCCGACTCAGAATACCAAATAGGTACATCATCGCGGTATATCATTGCGTAGGTGTCTGAATTTAAATTATTAAGTTCGGGGGTTAAAATAGTGCTGGGCATAATAATGCCGCGCTCTGTAAAGTCGACTTCAGAAATTAGGGAGTACAGATGGGCTTCGAGGTTTTTTTCTGTTGCATCAACCAAAGAGGCATAATAAGCGGTGCCTATAGAGTAAAACAAAATAGGCAGGGCGACTAACAAAACAAAGACAAGGATAAATCCTTGCCTTATTTTTAACGATATTTGCGGTGCTACCACTGGCTTTTAAGCCTGTAGCCGCGTCCTCGTAGTGTTTCTACAGGATTTAGTACGCCTTCAGGATCTAATTTTTTACGTAAACGCAGTACAAATACTTCAATTACGTTCGAATCAAGGTCAAAGTCTTGGTCGTAAATATGCTCAGTAAGCTCTGATTTAGAAATTACCTTTTGCGGATTAACCATGAGGTATTCTAGTACTTTGTATTCGTATGCAGTTAAGCTTAACTCTTTATCGTCAACCCACACTTGCTGCGAGCGAGTATGAATTTTAATTGGTCCTGCTGTCATTTCTGGGTTTGCTTTACCTGCGCTGCGGCGAATTAGTGCATTACAACGGGCAATTAGCTCCTCAACATGAAATGGTTTTGTTAGGTAGTCATCTGCACCGGCATCTAAGCCTTCTACTTTGTCTTGCCAACGATCGCGCGCTGTTAGTATTAAAATAGGAATGGTAATGCCTTGGGCACGGGCTTTATTAATAAGCTCAATCCCGTCTATTTTAGGTAAACCTAAGTCAACCACAGCCATGTCTAAAGGGTACTCAGTGATATGAAAAAGACCCGCTTCACCATCGTGGCATAAATCTACGCTGTAACGTTCTTTTTCTAGAGCATTACGCAGGTTATCTGCTAAGTGTAAATCATCTTCTATAACTAAAATTCGCATCAATCAATCCTTTTTCACTTCGCCAGTTTTTTTATTTATTTTTAAATCTACGACGTGGCCGTCAGATTTTAAAATTCGTACAGTATAAAAATTTATTTTTTCGGTAATTTTTAATGTCGTACCGTCAGTGGTTTCTTTTGCAAGTACTACCGCTTTCTTTTTGCTTATCTCAACGCTATTAACCTTGGTTATTGTATTAGCTTGCAGCGTATTAGCTTGCAGCGTATTAGCAAAACAAATACAAGCGAAAAAGTTGAGGATTAATAATACGCGCATGACGGGACTCCTAGATCAGACCTACTCAGTTTAATAAACTGAGTTACCAAAATTCAATTAAATACTTAATAAGAATTTTACGGCAACAGTTTAATAATTAACGAGTGAACAAACCCTGAATTTTATAGTGAGATCATTCAAGGTTAAGTACATGTGTTATTAAGCAGGGAATACTTTTTTATATGGTTTAACAATTGAGTTTTCATATACGCCAGCCGCAACATAAGGGTCGGCTGCTGCCCATTCTCGGGCGGCCTCTAAAGAGTCAAACTGAGCAATTACTAGTGAACCGGTAAAACCTGCATCACTTGGGTCTTCATTATCGATAGCCGGAAGCGGGCCTGCAGTCAGTAAACGGTTTTGCGAATCAAGTTCACTTAAGCGTGCAAGGTGCGCTGGTCGGGCCTCTTTACGCAGTGCTAAGCTGTTTTCAACATCGATTGAATAAATCATGTACAACATAAAGAATCTCATAAAATTTGTTAAATTTAGTTAAGTGTATACTAGCATAGCGTTGAAAAATGGTGAATTAAAAGTGTTTACAGCTTTGTTTACAGTGAGAATATTTTTTTACTGTGTAATTGCTTGAAAAGCGCTGTGTAACACTGTTAGAGTCCCATGGATAAGATAAATAATAACAAGGTTTATACATGAGTGAAAATAGAGAGCATTTTAGCTCCCGCCTAGGGTTTATATTAGCAGCGGCGGGCTCTGCTGTGGGCATTGGTAATTTAGTGGGCTTTCCTGTTTCTGCAACAAAAAACGGTGGTGGCGCATTTTTGCTCGTCTATGCCTTGTTTGTCGCATTTATTTGTTTACCCGTAATGATGGCTGAAATGGCCATGGGCCGTAAAGCGCAAAAAGATCCCCTAGGTTCATACAAAATATTGGGTAACAATGACACAAAATGGAAGTTGGCTGGCTTTTTAGCTGTATTTACTCCTTTTATGATAGCGGTTTTTTATATGGTTATTACCGTATGGATTTTTGGCTATTTAACGCAAACCGCACTTGGTAATTTAGATTCGTTGGCAAACCCTGGACACTTTGGGTTGTTTATTAATAGCTACACAGTATTTGCTTATATGGCAGCTGTGGTACTTGTTGTTAACTTAATTTTGTTAGGTGGCGTAAAGCAAGGAATAGAAAAAGCGGCTAAATTTTTAATGCCGGCATTATTCGTCATGTTAATTGTGTTAGTGGGTTATGTATTAACGCTAGATAACGCGATGGCAGGTGTTAAGTATTATATTATTCCAGATTTTTCTAAAATGAATGCCAGTGTGTTAAATGGTGCGTTAGCGCAAGCATTTTTCTCATTATCGCTTGGTATGGGTATTTTAATGACGTATGCGTCTTATATATCTAAAAAGGACGACATTGTAGGCAGTGCAAAAATGGTTGCGATTACCGACTCATTAGTTGCGTTTGTTGCAGGTTTAATGGTGTTACCGGCTATTTTTAGCTTTGATCCAAATACAGACCCAGCAACGCTTTCTGATTCATCAGTATCGATGATATTTGTATACCTTCCTAAAATATTGTTAGCACTGCAACATGATATTGGTTACTTTGGTGCATCGGCAGTGGCATTCTTATTCTTTTTATTAGTATTTTTTGCTGCAATTACATCACTCGTTTCTATTGTAGAAGTACCTACAGCAACATTAAGCGATCGCAAAGACATAAGCCGTAAAAAAGCATTGGGTATTTTAACCTTAGCCACAGGCGTACTTACAATCTTATGTACTATGTCGTTTGGTATGGTAGATAGCTTAACGTCGTTTACTGGTTACGGCGGTGAAAGTAAAAGCTTTTTTGATGTAGTTTACGATGTATTTTACGACACCATTTTACCGCTTAACGGTTTAATGGTGTGTTTATTTGTAATGTACCGCTGGAAAAAAGCAAATTTAAGTAAAGAGTTGAGCATAGGCTCGCCTAATTATGCAGGCAGCTTTATGGAAAAATATGTTAACTTTTCGCTTTCAACGTTTATTCCAATTATTTTAGCGACTATATTTATAAACACAGTTGCAACTAAGTTTTTTGGATTGAAATTATTTGGTTTTTAAAAACTGATTAATATTAATTAAGCCGCGTATTTCGCGGCTTTTTTATGTCTGAAATAAATGTACATAATATTAATTGTATTAACGCTGCAGGGTTGACTTGCGTCCTTGTAAGCCTTAGCCTCCCTGACTTTATTTTATATTATGGTTAAATTCCCACGCTTAATTAATTTCATTATGCGTGTATTTAGGAGCATTCAATGAATAAAGCACAACTAGTTACCGCTATGGCTCAAAAAAGTGAGTTAACTAAAAAAGACGCACAAGCAGCACTTACCAGTTTACAAAAAGTAATTACTAAGTCGCTAGCAGAAGGGGATCAAGTTCAAATAAACGGTTTTGGTACTTTTGCATTAAGCTATTACCCAGCACGCACTGGGCGTAATCCACAAACCGGTGCCAGTATTGAAATTGAAGGGGCTAATAAAGCGGTGTTTAAGGCTTCTAAAGCGTTAAAAGATGTTCTTTAATTTAATTCTCCGTTAAACACTTTATTTATAAAAACAAAAAGGGCATTTTAAAAATGTCCTTTTTTAATTTCCGTTGTAGTTTATTAAAGCGCTGTAGCAGCTTTCATTTTAGCTACAAAGGCTTTTAATTGTGTGGTCATGGTGGGTAAATCATCAAGGTTTGCTTCGATAATTTTAACCACTGCCGAGCCCGAAATAGCCCCCGCAGCACCGGCACTTAATGCGGCTTTTACATCATCAGGCGTTGAAATACCAAAACCTAATAGTGCTGGTGCGCTATGGTATTCTTTTAATTTAGTTACAATGTTGCCCGCTGGCATTTGCGCTTTTTCGTCAGTGCCGGTAACTCCCGCACGCGACAGTAAATAGGTGTAACCTCTGCCATACGATGCGCATGCACGAAGCGTGTCGTCATCAGCATTAGGGGTGGCAATAAAGATAGGGTCTACACCGTTTGCCATGGCTGCTTTTCTAAATGTTTTTGACTCATGCAGTGGCACATCGGCCACTAAAATAGAGTCTACGCCGGCGGCTTTAGCATCTTTATAAAAGGTGTCTATACCGCGCTTAAAAACTAAGTTTGAATACAGTAATAAACCAATTGGAATATCTGCATTGTACTGGCGTATTTGTTTAATAATATCAAAGCAGTCTTGGGTGTTAATGTGTACATTAAGGGCGCGAATATTTGCTTTTTGAATGACTGGTCCATCAGCAATTGGATCTGAAAACGGAATACCTAACTCTAGGGCATCAGCGCCGCCATCAATTAAACTTTTAATAATAGCAATACTTTGCTCTTTACCGGGGTCGCCAATAGTTACAAAGGGTACAAATGCCCCGTGTTTTTGCTCATTTAGGGCTGCAAACATTTTACCGTAGCGATCTGTTTTTACTTGGCTCATATTTGACCTCCTTGCGACAATACATTGTGAACGTGGGCTAAGTCTTTATCGCCTCGGCCACTTAAATTAACCACTATAATGCTTTCATCAGTTAGCGCTTCTGCATATTTAAGTGCATAAGCGAGGGCGTGGCTAGATTCGAGCGCCGGAATAATACCTTCATTTTTGGCAAGCGACTGAAAAGCGTCTAGTGCTTCGGTGTCGGTAATGGCTACATATTGTGCACGACCTGTTTCGTGTAAAAATGCATGTTGCGGCCCAACAGCTGGGTAATCAAGGCCGGCAGATACAGAATACGATTCTTCTATTTGGCCGTCGTCATTTTGCATAATATAGGTGTAAGTACCGTGCAATATACCTTTAGTACCTTTACAAATAGTAGCACCGTGCTCGTGTGTATCTAAACCTTTACCAGCAGGCTCAACACCAATGAGCTTTACACTTGGCTCGTTAATAAAATCACTAAACATACCAATGGCATTAGAACCGCCGCCAACACAGGCAATAACGGCATCAGGTAGGCGACCTTCAGCTTTTAGCACTTGTTGTTTTGCTTCTTCACCAATAATTTTTTGGTATTCACGCACAATAGTTGGGAATGGGTGTGGGCCCGCTGCAGTACCAAGTAGGTAGTGCGCATCTTGATAATTTGCTGACCAGTCACGTAGTGCTTCGTTTACAGCATCTTTTAATGTGCCTGAACCCGCTGTTACCGGAATCACAGTCGCGCCCATTAGCTCCATTCTAAATACGTTTGGTTGCTGACGTTCAACGTCTTTTGCACCCATGTAAATACGGCATTTTAAACCCAGCAGAGCACAAGCAAGTGCTGTAGCAACACCATGTTGGCCTGCACCTGTTTCGGCAATAACCTCTGTTTTACCCATACGTTTAGTTAATAACGCTTGGCCAAGTACTTGGTTAGTTTTGTGCGCGCCACCGTGCAGTAAATCTTCACGCTTTAAATACAGTTTAACCTTTGGGTTTTTAATTAAATTACGCGTTAAAGTAAGTGGCGTAGGGCGACCCGCATACTCGTTAAGTAATTTTGAAAGCTCAGCCTGAAACTGTGGATCTTTTTGTGCTTTGTTAAATTCGTTTTCTAACTGCTTAAGCGCAGGGACAAGTAGCTCGGGTACAAACATACCGCCAAACTCGCCAAAATAAGCTGGATTTTTCATTTTAACCTCAATAATTTCTAATACTTGTAAATGCGTTTTGTAATTTGTTAGGGCACTTTTTACCCGGAGACTGTTCCACTCCAGAATTAAGGTCTAGCCCTAAGGCGCCTTGAAAAAGTGCCTCTTTAATGTTCTCAGGATTTAAGCCTCCAGCAAGCATAAAGGGGGTGGTGGCATCACGTAGCACCGACCAATCAAATGTTTTACCTGTACCGCCAGCTTGGGTGTTGCTGTAGGTGTCGTACAAAATGCGATCAACACCATGTACTGGAGTCGGCAATGCATCTTTTATTGCCTGTGCTTTCCAAATTTCGCAGTCGCTAGGTAGTTGTGTACGCAAGGTGGTAATGTAATCGTCACTTTCTTGACCGTGTAATTGCACAGCCGCCAATTTTAACACACTTGCGTACTGGGCTACTTGCTCTATAGGCGCATCTACAAATACCCCAACAAAGTTAAGCGGTGCACTTTGGCTAAGCTCTATGGCGCAGTCTAAGTCGACATAACGAGGCGACTTAGGATGAAAAATTAACCCACCATATACGGCGCCACTTTCATACGCTGCAAGCGCATCTTGGCTGCGCGTTAAGCCACATACTTTGTTATCGCCTAATATAACTCTTTTGCAGGCTTGTTCTAAATCGCGTTCGCTCATAAGTGAGCTGCCAATTAAAAAGCCATCGCAAAGTGGCGCTAATCGTTTTACGTCTTGGTGGGTGTAAATACCCGACTCCGAAATAACGACTTTATTAGCCGGAATAAGTTTACGTAGCTTTTCGGTGGTGGCTAAATCTGTACTTAAATCGCGTAAGTCTCGGTTGTTAATGCCAATTATTTTAGCATCAAGGGCAAGCGCACGGTGTACTTCTGCTTCGTTACTTACCTCAGTTAGCACCGACATATTTAACGAGTCAGCAACGCTATGCAATGCTTTATAGCTTTCATCGTCAAGTACTGAGAGCATTAATAATATAGCGTCGCCGCCATAAATACGCGCCATATATACTTGATACTCGTCTATAAAAAAATCTTTGCAAATAATAGGCTGCTCTACTTGGCTACGTACAAACTCTAAGTAATCAAAGCTGCCTTGAAAATACTTGGTGTCGGTTAGCACGCTCATACAGCTGGCATACTTTTTATAAACCGAGGTTATTTCAGTTAAATTAAAAGGTTCTCTAATAAGCCCTTTAGACGGCGATGCTTTTTTACATTCTAAAATAAACTGAATGCCAGGGGCTGCAAGTGCTTTATAAAAGCTGCGAGTTGTTGGCACCGCAAGGTGCTTAAAGCTATCTAGTGGGCGAGCGGCTTTGCGCTCAATTAGTTCTAATTTTTTATCAGCAACAATTTTGTCTAATACATTAGCCATAACTTACCTCAATAATTGCATTTAGTGTGTTCATGGCTTGCCCTGAACTTAATAACGTGTGTACTTTTTGTGCGCCGTCTTTTAGCGATTGCGCTTTACCACTTAGGTATAACAGTGCGGCCACATTAACAATAATAGCGGCATTATGCGCTTCATCACCCTTACCTTGCAAAATAGCAAGAGAGACATTAGCGTTGTATTGTGGGCCTTCACCGGTTAGTTGTTCAAGTGAATAGTTTGCAAGGTCAAAGTCACTTGGGTTAAGCGTATACTCGCTAATGTTGCCATTATTTAACTCAACCACAGTAGTTGGGCCGTGCAGAGCAATTTCGTCGGTGCCAGAGCCATGTACTATCATTGCGCGCTTGGTGCCTAGGGTTCTTAATGTTTGTGCCATAGGTAAGCATAAATTGGGGTTGTATACCCCGAGTAACTGTACTTCAGGCGCAGCTGGATTTACTAAAGGCCCTAAAATATTAAAAATAGTGCGTGTTTTAAGGGCAGTACGTACTCCCATTGCGTGGCGCACGCCTGGGTGGTACTGAGGTGCAAACAAAAAAGTAAAGCCTGTTTGTTCTAAACAATTTGCCGCTTGTGCTGGCGTCATTTCAATATTGATGCCCAATGCTTTGAGTAAATCGGCAGAGCCTGAGTTACTTGAGACACTGCGATTACCGTGTTTTACCATATTAATACCTGCCGCGGCTGCAACAATAGCAGCGGTAGTGCTAATATTAATTGTATTAGAGCCATCGCCACCGGTGCCGCAGCAATCAGCAAGTTGGTTACGGGTAGTATTAAAGGCAAGCGCATTTTCTCGCATAGACGCCGCAGCGCCAGCTATTTCATCGCTGATTTCGCCTTTTGATTTTAACGCTATAAGCAGTGCGCTAAGCTCAATATCACTCATGTTACCTTGCATTATTTCATCAAACAGCGCTTTAGATTGCGTGTAGCTTAATGATTGGTTGCTTATCAGTTGCTCAATTGCAGTTTGAATGCTCGCATTGTGCATATTAGCACTGAGAACATTAATGTTTTGCTTGGTTTGTATACTCATTATGTTCTCCTTTATTGGCTAGCGGTTAAGTAGGCAATGCTTTGCTGTAATAGCTGCGCGCCGTTTGGGGTTAAAATAGACTCAGGATGAAACTGATACCCTAAAACATTGTCATCATGATGATAAATAGCCATAGGAATATCTTGGTATTGGGCAATTACTGCAATATTATCGGGCACTTTAGTGGCCATTAAAGAGTGATAACGCGCTACGGGCATAGTGCTGCCCATACCGTTAAATACTGGGTGTTCACCTAAATCAATTATTGACGATTTGCCGTGTACGGTTTCCCCAGCATGGCCAATTACGCCGCCATAACTTTGGGTTAAAGCTTGCTGGCCTAAACAAATACCCAGCATAGGGAAGTGACCTTTGGTAAGCGCTATTAAATCCATTAAGCAGCCTGCATTACTTGGTGTGCCAGGGCCTGGGGAAAGTACTAATAGCACTTGGCCTTGCTCTTGGCGCATTTTATTAAAAATAACCTCAGCGCTAATATTGTTTCTGTAAACAACCAGTTCACAGCCAAGCATAGTTAGCTCGTCAACTAAGTTATAGGTAAACGAGTCAAAGTTATCTAAAAAGTAAATTTTAATTGGGTGTTGTTGGCTCATGTTAACCCGCCTCGAAAGTAGATTTAATAGCGGTAATAACCGCTTGTGCTTTAGCACGGGTTTCGTTTGCTTCTGACTGCGGATCTGAGTCAAATACCACTCCGGCTCCGGCTTGCACGTAAGCAATATTATTTTTTACAAAAGCTGAGCGAATAACAATGCAGGTATCCATAGCGCCATCGCCGGTTAAATAACCTACAGCGCCACCGTAGCTACCACGGCGTTTACCTTCGGTTTGGCGCACAAGTTCTGCAGCGCGTACTTTTGGTGCACCAACTAAGGTTCCCATGTTCATACATGCTTGGTATGCGTGTAGTGCATCAAGATCTGGCTTTAGCGTGCCGACCACGCGCGACACTAAATGCATTACTTGAGAGTAGCGGTCTACTTTTAATAGCTCTTTTGCAAAGCGAGTACCGGCTACGCTAATACGGGCAACATCGTTACGGGCTAAATCAACTAGCATTAAATGCTCAGCGCGCTCTTTTTGATCGTTTCTAAGTTCAAGCTCGATACGGCTGTCTAGGTCTAGATTTATTTGACCATTAGCAAATTTGCCACGTGCTCGAGTTCCTGCAATTGGATACACTTCGACCTGTTTTGATGCCACAGTATATTTAAGTGCTGACTCGGGTGATGCACCAAATAAAGCAAAGTCTTCGTCGCGCATATAAAACATATACGGGCTGGGGTTTTGCTGTTTAAGTTTGCTATAAGCATGAAGAGGGTCGGGGCAAGGCAGCGAGAAAGTACGCGAAGGCACAACCTGAAATATATCGCCATCTACAATGTTCTTTTTCAGCTTAACTACTTGTTCGCAGTAAGTCTCGTCGCTTATATCAATAGCAACATTGCATTCGCCGCTTTGCATTTTGGCGCTAAATGGTGCAGCACTATCGCATAAGGCATTTAAGCGCTCTAGCTCTTTGCCTACTTCAAAACAGTTTGCATGTACGTCGGGGCCATTAAATACATTACCAATAAGTTCTGTGGTTTGTTTTTGATGATCAATAACAACGAGTGTTTCGGCTAAATAAAATACGTAATCTGGGCAGGTGTTTTCGCCGTCTGGTACATCACTTAACTGCTCAAAATTGGCCACCATGTCGTAGGCAAATACACCGCCTAAAAATACCGAAAAAGGATTGTTAGTAGTGCTTTTAATACTGTTAATACAGGTGCGCAGTGCACTGAATGCATTATCGGCAACCAACTTACTCGCTTCGTCAATATCATTGTTTGAGTTTAAGTACGCAAGCGTTAATCTTGTATCGTTTAGCGTGGCTTTACAGCTTTTTACATTAGCATGTAAGTAGCTTAGTAACTGTTGCCCATTATTTGATTGCGCTGTAATAGTTACAGTTTTACCCTGACATACAATACGCAGTGCACAATCAACTAAAATTAAACTTTTAACACTGTCTTTAGACTCAATTTCGGCCGACTCAAGCAGTAGCGAATTTGGCTTATCAAGTGCGCTATATAGTGCAAGCGGGCTACTAATATAGTCGCGTACTTGCGTAATACTGGTTACTTCGCCTGGTGTTGTAGTTATGTGACTAAAAATCAAACCTCATTCCCTCAAAAAAATAAAACCCCGCAATGCTGAGCAATGCGGGGTTTAAATAACGATATCTAAATTACAAACAGATCATTACCGTCCCGCTAAATTAAGCGCCACCAACGATGTGTAAGAGTAAGATTGTTATTCATGTTTTTTAGCCTCTAATGCTTTTTATTTTTTCCAGTCGTTACTGGTTAAAAAGATACGTTTAAATAATAATTATAAAATTTAGTGATAAAAAAACCCGCACAGTTGCGGGTTTTGAATATTTGTTAGACACGACAATTCATCACCCGGAAATTACGAGTGCCACCACCAAATAGTGTTTAAAGTAGAATTGTTCATTATTGTTAATGCTTATAGTGTCTTTAAGTGCGTACAGTAAAACGTATCATATGCTTTGATGTCAAGTGTTTATTTAAAAACAATTTAGTTAAAAAACTTGTTATACTAATTACCGATACTTTCCACACTTAATTTTAAGTAGTTTTCTTTTGATAAAATATGATTTACATAGCCATACAACACATTCCGATGGGCAGCTAAGCGTTGCAGAGCTATTGCATCGTGCTGTTGATAAAAATATAGATGTGTTTGCTATTACAGATCACGATACTGTGGCGGCCATAAAGCCTGCTCAGCATATTATTGATACCGAAAACCTACCATTATCGCTGATCACCGGAGTTGAAATATCAACCCGCTGGGAAAGCTTTGAAATTCATATTGTGGGGTTAAATATTGATACTGAAAATTCAGACCTAACGGCTTTATTGCTAGAGCAACAGCAAAAACGCGAAACTCGCGCGTTAGAAATAGGTACACGCCTAGCTAAAAATGGCTTTGATGATATTTACGAGCAAGCAAAAGAGCTTGCAAAAGATGCGCAAATTACTCGCGCGCATTTTGCTCGCGCTTTAATAGCACGCGGTGTTGCAAAAAACTTTCCCGGGGTATTTAAAAAATACTTAGGGCGCGGAAAAACCGGTTATGTACCAAGTAGTTGGTGCGATATGAAAACGGCTATTAAGGCGATTCATGCCGCTGGTGGAGTGGCGGTTTTAGCTCACCCTAGCAGTTATCAAATGTCTAATAAATGGCTACGCAAATTATTGGTTGAGTTTAAATCTGTTGGCGGAGACGCAATGGAAGTTGCTCAGCCTCAGCAAGCACCAAGTGATCGTCAATTTTTAGGCGAGTTGAGCCGTGAGTATGATTTGTTGTGTTCACAAGGGTCTGATTTTCATTTTCCGACAAGCTACTTAGAGCTTGGTAAAAATCTATACTTACCTAAGGATTGCCGCGGCGTTTGGCAAGCTTGGGAAAAGCAAGAAGGAGCAGCAACATGAGTCAATTATTTCATATTCATCCAGAGAATCCACAGTCAAGGTTAATTCAACAAGCTGCCGATATAATTAAGCAAGGCGGCGTTGTTGTTTACCCTACAGATTCGGGGTACGCCATAGGGTGTAATATTGGTAATAAACAAGCAAAAGAGCGTATTGAGCGTATTCGTGGCATAGAAAAACACCATAACTTTACCTTAGTGTGCCGCGATTTATCTGAGCTTTCTACGTATGCACGCGTAGATAATCAAACCTTTAGATTAATAAAAAACAATACTCCCGGGCCTTATACTTTTATTTTTAAAGGCACTAAAGAAGTACCAAAACGTTTATTAAACGACAAGAAAAAAACCATAGGTATACGCGTTATAGCGCATCCTATTGCGTGTGCATTGCTAGAGGAACTTGGCGAGCCACTCATGTCGTGTTCACTTATTTTGCCAGGTGAAGAATACACTGAGTCAGATCCAGATGAAATTATTGAGCGATTAGATAAACACGTAGATTTAATTATCCATGGTGGTTATTTAGCAGAGCAAGCAACCACAGTGGTTGATTTATCTGAAGATGAAGTGCAAATTTTGCGTGTTGGCTGTGGTGATACTAGTCCGTTTGAGTAAAAAATAGTGAACGAAGAAAACACCAAACCAATAAGCCCCCCCATTGAAAAGCCAGTGCAGCAAAAGCTGCCACTGGCTTTTTTACATGGTAAAGCCATGGTCGATAAACCGTCTGATTTATATATTCCGCCAGATGCGCTGGAAATTATTTTAGAAACGTTTGAAGGGCCGCTCGATTTATTGCTGTATTTAATAAAAAAACACAAGCTTGATGTTCTCGAATTGTCTATTTTTAGTATTACAGAGCAATACATGAGTTATGTTGAAATGATGACTGAGTTTCAACTCGAACTTGCGGGCGAGTATTTAGTGATGGCAGCCTTATTGGCGCAAATAAAATCTCGTTTACTGTTGCCCGTACACAAAGAGCTAGAAGAAGAGGAAGATCCACGTGCAGAGCTTATTAAACGTTTGCAAGAATACGAGCAATTTAAAAAAGCCGCCGAAAACTTAGACGAAATTCCGCGGGTGGGTCGTGATATTTTTGTAGCCCATGCTGCTATGCCGGTGGCTGAAAATATCACTGAGCAGCTTCCTGAAGTGCAACTTAAAGATTTACTTTTTGCCCTGAGCGATATAATGGCGCGCGCTAAAACACTAGAACATCACTTAATTAGCGCCGAAGTACTTTCTACCCGTGAACGCATGAGCCAAATATTGCAGCAGTTATCACATACTCAATCGGCTTTACCATTTAGTGCACTTTTTACTGTTAATGAAGGGCGAAGCGGTGCAGTGGTTAGCTTTATCGCTATACTTGAGCTGGTAAAAGAAGGGTTAATTACCTGCCTGCAAGTCACATCAGATAGCCTTATTTATGTGAGCCTCAGTAAAAAATCGACTCAATAGTTATTAATAAGCACTCAAAAACAACCTCTTTTAATAACGATTACAATTAACAATAGTTATTAAAAAGCTCCGCATGCAAGTCTTATAATTCTCTACTTATTACCTACTAGTTAATAAAATTGGCTGCGTAAACATACTTCTGTGCGTATATGCACGTAAAGTGTTTGTAAATGTTATTCCTATTTATGCTCTGGCGCGATATTGTAGGTGTAATAACATAAAGGAATAAAGACATGTTTAAAAACTCGCCTGCATCTTACGGGCTTATTGCGATTATTTTACATTGGCTAATGGCATTAACTATCTTTGGTTTATTTGGCCTTGGCTTGTACATGGTAGAACTTACCTACTACGATAGTTGGTATAAAGGCTCATTAGACTTGCATAAAAGCATAGGTTTGACTTTAGCTGCGGTGTTTTTGTTTAGAATTTTATGGCGCTCTTTTTCGACTCAACCTAAGCCACTGGGTACTAACAAAACAATGAACCAAATAGCGCACACTGCCCATATTATTATGTACATTATTTTGGCGGTTATTGTTGTAGCAGGCTATTTAATTTCTACCGCAGATGGGCGAGCTATCGAAGTGTTTACGTTATTCAATGTGCCAGCAATAAACTTTACATTTGACGGACAAGCCGATATTGCTGGGGAAGTGCATTATTACGCAGCCTGCACTTTAATTGGTTTTGCTGTACTGCATGCACTAGGTGCATTAAAACACCATTTTATAGATAAAGATAAAACATTAATTCGAATGATTAAACCAATTAACGCTAAAAATTAATAGCTAACCTGAACTCAGATTAGCTATTAATGTTAACGGGTATTTACCAATAAAAGGATGATTACAATGAAAAAACTACTATTAAGTACCGCGGTATCAGGCGCTATGCTGCTATCGGCAAGTGCTGTAAACGCTGCTGATTATGTGATTGATACACAAGGCGCACACGCGTTTGTAAATTTTAAAATAAAGCATTTAGGCTATAGTTGGTTACATGGTCGCTTTAATACCTTTGACGGTACATTTAGTTATGATGCAAAAACACCAAACGCATCACAGATCACGGTAAACATTGATACCACGAGTTTAGATTCTAACCATGCAGAGCGCGATAAGCACTTACGAGGTAAAGATTTTTTAAATGTTAGTAAATACCCAACGGCAATGTTTAAAAGTACCAGCGTAAAGTTTGATGACGACGATTCTGGTGAAGTGACGGGTGAGTTTACTTTGCATGGCGTTACTAAAACCATTACCTTTGAAATAGATAAAGTAGGCGAAGGTAAAGATCCATGGGGTGGTCATCGTGTAGGTTTTGAAGGCGAAACTAGCCTTAAGTTAGCTGACTATGGCATTGACTACAATTTAGGCCCAGCATCAACTCATGTTGATATTGGTTTATCTATTGAAGGTATTCGTCAGTAATATCTGAAGTAAGCACTTCGATAAAAACGCCACATTATGTGGCGTTTTTTGTTTCTGCTATGCGTGTTTTAAGCTTTATTTTTAAATGCGCAGGTAACCAGCGCATTAATATTTGCGTATAAGCTTGGGTTTGTTTAATTATTTTTAGTTGTTCATTTAACAAAGCAATGTGTTTGGCACCTTGCTGGTTTTTAGTGCAACCTATATAGCCATAACTTAACTCAGGTGACTCTAGGGCCTTATATGGACTCCCTATTAATGTCAAAAATAAAATTGAAATAAATTAGATGCTAGCTTATATACGGGCTCAAATTGAGGAGCTACCCCTGGCCTCAAATGTATTCGCACCTTCATGACTTTTCTGTTGAGCAGTTTTTCAAACTTCAGACCCTAACAGTCTATTGAAGGTCGGTCTTACCTATTTCAATCGATCTTTCTGACAAGTTTTTAAGCCACAAGTAATTGTGGCTGATAATCTTTGTTATGCTTTTGCATTGCAAAAGCCGTTCTGATTGTTTTATTTGCTAACGCTATTGCGGCTACTTTTTTGCCTCGACGTACACTTAATTCTTTTAACCATATATCTTTTTGGCTACGAACTTCTCTTTTTTCTAGTTGTGAAACAACAGCTAATGCGCCTTTATACAAAGCACTACGCAGCTTCTTATTTCCTATTACTTTAGATATCGAGCCTATCTTTTGTTTTCCCCCGCTACTATGCTGTACTGGTGTTAGACCAAAGCAGGCCGCTGCTTCTCGACCATTTTTAAAATGGGTTGTATTACCTAGTGCTATTTTAATCAGTATTGCACAGACCGGTCCCACGCCTTCTAATGCTTGCAAGCGTATACAGGTTTGATCTTCTTTAATTACTTCATGCAATTGCTTTTCAATCAGCTTCACCTCTTCGACCGCCTCAGTAAAACGCTGATAAACTCGGTTAATTGTGAAGCGAAAAGCGCCTGTTAGGCTGTTTTCAGCATCTTCTAATATCTCAGGTATCGCTTGGGTCAACTTCGTATCCCCTTGAGCAATTGGGTAACCAAACTCTAACAATAAAGCTCTTAGTTGATTACCTAAGCTGACTTTTTGTTTGACTAATAAATCACGCATACATTCAATGCCTTGTAAGCATTGCTCTTGCACTGAAAGTAAACGACTTCCTTTTATATGAGGCTGTCTCGCTGCAACTGAAATAGCCAGCGCATCATTTGCATCGGTTTTCTGCCCTTGACGAAACGCTTTTACCTGTCGCGCGTTGATCGCTTTGATCTGGTGCCCTGCCTGTTTAGCAAATTGCGCCCAATAATGCGTACCACCACATGATTCCATAGCAACTAAAGATTGCTGTTCTTTAATTAATAACTCTTTAAGCTTGGCTCTGCTTATTGTTTTGTTATAAATAACTTTGCCATTGCTTTGCGTTTTGCAAACTTGAAATAAATTTTTTGCTAAATCAATCGCTATCACATTACAATTCAACATGTATGGGCTCCTTAGTAAAAGTTTGAACACTTATTACGTTACTTCTGATGGAAGTGGGAGTCCATACATCTGTTGACCTTTCAGGATTAAAATTTGTTCTAACTAAGGACGATTTAATCGTGGCGCGAGGTTTGTAACCTAGTGGGCTAAGTAAAAGCCGAGCAACAAAGAGTTAATCGTCCCTAGGACGAACCTTCAGGCAGCGCGTGTTTGGTATTTATGCTGCGTTATCGCCTATTTATGGGGAATAACCACACTACATAGGCTCTGCCTTGCCTAAATACCAAACACACTGCTGCAAATTTAACCTCGAAAGATAAACAGGCCCTAGAAGGGGTCGCTGTGTTAGGTTTTTATCAAAATTCATAGATTTAGCTAAATAGTAGTGCTCGCTTGGGTAACCTAATAACAAATCAATGCGTTTTAAATTAAGCATATAAGTAAGGCTTGCTAAGCTATCTCGGGTAGGTCTAATAATTAAATTTATATCGGGTGTGGTATTAATAAGTGTGTCTATTTCGTTACCGTAAGAGCGGCTCATAGAAATACCTAAAGTTAACTTATCAGCCGTAATTAAAGAGGCTAACGACACCGCTTTATCAGCAGGTAGCTTAAGTGCTCTACTGAGCTTAATATGCATAGCTACTGCAGGAGAAAGGCCAGTAGTAGAGCTTTCATCAGTAAAGTAAATGCGCTCTTCTCTAAAACTATTTTTATACAGTGACAAAGCACACGTATTGGCTGAGGTATTGGAGAGTTCTTGGGTAACTCTGCCCGAAGGAATGAGTATTCTATTAAAAGTAATATTGGGGAGTTGTTTTTCGAGTAAAGAAATAATGCTTTCGTCGCGACCTTGGTGTTTGTTTTCTCCATTTAAAATGTAGTAGGGTGCAAAGTCATGCGTTAACCAGTTAATGGTATTAGCAATAACTGGTGAGCTGAATAAGCTAAGTATAAAAACAACTAAAAATGCGCGGAGCATTACAAAAATTACCTACTATTATTCTATTAACCTTAAGTGTAGCTAATAAAGTGATAAAAAGTAAAATGCCAGCAACAAGGCTGGCATTTAATTTTGATTATTGCGCTAATAAGTAGGCAAATTATAATCAGTGTAGGTTAGCTGGCTTTTAGCCATTTAACAAATTGACGCGCATCGCTTGCTTTTTGAAACAATGCATTTTTTAAACCTTGTGTATCACTAAAAATTACACGATGTTTGTTTACTGAAATTGACTGCACTGGATGTGCAATTTGGATCATAGACCCGTTATATTTATAAGACATAATAAAACTCACTTTATTCTTGTTATTTATTCTGCGCTATTTTTTATAGCTATATGCAGTTAATAAATTAACGATGTTGTGTTTAGCTTCATTACAGTGTTGACGATCTTTATGACACTTTTGCGATGATAATAAAATCATCTCGGTATTATTTAAGGGGTTCTCGCCGTACAATAACTTAGCTTTTGAATATACGTTTTGCGGGGCTTACTGGATCAGGGTAAATGGTTAACCGCGGTGGTTTATTTAAACCAGAGAGGGAAGGTAACCCAGTTGTATTTTATATGCAAGCTTTTTGTTATATTATTTATGACAGCCACTATCAATAACTTAAAAGGGAAATGATGCAATACCTAGTTATCAGCGATATTTACGGTAAAACACCTTGTTTACAGCAATTAGCTAAGCACTTTAATGCTGAAAACCAAATAGTTGATCCCTATAATGGAGTTCATCAAGCCCTTGAAAATGAAGAGGAATACTATAAGTTATTTATTAAACACTGTGGCCATGACGAATATGCAGCCAAGCTCGAAGAATATTTTAATAAATTAAGCAAACCCACTATTTGTATTGCATTTAGTGCCGGTGCTAGCGCTGCATGGCGGGCACAAGCGAGTACTACAACTACACATCTTAAAAAAGTGATTGCTTTTTATCCTACGCAAATACGTAATTATTTAAATATAGATGCTATTCATCCATGTGAATTCATTTTCCCTGGGTTTGAACCGCACTTTAATGTAGATGAATTAATAACTAATTTATCGGCCAAAAACAATGTGCGCTGTTTAAAAACACTATACCTGCATGGCTTTATGAATCAGCAGTCACAAAATTTTAGTGAATATGGTTACCAATATCTTTATAAAGTTATAAAAACAGCGAATAGCGAAGCGCACTAAAAATGCCCGGCTGCAAATAATAAGTGCGTATAAAAACCACTAAGATTACTTTTACAGTTTTAATTATTATAAGCTGCGCCAATTCAAAAACTCATTTATTAACAGCTATAAAATGGCAAGTTCTGACTATTCATTACTGTAATAGTCGCTATAAAAAGCAACTGCAGACACGCTTAATTTAACATGCTTTAATCGAGTGTAATGTACTTTTGATGGATGTTAGCTTTGCAGTATCAACATATTAATGTGCCCGAACAGGGGCAAAGCATAAAAATAGCAAAAAATGGCCAATGGCAAATTCCGTTGCAACCTATTATTGCTTACATTGATGGTGATGGAGTAGGCCAAGATGTGATGCCTGTAATGCGAAAAGTGGTTGATAGCGCGATAGCGCATTGTTACCAAGCAAAGCGAAAAATTCATTGGATGCAGGTATACAATGGTGAGCAAGCAGCCAAACTATATGATGGTGATTGGTTTCCACAAGAAACAATAAATGCAGTAAGAGAATGTAAAATAGCGATTAAGGGGCCATTAACGACTCCTTTAGGTGGTGGTTTTCGCTCGCTTAACGTTGCACTTAGACAAGAAATGGATTTATTTGTCAATATGCGCACTATAAAAGGCTTTAGTGCATTGCCATCGCCGTTAAAAAATCCTTATTTAACTAATATCACTGTGTTGCGCGATAGCAGTGAGGATGTTTACTCGGGTATAGAGTGGCAAGCTGGTAGTGTTGAAAGCGAAAAAGTACTCGATTTTTTATGCGAAGAAATGGGGGTTACGCGTTTAAGGTTTACCCAAGAATGCGGAATTGGCATTAAAAACATTTCTAAAGAAGGCTCAGAGCGCCTAGTACGTTACGCAATTAATTACGCGCTAAAAAATAACAGCGAATCGCTGACTTTAGTGCACAAAGGTAATGTGCTTAAATTTACTGATGGTGCATTTAAACGCTGGGGCTTTGCACTCGCTAAGCGTGAATACCAAGCCATTGATGATGAAAACGGCCGTTGGTTACATATTCCACGACAAGGGCAGCCACCACTTATAATTAAAGAAGTTATAGCCGATAACATGTTACAGCAGTGTTTAATGCACCCAGAGCAATTTGATGTAGTTGCAACGACTAATCAAAATGGTGACTTTTTAGCAGATATGCTTAGCGCACAAGTAGGTGGGGTAGGCATAATGCCGGCGGCTAATTTAAATAATGAGGTAGCATTTTTTGAACCCACGCACGGTACATTTGCGCGTATTGCTGGGCAAAATAAAGCGAATCCGAGCAGCAGCATTTTAAGTGCGGTATTAATGCTTAAGTTTATGCAGTGGCATGAGGCGGCTAATTTAATAGAAAATGCCTTAGAGCGCACGTTAGCGGCGGGAGAGGTTACGTTTGATTTGCTATCTGAGCCTCATAACTCGATGCCCTTAAGTTGTACAGATTTTGCACTTAGGGTCATCGAGCACTTTTAAACAACACCATTATTAGGCTGCAGATACGTTAACAAGGTTTACGCGATGCGTACATGCACGATTAGTTAACTGCGCAGCACGATGATAAATAGCATGTGCATCTTGGTCGGTATTAAATGTGCCGCTAAGCGTATCCATTAACGCAACTACAATAATGGCTGGAACTTGGCAGCAATGCTCATCCAGAACAGCTTCTGTTGTTTGCGAGTCTACATTGCAATAAGGGTGGTTATTATGCTGATAAGCATTAAGCAATGTTTGCACGTCTAAAACATCATCCGCATTATGTTTAGTTTTACGACAAGTACAGCCAAATTCATCTACTAAAGTGGCAAGTACCTGATAAATATCATCGCTTGGCATCGCCGCTAGTGGTGCTAACTGCTGCTCAATAAATTGATGAAAATGGCTATTAATAAACAATCCGTCTTGTTGGGTGAAGCTTGATGAAGTTTGCATAATTATTACTCTTAGTTAGTTGGCTTAATTTCACTCTAGCGCTAACTCTAGTATTAATAAAATTGTTGTTTTCAATAGCTGATATTGATTATATCAATACTGTTAAATTACGACGAATTTTAGTGTGTTTAGCAAGGCTACATTAAGCCTAATTAGCTTACAGTAGCCACAGTTGTTAATTTTACAAACTAGATACAGAGGCTTAACCACACTGGTATAAGTATCTATTATTAGTAAGTTAACAGATAACACTTAACAATAACCTTGTTACACAGGCAATGGTTTAACCACTAACTAACAATAAAGAGACTGCTATGAAAATTTTTGCTCCTGCTATTATTATCACCACATTAATGCTTTCGGCTTGTGGTAATGAGCCACAAGACAACAGCCACACCGACGTAAAAAACACGGCACAAACAGCGGTAATAGTGCATAACTATCAGTGTGAAAGTGGTAATACAATGGCGGTAACTTACCCCTCTACAGACACTGCAACAGTTGACTATTTAGGTACAGAATACGAAATGAAGATTGCTGTGTCGGCCAGTGGTGCGCGCTATATGAATGACAAGTACGAGTTTTGGACTAAAGCATCAGGTACTGGCTCTGAAGGCACGCTGTTTAGCCATATGCAAGATGGTAGCACGGGTGATGCAATTGAAACATGTACAGCGCTATAAGCCTTATTAATACGCATTAAAGCCTAAACTTAGGCGAATTTAACGAGTAATTTGCAACATCTACTGTGCAAGTTACTCGTTGTAAATTTTATATACCTTTGCACTAGTATTACTACCTGTCGGCAATTGTTTTTGCAAATTCCAGTAGTTCTCTGCGTAACCATTGGTGCGCCGATGCATGATGCAACAATGGGCTCCAGATCATTTTTACCTCAATAGGTACAATTTGAAAAGGTACTGGGCTGATAACCAAGTTAGTATGCGTAGTTAACAGCTTAGCTTGGCGACGTGGTAATGTAGCAATTAACTTATCTGACTGGCACAGTAAACTGGCAATCATATAGTGGCGTGTAAAAACGCGTATTTTTCGAGTTTGTTCTAATTGCCACAGTGCTTCGTCTACCCATCCTAACTTTTGCTTACCAGATTTATTAGTAACAGCGGGCTCAGGCCCCCAACCTGCACGATTTACCCAAATATGTTCGCTTTTTAAGTAATCTTCTAGGCTCGACTGTTGTAAAAATTGATTATTGGGGTGCGTTAAACAACAATAGTTATCGCGCCAAACCGTAGCTTGGTGAAACGAGCGTGGTAGACCATTAAAGCGGTTAATTGCTAAATCTATGGTGCCTTTTTCCATATCTTGCAGATTTACATCACTTGGGCTGAGTATATCAAAGTTTATTCCTGGGTTTTTACTCAACTGCTCAGTTATAAAAGGGGCGATTAACGTCGACTCTAAATAATCGTTTGCCATAATTCTAAACGTTACTTTGGCACTTGTCGGATCGAATAGCTCAGTGGGCTGAGTAATTTCTTCAGCCATTTTAAGTAATAACTCTATTTCGGGCTTTAGTGCCAGCGCTTTTGCTGTGGGCGCCATAGAGCCTGAAGCCCGCACCAAAAGCGGGTCGTCAAATAAGTCACGCAGCCGCTTTAACGCATTACTCATAGCAGGTTGGGTAAGTGCGAGTTTATTAGCCGCTTTAGAAACACTTTTTTCGTCTATTAGTACGTTTAGGTACACAAGCAAGTTGAGATCGACATTTCTTATATTCATTTAATCAATCTTATTTATTTACTGTATTAATTATCTAAATTAAAGCCTGCTTGCTAAGGTGTAAACAACTAAAAAATAATAGCCGTAATAAGCCTAGTAAATATGCCAGATACAATAACGAATAAACTGCAAAATAGTACAGTGCAAGATGTGATTGCGACTAAGTTAGCGCGCGCCGTTTTTGCTGGGTTTGAAGCTATGTTTGCCACCTTTTTAAATATAACCTTAGGCACACAAAGCCGCTTTGAACAGCGACAATATCACGAGGTACAAAGTGCTATGCGCGAGCGCTTACAAGTGTATGAGCGCCAAGTTAAAAGTGTAAGTGAAGCGGTAAAGGTTATTGCCTACGCGGAGTTAAGCTGTCCACAGACCTGGCAATTAGCTAAAAATATTTATGGCAACATGGTAAAAAATCATGAAAACGAGCCAATAGCGCATACTTTTTTTAATTCTACCTTTGGTGCTATTTGGGACGATAAAAAAATACGTACTGTGCATTTATTTGTATTAAAAGCTAAATATCGTACTCAACCTCGACCATACGACAGCTTAGTTAAACGTATTTCATTGCAGCATGGCTTTAATAGCGCAATAAAAACGCTGATCACTAATCAGGTTTTTAGAGTGCCATTTAGTAATTTAAACCAAGATGTTGCCACCCTGCAGGCTACTTTAACGCAAGGTGCTAAGCAACAATGTCGACAAGTTTATGAGTTAATAAACTTAAACGACGGCTATATAGAATATGCATATTCACATTTTTATAGAAACAAAGCCTGTTACTTAATAGGCCGATGCATTGCTAAAAATGGCGATAATATGCCCTTTGCTATTGCCATTTTAAATACCCCCAAGGGGCTTAAAATTGATGCGGTAATGATGGGCGCCGACCAACTAAGTTTACTATTTGGATTTGCGCGCACGTATTTTATGGTCGATACCGACCAACCAGCGCGTTATGTAGATTACTTAAGTGTACTTATGCCGCATAAACAGCGCTTTGAGCTATTTAATGCGATTGGCTTTATAAAACATGCCAAAACAGAGTTTTATCGTTATAAAGTAGATACCACTAAAAATAGCCCCGCGAGCTTTAAGTATGTGGCTGCGCCAGGTACACCGGGTATGGTAATGCTAGTGTTTACTATTGCTGGCTCAGACCATGTTTATAAAGTAATTAAAGATAAATTTAGCGCACCAAAAACCGCCACTAAAGCGCAAGTAAAAGAAAAATACAACTTTGTAAAACAAGCCGATAGAGTAGGGCGACTGGTAGATACGCATGAGTTTAGGTATTTAGCGTTTGATTTGAGCCGCTTTAGCGAGCAGTTGCTGCAACAAATGAAAGAGCACATTGGGTCCAGTTTAATTATTTCGGGCAAGGCGCTTATTTTAAAACATGTTTATGTTGAGCGAAAAATGACCCCGCTTAATTTATATATAAATGATTGCGACAGCAAAGCACTTGCACAAGTGATGCTAGATTACGGCAGAGCAATTAAAGACTTAGCCGGTGCTAATATTTTCCCTGGGGATATGCTGATGAAAAACTTTGGTGTTACGCGCTGGGGGCGGGTAGTATTTTATGATTATGACGAAATTTGCCCACTTACCGATTGCAACTTTAGAGAAGTGCCGCAAACGCAAAATGCGCTAGAAGAGCTAAGTTCAGACTCGTATTTTGATATAGAGCCAAATGATATTTTTCCGAGTCAATTTAAAGTGTTTTTTAGTGCTAATGAATTGGCATTTAATGCTTTTAATAGTCATCACAGCGATTTATTTAACGCCCAGTTTTGGCAAACGTGCCAACAACAGGTACAACAAGGCTATTTACCCGACGTGTATCCATATAAACAAAGTTGGCGCTTTAAATAAGGTGTTTTGATCCCCATATATAAATTACATTAATTTAGTTATGCAACGTTTAGTAATAGCGTTTAGTTATATAAAGCTTAGGAGTGGCAATGAAATACATTTCTCATGAAGATGGCATACTTGCATTTAGTGAAACCAATAAACCGGTTTTAAAGAGCCATGAAGTACTGGTAAAAGTAGCCGCCATTGGTGTAAATCGCGCCGATTGTATGCAACGCCAAGGTAAGTATCCGGCGCCAAAAGATGACAGCCAAATATTAGGATTAGAGTGCGCAGGCATCGTTTGCGATATTGGTGGTAAAGTTGATAAAATTTGGCTTAATAAACGCGTTTTTGCTTTATGTGCTGGTGGTGCTTACAGTGAATATGTTGCGGTTGATGCCAAACAGCTAATGGAGTTACCAGATGACGTGTCTATGAGAGAGGGCGCTGCAATAAGTGAAGTATATTTAACAGCATTTGGTGCTTTGTTTGAATTAGGTAAATTACAAGCTGGGCAAACGGCGTTAATTCATGCAGGTGCAAGCGGTGTGGGTGGTGCTGCAATTCAAATGGCTAAAAGCGCAGGGGCAACTGTGGTTATAACCGCAGGTTCAGATGAAAAATGTGCACATGCCAAAGCACTGGGCGCCGATCATGCTATAAACTATAAAACCACTGATTTTGTAGAATATATGAAGGCTAATAACCTAACGGCTAACACAATTGTAGATCCTGTTTCGGGTAGTTATTTAAACAAAAATGCGGCTGTTGCGGCTATGGATTGCCAAATTGTAATGCTGGCATTTTTAGATGGTCGTTTTGCTGAAGTTGATTTTGCCCGTTTACTGCAAAAACGTATCTCGTTTCATGCATCAACACTTAGAAACCGTAGTATAGAGTTTAAACGCGCATTAAGAGATGATTTTGTAGCGCGTTTTTATAGCGATATTGCAAGTAAAAGCTACGATTTTAATTTATATAAAGTGCTACCTTGGAGCCAAGCAAGCGAGGCTCATGCTATTTTAGAGCGCAATGAAAACGCCGGTAAAGTAGTGTTAAGTGTAGAATAAACCAGTAGTGTAATGTATAGGCATTGTTTATATCTCTGGTAGTCAATATAATTTAGTTATAACACACATAATAAGGTTAATAATGAATCCAATTATCGCCACTTTAAAAGAGCATAATGTTAGCGACGAGCAAATAGCCGAGCTATTTGAAGCATTAACGCAAAACCCAATGATGGCAATGGCCATGGTGCAACAACTTGGTATACCACCTGAAAAACTACAGCAACTAATGGCAGTAGTGATGACTCAACCGCACTTAATTAAAGAAGCGACAGACGAGTTAGGTTTAGACTTTTCGAAAGTACAAGCCGCAAAAGATAAGTTAAATCAGTAATCCCTCCGCACTTTTAACCAAGGTATAACCTTATACCTTGGTACTTTAGCTCACCTTAAACATGTTTTGTTACATTAGCAATTGAACTGCTATTGATTTTTAGCGTCTTAGTTTTAGTCGATAAAATGGTGGGAATATTGTATGAAAACACTGATTAAATTTTGGAAAAATAACCGTTCATTAATCATATTTATAGCGTTAATGAGCGTATTTAGAAGTGCAGTTGCCGATTGGTACGAAGTACCTACAGGCTCTATGCGGCCCACCATTGAAGTAGGCGACAGAGTTTTAACAAATAAAATGGCTTACGACTTACGCTTACCCTTTACGCATATACCACTAATGAAGTTAGGCGACCCACAAGCAGGTGATATCATAGTATTTGATTCAAAAAAAGCTGACAACCGCTTAATAAAGCGGGTAATAGGCGTACCTGGCGATACTGTGTCGCTTGAGGATAACGAGCTTATTATTAATGGTAAAAAGCTTAACTATGCTCGTTTGCACAGTAATTTAGGTTCACTTGATAAAATCACAATCCCGAATAATTACTATTTAGCCATGGGTGATAACCGCGATAACAGTGCCGATTCTCGCGTAATAGGCTTGATCCCGCGTAGCGAAATGTTAGGTAAAGCAGAGCGAGTAATAGTATCGCTTGATTACGATAACTATTATTTACCAAGATGTGAGCGATTTTTGAAGCGTTTGGAATAACATGCTGAGTAACTTGATGGCTAACTACGATTTAGTTGTTAGCCATAGCTATTTTTGCAAGTTCTTAAATTAAGTATTAGTCAATGTCAATCGAGTAAGCTTCAAGCAGTTTTGTAAGCTTTTCTTGCTCGGATATATCAAATTCAATACCCACACTTAGACGCTCACCTCTCATTTGGTTGTTTCTTATGTAAGAGCTAATAATCACAGGTTTATTATCTAACGGTGAAAGTATGTGCACAAAAACTTGGCGTTTTCTCAGTGCAACAAATCCAGAACTTACATGAATAGCGAAGCGACAGCCACTGGGTGAAATATCAATAATCAAACCCTGTAATAAACTTTTATTGTCGGCGTCTAGTTCACCTTTATGTAAGCTAACTTTAGCTGGGATATGGGTGGGTAATCTGCTAGTTTCACGTAGCTGACGACTTTCTATCTTTTTAGGATATGCTAAGTAAATCAACCGTTCGGGACGAAAAGAAATGGCTAATATGCTAGTTGAAAAAGCCACACATTCACCACGTTCATCTTCAATAATGTAACGTACTATAGCACCGTTCCCTTCAACTAAAATGTCACTATAATCGTTCCTACCTGCTTGAGCAGGGTATTTTAATATTAAATATTTACCGGTGTCGTAACCGATTAAAGCGAACCTGAATAGGGTTATTAAATTGTATATCAATCAGTTTTCCTGGAAGTAAATCGAGGAAAAATTTCTTTTGATCTTCAATTGGTTTATCTTCAACCGTAGTATTATTTTTATTGGTTTCCACAAATATTTTCTCAATATTAACAGACCATTAATTATCTTTTAATATAGCGTGAAAATCACTAGTATTAAAGGAGATATTTAGGGAGGAGCACGGCTAGCGCATTTTAATCCCAGACTCTAACAGGGTTGAGCGGTAATCATCGTCTAGCCCTGCCATTTTCTTTTTCCTCGCCATACTTGCTGACTTAGATGCATCTTGTTTAAAAAGCGCCATGGCTATCTTTCGCATTACATTAAACATTAATGGCCCTTGAAGTTTGCGTATTCTCGATTCATCTTCTCTGAAGTTCATATCAAGCATCCAATGCATGCTTTCAACCTGCCAGTGACTGCGTACCGCATTGAGTGCTTGCGCTGCATTTAAGTCTAATGAACTTATATACCAGCGTGTTTCAGTGGTATCCGACCCTGCCGACTTATCATGAACTTCAGCCCTGACCTTAATAATACTCGTTAAGCCAGGCCAACGATAATCCTTGCCTAACCAGCTTTTATCTATAAGTAACTGCTGGCATGTACGTGTTTCAACACGCCCATGTCCTGAGCTTATTTCGGTATGTTCATCACAATTATGCTTAGTTAACCTTTCACGCTCGCACTTGTGCCACCACGCTTCTAGTTCCTTTTGCATGCCTGAATGATTACCTTTAAGTGCAAGAATATAATCTGCTTTTTGTTGGATGATTTGTTTTGCTATTTCTTGTTGGCATCCCATCGCATCTAACGTAATGATACTGTTTTCAATATCGAGCAGGGTGAGTAATTCTGGTATTGCGGTGATTTCATTTGTTTTATTATCAACAGCCGTCTGCCCAAGCACTAACTGGTGTTGGCAACTCCATGCACTGACCGTGTGTAAGGCACTTTTTCTGTCTTTTGTGGTAAATGAACGCCGTGCGGTTTTGCCATCGATAGCGATGATATCTGCACCTGTGGTTTCAATCAGTGATGATATCCAAGATTGAAATGCCCTTTCTATTTCATTTGCTTTTAACCGACACATGACGCGCGCAATCGTGTCATGTTTTGGAATTCCTGCGTTGAACGTGCCGTATTTTTTTAACCAATCAAGTTTTAGGTGCCCAAAGTCTTCAATATCTTCCCATCCTTCTGCACCAGAGAGCACAGCGCTAATAGCAAGGAGAAGAATATCGATAAGTTCATGCTTTTTACAACGTTCAATGCGAGGATCTGTAATTGAATTAAAATGTTTCAGAAAAGTAGTGCTCATATTTATGCGACCAAGTAATTATTATGCCTTGATCTGATCACTACTTGCTCTATAAGTTCAATTTATAATGATCTTGCCGTGTAGGGAGGAGTTAATTAATACTTTATGTTCGTTATAGTGAGCGGAGTTGATATTATACTCTGCTACAGACATTAGACAGTTATTCTTTTGGCAATAAAAAAGAACACATACAGTGGCTTAACACATACAGTGGCTTAACTAATACAGTGGCTTAACTAATACAGTGGCTTAACTAATCTAAATTAATAGCCGCTACGTAGGCTGTATTTTCCGTTTAGTGCGTCCCTTCAAAGCGCAGGAGCAGATATGACCTTAGTTGCTAAGCAACCCCCTATATTACTGTTCGATGGTGTATGCAATTTATGCACAGGCTCGGTACGCTTTGTGATTGAGCATGATCCATATAAAAAATTTCGCTTTGCGTCATTGCAGTCAACTGTAGCAAAAAACTTACTCAAGCAGCAGGGAAGTGAAGCTACAAGTAAGCTGGGTTCTGTGGTGCTTATTGACGATAGTGGCATTTGGTTTAAGTCAACAGCGGCACTTCGTACTGCAGGGCAGTTATCGGGTTTATGGCCGTTGTTGCAAGTGTTACTCATAATACCTCGGCCATTACGAGATTGGGGTTATGATTTTATTGGTGCTAGACGTTATAAGTGGTTTGGGCGTACAAATGCTTGTTGGTTGCCAGCAGCGGACATAAGTGATCGCTTTTTAGATTAAATTTATAAATAGACTTTTAACTTTAATACGCAAATGCTAAGGGGAATTAATCATGATAGTAAGAATATTTGATAAGCTAACCTTTGCTGTTGCGTTAATTATAGCGTTGCAAGTACCGCAACTTACGGATCATTATCAGCAACATTTAGCGGGCTTGTATCAGGCAACAAAATGGCAAGTTGATGGTTATAAAGCCACCGCCCAAATGCATGCATTTCCCAGTGTTAAAGCAATGATTGATAGACACTTACGCAATAGCGAGCCAAGTGTTAAAACTGATGCACAACAAAAACTGTTAACCCTTGATTTATTTGCAGATTTAGAAGGTGGAATGACTATATTTAAACAGGGTAACTTTTTTGAAAAACTAATTTATATGTTTACCCCCACCCGTTTCGGTATATTAAAAAATACTATTGATAACTTTAAATTAGGCATACCGATTACTTTTACCGGTATTGCGTTTGGGCTAGTATTTGGCTTTTTATTAAATCAATTAATTATGCTACCTTTTACAATTTACTCAGTTAAAAAAAGGGCAAGTAAAGTTAACACTATCGAGAAACCAGCCCAATAATAGTATAATCATTTAAATCACCTATATAACTAGGCTCACATATTATGAGAACTGATAGCATTTATGCGATATTTATCGGCAATTTCCCTTTGTTTATTTATGGTTATAAGCATGCTTTTTGGCTGCGCTAGTTATCCTAAGGTTCAAGCCGAACCTAGCTATGCATTTAGCAAAACGCAAAATACTAGCTTAGCTAAAGGCATAGCATTAGAGGCGAGTAAACACCCTGCGAGCTCAGGGTTCTATCTACTTGGTGATGGCCTTGATGCATTTGCAACTAGGCTGTTATTAATAGAAAAAGCCGAAATGTCTATTGATGTGCAGTATTACTTATTTCATAACGATACTACGGCCAAAATATTCACTCATTACTTACTTCGTGCAGCCGATAGAGGCGTGCGGGTACGCATGTTACTAGATGACTTTGGCCACGAAAGCCAAGACGCTTTATTTAGTGCCTTGGTGCAACACCCTAATGTGTCAGTACGGTTATTTAATCCGTTTTCAAATCGCACTTTACCTTATGTTGATTTTTTAACTAATTTTAAACAGATCAATAGGCGCATGCATAACAAGTCGTTTATTGTTGATAATCAGGCGGCTATTATTGGTGGCCGTAATATTGGAGATACTTATTTTTCTGCCAATATTTACACTAACTTTTCTGATTTAGATGTACTTGGCGTGGGGGAATTTGCCCCGCGTGTGGCCACTGCATTTGATTTATATTGGAATCATTCACTCTCGGTAGCGATTAAATATATAGCGCCTGCATCGAGTGCAGCTAAACTAGAACAAGTACGAAAACAACTCGCTAAAATATCTACTAGTGAGCAAAGTAAAGCCTATCTACGGCGTTTAGAGTCACTGGATATTATTGATAATTTGCTACGCGGACAGCTAGCACTTTACTGGGCAAACTCTGAATTAGTATACGATCATCCTGATAAAATAATGAATGTGAGTGATGATAATACTGGTTATATGGCCCCAGCATTAAGTAATTTACTTAATGATGCACATAGTGAAGCATTAATTGTTTCACCTTATTTTATTCCCGGTGATGCAGGCGTTGCAAGCTTAAAACGTTGGATTAATACCGGTGCTAATGTGACCATTTTAACCAATTCGCTCTCGGCCAACGACGTACCCGTTGTGCACGCCGGCTATGCAAACTATCGTGAGTCACTTATAGAGGCGGGCGTTAAATTATGGGAGTTACGCGCTACAGTAAAACCTAAGTCTAAGTCTAAGCCTAAAATTAAATCTAAAGATAAAGCAAAACATAAAAAAATCACCGATTTAGCTGGTTCATCAAAAGCGAGCTTACATGCTAAAACAATGATTTTTGATCGTAATACGCTTTTTGTTGGCTCAATGAACTTAGATCCACGTTCAATTAATTTAAATACCGAAATAGGTGTTGTAATTTACAGTGACAAAATGGCAAGCACAGCAGCAGATATATTTTTAGAAGAGTTACCTCGCCATGCATGGCGATTAGATGTCGCTAAAACTGAGAATTGGTGGGGTTTTAATCACGACTTACTGTGGTTAGATGAATCAATTACACCCACTAAAGTGGTAAGTAAAAACTCTGAGCCAGAGGCCAGCACCTGGGTACGTTTTCAGGCTTGGTTATTTGGCTACCTGCCTGTAGAACACTTACTTTAATATGTGTTAAATAAGGCGGTAACCCCAATATTAATACTTAATCAGCACTCAAGGTAAGAGGTTTAACAGTTTGAATAATAATAGTATTTAAGGGTGCTTTTTTACAACAAAAGCGCCTCGTATATCGCCCAAATTAAAACCAGTCGCTTTATCGCTTGGATAAAGCTCAGTTAATTTGTTTTTTACTTCAGGCTTTAATTCACTACCATGGCAGGCTAAGCAAGCCTGCCCAGTAGGAATTGCTTTGACTAAATACCAAGCATCGGCTTTTTGTTCTTGATGTTCAATATTAGCTATAGGTTCGCTATTTTCTTTACGCTGCTCAAAATCGAGCAGTATTGAATTTAACCACTCGTTAGCTTGGTTATTAGGATTGCGCACTTTTAATGATGTACGACTAATTTCCCACTCATTCGCACTGTGTTGTAGTGCAATAGCCGGCGCACTGATATTGCATACTTCAATTGCTGCAACAGGCCCGCTCGCTTTCATGGTACTTACTAAAACATTTTTTAAATCAGTTGAAAATGCTTTAACAGTGCTGCGAGCAAAGTATGCATCGTCGCTATTAGCTAATACGCTTGATGAAACAACCAAGCTGGTAAATAATAAAATAGAGCGCATAATACACCTTTGTACATTAGAGGATTCTAATGTACAGCTGAGCAATAATTTATTCAAGTTTTTCTATCGCTAATTATCCGGATATCTGGTTAATTTAAGTACTGTATAAATTATAGCTGCAAAGAGCTTAGCTAAATGATGATAAACCCAAAATATAAATTACATAAAAGGTAGCTAATAATGACAACTAAAAATGATGACAGTGCTAAATATGCATTATCGCAGCAAAGTAAACCGCTTGATGATCCGCTAGAAGCAATTAAAAGCATGCGTTTAGAGCAGTTGGCCGTATGTAAGCTAAAAGCAGAAAAAGAGATGCAAACTATGAAAGCAGAATCTACCCCTGACAAAAATAAACAATAACGTAAAACAGCTTACTGGATTTGTTTTATGAATAAACACATTACGCTTTCGTTTTTAGCTTGGTTAGCGGCTCTTTTTGTGGGAGCTGCAGGTATATATGGTTTATGGCCTTCACCACAGAGTAAAGTGCTTTTAGCTATTGAAATAATAACCTTAATTATTTTGTTATTTAATAGCGCCAGTATTACCTGCTGGGTATATAAACACACTAAAAACAAACAACAACGTTATATTTCCTTATTATGCATAGCCTCCTTAGTGCTATGCATTTGTGGAGACGTGGTAAATTTTAATTTAAATAATCAATATTACCGTTATAACGAGGTAATTAAGCACGACTATTTAGCTGACTCTGTATGGTTTTTTGTACCCGGATACAGCTTACTCTTTATTGCTGTGTTGTTGGCGAGCCGTAGTTTAGTTATGTATCCATTATATTATGTGGCTGCTTATTTAGGGGGCACGCTATTAATATCGCTGCTTTGTTTTTATTTTATGCATATTCCAGAGGCAGGTTATTATGTACTGCTATTAACCGGGCTTCATAGTTTTGTTATAACCAGTGTGGGATTAATGAGTTTAGTGTTGCTTAATACATATTGCGGGTTAAACGCACCTTTGGGAGTATGGCTGGTTAGTTTAGGGTTAGTATTAGCGGCAATTGCCGATGCATTAATTGGTTTATATTGGATTTATGGGAACAGCGGTGAAGGGTACTTTCCACAAATTAGGTATATAAATTGGATAATTTATATTAGCTCGCAATGCTTAGTAATTCATTTAGCTAAAATAAATATAACCTACAAGCTGGGTTAATAAAAAAGCCGCTAATAAATTCAGCGGCTTTTTACATTAACAAAAATATTAACGCAAATATAAATTTATAAGCAAAGCTTACATTACACGCATGCCAGGCTCTGAGCCGTCGTCTGGGTTAAGAATGTAAATCTCTTTACCGCCAGGCCCTGCAGCTAATACCATGCCTTCTGACATACCAAAACGCATTTTTCGTGGTTTAAGGTTAGCAACCATAACAGTAAGCTTACCTTCAATATCCTCTGGAGCGTAAGCCGATTTGATACCCGCAAACACTTGGCGCGTTTCGCCGCCTAAATCAAGTGTTAGCTTAAGTAGTTTATCGGCGCCTTCTACGTGCTCAGCTTTAGCAATTTTTGCTACGCGTAAGTCTACTTTTGCAAAGTCGTCAAATTCAATTTCATCACAAATTGGCTCTTTAGCCAGTGGGCTATTAGGGTCAATAGTCACTTTTGATTCTAAGCTTTCTTTTGACTCCTCAACCATTTTATTTACTTTGTCCATTTCTACACGTTGCATTAACGGTTTAAATTTATTGATTGGGTGGCTTACTAATGCATTTTGCACGCCGTCCCATGCAAGGTCGTCATTTAAGAATGCTTCTACGTTATCGGCCATTTCAGGCAGTACAGGCTTTAAGTAGGTAATTAGCACGCGGAATAAGTTAAGCCCTAATGAGCAAACTTCGTGCGCTTCTTGTTGTTTAGTTTCGTCTTTAATGAGTACCCAAGGTGCTGCGGCATCTATAAATTGGTTTGCTTTGTCGGCAAGCGCCATTATTTCACGAATTGCACGGCTAAACTCACGGTTTTCGTAATGGGCTGTAATGCTTGGTGCAGCTGCTTGAAATTCTTTAAGCAACTGGGGTTGCATAACGGTTGCGCTTAGCTTGCCATCAAACTTTTTAGTAATAAAGCCCGCACAACGGCTTGCTATATTTACTACTTTACCAACTAGGTCTGAGTTTACGCGTTGCGCAAAGTCTTCTAGGTTTAAATCAAGATCAACAATGCCGCCGCTTAATTTTGCCGCGTAATAGTAACGTAAATATTCTGGGTTTAAATTATCTAAATAAGTACGCGCTTTAATAAACGTGCCTTTCGATTTAGACATTTTTTCGCCATTTACGGTAACAAAACCGTGGGCAAATACGTTAGTTGGCTTTCTAAAGTTAGCGCCTTCTAACATTGCTGGCCAAAATAAACTATGAAAATAAATAATGTCTTTACCAATAAAGTGGTAAAGCTCAGCGTCTGAATCTGCAGCCCAAAAAGCATCAAAGTCGATACCTTTTTTATCACACAGGTTTTTGAAGCTGGCCATATAACCAATAGGCGCATCTAACCAAACGTAGAAGTATTTACCTGGTGCGTTTGGTATTTCAAAACCAAAGTAAGGCGCATCACGGCTAATATCCCACTGTTGCAGGCCATCAGTAAACCATTCATCAAGCTTGTTAGCCATTTCTTGCTGAATAGTACCCGAGTGTAACCACTCTTTTAACATGCCTTCAAATGCTGGCAGATCAAAAAAGTAATGCTCAGAGTCTTTTAAAATAGGCTCAGCACCAGACATAACCGAGCGCGGGTTAATTAAATCTGTAGGACTATATGTTGCACCACATGAGTCGCAGTTGTCGCCATTTTGATTTTCAGACTTACAGGTTGGGCACGTACCGGTTACAAAGCGATCGGGTAAAAATATGCCTTTTTCTGGGTCGAATAACTGCGAAATAGTGTGCCTTTTAATATGCCCTGCATCGTTTAGGCGATTATAAATAAGCTCACTCAGCTCTTTGTTTTCTTGGCTGTGGGTACTGTGATAATTATCAAACTTAATATTAAAGTCGGCAAAGTCGCTTTGACGCTCAATACTTACTTTTTCTACCGCTTCTTCAGGCGTGATCCCTTGCTTTTGCGCGTTAAGCATAATAGGCGTGCCATGGGCATCGTCGGCGCAAACATAATAGGCTTCGTGGCCTTGTAGTTTTTGAAAACGTGACCAAATATCAGTTTGAATATATTCCAATAAATGACCTAAGTGAGTAGGGCCATTTGCATAAGGTAATGCGCTGGTAATCAGGATCTTTCGCTGTGCCATAATCATTCCGAATTGACGGTTCCTATTAAGGAACGGATGAAAATCATTAATTTATTTACAAGCTAAGCGCTAACAACGCAACAGCTTGTGGATTTGTATTAATTGACTGGTGTTAATGCCCTGAATGTTACATAATTCCGAGGCACTTTTCATCAAAGAAACGTTATTTAATTACTATGTTTGGACTGTCGAAACTATTCTCTTCTAAATCGGTGCAAAAACAACCGATCTTTGCTGCTTTAGCCGCGTATCGTAGTGCCGCTTTTGCTGTGGGTATTGATGAAAGCTTCATTAAGAATATCACCCAAAACGACGATAAATCGCTCACTATTACTTTAATTTTGCCATTTGCTGCACAGTCAGAAATGCCAATGGTGGCAGAGCATGTTACTAACGCCCTCAAGGTGGCAGTAACTGTATCGGCCACGGTAGAGCTTAAAGAGCCTGCAAAATTTAAAACAATTAAACATATTGTGCTTATTGCTTCAGGTAAAGGCGGGGTGGGTAAATCGACTACTGCTGTTAATTTAGCAGGCGCGCTGCACAGCGAAGGCGCAAAAGTTGGTATTTTAGATGCCGACATTTATGGCCCGTCAATCCCTATGCTTTTAGGCTTGGTAGGCGCAGAGCCCATCACTAAAGATAACAAAAAGTTACAGCCTTTTGATGCAAACGGTATTAAAGCACAATCAATCGGCTTTTTAGTACCAAGCGATGACGCCACTGTATGGCGCGGGCCTATGGCATCGGGGGCGCTTAGCCAGCTACTAAATGAAACTGATTGGGGCGAGCTTGACTACCTTATTGTTGATATGCCACCAGGTACGGGTGACATTCAACTTACTATGAGCCAAAAAGTACCGGCAAGTGGCACAGTAATTGTTACCACACCCCAAGATTTAGCCTTAGCCGATGCGCAAAAAGGCATCGCCATGTTTAATAAAGTAAACGTGCCAGTGCTGGGCTTAATTGAAAATATGAGCCATTACATTTGCAGCCACTGCGGCGAGGCAAACCACGTATTTGGTAAAGATGGCGCACAAAAACTAGCACACAAGCACGGCGTTCCTGTGCTATCACATATTCCGCTTGCAATAGATATTCGAGAATACTCTGAGCAGGGCAAACTTATTGCTTGCGATAACACTGCAGCAATAAGCAAAACTTACAGCGCAGCAGCGCGGCTTATAGCCAGCACGCTTTACTATCAACAGCATCACAACTCGGTAGAGATTGTGATTACGGATGATTAATACACCATGAGACTTTCAGATACACATATTAAAGAATACCTAAACGATGGCCGTATTGTTATTGAGCCTGCACCTACAGATGAGATGATTTCGGGTGTTACTGCCGACTTACGCTTAGGTAATAAATTTAGAACTTTTCATGCACATACAGCAGCATATGTAGATTTAAGTGGCCCTAAAGATCAGCTCAATAAAGCCATGGAGTCAATCATGAGCGACGAAATTGTGCTAGATGAAGGCGAAGCATTTTTTTTACACCCAGGCGAGCTTGCACTGGCTATTACCTATGAAAAAGTAACACTGCCAGCAGACATTGTAGGCTGGCTAGATGGACGTTCATCGCTGGCACGATTAGGTTTAATGGTGCATGTAACCGCGCATCGAATTGATCCCGGTTGGAGTGGTAATATTGTTTTAGAGTTTTATAACTCAGGTAAACTCCCTTTAGCACTAAGACCTATGATGAAAATTGGTGCTATGAGTTTTGAAACACTTACAGGCCCTTGTGCTAATCCTTACAATACGCGTAAAGATGCTAAGTACAAAGATCAAAACAGTGCCGTAGCAAGTCGTATTAGCGATGACAGGTAATGATTAAATAAAGCACTTTACTCATCTAACTTATGAAGCGCATAACCCAGTAATTCAAAATATTGGTTAAGCGCTTTATTTGCAGCGTTAATGTGCTCATCATCTGGGTATATTAAATCACTACTTTTTAGCCCACTGACTAAAAAGCTATTCTTTATATGCGGGTGGCTGGCTATACAGGCTTCAAAGCAACGCGCTGCTAGCTCCTCGGGCATACTCATGTAATTCATATTTTTTGCTTTATCGTATTCAATGCACGTTTGTACAAATCGGTTTGCAGTAATGCCCTGTGCATCTAAAAACACGTTTTTGTAAAAGTCATTAAGCGTATTATTGAGCGGATGCGATAAATTAGGCGTGTTTGATAACCACAGTTTAGACGCAAAACCAAAGCGTGGTTTTGCTGCAAATAAATGCTCACTTATATGATGATCAAAAGCATGAAACCATTCATGGGCGAGCGCACCACCGCCGGCATTTTTTGCAAGTGCAAGCGTTTGGCTAGCTGCATTATAATGCGCTTGTACATGCTTTTGTCCGCCAGCACCAAACGCAAAATTGAGTTTACTGCGCAGGCCAATTGCTTTAGGTGGTAAGTGCAGTATTTGTGCTAAGTCGGCAAGCGCATCATAAATTAAATTTGCACTAATGTAGCGCTCTTCTTTGTTTACCCATTTACCTACCACCATAGATCTAAAACCGAAAGTGTCTCTTATATCGCTAAAATCAACTTGATCGTCAAAACGATAATCGGGACCTTGACGGCTAAAGCCGCGTTTTAATCTATTTTGATAGTTACGCATCGCTAATATCATTTATAAAAACTAATCATAAATTATAAGTAACGTGCTTTTACGTGAGCAGGCATGTGATGGGTTTGTTTTTGTATTAATTCATCAAGTAAATTATAAAGTGGGGCAGGGTTTAACTGTTCAATAAGCTGTAAGCTATGTGCAACGGCCTCAAGCGTTGACAAGCTATCTGCGCGGGGAGCTTTACGTATTGTGTAACGATTTTTAGGTAAATTAGCAAAGCTTACAGTTTGAAACCGTTGCAGTAGCGAGCTTAGCTGTAAAATTTTATAGGCTTTTTTCCATGTACCATCAATAACAATTAAGTGCGTAATAGGCAGTAGTGTGTTTAGCGCGTCGTTATTATCTAAATTTATAGCCTGCTCATTAGGGTAAAGTAAAACGGTTGAGCTGGCAGGTAGGGCACGAAGCTGCGCAAAGTCGTTATTACTTTCGCCTTTGATTATTTGGCAATCAGCTAGGCATAAATTTAATAGTTTAGCCGTGTTTTTTGTTACTTTTTCTTCACTAGGGTGCTGTAAAATAATTACTTTTACTTTATTGTTAATAGAGGTTACAGCACTGCAAATACAAGTATTAAGTGCGAACAAACAAAAATTACACAGTGGGCGAGCCATTTAAACTACTTTTGGTGAAGGTACATTATGAGTAATTATACATTTATAAGGTAATTAAGTTGGATTTTTTTACGCTTAGTTATAGAGTGTTATAGATTAAGGTTAATTAAGTATAGATTGTTTTTAAGGGTTAAAATATGACAGAAGCAAGTATTAACGAAGCAGCATTAGAGAGTATGGAATCGTTATTAGGTGAGCAATTTGCAGCTACTCTCGACTTTTGTTGTGTGGAATTTGAGCGCTTAGGCTCAGAAGTGTTGGCCACAATATGACAAGACAAAGAAGCGTCGGTGCGCCACGCTCATAGTTTAAAGTCGAATGCGGCTCAATTTGGTGCCGATAGCTTGGCCGCGGTAGCGGGTGAAATTGAACAAAGTTTAAATAACGATAACTTAGCTCAAGCCACTGCTGCATCAGCGCAGTTAATGACGCAAGTGGCGCAATCTCAAACGCTATTAAATAACTGGTTGGCATCACGTTAAGCAGATAAGTAAAGGCGTAGGTTTAGGCATTAAACATGAATTTATTTCAGTATTAAGTTACTAAATTGACTAGTGTTTTACGTCTTTACTAAGTTATTCTAAGGGTTATTCGTGCCCTTTAGAGGTAGTAATGTCAGAAATTAAAATGAGTCATAAATTAGACGGTGTCTGTTATGACATTCGCGGCCCTGTTTTAGTCCAAGCTAAAAAAATGGAAGACGAAGGCCAAAAAGTTTTAAAGCTAAACATTGGTAATCCGGCTGCGTTTGGCTTTGATATGCCAGAAGATATGCACCGCGATATTATTCGCAATTTATATTCAGCCCAAGGTTATTGTGATTCTAAAGGGCTTTATTCGGCGCGGGTGGCTATTTATCAGCATTATCAACAACGCGGTTTATATAATTTAGATGTAGATAACATTTATATTGGCAATGGCGTTAGCGAACTGATTCAAATGGTTACGCAGGCATTGTTAAATAATGACGATGAAGTGCTGATCCCCGCTCCCGATTACCCTCTGTGGACCGCTGCAGTAAAGCTCTCTGGTGGCAATCCGGTGCATTATTTATGTGATGAAGAGCAAGATTGGTTTCCGGATATTGCTGATATAAAAAGTAAAATCACCTCTAAAACCAAAGCATTAGTATTGATCAATCCAAATAACCCGACAGGGGCTGTGTATAGCGATGATTTACTGCAGCAGTTAATTGACATAGCGCGTGAGCACAAGTTACTACTGTTAAGTGATGAAATTTACGAAAAGATTTTATACGACGGCATTACGCATAGCTCAATTGGTGCACTGTGCGACGATGTGCCTATTATTACCTTTAACGGTTTAGCAAAAACGTACCGTGCTGCTGGCCTAAGAATGGGCTGGATGGTGTTAAGTGGGCGTACGTCGGTTATGAGTGACTTACGCAAAGGCCTAGAAATTTTATCATCTATGCGTTTGTGCGCTAACGTACCTGCTCAATATGCCATTCAACAAGCATTGGGCGGAGTACAATCAATCGACAACCTAATTAATCCAGGCGGGCGTTTGTATGTACAGCGTGATATAGCGTGGCGCGGGCTCAATGCAATAGAGGGTATTAGCTGCGTAAAACCAAAAGGTGCCTTATATGCTTTTGCTAAAGTAGATACCGCGCGCTTTAATATTAAAAGCGATGAGCAAATGATGTTTGATTTACTCAAAGCTGAAAAAATATTACTGGTGCATGGGCGTGCATTTAACTGGCCTGAGCCTGATCATTTTAGATTGGTGTTTTTACCCAACAAAGATGATTTAACGGATGCGATGACTAAAATGCAGCGCTTTTTTAAAGATTACCGACAAGCCTAACTTTTAAAACACACAAAAAACGAGCCAATTTAGGCTCGTTTTTACTTATGCTAAAGTTAATATAATTGCTATTAATAGGCTTTATCAACACGTACGCTGTTATCGTTTAAATACACCAGCCTTACACTATCGCCTTTGCTAAAGCGCATTGATTGGTCTTGATTTTGAACCACCATAAATTGATCGCCATTTTCAACTTGTATTAATAACTCTACTAAACGAGTTTGTTGGTAATGGCTTTTTTGCTGTTGATTATGCGCTACATTGCCGCCTATCACTGAGCCCAAAATAGTAGCAACGGTACGCCCGCTGCCACCGCCAAACTGATTACCAACAACGCCGCCAAGCAAAGCGCCGCCAAATGTTTTCCAACCATTGCTTTGATCTTGTACTAGCTCTTGCTCAGTAATATTACGCACTGATTGCACATCGCCAAATAGCACTTGTTGTACTGCTACTGCTTTATTGCGCTCGTAATTAGCCAATGCAGGTGCGCTAATTGTAAGTAATGTACACATTAATACAGTAATCGCTTTCATAATTAACTCCTATTGACTACCAGCCAAAGGTTGATTTTTCTTTCGTTTTACGAATTTCTGTTTCGTCAGCCCATTCAACTAAGCCACTTTCCATATCCATTAAACGCATGGTAAATTTATAGTATACGTCTGATTTGTCAGCATTGGATTTAACTATGCTTGATAAGTTGCCGTACAGCATATACTGCGCACCAATTTGTTTACCAAATGCCACAGCAGTCGTGGGGTTAACTAATGCATCTTCGTTTTGAAATTTAAGCTGCTCACGTATAGCTTCAACTCGGGTCATATCAACAAATCTAAATTTTCCGCTACGCAGTAACTGAGTTGAAATAGAGTCGGTGATTGATTCGGTATCAATGTGCTCGCTGGTTTTGTTTTTAATTCTTTCAACAAATACCACAGGGCGTTTATTGGCGGTCATGGTGCCAACAACCGGAGAGCTTAATAGTGAATCGGTCATTTGGCTGGCTACTTTTTGTAAATCGGTAGAGCCAAAGTTAATGTCAGTGGTTTCTACGGCTTGTGCGTCGCCATAACTAACTACCGCTTTATTTGCACAACCACTTAATACTAATGCACTTAAACCAATAAGCGCGTAATTTGAAGCTGTTTTGAATTTTTTACGTATGATCATTGTTATTTCCTTTATTCTTTAAATTCTTGCGCATCGGTAGACACTTCTCTTACTGCTAATGAGAAGGTAACTGCATCTGGGCTGGGTGCTAGGCCTGGTAATTGTGTTTGTGCAAAGCCAAATAAGGTAATTGCTTGCCAAGGGGAGTGATTGCCCTTAATAACAAAGCCGTCTTTGTCGTACCAATTAAATTGATACTGTAAGTATTGCGACTTTTTATATTGGCTTGCTAAGGTAACTACCACGTCAGTTAATTGGTTTGTTTGACGTGTTTTTACGTCACTAATAGCTAGTTTCTCACCAAGCTCTGGGTTATCAACACGTAGTTGCTGATTAAATGTTTTATTACCTTGCTCAATTGCTATACCCGATGTGTCTGGTTTGCCAGCACAGGCACTGAGTATTAAAACCGCAAATAATGGCATTATGTATCTCATAATCGCTCCTAGAGTTGTACTACATGATAATTAAAGTAGTTATTTATAGAGGTTAGATAAATTAAGGTTAACCTTTGCTTACTAACGGTAAAATTTATTGGCGCTTGCGTGCCTATGGTTAATGAATGCGCGCCGCTGTTTAAGCTACTTCGCGCCACACTTATTTGATTTGGTAGCGTGAGCCAACTACGTGTATCGGCTTGCTCAGAGGCTAAGTTATAAATGTTCGCAATTATATTACCTACGTCTCCGGTGCTACGAGCCAGTTCGGCTCGTACTTTTTCTTTGGCGACTAAACGTAGTATTTGCCGCGCTATTCTGGCAGGTATTTGATCTTCTAACGTTTTAGCAGCCAGTGATTCTATGTGCACTAGCGGGCTTAATACTAAGTTTTGGGCATTAATACTGATGTTATTAATGCTACGAACATAGGCTTTGTCTTTATAAACTGGCATAGCTAAGCTATAAAAACGTGCATTACCACCAGAGGTAAAAATAGGTAAACGTAATTTAAATTCGTGTTGCTTAGGCACTAAGCCTTGTTCAAATAATATAACTACTTCGCCTTGTTCAGACGGTATATTTGCTGCCTCACCAAAGCGCTTTTTAAAGTCGCTTAGGTCTTGATCAAAGCCTTGTTTTTTAGCAAGGCGAAGTACATCACGTTGCAAATAAATATTGTTGGGTTGTATTTCGAGTGCTTTTTTATAGTCAATGTAGGCATCATCATACTGTTTACTGCTTTGGTACAATAAAGCGGATAAATAAAAAGTATAAGCATTTTGAAAGCCATTTTTAACGTCTCGGGTAACCTTGCTCATACTTGGATAATGCTGCTGCGCTTCTTTTGTAGCGGAATCTAGCGCTGCCTGATTTTGAATAAGTGCGTCTACTTGTACTTTATTAGCCCGCCTAACTTCAACTAATGCACCTTCAACATCATTTTTATATACGTAATTAAGCGCTTTATAACTATGCAGCATGCTCATTTCATAAGGGGCGGGTATATAAGTAATAGCCGAGTCGTTGGTAAATAAAGCATTACTTTGTTCAAGCCCGCTACTGAGCTGAACTTTGGCAGCCTCGCGCTTGTTTTGTACTTGTTGATAAACGTTTTCAAATTGGCTTTGTGCATCGGCTTGCATGTTAGCTAAGTCGGCTAGGCGCGCTTGCTCTAGTTGATTAAGCAAGTAGCTACTGTGCATACTACTGTTTTTAGCAATAAGCGACTGCGCTTGTGCTATGTTGTTACTCTCTATTGCTTGTCTTACAGGGGTTACTTGAGTCGCATAGTCATTAAATAGATCGCTAAATCCTATGGTACTACAACCACTTAAAATAAAACAAAAACTAAATATTAAGCTGCGGCGCACTGAGCACTCCTTTAAATTTACTTAATAAGATTAACATACACCCATTAAAAAAATATGTGAAATATTGTAAAAAAGCGTAGCATAACTGCCGAGCAGTGAACGAAGCGTTAATCGTATTAATAATTGCACTGTTATTATAATAACTAAATCTAAAAACCACTGAATTGACAGTGTTAAACTGTATTTATTTTAGCTAAGGATTGTTTTTGAAAACAACGTTGTATACTTTAAGTGCTTTAATTGCGTTTGCCGCTAACTCTTTATTGTGCAGAATGGCGCTAGCACAAGGGTATATAGATGCATGGAACTTTACTATTATTCGCTTACTTAGCGGGGCTGTGTGTTTAGCCATTATTATGCTGCTTTATACTAATACTACAAAACGTAACGGCACGTTTAATAGCGAAATATTAAAAGATACAGGAAGCTGGCGAAGCAGTATTAGTTTGCTGGTTTATGCATTGTGTTTTTCCATCGCGTATATAGAGCTTGATACTGGCACTGGTGCACTTATTTTATTTTCAGCAGTACAACTTACTATGATTGGCTGGGGAATTTATAATAAAGAGCAATTAAGCCTATTACAATGGTTGGCATTTATAAGCGCTTTTGCCGGCTTTGTTTATTTAATGTTGCCCTCTGCAGCAATACCTTCATTATTTGGAGCGACCCTTATGGCCATTAGTGGCATAGCGTGGGGTGTTTATAGTATACGAGGCAAAGCTTGTATATCACCACTGAGAACCTCTGCATTTAACTTTATTCGCAGCTTAGTTGCTTTGCCTATATTGCTAATAATAGGTATGGGTTATATAAAAAGTATCCGCATAGAAGGGGTGTTACTTGCATGTGCCAGTGGCGCAATAGCTTCAGGTATTGGTTACAGTATTTGGTATACGGCAATGCCAAAATTAAAAAGCACCCAAGCAGCAGTGGTGCAGCTATGTGTACCTGTGCTTGCTGCCATTGCGGGCGTGGTGTTTTTATCTGAGCAGTTAACCGTGCAATTTATAGTTGCCAGCAGTGTTATTTTGGGGGCAGTGCTGGTATTTACGCTCAATAAAAAACAGCCCTGTTAAACAGGGCTAACGTTTATTATAAAGCGCTCATAAAGCATGGGTAAGTTGGCTAAAATAGCCTCTTTGGCTAATAGGTCACTATTACTTATACACTCATGCAGTACTTGCAGACTAAGCATATTAACCAGTAATTGCGACTGCTTAATATGGCTAATATGCCAAAGCTCGGGGGCTACACCACCTAAGTCATGCTGATAAGGCCGATAAAACCCAAATAGTGCTAAGTTAGCATCTAGCCAGTCGCTCAGTGGGGAAAATGGGCCGCTTTGTTGATATTCATCGGGCGTGAGTTGCAACTGGTAATCATCACTCACTGCCGCTTTATCAAACACATCTAAATCGGTCCCTAAATGATGTCTACTTGCGCCAGGCAGTGCAGAGTAGAGCATAATGGCAATACATTTATCTATATCGCTTAAGTTATCTAATTCAACAACTTGCTGTTGTTTATTATAAACAGGGCGTGCACCTGAAAATTTAGCGTTAAAAATAGCCGCTTGGCGGTTAAAGTCACGAAAGCTGGAAGCTATTGTAAGCTCAAACCCTGCTGCTTTTGCGGCACTTTGCAATGCTAAAAAATCATTAACGATATTGCAGTGCAAACGATGATTTTGAATTTGGGTTAAATGCGTATCACTTTGTCCTGTAATACACATTGTGGTTGTTTTTTTTGAGTCCATTACGTTAGTAGGTTTTCTAAAATTTGCTCGTAAATATCGCACAGTGCAATTAAGTCATCGGTACTTACACATTCATCTACTTTATGAATAGTGGCATTGCGCGGGCCAAGCTCAATTACTTTAGCGCCGGTTTGAGCAATAAAACGCCCGTCTGATGTACCGCCAGTCGTTTCTAGATTTGTTGTTAAACCGGTTACCGATTTAATTGCCTTTACTGTGGCGTCAACCAGTGGGCCGTGCTCTGTTAAAAACGGTTGGCCGTTTACAATCCAGCTTAATTCATAATTTAAATTATGCTGCTGTAAAATAGCGTTAACGCGTTGTTGTAATTGCGTATGAGTAACTTCAGTACTAAACCTAAAGTTAAACTGTACTTCTAACTCCCCGGGGATCACATTACCGGCCCCAGTGCCGCCATTTATATTTGAAATTTGAAAACTAGTGGCGGGAAAGTACTCGTTACCGTGATCCCATACTGTTTGGCTTAGCTCAGTGAGTGCAGGGGTAGTTAAATGAATAGGGTTTTGCGCTAACTGCGGGTATGCCACATGCCCTTGTATACCTTTAACAGTTAAAAAGCCGGTCAGTGAGCCTCGGCGTCCATTTTTAACTACATCGCCTAATACATCACGAGATGAAGGCTCGCCAACTAAACACATATCTATTTTTTCACCGCGAGCTTCAAGGGTGTCAATTACCCGAGTAGTGCCGTTTATAAATGGGCCTTCTTCATCTGAAGTAATTAAAAAAGAAATCGAGCCTTTATGATCTGGGTGCTTTGTTACAAAACGTTCAGTAGCAACCAGCATAGCAGCCAATGAGCCTTTCATATCGGCTGCACCGCGCCCGTGTAATAAACCATTTTCAACTAGGCCAGAAAATGGTGGGTACTGCCAGTTTTTCTCAGGGCCTGTGGGGACTACATCGGTGTGCCCGGCAAAACAAAAATGTGGCGATTGCGTCCCTTTGCGTGCCCAAGTATTTAAGGTATCGGTAAAAAATAACGATTCGATGTTAAAGCCAACTGCTTGCAATCTATCGTTCATCATTTGCTGGCAGCCAGCATCTTCAGGTGTTACTGACTCGCGTTGTATTAAGGCTTGCGCTAGAGCGATTACGTCATTTGTCATTATTTAAAAATCTCATCGTATTGTGCTGCTTTAAAACCTAAGTGGTACTCGTTATTATTAACCAGTACAGGGCGTTTTATCATTGCAGGCTGCTCAACTAATAACGGTATCGCTTTTTCTTTAGTTAAGCTTTGTTTTTCATCATCGCTTAAAGCGCGATAAGTGGTGCCACGCTTGTTTACAAGCTGCTCCCAATCAAGTTTATCAGCAAAGTTGCTAACCATACTCTCGTTTACGCCATCTTTGCGATAGTCATGAAAAGTAAACTCAATGTTGTTATCGGTTAAGTATTTTTTAGCTTTTTTTATAGTGTCGCAATTGCTTATGCCGTAAAGGGTGATCATAAATCTACTTCTTTTTAATAATAGTTAATAAAGTATCGACACCCGCATTTACCTGCAAGTGTGAAAAGTGAAATGTACCTAGGCTGTGGCCATTGAGCAAAATTAAACTTGCTAGCATAGGTGTATCAAGTTCGCGTAAATCAAAATAAGCAAGGCGTTGGCCTTTACTTATTTTGCTACCATTTAACTGAGCTATGTGGGTATGGGTAATGTGTTGCGAGCTCGCAATAGTTAAATTAATCAGTACTTTTAGGCCGTTTTTAGCTTGTAAAATAAATTCGGTGCCGGCATTTTTTGCCTGCAGCAAAGTGCCGTCAAACGGGGCTAATATTTTATGGTTGCTTAGCTGTACCATAATACCTGGGCCTAATGTGCCAAAGCGAAAAAGTGGTTCGGGGTGTTCGTTAAGTGCTATTACTTTTCCTGAAAATGGGCTAGTAATATTAATGGCATGACGAGGTAATTTATTCTGAGCTAAATAATCTATTGTTTGCGGTTTCATAAGTCACTCAAAAATTACGTTATAGCCATCTTTTTTCAAAGCGGTAATAGCTAAATCTACGGTGTGTTTTTTTACTAATATATAATCGGTATCGACTGTACTATGCAATTGTAATGTTTTTTTTGACATTAAAAGCCCGACGAACAGCAATAACTATAAGGTTATAGTATAGATTATTAACCTTAAATTAAAGCAGTAACAGTAACTAAGCTAGTTGTGGTTACGTTAGCAAAAGTGAGGTTAATTATGTTGTCCACATTTTCTGTGGATAACTGTGGGAATTGTGGCGTATAAGTGGCTTAACATGCTGATTATAATGTTTAAAATTATTAGTTTAGAAAAGATCCATTTAGCACTTAACAGCGTATGTATTAATATTGAGACGAAACCTGTTCAAACAAAAGGCCTTAAAGTATGAGTGATTGTTTACTCGTTTAGTGCGTTTTTATGAAAATTCCATATAAAATAATTTGTGTTACACTATCATGATAACAACCAATATTATTGGTAGTGTTGATATTATGTATGAGGAGTCATGATGCAAAAAAGTGTGATGTCGCAAGTACAAATAGGGCGTGTGTACGCTAAAAAATGGCCAATGCGAAAAGAATTAGCTCCTTTGTTTGCTGAGTTTAAAGTAATAAAGGCGACAGAGTTGGCGATTACGGTAATGCCAATATTAGCCATGCTAACGTTATTTTTTCAGTTAAATTACCTTGGCTCTGACTTTTTACCGCAAGCAATTGCAAGCGCGCTTTTTTTTATATCGCTCCCTTTACAAGGTTTGTTATGGTTAGGAAAACGAGCGCAAACCGAGTTAGAGCCTGCTATGCAACGTTGGTATAACGAGCTTTATGCTAAAATGGTCGCTAATGGCTATCAAGCACAGCGCAGCGAAAAAAAGCCCCGTTACTTGGAGCTTGAAGAATTACTTAACGATATGTTTGATAAAATGGACAAAACGTTCACTAAAGAGCAATTTTAAGCGCCTGTTGCCTTTATATGTGCGCAACAGCTATGCTTTTATCTCTTGTGAATTGTGTAATATAAAACGATAAGGTGACATTATGTTCACCTTTTTCTTCGAGTGCTAACCAGTGCTCGGGTCTGAACTTCCACGCGAATGGTGTCATCATTATTAAGTTTTTAACGTCGCTAAAGTTTAAGGTAACTTGCTCAGTGATGAGTGTTTGCGATGTTTGTGTAAACATTGCAGGTACTTCTATTTGTGTATGTTCATTAACACTTGAGTAAATATACTCTTTTAACTCTTTTAAATGCTGAGGTCCGGGGCTTGCCACTACGAGTGTTGAACCGGGTTTAGCAAGTCTTGCTAGTTCTTGAGTAAATAATGGTGCGAATACACTGACCAATACATCGGCAAAGTAGCTTTTAAAAGGTGCTTGGCTAATGGATGCCACGCTAAAGTGACAATTGCTGTAGCGTTTTGCCGCATATTTTACCGCCGCCTTCGATATATCAACCCCGTACACAGTAGCTTGGGTATTACTAGCTAAAGCTTGGGTATAAAATCCTTCACCACACCCTAAGTCAATAATATTATTAGCTGCTATATTACTAATAATTTGGCCAAGTTCGTGCTGTAAAAAGGCATAATAGTTGCGCTCTAAAAAAGCGCGCCTAGCTTGCACCATTTCTAATGAGTCACCAGGTTGTTTTGAGTTTTTTTGCTGTACAGGCAATAAATTTACATAGCCTTCTTTTGCAAAGTCAAAACTATGGTTGTTTTCACAGCGAAGCATATTAGCTGTTTTTATTAGTGAGTTGCTACACAGTGGGCAGCTATATTCAAGACTCATGAGCCTAGGTAGTCCTTATCGTAAAAAGTTTTTACCCAATGTGGGCGATAAGTGATCATAATTGTAATAGCCATACCGTTTAACATGGCTTCTGGCAGCCAAATAATAGCGCTTAAGTAAACGTAATTATCTGCTAATTGTTGCCAGCTATATTGACCAATAGCAAGATAAAATAATGCCCCTAAAGCTATTTTTATACAGGCGATAAACCCAGCCGTAATAAACGCACATACAAATATATAAACAAAAAAGTGGCGCGGTAAATACTGATAACTAACAATAAAAGCCAAGTAGCTCAATAAAATAGGAATAAATGCGCCAATAAGCAATTGCACTGGCAGTAACTCAAACTCAATTAAACCAAATGCGGCTAATAGCGCCGTTGCCAGAACACTACTTAAAATAGTTAAACGCCAACCGAGTATAAGTGTAGCTGCAGTAATACCTAAAATATGTAAATCAAGGCCCGTTAAAATGCCAGCTTTAATGCGCCATAAAACAGCAAACACCAACGCACATGCAAGTACTCCTGTTTGGCGTATGGGTACTTTGTAGAGTGCTTTATAGGTTGCTTTATCAATACTAAATAAGCTTATAGCGATTACAAGGGCCCAAAGTAGCCCTTGTATTGGGAGGCTAAGCATAGGGTTATTTAAATTCAGACCAAATAGGGGCGTGATCCGATGGCTTTTCGATGCCACGTAATTCGTAATCTATACCTGTGTCTATACAACGCGCGGCTAGCTCATGTGTTGCAAGTACAACATCAATTCGTAGGCCACGGTTATCTAAAAACCCTTTTGAGCGGTAGTCAAACCACGAGTATTGATCGCTGGTTTCTGGGTTTTGCTCTCTAAAGGTGTCTTTAAAGCCCCAATTAAGTAATGTTGCCAGCCATTCACGCTCTATCGGTTGAAAAGAACATTTACCGGTTTTTAACCAACGTTTAGCATTTACTTCGCCAATACCTACATCTAGGTTGGTAGGTGAAATATTAATATCGCCCATTACAATCACGTCTTCATCAGGGGTATGATTTGTTTGCAGGTGGGTCATTAAATCTTTATAAAACTGACGTTTATACGGGAACTTGGTTTCGTGATTAATGTTTTCACCTTGCGGGAAGTAACCATTCATTACCGTTAAATCACGGCCATTGTCTTGCTCTACGGTAACACTGATCATGCGTTTTTGTGATTCTTCAGTATCAGTGGCAAAACCTTTAAATACCGATTTAGGTTCTTTTTTGCATAACATAGCTACGCCGTAATGGGCTTTTTGGCCATGATAATAAACGTGATATCCCATTTTTTGTACATCTTCTAGTGGGAACGCTTCGTCATGAACTTTAATTTCTTGTAGGCCAATAATATCGGGTTGATGTTTGTCGATAATAGCTTGTAATTGATGAAGACGCGCACGCAGACCATTGATATTGAAAGAAATCACTTTCATAGCATATACCTTAAAATTGGTTCTATATAATGCGTTAAATTATATCAGTAAATACACTTACATAACACGCCCGAAACAAGGAAGTTATTGGCTGAACTTTTAAGTGTAAAAACACTCGCTGTAATGTCCGGTATTACACCAATATTTTTGCAAAAATTACAAGGCATGAAGCAAAGCTTTCATTACTATAATGCGCTACGTTAGTTTTTATACTTATATTTTCTTTGTAACTAGTTGATTTTAAAGGGTTAGTGTTTTTGGCGTTTAACTTGTATTAGTTAAAGTGACATTAATTAACTACAAGGATACGTCTTATGAAAAAGTTAACATTAGCCTCTACTATTTTAGCAACGTTAAGCTTAGCAGCTTGTGCATCTAACCAAGGGTTAGATAAAATTGATAGTGACTTTGCAAGTTTAGATAACGATAGTGATGGTTTTATTTCGAAAGTTGAAGCCGATGACGATAATATTTGGCAACACTTTTCAAATATTGATACCAATATGGATAATCAAATAAGTCGCAATGAATTTAATGCGTACATGCAATTAAATACCGGAAAAGTTGCCACAGACAGTGAAGTAAGCGAATCAGCATTTAAAGCGGATATTACTAAATTTGATAAAATACAAAGCAGTTTCTCGAGTTTAGATAACGATAAAAGTGGCTATATTTCGGTAGAAGAAGCAGACGATGATGATATTTCAAATCACTTTGGCTATATGGATGTAAATAAAGACAAGCGTGTTAGCAAACGTGAATTTGTAACTTACATAAAAAAATATGGCAATGCAGTCGCTGAAGACGACGCACTTAAAAGCGCCAATAACAGCTAAGCACACCATTTTAAAGTGTGAGGAAGGAGCCAGTGCTGTGCACTGGCTTTTTTTGTGGCTTTGATTTACTAAATTGCTCGATATGTTTTCCTACTTTGCTGTAGTTCTGGCATAATAGTTGGCTGTGTGTGTTTATTAGTTTAAGAGCGTTTATGGTGGGTCGGCGAGTTAGTGATGAGCAATTAATTGAGATCATTGAAGCGGCGATTTTTGTTGCTGACAAACCATTAAGTAAACGTCATCTAAAGGATGTTGTTTTAGCCGATTTAGCAATATCTATGGTGCGTATAAACGATGCAATAACAGCAATACAAACACATTTTCAGACCCGTGGTATTCGTTTGGTAGAAGTAGGCAGTGGTTATCGTTTTCAGGCATGTAGTAGCTTAAGCCCTTGGCTAAGTAATTTATGGCAAGAACGCGCGCCCAAATATTCGCGTGCTTTGCTCGAAACATTATCGCTAATTGCTTATAGGCAACCAATTACACGCGCCGAAATTGAACAAGTGCGTGGTGTTACTACGGGGTCAAATATTATTAAAACACTACTCGAAAGAGAGTGGGTTAAAGTGGTAGGCCACAAAGAAGTGCCGGGTAAGCCGGCGCTATATGCGACTACTAAACAATTTTTAGATTATTTTTCGATAACAGGTTTAGATAATTTACCTGCCTTGCCAGAGCAACAGCAAAGTAAAATTAACCAGTTATTAAGTGATCCTTCTGTGAGAGAACCATCCGAATGAGTGTTATACAAGGTGAAAAGTTACAAAAAGTCCTAGCCCGTGCTGGCGTAGGCTCACGCCGTGAAATGGAAAAATACATTGATGCAAACCGCGTTAGCGTTAACGGCAAAGTGGCTAAATTAGGCGATCGTGTTGAAGAAACAGATTCAATTCGCGTTGATGGCCATACAGTAAAAATTGAAGAAAAAGCGGATAGAATTTGTCGCGTAATTATGTATAACAAGCCTGAAGGTGAGTTAAGCACGCGTAAAGATCCTGAAGGTCGTCGTACTGTATTTGACCGACTCCCTCGTATTGATGGCGAGCGCTGGATTGCGGTTGGCCGATTAGATATTAATACCGCAGGCTTGATGCTATTTACTAACGATGGTGAATTAGCAAACCGACTCATGCACCCAAGTTACGAGGTTGAACGTGAATACTCAGCCCGTGTATTTGGTGAAGTAACCAAAGAAACCATTAAAAACTTAACCCGTGGTGTTGAACTTGAAGATGGCCCAGCAAAATTTCTAACGGTTAACCCTATGGGCGGTGAAGGTATAAACCGTTGGTACAATGTAACGCTTAATGAAGGACGTAACCGAGAAGTTCGTCGTTTATGGCAATCACAAGAGGTGGAAGTTTCTCGCCTAATTCGTATTCGTTACGGTAAATTAGAGCTGGATAAGCGCGTACCACAAGGTGGTTGGATTGAATACGACCTAGACACTGTAAACTATTTACGTAAAACAGTTAAGTTAGGACGTGAAACACAAACTAAGCTTTCTGTAATGCCTGAAAAACGCAAAGATAAGCGTGCCAAAATAAACCAAATACGTAAAGCGGTTAAAAAGCATAATCAACGTGTTAAACCAACTAAACGTAAGTAACCTGCTATTTAGTTAAATTAACCTGAGCTCCGGATAATAAACTTATCTCAAGCAGCTATTTTCAGCGCTAACTGCGTTGAATTTACTTGCAATAGGCCAGCTATTGACGCGTAAATTCGCCTTGTTTTCACTGAAAACCTCTGGCTAGAGAAAATAAAATTAAATATAACGATGATTCAATATGTTAGTAAATCTCTTAACCAGAGTTCAGGTTAAATTAGTTAGGCATTAAAAAAGCCGCTCAAAATTTTGAGCGGCTTTTTTGTATCTACATTAGAGTAATAGCTATTTTTTTACTTGAGCGTCAAGCGACTCGCCATTCACATTACTCGAATCATCACTCATTAAATATAAGTAAGTAGGCATTAAGTCTTCAGGTGTTGCAAGTTTATCTCGGTCTTCACCAGGATAAGCACTAGCGCGCATTGAAGTGCGTGTAGCACCAGGGTTAATACAATTAATACGTATATTGGTTTTACCTACTTCACATGCCCATGTTTGCATCATGCCCTCTACAGCAAATTTCGAAATAGCATAAGGCCCCCAAAATTCGCGACCTTTACGGCCCACGCCAGATGATGTAAATACCACGGATGCATTTTTAGATTTGCGCAGTACCGGAAACAGCGCTTTAGTGATCATAGCTTGCGCGGTGACATTAACCTTCATTATGTTTTCAAAAGTTGACGAGCAAAAGTGCTCAAGTGGCCCTAACGTGCCTAAAATGCCCGCATTATTTAATAAACCATCAAGACAGCCAAATTGAGACTCTATAGTGGCAGCTAGATCGCGGTAGTTTTGCTTAGTTGCGCCTTTTAAATCCATAGGGACTATTGCCGGTTGTGGATAACCTGCTTTAACAATTTCATCATAAACACATTCTAGTTTATTAGTTGTTTTGCCTAATAAAATAACAGTTGCGCCGTATTTAGCGTATGTAATTGCAGCTACTCGGCCAATTCCATCACCTGCGCCGGTGATTAAAATAACTTTATCTTTAAGTGCATTTTCAGCAGCTTGATAGGTGTTCATAAATGTACCCATGGATGAATTTTTTTTGATTTTAACATAGCAAAACATTAAGTAATCGAATTTATTGTAAATTTAGGTGGCGAAAGTAGAAAGTTTACGTTAAGTTTAACTGGTCTAATGTCTCATTAATAAACTGATTACATTGTTTTAACTTAATATACTTAATAAACACACTATAAAAATAAGATATGTGCGGAGCCAACAATATGAAAAAAATGCTACTTTCACTCTCGGTTACAGCTGCTCTTGCAGGTTGTGGCGGCGGAGAAACGCTAGAAGATGTTAAAAACGATTCGGTTACAGTTATCCCAAAGGCGACGGTAAAGTTTGATCCCGCTAATGGAGTTATATCTGTACCCAATGATTTATTAATGAGCGGTACCCAAGATGGTACTTTAAATATTCCTGGGGAGTTAAATGACGCTAATGTGTCTATTCCTCGTGCTGATTATGCTAACCCTCAACTTGCACTGGGTGCGCTTGATGGCTGGTCTACTCAAGTTCCTTTTAAAATAGATTTAACTTTCCCACCAAATGTGAGCCTAGATGCCACCTCTGCAGGTACACCAGGTTCAGTACGTATTTTTGAAGTGATAATGGGAGCAAGTTTAACCGATGAACAATGCTCACAAGCACCTGCAGGTGCTGCCTGTAAACTAGTAGGTGAGTTGCAATTTGGTGTTGACTTTATCACCCAGGCATCTGGTGATGCGGTGGCGGTTATTCCACTTAAGCCATTTAAAGCCGGCAGCTCTTATATTAATGTATTAACCACAGAGCTTAAAGACTCACAGGGGCGTGCTATTGAGCCGTCATCTACTTACGCTACAGTAAAACAAGAAGCGCCATTAATTACGCCAGAACAACTATCACTGCAAGGCGTAGTTAATAGCTACGAAAATGTAGTGGTTAGTTCAGGCAATATTACTAAAGATGAGATTATTTTCTCTGCTGCAATGACCATGCAATCGGCAGGGCCTGTGCTTGGTACAATTAAAAAGTTATTAGCAGCGAGCCTGCAAAATCCAAATTTACCGACACCAGCAATTACTGTACCTACTCAGCCAATGGTAAATGTACAGCAAGTATTTCAATCACAAGGTGTTGCTGTTAGCGATGCCTTTCAAGGTGTGCAATACCAAAAAGGTAGCATTATGTTGCCTATGTATTTAGGTACGCCTACAGGTAAAGAAATTAGCGATTTAAACGACACTTATTGGCAAGGCATGTGTGATAACGCAGTTGCTGTATTGGGTTATAAAGCACAAGCAGGTGCTGCATTTCCTACCGATCCAATTAGTGAAAATGACGGCGCATGTGCCGCATTAAGCGGTGGTAAATTACGTGACTTAGGGTTAGATAGCACGCGTCATTTAACCAAATATAACTCTATTCCTAAAGTGCAAAGTATGGCCAATGTGCCAGTGCAAGTGACTAAACCTATTTTGCCTATAATTAATGGTGTGCGCGCAAGTTTACAATTAGCACCTATTGCTATGCCTGAAAGTGGCTGGCCTGTGGTTATTATGCAGCACGGTATTACTACCAATAAAGAAACCATGCTGACATTAACGGCGCAGCTTTCTATTCAGGGTTTTGCCACAATTGCAATTGATCATCCGCGCCATGGCGAGCGAGGAATTGACGTAGATGCTGACGGTAACGATGACTTTAATGCAACCACAGGTTCGGTACTTAGTTATATGAACCTAAGCTCACTGCTTGTTGCCCGTGATAGTTTACGCCAATCAAGTGCCGACTTATTAGGCTTGCGTTTTGGTCTAAACTTTATTAATGATACAAGTATAAACAGTAAAGATGTGACTTATGTTGGTCACTCACTGGGTTCAATTGTAGCGCCGGCGTTTATTGCCCAAGCAAATAGCCCAATGGCTGAATCACTTGACCCACTGTTTAACGTTAATACAGTTGCGCTTGCAAGTGGCGGCGGTGGTATTGCCAGTTTCTTGTTAGAATCAGCAGCGTTTGGTTCATTTATTCAAGGCTCGGTGTTATCACAAGCAGGTACAACCGAAGCAACTGAATTTAATGCATTTTTACAAGGTGATGCAATTTCTAACTGTGGTGCGTTACAGTCTGATATGCAAGCCTTCTTAAGCTGTGGTTACACCGAATATGCAACGGCTTTAACTATGGCTGGCGAAACGGGTAAGCTGGCAAATATTAAAGGCGTAATGACACAATTTGCTTTTGCAGCACAAACTGCACTAGATAGTGGCGACCCAACTAATTATGCCGCAACCGTTAAAGCACTCGAAACGCCTGTATATATGAACGTGGTAGTGGGCGATGGCGCAGGTAATAAGTCAGATCAAGTTATTCCTCCAAGTGTTGCTAGCAATCCGCTTGCAGGTAGTTTACCACTGGCCAACTTTATGGGCTTAGAAACAGTGAGCACCTCACAAGCACCTAGTGCCACGCCGTCTAGCTATTTAGTTAAATTTACTAAAGGGCATCATGGTTCAGTATTAACACCAGCGCCTAGCGAAGAGGCGGGTTCGGATGCTGCAGGTAGCTTAGCTGCTAACTCTGAAATGCAATTGCAAATTGCAACTTACTTAGCCGCTCGTGGTCGTTTGTTGTTAATTACAAATAGTGATGTTGTGACCGATTAATAGCTTACAACGCAATTAAGTAACCAAAGCCACTGTTTAGTGGCTTTTTTTTGTTAAAAAGCATGCTAAATTAGCTGAAATTTATAAATGGAGAAAAGTGTTGGAATTTTTATACGAATACGGTTTATTTTTCGCTAAAACGGTTACTTTTGTTATTGCTATAGCCATTATTTTAATGCTGATAGTTGGTGCGGCAGTTAAGCCAAAAGCTAAAAAGGGTGAAATACAAATAGATAATATATCAGAGCAACTAGATAATATTAAACAAAGCTTTTTACACAATACTTTAGGTAAAAAAGAACTTAAAGCACATCAAAAAAAGCTTAAGGCAGACAATAAAAAAAATGACAGTAAAGAGCCAAAACCGCGATTATATGTGGTTGACTTTATAGGCAGTATGGATGCACATGAAGTAGAGAGTTTAAGAGAGGAAATAACCGCTATTATTTCTATTGCAGATGCGAGCAAAGATAAAGTTCTTATTCGTTTAGAAAGTGGAGGTGGGGTAGTACATGGTTATGGGCTTGCAGCTTCACAGTTACAGCGCATTAAAAATGCAGGTATACCTTTGAGTGTTGCTATAGATAAAGTAGCAGCAAGCGGTGGTTATATGATGGCCTGTGTTGCTGATGAAATTATTGCAGCGCCATTTGCTATTGTAGGCTCGATTGGTGTAATAGCGCAAATACCTAACTTTAATAAAATATTAAAGAAAAACGATGTTGAATTTGAGCAAATTACTGCGGGGGAGTTTAAACGTACTCTTACTTTATTTGGCGAGAACACCGATAAAGCGCGTGAAAAATTTCGTGAAGAAATTGAGCAAACTCATGGCTTATTTAAAACTTTTGTAAGCACGCAGCGCCCAAGTTTAGATATAAGCTCAGTGGCTACAGGTGAGCATTGGTTTGCGACTCAAGCAATAGAAAAAGGCTTGGTGGATGTTATAAAAACCAGTGATGATGCTTTGCTTGAACAACAAGATGAGTGCCAAATTTATAAGATTAAATATAAGATTAAAAAAGGCTTAAGTGACAAGTTAGCACTTGGCTTTAGTAGTGCAGTTAATAAGGCAGGGGTTAATTTAGTTTCTAAGTTTAAATCATTAAATCCATAAATAGTGGATTACTTTAAGCTTAATTAGCTTTGGCCAATAAAAAACCCTTGAATTAATCAAGGGTTTTTTAATGCGAAGTTATTTACTAATTCATAGATTTACTTATGTTTTCTAAATCTTTCGCTGCATTTGGGTCATTATAAATAGACTCATCTAACTGACCTTCAGATTTAGCAACCACACAGGTAACCATACAGTCACCCGTAATATTAACTGCAGTGCGGGTCATATCTAGTAATCTATCTACACCAATAATTATTGCAATACCCTCTACAGGTAGGCCTACTTGATTAAGTACCATTGCTAACATAATTAAGCCAACACCCGGTACGCCGGCCGTGCCAACAGACGCTAACGTAGCCGTTAAAATTACCATTAAGTAATCAGAAATGGTTAAATCAACACTAAACACTTGTGCAATAAATACAGTGGCAACCCCTTGCATAATGGCAGTGCCATCCATGTTTATGGTTGCACCTAGCGGAATAGTAAATGAAGCAACAGAGTTATTAACGCCGAGTTTTTTAGTGGCTGTTTCAAGAGTAATTGGCATAGTTGCACTTGAACTTGAAGTACTAAAACCAAACAAACAAGCGTGTTTCATTTTCTTTAAGAAAATTACAGGGTTTAAACCCGTCAATAGTTTTAATAACAAACTGTAATTTACAAACGCATGTAATAATAATGCAGCAACCACTACAAAAAAGTATTTAGCCAAGCTAACAATTAAGTTTAACTCTATGGTGGTAAATAGCTTTGCCATTAAGAAAAACACCCCGTAAGGCGCCACGTTCATTAATAAAGTAACTAGCTTTAAAATTACCGTATTAAGATCTTCAAAAACCACCGCTACGCGCTTTCCGGCATTACCACTAAGTGCCATAGCAATACCAAACAGTAATGCGAAAACAATAACTTGTAGCATATTACCTTTTGCCATAGCTTCAAAAGGGTTGGTTGGAAACATATCTATAATAACGCGCGCTAAGGTAGGTGCCTCAGATACGTCGTAACTTGCATCTGTTGGCAAGTCAATACCTACGCCAGGGCTAAACAGTAAAGCCAAAGTAATAGCCAGAGTAATAGCTAAGGCTGTGGTAATTAAATATAAACCAATTGATTTACCACCCAAGCTGCCTAATTTTTTAGGATCGCTTAAGCTACATGTGCCACACACTAAAGATACAAATACTAAAGGAACAACCAGCATTTTTAAGCTGGCAATAAATATTTGCCCACCAATGTGAAAAATTCCATCAACAAAAAAAGCTTTAATTGGCAAAGAGAATAACCCAAGTGGTATTAGGTAATCGTCTTCACCAGCTAATATAGCTTGAAATAAAAAGCCTACGGCAATACCAAGTGCCATGCCTATCATTATGCGAGTTGTTAAGCTCATTGAACGTATTTTCGACATATTTCCAATCTATTTTTTATAAATTTGGCACAGCCTACCAGTATGTAAATATTTATACAGAAAAATTTATTAATAATTTAAATTTTTTTATCAAAGGAAGTGATGAAAAACTGTGATTTTAAACTAAGTTATAGGTTAATATGAGGTAAACAATATAAAGTTAATAATAACGCTAGGGAGAGGTTTATGCCTTTAACACGACTGCTAAGCATTATGATGCTCAGCTTTTTTATCACAGCTTTTTTATCACAGCTTGTGGTGGTGGCTCACTTGAAAAGGAGGGCAGTATAGGTGGAAATGGTGATACTTCTGGAAATGTAACAGAAAAAGCAACAATTGTTGCACTGAACTTTGAAGATAGAGTAATCACTGTTGATACACCACTTGAAGTTATTGCAACAGTTACAGATAGTAGTGGCTCCCCAGTAGTAAGACAAGAAGTGAGCTTCACAACGACTCTAGGTACATTTATTCCTTCTACAGGAAGTGCTTTAACCGACGCTAATAGTACTGCTGTTATAAAGCTCACAGCCGGAAATATCGAAGGTGCGGGGACAGTAATAGCCACTTATGCAGAAGGCTCGGATAAATTAGGGTTTTATACTATTGGAGATGAGCCGAAAAGCAGTGGTTCAAACGCTAATATAGTAATAAAAATATTGCAAAACTGCCCAGATGGGTGGTTGAATATTGATCGAGATACTTTTGAACTAGATCCAAATTCGTGTGTTGAAAATAATAATATTTTAAATCAACAAGCAATAATATATGCAAAAATAACAAGGCCTGATACTAATGAGCCTGCAAGTAACGTTTTAGTAAATGCAACAACATCGTTAGGTACCCTACTGCCAGAGAGCTTGACTGCAAAAACTGATTCTTTTGGGGTGGCGGTTTTAAACTTGTTATCAGGAAAAAGTTCAGGTGCTGGGCAAGTAGAATTAACATCGCAGGGTGGCAGTGCAATATCATTATTTGAAATAAATGCAGTACAGGTTGATGTAAATTTAACCGCAGGGATATTACCTGGCGATATATTATCGGCAGGTTCTACAACAATTATTACCGCTGAGGTTGTTGATAGTTCAGGTGCATTATTCACAACGCCGTTGGAAGTACAGTTCACCTCAGCTTGTTCTGAAGAAGCGACTCCTAAAGCAACAATTGATAAAATAGTTACAAGTATTGGCGGTAAGGCTACAGCAACGTACAAAGCAGATGGCTGTAATGGTGTGGACACTATCTCTGCAACGGTTGTAACTGGAGGCAATGTAGCAACGAAAACGATTAACATTAATGTTGCTGCTGCTAAAACAGGATCTATTTCATTTATTAATGCTTCCCACCAAGTACTTGCAATAAAGGGAATTGGCGGTCAGTCACTCACAGAAAACTCATTACTTACTTTTAAGTTACTAGATATTAATAGTAATCCAGTTGGTCAAAAACGTATAAATTTTGCTTTGTCGCAAAATTCAGGTGGCGCATCCTTAGATAACCTCTATCAGTTTACAAATAATGATGGTATTGCGACTGTCAATGTACGCTCAGGTAAATCAGCGGGGGTACTTTCTGTTATTGCATCTCATCAAGTTGAAAGTAGCACTATTTCAATAGTCTCTAATGATTTAACAGTTACTACAGGTATACCCGATCAGGATAGTTTTACGCTTGCTGTACAAACGTTTAATACGGAGTCCTTAAATCAAGCTGGCGTAATTGTTGATCTAACCGTTTATGCTGCTGATCACTTTAATAACTTTGTACCAGATAATACAGCTGTTTATTTAGCAAGCGAAGGTGGAGCAGTGGGTACAATTGATGGTGCTCAATTTAGTGACTTATTATTGTGTCGTACCATAGATGGCGTATGTACAGCACAATGGCGTAGTCAAAACCCAATACCTTATCATTATAGTATCTACAAAAATTCGGTTGCAGATAAATGTGACCGCTTTTTTGGAAAAGCAGCACCTTGTAGCTTAGGTATTAGAAAGTCGCAACTTGATTTAAATGGTAATTTAATTAGTTATCTTGATATTAAGAATGTTCCTTTAACGCTCGCAGATGCACCATTGCAAGCCCCAATTGATCACCCATTAGGTGGGCGTGTAAGCTTACTAGCATATGCAGTAGGCGAGGAATCATTTAATGATGTATCGGCAAATGGTGAATTTAATCAAGGTGAGTTTGATTCAACTTTACAGGATTTGCCCGAAGCATTTATCGATTTTAATGAAAATGGTATTTTTGATGGCAACGTATCAGCCCCTGCAGATCCAGTTGATTCAAATGGAGGGGAGAACGAGTGGTATGTTGAGCGCTCAGGTGCTTTAGATAATGGTAAATATGACGCCGGTGATTCAATATATAATGGTTTACTTTGTAGCGATAAAGCTTTAGCTGTGGGCGCTTGTACACGTGAAACTGTTAATGTACGAAGTCAGTCAGAACTAGTTATGTCTGGAAGTACTCCTTATATTAGAGCTGTGACAGCGTTAAACGATTGCACATTAACCGATGGTATTAGTTTAGAGCCTTCAGATATGGCAAATATGTGTGATATTAACCTTATTGATATTAGTGACTCAACACCTTACAGTGCAATTTCGATTACGATTTTCTTTAGTGATATTCATAATAACCCACTACCGGCAGGCACCAAAGTAACAGTAACGTCTGATAATGCAATATTGCGAGGGTTAACAGATTACACAGTTGTAAATACGGCGCAAAAGGTACCTAACTCAGTAACAGTAAATATAACGAAGGAGTCACAACCAAATGATGTTGACTCAGGATTTTTATATATTGAATTTGAAACCCCTGGGGGAGTTAAAACACAATATACTGTCATGTCTATTTTAGATGAACCTAAGCCTTAAAACGGTTTAATTATAAAAATGCCAACCATAAGGTTGGCATTTTTTGTTTCTATTCTATATATTCCCCATCAATTACTCTAAAAACACCTGTTTGTTTAAATTAAACGTAGAAATTGTTCGTTTATTCGCTTAAAACTGAAAAGTTTGTATTAAAAGCTTGTAACAATTAGTGTTTGTAGATATACCTATAAATATTCGTGCCGCTTATGTCGGCTAAACACATTTTAAAAAACTTGGTTAGAAATAGGCAACTATGGGCAAATCGCTAGTAATTGTAGAGTCACCTGCTAAGGCTAAAACAATTAATAAATATTTAGGTAATGACTTCATCGTAAAGTCCAGTATTGGACACGTGCGAGATTTACCTACTTCAGGTTCTGGAAAAAACAAAGTGCCAGCGACTAAAACGCCGGCTGAAGTGCGTAAATTACCACCTGAAGAGAAAGCAGCGTATAAAAAGCAACGAGACTATTCTAACTTAGTCGCGCGTATGGGCATTGACCCTGATAAAGGCTGGGAACCACATTACGAAATACTGCCAGGAAAAGAAAAGGTAGTACAAGAGCTTAAAAAGCTTGCCGAAAACGCTGACCAAATATATCTCGCAACGGATTTGGATAGAGAAGGGGAAGCAATTGCTTGGCACCTTCAAGAAATTATTGGCGGTGAACCTGCAAAATATAAGCGTGTGGTTTTTAACGAAATTACAAAAAACGCAATTCAGCAAGCATTCGAAACACCCGGTGAGCTTAATACCGATATGGTATATGCACAGCAAACACGTCGCTTTTTAGACCGTGTTGTTGGTTTTATGGTATCTCCCTTACTGTGGGCAAAAGTGGCACGTGGACTTTCGGCTGGACGTGTTCAATCGGTAGCAGTGCGCTTACTCGTTGAGCGTGAACGCGAAATTAAAGCGTTTATACCTGAAGAGTTTTGGGATATTCATGCTGACGTTAAAAATGCTGAGTCAGAGTTACGCTTAGAAGTAGCCAAACAAGCAGACAAGCCATTTAAGCCAGTAAATGAAGCTCAGGCAAGCGCAGCAGTTAAAAGCCTTGAGAATGCAGAATATAAAGTTATAAGCGTTGACGAAAAACCAAGTAAAAGTCGCCCAAGTGCGCCTTTAATCACCTCAACTATGCAACAAGCAGCCAGTACACGTTTAGGCTATGGCGTTAAAAAAACCATGATGCTAGCGCAGCGCTTGTACGAAGGCGGTTACATTACCTATATGCGTACCGACTCAACTAATCTGTCAAAAGATGCGGTTGCTATGTGTCGCGAATATGTAACAGAGCAATTTGGTGAAAAATACTTACCTAAAGATCCTATTAATTATAGCTCAAAAGGCAATGCACAAGAGGCGCATGAAGCAATTCGTCCATCTAGTGTAACTGTGCTTTCGGGGCATATTGAAGGGGTTGATGCCGATGCTAAAAAACTATATGAGCTAATTTGGCGTCAATTTGTAGCGTGCCAAATGGTACCTGCAGAATACGACTTAACGACATTAACGGTAGCAGCAAATGACTTCCAACTAAAAGCCAAAGGCCGTGTGCTACGCTTTGATGGTTGGACTAAAGTACAGCCTGCTATTCGTAAAAAGAACGAAGAAGATCAGTCTTTACCTGCAGTAACAGTAGGCGAAACATTAACGTTAATTGAACTTGACCCTAAGCAACACTTTACTAAACCGCCAGCGCGTTTTAGCGAAGCGAGTTTAGTAAAAGAGCTTGAAAAACGTGGTATTGGCCGCCCATCTACTTATGCATCTATTATTTCTACTATTCAAGATCGCGGTTATGTACGGGTTGAAAACCGTCGTTTCTTCGCTGAAAAAATGGGTGAAATAGTTACCGACCGCTTAGTAGAAAATTTTGAAGACTTAATGAACTTTGACTTTACTGCCAAAATGGAAGGTCGTTTAGATGATATCGCCGAAGGCAAGCGCATTTGGACCGAAGTACTCGATAAGTTTTATGCCGACTTTTCAACGCAATTAACTGTTGCGAAAGACGAGCCTGAAAATGGCGGAATGCGTCTTAATGAAATGGTCGAAACTGATATTGAATGTCCGACTTGTAGCCGTAAAATGGGTATCCGTACCGCATCTACTGGCGTGTTCTTAGGGTGTACTGGTTATAACTTGCCACCAAAAGAGCGTTGTACAACAACGATGAACTTAGTATCGGGCGATGAAGCAGTTGCCGCAGACAGTGCCGATGCAGAAGATCTTGAAACCGAAACATTAATGCAAATGAAACGTTGCCCAATTTGTGAAACGGCAATGGATTCATACCTAATCGACGAAACCCGTAAATTACATGTATGTGGTAATAACCCAGCATGTAGTGGCCATGTAGTTGAGCAGGGCACGTTTAAAATTAAAGGCTATGACGGGCCTCTTATTGAATGTGATAAGTGTGGCGCGGATATGGAATTAAAATCGGGACGTTTTGGTAAGTACTTTGGTTGTAATAACGATGAGTGTAAAAATACCCGTAAGTTACTTAAAAACGGCGAAGCTGCGCCGCCAAAAGAAGACCCTGTTCACATTACCGAATTAGAATGTGAAAAGTCAGATGCGTATTTTGTTTTACGTGATGGCGCTGCAGGTATTTTCTTGGCTGCAAATACCTTCCCTAAATCGCGCGAAACACGTGCGCCTAAGGTTGAAGAGTTACAACGCTTTAGAGACCGTATTTCACCTAAGTTTTATTACTTAGCCGATGCACCAGCACAAGATCCAGATGGAAACTTAGCTGTTGTACGCTACAGCCGTAAAAATAAAGAGCAGTATGTAATGACCGAAGTCGACGGTAAAGCGACCGGTTGGACTGCGCATTATGTTGCGGGTAAGTGGGTTGAAGAAGCGAAGAAAAAAGCAGCACCAAAAAAGAAAGCAGCTGCCAAAAAAGCGCCTGCTAAAACTAAGGCTAAAGCAAAAACTAAAAAAGATGATGAATAAATAATACTAGGGCCTGTTGACCTTTCAGGATTAAAATTTGTTCAATCTAGGGGCGATTAAATCGCGGCGCGAGGTTTGTAACCTAGTGGGCTAAGTAAAAACCGAACAACAAAGAGTTAATCGTCCCTAGAAAGAACCCAAAGGGCAGCGCATGTTTGGCATTTATGCTGCGTTATCGCCTATTTATGGGGAATAACCACACTGCATAGGCTCTGCTTTGCCTAAATACCAAACATACTGCTGCAAATTTAACCTCGAAAGATAAACAGGCCCTAATATAAGTATTTAATTTTTCTCTTTTTGAAAGCAATAAAAAACCGGAATACACTTTGAGTGTCGATTCCGGTTTTTTTATATCTAATTAAAAGTGTTCGCAACGGCTTTATTAGCAATAGACTTAATTAGACAATAAACTTAATTAAATTTTTACTGCAGAGACCTTTTTGTAGCCTTCAGATACAAGCTCATCATTCACGCACTTTAATACATAGCCATAAAGCTCTTCATTGCTTACGTCGTCATCTTTAGCCCAGTTAACACACATTTCTGTGTATTCTTTAACTGTTTCAGCTGAAGCGTCCGCCGCATCTTCTGCAACCACATTAAGTGCAGACAGTGCAAATAGAGGTGCTACGATTAATGCTAGCAATGCTTTGTTCATTTGTTTATTCCTAAAAAATGTTATGACAATTGTTATTTAAAACAAGTGTACCCAAGCCAGAACAACTCTGTTGGTATGCTGATTTTTAATCGAATTTGAAATAAAAGATAACGAAATATTTTTATCGTCAGGATAAGTAAGTTGAGTGTTAAACTTTAATGGTAATTAGGATCATACATGGACGAATCATCAAGCTCTAAGCCAACCAAAACAAATAAATAGAATCGATATTGGAGTGTTTTATATTCGTTAGCTACAAAAAGCCTGAGTTACTCTGAAGTGACCCCCAATAGTTGGATATTCCAATTACTGGGGGCTTTTTATATTAAATGACTTTTAGCTACATTGGGCGTAATAGCAGCCAAAACCATTCATTATTAGCTGGTTATTACTCAAAGTAGCATTGTGATGCGAAAGCGTGTCATACGCTTTAGTTATAGCTACCGGCAAACTCAATCTTGCTTGTTGCGCACTTAAATTAAATACACACAGCATTTTTTCATTATTAAGTGTTCTATAAAACGCCAGAATCGGTTCAGCCGTTTGGATAAACTCAATATCGCCTGTAATCATCACCGCTTGCGTTTTACGCCAAGCCATAAATTCACGGTACGCGTTTAAAATAGAGTTTTTATCGCTATTTTGCTCTGCTACCGATTGAGATTTGTGTGCTGTGTCTACAGGCAACCAAGGCTTATTTTCACTAAACCCAGCATAATCTACTTGCTCATTTTCCCAAGGTATTGGAGTTCTACAGCCATCACGTCCTTTAAAGTTAGGCCAAAATGTAATTCCGTAAGGGTCTTGTAAGTCTTCAAAGGCCACGTTTGCTTCGCCCAAACCTAGCTCTTCCCCTTGATACATACATACACTACCACGCAGTGAAGCGAGTAGGGCTGTAAGCATTTTACATTGGGCAGGGTTAATTTCGCCATTGTCGCTCCAACGGCTCGCAACACGTTCTACATCATGGTTACTAAACGCCCAGCAAGGCCAACCTTCAGTCATTTGCTGCTCAAGCGTTTGCACTGTTGTTCTAATGTATTCACTAGAGTAGTCATCAGTGAGTAATTCAAAGCTGTAGCCCATGTGTAGCTTATCGTCACCTTGGGTATACTGCGCCATGGTAGCGAGTGAATCTTCAGATGATATTTCACCCAATGAAACCGCACCTGGATACTTATTAAGTAAGGCACGAATATCTTGCATAAACTCGATGTTTTCTGGTTGGGTGTTGTTGTAATAGTGATACTGAAACGCGTACGGGTTATCTTCACTAAAACCGCGGCCTTGGCGCTTATCTTTTGGTTTTGCAGGATTGTCGCGTAATTGCGCATCGTGGTAGCAAAAGTTAATTGCATCGAGCCTAAAGCCATCTACACCTTTTTTCAGCCAAAATTCCACGTTATCAAGCACAGCTTGTCTAACATCTGGATTATGAAAGTTTAAATCGGGCTGCTCGGTAAAAAAGTTGTGTAAATAATACTGACCTCGGCGCGGCTCCCACTGCCATGCCGGGCCGCCAAAAATAGATAACCAATTATTAGGTGCTGTACCATCTTCTTTTGACTCAGCCCAAACATACCAATCAGACTTATCATTAGTGGTATTTTCGCGGCTATCTAAAAACCATTGATGTTGATCAGAGGTATGGCTGAGTACTTGGTCAATAATAATTTTAATATCGCGGGCATGCGCTTGTTCAATTAGCGCATCAAAATCGTTTAAATCACCAAATATTGGGTCAATATCTCGGTAGTCGCTAATATCGTAACCAAAGTCTTTCATTGGCGATTTAAAAAAAGGTGAAATCCAAATAGCATCAACACCTAAGCTTTTAATATAATCAATGCGATTAATTATCCCCTTTAAGTCACCAATACCATCATTGTTGCTATCTTGAAAGCTACGCGGATAAACCTGATAAATTACCGCACCTTTGTACCACTGCTGTTGGGTCATGCTTTTCTCCGTCATTGTACACCGTATTTCGATTACGCTAAATATGGTTTGTTAACTCACCATATAATATTTCTAAAAAGCATACGTGAAGCCCGTGATTCTGTAAAAATACTACATACGTATGCAGTAAAATACACACTTTTTAAGTATTAAAAAAATCACTAAAAACCAATTAAATATTTTAAATTAGCGAGAAAACAACCTTACCAATTAAGGTTTTTAAATTGATTTATAGGTTAATACTTATTTTAATCATTATTAACAATGGCTTGAGTTAATCGCCTCTATACTTCATTGGTCTTACCAATTGTACGCCCAACAATAAGCGTATACAGAGCAGGGATCAGCTTAAATATGGTTATTTTTATTCAGTTTAAATTTAACAACATGCTCCTTTTATTGATAAATATAATTACTTAACTAAATTTATTAAGAAATTAATGTAAAGTTATAAAAGCAATTAAAACAATTACTTATGGTATTTTAGGTTATTTTTGTGTTAATGTAATGTCAATGTGCAAGTGTTGAATACGTATGCATAAAGTTGTTAATAAAATGAAGAGAGCGTTAACATTAATCCTGACAACAAAATTAGCTCACTTTGTTTGACTATCACTCAAACAAAGCGGGTATCACATTATGGGTAACGGGAAAACATTATGGCTATGTTCAAACCAAGTATATTAACGCTAGCATTAACTGCTGCCGGACTATCAAGCTTTGCCACCACTGCGGCACAAGAAGAAACAATAAAAAATGATGATGTAGAAATTATTGAGGTAAAAGGTTTTCGCGGTAGTGTTGTTGAATCAATTAATACTAAGCGTTTTTCAACACAGGTTGTTGAGTCAATTTCTGCAGAAGACATTGGTAAACTTCCAGATACATCTATTGCTGAATCAATCGCGCGTTTGCCGGGTTTAACCGCGCAGCGTCTTGATGGCCGAGCAAGTCGTGTAAGTGTGCGTGGCTTTAGCGAAAATGAAAGTGCCACTACCTTTAATGGTCGCGAGCAAGTTTCTATTGGTGACAACCGTGGTGTTGAATTTGACCTGTACCCATCAGAAATAATGAGCGGTGTAACCGTTTATAAAACGCCTAATGCAAGTCTTGATGCAGAAGGTATTGCTGGTGTAATCGACATGCAAACCGTTAAGCCTTTAAGTAAAGGTGAGCGTGTGATCATGTTTAATGGCCAATTAGAGCAAACAGGTTTTGATAAATTAAACCCTGATGGCAACGACAGTGGTTACCGCGGCACAATTTCGTACATTGACCAGTTTGCAGATGACACCATAGGTGTTGCGTTTGCTTATAATAAAATGAGTTCACCAAACCAAGAAAAACGATGGAACTCATGGGGCTACCCTGAATTTGAAGCAGCTGGCGAGCAATATTCTATATTAGGTGGTGCAAAACCTTATGTGCGCTCATCAACACTTGAACGTGATTCAGCAATGTTTGTACTTGAAGCCGCACCAACTGATCGTTTAAACATGACGTTTGATGCGCTTTATGTTGATTTTTCAGATGAGAAGATATTACGTGGTATAGAAGTACCTTTTGCATGGGGCCAAGGCACAATAGATGCTTCAAGCGCTGAAATAGATGAGTCGTCTGGTTTTATCACCAGTGCAGTTACACAAGGGCAACGAGTTGTCGTTCGTAACGATTATGAAGAACGTAATGCTGAGCTAACGCAATTTGGTTTTAACACTAAATACGATATTAATGATTCATGGTCGTTAGAGTTTGATGCCAGTGTATCTGAAGTAAAACGTCAAATTTGGAGTATCGAAAGTTACTCTGGTACAGGGCGTGGCGATGCAAACGGCGTTGCTGATAACATAGGTTATGCCTTTGATGGTGGCAATACTGGCGCGCAATTTAGTCATGAATTAGATTACAGTGATTATGATCTTATTCAATTAGGCGGCCCGTTATCTTGGGGAGCGAGTTCAGCCCTTAACGACAAATATGGTTTAACGGGCACTGCTTATGAAAACACAGCACAAGACGGCTTTATTAACGCCCCAGAAATTAACGATGAACTACAAACACTAAAGCTTGCTGCAAGCAAAGCACTCGAAAATGAGTATTTTAGTAAAGTAAGCTTTGGTGTTTCATATCGGGATCGCGAAAAAAGTAAGTTGTCTGAAGGGTATTACATGACCTTAAAAGACTTCTCGCTTGCCAATCCAGGTATGTTGACTATTCCTGAGCAATACCGTGAAGGGTCTGCTAGCTTAGATTTTATTGGTATGGGTAACATGGTTGCCTACGATACAAACGGCTTAGTAAACGATGGCTACTACGATCTATTACAAGAAAGCCTTACAAACCAAAAACACAAAACGCAATCTTGGACTGTTCAAGAAGAAGTAATTGCAGTATTTGCACAGCTAGATATTAACGCAGAAATTGGCTCAATTCCGGTAACGGGTAATATTGGTGCGCGTTATGTACAAACAGATCAATCATCACAAGGCTCTGCTGCTAATACAGTTAATGGCTTAGTGGTTGTAACGCCTACCGATGTTAGCCATGACTATAGCCACTTTTTACCAAGCATAAACTTATCGTTTGCAATTGATGAAGAGCAAACAATACGTTTTGGTGCAGCAAAAACAATTTCGCGCGCACGTCTTGATGAAATGAATGCATCAATAAATGCCACTTACAGCCAAACACAACCAGACGATAACGGTAATTTTTGGAGCATTTCGGGTGGTAATCCAAAGCTTGAGCCTAAAGAAGCGACAGGCTTTGACCTAAGCTACGAAAACTATTTTGATGCAGAAGGTTACTTTGCTGCAGCATTCTTCTACAAAGATATTACGCAATGGATTTTTGATGGTACCTATGATGTAGATATGACAGGTGTTGCAGACCCATCTACAGGTGAAATTCCAGCTACGTCTACCGGCACAGGCTCAGGTAAAGTAAATGGCGGTGAAGGCGACCTTTGGGGTTATGAGCTATCTTTATCATTACCATTTAGCGTATTTCATCCAAGCCTAGAAGGTTTTGGTTTAATTGCTAGCCATACAGGTGTAGAGCAAGACTTGAGTGATCAAAATGGTAACGAATATGAGTTACCAGGCTTATCAGACCAAATCGACAGCTTAACCTTTTATTATGAGCACAGCGGTTTTCAAGCACGTACCAGTATGCGCAAACGTAGTGACTTTAAAGGTGACGTATATGGTTTAGGCTTTGAAACCACTCAAGTTGATATCAAAGGCGAAACAATTTGGGATGCACAATTAGGTTATGACTTTAGCGAAGGCGGTTTTGATAGCTTAGCTGGCTTAAGTGTTACCTTCCAAGTGCAAAATATTACCGAAGAACCTTTTGTATCGCTGCAAGGCGATAACGACCTACAAATACGTGACTACCAAGATTATGGCCGTACATTTTTACTAGGCTTTAGTTATAAACTCTAGTTTTATTTAGCGTTGAAAAGCCCTTGTGATTTGCTTTACAAGGGCTTTTTTATATCACATTCAATACTGGTTTATTCAACAACCATGGTGAAAACTAAATGAATAATAAAATAACAAATGTGGTAATTGCCGGTGGGGGCACTGCAGGCTGGATCACGGCAGCCTTATTAAATAAAGTATTGGGTAACGTGATCAACATCACCTTAGTTGAGTCTGATCAAATAGGGACTATTGGCGTAGGAGAGGCGAGCATTCCGCCAATTTCGCATTTAAATGGCGCGTTGGGCATAAATGAACATGAGTTTATTAATGCCACTCAAGCAACGATTAAATTAGGCATTGAGTTTGAAAACTGGCGCGAGCAAAATCATAAATACATGCATGCCTTTGGCAGCATAGGTAAAGATTTTCCGTTTTGTGAGTTTCATCACTTTTGGCTAAAAGCAAAACAGCAAAACTACGCCCCCGACTTGTGGGATTTTTCTGTTAACTACCAAGCGGCAAAAGCAGGTAAATTCGCCCATTTACGTAATTTGCCTAATACCCAATTACCAGGGTTACATTATGCTTATCATTTTGACGCAACCTTATATGCCAAACTGTTAAAAAAACTTGCGCAGCAGCGCGGTGTTAAACGTGTAGAAGGTAAAATAAAAAGCGTGCAGCAGTGTCAGCAGTCAGGTGATATACAAGCATTAACACTTGAGAGTGGCTCAGTAATTAAGGGCGACTTATTTATTGACTGCACTGGGCTAAGTGCATTATTAATTGAAAAAACCTTAAATACAGGCTTTGAAGACTGGTCGCATTGGCTACCTTGCGACAGCGCAGTAGCAGTGCAAAGTGAATCAGCGAATGAGCCAGTACCTTATACTCGCTCTATTGCCCAAAATGCTGGTTGGCAATGGCAAATACCTTTACAGCACAGAGTTGGTAACGGCTTAGTGTTCTCGAGCCGCTATTTAACAGATGATGAAGTAAAGCAGCAATTACTCGCTAATTTGCCCGGCAAAGCAATAACAGAGCCGCGGGTGATCCGTTTTAAAACGGGGCGCCGACGCTTACAATGGCATAAAAATGTAGTTGCTATTGGACTCTCAAGTGGGTTTTTAGAGCCGTTAGAGTCAACCAGTATTCATTTAATTCAAACAGCGGCTATTCGATTAATTAAGTTGTTTCCGCATAATGGGATTAAACACTCGCAAGTAACTACATATAACCTGCAAAGTAAAACCGAAATAGAACGCATACGCGACTTTATAATTTTACATTATAAGCTTACCACCCGCACAGATAGCGCATTTGGGCGTCAATGTCAGCAAATGAGTATTCCCGAAACTCTGCAACAAAAAATAACCTTGTTCAAGCAAACAGGCAAGCTCACTCGAGAAGACGACGAACTTTTTTCCGAGCCAGCGTGGCAGCAAGTAATGATAGGTCAGGGGCTTGAAGCAGATGATTATCACCCATTAGGCAACGCCCTAACTGATGAGCCGCTGCTCGCATTATTTTCTGATTTAAAAGCTTTGATTAACCACACGGTTGAACAACTCCCTTCCCATAGTGAATTTTTATCTAGGATGAAAAATAATTAAATGAAAAAGCTAATTAAAGCACTGTTTGCTACAACATTGTTTACTGCAATACCATTTACTGCAACAAAGGCACAGGCCATGTCTGTATCGCCACAAAATTGGTGGGTTGGCATGCAAAATGAGGCATTGCAAGTTATGTTGCATGAGCCAAACATTGCTAAACAACAGTGGCAATTAATCCCCTACAATGGGGTTAAGTTAATCAGTATTAGCAAAACAGATAACCCTAATTATGCGTTTTTAAACCTAAAAATAACGCCGCAAGCAAAGCCTGGTGACTTAGTGTTTACCAGCCCAACGGGTGAGCGCTTTGAATACCCGTTACATACTCGCAGCAGCAACAGTGCCAAGCGTAAAGGCTTTAACAGCCAAGATACCCTTTATTTAATTAACCCAGACCGTTTTGTAAATGGCGATAGCAGTAACGACACCGCAGCAGGCATGTTAGAGGCCGCTGATCCAAAAAGTAAAGGCGGGCGCCACGGTGGCGACTTACAAGGGGTGATCAATGCACTTCCATATTTAAATGATTTAGGGGTAACTCAATTGTGGTTAACCCCAGCGCTTGAAAACAATATGCCAAGCTACTCTTACCATGGTTATGCTATTACTGACTTTTATAATATAGATCCCCGTATGGGCAGTAATGAACTCTACCAAGAGCTGTCAAATAAAGCGCAGCAACAGGGGATTGGTTTAGTGATGGATTTTGTACTTAATCACTTTGGCTCTGAGCATGTGTGGATGAATGACAAGCCAACGTCTGATTGGATTAATTTTAATGGTGAGTTTGCCAATGGTAAACATGCCACTAGTCATGCAAGGCAAACCATTCAAGACCCTCACGCCAGCCAGTTCGATAAACGTCAATTTAGCGATGGCTGGTTTGTAGAAACCATGCCCGATTTAAACCAGCGTCAACCTTTGTTGGCAACCTACCTAATTCAAAACACCATTTGGTGGATTGAGTATGCAAATTTAAGCGGTATTCGAGTAGATACATATTCATACTCAGACAAAGCTTTTTTAGCCAATTGGACCAAAGCAATTATGAGCGAATACCCAGCGTTTAATATTGTTGGTGAAGAGTGGACTACCAATCCAGCAATTGCATCGTATTGGCAAGCGGGCAAAAATAACAGCGACGGTTATACTTCAAGTTTACCCAGTGTGATGGACTTTTCGCTGCAAGAGGCGCTCATTCAAGCTTTAAACGAAGATGAAAGCTGGAACACAGGTTGGGTTAAAGTATACCAATCACTTGCCAATGATTTTTTATACCCTAATCCAAATAACCTTTTAGTATTTGCCGATAACCACGATATGAGCCGTGTTTATACTGAGCTAAAGCAAAATCTAAATAAAACCAAAATGGCGATGACCATGCTGCTTACCACCCGCGGTATTGCACAAATGTATTATGGCACCGAAGTATTACTCGATAACACAGGCAGTAATGACCACGGCGATATTCGTATTGATTTTCCGGGCGGCTTTGCTGGGCAAACAGTTAATGCCTTTACAGGTAAAGGGCTCACAAATGCACAGCGTGATATGCACCAAACCCTACGTACGTTACTTAATTTTAGAAAGCAAAGCCCTGCATTAGGTTATGGCAAGCTAACGCATTTTAGTCCACATCAAGGTATTTACAGTTATGCACGTATAGCCGATGAGCAAATAGTGTTGGTATTTTTGAATAAAAATAAGCAGGCTAAAAATTGGTCATTAGAGTATATGCAAGAGGTGCTTAAGCTGCATACAACAGCAACAAACTTGTTTACTAAGCAGCAAATTAATTTAACTGATGCAATAACATTAGCACCCATGAGCGCCACAGTATTAGTGATAGAGTAAATTGCTTAACTGAATACGTATGCAGCGACTGTCAGTCAGTCGCGCTTCACACTAGTATTAAATTCATAACAAAAACGACAAAGTAGTAGAGTAGACTATGACAATAATGAAGATAATTAAATATAGCCCTTTGTTTTTAGCCAGCAGCATTTACCTAACAGGCTGCTCAGATAGCGAAACACAAGCTAATCAGGTTAATGAGCAATTAACTAAATCTGCAGATGAGATCAGCAAACCAGTTGTATACCAAGTATTCACTCGTTTGTTTGGTAACACCCAAACGGTGAATGTACCTTGGGGCACTAAGGAGCAAAATGGGATTGGTAAATTTGCCGACTTTAATGACGCCGCATTGCAAGGCATTAAAGATTTAGGCACCACCCATGTTTGGTATACCGGCGTGTTGCATCATGCGCTGGTGGGCGATTATAGCCAATACGGGATAAAACAAGACGACCCTGATGTAGTTAAAGGCCGTGCGGGTTCGCCTTATGCAATAAAAGATTACTACGATGTAAACCCAGATCTTGCAGTAAACCCAGAGCGTCGCTTAGTGGAGTTTTCTGCACTTATTGAGCGCACTCATCAACATGGTATGAAAGTGGTTATTGATATTGTGCCAAACCATGTGGCGCGTAACTATCATTCAATTGCTAGGCCTGCTGGTGTAAAAGACTTTGGCGAGCAAGACGATACCAGCAAAGAATATGCGCGTGATAATAACTTTTATTATGTGCCAGGGCAGTCGTTTCAAGTACCTAGCTCTGATCAATACCAAGTTTTAGGAGGAGATGCACACCCATTAGCCGATGGCTTGTTTAACGAAAGCCCTGCTAAATGGACAGGAAACGGCGCGCGTGCAGCCAAGCCCGATATAAACGACTGGTACGAAACTGTAAAAGTAAACTACGGGGTTAAACCCGATGGCAGTTATGACTTTCCAACCCTACCTGCAAGCTTTGCAACTAAAGATGCCCGAGCGCACTATGAATTTTGGCAAGACAAAAACCTACCTAACAGCTGGTATAAATTTCGCGATATTGCACTATTTTGGTTAGATAAAGGCGTAGATGGCTTTCGCTATGACATGGCCGAAATGGTGCCAGTTGAATTTTGGAGCTTTTTAAATTCGGCAATCAAAATGCAAAACCCTAATGCCTTTTTACTTGCCGAAGTATATAACCCAAAAATGTACCGAGGTTATATTCATCAGGGCAAAATGGATTACTTATACGACAAGGTGGGTTTTTACGACACGCTAAAAGCTATTATGCAAAATAAGCAAGCTGCGAGCACTATTTTTGATGCACAACAGCAAGTTGCCGATATAGAACAGCACATGCTGCACTTTTTAGAAAACCATGACGAACAACGTATCGCAAGTCCTGATTTTGCCGGCGATGCCGCATTGGGCAAGCCTGCAATGGTGGTCTCTCACCTAATCAGTCGCTCGCCAAGCTTGCTTTATTTTGGTCAAGATGTCGGTGAAGATGGCTCAGAAAACGCGGGGTTTGCTAGCCCAACTCGCACCAGTATTTTTGACTATATTGGTGTTCCTGCTCACCAAGCGTGGATGAACAACGGTAAATTTGATGGTGGTCAGTTAACAGCTGAACAAGCGCAATTACGCCAATATTATATTTCAATTATGGCACTTAACGATTTACCAGCGATTGTTGCCGGCGATATGGCGCAGCTGATGATCACGGGGAGTGACAGCGTGGTTGGTTTTGTGCGTACCTTAGGACAGCAATCATTATGGGTGCTGAGTAACTTTAGTCAGCAAGCGCAAACAGTCACTATTACGCTCACGCCCAATCAAGCAACAATGCTCAAACCAAACTCAACGCTTTACGATCTATTAGAGTCGCATAACGGTATTTTGGTGAGCGATGAGAAACAAAATACAACCTTTACGCTGACCCTTGATGCACTCAGTAGTGCCGTTTTAACAAATAAGGCTGACCATGAATTATAATAACAAACCAACCTTAAGCTTTTGGCAAATATGGAACATGTGCTTTGGCTTTTTAGGCATTCAATTTGGCTTTGCACTGCAAAACGCTAACGTAAGCCGGATTTTTCAAACCCTTGGGGCGAATGTAGATGACATTCCTATTTTGTGGGTGGCAGCACCACTTACCGGTTTAATTGTACAGCCAATTATTGGTTACTGGAGCGATAAAACCTGGGGCAAATTAGGCCGCCGTCGTCCGTTTTTTTTATACGGTGCTATTTTAACCACATTATCGTTATTTGTTATGCCAAACTCACCAACACTTTGGATTGCAGCGGGCATGTTATGGATCATGGATGCATCGATTAACGTCACCATGGAACCATTTCGCGCCCTTGTAGGCGATAACCTACCAAACAAACAGCGTGCTACGGGCTATGCAATGCAAAGCTTTTTTATTGGTGTGGGAGCGGTGGTTGCATCAGCACTCCCTTGGATGATGACAAACTGGTTTGATATTGCCAACACCGCCGCTGCAGGGCAAATTCCTGATTCAGTAAAGTACTCATTTTACTTTGGTGCAGTTGTATTGCTGGTCGCAGTGGGCTGGACAATTATAACCACCAAAGAATATTCACCTGAAGAATTGGCCGCATTTAATCAACAAGAGCAAGCTGAAGTTGAACAGGCGGTTTGTGCACAAATTAACTTTAGTAAAGGCGGCAGTGTATTTACCGTGTTAGGGCTTGCCGTACTTGGTTTAGTCACGGGATTAAACCTAGAAAAAGAGCTGTACCTTTTAGCAGCTGGCTTAGTGAGTTTTGGCGTTATTCAATTTATTGCAGCCGCACTACAGGCAAAAAACCACACCAGCGGTGGCTTTTATCAAGTCGTTAACGATGTATTCACCATGCCAGAGGCGATGAAACAACTTGCTTGGGTACAGTTTTTTAGCTGGTTTGCCTTATTTGCCATGTGGATTTATACCACCTCAGCGGTAACAAGTTTTCATTATGGTAGCAGCGACACAAGTTCAGCGGCGTATAACAATGGTGCAGACTGGGTGGGTATTTTATTTGCGGCTTACAACGGTTTTGCTGCATTGGCGGCTTTATGTATCCCGATCATCGTTAAGCGTGTTGGTTTAAAACTAGCACATGCACTTAACCTTATTTTAGGTGCGTTAGGTTTGGCGAGCTTTATGTTTATACAAGATCCGAGCTTACTTATTTGGCCAATGATAGGTATTGGTTTTGCGTGGGCGTCTATTTTGTCGTTGCCTTACGCCATGTTAAGTACCTCTGTACCGAGTCATAAAATGGGTGTGTATATGGGAATATTTAACTTTTTTATTGTGATCCCACAATTATTAGCCGCCAGTGTCCTTGGCCTGATACTCCGTCACTTTTTCCAAAATCAACCTATTTACGCATTGATGCTAGGTGCTGTGTCTTTTGTACTTGCAGCGGTTGCCGTACTGCGTGTTAAACAGTCTTAATTTAAGGGGCTAAAATGAAAAAATATAACCTAATTACCGCGACAATATTGGCCGCAGGCCTTGTAGGTTGTGGCGTGCAAAATACGCAAACCAGTGCAGTAGCACAAAAATCAGTGAGTGCGCCAGGCGCACCAGGCGAAGCCTCATTTTGGGCATACGCAGGCAAAACCGGTATTGGTACATCGTTTGAGCAATACCAAGATGGCCAATACAGTGATAGCGCCACAACTGGAACAGTGTCAAAAGTATGGTTTTCAATTGCCAAAGGCATGATCACTGAAACCATGTTTGGTTTAATTCACCAAGCACAAATTAAAGACATGCAATTTATAGTGGTGGGTAAAGACTTTACAGTCACAGAAGCGGATGATTTAGACGTAAGCATTGATTACTTATACAAAGACCAAGCAGGGCGGCCATTATCGCTTGCTTACAAAGTAACAAGCAAAGATAAGCAAGGGCGCTTTAGCCTCGAAAAACACATATTCACCGATCCAGATGGGCAAACGTTATTTGTACGCAGTATTTTTAATACCGAGCTTGAAGGCGTAAAAGCCTTTGTTAATGTTAACCCATACATTGACAATAATGGCCTAGATGATTTTGCAAAAGTAACAGAGCAAGGCCTTGTTGCTTGGCAAGATGATAATTATTTATCGTTACAAAGCGCACAACCTTTTAAACAAACTAGTGTTGGTTTTACAGGTGTGAGTGATGGTTTAAGCGACCTTAAAACAACCCAGCAGCTTAGCAGTGTTTATAAAAATACCGGTGATCAATCAGGTAATGTTAGTTTATTGGCAGAGCTGGGTGAAATTGGCAAAAATAGTCAGTTTGATTTAACCCTTAGCTTTGGCAAAAGCGAGCAAGCCAGCTTTAAAGAAGGCCAAGCAAGTTTAGCCCGTGGTTATCAAACGGTACTTGATAACTACAATGGTAAAGGCGATGCCATTGGTTGGCAAGATTACCTTAGCAGTTTGGCACCTCTTGCAAGCCTTGTTGATGATACTACCGACAATGGCAAGTTGTTATACACCAGTGCCATGGTGCTAAAAGCGCAAGAAGACAAAACTCATGCCGGTGCGTTAATCGCGTCGCTTTCAAACCCATGGGGCGAAACGGTGTCGGCTAAAACAGGCTCTACCGGTTATAAAGCCGTATGGGTACGTGACTTTTACCAAGTGGCGATGGCATTTATGGCCATGGGCGATACCCACACTGCAAAAACCGCATTCGAATATTTAGATAAAGTGCAAGTCAACCCAAATACCCCAGGTAACCAAGGTGATACAGGCTGGTTTTTACAAAAAACGCATGTTGATGGCGAACTTGAGTGGGTAGGCGTGCAGCTTGATCAAACCGCGATGCCGATTATGCTAGCGTGGAAGCTTCACCAAGCAGGAGTATTAACTGATGGCGAGCTCATAGATTGGTATGGGCGTATGTTAAAACCCGCAGCTGATTTTTTAGTGGATGGCGGCCGCGCTAAAATTTTGTGGAACGACACACAAATAACGCCACCGGCCACACAACAAGAGCGCTGGGAAGAGCAAGAGGGGTATTCACCGTCAACCACCGCAGCGGTTATAGCGGGTTTAATTACCGCCGCCGACATTGCCAAACTAGCGGGTGATGAGGCCAATGTTAAGCGCTACCTTGCAACCGCAAAAAGCTATAATGCCGACATTGAAAACACCATGTTTACAACCCAAGGCAACCTTGACTCAACAGCAAGCGACGGCGAATATTTCATTCGTATTGGCCAAGATAAAGACGCCAATTCAAACACTAAAATTAGTGCCAATAATGGCCGTGAAGGGTTTAATAAAAAGCAAATTCTCGACGGCGGCTTTTTAGAGCTAGTACGTTATGGCGTACGCGATGCACTTGCCCCTAGCATTGTTAAAACCTTACCTGAGTATGATGATCAAAGCTTAGAAGATAACTTGCAAGTGCATTACACATTTGAGTTTGCCGACGGCTCAGGCACTTTCTCAGGCTATCGCCGCTATGGTAACGACGGTTACGGTGAAGACGAAGTAACGGGCGGAAACTACGCTGAAGGCGGCATAAAAACCCCAGGGCAACGTGGGCGAGTATGGCCGTTTTTTACCGGCGAGCGAGGTCATTATGAAATTGCCGCCGCTAATGCCACAAATAGCTTCGATGCCACTAAGCAAAACGCCATCAAAAACACCTATGTAAAAGGTATGGAAACATTTGCTAACCAAGGGTTTATGCTACCAGAGCAAGTATGGGATGGCGTAGGGGTTAACAAAGCAGGATATAAGCTTGGCGAGGGCACCAACTCAGCCACACCACTGGCGTGGACCCATGCTGAATACATCAAACTACTTCGTTCATTACACGACAAGCAAGTGTGGGATCATTACCCCGTGGTTGAACACGCACTGCAATAACCTTTTCTAGCAAATGACTAGCCGTAGTCACATACGGCTAGGTGCATTTATTAAAATAATAACGGAGATGCAATGAAAACCTTTACCTTGAGTGCGTTGGCCCTCGCTTTAATGTTAACGGGCTGCCAGAGCGCACCTACAACTAACACACAAAATACTAATACAGCCGCTACGGCGCAAATCAGTGCCGAACAACACGCCGCGCCATGGTGGCAAAGTGCGATATTTTATCAAATTTGGCCACGCAGCTTTTATGACAGCGACGGTGATGGCCATGGCGATTTTAACGGCATGACCAAAAAATTGCCGTATTTACAAGAGTTAGGTGTAAATGCATTGTGGTTGACCCCCATGTTTGAAGCGCCATCTTACCATGGTTACGACTTTACTGAGTTTTACCAAGTAGAAAGCGACTACGGTAGCATGGCAGAATTTGAAGCCTTTATACAAGCCGCTGACGACAAAGGTATGAAGGTGATACTTGATTTAGTGATTAACCATATTTCAAGTGAGCACCCATGGTTTAAACGCTCTGCAAACGGCGAGCGCCCTTACAGTGACTACTTTGTGTGGCGTGACGACTTGCCAAAAGTGGGCAGTGGCTGGGGCCACGCATGGAGCGATAACGACAAGCCAGATGCGGTATGGCATTGGAGTGAAACCCGTCAGCAATATTACTATGGTGCATTTGGTGCCAGCCAACCTGATTTAAATTTACGCCATCCCGACGTGATTGCCGAAATGGAAAAAATGGCCAAGTTTTGGCTCGATAAAGGCGTAGCAGGCTTTAGATTAGACGCAGTACGCTTTGCCATGGAAAGCGGCGGCAATGCGCAAGCCGACACCGATGAAACCATTGCTTACTGGCAGCACTTTAATCAGTATGTAAAAAGTGTTGATCCAGACGCGTACTTAGTCGGTGAAGCATGGGCCGATATTCCTGTTGCAGCAAAATATTACGGCGATGGCAAAGGGCTCGATCAAGGTTTTGACTTTGAAGTGGGCTATAAAATCCTTGGCTTATTAAAGCCTGACGCCAGTGGCGAAGCGCAATTTGGCACTATGCAGTCTAACCAGCAAAAAAATACGGTTGATGCCAATGTGTTAAAACAAAACTTACAACAGCGTATTGACTCGAGCGCACCACTTGACTTTTTTGCGCCGTTTTTAACCAATCACGACCAAGAGCGAGTGGCTTATCAGCTAACAGAGCATGACGACAAGGCAAAGCTTGCCGCCGCCATGTTATTTAGCTCACCGGGCACCCCTTATATTTACTACGGTGAAGAAATTGGCTTAACACAAGGTGGCACAGGTCACGACGTTTATAAACGCGCGCCTATGCAGTGGGACAATAGTCATCAAGCGGGCTTTACGCAAAGTGACAATAGTTGGGTTGAAGAAACGGCATTATTTGGTGATGATTTTGCAAACTGGTGGCCAGAGTTTCTTGCTAAGCAACTAGCAGCAGGCGATCGCAGCGTTGCAGCGCAGCAAGCACAACCAAACTCAGTTTGGCGTTTATATCAGCACTTAATCGCAATGAAAAAGCAGCGCCCAGAATTTACTATTAACGGCAGTTACCAGCTAACGCAGCACGACAATGGCATAGTAGAAATAACGCGAGAGTTAAGCGGCAGCAAAAGTGTTTTTGTACTTAACCTAACGGACAAAGCTCAAAGCATCAGCAGTATTACACGCGACGGTTTAACAGCCAGTTGGCAGCACGATCTCAATGGCGAACAACTTGCCGCTTACGGTTTATTGTTACTAAATAACACACTGTAAATAGCATACTTATTATAGGGGTTAACATGCGTTAGCCCCTATTTGTTACTACGCACAGCCCCCCCGTTCGCTCTTTGTTGTAATACACAATTAAAAAGAGAAGTTTCACAAAGTCACACATCAGATCACATTAAAGTAAAGCTGTGCATATAAGCACTTACTTGCATTTTGCCCTATAACATTATTAAAAGTCGTTTTGGGATATTTTAACAAAGACAATTTTATAATACACGTAATCATTTGTTTACATTGGAGTTATTTGGTGCAACTATTGAGCTATGTAATATACGCCGTTTTGGGGTGTTATAAACCCCCATAGTGGTGTTCAATAAGCTGTTAGCTGCTAAGGAAGTTATGGAACTAAGATTTAGCTCTTGGTATCACTGGAAATCTAGGAATGACTATCCCGGCATAGCTTTTCCGGGAATCTACGTCGTTTTGATTTCAGAAGCGAATGTTGCTGGTCAGCCTTTTTCAATCAACGACGACGTAATCTACGTTGGAATGACCAATGCTGTGGCTGGCCTTCGGGGCCGACTTAGCCAGTTCGACAACACTATTGCTCAAAGACATTGCCAGCATGGTGGTGCAGATCGAGTTCTGTACAAGCATCAAGATTATGCGTCACTTGTCAGTAAGCTCTATGTTGCACTTTGGCATGTGGAGTGCACGCCCGCAGCAGAGACACCAATGGATCTTCGTGCCATGGGGAAAATTTGCAATGCAGAGTATGAGGTTATGGCTCAGTGCGTGGAGGAGCTCGGGGAACTCCCTGAATTCAACCGGAAGAAAGAGCGCCCCAAGTTTAGCCTTACTCACGGTCGCCGCTAACAAATCAATAAACTACGCGCCTTCGGCGCCGGACGGCTTACACTGCGCTGCGCTTCGTTCCAGCCGCCGGTTATTGAGGCGTTAGCTTTCAATCATAGATAAGGGATGTCATGAAGATAGATATACATGTCCATACTAGAAAAACTAAGCAAGGAGATGCTCCTACTAGAGAAGTCACACCTGAAAAGTTCTCTAAAATAGTATTGTCAACTGACGTAAAAATCTTAGCTATAACAAACCATAATGTTTTCGATTTACAACAATTCAATCAAATGGAAGTTTGTTTAGATGGTGCTGTTCAAATTTGGCCTGGTGTAGAGTTAGATGTAATCGATGGCGGAAAAAGATCCCACTTGATAGTTATTGTATCTCCTGACAAACGGGATGAATTTAATCAAATAATTAACCAAATGACTGAGGGTAAAACCGCAGACGAGTTTACCATTTCATTAGAAGGTACTGTTGAATCTTTTGAAAAGCTTGGTCCATTATATGTAGCTCATTATTTAGGTAAGAAGCCTGATATGAGTGAAGCTAGTATTCTTAAGTTATTGAATATGGGAATAAACCCTAATCGAGTGATTAAAGAAGCAACAAACTCCATCTCTGCTGGAATATTTATTGCCCATGGGCATAAATCAATGTATGGCTCTGATGTACAAGATTGGGATAAATATACAGAAAATGTAGAGGAACTACCTGAATTGAGATTATCTGTAGATAGCTTTGAACATTTTTGCCTATTGCTTGAAAAGGATGTGCCCGCTATAGATACAGCTATAGATCGTAAGCATTCTGAAATTTTAACGCTGCAACCTTTCGAAGATGAGACAAAAGTTAAAATTCGAGCGTTTAATGATATTAATATTATCTTTGGTCCTAAAGGGACTGGTAAAACTAAAATTCTTGAAGCTATCGCCAAGCATTATTCTTATCGTGGGATAAAGGCTTCTGTATTTGAGTCTGCACCAGATAGGTTAGCAGATAGATTTGATATTAAAGGAAAAAACATTGAGGAATCTATAGATTTACAAGGTGTAGATTGTTGCCACGAAGAAATTGGTCGCATTAGAAAGGCTAAAGAGTCAGACATTACAAGCCTTTATAAATACCGTGAATTCTTCAATTCAGAAAACAAAAACAAAAACGCTAAAAAAATGAAGATTAAAGATCTTCCTACACTTCTTTCAGAAAACTCTGATAGCAAGTTTAATGAATACAAAGACGCACATAGTAAAGTGCAGGAAATGGTTAATTTTCTTAAAACTAATTCACCTGTAGATGAAGTTACGACAGAGGAAGAGCGCACTAGCCTAATATCTAATCTAAATTCACTTTCATTAAAACTAAAAAATGGCTCTTGGGATCTTTTCGCTGAATGGAAGAGTGCAAAATTAACTGATAGCGCATCGCAATGTTTTCGTAACGAAGTTACCCGTAAAACTGGAGAAAGAAGTAAGCCAAGTGATACAGGTTTTAAAACATTCGCGACAAATAGATTAAACATCGGTCGGGATGCAAAAAAAGTCATTGAAAATATCAATAAAAACATTCAGGACAAGGTAGAAAATGTTGGGGTTCTTGGCCCTGATAAAGGCCTGCTAAAATGTGCAACTAGCTTTCAGTTCCAGAATGGTGAAATTCATGAATCTAAATACTTATCAATGAAAAGTATGCGCAAACTAGACCAAAAAGAATTTGTTCGAATCATGAAAGCAATAAAAGATAAGGCTACATCAGATGATTTATTTGATTCAGTCACTGAGTTAAATGCAATTGTCGATATTGATAAAATATCAAGCCTTTCTGATTTGTTACTTTTCTGGAGACGATTCACTTTATCTGGTGAGGATTATTCTCCTTCAAACGGTGAATGTTCAATGCTCAATCTACATAGTGAATTAGCAGAGGATAAAGAAATTTACCTACTAGATGAACCAGAAAGAAGTTTAGGTAATGAATATATTAATGATGTCATTATCCCACTTATAAATGACAAAGCAATACAAGGGAAAATGGTCTTTATATCCACTCATGATGCTAATGTCGCAGTGAGGACATTGCCTTATAACTCTATTTATAGATGCCATGATAAAGATGGCTATGGTACTTATACTGGAAATCCATTTTCAAATAGATTGATATGTTTGGAAAATACAGAAAAAACTTTAGATTGGAAACAAATTAGTATGAAAACCCTTGAAGGTGGGCAGAATGCTTTTGGCGAGAGAGGAAAGATATATGGAAATAATTGAAGCAGAGTTGGTTACGATCGAAGGTGAGTACTTCATTGATATTTTAGAAGAACCAAAAATAACTATCCCCATATCAAATGATGATCCTAATGCGGTAAAGTCTGCATTTAACTGTTTAATAGAACGCTTAAAAAAGGGTGTGTTTTCAATCAGCTTAAAAGATGCAGATAAAGACCTTTTTTATCATGTAGCAAAAGAATACCTTGAGCAATTAAATGGTGAATTATTCGATGTGCATCAAGAGATGGAACAGTACGGCTTTGTAGACGTTGGTGCACAAGAAAGCTAATCGGGTAGCCGGAGGTCTCTAACCTCCAGCCCCCACACCACCCATCATGCGGGTCCGCAATGGGCGGTTCATCTCCCGTAATGAATATTGATCCAAATATCTTTCAATGACACTAAACCTTGTGATGCTAAATAGTCATTACCTAGCGCAATGTTAATTCCTTTTGTTTTTGAGCTTCTACAAGGGCCTTTACTGGTGATACCACAGGCTATGGCGAGTCGCTCGCTAACACCCAATTTCATTAAACTGCGTACTTTGGTGCGAGGTTTACGCCATTGCCGCCAGTAGCACATTCTTATCCTACGACGGATCCAATGATCTAAATCCACTGTTAGTTGATAAGCGTTGGCTATTAGGTAGTAGTGTCCCCAGCCGCGTAAATACTGCGTGAGTTTATGAATTTGTAGGGTCATTGAGATCCCCCAGTTGCGGTTAGTGAGTTCTCTTACATTTGCTTTAAATTTCTTTAGCGCCTGTTCGTGGATCTGCACTTGAGCGTAACGGAAGGTAAACCCGAGAAATTTCGAGCCTGATACGGGACCGACTCGACTTTTCGATTCATTCACTTTGAGTTTTAATCGCTGAGTGATAAACGCAGTAATTTCCCGTTGGATTATGAGTCCTTCGCTTTTCGTTTTTACTAAAATGATTATGTCATCAGCGTAACGTGCAAACTTAAGGTGTTTGTAGGTTAGCTTCTTATCTAATTCATCGAGTAAAATATTGGAAAGTAAAGGGGATAATGGCCCACCTTGAGGGACTCCTTTGGTTGACTCAAACCACAGACCCGTTTCGCGCTCTGCGATCCCCGCTCGGAGGTATTTACCAAGTAGGCGCATGAGTGCTTTGTCTTTGACTTTACGACCAACACGATTCATCAGCATGTCATGGTTTACTTCATCAAAGAACTTAGACAAGTCAATATCAACTGCTGTTTTATAACCTTGTTTAACACAAGATTGAACATGATTTACTGCTTGGCTGGCTCTTTTATGAGGGCGATAACCATAACTATGTGGTGAAAATAGAGGCTCAAAGTAAGGGCTAATCACTTGAGCAATAGCTTGTTGGATCACTCTGTCGATAACAGAAGGGATCCCAAGCATTCGCTCACCGCCATCGGGTTTGGGTATCATCACGCGTTTGACTGGCAAGGGTTGATAAGTGCCGCTAAGTAATTGTTGTTTAATACCCAGCCAATGTAACTTAGCGAAGTGATTAAATTCCTCAATACTCATATTATCAATACCCGCAGCCCCTTTATTGCGCTTAACATGTTGCCATGCTGCACCAATATTGTGGTTGCTCAGTACCCTTGCCATCAGGTCACGATCTGTTTGGTTGTATTCATTCGAGGTATTATTCACAGTCGAACGCTGTTCATCACTATCACAACACGGTGATCTATGTGAATTCAAGTTCATTTGTAGTATCTCCTCTGGTTAAGATGTTCAGGCCTTCACCGTGTCCCCTCCATTACGATGGGCGTTTGGCTACTATGCCGTCTGCTGACTTCTGATAAATCACTCTAGCGATTACTCGATAAAGCGCGTCGAAACTAACGCTTGTTTACTGCTATTTCGCTCGCTGTAGGTCGCAGCAACCAAAGCGCCAAGGGTTGAACAACCAGTCCCTAACTGGTAATCTCCAAGCGTTAGCGCGGATGCGTGTTTATCAGATCTCCCCGAATAAGGTGCATCGACTTTCTCTGCACAACTGCATCATTTACGGTGGCCGTTAGATCACATGACTTCGCTATCTTGTGCTAGCTCGTCTCCAGCCTACGCCTCATATGATGTTTTTGTTCATCAGCTCACAGATTTGCTAGCGGCTTCCTCTAGACTATCTCTCGCGATTTAGCCCTTGCCATTCGCTAGTAGTTATCGTTTAATAACAGTGTGTTATTTAAACGGTGATCTTCCTACAGAGGACTTTCACCTCATAAGTCAATGCCCATGTCGGGCGTACACAAGGCCTTTAAACGGAACAAAAACAGTTGGCTTTTGTTCGTGCCTCACAAAAAATTACAGCCAACTACTTTTGTCCGCTTAAGGCGGCGTTAACCCTCAAGGAGAGATTGTGGCATTACTCGCGGGATTGGATTTTCATTTTGACTTAGACTTTGAGGAGGTGCCTCTTAAGGAGGCGGAGCAGTACCTTGAAGAATTAACATCAAAGTACGCGAACCTCATATTTGATCAACATACAAAGATCTATGTGCGACTTCAAGAAGGGAGTCTCAAGGTCACTCTAGCAGTTGTTGGCGCTCTGTACATTGGCATTGGTCAATATGGTTCATTCCGTTCTGGTATTGATTACATGATCAAAGATGCCAAATCATTGATGAATTTGGTTACTAGTGAAATAGTAAAAAATGGAATGAGTGAGGCGGACATAATTGAAAAGAAGAAAATGCACTGTGATCCCGATAAAATTCGTCGTGTGCTGCTTGCAATAGATCGTCTTGAATCAAAACCAAAAATATCCAAGTCTGATCTTAATAAAGAGTTATCAAAGATAAGAACATCAGTGCGAAATATATGTAGCTCATTAAGTGAAGAAGACGCTGGTTTTTTTGCAATTTCAATTAAAGAGACATACTGGCCGCAGGATAGAGAAATTCCCCATTTCGTCGAGCGTTACAAGTTAGTGGCTAGGGAAGAAGATATTGTACACTATCCAGTAGCAAGCATTGAACAACCAAGGGTTAACAAGGCATTGCAGCGGACAATCCGCTGAATGCGGCGTTATACGATAAATTGAGAATTGAGCATGGAAGAAAAGCATTGGTTGGATTTCGTTACCGCAATCGGAAGTGTAGCTACTCCTGTAATTGTTTTAATAGTTTCATCCATTGGCTGGAAAGCTAAAAATCGTATCGAAAGAGAAATCGACCTTGAAAATAAACTCCGTGACGATCGAATTGAAATTTATAACAAAATACTAGAGCCTTTCATTATTTTGCTAATGTCGGATACCGCATGGCAATCTGATAAGAAAAACAAAGGCAAAGATAAAAGCGCTTTCGCAACTAGCACCATGCTAACTCTAGAGTATAGACGCCACGGTTTTAAACTTGCCCTAATGGCAAATGACTCTGTTGTGAAAGCTTACAATAATTTAATGCAGTACCTCTACAGCATGGAAGAGGCTCAAACATCAGGTGAAATGGACTTTCTCAAAGATATGATGGAGCTGTTAGGTAATTTTCTCATAGAGATTCGTAAGAGCATGGGCAATGAAGCCACAAAATTAGATTTTTGGGATATGTGTGAGTGGTGGATGTCCGATACTAGAAAAATTAAAGATGGCACGTACAGCGTATAACAAGGCAATGAAAGTCGCCCACAAAAAACGTGGGCGGGACTCGCTAACGCTCGCCTTTTATTGTGGCGTTATATTTTTCTAAACTGAGGAGCATGAATGGACACTTGCAATACTTGGCAGTGTATAAATAGCTTCGCTCCTTGGCTATCTGCTTTGGGGACGATTTTCATTTCGGGGCTGGCGCTTTGGCTGTCAATTCGAGATAAATTTATTCGTCTCAATGCAAATTACAGTGGAGGTTTAGTTCCGAGCTACGACCCCACCAAGCTTGATACTTACGTGTATGTTCTAGATTTTGTCAATGTTGGTGCGCGAGATGTACAGGTAGTTAACTTTGAATGGCACTGGAAACACGTCCCTCTGTTAAAGAAACAGCGCACATTTATACAGCCATATCTGGATCATCGTGTTGCTAAATTTTGCTCACAGTTTCCAATGCGATTAACTGATGGTGAGTCTGCGAGACTTTTCTTTAGCGCTGACTTTATCGAAAAACTTGATGAGCCAGAAAATTTTATTTTTCCAGCGAGTAAGTTGAAAGCATTTTTCAGGATCTTCACATCAGAGATATATCTGTGTACCAGTGTCGGAAAAAAGGTAAAGGTAAGTATGAAATCTGGAATGCGTCGGGAAATCTGGCGTAGATACAAAAAATATAACAAGGCAATTCACGCGACAGGCGCGTGATTGCGGCGTTAGCTCATTCGGGGAGCGATTATCGCACTCGACGGAATCCAGAAAGGAAACGTATGAAAATAAGAAAAATAGTAATGTTTGTCTCATTTGCAATTGTCGCGGTCCTAGCTACTTGGCTCGTTATTCCGAAACAAAAGGCCATATCTGAGCATCATAATGATATTGATGAATTTATATTAGATGTTATGGAAGAGGCTGCAATACCGGGTATGGGGATTGCTGTTATCCGAAACGGGAATACAGAGTTAATTCGTGCCTACGGGTTCGCGGATATCGAGAAAAAGAAGCCTGCCACTATTGACACACCCTTTAATATTGCATCAATTAGCAAACCGATTATGGGGATAGCTATATTGCAGCTCGCCGAGCGTGGGCACCTTAATTTGGATGATGACATCAACACTTACCTGCCATTCAAAATTGATCATCCGAGCGCATCTTCAGCGCACATATCGATAAGGCAATTAGCTACTCATACGTCCGGTATCGCTGATTTCTATGATCCGAAAACATACTCCCACAACGCTGATTCAAATATCTCTTTAAAAGAGCATGTTGAAAAATTGCTGGTTGCTTCTGGAAGTGATTACTATTTGCCGAACCCACCGGGTACTACGCGAGAGTACAGTAACCTTGGCGCTGCGGTCGCTGGTCTGATTGTTGAGTCAACATCTGGACAAAGTCTGTCAGAATACAGTCGAGAGAATATATTTCTTCCATTAGGAATGGCCGATACTGGATGGTTATTGGCTGACTTTGAGGGCTTGGGAGGTCTCGCGGTTCCATACGAAGTAGAGCAGTGCATTCCATACATTTCAATATGTGCCAATTGGAAGTCGCCCATAAAAAACGGCATCATTTCAGAGCTTTTTAATCCACCGATTGATTATAAGACCTTTCAAAGACACCCTCACTACGGTAACCCGCAGTATCCTGATGGTGGCATCCGGACAAGCATCAACGACTTAAATACGCTCATCCTTGCTTTATTGGATAGCGACGACGGAGATACGGTATTCTCCGATAGTCTTAAAGGTGAAATGCTAGCTAAACAGCTCACCGACGACATTGATGAACGACAGAGGTTCTTTTGGAGGGACAATCTACAAGGAAGAATTGGTCATAAGGGAGCGGATATTGGTGTCTTCTCTTCTTTATACTTCGACCCAGTTAAGAAAGATGCCGTGATTATTGTGATGAATCGGGGCGTTGACATGGCTTCTGATCGGGCGATGGACAAATTGAGTCGTCGACTGTGGTCCATGTGATAGCTAACATGTCGCTCAACAGGACTTCTGCAAGCTTCGCTTGCCTCCGCCTGTTAGCTCTGCGTTAGGTATACAAGCAAACAAGGGTGCATAATTGAATTATTTAAATTGGTTACAAAAGGTATTTCCTAAACTGAAAGATACCCCAAATGAAATTATTATCTCATATGTTGATGAAGCGAAATCTGATACTGAACTTCTTAGAGAGTTTATTAAAGTCTTAGGAGGTTTGCTCTTTATTCTCCCGTTTAACCTATATCTTTATATCTCTGGTATTCAATCATTTACCAGTCCTTTATATTGGATGCTAGTTATTGTTTCTTTTGGTGTTGGCGGTTTTTTTGGACTTTATTGTGAACAAAGATTGATTAAAAGGCGCCTTAAAAAAATAGTGCAGTTAAAGTATACCTAACAACACGCCCTGAGGTGGACGACTAGTAAAATTTAGCTATTAATTGCAAATTTTACTAGTGGTGAGCCTCTGCGTTTTAATGCTGCTAAATACGTCGATTCATAGTAGGGTGTATTCTTTTTACAACACCTAAATACAATCCTTATCCATTTAAATGCCAGCGATTTAATAATGTTATTACGTGGCTTGCCCTTGGCTTTTTGTTGCTCATAATACGCTTTAGCCCAAAACGGATAACTAATAAAAAGCCAGTTCTCTCAACAGCTAGCCTCATGAAAATGAGGGGGTACTTTAAAAAAGCCAATTTAAACAACCAATTAAAACAACCAATTAAAACAATACCTAGCTCTCACTTTATATTCTGCATAAAATAACGTAATAAATTGAACCAAAATAGGAACTCGGCTATGGTTTGTTTATCAATAAAAAAAATAAAAAACGAGTTTATTTACAGACTCGTTATGTGAAAAGGGGTTTTTAATAATGGCACTTTTTTATATTTCACTCGGAGCTGTTTTCTTTTTAATTGCTATAGCTTGGTTTGGGTTTGTAGCTTTATATTCCCAAGTTGAAAATCCAGGATTCGGTTTTGGTTTTATTATGGGGGTACTTCCTGCGTTACTTAGCATGTTGCTTATAGTGCCTAGTACGCTGTATAGAACTGTTTTTGTATTTACGCAAAAGCCAAAGCAAACAATGAAAGCTAAAGTTACTTTAGCAATTGGGCTGCTAATCACCTTACTTTATAGTGGTGCCATTATTAAGTTAGCTTTCATATAACAACATGCAATATTAGTTACTTAGCGGGTTCTAATAAACTAAACACAGGTAAGCGCCATTTAAAGCGTACCGATGCCATACGTATTAAGTACCCTGTAACTAAGCTAACAATAATGCTTATATTGTCATCAATATTATAGTGATGCAGTGCTAGGTATAAACACGCCACAATAAGTGAAACGCTGGCATACAGCTCGTGGTGTAATACCAATGGCGCTTGACGACATATTAAATCACGTAACAAACCACCAAATACGCCAGTAACTATGGCTGCAACCACGCAAATACCATAGTGTAAACCCATATTTAGCCCAACTTGGCAGCCAATAATACTAAAAGCAGCTAGGCCAAGGGCATCTAAGCGCATAAATATGCCTTTAAACTTAACTACCCATTTAGCCAACCAAGTGGTGATAATGCCGGCCATACAGGTAATTAATAAATATTCTGGATGTTGCACCCACGTAAGCGGGTAGTTACCAAGTAAAATATCTCGAACGCTACCACCACCTATGGCGGTGGCACTGGCTACCAAGCTAACGCCAAACCAGTCCATTTTCATTCGGCCAGCGCTTAGCGCTCCGGTCATGGCTTCTGCTGTAATACCAATAATAAAAACAATACTTAATAGCATGAGATAGTCACTTGAAATTTACACTTATAATAAAGGCGTGATTGTATAGATAAAATAGCAAAATAACGAGTGAGAAATCACGCTAAAAACGCTTACTTCAGATAAGAAAAACTAATACGAAACTTATGCGTAAATAGGCTGTTAAATTGGGGTAAACCTTTGGGTTGGTTGTAAAAGGTGAAGGACAATAGGCCGCAAACAATAAAATAAGTTACTTTGAATTTTAAGCCGTTATTGCCCTAGAGCCACTTTATATTGTTGGGTGGTATTTAAAAGCAAGGTAATGCAGGCTGTTAACTTGAGCCTCGGGCAATTAATATTGGCGGGAGTAGGGTACTTTGTACTGCTTCGCCTCGAATTAGTTTTAATAGGTTTTCTACCAACATTTGCCCGGCTATAGTGGTGTTTTGCTCTACTGTGGTTAAAGGTGGGTTGGTATAGCTGGCAATGGCGATGTTATCGAAACCTATTATGGCAACATCTTTTGGTACGCTAATACCGGCTTCTTTGAGTGCGCGTATTGCACCAATGGCTATTAAATCGCTGGCTGCAAAGAGTGCATTAAATTTTATGTTATTGGCTATTAGTGAGCGAGTGGCATGATACCCCGACTCTTCAGTCGATATTGCATTTGCTGTTTTACGTTCGTTTAAGGTTACGTTATTAGCGCTTAGTTCATCTTTAAAACCTTGAAAACGGGCAAAAAACTCAGGGCTATGATCCGATGCGTCGCCTATAAACGCGCAGTCGGTTCTGTTGCGCGCAATTAAATGCGCTGCAGCTAGTTTTCCGCCACCATAATTGTCGCAGCACACAGTCAGATCGGGGCGATTGTCGACCGTTGCACCCCAACAAACAAACTTGGTGTTTTGCTCAAGCAGGGTGTTAAATTTAGGTTGATAATCTAAGTAATCACCATAACCGAGTAAAATAATACCATCGGCGCGGTGACTATCTTCGTAGTCGGCTTGCCAATCGGCACTGGCCGATTGAAACGACACCAGTAAATCGTAACCTTCTTTAGCACAAGCGCGGGTAATACTGCCTAGCATGGCTAAAAAAAACGGGTTAATTTGTGATTCATCAGAGGTTGGATCTTCAAACAATAATAGCGCTAAGGTGCTACTTTGTTGGGTGCGTAAATTGCTGGCGTTTTTGTCTACTTTATAGTTGAGTTTTTTAGCTATATCGAAAACGCGCTTACGGGTCTCTTCGTTTACCAAGGGGCTGTTACGTAAAGCACGAGATACAGTTGATTGCGACACTCCAGCATAATGGGCTATATCAAATGACGTTGCTTTACCTTTCATGAGCACTACTTAAATAACAAAGAGAATAATGCAGCCATTCTCGTTTATTAATGATTTATTTCAAGCTAATTTATCAATTAAGCACTTTTTTTAGTTGATCTACCCATGACACCGGTGTCATAATGAGGGCGTTTTATCATTTTGTTGTCAAAACGTATTGGCTGCCTATATTTTTATAGGCAGCATTTTTTTACTGTGATAGCTGCTTTGGGGTGATAGCCTAAAGTAATAAAAAGAACAATGGGTTACCCGTTGTAAAATAATAAGCATGAATCGCTTATACTAATCGCATTAAAGAGTGGACTATTAAAACGCAAAAAAAATAGCGCCAAAAAATGGTTTAATCACAAGGCGAAAGTAATTATATAAGTTGTTTTATATGAATTGTTTTAACGCAGTGAGTAAGTTATTTAATTAGTTAAAATGTTCATTTTTTTAATAAGATTAGTATTATACAAAAGAGATAACACTATGAGCTTACACTCTTCTGCCCAATTTGATCCTATTTTAGTTGCCGATATTGGTGGTACCAATGCGCGGTTTGCACTAATTACTGCCTTTGATGCAGCAAAAAACGAATTTGTTATAGAATATAATCATACCTTTCCTAGTGCCGACTTTGGCTCGTTACAAAATGCAACACGCCATTATTTATCAACTGTGCCTCATATTAAACCTGTGCGCGCGTGTTTGGCAGTGGCAGGCCCTATAAAAGCAGGGCAGGTTCACCTTACTAATTTAGGTTGGCATTTTAGCGTTAGTGAGTTTAAACAGGCTTTTTCTTTTTTGCAGCTTGAAATTATTAACGACTTTGCTGCATTTGCCTACGCTGCCCCTTATTTAGATAGTAACCAAAATGTGGTTATTAAAGCAGGGCAAGCCGATGAAAACTCAAACATTGCAGTTATGGGCCCAGGCACAGGATTTGGTGCAGCTTGCCTAGTTAGAACAGCGCAGTCTAGTGCGGTGCTTAGCTCTGAAGGCGGGCATATATCGCTGGCTTCCGTTACCGATTTAGATGCAAAGTTACTTATAGAATTACGCAAAGAACATCCGCATGTGTCTTTAGAAACTGTTTTTTCAGGCCCGGGTATTGCCCATTTATATAAAGCGATGGCGGCGGTTAAAGGTATTACTGCTAAGCATTTAGATGCCGCGCAAATTAGTAATTTAGCCAATACCGGCGAGTGTGAGGTTTGCGATGCAACTCTAAACCAGTTTTGTGACTGGCTTGGTAGTGCCGCAGGCGATTTAGCATTAGCTTATGGTGCGTTGGGCGGTTTATTTATTGGCGGTGGTATATTGCCACGCATGCAATCGCGCTTGTTAGAGAGTCGTTTTGTTGAACGTTTTTCACAAAAAGGTATTATGTCGCAATATAACGGGCAAGTTCCTGTTACGCTAGTAACCCAAGATAATATACCTTTGATTGGCGCTGCGGCGTGTTTGCATAATAGTAAGCAGGAATAATGCTGCTGGTATTTGGAAGTAAATAGATGAAAAAAGTCACCATAAATAGTGTAGCGAGTTATGCGGGGGTTTCTAAAAAAACAGTCTCTCGGGTGTTAAATAACGAGCCAAATGTAAGTGCAGCTACCCGCGAAAAGGTACTTAAAGTATTTAAAGAGCTTGATTATACGCCTAATCCTATTGCCCGTGGTCTTGCTCAAAATCGCAGTTTTATTATTGGTTGTATTTACGATAATCCAAGTAAAAGTTATATTACCCGCGTGCAAACAGGCGCATTGGCTGCCTGCCAAGAAAACAATTACAATTTATTAATTCATCCTTGTGAGCTGCGCGGTGAAGCACTAATCAATAATATTGATCAGTTACTGCAGTCATCACGCTTAGATGGCATTGTATTAACGCCGCCTTTTTCGGACTTTGCTGAACTAGTTGATTTTTTAAAATCGAAAAAAATACCTTATGCACGCGTTGCCTCTGCAGTACTTGAAGATGATTCGATTTCGGTGCGCAGCAATGACGAGCAAGGGGCATTTGAAATAACCGAGCATTTAATTACACTGGGTCATAAATCAATTGCTTTTATTAAAGGTCATCCCGATCACAGTGCCACTGAACAGCGTTTTAAAGGTTACCGACGGGCGTTAGCAAGCCATGGCATTGAATTTGAAGAGCGTTTAGTAGAAGAGGGTAACTTTAGTTATCATTCAGGGGTAGACAGTGCCCGTAGTATTTTAGATTTATCGCCACGGCCAACCGCAGTATTTGCTTCAAACGATTACATGGCAGCCGCCGTACTTAAATTAGCAACTCAACGCAGTTTACGTGTGCCCGATGATATTTCAATTGCTGGCTTTGATAACGCCCCTATAGCACGCCATATTTGGCCTGGGTTAACTACCATAGCGCAGCCAGTTGAAGAAATGACCAAACAAGCGGTTACTCAGCTTATTGCTCATATTATTCAGCCACAAGAGGTTGCGTATCAGGTGACCCTAGAGGCGCGTTTAATTACTCGCGAGTCGACGGCGCAGGTTAAATAAACTCAACTTAAAACGAATATTTACAGTAGCCCGAATGTGCACAAAGCATATTCGGGCTTTTTGTTGGCTGTTGTTAAATATAACGATGCTGTACAACATTATTAAATGTCTATTTATAAAAAATAGTTGGCTATGTTAAAAAAAGTGACTATTTTTATTAGACAGGGTTGACACCGGTGTCATGGTCGTGCGTTAATACAGTGACACCGGTGTCAGGGTGGTTGTGAGAGGCCCTCTGATAAGGTACCTTTGAACGGGTAAGCCAAAGATGCTCAGTGCAATTAATTACGTGGAGTCTTTAATTGCCACTGAGCCTTTATCCTCTAACGAATAGAGCTGAGTTTAATTATGTTGCATCCACGAATTCAAGAAGTCACCGAACGTATCATTACGCGCAGTAAAGCAACCCGCCAAGCTTATTTAGATCGCATTTCGCACGCAAAAAAACAAACAAGAGTTCGTGCTGGATTAGGCTGCGGTAATATTGCCCACGTTATGGCTGCGTGTAGCACCGATGACAAAGCACGTTTAAAAGCCGATGAGCAACCAAACCTTGCAATTATCAACTCATATAACGATATGCTTTCGGCACATGTGCCTTATAAAGATTACCCAGATTTAATTAAAAGCATTGCTACTAAATACGACGCTACAGCTCAAGTAGCAGGCGGCGTACCAGCAATGTGTGATGGCGTTACACAAGGGCGTGACGGCATGGAATTATCACTTTTTTCACGCGATGTAATTGCTATGTCTACGGCAATATCGTTATCGCACGATGTGTTTGATGGCGTTTTTTGTTTAGGCGTATGCGACAAAATAGTCCCAGGGTTATTAATTGGTGCACTGTCGTTTGGCCATTTACCGGTGTTCTTTTTACCGGCAGGACCAATGCAATCAGGTATTCCAAATAAAGAAAAAGCCCGTATTCGTCAAAAGTTTGCGCAAGGCTTAGTAAGCCGCGAAGACTTGCTAGAAGCCGAAAGCGCGTCTTACCACAGTGCTGGTACCTGTACTTTTTACGGTACTGCTAACTCAAATCAAATGTTAATGGAAATAATGGGCTTACACCTTCCTGGTAGCTCGTTTATTAACCCATACACAGAGCTTCGCGATGGTTTAACCGGTAATGCGGTAGAAACCATGCTTAAGCAATTAACCGACGATAAAGACAGCCCGTGTTTAGCAGATGTGATCAGCGAAAAAACTATAGTAAATGGTTTGGTTGGTTTGCTATCTACCGGTGGCTCTACTAACCACGCCATTCACATTGTGGCTATTGCCAAAGCGGCAGGTATTCAAATAACGTGGAAAGATATGTCTGATTTATCAGCTGAGGTTCCACTATTAACGCGTATTTACCCTAATGGCTCTGCTGATGTAAATCATTTTCAAGCAGCCGGTGGTATGGGCTTTTTAATGCGTGAACTTGCCAGTGCAGGCTACTTACATACCGACGTTAAAACTATGCTAGGCGATGGTTTAGCACCCTATATGACCGAGCCGCGTCTTGATAAAGACAACAGCTTAATAATGAGTGATGCAACCGGCCCAAGCAAAATTAAATGGGTAGCTTGCCCTGATAACTCACACGATGAAGATGTACTTCGCCCAGTGAGTAATCCGTTTAGTAAGCAAGGTGGTTTACAACTGCTTACGGGTAACTTAGGCAAAGCAGTTATTAAAGTATCGGCAGTAGCAATTGAACATCAAGTAGTTACCGCCCCAGCTAAAGTATTTAGCTCGCAAGGTGAGTTACAAGATGCTTATAGCCGCGGCGAATTAAACCAAGACTTTATTGCAGTGCTAAAAGAGCAAGGCCCTAAAGCTAAAGGTATGCCAGAGCTACATAAATTAACACCTGTAATGGCAACGCTACAAGATCAAGGCTTTAAAGTAGCTATTGTAACTGACGGTCGTATGTCGGGCGCATCGGGTAAAGTACCTGCGGCGATTCACTTAGCGCCAGAAGCAGTTGAAGGCGGCATAATTGCTAAAATTCATGAAGGTGATTTAGTTACTTTAGATGCACCAAGCGGCATATTAAAAGTACATGTTAGCGATGAAGAGCTTGCTAAACGTGAACTGCAATTAAGCCTACCAAGCTTAACCTTTGGCACAGGCCGAGAGTTATTTACCGGATTTAGAAATATCGTAAGCAGCGCCGATTTAGGTGCGAGTGCTTTCGGAATTGAAGAATAATCAGCCATTGTGGGTAATGAGGAACACGTAATGAGTATTGAAAAAATATTAGCATCGGCGCCAGTTGTGCCAGTAGTGGTAATCGAAAAATTAGAAGATGCAGCGCCACTTGCTAGAGCCTTATATAACGGTGGCTTAAAAGCGCTGGAAATTACTTTGCGCACGCCCATTGCGGCAGAAGCGGTAAAACTAATGAAAGCAGCTGTACCTGAGGCCTATGTAGGCACAGGTACGGTAGTTGATAAAGCCAGCTTTGATGCTTCGGTAGCTGCAGGCGCTGACTTTATGGTAAGCCCAGGGGTTAGTGACGAGCTACTTGAACTGATAAAAACGAGCGATATCCCGTTTTTACCAGGCGCTGCTACGCCAAGCGAAGTTATGAAACTAGCGTCGCACGGTTTTAAGTATTTAAAGTTTTTTCCGGCAGAAGCCGCAGGCGGAACCGCCATGCTTAAATCAATCGGTGGGCCATTACCCGATATTACTTTTTGCCCAACGGGCGGCATAACGCTCGCTACTGCACCTAACTACTTAGCACTAAATAATGTTATTTGTGTGGGTGGTACCTGGATGTTAGATAAACAACTAATTGAAAATAAAGACTGGCAAGCTATTGAAGCGCTTGCTCGACAAGCTTGTGAAGTAAATAGGAGTCAAAAATGATTAACGTAGCAATTAATGGCTATGGCCGTATAGGCCGCAATGTATTGCGTGCACTTTACGAGTCGGCACAAAATAATGAGATTAAAATTGTTGCAATTAACGATTTAGCCCCAGCTAATGTTAATGCTCATCTTACGCAATTTGACTCAGTACACGGACAATTTGCTCATAAAGTAACGCTAGCCGATAACACTATGCTAATTGGCGACGATGTTATTACTTTAACGCAAGAGCGCGACCCAGCAAATTTACCGTGGAAAGCACTCGATGTTGATATTGTTTTAGAGTGTACAGGTTTGTTTACTACGCGCGAAGCAGCCGCTAAGCATATTACTGCTGGCGCTAAAAAAGTAATTGTTTCGGCACCGGGCAAAGATATGGATGCAACCGTAGTGCATGGCGTTAACAGCGAAGTACTTAATGCACAAAGCCAAATTATTTCAAACGCTTCGTGTACTACTAACTGTTTAGCACCGATTGCTAAAGCAATTAACGACACGGTAGGCATTGATCAAGGCAGTATGACCACTATTCATGCATATACCAACGATCAAAACTTATCAGATGTATATCATCCTGATCTATACCGTGCACGTAGTGCAACGCAGTCGATGATCCCAACTAAAACTGGCGCAGCTGCAGCTGTTGGTTTAGTGCTACCTGAACTTGCAGGCAAGTTAGATGGTATGTCGGTACGTGTGCCTACAATTAACGTTTCTTTGGTTGATTTTACGTTTATTGCGAAGCGCGATACCAGCATTGAAGAAATTAATGCAATTATGAAAGAAGCGTCAACGGGCTCAATGAAAGATATTTTACAATATAATGAGCTGCCGCTTGTTTCTATTGATTTTAACCATAACCCAGCGTCTTGTGTGTTTGATTCAACACAAACCAGAGCGAATGGTAAACTGGTTAAAGTTATGGCTTGGTACGATAACGAATGGGGTTTTTCAAACCGCATGTTAGATCAAGTTAAAGCGTTAGGTAAGTTTTTATAATTTTAGAGTTTAAGGTTATATAAATAACGTTAAAAACCACGCATTGCGTGGTTTTTTTGTGCCATTTATAAATTTACGACGTTTTATAACTGTGTAGTTAGCTGTGTGCTTAACTGCGAAAGTGTGGGGCGCTGTATAATATCAGTTGTCATGCATTGCTTAGCTAGTTGCGCAAGCTTAACTGCTATTGCATTATTGTCGCTGCAAACACTTAGTAAATCATCAATTAAACAACCTAGCGCGCGTACTTCAATTAATTGCATTTGCTGGCGCTGATATTCACTCAACATAGCTAAATTAGTTGCTGCACCAAAATCGCCAAATAACACATCTGCGTCTTGGTTTACCATAGTGTTATGCGGATACACATCGCCATGGCTTACTTTATTTGCATGCAAATGTTGTAGGGTACTGGCCATTTGTTGCACAATTTTATAAATAGCTTGGCTACTATAATTACAGCCATCTGCGAAGGTGTCGCGAGTACACGTTTGTAAACTTGGCGGTAATCCTAAATTGCTAAAGCTATTATCTATTAGCTCCATTACTAAACCAAGTTGGCTGCCTTGCTCTATATAGGCAAGTACCTTAATTAAATTGGCATGTTCCTTTGCCTGCAAGCAGCAATTAACTTCATCAAGCGGATAACCATCGCTGGTTATTGCGCCTTTAAACAGCTTAATAGCTACCGCTTTATTTGCAGCTTTTGCAAGGTGAATAACCCCAGATGCACCTTGGCCAATAACGTGCTGTAATGTGTAATCACTCAGTGGCTTATTCTCTAAACTACTTTTTGTTAGGCACTGGGCTTTATTAAAGGTGTTACCAGCAAAGGCCAGCCAAGTAAGCTTTGGTAACTCAAATAACCAGTTATCTAGGTGCGTTAAGTTATTGGCAGATAAGCGCACTAATTCTAAGTTTGTACACTGCTGCATACTGCTTGGCAAAGTGCGTAACCGGTTACCCGCTAAAGCAAGTTTGCGCAGCTGTTTAAGCTCGCCGAATGATGCGGGTAATTGCTCAATACGGTTGTCGGTTAATATTAACCACTGTGTTGTAAGCGGCAGGCTATGCTGGGCAAACTCACTAATTTGATTGCCTTTAAATGCGATCATAACAAGTGCTGGGCATTGTGCTAAAACAGCAGGAATATGCTTAAACTGATTAAACGATAAAAACACCCGTTTAAGGCGGGTTAAACTGGCAAACTCTGCGGGTAAATCACTCAGGTTATTATTAGATAGGTCGAGTACTTCTAGGGTGTCGGCAAGGGTAAAAATTTCTTTTGGGAAATCAGTGAGGTTTTCCACCAATTGTAAGTGGCGAGCACCGCTTAAAGCACCGCTGCGTAGTTGTTCAAGGGTATTCAAAATTAACTAATCCATTTTACAAAAACAAAAAGGCCAAACTAAGTTGGCCTTTGATCACGTTTTATTATTAACGCTTAAAACTCTGCGTTGTGGTAAACGTTTTGTACGTCGTCGCAATCTTCTAGCATAGCTAAAAAGCGCTCCATAACCTCAACATCTTCGCCTTCAATAGGCGCTGCTATTTGTGGTACAAACGAAATTAAATCTTCGTCAAATTCAGTAACGCCCATTTCTTCAAGTGCTGTGCGAGTATTGTTGTACTCAGTATGTGGTGCAAATACAGTTACCTTGCCGTTTTCAACTTCTACGTCGGTTACATCTACATCAGCCATCATAAGTGCTTCAAGTACTGTTTCGTCGTCATCACCGTCAAATACAAAAATTGCAAGGTGATCAAATAAATGCGAAACCGAGTTTTGTGCACCAATTTTAGCGTTAGCTTTAGTAAAGCAAACACGTACATCAGCAAAGGTACGTTTATTGTTGTCGGTTAAACAGTCAACAATAATCATACAGTTACCCGGGCCGTAACCTTCGTAACGTGTGGCTACGTAGTCTTCACCGCCGCCGCCTTTTGCTTTGTCTATTGCGCGGTCAATAACGTGCGCCGGAACTTGGTCTTTTTTAGCGCGCTCAATTAAACGACGTAGCGATAAGTTACCGTCTGGATCGGTACCGCCATTTTTAGCACAAATATAAATTTCTTTACCGTACTTAGAATAAACTTTAGTTTTAGCACCCGCAGTTTTAGCCATTGAATCTTTTTTGTTTTGGTAAGCTCTTCCCATCTGCGTTTCGCCTTTAAATATAAGTATTAAAATAATTTTCAGGGGCATAGTTTAAAGGTAAAAGTGGGGTAGGGCTAGTAACTATTAAATAGGATGAGTTAAGTTTTATACTAAGGGCTATAAATATAACTGAGCAGAAAAAATATAACCCGCACTGGCGGGTTATATTTAATTGCAATTTAGCGCTTTATTACCAAATGCGTACGCGTTGATCTTCAGGAAGATACAGCTCATCGCCTGGTTTTACATCAAATGCTTTGTACCATGCGTCGTGGTTACGCGGGGCTTGTGCTCTAAAGCGACCTGGCGCATGCGTGCCACCGCGCAGCTGATTTAACATGCTTTGCTCGGTGCGTTTTTCTTTCCATACTTGTGCCCAAGCAAGAAAGAAGCGCTGATCGCCAGTAACACCGTCAATAACCGGTGCTTCTTTACCATTTAGGCTCAGTTTGTAGGCATGATAAGCCATGGCTAAACCACCCACATCACCAATGTTTTCACCTAGGCTATTACGCCCGTTAACAAAGTTACCTTCAATTGGCTCATACTTATTGTACTGCGCTGCTAACTGGTCGGCTTTTGCGTCAAATGCGGCGCGATCGGCATCAGTCCACCAGTTACGTTGGATCCCGTTTTCGTCTGACTTTGAACCTTGGTCGTCAAAACCATGGCCCATTTCGTGGCCAATTACTGCGCCAATGCCGCCGTAGTTTACTGCTGCGTCGGCATTTGGATCGAAAAATGGTGGTTGTAAAATTGCCGCTGGAAATACAATTTCGTTAAATGAACTGTTGTAGTAAGCGTTAACGCGCTGTGGTGTCATACCCCAACGGTTACGATCTGTTTTTTGCAGCTCTTTTGCAACGCTTTCGGCTTGAAAAAACTCACGCATGTTTTTTACGTTGCCGATTAAGTCGTTATTACTAATAGTTAAACCTTCGTACGACTGCCATACATCTGGGTAACCAATTTTTGGTACAAATGCAGCTAGTTTAGCGCGCGCATTTACTTTGGTTTCTGCGCCCATCCACTCTAGGTTATCAATACGCTCACCTAATGCGGTACGCAAGTTTTCGACCAGTTCAGACATTTGTTGTTTTGACGACTCAGGAAAATAACGTGCTACGTATATTTTACCAATAGCAAAACCAAGTGAATTGGTGCTCGACATTTCATCTATAGCACGTTTCCAACGCGGACGAGGCTCTTGCTGACCATTTAACTCTTTACCAAAAAATGCAAAATTAGTATTAAAAATATCTTCAGAGAGCAAGTTAGCGTTACCACTTATTGCGTGGTAGGTTAAATAATCTTTCCATACCGCTAAGTCTTCTTGATTGATTAATTCAATCATGGCTTTTATTGGCTCTGGTTGCGATACATTTAACTGCGGTACTTTGTAGCCTGTTTGAGCAAAATATGCATCCCAGTTAAAGTCAGGGTAGGCAGTGCTTAGCTCGTCGCGTTTAATTTGATTTAATGTAAGGTCGCGGTTACGGCGCTTTTCGCGTGGCCAATGGCCTTGTGCAATTTTGGTTTCTAGCTCTAAAATTGCCTGTGCGCGCTCATTGGCGTTATCTGCATCGGCAAATTTAAGCATGTCGGCAATATGAGCAACATAGGCGCTACGCGTATTAACAAAACGTTCTGAGTCTTCAAGATAGTATGAACGATCGGGTAAGCCTAAACCGCCAGCCCCTAACGACATTTCGTATTTATTAGGATCTAAGCGGTTAAACCACATGCCACCACCAAGCGGGGCTTTAACACCGGTTAACCAAGACTGACCAAACATTTTGGCTAAGTCGTCGGTTGATGATATTTCACTTATTTGCGTTAAAAGCGGCTTAATTGGTGTTATGCCTAGCTTATTAAGTGCTTTGGTGTCCATGTAGGCGTTGTAAAAGTCGGCTACTAGTTTTTCATCGGCATTTAAGTCTTTACGCGCGGCAATTTCTTCAATAATTACTTTAACGCGGTCTTCGCTGCGCTCGGCCAATGCCGAAAATGCGCCATAGCGGGTTTTATCAGCAGGCATGCTGTAATTGTCATACCAAGTGCCACTGGCGTACATAAAAAAATCGTCGCCTGGTTTAACCGCTTCGTTACGTGCAGCTAAATCAACACCAAAACTACCCAACTCTGCTTTTTCTGTTGTTGCGGCTATTGGTGCAGTAGGTGCTGGTTGTACTTGCGTTTTTGATGTTTGTGGCTCTGAACAGCCGGTAATAAATGTGGCAGCTAATGCAGCTGCAATTAAACTCTTTTTCATTGTGTTCCCCTGAGCTTTCACTCTGTTTAATTAATATTTTTTATTATTGTAAATATTATCTTAACCTAGGTTCAGGTTATTTTAGTAATTGTTATTTATAAGAGGCTGCTAAACAAACCTTTTGAGGTGAGTCACCCTAGAGGTCGATAAAATAGCAAATAAAGCCTTTATACGAGCAATATTAATGGTATTTATGTGTTTTTTGCTTGTTCTTGCTGCAATTGCCACATTTGCGCATATTGGCCGTTAAGGGCTAGTAACTCAGAATGTGTGCCTTGCTCAAGAAGCTCGCCTTTATGCAATACTAAAATATTATCGGCATCTATTATGGTTGATAAGCGATGGGCAATCACTATGCTAGTATGGTTTTGTGTGACAGCGCGTATAGCCGTTAAAATAGCTTGCTCGGCATGGGAGTCGAGGGCTGAGGTGGCTTCGTCAAAAATTAAAATAGGCGATTTTTTTAAGATTGCGCGGGCAATGGCTATGCGTTGTTTTTCGCCGCCCGACACTTTTAAACCGCGCTCGCCTACTAAGGTTTTATCGCCTTTATCAAGGCTGTTTATAAACGCTGTTAAATGCGCCATAGCAATGGCTTGATCTATTTCGGCCTCGCTGGCTGTTGGCCTGCCATAAGCAATGTTTTCGCGTATTGAAGTATTAAATAGCACGGTATCTTGCGGCACTATGGCTATAGCTTGGCGTAAACTGTGCAAAGTTACGGTGTTTATAGGTTGCTTATCTATAGTGATACTACCTGATGACACCTCATAAAAACGATACAAGAGCCTAGCTAATGAGCTTTTTCCTGCGCCACTTGCACCGACTATTGCTACCTTAGTGCCGGGTTTTACGCTAAAACTAACATTGTTAAGAATAGGGCGGTTAGCATCGTAACTAAAACTTACATTGTTAAAGCTAACCTCACCTTTAGAGAGTGTTAGTAGTTGTGATGCAGGAGTGTCGGCAATGTGTGGTTTTTTGTTGAGCAGCCCAAGCATGTTTTCAAGGTCGGTAAGGGCGCGTCTTATTTCGCGATATACAAAGCCTAAAAAGTTAAGCGGTAAAAACAGTTGGATCATATACGCGTTTATCATTACGAGCTCACCAATGCTAAGTGTACCGGTTACTACTTCGCTTGAGCCTAACCACATAAGTGCGGTAATGGCGCTGGCTATAATTAACGCTTGCCCAGAGTTTAGTGCCAATAACGACATGCGGTTTTTTAATCGGGCTTTTTCCCAGCGTGCTAAAAAGGTGTCGTAGGTGCTGGCTTCAAACTCTTCATTGTTAAAGTATTTTACTGTTTCGTAGTTTAGTAAGCTGTCGATAGCGCGGGTATTACTTAAGTTGTCGGCGGTGTTAGCTTCGCGAATAAAGCGATTGCGCCACTGGGTTACGGTTACTGTAAAGGTAATATATATGGCAACTGCAAGTAGGGTTATAAGCGCAAACCAGATAGAAAACAAAGTGCCAAAAATTAATGCAACGGTAAGAATTTCAAATAGAGTAGGCACAATGTTAAACATTAAAAATCGCATTAAAAAGCTCAAACCGCTGGTGCCACGCTCTATATCGCGACTTATGCCACCGGTTTGTCGATCTAAATGAAAAGCCAGTTCAAGCGAATGCAAATGCTTAAACACCTTTAGGCCTATGTCGCGCATGGCGTGTTCGGTAACTCGCGAAAAAACCGCATCGCGTATTTCACCTAAAAATACGCTGGCAAAGCGCAGTGCACCGTACATAATAAGCAGTAGGGTAGGAATAAAAAGCACTGGGTGAATAGATTTATCAACGCTATCAATAATTTCTTTTAGTGCCCACGGCATAAGTAAAGTAGCACCTTTAGCGCCTACCAGTGCCATAGCTGCAATAAAAACTCGCCCTTTAAATTGTGTGATATAAGGCCAAAGTGTTTTTATACTTTGGCGCAGGTTCATTGCGTCGGGGCGTTTTACTGAGCTTTGTTTAGAGCGCATGAATGATCTCGGTTTTTATAATGGGTATAAATTGCTGTGGATTTAATTTTTCATCAAGCTAAATACTTAATTAGACTATTGTATTTTAAATAGCTGCCCTTATATACTAGTAATCCTTAATTAAAGTTTGAAAATTGATGTTTAAATTTCGTTTGTTTTTAACTGCATTTTTGCTTATTACTGCACTTTTTAGTGCATGTAGCGAAGCCGCGCCAGTTAAACATGGTTTAAACACTGCAAATTCTACTTTAATATCTGCTGCTTTTTCAGCAGCTCCTTTCTCACTAGATGCTACTTCATTAGATACTACTTCATTAGATGCTACTTCATTAGGTAATGTTTCATTAGGTATAAGTCACCCCTCCATATTAGTTAAAGTATTGCATGCTAAACAACAAACTAAGCCTAATAAAACAGCGTTTGATGCACTGCAACCTAGGCTAACTGCCAGTAATTCATCGTTGTTTTTATTTAGTGCGCAAACAGAGCCTGAATACGACGTTATTTATGAGTTTTTTATTCATACGCTAGCAAGGCAGTTTTATTTACAACCTAAAGCTATAAGCACGGCACTACCTTGGTATACAGTTGTTTCTAATAGTAAAAAGTCTCGTATTAGTGGCTGGAAAGAAGCTAACTTACTTTACAGCGCTACCAACACCCATCACGCTTAATTTCCTTATTTAATAATTAATAGGTTTTAACTTTTAAAGTTTTAGCTTGCAGATTAATTGTGCTTTTTTAAGCGCTTATCAGCTAGTTGCTGATAGTAAGGAATAACAATGTTGAGTTTTAAAAATAATAAAAAGCCGTTTATGGCTAAATTTAAATTAAGCACCTTTGCTATGTTGGTGGTATTACTGCTACTGGCAATGAGTGCGTTACCTAATTTATATCCAAACCAGTCATGGTTGTATATTAGTGCAGCCCCACACAGCAAAATACAAACACCCCCGAGCACTAATACCTTAGTTACATTTTTAAATGAGCAAGGCTTAAATGTGGCGCAAGCGTATGAGTCGCAAGCAACAATAAATGTGCTGCTTAACGAGCCAACAAAAAGTGCCCAGGCACAAGCGGCTATAAAAGCGCAATATGCAAATACTCAGACCAAAATTGTTGAGCGCGCTACCAGTCCAAGCTGGTTACAAAGCTTTGGACTTTCGCCAATAAAGTTAGGTCTAGATTTAAACGGTGGGGTGCTATTTGTACTCGATGTAGATTTAGACAAAGCTATTGATGAGCAACTAGTGAGTGCGTATCAGCAAGCTAAATCAATCATAATTAAGCAAAAGGCACATGGAGTAAAAGCGCTGCAAACTCAAACTGGGTTTGTAATAAATGCTCTACCTAATGCTGGTGATAAATTAACCCCTGTTATTAAAGAGCTGCAAAGCCGCTTTGCTAACTTAGCAGTAGTAACAAACAATAATGGCACAGTTAAAACGGCGCAATTTAGTTACTCAGAGCAAGGGCGAAGCGCGTTTGATAAAGAAGTTATGAGCCAAACCCTCACAACTCTACGTTCGCGTATTGAAGAGCTGGGCATAACCGAAGCGGTAACACAGCGCCAAGGTAAGCAGCGCATTCGTATTGAACTACCTGGAGTGCAAGATCCTACCGAGGCGAAACGCATTATTGGCGCAACGGCATCCCTGGGGTTTTATCAATTAAAAGCTGTGGGTGGGCAAACCTTTAATTTACAGACGGGCGGTACTATAAAACTCGACCCTGTGCCAATTTTTACCGGTGAGCATATTAATAACGCTCATGCTGGGCGCGACGATTGGAGCAAACCGCTAGTGCAGTTAAGCCTTGATAGCCAAGGCGGCGATGCTATGTCGGCATTTTCTAAAGCTAATATAGGTAAACCTATGGCGACGGTTTACTCAGAGTATTCGCAAAATGCTAAAGGAGAGGTAGTTAAAAAGAGTGAGGTTATTAATGTAGCCAATATTGCTCAGCACTTAAGTTCGCGTTTTAGCATAACCAATATGCAAAGCCCACAAGCCGCGGCCGACTTAGCGCTATTGTTACGTGCAGGCTCGTTAAGTGCGCCGGTTACTATAGTGCACGAACAAACCATAGGGCCAAGCTTAGGCAGCGAAAATATAAGTAACGGCTTAGCCGCCCTAATGTTAGGTATGGGTATTACTTTGGCATTTATGGCTATGTGGTACAGACGTTTAGGGTTAATTGCCAACGTAGCACTTATTTTAAATTTAACCTCATTAGTGGGTTTAATGTCGTTATTGCCTGGGGTAGTGCTTACGCTTCCCGGTATTGCCGGATTGGTGCTAACCATAGGTATGGCAGTAGATACCAACGTCATTATATTCGAACGTATAAAAGAAGAGCGCCGTAAAGGCCGCGCGCCTTATCAAGCTATTGAGCAAGGGTATAAGCAAGCATTTAGCACTATTTTTGATGCCAATATTACCACTATGATCACTGCACTTATTTTATACGGTATAGGTTATGGGCCAGTGAAAGGCTTTGCAATTACTTTGGCGCTGGGTTTAGTAACCAGTATGTTTACAGGCGTGTATGTATCGAAAGTGTTGAGCCAAAGTTTGTATTTAAAATTGGGTAAAAAAAGCGGAGTAAGTACAGATGCTTAATTATTTTTTAAAAGGCGAAACCGGCACACGCATGCGTTTTATGGGCTTGGTTTTAAGTACAGTATTAGTATTGCTATCGGTAGTAACCTTAGCGCAAAAAGGGCTTAACTTTGGCCTAGATTTTACCGGTGGTTACTTAACAGAATTTACGACTAGCCAAAGTATTGAGCTAAAGCAGCTTAAAACTTTTATAGCTAAAAATCACAACGGTGAGTTTGAGCTAACAGCCCAAGGGAATAACCACTTTCAATTAAGAGAAGCGCCAGCTATTAATCAATCTGCGAGTAATAGCAGCAACGATTGGCAAAGTGCGGTAACACAAAGCACCGACATAAATGCCACGGTATTGTCATCGGCCTATATTGGCTCGCAAGTGGGCGATGAGCTATTTGAACAAGGCTGTTTGGCACTTCTAGCAGCTATGGTTGCAGTAATGCTGTATTTAGCGATAAGGTTTGAATGGCGTTTAGCCCTTGGCTCGGTAGTTGCTTTAACACACGACTTAATATTGGTGCTGGGTTTGTTTTCGCTATTACAGCTTGAATTTAACTTAACCGTATTAGCCAGTTTATTGGCAATTATAGGCTACTCACTTAATGACTCTATAATTGTTGGTGACAGGGTGCGTGAGCTATTAAGAGTTAAATTAAATGCCAGTATTAGCGTATCCAGCATTATAAATAGTGCGATTAAAAGCACCCTAACGCGTACCTTAATTACCTCAGGCACCACTTTAGCCACAGTAGCAAGTGTGTGGCTATTAGCTGGAACACCGCTGCAAGGCTTTGCTATTGCGTTATTTAGTGGCATTGTTGTGGGTACGTTTTCATCTGTTTGTATTGCCGCCACCTTGCCCGAGCTAATGGGGTTAAGTGCTAAAAACTACGAAGTGAAAATAGATAGCCAAAGCCAAGCGCTCATGGATATGCCATAAAGGCTCAAAGCATACAAATAAACAAAGCTTAGGGGCCAAACTATTGTGTTTAGCCCCCGTAGCAATGTTAAACTGCTCGCAATATTTTACTGTATGTGTGTAAACCCCATGAACAAAGCCCACGTTATTGAACACCTTAAGTTTGCCCTAGAGGCGCAGCTTACCACCGCAAAAGTGGCCGCTAAAACAGCGCACGACACCGCCACGCACGAAGAAAACATAGCAGAAAACAAATACGATACCCTAGGGTTAGAGGCCGCCTATTTAGCCCAAGGCCAAGCGCAGCGCGTAAATGATTGCTATAAAAGCATGGAGTTATTTAAGCCCATATTTAATCAGCCAGCCAGTAGTAAAATAGCCATTGGCTCGCTAGTGTGCCTAGAGGATACAAATGAGCAGCAAAAATGGTTTTATTTAGGCCCAAGCGCAGGTGGGTTAACCGTAGAGGTTAAAGGTTTAACGATTGCCGTTGTAACCCCCGGCGCACCACTAGGTAAGCTGTTATTAAATAAACAAATTGATGATGGCATTAGTTTAACCATTGCCGATGTAAAGCACGATTATGACATTGTAGAAATTTTATAAAATATTGGTTGTAAGCAAAGCCCATTTTTAAGTACCACAAAACTTATTTATTCCCCCTCATTTTATTGTCGGATGGCATGGCTTCGCCACTTATCCGACCTACATTAATAATTTTCATCTTCACGCTAAAAATATCTCGTTTGTTAGTTTATCAAAAAGGCCTTATAAAGCAGATGTGGTTTAGGATTACCTAAACTAAAGCACCCATCTTATTAAGTGACACGCGCAATGCACCACTTAGTACGATGGGTGTTTCTATTTTTAATGCTTAATTATAAAAAATTAAGCATGCTTTTATAATTAGACTTAACTAGGAAAAGTCGTGTTTAAAACCTTAATTGTGGTTGATAACAACGAGCAAACTCTTGCTCAATCATTCGAAAATGTTATTACGTTTAATACTTACCTACGTGACTATCCAAAACGTGATGAACCTAAAACTCGCATTATTAACTTATGTGACTCAAGCCAATACTTGAGCAAAGGTTACTATTGCTCGCTACTCGCTGAAGCGCGTAAGCACCAAGTATTACCAAGTGTAAAAACAATAAATGCGTTACGTAGCGGCCAAGCACCTATGCACAATGTTGGCCAAATAGATGGCGCTCTATACTTTGGTAATGCCACTAACGATGAGCAAACAAAAGCGGCTAAATCGGTATTTAAACAATACCCGGCGCCTATTTTATTTGTTGATAACCAAGGCTTATTACAACAAGGGTCGTTATCGTCATTAGATGAGCAACAGTACAGCGATTTTGTAGCTAAGTTGAATAACTTTACCCAAACGCAATGGCGTATTACTGCGGAGCGACGTCGTTTTCGCTGGGACATGGCAATACTTGTTGATCACAATGAAAAGGTGCCACCGAGCGATAAAGACGCAATAGCAAAGTTTATTAAAGCAGCGGCTAAACATGGTATTAATGCCCAAGCATTAAGCTTTGACGAAATAGACAATATAGCCCAGTTTGATGCGTTATTTATTCGTCAAACTACAGCAATTGACCACCCAACATATCGCCTTGCTAGCAAGGCACAAAGCTTAGGTTTAGTGGTTATTGACGATGCGGAGTCTATTTTACGTTGTTGTAATAAAGTGTATTTACACGATGCGTTTAACTATCAAAAAGTACCTAGTTTAAAAACAGTGGTTGTGGCTGATCAGTCAAGCGAGACTCTTGAGCAGTTAGAAGCGGCGTTTACCTACCCGTTAGTATTGAAAATGCCAGAAGGCTCGTTTTCAAAAGGGGTATATAAAGTAACGAACCGTGCTGAGCTGGAAGCTAAGTTAACTGAGCTATTTGAATTTAGTGCTTTAGTGCTTGCACAAGAATACATGTACACCGAATACGATTGGCGAGTAGGGGTACTAAATGGCCGTGCAATTTACGCGTGTCGTTACTTAATGGCGCGTAACCATTGGCAAATTTATAACCACGATGCAAAGCGGTTTTTTTCGGGTGGCTTTGAAACATTGCCTACTTTTGAATTACCAAAAGCGGTATTAGATGCAGCATTAAAAGCGTGTAAAACAGTGGGTAAGGGTTTATATGGCGTTGATGTAAAAGAACATCAAGGGCGTGCTTATGTACTTGAAGTAAACGATAACCCAAGTATTGATCATAAAGTAGAAGACGGCTATTTAGGCGATGAGCTTTATATGATCATTATGGATGAGTTTAAACAACGCCTTGAAGCTAGGGGTCGTGGTTAATGGCAAAAGCCATGGTTGAGAGTGTGGTTAATGAACAGACTGAGCAAGTGGTTATTCGCCAAGCGCTTATCAGTGATTTAACCGCGCTTACAGCACTTGAAAATGCTTGCTTTAGTAACGACAAGCTTAGCCCGCGCAGTTTAAAGCGCTGGCTAAGTGCTAAGCACGGTATTTTATTAGTTGCCGAGCAAAATAATGCGTTATGCGGTTATGGGCTAATTTGGTGCCATAAAGGCACTCGTCTAGCGCGTCTTTATTCGCTTGCTGTATTACCTACCATGCAAGGCAAAGGCATTGCAAAAATGCTACTTATTGCACTTGAAAAAGCCACCGCAGAGCGTGGGCGAATTTATCTGCGTTTAGAAGTGGCTGTAAATAACGACAGCGCAATTGGTTTGTATAAAAGCTTAGGTTATCGGGTGTTTGGTCAATATAGCGATTATTACGACGATCACAGCGATGCGCTACGCATGCAAAAAAACATTCGTAAAACCAGTGAGCTTAAGTTAGCACGGTTAACTCCGTGGTATCAGCAAACTACTGAGTTTACCTGTGGTCCTGCGGCGTTGTTAATGGCTATGGGGAGCTTAGATGCTAGCACTGAACTGACTCAATCACATGAGTTGTCATTATGGCGAGAAGGCACTACTATTTTTATGACCTCTGGGCATGGCGGCTGCCATCCGTTTGGTTTAGCACTGGCGGCACATAAACGTGGTTTTAACAGCGAGGTAATTGTTAATACCCTAGAGCCGTTGTTTTTAGATGGCGTGCGCAGTGAAAATAAAAAAGTAGTATTAGCAACGGTACATCAGCAGTTTGTAGATGGCATAACCGCTGCCAAAATACCGCTTAGTAATAAAGATGTTGAGCTTGAAGACATTGAGCGTTGGCTGAAGCAAAATTTTAGCGTGTTGCTCTTAATCAGTACTTATCGGTTTGATGGTAAAAAATCACCGCATTGGGTGTGTGTTACGCATTTAGATGAGCACTGTGTGTATGTTCATGATCCGTTTTGTGAGCCAGGAAGTGATAGTCAATTGGCTATAGATTGCCAATATGTGCCTATTGCCCGCAGCGACTTTAGTAAAATGTCGGCGTTTGGTAGCCAACGCTTAAGAACAGCAGTGGCTATTGCTAAATCAAAAAATTGTTAATATAAAATTAAATTATTCATATATGAATAACGAGGAAATTACGTGTTTTTACCTGATTTATTTGATGTAGCTCCGTACTCATGGGCTGCAATTGGTACGGCGGCATTTTGTGGCGCTATTATTGGTATTGAGCGCCAATTACGTGGCAAACCTGTGGGTATTCGTACTTCTGCGTTAATTACTTTAGGTACCTATTTATTTTTATCGACTGCGTTTAATTTACAAGGCGATGTAATTGACCACTCTCGCGTAGTGGGGCAAATAATTACTGGTATTGGCTTTTTGGGCGCAGGCGTAATGCTAGCTAAAGACGGCGCTGTGGTAGGAGTAACGTCGGCAGCAACCATTTGGGTGTTAGCGTCTATTGGTGTAATGATAGCCACCGAAAACTTGGGAGCAGCTATTAAGCTCTCTGTGCTGGTGGTCGGTATTTTATACGGTGTTGATGTGCTTGAAGCTAAGTTTAAAAGCTTAAGTAAAGGCGTGCACACTAAAGTTAAAATTTATTCAAAGCGCTATTATCGCAAGAGCGAAAATGAAACAGAGCGCCACTTATAAAGTGGCGTTTTTATAATTAAGTTTATAACTAACTTAATACTAATTTTTGATGCACTAAAGCATCGCAAAGTGCTTGTGGGCGGCCTAAATAATAGCCCTGAACCTTATCGACATTTAGTTTGCGGAGGGTGTTTATTTCTTCTAGTGTTTCTATGCCTTCGGCAATAATATTACAGCCAATGTCTTTAGCAAATCCGCATAACGCTTTAGCTAATAAATATTTACGACGATCGCTATTAATGTTTCGGGTAAGGCTAATATCAAGCTTAATAATATCTGCTTGTAGCTCCAAAATATGCTGAAAAGAAGAATACCCTGCACCAACATCGTCTATAGCTAGGCGTATGCCTTTTTTACGCAGTGGCGCGAGTGCCGTTAACATTTCATTGTAGTTGGCAATAGGAGAGTGTTCGGTTACCTCCAATACTATATTGCTGCAATCAGAAATAGCAGCTAATGCATTGGCAACGGCACCACTTAGTATATGCTCTGGAGAGGTGTTAATTGACACATACACCTCTTTATTAAAATGACTCATATTGCCTAAAACATTGTTTATTGCCAACATTTCTAGGGCTTCACCTAAACCAAACTGTGCTGCTTCATCAAACCAAATGTTAGGTGTTCTATAGGGCTCAACAAAAAAGCGAGACAAGGATTCGTAACCCGAAACTTTATTTGTGTTTAAGCTATATATAGGCTGGTAGTAAATTTCAATATTGTTTGTATATTAAGCACGTTAGATTTAATAATTTGTTTTGCTTCATTGTTTTGTATTTGTGTATCAATAAGCTGTGAAGCCAGATCTGAAATTAAATTTAAAAACGCCAGATCACGCTTGTTTAATGTGTCGTCTTTTTGTTCGTTATAGCAGCAAAATGTGCCATAAATGTCGCCGTTAGATAAGGTAATTGGCACCCCAATATAAGCGCCAATATTAAGCTTTTTAGTAACCGGCATATCGCGGGTTATACTATTTTTACTAGTGTCAGGTATTATATTATCTAGTTCATTATTGGCTAATTTATTACAGTAGGTTTCGTTTATGGGATCAAAATTACCTACTTTTACAATTTCGTTAGGGCGTTTGGTATCTACTAATTTAAATATACGTTTAGAGTCTTTAAACTCAGAAATAAAAGCAACGTCCATATCAAGGTGTTTACGAATAAGTGCTAGCAAGCGAGTTAGTCTAATATTGAGATCAGTCTCTGCTTCAATATCTAATAGTAAATTTTCACTAAAATTTACATGCATATTTCCAACTTCCTTGTGTTTTAGTTAATGGTTTATATTATTACAGTAGCCTGGCTTGTTTTTAAAGTATTAGCCAAACAATTTTTTTCTCACTACTTTACGATACTCACTGGGTGTTTGGTTCAGTATTTTTCTAAATATTCGCGTTAAATGACCTTGATCGTTATAGCCTACTTCTAACGCTACTTCCTGAATTGATAAATTTGACGAAGCGAGCAACTCTTTAGCACCTTCTACTCGTAACTGTTGCCAATACTCAATAGGGCTTTGGTTGGTAGCTGCTTTAAAGCGCCGCGTAAAAGAGCGATAGCTTAAATTAAACTGTGCGGCTACATCCTGTAAATTAAGCTCTGTTGCTAAGTTGGTTTTTAACCAAAATTGAATTTGGGCAATTAACTCATCGGGATGGCGATCAACCGCACCTTCAAGATAGCGCTGATCTTCGTAGGGTTTGCGTATTTCGTGGGAAAAATTGCGCTCAACATGCTGCGCTGCAGCTTTGCCATAATACTGGCTAATAATATGCACTATTACATCGGCTAGGGCGTTTAGGCTGGCTACGGTATAGAGTCGCTCGGATTGAGTAATAAAAAAGTCAGGCTTTAACAGTACCTTGGGGTAGTCGTGACTAAATTGTTTAGCGTAATGCCAATGGGTGGTTGCTGGGTGCCCGTCAAGTAACCCGGCCTCTGCTAGTAAACAGTTGCCAGTGCCTACACCTATAATATGGCTGCCATTTGTAAAACTTTGCCCCAGCCAAGTAACTATATTTTGATTAGTGCGTACAACTGGGCGCGGGTTTCGCCAAATACCGGGCACTATTACTAAATCGCAATTTGGGGTATTGCTGGTGGCGCAATCGGGAAGGATTGCCAAGCCGGTACGATTACTTATTGGTTCAAGGTTTTTAGCAACTAAATGAATAGCGAGTGGCCTAAAATTTTTTTTATTAATATGGCCTTTTGCAAAGGCTTCGCCCGCTCTCAGCATCTCTATAGGGAGGGTTAAACTCGTTATTAATAAGTGTTGGTAAACAGCAATAGCTATATTTAATGGGGGGTTACTCTGTTTATCAGTCATATAGATGCTCCGACCAGTTAGGGTTGGCCTTTTATGCTTAATATTTGGCTATTAAAGCACAAAGTGTGGTGCGCAATCCATTTAAACTAGTGTCATATTCTTATAACACGTTTTTTAAAGGTAAATTATGACCGCATTACCCGTAATTGTAGGCATGGGAGGCATTAATGCCGCTGGCCGTACTTCTTTTCACCAAGGTTACCGCCGTATTGTGTTAGACAGTTTAAGTGCACAAGATCGTCAAGAAACGTTTTTAGGCCTCGCCACCTTGATGAATTTAGTTAGTGTTGTTGATAATCAACTACAAGACACTCAAGGTAACAATGTTGAGCAAAGCGACATAGAAGCACGTTTTGGTGAACAAATAATTGCCGGTACGCTTATTCGAAAAATCGAAAACGAACATTTTGATCCAGACGCTACCCCATGGCAGCAAAAAATGACGCTAAGCAACTCGGATGAGAATGCGATTGTGTTTGAAACCCGTGCTCGCGATTTACCACAACCGGTACCTGCAAGTTGGCAGGTAGAGCAACTCGAAGGTAAAAAAGTTAAAGTTACTATTGCCGCAGATATAGATGTTAAACACGCTTCAACTCGCGACAACCCGATTAAATCGGCAGGGCAGTTTCCTACTGGGTTTGATCCGTCTGTAATGTATAACAGCCGCTATCAGCCACGTGGTTTGCAAGCAACTATTTTTGCTGCTACCGATGCAATAAAATCAACCGGGCTTGATTGGCAACATATAATGAATAGCGTAGAGCCAGACAAAATTGGTACTTATTCGGCGTCTGTTATTGGCCAAATGGATGACACAGGTTTAGGTGGCTTAGTTAAAGCTCGCCAGCAAGGCGACCGCGTAAGCACTAAGCAATTAGCGCTGGGTTTAAATACTATGTCGACCGACTTTATTAATGCGTATGTAACGGGCAACGTAGGTACTACGTTTTCAACTTCGGGCGCATGTGCTACGTTTTTATATAACTTACGTGCAGCGGTTAACGATATACAAGCAGGGCGTACTCGCGTTGCTGTGGTAGCCAGTGTTGAATGTGCTATTACGCCAGAGGTTATAGAAGGCTTTGGTAACATGAGCGCACTGGCAAACGTTGAAGGTTTGCGCCGTTTAGATAACCTAAGCAATACAGATGAGCCCGACTATCGTAAAAGTAGCCGTCCGTTTGGCGAAAACTGTGGCTTTACGCTAGGTGAAGGCGCGCAAGTGGCTATTTTAATGGATGATGCTCTAGCACTAGAGTTAGGCGCTGACATTATGGGGTGTGTGCCAGATGTATTTGTAAATGCCGACGGGATTAAAAAGTCAATTACTTCACCAGGGCCGGGTAACTACATTACTATGGCAAAATCGGCGGCACTGGCAAGTAGCTTATTAGGTAAAGAAGCCCTGCAACAGCGCAGCTTTATATTAGCCCATGGTTCAAGTACGCCGTTAAACCGTGTAACCGAGTCATTAATTTATCATAAAGTGGCACAAACCTTTGCTATTGATAACTGGAAAGTAACTGCGCCAAAAGCATATGTTGGCCATACTATTGCTCCTGCAAGTGGCGATCAGTTAGCTATAGCATTAGGTGTATTTAGCCACAATATTATGCCTGGTATTACGACTATAGATAAAATAGCCGACGATGTTTACGCTGATCATCTAGATATTAGAAACAGCCATTATGATTGCGGTGATATGGATATTGCATTTATTAACTCAAAAGGCTTTGGTGGTAACAACGCTACCGCTACAGTATTGTCTGCAAAAATAACACTGCAAATGCTTGCCAAGCGCCATGGAAAAAGCGTTATGAATGATTATGCTAATAAAAATGTGGCTGTAAAAGCAGCGCAACAAAGCTATCAATCACAAGCAGACTTAGGCCAATACCAACTCATTTATCGTTTTGGTGATGGCTTAATTGACGACAACGACATTGTAATAGATGAGCAAAGCATACACCTTCCTGGCTTTGAAAAAGCGATTGCTTTTAATACAAAAAATCCCTATCAAGACATGTTTTAAGCACACATTCTTGTTTGGTAAGGCGCTTTAATAGCGCCTTTTTTGTTTTTATTAAGGTATAAAATTGAGAACTTATTTAAACTTTTTAATATAGCGTAATGTTATAAAGTTAATAATGGCAAGTAAAATAGCTATTTCGTAGCGGCTGTAGGCCACCGCAATACCAATTAAACCCATATTCCAAATGCTCGCCGCGGTGGCAGTACCTGAGGTAGATTGGTTATTTTTTAAAATTGCGCCACCGCCAATAAAGCCGATACCGGTAATGATCCCCTGCAACATTTTTGACTGTGCTTCAGAGGAGTCAAGAACAGACAACGCAATTAATGCATAACCACACGATGCCACTGCTACTAATGGAAAGGTACGCAGCCCCGCACCATCTTGGCTGCGCTCTCTGTCGTAGGCCATTGGCAAAGCAAGTAAATAAGCTATGCCTAAGTGAATCAGATTATCAACGATTTCGTGCCACTGTAAATCAATTTCCATGTGTTTTCTCAGCAAAGTTAATTAGTTATTAACTATAGCAAATACATTAAGAAATATTACAGTACATAAAACTTATTGGTTAAAACAAAATTTTATTATTGACTATGGGGGTATTAAAAAAGGGAACACCATTGCTGGTACTCCCTTTTATCTATTAATACTTAAGATTGAAGGTATTGTTGATGAAATACCAAGTGCTGATCAATAAAGCTACTGATAAAAAAGTAACTATGATCGTACCCGGTTTGCATTTCTAGGGTCAGTGGGTAGTCTTTTTGTTTTGCAACAGCCACTAAATTTTGTGGTTTTAATTGCTCGTCTAAAAAGTTATCGGCATCGCCTTGGCTCACTAACATTGGCAAGTAGTTACTTTGCTCAGCTTTAGCCATTAATTTGCAGCTGTCGTATTGTGCCCATGTTGTTTTATCGGCTCCTAAATAACCCGTAAACGCTTTAACGCCCCATGGGCAATTAATAGGGTTTACTATAGGGCTAAACGCCGAGGCACTAACATAATCCTGTGGGTTTTTAAGGGCGATCATCAACGCACCGTGGCCGCCCATTGAATGACCACTAATTGCTTTTGTGCTAGTCACTGGAAAGTGCTGCTCTATAAGCGCGGGTAATTCATTCACTACGTAGTCGTACATATTAAAGTGAGTGTTGTAAGGGGCTTGTGTCGCGTTAACATAAAACCCAGCGCCTTGAGCAAAATCGTAGCTGTCTTCGTTAGGAACATTATCCCCACGAGGGCTAGTGTCGGGTGCCACAATAGCAATACCTAGCTCAGCTGCTTTTTTGAATGCGCCTGCTTTTTGCATAAAGTTTTCGTCGGTGCAGGTTAAACCTGAAAGCCAATAAAGTACCGGTACTTTATTACTTTCACTAGCGCCGGGCGGCAAATAAACGGCAAAACGCATAGTACAATGAGTGCTTACAGCGCTGTGCGTATATTGTTTATGCCAGCCACCGGATACTTTTACACTTGAGATATTTTCTAACATGATAATCCTCAAAAGCCGCTTATATCCACACCGTGAATACAAGCGATTTGTTTATTGCTTAGTAATGAATAACGGTACGAATGCTTTTGCCTTCGTGCATTAAATCAAATGCATCATTAATGTCTTCAAGGCCCATTGTGTGGGTAATAAAGTCATTTAGTGCAAACTCGCCAGCCATGTAACGTTCTACAATTTCAGGTAGTTGTGAGCGGCCTTTAACACCACCAAATGCGCTACCACGCCATACACGCCCAGTAACTAATTGGAATGGACGAGTAGCAATTTCTTGGCCAGCGCCTGCTACACCAATAATTACCGACTCACCCCAACCTTTATGACAACACTCAAGTGCTGAGCGCATAACATCAACATTACCAATACATTCAAACGAGTAGTCAACGCCGCCATCGGTCATTTCAACAATTACGTCTTGAATTGGCTTGTCGAAGTCTTTTGGATTAATTAAATCGGTTGCGCCAAGCTTGGTTGCTAACTCGTATTTAGAGTTGTTTATATCGATACCGATAATACGACTCGCACCGGCCATTTTTGCGCCAATAATAGCTGATAAACCTATGCCACCTAAACCGAAAATAGCTACAGTGTCGCCCGCTTTTACTTTAGCTGTGTTTGTTACTGCGCCCATACCTGTTGTTACGCCACAGCCTAGTAAGCATATTTCTTCTAAAGACGCTTCTTTGTTTACTTTAGCTAAAGAGATTTCTGGCAGTACTGTGTACTCAGAGAAAGTTGAGCAACCCATATAGTGGTAAATTGGCTGACCGTCTTTATAAAAACGTGTTGTACCGTCTGGCATTAAGCCTTTACCTTGGGTTTCGCGCACAGCAGAACACAGGTTAGTTTTGCCCGAGGTACACATTTTACATTCACCACATTCTGCGGTGTATAAAGGAATAACATGATCGCCAATTTCTACGCTGGTTACGCCTTCTCCGATTGCATATACAACACCAGCGCCTTCGTGGCCTAAAATTGCAGGGAATATACCTTCAGGATCTTCACCCGATAATGTAAATGCATCGGTATGACATACACCAGTAGCGGTAATTTTTACCATTACTTCGCCTTTTTTAGGCATCATCACATCAACTTCTTCAACACTAAGTGGTTGATTAGGACCCCAAGCAATAGCTGCTTTTGATTTAATAAATTCTGACATGTGCTTATCCTTTGTAGTGGGTAGATAATAATTGTAGACCCAATTTTCTTGGGTGATGTAGCTATTGTATTTGTTTCTCAAATAATGATAATCTCAATTTTATGAAAACACTTTTTCAGAACTGTAACAATGGCACGATGGGATGGAATAGACGAATTTATAGCGGTAGGTGAAGAAGGTAGTTTTACCGCTGCAGGCAAAGCAATTGGGCTGTCGGTTGCGCATATTAGCCGCCATGTTAGTGCGCTTGAACAACGCTTAAATACACAGTTGCTAACGCGCACAACGCGTAAAGTGGTTTTGACCAAAGAAGGTGAGGTGTTTTTACACCAAATAAAGCATTTACAACATGCAATGGATGATGCCACGCAAAGTTTAGCGCAACAGCAAAGTACGCCAAAAGGTAAAATTAATCTAACAGCCCCGGTAATGTATGGCGAGAGCTTTATTATGCCAATAGTGCATAATTTTATGCACGACCACCCCGATGTAGAAGTCGTTGCTACGCTCAGTAATGAGCAAGAAAACTTATTAGAAGGTGGTTTTGATCTGGCTATTAGACTGGGGCATTTAAAAGACTCGAGCTTAAAAGCACGGCGCTTAAGTGCACGGCGTTTTATTATGTGTTGTGCCCCTGATTATTTAACCCGATTTGGCGAGCCACACACATTAGGTGAGCTAATAAATCATCAATGTTTAGTGGGGAATAGTCGTTATTGGCGAGTAAACGAAGGAGGGCGCGAAAAGCATATTAAAATAGCTGGGCGACTGCAATGTAATAGTGGCTGGGCGTTGGTAGATGGCGCTAAAAAAGGTTTAGGGATTATTCAGCTCCCTAATTACTACATTGAAAACGAGTTAAAAACAGGGCAGTTAGTGCCTATTTTAACATCCTATCAGCCGCTGCAAGAAGGGGTATGGGGTGTGTATCCGCCTCGACAGTTTGTGGCAACTAATGTAAGGGTGCTACTTGATTATTTAGTCGCAGGACTAAAAGCTTAATAGCGGGTTAATCATTTAATTTTTATTCTAGCCAAGTATCAGATTTTTAAATATTTATTACATTTAGTAGCATACCCAAGTACGGATTATTCGTGTTATTATAAGTTACTATTTTTAGGATAAGTGTTTAAAAACAATATGTTTCAACCGGTTAGTTTGTTTATTGGGCTTAGATATAGTCGCTCCTCAAAAGGGAATGCGTTTATTTCATTTATCTCGTTTTTTTCTATTGCCGGTATTGCGATTGGCTTAATGGCATTATTTACTGTCAGTTCAGTAATGAATGGCTTTGAAAGCAGCTTAAAAACCAATATGCTTGGGCTTATTCCGCACGTTGAAGTGCAAGCTAATAAGCGTACTGCAGCGCAAATGAGTAGTTTAAAAGCAGATCTTGAACAATCTCCTTATGTAAGTACTGTAAGCCTTTATCAGCATGGTGAAGCTATATTACAAACCAATAAAGATTTACACGGTGTGTTGCTGCAAGGCTTATATGGCGATGGCGGCTCGCTCTATAAAATTACCGATAAAATAGTACAAGGAAATTGGCAAACAGTACTTAATAAAAACTATAGCATTGCCATTAGTCGCTACCTGAGCCGTAAATTAGGTGTTGGTTTGGGAGATAAGCTGCGGGTTATTATGCCAAATGCTTCTACCTATACACCGCTTGGGCGTATGCCTAGCCAACGCTTGTTTAAAATAGCAGCCATTTACGAAACCGGCTCTGAAATTGACATGGGGCTGGCTTTTACCAGTGGTGCGTCGTTGCAACGCGTATTAAAGTTGGATCAAAACACTGCACCTAATTTAAGTATTTCTTTGTATGAACCCTTTGCATTGGATGAATTTATACAGGCCAGCAAACTAATATTAAAAGATCATACCTATACAGATTGGCGCAGCAGCCAAGGCACATTATTTGCTGCTGTAGCAATGGAAAAACGGATTATGTCGATGTTATTAGGGCTTATTGTGCTGGTTGCGGTATTTAATATTGTCTCTGCGCTAACGATGATGGTAAGTGAAAAACAAGGCGAAGTCGCTATTTTACAAACCTTGGGTTTAACACCATCGCAAGTACAAAAAGTGTTTATGGTGCAAGGACTTTATAATGGCGTGATAGGCACCGCAGTAGGGGCATTTTTAGGTGTATTACTTAGTTTATATATTAATGAGTTATTAGCATTAGTAGGGTTAAATTTGATGGCAGGTATAGAGTTGCCGGTAAAATTTGATGTGCCAAGCCTAATTGTTATCGCTTGTTCGAGTATTGCTATGAGCTTTTTAGCCACTGTTTACCCTGCGCGCAAAGCCGCAAAAGTAAAACCAGCCGAGGTATTGCGTTATGAATGATTTAGTTATTAGTTGTGAAAATTTAAATAAAGTTTATCAAGATGGTAGTAACCAAGTTGCAGTATTAAAAGGGGTTGATTTAGCCCTGCAACAAGGTGAAATGCTGGCTATTGTGGGCAGCTCTGGTTCGGGTAAAAGTACCTTATTGCATATACTCGGTACGCTCGATACTGCAACTTCTGGCAGTGCTAAAATTAAAAATCAAGAAGTGGCTAAGCTCTCCCGTACAGAGCAAGCGGCATTTAGAAATAAAAACTTAGGCTTTATTTATCAATTTCATCATTTACTGATGGAATTTAGCGCGGTAGAAAATGTAGCTATGCCGCTTTTAATTAAAGGACTAAGTGCTAAAGCTGCGAAAGTAGCTGCATTAGAAATGCTTGAAAAAGTGGGCCTAGCACATCGTAGCTCTCATAAGCCGTCGGCACTGTCTGGTGGTGAGCGCCAACGAGTGGCAATTGCGCGCGCGCTCGTTACTAAACCGGCATTAGTGCTTGCCGATGAGCCAACCGGTAATTTAGATAAACAGAACGCGATTAAAATATACGACTTAATAAATGAGCTTAATAAAAGTTTAAATACCAGCTTTGTGGTGGTAACACACGACTTAGAGCTGGCCGACAAACTCGGTAAAATAGCCTATTTAGATGATGGAAAACTTACTATTAAAGAGTCGCAACATGTTGCTTAGTGCGTTTATAAGTAAACGCTTTAGAGCGTATTCTGGTCATAAAGATGAAAAAAATGGCTTTGTAAGCTTTATAGCTAAAGCATCTACTGTGGGTATTTTATTGGGCGTTGCGGTTTTAATAGTTGCGCTGTCGGTAATTAATGGCTTTGAGCAGCAATTAGTGCATCGCTTATTAAGCGTAGTGCCGCAGGTTGAATATGTAGCGCCTAATAGGCCAATTGCTAATTGGCCACAAAAAGTTGAGCAGCTTCAACAGCAAGATCATGTAACCGGCGCCGCGCCATTTATTGCAGTTAACGGCATGGCGCAATTTAAAAGCCAATTAAAAGCAGTAGAAATACGCGGGGTTGAGCCTTCATTAGAGGGGAGCGTGTCGGCTATTAATCAATTTACCAAAGGCAAATTGGTGAGCCAGCTTGGCATTGATGAAGTTATTTTAGGCAAGCAAATAGTTAACCAGCTCGATGCCAGCGTGGGCGATAGTATTACCTTACTTATTCCTCAAATAGCTCAGCAAGGGCAGTCATTATTAGCCCCTAAGCGAGTAACGCTGTTACTTGCAGGTATTGTTGAAATGGGTGGGCCAATAGACAGCACAGCTGCATTTATCCACCTTAATAAAGCGCAGCAAACATTAGGTTACGATGAAAGCCAAGTAACCGGGATTCGCCTAAGCGTTGATGACGTATTTACTGCGCATCAAATTGCGCTACGGGTAGGGCAAACCATAGACGACTATGTATATATTTCTAGTTGGTTTAGAACGCAAGGCAGCTTATACCAAGATATACAAATGGTGCGTACCATAGTTTATATTGTGGTGTTTTTAATTATAGCTGTGGCAAGTTTTAATATTGTGTCCTCATTGGTAATGGAAGTACGCGAAAAACAAGGCAATATTGCTATTTTAAAAACCATGGGCGCAAAAGACAGTACCATTTTAGCTACCTTTGTAATGCAGGGTTTAACGCAAGCTTTTGTAGGTGTGGTATTAGGCAGCTTAATTGGTGTGGTACTGGCAATAAATATTAGCGAATTATTTACTTGGCTCAGCCAACTCTTTGGCGCAAACCCACTTCAAGGAGTTTATTTTATAGAGTTTTTACCCAGTAAGTTAGTGTGGCAAGATATTGTGGTAACAGTTGTTGTTACTTTTATTTTAGCGGCGTTAGCTACTATTTATCCGGCGTGGCAAGCAACAAGAGTTGACCCTGCAAAAGTGCTGGGTAATTAGCGGCATTGGTAGCGTGTGCGCTGCTAAATAAAAACTAATAGGGCAGTATTGGCAAGTCTGTTAAACTAGGGCGCTTATTTACAAGCTAACAATAACTAACCATTGGGTTAGCATTTACTACTCTGGGATTTACTTTGACAAATAACGATATTTTACGCCGCATTCGCTACACTTTTAATTTAACCGACACCGCTATGGTAAATGTTTTTGCTGCAGCTGAGCATACGGTTACTACAGAGCAAGTAATTGCTTGGTTAACTAAAGAAGGCGAAGAAGCTTACACTGAAATAAGTGATACAGAGTTTGCAACTTTTTTAAATGGTTTTATTAATACGCAACGTGGTAAGCGCGAAGGCGAGCAACCTGCTCCTGAGAGCAAGTTAAATAACAATATTATTTTTATGAAGCTGCGTATTGCTTTAAATATGAAAGCGGAAGATGTGATTGCGACGCTGGCACTCGTTAACTTTAATTTGAGTAAGCATGAGCTAAGCGCGTTTTCTCGTAAAGTAGATAACAAGCACTACCGCGTATGTAACAACCAGGTACTTCGTTTATTTTTAACGGGTGTACAACAGCAGGTTCGTCCACAAAGCACTGCTGAGTAAGCAAGGTAAAGCCATTACTCTTTCAAAACGCTAAAACAGCCTTTGTTTTAGCGTTTTGTTGTTTTTAAGTTAAATATATTTCAACTTGTTACACGCCTACTTTAAAATTGTTCAATACCGCTTAATAAACTAGCAATTGAATGAGATCATTTAAATATCAAGTAATTACCTCCTTTGTTAGCTGTATGTTTGGTTTTAGTAACCGTGCACTGTATTTTTATATCGTTAAAGTGAATAAAAATTCGGCTAGTCGCTGTTTTATTTTTACACAACAGTAAAATAATTCAACTTGAATGACGTGCAACACCACTCTTTCTAATGGTAAGGTGTATGAAAATTATGATTTTAAAATAGATTTATATTCAAAAAACAAACTCAATCATACTTACCCGAATTCTCAAATTTTAAAAATAGCTTACACGGAAGAATAATTATGAATTATATACATAGTACGATAGCTCAATTAAAGCAAACTAGCCCCGCGCAAAGTGAGTTTTATCAAGCTGTTGAAGAAGTACTAGAATCTTTAGAACCTCTTTTTGCAAAAACTACAAATTATCAAAAAGAAGCCATTATAGAAAGAATGGTAGAGCCAGAGCGTCAACTAATGTTTCGTGTACCTTGGGTTGACGACGAAGGTAATATTCAAGTAAATAAAGGCTATCGTATTGAATTTAGCTCTACCTTGGGCCCATATAAGGGGGGCTTGCGTTTTCATCCGAGTGTTAATGCCAGTATTATTAAGTTTTTGGGTTTTGAGCAAGTGTTTAAAAACTCATTAACCGGCCTACCTATTGGTGGTGGTAAAGGCGGTGCTAACTTTGATCCAAAAGGGCGCTCAGACGGTGAAATAATGCGTTTTTGCCAATCATTTATGAACGAGTTATACCGCCACATTGGCCCAACTACCGACGTACCTGCAGGGGATATTGGTGTTGGCGCACGCGAAATTGGTTATTTGTTTGGCCAGTACAAGCGTTTAACAGGGCGTTACGATGGTGTGTTAACCGGTAAAAGCCTAATGTGGGGTGGCTCGTTAGTTCGTAAAGAAGCAACTGGCTACGGCGCAGTGTACTTTGCAAACTACATGCTACAAAACCGCGATGATAGCCTAGCAGGAAAACGTTGTTTAATTTCGGGCTCGGGTAATGTTGCTATTTATGCGATGGAAAAGCTGTATCAATTAAATGCAAAACCAATTACCTGTAGTGACTCTCGCGGTACACTATTTCATGACGCGGGTATAGACTTAACGCTTATTAAAGAATTAAAAGAGCAGCAACGTGGCTGTTTAAGCAAATATAAAGAAAGCTACCCAGAAGCTACTTATATTGCTCGCGCAGATTACCCAGAAGATGGGCATGCAGTGTGGCGTTTTAAAGCCGATGCTGCGTTCCCGTGTGCCACTCAAAATGAGTTAACTCAAGGCGATGCAAAAGCGCTACTAAGCAATGGCTGTATTTTGGTGAGTGAAGGTGCAAACATGCCTTCGACCAAAGACGCGATTGACTGCTTTATTAAAGCCAAAATAGCTTACGGCCCAGGTAAAGCTGCTAATGCGGGCGGCGTTGCAACCAGCCAATTAGAAATGGCGCAAAATGCCAGTATGCAAAGCTGGACTTTTGAAGAAGTGGATGCAAAATTACAGCACATAATGAAAAACATTTTTAATATTGCTAACGAAACAGCGGCAGAATTTGGCCAACCTACTAACCTGTTACTTGGCGCTAATATTGCTGGTTTTCGCCGTGTTGCCGATGCAATGATAGAGCAAGGCGTAGTTTAACTAAAATAGTTTAAAGCAATTGCAGCTTATTGCTGTGAGAGCCTGTACTTAAAAACACCCCATAAATTTAGCTATTTATGGGGTGTTTTATTTAAATAACCGCTTAAGTTAGTTATAACGCTATAAAGCCAAGCTATAACAGCGTAGGATCAGGCTACTTTCGAATGAAAATAGGTTTGCACTTCGCGGTGCATTAACATAAAAAATTATGCAACTAACTGCAAAAGCATCACTTCCTAACGCATTACTTATCTCTATTAGTACACCTCACTTTAAAGGCGATGAAGCAATTGAGTCGCTTGCAGAATTGGCACGCCTAGTTACCACTCTTGGCTTTAAAGTAGTTGGTACACAATCACAAAAGCAAAGTTCTACCCAAAAAGTAAATGTACTGGGTTCAGGTAAACTGGCTGAAATAGCGTACCTTACTGGTAATAAAGGTTCTGCTGCAGATGAGAAAGAGGGTGAGAATTTTCTTGATGACGATCCATTATCCGACATGCCATCAGAAATTCCATCAGACGGTTTAGATTTTGCTTGTGCCGATGTTGTCGTGTTTGACTGCGATTTAACGCCTTCTCAACTACGTAATGTGGAAAACCAGTTAGGTGTGGAAGTATTTGACCGCACCGGCATAATTATTGAAATATTTAGCCGCCATGCGCGTACTAAAACAGCAAAATTACAAGTTGAAATTGCTCGCCTTAATTATGTAGCGCCGCGTCTGCGTGAAACATCTACCGGCGATAAAGAACGCCAAATGGGTAAAGGCGCAGGTGAGACAACGCTTGAGCTTAACCGTCGTAAAGTACGTGACCAATTAGCTGAGTTAAAGCGTGAGCTGGTAAATGTTCAAGATGTAATGATGGACAGACGAGAACAGCGCTCAGAGCTATTTTCAGTGGCTTTAATTGGTTATACCAATGCGGGTAAATCGTCGATGATGCGCGCAATTACGGGCAGTGATGTAGAGGGCGAAAATAAACTTTTTGCTACTCTGGACACCACAGTTCGTGCTTTGTATCCAATAACGCAACCACGCATATTAGTATCAGATACAGTTGGTTTTATTAAAAAACTACCGCATGACTTAGTTGCTTCATTTCATTCAACTTTAGCCGAAGCACATGATGCGTCGCTGTTGTTATATGTAGTTGATGCATCGGATGCGTCTTTTCGCTCACAACTTGATGTAGTGCATAATGTATTGGCAGAAGTGGGTGTTCAAGGCAGTAAAAAGTTATTAGTACTGAACAAATCAGACCAACTTAGCGATGCGCAACAACAAGCATTAATGGCTGAATTTCCTGATGCTATGATGACATCAACACGTAACCTTGCTGATATAGCTAAACTGCATAAGTACATTGTTGATACTGCACAAAGCGACATGATTGAAGAAGAGGTTATTATTCCTTACACCGCCAAAGGTATAGTGGGTGAAATTCGCTCGACCATGAGTGTCATTAAAGAAGAATATGAATATAGCCATATTAAACTCACCGTGCGCTCCAATGCGATTGACTTAGAAAGGCTAAAAAAGCGTATGCTTGATTTATAGTTAACCTGAACTCAGGTTAGTTAGTGCACGTTTGCTATAATAATAGCGCAGCCTGTTTTAGGCTGCGCATTGTTAAAGTTGATAATTATGAAAATACTTTTTCTGCTAACTCTTCTTGCATTTGTTCGCGCATTTTAAACTTTTGCAGTTTACCGGTTACCGTCATAGGGTAATTTTCAACAAAACGAATATGGCGAGGCACTTTAAAGTAAGCCAATTTGTCTTTTAAAAATAACCGTATTTGCTCTTCATCTAAAACCGCATCTTCTTTTGGTTGGATCCAGGCGCATACATCTTCACCGTATTTTTCGTCGCTAATACCAAATATAGCGGCATCTTGAACACCTGGGTAGGTATAAAGCACTTCTTCTATTTCGCGGGGATAAATGTTTTCTCCGCCGCGAATTATCATGTCTTTAATGCGGCCAACAATACTAACAAAGCCCTCACTGTCCATTACCCCTAAGTCGCCAGAATGCAGCCAACCATCTTGATCTATAGTCGCTTTGGTTTTTTCTTCATCGTTCCAGTAGCAGCGCATAATACCTGCACCGCGACTACATACCTCACCCGATTGCCCTACGGGTTGAATATTACCTAGCTCGTCAATTATTTTAACTTCGGTATGCGCTAATGCACGGCCTACTGTGGTTACTTGGCGCTCAATTGATGAGTCGGTTTCAGTAATATTATTAATAGGGCTACACTCAGTTTGGCCATATGCAATAACTACTTCGTGCATATTCATTAAAGTTACTTAATTCAAGCTCACTAATAAACATGGTCGGTACACCATGCAGTGCTGTACAGCCCTCATTTTGTACTACTTCGAGAGTTGTTTTCGGATCAAATGCATCCCCAGGATAAACTGCTGTAGCCCCTTTGCTCATAGAGACTAAACTGCCAAGTACCATACCAAAGCAATGATAAAGTGGCACAGGTATGCATATTTTATCTTTATTGGTAATGTGCATGGCTTCACCAACAAATAACGCATTATTTAAAATGTTTTTGTGGGTAAGCGTTGCCCCTTTGGGGTTGCCAGTGGTGCCAGACGTAAATTGAATATTGATATCTTGATTGCAATTAAGAGTTGCGGCGACTGAATCTAACTGCTGTTTATGTTCTTGAGTTGCAAGTGCGGTTACTTCAGCGAATGAAAACATGCCAGGGCTTGCTTCATCACCAATTCTAATTACGTTTTTAAGCGTGGGAAGAGCAGCGGCATTAAGCTGACCTTTTTCGCACTCTGCTAGCTCTGGCGCCAAATTTTGTAGCATTTGCAGATAGTTGCTGCCTTTAAATTCGGAAGCAGTAATTAAGGTAGTGCACTCAACCCTGTTTAAAGCGTACTGTAATTCGCTGGGGCGATAAGCTGGGTTTACACATACCATAATTGCGCCAATTTTAGCGGTGGCGAACTGAGTTAAACACCATTGAATGTTATTTGGCGACCAAATGCCTACTCTTTCACCTGGCTTAATACCCAGTGCTAGTAAGCCCATTGCTAATTGGTTTACTTGATGTTGAAACTCTTTATAGCTCAAGCGTATATTTTGATGGTGTACAACCACGGCTAATGCGTCGGGGGTATTGTCGACAATACTGTCGAAGTAGTCACCTATGGTTTGCTTGGTTAATGGGGTGCTTTGTATTCCTTTAAAATAACTCTGCAATAGCGGCATAGGGTTTATTTTTTCTATTTCTTTAACCGCTTTTGTTGTTACATTCATGTCATTCTCCGTATCAGTAGATATGAATAGCTTGAATGATAAATAAACATATATTGTCGACAAAGGGAAAGGGGGTAGACTAATGTCTTAGGTTTGTTGCTGAAAATGAAATAAGTAAAAATAAAGCAAAAAAAACGCGCCTTACACTGTAAGTACGCGCTTTTAGCAACGACTAAATGAGGTTACATTTCGTCGCTGCGGTAAGTTTTTTTCATAATATAAACGTAAGCGTTTACAAAAGCATTTTCTTGATACTTTTTAAGACCGGTATCCTCAAAATCAATAGGGATAGGGTTGCGCTTAACTTGCTCTTTAATTTCGGTTGTTGTAAATAATTTTACATCAAGGTTTTCGATTAGCTGAATCGCGGTTTCCATTTTAAAACCATTAGCACTACCAGCAAATTTACCTTTTGGAGCACGTTGACGTATTGCAACAGAATCAATTTGGTAATCTTGCATTAGCTTGGCAAAATCAAACTGAAACTTACGCATTACTTCTGTGTCGTTACCGTTACCTAAGGTAAAGCGTGTTTGGCGCACGTCGCGAATATCAAATACGTCATTATCTTTACTTAAAATACAAAGTAGTACATCACTACCGGTAATATCTACACCACATGTTCTCATGTCTATTCTCTAATATAACTTAATTACCCAGTATTATACGCAACATCCATTAAATTGCGAGAGTAAGCACTTAAGTCTGTTGTAAATTTAACGGCGATTAGATTTATTATATTGATGCAATAAAATCTGCGCCGAAACATTATTAATTTAGCCTTTATAACAAAATAGCAGGTGTTTTAGCCGCTTTAAACTTGTAATTAGTAGCGTTGCACGCGACAATATCTTTTTTGTAGTTGAGCAGACTCAGCATCTACATTAGCCAAATTTGGCGAAAAATAGTCAATGCTTATTCGTAAGAGCGTTGTCGAGTCATTCTCATTTAATTAATTTAAAAAATACACGTGATACATTGTAGGTGTCACCACTGTAGCAAGGATTTATAATGCCAGTTATTACTCTCCCTGACGGAAGTCAACGTAGTTTTGAAAACCCAGTAAGTACGCTAGATGTTGCCAACGATATTGGCCCAGGACTCGCTAAAGCGACCATTGCTGGCCGTGTTAATGGCGAGCGTGTTGATGCATGTGACCTAATAAGTGAAGATTCGCGCCTTGAAATCATCACCGCAAAAGACGACGACGGCTTAGAAATTATTCGTCACTCGTGTGCACACTTAATTGGGCATGCGGTTAAACAGCTTTTCCCAGATGCAAAAATGGCAATTGGTCCTACTATTGATAACGGCTTTTATTACGATATTGATATGGAACAGTCGTTATCTCAAGATGATCTTGACGCGATTGAAAAGCGTATGTTGCAACTTGCTAAAACAAACTACGATGTAGTTAAAAAAACCGTAAGCTGGCAAGAAGCACGCGATGTATTTGCAGCGCGTGGTGAAACATACAAAATAGAAATTTTGGATGAAAACATCGCTAAAGATGACCGTCCAGGGTTATATCATCACGAAGAATATGTAGACATGTGTCGTGGCCCTCACGTACCTAACATGAAATTTTGCCAAAACTTCAAGATAATGAAAGTAGCGGGTGCATATTGGCGTGGTGATTCAGAAAACAAAATGTTACAACGCATTTACGGCACAGCGTGGGGCGATAAAAAGCAACTTAAAGCGTATTTAAAACGCCTTGAAGAAGCTGAAAAGCGCGATCACCGCCGTATTGGTAAAGCACTTGATTTATGGCATTGGCAAGAAGAAGCGCCAGGTATGGTATTTTGGCACAACGATGGTTGGAGCATTTACCGTGAGCTTGAAGATTTTGTGCGTGAAAAGCTACGTGAATACGATTACGAAGAAGTAAAAGGTCCAATGATGATGGATCGTTCGTTATGGGAAAAATCAGGTCATTGGGAAAAATATGCAGATGCTATGTTTACCACAGTATCTGAAAAGCGCGAATACGCGATTAAACCAATGAACTGCCCAGGTCACGTACAAATATTTAATCAAGGTTTAAAATCGTACCGCGATTTACCACTACGTATGGCTGAGTTTGGTTGTTGTCATCGTAACGAGCCATCGGGTGCATTACATGGCTTAATGCGTGTACGTGGCTTTACCCAAGATGATGCGCACATTTTCTGTACCGAAGAGCAGATAATGGACGAAGTTTCAGCGTGTATTAAGATGGTTTATGATACATATGAAACATTCGGTTTTGAAAAAATCGTGGTTAAGCTCTCAACACGTCCAGAGCAACGTATTGGTGAAGACCATATGTGGGATAAAGCAGAGCTGGCATTAGCCGAAGCACTTAAACTAAACGAGATTGAATTTGATTACCTACCAGGTGAAGGCGCATTTTACGGCCCTAAAATTGAATTTACTTTGTACGATTGTTTAGACAGAGCGTGGCAATGTGGTACAGTGCAACTAGACTTTGCATTACCGGGTCGTTTAGGCGCAACTTATGTTGCTGAAAATAACGAACGCCGCACCCCAGTTATGATACATCGTGCTATTTTAGGTTCTATTGAACGCTTTATTGGTATTTTAACTGAAGAATACGCTGGTTTATTCCCTACGTGGCTTGCGCCAAAGCAAGTGGTAATTATGAATATTACCGATAAACAAGCCGATTATGTTAAAGAAGTTGTACAAAAATTAAATAAACTTGGAATTAGAGCCACTGCTGACTTGAGAAATGAGAAGATTGGCTTTAAAATCCGAGAGCATACACTTAAGCGTATTCCTTACTTACTTGTTGTTGGCGATAAAGAAGTTGAACAACAAGAAGTAGCAGTACGTACCCGCACAGGTGAAGACCTTGGCAAATTTAATGTTGATGACTTTGTAGCTAAAATTAGCGAAGAGATAAAAAGTCGACAATAAAAAATCGAGCGTGTAAGGCATTTACAAACAGCCAATTACACGCTTACTATTATTGATATTCTTGGAGGAACGTACTATTAGAGGCGGCAAGAAAGGGCAACAAACAGCCCAAAAAAATCGTATTAACGAAGAAATTACAGCTCAAGAAGTTCGCTTAATTGACATTGACGGCGAGCAAGCTGGAATTCAGTCATTAAAAGACGCGCAAACTATGGCTGATGCAGCGGGTGTTGATCTTGTAGAGATTAGCCCGAACGCTGAGCCGCCTGTTTGTAGAATCATGGACTACGGTAAGTTCATCTTTGAAAAAAGCAAAGAACTAAAAGAGCAGAAGAAGAAGCAAAAGCAAATCCAGATAAAAGAAATCAAATTCCGTCCTGGTACGGATGAAGGTGATTATCAGGTTAAGCTGCGCAACTTACGTAAGTTCTTAGAAGCTGGCGATAAAGCTAAAATTACGATTCGCTTCCGTGGTCGTGAAATGGCTCACCAAGAAATTGGTATAGAATTATTAAACCGTATCAAAGGCGATTTGGAGGAGCTTGCAGTTGTTGAGTCTTTCCCTAATCGCGTTGAAGGTCGCCAAATGGTTATGATGATGGCGCCTGTTGCTAAAAAATAATTTTTAAGCGATAATACGCACCGAAAATAGCTCAGGTCTGCAAGTAATATGTAAATATTCACCTGAGTTAACCGGTTTTAAAGTAAGATTGCAGCATTTATGCTGGGTTTTCACCGGAACATGGCAGTAAGTTAGGCCTGAAAGTGGAGCTATAGCAATATATCTCACGCCTGCTTACTAATTTAAATGCAATACAATTTGGAGTTATTGCAATGGCTTATAAGCTAAAAAGTCACAGAGGCGCAGCTAAGCGTTTCAAAAAGACTGCTTCTGGCGGTTTCAAGCGTAAACAAGCGCATCTTCGTCATATTCTGACTAAGAAAACTTCTAAGCGTAAGTTACACCTACGTCCTAAGATGATGGTTCATAAAAATGACCATGGTCTAGTTTCACGTATGTTACCGTTCGCTTAATAGGGGTTTTTAGAAATGGCAAGAGTTAAACGCGGCGTTGTCGCACGTGCACGTCACAAAAAAGTTTTAAAACAAGCAAAAGGTTATTACGGAGCACGTTCACGTGTTTACCGTGTAGCTTTCCAGGCTGTTACTAAAGCGGGTCAATACGCTTACCGTGACCGTCGTGCGAAGAAACGTACTTTCCGTCAATTATGGATTGCACGTATCAATGCTGCTTCACGTCAAAATGGTCTGTCTTACAGCCGTTTTATCAGTGGTCTTAAAAAGACATCTGTAGAAATCGATCGTAAGATCCTTGCAGATATCGCTGTTTATGACCAAGTTGCATTCGCAGCGCTTGTTGAAAAAGCAAAAGAAGGCCTAGCGGTCGCTTAAGCTTTTTTATATAAGTATTAAAAAGGAGCCTATGGCTCCTTTTTTTGTGTTCGGCGTATAGTAATTATTCCGCAGTTTGCTTTTATCATTAGTATAAACTGCATAGTATATTGAATTTTAGTAAATTTATTGTTCCCCTTAATAATTCGCTAAACACAAACAAAGTGCTAAATGTTATTGGCTGCTTTTTTTTGTTGAATCACCGCACTTTCATCATATAAAAATGTTTAATTGATATAATTTATTTAATTAAGGCGTTTGTTAGAGAATTTTATGTTTGCAAGTTTATTGGTTTTATCAGCTAGTGTGGCGTATGACAGCCATTTACCTCCTTTGTTGCCATGGCAAGGGCAAAGCATATCCCTAATGCAAAAAGCAGGTCCGCTGACCACTGACTTTGAACTATCCTCTGGTGAAGCATCACCAAGTTATGCCGAGACGATGGCCTTTGTAGACAGACTGGTTGCTGCGAACCCAACGCAATTTAAAGCTCAAACAATTGGTTACAGCAATAGCCAACGGGCTATAAAAATGTTGATTGCCAGCGAGCAAGGGTATTTTCAAGCCAGTCAAATAGCAAACGATACTAAACCAACCATTTTTGTTCAAGCCGGTATTCATGGCGGAGAAATTGACGGTAAAGATGCCATGTTTATGTTGCTCAGAGATATAGCAACAGGTAAGCGCCGCGATATATTAAAAAACGTTAATATTTTATTTATTCCTATTTTAAACGTAGATGGCCACGAGCGCAGTAGTGCATTTAACCGTATTAATCAGCGCGGTCCGGTAAAAATGGGCTTTAGAACCAATGGCAATAATCTAAATTTAAATCGTGATTTTACTAAACTCGATACACCAGAAATTAAAAGTGTTTTAAAAGTAATTAACGACTACAACCCTAATTTGTATATTGATGTACATGTAACCGACGGTGCAGATTATCAATACGATGTAACCTATGGCTACAATCCGGTGTTTGCTAGCGAGTCGCCGGCGGTATCAGATACACTCAATCAACTTTTTAAACCTTTAATAGATGAAAAGCTGGTATCGCAAGGACATATACCAGGACCACTGGTATTTGTTATGGACAAGCGCGAGTTTAAAAGTGGCCTAGCGGGTTGGGTGGCTACGCCAAGATACTCTAACGGCTGGGGAGACTTAAAGTCATTACCGACCATTCTCGTTGAAAACCATTCATTAAAACCCTATAAACAACGAGTTTTGGGGACGTATGTGTTTTTAGATGGCGCAATAAGTGCGCTTGCTGAGCATAGTAATGAATTATTAGCTGCGGTAAAAAAAGAGCAAGCATTTATTCCTAAGCAACTTAGTGTTAAGCGCGGCTATGCTGAGCAAGCAAACGAAATAGAATTTAAAGGCATAAGTTACGCGCGAGAACAAAATGCACTTTCTGGACAAGTAGAAGTTAAATATTTAGGTAATAAGCAAGACTACACTAATCTTCCTATTTATTGGCAAAAAGAGGTGCTGCATACAGTTGAAGTACCTAAAGCATTCTTTATTCCGCCAGTGTATAGCGACCTTGTAGCAAAACTTAAATTGCATGGTGTGGAGCTTACTCAGCTTGAAGGGGTAAATACTCAACCATTAAAAGTAGCGAAAGTAAAAGATTACACTTTTGATAAAGCCCCCTTTGAAGGGCGATTTAGAGTCTCGGCAAACTTTGATTATGTTGCTGCAATTAATGTTGATTTAAATGGCTGGTATCAAGTGAACACGCAGCAAAAAGCAGGCGAGTTGGCGGTGCATTTATTACACCCCGAAGCGCCTGACTCATTTTTTGCGTGGGGCGAATTTAATACTATTTTTCAGCGTACTGAGTACATGGAAAACTATGCATTAATTCCTTATGCCCGCCAAATGCTCAAAAATAATCCTAAATTAGCGCTCGCGTTCGATAAAAAGATTAATGACGATAAGGTATTTGCCAAAGATGCTGATGCGCGCTTAAATTGGTTATATGAGCAGAGCCCATTTTACGATCAAGCTTATTTAAAATATCCAATATTAATGTCTTTTGAAGAAGACATTGTACTTGCTGAGCAAAAAGATAAAGAAATTTAAGATGCATATAATTACAATACCCGTTACTGCTTTTGCACAAAACTGTCGCATTATTGCATGCTCGCAAAGCAAACAAGCTGTGGTAGTAGACCCAGGTGGCGATTACAACAAAATTGTGGCGGCATTAAAACAGCACGATTTAACGTTAACAGCAATTTGGTTAACGCATGGCCATTTAGATCATGTTGGTGCGGCTGATGCCTTGCGTAATACCTATAGCGTAAAAATAATTGGCCCACATAAAGATGAGCACTTTTGGTTTGAAAATTTACCAATGCAAGCACAAATGTTTGGTTTTGCAGTGGTTACTGCTTTTTATCCAGATGAGTGGCTAGCACACGACGATATAATACGCGTTGGTGAGTTGAGCTTTATCGTAAGGCATTGCCCTGGGCATACTCCTGGTCATGTGGTGTTTTATCAGCCACAACAGCAGTGTGTTATTGTGGGTGATGTAATATTTAAAGGCTCAGTAGGGCGCACGGATTTCCCAAAAGGAGATGCTCAGCAGTTAATTACCTCAATTAAAACGCAAATAATGACGCTCCCCGATAATACCCGCATACTTGCAGGGCATGGCAGCGATACGAACGTAGGCTACGAAAAACAGAACAATCCTTTTATAAGTGGGCAGTTTGGTTAATGCTGAGTAAATAATTTTTTTGCCAAAAACAAGCAGACTGTTTTTTAAAACACATGTATAATTTAGCCAGTTTATCTGATAAATAAGAAATAAAATGTCTCTAAATCACGTAGATCGCCAAATTTTGGCACTTTTGCAGCAAGATGCTAGTTTATCAACCGCTGAAATAGCAGATAAAGTAGGTTTGTCGCAATCTCCTTGTTGGCGCCGTATTGCTAAGCTAGAGCAAGATGGTTACATAAAAAGTAAAGTTGCACTTTTAGATGAGAAAAAGCTGGGCTTTGATATGCTGGTTTATGCTCACGTGCGTTTATCGAACCATGGTAAAAAGAATCTTGCTGAATTTGAAAAACTAATATTGAGTTACGATCAAGTAACGGAATGTTACACTATGGCAGGCACCATGGACTTTATGCTGCGTATTATTTCACAAGGTATTGAGGGCTATGAGCACTTTGTACGTGATAACTTGCTTAGCTTAGAGTACGTTCAAGAAGTACATTCTAATGTGACCATGACTTGCGTTAAACGCAGTACCGCTCTACCTCTGTAACCAAATATCTATTAACGCTAAGTACTTATTGCTTAGCGTTAATGCCCTACTGACAATTGTTAACTGGGCGCTTTTTTGATAGAATTCAGCGCTTTTTTTGTTACCCGTCTATGAAAACACTTGAGGAACTCAATGTTTAACTTACTCAGCAAAGCGCCAAGCTCTGCTAAAAACGATATCCTATCTGGATTAACCGTGGCATTAGCCTTGGTCCCAGAAGCTGTTGCGTTTGCCTTTGTTGCAAATGTAGAACCTTTAGTTGGGCTCTATGCCGCGTTTATCGTTGGTTTAATTACGGCTATTTTCGGTGGTCGCCCTGGCATGATTTCTGGCGCAACCGGTGCCTTAGCTGTTGTTATGGTAAGTTTAGTATTTGATCATGGGGTTGAATATTTATTTGCCACTGTGCTGCTAATGGGCATACTGCAAATACTGGCTGGAGTTTTTAAGCTCGGAAAGTTTATTCGTATGGTGCCGCATCCGGTAATGCTTGGCTTTGTGAACGGCTTAGCCATAGTTATATTTTTAGCTCAGTTGGGGCAGTTTAAAGTTCCCGATGGCATGGGCGGTCAGCAATGGATGACAGGGAATCCTCTGTATATTATGTTGGGGTTAGTGGCACTAACCATGGCTATCATTCATTTTTTACCTAAATTAACTACAGCAATCCCATCGTCGTTAGTTGCTATTGTAACAGTTACAGCCTTGGTTATTGGCTTTGATTTAGAAGCGCACACTGTACTTGATTTCCTAAAAGGGATGACCGGCGATGAAGCGGTAACGATTGCTGGCGGTTTACCTGAATTTCATATTCCTATGGTGCCATTTACCCTAGATACTTTTATTATTATTTTTCCTTATGCACTTATTTTAGCGGCAATTGGTTTAATTGAGTCTTTATTAACGCTGAGCCTAATTGACGAAATAACAGAAACGCGTGGGCATAGTAACAAAGAATGTATAGGCCAAGGCGCTGCAAATATTACCTGTGGCATGTTTGGTGCTATGGGCGGTTGTGCCATGATAGGTCAGTCAATGATCAATATTAACTCAGGTGGGCGTTCGCGTTTATCGGGCATTAGTGCTGCGCTAATATTACTTGCGTTTATTATTTTTGCCTCAGGTTTAATTGAAATGATCCCACTGGCTGCTTTGGTTGGTGTGATGTTTATGGTGGTGTTGGGTACTTTTGAATGGGCAAGCTTTAAAATGATGAAGCGTGTACCACTGTCTGATGCATTTGTAATTGTATTAGTGTCGGGTGTTACCGTTATTACCGACTTAGCCATTGCAGTGTGTGTGGGTGTGATTGTATCGGCATTGGTATTTGCTTGGCAGCATGCAAAGCATATATACACAACCAACTATATTGATGAACAAGGTGCTAAAGTATATGAATTACATGGACCGCTGTTTTTTGGTTCGGTTAAAAACTTTGTTGAATTATTCGATGTAAAGAACGATCCTAACGATATTATTATTGAATTTAAATATAGTCGTGTGGCCGATCACAGTGCCATTGAGGCAATTGACAGCTTAGCTGATAAATATAAAAAAGCAGGCAAAAAATTACACCTACGACACTTAAGTAAAGACTGTACGCAACTGCTGCATAAAGCACGCGATTTAGTTCAAGTTAATGTAATTGAAGACCCAACCTATAAAGTGGTATCTGATAAGCTTGCTTAATTTAAATTAAGCAATAATTTAGTAAATAAATACGTTAAAAGCGAAAGGTTTATTCCTTTCGCTTTTTTATGCGTAACAATAGATGCGATCAATACCTGTTTGCGGCAAGGCTCTTAAAAAGCAAGATGGTTGGTAGTGCTAAGCGTTTACATAACTCGATATAATAGTGACAAATACATAGGGTAATAATTTATTTTGAATTGGCAATCTTTGATTGATAACAGACAGCGTTTTTTTTGGCTCTTGCAAGTAGCAGGCTGGATTGGTTACGCCTTGGTAAATTATATCGGCTCTAAAGTATTTGAAATGCGCGATATTTACGTATTTGTTATTTTATTAAATGCCTACGCAGGCTGTTTAATGACAGTGCCGCTGCGCTATATTTACCGAAAAATTTGGCATGCTTCACCTTGGGTATTAATGCTGGTTGTATTTAGCGCGTCCTATATTACGGGCACTTTATGGGCTGTGGTACAAAAATTTAATTTATGGGAAATATACCGCCATGGCTATCGGCCAGAAGAATGGTTTTACTACCTACAGCAAGGCTTAGATTCGGTATACATAATTTTATGTTGGAGTGGTTTATACTTTGGCGTTAAGTATTACCAGCTATTACAAAGTGAGCGTCAAAAAGCACTAAAAGCCACTACCATGGCGCACGAAGCTCAATTAAAAATGCTTAGGTATCAGTTAAATCCGCACTTTTTATTTAATACCCTCAATGCTATTTCTACATTAATTTTGGTAAAAGAGAACAAAGATGCTAATTTAATGGTGTCAAAATTAAGCGACTTTTTACGTTATACACTTAATACAGATCCAATTAAAAAAGTGCCGCTAGAGCAAGAGTTACATGCCTTAATGCTTTATTTAGAAATAGAGCGAGTGCGGTTTGATGAACGCTTAAAAGTAAATATAGAAATTAGTGAGCAAGCAAAGCAGGCATTAGTGCCGAGCTTGATTTTACAACCTATTATAGAAAATGCGATTAAGTATGCAATTGCACACTTAGTAGAGGGCGGTGTAATAGATATTAAGGCGCAAGTGTTTGCTAATGAATTATTACTTGAAGTAGGTGATAATGGACCAGGAACAGAACTAGTTAATGGTCAGTTGGTAAATGCTCAAGGTGTAGGCGTTGCAAATACCAAGGATAGATTAAAAACGCTCTACGAAAATAATTATTCGTTTGTATTATCGCATAATACGCCAAGTGGATTAAAAGTTAATCTGCGAGTACCGTTTGAGAAGGCAGTAAAGTAATGATAAAAATAAAAACACTTATAGTTGATGATGAGCCGTTAGCACGTAGGGGCTTAGCTGTAAGGCTTGAAGAGTTTGCTGACATTGAAGTGATCAAACAATGTAGCTCCGGTGCCGATGCGATTGAAATATGTAAAAGTCAAAAAATAGATCTCATTTTTTTAGATATTCAAATGCCTGGTATGAACGGTTTTGAAGTTGCACGCGCGTTAAGCGAAAGTACACGAGTATTACCAGCTATTGTTTTTGTTACTGCTTTTGATCAGTTTGCAGTTAAAGCATTTGAAATACATGCTTTAGATTACATTTTAAAACCCGTTGATGACAACAGACTTAAGCAGGCGGTAGAAAAAGTGCATACTTATTTAAAAACGCAGCAAGACAACGCCCATAAGAAAAAACTAGCAAGCTTTGTCGCTGGGATCACAGGTAATAATTGCGAAGAAATACTTAAAAAATTAGCCACAGGCGACACATTAACGGATAGACGTTACCCAGAGTCGCTTGCCGTAAAAGAGCAGGGCGAAATAATTCGTGTGCCAGTTGTTACTATTCAATGGGTTGATGCTGCGGGTGATTATATGTGCCTACATTGCCAAGATGGGCAAACGCATATATTACGTAAAACCATGAAAGAGCTTGAACAAGAGCTTGATCCGCAGTTGTTTGTACGCGTGCATCGCAGTGCAATTGTAAATACTAAACAAATCAGTAAATTGGTCACTCAAGTAAGTGGTGAATATTTATTAGTACTTGAAAACGGTCAAGAGCTTAAAGTAAGCCGTAGCTACCGCGATAAAGTAAAAGCAGCATTAGCGAGTTAATATTTCAGTTAGTGATTGCAGAGTAGATACAAAAAAAGCGAGCTTAGCTCGCTTTTTGTATTTAAGTTACTGTATTAAATATTAGCTTACAGTAACAATTTTCATGGTGTTAGTTGCGCCCACAGTTTCCATAGAGTCACCGTGAGTAATAATAACTGTATCACCAGACTCTAAAGCACCTTGTTCAACAAGTGTTGCAAGTGCCGCTTTAACCATGCCGTCTTTTTCAGTTTTAGTAGAATCAAAAAATACTGGATAAACACCACGGTATAGCGCAGTTTGTCCTAGTGTACTGGCATGGCGAGATAACGAGTAAATAGGTAAACCTGAGCTAATACGCGACATTAACTTAGCCGTACTACCTGATTCAGTTAAGGTAACAATTGCTTTTACTGAATCTAAGTGGTTTGCTGCATACATAGCCGAAAGGGCGATAGATTCTGCATTACTTGAAAAACGACTGTCTAAACGATGTTTAGAAACATGCGTTTCTTTTTGCGACTCAGCACCTAAACAAACTCGCGCCATAGTTGCAACGGTTTCTTCAGGATAATCCCCCGCGGCTGTTTCAGCCGAAAGCATTACGGCATCAGTACCATCAAGCACTGCGTTGGCAACATCCATTACTTCAGCACGTGTTGGCATTGGATTGTCGATCATCGACTCCATCATTTGCGTCGCAGTAATAACGGTACGGTTTAATGAGCGCGCACGGCGAATAATGAGTTTTTGCTTGCCCATTAGCGCGGCATCACCAATTTCAACACCTAAATCACCGCGGGCAACCATGACCGCATCAGACGCAAGAATAATATCATCAACGGCTTCTTGTGTTTCAACGGCTTCTGCACGTTCAATTTTTGCCAATAACTGCGCTTTTGAACCTGCGGCTTCAGCCAGTGAGCGTACGTAGCGCATATCATCGCCACTGCGTGGGAATGAAACGGCTATATAGTCAACGTCAATTTCTGCAGCTGTAAGTAGGTCTTCTTTGTCTTTTTCTGTAAATGCCGGCGCAGTTAAGCCGCCGCCTAAACGGTTAATCCCTTTATTGTTAGATAAAACACCGCCAACAGTTACAGTACAATGTACTAAGTGGCCAACAACTTCGTTAACGCGTAGCTGAATAAGGCCATCGTTTAACAGCAGTAAATCATTAGCGCTTACATCGTTAGGTAGTTCTTTGTAATCTATACCAACAGCGTTAATATCGCCTTCGCCTAACTCCATTTTTGCATCAAGGGTAAATTTGGCACCAACAGCTAGGGTTACTTTACCTTCTTTAAAGGTAGAAACACGAATTTTAGGGCCTTGTAAGTCAGCAAGAATAGCAATATGTTTACCTAAGCGTTTAGCAATTTCGCGTACCGCTTGGGCGCGGTCTTTATGATCTTGTGCCACACCGTGCGAGAAGTTTAAACGTACGACATTTGCACCTGCGCAAATAATTTTTTCTAAGTTGTTATCTCTATCAGTAGCAGGCCCTAGTGTCGCGACTATTTTTGTGCGTCTTAGCATTTAATTCTCCTGTATGCTTAATTTTAAGCAGATTGACGGTTATTTTGTTTTATAAAGCAGTTACCATTAGCAGGTAAAGTTTTAGTTATGGGCAATTTTTATTGTATTGCCACTATTATATACAAAATGAATGTGCGATCATTATGACACCGGTGTCAGGGGGCGTCAATGATCTATAAATTTTTAATCTAGCGACTATTTCTCCCCCTGAGTCCGCTGTTGTTTGATATAATTACATTGTGATAAAAGTATATTTTTTTGCTCATGATATAATACACGTGCCAAAGTATTTATTTAAATTAACTAACCAATTAGTTGTTACCGAGGAGGGCACTAAATGCAAGTTGCATTAGTAGGGTTAGGCGTTATGGGGAAAAACCTTGCCCTAAACTTAATTGAAAAGGGCATAACGCTGGTCGCTTATGACAAAAACCCCCATGCGGGTGAAGAGTTATTGAGCTGCGCTAAGTCAGAAGGTTTAGCTGATAAGCTGCACATTGTTTCTGATTTAGGAGACATGGTTAGACGTTTAGAAGCACCGCGTTCTATTTTGTTGCTTGTTCCTGCGGGCGAGTTGGTTGATGCTGTATGCAGTGAACTCATAGAAGCAGGCGTACAGTGCAGCGATATTATAGTTGACTGTGGTAACAGTAATTATAAAGACGGTATTAACCGCAAGCTTAAATACCAAAATAAATTTGAGTTTGCCACTATGGGGATTTCAGGCGGCGCAGAAGGTGCTCGTCATGGTCCTGCAATGATGGCAAGTGGATCTGAAGGTGGTTGGGAGCGTGTCGAGCCATGGTTTACAAAGGTTGCTGCAAGTTATAAGGGTGAATCGTGTTTCGCTCGTGTGGGCCAATCAGCCAGTGGTCACTTTGTAAAAATGGTTCATAACGGCATTGAATATGCGCTAATGCAACTTATTGCTGAAGTGTATCAATTGCTGCGTCATGGCACTGGGCGTTCACCTAAAGAAGTAGCAGAAATTTTTGACGAATGGTCGCAAGAGCATTTAAACAGCTACTTATTGTCTATTTCTAGCCACATATTGTCACTTGAAAATCAAAATAATGTACCACTTGTGGACTTAATTGATAATAAAGTGGGTGCTAAAGGCACAGGTTTATGGACTGCGCAAAATGCATTAGAGCTTGGTATTGCAGTACCGTCTTTAGTAGCTGCAGTGCAAGCACGTCATTTAACGAATGTTTATGACACAACTGCTGCACAAGAGATGACTTACGCCGATAGAGCAACCACTAAAGTTGAAATTGACTTAGTTGAGCTTAAAGATGCATTTACCTTAGCGAGCTTACTTGCTTATCGCCAAGGTTTGGCTTTAATTAAAGGCGCGTCGCGTACGCATCAGTGGAAAGTAGATTTGTCTAAAACACTGCAAACATGGCGTGCGGGTTGTATTATTCGTGCTGATTATTTAGATAGTGTTGCACAAGGCGTTGAATTTATTGACACCCTTGATAAAGAAGTATTTGCACTGCGTAAAATAACAGGCCAAGCAATGATGACAGGCTTAGCGTTTCCGGTGCTTAGCTCATCGCAAACTTACTTTGCTACATTAACCACTCCAAGTAATGGGCATTTAGTACAAGCCCAGCGTGATTACTTTGGTGAGCATGGGGTTAAAACCCATACAGGTGAAGTGTGTCATTTAACAGACCTAGTTGAGATTGACGCGAAAGTACGTTAATCAACCTGAACTGCGGATAAAAAACTTATCTCAAGTAGCTATTTTCAGCGCTAACTGCGTTGAATTTACTTGCACTAGGCCAGCGATTGACGCGTAAATTCGCCTTGTTTTCACTGAAAACCTCTGGCTAGAGAAAATAAAATATAATTATGATTCAATACGTTAGTAAATCTCTTAACCAGAGTGCAGGTTAATTATTAAAACGACAAAAAAGCACGCTAAATTTAGCGTGCTTTTTTAATTTAAGTCCGCTAAATTAACGGGTTAACTCACCGCGTAAATTGTCTTGCATTAAGTGACGAATTGTCTCTACTTCAAGGTTTTGACTTAATAAGTAATGCAGCTTAGTTAAGCAAGCCTCTAATGTCATATCGTAACCACTGATCACACCTATATTAAGGAGCGCGTTACCCGTTGCATAGCCGCCCATATTTACATGACCTTTTATGCATTGGGTTAAATTTATAATAATAACGCCGCGCTTGCTGGCTTGCTCTAAAATAGTTAAAAATTCAGGATCTTGTGGTGCGTTGCCCACGCCAAAACTTAATAATACCAATGCTTTAATGCTACCGTTTACTAAGCTTTTCACAACCTCGGTACTAATGCCCGGATATAAATGCAGCACACCAATAGGCTGCGTTGTAATGGGGGTTACTTGTAAATCGTTTTCAACATAGGGGCTTAATTGGCCTTTTATAAGTTGAATATTAATACCTGAAAGCGCTAAAGGTTCAAGGTTTGGTGAGGCAAATGCATCAAATCCATCGGCATGGGCTTTAGTGGCTCGATTACCACGAAACAACTGATTATTAAAAAATAAGCTTACTTCAGCAATAGGGTAGTTTGCTGCTAAGTACATAGCATTGAGTAAATTCACTTGCCCGTCTGAGCGCAATTGCGACAAGGGAATTTGTGAGCCGGTAACGATTACAGGCTTAGTTAAGTTTTCAAACATAAAAGATAAGGCGGCGGCGGTATACGCCATAGTGTCGGTGCCGTGGAGGACAACAAAGCCATCATAGTCTTGATATTTGTTTTTTATATCATCTGCTATTAACTGCCAGTGAGCAGGCGTCATATCAGAGGAATCAATTAAAGGGCAATACTCGTGAATATCAAAAAGTGGCATTTCTTCACGGTTAAATTCTGCATTATTGACCACAGTCTGAGTTAAGAACCCTTCTGCAGGAATATAGCCGCGACTCGATTTTTTCATCCCAATTGTACCGCCAGTGTAAGCGATGTAAATGCGTTTACGTTTCATAAAAAAAGCCCAGTAAAATAACTGGGCTTAGTATAACTTTAAATACAACTGCTTATAAAGGCAGATGCACTTTTATTGTGCTACAGAGCAAGCTAAACAGCGCGCATAAACACCTTGTGGATCGTTATAATCTTTAAGGTTATCTATTTCACTACTTAAACGCTTAACCACACTTTGTAAGTTAGCTTGCGTTGCAAGCACCGAGGTTGTTGCGTTGTTACTGCCAAGCATAGATTTAACCGACGCATTACCTAAAATATCTTGAATCATTTTTTGTTGCGGGCTCAAGCTTTGTTTAATCGTTTTAATATCGTAATGATTTAGTTTAGCAAGTGCTGCTGCCGCTTTAATTGCGTCTTGCTTATCACCTAGTTTATCGATTAAGCCTAGCTCTTGTGCTTTTGCTGCGATCCATACACGGCCTTGGGCAATATTATCAACTTGCTCAGGTGTCATGTTACGTGCATCTGCAACCACATCTAAAAAGCGTCCGTAGGCCTCCTCAACACTCATTTGAATTACTTGCGCCATTTTGTCATCAAGCGGGCGAGTAATAGAAAACCCAGCCATGTCGGTTGTTGCCACGCCATCCGAGTAAACACCAAGGTTAGATAAGGTGTTTTCAAAGGTCATAATGGTGCCAAATACGCCAATAGAGCCGGTAATTGTGCTTGGCGCAGCCCAAATTTCATTCGCTGCTGAAGCAATCCAATAACCGCCAGAAGCTGCAACAGAGCTCATTGAAGCAATAACAGGTTTACCTGCTGCTTTAAGTGCTAACACCTCAGCGCGAATAACTTCAGAGGCAAACATACTGCCGCCACCCGAATCAATGCGCAGTACTACGGCTTTAACTTTGTCATCTAAACGTGCATTACGCAGTAGTGCAGCTGTAGAGTCGCCGCCAATTTCGCCGGCTTTGCGCTCACCATCTACAATTGTACCTCTAGCAACAACTACCGCGACTTTTTCTGTCATTGGGTTATCAAATACAACAGGGGGCTTAACTAGGCTTAAATATTGACGAAATGAAACTTGTTTAAAAGTTTTGCCTTTTTCATCAGCGCCAACTAAATCAATTAACTGTTGGCGAACTTGTTGATTGGTTTTTAATGTGTCGACCCATTGATTATCTAGCGCATATTGACCCGCGTCGCCATTTGCAGCTGTCATTTTTGCTAAAAATACATCCATAGTTTCGTCAAAATTTGATTCATCAAAAGGACGTACTGCAGCAACATCTTGTTTGTATTCATTCCAAAGTGCAGTTAACCATACGCGATTAGCTTCTTTAGCTGCATCCGACATGTCATTGCGAATAAACGGCTCAACTGCCGATTTAAACGTACCAACACGGAATATATGCTGCGTTACTTTTAACTTTTCAAGTGCTTCTTTAAAGTACAGTGGGTACATACCAAAGCCTTCAATTGCTACACTGCCATAAGGGTGCATAGCGACTTCATCTGCATGTGCTGCAATGTAGTATTGAGCTTGAGTGTAGTAATAACCAGAGGCAATAACCTTTTTACCCGTTTGTTTAAATGCTTCAAGTGCCTTGGTAATTTGTTTTAATTTATTTAAATGCGCTTTTGGCATTTCTTGTAAATCTAAGAGTATTACGCTGATACGGTCGTCTTTTGCGGCTTCGTTAATAACCTCAACTATATCATCGAGTAAAATTTCACCCGGTGATTCAGCGTTTGAAGTAGCATCACTAATTGCTGCTTCAATAGGATCTATATAGGTTTTTTCTTCAACAATAGGGCCGTTAAGGTTTAGTCTAAGTACTGAGCCATTTTCTACAATTATTTTATCGCCGTCACTTGAAAGAGACACAATAAAAACAATAACCAGTAATAAAAATAAAATGTTGAGTATTAAACGACGAGAAAAATTTATCCCAGTCCAAATACCTTTAAATACTTTTGCAATCAAAATAGATCCTTAATTTGGTACAACTAATACATTACAAGCATCTTAGCTCAGAATATAAATAAATTTAACTGCTAAATCGTAACGAAGTATTTATAAAGCTAATTATGCCACTGTTGCTATTCACATTTTTATCAATATAAACTTCAGTTGCACTTTTTGAAATTAAAAAAGTAGGCTTGTAATAGCCGAAAAATGGGTATTGTTAGCCTAATGTGCAACAGTTTATTAAAATACTAAGTTCAGATATTGCTTATTGGTCGGTATTAAAGCAGAATTGATCAATGCATACAGGTTAGACCAGTTAATGGGGCACAGGATGTTAGAACAACAATTACAATTAAAACACACACAATTACGTAACCGCTTAGTAATGGGCTCAATGCACACCGGTCTTGAAGAAGGTTGGCATAACCGCAAACGCCTACGTGCTTTTTACGAAGCACGTGCTAAAGGTGGTACTGCCATGTTAATTACCGGGGGCTATAGCCCAAATTTGCGTGGTAAATTAACGCCTATTTCGTCATCCTTTAATAGCTATTACGATGTTTTTAAACATCGTGCTTACACCAATGCAGTACACAAGCATGGTGGTAAAATATGTTTGCAACTACTTCATGCCGGGCGTTATGCGTATCACCCTTTTAATCAAGCTCCGAGCGCAATTAAAGCACCTATAAGTCCTTATAAGCCAAAGGCAATGTCGTTAAGCTCAATTAAAAAAACTATTAAAGACTTTGCACATTCAGCCTACATGGCTGAAAAAGCAGGCTACGATGGCGTAGAAGTAATGGGCTCTGAAGGGTATTTAATTAATGAGTTTATGGCACCGCATACGAATAAACGAAATGATGAGTTTGGTGGCAGTTTAGAAAATAGAATGCGTTTAGCCGTTGAAATAGTTAAAGCGGTTAGGGCTAAGGTATCGGAGCAGTTTTTAATTATTTTTAGACTGTCGGTAATGGATTTAATTCCTAATGGTTCTACCCCTGACGAAGTAACTATTCAAGCGCTTGAACTTGAAAAAGCGGGTGTTGATATTTTTAATACAGGAATAGGGTGGCACGAAGCGCGAGTTCCTACAATTGCAAGTATGGTTCCGCCTGGGGCGTTTAAAGAAGCATCAAAACGCTTAAAAGATGTAATTAAAGTACCCGTTATCGCGGTAAACCGTATTAACACCCCAGAAATAGCTAACGAAATACTAAACGCAGGCGATGCCGACTTAATTTCGATGGCGCGGCCATTACTGGCTGATCCGGAGTTTTTTAATAAATATAATAATCAGTTATCAAAGCATATTAATATTTGTATAGGGTGTAACCAAGGGTGTCTGGATCACGTATTTAAAGGCAAGCGTGCTACTTGTTTAGTTAACCCACAAGCGGCTTTTGAGCTCGACTACCCACTAGAAAAAACGACTAAAGCTAAAAAGGTATTAGTAGTTGGTGCAGGGCCTGCGGGTTTATCATCAAGTTGTTATTTGGCAGAAAAAGGCCATACGGTAACGCTGATAGATCAAAAAATGCAAATGGGTGGGCAATTCAATTTAGCCATGCAAATACCTGGGAAAGAAGACTTTAATCATACCTTAGCGTATTACACTAATGAGCTTGAACGTTTAAACGTAACGGTTGAGTTAGGTAAAGCATACAACGACAGCATGCTTGCACACTATGATGACATTGTATTTGCCACAGGGGTAAGGCCGCGTGAGGCAAGTATTGAATGCAGTGATGGTAAACGCGTATTTGCCTACGATGAAGTTATTCGTGGTGAAGTAGAGTTAGGTAAGTCAATTGCTATATTAGGCGCCGGTGGAATCGGGTTTGATATGGTGGCATTTTTAAGCGAGCAAAAGTCGCAAAGTATTAGTGACTTTAAAAGCCAGTGGGGTATTGAGTGCGAACCTAAACCCCATAAAGATGATCGCCAACTGTATATGTTAAAACGCAGTGCAGGTCGCTTTGGTAGTGATTTGGGTAAAACAACAGGCTGGATCCATCGCCAAGTAGCTAAACAACATAGCGTTAAACAAATTGCTGATTGTCAGTATCATAGTTTTGATAAAAATGGTTTAACCATTACGGTTGCAGGAGATAAGCAAGTATTAGCAGTAGATACTGTGATTGCCTGTATTGGTCAGGTTTCTAATAATGAAGTATTGGCAAAGCAAAGCGACAACGCCAAAGTGCATGTTATTGGGGGCGCTAAGCTTGCCACCGCAATTGATGCTAAACGTGCTATTTATGAAGCGCTGCAAATTGCCAGAGAAATATAACATTTTGGCTTAGCCAATAGGCTAGTCTAACTTGTTATAACCAATTGGCTACTGCATACTATACCCCGCTATTTAGGCGGGGTATAAGTTTATCCCGCCTGTTAATATACAGCTTAGGCTGTTTATCTATTATTCTCGCTAAAATAAGCACTGATATTACAGCGCTTTATTTTTCTATGTTAAATCAATGCTATGCTAGCTTTTATTTTGAGAGATGGTTATGAACGCGATTGAATTATTATTGACCCGTCAATCTGACGCCAAATTAACAGAGCCAGGCCCAAATGAAGAACAACTCGCGGTGATCCAGCAAGCCGCGCTACGTGTTCCCGACCATGGTTGTATTGCACCTTGGCAATTTATTGTTGTAGAGGGTGATGCGCGCCATAAATTAGGCGACATTTTTCAGCAAAGTGCAATTGCAGAGCAACAAGCCGAAAAAATGATTGAGCGCACAAAAGAGCACCCGTTGCGCGCGCCTATGATTATTATTGCTATAGCAAAGTATCAAGAACACCCAAAAGTTCCGCGAATTGAGCAAATACAAAGCGCAGGGTGTAGCGTATTTGCTATGCAACAAGCGGCTTTTGCACAAGGGCTTAGTGGTATTTGGCGAACTGGTTTTTTTGCGCAAAGCCCTGCAGTTAAACAGGCATTAAAATTAAATGAGCAAGACGAAATAGTGGGCTATTTGTATTTAGGCACACCGGCTGTTGATTGTAAAAAGTCGCCTCGTCATAAAGCTGTTGATTTTTTCAGCTACTTATAAAATAAGATGAACTTTTTGCCCTACTTATACTCATACACCATTAACGCTTGTATGTTAGAGTGGATGTGTAAGTAACCAGAACTCTTGATAATAAATCTATCTCTAGCAGCTATTTTCAACGCTAGAGAAAATAAGTTTAAATATCATTATTATTAAATGTGTTAGTAAATACCTTAACCAGAGTTCAGGTTAAGTAGTTTAGCTGTGAGAAGTGCTAGGATGCGTAATCTATAAAACTCCTTCTGCAGTTTGTTTTTTAATCGATTGTTTTTTGATAAAGTATGGAAAGTCTTAATAAAAACAAAGATAAAGAAGACGAAATTAATGGGAAATTTATTTTTACGTGAAAAAGAAAGTTGGCTGGCTTGGTCTTTTTGGGGCGCCATAGGTGCTTTTATAACCCTTTATGTTGCAATGAGTACCAGTAAAGCACATTTTATTGTTGCCTCATCAATGGGTGTGTTAGTTGTTTTAACCTGGTGGATGCAACAATCTAAACGCTATGACTTTGGTCGTGCATTTAAAATATGTTGTTATGTGTTATTGCTCACCGTATTGCCTGCATTTTTGGTTGTAGTAGTGCCTAGTGATGATTTAAATCGATTTGATTTAATATTTCAAAGTGCAACATTTTTAACTTTAAGTTTATTTGTGTGTTTGCTTTGTTCTTGGATTGCACGCAGGCCAAAGCAATATTACTAAAATAAACTCCTTTGTTAAATTTAGCAGTCGCTAAATTAATAACAGTTGGTATTTTAATAGATTGCTTTAATTTTAAGCATAAAATTATTTTTAACGATTTTATGCTTTTAAGCCTTTACAAGTTTGTCATTTACCCCTATTATTCGCGCCGTGCGGAGAGATGGCAGAGTGGTCGAATGCACCGGTCTTGAAAACCGGCATGGGTTTATAGCCCATCTAGGGTTCAAATCCCTATCTCTCCACCATTATTTAAAAAAACCGCCTTATTGGCGGTTTTTTGCTTTGTGGAACTTGTATGTCAAAATCAACTAACCTTTCAACCTCACAGCAATTAATTAAACACGTTTTATTATGGATTGTGTTTGCTTATTGTTATCAAAGTGCAATAAGTTTATTAGTCAAAATGGCGCTTGATGCGCAACCAAATAACCCTGTTATTACCGCCTTTGTTTATGCCCTCGGTTTTAATATTTTAGTGGCTCATTTAATTACTAAATACGATAAATTTTGGCCAGTTATTGGCTCAGTATTTATAGGTTTAGTTGGGCTTGTGGTAATTCCATTTTTATTATTTGGTGCTAGTGGATTACTCACTTTAGCGCTACTTGCTGGAATTTTATGCAGTTTACCAGTGAGTACCTATATTGTTGGCCTAATTAAAGTAAAACACAGCAAAAACTAGCCCCAAAGCGGGTTTATTTTGTGATAGCATAGTCGCGTCTTTTAACTAACAAAACGTGAAAAACACATTATGTCAGATAATTTTACTACAGATGCTGAAAAAGCAAGTTACGGTATTGGCTTACAAATGGGTGAGCAACTTAAGTCTAATCCTTTTGAAGGCTTAAACCTAAATTCAGTGTTTGAAGGCATGAAAGATGCGTACGCAGGTAGCGCTTTTCAAGTTGAGATCCCTGAGATCCAAGCAGCTTTTGAAAAAATCAATGAAGAAATTCAAGCTCGTCGTGAGCAAGAATCACAAGTACTTGCTGCTGAAGGCATTGCATTTCTAGAAGAAAATGCAAAACGTCCTGAAATCACAGTGACTGAATCAGGTCTTCAATACGAAGTAATTACTACAGGTGAAGGCGACAAGCCAACAGCTGAGTCTACAGTACGTGTTGATTACCACGGTACATTAATTAACGGTACTGTTTTTGATAGCTCATACGAGCGCGGTCAACCTGCTGAATTCCCAGTAGGTGGCGTGATCAAAGGCTGGACTGAAGCATTACAAATGATGCCAGCGGGTACTAAATGGCGTCTTTACGTTCCTCATGACCTTGCTTATGGTGAACGTGGTGCCGGTGCTGCAATCGCACCTTACTCAACACTAGTATTTGATGTTGAGTTACACGAAATTATTGCTTAAGTATTCTTAAGCAATAAATAAAAAACCGCATTCATTAAATTGAATGCGGTTTTTTTGTGTCTTACCGGTATATTTAACTTTTTATCTGCTCATTTATGCTTCTTCTTTTCTTTTTGTGAAAAGTATTTAAAGTGAGATATGTATAAAGAGGATATAAAACACTGCACTTTAGCAAGCAATAAATATGCCCCAGCATAGCAAGGGGCTTATTAATGATTAGCGGTAATTAAAGTATATTGTTAAAAGTAGCCGCGAATACCAAAGCGGAAGTTTCTACCTGGTAATGGGGCGGTGTCTTTAATAAATGAGCTATGTACAAAGCCAAGCTCATCAGTAATATTATCAACGTTGATATACAGTTGTGTATCAAGGTTACCTAAATCTAGCTGATAGTTAGCTTGTGCATCAAATAAAGTATAACCATCGGTTTTAGTCTCATAGGCGGTAATATCGGTTTGTGAAAAATAATGGGTACCGGTTAATGCGAATTGCCAATTACCTAAGTTGTATTGCAACTCAGAGCCTAATTTATTAGCAGGGACACGAGGTAAGTTTTCATCGTCTTGCTTGAGTTTTGCTCGCGTAGAGTCACCAAATACTTTAACCAAGGTGCTTGCGTTAACTTTATAATGCGCATCAAACTCTAAGCCATACAGCTCGGCGTCTTTACTGGTAAACTGATACACCGCCACACCATGGTCGTGGCCGTTATCAGCCGCTTCTAAACCATGTTCTTCATCAAATACTAAGCCAGTATTTTCTTGAAAGTAAAAGTTTTTAATATCATTATAAAAAAAGTTTACAGAGTAACCAAAGTCACCGCTAAAGCGTCTAAAACCTAAATCAATATTGGTTGAGGTTTCTTGTTTGATATTCTCGGGTTCAAAATGCGCTTCACCGTCTTCAATATGATAGCCTAGGCCAAGCTCATAGGTACCAGTTGCAATGTGTAAGCCATTAGATAATAGCTCTGCAGAGAGCGGAGCACGTTCTGAGTGTGAAAGACTCATTGCCATACTATATCCAGGGGTATATTGCCAAATAGCACCCATTGAAGCGCTAAGGTTAGTAAAGCTTTTAGTGTAGGCAAGTACTTCAGCATTGCTTGTTTGCGTGTCATCATGACTATGCTGATGCGCTGCTATTTGGCTTTTTATTTTATAGTCTTCAACTCGCGCACCTAACTCAATAGTTACATCACCAAACTCACGTTCTTCTAATAAATATAAAGCATTAGTGGTCGTTACACTGGCTGGCGTAAATGCTTCTTCGCCGTTGGCATCATAATCAGAATCACTGTAGTGATAACCCACCATGCCGTGCCAATCAGCTAATTTATGTTCTATGTTTAAGCGTGCTTCAGTGGTTTTGTTTTTAAATGTAGTGCCTATTTCACCATTTTCAATTTCACTGTGTAAGTAATCTGTATAGCCTAAGCGCAAATTAATGGTTTCAATCCAATTATTATGTAGCGCATAGCTTAATAGACCTTGCCAGCGATCTTGCTCTAACTGGGCAAAAACAGGTGTTTCTTCATGTGCTTCATCACTATGGGCATCGCCGTCGGCTGCATGATCGTGTTCATGTCCGTGATCATGCTCATGACCTGGAATACCATAATCCGTTTTTATTTTACCGTAAGAAAACCCAACCGTTAAATGCTCACCTACGTAGCTAGTACCAAAGTTAACGGTTTCACTGTCGATAAAGGTGTTTTCTACAGAATCTTTACTTTCAACATCACCATCTTCGTGAAGCTGGTTAAATCGTGGTGTTTGATAGTCATCGCCGCTGCGTTTAGTGCCATCAAAATGAAAGTTAAAATTATTATAACCCGTCTCTAACTTTGCAGCGTAGGTATTCGCGTTGGATACCGAATCGTGACTGTATTCTACTGCACCGGTTAATTCATCTATATTGCTCGTAGGAATGCGGTTATCAACTACGTTTACCACACCACCAATAGCACCAGAGCCATACAGTAGAGTACTTGGGCCACGTAGTACTTCTATTTGTTCAGCAGCTAAGCTGTCGCTAGAAGTAGCATGATCAGGGCCAATACGCGATGCATCACTGCTGTCTAAGCCATTTTGCATAATTTTAACCCGAGGGCCATCTAAGCCACGAATAATTGGGCTTGATGAAACAGGGCCAAAATAACTCGCGTTAACTCCCGGTAAGCCTTTTAGGGTTTCGCCAAGCGTTGGCTTTGACTTGTTTCTTAGCTCATCACCAGAGAGTACATTTACCGGAGAAATCATTTCTAAGCTACTTTTGTGCAAGGCTGATGCAAACACAACTACAGTTTCAATAGAGGTTGGCTTTAAAGCAATTGCAATATTGTTTGATGACTCGGTTACCGTAATGCGTGAATCGCTATAGTTATCTTTGCTAATATGCAGCTGGCCGCTCGCATCAAGCTCAATGGCAAACTCGCCAAGCTTGTTAGTTTTAACGCTTTGAGATTTACCGTGTACATGAATAGTGGCGTTTTCAATAGGTTGATTTTTTTCATCTGTTACTTTGCCATTAACAGTAGCAGCAAGTGCAGAGTGAGAGCATAAAACAGAAAAAATTGCAGAAGAAATTAATGTTAGCTTAGTCATGAGTCTTTAAGTTCGTGGTTGTTATGTTGTGATATAATATAACACTACAAAAGCGACGGTTCAATGATGTTATAGTATAACTTTATCGATTTTAGTAATTAATTAGCAGGGAAATCTGCAAGGCTTTGATTGTTAACAATTTATAAAGGTTAATTAATTTGCTTTATGAATATGCTTTTTATAAAGGGCTAAAAAGTACTTTTAAACTAAGTGGTTTAAAAGTACTTAAAACTGATTAGAGAGTGATTTTTAGACTGTTTGGTTTAAATGAAGTTAAAGTTTAATATGTATGTCGCCATTAGGTTTGCAGCAGCACAACAGTATTTCGCCGTCGCGTACAAACGCTAGAGGCTCTTCATTATAATCAACTTTACCCGACACTAAAGTCGCTCTGCAGGCACCGCAATAGCCTTCGCGGCATTGAAAGGCCACTTCTATCTGTTGAGATTCTAGGCAGTGTAAAACAGAAGGGCAGCCAGTGCTAAATTCTATGCACTGGCTGTTATCTGCAAGCGTAATGCTTGCAGTAGGTCGATCAGTCATTATAAATCAAAGTCACCAAATTCAGAGGCATCAACTTGCGAGTCTATTTGACCAACAAGGTAGGAGCTAATTTCAGCTTCTTGTGGTGCTACTTGCACGTTATCTGACACCAACCAAGAGTTTATCCATGGGATGGGATTACTGTTGTTTTTAAACTGTGCAGGAAAACCAATGGCTGTCATTCGAGCGTTGGTAATGTATTCAACGTACTGACATAAAATGTGTTTATTTAAGCCAATCATTGAGCCATCTTTGAATAAGTACTCGGCCCATTCTTTTTCTTGCTCTGCAGCGTCCACAAACATTTTAATTGCTTCGTCGCGGCACTGCGCGGCAACAATCGCCATTTCTGGATCGTCTTTACCGTCTTGCATAATATTTAAAATATGCTGAGTGCCAGATAAATGTAGCGCTTCATCGCGGGCAATAAGCTTGATTATTTTAGCGTTACCTTCCATCAATTCACGCTCAGCAAACGCAAACGAGCAGGCAAAGCTGACATAAAAACGAATCGCTTCTAAAATATTTACCGACATCATTGCCAGGTAAAGTTTCTTTTTCAGCTCAAATAAATTAACAACAACAGATTTACCGTTAATCTCGTGTTTGCCTTCACCGTATAAATTATAAAGCGACACTGAGTTAATTAAATCATCGTAGTATTTTGTTACCGCATCGGCACGTTCACTAATTTTATCATTGCTAACTATGTCATCAAAAATAAGTTCAGGTGCTTGGGTAACATTACGAATAATATGCGTGTACGAGCGGCTATGAATCGTTTCACTAAACGCCCACGTTTCTATCCATGTTTCTAACTCTGGTAGCGATACAATAGGTAGTAGGGCTACGTTTGGTGAACGCCCTTGTACGCTATCAAGCAATGTTTGATATTTTAAGTTACTTAAAAATATATGCTTTTCATGATCAGGTAATGCTTGAAAGTCTAAGCGGTCTTTGCTTACGTCTACTTCTTCTGGGCGCCAAAAAAACGAAAGCTGCTTTTCAATTAGTTTTTCAAAAATAGGGTATTTTTGTTGATCATAACGAGATACGTTAACGGTTTGGCCAAAAAACATTGGCTCTTCCATTTGGTTATTATGTTTACGACTAAAGGTAGTATAAGACATGTTTATCACTCAAAAAACTATCAGAATAAAGCGGGCTTAGTGCCCGCTTAAAATAAAAACTCAAAAATTAAATTTTACACGCGCCGCCTGCGCAATCATCATCTTCAAGATCCGGTGTATCTTCTTGTGCATCAGATGCACCATCGCGGGTATTGTGATAGTACAAGGTTTTAACACCCAGTTTGTAGGCGCTAAGCAAATCTTTTAATAAGACTTTCATCGGTACGCGACCGCCTTCAAACTTACCAGGATCATAATTTGTATTGGCCGAAATAGACTGATCAATAAATTTTTGCATTATACCCACAAGTTGTAAGTAACCATCGTTTGAAGGAATATCCCACAGTAACTCGTAGTTATCTTTTAAACGTTCATATTCAGGTACAACTTGCTTTAAAATACCGTCTTTACTTGCTTTAACGCTAATATGACCACGTGGTGGCTCAATACCGTTTGTTGCGTTAGAAATTTGCGACGATGTTTCTGATGGCATTAGCGCACTTACTGTTGAGTTACGCATACCGTGCTCTTTAATGCTGGCACGTAATGCATCCCAATCAAGGTGTAGTGGCTCATCACAAATTTTGTCAAGATCTCGCTTGTACGTATCTGTTGGCATTATACCTTGAGAGTAGGTTGTTTCGTTAAACTTAGGACATGCACCACGCTCTTTAGCAAGCTCGTTTGATGCTTTCATTAAGTAGTATTGAATCGCTTCAAATGTTTTGTGCGTTAGTGCATTTGCGCTGCCATCTGAATAACGCTTACCGTTTTTAGCTAGGTAGTATGCGTAGTTAATTACGCCTATTCCTAGAGTACGACGACCCATAGTGGCATTTTTTGCAGCCGGTACAGGGTAGTCTTGAAAATCAAGTAAGTTATCTAAAGCGCGTACAGCAAGCTCAGCCAATTCTTCAAGTTCATCTAGTGACTCAATAGCCCCTAAGTTAAATGCAGAGAGTGTACATAGCGCAATTTCGCCTTCTTCGTCGTTTACGTTATCCAACGGCTTAGTTGGTAATGCAATTTCTAAACATAAATTAGATTGGCGAATAGGTGCCACTTTAGCAATGAACGGGCTGTGCGTATTACAGTGGTCAACGTTTTGTAAGTAAATACGACCGGTACTTGCACGTTCTTGCGCAAACATTGAGAACAGTTCAATAGCTTTAATGCGTTTTTTACGAATTGATTCGTCTTGTTCGTATTTTACATAAAGCGCGTCAAACTCGTCTTGGTCTTCAAAAAATGCATCGTAAAGGCCTGGCACATCAGAGGGGCTAAACAAGGTAATGTAGTCGTCTTTAATTAAACGTGAGTACATTAGTTTATTAAACTGTACGCCGTAATCTAAATGACGCACGCGGTTGTCATCAACCCCGCGGTTATTTTTAAGTACTAACAGGTTTTCTACTTCTAAATGCCAAAGCGGGTAGAACAAGGTTGCTGCGCCGCCACGTACACCGCCTTGCGAACAGCTTTTAACCGCTGTTTGAAAGTGCTTATAAAAAGGAATACAACCCGTATGGTACGCTTCGCCATTGCGAATGTGGCTACCCAGTGCACGAATGCGACCTGCGTTAATGCCAATGCCGGCACGTTGCGATACGTATTTAACAATTGCAGACGAGGTGGCGTTAATTGAATCAAGGCTGTCACCACATTCAATTAATACACACGAGCTAAACTGGCGTGTTGGCGTACGAACACCTGCCATAATTGGCGTAGGCAGTGAAATTTTAAACAATGAAATCGCATCGTAAAAACGTTTTATATACGCAATACGTGTATCGCGAGGGTAGTCAGCAAACAAGCTAGCTGCGACTAAAATATATAAAAACTGCGCGCTTTCATAAATCTCACCGGTTACACGGTTTTGAACTAAGTATTTACCTTCAAGCTGTTTAACCGCAGCATAACTAAAGTTAAGGTCACGGCTGTGATCTAGGTATTCGTCTAATTCGTCAAGCTCTTGCTCGGTGTAATCTACCAGTAGGTGAGCGTCGTAGCGTTTGTCGCCAACCATTTTTGTTACATGATCAAATAAACGTGGTGGCTCAAATTGGCCATACGCTTTTTTACGTAAATGGAATACAGCTAAACGTGCTGACAAATACTGATAATCAGGAGATTCTTTTGAAATCTGATCGGCTGCAGCTTTAATGATGGTTTCGTGAATATCTTTAGTACGAATACCGTCGTAAAATTGAATGTGTGATTTTAATTCAACTTGCGAAACCGAAACGTTATTTAACCCTTCGGCGGCCCATTCAATAACGCGATGGATCTTGTCAAGATCAAGTGGCTCTTTACGGCCGTCACGTTTGCTTACAGATAACTGTTGGTTCATAGTTTTGCCTGTATTCCTTGGAAATTAAGTATTTTGACCAATGATTAATACTCCAAAATAACAGAGTATCTATTCATTTATTATTGTTTACACCAATTCAGGCGATTTTATTGAATAACATTTAGCCACAATATCTGGTGTTGTTCAAATTAGAGATCACAAGATAGTGTGGTCCGCGTTGTTTTGCAAGGGACAGAATTGCCCCTAATTGTGGATAACGTCGGGATAACACATTTGTGTTAGTAAGCATTAACCTTCGAACATTCGGTTAAGTTGAAATTTACAAAAATCAACTAAGGATCTACTAAATTTACGCTTTTTAAAAATATATTTTGACTGCTTTTTTTATCAGCAGGCTTTGTGTGAAAACTAACACAATCACAATATATAGTGTTTGATAATTAACATAGCACTATATATGGTTAAAACCTTCAATAGGGCTTTGCCAATTAAAATCGGCCTGCCAGCTCAAAACTTCGGTTAAGTTAGGCACGTAACCCCAAAGTGCGGTTGCGGTGTGCATACCTGCCGCTTTACCTGCTTGAATGTCACGCAAAGCATCGCCAATGTACAAGCAACGATTAGGCGCAACGCCCATTAGCTTGGCACAATGTAGTAAAGGTAAAGGCGAAGGTTTAGCTTCAGCTAAAGTATCGCCACTGATAACCACGCAGGCATTTTTTAAAGCAGGGATCGCGGCTACTAAAGGGGCGGTTAAAAATCCGGGTTTGTTAGTCATGATCCCCCATTTGATGTTTTTTCGCTCCAGTTCGAAAAGTAGTGGCTCAATACCAGCAAAGCACGTGGTGTGTTTGGCTATGTTAGCCGCGTAGGCATCAATTAATTGCTTAACGAGTTGTGCTTGCGGTTGCTCACCCCATTTATCTTTAAAACCGACCTCTAACAAGGCTGCTGCGCCATTAGATGCAGCAGCGCGATATACCTCACGACTTACTGTATCTAATTGCTGCGAACGCAGTACGGTATTTAAAGCTGCACCTAAGTCATCAGCGGTATCGAGTAAAGTGCCATCTAAGTCAAATAAAAAAGCATCGTACTCTATAGTAGGTGACGTTGATTGAGAGCTAGCCATTACGCTAACTTCTCAAAATGCAGAATATAATTTACGCTTACGTCGGTATTAAGCGAGTACTGCTTAGATAATGGATTATAAGATAACCCAGCACTGGCGCGCACTTTTAAACCCGCTTGTTCAGCCCAGGCAATTAACTGTGCTGGTTTAATAAACTTTTTATGATCGTGAGTGCCTTCAGGCACCATTTTTAATAACTTTTCTGCACCAATAATGGCGTACAAATAGGCTTTAGGGGTTTTATTAAGTGTTGAAAAAAACACATCAGCACCGGGTTTTGCAAGCTCTGCAACAGCATGAATAATAGAAGCCGGATCGGGTACATGCTCCAGCATTTCCATACAGGTTACTACATCAAAGCGAGCAGGGTGCTCGGATGCATATTGTTCAGCAGGTACTTTAATATACTCTACATGTACGCCTGTCTCTAGGCTGTGTAATTTGGCAACAGTTAAAGGCTCTTGGCCCATATCTATGCCGGTTACCTTTGCCCCCATGCGCGCCATGCTTTGGCTTAAAATACCGCCGCCACAACCTACATCTAGTGTTTCTTTGTCAAATAGACCGCCAGTTTTATTGGCTATAAAGTCTAAACGTAAGGGGTTTATTTCGTGAAGCGGTTTAAATTCCCCGTCTAAATCCCACCACCGCTCTGCGATGGCCTCAAATTTTGCAATTTCTGCGTGATCTACATTTTGATGTTCGGTCATAAAATACTTCCTCGTCAATCTGGGGGCATTATATAGGGCTAAATTGGTAAATCGCAAAGTTTTGCGCCTGTAAATCTAAAAAAATTGTGGTAGCATGTTTCTTTAGTAATAATAACAAATTCTCTTGATACCTAATAGTGGGTGTTTAAGAGCTGATACTGAAGGAATGTGATATCAATGACTGATCTCGCCCATGGCATTCTGCCAGTCAATATTGAAGACGAGTTAAAAAACTCCTACTTAGATTACGCAATGAGCGTAATTGTAGGACGTGCATTACCAGACGTGCGTGATGGCTTAAAACCTGTTCACCGCCGCGTTTTGTTTGCAATGAACGAGCTTAGTAATGATTGGAACAAGCCTTACAAAAAATCGGCACGTGTTGTCGGTGACGTAATCGGTAAATACCACCCACACGGCGATAGTGCTGTTTACGACACTATAGTACGTATGGCACAGCCATTCTCACTGCGTTATATGCTAGTAGATGGTCAAGGTAACTTCGGTTCGGTTGATGGTGATTCAGCAGCGGCAATGCGTTATACAGAAGTACGTATGGCAAAAATGTCGCATGAATTATTAGCCGATCTTGAAAAAGAAACGGTTGATTTCGTTCCTAACTACGACGGCACTGAGCAAATCCCTGACGTTTTACCAACCAGAGTTCCTAACTTATTAGTAAACGGTTCATCGGGTATTGCGGTAGGTATGGCAACAAACATTCCACCTCATAACTTAACTGAAGTGGTAAATGGCTGTTTAGCACTCATTCAAAACCCTGAATTATCTATTTTAGAGTTAATGGATTATATCCCGGGCCCAGATTTCCCAACTGCTGCAATTATCAACGGTAAAAAAGGCATAGAGCAAGCCTATTTAACTGGCCGTGGTAAAGTGTACATGCGTGCCCGCGCTGAAATAGAAGTAGATGAAAAAACGCATCGTGAAACTATCATTGTTCACGAAATACCTTATCAAGTTAACAAAGCGCGCCTAATTGAAAAAATTGCTGAGCTGGTTAAAGATAAAAAAATTGAAGGTATTAGTGCGCTACGTGATGAATCAGATAAAGACGGTATGCGTATCGTTATTGAGATTAAACGTGGTGACGTAGGCGAAGTTATTTTAAATAATTTATATGCGCAAACGCAGTTACAAACTGTGTTTGGTATGAATATGGTTGCGTTAATTAACAACCAGCCTAAGTGCTTTAATTTAAAAGAAATGCTTGAAGAGTTTATTATTCACCGCCGTGAAGTAGTAACTCGTCGTACTGTTTTTGATTTACGCAAAGCGCGTGACCGTGCACATATGCTAGAAGGTTTAGCAATTGCACTGGCAAACATCGACCCAATTATTGAGCTTATTCGTAATTCACCAACACCTGCTGAAGCAAAAGTTGCTTTAACAGCGCGTTCGTGGGAATTAGGTAACGTAAAAGCCATGCTTGATAAAGCAGGCGAAGACAACGTTGCCCGCCCAGATTGGTTAGCTGCTGAGTTAGGTATTCGCGATGGTCAATACTTTATTTCTGAGCAACAAGCTCAAGCAATCCTAGATTTACGCTTACATAAGCTAACGGGTTTAGAACACGAAAAGATTCTAACTGAATACCAATCGTTATTAGATTTAATTGCTGAGCTTTTACATATTTTGGCAACACCAGAGCGTTTAATGGAAGTTATTCGCGATGAGTTAGTTGAAATTAAAGCGCAATATGGTGATGAGCGTCGTACTGAAATAAATGCCGCAGCACACGATATCAGCCTTGAAGATTTAATTACCGAAGAAAACGTAGTAGTAACGCTTTCTCACGAAGGTTATGTTAAGTATCAGGCTCTGTCTGATTACGAAGCGCAGCGTCGTGGTGGTAAAGGTAAATCGGCAACGAAGATGAAAGATGAAGATTTCATTGAACGTTTATTAGTTGCTAATACGCACGATACTATATTGTGTTTCTCAACGGCTGGTCGTTTATATTGGCTTAAAGTGTATCAGTTACCACTTGCAAGTCGTGCAGCGCGCGGCAAACCAATTGTTAACTTATTACCACTTGAGGCAGATGAACGTATTACCGCTATATTACCAGTACGCGAGTATGCAGAAGATAAATACATCTTTATGGCAACCGCATTTGGTACAGTGAAGAAAACACCACTAACGGCATACAGTCGTCAACGTGCAAGCGGTATTATTGCGGTTAACCTAAATGAAGGCGATAGCCTAATTGGTGTTGATGTTACCGATGGCAGCAACGAAATTATGTTGTTTACCGATGCAGGTAAAGTAGTACGCTTTAAAGAAGCAGAAGAAACAACGGTTGTTGATGAAAACGGTAACCCAGTACTAGACGAAGAAGGTAACCCTGAGATTCGCTTCAAAGGTGTTCGTCCTATGGGCCGTACAGCTACAGGTGTTCGTGGTATTAAAATGCCTGAAGGACAACGCGTAGTATCGTTAATTGTGCCTAAAACAGATGGTGCTATTTTAACCGTGACTGAAAACGGCTACGGTAAACGTACTTTACTTGAAGACTACCCAGCGAAGAGTCGTGCGACTCAAGGTGTAGTGTCTATTAAAGTAAGTGAGCGTAATGGTGCGGTTGTAGGTGCTGTACAAGTTGACGATAACGATGAAATAATGATTATTTCAAATCGTGGTACCTTAGTACGAACTCGCGTTAATGAAGTTTCTACGGTTGGACGTAACACGCAAGGTGTTATTTTGATCAGAACTATTGACGAAGAGCAAGTAGTTGGTTTACAACGTATAGAAGAGATTGAAGTTACCGAAAGTGACTTAATTGATATCGAAGACGTCGAAACAGTTGATACGGTTATTGATGAAGTAGCGGATGATAATCCTCCTTCAGAATAATTGAGATTAAAAAAGCGGCCTTGGCCGCTTTTTTTAATGGTGTTGAATAAAATTAATATTAATAATACTGCGCAATAAAATAATTTTTACAATAGCAAAAAGACTCAATTGCAAGACGTTAATTTATATATATAGTTGTTCTCAGTAATTGTTTTATATTGCTCTGTTTGCTGCATTAATGCAGCTTTATAGGTAATGAAGGCTTTAATACTATGAGTGAGGCTATAGCCCACTTAATGATCACAGCTTTAATTTAATGTGTATAACCTGATTGAATGGTAATCGGGTGTTTAATTTTTTAATTACTGGAATGAGGAAAAGGTAATGAGTAAGTATAATTTTTGTGCGGGGCCGGCCATGTTACCGCCAGCAGTAATGAAAAAAGCACAACAAGAATTTATAGATTGGCAAGGTTTGGGTGTATCGGTGATGGAAATGAGTCACCGTAGTAAAGAGTTTTTAGCGCTCACTAAAAAATGTGAAGCGAGCCTGCGTCGTTTAATGAATATTAGCGATGAATTTGAAGTGCTGTTTATGCATGGCGGCGGTCGCGGTCAATTTAGTGCTGTGCCATTAAATTTACATCAGGAAAATAAATCAGCGGTTTACTGCGAAAACGGCGTATGGTCAAAAAGTGCAACGGATGAAGCAAATAAGTTTACCCAAACTACTGCTATCGATGTTCGTAACGATACCGATGGTCAATTTTCGATTAAAGCAGTGGCAGACTGGCAGTTGCCAGCAGATGCGTCGTACATTCACTATTGTCCTAACGAAACCGTTGATGGCTTAGAGATTTTTGATGTACCGAGTCATCCAACAGCGCCAATTATCGCAGATATGTCGTCAACTATTTTATCGCGTGAAATTGACGTTAATCAATTTGATTTAATTTACGCTGGCGCACAAAAAAATATAGGTCCTTCGGGCATTGCAATCGTTATCGTACGTAAAACATTACTAGCACGTGAAGGGCTTCCTAAACCAGGTATTTTAGATTATGCACTAGAGGCCAAGCAGGGCAGTATGTTTAATACGCCACCAACATTTGCATGGTATTTAGCGGCTGAAGTATTCCAATGGCTTGAGCAAAATGGTGGTGTAAAAGCCATGGAAGCACAAAATATTGCAAAAGCTGAACTACTTTATAATTTTATCGATAATTCTGATTTTTATTCTAATAAAGTAGCTAAGCATAGTCGCTCGCGTATGAACGTCCCTTTTTGGTTAAATGATGAAAGCTTAAACAGTAGGTTTGTTACTCAATCAAACGAAGCAGGCTTGCTAGCACTCGAAGGCCATAGAATTGTAGGTGGAATGCGCGCCAGTATTTACAACGCAATGCCACTTGAGGGCGTGCAAGCGCTTGTTGATTTTATGGCTGCTTTTGCAAAGGAAAATAGCTAATGGAACAATTACGCTTAGAACCTATTTCGCGTGTTAATGGCAGCGTCACTCTGCCGGGTTCAAAAAGCTTATCAAACCGTATATTGTTATTAGCGGCATTAGCAAATGGCACTACTGTTGTTGAAAACTTACTTGATAGTGACGATATACGCCATATGTTGGGCGCGTTACAATTATTAGGTGTTAACGTTAGTTTAAACCAAGAGCGAACAGTTGCTACAGTACAAGGTGTTGGTGGGGTATTTAAAACCCCCAGAGAGCCTTTGTTTTTAGGTAATGCAGGCACAGCTTACCGTCCTTTAACCGCTGTACTTGCTGCGGTTGCAGGTGACTACGAACTGATTGGCGAGCCACGCATGGAAGAGCGCCCAATAGGGCATTTAGTTGATGCGCTGCAAGCACTTGGCGGTGATATTACTTACAGCAAAAATAAAGATTACCCACCGCTTAAAATTATAGGTGGGCAAATTAACGGTGGTGAAGTTGCAATTGACGGCAGTATATCAAGTCAGTTTTTAACTGCATTACTAATGGCTGCACCACTGTTTAATGGTGATACCAAAATAACGATTAAAGGCACTTTAGTATCTAAACCCTACATTGATATTACCCTTGATGTAATGGCACGCTTTGGAATAGAAGTTGAGCATAGTAATTATGCAACTTTTACCGTAAAAGGTGGTCAACAGTACCAGTCACTTGAGCGTATTATGGTTGAAGGCGATGCGTCTTCTGCATCTTACTTTGTAGCTGCAGCTGCAATTGCCGGTGGCGAAATTGAAATTAAAGGTGTTGGTGCTAAATCGGTGCAAGGCGATATTGGCTTTGCTAAAGTAATGGAACAAGTGGGCGCTAAAATAGATTGGTATGATGAGCGTTTAGTTGTTCGTAAAGGCCAATTAAACGGTGTTGATATTGACGCAAATGCCATACCTGATGCAGCAATGACATTAGCCACTGTGGCTCTGTTCGCTAAAGGGCCAACGGCTATTCGTAATATTTATAATTGGCGCGTAAAAGAAACCGACCGACTACACGCTATGGCAACTGAGCTCAGAAAAGTGGGCGCAGAAGTTGTAGAAGGGCACGATTTTATAGAAATCACTCCCCCGAAACACTTTAACGATGTGGCAATTGATACTTACGATGACCATCGCATTGCCATGTGTTTTGCTATGGTTGCCGTAGGTGGAAAGCCAATCACGATTAATGATCCTAAGTGTACTTATAAAACATTTCCGACATTTTTCAATGTATTAGCATCAGTTAGTGAGTAGGTTTTTGATGTTAATTAATAAAAAGTTACACACTAATAGCGATCTATTTAAATAACTGACGTATAATATTGCGGTTTACTTAGGTGTGCATTGTAGGAGGTTTAAATGCAGGCGTTATTAATGCCCGTGATCACCGTAGATGGCCCAAGTGGTTCAGGTAAAGGAACTGTTTGTCGCTTGTTAGCCGAAAAGTTGGGATGGGATGTACTTGATAGTGGCGCAATTTACCGCGTTTTATCTCTAGCGGCACTTCACCATCAAATCGCATTAGATAACGAAGATGCATTAGTTCCCTTAGCTGCTAACTTAGATGTGCAGTTTTTGGTAGATAGTCAAACTAATGCAGCAAAGGTTGTTTTAGAAGGTGAGGATGTAACCACCACAATCCGTAACGAAGAAGTAGGGGCTGCAGCATCAAAAGTAGCAGCACTACCTCGCGTACGCGAAGCGTTATTACGTCGCCAACGCGCATTTAGAACTGAACGAGGTCTAATTGCTGATGGTCGTGATATGGGTACTGTGGTTTTTAAAGATGCACCGCTAAAAATATTTTTAACCGCCAGTGCACAAGAACGCGCCAAACGACGTTTTGTTGAGTTGAATGCTCGCGGTCTTAATGTTACACTGAGTGGTCTATTAAAAGACATTCAAGAGCGTGATGATCGCGATATGAATCGTGCCGTTGCGCCACTTGTGCCTGCAGAGGATGCTATTGAGCTTGATACTAGCGAGCTTAATGCACAGCAAGTATATGATAAGGTATTAACTTTATTGGATACGGCTATCTCTGAAGGTCGGCTTCCTAAACGAAGCTAAATACATTTTATGCACCAGCAGGATGCCAGTGCTATTTTAACAACCCCATGCAGCATGGTTGCTTATTGGTATAATATATAGAGACGTATATTCGTATGTCAGAAAATTTTGCGCAGTTATTTGAAGAAAGCTTAAAGGGTTTTGAAGCAGAGCAAGGCTCTATCGTTAAAGGTACAGTAATCTCAATCGAGAACAACATTGTACTTGTAGATGCTGGTCTTAAATCAGAAAGTGCTATCCCTGCTGAGCAGTTCAAAAATGCTGCTGGTGAACTTGAAGTTGCTGTTGGCGACGAAGTAGATGTTGCACTGGATGCAATTGAAGACGGTTTCGGTGAAACTATCCTTTCTCGTGAGAAAGCGAAGCGTCACGAAGCGTGGATCCGTCTTGAGAAAGCATGTGAAGAGCAAGAAACTGTTACTGGTGTTATCAACGGTAAAGTTAAAGGCGGTTTCACAGTTGAAGTTGATTCAATCCGTGCTTTCCTACCTGGTTCACTTGTTGATGTTCGTCCAGTACGTGACACAACTCACCTTGAAGGCAAAGAGCTTGAATTTAAAGTAATCAAGCTTGATCAAAAACGTAACAACGTTGTTGTTTCACGTCGTGCAGTTATCGAATCTGAAAACTCACAAGAACGTGAAGAGCTTCTTGCTAACCTTGTTGAAGGCCAAGAAGTTCAAGGTATCGTTAAGAACCTTACTGACTACGGTGCATTCGTTGACCTTGGTGGTGTTGATGGTCTACTACACATTACTGATATGGCGTGGAAGCGTGTTAAGCACCCTTCAGAAATCGTTAATGTTGGCGACGAAATCGCAGTTAAAGTTCTTAAATTCGACAAAGATAAAACTCGTGTATCTCTAGGCCTTAAACAGCTTGGCGAAGATCCATGGGCAGCTATCGCTGGTCGTTACCCAGAAGGCTCTAAACTTTCTGGTCGTGTTACTAACCTTACAGATTACGGCTGTTTCGTGGAAATCGAAGAAGGCGTTGAAGGTTTAGTTCACGTTTCTGAAATGGATTGGACTAACAAGAACATCCATCCTTCAAAAGTTGTTAGCCTTGGCGACAGCGTTGAAGTTATGGTTCTTGAAATCGACGAAGAACGTCGTCGTATTTCTCTTGGTCTTAAGCAATGTATTGCTAATCCTTGGCAGGAATTTGCTCGTCTACAAAACAAAGGCGACCAAGTTACTGGTAAGATCAAATCAATCACTGACTTCGGTATCTTTATCGGTCTTGACGGTGGTATTGATGGTCTTGTACACCTTTCAGACATTTCTTGGAATACACCTGGCGAAGACGCTGTACGTGAATTCAAGAAAGGCGACGAAATCACTGCTATCGTATTGCAAGTTGACCCAGAGCGCGAACGTATCTCTCTAGGTGTTAAGCAAATCGAAGCTGACCCATTCAATAACTACCTTGATGCAAACAAAAAAGGTGCTATTGTTAAAGGTAAAGTGACTGAAGTTGATGCTAAAGGCGCAACTATTGAACTTATCGAAGGCGTTGAAGGTTACATCCGTGTAGCTGATATCGCTCAAGAGCGCGTTGAAGATGCAACTACTGTTGTTTCTGTAGGCGACGAAATTGAAGTTAAATATGTTGGTGTTGATCGCAAGAACCGCACTTTAAGCTTATCTGTTAAAGCTCTTTTCGAAGCTGAAGAGAAAGAAGTAATAGAAAAGCTTAAGAAAGACGAGCCAGTGTTTGAAAACGCAATGGCTGCTGCTTTCGCAAATGCACAAAAAGACTAATTAATCAGTCTTTAATTGGAAGGGCAGTTTATGCCCTTCCATTATTTCTTTTAAGGAAATGCTATGACTAAGTCAGAACTGATAGAAACACTTGCACAGCAACACGCACACGTTCCAGTGAAAGATGTTGAAAATGCAGTAAAAGAAATTCTTGAACAAATGGCCGGCTCATTATCTTCTTCAGATCGTATTGAGATCAGAGGTTTTGGTAGTTTTTCTTTGCATTATCGCGCTCCACGTACCGGTCGTAACCCTAAGACTGGCGAAACAGTAGAGCTAGATGGTAAACATGTACCACATTTTAAACCAGGTAAAGAATTACGTGATCGTGTAAACGAGAGCATTGCCTAGTTAACTTATTGGAGTAGGGTACTTGTTTAAGGTATTAAAAATTATTCTGGTTGCACTTTGCTTGATCAGTGCATTTGTATTGGGTTCTCAAAATCCACAATTAGTACAAATAAACTATATTATAGCCAGCAATACATTGCCTTTAGCCGTTATAATAAGTATTTGCTTTTTATTAGGTGTTGTAATTGGTTGTTTTGTAAGCTTTAAATTGTTTTCACAACTTAAGTGGCAAAATTATCGTTTAAAAAAACAGTTAGCACCTGAACAAAGTAAAAAAAAGCCTGCTGCTGATAAAGACTCATAATTATGATTGAGCTGTTATTTTTACTACTTCCTGTGGCTGCCGGTTACGGCTGGATAATGGGAAAAAACAGTGCTAAAAATCAAGCTCATCAATTTAATCGGCAGATCACCTCTGAATATAGTAAAGGCTTAAAGTTTTTACTCGACAGGGAAGAAGATCAAGGTCTTGAACATTTAATTAATTTACTAGAAGTTGCAGCTGACTCGGTTGAACATTATTCAACGCTTGCAACTATGTTTCGCCGCAGAGGCGAGCTAGACCGCGCAATAAAAATTCACGAACTCCTTTTAAAACACCCAAGCCTTAATGAGCAACAAGCTGCTGCTAGTCGTTTAGAATTAGCAGAGGATTATGTTATGGCTGGGCTATTAGATAGTGCCGAAGAGCATTTAGTTTGGCTTGTTAAAATGGACCACAGTGAAGCATTAGATCCTATTATCACTCTATATTCGCAAACCCGAGAGTGGCAAAAAGGGATTAATATGTTTGAAGCGCATAGTGAATTATTTTCAAAAGAACAACACTTTAAAGCCATAGCTAACTTTTACTGTGAGCTGGCGTTAAGTGATAATAACCCCTCATTAATGCGCAAAGCCATTAGTTTGAATCATAAAGCGATACGTCCTTTATATGAACTTGGTTTGTCTGCATATACTAAAGAAGACTACGTAAAGGCAATTTACTATTGGCGCGAATTAATTTGCCAATTTACATTTTTTGCTCCTTTATTTGTCGATAAATTAGCACATTGTTATAAGCATCTAAATTTAACTCATCAATTTCATCAGCTGATCAGTGAGTTACTCGACAAAGGTGGCGTGCTAATAAAAATACAACATTGCCAAGCTTTGTTAGAGCAAGGCAATACAGAGCAAGCTTTTGAGTTTTTAACTGATAGCTTAAAGCGCCAACCAACCATACGCGGGTTTAGTTTTTTATTACAACTAATGGGCGCTCAAGATAAAAATACTAAAGAGGTGCTCGACCAAATAGATAAACTGGTCACTTCTTATATTGCCACCAAACCAGACTTTCAATGTCAGCATTGTGGCTTTACTAGTTATACAATTTATTGGAATTGTCCTTCTTGTAAGCATTGGGAAACTACTGTACCAAGCAAGGGCTTAGACGGATTTTAATTCTTTAGTTTTCAAATAACACTTTCGCTATAAAGTAGGATAGTTATGCCTTTCGAAAAATCAAAAAAAATTCTTATTGCACTCGATTACGATGATCAGCAAGCCGCTTTAGACTTTGTAAAACAGCTATCACCCGATTCATGTCGCCTTAAAGTAGGTAAAGAAATGTTTACTTACTTTGGCCCTGCATTTGTAAAAGAGTTAATTGATTTAGGTTTTGATGTATTTTTAGATTTAAAATTTCATGATATTCCTAACACAGTGGCAAAAGCAGTGACTGCGGCGGCAAAAATGGGTGTATGGATGGTTAATGTGCATGCAAGTGGTGGCTTTGAGATGATGAGCAAAGCTAAACAAGCACTAGCTCCATTTGGCGATAAAGCACCATTATTAATTGCTGTTACCGTGCTAACGAGTATGGATGAGACAGAGTTAAAGCGTTTAGGCGTAGAAAAAACACCACAAGAGCAAGTTATTTATTTAGCGAAGTTGGCAAAAGAAGCAGGACTTGATGGTGTTGTTTGCTCTGCTCAAGAAGCACAACAATTAAAAGCAGAGTTAGGCGCAGGCTTTAAGCTAGTAACGCCTGGTATTCGCCCAGTAGGGAGTGATGCTGGCGATCAAAAACGCATTATGACTCCTAAACAAGCTATAGATGCAGGCAGCGATTACTTGGTGATCGGACGTCCAATTACTCAAGCAGACAATCCTGTTGCTGTTTTGGCAGATGTTAATAAATCTATGGAATAATTTAACAAAAGTTCAGACTTTATTGCCAGAACCCTTGCGAGATGTTTGTTTTATGTTACATTAATAAAATCAAAATGCAGTAAGGGTTTTATTTTGAGACTAATGTTAGGTTCTATAGTGATTATTGTTGCTGGATTTTCAGTAAACAAATATGTTTTTTCTAGTAAAGTGTATGATGGAGTAACGACAGTTACGGATATTGTTGCTATATATCCCGTAAATATATTCGATTTTAAACAAACATTGCAAAATTACGCTTATCACCTTTGTTATAAAAATGAGGATAGATTAAGTCAACAGCATGTAACTTCACACGAATGTGTAGATAGCCATGATAGCCTTAAACGAGATTGTGAAGATAAAGTATTTCGTTTAGCGCCATTAAATTTGCAAAATAAAGAAGAAGTGCTCAATTACGCTAAGCAATATACACAATGTACTTTGCCGTATAAATATATTATTGGGTAGTGAAAGGTTAGTTATAAGCGCTAAGTGCAGCACTTAGGCTACACTCAACGCATAATAATAAATTGTTATTTTAAGCGAATGGATTTCGCTTCAATTTCTATTAATCCTAGTTTAAATAATCCACCAATTGCCTTTTTATAATTAGCTTTACTGGTCGAAAATATTTTCTTAATTGTTTCAGGATCAGACTTATCACCTAAAGCAATAACGCCACCTTCCTCTTTTAGCTTTTCCATTATAATATCGCCAAGATTACTAACTTTAGCCATACCTGGTTTTTCTAATACAACGTCAATTTTGCCATCTTCACGTACTTTTTGAATAAAGCCTTTTAGTTTTTGACCTACAAATAAGCTTTTAAATACCATATTGTAAAAAATAACACCAAAGTGAGATTCTTCAATAAGGACTTTGTAACCAATGTCAGTTTTACCCGCTATGATCAAATCGACTTCTTGTAAATGGGTGTATTGCGGCTCATCTTTAGATAAAAAACGATTAAAGTTATTTGATGCACAAATACGCTTACTGGCATTGTCTAGGTACAAACGCACTAAATACGAATGACCTTCTTGCATACGCGGTTTTTGCTCATTAAACGGCGCTAGTACATCTTTTTCTAAGCCCCAATCTAAAAAGGCACCAATACTATTAATTTCTTTAACACGCAGTAGGGCATATTCACCTACTTGTGCATGAGGCTTTTTAATTGTTGCTGTAGGTAAATTAGCATTATCTAAAAATATAAATACGCTAATGCTATCTCCAGCTTCAAGCTCATGTTTTATTTCTTGTTTTGGTAAAAATACTTCGCCTAAATCGTGGCCGTCTAGGTAAGCACCTTCGTTACTAACTTCTTTTACAAATAAGGTTTGTGTGGTTCCAAGGTAACTCATAATTATTCCTGTTCAGGCTTTTTTCTACGGCGCATAGGAGTATCGCCATCAATATTAATAGGGGCTTTAATGGGAGCTGATGGTTTTTTAGGCTTAGCTTTGCGTTTAAACACTGGCTTTTTAGCTGCTACTGTTTTTTCTGTGGCTAAAACTGCAACTGGTTTCTTTTCTTTAATCCCTTTAAATTTAGCTTTTAAACCATCAACGCTATCAAACTTTAATTCATCATTTAAGAATGCTTTAATTGCTAAATAACTTGGCCAATCTTTAGGGCCTACTAACGACAGTGCGCTGCCTTTAAAACCAGCTCGACCTGTTCGCCCAATTCGGTGAACATATTCTTCAGCGTGTTTAGGTAAATCAAAATTTATAACATGGGTAACACTGAGTAAATCTAAGCCACGTGACGCAACATCTGTGGTTATTAATATTTTGAAGTTTTCGCGGCTAAATGCATCCATAATATCGAGACGCTTATTTTGTGCTAAATCACCTGCTAATGGCTGTGCTTTAAAACCTTTAGCGCAAAGCGCTTCGCTCAAACGGCTGGTATCTGCACGGGTAGCTGTAAATATAATACATTGGCCAACATCGTCTTGATTCAAAAAGTGCTCAAGTAAGGCTTCTTTATGCTCAAGATGATCAGCAAGATATAAGCTTTGTTTAATATCTGAGTGTTGCTCGTTTGCAGCGCTGAGCATTATTTGCTTAGGCTTTTTTAATAAGTTGCGTGATAGTGCATCTACTTGTGCATGATCTAGTGTAGCCGAAAACAATAATGTTTGGCGCAGGCGATGATCGGCCAAGTCATTAATCATTTTAAGTTGTTCGGTAAAGCCTAAATCTAGGATACGGTCTGCTTCATCAAAAATAAGTAGCTCAAGACCGCTCAATTGTAACGTACGCTTTGTAAGGTGATCGGCTAGACGACCTGGTGTTGCAACTACAAACTGCGGATCGTTTCTAAGCGCTTTAATTTGGTCATTAAAATTTTCGCCGCCGAGTATTTTTACGGCTTTAATGTTTGTACCTGCGATTAATAAACGCAGTTGTGTAAATACTTGCGTAGCAAGCTCACGTGTTGGAGCAACAATAAGTACCCGAGGATCGCGTTTACTGAGTGCTTTTTGTTTCATTACTCGTTGAACAGCGGGTAATAAAAACGCCAAGGTTTTGCCTGACCCTGTTTTAGACTGGGCGAAAATGTCATGCCCTGCAAGTGCTGTAGGCACTGCATGTGCTTGAATGTCGGTAGGCTGGGTGATCCCTTGATGTGCTAGTTGTGTTTCAAGGCGATTATCAATCCCAAGATCAGTAAAGTGCAAGGTGTGTTTCTCCAAAATGAGCAAGTTATATCTTAATTCTATCGGCGCATTATAGCCCACAGAGGCGTATGGCTAACAGTAAAATGCAAATTATAAGGCTAATTTTTGCATTTAATCACAAAAAGCGTAAAATACGCGCCCAAGATGCGCCGGATTTACGATTCGGTATATATTAAAAAGCAAAATAGGAATAAATATGACGGCTGTTCATAAAGACAATTTAACCAGCGAGCACTTTATAGTGTGTGCACTGTATAAATTTGTAGCATTACCTGAGTTTGAAGCGCTTAGAAAACCATTACTAGATGTAATGGAGGCAAATGAAGTTCGCGGTACTTTACTAATCGCCTCTGAGGGTATTAATGGTACGGTTTCAGCTAAACGTGCTGGCATAGATAATTTTCTTAAATGGCTTGAACAACAGCCAAGCCTTAATAACATTGTTACTAAAGAATCTTACGATGACGAATGCCCATTTTACCGCACCAAAGTAAAACTAAAAAAAGAAATTGTGACTATGGGGGTTGAGGGCATCGATCCGCTAAAAGTAGTGGGTAGTTATGTTAAGCCAAATGAATGGAACGCATTAATTTCAGACCCAGAAGTGATACTTATAGATACCCGCAACGATTACGAAATTGAAATAGGCACCTTTCAAAGCGCAGTTGATCCTAACACCAAAACATTCCGTGAATTTCCGCAGTGGGCTAAAGAAAACCTTGATCCAAGCAAGCATAAAAAAGTAGCTATGTTTTGTACTGGCGGTATCCGCTGTGAAAAATCAACAGCGTATATGAAAGAGCAAGGCTTTGATGAAGTGTACCATCTTGAAGGCGGTATTTTAAAATACCTTGAAGAAGTACCAAAAGATGAAACCATGTGGGAAGGCGAATGTTTTGTATTTGATAATCGTGTAGCGGTTAATCACGACTTACAAAAAGGCTCGTATGACCAATGTCATGCGTGTCGTATGCCAATCACCGAAGACGAAAAGTTAAAAGCTGAATATATGGAAGGCGTATCGTGTCACCATTGTATTGATAATGTAAGCGATGAGCAGAGAGAACGTTTTGCTGAGCGACAAAAGCAAATAGAGCTTGCACAAGCGCGTGGCGAAGGCCACATTGGTAATGAAGCACAAGCTATTTTACAGCAACGTAAAGAGGCTAAAAACGCTAAAAAACAAGCCCAACGTAGTAAATAATATTTTATTAAATTAATTTAAAAAGAGTCATTATTGACTCTTTTTTTGTATCCACTATATGTTTTAACCTAAGATTGGTAATGTTAGTCTTTAGGTAATACCAATTGCATTAAATTAGTATAAAACACATCATAATATCGCTATGTAGGAAGCAACTATGCAAGCCGAACAAATAGAAATAGCGCAGTTTTTAGCACAGCATCCCCCTTTTAACGATTTACCCATTAAAGCGCTTAACGAGCTGGCGCAACAAGTTGAAGTTGCATACTTTAGAGCGCAAACAGAGATTTTACAGTTAGGCCAAGATATTGCCGACTTGTACGTTATAAGAAGCGGCTCGGTAGAAATGTATCGCCGTAATGGCGAGCTTTATAATCGTTTAGCCGTGGGTGGAATATTTGGCCAAATGGGCCTATTGATGAACCGCAAAGTGCGTTTTCCGGCCACTGCACTAGAAGACACATTGGTTTACTGCATTAATGTTGAACTGTTTAATCGTTATTGCGATGAGTTTGATGCATTTGCTGATTACTTTGAAACCGATGGCAATGTACGTTTGCACCAAGCTATTGTTGAGCAAGCCGACAGTAACGATTTAACGACAGCAAAAGTAAAGTCGCTTATTCATCGCGATGTAGTGACAGTATTAACCACTTCTACGGTGCAAGATGTTGCTAAATTAATGAGTGAAGAAGCGGTTTCATCAGTACTGGTTACAGATATAAATAAGCCCGTTAACGACGACCCGGAAGAGGATGATGGCCAAGTAGTTGGCATAATTACCGACCGAGATTTACGTAATAAAGTGGTTGCGCCAGGGCTGTCGTTTGATACTCAAGCACAGCATATTATGTCTACTAACTTAGTGATTTTAGATGCTAATGCCTACGTTTTCGAAGCTGTATTAGCTATGTTAAGAGACAGCCTGCATCATTTGCCGGTAGTGCAAAAACGCAGGCCGATTGGGGTAATATCACTGTCTGATATTTTACGTTACGAGTCGCAAAGTAGCTTGTTATTAGTGCGTGGTATTTTGGCCCAGCAATCAGTGGAAGACTTAACCCATTATGCCCGCCAGTTACCTAATGTATTTGTGCGTATGGTTAACGAAGATGCAAACTCTCATATGGTTGGTACAGCCATGGCAGTGATTGGCCGTACTTTTAAGCAAAGGTTATTAATATTAGCTGAAGAAAAGTATGGGCCAGCTCCCGTGCCTTATTGTTTTATTGCTTTAGGCTCCATGGCGCGCGATGAGCAACTTATAGTAACGGATCAAGATAATGCGCTTATTTTAGATGACAGTTACAACGATGAGTTACATAACGAGTACTTTCAAAATATTGCAGACTTTGTTTGCGATGGTTTAGCACAATGTGGCTACACCTATTGCGATGGCGAAATTATGGCGTCATTTAAAAAGTGGCGTAAAACTCGCTCTCAGTGGTTTGAGCAATTTGCAGATTGGATAGCGAAACCAAAACCACAAACGTTATTACACAGCTCTATATTTTTTGATTTGGACGGCGTTTGGGGTAAAACAAAATGGGCCGATGAGCTCAAAGTCTTTGTTGCTAAACAAAGCAAAGCAAATAGGGTGTTTTTGGCAAATATGGCTGCTAATGCGCGTAATCGAACGCCGCCTCTTGGGTTCTTCAAAGGTTTTGTTTTAGAGCATAACGGCCAGCATAAGCACTCAATGAACTTAAAACGCCGTGGTACCGCACCACTTTCGGATGTTATACGGGTGCATGCATTAGCGATTGGTTCACGCAAACAAAACTCGTTTGACCGCCTTGAGGATATAATTGCCGCAAAAAGTTTACCCGAGGGTAAAGCACAAGATTTACGAGATGCGCTGGAGTATATAGCTATGATGCGAATTCGTCATCAAGCATTACAAATAGAGCAAGGTGAAGAGCCCGATAATAATTTAGATCCGCATCAACTTTCACCGTTTGAGCAGCGTAATTTAAAAGAGGCATTTGCGATTCTTGAAAAAGCGCAAAACTATCTAAAATTTAGCTTTATTTCAAATACAAATGTGAAGTGATTTTTCTATGAGCAAGCAAAAGCAAGCAATAGTTGACTGGTCGCTTAGGTATCAGCAATTAGCAAATAGCAGTGAAAATGCCTTGTTACAGCAGTTTTATGCATCGGCTTTTAATCAGCCTGCTGCAGCAATAGCTGATGTGCCATTTGTAGCGATGGATTTTGAAACCACCGGCTTAGATAGCGAAGCAGATGACATAGTGAGTGTGGGTTTAGTGCCTTTTAACTTACAGCGAATATACTGCAAGCACAGCCGCCATTGGGTAGTACAACCGCGCAGAAACTTACATGAAGAATCAATAATCATTCATGGTATTACGCACTCAGAGGTTGATGATGCACCAGACTTTAATCGTATTATTGAGCCTTTGCTTGCCGCGCTAAGCGGTAAAGTCGTGGTGGTACATTATGCAGCAATTGAGCGGCCATTTTTAAATAATGCGTTGTTACTTAGGCTGCACGAAGGCATAGAGTTTGCGTTAGTTGACACTATGGATATTGAAAAAAGAGCATTAACAGCACGCCAGGGTTTAATAGGGCGGTTATTTAATTCTAAAATAGGCTCGTTGCGATTAAATGATTGTCGTAAGCGCTACTCACTTCCTGCGTATAATAACCATAATGCCCTAACCGATGCATTGGCCACAGCTGAGTTGTTACAAGCGCAGCTGAGTCATCATTATCGCTTAGATACGCCGATAGATGATTTGTGGATATAAACTTTATTTTATAGCTATAAAAAACGCCGCATAATTTGCGGCGTTTTTATTAGTACTTTTTATAATTACCAGTAAGGGTAATAAGTACGGTTACTTTTTAGTACGAGGCTCAGTACGTAAGCCCAACAGTAAGCTTAAACACATAAACAACAATACAATAGTAAAAGGTAACCCGGCAGATATAGCGCCAGCTTGCAGCGCTTGTATAGCTTCAGTTCCACCTATCCAAAGTAGTGCGGCAGCTACCGCACCTTGGGTTACAGCCCAAAAGATACGTTGTGGTACAGGTGCATCAATTTTGCCACCAGCCGTGATCGAATCAATTACCAATGAACCAGAATCCGATGACGTAATAAAAAACACCAATACTAAAATAATCGCTACAAACGATAAAATGTTAGACAAAGGTAATGCATCAAACATTTGGAACATAGCAAGTGGTACTTCAGTAAGGCCGTTAGTACCTAGCTCACCTACATTATTAACCACCTGATCAATAGCAATACCGCCGTATATAGACATCCATAAAATAGTAACAGCAGTAGGCACTAGTAATACCGCAATTAAAAATTCACGTATAGTACGACCACGAGAAACACGCGCAATAAACATACCTACAAACGGTGACCAGGAAATCCACCACGCCCAGTACGATACAGTCCAGCCATGCATCCAGGTTTCATCTTCACGACCATGAGGATTACTTAAGGGAATAATATTTTCTACATAGCCCATTATGGTAGTAGGAACATTACCTATAGCAACAGCAAAGCCAACTAAAAATACAAACACAAGTAAAACCAAGGCAATTAACATATTGGCATTACTAAGTACTTTTACTCCGCCATCAATCCCTCTAACTACCGAAATAATAGCTAAAAGTGAAACCCCAATAATAACTAAAATTTGTGAACCAACACCACCAGAGGTACCAAATACATGATCTATACCTGCAGAGGCTTGTTGTGCTCCTAGCCCTAGTGAAGTTGCAAGACCAAAGAGTGTTGCAAGCACAGCTAAAATGTCGATAAGGTGGCCAGGCCATCCCCACGCTCTATCACCTAAAATAGGATAAAAAATAGAACGGATAGACAGTGGTAAGCCTTTGTTATAAGTAAAGAATGCAAGTGAAAGTGCGACAACTGCATAAATAGCCCACGGATGTAGACCCCAATGGAACATAGTTGCGCCCATTGCTAGTTTTGCAGCCTCTGGTGTATTAGGAGCTACATTTAAAGGTGTTTCAAACCAGCCAGTATAATAAGCAAGCGGTTCTGCAACACCCCAAAACATTAAGCCAATACCCATACCTGCAGCAAATAACATAGCTAACCATGAAAGGCGAGAGTGAGTAGGTACTGCATCATCTCCCCCTAAACGTATTTTACCGTAAGGCGATACAATAAGTGCTAAACAAAAAATAACGAAAAAGTTAGCAGCCCACATAAATAAGGCATCAAAGTTATTAATAATATCTGTTTTTATACTATCAAGTGCAGACTTAGCTGTTTGTGGATCGGTAACTAAAATAGCGATCAAAAAGATGACAATCAGACCAGCACTTATGCCGAAAACAGAGTTATGTATATCTAACCCCCATTTTTGTACGTTGTCTTGACCTACGGTATAGTCCGTACTATCAATACTATATTTGTCATGCTCTTCGCTCATGCAATACCTCATTTGTTGTTCTAACCCTGGATGTTACCCAGTGTCGTAATTAATTATATTAGTCTTGTAATTATATTAGTTTAAACACAAATAATTAGAAGACTAACTAATCTGATTTTTGATCATTAACTTTACTAGTGTATGAGTTAAATACTAAATGTAAATGATTTTGTATTTAGACTGCTGATATTATAGTCAAAATGATGATGTTTGTTGCTTTTAAGTATAAAAAACAAACACTCTCTAACTTGTTAAATTAGTTTACTATTTACTAATACATATACGAGAACACTTATAAATCAGCGCATATTATCCGAAATCAGAATTATAAAAACACATAGGTAAATAATTACTGTCACGGAGTATGTAAATACTAATAAGCTGCTAATTAAAGGTGCCTAATATAAACGCCCCTTTAATCTAAGAGTACTTAGTATATGATTTAACATTAGGTTATATTTTAACAGTAAAGTAGTTAAAGGAGTAAATTGCGACTATGACTAATGATATTAAACATTTAGTTGGAAAAAATGAGCTTAGTGAGCATTTTAAATCGGTACGTAAATATAGCCTATCACTCATTAGTGCGTTAAGTGCAGAAGACTGTCAATTACAAGCAATGGCCGACGTAAGCCCAAGTAAATGGCATCTTGCGCATACCAGTTGGTTTTTTGAAACATTTTTACTCTGCATTCATAGCCGTAATTACAAAGTATTTAACCCTGAGTTTAAAATATTATTTAATTCTTACTACAACGGAATTGGTGAGCAATTTAAGCGGGGCAACAGAGGCAGCCTATCGAGGCCGAGTCTTGATGACGTAATAGCATACAGACGATATATTGATGAAGCTGTTATAAGCGTGTTAAATACTGCAATAACCCCAGAAATAGAGCAAATAATTACTCTTGGCCTAAATCACGAGCAACAACACCAAGAGCTAATGTTGATGGATATTAAGTATAACTTTTCTATTAACCCAATATTTCCTGCGTACCAATCACTAAAGCCAACTCAAGTACCAAACCAGCAATCCAGTGCCGCTATAAAGTTTATAAACTTTGACCAAGCAATTATAAATATAGGGAACAATGCTGAAAACCAATTTGCCTACGATAACGAACAACCTAAGCACTCTGTGCTGGTTCATCCATTTAGCTTTGCTAATAGATTAGTGACTAATGCAGAGTATTTAGGCTTTATTAATAGCTCAGGCTATAGCAACCCGCAACATTGGCTAAGTGACGGCTGGGCACATATACAGGCTAATAATTTAACACAGCCATTGTATTGGCATTATATAAACGGGGAGTGGTTTGAGTTTACCCATTACGGATTATTACCCCTTAACTTAGCCGCGCCGGTTTGTCATGTTAGTTATTATGAGGCCAGCGCTTATGCAAGTTTTGTTAATGCACGCCTGCCCACAGAATTTGAATGGGAATATGCAGCCCAGCAACACGCACCAAGTAATACAGCGCACACGTCACTTTTATTGCCAAATATGGCCGATAGTAGCGCTGCTATTGGACAGCTTACAGATAGCTGCTGGCAATGGACAAACAGTGCTTATTTACCTTACCCAGGTTTTAAGCCAATTGCAGGCGTGGCAGGAGAGTACAATGGTAAGTTTATGAGCAATCAAATGGTATTACGTGGCGGTTGTGTGTTAACTCCTGCTAATCATTTACGTACAACCTACAGAAACTTTTATTATCCCCATCAAGCCTGGATGTGTAGTGGTATAAGACTCGCTAAGGATAAAACATGAGCCAAATGACAACAATAAAGCAGTGCAGTATAAATACCTCTATAAGCAACTGTGAGTTTTTAACAGATGTAATAAGTGGCTTAACCCAGCAACAAAAATCACTCCCCTGTAAATATTTTTATGACGACAAGGGGGCTGCATTATTTGAGCAAATAACAAGGCTGCAAGAGTATTACGTAACCCGTACTGAGCTGGCTATTTTAGAAAGGTACTCAAAAGAGATTGCACAAATCCTACCTGAAAGCTTATCAATAATAGAACCCGGTTGTGGTTCAGGCAAAAAAATTGCCCACTTATTAGCTCATATGAGCAAAGTAAAAACGTTTGTACCGTTCGAAATATCTACAGAAATGCTTAACTATTCATTAGCGCATTTATCGCCATTATTCCCTGAACTGGTTATTGCTCCGTTATTAGGCGACTTTACCGATAGCGCAATGGTTAAACAGCTTATTAAAGAAACCGCCCTCGATAGCCAAACTAATTTAGTGTATTTCCCGGGCTCCACCTTAGGTAATTTTAACACGCTTAAAGCCATTGAAATAATGAGAAACTTTCAGCATTTATGTGGTGTAAATGGCTATGTTTTAATCGGGATTGACTTGGTAAAACAGCGCCAAGTACTGTTAGATGCATACGACGATAAACTCGGTGTAACCGCTGCATTTAATAAAAACTTATTACAACGAATCAATGACGAACTAAATGGATCATTTAATTTAGCAAATTTTAACCATGAATCACGTTATAACGAGCAGCATAACCGCATAGAAATGCACTTAGTGAGCCTTTGCGAGCAAACAGTGATAATTAATAACCAACAAATTAATTTTAAACAAGGTGAAAGTATTCATACCGAAAATTCTCATAAGTACACCCTAGAATCGTTTAAACAGCTTGCGGCACAAGCTAATTTAAGTTTAGAGCAAACATGGCAAGACGATAATAATTACTTTGCCTTATGCCTATTAAGGCCGCTATAAATTATTAGTAAATAACAACTTGGCCGTTGTTAAGTTTATAGTTTAACAACGCGCCATTAGGCGATTGCTGTATAAGCGTAACTTTATTTAAACCGTATAGTCTAAATAATAAGGGTGCAATAACCGATACTGCTGAACCCGTTGCGTTATCTTCGTTTACACCAAACTGCGGGGCAAAGTATCTAAAATGTGCAATGGCATTTTGTGCTTGAGTATTTTGTACTGTTAGCGCAATAACCGCATTTTTATGCAGGTAACTTAGGGCTTTAAAATCAACTTGTAAGCGTGTTAAATCGTCTTGTGCATTGAACAATAACAAGGTGTAACCGTTTTTATTGGCACTGCTGTACGCGGCTTTTATTGATAATGAAAATACTCGCTGTAATTTACAGTAGCAGGGGGACTTTATCGACTCAATACTTGCTAATACCAACTGAGCCTGTTGCCTGTTAATTTTTATTTTAAAACGCTCATTACAGCTTGTAATAAATACCTGTGGGCAATAAGAAAAATAATGAAGTAAAAAGTTAGCTGCAGCCAAAGTGCCATGCCCACAGCGCTTAATTTCACTTGTTTGGTTAAACCAGCGAATTTTACAATAAGGTTTAGTTATCTCATTTTGATTTAAAAATACAGTCGCAGGATGATTCGATTTTGACGCAATATATTGCATTAATTTAGAGGTTAAGCCATTTTTATAAATAACAATTAAAGCACTTGAACCTGCTAAGTTAGCTGTGTGGTTATAAAAAACAGCTTGGGACGATGCGAGTGTTATAAAGCGCCACACAAGCCATGCTGGCTTGTGTGGCGCTAAGCAAATTCGCTTAGCTTTTGCTAGCATACGCATCGTTATGAATAAGCGCGGCACGTCCAGAAGGGTCAGCATTATTTTGAAACGACGCATCCCATGCCAGCGCTTCGGGCGTAGAGCACGCTACCGATTTGCCATAAGGCACACATTTAGCGGCGGCATCACCAGGAAAGTGAGATTCAAAAATAGCGCGGTAATAATATGCTTCTTTAGAATCGGGGGTATTTATAGGGTATTTAAACTTTGCATTGGCAAGCTCTTGATCGCTCACTTGCTCGTTTACAAACACTTTTAAGGTATCAATCCAGTTATAACCTACACCGTCTGAAAACTGCTCCTTTTGACGCCATAATACTTCCTCTGGTAAATAATCTGCAAAGCCTTCGCGTAAAATATGCTTTTCTATTTTTCCCTCTGTACACATTTTAGCTTGTGGGTTAATACGCATTGCCACATCCACAAACTCTTTATCTAAAAATGGTACGCGAGCTTCAACTCCCCATGCTGCCATCGACTTATTGGCACGTAGGCAATCAAACATATGCAGTTTAGATACTTTACGGTTAAGCTCTTCATGAAACTCTTGTGCATTCGGCGCTTTATGAAAATACAAATAGCCACCAAACAGTTCATCTGCTCCTTCGCCCGATAGCACCATTTTAATACCCATGGCTTTAATTTGTCGGGCCATTAAATACATAGGAGTAGAGGCACGAATAGTGGTTACATCGTATGTTTCTATGTGATAAATCACTTCGCGCAGGGCATCTATACCTTGCTCAATAGTAAATATAATAGGGTGATGAATAGTGCCTATCATATCGGCTACTTTTTTAGCCGCGGCTAAATCAGGTGAGCCCTCAAGACCAACAGAAAAAGAATGCAATTTAGGCCACCATGCATCGCTTTCGTCGTTATCTTCAATTCGTTTTGCCGCAAAACGCTGGGTTATAGCCGATATAAGCGACGAATCTAAGCCACCAGAGAGTAATACGCCATAAGGCACGTCGCACATAAGCTGGCGTTTAACGGCAGCCTCTAGTGCGCTTTTAACATCTTCGGCCTTTGCGCTGTTATTTTTAACGGCGTCAAAGCTTTGCCAATCGCGTTTGTAATACGCTTTAAGCTCGCCATCTTTACTGCTTAGGTAATGCCCAGGCGGAAATTCTTCAATGTGCTTACAAATTGGTGAAAGGGCTTTTAGCTCTGAAGCTACGTAAAAGTTACCGTGTTCATCGTGACCGGTGTAAAGCGGAATAATACCAATATGATCGCGGCCAATAAGGTAACTGTCATTTTCTTCATCGTATAAACAAAATGCAAAAATGCCATTTAAATCATCTAAAAAGTCGGCACCTTTTTGTTTGTAAAGCGCTAAAATAACTTCGCAGTCAGATTCTGTTTGGAAGGTAAAATCGGTGGTTAAATTTGCTGCTAATTCTTTATGATTATAAATTTCACCGTTTACCGCTAAAATATGTGTTTTTTCTGGATTATATAAAGGCTGTGCACCGCTAGAAACCCCTACAATAGCTAGGCGTTCATGTACTAAAATTGCTTTTTTCGATGCATAAACACCCGACCAATCAGGGCCGCGGTGCCTTAATAACTTCGACATTTCGATGGCTTGCGTACGCAACTGTACGGGATCAGATTTTATATCTAACACCCCAAAAATTGAACACATAGACTACCCCTCATTCTTGTTTTTATGTGTATTGCAGAGCAAAAAAACTCTGCGACTCACCTTTGTTTTAGCAGAATTAATAACGTAAGTCACACCGCATTTACAAAATAATAAGAATAATTTATGCACCAACATAGCTCGTATTGCACCAAAATGATTAATGTGTGGTGCCAGCTGCTATTTTTACATCGCGCTCATTGCTCAAAGCTTCAGCTATCATTACTTTTAGCGCATTTATTACCACTTCTTCACTCATACTTGGTGCGCCATTATGGTGCACTGCTTGGCTTGGTAAATAAGGAATATGAATAAAGCCGCCTTTCATTTTTGTATAGTTTTCGTTTATATAATGCAGCAAACCATACATCACATGGTTACACACATAAGTACCGGCAGTATTAGAAATGGCCGCAGGAATATCACTTTCATGTAAGGCGCTTAGCATACGTTTTATTGGTAAATTGCTAAAATAAGCATCGGGGCCATTTTTTGCAATTGGGGTATCAATAGGTTGCTTACCGGCATTATCTTTAATGCGAGCGTCATCTATATTAATCGCAATACGCTCTATAGATATTTCGCTACGTCCACCAGCTTGGCCAACACATAAAACTATCGCCGGATTATGGGCCTCTATCGCTTGGTGTAATTGTGCAATAGAGGTATTAAACTCACACGATAACTCAATAGCACATACTCTATGTTTCATTATTATATGGTCGTCGAGCTTTTGCACTGCTTGCCAAGAGGGGTTAATGGTTTCGCCATCAAAAGGAGTAAAACCGGTAATTAATACGCACGCCATAGGGTAAGTTGATTTAGTCATTGAACACCACGCTATACATTAAAACAATATTAACGGCGAGTAAGGTTACTGCCGTAGGAGTTTGTACTTTTATTACACTATGCTTCTATTTATATTTAAATCGAGCATAACCGTCCTATTTTTTATTATTGCTATTATTGAGTGCTAAACTGAGCTGATATAAATGAGCATTTTGTTTATGTTGGGCTGTGCGTGCTTGCTCTAGGGTTACATATTCAAATTCTATATTATCGGCTGCTCTAAACTGTGCAAATTGATGTAAGTCAGCACTGATCACTGTACCTAGTAGCGGATAGCCGCCGGTAGTTTGGCCATCATTAAGTAATACTATGGGCTCTCCGTTGGGGGGCAATTGTATGCTCCCTGGGTTCACAGCCACAGAAGGTAATGAATGTGTGTGCATCAGATTATCTGTATTATTTACTAACCTTACGCCCATTCTATTACTGTTAGGGCTGGCTTTAAATTTACCCGAAGTAAAGCTATGCAAAAGTGTTTTACCTAATAACTTTGCGTGTGGGCTAGGGTGCAAGCGGATAATTTTACGTTGCGGTGGAGCAATAGCCCCCATTTTTATAAAAGGGCCATTAAAAGGCTTAATTGGAATGCAGTCACCACTGCTGAGTGCTTTGCCATCGAGCCCACCAAAGCATGCATTTAAATCAGTTGCTCGAGAGCCCATTATTAGTGGGCACTGCACGCCGTCTTTTACTGCAATATATGCTCTTAACCCCGCTCGTCCTGTGGCAAAGCTTAATACTTGTTTATTTTTAATAGCGTATGTCCAACCTGGGTAAATCGGCTGTTCATCAAGCTTTGCCTGTAAATCAGCGCCTTGGATGGCAATGACAGTATCGCAGTTAAATTCAAGGTCACATAAGCCCACAGTTACTTCAAGCACCGCATCGTTGTCGTTATTACCAAGGAGTCGATTAGCTATTAATTGTGCACAGGGGTCTAAGCTGCCAGCTTTACTTACTCCTAAATGACGATAGCCAATTCGGCCAAAATCTTGAATAGTGAGTTGTACGCCTGGTTTTAGTACTTTTATCATGCGCCTGCTCCTTGGTTTTTTAGCGCTACAAACTCAAGGGTATCGCCTGGTTGCATTAAGCAAGGTTGAGAATGAGAGCTATTAAATAATGTGGTATTGGTATGGCCAATAATATGCCAGCCACCGGGAGTGTCGCTAGGGTAAATACCGGTTTGGGCAGCGCCAATAGCCACCGCACCTTTAGGTACTTTAATGCGAGGCTCAGCGCGCCTTGGGGTATGTAGGCGTGTATCTAAACCATGTAAATAGGCAAATCCGGGCTGAAAGCCTAAAAATAAAACGTGATACTGAGCTTTGCTATGTATACTAATTACCTCATCAATACTTAAATTATGAAAGCTGGCTACATAAGCAAGATCTTCACCCTCGTATAGGGTCTCTATTAAATGGTGTTTACCAGTAAAAGTACTGCTTTTAAGCTCATCCCATAATAATGGTAATGCCTCTAGCCATTTAGTTAAGCCCGCAGATGACTTTAAATACAAGGTGAGGGAATTCATTCCTGCAACTAAGTCGGTAAACTCTGCGGTGTTTTTACAGTGCGCAGCTAAAGCCCAAATTTTTTTTTGTATAGTTAATACATTGTTTGCGTCTAAATGTGCTGCATCTATCAATAAGCTATTGTTACTAAGTGCATAAATTATAGGAGCCGAACTCATAAAACAAACCTGTTAATACAACAAGTTTCAAAGCTAACATAGTTCTATTGATTTATTTACACCATTGCGACCAGCAAAATGGATTAAGAGATAAAATATAAACCTTATAAGCCGCTCACTCGTATTTAATTACTTACCAAGTTGAAATAATAATTCAACAGGTAAGGTCTTTATTAAAGCCTGTTACTATTTTTTGTTAAAAATACATTCGCAACAGTAACCGGCCTTAGCATTTATTTAAGAGGTAGTTTATGTCGTATCAGGGTTTAATTTATTTATCTAGCGTTGCTATTTTATTTAGCGCAAGCAGTGTTGCTTTATCAATGGAAAAAGTCGTGCAAAGTAATGTTCAAGCGACTATGCACGTAGAAACACTAGTACTTGGCTCAGGTTGCTTTTGGGGCGCTGAAAAACGCTACGAAGCACTTAATGGTGTTATTGATGCTGAGTCAGGTTATGCCGATGGAAACGGCTTTAAAGCCACTTACAGCAATATAACCAGTCAATCACGTCGCTTTGACGAGGACAATTACGCCGAAGTTGTGCAAGTTACCTATAACAGCAATATTATTAGCGCAAAGGAGCTACTCGAAAACTACTTTGAAAGCCACGACCCAACACAAAAAAATCGCCAAGGTAACGATGTAGGCACTCAGTATCGCTCAATTATTTTAACTACCACCACTGAGCAAGCGAAAGTAGCAAAGCAAGTTAAATCGCAATATCAACAACTGCTTACGCAAGCAGAGTACGGCACTATAGCCACTATTATTAAGCCACTTGACACTTTTTATGCAGCTGAAGAATATCATCAAAATTATTTAGAAAAAAATCCAAATGGCTATTGTCCCGATCACTCAACTGGCGTGGTGTTTAACAAAAAACCGCCCGAACAAGTAGATAACTCCGCTTTATTAATGGGTAAACAAATAGTGGTATTAGACTCACGCGAATACTGCCCATACTGTGAAAAATTTAAAAGCGCCGTAGCTAACGACTACAAAGGCAGTATTGCTATGAGCTTTCGCCACGCCGATCAACTCCAAGGTTTAACCATTAAGTCGGCAACGTGGGCAACCCCCACTATTTTATTTTTAGAAAATGGCACTGAAGTATACGGACGTCAAGGCTATGCAAGCCCAGAGGCGTTTTACAAAGCCCTTGGCGCATTTAAACTAGGCGATAGTGAAGCTTATAAAGTTGCATTTAATTCAAAAACCGATCGCGCTTATTGCAAAGAATACAAAATTTTTAAAAATACACCCGATGGCACCTTTGTCGATAAGCTCAGTGGCGAGCCATTATTTGATACCCGCGATAGGTTTAACTCTGGAACTGGGTGGTTATCGTTTACGCACCCAATAAAAAGTAGCGTTACTGAACATGACGACAGTAGCTGGGGAATGACTCGTATTGAGCTGCGCTCTAAAAGTACAGGCATACACTTAGGGCATTTATTCCCCGGGGAAGGCCCACGCGGTACAGACCGTTATTGTATAAATGCTACGGTTCTTGAATTTATACCAAGGGATTAAAAATACGTGAGATATACAAAAGCCCAGTAAACTTAACTTTTACTGGGCTTTTTAATTAAGGCTTTAGCTAAAAAGCAGTATTAAAGCCTAATTTATTTTTAGTAAATATTATGTGGATTGCCTAAAAATAAAAACAGTTCAAGCCAAGTCACCACCTAACTTGAACCGTTTTTTACACTGACAACATCTTACACACACAATATAAGATTCTTTTACCAGCTTAATTATCAAACCTTAAATTAAGCTGCGATACTTTCGATAGGTGAACTTTAGATTTATTGAGCATTAATCACAAACGATAAAAATACACCCAATGAGTGAAATAAATTAATCTATAGGTTTGGTTTGTGTATTTTTAAAAGTAGCTATAACCCACTTAGCAAATAAATCAAGCGGATGATTTACATTACTTGGCTCGTGTTGCACTAAATAGTACTTGTCTTTAGTGGTCAGCGGGCGCTCGAATAGTTTATATAACCAGAGTTCGTCTAGCCAGCTTTGGCTTATAGGCAGAGGAATAAGCGCAATACCCATACCTTGCTGCGCTGCTCGTGCTACACCAAACATGCTGTCAATTTGTATAATTTGGGTTGGTGAAAAGTCAACTATTCCAGCTTTCTCGGCCCACTGATGCCATGCCCAAGGGCGTGCTTTGTGTAATATAAGCGGCACTTGATTTAGAGCATTACAATGGTCATCCTTCCATTGTGCTAACAAATTTTTATTACAAGCAGGTATATACTCTAAGTTAAATAGCTCTGTTACAACTCCTTCGGTTGGCTTATTCGAGGACAGCACTATTGATAAGTCGCTATGTCGGGTTAGCTCTTTACGGGTTTTAAGCGTATCCATTTGTAAATTAATATTAGGGTGCGCCGACGTCCATTCGCGCAATCTAGGCATTAGCAATTCGCTTGCAAAAAATTCAGGCAAGGTAATCGTTAAATTTGTATTTTGCTGCATTTGGCTAAATTCATTAATTGTGCTTTCAAGCGTACTAACTATTGGCGATATAGCTTCAAAAAAGTCCTTTCCAGCTGTAGTTAAACTAATCGAGCGGGTTTTACGCACAAAAAGCTCAATGCCAAGTTGTTCTTCTAGTTGTTTAATTTGATGGCTTACAGCCGAAGGCGTTAAATACAGCTCATTTGCTGCATGTTTAAAGCTTAAACTTCGCGCCGCGAAGCAAAATGAACGAAGACCACGTATAGGAGTTTGCATGTTTTCCAATATAAAGTTGTTTGAGTCGCCTATATAAGGCAATAACTGAACCAATTATTAAAATCAATAATATCAGAAGGTTGAAACTTTTACTGCAATAAGTTCACAATAATGGTGCAACAAGGTAACAAGGTGGTGCAGGGCAGTTACAAGTTAGCGTAAAATTTCAGCTTCTTAAAATAATAATAAAACTTAGAAAAATAGGCAAAAAAATCCCTCGTTAGAGGGATTTTGGGTAACTCAGCGCCATTGGCACTGGGAATGAGGTCGGTACAAGGTAAAGTTTAAACCTAGGGCTTAAAACACCATTTCTGGTACTTCACCGTCAACAAGTAATTTACCTGCTGTTTTACTAATAATTTCATCTACAGATACGCCCGGAGCGCGCTCTAACAGATGAAACGCGCCGTCTTTAACTTCTAGTACGGCTAAATCTGTAACTATTTTTTTAACGCAATTAACGCCGGTAAGCGGTAATGTGCAGGCCTCTAATAGCTTTGAGTCGCCATGCTTACTGGCGTGGGTCATGGTAACAATAATGTTTTGCGCGCCTGCAACCAAGTCCATTGCGCCGCCCATGCCTTTAATTAACTTTTTAGGGATCATCCACGACGCTATGCTACCGTTTTGATCTACCTCAAAAGCGCCCAGAACTGTTAAGTCTACATGACCACCGCGTATCATGGCAAAACTATCTGCACTATTAAATATGGCTGCACCTTTTGCAGCTGTCACGGTTTCTTTACCCGCGTTAATCATATCGGCGTCTAGCTCTGCTTTAGTCGGGTATGGTCCCATGCCTAACAAGCCATTTTCGGACTGTAACATAACTTCAATATCGTCTGGAACATAGTTTGCGACGAGTGTCGGAATTCCTATGCCTAAATTAACGTAATAGCCATCTTTTAGCTCTTGTGCAACGCGCATTGCAACTTGTTCACGTGATAATGCCATAATATTAATGCTCCTGCTTAATCTCGTGTAGTAACACGCTCAATGCGTTTTTCAAAGTTGCCTTTAATAACGCGGTTTACATAAATGCCAGGGGTATGAATTTGGCTTGGCTCAAGTTCACCCGGCTCTACAATTTCTTCTACTTCGGCTACCGTAATTTTACCAGCGGTTGCGGCAAGTGGGTTAAAGTTCATTGCAGTGTGGCGAAACAATAAATTTCCGTAACGGTCAGCTTTCCATGCTTTAACAATAGCAAATTCACCGGTTATCGACTCTTCTAAAATATAAGGGCGACCATTAAATTCTTTTACATCTTTACCCTCGGCAACGGGCGTACCGTAACCTGTTGCGGTGTAAAACGCCGGAATACCTGCACCACCAGCACGCATTTTCTCTGCCAAAGTGCCTTGTGGTGTAAGCTCTACGTCAATTTCGCCACTGAGTAACTGTTGCTCAAATAGGGCATTTTCGCCAACGTATGAGGCAATTACTTTTTTAATTTGTTTGTCTTGTAATAAAATACCCAAACCAAAGTCATCAACACCGCAGTTATTAGACACCACAGTTAGCTCTTTGGTTTTCATTTGCTTAATTTGTTTAATTAAGCCCTCAGGAATACCACATAAACCAAAACCACCGGCAATTACGGTATCGCCGTCTTTTAATCCTGCCATTGCAGCTTCGTAACTAGAAACTACCTTATCAAATCCGGCCATGAGTCACTCCTCATTGTGTGCTTAAATTGTTTAACTAACTATATGATAGTTAGTTTATAAATACTTTGTATAAAAATTATTGGGGATGTTATTTAGCATGCAATGCAATCGACACTTTACTTACGGGTTGTTTGCCAAGCGCTTTTGTTATTTGCCATCCTGCATCACTAAGCCTTTGTAAATCAATTGCGTGCTCAATGCCAAGCCCTTGCAGTAAGTAAACTACATCTTCGGTGGCAACATTTCCTGACGCCCCTTTAGCGTAAGGGCAACCACCAAGGCCTGCTACTGCCGCGTCAACCGTTGCTATACCTAAGTTTAGTGCCGCGTAAATATTTGTGAGCGCTTGGCCGTAAGTGTCATGAAAATGCACTGCAAGCTGCGACTTATCAATGTGCTGTAATAGCAAAGTAAGTAACTCAGTTACCTTTTTAGCTGTGCCTACACCTATGGTATCGCCAAGGCTTATTTCATAACAGCCTAGTGCGAGTAGCTTTTGGCTAACATAAAGTACAGCTTGAGGGTCTATTTCGCCTTCATACGGGCAACCTAAAACACAACTTACATAGCCGCGTACTTTAATGTTATGCGCTTTGGCAAACTCCATAACGTCGCTAAAACGCTCAATACTTTGCTCAATACTGCAGTTAATGTTTTTTTGACAAAACGATTCGCTAGCCGCTGTAAATATGGCAAATTCTTTAATTCCAGCGGCATGCGCAGCTTGTGCGCCTTTTAAGTTAGGGGTTAACGCACTTAAGTTTACATCCGGCAAATTAAGAGCCGATATCACATCAGCTGAGTCTGCCATTTGCGGCACCCATTTAGGGGATACAAACGCACCGGCTTCAATGTCTTTTAAACCCGCAGCAGCAAGCGCGTTAATAAGCGCTACTTTGTCGGCAGTGGTTACTGCTTTTTCGTTTTGTAGGCCATCGCGCGCGCCTACTTCAACAATACGTACTTTTTGCGGAAAAACGCTCATTATGCGCCTCCCTCAGCAGGGTCACTTGCAACTGTCGTATCTTCAACTATAGCCAGTAACGCGCCATGGCTTACTAGTTCACCTTCGGCAAAACAATAGCTTTGTAAAATACCATCGTGCGGGGCGTTGAGCGTATATTCCATTTTCATCGCTTCAATAATAACCACAGGGTCACCTTTGGTAATACTACTGCCAAGCTCAACTAAGTGTTTTACTACCGTACCATTAAGTGGCGCAGCTAAAGGCAGGGCATCACTTTGGTGATCGCTAATATAGTGCTTATTTACTAGCTCTAGGCGAGTTTGTAGTGCTTTGTGCATTACGGTGATCACGTTATTAACGCGACTTACGTGGGCTGTGTGTTTTTCACCGTTTATAAATACACTACAAAGGCCATTATTTAAACTGCCTTGAACATTAAATACGTGCTCATTATGGGTAATACTGTAGCCATTATTCGTTTTAACCGCATTAAGGGTTAAATCAACAAACGCAATTTTAACGCTTTGCGGTGCATTTAGAGCAAAGCCACTGAGTTGTTGCCAAGGGCTTGTATTTGGCGCTTCTTGAGTGCTAACTAGCTGCTCTAAATAAGTAAAGGCTGCAATAAGCTGGCTTGCTTGGCGCAGAGATTGATCAACCGCCACTAACGAATCGCCTTGCTCGGCAATAAAGTGAGTGCTAGGCGCGCCTTGTTTAAAGCTAGGGTGCACAGCTAAGTTATGTAAAAAGCCAATGTTAGTACTAAAGCCCGCTAAGTGAAATTGCTCAAGCGCGTGTTGTAAACGGCTCAGCGCTTGTTCGCGATTATCATCATGCACAATTAACTTGGCTATCATGGGGTCGTAATATGGGCTAATTTCGTCGCCAGCTGCAATGCCAGTATCAATACGCACAAACTCACTGTTTAGCGGAGTATAAAGTGCTTCAATTGTGCCTGAGCACGGAATAAACTCATTAGCAGGGTCTTCAGCGTAAATACGCGCTTCAAAGCTGTGGCCTTGCAATTTAATATCAGCTTGTTTGAATGGCAGTGTTTGCCCGCCGGCAATATTAATTTGCCACGTAACTAAGTCAACACCAGTAACCATTTCGGTAACCGGGTGCTCTACTTGCAGACGCGTGTTCATTTCCATAAAGAAGAACTCATCGCCACACAGTAAAAACTCAACTGTACCTGCACCGCGATAGTTTATTGCAAGAGCGCAACGCACCGCGGCTTCACCCATTTCTTTGCGCAACTCGTCTGATAAACCCGGGGCAGGGGCTTCTTCAATTACTTTTTGATGACGACGTTGCAACGAGCAGTCACGATCGCCTAAATAAACACAGTTACCGTGGTTATCGGCAAACACTTGTACTTCTACGTGGCGTGGTTGGTTAACGTAACGCTCTAGCAATACAAGGTCATTACCAAAACCAGCAACGGCTTCACGCTGTGAGCCTTCAAGTGCGCTAATAAATTCATTAGCATGATTTACCACGCGCATGCCTTTACCACCGCCACCAAATGCTGCTTTGATCAGTACCGGGTAGCCAATTTTTTCGGCCTCTGCTTGTAAAAAAGCAGGATCTTGCTTGTCGCCATAATAACCAGGTACTAATGGCACATTAGCCGCGGCCATAATTTCTTTAGCACGCGTTTTAGAGCCCATAGCTTCAATGCTGCTTGCTGGTGGTCCAACAAATACAATATTATTTGCTTCACATGCGTTGGCAAACGTGCTGTTTTCAGACAAAAACCCATAACCAGGGTGAATACAATCTGCGCCGCTGTCTTTTGCTACTTGCAGTATTTTATCGGCAACTAAATACGAGTCTTTACTTGGCGCTGGGCCAATGTGGTAGGCTTCGTCAGCCATTTTTACATGCTGCGCGTGTTTATCAGCATCGGAATACACAGCAACTGTGGTTAAGCCCATTAATTTAGCACTGCGCATTATTCTGCATGCTATTTCACCACGGTTAGCAATGAGTATTTTTTGTAATTTATTTACGTTCATAATTAATCCTACAGTTGCCATTGTGGTGGACGTTTGTCAAAAAAAGCGCTTAAGCCTTCTTGGCCTTCATCCGATACACGAATTTTGGCAATACGATGAGCGGTAAGCTCAATTAGCTCATCGGTTATTTCTTTATTTGCTACATCGTTAATAAGTGCTTTTGCCGCTTTTACTGCAACCGGGCCATTATCAATCAATGTTTGCAGCATAGCGTCGAGCGCACATTCTAAATTACCGGTTACTTGATGAATTAACCCAAGTTGCTTAGCAGTATGCGCATCAAATACCTCAGCAGTTAAAAAGTATCTACGCGCTGCACGTTCACCAATGGCTTTAATTACATAAGGGCTAATAACCGCAGGAATAAGCCCCAGCTTTACTTCGCTTAGGCAAAATTGTGCATTGTCTTGGCATATTGCAATGTCGCAACAGGCAATTAAACCTAAAGCGCCGCCAAACGCAGCGCCTTGCACGGCACAAATAGTAGGGTGCGGGCTTGTTGCTAACACTTGCATTAATTTAGCTAACTGCATTGAATCGGCTAAATTATCGTTAACATTGTTATCTGCCATCGATTTCATCCAGGCTAAATCGGCACCGGCTGAAAAATGTTTGCCCTCAGTTTTTAACACCAAGGCGCGAATATCGAGCGTATTAGCATGTTCAATACATTTTATAAGCTCTTGAATGACTTCGCTGTTAAATGCATTGCGTTTTTCGGGGCGGCTTAAAACGAGTACCGCCACATTTGATTTTGTTATTTGTAGAGTAACTGACATTTTACGCTCCGATTACATTCTAAATACGCCAAATTTCGACTCTTGCACTGGTGCATTACTAGCGGCACTTAAGGCAAGTCCTAAAACGCTACGTGTGTCGGCAGGATCAATAATGCCGTCATCCCATAAGCGGGCGCTGGCATAATACGGATGTCCTTGCTCTTCGTACTGAGCAATAATTGGCTGTTTAAAGTCACTTACTTCTTGCTCGTTCATGCTTTGGCCTTTACGGGCTAAACCGTCTTGCTTAACTTGCGTCATTACACCGGCTGCTTGCTCGCCGCCCATTACAGAAATACGCGCATTGGGCCACATCCACATCATGGTAGGTTCAAATGCACGGCCACACATGCCGTAATTACCTGCGCCATATGAGCCACCAATCAGTACGGTAAATTTAGGCACATCGGCGCACGATACCGCCATAACCATTTTAGCGCCGTGTTTAGCTATACCTTCGGCTTCGTATTTTTTACCTACCATAAAGCCGGTTACGTTTTGTAAAAATACTAAAGGAATGTTGCGCTGCGTACATAGCTGAATAAAGTGCGCGCCTTTTTGCGCCGACTCACTAAACAAAATACCGTTGTTAGCGACTATGCCCACTGGGTGGCCATAAATACTCGCAAACCCCGTTACTAGGGTTTCGCCAAAGTAGCGTTTAAATTCGTCAAACGATGAATCATCAACTGTGCGTGCTATTACTTCGCGTACATCAAATGGCTTTTTAAGATCGGTGCCAACAATGCCGTAAAGCTCGTTAATATCATAACGAGGTGGTTTAACTTCCTCTAGCAACGGCGCAGTAGGGCGGGTGTAATTAATACGCGCTATACATTGGCGCGCAATCGACAACGCATGTTCGTCATTTTGCGCGTAATGATCGGCAACCCCCGATGTTTTACAGTGCACGTCGGCACCACCAAGCTCTTCGGCGGTTACTACTTCACCGGTTGCAGCTTTAACAAGAGGCGGACCCGCTAAAAATATAGTGCCTTGATCTTTTACAATTATGCTTTCATCGGCCATGGCCGGTACATAGGCACCGCCTGCGGTACATAAACCCATAACCACAGCAATTTGTGGAATACCTTTACCCGACATACGGGCTTGGTTGTAAAATATACGGCCAAAATGCAGCTTATCTGGAAATACATCATCTTGCTCTGGCAAGTTTGCACCGCCCGAATCAACTAAATAAATGCAAGGTAAATGGCAACGCTCAGCAATATCTTGCGCGCGTAAATGCTTTTTAACCGTTAGCGGAAAGTAAGTACCGCCTTTAACCGTGGCATCGTTTGCAATAATCATGCATTCAACACCTTTAACACGGCCAATACCTGCTACTACACCGGCACACGCAATTTCTTGCTCGTAAACACCAAAGGCGGCAAATTGCGAAATTTCTAAAAATGGCGAACCTTCGTCAATTAAAGTGCTAATACGGTCGCGTACAAATAATTTACCGCGGCCTTCGTGGCGCTCTTTTAATGCAGCGCCGCCACCTTGGCTAATGGTTGCCACTTTATTACGTAAATCATCTACCAACGCCGACATATTTTTATGGTTTTGTACAAACGTTGGATCGTGAGGATTAACGCTCGATGTTAAAATCGTCATTATTTAATCCTTAACGGCTTTCAGTGAAAAGTTCGCGGCCAATTAGCATACGGCGTATTTCTGAGGTACCTGCACCAATTTCATATAATTTGGCGTCACGTAATAGGCGGCCCGTTGCGTATTCATTTATATAACCATTGCCACCTAAAATTTGAATGGCATCTAGCGCCATTTTAGTTGCCAGCTCGGCTGCATATAAAATAGCACCGGCAGCATCTTTACGGGTGGTTTCACCGCGATCACACGAGCGAGCCACTGTATATACATACGAGCGTGCGGCGTTCATTTGCGTATACATGTCGGCTACTTTACCTTGAATTAACTGAAACTGACCAATAGGCGTATCAAACTGTTTGCGCTCATGAATATAAGGTACAACAATATCCATACACGCTTGCATAATACCCAGTGGGCCTGCTGCAAGTACTACGCGCTCGTAGTCTAGGCCGCTCATTAATACCTTAACGCCTTCGTTTAAGTTACCTAAAATGTTTTCTTCGGGTACTTCGCAGTTTTCAAATACCAGTTCACAGGTATTTGAGCCACGCATACCAAGTTTGTCGAGCTTTTGCGCGGTTGAAAAACCAGGAAAGTCGCTCTCTACAATAAATGCAGTAATACCTTTTGCGCCGGCAGTTAAATCGGTTTTAGCGTAAATAACTAAAGTATGCGCATCTGGGCCATTGGTGATCCACATTTTATTACCGTTTAAAATGTACTTATCGCCTTTTTTCTCGGCTTTAAGTTTCATTGAAACTACGTCTGAACCCGCATTTGGCTCGCTCATAGCAAGGGCACCAATGTGCTCACCGCTAATAAGCTTAGGCAAGTATTTTTCTTTTTGGGCTTGCGTGCCGTTACGATTAATTTGGTTTACACACAGGTTTGAATGCGCACCATAGCTTAGGCCAATAGAAGCACTTGCACGGCTAATTTCTTCCATGGCAATAACATGCTCTAAATAACCTAAACCAGCACCGCCAAATTCTTCAGCTACTGTCATTCCCAATAAACCCATTTCGCCCATTTGTGGCCAAAGTTGATTTGGGAAAGCGTTATCAAGGTCAGTTTTTTCGGCTAGTGGGGCAATTTCTTGGCTGGCAAAGCTGTTTACATGTCCGCGGATCATATCGGCGGTTTCGCCAAGGCCAAAGTTCATTTCTTTATATAGTGAAATAGTGCTCATGATTCATTCCTGTGTGATTGATTAAGTTAATACCGCGTATTACTCATCTATTTTATTAAGTGCGTCGCGGCAACGGCGCTCGGCTGTTACCAATTCCATAAGAACAACTTTAATGTCGTCCATTTGTTGTGATAGGTCGGCTTTTTTCTCGCTAATAAGGTCCAGCATAGTTACCAGCTGCTTAGCACTTGATTTGTCGGCGTCGTAAAGTTCAAACAAACGTCCTGTTTCTGCCAGCGTAAAACCTAAGCGTTTACCACGTAAAATTAACTTTAAGCGTACTTTATCGCGTTTAGAGTAAATACGGGTTTGGCCATTTCTACTTGGCGTAACAAGCCCTTGGTCTTCATAAAAGCGGATAGAGCGGGTGGTAATGTCAAACTCCTTTGCGAGTTCGCTAATACTAAAAGTTTGTTCATTATTGGCAGGCACAGTGGCCGACGTTGCAAAGCTTGATTGATTATCTGGTTTCATAATAGTGTTTTACCTCATTCGAATAACTCCAATATAAGTGAAGTTTACGTAAAGGTAAAGCAAGATGTTTGTGTAATACTTTAGACTAATGAAAATGGCGAGTAAACTTTCATTAAAGTTAGGCTTTAAAGCCTGCGCAGGTGTTTTTACTGAAGTGTAATGAAACATAATACAAATAAGTTTACAGTTTTTACAGTCAACTAAAAGTTGATTTTAGATTTACGTTGGCGTAAACGTAAATATTATGTATGCTCGTAAACAGATTATAAATAAATTGTTTGGTTCAGCGCATTAAATTGCACGGGGCCAATTACTAAATGGAGCCTTTTTATGACTACTGAAGCCGTTGTTATTGTAGCAGCAAAACGCACCCCAATGGGTGGATTTATGGGCGCACTTAATGATGCGCAATCAACTGAGCTGGGGGCAACCGCTATTGCTAGTGCATTGGCAGAAACAGGCCTAAGCACAGATGCTATTGATGAAGTAATTATGGGCTGTGTATTACCTGCTGGTGTAGGCCAAGCGCCTGCTCGTCAAGCAATGTTAAAAGCAGGCCTAGCACTTAGCACGGGGGCTACCACTATAAATAAAGTGTGTGGCTCTGGCTTAAAAGCGGCAATGTTGGCACATGATCTAATTAAAGCGGGCTCTATAAACTCAGCAGTTGCTGGTGGCATGGAAAGTATGAGTAATGCACCGTACTTTATTCCCAAAGCTCGCGGCGGCATGCGCATGGGGCATGGCAAAATTAAAGATCACATGATGAGCGATGGCCTTGAAGATGCTTACGACAACAAAGCTATGGGTTGTTTTGCACAAGACACCGCCGATGAATACGGTATAGGCCGTGAACAAATGGATAACTTTGCACTAAGCTCGCTTACCAAAGCAAAAGCCGCAATTGAAAACGGCAGCTTTAATAACGAAGTTGCACCGCACACTATGCAAACACGCAAAGGCGACGTTACCGTTGCCATTGACGAGCAGCCAGGTAATGCCCGCCCAGAAAAAATTCCGAGCCTGCGTGCTGCATTTAAAAAAGACGGCACTATTACAGCCGCTAACTCATCGTCAATTTCAGACGGTGGCGCAGCACTTATTTTAATGAGCGAGTCAAAAGCCAAAGAGCAGGGCTTAACCCCGCTTTGTAAAATTGTAGCCCACAGCACGCATTCTCAAAAACCAAGCGAATTTACAGTAGCGCCAGTGGGCGCAATGAACAAGGTACTAGAAAAAGCCGGTTGGACTACAGCCGATGTTGACCTGTGGGAAATTAACGAAGCGTTTGCCATGGTTACTATGCTTGCTATTAACGAGCTTAAACTAGATGAAAACAAAGTAAACGTAAATGGCGGTGCATGTGCATTGGGCCATCCAATTGGTGCAAGCGGTGCACGTATTTTAGTAACGCTTATTCATGCACTTAAAAATCGTGGTCTTAAAAAAGGCGTAGCGTCTTTATGTATTGGTGGCGGTGAAGCCGTGGCCATGGCAGTAGAAACACTTTAATTTTTCATCACAAAATAATAATCAATGCAGCGCTAATTATAATAATAAAGCTGCACTAACACTCTTATAAAACAGGATTTAATTATGCACCAAGTACCACTACTGATTAATGGCGAATTTATTCAATCAAGCTCAAAAGAACTTATTGACGTAATAAACCCAGCCAACCAAGAAGTGCTAGCCCAAGTACCTTGCACCACAGACGCAGAAATGGATGCAGCTATTGCCTCGGCTTCAGAAACGTTTAAAACGTGGAAAGATGTGCCAATTACTGAGCGCGCGCGCATTATGATGAAATACGCTGCGCTATTAAAAGAGCACCACGACGAGCTTGCCACTATTATTTGTCATGAGCTTGGTAAAACCTTTGAAGACGCCAAAGGCGATGTATGGCGTGGTATTGAAGTAGTTGAGCAAGCGGCTAACGCACCGTCATTAATGATGGGCGAAACCATGGAAAACGTAGCGCGTAAAATCGATACGTATTCTTACATGCAACCATTAGGTGTGTGTGCGGGTATTACGCCGTTTAACTTTCCGGCAATGATCCCATTGTGGATGTTTCCGCTGGCAATTGTGTGTGGTAACACCTTTATTTTAAAACCGTCTGAACAAGATCCACTTACGCCAATGCGCTTAGCTGAGTTATTTATGGAAGCTGGCGCGCCAAAAGGCGTGTTACAAGTAGTACATGGTACAAAACCACAAGTAGATCGCATACTAGAGGACAAAGCAGTACGCGCTATTTCGTTTGTTGGCTCGTGTGGCGTTGGCGCTTATATTTATTCAAAAGGCACAGCAAATCTTAAACGCGTACAAGCGTGTGTGGGTGCTAAAAACCACATGGTTATTATGCCAGATGCTAGCAAATCGCATGTGGTAAATAACTTAGTTGGCGCATCGGTTGGTGCCGCTGGTCAGCGTTGTATGGGTATTTCGGTTGCGGTATTTGTTGGCCAAGCAAAAGACTGGGTTGATGAAATTAAAGCGGGTTTTGAAGGTGTACGCCCAGGCGTATGGGATGATGCAGGCGCAGCGTATGGTCCGCAAACATCACCGGCTGCAAAAGCACGTATTTTATCGCTTATTGCCGGTGGTAAAGAGCAAGGTGCTAAGTGTTTAATTGACGGCTCAAACTTTACGGTTGAAGGCTACGAGCAAGGTAACTGGGTAGGCCCAACGTTGTTTACCGATGTAACTAAAGACATGGACTTATATAAAGAAGAAATTTTTGGTCCCGTACTGGCGTGTATGTTTGTAAATACATTAGATGAAGCCATTGCGCTAATAAACGACAGCCCATACGGTAACGGCACATCGCTGTTTACCTCAAGCGGCGCAGTTGCGCGTAAGTTCCAACACGAAATTGAAGTAGGCCAAGTAGGTATTAACGTGCCAATTCCGGTGCCACTGCCGTTCTTTTCGTTTACTGGTTGGAAAGGCTCGTTTTATGGCGACACTCACACTTACGGTAAGCAAGGTATTCGTTTTTATACCGAAACTAAAACCATTACTTCACGTTGGTTTGAAGACGACATAGCGTCGGGTCCAAATATGAGCATTAACTTAAAGTAATTACTCATAATAAATAGTTTATAAAAAGCATAATTAATAATAAAGAAGGGCACGAAGGTAACTCCTATTACCTTCGTTGCTCTTCACTAATCACCTAGACAACACATAACTAATTGAAGAGGTCTATATGGACTTTAATTTATCAGATGATCAGCAAGCATTTGCTCAAACAGCACGTCAGTTTGCTGACTCAGAACTCGCACCTTACGCCGCTAAGTGGGATCGCGAACATATTTTTCCTAAAGACACGATTAAAGCTGCAGGCGAACTAGGTTTTTGTGGCCTTTACACGCCAGAAGAAGCCGGTGGCCTTGGCTTATCGCGCTTAGATTCAAGCATTATTTTTGAACAACTTTCTATGGGCTGTACCGCAACAACAGCCATGTTAACCATACATAATATGGCCACTTGGATGGTAGCAAGCTTTGGTACTGACGCCGCTAAAGACAAATACTGCGAACAACTGGTTACTGGCGATTTACTGGCATCGTATTGTTTAACCGAGCCAGGCTCAGGTTCAGACGCCGCATCGCTAAAAACCAAAGCAGTACGCGATGGCGACGAATACGTAATTAACGGCTCAAAAATGTTTATTTCGGGCGCGGGCGAAACCGAAGTATTAGTGGTGATGGCGCGCACCGGATGCGATGGCCCTAAAGGTATTTCGGCCTTTATAGTGCCTGCCGACGCTAAAGGTGTTGAATACGGTAAAGCCGAAGAAAAAATGGGCTGGAACGCACAACCTACACGCTTAATTAGTTTTGAAGATGTGCGTATTCCGGCGCATAACTTATTAGGTGCAGAAGGCGAAGGTTTTAAATTTGCTATGCAAGGCCTTGATGGTGGGCGCATTAATATTGCAACCTGTTCAATTGGCACGGCGCAAGCGGCGCTTAATACGGCCCGCGAATATTTAAAAGAACGTACTCAGTTTGGTAAACCACTGGCCGCGTTTCAAGCGCTGCAGTTTAAAATTGCCGATATGAACACCGAGCTTGTAGCCGCGCGCCAAATGGTAAGGCTGGCTGCGTTTAAGCTTGATAATAACGACAGCGAAAAAACCACGTATTGTGCTATGGCAAAACGTTTTGCAACCGATGTGGGCTTTACCGTATGTAACGACGCCCTGCAAATTCATGGTGGCTATGGTTATATTAAAGAATACCCATTAGAGCGCCATGTACGTGATGTACGTGTACACCAAATTTTAGAAGGCACTAACGAAATAATGCGCGTTATTATAGCGCGTCGTATTTTAGCAGAGTCAGCCAGCGAAGTTTTATAAGGAGTTATTTATGTCAGAGTCAAATACTAAGTCTAATCCTAGCATTGAATTAACGACCGAAGGTCATGTAGCCATATTAACTATGTCAAACCCGCCAGCAAATACCTGGACCAAAGACACATTAATTGCCTTAAAAAACACCGTTAATAAGCTAAACAAAAATAAAAATATTTATGCACTAGTGCTTACCGGCGAAGGCGAAAAGTTTTTTAGTGCCGGTGCCGACTTAAACTTGTTTGCCGGTGGCGATAAAGGCGTAGCCGCCGAAATGTCGCGCGTATTTGGCGAAGCATTTGAAGCACTTAGTAACTTTACGGGCGTGTCGGTTGCGGCTATTAATGGCTATGCCATGGGCGGTGGTTTAGAAGTAGCACTCGCGTGTGATATTCGTATTGCTGAAGAGCAAGCACAAATGGCGCTTCCTGAAGCTAAAGTAGGTTTACTACCGTGCGCTGGTGGTACACAAAACCTAGCATGGCTGGTTGGCGAAGGCTGGGCAAAACGCATGATTTTATGTGGCGAGCGCTTAAAAGCCGACAAAGCACTGCAAATTGGCTTAATTGAAGAAGTTGTTCCACAAGGCGAAAGCTTTGCTGCAGCACTTAAACTAGCTAATCAAGTGGCCGATCAAAGTCCGTCTTCGGTTGCAGCATGTAAAACATTGATTCAAAAAGGGCGTCATCAGCCTATGGCGAGCATTTTACCGCTAGAACGTGAGTTATTTGTGGCCTTATTTGACACCGAAGATCAGCAAGAAGGTGTAAGTGCCTTTTTAGAAAAGCGTCGTGCAAATTGGGTGAACGGCTAATGAGCGGCTTAACATTATTAAATCATGCAGATGACGCAGTCGTATTCGAAACGGCAACCGCGTCAAACGGTGCTTTAATAGCGTTTGCTACGCTAAATGCACCAAAGTCGTTAAACGCCCTTAATTTTGAAATGATCAAACTATTAGAGCCGCAACTAAAAGCTTGGGCGCAAGACAGCAGTATTGCCATGGTGGTATTAAAAGGCGCAGGCGACAAAGCCTTTTGTGCTGGCGGCGATGTTGTAAGTTTGCACCACGCTATGGCTCAAGGCAGCGCAAGCGACTTAGTAGAGGATTTTTTTACGCAAGAGTATCGGCTTGACTATTTAATTCACTGTTACGAAAAGCCATTATTAGTGTGGGGTAACGGTATTGTAATGGGCGGCGGTTTAGGCTTAATGGCCGGTGCAAGCCACCGCGTAGTAACCGAAACATCGCGTATAGCAATGCCTGAGCAAACTATTGGCTTATACCCAGATGTTGGCGGCAGTTATTTTTTACATAAAATGCCTCACAGTGTTGGGTTGTTTTTAGGGCTTACGTCAGCGTCTATAAATTGCGACGATGCCCGTTTTGTTGCCCTTGCCGATCACTATGTAAAAGCAGACAAATACGATGCACTTTTAGCGGGTTTACTCAGCATTAAATGGGGTAAAACGGCCAGTTTAAATCACGAAAAACTTACTACGCTGTTAACTGATTTAGATCAGCAATCAGGGCGTTTGCCTAAAGGTAATATCAAAGCAAATTTGGCAACTATTCAAGAACTTGCTGAGTTTACTACGCTACAACAACAGGTTGACTATATTTTAAACTTAAACACAGACGACAAATGGCTACTAAAAGCGCAAAAATCGCTTAAGCATGGTTGTCCGCTAAGCTGTGCGTTAGTAAGCCGCCAATTAAAAACCAGTAAAGGCAAAAGCCTTGCTGAGTGTTTTAGAATGGAGCTAGGTATGTCGGTACGTGCTGGCGAAGTGGGTGAGTTTCAAGAAGGTGTACGTGCATTGTTAATCGACAAAGACGGTGCGCCAAACTGGCAATACAAAACACTCAGCGACGTGCCAAGCTCAGTGGTAGATAGCTTTTTTGAAGATCGCTATGGCAATAACCACCCACTTAAACAATTACAACAAGGCTAAAGCTATGAGCAAACTCAATATAGGATTTATTGGTTTAGGCAATATGGGTGGGCCAATGGCGGCAAACCTTATAAAAGCAGGGCACACGGTAAGTGTGTTCGACTTAAACCAAAATACAGTTAACGAGCTAAAAAGCAAAGGTGCAAACGCAGCCGCAGATGCAACGCAATGTGCCAACAATGTAGACATACTTATTAGCATGTTACCTGCTGGCAAGCATGTTAAAGCGCTTTATTTGGGCGAAAATGGGCTAATTAACAGCTTAAGTAAAACCACTTTAGTTATTGATTGCTCAACCATAGATGCCGAATCGGCGCGCGTGGTTGGTAAAGAGTTAGCACAGCAAGGTATTAGCTTTGTAGATGCACCGGTATCGGGTGGCGTTGCAGGCGCAACCGCCGGCACACTTACCTTTATTGTAGGTGGCGATAAAGCCGCGTTCGACAAAGCCAATACTGTGCTGGTTGATATGGGCAAAAATATTTTTCATGCAGGTGACATTGGCGCAGGGCAAGTAGCAAAAATATGTAATAACATGCTGTTGAGCATTTTAATGGCAGGCACCAGCGAAGCACTACAAATGGGCATAAATAATGGCCTAGATCCTAAAGTGCTTAGCGACATAATGACCGCAAGCTCAGGGCGTAACTGGACGTTAGAATTATATAACCCGTGTCCGGGTGTAATGGAGTCGGCTCCTGCAAGTAACGAATACAAACCAGGCTTTATGGTCGATCTAATGGCGAAAGATCTAGGCTTGGCAATGGAAGCAGCAAAACAAAGTAAATCAGCCACGCCAATGGGTTCAATGGCCAACGACTTATACGCTACATTGCAGCACCAAGGTGCGGGTACTGAAGATTTTAGTGCCATATTTAAATTATTTTCGAAGTAGGGGTAACGCGTGGAAATTAAAAATAACACGGTAGTAATAACCGGTGGCGCACAAGGCTTGGGTTTTGCCATGGCGCAAAAGTTTGCAAAAATGGGCGCAAACATTGCCCTAATCGATATGGCGCAAGATGCACTTAACACAGCAACTGAGCAATTAAGTCAACTTGACGGCGTAACTACGCGTATTCAAGGCTACGCTGCCAACGTTACCAACGAGAGCGAAATGGAAGCGGTATTTAACACCATTAATAGCGACTTTGGCCATATTGGTGTATTGATCAACAACGCCGGTATTTTACGCGATGGCATGTTTATTAAAGCAAAAGACGGCAAAGTAGTTAAAAAAATGTCGCTTGAGCAATTTCAATCAGTAATAGACGTAAACCTTACTGGCGTGTTTTTGGCAGGGCGAGAAGCTGCCAGCCATATGATTGAGTCGGGCAAAGGTGGCGTTATTGTAAATATGTCGAGTGTAGCGCGCGCCGGAAACATAGGGCAAACAAACTACGCTGCTTCAAAAGCAGGCGTTGTAGCGCTTACTACTACATGGGCTAAAGAGCTTGGCCGTTTTGGTATTCGCGTAGGCGCAATTGCACCAGGTGTTATAAGCACCGCAATGACCGACGTAATGAAACCAGAAGCTAAAGAGCGCATGCTTAGCGTAACTCCAGTAGGGCGTTTAGGTGAAACTGCAGAAATAGCCCATACCGCACAATATATTATCGAAAACGACTTTTTTACCGGTCGCGTAGTAGAAATAGACGGCGGCATTCGTTTGTAAAATGAGTTGGTTTAAGATTAATTAAAAAAGCATAACTCGTGTGGGTTGTGCTTTTTTGTTTTAAATAGGGAAGCTTATAATCTTGAAAAAGGGCTAATAACACCATTAGCACCTTGCTGTAAAACATGGGTATATATTTGTGTTGTACGAATATCGCTGTGCCCGAGTTGTGTTTGTACTGTGCGTATATCAGCGCCGCTTTGCAGTAAGTGCGTAGCGAATGAGTGGCGCAAAGTATGTGGCGTAACGTGTTTATTAATGTGTGCATTAAAAGCCGCTTTTTTTACAGCGCGCTGTAATTGCTTTTCATCAATATGATGGCGCCTTAGCTGTTTACTCTCAGGATCAATACTGAGTTTATAAGATGGAAATAAATATTGCCAACCCAGCTGTTTGTTATGATTTGGATATTTTTTACGTAATAAATGCGGCATATACACGCCACAAAACAGCGGGTTATTTAGGTCTAATTGTAAATAATTATCGACTAATTGAATTTGTGTTCGTATTTGTGGTATCAGTTCTCCTGCAAGCGTTACAACACGATTTTTGCCCCCTTTACCATCCCAAATTCGAACACAGTTATAATCAAAGTCAATATCTTGTGTCCGCAAACGTAGTACCTCCATTAACCGCATACCGCTACCATAAAGTAGTGCACACGCTAAATAATGCTTTGTAATACAGTGTTTAAATAACGCTGAAACTTCTGTTTGTGTAAGCACAACAGGTAATTTTCTAGGGCGTTCACTTTTTACAAAATCTAATGATAATGAGAGAGGACTTTTAATTATTTCCTTATATAGAAAACTTAGCGCATTCAATGCCTGGGCTTGTGTGCCTTGCGCTACATTTTGCGAGTTTACTAAATGATTTAAATATAATTCCACTTGAGTATCCCCCATAGAGCTTGGGTGTTGCATATTATTAAAGCGGATATAGGCAGCTATCCAAAACAAATAAGCTTCAATAGTGCTCTTTGCATAACGCTTGCTATACATATGATCTTTAATCATGGTTAGAAAGAGAGATTTCATAAATGATATTCAATTATTTAAACTCGACACTGTATATATAGACAGTTATTTGTATTTTGTCCAATAACATTATTAAAAGTCGTTTTGGGGTATTTTAACTACGGTGATTTTATAACATACGTAATTACTTGTTTACATTGTAGTTATTTAGTGGAATTATTGAGCCATGTAATATACGCCGTTTTGGGGTGTTATAAACCCCCAAAGTGGTGTTCAATAAGCTGTTATGTAACCCAAGGAGAATGAGCGTGAAATTTGTAATGATTTACGGCCCATCGGGCGTTGGAAAGGAAAGCGTAGGACGTGAGCTGGCGAGGAGAAATAGCTGGAATATATTCCCTCAGCATCTGGCTTTTGATATTTCTTGTGCTGTTGTTGGCTTCGGTAACAACGGATTTGAGAAATACCAACGCAATATTTGTTTAGACGCTTTTAGAGCGCTTATTGAAAAAAATGTGTCTGGTATTGTATTCACATTTTGTTACGTATCACCCGCTAGTAACTATTTTATCGACGGCCTCTTTGCCCTGTTGAAAGAGTTCGAGATTAAGGCTGACTTTATCAGGTTATCCTGCGACTTCGATAAACATGTGCTTCGAGTTACCAGCGAAAAACGGAAAAATACAAATAAAATTCAGTCCAAGGAATACCTTGAGGACTATCTAAATAGGTTCGACTTTTCAGTGGATATAGCTGGGGTTGAAACGTTCCACCTCAACAACACTGAATTAAATATACAAGAGTCGGCAGCTGAAATTGAAAAGCACATCGTCACATAACAAAGTGCTCCAACTCGCGCACTTCGTGCGCTGGACAGTTTGTAAGTTGTGGCTTTGTGGTTTTGCTGCGCAAAAGTAATCCACAAAACCACAACTTACAAACTGCCGTTGAGCACGGCGTTATATTTTAAGGACAGAATGTGAGCATCTCGAATCCAGAAATTAAAAAACTCTATGGCCTAGCGGCTGGAAGATGCAGTATTTGCAAAATGGACGTTTTCGGTAATGATGTCCATATTGGTGAAATGGCTCATATCATCGCAAAGAGTTTAAAGGGAGCAAGAGGTAATGAGGTACTATCTGGTGGTAGAAACTCATACGATAACTTAATTCTACTCTGTGCTAATCATCATACTGAAGTTGATCAAAATCCTAACTTTTACACTGTTGAAAAGCTTCAATCTATAAAAGCAGAACATGAAAAAATAGTTGCTTCTCTTTTTGATACGCCGAAGGAAAGAGATAATGACTTAAGTTTCCTTAAGATTTTTATGCGGTTTGTCCCTTTCACTAGACTTCGATATTTTGTAGAACACTTACCGACATCGGTTAAGCTAGAACTCTGTAGTGTTGGCGATATGTTCGAGGCGCATTGCAAAGACAATCCTCACCTATATCCACTAAATGATCAAAACCTTCAAGGATACTTTGATTCATTTATAAGAAGCTATTACGACTTGTGGTACGTAATATCTGGGTCTACCGATGTAGAGGGACGTCAACAGTCAAATTTTAGTCAAGCTGATGAGAGGTTTTACCTTCATATGGAAAGAAAGCACTTACCATATGAGAAGATTGCAGAGTTGAATGATATATTAAATGAGAAAAACTCTAAGTTCATTACTGCATACATGAACCTAATTGACTTCATAAGAGGTAACTACCAAGAAGTTGATTTAAATTCATATCAGCAATAAAAATTTATCAGGTCAATTAACTGCGCGCCTTTCAGGCGCCGGACGCAGCAAAGCTGCGCTGGTTATTGAGGCGATATTTCAAATCTACTTCCGTGCTTTAAAAGGAATTATTAATGAGTCAAGTGCCGAGTATTAAAAAGCTTAAGATTAAGAACTTCGGATGTATTGGAAACCAACCTATTGAGTTGGATATTGATAATATTGTTGTCTTGGTCGGCCCCAATAATGCTGGAAAGAGTACGATCCTAAAGGCATATGAAGCAGTGACCGATTGTTTGAAATTGGAACAAGATGATTTTCATAACAAACAAGTTAGCGTAGATAATTATCCTGAGATTGAAGTTCAATCAGTTGCAACCGAAGACAATAAACCAGGTGAAGAATGGTGCTCAAATCAAGCTGACGGTACATTTTTAGTTAGAGAAAAATGGAAGTGGACTGGAACAAATAGAGAGCCTGAAAGGGTTGGCTTTAATTTTGGTCTTGGTCGATGGGCGCAAGATGGTGATCAAGAGAAAATGCCATGGGGAATGAATAATGTAGCAAAGGCCAGAAGGCCTAAACCTCATAGGGTCAATACCTTTGATGATCCAGAAATTCAGTCTAAGGCTATAACATCTCTTCTAAAAAGTTTACTTGAAGATAGTATCCAAAGTATCAAAGAAAATGATGATGACGAAAAAACCAAATATGAAACGCTTGTAGAAAGTCTTAAGTCTTTGCGGGACTCCTCTAAAATTACGCAGCAAGAGAGTATCGAGGGTCTGGAGGGTAGTGCGAATGAGATTATAAGCAAAATATTTCCAAGTCACGAATTAAAGATATCAGCACCTACAAGCTCAGCTCCAATTAAAATTGATCTCCTTGGTAATGAGTTTTCTATAGAAATGGGACCAATAGGTGGCTTGACGTTTCCACTAGATAAACAAGGAAGCGGCAGTCGAAGAACAGCATTATGGACAATACTAAAATTGTTAGCTGATAATGGTGTTCGTGCAAAAGCAGCAGGGCCAAAAGCTAAAGCACATCACGAGCCAGTCGGCCCTAATACAGCACATGTTTTGTTGCTTGATGAGCCAGAAGTTAGTCTCCACCCTTCTGCTACTGAAATCGCAAGAGATGTTCTCTATTCTTTGCCAGAGAATGATAATTGGCAGATTATGGTGGCGACGCACTCACCAAGCTTCATTGATCTGACGAAGGATCACACGACCATTATCAGAGTTGATAAAACTCAAGACGATAACATTGAAACTACCACTTTGTTCAAACCTGAATCTGCACAATTAGATGATGATGACAAAGAAAACCTAAAGTTGATTAACTTATTTGACTCTCATATTTCCGAAGCCTTTTTCGGTGGCAGAGTTCTAATTGTTGAGGGTGATACTGAGTATTCAGCTTTTAACTACATTAAAAGTAAAGAGCTTGAGGCCGGTAACAACTCATACCATGATCTGAATGTAATCAGAGCAAGGGGAAAAGTTACTGTTGCATCCATGATGAAAGTTCTCAATCACTTTGGCAAAAAATTCTACGCGCTACATGATACCGATGTCCCAACAGTTCAATCCAAAAGAAAAAATAAAGACTTGAGTGTCGATGGTGCGATAGTTTATGACCAGTTTACGATGACGAATCCAGCGTGGACTAACAATGAAAAAATTCTTGCTCAGATGACAGAACAATCTAGAGTTGTTGCTTCAGTAATCAACTTTGAGGATGCTTATTTTGACGAAACCATTGGTAGTGATAAGCCTGAGAACTGTATAAATCATATTAAAGAAGAGCCAGATATGTATAACAAGGTTAAGGACTTACTGGATGGCATTCTTGAAATAGACGAAAATCAGTTACCTGAAGGTGCATTAACATGGTCTGATCTTTCGCAGCTAAATGATGCAGTTCAGGCGCGCTTTGCTTCAGTTACATTCAACACTAATCAATAGAAATATAACAAGGCGCTGAAAGTGGATTTATTTTAGCTGTCACCTTTTTTGGGAAAAAAGCTGCCAGCTAAAATAAACCATTTAGCGCGGCGTTATGTGAGTATCCGATTAATCAGCTATCGGTGTCTTATTACTAAAAAGGATCAATTGTGGCAACAATTAGAAGTATATCCAAAAAGATCGCAAGCCTAATTCTAGATACTGATTTAGCGACTATTGGAAAGAAGATTTTAAAGTGGCTAGTTTTGCCTGTTGTTGCATTTTTGCTACTAGGTGTTGGTTATGATACTTATCAAAACAACAAAAGGCTAACATACTGTAGTGATCGTGGCGTATCTGAATCTCAATGTGATTACTTTATAGAGTATGGTGATTAAGTATGAAAAAATTTTTACCTTTGTTATTTTTGTTTTCTGTCCCAGTATATGCTGAAGATGTTTTCTTTACTTCAGATAAAGCTTCTAGCCAATTTGAGTTTAACACTAGATGTTGGGCGTATGCGCAAATAGCTGAAGAACCAGAGTCGGTTGTTGACTATTATAAAAATAAAGCCAGAAAAGAGAAATTTACTGAATTTCAAGAAGGGTTAAATGTTGGTTATGCTTCAGGTTTCATAAAGTCGGGTTCTATGCTCCTAGAAATATCTAAAACTGAAGCTGCTCAGTTAGTATTTAATTCAACCTGTAAAAAATAAACTTAAGGAATTAACATGACACAATCATTAATTAAAATTACATGCACTCATTGTTCGGGTAATTTTTCAGGTGTTTTAAACGACTTGTTTGATGTTTCTAAAACATATGCGGCTCAATGCCCAGAGTGTAATGAACAAACATTTTTTGTTGGTGAAAGTGCCTTTGTTGATGTTGACATTCCTGAAAATGCAGTGTCAATAAAATATGTTGCGGCACTCTGAAAACTCACATAATCGGGTAGCCGGAGGTCTCTAACCTCCAGCCCCCACACCACCCATCATGCGGGTCCGCAATGGGCGGTTCATCTCCCGTAATGAATATTGATCCAAATATCTTTCAATGACACTAAACCTTGTGATGCTAAATAGTCATTACCTAGCGCAATGTTAATTCCTTTTGTTTTTGAGCTTCTACAAGGGCCTTTACTGGTGATACCACAGGCTATGGCGAGTCGCTCGCTAACACCCAATTTCATTAAACTGCGTACTTTGGTGCGAGGTTTACGCCATTGCCGCCAGTAGCACATTCTTATCCTACGACGGATCCAATGATCTAAATCCACTGTTAGTTGATAAGCGTTGGCTATTAGGTAGTAGTGTCCCCAGCCGCGTAAATACTGCGTGAGTTTATGAATTTGTAGGGTCATTGAGATCCCCCAGTTGCGGTTAGTGAGTTCTCTTACATTTGCTTTAAATTTCTTTAGCGCCTGTTCGTGGATCTGCACTTGAGCGTAACGGAAGGTAAACCCGAGAAATTTCGAGCCTGATACGGGACCGACTCGACTTTTCGATTCATTCACTTTGAGTTTTAATCGCTGAGTGATAAACGCAGTAATTTCCCGTTGGATTATGAGTCCTTCGCTTTTCGTTTTTACTAAAATGATTATGTCATCAGCGTAACGTGCAAACTTAAGGTGTTTGTAGGTTAGCTTCTTATCTAATTCATCGAGTAAAATATTGGAAAGTAAAGGGGATAATGGCCCACCTTGAGGGACTCCTTTGGTTGACTCAAACCACAGACCCGTTTCGCGCTCTGCGATCCCCGCTCGGAGGTATTTACCAAGTAGGCGCATGAGTGCTTTGTCTTTGACTTTACGACCAACACGATTCATCAGCATGTCATGGTTTACTTCATCAAAGAACTTAGACAAGTCAATATCAACTGCTGTTTTATAACCTTGTTTAACACAAGATTGAACATGATTTACTGCTTGGCTGGCTCTTTTATGAGGGCGATAACCATAACTATGTGGTGAAAATAGAGGCTCAAAGTAAGGGCTAATCACTTGAGCAATAGCTTGTTGGATCACTCTGTCGATAACAGAAGGGATCCCAAGCATTCGCTCACCGCCATCGGGTTTGGGTATCATCACGCGTTTGACTGGCAAGGGTTGATAAGTGCCGCTAAGTAATTGTTGTTTAATACCCAGCCAATGTAACTTAGCGAAGTGATTAAATTCCTCAATACTCATATTATCAATACCCGCAGCCCCTTTATTGCGCTTAACATGTTGCCATGCTGCACCAATATTGTGGTTGCTCAGTACCCTTGCCATCAGGTCACGATCTGTTTGGTTGTATTCATTCGAGGTATTATTCACAGTCGAACGCTGTTCATCACTATCACAACACGGTGATCTATGTGAATTCAAGTTCATTTGTAGTATCTCCTCTGGTTAAGATGTTCAGGCCTTCACCGTGTCCCCTCCATTACGATGGGCGTTTGGCTACTATGCCGTCTGCTGACTTCTGATAAATCACTCTAGCGATTACTCGATAAAGCGCGTCGAAACTAACGCTTGTTTACTGCTATTTCGCTCGCTGTAGGTCGCAGCAACCAAAGCGCCAAGGGTTGAACAACCAGTCCCTAACTGGTAATCTCCAAGCGTTAGCGCGGATGCGTGTTTATCAGATCTCCCCGAATAAGGTGCATCGACTTTCTCTGCACAACTGCATCATTTACGGTGGCCGTTAGATCACATGACTTCGCTATCTTGTGCTAGCTCGTCTCCAGCCTACGCCTCATATGATGTTTTTGTTCATCAGCTCACAGATTTGCTAGCGGCTTCCTCTAGACTATCTCTCGCGATTTAGCCCTTGCCATTCGCTAGTAGTTATCGTTTAATAACAGTGTGTTATTTAAACGGTGATCTTCCTACAGAGGACTTTCACCTCATAAGTCAATGCCCATGTCGGGCGTACACAAGCCACTCAAGAGGGACATAAAACAGTTTGCTGTTTTCGTTCCTCAACATTTTAGCAAACTATTTTATTGCCTGTTAACAGGGCGTTAGCATTCTCCTATTAAGAGGATCGTGATGAACACTAAACCTCAAATATTATTTTTGTCTCATGGCGGCGGGCCGATGCCACTTCTAGGTGATGTTGGGCATAAAGAAATGATTGATTGCTTGCAAAAAATCTCATCTATTTTGCGTAAGCCATCAGCCATTTTAGTGGTAAGTGCGCACTGGGAAGAAAAAATCCCAACCATTACTTCGGGCGCCAACCCTTCCCTTATTTACGATTACTATGGATTTCCAGAAAAGTCTTATAGTATTACCTATCCTTGTCAGGGAGAGCCATCACTGGCGGAGCAGACCTATAAGCGGCTGGAGCATTCAGGTATTTCCGCAAAACTTGATGAGCAGCGCGGTTTTGACCACGGTCTATTTATTCCTCTGAAAATCATGTACCCGGAGGCAGATATTCCGTGCATTCAGCTCTCTCTTGTCGATAATCTCAGTCCAGCAGCTCATGTCGGGATAGGGCGAGCAATCCAAGACTTGGAGTATGAAAATTTACTTATAATTGGTTCTGGTTTCTCCTTTCATAATATGAAAGCATTTTTTTCATCTGAAACCAGTGAATCAAAAACTTTAAATGAATCTTTTGAAGCGTGGCTGCTAGAGACTTGCACTAACAGTAGTATTACTGAAGAAGAAAGAGAACAAAGATTTATCCAATGGGAAAAAGCCCCCGGTGCTCGTTACTGTCACCCAAGAGAAGAGCATTTATTGCCGTTGCACGTTTGCTATGGAATAGCTAATAGTGTTTGCACTAAGTCGTTTGAGCTAAAGATTCTAAATAAAAAATCGAGCATGTACATCTGGTCATAAAATGCTAACAAACGCGTCAATTAGGACGCTCGCAAGCTCTCGCCTATTACCCGGGCGTTATGCCTAAAAGGAATCTATGCAATTCATATACGATCTAATACAGGAAAACCCTGAATATTACATATGGGTATTCGGGGTGATTAATGCGTTGTGGCTAGGTTTTGTTTATTTCAATAAACAAACCCATGAAAAGAATCTTAAACAACTAGAACAAGACTTACGCTACAGAGCAGGCAGGAGGCTAAAAATATTTGATCTAAAAGCGTCTGAATACGGTAAGTACGTTACAGACTTGGATGCCTTTGGTAGAAAAAATGAAATTGAGATGCCTGAGCGAATGCAGCCTATTTTTGACGAGTATCTTCAGCGCTATCTAGCTGCTGCCGAAGCTGAGGATAAAGAACAGGAGCGAATAGTAATTGGTTGGCTTAGTTCGCAAATATCCGGGTTAATGCAAGAAGGTTTGAAAGATGTCCTAATACTGAAATCTGAATCTAATCGACTCAAACTGATTGCTACTGATGAAATGCTTGAAACATTTGACCGACTTGAGGCATTAACTCAAGAGTCAATGGATTGTACTAATGAATACATGAATAATTTTACAGAAATTATTTTTAACCAACAAAATGAAAAAACAGAAGCCTTTAAAGTGAAGGCAGCAGAGCTTGGCGCTGAGATTCAGAAGAATTCAAAAGAGCTATTAAATCAAATGAGGCGAGAGCTTAGTGATATTTAGGCATAACAAAGCAAGGCACAACCGCACAGCAAACTGTGCCGGACTCGCTCATTCTTCGCTCGCCTGTGCTTGCAAGCGTTAGCAGGCTTAAATCATTAGAGTTTTATTAGCCTGTATTGATTAATTAAAAAGGATTTTTATGTTTGCTCAAATTTTCTTAGCTATTTTGGCTGTATTTCTTTTCTATTTAGGTATTGTTGAAAAATCTATTCTCAATATTGGAATAGGTTTTATTTTAATAGTGGTATCAGTTGCTAGATTTTATGCCGCAAAATCGGGTTCATCTAGTCAAGAGGAATTTGATAAATGGCGCGTAAAACGTGAGAATAAAATAAACGATGATTAGCAACATCGGTGCTAACAACACGCCCTGAAGCTGCTAAATACGTTGATTCATCGTAGGGTGTATTCGTTTTCCAACACCTAAATACGTTCCTTATCCATTTAAATGCCTGTGATCTAATAATGCTGTTATGTGGTTTACTTTTGGCTTTGTTACTTAAAATACACTGTGCTGAATTCAATCAGCTATTTACAAAACCCCAGCCTGCACAGCTGGTTTGTACTAAACATGCGGGTAGGATAACGCGCTTATGAGCCCACACTGTGCATTTTATTTGGTTATGTTGTTTTTTTAGCTTGGGCAATAAAGTCATTTAAGTAGTCTATATGCTGCTCGTTGTTACGAATACCGACAAATATTTGTTTGTTAATACCTTGCTCTCCAAACCTTAGGCTTTTGATAGGCATTGTTTTAGAATACTCGTCTACTAGCCAGCCTGGTAAAGCACAAATACCGCGACCCGCAGCGACCATTTGTAGCATGATTTCGGTTGTTTCAATGGTTTTGTGTTTTTTTACTGAGCACTTTGCTGGATTAAGAAACTGGCTAAAAATATCAAGCCTTAGCGGCTCTACAGGGTAACTAAACAATACTTCTTCGCTTAGCTGCTCGGGTAATACAAACTTTTGTGTTGCAAGTTTATGGGATTTAGCAACTACGAGTCTGTGTTCGTAGTTAAACACAGGTATGTAGCTTATTTTAGGTTTAAAGAGTGGATCGGGAGTTATTAGTACGTCAATTTCGTAGCTTAGTAATGCACCTAAAGCACCAAACTGAAACTCCTGCTTTACGTCAATGTCTATGTCTGGCCAGTGCTCTAAATAGGGCTCAATTACTCTAAGCAACCATTGGTAACAAGGGTGGCACTCCATGCCAATGCGTAGCGAGCCTAGTTCACCTTTAGCAATTTGATTTAGTAATAACTCAGTGTGTACAAACTGCGGTAATACTCTGTTTGCCAGTGTTTGAATATGCTCACCAGCCGCTGTAAGGCGCAAATTTCGACCGTCTTTTTTCCATATTGGCGTACCAACTTGGCCTTCTAGTTTTTTTATACTATGACTTAGTGCCGATTGCGATAAGTACAACGAATTTGCTGCCTTAGTTAGGGTTCCATGTTCTTTTATGGCGGTTAGTATTTCTAAGTGGATCCTTTCCAGCACAAGTTAACTCCTATCTATAATTTAGCTTTAATGATGACTGATATTCATTGGTTGATGAAATTATATCATTTTATCAAGCAAACAAGTTTATTTACTATTAAGGTGGGAATAACTAATTATAACAAAGCGTTATATTAAACTTAGCGAGAGCTAAGTTTGTAGAGCATGCTAACGTGATTGTTTTATTTAAAAACCTAAAAGCAGGGGGCTGTAATTACCTCGTAAATTGACTGAAAGGTCTTTGTTGTGATTAAAAATAGAAGTAATAATTAATGAATATCATTGAATTTATAACAAGTAATATATCTACTTTGTTGGCATTGGTAGCCACAGGCGTATTTGCCGGTATTTTAGCCGGTTTACTCGGTGTGGGCGGTGGAATTGTAATTGTGCCTGTGTTGTTTTTTTTGTTTCAGAGCTTTGGGGTATCGCCCGAGTCTGCAATGTTAATTGCAACAGCCACGTCTTTGGCAACCATAGTGCCTACATCTATAAGTTCAATTAGGTCTCACAATAAAAAAGGCAATGTGGACTTTGACCTTTTAAAACGTTGGGCTGCATTTATTCTTATAGGTGTATTGCTGGGTAGCTGGTTAGTTACTCGGGTTGATGGCAAGTTGCTTACGGTATTGTTTGGGGCAATAGCGCTGTTATCTGCACTTAATATGCTGTTTAGAACGGGCAAGTCGGCGTTGTATCAAAAACTGCCAGGTACAGTAGGGCAAAGTGTTATGGGCGCATTTATTGGCTTTTTAAGCTCTATGGTGGGAATTGGTGGCGGCACTATTTCGGTGCCATTACTTACTTTATATAACTATCCTGCTCACAAGGCCGTTGGTACAGCTGCAGCAATTGGGTTAATTATTTCATTGCCTGGTGCGCTAACTATGTTGATATTGGGCAGTACGCCAATTGATGCGCCAGCGGGGACCTTTGGTTTGGTTAACTTATTTGGCTTTGCATGTATTGTACCGCTAACCGTACTGTTTGCGCCTGTAGGCGCGTCGTTAGCTGCAAAACTAGATGCAAGTAAACTGAAAAAGATATTTGCTTGTGTACTATTAATTACTGGTTTACGCATGTTAGGGCAAGTGTTTTTATAGGTTTTTAATTTAGTTATTGTTTGTTTAAAAAAGAATGCCCGGCATAGGAGCTCTATGGCGGGCATTCTTTTACATAACTATATTGAAGTGCTTATATTAGTTGGATTATATAGGTTTATTTGTTGGGCTAACTTTTGTTAGCTAGTTCTTTGCGAATTATTTCTGCTCCTGCACTTAAGGAATTTAACTTAGCGTTTGCTACATTACGCGCTAAAGGAGCCATACCACAGTTGGTACAAGGGTAGAGCTTGTCGGCATCAACATATTTAAGCGCTTCGCGCAGGGTATTAGCAACTTCTTCGGGTGTTTCTATGGTGTCGGTTGCTACATCAATAGCGCCTACCATCACTTTTTTGCCGCGAATAAGTTCAAGTAGCTCCATTGGTACATGAGAGTTATGACATTCTAGCGAAATAATATCTATATTCGATTGCTGTAACTTAGGAAACGCTTCTTCGTATTGGCGCCATTCTGAGCCTAATGTTTTTTTCCAATCGGTATTGGCTTTAATGCCGTAGCCGTAGCAAATATGCACCGCGGTTTCGCATTTTAGTCCTTCAATTGCGCGCTCTAAACAGGCAATACCCCAGTCATTAACTTCATCAAAAAATACATTAAATGCTGGTTCATCAAATTGGATAATATTTACCCCTGCAGCTTCTAGCTCTTTGGCCTCTTGATTAAGAATTATGGCAAATTCCCACGCAAGTTTTTCGCGACTTTTATAATGATCGTCATAAAGGGTATCTATCATTGTCATTGGGCCTGGCAAAGCCCATTTTATTGGCTGGTTAGTTTGCTGGCGTAAAAATTTAGCATCTTCAACAAAAACCGGCTTTTGTCGACTAACAGGGCCAACAACCGTTGGTACACTTGCATCGTACCTATCGCGAATTTTAACGGTTTTACGCTTTTCAAAATCAACACCGTTGAGGTGCTCAATAAAGGTGGTAACAAAGTGTTGCCTGGTTTGCTCGCCATCACTGACAATATCAATGCCTGCTTGTTGCTGAGCGTGTAATGACAAGCGAAGGGCGTCTTGCTTACCTTCAATTAGTTCATCGTCTTGTAATTTCCAAGGCGACCAAAGTGTTTGTGGTTGTGCAAGCCAAACCGGTTTAGGCAAACTGCCCGCAGTTGACGTAGGTAATAGTGTATTGCTAATAAGTGTTTTCATGATAAATAGTGCCGTATATTTAAAGTTATAATTGAACCTAGCTATTGAGCGAAACTGTTAAGCGCTGCTTTTAAACGTAATTGGCAGAGAATTGTTCAAGCACAGTTTGGTATGGCTTAATTAGATGCTCTTCGGTAAATTTTCCCTGCTGGCTGGCCATTTGGCTACGCTCTTCTCGATCATAAACAATTTGCGTTAATGAATGATCTTGGTTGTTCAAATTTGGCTGATAAAACTTTCCTGCAGGTGCATTTGCATTGTAAATTTCAGGTCGATAGATTTTCTGAAATGTTTCCATGGTACAAATAGTGCTTATAAGTTCAAGGTTAGTGTAATCATTAAGTAAGTCACCAAAAAAGAAAAATGCTAAAGGCGCTACACTGTTTGGTGGCATAAAATAACGTACCTGCAAGCCCATTTTTTTGAAATATTGCTCGGTTAAAGATGACTCATTTGGCAGGTATTCAACGCCTAAAATTGGGTGCTGGTTTTGAGTTTGATTATACGTTTTGTTATCAGAAACACTAATACATATTACAGGTAGTTTATTAAAATTTAGTCTGTAAGTACTTGAGTTAATAAAATGCTGAAACAGCTTGCCGTGCAGCTCGCCAAAGTTATCTGGGATACTAAATTTAGGTTGATTTTTATTATGATTTTGCAGCAATACGCTAAAGTCATAATCGCGCACATAAGATGAAAAGTTATTACCTACAATGCCTTCAATGCGTTTATTAGTTTTATGATCAACAATAATTGTTTTTAATATTTCTATCGATGGAAAAGTATTACCACTGCCTTTAATATCTAAATCTACAGAAATAATCTCAAGTTCGACAGAGTAACGATCTCCATTTTCGTTATCCCAATTAGCTAAAGCATTAAAGCGGTTATCAATCATTTTTAACGCGTTGCGCAAATTAGCTTGGCGGTATTTTCCTCTTGCCAAGTTAGCAAAGTTGGTTGTAAGGCGCGTATCGTTAGATGGCTGATAACTTTCATCAAGAGAAGTGCTCTTAATAGTAAATTTAAAGTCTTTTTTCATGATTTTGGTATCCATTTATATAATTAAAGCTGAATTTTTGTTTAACTTCTGAGGTTTTCGGTAATATCTTCAGATTTCCCTGTCAGTAGTCACCACAGTATTTTTTATTTTTACCTAAAGGCTTAATTGCAACCAAGTGCAGTGCGGCTAAAGGTAAAAGCAAGAATGTATTTTATACGTTGTTATTGCTATGAATAAAACTGATTTAATTTCATTTATATATGAGCGCTGTTCATGAGTTGTTTTTCTTGTTAGTTTTGCTGCGTTTATTAGCGTGGCTGTAGGTTTGTGAGGTGCATTTTTGAGGAGGAATAAGTTAAGTGAAAGAATGTTTATTTAATTTAATAAATATGGGACAGGCACAACATTTACTTGAACTTTACATACATATAAAAGTAAATATAAAAGGACAGGCATAAAAAACTGGTAATTCCCATGTGTTGAACTACTGTTTATATACATGTAAAGCAGGAGTGTTAAACATGACCCGCGCCAGAAAGTCACTCATAGATTTATCGGCAACACCTTATTACCACCTAATAGCGCGCTGTGTTCGCCGTGCTTTTTTGTGCGGCAATGATAAATACTCAGGTAAAAACTTTGACCACCGTAGGAAATGGCTTGTTAAGCGGATGAAATTACTGAGCGATGTATTTGCTATTGATATAGCAGCTTACGCTATTATGAGTAATCACTATCATATAGTGGTTAAAGTAAATAAAAACAAAGCACTTGATTGGTCTGTTGAGGAGGTTATAAGGCGTTCGTATAAGTTATACAAACGAGGAGAGCCTTTGGTTGAACGCTTTTTAAATGGCGAAAAACTAAATGAGGCTAGCTTGCATATTTTTAGTGGAATAATAGCAACATGGCGAGCACGACTTTATGATATTAGCTGGTATATGAAAAATCTTAATGAATATATTGCCAGGCAAGCAAATAAAGAAGATAACTGCACAGGAAAATACTGGGAAGGGCGTTATAAATCCCAAGCACTATTAGATGATAAGGCCATTTTAAGTTGTATGGCGTATGTTGATTTAAATCCTATTAGAGCGAAAGTAGCTACAGAACTTAAAAATAGTGATTTTACATCAATTCAAGAGCGCATCCATAATTATAAAAACACGGCAGAAAATAGTAAGCAATCTATACAAAAAACAGAACTGTTTGAGCATAAAAGCCAGCCAATGCAATAACTTAAATTAGGGAGTAATGCAGATCCAGACACGATCCCATTTAGGTTAATAGACTATTTAGAGTTAGTAAGTTGGAGTAGTCGTTGTTTTACTTGCAATAAGCAAGGGGAAATAAATGAAAATGTACTCAATATATTAGCCAAATTAAATATAGAAGAGGCTGAGTGGCTAAACGCAATTCAGCATTTTCGTAGGCAATATGCAAACTTTGCAGGGAGTAAAGTAAGGTTAATGAATTTAGCTGCGCAGAACCAAGCTAAGTGGTACAAAGGTGTTGGTTAATCTGTAAGTTATTTAATGCAGAATAAATACGAGCATCCGCTGTTTTTTTGTTCTAACCAGTAAAATTTACTCTTATTGTTTTGGCGGAAGTAAGCAGTTGGTGTGATTAATTTAAATAAGTAAATAAGTAACAATGGCTTGAGGTCGTCAAAAGAGCCTGTGTCAGTTAAGTTAGTAAATATCCATCATATGAAGTGTAAGCCTCTAACTCTCGTTAAAATCTCCCTAAAATCGAATAAACTTTAACTGTTGTGATTCAATGAAAGCCATACACTGGAGTAAATAATAAATAAACTGCGCATTTGCTTTTTAATAAAAATTAAATGCCTGTCCCATATTAAAATTTTTGAAATTAAATAAACACTCTGCTTTTGTGCGAGTGTTTATTCATTTTTATAGTTTACTTAAGGGTACGAGCTTTAAAAGTTTGTTAGCTTTTCAGCGGCTATTGCTGCGTTATTTATTACTCCAAGTTCTTGAAACTTAATACGTCCTTGCTCGTCTAAACCTGTCATTAAGTTGGAGTGATTAACTTCATTGTTGTCTATGTTTTGAAACTTTATATTTAATACCATGGCTAAACTACGAACGTCTTGTGGTGTGCCGGTTAATAAACTCCAGTTTTGTAAATTTAACTTTCGGCTTTGTGCAAATTCTTTTAGTACTGCAGGTGTATCTGTGTCTGGAGTTAACGATACTAAAATAAAACCTACGTCTTGTTTTTCAGCCTCACTCAGCTTATTTTCAATGGCTTGCATGGTAGAAACAATAGTAGGGCAGGTATGTAAGCAGTGTGTGTAAATAAGGCTTATGACTTGTTTTTTACCGCTAAAGCTACTTAAAGTACGTTTATTAGCGTCTTGATCTAACCATGTACTGTTAAGCTGATAAACAGAGTCTTGTGGTATGTTTTGCGAGTAAGCGTATGAGCTGGCAAGCATGCATATCAGCCCTAATATTTTAAGTGTTATATTATTAGAAATTATAGCTGGGTTATATTTTATCATTTGTTTATTCCTTTGATTTCGCACAGCGAAACCCTAAATTGGGTAAAGTATATTTGGCCTGCAAACTAGATCGAAAGCCAAAGCGCATAAATGCGGCATAATCACTGGGATCAGCAGCGCCTTGTGCTCCTGCGGCGCAAAATAATTTTTGATTTATATCACTATCACCACGGGACTCGCCGCTGACCAAAGCGGAGTTAAAATCCTCTGTCCATTCCCAAATTAAGCCGTGTAAGTCTTGTGCTCCCCAATAGTTTGCTGGGGTAGTACCAACCTCGGGGAGCTGTTTGCTACTAGGGCGGCTATACCATTGTAAAATACGTTGGTTATAGCTTTTTTCTAGACTGCCATTGGGCTGGGTTGCACTGGCACTGGCAACACGTTCCCACTGAGCAACCGTGGGTAAGCTTTTATTAAGTGAATGGCAATAAGCTTGGGCTGCAAACCACGATACGTTAACTACAGGGCTGTTTAATTGTCCTTGTGACGGCTGCTTTGGAGTTAGATTTTGTTGCCAATGTTGTAAATATTGAGCCTCCGCAAATATGCTAGGTATTTGCTGTGACTGCCAACGAGGGTTATTTATTACAAACGTTAAATATTGCGCGTTAGTCACAGGCGTAACATCTATGCTAAAAGCGCCCACAAATGTTTGTGGGCTGTTTTTATTCATATAAAGCGGCCTGTAGTTACCCGCGGGCAGCGCTACCATTTTAGGAGGCTCTGCCAGTGTCAGTGTCATCGTTAATAAAGAAAAAATCATGTTACTTGCGCTGCTTAGCAACTTGTTCAGCAGAGACTTTTCCGCCAGCGTTATCCCAGTTATTTAGTACAAAGGTAATAACATTGGCAATATCTTCGTCATTTAGGTTCATTGCTGGCATTACGCCGTTGTAGTTAACGTTATTAACTTTAATCGGACCCGATAAGCCTTTAATAATCGCATTAACACCTAAAAGTGGGTTGTTGTTTAAATAATCAGACTTTGCTAAAGGCGGGAATGCTCCGGGAATACCTTCGCCATTAGCTTGATGGCAAGCCATACAGTTAGCTTCATAAACACGTTGGCCGAAACGTATTTGTTCATCTTTATTGTTGGCTGTTATTTTAGTAAAAGTATTGTCTAACGACTGTATTGCTGAGCCTTCTGGTAAATATACGTTTTCAGCTGTTTTGCCTGTAAAAATAGAATGGTCGTCAGGACCTTCTACTTTTAGCATTGCTAGTGCACCTTTGTTAAATGCTCTAAAAATAGAATGATCAACCAAAATAAAGGTGCCTGGTACTTCTACTTTAAATTCCACAATGGCAGCGCCGCCAGCGGGGATCAATGTGGTTTGTACGTTGTGATTTTTTAAACTGCCGCCTTCTACATAAACGGTATCAAAAATTTCGCCTATTACATGAAAAGAAGAAACCAAGTTAGGGCCACCATTACCAATATATAATCGAACTGTTTCACCTACTTTAGCGGTTAAAGAGTTTTCATCTGTGGTACTGCCTACTGAGCCATTAAATACTACGTAGTCGGCGTCTTCATCTATTGCTTTTGCCATATCAAAAGGTTGCAAGCCAGCTTCACCAAATTCACCTTTAGTATAAAAATCCCCTTGTACTAAATAATACTCTCGGTCTACGGGCGCAAGGCCTTCTTTTGGTTCAACTAAAATTAAGCCATACATGCCATTGGCTATGTGCATACCAACAGGAGCCGTGGCGCAATGATAAATATAAAGCCCAGGATTAAGTGCTTTAAAATTAAATGTTGAGGTGTGTCCTGGGGCCGTAAATGACGATTCCGCGCCACCACCTGGGCCTGTTACCGCATGTAAGTCAATATTGTGCGGCATTTTTGAGCTAGGGTGATTTGAGAGGTTAAACTCAATTTCATCACCTTCTCTAACTCGAATAAAACTCCCTGGTACGGTTTCACCAAATGACCAAAATACATATTCAACGCCATCGGCAATTCTCCCTACTTGTTCTCTTGTTTCTAGGTTGATAACTACTTTTGCACTGTGATCTCTATTAATGGCGGGCGGCACCATAGGAGGAGGCGTTAGTATTGCTTGTTCAGTTTTTAAATTACTGGCAGCAAGTAGGTTACCACTAAATAAAATAGCTATTAGAGGGAGCCATAGGGTGTGCTTATTAGGTTGTATTTTCATTTTATATTTTCCATTATAAATGACGATTAACTTAGTATTGCGCTTAAGTGCAAAAATGACTTGATACAGATCAATTAACTGCTGATGAGCAAAAGTTTAGTACTGATCAGCAATGTTAACGAGTTTGATTTTAAATCTATTGTTTGTTTTTATTGAGGTATAGCTTTTTATGAGTGAGTTAACGATTTATTGTTGTAAGCATGCTGTTAACTTTCTTTGGAAACTATATAATTAAATTTATATCAATAAGGATGATGATGACAAATAAAGTAGAGGTTTCGGCCAAAAGTGGAATGCATTTTAAGTTTTACAGTGATGACGTAGAAGTTACTTATTACTGCTTGCCCGTATCGGGAAAAGAAGTTGTAAAAGTTAACGGTGAGATAGTTAGCGAAGCACAAAACTTTAAGTTTAGCTCTACTCATCAGTTTGAAATAAATGGCAACCCGGCCAAAATTAGGCTAAAAGCCCACGGTTTAACTAAAAACGTGACACTTTGTGAGTTTTTTGTGGCTGATGAATTAGTTAAAGCTTATAAACTTACTTACGGTACCAAAGGTAAAGTTCCGCTTATGGCTCAGCTTGTTATTAGTGTTATTGCCGCTGCAGTGGGTTGGTTTTTTGCAGCACAGCTTTTATCATCTTGGTTAGCTTTTGCAATAGTAATAGCGCTTTTAGGATTAGCAGTGTTTAAATTTGAAAAGCCAAGCTGGGAGTGCGAAGAGGTTTAGTAGCATATTTATAAAACTTTAAATTACCTACCTTATATTCCGTATTTTTAACACTGCAGCTAGCCCTAGCTGCAGTGATTTTATTTAACTAATAAAGTTAACAAAATTTATCTGTTGTTCTTTTGGACAGCTATTCCGGCGATCATTGCATTTGTAGAGTTTATTATTTTATTAACCATGAGCGATGAAGCGTTTAATAATAAATATGGTTACGACTAGAAGGTGTTTGACCTTCTAGGTTAAAGGTTATATTGCTTTAACTAACAATAAAAAACGCCAAAAGAATGTATGTGCTTTTGGCGTTTTGTGTTTTAGCTAGTAAAGCTAACTAATGTATATTTAATTACTTAGTAGCCATTCACTCAATAAACGCACGCCAAATCCGGTACCGCCAGCAGATACTTCGTCTTTGCCTTTTTTAGCTAATGCATTGCCGGCTATGTCAATGTGTACCCAGCGAGTGTCACCGGCAAAATGCTCTAAAAAGCTTGCTGCAGTAGTTGCACCAGGGCCGCTGGAGCCAACATTGGTTAAATCAGCAATATCCGACTTTAAAGCATCTTTATACCCTAAAGGCAGGCGCCATAAGTTTTCGTTAACCTGTTTACCGGCTAAGGTTAATTGCGTCACTAATTTATCATCTTGTGAAAATACTGCAGCGTATTCATTGCCAACAGCACCTACTTTAGAGCCAGTTAATGTGGCTACATCAATCATTATTTCAGGATTAAAGTGCTTACGCGCATACCACATTGAATCGCTAAGTACCAAGCGGCCCTCTGCGTCGGTATTAAGTATTTCTACACTTAAGCCTTCAGCGGTACGTACTACGTCGCCCGGTGCTACAGCAAATTGCGACACCATGTTAGCGGCCATACCCATCACTGCAACTACGTTTTTATCTGCTTTAGCAAGTGCCATTGCTTTTACAGTACCCAGTACCGCTGCTGCACCTGCCATGTCTGATTTCATTCGTGCAATAGATGCACCTGTTTTAATGCTGTAGCCGCCAGAGTCAAATGTAATACCTTTACCTATTAGGGCAATAGGTGCGTCGTTAGACCCTTTATAATGAGCAACTACAAGGCGAGCGCCTTGTTCGCTACCACGGCCAACAGCTTCAAGCGCTCCCATACCTAGTTCTTTTAATTGGGCAGGCTCAAGTACGCTAATAGTAACGCCAAGAGACTCTAATTCTTTAGCTGCATTGGCAAAGTCGACCGGGGTCATGTGGGTAGCAACTTCAGAAGTTAAGTCGCGGGCTAAAAATACCCCAGCTTGAATGCTTTGCAGCACTTTATATGTTTTTTGTGTTTGCTTAGTATTGGTAACATCAAATGTGTAACTAATGGTTGCTGTGTTGGCTTTTTGCTTATACTTTTCAAAGCGGTGGTCGCGTAAATTAGCGCCATGAGCAAAGTTAGCTGCTAACTCGGCATTATTATTTAAGCCGGTTACGTCATCAAATATTACACTTGCAGTTGTTACTTTATTGCCAAGTAAGCGAGCATGTATATTGCCACCTAATTTTGCAATACGGGCTTTATCTAGTTCTTTTTGTTTACCCGTACCTACCACTAATATACGATCGTATTTACTGTTTTGTGGTGCTATAAGTTCGGCAACACTGGCGTAATCGCCTTTAAAGTTTTCAATGTCTATTATGCGCTGTAAATGCTGTTTAAACTCTTTATTAAGTGCTTTAAATTGTTTGTTTTTTCCATCTTGGCTATAAAATACGACTAATGTTTGTGCATCTTTGTTTATGTTTGATGAGAAAGTAAACTCAGCTGCGTGCGTACTCATACCAGCACAAAGCGCTATAGCTAAGGAAGAGGCTTTAATTATGTTTGTCATTGTTTAACCCAAAAGAATATAAAGCCCTGTTTTACCTTATTTTAGCCCAATAGGTTAAGCCCTATACGTTGAATGCGCAATTTATAGCGATATGTAGCCTTAAAATTTAAACGAGCGCTATTACTTGAGATAAAACTTTAAATAAAATAGAGTATTACACAGCTAAAAGGGTTATTAATTTAAGCCGTTATACTTCCTTAATTGAGAAAATACAGTGCAAGCCAAAGAAATTCGTAACTTTTATATTAACGAAGAGCAATCTGTTTATTTGCTCTCACACCACGATGCTAAAAAGCATCGGCAGTGGCTTAATATATGTATTAAAAAACTTACCTTACTTGGTTACGAAAATGTAGAAATGATTGGCTCAGGCGCTTTTGGTTTTGTTTTTGCGGGACACGACGATACCGGCTTACCTTGGGTATTTAAGTTTTCGCGTATTACGCTAGCGCAAAGTATACGCGACCGCCTAGAAGACGAAGCTTACATGCTATCGCAAATTAACAATCCACTTGTACCTGAATTTTATGCATTTGAACGAATTAAAAAACAAGGCATTTTAATGATGGCTCGCGCCATGGGCGAAGACCTTGAAAAAGTATCGTTGAAAAAAGGCCGAATTGGCGCTGCAAAAATTATGACGCTGGCAGTGCGACTCAGAAACGTGCTGCTCGATCTGCGCAATCATAATACGGGTATAACGGCGCAGCCTATTGTGCATGGCGACATTAAACCTTCAAACTTAGTATGGGACGAAGCCAGTGATGCACTATCGTTAGTGGATTGGGGAAGCTCGGTATACGCGCAAATAGATAGTGACGGTAACCCCATTGCCAGTAATTTTATGGATTTAATGTCGGCAGACCTAAGCACTACTAACGCACGTATGGGCGATGTTTACTTTATTGGTGAAGCACAAATGTCGGGAGAGCAATCATCTCCACGCTTTGATGAGCAAGGCGTAGCGGCAACCTTGTACGCACTTGCTTCTGCACAGTCTTGTCGGTTTGGAGTAGACGTTATTCCGGCCAGCAGTTTAGGGCTACCAATAGAGCTGGCTAAAGTAATTGACGGTATGCTCTCTAAAAATAAACAAGTGAGAAATAGCGCAGGTGATTACTTTATGCGTAACATTACTAATATGGCGAAAGCCTACTTACCCGAGTTACCTAAAAAAGTAGTTAAAGCCGCGATTCCGTTTTGGTTTAGTTATGACGAAGAGCCCGAAACCGTTGTATACAGTTCACGAAAGCAGTTTTTACGCCAAGCCGATCATAAACAGCAATTGCTTGATGTAAACGATGCCCAATTAGATCGTTACTACAAAGAGTTTTTGTTTGATACCGGAGATACCGAAAAAGCATTTTTAGCTTCAATTAGTCGTTTAGCAAAGTATCCAGCCGTAGGCGGATTAAGCTTTCATTGGAAAGATGAGTCACTGTTTGTTGAATCATCGCTAATTTTGTATAACGAAACGTTAGCCGCTGCATTTACCGATGCGGTAAATAATACCGTAATGCTGGCACAAGCAATTAGCCAAAAAGGGCTGTTTAAATGTTGTTTGTTTGACGCACGTAAAACCATTCAGCTAGAGCGCGATAGAACAGGCGCTTTTAAGTTTGAAAGTTTACCAGAACTTGATTTTGAAACGGTGAATGTAAATGCCAGTGATGTTACCCGGCCACATTCTTACTTTGAAGATGGTAAAGATCCCGACGAGCAACTACAACTGCCAAAAAAAGTAATTAAATGTGTGTTTGAGCTAAATCAAATACACCACACTGGCTGCATTATTTTTGAAGCGCTGCCCGATAGGCTCAAAATACATCATTACTACCGGTTGCTCGATGCCAGTAAAGAGGATGAGTTTAGGCGGCTGCTTAATAAGTTGATGCAATACGCAGTTAATATTACCGACGTAGGGGTAGCCGGTTTTATGAAGTTACCTTACAAAAATACTCGTGAGTTTAGTTTGTGCGAGCAGCAGAGCAATCATTACTATCCTAAAAACCCAAAAATGACACTTTAAATATGGCAAATTTACACACTCTGCTGGCATACAATAAACGTTAAATATAAAGTTAGGTGATATGGCTAAATTAAAACCGATAATTACGCTGCAAAGCTACGGTATTTACTCAACATGGGATAACGAGAGTAAAGCATTGCCGCAAATAGAGCAATTTACTACTGAGGTCATCGCTACTCTTGATGTTGAATTTGGTTTGATCATAAATATTAAAAAAGCCAAAGGCGAAAAATTACATTACAGCATTTATCATCCTAATATACCCGATGATGAAGGCGACATAATGCCTCCTTTTTCCGGAGTGGTGTATGTTAAAGACAGCGACTGGCATTTTTATTTAGGTGATACTTTATGGCCACCAATTAATAATAAACTTGGTAATTGGCGCATGACCATAGAGTACAATGGCAAACTTATAGCGGATAAAACATTTAATGTAGCACTGCCTACAGAGCGCTCGGCTGTAGAGTTTTGGCAAGATAGGGGATACAAGCCACTAAAGTAAAGTTTATACCTCTGTTGCTGTTAACTTATAGGGTATGAGTAAAAAGGCGTAATAAAAAAGCCGGCAATGCCAGCTTTAATAATGAGTGGTTTAACCTTGTGCTTTAGTTGCCCCAAGGATTAGTTGAGCTAACACGCTGTTTACGGGTACGCGCACGTTGCTTAGTCTCTTTTTTCTCCATAATACGCTTTGCATCAGTAAAGCTTAACTCACACGGCTCACCAGGTTTATGATCAGCAGGGATCACGCGATCACGCGGTGGCAGTTCGTATTGCACATCATCAGGACGTGGTAAGTTTTTAAGGCGATACAAATAAAAGTTATCTACTTTTTCTTGTGCCCACTGTGTTTTACGTAAAAATTTAACCGCCGATTTAATATCAGGATTATTTTTAAAGCAATTTAGCTGTAAATAAGCGTATAGGAGTTCCCACCCATATTGTTCAACCAGCTCTTCAACCACTTGTTCTAATTTTACGCCTTGCAGTGGGTTATTACTGAAAAGTTCTTGGTTGCTCATAGGTGTTGCCTCGTTATTAAAATACAAAGTGTATTATAAATTTAATAACGAGGCTTTAACAGTGTAAAAAGCTTAACTTTGGCAATTAACTACAACACGGCCGCGAATTTTACCTTTCATAAGCTGCTCGGCGTTATCAATTACTTGTTCAAGCGTTATTTCAGTCGATATTTTATCAAGGTAATCAGCTGCTACTAAAGATGCTAAACGATCCCATGCTTCAATTCGGTCGGCTTTTGGGCGCATTACGCTATCAATGCCTATTAATCGAATGCCACGTAATATAAATGGTGCTACAGAGCCAGGTAAATCCATACCTTGTGCAAGCCCACATGCGGTTACAACACCTCCATATTTTAATGAGGCGCAAATATTAGCTAAAGTATGGCTACCTACTGAGTCTATAGCTGCGGCAAAACGCTCTTTTTGTAGCGGCTTACCTGGGTTTGAAAGCTCATCACGATTAATTACATTTGCTGCTCCTAGCTCTTTTAAATAATCACTTTGCTCCATTCGTCCAGTAGCTGCGGTTACATTGTAGCCAAGCTGATTTAGTAAATATATTGCAAAACTACCTACGCCACCATTAGCACCGGTTACCAGCACTTCGCCTGAATCGGGTGTTATGCCTTGTTTTTCGAGTGCAATTACACTGAGCATAGCGGTGTAACCCGCAGTGCCAACTTGCATAGCTTGTTTAGGTGAAATGCCAGCAGGCAAGGGGATTAACCAATCGCTATTAAGTGCTGCTTTTTGAGCCAGCCCACCCCAGTGTTTTTCGCCTACACCAAACCCATTTAAAATTACCTTATCGCCACTTTTAAATTCATCGCCGGTGGAGTGGCTCACAGTGCCTACTAAATCTATACCCGGCACCATAGGAAAACTGCGTACCACAGGCCCTTTTCCGGTTATTGCTAAGCCATCTTTATAATTTAAAGTGCTGTATAGCACATCAATAGTGACATTTTCATTCGGCAGGTCACTATTCTTAATGCTGCTTAAAGAGGCGCTGTAGTTATTATCATCTTTATTAATAACAATGGCTTTAATTGGGTTACTCATGGGATATCCTTTTAGACCGATCGTCTTTTAATTGGTAAAAAAAACGCATTAGGTTAGTAATGCGCGTAAAAACATTTCTGTATACAAAGTAAGTGGAGTATTAGACTTAGTGAGCTTGGCACGCATAACCGCACCCTCCCAACCAATCCAAAAGTACTCACTCATTAATGGGGTGTTTACACTGTTGGCAATTGTACCTTGCTGCTTTGCTTGATTTAAACACACCTCTACCAAGTTTTGCCAGCTAGTATAACTTTGCAATAAGCGGGTTTTAAATTCGTCACTTAAGTGATTCAGTTCTTGATTTAAATTGCCTACTAAACAGCCACGCTTATAATCGTACTTCTTCATACCTTTAATGGCACTTTGGGTAAAGTTGACTATTCGCTCCAGCGGGGGTACGTCACTTTGTTGTAAATAATGATTAAGTTTGGCAATAAAATAACTGTCGTAAGCATCAACAAGGGCAATACCGTACGCTTCTTTACTTTTAAAGTAATGATAAAAAGAGCCTTTAGGTATGGCTGCTTTTTTTAATATGGTATCGAGGCCAGTTGCGCTAAAACCAAACTCGGTTAGTGTTTCTAGGCCTGTGCGAATAAGTAACGCTTTGGTATCTGCGTTTTCTCTGGCTACTTTGGGTGGGCGGCCACGCCTTACTGGAGTTGGTGTGTTTTTGTTCATACAACATATTAGACCGATCGACTTTAAATAATCAAGCATTAATTGTGTTGTTTATTAAATAAGCTAAATAAAATTTAAAATAATTAAAAAATAGACTAGATTAATTTGGAACTAAGGCTAAATTAGCCGGTCACAATATATACACAACAGTGTAATAAAACGATTTTTTAATCGTGTTTTTAAGTTAGATTAAACCGGTCAATACAGTGCAAGTACGACCACTTACTTTTTAAAAAGCTAATTCATCATTGCATCAGCAGCTTAGTTAAAGTCAAACTAATTAATTGCTTTTATAATTTGAATTAACCTTTTTTATTAGCTATTCATTACATGTAGATTTCACTAATGCTACAAAATATATAAATACAAAGGTGAGGATATTACCGATGAAGAGACAAAAAAGAGATCGTTTAGAGAGAGCACATTCTCAAGGATTTAAAGCAGGTTTAGCAGGTCGCTCTAAAGAGCATTGTCCCTATCAACAAGTTGATCCAAAATCAGAATGGTTAGGTGGTTGGCGCGAAGCAATAGATAATCGTAATATTTATAAAACATAGTATATAACTGAATTTAAGCAAAAATGCCTCCAAGTGGAGGCATTTTTGTATGTGTATTTTAATTATTAACAGTTAATTAAAATGCACTGGTGTCTTGAAATAGACCTACTTTTAAATCTTTCGCTTCGTAGATTACACGGCCATCTACTTCTACCGTGCCATCGGCAACACCCATAAATAATTTGCGTTTAATTACGCGTTTCATTATTAGGCGGTAGGTTACTTTTTTAGCGGTTGGTAAAATTTGGCCGGTAAATTTAACTTCACCCACACCTAGCGCACGGCCAAGACCTGGACCGCCAGACCAACCTAAGTAAAATCCAACTAACTGCCACATAGCGTCTAAACCTAAGCAACCGGGCATTACAGGGTCACCTTTAAAATGGCAGTCGAAAAACCATAAGCTAGGGTCAATATCTAGCTCAGCAACAATTTCGCCTTTACCGTGTATTCCGCCATCGGCAGTAATAGAGGTAATGCGGTCCATCATTAACATATTGTCGCTTGGTAAACGGCAGTTACCTTCACCAAACATTTTACCTTCACCACATAGGATCAAGTCTTCTTTTGTATAGCTATTTTTAGGTTCCATAACACTTATCTTCGCTTATAAATTGCCAACTACTTTAGCGTACACTTGTACGCTGAACAACTCGGATCAGTTAAAAAAGCTAAATTTAGCAGGTTTTTTAATCAATCGATTGGTGTAATTGATTTTAGCCTGATTAAACCGCGCAATTACAATCATAAATCATTATAATTACCGCTGACTTTTAACTTGTTTAAAGGAAATTTATGATCCTTTTTGTTAACTCACTAACAGTGATAGATTTTTCTTACTTGTGTAATAAACGCGGCGCAGTTGGCGAGAGCTGGATTGTTGATTTAACTTTGCATGGCAAACTAAACAATGAGTCTATGGTATTAGACTTTGGCTTAGTTAAAAAGCAAATTAAAGGCATTATAGATGAGTGTATTGATCATCGTTTAGCTGTACCTAATAATCTAAATGGCGTGGTTAGCGAATTTAGCGACCATAAAACATTAGATTGTACATTTGGTGATAACCACCATTTGGCGATGAGTGCTCCACATCAAGCTTATTGTATGATTAACGCTGATGAAGTAACAATTGCATCGGTTACAGATTTTTTAATAGCGACTATTTTGCCACAACTGCCAGATAATATAGAAAAAATTGAGCTGTCATTGAAGCCAGAGCATAATCAAAGCTATTATTACCATTACAGCCATGGCCTTAAAAAGCATGATGGTAATTGCCAACGTATTATTCATGGGCATCGTTCTCAAATTGGTATTAGTTTAGATGGTATTTCTATGCCTCGCCTGCAAAAAGAATGGTCACAAAAGTGGCAAGACATTTATCTAGCCACCGCTGAGGATCAAATTAAGGCAGACGAGTTACAGCACGTTAGCGCAAAAGCTGGCGATGTATGTTTTGCATATACTTCAGCGCAAGGCTATTTTGAAATGGCTATTAGCGAATCGCGTTGCGATATTTTACCTAGCGATACCACGGTTGAATGCATTGCAGAATACTTAGCGGGTCAGGTAAAAGCACAATATCCTGAAAAAGCGGTAAAAATAACGGCCTACGAAGGAGTAGGCAAAGGGTCTATTAGCCATGCTTAAAACATTATTAGCAGCCGTGTTAATTTCCTCTACTAGCTTAAGTGCAATGGCACTTGAGCTAAAAGGGCAATTAACTCAAGGCGGTTTAGTAACCGGTAATATTAGCAACGCGCAGTCGGTTAGCTTTAACGACAAAACACTTAAGCTTTCGAGTAAGGGTGATTTTGTATTTGGCTTTGGCCGCGATGCACCAACAAATCACACACTTAAATGGGTTGATAAAGCTGGTGTTGAGCACAGTGAAAGCCTAGTAATTACTAAGCGCGACTATCAAATTGATAAAATTACCGGCGTTGCTAAAAAATATGTATCGCCGGCTAAAGAACTCAGCGCACGTATAAGTAAAGAGGCTGCTGCGATTAGAGCTGCGCGCCAGGTTAATTCTGACCTATTGTACTTTTTAGATCCTGTGCTAAAACCTGCACAAGGGCGTATATCTGGGGTGTATGGTAGCCAACGTTATTTTAATGGCGAGCCACGCAGACCACATTTTGGCTTAGATATAGCCAATAAAACGGGGACAGCTGTGTATGCACCTATAAGTGGTACAGTGGTGTTTTCGCAGCCGGATATTTATTATTCAGGTGGCACACTTATTTTAGACCATGGCCACGGCGTTACCTCTACTTATATTCATTTAAGTAAGCTTGATGTAAAGCTGGGCGATAAAATTGAGCAAGGTAGTAAAATAGCTGAGATAGGTGCAACAGGGCGGGTAACAGGCCCACATTTAGATTGGCGTTTTAACTGGCAAGGTGAACGCCTTGATCCGGCCTTATTAATGCAAAACAAATTAGCTAATAAAAAGTAGATACTATGACACAAGTAGAGCGCGATGCTATTATCGCGCAACGTATTAAAGATTCCACCACATCGGTAACTAAAACAGTGTTTCCGGGGCGAACTAATCACCACAACACTTTATTTGGTGGCGACGCTTTAGCTTGGATGGACGAGGTTGCTTTTATAGCGGCAACGCGTTTTTGCCGTAAGCCTTTAGTTACCATTTCATCAGATCGAGTAGACTTTAAAGAAGCTATTCCTGCAGGTACTTTTGCTGAACTTATAGCAAAAGTAGTGCATGTAGGTAATACCAGTTTAAAGGTTGATGTCGATATACTTCTAGAAACTATGCATAATGACAACAAGCATTCTGCTATTAGTGGCAGCTTTACCTTTGTTGCAGTAAATGATGATCACCGACCAACGCCTGTTGTTTGCGATAAAATGATTTATGGTTTTGACAAGTAAACATTAGAATAAAGTATTTTAATGTTATTAAAAATAAGCACTTTAAGTAGTGCTTATTTAATCACCACTAAAGAACACATCATACCAATTAATTGCAAAAGATATAGCTAAACAGCAGAGTCAATTTTAATAAAAATTATCGAGGTGGGAGGTCGATAACCTAATCTATTATTAGGTTATCGTTTTACATTACTTAGGTTAAAGCACCATGGCGGCTATCCAGCCAAATATTAATAACGGTATATTAAAGTGAATAAAGGTAGGCACTACTGAATCCCAAATGTGGTCGTGCTGGCCATCAGCATTTAGCCCGGAAGTTGGCCCAAGTGTAGAGTCAGAAGCGGGGGAGCCTGCATCACCTAACGCACCGGCCGTACCAACTAAAGCAGCAGTGGCCATAACCGAAAAGCCCAGCTCTAAACATAAAGGAACAAATAAAGTAGCTATAATTGGTACGGTTGAAAATGAGCTACCTATACCCATGGTAATAAACAATCCAACTAATAAAATAACCGCTGCCGCAATGGGTTTATTCCCAGCAAATAACTCAGCGCCACTGTGTACTAAACTAGCCACATGACCTGTAGCTTGCATAACAGCTGCAAATCCTTGAGCAGAAATCATTATAAAACCAATCATTGCCATCATAGCGACGCCTTTACTAAATACGTCGCCATTATCTTCCCATTTAACGATACCGAAAACGCTAAAAATCATTACACCCACTAAGCCGCCTAAAATCATTGAACCGCTAGCGTTTTGCGCAATAAGTGAAGCAAGTACAGCAAACAGGCCAACTAACATTACCTTTTTTGGGTTTTCTACCGTGGTTTCTTTACTTTCTATGGTAAGCGGAAGCGCTGCGTAGTCGCGACGTTTTCTGTAACTAAAAAATATTGCAATTAATAAACCTGCAAACATGCCCAAAGCCGGAATTATCATTGACATAGGCACTTGGGTATTTATTATTTCTAAACCGTTGTCGACTAAATTTTTATGGAGTATTGAATATAAGTAAATACCACCAAAGCCATACGGTAGTACCATATAAGAAGTAGCTAAACCAAAAGTTAATATACAAGCTATTGCACGTCTATCCAGCCTAAGTTTATTAAAAATTACCAGCAGCGGTGGAATAAGAATAGGAATAAAGGCGATATGAACCGGCACTAAGTTTTGCGATGAAATGGCGCAGATCATTATTATAAATAAAATAAAATAACTGAGCAGGGTTTCACTGCCACTTTTTTGTGCATTAACTTTAGCTAATAATTTTGCGGCTAAAATACGTGTTAAACCTGACTTAGAAATAGCCACTGCAAAAGCACCTAACATGGCATAACTTAGTGCTATTTCAGCACCTGCCGACAATCCCGAATTAAAGGCGTCTATACTTTCTTTTAAGCCCAAACCCGCGGTTAAACCAGCTACTAGGGCACTTATTATCATTGCAACAATAACATTTACGCGGACCAAGGTTAGCCCAAGCATTAATAAAACGCCTATAACAACCGCATTCATAGATTTCTCTGTTTCGTAGATTTAATTAATTTTATCAGATATTTTGCCTGAGTTTTACGTTGTTTATTAAATGGTTTTTTAGCATAACGTACTTGGTTAAATAACTGGCTAAACTCGATTAATTGTTGCTCAACATGCGGCGCTTGCGCTGCTAAGTGATTTAATTGTTGGGTAGGAGTTAAATGATCGGCTATCGAAAATTTACGTTTTTTAGCCCAATTTATTAATTTTTCAAACTCTTTAACAATAGGAGCTAATTTAGTAGCGGGCTTAGGCCAATTTAAATAAACAAAATAACTAACAAAAGTCAGCCCTAAAATAACAATTACAGCCAGCGGTACCAGCCAAATATTTTTGCTGCCAAAAATAGACTTTAAAAAGTCGTTTTGTTTTTCATCATCAAAACCAAGTACCCAGCTAGACCACTTATAATCTAAGTTTTCTAGCTCTAGCCTTAACCAGTTAATAGCTGCAAAGTTACTTAAACTGACCAAACCAAAGTCGAGATTGCTTTTAAACTCATTATTTAATTCATTATTTTGTGAAAGCGATCCTGTAAGTCTATCGGGAGCAACCACCGCTGTGGCATCAAATATTTGCCAGCCTTCATTATCTAAATACACTTCTACCCATGCATGTGCATCATATTGGCGAACAGATAAAGTATTATTATCAGTATTAAGCTCACCACCTAAATAGCCACTGACAACTCTTGACGGTATACCCGCACTTCTAAAAATATAAGCTGCGGCACTGGCATAGTGGCCACAAAACCCACGTTGTTGCTCAAACATAAACTGATCAATAGTATTGTTGCCGCTCATTGGCGTCGGGTTAAGCGTATAACTAAATTTTTCGTCTATAAAGTACTGTAGTAATGCATTGTAAAAATCACGGTCGCTGGTTAAGTTTTGTTTTAAATTATAGGCAAGGGCACTTGTTTTGTTATTGTCGTTATTTACTAAGTGTTTGTAGTGCTTAGTTTGCCACTGTAATAAAGGAGCATTTGTTAGTGCAGAGCTGCTTGCTGTGTATTGCACACTTTTAGCTTGGTAATTTTTTTTACGCAGTAAGCCCAGTGAGTCACTCTCTACGTTATCGTTATTACTGGTTGCAAAGTTGAGCCCATATAACCACTTTTGACTCGAGGGCTCGGCAATAATCGAATAGTCGTATTTTGTTAAACTGCTAACTTGTTGCGTTTTAGTTTGAGTTACGCTGTTATGCTTTAATAAATTGGAAGTGAGCCACGCATTTCCGTTAAACTCATCGTGTACTAAGGCTCGCCAATACAGGGGAGCTTTAGGTGCTAGATCATTAAATTTAGCTCTAAAAACCAGTTCATCTGAATTAGATAACTTGGCAATATCAAACGGATCTATTTGCTCAGACAAACCTGTTTTAGCTAACTTTGGCCCAGGTAGTTGCCAAAATGCAGGCATTTTTGGTAAAAATATTAATAAAAATACCGCCAGCGGTAATGCCAATAATAGTAATTTACCGCTTTGTTTAGATGCGACTTTTAAATTATGTTTTGATTCTAACAAGCCCAGTACAGCAAAGTTTAAAATGTACAAACTACTCACTACTAAAGTAGTTAAAATACTTTGGTTAAATAAATAAACCGCCGAAAGCGAAAAAAATGTCAGCGTAGTTATTACATGATAATGCTTTTTAGTTTTCGCCTGTAACAACTTACATAAGCTTGAAAGCAACAACATAGCCACAAATAAAATAACCGTGTCGCTAAATCCCACACTAAAAAGCATTAACCCTAAAGCAAGTGCTGCTAAAGCGTTAGCCAACCAGGCATTAGGTTTAGTTTTATTACTTATGGTTACATAAAAGTTCCACGCACAAAGTAGCGCTAGTACACTAATAAATACAATTGGTAAGTGAGCAATAAAAAACACGACTAAGCAGCTGTATATAAAACACAGTGAATAATTTATTACTTTTATGTTTTTTATTGCCGTCACTTTGTATCACCATTAAATGTACTAAGTGATTCTAAACAAAGTGTTTTATGTTGCACACCTAGGTTGGTAGCTATTATTTTACTTGGTAGTTTTAGCATAAAAGGGGTGTTATTCTCTGTTGCTTCACATACTAAAAAGCACAGCTGGTTTAAGCGTTGCTCGGTATCGCCATGCATTAAATCAAAATCAAATAATGCATCAGCAGCTTTAAAATCAACAAACTCTTTAACTAATAACTGCTGTGTTTTAGCAAAATGTTTCCAAGAAATTCTTTGCAATCCCATTTCAGGCAAGTGCGGTATTAATGTTTCAAACTCTTCACTACCGAGTTGTTTGGCAATACCGTTTTCGGCTTGCTCGGCTAGACTATTTATCTGAGCGTCACTAAACACCTTTTCAAGTGAAGGGTAAATATAAACACTTGATTGTAGTTGAATGTAGCTCCAAACAGTGATCAAGCCAAAGGGATAATTACTGGCAATTTTTATTCGCTGTAGTGAGTAACATCCGCGTTTGTTATAGGGTAGTGGTAAGCTTAGCGTTTGGGCTGCATTGGTTATTTCATCATGATTAATTTGCGTTTGTTGATCGCCTTGATAAATTAGCATCACAGATTGGCAAATAGAGGGGCTTTGTACAGCAAACTGAACTTGTGGATTTTGTGGTGCAAAGCTCGAAAGTGAATTTTTAAAAGTAACAGTTAGCCCTTTTGCATTGCTGTAACCCAGTAGTACAGCAATAATCATTACCACAAACATTAAATAAGCCATGATCAAAATTAAGTTGTTTTGATAGTTAATCCCCATCACAAAATTTAAAATAGCTACACTAATAAAGTAGCAGCCAAGGGCTGATGGAAAAACATAAATAGTTTTGTGTTCTAGTGTAATTGACTGTTTTAAATGTTTATTTTTTAATAATTTATTAAATATGGCACGTTTAAATGACTTAAATAAAGCAGGGCGCTTAGCTTTGTTATTTGGCATAAATGCTATACCGGAACCATAACAGCTTTTAATATTTGTATAACTTGCGCTTCGCCAGATTCATTGTGTAACCCTAAACGGTGCTGACAAACACTGGCAAAAACTGCTTGCACATCTTCAGGCATAACAAAGTCACGACCGTCAATATAAGCCCATGATTTAGCAGCTTTTGCTAATGCCATGCTAGCGCGTGGCGATAACGATGCAGCAAAATTATTACTTTCGCGTGTATAATTTACTAATTCAATAATATAATCAATTACAGGATTACTAAGTGTAATATTGCTAATTTGAGTTTGAATTTGAGCTAATTGTTGCTCAGTAATACGTTGTGGTAGCTGGGTGTAGTCACGCTTTTGCATATTTAGTAACAGCCTTTTTTCGGCTTCTTTAGGCGGAAAACCAAGGCTAATACGCATTAAAAAACGATCTAGCTGCGACTCAGGTAAAGGGTAAGTACCTGATTGATGTAATGGATTTTGTGTAGCAATAACAAAAAATGGGGTAGGAAGAGAATACTTTTTACCATCAACAGTAACTTGTTGTTCTTCCATTGCCTCAAGTAAGGCGCTTTGTGTTTTAGGTCCCGCTCTGTTTATTTCGTCTGCTAAAACAACTTGGCTAAAAATAGGCCCTTTATGAAAGCTAAAACTGTGTTCATTACTATTAAATACATTAGTACCTAATATGTCGGCTGGGAGTAAGTCGCTGGTAAATTGTATCCGTTGATACGACAAGCCTAAAACGGCTGCTAAGGCATGCGATAACGTTGTTTTACCCATGCCAGGTAAATCTTCAATTAGTAAATGGCCTTCACTAAATAAGCAGGTGAGCGCGAGCTTTATTTGTTGTTTTTTACCAAAAATAACATTAGATAAATCATCGATAATTGCACTAACAGAACTTTGCATACTAACCTTAATATTATTCAATGAGCTCTAAACGCTTCATTACTGTATCTACTTTTTGTACATTAAACGGTTTTGCTATAACCCCTTTAGCACCAAGTTCCCACGTATTTTCTACATTTTCGAAACTGTTATGGCCAAAGCAAATAACAACATGAATATGCGGATAGCAATTATTTATATAAGTTAAAATATCACTACCTTCAGAGTCAGGTATTTCGACATCTAAAAATATAACCTTTGGGGACTTTTCGCTAAGCAGCGGTTTTGCACAATCAAAATCTTCACACTCAAGAATATCTTCATAACCAAGATCCGTTAAAATTTGGTTTAGATAGTCGCGACTGTTTTTTGTATCATCAATAATTAAAATAGGTTCTAGTGGGTGCACAAATTCCATATGTTGTTACTTCTATTGTTAATACCATTTGAGTACTTTCAATACTAAGCTAACCACCTCATAAGCTCAAGACAGTAACTAAAAAACAGTCATTAATAACTGATTTAAATGATTTTTAGCTACTTTGTCGTTTTTATTAAATAACCTCCGCGCATTACTTATCCTTTAATATTGTAAAAATTTACGTTGTAAGTGATTTACGTTTAATTAATAAAAAAATTAACAATTATGGTGTTTTAACCTACTGATATAATTGGTTTATTATTGCAAGGTAACGCATTGTGAATTTTTTGTTATTTAAATAGTTGACGTACGAACCTCTTGCTGGGATTATGACCGCAGCAAGGGCTTATGCCCATGCTGTAATTTAGCACTATATAACTCAAGCCAAACGTAGAGCTTATACAACCAAAGAAGCATATCTATGAAAGCTAAACATGTATTAACACTAACGGCAGCAATAACGACTTATAGTAGCCAGGTACACAGCAACGATTTTAATTTAGGGTTAGAATTTAAAACAAATCACTTATGGCATGGCTCAATTGTAACGCCAGGCCCAATGGTTGCTGGTGAATTAACTTATAAAACGGCGGATAATAAAATCACCTTAGGTTTATGGGGTGGGACCTCTTTTGATGGTGAGTATCAGGAGTTTACTTATTTTGCTTCTTATAAGTTTTCAGAGCAGCTGTTCATTGAAATTGTTAATCATGGGAACCACTCGTCGATTAATAATGTAGATATTTTTGACTATTCAAGCGATCCGGATAAAACCGGAAACTTTATTGATGTCGGTCTTGGTTATACCTTTGCGGGCGAAATGCTATTATCACTTTACTACTCAGTAATAGTTCAAGGGATAGATACCTATTTAGATGAAAGTTCAGGAAAAAACAAACAAGCTTACACTAACTATCTCGAAGCTAGCATGCCCGTGTGGAAGGGTAATGAATTAGATGAGCAAGTCTCTGTATTTATTGGTGGTGCTTTTTCTTTTTTAGATCAGCAAAACTTTTATGATGATAACGCTAATATAGTTAACTTAGGTTTTACTTACTCCAAGAGCTTACAAATACTAGAGTATAATTTTCCTATATAGGCAACAGCTATGTGGAACCCCGCGCAAAATAAAGGTGCATTACAGGTCGCATTTACGTTTTTATAATTTTTATAGCTGTGGCCATAACTTGCACTTAGCTGCAATAGAAAAAATATGTTGTGAGCAATTAGAAAGCGTTAACTTGATTTCTATTAGTGCAATAACATGAAAATTCGACACTTTTATTAAATGAATGGTATATTTAGAGGGCTAATAACAATTAAATAATTCGTTCAATTAACAAAAATATTTTGCTGTTAATCAATTTTAATAGTCTATTTATTTTGATTTTAAGAGGTTTCAGTGGCCAAGCTATCTAATACAGAAATTAGAAAACTCGATGACGCAGCAAGAGCAGGGTGGTTGTATTATGTTGCAGGTAAAACACAAGACGAAATAGCTAAAAAGCTTAATACCTCACGCCAATCGGCACAAAGAATGGTAGCGCTATCTGTTAGCCAAGGATTAATAAAAGTAAGACTCGATCATCCTATTGCTAAATGTATGGATTTGGCTGAACAAATTAAAACACGTTTTGGTTTGCTCTCTTGTGATGTAGTCCCTAGTGATCCGTCAGAACCTTCATCTACATTAGGTTTGGCACAAGCTGGTGCGGCTGAAATAGAACGCCATTTAAAATCACCACAACCAAAAGTTATTGCAATGGGAACTGGGCGAGTTTTACGCGCATGCGTAGATGAGCTGCGAACACAAGATTGCCAACAACATAAAATAGTTGCCATGTTAGGCAATATGGCATTAGACGGATCAGCATCGCCATACGATGTAGTAGTAAGAATGGCGGAACATATAAATGCCAAACATTACCCTATGCCATTACCAGTTTTGCCACGCACCATTGAGGAAAAGCAGCAACTGCATTCACAGCAGAATGTTGCTAGTAATTTAAAATTAGCCACGAATGCAGATGTTACATTTGTAGGCGTTGGTAATTTAGGATTAAATTCGCCACTTCATAAAGACGGTTTTGTAAGCCTTGACGAACTCCAAGAGTTACAACAGCAAGGTGCTGTAGGAGAAATGATAAGCTGGGTGTTTGATAAAAATGGTAAGTTATTAGATTGTAATGTTAATCAACGAGTAGCAAGTACGCCATTAAAAGTTAATTCAGATAAACAAATTTTTGCCATAGCTGCCGGAGAAGAAAAAGTATTAGCCATTTTAGGTGCGCTAAGATCTAAAATGATTAGTGGGCTTATTACTAACGAATACACGGCCGAGCGTTTACTAAGTATTGAGTAACTTATATTTTAAATGAAATCCTGAAATATAATATTCCATGCATTAGATTACATACATTAGAAAATATTAATTAAATTTAAATGTACCAAACTGAGAATAACTAACTTAGATAAAAACCCCTTTAATGTCCGATACCGTCTAGTATTGGATATTGCAGAGCTAATAAAGAGAATATAGCACTCCTTATTAATACATATACAACTACCTATAATTTATATTATGTTAAATAGCATCAAACACGACAATATGGCGCTGTTTGGGCGTTGCCTGTTAAAATCACTCGAACCCCCTGTTTTAGCAAGTTATCTGTTTTTGCGTATCATCTGTTAAATTGATTGGATATTTATTTATCAATCTAATAAAAGAATGGTTATTTTTTACGTATGTGGCCTAAATACGGCTCAATGTGAAAAAAGGAACTAAACATGAGCGATTTTAAACACCTACTTTTTAGAGCTGGCTTTATGAATATGGGCAAATTAGACAGTATTGCAGCAATGGAATTTTTATTTATTAATTCTGAGCGCACTTTAGAGCGCTGGATAAGCACAAACAAGCCATGCCCACGCGCGGTGCGAATGCTTGAGCAACGTATAAACGGCGGCATGAGTTTGCATAAAGGCTGGGCTGATTTTTATATTTGTAGAGATGGCTATTTATGGACACCGCGCGGCAAACGCTACGAACCTAGCTACTTAAACAAATTAGACTTTTTACAAAATTCGGTGCGCTACAACGAAAACCACGTTAAAACACTTCAAGAAAAAATAGACCACTTGCATGAGCTGGTTGCGGCCAGTGAAACACTAAAGGCTATTGGTAACGATTTGATTAAAATGTCGGACGAATTTGCGCTAAAAGATATCGTTATGAAATATGGCGATAAAAAATCAGCTTAATGCTAGAAATCAGTGTGTTAATGCAATACCCTAACACGGCTTTTAAAGCACAATAAAAAACAAATGGAGTATTACCCTATGGAAAAAACACTTAAGGCAATTACAGGCGCCCTTCTATTATCAACTCTTGCTGCTTGCGGCGGCGGTGGTAGTGACGATAAAACAGAAACCACAACACCACCTGTTACCACAACACCCGAACCCACTTTAATTATGCCTAGCGGTGTTTGGTCTGGCACTATTACGATGGCCGATGGTATTGAACAATTTGGCGTTGTTGGGCTTATTTCGTCAACGGGCGAATTTAGATTTATTACTGAATACGAAGAACAAAACACGGGAACCCTTTCGCTTTCGGATAAAACTAATTACACCGCTAACGTTGATTCGTTTATTGATAATGCAAAAGCAGGTGCTGGCACTTTAACCGGCACATATAACCCAACGGCCATTACGGGCGAAACGTCATTCGATGGCGCAAAACTGAGCAGCTTTAGCATTGAGCAATTGGCAATGACTAATGATGCGGCTGGCTTAGATGTTATTGCGGGTAATTACGTTGATGCTGATTTAACAACGTCGATTATGCTTGATGATAGCGGCGATTTGTCTGGCTCTGATACATTTGGTTGCCAGTATACTGGTACTGTTGAGCATAAAGACGCTGACATTAATCTTTATTCGTTAAAATTAACGGTTTCATCCTGCGCTGATTTAGATGGCGAATATTCAGGCCTAGCGACTTACGGCAAAGTTTACGATGATGTGCCAGCGGGTTTAATTTTCCAAGGTAGTAATGCTGCTTACTCTTTAACTAATATTTTATTTAAAGGTTAGGCATTACCCAAAACAAAAAGGCCGCTATTATGCGGCCTTTTTTATTGTTGTTGCGGTTGGGGTTACTATGTCCCCGCCTTTGATATATCGAAAACCCTTTTTCAGTTTTCCGTTTTCAAATGCGCTTTTGTATTCATCCTGCATGATGGGCGCTTTAACTATTGTTCTGCGGTTGTGGTACATAATGAGCCTTTTATTTTAGTGCGTTAACTGTGGTTGCATCTACCAACCCATTTACCAGCGGGTAATATTTGGGCTTTAGCCTCAAATACGGGTCGAATATCTCCTCAATCAAATCGCCGTTGCTATCGTGTTTTAAGTATATCGCTTTTAACCAAACTTTATCAATAACTTTAAAATTACTATCTAGCTTGTCGGTGTTTAAATAAAATTCACTGGTTGGGCTTTTAATGTAATTGCTGCCATTAATAATAAATTGCACCTCTGCGAGCGCTTGCGCCACTGGCCTAGTAAGTGTTTTTACTGTTTGGTCGAGCGCTTCAAGCGGTGCGGCCATTTTACGATATAAAAAATAACTCGCGCCAATAATTAGGGCCCACTTTGTTGCATTCATTAAATACCGACCTTAACACGCAATTCGGTGATTATTTTTTGCATTTCTTTGATGCAGTTTTTTAGGTCTTCATTTTGACCCTGCAAAAAACCAATGTGAATTTTGTTTGTTACGATCACTGTGGTTATTACTATTATTTGCATGATGATAAAAACGAAGTCTTTTAAGGTTAAGCTATCCATTTTTAGCCCTTTTTAATAATGTAACGAACTGCGGTACGATATTTTTTAAACTAGCAATTCCCCACACGCCGCCATTAATTGCAATCCATGTTTGCACTAACCAAGGCGGCACAGCGTCAAGGTTTTTAAATATGGCTGCGCCATGCTCGGGCGATACAACGGTTATTAATATGGGCGCGGTAAACATTGAATAACTAAAAAGCCTTAGCGTTTTATCCTTGTCTTGTAGGCTTTGCATTTCCCAATTGTGATTATTATCAACGCCCGATTGAACAAGCTTTGCTTGATTATTGATTACTGCTAAATCTCTATCAAGTTCGGCTTGTTTTATTTTGCCGCGATTATCTAACCACGTTGCAAGCGGTGCGAACAGGCCACCAATAAATGCAAAAAAAGGATTACTCATCATCCAAAATCCCTTTAGTGTGTTTTTTAACTTGATAAACAACGAGTGCGCCAATTACCGCACCCGCCACTGTGGTCACTAACCATTTTTTATTTATCATGCGAGTGCTACCCCTTCGCGCGCTTGATTTAGATTAAACGCGCCTTTTGCGCCTTCAAAATCTGCCATTGCGAGCATTAGCTCTGGGTAAAGGTGATCGGGAATTGGGTCGCTGCTGGTAATACCTAAACGCTGACCAACATAGTTAATATAACTTTGCGTATGGTTAACATACGTTTGCCCGTTGTGCTCGCCATTAGCTGGCGCCCATCGGTTTAGTATTGTTTCGAGCGTGTAAGCGCTGTACTTATGTTTGTAAGTCATAAGCAGTTTATAAGCGGCACGAAAACCAAATTCGGGCGTTAAAAATTCTTCATAGCCTTTTTCAATGTCGCGCTCTCGTTCGCCGTCCCAATCGTTACCCGTTCGTATGTTTAGCGGGTTGTTATAACGCACGTTTAGCGGTACGTTAATTTGATTTTTAGTTAACATATAAATAAACCCCACCGAGCAAAGGGCAACAAGTAAATTACACTTGTTCACCCTGCACCCCGTTTAATGAATATAAAACTTCACCGCTGTCGCTGATAACGTTACCGTCTATCACCTCACAACCCACTAAATCGGCGCGATATTCATTTATTTTTATATCGCTTTCGGTGAGTTTTACCGACTCGCCCACCATGCGAACACCTGACACAGTGGTTTTATTTTCAGTGGTTGATAATGTTATTAAATTAAACATATTCGATAACCTCCCAGCTTAGTTCTGTGCGTGCCTCATACCTTTGATAAACTCTAATAGCTGATGCCGACTCAAGCTGGGCAAACGGCACAACCGAGTACAACCCTGAGTGTTGGTCAGATGACGATGAGCTAACAATAAAGCTTTTACTTAAATCAACAGTAGCAATGCTTACAGTCTTGTAACCATTACCCGCCATACCAACAACCCCGCGCTGTATGCTTTTAATGGGTGACTTAGGCGCATCAACAGCTAATTGCAGCTCGTTTATTTTTTCGCTTATATCAGCTAACACAGCATTTTTTGCAGCTTCAACAACAACTAACAGCGCATCCGTTTTTACTTTCGCATCATCAATTATTAGCGTTTTTGCTGCGTTAACCGCTGCTTTTACGCTGTCGCTTTTTGCTGACAATTCATTTTTCGCACTATCAATGCTTGAATTAATTGCTTGCTCTGCGGCTGTTAATTCAGTGCTTTGCGCTGTGCTTTGGTTATCAATTAACGGTTTAAAATTTGGTTGATTGTTTACACCCGCCATTGTTCACCCCCTGCTAACGTTACGTTTTCGGCACTTTCATTTTTAACAAAAATAGGTGCGGCGATATTTTCAAAGTTAAATGATGCCGGTGCATTTTTATTGCCGGACATAAAAACACCCGTTGCAACATTGGCTGCACTTGTGCCCACGCGAACCGCTGAAAAGTTTGGCGAATCAGTTATTAACTGAATTAACACGCTGCGATTTTCGGCGTTTCTTGCGGGGAAAATTTCAAGCGTTTGACCAGGAGCAACCACGGTTTTATTAGGCGCTATCGACTCAAAGTTATTCGCGGGCAATATTGCCATTTTGCCGTTTTCAACGGTTGCATTAGCATCAACCTGAATTGATTCACGAATGCGGGTTACTTCAATTGCATTTGATACCGAAACAACACCTTTGCCTACTGCGTAAACTTTAATGTTTGATGTCTCGTACTCGAATTCGATTTGCTCAGTGCTTTCGTTTTTAAAGGTTACTTGGTTAAAACCTTCCATATCAAATATGCGGCCAACTTCGCCAACTAAACTGCCAAACCCGCCTTCGATTTTAAAACGTGTGTTTGCTTCAACAATTGACAGCCAGCGCGCGCCCATTGGGCGCTGCTGTTCTTCTCCTGCTTTTAGTGTAATTCTAGGCATGTTTATTTACTCCGTGCCATTGCTGTAATTGCAACTGCAATACCAATAACGCCCAACGCAATAGCCATATACTTAATCATTTGCCCCGCCTGTTCAGCTACAATATCTTGCCCCTGTAGTGCGGTGTTTTTTGCAAGCTCCGAAATAATGGCTTTGTCTTCGCTGGCTGATTGTGCAATTTGTGCAACCGTTTGCGCTGAGTTGTTTAGCTGCGTTTGTGTTGCATTTCGCAAGCTATCGGATAGCTCGGTTACTGCATCAAGACTAAACTCGCTAAAGTCTGATATTGTCGAGCGCCCAAAATCACCTACCTCATTGATTGCTGTATTTGCAGTATTCCCGACTTGTTTAACTGCATCACCTGCAAAATCAAGCGATGCATCAACAACACGGCCATTTTCTTTTATTGCATCCGCTGCGGTTTTTGCTGCTGTTGCTGCGGCTTTGTTTGCTGCATCAATAGCGGCTTTGCTTACGTCTTTATTTGCATCAAGGGCTTTTTCGCCAAAGCTTAGCGCGTCACTGGCAAAATCAAACGCCCCCTTGATTGCGCCGCCATCCAGCACATTAATATTGCCGCTGTTACCTGCAAAATCACCGTCATTTTCAACGCTATTATCTATATCCCACTCTTGCGAGTTATCAATATCAATTTCCCATTCTTGGGAGTTATCTACACTGTTATCATTTGACGATTCGTCATGTGTTACATTACCGCCAACACCTGCATAATCACCATCGTTTACGATGTTGTTGGTGGTTTGCAAATTACTAGTTGATTGGCTACTACTCGACTTACCACCCATAGCAATCTCCTATCGAGTAAGTCGCGGCGTTTTCACATTGCCACCGATGGAATCGCGGCGCGCTTTACGCACTGCGCGGTTCACTTTGCGACGCTTTAACTTGTGCGCCCCTTTAACCGTTAATATTTTCATAATTTCACCCTGTAAATATATTCATCACTGCCGAAAAAGGCCTTTCGAATTTCAACCAGTTGCGGCTTTATAGCTAGTGCGCTAACGCCTTTTGCTAAAAAGTGTGGGTTTTTTGTGTGATACCGAATCGAACTAAACCCGCGCTGCTTTGCAAATAAAACAAATTCATTTACTGCGCGCGCTAGGTTTGTTCCGGCCACTGCTACAAAAACAAGCTCTCTACCTTCTGGCCGAATAATAGCGGCTACTTGGCGATTACTTGTTATCCATGTAGTTGCTAACCCCTGTTTAATTTCGCGCTTGATTAACCCCGCGCCGCCCTTCATGGCTGGCGCTAGCTTGTCTTTCACGCTTTCAAAGCTGATTTTTTGCATATTATTTTTTCATAATAAATACAAGGGCTAGGCCAGCAATACCGAACAGCAACCAAGGGCTAACCCCTGTTCCGCCATAGTTCAGGCCACCGAAGTTTGTTGTTGAACCAAACGACTGATCACCATTTTCAGCACTGCTTGCGCCGCCGCTAACGCTATACCCTGCACCCATTATTTACCACCTGTATAAACTTGATATGCAATATAGCCACCGCCAGCAACTAACCCTAATTTGACCGTGCTGTTTAATAGCGAGCTAAGCGCCAAGCCAACACCGCCGCCCGCTGCAAACACTAGTAATAAAGGCATTTTTATCCCCTTATTTTTTCATCACTAGCAATACGGCAATTAGACCGCCAGCAATTAACAGCCTGTTGTCTACACCTGCAATTATTTGATTGCTAAACATTGGCGCGCCGTTTTGCTGCTGCGAACCCGTGACCGCAACCGTTGTTGAACCATCAACGGTATTACCTTTCATTGGCTCAGCTTGCTTTAAGTTATCAACGTTTTTAGCTGCATCAGATTGCGCGGCCTTTTGGTATTCTGTGTATGCGTTGTACTGGTCAGTGACCACGGCGGCCGCGCCGTCGTATAAGTCACCGCCAATATCAACTATTGAATCCCACCAAGACATAAAACCCCCTTAGCTATTTAAAACTAGTTGCTCAAGCTGTGCGCGAGTTGGCAATGCTTTAACTTGTTTATAACCCTGGATATGCGTTTTAATTGCACCTTTACCGCTTACGATAAATTCAAAGTTAAGCCCCAGCGTATTAAACGCACCTTCTGCACCAAAACCCAATGCAGTAAAGTCTAAAATACAATAACCCGCTTGCGGTGCTACACCTGCCAAGCGCTGCAAACTAAAATCAAGGTCACTACGCATAACACGATGAATAACGTTTGAGCCACGCTTAACGCGAATTTCTGATATGGTCACTTCATTTTCAGCAAATACCATGCGCTGCACATGCTCTGCTGCGCTGCCATTTGGAAATGCCCATGTATGTTCGCCACTTGCTGCACTAAACTGTGTATGCTCGTAACGGGTAGGTACAAAAATTCGGCCAGTTGGTTTTTTATCAGTTACCCATGCCTTTGCTTTTAGCGTGGGCACAACAGGGTCTGTTTCGCCTTTGGCTTTAAATTTAATTTGCAGTGTTACTGTGTCTGTTAGCTCAGTAACTAGTTGTGTTTGGTAAACGCCTTGCGACGTGCGAAATTCAAACTTTGACAGGTCAAGAACAAATCGGCCTTCTTGTTGAAATTTTTGATACGCTTTATCTAATACATCCAACATTACGTTAGACGAATAAACAACCGGTGTACCGCTAATATCAACGGTGATTTTTTCAATTGTTGGCACTTCTTTTAAATTTGTCTCCAACTCAATAGAGTGATAAACAAGGCCAGCTTGCAACTTGATTGTTGCCTCTTCTTCGTATGCTACGCCCGTTGCACCTTCCAATTGAATCATGGTCGGTTGCATTTTGCCCATAATGCGAGCAATGGCGGCAGATAAATTTGTTTCGTTCATTTTTTAACGTCCTGCGTTAGTGTTTATTCGGGGTTAGTTGGCAAGGCCAATTAACCAATTACGTCTTCTACTGCATCAACGTTGTTTGATGCCCATACAACACCCGCTGCAATCAGTGTGCAAATACCAATTACCATGTAGTTACTTTTGTTCAATTTCATTTTTTGCGCTCTCGCTTTTGCTGTTTAAAATAAAGTGTTTAATAATTTTTACTGCTGCAAACGCTGCAACCGCTGCGCCTGTGCCGACTATAATTTGTTTGTTCACATTTGCGCTCTGCGTTGTGTGCTTGCTTAAGTGGCTTTTAGTAAACGCTATGGTTTCGGCTTAGGTCAATGGGGTAAAATGAGGGCTAACCTAATAGGTTTATTTAGACGAAAAAAAACCGCAATTAAGCGGTTTTTGTTTGGAGAATGATTTAAAAGCGCAGTTTTCCATTTTTTACATTACCAAAGCCCTCGCCTTTAAAATAATATTCGAGCTTGTTTAGTGCCATAATATCGGCGGCTTTAACTTGCAGTTCCTTAGCTACTCGCTCAACATCACTTATTAAATTTTGGCAACCGACCCATTTATAACCGGACATAGAAATAACGGTGTTTGGTATCGGTGCCAAGCGCTGGCTAATAGAATGAACCATAATATTAAATTTACGGCCTGCCTCTAATAACTCGCCATAAATAGAGTCTTCATCGCCTGCGGTAATGGTTACACGGTTAATTTCCTCAGCTATGAAATGCAAAGTTTTAGGGTGCTTACCGTTACCCATTCCCCAAACAATGCCACACACTTTTAAAAACAGCTTACGAATGCTGCTTTTGTCTTTTGGTGGATTAGTGGGAGTGAATGCAATTTTAAAACCTTGCTTAGTTTTACGGCCAGCGTGTAAAGCCATTAAAAAGCCTTTTAGGCTTGAGTAGGTGCGAACCTGACGCCCTAAAAACTCTTTATCTTTGTATTGGCCGTATAAATCCCAAAACACAACCTGATCCGTTGCTTTGATTAACCCCATTTTACGGGTTGCAGTTGATTTGCCCGACCCCGTAGAGCCTGCATAAAGCGCATGGGTGATATTTAGCGCGTCATTTGGGTTGATAGGTGATAAAGCCATGATTAAGCCGCCTTTGTTTGTTCTGGCGCGGTTTCTGGCTGCTGTGGTTCATTACTTTGCGCTTTTTGTTCATCGGGTGTGGGAGTTTCGTCTGTATTGACTACTTTTTCTTTATCCATCGCCTTAAGTGCCTTAATTTGACTCACTGAACCATAAGTGAGAGAGCCCACCGCAAGCGCTGCCATTACCTCGGCTTCATAATCGCCCATCATAGACACCAACGACCCGCTATATTTTTGTATAGCTGGGGCAACGGCTTTAATCGTTTCTTGTTTTTCAACGGGATCAATTGCAAACTTATGATGCCCGAACTTCTTAAACATAAACTCTAAGCTACCTAAAAACTTGGTAGCAGCAAACAATGAACCCTCTTCACTTTTGAGCTCTTTTGCCAGTTCGGCTTGTTGGGCTTCTTTTTGTTCCTGAGTGAGTGGCTTTGCATCTTCAACCCCTGCGGCTTTTGGATCAAAGTCACCATCATCTAACCCCAACGCTTTAGCCATAGCTTGAACTTCATCTTCACGGTTTATTTCATCTTCAATAGATGGCTTAAACTCTTCGTTTAATGCGGCTTGCTCGGCTTGTTGTTCTTTGCTTTTGTCTGTCATGATTTACCCTATTAAATTGCTAGTAATGCACCTAAGCCCGCGCCGATAATGGCAAACAGGCCAATACGCTTGGCATTTTCAGGCTTTGCCTGCTCTACTGGGTCGGCTGTTTCGGTTTGAGCCGCTGTTTTAGCGGTATCAAGCGGCTTAACTGGTTCGCTTGTTTCGGCTAGTTTTTCGGTTAACGGTTCGGCTTGCGTTGGGCTGTAAACCGCTATTTCTGCGGTATCTATCGGCTTAAGCGGTTCGCCAGTTTTACCATCGACCTCCAAACCGCACTCTAAACCTATAGCCTTAATTTCATCTATTACGCTTGGTTCGTCTGCTGTTTTTTCTTCGAAAATTTTCACAGGTAATTCGCCTGGCATGTCACAGGTTTTTTGTAAGGCTTCAATATTCGGCTGCATGTTAGCTGCTATTTTTTCTTGATAGGCAGCGCCCGCGCACTGGTCGGTTTTGCACTCGTCACAAATTAAGTAAAGGGTATTTTTACGCTTTCCCTTTGGTCTGTGAACACTGGCAACCGACCCACAATGATGTAGGTAAACCCCAAGCACAGGATTTTTACTTGTGCGAAGTGGAATTGTTCCACCATCAGGCGCCGGTACTGTTTTAATTGGTAGTTTCATTGTTATTCCAAAAATATGAGTTTAAATAATCCCACAACGGCTAGCAGCAAAAGAAGAGCAAGGCAGACGGCAATAACAACAAGTGAATAACTTAAAACTTCAATCACTTGTTAACTCAACGAGTTTCTTTAATTCTCCAAGTTCTTTAATGGCCTGTTGGCTCTCTTGTTTCAGTTCCCCGCATAGTGCGACCATCATTTTCAATAAAACTAACGTTTCATCCCCTAAATTTACCGCCGCTGTTTTGGCTTGGAGCATACTTGCGCGCTTAGTTACTTCTGCTGCAACTTCAACTCTATTAATTTGTGTGCTTATTTCTTTCACTTGATCACCTTTTTAGATATGAACTCTAAAAGCTCTATTGTTTTGGGGGTTAATGTGTTCTCTTGCTTAATATCCTCAAGCAAATATTTAATATTCATATTTTCGACTTCACGCACTGAATAAGGGTTACTTGAACGGTGCTCTCTGCCCTGAATAGTGCGTTTATTAACAAGCCTGCTTACAAACTTTTTATCTGGCTGATTGCTTATGTGCTCCTGTGGTTCTGGGTTTTCACTTGAATCGGGAGCATATACACTGTTTGAGCGACCAGCTCCGAATCCATTACCTACCACGCGCGTTTTACCTGAAAAAAGCTTGATTAACTTCTTAAACATTTAGGTACCTATTTAATTAAATCGGCCTGAAAACCGCAAAAAACGAAATTTGTGGATAAGTGGACAGAATCCGCTGCGCGTATTACTGACACACTTACCGCACAATACAATCAGCCGTGGATATGTGGACAAAACCCCCTGCGGGGCTTGTTGACGCACATACCGCACCGCCCAATAAGTTTTCTTTTAATTTTTAATAAAATTGCTTGGCCTTTTTTTGCGCCTAGCGGCGGGCCAAATGCTGGCCCCTGCGGGGCTATTCTCCTCACTTACGCCCATGGGGTTGTATGGGCCGCAATAAAGAGCCATTGCGACCCAGAATAATGTTGGCCCCTGCGGGGCTTTTCTCTGGGTTTATGATGCGCGCCCTAAAAGGGCTGGGAACTGTTACTACTTGCTGCCCCTCGCTGCGCTTCGGGTGCAGCAAGCCCCTTGTAAACCGCTATAAGATTAACCGAACTCAATCGGTACTTATGCTAATTACAATAGAGGCGCCACACCCAAAGTCGCATTGAGGGGCTTATCAAAGAACATTAACCAATGTGCTTTGGTAAGCCTTACTTCGGATGGCGGTTTGCTTAGGCAAGCGTACCGCAAGAGTGACTTAAAAGAGCTTTCAACCTACGCCCCCCTTATGCCCCTGCTCACTCTCATAACGTTGGCCGTGTTCCTAACGGTTATAGGCGGGAGGGTGCGAACCTCCAATTACCCCAGTTGGGCGCTTATCCTAGCCAGTAATGTTATCGCTTCGTACAGGTTGAGCTTTCGGCATTGTTCCCGTGATAGCTCAATTGGGATACTCAACCCCCACGATTTTGGTACGCACAAACCACAAAACTCTATGATCCAATTTGTGCACAAACCCCAAAACCATTTATTTAACGAGTGTATTTTTAGGTAAAGCCACCGTAATGGCCTTAACTAAAAACACAAAAACCAGCACAAGGCTGGTTAATTTATTAGGTTTTGGGCCTTAGCCACGGCTTTGAATTTCTCGTACTCTTGCGGTAGCACTTGACATGAACCGCAGTACTCACCTTTGCTGATAAAATAAATCAGTTCACATTCATCATTAAAAGATAACGAATCAAAGAAAACGGCCATGCCATTGTCTGTACTGGCTATTTTAGTTTGCAGAGAAACCCTAATACTTGCACCCAGTGCGTTTTGTAAATCTATTTTTTTTAATTTTTCTAACATGATTAATTCCCTAAACTTGGCATTTAACAATTTTTAACAGTTTGTTCATGCTTGGTTAGGTTGGTGGCGGTTACTGTATTGCGCAGTAACCGCCACCTGCTGCCAAGCATAGTGCAAAACAGTCGAATGACTGATTCGGGAGAATGATAGCCACAAGATGTGGAATAGTCCATACCTTGTGGCCTAGTGCACAATGTGTTAACTAGCACTATAATCGAAACACCGACACGCCAAGACGGATGCAAAACATATGAAAATAACCACTTCGCTAGAACTACTTGATTGGTTCAGAGACACCGCAGATATTGACTCAGACTACATGGTTTGGAAACTGACAGGCATATCAAAACAGACACTTAGCAGTATCAGAACTGGTGAACGTGAATTTGCAGAACATATCTCATTACAGTTACTTTTGATTGCAGACCACCCAGAACCCTTGAAAACACTGGCTTTGATAGAGGCAAATAAGGCGGAAAAGAAGGGAAAGCCTGAGATAGCTAAATTATGGCGCAAAAGTGCGGCTTAGATGAGTTTTACCCCCGTCAGAATGTCGTTACTAAAAAAGGTAAGTTCAGGGCTGGCGCGCCCTGCAATTGGGTTGGGTTCTTACGATTTATATTATGTTAAATAGAGTTTAAAATAAGCTATTCAGTATAACTATGTGTGTTGTAAGCCTTCTCGTTACGAGATTATTAAGTGTATTTTACGTTTTTAAGTAAATTCAATACAGCTGCTTTCCTACTACTACGAATACATAACTTTAAATATGGATGCTTTACTTACATGAGCCCTATAAAGCAAGTTTGTTATTTAAACATGTATTTGTATAAAACAAGCCCGCTGATAATTTAGCGGTTAAAGTTCTCCTTGTTTATAAAGCGCACCTATCTATAACTAACCAGTCTGCAAGTATATTGTTATGCCTTTGCTATATTTTCAATTCAAATAACGGAATTTTGCTGCTTACTACTTATGTGGCTTCTTATACTCTTTGTATATAAACACTTATGTTGCAATTATTATCTTATCTAGCTTAATGAATCAGGCCCCTTAAAGCATTTCTTTCTTTTAGCTATGCATAAATTACCAATTTAACTTAGGTAATATTCAGCTACTATTTCATACCTACACGTTACTTATAAATCTCTATATGCATATCCTTGCTTAACTTATTCTATAAATTTACTAGCAGCCTTACTGTGATTTTAACTAAGTGATAATTCAATTAAATTTGCGCTATAACTTACTACATAATTAACGCCTATAAATAAGCTTAAGTCTTTAACCTAGTTAATCGCTTTATTTTATCTTCTATTCCAATAGCTAACTAACATTTCTATTTCAATCCCATGCTGTTTTATTACTCTTTATGAGTAACAATCCGGCCATAATATTTGAATTGATATACCATATGCTTATACTTTGGCTATCAGTTGTAATAGTTTTTTATAAATAAACCTCAAAAAGATCTGGTTTATCACTGTTACACACATGGGTTTTACCTGTATTTACATAGCTAGTTTTACAAAATAACGCTATTAACAGTAATAAATCAGCTGGTTTAGTTCGTTTTATAAGCAGGTGCTTTAAATAGCCTATTATGTAGGGTTTTAATTTTCAGTTTTAGTTATATTTGGTTTAATTATTAGTCATTTAAATTATGTTAAATTGTGGTGTGATTATGTTTATCACAGTAATGCGCTTGGTTATTTAACTAAAACTCCCTGCTGATAGTGGTTTTAACTATGAACTTCTAAGTTGTTGAAAGACAGCTGGTATAAAACAGAGTAATGGAAACGCGCTTCCCCATAATGTTTGATTGCTATTTGTAGTATGACTTTTTAAGTGTATTTTAATTAGGCTAGTTTTAAAGATTGAAGTGCCCTGCACTGTATATAGTTATTGTTGCGTAATAATGTAATTAAATATGATGGTTAATCCGATAATATTCGCAGTACACTCGCTGTTAACGATAACCTAAAGCGTTAACAACAAGTAGCCACTGGTGATTTAATTAATTTTGCCAAGCTCATCTTTCAGATGTTTTAGTTTAAGCTTTTCTGCTGTAATCTTTTTTTGATACTTACTAGGGCCTGTTTATCTTTCGAGGTTAAATTTGCAGCAGTATGTTTGGTATTTAGGCAAAGCAGAGCCTATGTAGTGTGGTTATTCCCCATAAATAGGCGATAACGCAGCATAAATGCCAAACATGCGCTGCCCTTTGGGTTCTTTCTAGGGACGATTAACTCTTTGTTGTTCGGTTTTTACTTAGCCCACTAGGTTACAAACCTCGCGCCGCGATTTAATCGCCCCTAGATTGAACAAATTTTAATCCTGAAAGGTCAACAGGCCCTAACTTTATCACTTTTACCTGCTTGTTTAGCATCTAGCAGATCTTCTTCATATTCAGCAATATCATTGTTAGCATCGTTTATTTTTTCTATTAAATCTTCTTTCAATACTTTTTCGCTGCAATTAGCTTTTGCTGCATGTAATGCTTTTTTCAACCCTTCAATCTTGTACTTATTACCATGTTCCTTAGCTATGGCAAGCTGGCTTTCTATCTCGCAAAATTTTTTTCACAGCCAGACAAATCACTACACGCTAATGATGCAGCAACCGGTGTGGATGATAGCATAAATAGAATACCTGCTGTTGTTGGTATTACTTTATATTTTGAAAATATATTAATCATCAGCTTTGTCCAAACATAATAATTATTAAATTATGCGTAATTGTTACAAACAAAAAAGCGCCAAATATAAATTTAGCGCTTTTAGAGTATGGCATTAACAGCTTAAATTAATGCAGTGCCGCAGTAAACGGAATGCTTTCACAAATTTTAGCTTCCGCTATTAGTAGCTCTTCTAGGCGTATGTCTACTTCTTCTTTATCAAAATACTCATACGCTAGTTCTACAAATAAGTTTTTATGTTTTTCTTCTGATTCGGCAATCGCAATGTAAAACTCTTTTTCTTTGCCCTCTGGTAACGCTTGCGCCACTAGTGAAAAACGTTCGTGCCCTCTTGCCTCAATAACCCCACCGACTAATAATCGATCCATTAAAAAACCGTCGCGGCCGTGTCTAAATAAAGCACGTATTTGTTTTATATAAGGGTCTTTTTTGTCGTCACCTAAATTTACATCACGTGAAATTAAAATTTTCAGCACTTCTTTAAAATGAATCATTTCTTCAAGTGCTAAGTCTGCCATAGCTGTAACCAGTTTACGTTTATCGGGGTAATGCGACAGCATAGACATGGCCATACCCGATGCTTTTTTTTCGGCTGCGGCGTGGTCTTGTAAAAAAGTATCGAAGTCATCAAGTACAACTTCGGTCCATTCAAATGGAGTGTGGTATTTTAATTCAAACATGCTCTGTACTACTTATAACAAGGTGTAAAATAATGCGCAGATTTTAGCGTATATTAGGTAAAAAATCATGCTCCTAAGCCTGTAAAGTTAAACCTTGTAGCGTAACAGTTTATCTATGCGCCCTTTTGCTGTTGATTCAACTTTTAGCGGATGTTTTATATCGTTCCAGGCAGTAACTTTGCCGCCCATATTCATTTTTTCAAAATCTGTTTTATTACTTTTAATCGCTAAAAAATCACAGAGCATTTTGTAGCTTTGCGGTTTTGCTATATTTATTGATAAAAAGCGTTGCTCTTGGTGTTTAAAATAATTTTTAGCGTCATTGATATGCGTGTTATAACAATGCGTTAAGTAACTATCATCGTTTATATTATCAATTGTTAAATTACTAAATGTATTTAAATAACAATGCTTTATATGAATGTTAAAGCCACCATCAGTGCGTGTTAAATTAGTATGCATACGTAATAATAATTGCTTTATTGATGGTAGCCATACGTTAAGCTCACGCTCTAAATAAATAAATTTTGCATCCGGATAATACTTATCGAGAGCTTTATAATCATTAAAAATTGGCGTATCGGCAATTGCATGGGCGTTATCAAAACAATTGTTTGTGTAAGCAGTATGCGCTGTTGGTATACCAAACTCTAAAAAAGCATGGCAAACACTTGTAGTGCCTGTACGCGGTAAACCAATAATAAATATTTTGTTATTCATAATTAAATTTAACTAAAGCGGGTTAATAAAATAACTAAAGCACTTATAAGCATAGTTAAAAATGTAGCTATAACACCAATTTGGCGGTACTTTAGGTTTTTTTCTACTATGCCAAAATTATGAAAAACGCGGCCTATAAGTAGCATTGCACCAAGTGCATGGCAATAATGACTCGCTAACCCCTGATATTCTGCTAAAAAAAGCAAAATAATAGCAAACGGTACATATTCCATAAAATTACCATGGGCACGAATTGCCCGTTGCAACTGTGGATTTTCGCCTTCACCAAGTGATATTTGCGCTGCCCTGCGCACGTTTATTACGTTAAAGCTTAAGTAAATATAGTAAAATGCAAGTAATGCAGCGTATGTTGAAATGATCACAGTATTATCCTAATATTTTTGGCAATAATAACACACAAGTTAACCTTCATTATCAGAAGTTTAGTTTACAACTATGCTAAAGTATTAATAATACTCTTATACAATAAAGCATAAGGATTTTATGTTTGTACCTCGCAAAGTAGCCGACAGTTATCGAGAAATGATAAATAGTATTGGCTTTTACCCTTCTTTACTTTCAATTGCATTTTTAACCTTTGCGGTTATTACGATGTCGGTTGAATATATGCCCATTATTGAAAAGCTAAAGTCGTTTATATCTGTAGTATTAGTAGATAGCGCCGAAAATGCGCGAACTGTTTTAAGTACCTTAGCCGGCAGTATTATTTCGTTAACTGTGTTTAGTTTTTCAATGGTAATGGTGGTATTAAACTCAGCCAGTGCCAGTTTATCGCCGCGTGTAGTACCTGGATTAATAACCCGGAAATCTCACCAACTGGTATTAGGTTTTTATTTAGGCAGTATTATTTACTCAGTAATTATGCTCATAAATATTAATAAACTCGAGAATGGCGCCATGGCTATACCGGCACTTGGGGTATTATTTGCGCTTATTTTTGGTTTGATTTCGTTAGGGCTATTCGTATTTTTTATTCACTCTATATCTCGCGCTATTCAAGTAGATAATGTTTTAAATGGTTTATTTAGCCAAACAAAAAGTGAAATTAAAACCATTATTAAAAGTCAGCAAGAAGCGCCGCTTAAAAATCTTCCCGACTTTACTGATTGGCATTCTATAAATAGTCAAACTGAAGGCTACTACAAAGGAGTGCACACCGATAAGCTTTGCGCCTTATTATCTGCAGAAGAAATTGAGCTTTATATCACTGTTAAACAAGGTTATTTTACAGTTAAAGGTTATCCATTTTTAAAGTGTAATAAAGATATTTCAAGTAATGATGAGTTAATTGCTAAAATTTTAAGCTGTTTTATTTTTTATATAGAAGAGTATATTAGCGACCATTACCGTTATGGTTTAACGCAAATATCAGAAATAGCCGTTAAAGCGATGAGCCCAGGCATAAACGATCCGGGTACAGCAGTTAAAGCCATTGATATGTTAAGTATTTTATTAATTAAACGACTTTCAATAAGTGATATTAATTACAGCTTTAAACACAGCAAAGATACGCCATTATTATATATACACGAAACCCGCTTTGATGAATTACTGCATGATAATTTTACCCCGCTACGTAATTACGCTAAAGGCGATGCGTACGTAATGACTAATGTGTTAGAAGCATTTAAAAATATTTTATTTGTTGCTCACGAAAATTCAGCGGCGAGGGAAAGTTTATTTAATTATTTAAATGCTATTGTTGATGACATTAACGAGCACGTAACGAATGAGTACGACAGGCAGGAAATTAATAATATGCTTAAATCAATTGCCCGTATTAGTAAGCAACAAGGTGATACATTACTGGCACGTTTTAAGCGCCAGTAAGTTATAAACTTAATCTATATAATAAACTGCATAACTAGATGCAGTTATAATGATTTCACCTGCATGATAGGCATCGGGTACATAATTACTCGGTGTACTATCTGAGAGCATCACTTTTTCGGCGCGCATATAAGGGGCCGATTGCACATTTAATGGCTGCATAGATGCGCTATATAAGCCTTTTAACTCTACGCCAAACTCACTGCTAAATTCTTTAGCTGCATCGCGAGTATCTTTTATAGCCAGTTTTTGCGCTTTTTTGTAGAGTTCATCGTAATTGCTTGCTAAAAAACGCGTATGGTTAATTTCGTTAATACCATTGTTTACTAAGTTTTGTAGTAGCTCGGGATATTTATTAATGGCATTAAGCTTAACCGTTAAAGATCTGCTAACCCTAAAACCTTTAAATTGTTGCTCACCGCTTTCACGATTATATTGGCTTTCTCGGTTTATTGATATTTGCCCGGCATTAATATCTGCATCACTTACACCTAATGCTGTTACTAATTTTATTGCCTTAGCCATGGTTATATCGGTTTTATTTTTTGCAGCAATTAAATCTTTATCTATTTCGGTAATGCCAACATTTAATAATACATGGTCTGGCATGGTGGTAATTGTTGCCTCACCTTTAACATAAATATGCGGTGTATCGGGTGTGGCCGCAGCAAATGCATTAAAGCTCAGTGCTGCACCTAAAAATAAAGTAAACGTTTTCATAAGTGAATCCTTTTATATTAACCGTAACAACTGGTTATATTACTAACTTTATTAAATTCGCAATCCTTTATTGGTCACTAATTTAATACAAAAAGTATTTACAGCTTGCTATATATTAAGCTTATTAAACACTTTAAGTGGTTAATTACAGATGAACAAGTACAAAAAACAGGCCGTAGCCTGTTTTTTAATTATTACTAAATACTAAGTTGCAGCTTTAAATGCTACTGCGCTTATAGTTACGGTACTTAGGTAACCAGTAGTTTTTATCGATAGCAGCCCATAGTGCGTCATCAGAAATATCAAGAGCAACGCCCTCTTCAATCGCTTTTTTGCCTACAGCAAATGCAATACGTTTACTTAGGGTTTCAATTTCTGTAAGTGCCGGTAATAAACTACCTTTGCCAGTATTTGCACGCGGCGATGATTCAGCCAGCATTTCGCTAGAAACACTTAACATAGCATCTGTAATACGCGTTGCTTTTGCAGCTATAACCCCTAAACCAATTCCCGGGAAAATATAACTGTTGTTACACTGCGGAATTGGGAAAAGCTCACCATTATATTCAACTGGGGCAAATGGGCTACCTGTAGCAACAAGTGCTTTACCTTCGGTCCAGTTAATAATATCTATTGGCTGTGCTTCTACCTGTTTTGACGGGTTACTTAATGGGAAAATAATAGGTTGTTCACAACCTGAATACATAGCGCGTATTACTTGTTCGGTAAATAAACCAGGTTGGCCCGAAACACCAATTAAAATATCGGGTTTAGAGCAATGCATTACATCAAGTAATGACGCAAATTCGCCGCTGTACGTCCATTCACTCAAACGAGCTTGTGGTTGCGCTAAAACTTGCTGAAAGTCGCGTAGACCTTCCATACCTTCCGATAACAAACCAAAGCGGTCAACCATAAATACCTGGCTGCGTGCTTGCGCTTCGCTAATACCTTCAAAAACCATTTGGCTTACAATTTGCTCAGCAATACCACAACCCGCAGAGCCAGCACCAACAAATACTACTTTTTGATCTGCTAGGCGTTCGTTTTTAACTCTACACGCAGCAAGCAATGAGCCAACAGTTACTGCAGCTGTGCCTTGAATGTCGTCATTAAAACTACAAATTTCATTGCGGTAACGTTTCAGCAGTGGCATCGCATTTGGCTGAGCAAAGTCTTCAAACTGTAGTAATACATTTGGCCAGCGACGCTTGATTGCTTTAATAAATAAGTCTAAAAACTCATCGTACTCATCTTGAGTAATACGCTTATGACGCGCACCCATATACATAGGATCGTTTAATAGCTTCTCGTTATTTGTACCCACATCTAGCATTACCGGTAATGTATACGCAGGGCTAATGCCACCACATGCGGTATACAAAGATAGCTTACCAATAGGAATACCCATGCCACCAATACCTTGGTCACCTAAGCCTAAAATGCGTTCACCATCGGTTACCACAATTACTTTTACTTTACCTTTGGTGGCATTGCGTAAAATGTCGTCTATTTGAAAACGATTTTCATATGAAATAAATAATCCACGTGCGCTGCGATATATATCTGAGAATTTTTCACAGGCATCACCCACTGTTGGGGTGTAAATTATTGGCATCATTTCTTCAATATGATCACGCACTAAACGATAATAAAGTGTTTCGTTATTATCTTGAATTGCACGTAAATAAATATGCTTATTAAGATTGTCGGTAAAACTAGAATACTGCTGGTAACAACGCTCTACCTGCTCTTCGATTGTTTCATAACGAGGAGGCAGTAAACCCGCAATATTAAAGTTTTCGCGTTCTTTTTGGCTAAATGCACTGCCTTTATTGAGTAATGGCGTTTCAAGAAGGCCGGGGCCAGAATGATGAATATAAAGATAATTTGGATCGGTATTTGTAGTCATATTTCCAAGCTTTACTTAGTCTTAAGTTATGATCTGCCATTATCGGTGTTAAAGGCTAAATTGCAATGCTATTTAACCTTGTCAGACCATTGAGAATATATAAATGCGCTAATTTTAAACACTAGCTTAGCGCATTTGTATTATACATAATTTAGAATTTTAAAGTGGCGCTTTTATCAGTTAAATCAGACAAAGCCACCCCTTCACGTCGAGGATCGGCGCCGCCTATTAATGTGTTGTTTTTTACTTCAACTGCATGTAAACCAGAATTTAAATCTAAAATTCTAACATTATGACCACGCTTGCTAAGTGCTGGCGCTAATGCTTCAAGCGCAGTGCCTTTTTCAAGGCTAGTGTAGTCGTTACGATTAGTAGTACGTGGTAGATTAATTGCTTCTTGAACAGATAAATCCCAATCAAGCACGCCAATTACCACTTGCGCAACGTAACTAATAATACGGCTTCCGCCAGGAGATCCGACAACCAAACGTAAACTTCCATCTTTATTAAATACCATTACTGGCGACATAGAGCTGCGCGGGCGCTTGCCAGCTTCAACTCGGTTTGCTACAAGCTGGCCGTTTTTACGCGGCGATAATGAAAAGTCAGTCAGCTGATTATTTAAAATAAAACCATTTACCATTACCGTTGAGCCAAAAGCCATTTCGATTGAACTGGTCATAGACACTGCATTGCCTTGGCTATCTACAATCGACACATGGCTGGTTGATGGCAATTCGAACGAGTCGTCTTTGGCATAACTTAAGTAATCAACTGGGTTACCAGCAACGGCTGTTATATCTTGCTCGGTAATTAGTTTTGCACGTGTGGCTATATAGTCTTTATTTAATAATTCCTTGGTAGGTACTTGGGTAAAATCGGGATCGCCCATGTAAACATCCCTATCGGCAAACGCAATTCTTGATGCTTGGCTAAAGTAATGCAGTGCTTGCTCACCATTTACTGGCAGTGCGCCCATGTTTTTATGCTCTAATAAGCCAAGCATTTGCAGCACAGCTACCCCGCCGCTACTGGGTGGTGCCATAGAACATACATTATAAACACGATACTCAATACATACCGCCTCGCGCTCTTTGCTAGTGTAATTAGCCAGATCTTGCTCATTTAATTTGCCAGGCGCTATTTTAGAGTGCTGTACCGCATTAACCATTTGTTTGGCATTAGCGCCCTTATAAAATGCATCAATACCATTACTAGCAATCTCTTTGTATAAATTAGCTAATGGCTGGTTTTTTTTGATGCTACCTATCGCAATTAATTTACCGTTTGGGAAAAAGTAGTCGTTAATTACTGGCATGCTCATTACACCAGGGTTTAATTGGCGCTGCAGTAAACCGTGTAATCGCGGCGAAACCTCAAAGCCTTGCTCTGCAAGCTCAATGGCTGGTTTAAATAAATCAGCCCAAGGTAGTTTACCGTATTGTTTATGTGCGTCAGCAAAGGCATGTAAAACCCCTGGCACACCTACTGAGCGTCCACCTACTATGGCTTCAATCCACTTCACGGCTTTGCCATGCTTATCTAAAAACAATGTTTCGTCGGCGTTTTCTGGTGCAGTTTCACGGCCATCAAAACTGGTTAATTTGTTGTTTACTTTGTTGTAGTACAGCATAAAGGTGCCGCCACCAATACCTGAAGATTGTGGTTCTACTAAAGTCAGTACCAGTTGCGTTGCTATTGCAGCATCAACAGCGCTGCCGCCTTGCGCTAATATTTGCTGCCCAGCACGAGATGCATACGGGTTAGCTGCAACCACCATATAATTATTGCCGCTCACGGCTTGTTTATGTACTAAGCCGGTTGCGGCTTCTGGCTCGCGCGTTTCAATTTGAGTAAGGGGTTGTGCAAATAAAGGAAAAGACGTTGCACATAATGTAATAGCAAGTAATGCGTGATGTTTAAAGTTCATAAAAAGTAAATAACCTAAATTATCAGGAGTTAATTGGCATCTTAAAGTTAAACAGGCACAATATGCAAAAATTAATACTAAAAATTACAATTAAATGCTTAATTTACCAGTGCAACCTCGTTATTTACTCCCTCCTTTATTTTTAATGCTGCTAAGCGTTACTTTTGCTACTTTTGATTTAAATGACTTACTCGAATTTAATCGCGATTTAGTTAATCAGGGCGAATTGTGGCGAGTTTTTAGCAGCCAATTTGTTCATGCTAACTGGGCACATTTGGCGCTAAACTGCGGCGGTATTATTTTAATTTGGTTACTACATGGCGAACATACGTCGCCTAAACGCTACGCTATTAATATTAGCTTATTGGCTCTGTGGTGCGGCTTAGGTGTTTACTGGTTTTGCCCCAGTATTTATATTTACACTGGGCTAAGCGCACTGTTACATGGCGTTATTATTTGGGGCGCAGTTAAAGATACAACACTTGAGCTTAAGTCGGGCTATTTATTGTTTATTGGGGTGTGGCTTAAAATAATATTTGAGCAGCTAAATGGCCCTAATGCCGATATTGGTAAGCTTATAAACTCAACCGTTGCAATTGACGCGCACTTAATTGGTGCTATTGGTGGTACTTTGTTAGCCGCACCTTTATTAGTTAACTATATTAAAAACAAAAACTAAATATAAAAAAACGCCACTTAAAAGTGGCGTTTTAGGTGTAACTTGTTATTAATCGTTACAGGGTTTCTTTAAACAGTTTATAAATACGGCGATATTCATCTAACCAGCTCGATGGCTGCACAAAACCGTGCGGCTCTACCGGAAAAATAGCCGTTTCAAAGTTTTCTTTTTCAAGCTCAATTAAACGCTGTACTAATCTAACCGTATCTTGAAAAAACACGTTGTCGTCAACCATAGGCGCATTAATTAATAAGCGTTTGTTTAAACCCTCAGCATAGTAAATAGGCGAACTGCGCTCATACGCAATTGGATCAACATCCGGATGGTTTAATATATTTGCTGTGTACGGCGCATTATAATGAGCCCAATCTGTAACGGGGCGAAGTGCAGCACCCGCTTGAAACAATTCGGGCGCGGTAAATAACGCCATAAAGGTCATAAAGCCGCCATAAGAGCCACCATACGTGCCTACAGCTTGCGTATTTACGTTGGCATTTTCTGCCATCCATTTAACCCCATCAGCTAAATCTTGGGTTTCGGGTGTACCCATTTGACGATAAATTGCCGTACGCCAATCACGTCCATAGCCTTTAGATGCGCGGTAATCCATATCCATTACTACATAACCTTCGTCAGCTAATAACGAATGAAACATAAACTCACGAAAATACCCAGACCAGCCCAAGTGCGAGTTTTGTAAGTAACCTGCACCGTGGTTAAAAATAACCGCTTTACGCTTTTTACCCACTTCGCCCTCTACATAATCAGCCGGATAGTACACTTTTGCGTAAATAGGTTGATCAGTATGGCTAGATGGCACTGCAATTATTTTAGGGGTTGTTAGCTTTTTAGCTAAAAACTCATCCGAAACCGTATGTGTTAACCGGGTAACCTGTGTGTTTGCTTTTGCATCAGCCACATACAACTCAGTTGGTAACATAATTGTTGAGTGCTTTAACAGCAGCTTGGTTTGATCAGGGCTAAGTGTATAGTCGGTCATACCGTTAAGGTCGGTTACTTGCTCGTTTTTACCGGTTAGTGGATTTACACGGTAAATTTCGTATAGGCCTGGGTGTTCAACGTTAGCTTTATAATAAATAGCACTGTTATCGTCGGTAAGCGTAAGGTTAGATACTTCAAACTTACCTGTTGTTAGCGCTGTTGCTTTACCATTTAACGGCTTTTTATAAAGCTGACTGTACCCCGACTGCTCTGATAAATAATATAAGGTGTTAGAGTTGTGTAGCCAGCCAAAATCGTTAAAAGCATAGGCTATCCAAGCGTCGTCATGTAAACGATGTTGCGACACTAACTTATTATTTTTAAAATCGACGGTTGCTAACCAGCGATCTTTGTTATCCCACGCTTCTAGCATTATTGCTACGTTTGAGCCGTCGTCGTTCCAAATTATAGGGCTTTGATCCCAGCCCCAATCGCTAATTAAATTTATACCACGCGGCGCTTTTTTAGACTTATACGTTTTACCATCACGGGCATAGTTTTCTTTTTTAACCGCTGCCAATACGTCTTCATCAAAGCCCGGTAGGGTATCAAAGCTTAAGGTATTTTGACTTTTATCGTTTAAATTAATGTATACCAGCTCTGAGGTTTGCGACTTTTCGTCAGCTACTCGGCGGCGCGCTTTTTTAGGTTCAATGCGGGCATCATCGGTAATATAATTTGGCATTATATCGCTATCATCGCGCCAATCTCTTTGCTCTTGCACTACCACTAATAAAGCATCACCATTTGGCGATAACTGCACGTCTTTTACACTATTACCTTTGCCTAAATAAAACTCAGTATTAGCAATTGAGCTATTTTGCTGCTTAAGCTGTGCTTTGCGTGCTTGTTTATCTTTATTGTTTTTATGCGTTAGCGCTATGTAATCAATAAGTTTATGCTGCTCTTTAGCAATATAACTGCTTGGCTCTGTAATGCCCTGGGGCTTATCTGCCAGTTTTAAATTAGCAATTTCAGTGGTTAAGCCTGAGCTTAAGTCAACTTTAAAAAATGTATTACCTTGACGATAAGCTAAGCTGCCATCATTTAAAAATTGTGGCTTAGATTCAGTGCTAGAGGTATGCGTTACTTGTTGAATTGCACCTGTTGTAACGCTTTTTACAAATATATTACCCTCAAATACATAGGCTTGCAGGGCTTTATTTTTTGAATAAACAGCTTTATTTGCACCTACAGTGTGCAGTTTATTAAGTGCTACTTGCTCTGCGCTTTGGCTTGTAATTGATTGGCTAAATAAGTTACGTAACTCATTACCTTGCTCTTTACGTGCATAAATAATGGTAGCAGAATCACTGCCCCAAAATGCGCGCTCTGGTTGACGTCCAAGCCAATCGGGATGGGCCATAGCTTGCTCTAACGTTATTTTAGTAGAGCCCATATCGGCGGGGGTATTAACAACGGCAGCAACAGGAGACGTTGTTACATTATTTTGCGTAGCTGTTGAAGATGATGCAGTTGCTTGACACCCTGCTAAAAAAACACTTGAGGCAACAGCCAGTGCTATTAATGTTTTGGACGATGAGATATTAAAAATCATAGTGCTTCTTAACGGTAATTATAATTAAGCCGTATTTAAGCAGAAGCACTTTGGTGATTGCAATTTTTTAAGACAAACGCCGGTGTAACTGAGTTAGGTTGCTTATTCTAAGCGTAAATCTAGCCAAACTAGTCGATGATCACTCGACGCATTTCTGTCTTTAATTAAGCGGTATAGCTGGCTATTTTTAGTTGGCCAAAATACCCCACCATCAATAATTTTTAACCCATAATGCGATGGCAAAACATAGTCAACCCGTGCTTGCCAACTTGCACTGTAATTTTTAGCATGGCTGTGCTGTGGATATTGCTCTTTTGCGCCAGCACTTTTCGGTATAAAACTGGCGTTTACAAGCGGATGCTTAAGTAGCTGATCTGTAGTTATAGTTCGCTGTTTATCACCCTCAGGGGCGGCATTTAAGTCACCTAAAATAACAAACCGAGACTGAGCATTTAAACCGCCTTTTTTACCTTTATCGTCATAAATATAATCGGCATTATTAATGTAGTCTGCAACTAACCTTACTTCATCATGGTTACGCTTACCGTTTCTGTCCTCTAAGCCATCAAAAACCGGCGGGGTTGGGTGCGATGCAAGTATGTGTACCGTTTTATTATTAACTGATATGGGTAAATCCCAAAAAGATTTTGAGCTCAAACGAATGTTTTGCCATTCTTGCTCGTTATACCAGTTTTTGCCTGTGGTTGGATCGATAGGCATTTGCGCATTAGGCATATCTTTATATTTAAAAGTTTGCAGCGTTCGTACTTTATCTAAATCGATTGGATAACGAGATAAAACGGCCATACCGTAATGGCCTTCAAAAAAACCAAAACCGTGAGCGTCGCCCATTATTCCTATTTTTTTACCGTCGTTATCTAAATCAAACTCAGTGGCTAAACCGGTATTAACCGGCGCAATATAAAAATAAGGATAGTCTATTGCCGCTTGATTATTTTGACTCACGTTTAAATAATGGCTTTTAAAGTACGCTATACCCTGCTCTTTTGGCACATAATCAAACTCGTTTAATAGTATTATATCGGGGCGAACACGTTGAATTATTTCGGCAATATTTTTAATTTGTGAATGCTCTGCTTTAAGCGCGCTAACCAAAGAATCGCTTTTTACAGGGGTTTTTCTTGGTGTATAGTTAGTTGCATCCATACTTACATTAAAGGTGGCAACACGCAGTTGCGCCGCTGCAACGTAGTTGCTTAGCAGTAAACAAAACAACGTACTACCCAAAGTAATACTACTTAAATTACCTTTCATTATATCAACCCATCTAAAATTAAAAATAAAATAACACTACTTACCACTATCCATAATAAAATTGCCATTATAAAGGGCTTAAGTCCGGCTTGTTTTAGTATTGCTAATGATAGGCCACTACCAATTAAAAATAATGTAACTATAAGCAATTGTTTAGCAACTATATTAATAACGCTCCATACAGGTGAAAACTGTGGCAAATAAGTATTAATAAGTGCGGCGAGTACAAAGCCAACAATAAATAGTGGAATACTGGCTTTTTCATCTGAGCGTAAAAACACCCCAGCAAGCGCAGTATAAGGAATGATCCACATAGCGCGGGTTAATTTTACTGTGGTGGCAATGCTTAGTGCCACAGCGCCATAAGTAGCGGATGCACCTACAACACTGCTGGTATCGTGAATAGCTAAAGCAGCCCACATGCCAAATTGCTGCTCGGTTAAATTAAAATAATGGCCAATGGCCGGAAACAACAGTAAGCCCACGCCATTGAGCATAAATACTACGCCAAGTGCCACAGCCACTTCATGATCTTTTGCTTTAATTACCGGTGCCATAGCTGCAATAGCACTGCCACCACAAATAGCAGTGCCAAATGAAATTAATACGCCGGTATTGCGGTTAAGTTTAAATACTTGGGTAAGTATTTCACCTAAGCCAATTATTGCGGTAATACTCACAATAGTGAGCACTAAAGAGCTGCTACCCACTTCAATTACCTGATTAAAGTCAACGGCAAAACCAAGCCCGACCACCGCTGCTTTTAACATCCACTTACTGGCTTTTTGCGAAAGCTCGGCAAACGGATTACCTAATGTCATAGCAAAAGCAGCGCCTATTACCAGTGCACTACCAGCGCCAATAAAAGGAGTGATACATAATGCTAAAAGAATTAAAAACAATGGCTTTTTGAGTGTTAATGGCATGCTGTATTACGCTCGAATTATTTTATCAGTTAACTTGTGTACTAAAGGTGCAACTAGAATAACTGTAGGAAATGCGATAGAAAATGCAAATACCCATGCTTTAAGCCATATAGTTATAATATTATCGACCATTCCCACGTTAAATAATGAGATCACAAAAGACATAAAGCCCGACATTAATAGTGCCATTAAAAATGCAAACACAACATTGCGGTATTTAGGGTTAAACATAGGTGTAGCCTTTGGCGTTAAGCAATAAATTGAGATGTCCCAATTTATTGCTTATTTTTAGTTGAGTATCAAAGATGTACTCGTGGCTAAAATACCTGGGTAGGCTTTTTCTGGTAAACACTCGCTAAGTTCAGCTAAGCGTTCACCTAGTTGATGTAGACTTTGAGCTGAGACATTAATATGACCCATTTTACGCCCTGGTTTTACTGTTTTACCGTACCAATGACTAGTTACATCAGTCACTTCTAAAACTGCAGTAGGAATACTGGCTTGGCCAAGCACATTTATCATCGCAGTGGCGTGTTTAAGCTCAGTATTACCCAGAGGCAGCCCTGCAACCGCACGCATATGGTTTTCAAACTGCGAGCAATGGCAACCTTGCTGTGTCCAGTGGCCTGAGTTGTGTACACGCGGGGCAATTTCGTTTACCAGTAAAGTGCCTTTAACGTCAAAAAACTCAATTGCCAATACACCCACATAATTAAGCTCATTCGCTAATTTAGTAAAGGCATCAATAGCTTGCTGCTCTACATGGCTATTATTTAAACCTGCTACCGATAAGGTTAATACACCATTGGTGTGCTGGTTTTCGGTTAACGGATAAATTGCAACATTACCGTGTTTATCGCGTGCACCAATAATAGATACTTCACGATCGAACGGAATCATTTTTTCAGCAATAATAGTATGAGGTGCATGTGCTGTGCCTGAGGCAATAAAATCAGACATTTGAGCCCAAATTTCATCAATTTGATCGTCAGACTTTAATCGCCATTGGCCTTTACCATCGTAGCCTGCTTGACAGGTTTTAATAACTAAAGGTTTACCTAGGTTTTTAACCGCAAGCTCAAGGTGCGCTTTTTCAGTAATAAGTTGATACGGTGCGCACGCTACAGCTGTTTTATCTAGTAGTGCTTTTTCGATTTGGCGATCGCCACCAGTTTTAATGGCCGCTTTACCCGGATAAAACTTATTGCTATTACAACAAAGTGTTAATACATCGTCAGGTATATGCTCAAACTCAGCAGTAATTGCATCTGCGTTTGCTATGGCTTGCTCTAATGTGGTTGAGTAAACTTCGCCTGTGAGTGGGTGCACAATTTTTTGGCTGCCTACATCGTACGCAACCACGTTTAAATTAAGTGGCGCGCCAGCAAGGCTCATCATGCGTGCTAATTGCCCTGCACCTAAAATTAAAATAGTCATTATTACTCTGCAGGATTAGGGTTAGCTAAAATAGTGTCGGTTTGTTCTTTACGAAACGCTTCAATTTTTGCGAATATTTCAGGGTTTTGACACCCTAAAATTTGCGCTGCAAGTAAACCTGCATTAGCAGCGCCAGGCTCACCAATAGCTAATGTCCCTACCGCAACACCTTTAGGCATTTGGCAAATAGAAAGTAGCGAATCGATACCATTAAGCGCTTTTGATTTAACTGGCACACCAAGTACTGGTAATGAGGTAAATGCAGCTGCCATACCCGGCAAATGGGCCGCGCCGCCTGCGCCTGCAATTATAACTTTAATACCACGGTCACTTGCTGAGCTTGCGTAATCAGCAAGGAGTTGAGGAGTTCGGTGGGCAGAAACTACTTTTGTTTCGTACTCAATGCCAAATTTTTCTAGCATGAGCGCCGCATGTTCCATGGTTGGCCAATCTGATTTAGAACCCATAATAATGCCAACTTTCATAAATACTCCTCAGTAATATACTATTTTAACTAGCGGACTTATGTCCGCTTTTATGGCGGGTATTATACCCAAAAGTCATTAAATTGCGACTAACAAAAACAAAAAAAGCCATGTTAAACATGGCTTTTTAAAGTTAGCAGTAAAGCGCTATTTACGCCTCTTTACTTGCTAGGTACTCAGCGTAGGTACCTCTAAAGTCAATAACCTTACCGTCTTTAACTTCCCAGATACGCGTAGCAACCGATGATACAAATTGGCGATCGTGAGACACAAACAATAAAGTACCTTCGTAGGCTTCAAGTGCTAAGTTAAGTGCTTCAATAGATTCCATATCCATGTGGTTGGTTGGCTCATCCATTAGTAATATATTTGGTTTATGCATCATAATTTTACCAAATAACATACGGCCTTGCTCACCACCCGATATTACTTTAACCGACTTTTTAATATCGTTTTGAGAGAACAACATACGGCCTAAAAAGCTGCGCACCACTTGCTCGTCGTCGCCTTCTTGCTGCCATTGCTCCATCCACTCAAATAAGTTCATATCGGTGGCAAATTCATCTGCATGATCTTGCGCGTAATAACCAATATTGGCATTTTCAGACCATTTAAACTCACCCGATTTAGGCGCTAAACGCCCAGCAAAGGTATTTAATAGTGTTGTTTTACCTACACCGTTTTCACCAATAATAGCAATGCGTTCACCTACTTCTACTAAACCTTCAAGGCCAGAGAACAAAGTGTTGTCGCCAAAACCTTGGCTAAGGTTAGTCATTTCTAGCGCATTACGGAATAATTGTTTTTCTTGATCGAAACGAATAAATGGCGTTTGACGTGATGACGCTTTAACTTCATCTAACTGAATTTTGTCGATCCGTTTAGCACGCGACGTTGCTTGCTTAGCTTTTGACGCATTAGCAGAAAAACGTGATACAAATTGTTGAAGTTCAGCAATTTGGTTTTTCTTTTTGGCGTTTTCACTTAACAGACGCTCACGTGCTTGCGTTGCAGCAAACATGTATTCGTCGTAGTTACCTGAATAAATACGCAGCTCACCGTAATCAATATCGGCCATGTGGGTACAAACCGAGTTTAAAAAGTGGCGGTCATGCGATATTATTATCATGGTGCAATCGCGTTGGTTCAATACATCTTCTAACCACTTGATTGTATAAATATCCAAGTTATTAGTAGGTTCATCGAGTAGCATTATTTCAGGATCTGAAAACAGTACCTGTGCTAAAAGTACACGCAATTTAAAACCTGGCGCAATTTCTGACATAGGGCCATAGTGTTGCTCAGTAGCAATACCTACACCTAATAACAACTCACCCGCTTTAGATTCTGCAGAGTAACCGTCCATTTCGGCAAATTCAGTTTCCAAATCTGCTACTTTCATGCCATCCGCTTCGCTCATTTCAGCTAAAGAGTAAATGCGGTCGCGTTCTTGTTTAATTTCCCATAACTGCTTGTGACCCATGATCACAGTATCAATTACAGAATACTCTTCGTACGCAAACTGGTCTTGGTTTAGTTTAGCAACTCGTTCATTTGGATCAGTGCTAACGTTACCCGAAGACGGCTCAAGCTCACCACTTAGAATTTTCATAAATGTTGATTTACCGCAACCATTAGCACCGATCAAACCGTAACGGTTGCCGTCGCCAAATTTTGCTGAGATGTTTTCAAATAATGGTTTAGCACCAAATTGCATGGTGATGTTAGCTGTACTAATAATAGCGCTACCCTCCAAGGGAGACATGATGTATTTTAATTGCGCGCAGTTTAAACCAAATTCATCGTTTTTTCTATGAAAGTTTAAAGGCTAAATACGCAAATAAGAGCCTGCTTTAATAACTATAATTAAGTTGTGAAATATTACTTAACGCACGCTAGGTAACGCACCTTACAAAGCGATTAAATTGCCGCATAATTAAACAAATTTCAATTTTGAAAAGTTATCACCTCCTTATATTTGTATCCAAAAACAACATCAGTCAGCAATTGATATTGCTGCTGGTGCGTATTTAATTAATAAATTTTTGCTGACTGAATTTCATTCGCCGTTGTTAACATCTGCAAAATTATTTAATACAACTGTTTAACCTGTTTGTTAGCTTGTTTGTCGCATTTAGTTTTTATTAAAAATATTTTTGTATATATTGATGATATAAAAGCCACTTAGAGCTTTTGCACTACCCTTCACTTTTTAGCCAACTTGAAAAAAACTCACCTTTATTTTTTTAATTTCTAATACCAAACAACTACCCAGCAACTTAAAGCATTAAAAAAAGCAACACCACAAAAACAAAATTAACGCTAGGTGAATATTTGCCATTTATTTTGTTTATTGCGGGTGATTATTTTTCACTTTTGAGCATATTATTGCTTTGTTAGTCTTCAACCCCACAGATATACCCCAATAAAAAAGCATCAAATTTACACAAGGCAACAAATGATAAATAACAAGTTAGCAACTCTACTAAGCGTAAGTATTTTAGCGGCTCCAGCTGTATCAGCAGTAGAAGTTTATAAAGACGAAAAAAATGCTGTCTCTATTGGTGGTTATATTGACGTTCGTGCGATCAATACCCAAAACCAAACTGAAATAGTAAATGGTGCCTCGCGTATTAACTTTGCTTTTAAACGTCAATTAAAAAATGATTGGGAAGCACTGGCCTTAATTGAATGGGGTGTAAACCCTGTTGGTAACAGTGATATTGTTTATAATAACCGTTTTGAATCTATTCAAGATGAGTTTTTATATAACCGCTTAGGTTATGCCGGCTTATCGCATGATAAATATGGTCAAATTACCATTGGTAAACAATGGGGTTCGTGGTTCGATGTTGTTTACGCCACCAACTACAGCTATGTGTGGGATGGTAACGCTGCAGGTGTTTACACATATAATAAAGACGATGGCGCAGTAAATGGTACCGGTCGCGGTGATAAAACGTTGCAATATCGCAATACTTACAACGACTTTGAATTTAGCGTACAAACGCAGCTAAAAAACAGTGAGTTTTACACTTGTGATGTAAGCAATATTACAGAAGCACAGTGCCAAAAAAATGGGAAGCTGGCGATGCGACAGCACAAAAAGTAGAGTTTAATTACACTTTTGGTGGCGCAGTAACTTATAACGTAACCAATATGCTTACGTTAACTGCCGGCATTAACCGCGGTGAGTTTGACTTACACTTTGGCGATGGCACAACTCGCTCAGTAGAAGATATAATTTATGGCGCTGGTATTATTTGGGGTAACATTAACGCACCAGGTTTATACGCTGCCGCTAACATTAATAAAAACGAAAACCATGATACCGACAATCTGGGTCGCTTAATTAAAGAAGCAGTTGGTATAGAAACATTTGTATCTTACCGTTTCGATAATGACTTTAGACCATTTATTGCATACAACCTTTTTGATGCTGGCGACGATTACGTAATTCAACCTAACTTTAACGCCGACCCTAACGATGTATTTAAGCGTCAATTTGCCGTTATTGGTGTTCATTACTTACTTGACGACAATACCCAGCTTTACATAGAAGCACGTAAAGATTTTGGTGACTTTGAAAGTGCTAATAAAGAACAACAAGCACTTATGGAACAATCGGAAGATGACGGCATCGCAATTGGTTTTAGGTATATACTTTAAAGCCTAACATAGTTTTATAAAGGCCTTGTTATAGAGCATAACAAGGCCTTTTTTATTGGTTTTAAGTTTATAGCATCACTCAGCCATGCTGCTTTGAATGTCTATTTTGGCGCTTAAAACTATATTTACAAATGTTGTACTTACGTCATTTTTTAAATTGAATTTGTAGTGGACTTTGCGTACTTACATTCTCCAGCGTTATAAAATGACATCCTCACTGTAAAATTTCTTGTGCACAATACTGTCCTATCACCCCACTCCTAAACATTACAATCTCGGTTACTAATGATTGCATATGCCTAGGTTTGCTAACACTATTTGGCGAAAACCCGACTTATTTACTTTCACATTTATGGCCTTGATTAACAAGAGCAACTAGCTTATCTGGATAGACCGTATGGCTAATAAATTCATTGCTAATTGTGCTTCTTAGTAATGGCCTTGAAAACGCTATATCAATTTGCTCTGTAGCTGTCATTTCAAATAACGTTACGTGCACTTGCATATAGTAGGTTGTATAAGTGCGGACCAAAGCCACCATAAAGGTTAAACACGCCGAACTCAAATGTGCAATTTAAGTGAACCGGATAAGTCGTCAGGATCTCAGATATTGTAATTTGAAATAAATATCTGCGCTTAGCATTTACTACTGCCCTGCTACTTTATAAATTTAACACCTTTGCTAAGGTATTACTCCCTCACAGCAAGTATGATGTGTTCTTTACTGTGTTTACTTATAAATAATTACAGTAATTACGGAGGTAACGTTTAGATTATTGTAGCACGTTAACTCTATAATAATTTATACCAAAGTGAACTGTTATCACTATTTTGTACACCACACTTTGGCGTAAATCCTAGCTTTATTAGCAAAGCGTGTGAACGTTGGTTGTGTGTACTTACCTCAGCATACAAATGTTTTAATTGTAATGCAGGCATTACTGCCATAAAACCTAAAAGCACTTCTTGCATAATTCCTTGTTGCCAAAAATCTGGGTGTAGCTCAAAACCTATAAAAGCAGTTTGCTTGTCTGTATTTATTTTGTATAAACCACACGAGCCTAACAATTGGCCATTGCTGTTATGCTCAATTGCTAAGCGCAATACACCCCCTTCGTAATAGCCGCTAATATCGTTTTGTATTAATTGCTTTACCTGTTGCTGGCTAAGCGGTGTTTGGTAATCGTTATATTGAGACACTAAAGGATGATTTAAAATGCCAAACAAAGCTGCGCCATGTTTGTGAGTTATTAAACGCAAGGTAACTCGCGGTAGTGTTATTGTTTTAAACATGCAATTACCAAAATTATAAATTTTTGAGCTACCTACTACTTAAATTCAGTATTTGTAAAAATAGCTATTAAGCAATAAATAGCACTTTATATAACAGTATTATTAACTTACCATACTGCATTAACAAGCAATATATTGAGAGTAATTAGCCATGAGTGACGATTTTAAAGTAATACAGCCCACTACCACGGTTTATTGCCCTGAGCGCGGCGAAGGTTGGACCCTAACGGGGATTACTAATATTAACGAGTTCACTTCGGTGATGTTTGACGGCACGCGCTACACCCTTCCCGCTCGCGAAATTATAGAGCAGTTATTGCCAAACCAATTAGCAAGAGAGCAGCAAAATAAATAACGACTTTTTAGCTTACATTAATAACCAAAAGGCTGCTTTGATAAAAAGCAGCCTTTTGGTTATTAATTAAATCTGCGAGATTATAAAGTTATTTTAGTTAAAATGCAGCTATTAAACAACATATCCTAAGTATTACACTGAGCTAATTTTTATAGCATTTACGCGAGTAAGTATTATCGCTTATAACCAAGCTACTGGTTTATTTTAATGCGCTTAAATAAGACAATAAACTCTAACTTGAGAGTTAGATAAGCAAACTAGAACCTGTAGAATGAACAAATACATGTTTGCTATAATAATAACAATGCAGATTATTAATTGAGCATGCTCACAATAAAAATGAGCGCACTCAATTACTATTTACTTAATTTAGTAAGTAGCGAATAGTCAATAAGCATTTGCAAGCTTAAAATAGGGTACTCAATTGTTTTTAATGCAGTTTTATAAACACTTATTTTGCACTTACAAACATTACTTAATAAAACTAGTAGAGAGCAATACACAAATATAATGGATAAAAAACAGAGAACACGTAATAAAATTTTAGTATCTGCTTGGGAGTTATTTTTATTACAAGGTTACGAGCATACCTCAACCCGAGAAATTGCAACAGCTGCTGGTGTGGCTGTGGGCACTGTATTTAGTCATTTCGAAAATAAAATAGACTTATTAATTGCCGGAATGCAGCAACAAATTACCGCTATAATTAATCAAGCTCGCGCATCCGATAAACAACACTCTCCTAGATTAAAGCTGCGTCATTATGCACATCCCCTGTATTATTTTTATTGTGAAAACAGTGAATTTAGTAAAATACTTATCAGTAATGTTATTTGGCAAGCAACCTTTTTTAGTGAGCAAGTAAGCCTGTTTAAACAGTTATTATTTCAGCAGCAAACTCAAATTGATGACGTAAAAGCAAGCGTAATGATTGACTGCTACTTTATGACTTTAATTAGCGGGTTAAACGAGCAATCTCCCAATGCCGATGCTATGTTAAGGCAACTTACCCAAAAAATAGCTTTGCTATAAACAGAGCACTATATAATTACTGGTAACTAAAACGGAGCATCGCTATGCGGTAAGCCCCGCCCTTTACTTATGATAAAGAAAACATAAAGATTAGCGCTATTGCTAAACTATACTCACTCACAACAAAGCACGATGTGTTCTTTTTACTCATAACTTTGTCCATTAAAGCTAATAGCATTCAGTATAAATAAAATAAGCTCTGAATAAGGTGTTTAATACACTAGCCATTTCTTATTAAACTCCTATTCTGCACTTTAATAAGTACAGGTAATATTATGCACCTCCAAACAATACTGTGTATAAACACAGTTACCTGCAATATTGTAACCCAGCTAAGTAAACCGGCACCATTTAAAGTTAAAACTTTATATATAACAACCTATTATAAAACTGAATTTATACATAAAGTTTATTATATAAAAACAAACACTGTACGCACACAGTCAACGCCATTTGTGCTAAATATCTTACTTCCCTACTTTTTAAATACATACCCCCACCAGCGGTATTGGCAGTTAACATTTTATAAGCTTGTGTACTAAGCACCTACCCGCTATCTTTTTGCTAATGCCTAGTTGTGATCCACCGGCAATAAGCATTTTATTAGTTTTACTGTTCTTAAAATTAGCTAACAAGCTTTGCGATAGCTTCAAAAATAGGATTTAGGCTTTAAAGTGGGTTTTATTAAAGTGGCCTCATTCACTAAAGCGCGTTGCGGCTTATAAATAAAAATGAAATACGTTTTACTAATAGCGGGTCTAGTAACTATACCAATATATTTATACATTCATCAAACAGATGCGAGATTTTATGAAAAGAATATTAGCCTTAGCGTTAACATCATCCGTTATATTTTATGCATCGCTCGCCCATGCAAACAAAACCGAAAAAGCCGTTTTAGCCGGAGGTTGCTTTTGGTGTATGGAAAGTGATTTTGAAAAGCTAGCAGGTGTAACCGATGTAATATCGGGTTTTACGGGAGGTAAACTTAAAAACCCAACTTATAACGGCAATCATCGTGGTCATTATGAAGCTGTAGAAATTACTTACGATCCTGCAATAGTTAGCTATAAAGCTATACTCGACCATTACTGGGTAAACATTGATCCCTTTGATGCTAAAGGCCAGTTTTGCGATAAAGGGCCAAGTTACCTAAGCGCTATTTTTGTAGCTAACGAGCAAGAGCGCAAATTAGCAGAACAATCTAAACAAGCAGTGAGCAAACAGTTCCCAAATAAAACCGTGGTTACCCCTATACTAAACACCAGTACCTTTTACCCAATTAAAGGCGATGAAAGTTACCATCAAGATTATTATAAAAACAATCCTATTCGCTACAATACCTATCGCTGGCGTTGTGGGCGCGACAACCGCCTAGAAGAAATTTGGGGCGATAAAGCAAGCCATTAAAGTACCCACAATAAAATACCTTACTCAATACTAGATTAACTAACAGGCTGCTTATACTAACCAGCCTGATATACGTTTTTAAAATACGTGTAAGGTATTAAAACTTAAACGAGGCAGAAAACCTAACACTACGAGGCGTGCCAGGTTGTACCCAATCGTCTGAAAATGAGCTGATATAATAAGTTTCATTAAATAAGTTATCTAGCTCCCCTGTTAGCGTTATTGAGTCTGATACGGCGTAACGCATAAATGCCCGAGCAGTTATATAACTTGGCAGTGTAAAGTCGGTACCAAAAAAGCCATTTCGATCTCCCACATAAAGTAAACCACCACCCAATTTTAGTGCTTTTCCATTCACTTCTGTCGACTTTACCAACTGTAAACTCAATTGATGCTGAGGAATATTTAACAGCGAGCTGCCTGCAGCTATATTTAGGCCAAAGTTGCTATCGTAAAATGAATTTTTGGTTGTTGCATCAACATAAGCATAAGACGCCCACAGGTTTAAGTTATTCGTTAGCTGACCATTTATATCAATTTCAAACCCTTTACTTTGCGCCTCCCCAATAGCGGCACTGGTAAATGCTGTTGGATCGTCTACTACCAACATATTTTGTTGCTCAACTTTAAATAAGGCTAAGGTGCCCACCAGCGCACCGTTATTTAAACTAACCTTAACGCCTACTTCCTTTGAAGTTGTTTGGTTTGGTTTAAAGCTGTTTCCCTGGGCGTCGGTACCCGAAAGCGGACGAAAGTTTTCACCATAAGCCGCATAAGCCGATATAAAGTCAGACACCGCATACACAGCCCCTAATTGCGGACTAATACGCGATTCTGTTTGTTTATACCCTGTATTAGTTAAACGGTTATTAAGTGTTTGCTTAAAATCGTCTAAACGCGCGCCAAGACGTATATCTAGCTTATTGGTTAAACTTATTTGATCTTGTATAAATACGCCCAATGATTGCTGAATTTCAATACGATCAGTATGAGTGGTGGGTGCAGGTAGCGCATAAGCACCATACTCTGGGTTATATACATTAATATATTGATCGCCCTTTACCTGTAGTAAAAACTGATCGTTTTCAAATTTATCGGTATCAGCCCCTATAGTTAAACGATGCTCAAACCCTGCAAAATTAATATCGCCAGTAACTTCGCCGCGTAAAACCTTATAGTTTGCACTGTAATCTCGATAACGCCTAAAGCGATTAACCTCATCATTCACTACACCTGCAAAACCAGTCTCAGTAGCAAAGCCTGTTAACTTAGTATCACGGTAATTAGCAGCAATTAATACACTCCAGTCGTCATTAATATCATGCTTAAGTTCAAGCTGATGGCCAACTACTTGTGCTGTAATAGGGCCATCACCCGGCTCACCTAAAAATCGGTTTGCAGGAATAACCCCAAGCTCACCATTTATTGCTAACACTCCTCTATCAAAAGGTATTGTTTGCTTACTGTATTCAAGTTCGTAAATCAGTTCACTATTGTCGTTAATATACCAAGCTACTGATGGGCTAACGCCTTGTTTGGTTTTTTTAATGGTGTCTCTAAAGCTATTTGAATCTTCATAAAAACCGATCAGTCTAATTGCAACATCATCAGAAACCCCAGTAGTGTAATCTATATCAGCCCTATAGGTATCCTCACTTGCAACAGCAAGTTTTAGTTCGCCTGCGGTATCAAATGTTGGCCGTTTAGTTATTAAGTTAACCACTCCGCCAGGTTCTCCCCGGCCAAATAACGCAGCACGCGGCCCTTTTAGCACCTCAACCGAGGCAATACTTGACAGATCTCGCGTACCACCCAAGCCCCAGCCTATATTAAAGCCATTAACTAAGTAGTTACTCGAGAGGTTTTCATCTCCTGTAAAACCACGTAAAGCAAAATTATTTAACAGGCCACCAAAGTTATTTTGCCTAGCAACCGAAGCAGATAGATCCAATGCTTGGTTTAAATCCCATGCGCCAGCATTTTCAAGCGTTGCTAAATCGATTGTTTGCTCAGCTTGTGGTGTTTCTAAAGGCGTAAAGTTACTGCTGTATACATGGCGCGAGCCTATCACTGCAACCCTCTCTATAGCTGTATTAGCCTGATTAAATAGCGGTGGTTGCTCAAAGGCTGAGCTTGTTTGGCTGGTAAATAAGAAAACTAAACAAGCAGATAAATAAGTAAGCTTACGCTCTTTAAAATTGGTGTTCATTGTTAACCTTGTTAATTACATAACTAAAATTGAATTGCAGCCTAAAGCAGTAACTAGTGCTTAGTACTTATAGGCTGTTTGCAAAGCTTGGCATGTGAGGTAATGCCGCTTTTGTTGGATTACGTTTAAAGCGTTGACGTTTATAAAGTGCTGTAGCTTATAAACTGGTTACACAAATTTACGGCCATAGCCGTGTGATTAGAATTAATTAACTTACAAAATGACATGCCTAGCGTGATCATCACCAGCGGCGTGTAATTAATACTAAATACCCAGGTACGTGCTCATATAAGCATTCGTGCGGTACGTATGATTTAAGGTGCAGCCGTAGGCTAAAATAAATTCGGTGTGTTTGGTTAAGTGCTGTTGCTGCAAAGCGGCTTTATATTAAAGGTAATACTGGGCGCCGTTTTTAGATAAAAGTCCAAAAATTCAATAGATTGAATTGGCTTGTTCACCCTTGCTATTATCCATACTATATTGAGTAAACTAAAGCTGGCAGTCTTATACCATAAACGGTGTTTATTGCAACATTGGCATGAAGTTATTTATTATTAAAAATGGGACAGGCATATTAAAAAGGGATTAAAATGGGACAGGCACATATTACCTGGTTTATTTAACCTCAAAGTTCGTCATCGTTATTTACTAATTCCCTCTCACTTCTACGCTCTATTAGTTTATATAATTTAAGTTATTAGTAGATATATGTTTAGTAGGGATATCAGGCAGGTAAAGTTAGTTTCAAAGGTGGTTTGTTAAAGTTGTTGTTTAAGTTATCGCTGAAGGTGTGGCGCTCACCCTGCACCTTTGTACCATTTAACATCGTTATTCGCGGCTTGCTGCTTTAATCGTTGTTTACTCCCTGCAAAGTTTGAATATTTATGCCTAAATCGTTGAATCGATTCAAGCCATTGTGCTTCTTCTATATTCAGAGTAACTAGCAATTTAGGAATTGCTTTATTTATATATCCTTTTTTGTTTGGAGAAATTTGACGACCACTCCAATCTACTAACTCTAAGTAATCTAGTAACGCAAAAGGTATAGTGTGTTTTATGTTGTTAGCGCAAAATGGCTTTAGCTGACTTGGTTGACTTTGATCTTGAACACTATCTTTTTGTTTTGAGCGGTTATTTGTTTGAACCGTATTTTTAGTAAAGGCTGTCAATTGCGCTATACGTTCTTGAATAGAAGTAAAATCACTGTCTTCTAACGTACCGGCCATGTTTGCTCTAATAGGATTTAAATCGACATAGGCCATGCAACTAAGCAATGCGGTTTCATCTAATAATGCTTGTGATTTATAGCGCCCTTCCCAGTACTTACCTGTGCAGCTATCTTCCTTATTTGCTTCACGGGCAATGTATTCATTTAGGTTTTTCATATACCAGCTTATGTCGTAAAGTCTTTCTCGCCATTTAGCTATAATTTCATTAACGCAAACTAAACTCGGATTATCTAACTGCTCGCCTTTTAAGTAACTATCCACCAAAGCGTGGCCATTATAAAGCCTATTCCAGCGTTCAATTACTTCACTATTTGCCCAATCTAGTGCCTGCTTTCTATTAACATTTACAACTAAGTGATAGTGATTACTCATAATTGCGTAAGCTGCAATCTCTATGGCAAACACACTACTTAACAACTTTATACGCTCTACTAGCCACTCTCTGCGGTGATCAAAGTTTTTACCTGTGTATTTATCATCACCACACAAAAAAGCTCGCCTAACGCATCTAGCTATTAAGTGATAATAAGATGTTGATGCCAAATCAATGAGATTTTTTCTTGCGCGTGTCATAAAATACAAAACCAATAACCACTGGATATAATAACAGTAGTAGCTAATGTGAGTTTTGCAAATACTTTGTGCCTGTCCTTTTAAATCTTTTAAATCCTCTTTTTAAATCTCTTTAAAGCAAAAACATAAAATGATTAACAAAGTTATATATCAACTCAACGCCTGCAGCTTTAGTTTATTTTAAAATTATGTTTTGATGAATTAAAGTCAACCTTTATCCTTTTGCTCTTTTAATATCATTTAGAACAAAGTGGATACAAGCAAAAAAATAATAAGAGAACACAATGACAAAATTTAATAACAATAGCGTAGTAATATTAAGCGCAGTTCGCACCGCTATCGGTGGCTTTGGTGGCAGCCTTAAAAACTTCACTCCCGCTCAATTAGGCACCATGTGCGCCAAAGAAGCATTAGCCAGAGCCAACATTTCACCACAGCAAGTTGGCTCATGCGTGGTAGGTAAAGTGATACATAACGGCCCTAAAGACGCGTATTTATCGCGAGTTATTGGCCTAGATGCAGGGTTATCTGTTAGTAGTCATGCGGTAACACTCAACCGTTTGTGTGGTTCGGGTTTAGAAGCCATTATACAAGCAGCGCAACAAATTCAATTAGGTGAAGTAGATGCAGCCTTAGCGGGCGGAGCTGAAAGCATGAGTAGCTCAGGCTATACCCTTGCGAGTAACCGCTGGGGCCAAAAAATGGGTGATAGCACAGTAATTGATGAGCTAAGCACCACATTACAAGACCCATGGGATAACACCCCTATGGGCGTTACCGCCGAAAACATTGCAGAAAAATATAGCATTAGCCGCAAGCAACAAGACGCTTACGCAGCACAAAGCCATCATAAAGCCGCTAAAGCCATTACTGCAGGCCATTTTAAACAGCAAATAATGCCCATCGAGATTAAATCGCGTAACGGCAATCACGTTTTTGATACTGACGAGCATGTGCGCGCTGACACAACGGCCGAAAAACTCGCCACCTTAAAACCCTACTTTAAACAAAATGGTACAGTCACCGCAGCTACCTCATCAGGTATTAATGATGGCGCAGCCATGTTAGTGCTTATGTCGGAGAAAAAGGCCAATGAACAAGGCTTAAAACCACTCGGTCGCCTAGTCGGTTATGCCAGAGCAGGTGTTGAGCCTTCATTAATGGGCACAGGGCCTATTCCTGCTGTGCAGCAGGTGTTTGAAAAAACCGGATTAACTATTAATGACATGGACGTAATAGAATCAAACGAAGCCTTTGCCGCACAAGCACTATGCGTAGCCAACCAGTTAAACTTTCCTGAGCATAAAGTTAACCCCAATGGCGGAGCTATAGCGCTTGGCCACCCTGTTGGCGCAACCGGTGCTATTTTATCAACCAAATGCCTGTACGAACTAAAACGTATTAACGGTAAATATGGCTTAGTCACTATGTGTATTGGTGGCGGGCAAGGTATTGCAGCTATTTTTGAAGCACTTTAATTGTAAAATTTTATAAGTACTCTTTTTAAAAACAGGTAAAAGTCGCTGCGCTTGTAAAAAGAAATAGCGGCTTAAAATAAGCCGCTTTAATTTAGTAAAAATAAAGTTTTGATTAGGGGCTGTTGATCTTTGTAGTACATATATCAATCAGCCCACATTGGTAGCCACATCATAGTAAATGCTAAAGCGAGCATTGAATGATAATTTCGTTCAAGCTTTTCATACCGCGTGGCTATCCCTCTATATTGCTTAATACGGCCAAATGCATTCTCAACCAAGTGCCGATATTTGTACATGCACCAGTCAATATCTTCATTGCCTACTAAACTGTTGCCCTTACGTGGAATAACGGGTGTAGCGTTATTATCACGAACAAACGCTCTCAGTTTTTCACTGTCGTAGCCTTTATCTGCGACAACCATATTACTTGTTGGGCAATTAGCTACGAGTGACTCTGCATGGACGATATCATGCGTATTTCCACAGGATAATTCATAATAAACAGGCAACCCTCCGCTATCGACTGCAAGATGAATTTTCGTAGAATTTCCACCTCGGCTCTTTACAATTGATTCATTGTCAGCAGTTCTTGCACCGCAACTCTGTTGATGAGCCCTGACAATACTGCCATCAATGAAGACCCAATCCATGTCCGCATCACGAGATAATGCGCGAAACAGTTCATTCAAAATCCCTTTTTTGGACCATAAATTAAACCGTCTGTAGATAGCACTCCAACGGCCAAAATCAGAAGGTAAATCTCGCCATGGAATACCTGTGCGCATCTTATACAGTATGCCTTCGAGCGTTTTTCTATGGTTGGGCTTATTATAAATTCGACCACTTAAGTACATTACTTTTGATAAGACATTCCATGTCCCGTCTGTTAACATTAATCTTGGCATGTAGGTTCGGTGTAAAGTTTTCTGGCGAATTCAATTATACCTTATCTTCATGCTGTTTGTTTTTCATACCACAAAGATCAACACGCCCTAGTAAAAAGTTAGTAAAGGACAGGCATAAACCTGTTAATTATTTTATGCCTGTCCCTTTATTTGTCCCTGTCATTTTGCTATACCACTCAATACGATAGCAAAATGAGCCTAGGCTATGTAAAAACACCGTAATATTGCCAAATTCCTTTGTGCTTGCTTCAATTAAACTCATTTTACTTCCCTAACGTCCTAGTTAAATTGAGTTTATTAGCAAATAGCCTGGTATAAAATCATCCATATTCCTAATCCATCTAGGAAAATGGCTTAGAAAATACAAGTGGATTAATTTACGGCACTGTTAATTATTTTATGCCTGTCCCTTTATTTGTCTTCTAAGATATTGATATATGAATGATCTTCGTTTCCCAATCATTTTTGCAGTGCTGGTAATTGCATTTGAAGCTTTAGTTCTTTCGACTGGATATTGGGCACACTTCAATAACTCTTTATTCGCTAGAATTATGCTTTCCATTGATTCAATCGATTCTAATTTTGCATAGCTTTTTTCTTCACCATCTTCTTCTTTTTTTCTATAAACTCGACCCGCTCTTTCTGCTGCATTCCATACCTCTTTATCTACACCTGAAGGCTCTGACGGGTAACCACCAACTTCATAAAGCATAATATTTTGCATTTCATGATCACCTGAAATGCGTGCAATTCGACTAGCTTTTAAGGCTATTGATGAAAGAGATGCTTCGGACAACTCTAACTCCCTTAGACCTTGTTCAGCTAAAATAAGTGCCTCTTTAGAGATATCTAATTTACTTGGCATACACATCCTTTAGGCATAACAGCTTATTGAACACCACTTTTGGGGTTATAACACCCCAAAACGGCGCATATTACGTTGCTCGATAACCAAACCAAACAACTTACTTATAAACAAGCAGTTACAATTGCTATTTTGTAACCTTTATAATTTAATCCCAAAACGACTTTTAATAATGTTATGGGATAAAACCTACACAACTGTGTTTATATACAGCCATTTATTAAATCTATTTTTTATATAAAACGCATCTGCAATTATCACCTATTTAAAACCTTGAATCATTTTCACAAGGTATCCCGTCGTTATCGCCATCCATTGCGCTGGGTTTGTACGAAAACAGTGAGCTGCCAAAATGGTTTAATAAGTTGGCCAGTGCTGGGCTCATAGAATGGTTGTACTCTGGGCTGATCATAATTTGTATTCGGGCAGTTTTTTATAAAGAATACAGCTTCGGCTCGTGAGGTCATTTGGCTGCAGTGCTGCCTGCCATCACAGCTAAAATTTTGTGTGTTTTTAGGAATAACTATCTTCGGGTATTTTTCATCAAAGGTGGTTAAGTCGGCATTGGTAATAACGGGGGTAGTGTTTTTATTGCCTGTATGAGTGTTTGCGAAGTACCTATTGTATGCGCTAAAACCTATGCTTAATATAATTGCCAGCGCAACAAGGTTAGCTAAAGTACTCGACTTCTTTTTTGCTTTACTCATTTTAAAAGGTTTATTAAAAGTAGCTGTGTTTTCTAGTTTGCTTTCTGCTTTTCTTTCGATTACGCCTTCAATGCGGCAATTAATTGCTTTGCTTTTACCATTGGGATCGGTGGCAACCTCAAAATAGATGGTGTCGCCTACTTTGGGTTTACGGCTCATGTGTTTAAGCGAAGATATGTGTATAAAGGTGTCGCGTGCAACGCTGCTAGATTTAATAAAACCATAGCCTCGGTTGTCGTTCCACGACGTTAACAATCCTTTGTTCATTGGTGTTCCTGATTTTTATACTTTTTATTAGGGCGTGTTGATCTTTGTGGTATGAAAAACAAACAGCATGAAGATAAGGTATAATTGAATTCGCCAGAAAACTTTACACCGAACCTACATGCCAAGATTAATGTTAACAGACGGGACATGGAATGTCTTATCAAAAGTAATGTACTTAAGTGGTCGAATTTATAATAAGCCCAACCATAGAAAAACGCTCGAAGGCATACTGTATAAGATGCGCACAGGTATTCCATGGCGAGATTTACCTTCTGATTTTGGCCGTTGGAGTGCTATCTACAGACGGTTTAATTTATGGTCCAAAAAAGGGATTTTGAATGAACTGTTTCGCGCATTATCTCGTGATGCGGACATGGATTGGGTCTTCATTGATGGCAGTATTGTCAGGGCTCATCAACAGAGTTGCGGTGCAAGAACTGCTGACAATGAATCAATTGGAAAGAGCCGAGGTGGAAATTCTACGAAAATTCATCTTGCAGTCGATAGCGGAGGGTTGCCTGTTTATTATGAATTATCCTGTGGAAATACGCATGATATCGTCCATGCAGAGTCACTCGTAGCTAATTGCCCAACAAGTAATATGGTTGTCGCAGATAAAGGCTACGACAGTGAAAAACTGAGAGCGTTTGTTCGTGATAATAACGCTACACCCGTTATTCCACGTAAGGGCAACAGTTTAGTAGGCAATGAAGATATTGACTGGTGCATGTACAAATATCGGCACTTGGTTGAGAATGCATTTGGCCGTATTAAGCAATATAGAGGGATAGCCACGCGGTATGAAAAGCTTGAACGAAATTATCATTCAATGCTCGCTTTAGCATTTACTATGATGTGGCTACCAATGTGGGCTGATTGATATATGTACTACAAAGATCAACAGCCCCTAGTTATTTGTTTTTATTTGTTACTTATGCAAACTATACGTTTCTAAAAGTGTTCGGTAAACTTATTTTAAGTAATTTTAAAATTAAACTACTTTATAGCCATTGCTTGGCGGTATTTTAATTAACTAATTATTGAATAGTGATTGAATAACGAATGAATTACATAGGGTGGTTTTAATTTGCGGTGCTGTTGATTATGATGGCGCTAGAAATACTTAATAAGTCTGTTGTGCTTTAAATTTTTTAGTAAGGATCATCTTATGTCTAGCTATAACGAATCTCCAGAGCAAGTTACTAAAGCGACCGAAGGTTATGTAATGCAGCAAACTATGCTGCGAATTAAAGACCCAAAACCGTCATTAGCATTTTATGAAAACGTATTAGGTATGAAGTTGTTGGGAAAATATGACTTTCCTGGTATGAAGTTTACCCTGTACTTTTTAGGTTACGAGCAACAACTGCCTGCGGGCGATGATAAAACCAAAGCTGAATGGGTGTTTCGCCGTCCTGCACTAATTGAGCTTACCCATAATTGGGGCACAGAAAACGACGATAGCTTTGCAGGCTATGTAAGTGGTAACGAAGAGCCAAAAGGCTTTGGCCATATTGGTATTAGCGTACCCGATGTATACGCCGCGTGCGAACGTTTTGCAAAATACGATGTAGAGTTTGTAAAAAAACCAGACGATGGCTCGATGAAAGGTTTGGCGTTTATTAAAGACCCCGACGGCTATTGGATTGAAATACTCTCGGCCGAGGGCATTACCGAAATTATTATGTCTCAGTAATAGCTAGGCCGTATGTTTAAAGTTACAAAGCCAGCAGCTAAGCTGGCTTTACTGTTTGCAGGCGTTGTTAATTAAACTTAGTTTATTTAGGAGCGTTTCGCTGTGAGGGATCTTTAGTAAAGCTGCTTAATACTTCAGTTGGATTTTGAGTTAGTTTTTGCTGTTGAGCAGCCTCTGCCCACCAGGCTAATTGAGTAAATGTACGTGAGAAGTAATTAAACCAAGTGTCTTGTTCACTTTGCTCATTGAACGAGCCATTTTCAGCCATTACCTCCTGCGCTTTTGGTACATGGATCATTGCTGATACGGGTAAACAGCCTAATTCACTTAAAAAGTTACGCATACCCACAGCGGCGCGCATACCACCCCACTGCCCAGCAGAATAAGTAACAATAGCGCTGGGTTTGTACGAAAACAGTGAGCTGCCAAAATGGTTTAATAAGTTGGCCAGTGCTGGGCTCATAGAATGGTTGTACTCTGGGCTGATCATAATATAGCCATCGGCTGCGGCAATTTTATCGGCTAGGGTATTTAGCTGCTCCGGAGCTTTACTTTTTGGATAAGCAAAGTGTGGCTTAAATACCGGTTCGAGCGGGTAATCTAGCGCGTCGATTAGCTCTATTTCGTGTGTACTAAATTGGCTTTGCAAACACGCTATACATGCTTGGGCTACGCGCTCACCAAGCCTTGCTGGTTTAGGGGGTGTGCTATTGCGTACTGTGCCTAAAAATACTAAAAACTTCATGTATATTCCCTCATTGTTTAAATTACTTTTTAGAATTGCTAATTAAGCTCAGGGCTGCAGTGCCTGTGCAGCAAGCTCTGCAAGTACATTGGCAAGCTTTGTAGCAACAGCGCATTGCGCTGCACCATGGCGCTTAGTTAAATAGCTAGGATCGTTGTAGCTCAACCATACTTTTGCATCGGGGTCTTGCCAAACAAGTGCTTTAAGCGGTAAATCAATCCCCATTGTTTGCGCGCACTGCATTAAAGGAGTACCCCCTTGTGGATTACCAAATATAATAACTTCGGTGTAGCCAAGCTGCTGCCCTACTTTTTTAGCCCCTGCGGTGTGATCAATACGTGCAAAAATTGTCAGTCCTTTATTTTTAGCCAGTAGCTCAAACTTATTCATAGTGGCTTTGGCGCTTTGCTGGCTTTGTAGTGTTATTAGGCCGTTTGTTGCTTTAGCCGGAAAAAACACAAAAAGTAACGCAAATACAAAAGTGGTGCTTAATAGTTTCATGTATAAACTCTGGTTTGGTTAAACATATGAGCAACTAACTTAGCATGTAATTTAGCCACAAAAAAGCCAGCGGTTAAGCTGGCTTGGTATATATGCAATAACTTTGCGCTAAAACATTATTTACGCAGTGCGTCTATACGGGCGTCAAGCGGTGGGTGCGACGAAAACAACTCAGCCATGCCTTTACCACTGGCGATACCAAACGCCATCATTGAGCCTTCTAGTTGCGAAGGATGATTTTGCTTTAATCGCTCAAGGGCTGAACGCATTTTGTCTGCGCCTACTAGTTTGGCAGCGCCGCTGTCGGCAGCAAACTCACGTTGGCGGCTGTAATAAGCCACTATAACGCTGGCTAAAATGCCAAAAATTACTTGAAACAACATATCGAACAGGAAGTAGGTCCAGCTGTTGCCGCCCTCTTGTTCATCGTTGTTACTGTTTATAAAGTTATCTACTATGCCTGCTAGCACTTTAGCGGCAAATATAACAAAGGTGTTTACCACGCCTTGTATAAGTGTAAGCGTTACCATGTCGCCATTAGCAATATGCGATACTTCGTGGGCAAGTACGGCTTCGGCTTGATCTTGGCTCATGCTGTGTAATAAACCTGTGCTTACTGCCACTAGTGAGTTGTTTTTACTTGGGCCGGTGGCAAATGCGTTCATTTCTGGGCTGTCGTAAATGGCCACTTCTGGCATTTTAATGCCGGCTTTTTGCGCTTGTGCTGCAACCGTAGTTACTAGCCAATGTTCGGTTTCGTTACGTGGTTGGGTAATAACATGTGCGCCGGTTGATTTTTTAGCCATCCATTTCGACATAAATAACGAAATAAACGAGCCACCAAAACCAAACACGGTAGCAATCATTAGCATACCGCCTAAGCTACGATTGCTTAGTCCTAATACACTCATCACTATTGAAAGCACTACACCTAATACCAACATAACCGCGAGGTTTGTTAGTAAAAATAAAAAAACACGTTTCATACTTGTCCTCAAAAAATAATATCGATTGCGGTACTATTAATATGTTTAGTGCGTTTGGCACTAAATTGATTAAAAGCAATCACTGCGTTATGACACAGTATGTCACAACGTCAGCGCTATTCTGTGACAAACTATGTCGTAAAACAAGAGTTTTTTATGTGTTTAGTGCGAAATTTTCTAGCAGTGTTTTATATATTTGTAATTTAGGGGTTTGCTCACTGTATGGGCTTATTGCCAGTATAGGAAAGGGTAAACGTAATTTAAGTGAATCAAGATTAGCTTGGTACTCGTCCATGTTTGGATCAACCTGATTTGCAATCCAGCCAATGCAATTTATACCTATACTTTGCATATGTGCAGCCGTAAGTAGCGCATGATTTAAGCAGCCTAACTTCATACCTACTACTAATATTACCGGCAGTTGCTCTGCTTTAACCCAATTGTATAAATAATCTGTGTTGCTTATAGGCAGCGCCCAGCCACCAGCCCCTTCGGTAAGTATGTAATCGGCACCTTGCTGTTTTACGTTTTTATACGCGCTGCTTAGCTTATCTGCAGTAATAGTAACCCCTGCTTGCTCGGCGGCTATGTGCGGGGCAATAGCAGGTGCAAAGGCAAACGGATTAATTACATCGTACTTGGCACTTACGGTTGCGCTTTCCATTAATATTAGTGCATCGGCATTTACTAGCTGATCAAACGCCATTTCGCAGCCAGATGCGAGCGGTTTAAAACCAATAGCTTGCTTTTTATGTTGGGCAAGTAGCTTTAGTAATAAACTGGTAACGTGGGTTTTTCCGGCGTCGGTGTCGGTGCCGGTAATAAAAAATTCTTTCATGGCGTTATTTACCTTTGCTGTTTTATTTAACGGTTTTTATTTAACGGTTTTTATTTAACTGGTTTTTATTTAACTGGTTTTTATTTACCAAGTGCTAATAGCATAACGTGATACGACACGTGCGCTTTATTATTTCTAAGCGGATATGCGCTGCATACCTGCTTCAAAGCGTGCTTAGTTAACAAGCCTCTGCGCGTATTACTGTGATTTTGCGCTGTAGCACCTATGGCCTTAATAGAGCGAATGGCATTTAATGGTGATGTAAACTCATCGCTATACAAGGCTTTTTGCATTGTATTAATAGTAAACCCAGACTTTTGGACTGATTGGTTTATATGCTGTTCGCTATTAAAGGTATTTATATGGCTGTTGTTATCAAGTGCGCTAAATGCGGTTTTTATCTCGTTAAGCGAGCCTTCAATAACGCAGCTAATATAGGCTTGCCCGCCTGGTTTGAGCGCAGTATAAAGCGATTTTAATAATTGGGCAAAATTGGCCGACCATTGCACTGCAAAGTTACTGTAAATAATATCAATACTATTGGCTTGCAGCGGTAGATTATCCATATCGGCGCATAGCCGTGGCGTATTTAGTGCGCTGCTTTGTAGCATGTTTAAACTAAGATCCATGGCAATAACGCTGCCAAATAATGTTTGCAAAGTATGTGTATTAACTAATGGCCCTGCGCCTAAGTCGATACACAGTTTGGCTTTATTACTGCTATTTGCATTCGCTTTTATAAGTTTAAATAAATCATCTGCGGCTTGTTTTTGCACATTAGCATGGTGGTTATAACTGCTGGCTGCTTTTGAAAATTTACTCTGCGCCCCTTTTTTAAGGCTACAGCTTGGTAATAATATAGGCCCTGCTGATAATGATTGTATATTTAACGGCTGCCTATTTGGCTCTGTATTTAATGGCTGTGTAGTTATAGAAGCAGCATTTAAAAGTGTTTGAGCAATCATACTAATGCACCTACTAAGCTATTAACTAAATGGTTAATGTCGTGCTTTGTATGCGCTGCGCTGAGAGTAATTCGCAAACGTGCGGTGTTATGAGCAACGGTTGGCGGGCGAATAGCAGTAAGCCAAACACCGTATTTTTTAAGTTTATTAGCCACGTTTAAGGTGTACTCGGCGCAGCCTAAAACAATGGGCTGAATAGCGGTACTTGACTCCATTACGGCAATATTATGTTGTTTAGCAAGTTGCTTAAAGTAGCTAATATTTGCCTTTAATTTAGCGCGTTTATCATCTGCGGTTTTAATCGCTTTAATACGTGCAAGAGTAAGCCCTGCAATAAGCGGCGACATAGCCGTGGAATAAGTGTAATCGCGATTAAATTGCAGCATGTAATCAATAAAATGTTTACTGCCTAATACACACGCGCCGCTACTGGCTGCCGCTTTGCCAAAAGTAATAACCAGTAACTCAGGTAGTTGCTCGGTATTAAGCGCCTCGCAGCTGCCTAATCCGGTTTTACCTAATACGCCAAAACCATGAGCGTCGTCTATCATTAGCCAAGCATTGTGCTGTTTGGCTAAGGCCAGTAGCTCGCTAAGTGGCGCTTTGTCGCCATCCATCGAAAATACACCTTCGCTTATAATTAGCTTATGTTTGGCTGTTGATTTTTCTAAGCGGGCGCGTAAATGGCTCATGTCGTTATGATTAAAACGGATTAAAGCGGCGTTAGCATGCAGTGCACCGTCTATTAGGCTGGCATGATTAAGCTTATCTTGAAAAACAGCACTGTGCTGCGCTACGGTTTTATCTTGAAACAGCGCTTTTATTACACTGCTATTAGCACTAAAGCCCGAGCTAAACAGCATGGCGGCTTCGTAACCTAACTGCGCGCACAAATACTGCTCTAATGCATGTTGCTGTACTTGGTAACCGGTAACTAACGCTGAGCTGTGACTCCCTAATGCTGGTAATTCATTTAAAGCAATTGCGTTATCGCCAAAGCCTAAGTAGTCGTTACTGGCAAAATTAAGATAGGTTTTGTTATTAATAGTAATTTTGCGCGCCGTAGCATGCTGTACTTGGTGGCGTTTACGCAGTAGCGCATCGTGCAAGCAAGCTTGCAGATGCGTATTTATAAATTCAAATGACATTTGGCTGTGTTTACCTAGGCTTAGTTATAGCTTAGTTATTATTATGGCTATGGTTATGCTTCGTAAAATAACTTAGACGTTGCTTTGTCGGCCACTTGCGATGAAAGCGACGCGGCTACGGCTTCATCTGAATAGTCGTGACGAGTTTCTGGGTTCATCCCTAACTTTTTAATTAAGGCCATATCGGCATCGGCATCTGGGTTTTCGGTGGTAAGCAGTTTGTCGCCATAAAATATAGAGTTAGCACCTGCAAAAAAGCACATTGACTGCATTTGCTCGTTCATGGCGTTGCGCCCTGCCGACAAACGCACATAGCTGTGCGGCATCATAATGCGCGCGGTTGCAATTGTGCGTATAAACTCAAAATGATCTAAGTCATCTACGTTTTCAAGCGGTGTGCCTTTAACTTTAACCAGCATATTAATGGGTACGCTTTCTGGTTGTTGATCTAAATTGGCCAGTTGCATTAATAAGCCATAGCGATCGGCTGCTTGCTCACCCATACCTACAATACCGCCCGAACATACTTTCATACCCGCGTCGCGCACATTGCCTATGGTATCTAGGCGGTCTTGAAAAGTACGGGTAGATATAATTTGCTCGTAATACTCAGGCGAGGTGTCAAGGTTATGGTTGTAGTAGTCAAGCCCAGCATTGCGTAGTTCATGGGCTTTTTCGTTATTAAGCATGCCTAGGGTCATACAGGTTTCTAGGCCAAGTTCTTTTACTTCTTTAACCATTTGCGAAATATACGGCATGTCTCTGTCTTTTGGATCTGACCACGCGGCCCCCATACAAAAACGAGTTGCGCCTTTTTGTTTGGCTAAACGCGCTTGTTCTACTACTTTTTCTACCTCTATTAGGCGTTCGCGTTCTAAATCGGTTCGGTAATGCCCAGACTGCGGGCAATATTTACAATCTTCTGGGCAGGCACCGGTTTTAATCGATAATAAAGTAGAAATTTGCACTTCATTTGGGTTGAAATTAGCACGATGAACCGATGCGGCTTTAAATAGTAAATCGTTAAATGGCATTTCAAATAGTGCTTTAACTTCACTGTGGGTCCAGTTGTGACGAACAGGTGCAAGTTCCATAGTTTTCTACTCTCTTTATTTTTTCATAACGGTGATATTGGCTTAGTCTACTTCTTGAAGTACCATTGTCAACGAACCCAAGCCCACTTAAGTTTACATATGATTAAAAAGAATGCGATTGACCTAAATTTTGATCGCCAGCATATTTGGCACCCTTATACCTCTATGACCAAGCCTATAATGGTTTACCCTGTTACCCACGCAAATCATAATATTATTGAGCTTGAAACAGGCGAGCAACTCATTGATGGCATGGCCTCATGGTGGAGCGCTATACATGGCTATAACCACCCAGTTTTAAATAACGCCATGATTGAGCAAATTAACTCTATGAGCCACATTATGTTTGGCGGATTTACCCATAAACCCGCTGTAGAGCTCTGTAAAAAGCTAGTAAGCATTACCCCTGCTAGCTTAACTAAGGTATTTTTAGCCGATAGCGGCTCGGTAAGTGTTGAAGTAGCTATAAAAATGGCGCTGCAGTATTGGCTTAGCCAAGGCATTTCTAACAAACAAAAATTAATGACTCCCTACAAGGGCTATCATGGCGATACCTTTGCGGCTATGAGTGTATGCGATCCAGTTAATTCAATGCACAGTTTGTACAGCGGCTTTTTACCCGAGCATATTTTTGTACCAGCCCCGGTAAGCCAATTTAATAGTGAATTTAACCAAGCTGAGGCAACCGAGCTTGAAGCGTATTTTAAAGCGCACCACCAGAGCGTTGCGGCATTTATTATTGAGCCAATTGTACAAAATGCTGGTGGCATGAACTTTTATCACCCTGAGTACTTAGCCTGCGTACGCAAGTTATGCACGCAATATAAGGTGTTACTTATATGCGACGAAATAGCCACAGGCTTTGGCCGTACCGGTAAATTATTTGCCGTAGAGCATGCTAATATTCAGCCCGATATAATGTGTATAGGCAAAGCACTCACTGGCGGCACTATGACCCTATCGGCCACTCTTACCAGTGACAAAATAGCCACAGGTATAAGCGAAGGCGAAGCCGGTGTATTAATGCACGGCCCTACTTTTATGGGCAACCCGCTTGCCTGCGCTGTGGCCTGTGCCAGTATAGATTTACTGCTTGAGCAAAACTGGCAGCAGCGCATAACCAACCTAAACAGCCAACTACAACAACTCAATAAGTGCAAAGAGCTTGATGACGTAGCCGATGTACGCACTTTAGGCGCTATTGGGGTGGTAGAGCTAACAGCGGAAGCAGGCAATGTTGATGTGGCTAAAATTCAGGCTTATTTTGTAGCACAAGGTGTGTGGATACGCCCCTTTGGTAAACTTATTTATTTAATGCCGCCATATATTTCAGACCATAGCAGCATAAAAACCTTGTGTGATGCCATTTATAACGCCATTAAAGGCAAGCATTACGCTTAAACTTACCGCTAAATTAAAGTTTTAGGGTTAAAAGTTGTACACACTTTACCCTAATAAACAAATAGCCCCTTAACTCACCTTTAGAGTATTGATCTCAGTGATCTTTACCTATATGATAATACCTATCATTTACAGTTACCTTTTCGGACTCTTTTATGAACTTATTATTTAAACCAGCTAAAGCGTTAGGCGTAAGCCTGTTATTAGCCTCTGCTTTTATAACGCAACCGGTACTTGCAAACGGCCCTATTGGCGAGCATGTTAATCATCTTCAGGCTAATCTTAAAAGTTACGCCGAAGAAGTAGAGTGGATGGTTGGCAAAGTCGATACCATGGTAAGCGACTACGATACTAAAGGTGCTAAAGCGGTAAAAACAGATGACCTTATTGAATATTGGGAGTCGGTTAAATTTCACAGCGCCATAGAAACCAATTTTGTACCTGTTTACGCTTCTATTTGGCAAGGTATTTACGGCGTAAAAATGGCTATCGAAAACAAACAGCCTGCAGCTGAAGTTCGTAAACAACAACAAGCCATGAACAATGCCCTATGGCAAGGCCTTGGCGCTGTTAAATTAGCGGCAAAATTTCAGCAACAGGGTTTATTAGCAAATGTAACAACAACAGCAACCAAAGAAATGACCCAAAGTGCCACTATCGACGAAATTAAGCACCGACTCGATCGTGTTGTTGCAAAGTTTGCTGAGCGTTTAAACGACGAAGCCACCGAAATTGTACACGACACTTACCTACACTTATTTGAAGGCGTAGAAGGCACACTGATAGCGCAAGACGCTAACTTAGTTGAAGTGTTAGAGAAAGACTTTAACGTAACACTGCCACTTGCTATTTCTAGCAACAAAAGCGTAGACGAAGTACGTAATGTAATAAGCGACATGCAAACAAAATTAGATCGCGCTAAAACGCTGATCGAAAAAGCCGAAAAAACACGTAAGGATGTATTTTAAGTGAAGCGTAGGACCTTTATACAAGGCCTGGTTGCGCTTGGGGCTGTGGGTGCATTACCACTGCCTCTTGCTCGCGCACTAGCGGCCAATATAGCAAACCCTGTGTCTGTAGATAGCTTACCTAAACTAGAGGGTGAGCTTACGCTTTATTTAGGGCGTGGTGAAGGTGGCTTATACGAAAACGTATTACAAGCTATCGAGAAAAAAAATCCAAACCTTAAACTCGGTATACGCCGAGGCCCAACTGCTGCATTAGCAAATACCATAGTAGCTGAAGCAAAAGCAGGCGTTCGCCGTGCTGACTTATTTTGGGCGGTTGACTCAGGCGCGATTGGTTTAGTTACCGATGCTGGCCTTGCACAGCCAATACCAAGTGATTTATCGGCTCAGTTACAACCGCAATTTAGATATAAAGAATGGACGCCGGTAACCGGCCGTATTCGTACCTTGCCATACAACACGTCGCGTTTAACTAAAGAGCAAATTCCCACCAGCATTATGGAAATTGCCGACAGCGATTTAAGTATTGGTTGGGCCCCTGCTTATGCGTCGTTCCAGTCGTTTGTAACTGCAATGCGAATTTTAGAAGGTGATGACAAAACCGCTAAGTGGCTTAAAAAAATTAAAAAGCGCTCTAAAACCTATGCCGGTGAATTAGGTGTAGTTATGGGCGTTGAGCGCGGTGAAGTTGATATTGGTTTTGCAAATCACTATTACACACTTAGGTTAAAGTCGGGTAAGCCCGATGCTAAGCTAGATTTAGCTTTTACCCAAAACGATGCAGGCTGTTTGGTCAATGCCTCAGGGGTGTTAGCTTTAAGTGACGATCCGTTAGCAACTAATTTTATGCGTTATTTACTAAGCACCGAAGTGCAAAGCTATTTAGCCAGTGAAGCTTACGAAATCCCACTTGTTAATGGCATTAGTGTGCCACAGGGCATACCGTCTTTATCGAGTATTTCGCCGCCTAAAATTGATTTAACTCAGCTCGCCGATTTACGCCCCACTATCGATTTAATGCGCAGTAGCGGCGTACTGTAATGCGACTACCTGCATCCTACCCAATGGCGCTGCTTGCAGCGCTCATTACGCTTACCCCTATTTATGTGTTAATTACCCTTGCCAGCGACACAAGCTCAGTATTTGACAGCCATAACCTCGACATTTTAGCTAATACCTTATCGTTAATGGCGTTAACTGTATTGGGTTCTATTTTAATTGGCGTGCCACTGGCGTTTATTAGCGCTTATGTACATTTGCCATTGAAAAAATTATGGCTGGTTATATTTGCAGCTCCCTTAGCTATACCTAGTTATATAGGGGCGTTTACACTTTATGCAGCTTTTGGCCCTGGGGGGGAAATAAATAACCTGCTTGGCATTCCAACGCCCTCAATGGACGGCCTTAGCGGCGCAGCCATAGTAATGACCTTGTACACATTTCCGTTTGTAATGATGACCACCCGCTCGTCCTTACTCAGCCTTGATGCCAGTATGGTAAACGCTGCACGTACACTGGGTATGTCGATGACACAAAGTGTATTTAAAGTAATATTACCCCGCGTAGTTAATGGTATTGCCGCGGGATCTTTGCTTGTTGCACTTTATACTTTATCTGACTTTGGTACACCGGCAATGATGCGCTTAGATACCTTTACCCGAGTTATTTATGTGGAATACAACGCCTTTGCTTTGGGCCGTGCGGCTATGCTCTCGTTGCAATTAATGGTTATTGTTGGCTTTTTATTAATGATTGAATCACAAATAAAAACCGCCACTGAACGCCAAGGCAGACCACTTATTTTATTCCCTAAAAAGTGGCAGTTAAGCGCTATGTTTATAACTTTTGCGCCTATTTTGTTATTAGCCATTGGCTTACCTTTAGCTATATTTTCGTTGTGGCTGGCACGGGATGGTTTTAGCGGCTTTGATTTTAGTATTGCTTGGAACTCAACATATGCCTCAGCAATTGCTGCTGTAGTAGCTGTAATTGTGGCCATTCCGGTTGCTCATGCGGCTCTTAACGGTAAAGCAGGTAAAGTAATGGAGCGCGTAACTTACTTTGGCTTTGGTATTCCGGGCATAGTAATGGGCACAGCGCTTGTTTATGGCGGCTTGCAACTGCCCTTTTTGTATCAAACATTAGGGTTGCTTATTATCGCTTATACGCTGCGCTTTTTACCCCTTGCTGTAGGCTCAGTACGTACCAGCACCGAACACTTAGATCCAAGCTTGGTAAAATCGGCCCGGGTACTTGGTGCCAGCCCACGCGAAGCATTTATGCGTATAACACTGCCCTTAACTATGCGCGGTATTATTGCCGGTGCGGCATTAGTGTTTTTAGAGTCGATGCGTGAACTAGAGGCCACCTTATTACTTGGCCCTACGGGGTTTGAAACCCTCTCTACTTATTTGTGGCGTGTATACGAAGCCGGCTATTTTGGCCGCGCTGCTATTCCGGGGTTATTATTAGTGGTGATTTCTGCGTGCGCGTTAGCTATTATGCTCACTGGCGAAAAACGCAACCAGCTCGAACATTAAGGATTTAATAACAAATGCTATCTGTAAGTCAGTTGTCTATAGATTATGGCAGTAACCGTGTAATAAGCGATTTAAACCTATCATTAGGCAATAACGAAATTCTTATGCTTGTAGGCCCTACTGGCTGCGGTAAAAGTACTATTTTGCAGGCATTAGCCGGCCTTATACCTATAAGCGAAGGCGAAATAAACAGTGGTAAATGGCGGGCAACGCCTAAAATTACTGTACCTGCGGAAAAACGCAGTGTAGGTATGGTGTTTCAAGATTTTGCTTTATTTCCGCATTTAACCGTGCAGCAAAATATTTTTTTTAGGTTAAAAGACACCAGCCCAGGCGAGCATTGGATAAAGTTACTTGGCCTTGATGAGTTTAGAAATAAAAAACCAGCAACGCTTTCAGGCGGACAAAAACAACGCGTAGCACTTGCGCGCACCCTTGCCCACCAGCCCGACTTTGTATTATTAGATGAGCCGCTTTCTAACTTAGACGCCGCACTTAAAGACATGCTGCGCTGGGATATTCGCAACGCGCTTAAAGCGGCGGGCGTACCTGCAATTTGGGTAACGCACGACCAAGAAGAAGCATTGTCGGTAGGCGATCGTGTGGGTGTACTGCAAGGCGGTAAAATTCAGCAAATAGATACACCAGAGCGCTGTTTTAGTATGCCTAACAATCGATTTGTGGCACGCTTTTTAGGGGAAGCCAGTTTTATAAGCGGCCAATTTAGCCAAGGCCAAGCAACCACAAGTATTGGTAATGCCCCTGCCCACGGTGTTGATTGCGATAGTGGCGATGTAGATGTGCTGCTGCGCCCCGATGATGTATTACTAGTGCAAAGTAGTGTGGGTAATAATGGCGAAGTTATTTGGGTGCGCTTTGAAGGTGGCAGCCGCTTATGTGCTATAAAGCTTGCCTGCGGAACTGTAGTAACCAGCCGCGTTAGCCATGAAATAGTGGTAAACCCCGGCGATGCTGTACATGTATCTTTAAGTACCTCACACCCGCTAGCAGTTTATAAACAACTCGCGCAATAATAAAAGTATGCAACACTAAAAAGCCCATTAACATGGGCTTTTTTAATCTGTATAAATTACCATTCAAACATATAGGCCATTTTACTAATAGTTTTAAGTGGAATGTTATGGCTGTTACGCTTGGCATATAAATGCTGCATAGATTTGTCTTTTACTTCGCCCACAATCACTTCTTTTACTTGATAACCCAAAGCAACTGCCGCTTGCGCATAGGCAATAAATTCCCATTTTTTAATATTGGTATTATCTACAATCACCAACGGGATATTTTGTGCTAAAGCGTTAATAAAGCGCGCTAAATTTAAATTATGGTATTGCGGCAATTTAAACTTATCAAATTGGTATTCACCTTGATCATTAATAAAATAATCATCGGTTGAGCAAATAACATATTGGCTTTCGTCTGCACCGGCGAGTTCATCGGCAAGATTTTGCGCATAATAAGACTTACCGCTTCCTGGTAGTCCTCGTAAAATAAAAACTTGTTTCATAGCATCCATTTTTTAGTATGTAATGGTAAAACGATTAATATAAAAATATCTGAATGTTCATAATGCCACAAAATGGGTAAACATAAGAGCAACAAATAACAATACTCACATTTAGGCCTTAAAACTGTATAAAAATAAAGCGCATTTATAAAAATTTTTAAAGAGTTGCCCACAATAGTTTTTTTATCTTACTTTACTAGGTAAGATACAGGGTTCAAGTGCAGCGCCGTTTAAGAGCAATTTTGCCAGCGTGTGGTGCGTAGTTAAATTACATAGTTAGGCAACTTATATCATTGGAGTGAAGATGAGCCATTTAGCGATTTCAGAGCTATTAAAAGGCAAGGTATCGGTAGACAGCCAAGTTACAGTAAAAGGCTGGATCCGTACTCGCCGCGATTCAAAAGCAGGAATTTCATTTTTAGCCGTTCATGACGGTTCGTGTTTTGATCCTATTCAAGCGGTAGTTCCTAATTCACTTAATAATTATGATGAAGTCACTAGCCTAACAGCCGGTTGTTCTGTGTCGGTTACCGGTGTTTTAGTGCAATCTGCTGGCCAAGGTCAGTCTTATGAGATTCAAACTAACTCGGTTACTGTATTAGGTTGGGTAGAAAACCCAGATTCGTACCCTATGGCTGCAAAGCGTCATAGTATTGAGTACTTACGTGAGCACGCTCACCTTCGCCCTCGTACTAACATGATTGGTGCCGTAACCCGTGTACGTAACTGTTTAGCTCAAGCTATTCATCGCTTTTACCATGATCAAGGTTTTTTATGGATAAGCACCCCTATTATCACAGCAAGTGACTGTGAAGGCGCAGGTGAAATGTTCCGCGTATCAACGCTTGATATGCAAAACTTACCGCTTACCGATAAAGGCGAAGTAGATTACAGCGAAGATTTTTTTGGTAAAGAAGCATTTCTTACTGTATCTGGCCAGTTAAATGGTGAAACTTACGCGTCGGCAATGTCAAAAATTTATACGTTTGGCCCAACCTTCCGCGCAGAAAACTCAAATACTTCGCGCCACCTTGCCGAGTTTTGGATGGTAGAACCTGAATTAGCATTTGCTGATTTAGAAGATATTGCAAAACTAGCAGAGCAGATGTTGAAGTATGTGTTTAAAGCCGTACTAGAAGAGCGCCGCGATGACATGGAATTTTTTGCACAACGTGTAGAAAAAACAGCCATTACTCGCCTTGAAGAATTTGTAGAAAAAGACTTTGCACAAGTTGATTACACCGAAGCGGTAGAAATATTAAAAGCCTGTGGTAAAAAGTTTGAGTACGCTGTTGAATGGGGCGTAGATTTACAGTCTGAGCACGAGCGTTACTTAGCAGAAGAACACTTTAAAGCACCGGTTGTTATTAAAAACTACCCACGCGATATTAAAGCGTTTTACATGCGCCAAAACGAAGACGGTAAAACCGTTGCCGCAATGGACATAGTAGCGCCAGGTATTGGTGAGATCATTGGTGGCTCACAACGTGAAGAGCGCCTAGATATTCTCGATGCTCGTTTAGACGAAATGGGCTTAAACAAAGACGACTACAGCTGGTACCGCGATTTACGTAAATACGGTACTGTGCCGCACTCAGGCTTTGGCTTAGGTTTTGAGCGTTTAGTTGCTTATGTTACCGGTATGGGCAACGTACGTGACGTTATTGCCTTCCCTCGCACTAAAGGCAGCGCAACGTACTAATACGTTAACGCTTACTGTGTACCATAGTAAAAACCAGCCGATGGCTGGTTTTTTTATGCCTAAGTAACCTGAGATCCGGATAATAAACTTATCTCAAGCAGCTATTTTTCAGCGCTAACTGCGTTGAATTTTCTTGCAATAGGCCAGTCAGGTTAAGTGAATAAGTACCTTAGGTTTATTAGGCACAATCAAAAGCCGCAGCATCATAAAATGATACTGCGGCTTTTAATTTATCACTATAACTATAAATACAAATATAATTTTTAGTTATTAACTTATAGAGCTTGCTCTAGCTGTGGTAAAACATCAAACAGATCGGCAACTAAACCGTAGTCTGCAACCTGAAAAATAGGTGCGTCTGGGTCTTTATTAATTGCGACAATTACTTTTGAGTCTTTCATACCGGCTAGATGCTGAATTGCACCACTAATACCCACTGCAATGTACAAGTTTGGCGCTACAATTTTACCTGTTTGCCCTACTTGCATGTCATTTGGTACAAAGCCTGCATCAACTGCTGCGCGCGAAGCACCAATAGCAGCGCCTAACTTGTCGGCTATTCCGTGTAATAAACTAAAGTTTTCGCCATTTTGCATACCACGACCACCTGAGATAACCACAGTAGCTGCGGTTAATTCTGGGCGCTCTGATTTAGTTTGCTCATCGCTTACAAAGCTGCTTAGCGCAGAATCGGATACCGTATTAACTGCCGTTATTGGCGCGCTTGCTTGCTCTGTTTGTAAGTCGAAGCTACTAGCACGTACAGTGATAACTTTTTTGCTATCGAGTGACTTAACCGTGGCAATTGCGTTGCCCGCATAAATAGGACGCTTAAATGTTTCTGCGTCAACAACGTCAATAATTTCTGAAATTTGTGCAACATCAAGCAAGGCTGCAACGCGTGGCATAAAGTTTTTACCTGTAGTGGTAGCACTTACCACTATGTGGCTATAAGAATCAGCAAGCGATAGCACTAAATCTGCCATACTTTCAGCTAATTGGTGTGCATATACTGCGTTATCTGCTACCAGTACACTGGCTACGCCATTAATAAGCGCAACTTCTTCGCTTAGTACACCTAGGTTTTCGCCCGCAATAAGCACATCAATAGGAAAACCAAGTTTTGCTGCTGCGTTAATTGTTTTTGAGGTTTCTGGTTTTAATACACCGTTATCGTGCTCTGCTATTACAAGTGTTTTCATTTAGATTACCTTCGCCTCTGTTTTTAATTTTTCTACAAGTTGCGCCACGTCCTCAACTATAATACCGGCAGTACGTTTAGCTGGCTCTTCAACGCTAATTAATTGCATACGGGCCGTTAAATCAACACCCAAAGTATCGGCTGCAATAACCTCAAGCGGTTTACGTTTCGCTTTCATTATATTTGGCAGCGACGCATAACGTGGCTCATTTAAACGTAAATCGGTAGTTACAATAGCCGGTAAATTAAGCGCTACTGTTTGTAAGCCGCCGTCAACTTCACGGGTAACATTAACTTTTCCATCAACCACTTCAACTTTTGAAGCAAACGTACCTTGGCCACGTTTAGTCAATGCAGCTAGCATTTGGCCGGTTTGGTTATTGTCTGAATCAATTGATTGCTTACCTAAAATAACTAATTCTGGTGCTTCTTGTTCTACAATTTTTGCAAGTAATTTAGCAATATGCAGCGACTCTAACTTTTCATCGGTTTCGATGTGAATGGCTTTGTCGGCGCCTAGGGCTAAGGCCGTACGTAACTGTTCTTGCGAGGCTTTTGGGCCAATTGTTACGGCAATAACTTCGCTTGCTGTACCCGCTTCTTTTAAGCGAATCGCTTCTTCAATTGCAATTTCGCAAAATGGGTTCATCGCCATTTTTACGTTGGTTAAATCAACGTCTGTTTTGTCTGACTTAACTCGCGCTTTTACGTTGTAATCTATAACTCTTTTTATTGGTACGAGAACTTTCATATGGACTCCATCGTTATTTAAACCTACAAGCTGACGTGCACGTCAACCTATTTATTTTATGAAATCAGACTACTGTCTATTGACGTAAACATCAACCTAAAATAACCTTTAAACATTCACAACCCATAACTTTTTATTAGCATCTATCAAATGGGTTATGTATTTCATTAACGTGTAGTTAAATATAGGGTACGTTAACCATTCGAATAAGAGGTATTTATGATCACCCGGGAAACCATGGAATTTGATGTAGTTGTTGTAGGTGCAGGCCCAGCGGGTCTTGCATGTGCAATAAAACTGGCACAACAAGCGCAAAATAAACAACAAGAATGCATGATCTGTGTCGTTGAAAAAGGTTCAGAAGTGGGTGCTCATATACTCTCTGGTGCCGTGTTTGAAACCAAAGCGCTGGATGAATTACTGCCAAATTGGCAAGAGCTCAACGCCCCTGTAACCACCAAAGTAGCAAAGGATGAAATTTACTGGTTTAACAACGAACAAAAAGCCACCGCTATTCCGCACTTTGCCACACCAAAAACCTTTCATAATGATGGCAATTATATTGTCTCTATGGGGAATGTTTGTCGCTGGTTAGCTGAGCAAGCAGAAGCACTGGGAGTTGAGATTTTTCCTGGGTTTAGTGCGCATTCGCTTATTATTGAAGACGATACAGTACAAGGCATTATTACTGGCGATATGGGCCTTGATAAAGACGGTAACGAAAAAGATGGTTACATGCCTGGCATGGAGCTACGCGCTAAATACACCGTATTTGCCGAAGGTTGTCGTGGTCATTTGGGCAAACAACTCATTAATGAATTTGCCCTCGATGATGAGTCATCACCGCAGCACTATGGCTTAGGCTTAAAAGAAATTTGGCAAATTGATGAAAGTAAGCATCAATTAGGCACTGTAGTACACGGTACAGGCTGGCCATTACAAGGCGATACTAACGGCGGCGCATTTATGTACCACTGTGAAAACAACCAAGTTGTGGTAGGACTGATTGTTGATCTCAACTACTCAAACCCGCATTTAAGCCCGTTTGATGAGTTTCAGCGTATGAAACATCATCCGGTGTTTAAAAATGTATTAGCAGGCGGCGAACGAGTTGCTTATGGTGCTCGTGCTATTGCTAAAGGCGGCTTGCACTCATTACCAAAAATGCATTTTCCTGGTGGGTTATTGGTAGGCTGCGATGCAGGTACGCTTAACTTTGCAAAAATTAAAGGTAATCATACTGCAATGAAGTCGGGTATGGTGGCAGCTGAAGTTATTTTTAAAGCATTAGAAAGTGAGCAAGCAAATACCGACTTAAGCGAGTTTAAAGACGCGTTTGAGCAATCTTGGGCTTATAAAGAATTGCAGCAATCACGTAACTTTGGCCCTGTTATGCACAAGTTAGGTAAGTTTGTTGGTGGCGCATATAACACCCTAGATCAAAATATTTTTAATGGTTGCTTGCCATTTACCTTTAAAGACAACACCCCAGATCACGATACCTTAGTTGATGCGGCGGATGCCGATAAAATAGTGTATCCAAAACCCGATGGTAAACTCAGTTTTGATAAGTTGTCGTCGGTATTTTTATCAAATACTAACCACGAAGAGTCACAGCCGTGTCATTTGCAATTAAAAGATCCGAGTATTCCAATTGCAGTAAACTTAGTTAAATTTGATGAACCAGCGCAGCGCTATTGCCCTGCTGGGGTTTATGAAATTCAAGAAATTGCTGGCACTAAAGAGTTTGTGATTAACTCGCAAAACTGCGTGCATTGTAAAACCTGCGATATTAAAGATCCGAGCCAAAATATTACTTGGGTAACTCCGGAGGGGACTGGCGGGCCAAATTATCCTAATATGTAGTTATTATTGTTAATAAAAAGTAGGTTTTTACATATAAATTATAAACCTACACTAATTTGCAGGGGCTTGTGCCCCTGTTTTGCGCTATGCTTACCCTAGTTTTTATAAAAGAGAATTAGTTATGCCGTCGTCAAAAGTTGTTTTTCGTTTTTTAGCAGAGCCTACTGATGTAAATTTTGGTGGTAAAGTGCATGGTGGAGCCGTCATGAAGTGGATTGACCAAGCTGGCTATGCATGTGCTGCAGGCTGGAGTGGCCATTACTGTGTTACCGTATCTGTTGCTGGGGTTAAGTTTAGACGCCCTATTTTAGTAGGCCAAATTGTTGAAGTGGAAGCTAAAATAGCGCATACTGGTAAAACCAGTATGCAAATATTTATTCAAGTGCGTTGTGGCGACCCCAAAACACAAAATATGGTTGAAACCAACCACTGTGTTATTAGCTTTATTGCTATGGATGAAACCGGTTACCCAGTAGCTGTGCCTTCTTTTAAAGCGATTACCGAAGAAGATTTAAAATTAGAAAACTACGCTATAAAAATGAAAGAAATTGCAATAGAGACGGAAAACTTACTGCATAAGGTATAAGTAACTAAAGTGTGCCTGTAAAAACCTCACACTTTTTGTAAAACATGCAATAGAGCTTAGAAAGTAACAACTAATAAAAGTTCACTGCTGTACACGTATCATACAAACGGCCATAAAAACCAATACTAAAGTAGGTTTTTATGGCCGTTTTTTTATGTTTTTAATAATTGGCATGCTCACTGCACCTACCTTGATGACGTTTGATTTAATTACATCTTATTTTTTCAAGCATTTGATTTTTATTATTAAAGGAGCTAATTCATGATTAAAACACTTTCTCTTTCTACACTTGCTTTAGTAACACTGGGTTTTAATACTGCAGCTAAGGCTGATATTGCTGATTTCGATTCTCCACGTATCTACACGGGTGTTGGTTACGGTCAATATTCTTTTGAATTTGAAGACAGTGACAAAGACACTGACTTTGACGACGATGCACAAATGCTAAAAGGTTACGTTGGCGCACAATTTAACGAGTATTTAAGCTTAGAGCTTGCTTATCAAAACTTTGATGAAGTAAGTGATGTGGACAGCAAAGCTGAAATTGATGGCGTATCGCTTGCCGCACGCTTGGGCTACCCTATTACAGAGAGTTTTTCTGTGTATGCAAAAGGCGGTTGGCTTGAGTGGGATGCAGAATACACACAAGATTTACCAGTAGGTTCTGTTTCAGCTTCTACAGATGGTGGTGATGCGTTTTACGGTGCAGGTATTGAATATGCACTTACAACAAACGTTCAATTTCGTTTAGAGTATGAACGCTATAAACTTGATGACGATATTGACCCAGATATGGATGTAGCGTCTGTATCAGTGCAGTACATGTTTTAATTAAACCCTAAAACGTGTGTAAAAGGTAAGCTTAGGCTTACCTTTTTTGTTTTGAGTGGTTTAAACGCACATGCATATAAACCACTTAGTCTAATCAATACCTTTTAGACTAGGCTTCTATAAGTAACCTGAGCTCTGGTTAAGAGATTTACTAACGTATTAAATCATAGTTATATTTAATTTTATTTTCTCTAGCCAGAGATTTTCAGTGAAAATAAGGCGAATTTACGCGTCAATAGCTGGCCTATTGCAAGTAAATTCAACGCAGTTAGCGCTGAAAGTAGCTGCTTGAGATAGGTTTATTATCCGGAGCTCAGGTTAAGTAATAAACTCACTTACAAGTAATGCCATAAACGCTAAATATGGGTAGAATAGCGCTCTATTTCATTTGCACCCGAGTACTATGAGCGATTATACCATTTCGGCTATTGGCCACATTCAATCTCCTTATAAACAAAAGTTTGCTATACCTAGGCAACCTCGTTTAGTGCCGGAAGCTAAAGCAAAGCTTATTTTTGCGCCTGACTTTAATCGTGAAGAATTTGTACGCGGGCTCGATGAGTTTAGCCATATTTGGCTGCTATTTCGTTTTCATGAAACAGCCGACAAAGGCTATTCGGCTATGGTGCGCCCGCCTCGTTTAGGTGGTAATGCCCGCAAAGGCGTGTTTGCCACGCGAGCCACTTTTAGGCCTAACGCCATTGGTATGAGCGCGGTAAAACTAGAAGGTATAGAGTATAAAAATGGCCAACTGAGCTTATTACTCGCCGGAATAGATTTACTCGATGGCACACCAATAATCGATATAAAGCCTTACTTACCCTATTCTGACTCTATGCCAGAGGCCAGTGCGGGGTTTGCCGACACCCGCCCAGAAACCCACATGAGCGTTGAATTTACCCCTGAAGTACTAGATTTTATTGCGCAGCAAACGCAATATCCAGATTTACAGGCGTTTATAAGTAATGTGCTAAAGCAAGATCCTCGCCCTGCTTATAAAAAGCAAAAAGACGGACAGCAAAGCTACGGTATGACTTTGTATAACTATAATATTTGCTGGCAAGTTAATGAGTCGCATAATTTAGTTACTAGTATAGAAAATACCTAAATAATTTATCACTTAGCGCTTTAGTGTAAATGCAACCGCTGGTAGACTGAAGCCCTTACAATATGTACATAATTACTCTAATTTCGGAAACAACATGCGTACCAGTCAATATATACTCGCCACACTTAAAGAAACGCCTTCGGATGCTGAAATTGTATCGCATCAATTAATGCTTAGAGCCGGTATGATCCGTCGTGTCGCTTCGGGTTTATACACTTGGTTACCCACTGGGTTACGGGTACTTAGAAAAGTAGAAAATATCGTACGTGAAGAAATGAATAAAGCCAATGCGATTGAAATGCTGATGCCAGTAATTCAACCAGCAGATTTATGGGAAGAATCAGGTCGTTGGGATGAGTTTGGTCCTGAACTTATGCGTTTTACCGATCGTCATAATCGTACCTTTGCGCTTGGCCCAACTCACGAAGAAGTGATCACTGATTTTGTTCGTAAAGAAATTAGCAGCTATAAACAGCTACCAATTTCTTTATACCAAATACAAACTAAAGTGCGCGACGAACGTCGTCCGCGTTTTGGTGTAATGCGCGCCCGCGAATTTACAATGAAAGATGCCTATTCATTTCACTTAAGTGATGAGTGTTTAGATGCAACGTATCAAGTAATGCACAAAGCGTATTGTAATATTTTTGAGCGTTTAAACTTAGACTACCGCCCTGTTATTGCCGACACGGGTTCTATTGGTGGTAGCGTATCGCATGAGTTTCATGTACTTGCAGAATCTGGTGAAGACGCTATTGCATTTAGTGATGGCAGCGACTACGCAGCAAATATTGAAAAAGCAGAAGCACTTGCACCAAGCGAGCCACGCCCAGCTGCAACAAAAGAGCTTAAAGCGTTTCCAACGCCTGACGCTAAAACAATTAACGAGCTTAAAAAGCACTACGGTGTTAAACCACATCGCGGTGTTAAAACATTAATCGTTTACGCTGCGCCTGATGAAAACGGGGTACGTGGTTTAGTTGCGCTAGTTTTACGCGGCGATCACGACCTTAACGAACTAAAAGCTGAAAAACACCCGTTAGTAGATTCTCCGCTTGAAATGGCAACAGAGGCAGACATTGTTGCTGCTATTGGTGCAAAACCTGGCTCATTAGGCCCGGTTGGCCTGTCTATGCCAATTATTGTTGATAGAAGCGCTAACATACTAGCTGACTTTGTTGCCGGCGCTAATAAAGACGACGAGCATTACAGCGGCATTAACTGGGATCGTGATGTAACTGATTATGAAGTTGCTGATATACGTAATATTGTAGAAGGCGATGCAAGCCCATGTGGCCAAGGCACTTTACAAATTAAACGTGGTATTGAAGTTGGCCATATTTTCCAACTTGGCACTAAATACTCACAAGCAATGAAGGCTGGCGTATTAAACGAATCAGGTAAAAACCAAATAATGACTATGGGTTGTTATGGTATTGGTGTGTCGCGTATTGTGGCTGCAGCAATCGAGCAAAACAACGACCAATACGGTATTATTTGGCCACAACCAATTGCACCGTTTGATTTAGCTATTGTGCCTATGAATATGCATAAGTCGCATCGCATTCCAGATATTGCTAACAACCTTTACCAAGGCTTAAAAGATGCTGGACTTGATGTGTTATTTGATGACCGTAAAGAGCGCCCTGGCGTTATGTTTAACGACATGGAATTAATTGGCGTGCCATTTACATTAGTTATTGGCGAGCGCAACCTTGATGAAAACAAAGTTGAACTTAAAAACCGCCGCACTGGTGAAAAGCTAATGATTGATATTGATACAGCAATCGATGCAATTAAAGCAGCTGTTAAAGGTTAAGCATAAAATACACTTAACTATAAATAAAAAAAACCGCTTTAAAGCGGTTTTTTTATATCTAAAATATAATCACTTCAGCTAAAAAGGTGACTTATTAAAAGCCGCCTATTTCGCTTTAGTGTTAACTCAACCACGTAATAAGCTTGTCTTTTAACGTTTGCGGCTTAATTGGTTTAGTAATGTAGTCGTTCATACCGGCCGTTAAACAACGCTCTCTGTCGCCTTCCATTGCACTTGCTGTCATCGCAATGATAGGCACATGAATATATTCTATTCCGGCTTTGGCGTTTCTAATTTCGCTGGTGGTATCGTAGCCGTTTAAATTAGACATTTGGCAATCCATTAAAATAACGTTAAAAGGTTGCTGTTTATTGCTCTTTAACGCCTCTAAAGCTTCAAGACCGTCAGATGCACAGGTGATTTTAACTTTAGTGTGCTTTAAAATCGCTTTAGCCACTTCTATGTTGATCATATTATCGTCAACTAAAAGCACATGATAAGCTGATAAGTCTGCATCTACAGGCTCTTCAATTAAGCTATTTGGTGGGGTAATGACAAACTCACTACTGGCACCAAATAAACTCGCTAATTTGTAACTAAACTCATCTTGGGTAAGCGGTTTGTTTAAAATATGTAGATGATCAGGAAATACTTTTTTCGATTGTTTGTTCATCACCATATCACGCAAAATTAGTACATATTTTTTACCGTACTGTTTGCAAAAGCTAATCAGGGCATTAACTTGTGGATGGTCGTCGTCAATAATTAATAAGTCCGCTTCAAACTCATCATGCTCACTAAAGTAATCTAATCTAACAATATTACTTTTATCTACTTTGCATGTTTGCAGTAATAAATCACACACATTGTTATACACATTATCGCGAGCAATTAATGCAGCAACATCAATACTGGTAGCAAGCTCAATACCGGTATTTAGCTTTTTCTGGGGTGCTACATGCAGCTCAACGGTTGCAGTAAAAGTGCTCCCTACCCCTTTTTCGCTTGTTAGCGATATATTACCACCCATTAATTGCGCTAGCTTTTTACAAATTGATAAACCCAAGCCGGTACCGCCAAAATGGCGTGTGGTGCTTGAATCTTCTTGGGTAAACACTTCAAATAGTTTATCTATATTTTCAGCTGCTATGCCAATTCCAGTGTCTTTAACCGCAAAACTCATCTGTAATTTAGTATCGGTAATGTATTTAGAGCCTATGGTTAAGCTAACTTCACCTTTGTGAGTAAACTTAAAAGCATTATTAACCAAATTAATTAAAATTTGCTTAAGGCGATGGCTGTCACCTACTACCATACGATCAACAATATTGTGGGTGTGTAAAAATACTTCAAGTCCTTTGCGTTGCCCTTGTAGCGCTAATGAGTTAATCATATCGCTGCACACAGTAACAACATCAAAGCTGTGATTATCAATATCGAGCTTACCCGCTTCTATTTTTGAAAAATCTAAAATATCATTAATTAAATTCATTAAAGAATTAGCACTGCTATTTGCAAGTTTTAAATAATGATGCTGTTGCTCTGATAAGCCATCTTCTTTAAGCATTTCTAGCATGCCTAATACCCCGTTCATAGGGGTGCGTATTTCGTGAGAAATATTAGCTACAAAGTCACTTTTAGCTTGGCTTGCTGCTAATGCTTCATCTATTGCGCGTTCAAGCTCTCGGGTTCTTTGCGAAACTTTAAGCTCTAAAGTGGTATTAACTCCCTCTAGTTCAGCTTGAATGTTTTTAAGCGAGCTGATGTCTCTTAAAATAGCCGCAACTTGATAACGCTCATTAAATACATCATAAATACTGCTGAGGGTTATTGAGTAGTAGTATTTATTGCCCGAACTGTCGGTGTGCATGGCTTCAAAGGGCATTTTGGAGCCATTTTTAATGGTTTCTCTTATGCATTGCTCATCTTCTTTATTTAAAGTAAATAAAGAAATAAAATTTACGTTATCACTCTCTAGTATATCGCCAAACACTTGCTTAGCTGTGTTATTAAATTGCACCACTTTACCCGACTCTGAAATGCTAAAAATAGCATCTAAGGAGTTTTCTATTACTGTGTTATTTTGCTCTTTTAACGAGTTAATAAGTAACTTTCGGTTTATAAAGCGCTGATACAGCCTGGTCATAACTAAAAACACACCAAAAAATACAGCTAATGTAGTAATAAAGCTTTGGCGTCTCTCGCTCACTTTTGCTAATAATGTTTGCGTATCTACACTCACAGCAAGCTCGAGTGGCAGCATGGCAATATCATTACCAAAATAAATACGCTTTTGCAGTGTGTATTGTTGTGGGTAGTTATTTAACGGCAGCGTTTTGTCTGCAGCCATATTTTGCGCGCCAACAGACTCTTGCTCCCAGGTTCTGCTTTTATTAAACTCAAACCCAAAGCGCAGCTCTGGGTTTGGATGATATAAAAACTCACCTTGGTTATTCATTAAATAAATTGCAGTGCCTTGCGGAGACTCAAAAGTGAGGCTTTTAAATAATTGTTCTGCATAATAATTCGTAACTAAAACCGCAGAAACCTGTTTGTTTTTGTCAAATACAGGTTTTGCTACCCGAAAGGTACTGATATAAGGCTGCTGAATTTTACCATTTTCACGGTTGTAATTTATTGGTGAAATATAAACAGTGTGCTCATCAAGCATACTGGTTTTAATAACGTAATCTCGTTGGCCTTTTTGTTGTAATTGCTCGCCTTCGAGTATGGTAATTTTGCCTTGCTCGGTCCGATCAACCCTTACGACTTCTTGCCCGCCTTCTGCTAGCATTATATAACGCGCTTGTAATATGCTTTCGTCGGTGCGCATAAAGCCAGAAAATATACTCGCTAAGCGATTTTTCCAAATAGCCTAAAAATCGAATGGCGTTAACGCTGTCGGTAAAGTGTTTTTTTAACGATAATGTTTTAGTTTCGAGTTCGCGTTTTAGCTCTATTTTCGCCGTGTGATAAATTTCGCTTATTACTTTTTGCAACTCTAGATAAAAAATTTCGTTTTAACATTTACTATTACCTACACTATAGTACTTACATAAGTAGTCTAGATTGAGAAACAATAAACCTCAAAATTAATTACTTACCTCTTTTATTTGCAATAAAGAGTGCCAAATTATGAAGTGTATTCTACCACTACCATTGCTCTTAATGAAATAAACTAAACGCTATTTATATTTGTTTATAAATGAAAAAGGCAGCGAGTGCTGCCTTCAAAACTTAAAGCTTTGTCTATTAACTATCTAAATAACACATCTTCGCGGTTAAACCATTTAACGCAAAAAGCTAATAAAATACCGGCAATAATAGCTGTAGCTAAAAATATTAGCCCTATTAGCGTGTAATCTACTGTGCCTTTAACTATTTCTTTTATTGCTAACGCTACATTAGTGACAGGAATAAACGCTGTTTTAACAGTGAGTTCCACATTTGGCATTAAGGCAATTATTACCGGAAAAATAACGCCCAGAGATAACGGTGTCATGTAGTTTTGCGCTTCTTTAAAGGTACGTGCGTAAATTGAAATAGCTAACGCTAGCGCAGAAAATATAGCCGCCAGTGGTAACAGTAATACAAAAATCATTAATAAATCAGAAACGGCTAAGCTACTAAATGCAACTTTAATAAATTCAAGATCCGCAAAAGTAATCGCCAAGGCTATCCACACTCCCATACTCAGCACAGTAATGGTTGTAGAGGCGATTGAAGTAGTTAAAAGGGTAATAAACTTACCTAAAACAAGTTGTGTACGAGTGATAGGTGTTAACAATAATGTCTCTAGGGTGCCACGTTCTTTTTCGCCTGCTCCTAAGTCAATGGCAGGATAAGTTGCTCCCATTAATACTAAAGGTACTAATAAGTACGGTAAAAACCCACCTATTTTTTCACCTAAGTTTTCACGTTTGTCGGCGGTATCTACTTTTACAACTTCAATTGGTTCAAGTATTGCTTTTTGCGTTGCTTCGTCAATGCCAAAACTAAGCAGCTTTTGTACTTGTAACGCATCGCTGTATTCTTGCGCTAGCTCTTTCACCCGCTGAAACAAAAAGTTAATAGACTTAGCGTCGTTAAACACTACCTGCCATTTGCTTTGCTGTGCATTATTTAACGTTTGCTGTGCATTGCTTGGTAAATAAATGCCCATATCAATATCGCCAGCAATCACTGCGGCTTTAAGCTGTGCAACACTATTAAAGGTTTTAGTGCCTTTATACTGCTCAAAACTTTTATGGTAAAACACTTTGTCGGTAAACTCTGGCGCATAGTCGCCGTTTACAATAGCGTAGGTATTTACTTTTTGCTCTGCATCCATAGCTGCTTGTGCGCTAATAAAGGCAACAACGGCAAAAATAAGTGGGAACACTGCAACTGGCACAGCCACTACAAATATGAGCGTTTTTTTATCGCGTAGTAACTCTCTTAATTCCTTTTTAAATACTTCAAACATCACGTTTCTCCGTTAATATGTTCATAAACGCTTGGTTAAGTTCTTCACTGTTACCTGTTTGTTTAAACTCTTCTACAGTGCCATCAAAACAGCTTACGCCTTCGTTAATCACTGCTACGCGATCGCACAGTAAAGCAACTTCATCTAGGTGGTGCGTTGAAAAAACAACCGGTGTGCCTTGCGCTTTTAAACCTTTTATAAAGTTAATTACCGTTTGTGTGGTTATAATATCTAACCCGGTCGTTGGCTCATCTAAAACCACTACAGCAGGATAATGCACTACTGCGCGGGCAATATTGGCTTTTTGTTTCATTCCGGTTGAGAGGTTTTCTGCACGCTTATCTATAAATTTATGCATATCGAGCAAGGTAAATAGCTCTTCGCAGCGTGTTGCAATATCTTTTTTGCTCATGCCATGGAGTTTTGCAAAATATTCGATGTTTTCTTTTACGGTTAAACGCCCGTATAAGCCGGTTGAACCCGATAGAAACCCAATCGATTTACGCCCCAGCAATGGCTTTTTTATTATGTCGTTACCGGCAATGGTAATACTGCCGGCATCGGGTTTTAAGGCAGTAGAAATCATTCTTAACGTGGTGGTTTTACCTGCGCCATTTGGTCCTAGCAGTCCAAGTACTTCGCCTTTTGCACAACGAAAGCTAACATCTCTAACTGAATGAAAATAATCTTTATCTTCGCGCGGGTCTATTTCATCCACTTTGTTTTTTTTATGATCTTTAGTTAGCTTAAATTTCTTTTTAAGGCCAATAACTTCTATCATGTTCGTATCCTTCGTTTTTCTCTAAAGTAATCCGTATTATTATAAAATGTGTCGTCGGTGTTGTCCTCATGCCACCCCGGAACACCTAGTAGTGGTAAAGGTGAAAGGAGTTTATTGTCGGCTAAACACTGATCGGTTTTTATCATCTCATAAAGTCTTTGATCTAGGTACTGGTATTGGGTAACTAAATCTTTACAAAATATTTCATCGGGTACAGTTACAAACAACGCTTTACCCGTTAAACCAATATAGGGTTTAGTTAGCATTTCGTAATTTGCATGGCCAAACATAAATGGTTTGATGGTTTTTCCCCACTGCGCTCTATGCTCAACAAACGCTGTTTTCCATTGATGATCGCGCAACCACTGTTGCCATTGGGTATTGCTAATAGCCAGTACAACACCGCATTCGTCAAATAAGGTTAGGGCATTGCGATGTTTGGTACGCTGCTTTGTGCCATGTACTGCAATATCTGCTACGTGGCGTTGATTAATGAGCGCTTTGGTTTTAGGAAATAAACACCAAATAAAGCCACCAAATAAGTCGTGCCAATTTTCAGTACGCGTAGGCACCTGCCCTGTTTCAAAAATAACTTGCTCGTAATAACGCTCAGCAAAATCTATTTTTGCATCATCGACAAAGCTAATAGCCAAGTTATTGGCATTAATTGCGTTTAAGTGTGGGCTAAACCAGCTAGGCAGAGGCCAATTTTTTTGCTCATGTATATTAAACAACGTACGCAAATGCTCAAAAGCGCCGCTTTGTAAGCAGCTTGGCTGAAATTCTTCTGGGGGAGTAAAACGCTTCATTATTATTTGTACTTACTAGTTTATACCTTAAATTTTGTAACAGTTTACCGCAAAAACTGGTTCTAATTAATAGAACTTCATATACTGGGTTATCTTAAAACAAAAATAGAGCCAATATGAAACGTTATTTCTCTCTTACCCTTATCACTGCTGCCGTATTAGCGGGCTGCGCTACAACAAGTATTACCTCCGATGATGTAACTAAGGGCTACAACAGTATTCAAGCTGATGAAATTGCTAAGCATGTAAAAGTGTTAGCATCGGATGAATTTGGTGGCCGTGCCCCTTCATCGCCAGGCGAAAAGCTAACGCTTGATTACCTAACAGCGCAATTTAAAGCCTTGGGTTTAAAGCCCGGTAATGGCAATAGCTTTTTACAAGAAGTTCCACTAGTTTCGCTTGAAGCAGACTCAGACATGGTATTAAAAATTGGTGGTAAAAACTACCAATACAAAACAGACATGGTAATGGGCAGTAGTCGCATTAGCGAAAACCAAGCAATTGAAAACTCTGAGCTAGTATTTGTTGGTTACGGCGTTAATGCACCAGAGTATAACTGGAACGATTACGAAGGCTTAGATGTTAAAGGCAAAACGGTAGTAATGCTGGTAAACGATCCGGGCTTTGCAACTAAAAACCCTGATTTATTTACTGGCGATGCCATGACATATTATGGCCGTTGGACTTATAAATACGAAGAAGCGAGTCGTCAAGGTGCAGCGGGCGCAATTATTATTCACGAAACAGCACCGGCTTCATACCCTTGGTCTGTAGTAGAAAACTCGTGGAGTGGTGAGCAGTTTGGTTTTCAAAAAGAAAACAACAATATGGACCGTGTAGCGGTTGAAGGCTGGGTAACAACAGACGTAGCCAAAGAGCTGTTTAATAAAGCAGGGCTTGATTTTGATACACTAAAAGCCAATGCTGCAAAAGGCGCTTACCACGTTGATATGGGCGATTTGACTGCCTCTATAAAGATAAAAAACACCATTAAAAAGTCTATCTCGTATAACTTTATTGCCACTTTACCGGGCAGTGAAAAACCAGATGAACATGTTATTTATTCTGCACATTGGGATCACTTAGGCACTGATAAAAACCGCAAAGGGGATCAAATTTTTAATGGCGCGCACGATAATGCTACCGGTACGGCTGGTTTAATTGAAGTGGCTGAAGCCTTTACTAAATTACCTAAGCACCCTAGCCGTTCAATGACCTTTTTAGCGGTAACCGCTGAAGAGCAAGGCTTATTAGGGTCAAAATATTATGCAGCTAACCCTGTTATTGCTGCCAATAAAACCGTTGCTAACATTAATATGGACAGCTTAAATTTATTAGGCAAAGTGAAAGATATTAGCGTGGTAGGTATTGGTAAATCACAAATGGATGATTTATTAACAACGGTTGCGCTTGAGCAAGGCAGAACAATATCTGGCGATCCTAATCCTTCTTCGGGTGGTTACTATCGCTCTGATCACTTTGCTTTTGCAAACATGGGCATTCCAGCCATGTACGCAGGTGGTGGCACGCAAGCCTTTGACGAAGAAACTACAAACTACCGTAAGCGTATGAGCTTAGTACTGCGTGGTTGTTATCATCAACCATGCGATCGCTACCGTGATGAATGGGATTTATCGGGCGCGGTGCAAGACCTACAATTATTTTATAAAGTAGGTTTTAATATTTCTGAGCAAGAGCAATGGCCAACGTGGAACACTAACTCTGAGTTCCAACGTAAGTAATTTAATCTTATCTAATCGAAAAACTCAAATAGAGTAATCGATATAATTGCACTCAAATGATATTAATTATCATTTGAGTGCAATATAAAGTGTAGCTTAGTTACTTACTAGGCCACACTTTATGCAATTACTCTCACATAGTGGATTTATAACAGCCAATTCAAAACGCTTTATGGGTCAAAACAAACGCTTATTATTACCACTCTTTATATTAGTGTGTTTAGCCCTACCTAATTTACGCGCTATTACTATTACTGCACTCAGTGACGCATTTTTTCAGGTCAGTGTTTTTGTAGCAGCTACCTTACTAATTTACTACTATGCCATAGCACGTTTACCACAATTAGAGCTTAGTTATTTAAGCGCTAAGTCGCCTATTTTAGAAGTTGCTTTTGCATCTATACTAGGTGCATTACCAGGCTGTGGTGGTGCAATTATTGTTGTTACCCAATTTACAAAAGGCCAAGCCAGTTTTGGCGCTATTGTCGCGGTTTTAGCTGCAACAATGGGTGATGCGGCATTTTTACTACTTGCTACTCGCCCTACCGAAGGAGTAATTATTATGGGTATTGGCTTGGTTGTAGGAACTTTAAGCGGGTTGATAGTAAATGCTATTCATAAAAAAGACTTTTTGCGACCACTCCCACAACAGCATAAACAACAGGTTATACAGCTACCAACAGCTATTATTAAAATATCTAAGCCGGTATGGATGGTTGCTATTGTTCCAAGCTTAATTATTGCTTTGTTAATTGCGTTTAATGTTGATTTTAACAAGTGGGGTACTAATATACCTAACATTATTAGCTTTTTTGGCGCTGCAATGGCACTGTTTATTGTCAGTATTTGGGCATATTCGTCTAAAGGAGAGAGCTATAAAGAAGTCACCTCAGAAGACGATGCATGTAAGCGTAATCCTCCCTCTAATATTACCAAGGCATTACAAGACACTCACTTTGTAACTGCGTGGGTCGTTGCGTCATTTATGTTATTTGAAATATTAGTAAATGTGGCAGGACTTGATTTAAAAGCATGGTTTTTACACTATGCATATTTAGCACCACTTATAGCGGTATTAATCGGTTTTTTACCCGGTTGCAGGCCACAAATAATTGTTACCACTTTGTACATTCAAGGTATTATTCCATTTAGTGCTTTAACTGCAAATGCTATTTCTAACGATGGCGATGCGCTGTTTCCTGCCATAGCAATGGCACCAAAAGCCGCGCTCATAGCAACTTTTTATACTGCAATACCGGCTTTAGCCGTGGGTTATGGTTTATATTTTTGGTGAGTAAATAATACTTTTAAATACAGTAAACAAAAAACCAGCCGAAGCTGGTTTTTTTAATAACAATAAGCGCGTATGTTTAGCTCATCGCCATCATCATTACCGATGGATTTTCTAAGTACGATTTCCAAAGGTTATTAAAACGGGCAATAGTGCCACCATCAATCACGCGATGATCGCCAGACCAGCTCACCTGCATTATAGCTTTGCTTACCACTTGGCCGTTTTCATCAAAACGCGGTAAGTGCTGTAATTTGCCCAAAGCAACAATAGCCACCTCTGGTTTATTAATAATAGGCGTCGCAATAGTGCCGCCAATTGCACCAATATTTGAAATACTAATAGTACCGCCTTTCAAATCATCTGGCGCAACACGACCTTCTCGCGCTGAGTCGGTTAAACGGGTTAAATCGTTTGCAACTTCTACAATACTTTTGCTCTGACACGATTTAATATTAGGCACTAATAAACCTATTTTTGAGTCAACTGCAATTCCAATATTATGATCGTTATAATAGGTAAGCTCGCTGCACTCATCATTTACTTTAGAGTTAAGTACTGGGTACTCTTTCATTGCAAGCGATAATGCTTTAACAAAAAACGGCATCATGGTTAGTTTAATACCTTGCGCTTTATACTGCTCTTTTAAACTAGAGCGAAGCGCAATTAGCTTAGTTAAGTCTACTTCATCACTAAAGGTAAAGTGTGGAATGGTCGAAACCGACGCCACCATTTGTTTAGCCATTGCCGCTTTTATGCCTTTAATTGGCTCTACACGTGTACCACCTGAGTGTGTAGCTGATGCTCTTTGCTCATTGCCACTGTGCAATGGTGAGGTATCGATAGTGTTAGGAACTTCGCCTTTTACAAACTCTTCTATGTCTTGTTTATAAATACGGCCATTTTTACCACTGCCCGGTACACAGGTTAAATCAACATCAAGCTCGCGTGCTTTACGACGAACCGCTGGCGATGCAACTGCTTTTTTATTCACAATTTTAGTTGTTTGCTCAGCTTTAATAGCCGCTGGTTTATCTGCTGCATTAGTTTGTGCTTTTACCACTGCTTGATTTATATCTGCATCGGCTTTAGCTGTACGCCCTGCTACCGTCATTTGAAATAACGGGCTGTGCACTTTGGCTATTTCACCTTTTTGATAATACAGCTTATTTACAACACCAGTATATTTTGCCGGTATTTGTACCAAGGCTTTGTCTGTCATTACATCACAAACCGCTTGATCCTCAACTATTTCTTCACCTTCGGCAACTAACCAGTCAACAATTTCACACTCAACAATACCTTCGCCTATATCTGGCAAAATAAAATCTTCTAAGTGCTCGCTGCTATTATTACTGACAACCGTTTGAGCTGCTTTTTCAGGTGCTGCATCAGCTTCTTCGCTAACTGCTTCACCACTTACATTCATAGCAAATAATGGCCCATGAACCTTGGCAATTTCACCTTTTTGATAATAAAGCTTGGTAATTACCCCATCATGTACAGCGGGTATTTGCACTAATGCCTTGTCTGTCATTACATCACAAATAGGCTGATCTTCAGCCACAGTGTCACCTTCTGCCACAAGCCATTCAACAACTTCGCATTCAACTATGCCTTCACCAATATCGGGTAATATAAAATCTTTAGCCATGGTATCCCCTAAAAATCCATTGATTGTTTAATTGCGGCCAATACTTTTAATGCATCCGGTACATATTCTTTTTCAAGCGCTAACGGATACGGCGTATCTAAGCCACACACGCGCATAATTGGCGATTCTAAATGTAGGAAACATTCTTGACCAATGGTTGCCGCTATTTCTGCACCAAAGCCATTAGTAATTGGCGCTTCGTGGCTAACAATCAAGCGTCCAGTTTTAGTCACCGACTGTGCAATTGCCTCTACATCCCATGGTAAAATACTGCGTAAATCAATTACTTCGCAGCTAATGCCTTGTTCACTTGCTTGTTTGGCGGCGTCTTCTATTATTTCCATTTGCGCGCCCCACGCAAGTAAGGTCACGTCTGTACCTTGCTGTACTACCTCGGCTTTTCCAAGCTCAATGGTGTAATCTTCTTCTGGCACTTCGCCGATTGATGCGCGATATAAGCGTTTTGGTTCAAAAAACAATACCGGGTTGTCATCTTTGATTGCCGCGCGTAATAAGCCTTTTGCTTGGTACGGGTTACGCGGCACAATCACTTTTAAGCCTGGTGTATGTGCAAAGTAAGCCTCGGGTGATTGTGAATGATACAAGCCCCCTGCAATTCCGCCGCCGTAAGGTGTACGAATAGTTAAATTACCCACATTAAACTCATTACCACTGCGGTAGCGAAATTTAGCTGATTCATTAACTATTTGGTCAAAGGCTGGAAATATATAATCTGCAAACTGAATTTCTGCCAGCGCTGGAGCGCCAAAAGCCGCTAAACCATTCGCAAAACCTAAAATACCTTGCTCTGTAAGCGGGGTATTAAATACACGGTGTTTACCGTACTTTTCTTGTAAGCCTGAAGTTGCTCTAAATACACCACCAAAGTAACCCACATCTTCGCCAAAAATACAGGCTTGTGGATGCTCTGCCATAGTAATGTCAAGTGCAGAATTAATTGCGTGTAGCATGTTCATTTTAGCCATTACTTAATTCTCCCTGCTGTAACTGGGTAGGCATCTGGATGCAGTTTTATATGCGCTTTTAGTTGCTCATATTGGCGTTGCAATGATGGAATTGGGGTATCGTAAACATCTGATATTAATTCTTCTAAAGCTGGCTTTGCCACTACTTCGGCACGTTTTAGCGCAGCTAAAATTTCTTCACGAATTGATTCTTTAGCTTTTACATCGTCGCCTTCGTTTAGCCAGTCTTGCTTAATTAGCCATTTTCTAAACTTGTCGATTGGGCATACTTGATGATTAGCTTCTTCATCTTTAGAGCGATAACCACTTGGATCGTCTGAGGTCGAATGCGCACCTAAGCGATAAGCAATTGATTCAATTAAAATTGGCTCGCCTGTGCTCACTGCAATTTCACGGGCTTTTTTAGTTGCCGCATACACTGCAAGGGCATCTGTGCCATCAACACGAATTGTTTTAATACCGTAACCAACGCCACGAGAAGCAATGCCGTCACCTTTAAACTGCTCATCTGCAGGGGTCGAAATAGCATAACCATTATTACGGGCAAAAAATATTACCGGCGCTTGATGCACTGCAGCCATATTTACACCGGCATGAAAGTCCCCTTCAGACGCTGCGCCTTCACCAAAATAACAAATAGTGATGTTATCTATAGTGCTGGCAAGCTCACCTGTTTTAGCATCTATATGTTTAATTTTTTGACCATAAGCGTAGCCAGTCGCTTGTGGAATTTGTGTTCCTAATGGCGATGATATGGTCATATAGTTTAATGCTTTAGAACCATAATGAATCGGCATTTGGCGGCCTTTGCCTAAATCCAGTTCATTAGAAAACATTTGGTTCATAAACTGATCAAGCGTAAAACCACGATAGTGAAGCGCCGCTTGTTCACGGTACTGAGCCATAATCATATCATTTTGATCAAGCGCAGCTGCAGAGGCTGTTACTGCAGCTTCTTCACCTAAACATTGCATATAAAAGCTAATGCGGCCTTGGCGCTGTGCACCTTGCATGCGCTCATCTAACAAACGTATAAAGCGCATGGTTTCGTATAATTTAATTGCGGTATGTTTTGAAATGTCGGGTGCGGTTGCACCTGGATGAATCTCGCCGTCCTCAGTTAAAATACTAAGGGTTGGAATAGTTAACGCATTGCCATCGATAAACTCAAGCTTATGGTTAATATTCAGCGATACGTTATTTGGATTACTCATAACCTACCTTCTTTTGTTGTCGATAAAACAGTGCCCATTAAATTATTATTGTGGGTTGATTGCTGCGAATAAACTTTGCAACATCCGCACTGTCTTTAATTAAAGCTGCCGACACTTTACGTTAACGTAAAGTGTTATTCAACAAATCTGTGACGAAACAAAACTAAATAGTGAGTATAAAAATGGCAAGTTAACTATACAGATATTTTACTATTTATTAATCATATAGTTAACTTATTACAACAAGTGGTCTGATCAGCTATTTTAAATAAAATTACTGTCTATCGCCATTGGCACAACGGTTAACAGCGCTCGCTGGCCAATAGCTACGTTTGCATTGGGGAAAATAATCGCTTCTCCTTGCACATCGGCGTAGTAAGGTGTATCGCCATCAGTAGCTAACAACTCACCCTTGGCAAAACCTGTGAAGTTTTCGGCCTGATCTGAAAATGGAAAACTAAATTCATTCTGCGTTCTATTTATGGTGCGGTGCACAGTAAACAACTCGAATTCATCTGCATTAAATTCTGGATATTCAACCTTATCTTGGCTAATTAATGCAGTGAGTGTTTGTTTGGTTTTTGCAAAGCGGCTCATGTCATTCTCACCAAAGGGCTTAACTTGGCCAAGCTCGACCGTAAACGAATCGGCACCATGCACAAATGATGAATAATAACTAAAGGTGGTTGCTGGGGATTTCATCATTAATACGGTATTTACCCCACAACTTAATAAAAACTGTAATTGCGACTTTTTCCACGGTTTACCATGTAAATAGGGATACACTGCAAACTTTTCGTTTTTAGAGCCACGAATTGCAGTATGTAAATCGTAATGGCAGCGGCTGCTACCTTGCTCGCCTCGGCTAAAAAAGTCACTTACGTACTGCTCTAATTTGGCTGCACGGGTACGTTCGTTATTCATTGGTACGCCGTCTACACTATGGTGGCCATTAAACAACCTGTTAAGGTTTTCTTCTACAAAACGCAAACCAATATTAATTGATTGCGGATTACCAAAAATAAATAAAGCGCGCTGCTTTAAGAGCAGCTCACCGGCGATTATTTGTTTAATTAATTCGTCGCATATTTCGATTGGTGCGGTTTCGTTTCCGTGCACTGCACTTGAGTACACTACGTCTTTGCTTGAAACAGTGGCCGGTTGAAACTCTATAACACCGGTATCATGAATAGTAACTACGGTGCCATTATTGAGGGTGAACTCCCCTGCGGCTAAGTGCCATTCGTTATTGCGGCTTAGCGTCAAAAAGTCGCCAGTTTGTTTTAATTCTTCGATGTAATCTGGAGTAGTGGCTGACATATGGATAAAAGCCCTTTGTAAAATTGAAATTATTATTATGCAATTAAAAACAAAAACGGCTGATTAAATCAGCCGTTTTTAAGTAATATAAGCGATATTAGCTAATAACTGAGTCTACTAGCTTTTTAGCTTCTTTTTCAAGTAGTGCTAAATGCGCTTCACCTTTAAACGACTCAAGGTAAATTTTGTATATATCTTCAGTACCCGATGGACGCGCTGCAAACCAACCACTTTCGGTAACTACTTTTAAACCACCAATTGGCGCATTATTACCTGGCGCATGGGTTAGCTTTTGTAAAATAGGTTCACCTGCGAGTGTATCGGCTTTAACGTCGTCGGCACTGAGGGCTTTTAAACGCGATTTTTGCGTGCTTGTAGCCGGTGCGTCTATACGTTTATAAAGCGGCGAGCCAAATTCTTGCTCTAACTCTTTATAAAGAGCAGACGGTGTTTTACCGGTAACAGCAAGTATTTCGGCCGCTAATAAGCCCATAATAAAGCCATCTTTGTCGGTACACCAAACACTGCCATCAAAACGTAAAAATGCGGCGCCAGCACTTTCTTCGCCGCCAAAGGCTAACTTACCTTTATTTAACCCTTCAACAAACCATTTAAAGCCAACCGGTACTTCTTTTACTTTACGGCCATTACGCTCAGTAACTTTGTCGATCATGGAGCTGGAAACTAACGTTTTGCCAATTTGCACATTTGCGTTCCAGTCTCGATTTTTAAGCAAATAATCAATCGCAACCGCTAAAAAGTGATTAGGGTTCATTAAACCATCTGGCGTTACTATGCCATGGCGGTCGTAATCTGGATCGTTACCAATGGCAATATCAAAATCATCTTTAAGCGCAATAAGGTTGGCCATTGAATAAGGTGATGAGCAATCCATACGAATTTTGCCATCTTTATCAAGTGGCATAAATGCAAAACGAGGATCAACAACATCATTTACAACGCTAATGTCTAAATTATATTTTTTAGCGATAACCGGCCAAAAATTAATGCCTGAGCCGCCCAGCGGATCAACGCCAATTTTGATACCCGCTTCGCTAATCGCTTTTAAATTAACAATATTTTCTAGATCATTAATATACGGGGTCATTAAGTCTTGGTATTTAATAAACCCTGAGCGCGAGGCTTTAGCAAACGGAAATAATTCCACTTCAACTAAGTCCTCTAGTAATAACTGATTAGCTCTGTCTTCTATCCATTTAGTCACGTCGGTATCGGCAGGCCCGCCATCGGGTGGGTTGTATTTAAACCCGCCATCCTCTGGTGGGTTATGCGAAGGCGTAACTACAATACCGTCGGCTAATTCATTTGGGTGCAGCTTGTTGTAACTTACAATAGCGTGGCTAATTACAGGTGTTGGAGTAAAGTCACCATCGTCTTGGGTGATCACTTGCACTTCGTTGGCTACTAATACTTCTATTGCCGAATTAAAGGCCGCTTCACTTAAAGCGTGGGTGTCTTTTCCTAAAAATAACGGGCCAAAAATATCGTTTTGTTTTCTGTAGTCACAAATAGCTTGAGTAATAGAGAGTATGTGCGACTCGTTAAATTTAACATCGTAGGAGCAACCACGATGCCCTGATGTACCAAATGCAACACAATGCTCTGGATTCTGCTCAAGGTCTGGCTCATTTAAATAATACGCAGATACTAATTTAGGTACATTTATTAATACCGATTGTGGAGCTGGTTTGCCCGCACCTGGATGAATAGCCATAGTATTTCCTTACAGGTAGTCGCGAATTTTTTCAGCTTGTTCTGTGCTATAACCTAAACACAAAGCAACTTCATGAAGCATCATTTTTTTACGTGTAGTGTTAGAGTTTGTCATTACCCAGTACTCACTGTCGGTGATGTTTTTAGGGTTCATACTGCTACCACTATTAACTAAGTCTTCTTTGCTAGTAGCAAAGTAAACGCGATCACGGCCTTTGATATCTAATACGGCGCGAAAGTCAGTTTTATGGGTACGGTAAAATGCACTTAAAATAAATAAAAACCGACCCACAACGCCTTTCTGCATTGCCAACTCTTCTTTATTTAATACATTAAATACATTCGCATTTTTTTGCTGCACAGACTTCTCAGCTACTGCACTTGGCTTAGCAGCAAGCGCAGGTGTTTGCTCTGCTACAGGGGGAATTTTAGGCAAGGTAGTTGTTTGATTATTTTGATTAAGCTCTACGTTTGCGGTCTGAATTTTTTCGCCGCTCAGATTTAATAAACGACGTAAAATAGTGGATGCGCTCTCACCAATACTTTGCGTATTGCTGGCAATATACTGATATAACTCGTCGTCTATGTCGATTTGTTTCATGTTCTTCCTGTCATTACGGCCACATTTTTCTTTCCGTGTGATTATACCCAAACCAGTTAGAAATGCGAGTTACAACAAACCCCGCTGTAAACATATATTTTAAATTACTTATGTGCGCTATTTAAATTACTATTTAGCACGATTAAATAGCTAAATATTGTTGATAAAACAGGCTACAGCCCAATATTATATTTTGTGACTGTATTTTTTGCTTTTTAAGCAAATGCTCGTCACACTATGGCGAATTTTACACTGAGGCTAATATGCAGTTAAATTATAAGCAACAAGGGCAAGGCCCACATGTTATTTTAATTCATGGGCTTTTTGGATCATTAGAGAACTTAAACGTGATCGCAAAACCCCTTAGTGAATTTTATACCGTAACCAATGTCGATTTACGTAACCATGGCAAATCGCCCCATAGCGATACAATGACTTATGCGGCAATGGCCCAAGATATTATTGAATTATTAACACATTTGAACATAGATAAAGCGCACATTATAGGCCACTCTATGGGCGGAAAAGTAGCAATGGAATTGGCATTAACCCATCCTGAGCACGTTAATAAATTAATTGTGCTTGATATAGCACCTGTTAGTTACCCTGCTCGTCACACTAAAATTATTCAAGCGCTTAAAGCGGTTGCAAACGAATCTATTACAGATAGAAAGCATGCCGATGCAATTATGCAGCCTTTTATAGACGAGATGGGTGTGCGTCAGTTTTTATTAAAAAGCTTAGCTAAAAACGATGAAGGCAATTTTGCATGGCGGTTTAATTTATTGAGTCTTGATAAAAATTATTCGATAATTACCGACAATGTTAATGAAAATAATTCTTGTTTGTGCGACACTCTATTTATTAAAGGTAATGATTCTGACTATATATTAGCTGAGCATAGAGCGGCTATTAATGCGCGCTTTAGTAATGCCAGTGCCAAAATAATTCACGGTGCTGGCCACTGGTTGCATGCGCAAAAGCCATTAGCAGTGAATAAAGCAATAAATGACTTTTTAACTGCGATTTAAACTCATTTTAATCGCCTGTTTTTGATTTTGCGTACTAAAAAGTCGTATATTTATATGCTATAGTATGCGCCGTTTAATTTAAAGGTTACACGTTGATGGTCAGTCAGTTAATTAACGAATTTGATACCTTAGGGTTGTATTTTGGCTTAGCCGGTATTTTTATATTTATCGGTATGGCAATTAAAGACGTACTAAAAAGCGGCAATGTACCCAAGTTTGGTCGTTACATTGTTTGGGCTGTACTCTTTTTAGGGTGTTCTGGCTTTATTGCTAAAGGACTTATTCAAGTATTTTGGCAAGGCGCAGGTGTAGGTTAAGCATGGCCAAGTCAGAAACAGATAGAACAACGCTCGATTTATTTGAATACGAAAAACGCCCAGGTAGACCTAAAACCAATCCCCTTCCACGGGATATGCAGTTAAAGGTTAATAAACGTAATCAAATAAAAAGAGATAAAGCACGTGGTTTAAAGCGTGTTGAATTTAAAGTTTCTTCACAGTTATATCAGGCACTTAGTGATATGGCAGATGCACAAAATATTAGCCGCAGTGTGTTGATTGAAACAATTTTACAAGAAAGATTGGCTATTGATAGATAAAAGGTTTAATCCATGGCAAGTGTAGGCATTTTTTTCGGAAGTGACACAGGTAATACAGAACACGTAGCAAAAATGATCCAAAAAGAATTGGGTAAAAAGCTCGTAGCTGTACATGATATTGCAAAAAGCTCTAAAGAAGAGATTGCGGAATTTGATTTAATCTTATTTGGTATTCCTACTTGGTATTATGGCGAAGCGCAATGTGATTGGGATGATTTTTTTCCTGAGCTTGAAGAAGTAGACTTTGAAGGTAAGCTGGTTGCTATTTTTGGTTGTGGTGACCAAGAAGACTACGCAGAGTACTTTTTAGATGCAATGGGCATGATTAACGATATAGTTACTGAACGTGGTGCTATTGTGGTTGGTCATTGGCCAAGTGAAAGTTATAACTTTGAAGCATCTAAAGGTATTGCTGATGACAAACATTTTGTTGGTTTAGGTATCGATGAAGACCGTCAACCAGAACTCACTGAGCAGCGTGTTAAAGCCTGGTCTGCGCAAGTTTATGAAGAAATGTGTTTAAGCGAACTTGCTGATTAACTTTATTTTTTCTTGGTTTTTGCTTAAATTAGTAGCAATATATTAGTAAATGCGCTTTTATCGGTATTTATTAGCTTTGACCTTTGCACTTAGTAGCTAGGCACGTTACCCTTACCGGTTGATGTGTCGTGTACATCTATTCGTGTACATCCTTGCAAGGTGTCTAGTATAACCAAACAAAATTGAGACAGATTTAATGACTGATCATAATTTGGAATTAAAAAAAGCCGGTTTAAAGGTTACTTTACCGCGAATTAAGATTTTAGAGATTTTACAATCACCTGATAACCAGCATATTAGTGCTGAGGATGTTTATAAAATTCTTCTAGATTTGGGTGAAGAAATCGGTCTTGCAACTGTATATCGCGTACTTAATCAATTTGATGACGCTGGTATTGTTACTCGCCATCACTTTGAAGGTGGTAAATCAGTATTTGAACTTGCAACCAGCACTCACCATGACCACTTAGTATGTCTAAAATGTGGTAAAGTGGTTGAGTTTGAAGATGATGTTATTGAACGTCGCCAACTTGAAGTTGCTGAAAGAAATGGTATTAAATTAACCAATCATTCTTTATATTTGTATGGTGAATGCGAAGACAAAGAAGCGTGCAAAAATTTTGCTAATAATATAAGTTAAGCTTGTATTATAAACAAAAAAAACCTGCTTAATGCAGGTTTTTTTGTCAGTAAAATTCCCAGTACTCATTACTAACACTTCCTAGGTAATAATGAGTACTGAGGCGTTAACCTTTACTGAGTTTTTGACCATGAGTCACGCAGACCCACTGTTTGATTAAATACTATGTTTTTCGCTTTTGAATCTCGCGAAAAATAGCCAGTACGTTCAAACTGAAAACCTTGCTCGGCTGCTGAATTAGCCAACGATGGCTCTAACTTAGCATTCGTTAAAATAACTAATGAGTCAGGGTTTAAGGTGCTTTCAAACTCATCGGCTGCTGCTGGGTTTGGTACGCTAAATAAACGGTCATACAAACGTACTTCTGCTGTAATCGCTTCACTTGCCGATACCCAATGAATAACCCCTTTAACTTTACGACCATCACTTGGGTTTTTACCTAGCGTTTCTGGGTCAAAAGTACAGTAAATAGTGGTAATTTCACCATTTTCATCTTTTTCAACACGCTGTGCTTTAATTACATAAGCGCCGCGTAAGCGTACTTCTTTATCAAGTACTAAACGTTTGAACTTGTTATTAGCTTCTTCTTTAAAGTCTTCACGTTCAATATAAATTTCACGTGTGAATGGCACATCACGGCGACCCATTTCTTCTTTATTTGGGTGATTAGCCACAGATAAGGTTTCAACTTTATCAGCATCATAGTTTTCAATAACGATTTTAACGGGATCAAGTACCGCCATTGCACGTGGTGCATTTTCGTTAAGATCTTCACGGATACAGGCTTCAAGCATGCCCATTTCAACCATGTTTTCTTGTTTGGTTACACCAATACGTAAGCAGAACTCACGAATGGAGGCTGGGGTATAACCACGACGACGTAAGCCTGCAATCGTAGGCATACGTGGATCATCCCACCCTTCTACATGATTATTCACTACTAAGTCGCTGAGCTTGCGCTTAGACATAATAGTGTACTCTAGGTTTAAGCGTGAAAACTCAATTTGCTGTGGATGACACTCTAAACTGATGTTATCAAGTACCCAGTCGTATAAACGACGGTTATCTTGAAACTCCAGTGTACACAATGAATGAGTAATACCTTCTAGCGCATCAGAAATACAGTGAGTAAAGTCGTACATTGGGTAAATGCACCACTTATCTGCAGTTTGATGATGATGAGCAAAGCGTACACGATAAATAATAGGATCGCGAAGCACCATAAATGAGCTTGCCATATCAATTTTAGCGCGCAGTACACACTCGCCTTCTTTAAACTCGCCATTACGCATTTTTTCAAATAACGCGAGGTTCTCATCACTTGCTGTATCGCGGTATGGACTGTTTTTACCCGGCTCTTTTAATGTGCCACGGTATTCACGGGCTTGATCTGCCGTTAAAAAGCACACATACGCTAAGCCTTTATTTATTAGCTCAACTGCATAATCGTATAATATATCGAAGTAATTAGACGAGTATTTAATTTCGCCATCCCAATTAAAGCCTAACCACTGCACGTCTTCTTTAATAGAATTAACGTAGTTAATATCTTCTTTTTCTGGGTTTGTATCGTCAAAGCGTAAGTTACATAAACCGTTATAGTCTTTTGCGATGCCAAAATTTAAACAAATTGATTTTGCATGGCCAATGTGTAAAAAACCATTTGGTTCGGGTGGAAAACGAGTATGCGTAGACGCATGCTTTCCACTTGCTAAATCTTGGTCAATGCGGGTTCTAATAAAATTACTTGGGCGATTCTCGATTTCCGCCATAGGAGTATGATCCTCAAAATAGTGCGTGATAACAAAACTAATGCATTATTACAAAAACATACACTAACATACAGCAATAGATTAAGGTTTATTTTAGATCTTGGTTAACTTTAATTCAGTAACGAGTCAGTTAATGAATAAACTTTGTTTTAGCGCAATAATAACGTCATCAAAGGCCATTATAGTAAGCAAATAACCTGACTTAAAGGAACCATGATGGCTATACAAAATCAACACCGTGTTTATATTCCAACCAATGCCCGTACCAATCACTACCTTTTAGCTGAAATAACCCCTACCACTGATTTTTATAAAAACTTTAGTAATATTAACTGTTGTTATGAGCGTATAGCACGTGAGCTTTTTTCTTGCTGTGATGAGCTTGGCTTACACAATGTGCATTTATTAGCGAACGACAAACTACCTGTAGTACGCTTTAACGATGAGTCGTATCAGCTTGAAACGAATAAACAAATGTTGTTTTTTTATAACCCTCGCTACCACGAAGCACATAAAGCGTACTATACTGAAAATATAGCCAGTAAAAAAATCAGGCTGTTATTTTTAGCAACCGGTGACGATCTGCGTGCAAATTCAGCACTGTTTCATAGCAAAGTACAAAAGGTATTAAATAATTTACAACAGCAGTTATTTTTAGAACAACCACTGTTTAAACTGCGCGATCATCAACATTTAACCTATGACTTATTTGCTAAAGATAAAGGCAATAAACAAACCTACGGTTATAAACTGCGTAGCCTCTACCCTCGCTACCAGTCAAGGCAGTGTAATATTCCCAGTGATCATGCCCAAATGAGCTATGCAACCTTCGCTATTCCAGTGTCACGAGCAATCAAAACACAATTTCAAACACAAATAAATAATCGTGATTTTAAGCAATTTTATACATACTTTACCGATTTATTTACCCAAATTTGTAATACCAATAAGTTAACCCACGGGGCTATGGTTGCTAATGGCGCTATACCAATTATTCGTAATAGCAGCATTGATAAAAATGACGGTAATCAAGAATTACAAAAGTTAAGCTTTGACATAGAGACAGATCAAGTGCAAATTAAAGCGCTATTTAATGAAGATAAATTAGTAGAAACACTGCATTTTGTAGTGGTAGCTGCGCAGCATAATAATAATGAAATGGGCTATGGGCGGTTTATGAATCAAGTAGAGAAAACGATTCATACTTTGTGCGATGAGTTAGCTATAAATAAACAACGCCAAGATTTATCAGTGCGGTTTTATCAGCATATAAGCTACCTATACTAAATGTAAAAGTAAAAGTGCAGATAACAAAAAGGCTCGCATTAGCGTAATGCCGATCAGTTAAGGTTAATTGATCGGTTGACCGATCTAAATGATCGTGAATAATCCGTAATTAGTTTCGCTAATTACGGATTTTTTATGGATATTCAAACAGCTCTTTCGACCACTTTCTCATCTGCCGAGGAATTTACAGCGCTTGATAACTTATCTGGCATCTTAGATCCCGAATTACTTAACCAAGCTTTTGAAAAATCGGGTGTCGCCACCGTTCGTAAACGTCGCTTACCACTCGATGCTGTCGTTTGGTCTGTGATTGGTATGAGTTTATTTCGTCATGAATCTGTTTGGGATATAGCCTCTAAAATGGACATCGCCTTACCAGGTAAAGGGAAACTAGTTGCCCCTAGTGCCATGGTTCAAGCGAGACAACGTTTAGGTGAAGGTGCTGTCGAGCAGGTCTTCAAGATGATGGCGTCACGGCATTATAACCATGCCCACTTTGATACATTTTGTGGCTTAAATCTATTAGCTGTTGATGGGGTTGTCTTTCGTACACATGATACGCCAGAGAATAAAGACGTATTTGGGTGTGGCTCAACCCAGTATGGTGAAAATACCTATCCTCAAATTCGGATGGTATGCCACATGGAGCTAACGAGTCATCAACTCATTAATTGTGCTTTTAACGGGCAGCATCAAGGGGAAATGACACTCGCTGAAGAGCTCATTGAAGGCACACCGGATAATTCATTAACCTTATTTGATCGCGGTTATTATTCATTAGGGCTTTTGCATCGTTGGCATCAAGCAGGGACTGAAAGACACTGGATGATACCTGTCAGAAAAGGCTTAACGGTTGATACCATAAAGAAAATGAGTAAAAATGACCAGTTAGTGCGTCTTAAAACATCGCCCCAAGCGCGAAAAAAGTTTACTGACTTGCCAGAGTTTATAGAAGCTCGGCTGCTTACTTACACGCATAATAATAAGCAGTATCAGATTCTTACATCAATGCTTGATGTAATGCGTTACCCATCAAAAGAAATAGCTGATTTGTACATGCATCGATGGGAAATAGAAATAGGATATCGAGAAATAAAACAAACGATGCTGCACTCAAACTATATCCTACGCTCAAAAAGGCCGGATATGATAAGGCAAGAGTTGTGGGGGTTACTAATTGCCTACAATATTATAAGAATAGCCATGCGTGAGGCCGCAGAGTTACTGGAAGTATGGCCAAATCAACTGAGTTTTTCTCATTGTTCAAGGCATATCAACGTATTTCTGTTAACTATCCCACTGACCAGTCCGGGAAATTTACCAAAACACTATGAGCATTTATTAGAAACGCTGACGCTATTTCAGTTACCGACAAGGCGTCATGAGCGCCGCTTTCCACGATGTGTGAAAAAGAAACCATCTAAATATCCGTATAAAAAAAAGCCAGTCAGTGTTAACTGACTGGCATTATCGCATTAGCGAGCCTTTTTAGAGCAAAAAAGCGATTACCAGCCTGTTTTCTCTTTAAGTGCTTTACCGATATCAGCAAGTGAACGTACAGTTTTTACGCCCGCAGCTTCTAGTGCAGCAAATTTCTCATCAGCAGTACCTTTACCACCGGCAATGATTGCGCCAGCGTGACCCATACGCTTACCTTCTGGTGCAGTAACACCAGCAATGTAAGATACTACAGGTTTAGTAACGTGTGCTTTGATGTACTCTGCAGCTTCTTCTTCTGCAGTACCACCAATTTCACCGATCATTACGATCGCTTCAGTTTGTGGATCTTTTTCGAACATTTCTAAAACGTCGATAAAGTTAGTACCTGGAATTGGGTCGCCACCAATACCAACACATGTAGACTGACCAAAACCAGCATCAGTAGTTTGCTTAACTGCTTCGTACGTTAATGTACCAGAGCGAGAAACAATACCTACTTTACCAGGTTTGTGGATATGACCAGGCATGATACCAATCTTAGTTTCACCAGGAGTAATAACACCTGGGCAGTTAGGACCGATCATACGTGTACCTGTTTGATCTAGTTTGATTTTAACATCAACCATATCAAGTGTAGGAATACCTTCAGTGATACAAACAATCAGCTCGATGCCTGCATCGATTGCTTCTAAGATTGCATCTTTACAAAAAGGTGCTGGTACATAGATAACAGACGCAGTTGCGCCAGTTTCTTGTACTGCTTCACGCACTGTATTGAATACAGGAAGACCAAGGTGCGTTTGACCGCCTTTACCTGGGCTTACGCCACCAACCATTTGTGTACCGTACTCAAGCGCTTGCTCTGAGTGGAAAGTACCTTGGCCACCGGTGAAACCTTGACAGATAACTTTTGTATCTTTATTGATTAATACAGACATTATTTGCCCTCCGCAGCAGCAACTACTTTTTCAGCAGCGTCTGTTAGTGATTCAGCAGCGATGATGTCTAGACCAGAGTTTTTAAGAACTTCACGGCCTAGTTCAGCGTTAGTACCTTCTAAACGTACAACTACTGGTACGTTTACGCCTACTTCTTTAACTGCGCCAATGATGCCTTCAGCAATCATGTCACAACGTACGATGCCGCCAAAGATGTTAACTAAAACAGCTTTAACATTATCATCAGAAAGAATGATTTTGAATGCTTCAGAAACACGTTCTTTAGTCGCGCCGCCGCCAACATCTAGGAAGTTAGCAGGTTTGCCACCGTGTAGGTTTACGATGTCCATAGTACCCATTGCTAGGCCTGCACCGTTAACCATACAACCAACGTTGCCATCTAGCGCTACGTAGTTAAGCTCAAAGCTTGCTGCATGTGCTTCACGTGAATCTTCTTGTGAAGGATCGTGGAATTCACGGATTTTAGGCTGACGGTAAAGTGCATTACCATCGATACCGATTTTGCCGTCAAGACAGTGAAGGTTACCTTCGTCTGTGATCACAAGCGGGTTGATTTCAAGCAATGCGAAATCAAAATCAGTGAACATTTTACCAAGACCCATAAAGATCTTAACAAACTGTTTCATTTGTACTGGGTTAAGACCCAATTTGAAACCAAGTTCACGTGCTTGATAAGCTTGAGGACCTACTAATGGGTCGATCTCAGCTTTGTGGATAAGCTCAGGTGTTTCTTCAGCAACAGTTTCAATTTCAACGCCGCCTTCAGTAGACGCCATGAAAACAACTTTGCGAGATGCACGGTCAACAACTGCACCTAGGTACAATTCGTTGGCGATGTCAGTACAGCTTTCTACTAAAATTTTAGCAACTGGCTGGCCTTTCTCGTCTGTTTGGTAAGTAACTAGGTTTTTACCTAACCAGTTAGCTGCAAACGCTTTAACTTCGTCGATAGTTTTTACTAGCTTTACACCGCCAGCTTTACCACGTCCACCTGCGTGAACCTGAGTTTTAACAACCCACATATCGCCGCCAATTTTTTCAGCAGCAGCTGCAGCTTCTTCAGGTGTATCGCAAGCGTAACCTGTAGAAACTGGTAAACCATATTCGGCAAAAAGTTGTTTTGCCTGATACTCATGCAAATTCATGATGCTTTATCCAAATTTTTATACTAAAAGAGCCGAATATTTTTTCAAATAAACAACTATCCCAAATTGCGACCATAGTATAGATCCCAAGGCTTAACATGAAAACCCCAGTATGACCAAAGGCGCAAAAAAAAAGCTGTGAATGTTCATTCACAGCTTACATTTCATACAACTAAATTAAACATCCAGTAATAAGCGTGTTGGATCTTCAAGTAACTCTTTAATTGTTACTAAGAAGCCAACAGATTCTTTGCCATCAATGATGCGATGGTCATAAGAAAGTGCTAAATACATCATAGGAAGTATTTCTACTTTACCGTTTACAGCCATTGGACGATCTTGGATTTTATGCATACCCAAAATTGAAGACTGCGGTAAATTAATGATAGGAGTAGATAGTAAAGAACCAAATACGCCGCCATTTGTAATAGTGAAGTTACCACCTGTCATATCATCAAGTGTTAGCTTACCATCACGACCTTTTAGTGCTAGTTCACGAATACCTTTTTCGATTTCTGCAACTGATAACTTGTCACAATCTTTAAGTACTGGCGTTACTAGACCACGAGGTGTAGATACAGCGATGCTGATGTCGAAGTAGTTGTGATAAACAATATCGTCACCATCAATTGATGCATTAACATCTGGGAAGCGCTTAAGTGCTTCAGTTACCGCTTTCACGTAGAAAGACATGAAACCTAGACGAATACCGTGGCGCTTTTCAAACACTTCTTGATACTGCTTACGAAGGCTCATGATAGGTTCCATGTTCACTTCGTTGAATGTTGTTAACATTGCAGTTGAGTTTTTCGCTTCAAGTAAGCGCTTAGCAATTGTTTTACGTAAACGCGTCATAGGAACACGTTTTTGTGTACGATCGCCCATTGCTGCTGCAGGTGCTGCCGCTGGTGCTGCTTTTGCCGCTGGTGCAGGTGCTTTTAAGAAAGTATCTACGTCTTCTTTAGTTACACGACCGTTTTTACCCGTGCCTTTAATTTTTGCAGCGTCTAGGCCTTTTTCAGCAATTAAACGACGTACTGAAGGTGTTAACACATCAGAGCTGTCGTTTGACTCACTTGCTGCTGGTGCAGCTGCGTCTGCTTTTTTAGCTGGTGCTGCTGGAGCGCCGCCCGCTTTAACCGAGCCAATTACTTGCTCGCCTAATACAGTGTCGCCTTCGCCGTGGATTATTTCACCCATGATACCGTCTTCTTGAGCAACAACCTCAAGTACCACTTTATCAGTTTCAATATCTACTAAGTTTTGATCGCGAGTTACTGCGTCGCCTGCTTGTACATGCCATGTAGCAATTGTTGCGTCTGCAACTGATTCTGGAAGTACAGGAACTTTAATATCCACTTCTTTACCTTCTGATGCTGGTGCTGATTGCGCCGCTGGCGCGTCTTCTGATTTAGTTGCTGCAGATTCTTCAGTTGAAGAGTCTTCTTTTGGTGCATCTTCACTTGCTGGTGCTGCATCAGCATCGCCAAGTAAACCGATAACTTGATCGCCAAGTACCGTAGCGCCTTCTTCTTGTGTAATTTCAGTAATCACACCGTCATGTTGCGCAACAACTTCTAAAACCACTTTATCTGTTTCAATGTCTACTAAGTTTTGGTCGCGAGTTACTTTGTCGCCAACACTTACATGCCATGTAGCAACGGTAGCATCTGCAACCGACTCAGGAAGAACAGGAACTTTAATTTCTGTGCTCATTGCTTATCCTTTATTTTCGATAGTAAGCGCGTCGGCAACGAGCGCTTGTTGTTCTTTAGTATGTACTGACATATAACCACATGCTGGTGATGCTGAAGCCTTACGACCCGCATACGTTAGTTTAGCGTTTTGTGGAATAGCATCTTTGAAGTGATGTTGCGAGCAATACCATGCACCTTGGTTTTGCGGCTCTTCTTGACACCATACAAAATCAGTTACGTGCTGGTAACGCTCTATAATAGTTTTCATTTCGTCGTGTGGGAACGGGTAAAGCTGCTCTACACGTACGATAGCAATATTATCTTGTTCAAGCTTGCGGCGCTCTTGTAATAGTTCATAGTAAACTTTACCACTACAAAAAATAACGCGCTCTACTTTCTCAGGGTTAATATCATCAATTTCGTCAATCACATTATGAAAAACACCTGCAGAGAGTTCTTCTAGCGAAGACACTGCTAACGGATGGCGTAGTAATGACTTAGGCGTCATAACAATCAGTGGACGACGCAATGGTCTAACTGATTGACGACGAAGCATTGCATATACTTGCGCTGGCGTTGAAGGTACACATACTTGCATATTGTGATCAGCACAAAGTTGTAAAAAGCGCTCTAAGCGTGCAGAGCTGTGCTCTGGACCTTGGCCTTCGTAACCATGTGGTAATAAAATAGTAAGGCCGCATAAACGCCCCCACTTTTGCTCACCCGAGCTTAAAAACTGATCAAATACAACTTGTGCGCCGTTTGCAAAGTCACCAAACTGTGCTTCCCAAATAATTAATGACGTTGGCTCTGCGGTTGCGTAACCATATTCAAAAGCAACAACCGCTTCTTCAGAAAGAACTGAATCGAATACTTGGAAAGTACCTTGATCTTTACCAACATGCTCAAGTGGAGTGTAAGTCGCACCATCGGCTTGACTATGTACTACCGCATGGCGATGGAAGAAAGTACCACGACCAGAATCTTGTCCAGTAAAGCGAATATCTGTGCCTTCTGCTGCAATAGTTGCATAAGCTAGTGTTTCTGCCATGCCCCAATCAAGCGGCTTTTCGCCAGATGCCATTAGCTTACGATCGTCGTAAATTTTCTTCACGCGCGATTGCGCTTTATGACTCTCTGGGTAGCTAGACACTATGTTGCCAAGCTCTTTTAGTTTTTCAACCGAGACACTTGCATCGTAATCAACACTCCATTCATGGCCAACATACTTTGCCCAATCTGATGAATGTGATGTTTCTGGCTGTATTTCATCAACCACACAATTACCTTCGTCTAAACCATTACGGTAATCATCAACAAGTGCTTTAACCTCATCTTCAGTGAATGAGCCTTCGGCAATTAATTGATCAGCGTAAATTAAACGTGGAACTGGATGCTTTTTAATTTTTTGATACATAACAGGCTGAGTAGCATTAGGCTCATCAGCTTCGTTATGACCATGGCGACGGTAACAAACAAGGTCAATTACAACGTCACGCTTAAATTGGTTTCTGAAATCAAGTGCCAGTTGAGTAACAAATGCCACTGCTTCTGGATCGTCAGAATTAACATGAAATATTGGCGACTGCACCATTTTAGCAATGTCAGTACAGTATGGAGTAGAACGTACATCGTCTTGTTTAGACGTTGTAAATCCAACTTGGTTATTTACTACTATACGAATACTACCGCCACAGCTAAAGGCGTTTGTTTGTGACATGTTAAATGTTTCTTGTACAACACCTTGACCAGCAATTGCTGAGTCGCCATGAATAGTAATTGGCAGTGCTTTAATACCTGAGCTGTCACCTAAGCGGTCTAAACGAGCACGTACTGAGCCCATAACCACTGGATTTACAATTTCAAGATGCGATGGGTTAAACGCAAGTGCCATGTGCACATTGCCACCTTTAGTAGCAAAGTCAGATGAGTAACCCATGTGGTATTTAACATCACCCGAGCTTAACGTGTCTTTGTGTTTACCGGCAAACTCATCAAATAACTCTGATGGATTTTTACCAAGTACGTTCACAAGTACGTTTAAACGGCCGCGGTGAGCCATACCAATAACAGCTTCTTTTTGGCCACTTTCACCAGCGCGGTGAATCAGCTCTTTAAGCATAGGTACTAACGCATCGCCACCTTCAAGTGAGAAGCGCTTAGCACCTGGGAACTTAGCCCCTAAATATTTTTCAAGACCATCGGCTGCGGTTAATCCTTTAAGGATACGTAGCTTTTCGTCTTTATTGAATTTTGGCCTAGACTGAACAGACTCTAAACGCTGTTGTAACCAACGTTTTTCTTCTGTTGATGTGATGTGCATATACTCGGCGCCAATAGAACCACAATACGTGGTTTTTAGTGCTTGGTATAACTCACCTAGAGGCATAGTATCGCGCCCTACAGCAAACGATCCTACATTAAATTCGCGGTCAAAGTCAGCATTGGATAGGTCGTGGTAATCTAGCTCTAAATCTCGTACGCGCTCTCGCTGCCAAATACCTAACGGATCTAAGTTAGCATTTTGGTGTCCACGAAAACGGAAAGCATTAATAAGTTGCAATACTTTAACCTGTTTAAGGTCACCGCCACTGCCCTCTGCTACCACTACTTCTCTATGCTTGTTTTTAGCAAGCGCCGCAAACTGTGCTCGAACTTCTGAATGTTTTACTTCAACATCCACACCATCAACTTTAGGTAATTGTTCAAACACTTCTCGCCATTCTTCTGGCACCGAAGTCGCATCGTCTAAATACGCTTCATAAAGCTCTTCAATATAAGCAACGTTACCGCCGTTTAAATGTGAAGATTCTAGCCATGCCTTCATCACACCTTCGTGCATTTATAAGCCCTTTTCTTTAGCGCAGAAATTAATAGTTATGATAACAGGATGACTAATTAGTATTAGCCATCCTACATTTACTAAGTAATTAAACCGCTCGGTTTAATAACATAGATTTTATTTGTCCAATTGCTTTGGTCGGATTAAGACCCTTAGGACAAACGCTAACACAGTTCATTATACTGTGGCAACGGAACACACTGAAAGCATCGTCTAAGTCAGCTAAACGCTCTTCTGTTGCTGTATCTCGGCTATCAGCCAAGAAACGGTAAGCATGAAGAAGGCCTGCTGGACCAATGAACTTGTCTGGATTCCACCAGAACGAAGGACACGATGTTGAACAACATGCACATAAAATACACTCATAAAGCCCATCTAACTTATCACGTTCTTCGATTGTTTGAAGACGCTCGCCAGCTGCTGGCGTGTCATTAATTAGATACGGTTTAACTTTTTCGTATTGAGTGTAGAACTGACTCATGTCAATAACAAGGTCACGAACCACAGGTAAGCCTGGTAATGGACGCACTACTATTTTACCTTTGCCACCTTTTTGCAGCGTAGATAAAGGAGTGATACATGCCAAACCATTTTTACCATTCATGTTAACACCATCAGATCCACACACGCCTTCACGGCATGAACGACGGAAAGATAATGTTGGATCTTGTTCTTTTAAAAGAATAAGTGCATCCAAAACCATCATGTCGTGACCTTCCTCTGTTTGCAAGGTGTATTCTTGCATACGAGGTGCGTTGTCAACATCGGGATTATAACGATAAACTGAAAATTGTACTTGTGCCATCGTCTATCTCCTAGTACACACGTGCTTTAGGTGGGAAAGCTTCACGCGACTTAGGCGCGTAGTTTACGTCACGCTTGCTCATTTCATCCGTTAACGGATTAAATACTGAGTGACATAACCAGTTTTCGTCATCACGATCTGGGAAGTCAAAGCGAGAGTGTGCACCACGGCTTTCGGTACGGAAGTTTGCAGCTACTGCAGTTGAGTAAGCTGTTTCCATTAAGTTATCTAGTTCAAGACATTCAATACGCTGCGTGTTGAAGTCTGATGATTTATCATCAAGACGTGCATGTTGCAGACGTTCACGAATTTCTTTAAGTTCTTGCAGACCAGCAGCCATTGAGTCACCTTCACGAAATACCGAGAAGTTAAGTTGCATACATTGCTGTAAGTCTTTTTTGATTTGAACTGGATCTTCACCTTGGCCAGCCGTTGAATTTTCCCAACGATTGTAACGTGCAAGTGATGTTTCTAAATCAGACTCTGATGCCGCTTTAGAAATTTCAACATCATTTAGGTATTTACCTAAGAAGTTACCGGCCGCACGACCAAATACCACTAAATCAAGTAATGAGTTACCACCTAAGCGGTTAGCACCGTGTACTGATACACAGGCAATCTCACCTACCGCAAACAAACCTTCAACGATTGTTTCTTTGCCGTTTGCGTCGATTTGTAGCGCTTGACCATTTACGTTGGTTGGCACGCCACCCATCATGTAATGACATGTAGGAATTACTGGAATTGGTTCTTTTGCAGGGTCAACGTGAGCAAATGTTTTAGCAAGGTCACATACACCAGGAAGACGCAGATTTAGTGTTTCTGCACCTAAGTGATCTAGTTTTAGCTTAAGGTGAGGACCCCAAGGACCATCACAACCACGACCTTCACGGATCTCAGTCATCATTGAACGTGCAACCACATCGCGAGACGCTAAGTCTTTTGCGTTTGGTGCATAACGTTCCATGAAGCGCTCGCCATCTTTATTTAAAAGATAACCACCTTCGCCACGACAACCTTCGGTTACTAGCGTACCCGCGCCAGCAATACCCGTTGGGTGGAACTGCCACATTTCCATATCTTGCATAGAAATACCAGCACGTGTTGCCATACCAACGCCGTCGCCGGTGTTGATGTGCGCATTAGTAGTTGATGCAAAAATACGACCCGCACCACCTGTTGCTAATACTACTGCTTTAGATTTGAAATAAGTGATTTCACCTGTTTCAATTTCAATTGCAGTACAACCAACTACATCACCATTATCGTTTTTAACTAAATCAAGTGCATACCATTCTGAGAATACATTTGTTTTGTTTTTAACATTTTGTTGATAAAGAAGGTGTAATAGTGCGTGACCAGTACGATCGGCAGCTGCCGCAGTACGTGCAGCTTGTTCACCACCAAAGTTTTTCGATTGACCACCGAAAGGACGTTGGTAAACACGGCCATTTTCAAAGCGAGAAAATGGGAGACCCATGTTTTCTAATTCAGTAATAGCTTCTGGGCCTGTTTGACACATATATTCAATAGCGTCTTGGTCACCGATAAAATCGGAGCCATTAACGGTATCGTACATGTGCCATTCCCAGTTATCTTCGTGCGAGTTACCAAGCGCTACTGTAATACCACCCTGTGCTGATACAGTGTGTGAGCGAGTTGGAAATACTTTAGAGATTAAAGCACACGTTTTGCCAGACTCAGTAATAGCTAAAGCAGCGCGCATACCTGCACCACCGGCACCGATTACTACGGCGTCAAATTCACGAACAGAATATTTCACTTATACACCCCATAATACGATTAGACCAATAGCTACGTAAGCAAAGGCTATTAGGTTTAGTACAAAGCCTAAAACAGCACGAAGCTTAGCGCACTTAACATAGTCTGTTAGAACTTGCCAAAGGCCAATGCGGGTATGAACCATAATGCAAACCAGGGCAATTAAAGTAAACCCTTTCATTGCTAGGTTAGAGAAGAGGCCTGTCCAGGCTTCGAAAGTGACTTCTGGCGTTGCTAAAAAATAGCCGATAATAAAAATCGCATACGCGCTTATTATTAATGCCGTGGTACGTAAAGATACGAAATCTTGTACACCATCACGTTTAAGAGTTGCTTGATTTAAAACCATATCCACACCCCTGCCAATACGGCAAACACAACGCCAAGAGCCATTGCAATTTTAGCGCTGAGGTTACCTGATTCAAGTTCTTCCCAATGTCCCATATCCATAATCATATGGCGAATACCACCAATAAGGTGATAACCCAATACAGACACGGTGCCCCAAGCAATAAATTTGGCAATGAATCCGTTAAACAGACCCTTGACGAATTCAAAACCTTCAGCAGAAGAAAGAGACTCTGACCAAGCCCAAATGACAAACGTTAAAGCAAAAAATAATGCAACACCGGTGACGCGGTGGAAAATTGACGCTTTAGCCGTTGCCGGCATAGATATAGTTGTTAGATCTAGATTTACAGGTCTTTGCTTTTTCACAGTTACTTGCCCATCTTGCCCACAGTGGGGCTCATCTACTTGTTTTTCTAAAACCCACCAAATATTTCTGATGGAACTATCAAAATAAACGTCTCTTTACAAATAAAGTTCACTATAATGCAAAAATTATAATGTAAAAATATGTTTACCTAAATACAATACGGTTAAAAACCTTCGACAGTATATATAGCCGCAGGCCTTTTTACAATTCTTGTTTAGTTAGAGCCATTTGCAAATTAGCCAATGGTATAATATTCAAACCATACCGAATATTTATTATACGTATACGCATAATGCTTATAAAAATTGACTTTATACCCCTCTTTCACGTTAAAATGAGAAGATGTGCTTAAAACAGATTTTAGAGTATAAAATCAGAATAGTTATCTTAATAGGAGATACATAGATGGCGGATAAGAAAGCCACAGTCCATATTGATGGTCTAGATCCAATCGAACTTCCAATTTATCAAGGTACTGCTGGCCAGGATGTAATTGATGTACGTACATTAGGTTCACATGGTCACTTTACTTACGATCCAGGTTTTATGTCGACTGGCTCTTGTGAATCTACAATTACTTATATTGATGGCGGCAAAGGTGTTCTACTTCATCGTGGTTACCCAATTGAGCAGCTTGCTGAAGACTCTAACTATGTAGAGCTATGTTACTTACTATTAAACGGTGAGTTACCTTCAAAAGAGCAGTATGAAGAATTTGCACAACAAATCACTCGCAGTACTATGCTAGATGAAAAAATTGCAACTTTTTTCCAAGGTTTCCGTTTTGATGCACATCCTATGGCAATGCTATGTGGCGTGGTTGGTGCTTTATCATCTTTTTATCATGAAGATCTTGATATTACAGACGCAAGCCAACGCAAAACAAGTGCAATTAAATTAGTAGCTAAGTTACCTACTATTGCAGCTATGGCTTATAAAACAAACATTGGCCAACCATTTGTATACCCACGTAACGATTTAAGCTACGCCGAAAACTTCTTACATATGATGTTCTCTGTACCTGCTGAAGAGTATAAAGTTAACCCTGTAACGGCTAAAGCTATGGATAAAATATTCATGCTTCATGCTGATCATGAACAAAACGCATCAACGTCTACTGTACGTCTTGCAGGTTCATCTGGTGCTAACCCATATGCTTGTATTGCTGCTGGTATCGCATCTCTTTGGGGCCCTGCACACGGCGGCGCTAACGAAGCATGTTTAAACATGTTAGAAGAAATTGGTTCTGTTGATCGCATTGACGAATACGTAGCTAAAGCAAAAGATAAGTCAGACCCGTTCCGTCTTATGGGCTTTGGTCACCGTGTTTACAAAAACTTTGATCCACGTGCAACGGTAATGCGTCAAACGTGTCACGAAGTACTTGCTGAGCTAAATATTCAAGATCCATTGCTTGATATTGCAATGAAGCTTGAGCAAATTGCGCTTGAAGACCCGTACTTTGTTGAGAAGAAACTCTACCCTAACGTAGATTTTTACTCAGGTATTATCTTAAAAGCGATCGGTATTCCAACAAGCATGTTCACTGTAATTTTTGCAATGGCACGTACTGTTGGTTGGATCACTCACTGGGATGAGATGCTATCTCAACCTGGTCATAAGATCAGCCGCCCACGTCAGCTTTACACGGGTTACACACAACGTGACTACAAAGCAACTGACAAGCGTTAATTCGCTGTAATATTGCTTAAGTATTTTAAAAGGTCGCTATTGCGGCCTTTTTTGTTACTCAGCACTTGAGAATTATCTTAAACAGATTACAATTCTCGCCCTAAATTGACTAATTAAATGAGCTTATGTCTGTTTCCACGTTTGATATCACTAAAATACGTAATGATTTCCCTATCCTAAATCAAACGATTAATAGCCAAACTTTAACTTATTTAGACTCTGGGGCAACCACACAAAAGCCACAATGCGTTATTGATACCACGGCACAGTTTTATGCAGCGCAAAACGCGAACGTACATCGTGGACGCCATACCCTCAGTGAGCAGGCTACTTATCGTTATGAGCAAGTACGCGATAAAGCTGCAGAATTTTTTGGTGTTAATAGTAATGAAATTGTATGGACTAAAGGGGCAACTGAAGCTATAAACTTAGTCGCTAATGGCTTAAAAAATCAAATAAAAGCCAGCGATACCATCATTATTACGCCTATTGAGCATCATGCTAATATTGTACCTTGGCAGGTTTTGTCTCAGCAAACTGGTGCTAAGCTTGCTATTTTACCGCTTAACGACGATGCCACCTTTGATATACCTGCATGCTGTGAATTTATAAAGCAGCATAAACCTAAGTTATTGGCCATTAGCCAAGCCTCTAATGCGCTTGGTAATATCACTAATTTAGCGCCGTTGATTGCCAGTGCGAAAGCGGTAGGCGCATTAGTACTGGTTGATGGCGCACAAGGGGCAATGCATTTAAAAGCTAATTTAAGCACACTTAATTGTGATTTTTACGTTTTTTCTGCCCATAAAATGCTGGGGCCAACCGGTTTAGGTGGCTTATATGGCCGCTACGAGCAATTAAATGCCCTCACCCCATACCAAACCGGGGGAGAAATGATCCAAACCGTAACCTTAACGCACAGCACTTATCGCGATGCACCGGCAAAGTTTGAATCGGGGACGCCAAATATTGCCGGCGTATTAGGCTTTGGTGCAGCACTTGAGTATATAAATGCATTAAATCACCCTGCTTTAATTGAATATGAACAAACGCTATTTAATTATGCAGCCAATAAACTACAGCAAATTGATGGCATCACCCTATTTAGTGACCTTAAGCATAATATTGGCACTTTATGTTTTAACTATAAAGATGAGCACCCATACGATTTGGCAACTTTACTTGACGGATATGGGGTTGCACTGCGCAGTGGCCATCATTGCACTCAGCCTTTAATGGCGCATTTAGGGGTCAATGGCACCCTTAGAGCAAGCTTAGCTTTCTATAATAACCATACAGATGTAGATAATTTTATTGATGCACTACAAAAATGCATTGCTCTATTAGACTAATGTTGGATAAGAATATGACAAATACTTTTAATAAAGCAGCCCAAGGGATAAAAAATGCACCTGCATGGCAGCAAAAATACCGAGAAATAATGTTACTTGGTAAAACATTACCAGTACTTGCTGACGTTTTGAAAATAGACAGCGCATTAGTTTCTGGTTGCGAAAGTAAAGTGTGGCTATTTGTGGAGTTTGATTTAACCGAAAATACACTCGTGGTGATAGGTGATTCTGATACCCGTATTGTAAAGGGCTTACTTGCCTTAATATTAGCGCTATACAATGGCCTTACCCCAGAGCAAGTACTTGAAATAAACGCCTATCAAGAGTTTGAAAAATTAGGGCTAATTAGCCACTTAAGTCCATCTAGAGGAAATGGTATTAAAGCCATGGTAGAGACTATTCAAACCATGGCTAAGCAAAAAATAAGTTAAATTAACCCAAGATCAGGTTAAGTTATAAGCAGCGTTATGCTTGGGAACTAAGTAAACGCTGTTTTTTATCTAAATACTTACGAACGGCCTTTGCTGCTACAAAAAAGCCAAAGCTGCCAGTGATCATAGTCACTGAGCCAAAGCCATTATTACAATCCATATTCATACTACCATCGGCATTTTGCTTAGCATGGCAAACACTGCCATCACTACCTGGGTATACCAGCTGCTCTGTTGAATATACGCAATCAATATTAAACTTACGCTTAGGGTTATTACTAAAATTATATTGCTTGCGTAAAATATAACGCACTTTAGCTAAGAGTGGATCTTGGGTAGTATTAGCCACATCGCCAAACGTAATTTGCCCCGGATCAGTTTGCCCACCTGCGCCGCCGGTAGTAATTACAGCTAGTTTATTGCGTTTACAATGCGCAATTAATGCCGCTTTTTCTTTCACTGCGTCAATACAATCAATAACATAATCAAAGCCCTGAATATGCTCATGAATGTTATCTAAAGTAATAAAGTCATCAATCACCTGCACTTCACATTGTGGGTTAATTAACTCACAACGCGCTTTCATCGCCTCCACTTTAGCTTGGCCAATGGTGCCGGTAAGTGCGTGTATTTGTCTATTTACATTAGTGGCACAAATATCATCTAAATCTATTAGGGTTAATTTGCCAACCCCAGTGCGCGCCAATGCTTCTGCGGCCCAACTACCAACACCACCAATGCCAACAACACAAAAATGTGCCTGCTGTAACCAGTCAAACTGTTGTTGTCCGTATAAACGTTTGATCCCGCCAAAACGTATGTCTGTTACTTTTTCAGTCATTTACCAATCCAGTTGCCATGGTGTTTTCCATGCTTGAAAATCTTGATGTTTAATTAATTGTGTAAACTCATCCCCATTATCGGGTAAAAGAGTAAATTGTATTTGCTGCTCATTCCATAAGAAATCAAGCGCAAATGCATGCAAGTAAGTACGTGCGCTATGCGCACCTGCATAAGAGGTATCACCTAATATAGGTGCGCCTATACTTTTTAGCGCTACTCTTAATTGGTGCGTTTTACCTGAGTAAGGTTTTAAAATATACCCCCTAAAACCGGGTTTATAACTTACAGAATAAAAACGACTAATAGCAGGATTAGCTGTTGTTGTAAGTAACTTAAAAGTACCACGGCGTGATTTTGCCATATCGCCTTTTATCCAACCCTGCTTTTTTTTAGGCTTGGCGTCGCTAATAGCCAAGTAAAACTTATTAATTGTGTGCTCAGTAAACATTTGCGTAAATTTAGCGGCGGCGAGTTTATTGCGCGCTAAAATAAGCAAGCCTGAGGTCACTTTATCGAGACGGTGTACTGCAAAGAGTTTTTCATTTAATTGCTGCTCTGCTAATACCACAAAACCTGCGGCGTCTTCTGAATGAAAATTCAGCCCTGCAGGTTTTGCTAAAATATAAAAGTCGCTATGACTATGCACAACTTTTAAATAGGCTTTATTCGTAATGCTCACGCGTGTTTACTTTGCAAATAGCTAATTACTTTAGCTAAATCTTCTGGCGTATCGACACCCGCTTGTGGAGTAATATGCGCTTGCTCTATTTTAATATTGTAGCCATGGTAAAGCACACGTAATTGTTCTAGTGATTCTAGCTGCTCTAGCGGCGACACACTTAGCTCAATATATTGCTTAATAAAACCAGCTCGGTAGGCATAAATACCCACATGGCGTTGAAACGGCGTTAAATCCAGCGTGCTCTGCTCGCCCATCATGGCGCTACGATCAAACGGAATACTGGCACGCGAAAAATACAATGCATTTTTATTAATATCGCTAACGACTTTAACTGCATTAGGATTAAAAACGTCTTCTTGCTCTTCTATCGCTACACTTAAAGTGGCCATAGGTGCAGTTGATTCATTTAATAACGTGGCAACTTGAGATACATTTTCTGGTGCCAATAATGGCTCATCACCTTGCACATTAACTACAATAGTGTTGTTATCAAGCTTAAGTAAATCAACAACCTCTGCTAAACGTTCCGTGCCTGACTGATGATCTTCACGCGTCATTAATACATCACTTGTGAAGGTACTCACAGCATCAAATACTTTTTGATGATCGGTCGCAATAACAACTTTACTCGCACCCGATAAACAGGCTTTTTCGTAAACATGCTGGATCATTGGCTTACCACAAATATCGGCTAGTGGTTTGCCTGGTAAACGGCTAGAAGCGTAACGCGCAGGAATAACAACTACGAATTCCACTTTTGTACCTCATCAAGTGACAATTCACGCGCTTCATTTTCAAGCAATACTGGAATGTCATCGATAACCGGATACGCCAACTTAGCGGCTGTACTTATTAGTTCGCTGTTTTCTTTATCAAAACGTAATTTACCCTTACATACTGGGCAGGCGATAATTTCGAGTAATTTTGTATCAAAGGCCATTGAGGATCCCTTTATCTTTTAATAATGAATTTAATTTGTTTATAACGCTATCGGTAGGTTGAGCATCCACTGGTAAGTAATACCAATTTTGTTTTGCAAAAGCACTACACTTTACAGCATCTTTTTCGGTCATTAACACATTTTCATCACCAAACTGAGTAAAATCATCAGCAGTGTATGGATAATGGTCTCGATAATGATGGGTTGATACTAAGGTAATGCCTTGTGCTTGTAATGACTGCTCAAAACGCAGCGGATTACCAATAGCACTCACAGCGTGGGCTGTTAATATAGGCTCTGTTAGCGTACTATTATTGAGCACAGATTTTAAAGCTGCAGGCTGCAAATTATAACGTTGTGGGTTGTTGCCGCCATTTTCTATCACTAAATCAACGCTCTTTAAACGCTTTTTAGTTTCGCGAAGCGGGCCTGCTGGCATTAACAAACCGTTGCCAAATTGACGTGCACTATCAACAATACAGCATTCAATACTACGTGCCATTTTATAATGTTGCATGCCATCGTCAGATATAATTACATCAATAGCAGAGGTTTGTTCAAGTAATTCTATATTTTGTTGTCTGTTTGGGCCAACCGCTATGGGGCACTGCAAACGATGATATAAAAGTATCGGTTCATCGCCCGCCTCAAGCGTAGTACTGTTATGATCAACAAGCAATGGATATTGCTTAGCATGCCCGCCGTAGCCTCGGCTAATAATACCTACAGATAAACCTTGCTGAGTTAAATGAGCGTGTAGCCACAGTACAAATGGCGTTTTACCATTGCCGCCAACACTAATATTACCCACTACAATTACAGGTGTTTTGCTACTAAATTGCGTTAATATACCGCATGTATAAAGCCATTTACGTAATGTTGATATTAGCCAAAACAGTGCAGCTAAAGGCAGTAATAATATAGTAATTAAACTGACAGGCTGATACCAGCTTTGTTCAATTTTGCTCACCCTTGCTCACCAAATTGCATTTTGCATAATGCTGAATAAGTGCCATTATTTGCCAGTAAACTTAAATGATCGCCACTTTCAATAACACTGCCATTATCTATAACATAAATTCGGTCGCTATTTTCAATCGTTGATAAGCGATGCGCAATTACAATCGAGGTTTTGTCTTTCATTAATGCCTCGAGTGCTTGCTGAATTAGTTTTTCTGATTCGGTATCGAGCGCAGATGTTGCTTCATCAAGGATTAAAATAGGCGCATCTTTTAATATTGCACGAGCAATAGCAATACGTTGGCGTTGACCACCAGAGAGCATTACCCCATTTTCGCCAACCATAGTATTTAGCTGCTCTGGTAAGTCTTTTACAAACTCCCATACATGCGCTTGCTTGGCTACTTTTTCCAGTTCTTGCTGCGATATTTCACGCTGTAAACCGTAACAAATATTATTGGCAATGGAGTCGTTAAATAACACCACTTGTTGCGACACTAGCGCAAACTGACGACGTAAATCGGTTAGCTTATAATCATGCAGTGCAATGCCATCGAGTAAAATTTCACTAGGCGCTTCTAAATCATAATAACGTGGCAATAGGTTAGAAATAGTAGATTTACCTGAGCCCGAACGCCCAACTAAAGCAATGCTTTCACCCGCTTTAATCGTTAACGATAAATTGTTTAATACCGGCTCATCTTTAGTTGGGTATTTAAAGGTGACATTTTTAACTTCAATCAAGCCTTTTACTTTATCTACGCTTACAGTACCTGTGTCTTTTTCTACTTCCTCGTCGAGTATTAAAAACACACTTTGCGCGGCTGAAACTCCTCGCTGCATATCACTGTTTACATTAGCTAGCTGTTTAAGCGGGCGAAGTAACATCATCATTGATGAAATTAATACTACAAAGTCACCTGAGCTTATGGTGTCAATCATCGAAGGCATTGACACAACCCATAAAATAACCGCCATAGCGCTGGCAGCCAATACTTGAATGATTGATACACTCAAGGCTTTAGTTGCGTCCATTTTAATTCGTTGCTGACGATTATGATTATTTACTTTTGAAAACTGATCTATTTCTTGATTTTGGCCACCAAAACCATGGATCACTTTATGACCGCTTAGCATTTGCTCTGAGCTACGAGTAACTTGCCCCATAGCTGATTGAATACTTTTAGAAATGTGTCTAAAGCGCTTTGACACAACAGTGACTATGACAGCAACTAAAGGAATAATAACTAAAAATATCAGCGATAATTGCCAACTGGTATAAAACATAACTGCGAGTAAAAACACCACAAAAGCGCCTTCACGCACTACAATTAATAATGCCTTGGTAATAGCTTGTTGTACTTGTTCGGTATCAAAGGTTATTTTGGAAATAAGATCGCCGGTGGAATTTTTATCATGAAACGATACCGGTAAATGTAGAATATGTTCAAACAACTCTTGGCGCAGCGAGCGTACAACTTGTGAGCCTACATAACTCAAACAATAAGACGACATAAAGTTAAATACACCACGCCCTATTACCAAAGCAATAACTACAAATGGTGCATATTTTAATACATCAGCATTGCGCTCATTAAGACCTTCGTCAATAAACGGCTTCATAAGCTGAATAAATAAAGCATCCATACCTGAATACCCTATCATGCCAATAATAGCGACGATGGCGACTGCTCTGTACGCACCAACGTAAGAAATAAGACGTTTATAAATTTGTGTAGTACTTTGATCCATAACACTCTCTTTATACAGTTACAGCCCCTATTGTATCCTCAGGGAGGCTAAAACAAAACGTCAATCTTTAATAAACCAATAACTTTCACGCTCTCTCGCCGTTTCAACATGCAGATTAGTACTATAAAATTTAATTCTAATTTGTCCTTGCTGCCCAGTAATATATTGCGCAGCGCCAATTTTGTTAAACCGCGCAACCACTTCATCATTAGGAAAATGCCATTGCCCTTTGTAAGCACTCGAATGCACCACAACTTTAGGGTTAACAGCCGCAATAAACTCACTACTTGATGAAGTGCCACTACCATGATGCGGGCTTATTAATACATTGCTTGCTAAATTATATCCTGCGGCAATTAGTGCGTGCTCTCGTTGCTTAGAAATATCACCAGTAAAAAGTACACTGTGTTGCGCGCTACTAATTTTAACTACGCAGGAGTCATCGTTGTTATTGTTAAAAGTAATTGAACTAAACGTTTGTATTTTAAGCCCATAAAAATCCATAGTCATGGTTTTACATAAACTCGGTATACCATTTGGATGAAAAGCACTGAGAGTCGATTCAAAGCCTGCCTCAATAAAATGTTTAACTCCTCCTGCATGGTCGTTATCTTGATGGCTTAAAATAGCGGTCGCAACATTCAGGTTATTAGCTTTTATATACGGCAGTAAAATACTACGTGTACGGCTAAAGCGGTTAAAATAACTAGGGCCAAAATCATAAATTAATGCATTGTTATCTTTTTCTAACAACACCATCAAACCATGGCCAACATCAAATATGTTTACTTGCCAATCACTTTTGGAAGTAAAGTAACTATCAACCAGCAATACACTTAACGGGATACAAGCAAGCCATTTAAATTTCACTAAATACAGTAGTAGCATGGTTACATAACTAAACATTACTATATCTAAAGTAATTGTTCCTACATTAAACCAACGCCAGCCTGGCGGTATTGCCATTAATTGTTGATACAAAAAATACAATACGGGGTCAAATAACGACACTATCAGGCTCATATCAATAATACTGCTCAATATCGCAACCACTAATAATAATGGCATAATGATAAAGGCGAGCAACGGAATAGCCATTAAGTTCAAGACTAACCCTGCCAAACTCACACCATTAAAAAAGTATAAAGACAAAGGCAATAAGCCTATAAATAGTGCCCCTTGTATAGCACATAACATGCCTATTTTAGCGATAACAGAGGCCCCCTTAAAGGGTACTTTTGTAATAACAATAAAGATGATAACCACAGCTAAAAATGAAAAATACAAACCAGGATTTAATACATTAAAAGGGTTAATCATTAAAACTAAAACCAAGGCGTATAAAATACTGCGCCAACGTAGCGATTGTTTAGCTAGGTAATACAATAATAAGTAGCACCCTAACATTATTAAAGCGCGGGTCGCAGAGACAATAAAATCGCTTAAATATACATAAACAAATGCCGCTATAAAGCCCATTAAGCTATAGCAAGTTGCAAGGTTAATTGTTTGTTTTATTCTAATTCTGGTGCGGCTTACAAGTGACCGTGTTACAAAAAAAGCAAAGCCAAATACTAACGAAATATGCAACCCAGAAATTGCCAGTAAGTGGCTTAACCCCAGCGTTTGCATGGTCAGCTTTTGTTCAAAGTTCATTAAAGACTTGTCGCCCGTCAGCAGCGTATAATAAAGCCAGTTAAGCTTAGACTCTTTAAATATGTGTTTAATATAGTGGCGATAAGCTATAACGTGTTGGTTTCTTTTTGTATCAGTAATAATTAAATTTTTATTGAGTACTTTGCCTTTAAAAAATATTTTTTGTGTAAATGCATAAAGTTGATTGTCAAAAACAGTAAAATTTTTTGTGCTTCTAAAGTTTTTTAAATGTGCGTGAGCACTGAAGGTTGCGCCTACTTCTAATATTTGCGCTGAATCAACACTTAACATAGCACTGGGGGCAGTAAAATAAGCGTAATCTTGCTCATCAAGCTTAATAATTTTTGCTTTTATATATTGCGGAGCATTAGCTGATACAACGTCTTCAACAACTAACTTTACTGAGTATGCATACTTTTCACCCTGCGCTGGTAGCTCAAACGAGTAAAAAAGTGTGAAATGCACTAAGATAGCAAAAATAGCGCAAATAAAGCCTAACAAAACATTTGAAAACGGCTTAAAATAAGCGCTCGCAATTAGGATTGAAATTGTGATGAGTATAAATTCGAGGGTTTGAAAATAAAATACGGTTGCAATACTTCCGCACACAAATCCAAGACTAATCCACATTGATGTAAATGGTTGCTTTAAATGGCTAAAAAAACGATCCAACGATTTTTACCCGATCCAAATAAAATTAGGCATCACAAATCACTTAAAATATTTGGCCGTTTGTTACAAGACGCGAACCTTTGGCATTTAAATAGACGCTCTGCGCGTGGTGCATTTGCTGTCGGGTTATTTTTTGCGTTCATCCCTGTTCCTTTTCAAATGGTTCTAGCTGCAGCAACCGCTATAGTGTTTAGGGTAAACCTGCCCATTTCAGTGGCCTTAGTGTGGATAACTAACCCCGTTACCATGCCACCTATTTTTTACTGCTCTTATCTTATTGGCACCCTAGTACTAAACCAGCCAGAACAACATTTTTCCTTTGAAGCAAGCTGGCCTTGGTTTATCGAAAGCTTAACGACTATTGGTCCAGCATTTTTAGTTGGCTCCTTGGTGTCGGCATCAGTTGCCGCGATTATCGGCTATTTTGGAATAGATATTGTTTGGCGGCGTTCAGTTAGAAAAGCATGGTTAATACGTAACAAGTAGCCAATAGTTATAATGACTATAGACAAAAAAAGCCCAACTTAACAAGTTTGGGCTTTTTTAGTTTCTCGGCTTAAATTTTCGATTTAAATTCTATTAAAATCTAAATACTCGTCTAAACGCAATCAGTGGTAATAATAATAATCCATACCAAGAGAAGCTTGCAGAGCGACGCTCATACACTTCGGCATCAGGTGGTGCGCAATCCTCTATCGTGCCATTAGGTATTGGCGAAAGCTTTACTGCTACAGCAACACTTTCATATTCAGTTTTACCGTTAACATCGGTTACAACTTCACCTAATGAGTTACGCTTTTCAACAGTTTTAGTGGCCACACCAAATATTTCATTGTTTTCGTTAATCACTTTAGCTTCACTCATGCTATAGCCATAACTACTTGTACCGTCCATGTCGTAACACGGCAGTAAATCATTTAAATTAGTGATTTTATCATCGCCTATTTTATAAATGAACGCAGCTGATCTACGTGAACTATCAGAAACACCAACCTCACCTTCGCCAACAATATAACCTTGATTGTTTATACTGTTACCGTATGAGCTTGAGCTCGTAAAATAGCTATCTGGATAAACGGTAGTACCTGTTGCTATATCATGATAGAAAAACTTATTACGTAAGGTACCCTCAAGACGTTTTGTTGCATAACCAGTAATAATATTATTATCGTTGATCGCTAAAGACATTCCACCTTGCCAGTCATCCCGCTGTTCAATAAAATCAATTACTTCGCCATCTTTAAAATAAGCTGGCATGGTTAAAATAGTACTTTCACGGTCAAAATAACGCGTGTTTGATACACCAACAGCAACCCCTTGGCTGTTAACTGCTAATGCATTACTGATAAACGTGGTATTTTCAGTTTCATCTTCATCTGGCACTAAAGCTAAACCAAGTACTTCTGTAGATGTGATATTAAATGCGTTATCGAGCGTCCATTTAGTTGCATGCTTGTTAAATAGTCCGCGGGTTGTTTGGTTGTTAATAACTTCAATACAGGTTGAAAATGGCTGATATTTATCATCACAGTTATCAGTAATATTGGTTTGACGCGTTTGCGGTATACCAAGTGACATATTACCAACAACAATATAACCATCTGCGGTTTTTACAATATCAGAGGCTTGGCTGGTACCACCATATTCACTAAATTGGGGTACTAAAGGAACTTCCATACCGCTTTCAGATATAACAATACCGCGCTCTATAAAGTCACGGGTAAACCACGGTTTAGGATCAGTTTCGTCCTCTATAGTAAACTCTATTTTATCAAAAGGAGCACTACCCCAACCAACTGTAGTGCCATCTTCTGCAACAGCGTTGTAAAAGTTAGTCACAGAGCGGGTAACACCTGGGTAATCAGGCGAGTTTATATCAAACAAAGTTTGCTCAACAGCAGCGCCGCTATCATATTTTATTGCCGTTAGAGAGCTTAACTTTTGAAACTGATAATTAGCCGACACATTAGCTAAAAAACGAATCATGAAGCTATGCGCATCTGCATTAGTTGCTACAGCATTGTTTTTTTCTATGTCTTCTAACGTAAAAGTAATCTCTTTATCACTAAGCTCAAATGCATTAACTTCATTAGTGTAAGCGTTTTGAATTAAACTCAGTGAAAAATCAATATGCTCAATATCTACAGGTAAATTATATAAGCCATTAGCTATACCTATAATATGACCACTTTCACTTACATCGGTAACATAAGAATATTTCGCGCCTTCAAGTGCACCCAATTCCGTTAATTGATAAGTCGCACTTAATGCTGAAGTACTCATTGTTGCTAAAATACTGGCAGCGAGTAATTTATATTTCATTTTAGTCCTTACTACTGATTTTTTAATTCTTCAAGTTCTTCCCAGCGCGAAAACGCGGCCTCAAGGTCTGACTCAAGTTTTGCCAAATGGTTCAATGCCTTAGCCGTTATATCACTGTCTTGCTTAAAAAAATCAACATCACTAACTATGGCTTGTTGAATTTCAACATCGGCTTCGAGTTGTTCCATTTTATTAGGCAGTTGCTCTAATTCAAGTTTTAATTTGTAAGAGAGTTTATTACCTTTAGCCTCTGCTTTAACTACTGGCGCAGCAGGTGCTTTTTCAACTTTTTTAGTTGCTTGCTGTGGTTGATTTTTTTGTTGCTCTGCTAAGTAATTAACATAGGCTTCGTAATCACTGTAGCCGCCAACAATATCAGTAATTTTGCCATTACCTTCAAATGCCCAAACACTAGAGCAGGTATTATCAATAAACTCACGGTCATGGCTTACTATTAATACTGTGCCTTGATACTGGTTAATAATATCTTCCAAAAGCTCTAATGTTTCTATATCCAAATCATTAGTTGGCTCATCGAGTACCAATATGTTTGACGGTTTTAAAAACAGTTTAGCCAATAACAAGCGGTTTTTTTCACCACCCGAAAGCGCTTTAACTGGTGTACGGGCACGTGCTGGCGGGAACAAAAAGTCTTGTAAGTAACCTAATACATGGCGCGAGCGACCACCCATCATTACTTCTTGCTTACCTTCAGCAACGTTGTCTTGTACTGTTGCTTCTTCATCTAATTTTTCACGGTATTGGTCAAAGTAAGCAAATTCTAAATTAACACCTTGCTTAGTTTCACCGCTATCTGGGGCTAGGCTACCAAACATTAATTTTAATAACGTTGTTTTACCAATGCCATTAGGACCAACTAAACCAATACGATCGCCGCGCATAACCAAGGTTGAAAAATCATCTGCAATCACTTTATCTTTAAATGCATGACAAAGATGCTTAGCTTCAAATACCAATTTACCCGAACGATCTGCGGTTTCAATATTAAAGTCTGTTTTACCTACTTGGTCAACACGTTGTTTACGCTCGTTACGTAGTTGCTTAAGTTCACGTACGCGCCCTTCATTACGGGTTCTTCGTGCTTTAACACCTTGGCGTATCCACGTTTCTTCTTCGGCTAAACGCTTATCAAATAAAGCATTTTGGCTTTCTTCAACTTTTAAGTCGTGGGCTTTTTGCTCTAAATAAGTAGCATAGTCGCCAGGGTATGATATTAATTTACCACGGTCTAAATCTAAAATACGCGTTGCAACAGCACGAATAAAGGCACGGTCATGCGATATAAATACAATGCCGCCTTTAAATTCTTTTAAAAATTGCTCAAGCCACATAACACTTGCCATATCTAAGTGGTTAGTAGGCTCATCGAGTAATAATAAGTCTGGCTCACTAACCAGTGCACGAGCAAGTGCAACTTTACGTAACCAACCACCTGAAAGTGACTCAAGCTTAGCATCAGGTGTTAACTCTAGTTGGGTTAAAACAACTTGAATGCGACTGTCAAAACGCCAGCCATCAACCGCTTCTAATTGGTTTGATAAACGCTCAAGTTTATTTAATAACTTATCGGTACATACGGTTTGTAGCTCTGTACTCACATGATGAAAATCAATCAGTAAGTTGGCAATTTCAGGCATACCTTGAGCAACATAATCAAATACAGTGCCGCTTGCGCCTTTTGGTGGATCTTGTTCTAAACGAGAAATTCTTATACCGCCAAGCTGGTTTATTTCGCCATCATCTAATAAAACCTCACCATCGAGTACTTTTAATAACGTTGACTTACCAGCACCATTTCGACCTACAACACACACACGCTCGCCACTTTCAATCACTGCATCTGCTTTATTAAGCAATGCATGAGTACCAAAGGCCAGTTGTGCTTTTAAAATTCTAATTAAATCCATAATTCTTCTTTGCTCTTATTCTGCTTGCGCTAAAAATTCACGCACGTCTAGTGCAGTAAAAGGCCAAAATAATTGTTGGCCTTGCTCACTTTTAAATACCGGAATACTAACCTGATAATCAGCAATAAGCTGATCATCAGTCATAATATCTACTAGCAATAATTCATTGTGGCTATTAACTAATCCCTTAATTAATTGCTCAGCTTGTTCACACAAATGACAACCATCTGTGTGATATAAAATCCACTTAGCCATGGGTAATTAACCAGCTATTATGAATTTTTTTATTACGCTTAAAATCAGGCGATAAGGTTTTGTCAGAAATATTAACCGCTTTTAAGCCCAAGCCAATTAAACCCACTTCATCCATAACAAAGCCACGTTTATTATTAGAAAAAATAAGCGTACCCGACGGGCTTAATATTTTTTTAACCCAAGTTAATAACTTAATATGATCGCTCTGCACATCAAATGCATCTTTCATACGCTTAGAGTTTGAAAACGTCGGGGGATCTAAAAAGATTAAATCGTACTGCGCCGTCGCATGCTCTAGCCACTTTAAGCAATCTGCTTGCTCAAAACGGTAGCGAGTATTACTAATATTATTTAAATCAAAGTTGTCTTGGCCCCATTTTAAATAGGTTTTTGACAAGTCAACCGTGGTAATTGCTTTAGCGCCACCAAGTGCTGCATGTACTGACGCTGTACCTGTGTAGGCAAATAAGTTTAAAAAGCGCTTATCTTTGGCGTTTTCTTGAATATAACGACGCATTAAACGGTGATCTAAAAACAAGCCAGTGTCTAAGTAATCAAATAAATTCACTTTAAACTTAGCGCCAAACTCTTCAACCACCATAGTGCGGTTTTGTTTAGCCATTGGCGTGTATTGCTCTTCGCCTTTTTGCTTTTTACGTACTTTTACAGCAATATTCTCTGGTGCTATTTTGAGTTGTTCAGCGGTTAAGCTGATCACATCTTGTAAGCGTTTTTCAGACGTTTTTTCATCAATTTCTTTCGGGGCTGCGTATTCAAAAATAACCGCTGAGTCACCGTAAATATCTACAGCAACGTTGTACTCAGGAATATCAGCTTCGTATACACGGTATGCTGTAATTTCGTTTTGCTTAAGCCAGTTTTTTAAACCCTGCTTGTTCTTTTTCAATCGATTAGCAAAAGACATTGAACCTTCAAAATTCAGCGCTTTTTTATCATCGGTTGTCAGGCTTACTTGTTTGTCATCAAGTTGATACAAGTTAAGTTCAACATCTAACGGGCCATTTTTAAATTTATAACGTTTCAGCCTAACCAACTTTAACAGCTTAAATAAGCTCTCATCCATACCCAGTAAAGCAAGCTTCCAATGATTGAAGTGCTTTTTAAAGCCCACACCTAAATTACGATGTAAATCTACAAGCTCAGCCATAGAACCAATACGCTCACCATAAGGTAAGTTAGATATAACTACGCCAGGTAATTTAGCCACTGCGGTTAGTTTAGTTGCATCACTTTGTTTAAACTTAATAATATCGTCTAGCTCAGCACGTTTTGCGTTATCAATTGCTTTACCTAATACTTGAGCGTCGTAATCGTGGCCAATGAGCCATAATTTAGGGTCTATAATATTGCCCAGCAATTCTTCTTTTAGCTCTTTAAATTTCGCAGCTCTAAAACTTGGTAAGCGCTCAAATGCAAAGCCTTCGCGAAATAAGCCGGGAGCTTCGTTGCGCGCCATACCGGCAGCTTCAATTAAAATAGTACCTGCACCACAACATGGGTCAAACAAAGGCTGATTTACATTTTCAAGCCAGCCGCTGCGTTTGATTAATGCCGCTGCTAAATGCTCTTTTATAGGTGCTTTACCTTGGCCCTGTCGGTAACCACGCTCAGATAAACGCGGGCCAGAGTAATCTATATACATAGATACGCCATAACGATTTAAACGCGCAACCACACGCACATTAGCGTCTTGTTTATCAACATTAGGGCGCTGCTCGAATAAGTCGTTAAAGTAATCAACTATGGCATCTTTTATAACTAAACCAGAAAACTGTGTATTTTTTAATGAGTCGTTGGTGCCATTAAAGTCGACAGCAAACGTTTGTGTAGGCCCAAACCATTCTTGCCATGGTTGTGAGCGAGCAAAGTTATACAGGCTATTTTTGTCATCTACGCCTTCTTTTTCTTCAATAAGCATAAGCACGCGCGTAGCAAAGCGAGTCGATAAACACACCTTTTGCGCCAATAATGAGTCTGCCTCAAAGCGAACAGAACCAACAGTTTGCTTAGACACAGTTGCGCCAAGTTCTGTTAGTTCATCAACCAATAAATTTTCGATTCCGATAGAAGTAAGTGCGATAAATTGCAAAGTAGTAACCCTTAATAGCTAATTGCGCAGGATTATAACATAGGTTTGCATACAAACACGCCATAAACACGGGCTGAAAATAAAATTAGATTAAGCTATTTTGCTATGAATATGCTGATTTAAGAGAGGATGTACACGATTGTTTAAAACGCGAATGGCTTCAAACTGTACTAATGATAAATTATCATCTAATTGAAAATTTTCACTTAGGTTAATACACACAGATGCATCACTGCTGTGCTCTACAATTAAAAACTCTCCCGACTGCGCTTTAGAGGTTAAATTAATAACGGCTTCAGTACTTGGAGTGCTTCCTGTGTATTGCTCAAAAAACCAACTTTTAGCAAGTACTGGCTTTAATTGAAATTTCACTGCGGTTGCATTGAGTGATATTTGACATAATTGCGCTGGATTCCACAGCTTAAATTGCACAAGATATTGATAAACTTGTTCATAAAAAGCGGCATCTTCTAAGCTAAAATAAGGGTTTTTAAATGTACTGTCAGTAAGTTGTCTTAACTTATAAGGAGTGCAGAACTGCATATCTTCATTTAAATCAAGTAATAAGCGGTTTTTTTTGGCGCAAGATATCCACTGCCATTGCTTTGATGCTTGTAACATATCCCCTCCACGCTTAACATTTAAATATAATAAAAACAATAAGCACAAAGTATAGCCGCTTTTAATCATTTTTAAAATGTTTTATTAGAATATTTATTGAACGATCAAAAGCTTAGAGGGCAAGTTAGCCTTTTAGTGTTAAAACAAACTTAACTTTTAAGGCTAAGTAGCCCTATTTTTTATAAACTATCAACTATCGATTTAATTAATTGTGGGCCTTTATAAATAAAGCCAGTATAAATTTGTACTAAATCGGCACCTGCGTTTATTTTTTCTTTCGCCGATGACACATCGTCAATACCGCCTACACCTATAATAGGTAACTGCCCATTAGTTAAACGCTTTAACTCGCTAACTACATGCGTCGCACGCTCCCTAACTGGCTGCCCCGATAAACCACCGGCTTCGTCAGCATATTGCTGACCCGCAACCATGCTACGCTCAAGTGTAGTATTGGTAGCAATTACCCCATCTATTTTATTGCTTAGTAAAGATTCACTTACTTGAGCAATTTGGATTGGATCTAAATCTGGCGCAATTTTTACCAGCATAGGTACCTGTTTACCATGTTTAGCAACAAGATCAAGCTGCTCGTTTTTCAAACTTTGTAGTAAATCATCAAGGGCTGCACCGTATTGTAAATCACGAAGCCCTGGGGTATTTGGCGATGAAATATTAACAGTTATATACGAGGCATGTTCAAACACCTTGCGCATGCAATGTATGTAATCGTCTTTGCCTTGCTCATTCGGTGTGTCTTTATTTTTACCAATGTTAATACCTAAAATACCGGTATAGTTGGCTGCTTTAACGTTATTAACTAAATTATCAACGCCTTTGTTATTAAATCCCATGCGATTGATAATGGCATTTGACTGCGGCAATCTAAACATACGTGGTTTATCGTTACCAGCTTGTGGGCGCGGAGTAACTGTACCCACTTCAACAAAACCAAAGCCCATTTGTGCAAATGCAGTAATACACTCTGCATTTTTATCAAGCCCTGCAGCAAGACCAACGGGGTTTTTAAGTTCTAAGCCTAAAAAATTAACTGGTTTATTCACAATATTTTGTGACCAAGCAGCGCTTAATGGTGTATTGGCAAAACGACTTAAATTATTAAGAGCGAACTCATGCGCCCACTCCGCATCACGGGTAAACATAAAACGGCGAGCTAAATCGTAAAACATGAATATAATCCTCTTAAAATGCAGACAAAAAAATACCTCAGACTAGGCCGAGGTATTGTATAACAATTTTAACCATTAACTCATTATTTTCACCAAGGAAAATAATGAGTAGGCATTAATTATGGTTTTTATTCTATTACACGCAGTTATGGCTTAATAACATGAGTTCACGTAGTGCTACTGAAAACTTAGCAAAATCGTGAGTTTGTGATGTTCTAAACTCTGCAAGCATTTGCTTCCAACGTTGTAATAATAACTCTTGGCTATCCATCCATTGCTCAATTTGGCCATTAACATCTTTGTTATCATCGGCAAAACCGTTTAATACCACTTCTGCTAATGTACGTTGTTGCCAATCAAGCTCTTCGCGGTACGATGCACGCGCTAATGCCTGCCAATGGTTTGCTACTGGTTGCTTAGTAATTTGCTCTAAGAACCAATGTAAGCCCATGTTTGCACCAAGCTTGAAGTAAGTATGCGATACAGTATCGATACTTTGTTTCGAACTTGCTGAGATTTCAGCTAAGTCCATAGCAGAAAACAAGCTAGATAAACCAGTAATGCGATTAGCTAGTTCTGCAGGCACACCACTTTGTGTTAACTCTTGGGCAGCTGCAACTAAAAGCTCGCCTTCTTTATCAACCATATACGTTGTTAAATTAGCACTTAAATCTGCAAATATTGGCGCAAAAAATTCAACTGTTTGGGTAATTGTTTGTGCTTTGTTGCGATGACGTAAGAACCAACGTGTTACACGACGAACCGTGCGACGTAATTGGTATAGCATTTCAGTTTGTACAGCAGCCGGAATTTTATTATCAAGTGCAACAACCGAGGCCCACGTATCGCTCATTTGGAACAACTCGCTGGCAATTGAATAACATAAAGCAATTTCAGCTTCATTTGCACCGGTTTCTTCATGCATACGCACCATGAAGTTAAGGCCCATATCGTTAACAATTTGATTAGCCAGTTTAGTGGCAATAATTTCTTTACGAAGTGGGTGATTATCCATCGCTTCGTTAAACTTCTCACGCAGTGGTAACGGGAACGAATTAACTAACAATTGACGGTAATATGGATTTTCCGTAATTTCATCTGTAACAAATGACTCTTTAAGTACCATTTTAGAGTACGACACTAAAATCGCTAACTCTGGACGTGTTAAGTCTTTGCCAGCTGCTGCACGTTCTGCTAATTCTTCATCACTTGGGATAAACTCAATCGCACGATTTAGCTTGCCTTCTTTTTCAAGAGCATGAATAAAGCGAATTTTCTCTTTAAGCGTTGATGAGCCTTTAGATTGAGTAATTGAAATAGTGTGTGTTTGACGATAACAATCATTCAATACCAGCTTAGACACTTCGTCTGTCATAGCGTATAAAAGTTCATCGCGTTGCTTGCGCGTTAAGTCACCTGAGGTAACTAAACCATTAAGTAAAATCTTAATATTAACTTCGTTATCTGAACAAGTAACGCCACCTACGTTATCAATAAAGTCAGTATTAACACGGCCGCCTTTCGCTGCAAATTCAATACGTCCTAACTGAGTTGCACCTAAGTTACCGCCCTCGCCAAATACTTTAGCACCTAGCTCGCCACCGTTAATACGCAGTGCATCGTTTGCACGATCCCCTACATCGGCGTCAGTTTCTTTGCTGCTCTTAACATAAGTACCAATACCACCATTCCACAATAGATCGTAATCCATCATTAGCGCAGCTTTGATCAGTTCAGTTGGTGTCATGCTGGCTTTTTTAGTGCCTAACATTTTTTTCATTTCTGGGCTTAGTGTAATCGACTTAGCCGCACGAGAGAAAACACCACCACCGGCAGAAATTAAATCTTTATTAAAGTCTTCCCACGATGAACGCGGTAATTTAAATAAACGTTCACGCTCAGGATACGTTGCTGCTGCATCTGGTGTTGGGTCAATAAAAATATGCATATGGTTAAATGCAACTTGTAAACGAGTATGTTTAGATAACAACATACCATTACCAAATACATCCCCTGCCATATCGCCAATAGCTACCACGGTAAAATCGGTTGTTTGACAATCAATATCCATTTCGCGGAAATGACGTTTAACTGATTCCCACGCGCCACGTGCTGTAATACCCATTTTCTTATGGTCATAACCCACTGAGCCACCTGATGCAAACGCATCACCTAGCCAAAAGTTATATTCATTTGCAATGCCATTAGCAATATCAGAGAAAGTTGCAGTACCTTTATCGGCTGCTACAACTAAATAAGCATCATCGCCATCGTGGCGAGTTACATCTACAGGCGCAACAATTTCACCTTGTACAATATTATCTGTGATATCTAACAAACCACGAATAAAGATTTTGTAACATTCTTGGCCTTCTTTTAAGAATGCTTCACGCTCAGTTGGCAATTGTTTACAAACAAAACCGCCTTTTGAACCTACTGGCACAATTACCGCATTTTTCACTTGTTGTGCTTTAACTAAGCCAAGTACTTCAGTACGGAAATCTTCACGGCGATCTGACCAACGCAAGCCACCACGGGCAACACTACCGTATCGTAAATGCACACCTTCAATACGCGGAGAATATACAAAAATTTCAAACGCCGGTAATGGTAATGGTACGCCAGGAATTAAGCTTGGCTTAATTTTAAACGATACATACGATTTAAATTGGCCATTGCCATCTTTTTGAAAGAAGCTAGTACGCAGTGTTGCCACTATCATATCAACGTATAGACGTATAATACGGTCATCATCAAGATTGGCTACGTTTTCAAGTTCTAAATATATTTCTGTACTAAGCTTTTCAAGTGTTTTTTCACTTGCAGGGCTTTTAACTGAGAACTTTTTAGTAAACAAGTTAACAATTTTTGCTGCAATGTGTGGATAATTTGCAAAAGTGCCTTCAATGTAAGCTTGCGAGAAGGTAACCCCAATTTGGCGCATGTATTTAGCGTACGCACGTAATATTGACGCTTCACGCCCAGTAAGACCACCCATTAATACTAAACGGTTAAAACCGTCGTTTTCTAAGCGGTTATTCCAAACACTGGTTAACGCAGCGCGAAAACGTGCTGAAATTTTATCAAAATCTGCCATCCCTTTGCTATCAATTAGCATAGAGAAATCCATGATCCAATTAATGCTACCATCGCTAGTTTTAACTGAATAAGGTGTTTCGCCAACGACACGTAAGCCAAAGTTTTCTAGCATCGGCATCACATCAGATAAATGAATAGGCTCATCTTTATGAAATAAGCTTAAACGCACAACATTGCTGTTAGCTTCTTCTTGCGGGCGATAAAATAACATTTCAAGTTTGTTTTCATCGTTAAGCATTTCTAGCTTTTCAATATCAACAACAGCTGCACTTGGTAATACTTCATCTTTATATGAGCGAGCAAATGCTTGAGCATACTTACGGTTTAATTCATTACCGCGTGCTTCGCCAGCTTGCTCTAGTAAGGCTGATTGTAATTTATCTTCCCAAGTACGGGCCGCTTCAACTAAATTGTTTTCAATGTCTTTCACTTTATACTCTATATTATTATCAGTCACACGCACGGTATAATGAGTACGGGCTAGTGTTGACTCAGAGAAATAGGTTGTAAATTCGACTTTTTCGTCAGAATTAAATGCATTTGCTAAAATATTTTGCGTTTCATGACGCAGTGCCGTGTTATAGCGCTCACGTGGTACATAAACCATACATGAGAAAAAACGTCCATAGGCATCTTTACGTACAAACAAGCGACACATATCACGCTCTTGTACTTGCAACACGCCCATTGCAACTTCTAGCAATTCGCTTTCGCGGGCTTGTACAAGTTCATCTCGCGGGTAGGTTTCTAATATATTAAGCACCGCTTTATAAGCATGGGTGCCTTTGGCAAAATCACACATTTGCATAATACGGTCAATTTTACTTTTAAGAACCGGTACGTCTGCCGCACTGTAGTTATAAAAGTTTGACGAGAACAAGCCAATAAAGCGATCCTCACCAATAACATTGCCTTTGTCATCAAAACGTTTTACACCAACATAGTCGATATAAGCCGGACGATGTACGCGTGATAATGAGTTAGTTTTAGTTAAAATTAGTAAGTTACTACTACGCGCATCTTGGCGAGCAGCTTCTGGTAATTCAGAAAGTAGACGAGTGTGTTCTACACCGGCATTTTTCATCAAACCTAAACTGGTTTCCATTACGCCTTTTAACTCGTAATCACCCTGTATTGGCGATAACTCATATTGGCGATAGCCCATTAGGGTAAAGTTGTCTTTAACTAACCAGTCTAAAAACTCAACCGTTTCATCTACTTCAGCATTATTTTTGCCAGCACGACGTTTTGGTAGCTCTTTACTAACTGCAATTAGCTTTTCGCGAATTGGCTGCCAGTCTTCTACCGCTACCGACACATCTGTAAGCACAGACTCTAACTCTTGTTTGAAAGACTCAATCACAGCTGAATCTGTTTGACGGTCAATTTCAATAAAGAATACTGTTTTGGTCGAGGTTGATTCTTGCTCTGCTTTTAAACCAGATAAACCTGAGATTTTGTCATTTTCATCTCGTTGGATTTTAAGCGGGCTATGTAGTAATAAGTGAGAGGCAATATTTTCACGAGTCATGGCCATACGTACTGAATCAACTAAAAACGGCATGTCTTTAGCTATAATCTCAACAATGGTATGCGATGACTGCCAGCCATCTTTTGCCACTTCTGGGTTGAAAACGCGAATAACCGCGTCATCAGACGTGTTCTTTTCTAGCGAATTCCAAAGGCTTAGTGCAGCACCATATAAGTCACTATCGTTACGATTAGCCAAATCCTCTTTAGACATATTGCTGTACAAGGCTTTGGCGAATTTTTCAACGAGTAACACATTATCAGCGCGAACTTTTTTGTGGATAAGCTTACAAACATTATCTAAAATAACTGAGGCTTGACCTTCATTTCGTGTCATTGTTTATTCCTTAAATCTATTACTGCTTAATAGCAGAATATTTGTACAGCATTTATTAGCGTGTAGTCGAGCAAATTCTAACTCGTTTACAACTAATAAACAGCCTTTTACGATGAAAACATTTTTAGCTTTTCAGCTATTTGGTCATCTATTCACAAATTATAGATATAAATGGCCTTTACAGGCCATTTAGGAGCAAACTTATTCACTTTATTTTTTCTGGTCAGTCCAGAGCAAGCTACCAATTGCTGGTAAAAGCAGCACTGCACCCAGCATATTTACTAAAAACATGAAGGTAAGCAAAATTCCCATATCAACTTGAAATTTCAAATCAGAGAAAATCCAAGTACTCACGCCAATAGCAAGTGTAATACCGGTAAATAATACTGCACTACCGCGCTCAATTAACGCATTTCGATAAGCAACACTCAGCGGTACATTTTGTTTTAACTGCCCCATCATCGACGACAATATATAAATACCATAATCAACGCCTATACCCACACCTAATGCAATAACTGGCAGTGTAGATACGGTTAAGCCAATTTCCAGCTGTACCATTAGTGCTTGTGCAAGAGTAGATACCACATACAGAGGTAACACTACTGCAATGGTTGCTTTTACGCTTCTAAAGCTTAGTAAACACAAAGCAATTACAGCGCCGTAAACATACAGCATCATCGGAATTTGCGCCGCTGACACTGACTCGTTTGTGGCTGCCATTACACCTACTGGGCCTGATGCGAGTTTAAACGCAACTTTATCTGTACCCTCTTCTTGTGCAAAGCGTTTAACACTTTCAATTACAAGATCAATTGTTTGCGCTTTATGATCATCTAAAAAGATAATCACTGGCATCACTGAGCAATCGCCGTTGAGTAATCCCGTGCTGGTTTCTACCCGCGAGGTAGATTGTACTAAGCTTGCAGAGTTACGTGGCAGGCTTTGCCATTTAAGGTTACCTTCGTTATAACCGGCATTTACCGACTGCGCTACCGAGCTTAAGCTTACCGCTGATTGCACACCGGCAACATTCTCTACTTTGTATTGAAAACGGCTAATACGCCGCATCACATCATGCTCAGTACATGCTGCAGGATACGCTTCTACAATTACCTTTAAGATATCAGACGAAATGGTGTATTTGTCCGAGATTAAAAATGTGTCTTGGTTATAGCGTGCATCTTGGTGCAATGATGGTGCGCCAGCATGTAAGTCCCCAATACGCATTTTATCTGCTTGCCAATAACCAAGTGCAAATAACACTAAAGTAAAAGCAATTATCATTTTAGCAATTTTAGGATCGGTGGCTTTAACCAATAAATCTCTAATTGCATCAAGCATATTTGGTTTTTTAGCATCACCCGATTGAATATGTACACTATTTTCAAAGTGCATATACGACGCCCATACAGGGAGTAAAATCAGGTTAGTAAATATAATTACCGCAACACCTAAACTAGCAGTTATAGCAAGCTCTCTAATAATACCAATGTCAATGGTTAGCAGAGTTAAAAAGCCAACCGTATCCGATAACAACGCAATGCCGCCTGGGATCAATAATGCTCTAAAGCTTGACTGACAACATTCTCGCGTACTTTTACCCTCGCCTACTTTTTTACCTATCGCGTTAATCATCTGCACACCATGGCTCACACCAATTGCAAATACTAAAAAAGGTACCAAAATAGACATAGGATCTAAGCCAAAGCCTAAACTCGACAGTATCCCTAATTGCCAAATTACAGCAATGATCGAACACATTATAGGTAAAATAGTCAGCTTTAAACTGCCACAAAATAGCCAAACCATAATAAAAGTAAAGGCAATCGCGATGGCAAAAAATACCACCACACCTTTTGCACCTTCGGCTATATCACCGGCCATTTTAGCAAAACCAATTATATGAATACTCACCTTGTCGGTGCTTAGCGGTTCACGTAGTTGTGTTTCGAGTTTTTGCGCAAATGCTAAAGTATCGAGCTTTTCTTGGGTTTGCGGATCGGTTTCCATTAATTGCGCTGTCACCATCGCACACGAATAGTCACTGGCAATCATGCGCCCAACTACTTTCGCTTTTTCGATATTTTCTTTAACGACCCCTAAACCCTGTTTATCGGCTTTAAAATTAGCAGGAATTATTGGCCCGCCGGCAAAACCATCTTCAACTACTTCAACAAATCGAGCGCTGGGTGAAAATATTGAATTTACTAAAGGTCGATTAACACCAGGGATAAAATATAGCTGGTCGTGTACCGCTTTTAATTGGGTAAAAAATTCAGGATTAAAAATATCGCCGCTGTCGTCACACACCGAAATTAAAATACTGTTAGCGCCACCAAACTGCTTTTCATGTTTGGTGTATACCTTCATATAATCGTGGTTTAACGGAATGTTTTTATTAAACGAGGCATCAAGTTGAATTTGTGTCGCTTTAAATGCCAATAAACAGGTTATAAGCACAAAGCTTATAAGCATAATTAAGCGATGTTTAAATATCGCATTTTCTATAAAGTCTAAAATCTTATGCATTAAGGGGTCAACTCCTTCACTTTAATGCCATCTTCTGTTGCCATGATTAGTTTATTATTTAAAATCACACCATCTAGAATTGCTTTACCGTCGGCCAATTGCTCATGTGTAAGCTCAGCGTTTTGCAAATGAAAAATCACGCCGCTATTGGCCAACATTAGCCATTGTTCATTGTTATAATTTATGATGTTGTTAATCGTTGCTGTTTTTTTATTATCAAGGTGCTGCCAATTTTGATCACCTTGCTGGCGAGTAAAAACATTGCCTCGTAATCCTGCCACTACCTCTTGCTGCGCATTGGCGCTAAATGCAAAAAATGATCCTGGGTAAATTTCGTCAACTCGCTGCCATGTTAAGCCTGCATCGGTACTTTTTGCCATTAAGCCCATTTCACCCACTAACATTAAACCGTCTGGAGTTTGCTCAATGCGGTTAAAGTGCGGCAAAATTGAGGCTGTTTCTGCTTCATAACCTTCTGGGTCGTGTTCTTTTAAATCACTCAAATATTCTCTATCGTCACTAAATAATAGCGAGTCTAAAAAACGTTTTTGCCAGTGCTTACCACCGTCGCTGGTTTGATAAAACATGCCATAAGCCCCCACAGCATAACCATGTAGCTCATCTTTAAATAAAATATCTAAACACGGTTTATCTATCTCTGGCTTAGCTTGTTGTAAATGCCACGTTTTACCACCATTTGTAGTATTTATAATTGTTGCATCGTGCCCACAGGCCCAGCCATTGTTTTCATTAGTAAAATCAACCGCAGTTAACAATACTTGAGTTGGCACCGATTCTGCTTGTTGCCAATCAATACCATTAATACTTGTAATTACAGTGCCATGCTTACCAACAGCCACTAAACCCGCTTTAGTTTGGGTAATATCAGTCAATAACGTTTTATCGGCGTTTATTGCACTAATAGCAAATTGAGGAGTTTCTTGTGCAACACTCGCACCGCTGAGGATCAGGCTGGCATATACCAAATACTTCATAAATTTAAATCGCCTTGAACTGGGGAATTGTTTGTCTATTTAGGTGAGGAAAAGCCCTGCGCGTCAAAAAGACAAACGCGATGAGAAAGGAAAAAAGGCACCTAACCAATCGGTTAGGTGCCTACTATTAACTATCTACCTTCGCGACGTAATGCGCTTGATGTAAACTCATTGTCGTTAAACGACTGAGAAAAATCATACATTTTGTGCTGGTTATCTAAACCAATTGCTAAGTAACGACGAGAGTTTAAATCATGATAAACCTCTAACGTACTCCACTGCGTTGGTACTTCATAGTAGTTAAGGCCATAAGCCATAGCTACACGGTAAAGTTGGTCACGGTTATCGTAAATATCGGTAACCTGTACTTGCCAGCTATCTTCATCAATATAAAACACACGTTTTTTATAAATATGGCGCGTATCATCTTTTAAGTTAGCTTCAACCACCCACACACGGTGCTTTTCGTAGCGTGTATGCTCAGGGTTAATATGTCCTGGCATTAATATTTCGTCATAGCTTAGTTTATCGCTATGGAGCTTATAACTATTGTATGGAATATAAAGCTCTTGCTTACCTTTTAATGTCCAGGTGTAACGGTTTGGTGACCCGTTAAACATGTCAAAGTCATCTGTGGTACGTAAGCTGTCAGCTGCTGTACCTGGTGCATCATAAGCAACGTTAGGTGCACGACGAACACGACGTTGACCACTGTTGTAGGTCCATGCTTGGCGTGGCGTTAATATTTGGTCCATGGTTTCATGCACTAATAACGCAGTACCCGCTAGGCGTGCCGGCTCTGTTACTTTTTGTTTAAACTTAAACAAAATATTTGAGTCTTGCAGTTGCGCAGGTGTAGCACTTGGATCTGAGTATTTAACTAGTAGTTGCTCATCAAAACCAACATAGTTATACGAACCCGAAGCGGTAGGTGCTGCTTGGCCGCCAAAACGCTCAATAGACTGACCACGGTAACGTAGCAAGTGATTCCAAATTGCCTCTAAACCAGTTTTAGGAATAGGAAATGGAATACCAATTGCTGTACTTTTAATCCCATTACCGCCTTCTATTAGCTCTGCAGTGGGTGCAAATTGCTTAGTTGCATCATATACAAATTGCGGGAACGAAGCGGAGCGACGAGTTGCATATACTGGCATTTTAAAGGTATCAGGATACGCTTCAAATAACGCAATTTGGCCAGGGCTTAAGTTCGCTTTATATTTTTCAATATTGCTTTTATCAATAGTAAACAACACTTTATCCGTATTAAACGGGTCTAAGTGATGCATACCTGCTTTATAACCTGCCGGTGCTGCGGTAATACCACCATTCCACGCAGGAATAGAACCATCTGCATTGCCTGCTTTTTGCGCGCCTAGCGGCGTTAAGTCTGCACCTAAACGCGCAACTTCTTCGCTGCTAATTTTAGCTAAAGCAGCGTGACTTGCAAACAAGCTACAAAATGCAGTAGCAATGAGGGTAGGTTTTTTAATCATAATAATATTACCCCTAAATAGAATATTTTAAGTTAAATGAAATGTAATCGCGATCAGAGAAGGTATTAATGTCGCCGCCACCCCAAAATGAGTTGTAGCTAACATCTAATGACCACGCATTTTGATAGTTAAAGTTCATGGTTGCACCTAACGATTTACGATCCTCTATAAACAAAAACATAGGATCTGGCGTGTTACCATTTACGTCATGAGAAAATACAAAACGTGGCGAAAAGTTAATACCGTTATACAGGTTATAATAATCACCTTTAGCAATTAAGCGATAACCCCACGATGTAGCCGTAGCAAACTCTTTTTGCTCTGCTCCATTTGATAACGCCATATGTAGCGCAGAATAATCAGAACTGCCTGGGCCGGTCATAATGCCACTACGCCCAGTACCAGAAACGTTTAAACGCATTTCATCGTACTCCGGCATACTATGAATACGCACGCCACCAACCTCACCTACCACAGCCCAGCTATCTGCACCCAAAGATGGGCCAAATAAATGCGTCGCGGTAAATTGTAATTGACTGGTATTACGCTCTATATAACCTTTTGCTAGCTCGCCAGGGCCAACAACACTAACTGCATTGCCTGGGCTCATTTGTGAAATACCCGCAAATTCAGGGCGTAAACCTGCCACTGCTAATTGCTCTGGCATTGCAGCGTAAAGTAGCTCTACGTCGTCAATTTGTAGTGGTTCATCTTCGCGAAAAGTAAACTCACCGGCAAACGCAGTTTCACCTAAAGATGTGTTGAAGCTCAAACCATAGAGTTTAATGTCTTCTGGGTATTCATTTTTTGCTAAAGAGAAAGCTCTTAAATTATGAATATTATCTTCAGTGATTTCAGTCGTTGTAATCATTGCTAAATCTTGGGCAAGTGAAGCTTGAGTAAAATTAGACACTCGACCAGATACTAACGGGCGACGGCTATGATAATTCACATGATAAAATGCCACTTCCGTGTCATTAAATTCAGGTAAAAACACGCCTAAACGTAAACCGTATTGGCCGCCGTCATCCGGCTCTACTTTACCTTCATCGCCTTTACCTTTTAGTGCTACCTTAGTTGGATAGGCTAAATACATTTCGGCCAGTAGCGCTTTGCCTTGAGCACTTGAAGGATCAACGCCTTTGAGTGAGGCTGCTAGGGCAAAGTCAGAGGTTAAATTATTTAAACTGTCGGTTAAAAATGCTAAATCAATATCAGGATTTGAAGTAAAACCTAACTGCACATTTTGCTGATAACCATTTTCAGAGGCAAAGTCATTGGTAGAAAAATACGTTCCCGTTGCTGGTAAGCGTGTTTCTTGCCATTGGTATTGATAAAAACCCTCTAAGGTTACGTTATCAGTAATACCTAACGACGCCCATAACATACCAACAGGTATAAAGGCTTCTTTAAGCTCTGCACCAGGCGCTTTTAAACGGTCTATGTCAACTGGGTTAACGTTAATACCATGCGATATTAATGTACTTTCACCCCAATTTATTACTTGTTGACCAACGCGAATTGATAGTGGGTTTTTTCCTTCATTTAAATCAAAGCTTGCCCATACATACGCATCTAATAAACGGATGTCAGCACAGCTTTGTGCTTTTGTATCTTTGTCATCACATGGATCGACGCCTTGGCCTGAGGTAGGGTTTACATAAGCACGATCGCCATCCATTAACTCAAAGTCATAAAAATACATAAATCGAGTAAACAAACCATAATTATCTTTACTGATAGATAGATCATGGGTGCCCTTTAATAGTTTTGAAAACGAATCACCACTATCAAAGTTTAAATCGCCTGCATCACCATTGTTTGAATATGATCCTGGTTGCGCCCACACATCTTGCGATGAGTAAACGGTATTGTTTAAGGCTGGGTTATAACCCGTCCAATCGAATGAAGGGTTGTTACTTTTACCTATTAAGCCAAAGTCTCGGTCTTCTACACGAATACTTTGCCCATAAGAAAAAGTGGAGTCGAAAGTTATATCAAAACCTCCGGCTTCAAAAACTGCCGCTTGTGCAGTCATTGCAGATAACCCTAAGCTTGCGGCTGCTAAACCTATAGCGATTTTATTTTTAACAAAAAGCGATCTTCTTATCATTTTGGTTTCCCCCCTGTCGCGGGTCATTTTGTGTGATCAAGTTATTGTTTTTAGTGTAATCGTAACGATAGAAGCGAATTAAACAAATTACAAACAGTCGCCTTCAATCAGTCATAATCTTTTTTTATTCACTGACGTTTACGCAATGGTAAGACGTCATACCAGTAATTTATACACGCAAATTAACAATAGGACAAATCGAAATTAACAAAAAGGCAATATTTATGTATATCTATAACATAAATACAAGCGCTTAGGCTACTCGTTCGAGGCGGATAAACTTATTTTCGGGGGTAAGTATCAATCTAAACCTACCTCGCACCCCTAAACTAGAAATGTAGGGGCGCAGGTAGTTTGCGGCAAATCGAATGGTTTTACCGCTGTCATCTACAACTTGTACTGAGCTATAACGTCCATGGTAGTAATCCATGCATTCGTTGTAGCTCAAATTTAATCTAAAATAATATTCAATCATGATTTAATTTAAGGCTTTTTCAACCTTCTCAAATAAATCGTCGCTCAGCGTATCTAAATCAGCTAAACGCTGCAGTTGTGTTTTCATTGCTGCAGAACGTACTTTATCGTAACGTTTCCACGACATAAAAGGCGTTAACATGCGTGATGCATTTTGCGGATTAATAGTATTGAGCTTAATGAGTAAATCACCAAGCAAAGCATAACCTTTACCATCTAGGCGATGAAATTGCGCGGTATTAAAGTGACTAAAACTGCCAATTAAAGCACTCACTCGGTTAGGGTTTGAAAAGTCAAAACAAGGATGTTCATACAGTGCTTTAATATTGTCAATTGCATCATCACCCGACTGCATGGCTTGCAGTGCAAACCATTTGTCCATTACTAATACGTCGTGTCGCCATTGGCTATCAAAATGTGCAAGCAAGGTGTCGCTTAAGGTATGCGACGCTTTTATAGCACCACTGAGCGCACCGAGCACATTGGTCATATTAGTTGAGCTTGCAGCTTCTTTTATAAATTCAGCCGCTGATAAACTGTCTGTTTTTGCTAGGTAATACAAACATTGTTGTTTTAATGAACGTATTGCCACAGCAGCCGCATTAACACTGCCATCGTCTTCAAGTGCTTGGTAACAATTAATAAATTCTTGTTCAAGGGTATCGGCTATTTGCTGTTCAAACTGCTGCGTAATAGTAAGAATAGCATCAACTGGGATCGTCTCAAACTCAGCTGCTAAGGTATCAAAGCTAGGGAGTTTTAACAGTTCAGCAAGTAATGCCAAGTCACCTGCTCTACTGGCTATTAATACCTGTAATGCTGCTATTATTTCATTACTTAATGGTTCAGGTTTTTTGCTTGCAATACCACGCTTAACCGCATTAATAAATAGCTGTTGCTGTGCATCCCAACGCGAAAAGTCGCTACGCGCAAAGCGCATTATGTGCAATAGGTCTTGATCGTTACTGTGCTGCTTTAATATACACGGGGCTGAAAAGTCTTCCAATAAAACGGCAACAGGTTGCTCTGCTAGCTGATCAAAATTAAATGTTTGCGTTGCTTTAGTTACATCAAGCACATGATCAACGCTCTGACCTTTATATTGTAACGGTACACTTTTCCCCTTGCTATCTAACAGCTCAATTGCAAAAGGAATATGCAAAGTATCGTTTTGTGGCTGATTAATTGGCGCAGCCTGCTCAATGGTAAGGCTAAACGTTTGCGTCTCGCTATGATAACTTTGTTGTACATTTAAACGAGGAGTACCCGATTGGCTATACCAGCGTTTAAATTGCTCTAAGTTAATATTAGATGCATCACTCATAGCACTTACAAAATCGTCACAGGTAACTGCTTGGCCATCGTGGCGTTCAAAGTAAAGTGTCATGCCCTTTTGAAAGTTAGTTTCACCAAGCAAGGTGTGCATCATGCGAATAACTTCAGCGCCTTTATCGTATACAGTCACAGTGTAAAAGTTATTCATTTCAATTACTTTTTCTGGACGAATAGGATGCGCCATGGGTCCTGCATCTTCACTAAACTGGTGAGTACGCATTACTTTAACGGCATCAATACGGTTTAGCGCGCGCGAGCCCAAATCACTGCTAAATTCTTGATCTCTAAATACTGTTAAGCCTTCTTTTAACGATAACTGAAACCAATCTCTACAGGTTACGCGGTTGCCGGTCCAGTTATGAAAGTATTCATGCCCAACAATAGATTCAATGGTGTGATAGTCTTTATCGGTAGCGGTTTCTTGATTTGCCAAAACACACTTACTATTAAAAATATTAAGCCCTTTATTTTCCATCGCTCCCATGTTGAAAAAATCAACGGCAACAATCATATAAATATCAAGGTCATACTCTAAATTAAAGCGTGTCTCATCCCACTGCATCGCTTTTTTAAGTGAGCTCATTGCATGTGGTGTTTTTGACAAGTTACCTTTATCTACAAATAAGGTTAAATCAACATTCTTACCACTTTTTGTAGTATAGCTATCATTTAACACATCAAAGTCACCCGCCACTAAAGCAAATAAGTAACTTGGCTTCTTAAACGGATCTTGCCACTTAGCAAAATGACGACCGTCTTGCGTTTCACCGCTATCTACCATGTTGCCATTAGAGAGTAACTGCGGGTATTTTTTGTCTGCTATTATGGTTACATCGAATGTTGATAAAACATCTGGACGGTCCATATAGTAAGTTATTTTTCTAAAACCCTGCGCTTCACACTGAGTACAATAAGCCCCACCCGATAAATAAAGTCCTTCTAGAGAAGTATTTGTTTGCGGAGAAATTTCGGTCACTATACTAAGTTGGCAGTGATCTGGTAGGTTATTAATAATGAGTTGCTCACCCACTATTTTATAATCGCTAATATCATGAGTATCTATTGAGAGCGACACTAAGCGTAAATCAATGCCATCGAGTACTAAAGGTGCCGTTTTAGCGCCCACGCGGCTCAATGTAAGTAGCGCAGTGACTCTTGTTGTTAACGGCTGTAAATCAAAGTTAAGCTCGGTGTGATTAATTAAAAAGTCTGGCGCTTGGTAATCTTTTAAATATTGTGTTTGCGGTTTTTGTGCGGCAGTCATAAATACTCCAAAAAAAGCCCCTTTTATGTTTAAAAGAGGCTGTTTAAATTAAGCAGTCTGTTTTGGTTTAATACGTAATATTTTAATACCTAAATAAGCATAAATAATTGCCAATACAGGGTTAATTAAATTAAAGAAAGCATACAGTGCATAGTCAAATGGATTGATCAGTAACACGCTTTGCATATAGGCACCACAGGTATTCCATGGGATCAGCGGGCTGGTAATTGTGCCGCCATCTTCTAAGGTACGCGATAAATTAACCGGTTTTAAACCACGGTTTGCGTATTCTTCTTTAAACATCCGCCCCGGTACCACAATAGCAATATATTGATCCGCCGCAATGACGTTTGTACCAATACAAGTCGCTATAGTTGCAGTGATTAACGAACCTGTGCTTTTTGCGATTTTAAGAATACTCTTAACAAACACATCTAACAGTCCCGTTTTTTCCATAATAGCGCCAAACATCAGTGCCGTCATAATTAGCCAGGTTGTTGTAAGCATACCTGACATACCACCACCACTGAGGAGCGCATCCATATTGTCGTCTTGGGTACTAATACTAAAACCATCAAAAAAAGTGGTCCAAATTAATTTAAAGTAGCCTATTAGCTGGCCTTGGCTTATGTCTATTTGGCTGGCAATTAAATCAGATTGAAACAACACAGCCCACACAGCGCCAAGTACCGCGCCTATCGATATGGCAGGAAACGCTGGCATTTTGCGTATCGCAAGTACCAAAAGTACAATTAAAGGCACTAGCATTTCTAAACCAATATTAAAGTTTTGCTGCAAAATAGCAGTAATTTCATCAATACGCCCTGCTTCACTCGATGCAGTCGCGTTAAACCCCATAAATATAAAGATTATTAAGGCAATTACAAAGCTCGGTACTGTAGTCCATAGCATATGATGAATATGTTCAAATAAATCTGCCCCCACAACCGCAGGCGCTAAATTAGTAGTCTCTGATAGTGGACTAAGCTTATCGCCAAAATACGCGCCCGATATAACCGCACCAGCCGTTACTGTTTGCTCTAACCCTAAGCCTGTAGCAACGCCTAATAAAGCCACACCTATTGTAGCCGCTGTGGTCCACGAACTACCAATGCTCATTGCTACAATGCCACAAATTAAACAACTTGCTGCATAAAACCAACTCGGATTAATAACCTGTAAGCCGTAGTAAATTAGCGTAGGTACTGTGCCCGAAAGCAACCAAGTGCCTATTAACGCACCTACCATAAGTAAAATTAAGATAGCGCCTAACGACAAGGTGATCCCTTCAATCATCGCATCTTCTAGTTTTTTCCAATTGTAGCCATTTTTTAGACCTATTAATGCTGCTGCAAAAGTAGCAAATAACAAAGCTATTTGATTTGGCCCAGAAGAGGAATTATCACCAAATAGATAAACAGCCGCACCAAGTAAACAAATGAGAACTGAGATTGGAATGAGTGCATCAAAAAACGAGGCGGGTTTTATTGGTTTTTCTTCTAATGACTTCAAGATAAAGACTCCTACACACATCTAATGCATGTTAATTATTCTTCTTAGCACATACAGCGCATTAATCGAGCAACATTGATCTAGCTCAACTTTGTGTAATCAGCGATTATAACAATCTTGTAAATTATGGGTAGCAAAAAAGGCGCAATAGCGCCTTTTTTATAGAGGTAAACCAATTATTACTTTTTGGCTATACGCCCGTATTTAATATAGTCTTGAGTGATCAGGGCTGCTTCCTCTAAAAATGGATCCAGCTTTTCAATTACTTCCGGCACATCATCTAGGTTTTCGATTGGTTTTTCACCTAAACGCGCTAAACGCTCATTAGTACGCACTAAAGCGCGTGCTTCATTTTCATCTTTTTCTTTAATACGCTGAGCTTCTACTAACGAAATAGTTTTGCGGTCTTTCTCTTCGTTGTAGCGAGTAATGTCTTCAAATACATAATTAAACTCTGGCTCTGACTGAATACGCTGCGCATGTTGCTTATCTAAATACGTAATAATCGGTTTTAAGTCACCCATTTCTTGGTATCTAGCGCGTACTATGCTATCCCACGGCAGTGCATTATCTTGTTTGCTTTCTCCCCACTCTGCGGGATCAATTGCAGATGGAAACGAAATATCAGGAATAACGCCTTTGTGTTGTGTGCTACCACCATTTATGCGGTAAAACTTAGCAATTGTATACTGCACACTGCCAAGCTCGTTGTCGTACAGGTCGTACGCTCGCCCTAAGCCTTTGTGCTGTTGTACAGTGCCTTTACCAAAGGTTTGCTCGCCAATCACAATACCGCGACCATAATCTTGTATCGCTGCTGCAAAAATTTCAGAAGCAGATGCACTGTATCTGTCTACTAGAACAGTTAACGGGCCATCGTAGTACGTAATACCATCGCGGTCTTTCTGCTCTTCAATACGATTATTAAGAGTGTGAATTTGTACCACAGGACCTTGGTCGAAAAACAATCCAGAAAGCTGTGTTGCTTCGTATAAAGAACCACCACCATTTTGACGTAAATCTATAATAACACCGTCTACTTTAGCTTCTTTTAGTTTAGCTAGTTCAACTTTTACATCTTGCGACAAGTTATTATAAAAGCCAGGTATTTCAATAACGCCTATTTTACTGGTTAAATCGGAATACTGTGCTTCAAACACTTCAGATTTGGCTGCTCTGTCTTCTAGGCGTATTTTATCTCGGGTTATTTCAACTATTTTAGGCGTACCGTGCGCATCAGCGCCTTTTAGATACTGTAAACGTACTTTTGTACCTTTAGGGCCTTTAATTAAATCAACCACGTCATCTAAGCGCCAACCTATCACATCAACAAACTCTTTACCGTCTTGGGCAACGCCAATAATGCGGTCATCGGCTTTAATTTGTTGTGATTTATCGGCAGGACCACCCGGTACTAAACTGCGAATAACGGTATAGTCTTCGTCTGGGCTTAATACTGCACCTATGCCTTCAAGCTCTAGGTCCATATCCATTTTAAATTGCTCTGCACGGCGCGGCGATAAATAAGAGGTATGCGCCTCTATACTGCGTGCAAGCGAATTCATTACTATTTGAAAGGCATCTTCGGATTTTGATTGTACTAAACGCTTTTGTGCATTTTTATAGCGCTTTACAAGTACATCCTTTATACCTTCCCAATCTTTACCGGTCATTTTTAAGCGTAGTGCGTCATATTTAACGCGCTCACGCCATATTTCATCAAGTTCGTCTTGGGTGGTTACCCAAGCAGCATCTTCTCGATCAAAAAAGTATTCATCTTGTTTATCAAACGTCATCTCATTTTCAAGTAATGAAAGCGAGTAATCATAACGCTCAAAGCGACGTTTAAGGCTTAGGTTAAAAATATCAAAAGTAAAGCCTAATTTGCCGGTTACCAATGCGTTATCAAAGCCATTACGATATTGCTCAAATGACGCAATATCGCTGGCTAAGAATACACTTTTATTAAAATCAAGGGATTCGATATAACGATCGTACACTTTACTTGAAAGCTCATCGTTAAATCGAACCGGTGTATAGTGTGAACGAGTAAATAAGTTAACCACTCGTTTGCTGGCTGTAGCATGTTGACTTTCTTGCTTAAGCAACGGTAAGTCTTTTAACGTAACGGCTTCAACGGCAGCAAATAATGAACCTGAAAACAGGGCAGCAACTAACGGAATGAGCGTAAACTTTTTACTCATACACAACTCCTTAATTTATTTTCAGCTTAAATAATGTATAAGCTGTCAGCTTTGGTTTTAACTTGCATACCAGTCACTAATTCAACATGAACGTCGTCTTTGTTCACTTCAGTGATTATTGCATTAACAAGTGCTTGGCCAAGTTTAACCTTAACCTTATTATTAACCTTGACCTCACTTGCTGGTAAAGGTTCAATTTTTCCTGAACGCTTAACCGGTGCGGCTTTAGCTGTTTTATCTGCTGAAGTAGCATTTTTAGCGGCATGAGCAGGTTTCTTTTTGAAAGATTTTGCATCTGCATCTGGACGCGGACGTTGCTGCTTTTTGCGTTTAGCCATTTTCGCGCGGCTTTCTTCCAATGCTTTTTGTGCATGGTCGATATGCTCTTGCTCAACTTTTTCAGCTTGATTACCATCAAGATCAATACGAAACTCTGACTTAGTCACAGCTTCTAAATAACGCCAGTTAGACGTGTATTTTCTAAGCGCTTGGCGCACTTGAGTCTTGCTTACTTTTTCAGACCCTTCAATACGCTCAGCAATATCTTTAAAAATACCGACTTTAAGCGGTTTGATACCGTCTTTTTGTTTAAAACACTGCGGGAATTCTTGATATAAAAATTCCAACACTTCGTTCATATCTTTTAGCTTGTTTGTGGTTTCCATTTTAGAACCTATTTTTCACATCTTTTCATCAAGGGACGAATCAACATAGTGTATTACCCAGTCGACCAATTCTTCGAAGTCGGCCTCAATTACAGCCATATCACCACGAAGGTGTTCCCAAATACCATTAATTGTTTCATCGATAAATTCACACTCGGCTTCGTCTGGTAGACGATCCCAAGCAATATGAATCAAATCATTGAGCGTTTCCGCTACATGTTCTTCATCGCCTTCCCAATCGCCCACATCTTGTACGGCAAAAAGGTAGTCTTGAACATTTAGCAAGTCTTTCATTATAGGCTTGCCTCTAAGCATTTTACTAATGCTTCAAGACCCGCTTGATCGTCAGTATCAAATCGGCTAATACTTGGGCTATCTATATCAAGTACAGCAAATACTTTACCAGCTTTCATAATAGGTACAACTACTTCAGAATTTGACGCTGCATCACAGGCTATATGCCCATCAAAAGCGTGAACATCTTCTATTAATTGTGTTTGTCCGGTTGCAGCGGCGGTTCCACATACACCCTTTCCTACCGGAATTCGAATGCAAGCCGGGTTACCTTGAAACGGACCAAGCACTAATTCGGTAGGTGAATCCATAAAATAAAAGCCCGCCCAATTTACATCATCTAATGAAGTAAATAACAGCGCGCTTATATTTGCCATATTAGCAATTACATTCGATTCACCGCTTATCAGCGATTGCGTTTGCTTAACTAATGACTGGTAAAAATCGTGCTTTTGCATACCAAACTACTTCTTATTAAACATACAGTAGCTAAAGGTACTCTTTGTCGTGAAAAATTGAAACCTTTTGCGGCTAAAAAAAAGGAAAATGCACGCTTTATCAGCATGCTTGCTTAATAATGCTACGATTATTTTTTTGCGGTTTTACGCAGCCCAAACAAAAACAGCCCTGCAGCAAACCCAGACATCACACTATTTATTAAAAATATCTCGCCCGTAGTAGCACTAAGTAAGTAACTAAAAATAGCGCCGCCTAATAAACCAAGCGTTAAAACCCCTGAATAATTTACTTTAGCGTACTTAAACATAAGTAAGTAACCTGGCACTACAAATGCGGCCATTGTTAACCCTACAATGTGTGCGTTTGCTATTGCCGTCATCAATAATTGAAAAAATACAGATAAAAAGTCGCCACTCATAGCAAGGCCATAATAAACACCCAACATACCACCAATAATGATTGGGGAGAGTAATGAAAGCCCGACACTTTTTGCAAGTTGATGTTTCATCGTAAAATCCTTAAATATACAAACATAAGCCTCAATAATATAAGCATGCCCTAAGCGAGGTAGCTTATAAATAGAGACTATGGTCGTAATTTAAACTTACAAAACAAACGCGTTATTTTATATGAGGCACAAAAAAGCCCGCTAATTAAGCGGGCTGTTTTGTTATATGGTGGAGAGATAGGGATTTGAACCCTAGATGGGCTATAAACCCATGCCGGTTTTCAAGACCGGTGCATTCGACCACTCTGCCATCTCTCCGATACTGCTATAGTTAAAAATAAGAGTGTATTTTAAACTATTTTAAATAAATGCTTATTATTGATTTTAAAAACCAAAACACCATTTATTTGTTAAATAAGTGGTGGAGAGATAGGGATTTGAACCCTAGATGGGCTATAAACCCATGCCGGTTTTCAAGACCGGTGCATTCGACCACTCTGCCATCTCTCCGCACGGCCTGAATAATAGGGAAAGCGCAGAGGTTTGTGAAGCTTTATTTTAAATTAATTGTTTAAGTGATTAAAAAACAACTAATTTGTTTAAAGTTAAAGCAAAAGTGGCCTGTATTAATTGTAATTGCACTTTTATTTAAATATTTCACTCTATTGAACTACAAAGGTTTGCCCAAACATATAAGAGTTGTTAATCTAAATTTAGTTAAATTATCGGAACTACTCAGTTTCAACCACAGGAGCTCTACAATGGCGTTTAATCAATCGTACAATACCGCTAAACCGGTAATGTCTACCATTGAAACAAACAAGGTGCTTAAAAACACCTACCTATTACTTGCTATGACACTCGCATTTAGCGCTGTTACAGCGGGTATTTCAATGGCACTACAGTTACCATACTTTATGGGATTAGTGTTCACACTTGTCTCGTTCGGCTTATTATTTGTAGTAAATAAAAAAGCAGAAACTGCATCTGGTGTATTTTGGGTATTTGCTTTTACCGGCTTAATGGGCGCAGGCCTTGGCCCAATGCTTAACCACTATGCAGAAATGCCTAATGGCCCTATGCTAATTATGCAAGCGCTGGGCTCTACCGCGCTGATATTTTTTGGTTTATCGGCTTATGCACTTAACACTAAAAAAGACTTCTCATTTATGGGTGGCTTTTTAACGGTTGGTTTAATCGTTGTTATTGTGGCAAGCATTGTTAATATTTTCATCGGTAGTTCACTGATGTTTATGGTACTTAATGCTGCTGTAGTATTAATTATGTCTGGTTTAATTTTATTTGATACCAGCCGTATTATTAACGGTGGCGAAACAAATTATATTCGCGCAACTGTGTCACTTTACCTAAGTGTATATAACTTATTTACTTCATTACTTGCTCTGCTTGGCGCAAATAATGACTAATTAAAAAGTTCTGTTAAAATAGCCCCTTAATTGGGGCTTTTTTTTGGAATAATTTTGTCGCGTTTCGTCTTGTCTTTACATACTCCACCCTCTGATCACGATACTACGCAGCGTTTAGTTAAATTTGCGCACGCTTGCTTAGCGCAAGGACACACCATAGACGCTATATTTTTATATCAGCAAGGGGTTTATCATGCTTCAAACCACTTTGATCTTCCCACTGATGAGCTACAAATTCCGATGTTATGGCAGCAATTAGCAGATCAAAAAATTAATTTAATGTTATGTGTAACCGCCGCTGAAAAACGTGGTTTAGACATTAAACACACCAATGTGTTTAATGTTGCTGGGCTTGCTGAGTTTGCCATGCTTGCTAGTGATGCCGACAAATGGATACAGTTTAAATGATTAACGTACTCGTAATGAGCCAATGCAGTCCTTTTGATGACTTGCATATTCGCGACGCCCTAGACATGACCCTCATATTTGCAGCTGTCGATCAGAATATCAGTTGGCTATTTAGTGGCCCTGCTGTACTGGCACTAAAAAAGCAACAACAACCAAATATGCTTGGTATAAAAGATTTTTTTAAAAACATTAAAACATTGGAAATTTATGACGTTGAAAATATTTACGTCTGCGAAAAGTCACTACTCGATTATGGCTTAAACAAAAATGATTTATTGTTAGATGTGCAAGCACTAAACTTTGATCAGCAAAAAGCGCTAATTAAAACCCAGCAACATGTGGTGAACCTATGAGTAACCTACAAACTAATGCTTTGAGCACCTTACATATATTTTCTAAACCACTTAGCTACTACAGCGCCAATCGATTAGAAAACCTAATTCAAGCAACTGATATTGTACTTCTGGTTGGCGATGCCTGTTATGCAGCAAAGCAGTATCGACAATTTGCCGAATCATTGTTTATTTTAGCGCCTGATGCGAGTGCTCGCGCTATAAAGCTAAATAATAACGATAAAGTAATTAGCTATGACGAATTTGTAACCCTTAGCTTATCAACCAATCAATCTATTACCTGGTAACTTATGCTTGAAATTAACAACCAACAGCTTGAAACAGACAAACAAGGTTATTTACTTGACCATACTTTATGGTCAAAAGAATTAGCGCCCATTATTGCACAGCAAGAAAACATTAGTTTAACTGAGCAGCATTGGGAAGTTATTAACTTTGTTCGCAACTTTTACCTAGAATACAACACCAGCCCCGCTATTAGAATGCTGGTAAAAGCCATGGCTAAAGCACTCGGTGAAGATAAAGGTAATAGCCTATATTTATATAAATTATTTCCTAAAGGCCCGGCAAAACAAGCGACTAAAATTGCCGGCTTACCAAAACCTGCCAGGTGCATATAATGAATAATAAGTCAGCTAATAAGCAAGAGTACACAGCTAAACCCAAACGTAATACTGGCAGAACCTATTCTCGCAGCACGTTAAAAAGCGTCGCTTCAAAAAGAGAAATAAAACCAGCAATAGCTTCACAAGATATAAAAATAGTCTTATTTAATAAGCCTTTCGACGTTTTGTGCCAATTTACTGATGATGCCAACAGAAAAACCCTTGCTGAATTTATTCCTATAAAAGAAGTTTACGCTGCAGGCAGACTCGACAGAGACAGTGAAGGTTTATTACTGCTCACCAATTGCGGTAAATTACAAAACACCCTAACCGCACCGGGTAAAAAAACCAGTAAAACTTATTGGGTTCAGGTAGAAGGTGAGCCAAGCTCAGAGTCAATTGCTGCACTATGCACAGGCGTAGAATTAAAAGATGGCCTTACATTACCCGCTAAAGTGAGCATCATCAGTGAGCCAACGCTGTGGGCGCGAAACCCACCAGTAAGAGAGCGAAAACTAATACCTACAACTTGGCTCAGCATAACAATAAGTGAAGGGCGTAACCGCCAAGTTAGACGCATGACAGCACATATTGGGCACCCTACTTTGCGTTTAATTCGCTATAGTATTGGTAAGTACACCCTAGATGGCATTAAAAACGGCGAGTATAAAGTAATGACAGGTATAAAGCATACCTAACTGATGTAAACCAACTTACAATCGCTAATTAATAAGCCATTATTAACTTTAAATTAGCGTTTAAGCTATTTGCCAGGGCTTAGCGCAATACAATTACCTCCTTGGTTTTTTGCATAATAAAGAGCATCGTCGGCAGCTTGAATAAATGTTAAATGATCATCACACTGATGATGATTAACAGTATTAATTCCCATGCTTACTGATAAATACCCTGTAAAGCTATCTTCATGCACAATTGCCAACATTTCAATTGCTTTTTGAATTTGTTCAGCCACAAATAGCGCCCCTTGTTTATCTGTTTGTGGTAGCAATACAACAAACTCTTCACCACCATAACGGGCAACAAAATCCTCTGGACGACTCACTGTGTCGGCAAGTTTTTGTGCCACAGCGTATAAGCACTTATCGCCTGCAATATGCCCGTAACGGTCGTTAAATTTTTTGAAGTTATCAATATCAATTATAATGAGTGAAAGCTGACAGTTTGCTAATTTAACACGGGAAAATTCATCAACAATTTTTTCATCAAAGCGGCGCCTATTGGCAATTTTGGTTAACGAATCTAAAAACGCCATTTCGCTTAAAATCTCATGTGCTTTAATCCGCTCAGTGGCGTCATTAAAAACAACCAAAAATTCATTACCAATATTAATACCCGATACTTGCATAATGACTTGCTCACCATTTTTGCAGGTTATTTGGTAGTCGTTTGCAGGAATATCGCCTTTATTACTTTCGGCTTGTGCAAGCGATGCGCTCCATAATGCCCGAGCAGCATTTCTTTTATCAATATCTGGGTAGGCTTTTCCCCACCAAATATCTACATTGGGCGTATCATTTATAGTAAAACCAAATACATCAATATAACGCTGGTTAACTTTTAATATATCACCCGTTTCAACGCACACATTACAAATAGGCATAGGAAGTACTGTAAATAATTTTGCATAATGGCTCAGCTCATGATTACGCATAGGGTGATGCGTGTGAGCAATTAAATATTTTTGTTGTGGATCGTTATGTTCGTTAAGTAATTTGGCATTCATAGTCGCTACAAAATGCCATTCAACCCACCATGCTTCTAAACGCTTTAATAATGCCTTTTCTACTTTTAGATTAGGGGTCAACGACTGTTCAATTAATTTAAATAACTCAACAATAGGATGTGGCTCTTGGAAAAAAATAGGGGGAGTTATTGTGATCAATTCATCAAACAAATAATAAGCTGTTTCTTTAAGTTCACTCAACGGGTTGTTAAGCAACTCACTTATATCGGTTTTTTTTGGGTAATCTAAAATAAAAGATTTTACTTTGTTGACGTGAGAAGCATAGTTCATATATTCATTCCATTGAGTATAAATAACCTTAGTTACGCTTAAATATAACACTATAAAGCAATATAAAGCTATAACTCCTCCTACTATTACACAGCTAATATTCACACTTATTTACTATTTATATTTATTTTGCTTACTGCAAATAGCAAAAACGTTTTGCTGACGCTATAAAAATAACTACAAAAGCGCTGCATTAAGGCTAAGCCTCTTTAAGCGCTGCTTAAATACATGCTATAATCGCGGCCTTTCCAAGATGTTATTAATAACAGTAATCTGTATAAGCGAAATTATTCATGAGCGAAAATAGTCACATTAAAGTCATCGTAGGTATGTCCGGCGGTGTTGATTCTTCTGTATCTGCATATTTGTTAAAGCAACAAGGCTATCAGGTAGAAGGCCTGTTTATGAAGAACTGGGAAGAAGACGACAATGATGAATATTGCGCCGCAGCTGATGATTTAAAAGACGCGCAAGCAGTTTGCGATAAACTCGGTATTGAACTGCATACAGTTAACTTTGCCGCTGAGTATTGGGATAACGTATTTGAGTACTTTTTAGCAGAATACAAAGCAGGTCGTACACCTAACCCAGATATAATGTGCAATAAAGAAATTAAATTTAAAGCCTTTTTAGAATTTGCGGCCCAAGCATTAGGCGCCGACTTTATTGCCACCGGTCACTATGTACGCCGCGAACTACGCGATGACAAATACGTTATGTGCCGCGGGTTAGATGATAATAAAGATCAAAGCTACTTTTTATACACGCTTAGCCACGAACATATTGGCCAAACATTATTCCCTGTTGGCGATATTGCTAAGCCAGAAGTGCGCCGCATAGCTGAAGAGCAAGACCTAATTACTCACGATAAAAAAGACAGCACAGGTATATGTTTTATTGGTGAGCGCAAATTTAAAGACTTTTTACAAAAGTTTTTACCTGCCCAACCTGGTGTTATCGAAGACACTGATGGTAACAATGTAGGCGAGCACGAAGGATTAATGTATCACACCCTAGGTCAACGCAAAGGCTTGCTAATTGGTGGTATGAAAGAAGGCTCAGGCGAGCCATGGTATGTAGTAGATAAAGACCTTGAGCGAAATGTACTTATTGTTGGCCAAGGTAAAGATCACCCTCGCCTATACAGTAATGGCCTTAATGCTAACCAATTGCACTGGGTTGACCGTATTGGCCCTAAAGGCACTACTCGCTGCACAGTTAAAACCCGTTACCGCCAAGAAGACTTAAGCTGTACGCTACTTGTAGGCGAAGACGGCATGGCACGCGTATTATTCGACGAGCCACAAAAAGCCGTTACTCCAGGTCAATCTGCCGTATTTTACGCAGAAGATGTGTGTTTAGGTGGTGGTATTATTGATTCGGTGATCAAATAATGAATCAACACCAAGTCATGGCGCTTGCCGCCATGTGCCAAGTTGCTAAACAAGTTCAAAAAGTTGCTCAGTACGGCAATAATAATGAACACGATTTAGAAATACTACTTTCGAGTATTATTCAAACCTCGCCGGCATCGCCAGAGGATGTATACCAAGGCACAGATAACCTACGCGATGGCTACAAAACATTATTGGCACAGCTAAGTGCTGGCGCGCAAAAAGATGTTGAAATTGTAAAATACGTCGGTGGTTTAATGCAGCTAGAACGTGCCTTGAGTGCAAACGACAAAAGCTTAAACGAATTAGGTAAACGTATTGATGACATTCATCGACGTTTAGATCATTTTGCTATAACCGACGAGAGCGTTGTCGCCGGTTTAGCGGATATATACTCAACGGTGCTAAGCCCCCTTGGGCACCGTATACAGGTTTATGGTAAACCTGAGTTACTAAAGCAGCAGCTCACTCAAAATAAAATCCGCGCATTATTATTAGCCGGTATTAGAAGTGCAGTTTTATGGCGACAAATGGGCGGTAAACGCCGTCACTTTTTCTTTGCAAAAAGAAAAATAATCGCCATTGCTAAAGCAAAAATTTAATTATCGTTCAAACTAAAATTTAGGAGTTATTATGGAGCTTTCAGCGTTAACGGCTATCTCTCCAGTGGATGGTCGCTACGGCAGCAAAACCACTGAACTACGCAGTATTTTCAGCGAATTTGGCCTAATCAAATACCGCGTAACCGTTGAAGTGCGTTGGTTGCAAGCGTTAGCTGCAGCGAGCGATATTAAAGAAGTCCCTGCATTTAGCGAACAAGCTAATGCATTACTAAACGCCATTGTTGATAACTTCAGCGAAGCTGATGCACAGCGCGTTAAAGATATTGAACGCACAACAAATCACGACGTTAAAGCGGTTGAATACCTTCTAAAAGAAAAAGTAGCCGATAACGCAGAACTACATGCAATTAACGAATTTATTCATTTTGCATGTACCTCTGAAGACATTAACAACCTATCTCATGGTTTAATGCTAACTGAAGCACGCAATAATGTATTACTACCATATTGCGATCAGTTACTTAGCGCAATTAAAGAAAAAGCGATTGAGTACAAAACAATCCCTATGATGACACGTACGCACGGACAACCTGCTACACCGTCTACTATGGGTAAAGAGTTTGCTAACGTTTACATGCGCTTAAAACGTCAACGCGACCAAATTGCACAAGTAGAAATGCTAGGTAAAGTTAACGGTGCTGTAGGTAACTACAACGCTCACCTTAGTGCATACCCAGATTACGATTGGCACACACATGCAGACAAATTTGTATCAAGCCTAGGTTTAACTCTAAACCCGTTTACTACACAAATTGAACCGCATGACTACATTGCTGAGCTTTTTGATGCTATTGCCCGTTTTAACACAATACTGCTCGATTTTGATCGTGACATGTGGGGTTACATTGCCCTTAATCACTTTAAGCAAAAAACCATTGCTGGCGAAATTGGCTCATCAACAATGCCACATAAAGTTAACCCTATTGATTTTGAAAACTCAGAAGGTAACTTAGGTTTAGCAAATGCTATTTTTTCTCACCTTGCACAAAAGCTGCCTGTTTCTCGCTGGCAACGTGATCTTACCGACTCAACGGTATTACGTAACTTAGGTGTAGGTATGGGTTATGCACTTATTGCATACCAATCAACACTTAAAGGTGTAAGTAAGCTTGAAGTAAACGAGCAACGTTTATTAGAAGAGCTTGATCAAAACTGGGAACTGCTAGCAGAGCCAATTCAAACAGTTATGCGTAAGTACGGTATCGAAAAGCCATACGAAAAGCTTAAAGACTTAACCCGTGGCAAACGTGTAAACCAAGAAATAATGGCAGACTTCATCGATGGTTTAGACCTTCCTGAACACGCTAAAGTAGAAATGAAAAAACTAACACCTGCTAATTATATTGGCCGCGCTGTTGAGTTTATTGATGATTTAGTTTAATAACTAAACTAAAATCAATGAAAAAGCGAAAGGTCTCCTTTCGCTTTTTTTGTTTTAATACCACTTGCACTAATTTGTAGGGCCACTGTATGTATCAATTAAAAATAAATGACTTATCAGAGCAAGAGTTTTTAACTCAGTTCTGGCAAAAAAAACCACTCTTAATTAAACAAGGTTTTAGTAATTTTCAGGACCCGCTTGATGCGAATGAACTTGCAGGCCTTGCAATGGAAGACAGCATAGAGTCGCGTATTGTTACTAATCATAATAATGAATGGCAATCGCACCAAGGGCCGTTTGAAGACTTTGAACAGCTTACAGAGCAACACTCTACTTTATTAGTACAAGCGGTTGATCATTGGCATAACGATGCAGCACAGCTGCTAGAGCCGTTTCGATTTATCCCAAACTGGCGCATAGATGATTTAATGATCAGCTATTCAACGCCTGGCGGTGGTGTTGGCCCGCATTTAGATCAATACGATGTATTTATTATTCAAGGTGAAGGCAAACGCCATTGGCGAGTAGGCCTGCCAGATCCTAGCCTTAAACAATTCACCCAAAATAAAACATTATTGCAAGTAGAAGCGTTTACTGCGGTTATTGATTGTATTTTAGAACCCGGCGATATTTTATATATTCCACCAGGTTGCCCGCACGAAGGTTATGCCGTAGAAAACGCCCTTAATTATTCGGTGGGTTTTAGAGCACCAAATCAACAAGATTTACTCTCTAGCTTTGCCGATCATATTATTGATACCGAAAGCGGGCAAAAGCGCTACACCGACCACAACCTTACATTAAGAGAGTCTAAGGGCGAGCTAAGCGATACTGAGGTTGATAAAGTAAAAGTGTTAATGCAAGCATTACTTAACGACGACACCTTGTTTAAACAATGGCTTGGCACAACGTTAAGCCAACCAAAGCACGATATGGACTTAATGCCTGTTGAGCAACCGTTTAATGCGGCGCAAATAGCCGATGCAATAAACAATGACGACATAAGCTTTGAGCGCCTAGGTGGAACGCGTGCTATATATCAGCAAACAGCTGATGAATTATTAGTAAGTGTTAACGGAGAAAACTACTCTGTACTAAATAGTGACTTAAATGCTGTTAAGTTACTAACTGATTTTACAGGTTTTAATGCGCAACAGCTAAAAAATACGGCACCAAGCCTAGTTTTTATTGAAATATTCACTACACTAATTAATGAGGGTATTTGGTTCAATTAAAGGTGTATTATGGACTACCGGGTAGAACAGGTCGATTGGCACAGCCAAAAAGCGCTACTGCAGCAAATAAGAGAGCGTGTATTTGTTTATGAGTTACATATTCCTAAACATATTGAATTTGATAACCTAGACCCACTTGCCCAACATATTCTTGTCACCTGTATTACCAACGACACACAGTCTCCTGTAGCCACAGGCAGGCTGTGTAGCGATGGCCTTATAGGCCGTATAGCTGTATTACCCGCCCACCGCAATCGCAATGTTTACAAATCCCTACTTAACTTTATTGTTGCACTTGCTGCAGAGCAAAATATTGAAGTACTGAGTATTAACTGCATTTTAGAAGAAGTTGAATTATTTAAACAAAATGGCTTTAGCCAACAAGGCAATGTATTCATGGAGGCTGGCATTGCAAAGCTACGAATGCAATGCCCTGTTACCAGCTTTGAAACTCGTCCATTTACGTTAACGCATTAAAAAGCGAGCTACAATAAATAAAGTAGCTCGCTTTTTTAATTTGTTATACAAACATATTAAACTTATTTAGGCTCGTTAGCCCACAGTTGTTCATTTTCGTGCATTTCGTATAAACCATGGGCACGATTGATCAGTAAATTGGCAAAATCAACCTTGGTTTTTTCACTCGCCCCTGTTTGCATTATTTGATCAGCTTTTAACTGCCATTGCAGTGAAAAATAACGTATTGCATCGCGAGCATCTTTTGCAGCACTCACTTCAGCATGATCAGTTGGTAAACGACCGGTAATTACCCAATAGTTTTTACCGTTTTGCGCCTTAAATTTCCATAGAGCACAAAATGGGGCTAAAAAACGACTGTCTTTTTCAATCAACGTTTTAGGCATAATGCCTTTTTCAGCTAAATGCTTTTGTGCGTTTTGAAAGCATTCACGCTGCCATAATATATTTTGCTGCTCTACTTGAGCTTGTTCTTGTGCTGTTAACGGTTTTTTTTCTTGTTGTGTCATTATTAATAACCTTTTACTTCTTTTTTAACACTTTAAGGGCTTAACAAATAAGGTGCAAGTACAAAAATAGTATTTTTTAGCCTCAAACCCGCTGTTTGCCTGCTTTTTAGCCAAATTTATAAGCTTTACTTAACTATTTTAATATTATGATCGAATGAGCCCACATCCCCCGGAAATACCACCGGCGACTCAATCCCTTCTTTATTAATGGCTGCAACACCAAAATAGTAATTATCAATTACTACATTGTTAAGTGTAGCTTGAGTAACCTTACCCACGGTTTTACTAAACTGCCATTGTGGCTCGCTGGTATAACGCCAATAAATACGATAACCGGTTATATTATTGTCTTTAGATGCCTGCCACGACAAACGCGTATTAGCCGTTACCGCACCCGCGATTTTCACGTCTTTAGGAGGGGCTGGTGCCCACGCCATCGACGCTAAACTTACAGCATTAAGTGCGGTTAATTTGGCCGCATAGTCAAAATCAACGCCTTTGATCGTATCGCCATATTCAATGCCGTTTTCAATGCGTAAGTCTTGATGCTGGCGATCGTAATGCTCGTTTGTTTCCATAATGCGCACTGCAGCAAAGCCCGCGTCATTAAAAGGTCTATGGTGCCCACCTCTACCAAATCGGTCTAACCGATAAACTAACATAGTATTTAAATTAGCAATGTATCTGTCGGCAATGGTATCTATGTAACGCGCCAAGTTACGACTAGCTGAGTCAACCTCGCCCCCCGTAAAGCGCCGCGTTCGTGCTTGCTCTTTAGTTTCTATTACGCGCGTACCTTCAGAAAATATCCGCGCTGTGGTGTTATCGGTTACGCCATTAACCCCGGTAATATTGCCTATCATGTCGTTGTTTAGTACTGCGTGTACTTGCCAGTCGTGTTTTTGCGCATAAGCGGTTAAAATTTTACCACCAAATAAACCCTGCTCCTCGCCCGACAGCGCCGCGTACACCACAGAGCCATTAAATTTATGTTTACTCAATACACGCGCCGCCTCTATTACGCCCGCCACACCAGAGGCGTTATCGTTAGCCCCCGGCGAGTCGCTAGTAAAATCCATCACATCGCTTACGCGTGAGTCTATATCGCCCGACATTATTACCATACGGTTAGGCTCGCTTATACCGCGCTGAATAGCGACAATATTAACCACTTCGGTTGCATCAGGAATTCGTTTTTCGCCCGATATAGTGTCTTTTACTTCAATAATCTCTAGGCAGCCGCCGCATTGTGCTGATATTTTTTCGAACTCTTGTTTTATCCAGCGCCTTGCTGCACCAATGCCACGGGTTTCCGATTTAGTGTCTGATAATGTATGGCGCGTACCAAAATCCACCAGCGTTTGAATATCGCCACCAATACGCTGCGCTGAAATATCACCGGCTATAGCATGCAATTTTTGTTGATCAGTGTATTTAATCTCGCCCGCTGCCAATGCTTGCGAAGTTAAACCCACAAAACAAGCAGCTGTAAGGGTACTCACGCTAAGTAATTTTGTTGTTATTTTAAAAGGTGTTTTAAGCATTTATAGCTCCTTATTTTTATTATAATCACCATTACGCAAGTAAGCTTATTGCGCAATACTTTTGCGGTAGGCACCACAAAAAAGTAAGCTAGAGTACAGGTTAAAGGTTTAATTAAGCCAAATAATTAGCAACTACAATATTTAGTAATATAGTTATTTTATTTATGCCACACTAGCTTTTTTATGTATTAAAAACTTTATGCGCCAATTAAAAAACGATACCAAGCTCAGTAATCAAATCTATCATGCCGACAGTAAGTTTGGTCCGGTACGCGTTTATCAAAATGAAGATTATAGATGGCTCACTTTTAATAACGATCCGCCGCTAGGCTCTACCCTTCAAGGAGTAATGAACAAAGCCCGGCCTGAACTATTATGTGTACCAATATATCAAAGCATGTTGTTATTTTTATTAGCCCCGGTTAGTGAGCTACGTATTTTAAATTTGGGCTTAGGCACTGCAGCAATAGAGCGCGCACTTAAACACATTGAATCTAGCCGCCGTAATTTAATTGATACGTTTGAAAGTGTAGAAATAAACCCTGATGTTATAAGTATCGCTAAGCAATTTTTTAAATTACCCAGTGATCATACTGTGCACTTGCAATGTGCTCAGCAATTTATTAGTCAATGCACTCAACAATACGACCTAATTTACATAGATATATTTAGTGGCGAGCACCACCAAACGTTTATTCAAAGCGAGTCGTTTTGGCACGCCATTAACCACTGCATTAATAAAAGCGGCCAGGCAATCATTAACCTAAATCCTAAAACAGGGCAAGAATTACAAACTACTTTAGTACTGTTACGCCATTACTTTAACTGTATTGCACTTATAGAGTTTTATGAATACAAAAACATTGTTCTTATACTAAGTAACCTGTCGTTAAAGCATATAACGGTAGAGGCAATACAAGCCTCAACAGTAATGCAAAGCATAGCGCCAAACTTGCATAGCAATATAAATACTATTTACCATATAGCAGCAGTATAAAAATTAACGACCAGGCTCAAATGTATCGTAACAAGGTAGGCTCGTTTCTAGCAGTTCCCAATTAGCCCTAGAAGTCACAAAATTATGTGATAATGGCTTTTCTGTAATTGTTGAATCTATAAGGCCTAAGCGAATTCTGTACCGAGATTTATCATCCGCATTAGCACTATAAATAGGTGAACCACAACACTTACAGAAATAACGTGTGCGCCCTGCTTTAAAAGAATACTTACTTAGTAAATCATTGCCTGTTGAAATTGAAAATTCATGCACATTTATAAACCCGTTAGTTGCAAAAGCGGTTCCGCTATTTTTTCTGCAAAGTGAACAATGGCAATGGATAATACTCGTAATAGCACCCGTTATTTTTACTGTAACCTCACCACATAAACATGAACCTGTGTACATACAACTTCCTTATAATTAAATTATTATTTTTTAACCTAATGAATGACTAAAAACAATCTTAGTATTGTTTTAATGCTTACTAATATTAATTATACCTTAGAGTATGAGTAATTAAGCCTCTACTAAGCTGCATTTAAAAACACAAAAATGCTATGATAGCTGCAATTACTTGCCATTTAAGCTATTAAAATGTATCGACTATTTGAGCGCATTACTAAGCCGTTCCCACAAGATAAACCAACGCAGCCACCTAACACGCTGCTTGCGTTTTGTCTTCATTACACCAAAGGCATGGGGCTGTCGCTAGCACTACTCTCGTTAAGTGCCGCCTTGCTCGCTATTTTAGAAGTATCGCTATTTAGCTATATGGGGCAACTAGTTGATTGGCTGGCAATTTATACACCACAAACACTCTTTGTAGAGCAGCAGTCCGAGCTGACAAAAATGGCCCTTATGCTCCTTGTGGTGCTGCCTGTAGTGGTGTTTTTTCATTCTGCAATGTTGCACCAGGCATTACTGGGCAATTACCCCATGTCGATTCGCTGGTTAGCACATAGATATTTATTGCGCCAAAGTGTTAGTTTTTATCAAAATGAATTTGCCGGACGCATCGCCACCAAGGTATTACAAACCTCTCTGGCTGTGCGCGAAGCTGTAACAAAACTACTCGACGTATTAATGTACATAATCGTTTATTTTGGCTCTATGTTGTTTTTAGTAGCCGAGGCCGATTGGCGCTTAATGTTACCCTTACTTGTTTGGCTTGTTTTGTATATTTGCATTCAACTTTACTTTGTACCGCGTCTTAAAAAAGTGGCTACCTCACAAGCCGATGCCCGCTCAGAAATGACCGGCCGCATTGTCGACAGCTACACTAATATTGCTACCATTAAACTATTTTCGTACACCCAACGCGAAGAAGAATACGCAAAACAAAGTATGGATGTTTTTTTACAGCCGGTGTACAAGCAAATGCGTTTAGTTACCAGCCTCAACTTTGTTATTCAAACTTTAAATTACTTATTAGTGTTTTCGGTCACTGCGGTATCACTTTACTTGTGGTCGCTAAGTGCCATTAGCGCAGGAGCAATTGCCGTTGCGGTAAGTTTAGCCCTTAGATTAAACGGCATGGCGCAGTGGATCATGTGGGAAATAAGCAGCTTATTTGAAAATATTGGCACCGTGGCCGATGGCATGCAAACCCTCTCTAACCCAATTGTAGTAGCCGATAAACCCAATGCCAGCACTCTTAACGTTAGCCAAGGTGCAATTGAATTTAACAATGTGCACTTTAACTACGGCAAAGCAGCAAGTGAAACGCTGCGTGGCCCGGTTATTAACGGTTTAAACTTAAATATTAAAGCCGGTGAAAAAATTGGCTTAGTGGGTCGCTCTGGCGCGGGTAAATCAACGCTAGTTAATTTACTACTACGCTTTTACGACACCGACTCTGGCAGTATAAAAATTGACGGCCAAAACATTACCGATGTGAGCCAAGAAAGCTTACGCCGTTACATTGCCATGGTAACTCAAGACACTTCCCTGCTGCACCGCTCAGTAAAAGACAACATTTTATACGGCAGACCAGATGCCACTGAAGCCGAAATGATCGATGCCACCAAGCAAGCTAAAGCGCTAGAGTTTGTAACCGACTTAGTTGATAGCAAAGGTAATAAAGGCTTTGACGCGCAAGTAGGCGAACGTGGCGTTACCTTATCGGGTGGGCAGCGCCAACGTATTGCTATTGCGCGCGTACTGCTTAAAAACGCCCCTATTCTCATACTCGACGAAGCCACCAGCGCGCTTGATTCAGAAGTAGAAGCCGCTATTCAAGCAAGTCTTGATGATTTAATGACAGATAAAACAGTAATTGCTATTGCTCACAGGCTATCAACCATAGCGCAAATGGACAGGCTTATCGTACTTGATAACGGCGGTGTTGTTGAGCAAGGCACACATGATGAGTTAATAGCTAAGAATGGGATTTACGCTGCACTTTGGGCACATCAAACAGGTGGGTTTATTGGCGTTGAATAGTTTTTTTAAGTATTAACAACAAACTTAAAATATTAAACCATAACGAAAAATGCGTTATGGTTTAATATTGTTTTATTACGTGCTAGCTCGCTTTACTTTTTTCTATGGTGTGAGTAGCCGATAATTCTAAAAAGTATTCTAATGAATCATCAAGTACATCTAACCACGGCACAGGAAGCTCAGGTGCCAAGGTATTTGTTAAAGTAGAGCGATACGCTTTTTCCCTAAAACACATAATGTCTTGTTGTTTATCTTTTTGCCATTCTTTGAGAATATCTGCCTGTTTTTCAACTGCAAATTCAGGGTAATCTGTGGCATTAGTTAAATCACGAATATACGCTGCTTGATAATCAATAGAGCCTTCAACATTCGTTACTTCATCGTACTTAGCTAACCAATTTTTTTCATCTTCTTGTCGTGCTGCTAATGCTGGTATTTTTATTCTGTCTAAAATTTCGTCGCGTACATACCATGCTTGCGCATCAAACATATTAAAAGTGAAGTACTGATCTTGCATGCCTAAATAAACTAACTTAGGGTTTGGCTGCCAAAAAACACCCTTATACAAGTTTGCCGGATACAAACAGTTATGTGTTTGTAAACGTAGTTCGTCAGGTAAAAATGGAAAATGAAATAAATACCCAGTACACATAATCACAGCATCAAAGCGCTTACTAGTGCCATCTATAAAATGCGCAACGTCCCCTTCAAAGTGGGTTACAAGTGGCATTTCTGCAATGCCGTCTGGCCAATTATAGCCAAGTGCTTTAGTACGGTAGCTTATAGTTACCGATTTAGCGCCATACTTATAACACTGCGTACCTATATCTTCGGCAGAATAGCTACTGCCTATAAGTAAAACTTCTGAATCTTTAAATTCTAGCGCATCTCTAAAGTCATGAGCATGTAATACTCGACCAGAATACTCTTCTAGCCCTTCAAAATAAGGCATGTTTGGTGTAGAAAAATGACCTGTAGCAACAATAACATAATCAAACTCATTCACTTCCTGCTCGCCGGTTTTATGGTTCATAACCGTTACAGTAAACATTTGTGTTTCGTCGTCAAATGTAACCCAACGAACCGGGCACTCAAAGCGAATGTATTTACGAATATCTTGCTTGTTAATACGCCCCATTATGTAGTCTTTAAGCACTTCACGAGGGGGATACGAAGGAATAGGTCTACCAAAATGTTCTTCAAAAGAATAATCAGCAAATTCTAAGCATTCTTTTGGTCCGTTAGACCAAAGATAACGATACATACTGCCATGTACCGGCTCACCATTTCTGTCTAGCCCAGTGCGCCATGTATAGTTCCACATGCCACCAATATCATTTTGTTTTTCGTAACAAACAACTTCCGGTAAATTCTCAATACCGGCTAAACGAGCTGCTTCAAATGCACGTAATTGTGCCAAACCGCTTGGACCTGCGCCCAAAATAGCAATTTTTTTCATTATAAAAGTCGACTCCTAATAGCTAATACGAGCCTTACTATAACATTTTTTCATGCAAATTATTTGCCACAATAAAAATAAATCCTTTTTTATAACATTTACCTTTAAAAAAACATAAAATAAATCAATGTTTTATTAACCAGCCGTCTATTATCACCACAACTTATTTGGCTTAAAAAATTTAATCAGTAAGCACTCAGCTATTAGTTTATAACGGCTTAAATTTAAGTAATAAAAAAAGCGAAGATGCTGTTTATGCTCCTTCGCTTTTACTACCATTAAATACTTAAATTAAAGCTTTATAGTATTATTACTGTGATAAAAAATAGCTTATAGGCGTTTGCTGGTATCTTTAAAATAATGATGCGTTAAGCCATAAGTGCAGCATTATGCTGGCCCCGTAACCTAACGCAATCACAGGCGTCCACTTTAGGTGACCAAAAAAAGTATAGTAGCCGCGTGCTTGCCCCATTAATGCCACTCCCGCAGCCGAGCCAATCGAGAGTAAACTACCGCCTACCCCCGCAGTTAATGTGATCAGCAACCATTGCCCATGCGACATTTCAGGATCCATAGATAATACCGCAAACATAACCGGTATATTATCGATCACTGCAGAAATCACCCCAAGAAAAATATTTGCCGTTGTAGTAGACCAATTGCCGTATAGCATCTCAGACATAAAGTTTAAATAACCTAAAAACCCTAAGCCACCCACGCACATAACAATACCGTAAAAAAATAATAACGTGTCCCACTCTGCCCGTTGCACTCTACTAAATACGTCAAATGGTACAACACTGCCTAGTTTAGCTAATCGTTCTTGATCGCCCAACTGCTCTGCATCGGCTCTTTTACGTGCCAGTGATCCTGGTAAAGTCATTCTTAAAAAATAACCAAAAAACTGTAAATAGCCTAGCCCCATCATCATACCTAATACTGGTGGCAGGTTTAAAAAGCTATGGCAAGCAACGGCAGTGGCTATGGTAAGTAAAAACAACACTAATATTCGCACTGCGCCGCGTTTTAGCTCAACCGCTTCGTATTGTGCGGTTGGGTGCTTATCGGCAACATAAAAGCTCATAATGGCTGCGGGCACTAAGTAATTAACTAAAGCAGGTAAAAACAGCACTAAAAACTCGTTAAAATGCACCAATCCAGCTTGCCACACCATTAGCGTGGTTATGTCGCCAAAGGGGCTAAATGCGCCGCCCGCATTAGCCGCAATAACAATATTAATACAGCTGATGTTTATAAATGGCTTATCACCTTCGGCAACTTTCATTACCACTGCACACATTAATAACGCGGTGGTAAGGTTGTCGGCAATCGGAGAGATAAAAAATGCTAAAAAACCGGTTATCCAAAATAAATTTTTATAGTTAAAGCCTTTACGGATCATCCAAGCGCGCAATGCATCAAATACTCCTCTTTCTTCTAGCGCATTTATGTAGGTCATAGCGACTAGTAAAAAGAGCATAAGCTCAGCAAACTCAAGTAAATTATGCCTAAATGCAGTTTCGGTAAGTTCAGTAATATCATGGCTAACGTAATAGGCACCTATTAATATCCAAATTAATCCTGCTGCAACCAATACTGGTTTTGACTTTCTTAAATGTAGCTTTTCCTCGAGCATAACCACGGTATAAGCAATTAAAAATATACCAATACACAACCAACCAATACTCGATGATGTTAAATCTAACTGCCCTTGCGCAGCCCAAACTGGCGAGCAAAAAAACAACATAGCAATACATACTATGTTGAACCCCCGTAACAAACTCTTCATTTTACATTTCCTGTTTTAATTACATAAATCAGCTAGCTTTAATTACAATAAAGCAATTTATCTGCTTTATTGATACGCATTTTGGTGAGTATTTATTGGTTATTATTTTTTCACCACAATAAAATAGCACAGCATTACCAAGTGGCTATTGTACTGAGGTCTATATATGCATAGCTGGTTGCTATATTGTAAATAGAGTGTGTGAATGGTGGTTGTGCAAACTTTAATATTTACAGGTTAATTATTTAAAATTCAATTAGTTATATTTTTTATTTAGTGCTGCGAAAGTAGTTTACAAAAAAAGCGAAGTTGCTATGTAAGCAACTTCGCTCTTGGTTAATTGTTGTTTGTTATTTAATTTGTATTAGGCAATTAACCTTAAGCCTACCATTACTAGCATCACAACATTGGCAAGTACGCCAATTAAAAAGAAGTAGCTACGTGGGCTAGGATTTTTATTAGTAGCAATTGCGTAGTACAGCACCATATGAATTAATCGCGCAATAACGTATATCCATACACATAGTGCAAATATTGGGCTTTGATAATTTATTACAAAAGCAAACAACACTGTTCCTATAAATAACGCACTATTTTCAAGGGTATTGTGAAAAGTACGGTGTGCTCTAAATATAAAACTATCGTGAGATAAATCGTCACTTATTTTACCCGGCACTGCATTAGGCTGTTTTGCTTTGCTAAAAGTTGCTACCGCCCACTGTACAAGCAACATAATTAAATACAGGTAAAACGCCAAATACGCCGAAAGTGCAATATTAGTCATAGTTAATTTCCTTGTTTTTATTAAAGATTATCAATTTTTAGATGTTTAACATTAATAACAGGCAAGTTTTAGGCCGAGTTTAATTATTTGATAGTTATACAAATAATTAAAGCTATCGTTTAAACTCAGTAATTTATTCCGACGTTTTTACATAAAAGCACTTTACTTAAATTAAAAACCGTAAAAGTAATATTGTTAAACAAATATTCTTAGCAATATCAATCATTAAAATTATAGCCTACGACCTCAAAGTTAAACTAACTATAACCACCCCATGGTCGGTACTTAAATCGTCTCGCTCAAATACTGGGTTAATTAAATGCCGATCGTAAGTGTTATAGTCACTTACTTCAAAAAAGCTATCATGGTAGCTGGCATCAAATTCACTAGACAATAAAATGTAGTCAAGCACTGAACTGCTCGCGCCATAATAATGGGTTGGCGTGCGTGGAGTTGCTGGCTTAGCCACATTATTTGTATCACCTTGCTCAATTACAACACTCGCTATATCACCATCAACACGCAAGTCGTCTGTTGGTGCTTGTGGCTCAGCACTTGCCAATTGCGACTTTGTAAATAAGTCCCATGCATCATTTAAACAATATTTAGCAAGGTAGGTTTTAGCGTCAAAAGCAGGGGCAAAACGCAGTGTATTAGTAAGCATGTGGCTTAACACACCATCAGCTATGCTGTTATTAAAGTCGCCCATTAAAATCATAGGCTGCTGCGTAGCTTCGCGGCGCGCAATCATTTGTATCATTAATAATGTGGCTTCGCTGCCGCGCTGAATAGTTGATCCCCAGCCACCCGCTACATTCGCTTTTAAAATCTCAATTATGTTCTTTTCGGGCGAAAGTGCTTTATTGTGCTCATCAACCTCAATCATTGGGCGTTTAGATTTAAAATGCACCACATAACAATCGGTATTACCTATGTGCGGCAAAGTTACTGTGGCTCTTAATACCTTGCGGCTAAATGTAAAATCAGCACTAAGCCCAAGGGTAGCTACAAGTTCATTATCGTGCTGCACCGCAGCCACTTCAACAATAGGATATTTTGCGGCAATTGCCACTACGGGGCGTTTATAAATAAAGTCGTCAATCACCTCGGGCGTATCTACCACTGCAAAGTGCTCATAACCTTGCCCACGTACTAATTCTTGTAACGACTCAATACTAAACACTTCCTGAAAACCAATCACATCAGGTGCGTGCTCTGTTAAATAATCAATAACCCACTGCTGCTTTTTAGCCCACTGTTGCGCGGTATAAATTTTCTCAAACTCATAGTATGCATTGGGTGGCTCAAGGTAATTAAACAAGTTAAATGTGGCTATTTTTAGTTGAGTGTTTTTTATCAAAAGAGGTTCCACTGCTGTACATTTTAAAATAACAAACATCGCTGAGTTATTAGCCCTAATGCTTGCTTAAATGAATATGTAATAGCAGTATACCCTATTGCTTATCGTTTTTAAGGCTTTAGGGGGGTGTTCAAAACCTGTGCTATTTCAGTAAACTTGTAAAAATAAGATCATACATGACAAATCAATTCAATTTCATACATCAAACAATAGCATTACAAATTTAGCTGCTTACGTATTCGTACGCTTTATTTTTACCCTTGAGTATCGCTACGCGCTATTAAAACCAAAAACCCCTCATCTTTTACAAATATCTCCAAAAAGCACAGTGCCTATTTTATTACTGCTTTATTATGCTTATATGCAATGAGGTTGCAGTAACAACCTTTAAAACTACGCATTGAATAATTCTCAACTTACTATTTTAGCCCTTTATTTAGGCTATACTGCCCTTTCCATTACCTACAAACGCTATGTATTATGAACTACTCAAACTTTAGCACTAAATTTACACAACCCAACGGCATTACTCAGTTAATGGAAGACTTAGGCAGTGCTAAAAGCAGTAACAATCCTAATATTGTTATGCTTGGTGGCGGTAACCCTGCATTAGTACCACAAGTAAATGAGGTTTTTTTAAGTGAGTTACAAAAGCTCGTTGCCAGTAATAAAGTATCGCAAGTATTTGGCCTTTACGACGGCCCAACCGGTAACGACGAGTTTAGAGCTGCATTAGCAAGCCAACTAAGTAAAGAATATGCATGGGATATAAGCGCCAATAACGTAGCACTTGGTAATGGCAGCCAAGCTAACTTTTTTGTGCTGTTTAATATGTTTGCAGGCGAAATGCCTGATGGCAGCCATAAAAAGATTTTATTTCCCCTCGCGCCAGAATACGTAGGTTATGCCGACCAAGGTTTATCGGACGATATGTTTGTTGCCATAAAGCCCGATATCGAAATTTTAAATACCGGTAGCACATCTAAACAATTTAAATACGTTATTGATTTTAAAGCGGTTGAAAAAATATTAGCAAACGACAGCAGTATCAGCGCGCTGTGCGTATCGCGCCCTACCAATCCAACCGGTAATGTAATAACCGACGAAGAAGTAAAACACCTTGATTTACTCGCTAAGCAATACAACATTCCACTCATTATAGATAACGCATATGGCGATCCATTCCCGGGCTGTATTTACACCGACGCAAGCCTAACCTGGAACTCAAACATAATTTTATGTATGTCGCTTTCAAAGCTTGGCTTACCGGGTTTACGCAGCGGTATTGTGGTTGCAAACAATGAAATTATTAAAGCAATTGGCCGCGTAAATGGCAGCATGGTTTTATCGCCAAATAGTATAGGCCCAAGCTTAGTTACCCGTTTAATTAACGACGACGAACTACTGCCGCTGTGTCGTAATGTTGTGTTGCCTTTTTATCGTAATAAAGCACAAGTAGCGATTGAACTGTTTGATGAAATATTTGCCGATATGAGTGTTTACTTGCATAAAGTTGAAGGCGCATTTTTTATGTGGCTGTGGTTTAAAGATGCAAAAATAACAAGCGAAACACTATACCAAAAGCTTAAAGAGCAAGATGTGTATGTAATTCCTGGACACAACTTTTTTATTGGCATTGACGATAGCTGGGCGCACAAGCACGAGTGTATTCGCATTAACTATGCAACCGATGAAGCAACACTACGCAAAGGTTTACAAACCATAAAGTATTTAATGGCGTAAATTAATGCTTATGCTATCTACGCTTTGGCTATAACTTAACATCCACTATAACGGCACGCTATTGAGCAAGTGTTGCCTTTATCCCTTATTTACCTCTGTAATACTGTACTCTTTTTGTGCAAACGCGCGCTATACTCTTTAAATTTATATATAAACTGTTATTCTACGCGACCTTTTTTACACGCTATTTACTAGCGGGTAGCATAAAAGGTAGTTCAGGCTGCAAACGCTTACTAAGTGGCAGTAATAAAACGCGCGCCCATACAGGTGCACACTTTAAACACCAACATACAGGTAAATTATGCGATTAGGACCAGGACTACTAGTCACCGCAGCCTTTATAGGACCAGGCACCATAACGACTGCTAGCGTAGCAGGTGCAAACTTTGGCTTTGCACTTATCTGGACATTACTTTTTTCAGTAATAGCCACTATATTATTACAATCTATGGCTGCTCGCCTTGGCGTAGCAACAGGCAAAGATCTTGCTCAAGCACTGCGCGCGCATATTCATACCCCAGTGCTTAAAGTGCTCGCTAGCTTTTTGGTAATAAGCGCCATTGGAGTGGGCAGCGCCGCCTATGAAGCGGGTAACCTTAGTGGCGCTAGCATGGGTTTAATAAAGATATTTCCGACAATAAATGCGCAAATATGGACGCCGCTCATTGCTTTTATTAGCGCATTGTTACTGTACAGCGGAAAACATAAAGTGGTAGAAAACGCGCTCATTTTATTAGTGATTTTAATGAGCTTAGTGTTTATTTCTACTTTAGTTATGGCTGCTCCGCCTATAAGCCAAGTACTAGCGGGTTTTATTCCTACTATGCCTGAGGGCTCTGTTACCACTGTACTTGCACTGATTGGCACCACCATAGTACCTTATAATTTATTTTTGCATTCAGGAGTGCTCGCAGCAAAATACAACAATAATAGCGATAAACGTAAAATAATTAAGCAAACAAATATCGATACCAGCTTATCAATCACTTTAGGTGGAGTGATCACTTTGGCTATTTTATCTACCGCCTCGGTGGCTTTTTATGGTACCGACGCAGGTAAAGTTAGCGCAGCCAATATGGCTGTACAGCTTGAACCATTATTAGGTGGCGCTGCCCATTACTTTTTTGCTATTGGTTTATTTGCTGCAGGTTTAACTAGTGCAATTACTGCTCCTTTAGCGGGAGCCTATGCAGTTTGCGGAATGCTTGGTTGGTCTAACAAAATGCAAAGTAGCCGTTTCAAATCGGTAGCACTGGTTATCTTGCTGTTTGGCGCAGCTGTTGCCTCTTTGGGGTTAGATCCGGTTGCCGTGATCATTTTTGCCCAAGCTGCTAATGGCTTATTACTGCCTATTATTACTGTTTACTTACTCTGGTTGGTAAATCAAAAAGCGGTGATGGGCAATTACACCAATTCTGTGTTATTAAACCTTATCACTGTGCCTATATTACTGCTTATTTTTGGCTTAAGTAGCTACAAGCTGATTAGTTTGATTTTTTAATTAAACTAAAAACATCTAATTAAAAGCCACTGTTCACTACAAACAGTGGCTTTTTTACTTATTCATTATAATAAAAAACCTTACCTGTATCCTGCAGTAATTAAAATCAGATAATATTTGTTTTTGTTAAGCGTGAAAACACATAGCCACCGGCCGCACCTGCAAGCAATTGAGTGTAAAACCCCCAACCTCTTGCGCCCGCTATAATATGAATATTCATAATCGACTCAATGGCAATTAACATCATAGCAAATGCCACAATGCCAGCAATAACAAATAGCTGAGTACGGTATTTTTTAACCTTTTTATTAAGCTGCACCGTAACTAAAAAAGCGATTGCCAATGCAATGGCAATAATAGCACCATAGGTAGGTAATAAGCCCAGCCAATCATCCAGTGTTAAACTAACACGGTCGCTAAAGCTCACTACAACACCTACATTAACTAATTGATTGACAACGTATTGGCTATGAAACAAGCTAGCAAGTGTGAATGTAAATAACCAAGAAACTAAAAATGAGGGCAATATACGTGTTAAAAATGACATGGTTATCTCAACTTAAAATAAAGTTTTTTTCTTATATAAGCCATGCTAGCAAAGGCTTACCCCGTAAACAATGTATCTCTTTTTTTACTCTGCTTTCGCTTTTTGCGTTTTCTGTTAATGCAGGCGCTGCGTTACCAAAAAAGCAATACAGTACAAAAACCCTTGCTACACAATTACAGTCTCCGTGGAGCATGGTTGAACTAGCAAACGGTACATGGTTAATTACAGAGCGCGATGGCCACGTAGTTATAATTAAAAATAATGCGCAATCAAGAGTAAAACTAAACCTAGAGGGCTTATACCTTGCAGGCCAAGGTGGCTTGCTCGATATAGTGTTATCGCCAGATTATAGCAATTCCAAAGAAGTAATTTTTACCTACGCCCAAGGCGATGCCAACGCAAACAGGCTTGTTGTTGCCAAAGCCACCTTTAATGGTACTCGTTTTTCAAAGCCGCAAATTATTCATAAAGTAGCTACCAATAAAAACACACCACAGCATTACGCTGGGCGCGCCCTTGTCCTACCCGACAATACGTTATTAGTTTCAACGGGCGATGGCTTTGACTTTAGAGAGCAAGCACAGGTTATTACCAGCCAGCTTGGTAAAATATTACGTATAAACTTAAACGGCAGTATTCCAACAGATAACCCATTTATTAACCATACAAATCCAAATGCCCATGCTGTTTACTCACTTGGCCACCGTAACCCTCAAGGCCTTGTATATGATTACGATACACAGCAAATTATTAGCCACGAACACGGCCCCGCAGGCGGCGACGAGCTAAACTACTTAACCGCAAGCACCAATTATGGCTGGCCAGTAATTACTTACGGTAGGGATTATTCGCAAGCGCGTATTTCACCTTTTACGCAATACCCAGGCATGCAAAAACCAAGTGTTAATTGGACGCCATCAATAGCCCCATCTGGCATAGCGTATTACGGCTCTAAGCACGCCGCTTTCCCTTCACTACAAAAACATGTGTTAATTACGACTTTGGCTGATAAAAAGCTCTACGCTGTAAATTTAGCTAATGGTGAATTTACCCAGTCTCATATATTCCCAGAGGCCACAGGCCGATTAAGAGATGTGTTTGTAACCACTGAAGGTAATGTAGCAATATTAACCGATGGGGAAGATGCAAAGCTAATGTTAGTTAAATCAAATTAGTTCACAAGAGGGTTAGAGAGACTTCGCTTTTAGAGGGTGATAGCGCCTTTTAGTAAGCCGCTTTAATGGGTTTAATAACTCTGTTGGGTGGCGCCTTCGGCTTAACCAACCTACCTTTTGACGTAAGTCGGATAAGTGGCGAAGCCACGCCATCCGACAAAAGTGATGAGTTTACTAGAAACAACCCGACTTACCGCGTTATGCAGTAACCGAAAAATGTATTAAAGGTAATTACAGGAGCTTTACACCTAGTTTTTACCCGATTCTAATTTCTGTTTTAATAATTCAATAAGTTGAATATTAAGCCCGGTAATTTCACCTTCTAGCACCTTCACTTTTGCCTGCGACTCTTCATCATCTTTACTGCGTAACAATGCAGTTTCCTGCAGTAGTTTTTCAAGCTTTTCTTGTATTTCAGCAATTAGTTCATCAAGGAGGTCACCTTCAGATTGTGATGCTTGATCTACATCTTCATTACCTAATAACTTGCGAAACGCCGCTTGATTTTTATCTTCCAGACTTTTTTCCGCCCCCTCTTCAGATATGTCTACTTGGACGCCTTGAGCCACTCCCTTTTGCACTGTCTCTTTTTCAGAAGCGTCATCAGCCACCACCTTTAATATTTGTTTTTTCGGGTGAGCTTCTAAAGGTTTAGACGTTATATTAACTGACATTTTATCCATTGTAATACCCCTTATTTAATCAATTATTGCTGGCTAGAGTTCAACTATAATGTTTTGCCAGCTGTTATTTGTTCTTGTATATAAAATTTGTGCCTGTCTTATTTTACTTTTAGAACACTGACATTTAAATAGATAAGGATTGTATTTAGGTGTTGGAAAACGAATACACCCTACGATGAATCGACGTATTTATCAGCATTAAAACGCAGGGCTCACCACTTTTAAAATTTGCAATTAATAGCTAAATTTTACTAGTCGTCCACCTCAGGCCGTGTTGTTATACGTTTATTGCGCGGTTCTTTGTTCTGTTAAACTTAAGCGTTTATGTGAGCTATAAACATGCTGAGTTGAATTATCTGAAATCAAATACGCATCCATTTCTACAGAGAATAAAGCTGACATTGGAATAATTTCTAGGATACCACTTTCTCCTAGGCTTGCTGATAAAAGAGCTTTTTTACCAATTGCTAGGAAAGTTGAGTCGTGATCTCGAAAATCGCCATCTACGTAGAGCTTCACACCTCGAAGCCATGAATTAACTATTTTAATAGTGTGATTTTTAACTTTGAATTGAAATACTTTACTCATTTTTAAAACTCCATTTTTGAAAAACGTATAACGAGCCTGTAGATTAACTCGTTTTTTATTTGTTTTTATTGATTAATAAACCATAGCTGAGTTCCTATTTTGGTTCAATCGATTACTGTATTTTATGCAGAATATAAAGTGGGAGGTTGATGTTGTTTTAATTGGCATTTTAGAAGGTATTACTGGTGTTTAAGTGGCTTTATTGAGGTTAAAAGGCCTTACCCACCTTAATGCATCGTGTTTTGCAGCTTTTCTATATTATGAACAAGGCTATACAGTTGCCATTGCTCATTCACCTGACTCCATAACAGATAAAAAGTCGTAACATATAAAAAGGAAACTAAAAAGGACAGGCGCATAACTTTGTCAAAGAGCTATAAAGTGCTAAAGCACGCCCTACATATTAGCTGAACCTTTTTACTTTTAACCTATAATAAAAAAGCCGCTGTTTGTAATTAACAGCGGCTTTCTTTTTAAGCTCATAAGCCTAAAACCTGACTTAAAGTTTACGTTTTATTGTTTACCAATCACTTCAAGGCCACCCATGTACGGGCGTAATACTTCTGGTACTACTACTGAACCATCGGCTTGTTGGTAGTTTTCTAGTATGGCTACGAGTGTACGGCCAACGGCTAAACCTGAGCCATTTAGTGTATGTAGTAACTCTGGCTTTTTAGCCCCTTCGCGGCGAAAACGTGCTTGCATACGACGCGCCTGAAAATCTACCATATTTGAACATGATGAAATTTCGCGGTAGGTGTTTTGCGCTGGTAACCATACTTCTAAGTCGTAGGTTTTAGCTGAGCCAAAGCCCATATCACCCATACATAAAATTACTTTACGGTACGGTAGTTCAAGTTCTTGTAGTATTTGCTCCGCATGACCTGTTAACTCTTCAAGTGTTGCCATTGAGTCTTCTGGTTTTACCAGCTGTACCAGTTCTACTTTATCAAACTGGTGCTGGCGAATTAAGCCGCGAGTATCGCGACCATAGCTGCCGGCTTCACTTCTAAAACATGGCGTGTGCGCAGTTAAACGAATTGGCAAATCGCTTTCGTCGTAAATTTCATCGCGTGCACTGTTAGTAAGTGGTACTTCTGCTGTAGGGATTAAGCTAAAGCCTGATTGTTGTTCGCCATCGTCGTTTACAAGGCCTAGCGTGTGGAATAAATCGCCCGCAAACTTAGGTAATTGGCTAGTACCGTATAGACTTGCGCTATTTACTAGGTACGGTACGTACATTTCTGTGTAACCGTTTTTGTCTGTGTGGGTGTCTAGCATGTATTGCGTTAATGCACGATGCATACGCGCTACTTGGCCGCGCATTACAGTAAAGCGTGCGCCACTAATTTTAACGCCCATTTCAAAGTCTAAGCCGTTTAAGTCTTGGCCTACATCAACGTGATCTTTCACGTCAAAATCAAACTTTTTAGGAGTGCCCCACGTTAGTATTTCAACGTTGTCGTCTTCGTCTTTACCTGCAGGTACTGATTCGTCTGGCAAGTTTGGAATTGCTAAGGCAATGTCGTTAATTGCGGCTAATACTACATCTTGCTGCGCTTTTGCTGCGTCTAGCTCGCTACCTAAGTTAGCAACTGCATCAAGTAGCGGTTGAGCGTCTTCGCCTTTGGCTTTAGCTTGGCCAATTGCTTTTGCGCTTGCATTACGCTGACTTTGAAGTTCTTGCGTTTTTACTTGTAATGTTTTGCGTTTTTCTTCAAGTGCCGTGACCGTCGCTACATCGAGTTCGTAACCGCGAGCCGCTAAGCGTGCTGCAGTTTGTTCGATATCTTGACGTAAAAATTTAGAATCTAACATGTTAGTTTTTAACCTTTTTGCATTACTAGCTGAAGGCCCAGCCAAGCCATAAAAATACACACCATCACGTTTAAGATGATATTGAGGGCCATTTTAATAAAGTGACCTTGTTGTAACAACAACAGCGAATCCATTGAAAATGTTGAAAAGGTGGTTAACGCACCTAAAAAGCCAACCCCGATCAGGGCTTTAGCAGGGCTTTCGGCGATTATATCTTTATCTAGTAAACCGTACAAAATGCCCATCAACAATGAACCCAGAATATTAACCGCCAACGTGCCAAAAGGGAATCCCCTACCGAGGAGTTTTAGCATGCTTTCGCTAATAAAAAACCGTAAACACGCTCCTGAGGCTCCGCCAAGGGCGATCATCATATAAAGTTTAATCATTTTCGTATCGTTTAAGTGGGCTTTGCGCGTCGCGCTCTTTTAGGTAATCGAGCTTTTGCTTAATTTTTTGCTCAAGGCCACGATCGCTCGGTAAGTAATACTCCCTACCTTGCATTTCTGGTGGTAAATACTTCTCTCCGGCAGCAAAAGCGCCTTCTTCGTTGTGCGCATAACGATACTCAGCGCCATACCCTAAGTCTTTCATTAAGTTGGTTGGCGCATTGCGTAAATGCTCTGGCACGGGGTAACTTGGCTCGTTTTGGGCATCGGCCTTGGCTTGATTAAACGCCATATACACCGCATTACTTTTAGGTGCGCTGGCTAAATAAAGTGTGGCTTGGGCAATTGCGCGTTCGCCCTCGCTTGGGCCAACTCGCTGAAAAATATCCCATGCGTTTAGCGCCACTTCCATAGCGCGCGGATCGGCGTTGCCTATGTCTTCTGTGGCAATGGCAAGTAAGCGCCTAGCTACATATAAAGGGTCACCCCCACCGGCTAAAATACGACAATACCAATACAGCGCGCCATCGGGAGAGCTGCCACGTACTGATTTATGAAAGGCTGAGATTAAATCGTAAAATTCATCGCCGCCTTTGTCGTATTTAGCTAAATGTGTGGGCAGCACTTGGCTAAGTACGTGCTCGTCTACCTTGTATTGGCCGTTTTGCTCTGTGGTTAAATCAACCGCTTGCTCAAGTAAGTTAAGTACTTTGCGCGCATCGCCACCACTTGCTTGGCACAGTGCTTTTTTAGCGTTGTCGGCAATTACTATGTGCTTTTGGCTTAATTGTTCGTCTTGTTTGAGTGCGCGATCTATTACTGTGTATAGATCGGTATCGGCAAGCGATTTTAAAACATACACACGCGCCCGCGACAAAATAGCGTTGTTAAGTGCAAATGATGGGTTTTCGGTGGTTGCACCTACAAATATAAACGTACCGTCTTCTATATGCGGTAAAAATGCATCTTGCTGAGATTTATTAAAACGGTGTACTTCGTCAACAAACATTAAGGTGCGTTGGCCACGGCTTTGTAGGTTTTCGCGCGCCTGCGTAACGCTGTCGCGAATGTCTTTAACGCCTGCAGTAACTGCCGACATTTGAATAAGCGCAGCATCGGCATGATTAGCTATTATTTGCGCGAGCGTTGTTTTACCTACGCCCGGCGGGCCCCACAATATTAAACTATGGCAGCGCCCTGCAACAATTGCCTGATGCAGTGGTTTATCGGCGCTGAGTAAGTGCTGCTGGCCAATGTATTCATCAAGCGTGGTTGGGCGCATACGCGCTGCGAGTGGGCGCACATCGGGCCCAAAGTTAAATCCTAAGTTACTCACCGTTACTCTGATCGTCTATTTCAACACCTTCAGGAGGCGTAAATTCAAAGGTGCTTTTATCAAGCGGCGTATTAACTTGTGCATCATTAAAAGTAAACGACGATAACTGCCCTGAATTATCGGTTACCACTAATTTAGCCAAACCTTGCTCGTTACCAGCAAAGGTTATATCTAGCTGCTCTACTTGGCTTTCTACGCCTTTGTTTGGCGTTACGCTAAAGCCGCTATTTGTAGCCAGTACGCTGTATTTTTCCCACTGCGCTGGGTCTTTTGAGGTAAGTAACACAAACGGCGTTGAATCTATAAGGCTGCTAGTTTGCATAATAGTTACTTGCTCAGCAAAGCTGTCGAAGTAATATGTTTTATCCCCATTTGATACAAATAATGTATCGTCTGGATTGGTTTGCTGCCAGCGGATCATCATAGGTTGTTGCAGGGCAATAGTGCCCTCGCCTTGCATTACTGCTTGGCCTTGTTTGTCTGTTACTTTTTGCGAGAACTGCGCTTTAAAGCTTTTTAGCGATGCGAGTTGATCTTGTAATGCTTGGCTGTCGTCTGCAAAGCTTGGCGTAGCAACTAAGCTGCCAAGTACTAATAACAAGGTGTTAAGTTTTTTCATTAATTTGCTCCATTAGGTACTAATACATCGCGAGCGCCATTGTGGCCAGCTGAACTCACGATACCCGATGTTTCCATTTGTTCTACTAAGCGTGCTGCGCGGTTATAGCCAACACGTAATTTACGTTGCACAGACGACACCGATACTTTACCGGTTTCAATTACAAACGACACGGCTTCGTCGTATAGCGGATCGTTTTCTTCATCTGCGTTTTCGCTGGCTTCACCCGGTAATAAAATATCCTCGTTCGCGTCGCCATTAAGTATTTCGTCTATGTAATTTGGTTTAGCACGGGCTTTCCAGTCGTTTACTACTGCGTGTACTTCGTGGTCGTCTACAAACGCGCCATGCACACGCTCAGGAACACTTGTACCTGGCGGTAAATACAACATATCACCCATACCTAGTAAATTTTCGGCACCTTGTTGGTCAAGTATAGTGCGCGAATCTATTTTACTCGATACCTGAAACGCCATACGCGTTGGTATATTTGCTTTAATTAAACCGGTAATTACGTCTACCGATGGGCGCTGTGTTGCCAGTATTAAATGAATACCTGCGGCACGTGCTTTTTGCGCAATACGGGCAATTAGCTCTTCTACCTTTTTACCTACAATCATCATCATGTCGGCAAATTCGTCAATTACTACCACTATACTAGGTAGTTTTCCAAGCTCATCTGGGCCATCTTTCATGCCATCGGTGTCTTTAAATAATGGGTCCATTATTGGATAGCCCGCTTCTTTGGCTTCAAGCACTTTTTGGTTGTAACCTTTTAAGTTACGTACACCCAAAGCCGACATTAGCTTATAACGACGCTCCATTTCGCCTACACACCAACGCAGTGCATTAGCGGCTTCTTTCATGTCGGTAACTACTTCACACAATAAATGCGGAATACCTTCGTATACCGAAAGTTCAAGCATTTTAGGGTCAATCATGATCATACGTACATCATCAGGCCCCGATTTGTACAGTAAGCTTACTATCATCACATTAACGCCCACTGATTTACCCGAGCCTGTAGTACCGGCTACCAGTAAATGCGGCATTTTGCCAAGGTCGGCACATACCGGCTCCCCGGCAATATCTTTACCTAAGACCATGGTGAGTGGCGATGGGTTTTGCTCAAATTTAGGGGCGTTTATTACTTCTGATAAACGCACTATTTCGCGATACTTGTTAGGCAGCTCTATACCTACATAGGTTTTACCCGGAATAACCTCAACCACGCGCACACTAATTGCCGAAAGCGAACGGGCTAAATCTTTTGCTAAACCGGTAATTTTAGACACCTTTATACCGGGTGCCAAATCTAGCTCAAAGCGCGTTACAACTGGCCCTGGGTATACTGCTACAACCTTTGCTTGTACGTTAAAGTCGAGCAGTTTTGTCTCTACTAGCCGCGATACTGTATCGAGCTCTTCTTGCGAAATAGGGTTTTTAGCTTTGTCGGGTCTGTCGAGTAAATCAAGCGATGGTAATGGCCCTAGTGGCGGCTCTTGATTAAGTAATTGTTCAAATTTTTCTTTGGCTGTTGGCGGCGGCTGATACGCAGCTTTTGGCTTGTTCATTGGCCTTGCTGGCGATACTACTGTAGTTACAGGCTTTTCTGGCTCTACTACTGGGCTCTGATCAAGTGCATTAAGTGCAGCTTCTGTATCCATTGGATCGTCATCTATGGCGCTAAAGCCAATTTCTTGATCGAGAATATCATCTAGCTCGTCAAACGGCATAAATTCGTCGCTAATTTGCGGCTCATTAAATGGCGTTTGCGGTTTGTTAATTGATTTTTGTTTATTTACTTTTTTGCTATTTGTTTCATCGGCTTGCTCGTTGGTGTCTGGTTCAAATTGTGCGTCTATTTGCTGATTATCATTACCTGCTAAACGCTCTCGGTTTAACCAGCCTTTTACATAATTGCTAATGTAACGATAAAAACGTACGATTAAATCACCTAAATAATCAACAAAATCTACCCACGAAACGCCCGTTAATAATGTTAAACCGGCAAAAAAGAAGCACAATAATAGTATTGAAGTACCGGTAAAGTTAAATGCTGGCATCATTGCCGATTCAATCACATCGCCCACTACCCCGCCTGATGAAAAGTTATAAATATCATCAAAATTAATGCTGCTAATAGCGGTAGCTGAGGTAATAAATAAAGCAAAACCAATAACACGCAATGCTAAGGTGGTGTAGTCGAGTTGTAAAATTCGGTGCGGTTGTTTAAATAATAAATAACCAAATATCTGAATTGCGGCCGGTACTAAATAAGCCAACCAGCCAAAAGTGAGTAATAATATGTCAGCAATCCATGCACCCGCAGCGCCAGTAATGTTTTTTACTTCGCTAAAGCTAGTTTGCGACCATGCAGCATCCGCCGGATCAAAGCTGATTAAGGCACATAAAATAAATATTGCTGTAAAAGTGCTGATTATCAGCCCTGTTTCTAATAGCCTTTGCACACCGTTTAGGCGCATAATTCCCTATTCCTCTTTATTATTTTTACACTCACTTAGCAGTGGAATACCTTAGCAGGAAATGTATTTTGTTGCACTTTATCTTAACCTTGATGGCCTGATTATGAACAAGTTTTTATAATTTAAACTTATATTATGCGAAACTAATTATAAATTACTATATTAGCCTATAAATAACACACATATTGTAAATCAGCTTAAGCAACATAGGGGCGAATAATTACGCCTTCCTCGCCTTTTACTTCTTCCATTACTACATAAGTACGACTTTCGCTAACATTGGGTAACTTTAAGAGTATATCGCCCAGTACTCCTCGATATTCTGACATGTCGTTTACCCGCGTTTTAAGTAAAAAGTCAAAATTACCCGATACTAAATGGCACTCTATTATTTCGTTATGCTTTTTAACTGCAGCACTAAATTCGTCAAATACATCTGCCGATGTTTTAGTAATTGTTACCTCAACGTATACCGATAAACCTTGGCCAAGCTTAGCCGGATCGACCACAGCCTTGTAACCAAGTATATAACCTTCTCGCTCCAACTTTTTTACACGCTCTAAACAAGGTGTCGCACTTAAGCCAACTCGTCGGGCCAGTTCCACATTAGATAACCGCCCATCCTGTTGTAATTCCACTAATATTTTGCGATCTATTCTATCTAATAGTGTATGCATACTCACCTAGTTTATTATTCTGTTTAAAAGCCAAAAACAGATATTATCACTATAATATGTTAAAAAAAAGGTAAGACACACTAGCAACTCATGAATATAATAGTGAAAAAACTTATCCCGTTCTAACAAGGCAAAATTATGATTATAGGTGTACCTAAAGAAATTAAAAACCATGAATACCGCGTAGGTATGGTTCCTGCTAGTGTTCGTGAGCTCGTTAATCACGGCCACCAAGTATTAGTGGAAACAGATGCGGGTATGGGCATTGGCTTTACTAACGACGATTACGTACAAGCCGGTGCTGAAATTTTAGCAACACCTGCTGATGTATTCGCAAAAGCCGAGATGATAATTAAAGTAAAAGAGCCACAAGCGATTGAGCGTGCCATGCTGCGCGAAGATCAAATTCTTTTCACTTACTTACACCTTGCCCCTGACTTACCACAAACTGAAGACCTAGTTAAAAGCAAAGCAATTTGTATTGCATACGAAACAGTCACAGACTCTCGCGGTGGCCTTCCTCTTTTAGCACCTATGAGTGAAGTAGCAGGTCGTATGTCTATTCAAGCAGGCGCACAAGCGCTTGAAAAAATAAATAAAGGCAGTGGTATGTTACTTGGTGGCGTACCGGGCGTTGAGCCAGCTAAAGTAGTTATTATTGGCGGCGGTATGGTTGGCCGTAGCGCTGCACTTATGGCGGTTGGTTTAGGTGCAAACGTAGTAATACTTGATCGTAACATTGATGTATTACGCGCACTAGACGCACAGTTTGGCAATAAAGTACGCGCTATTTACTCAACTGCCGACGCACTAGAAAAACACGTACTAGAGGCAGATTTAGTAATTGGTGGTGTACTTATTCCAGGTGCAGCTGCACCTAAACTAGTAACTGCTGCGCACATTAAAGCCATGAAACCAGGCTCTGCAATTGTTGACGTTGCCATTGACCAAGGTGGCTGTATTGCCACCTCTAAAGCAACTACCCATGCAGATCCTACGTTCATTGTTGATGACGTTGTTCACTATTGTGTTGCTAATATGCCGGGCGCTGTGCCACGTACTTCTACGTTTGCACTTAACAATGCAACCTTGCCGTTTATTATTAACCTTGCAAACAAAGGTTATAAAAAGGCATTGCTTGACGACGCTCACTTCTTAAAAGGCTTAAACGTAATAAAAGGCCAAGTAACTTACAAAGAAGTAGCACAAGCGTTTAACATGGAATATGTTGATCCTCGTACTGCGCTAGAAAACGTTTAATTTAGCGTAAAGCACTCAAGCATTAATTTACTTGAGTGCTTTAAACTTTAGAGTAAACATTAGTGCAAACAAAAAAGCAGCTATTAGCTGCTTTTTTGTTGTATAGATTTTAAATTTTATAAGGTTACTTATATAAAACGTTTAATTATAAAATCTACTTTTACACGTTTTGCTTGGCCAAGTAACTTTTTAACCGCTTGCGGATAATCGTCCATGGTTTCTAAATCATCTGGGCCAGTTAAACGGCGACAGTGCTGCAGAATTTCTTGCTTTTCGTTGTCAATATCTTGCATTATTGTTTGTTGTGGATCTTCAATTAAAATACCATTTTCAACATCTAGTCCCCACGCCCGCGGGTTAAGGTTATGACCACTGAGTAAATGTACTTTTCTGTCTGAACAAATGCCTTTTAAATGAAACGAATTACTGTCGTGCTTCCATAAATAAACGTTTAAATTACCGTTATCAATATGGCGTTTTTGTGTTTTAACAAATTTATGCAAAATAGTTTCGTATAAATACGGCAACGCGCCTATTTTACTAAATGGCTCGCTAGGCGGTACATAAAAGTCGTTAGCCGTTTTATCGCCTACTACAATAGTGACTTGCTTACCTTGTTTTAATAAGCGGCGTAATGAGCGCATTAATGGCGCCGGAAAATTAAAGTAAGGCGTGTACAACACTAGCTCTTGCTCGGTGGCGTCAAACATGGTTTTAATTAAACGATTAAGTTCGTTATTGCGTCGCCCTAATCCTAAAAACAAACGAATACCTAAGGACTGAGTATTATGCAGCTCGGCGCTGTTATACCTTGCTGTTTTTAAATCACGCATTAATTGCTTTTGATCTAATCTAAAGTCATTAAGCTTTGGCAGCGGGCGGCTATCAATACGCGGCACTGCATTTGAGCTAAGTAATGTTGTTTCAATAAAGTCTATTACAGCATCGCACAATGCGTTTTGCGTAACTAAAAAGTAACGATCGAGGCGATAACGGTCGTTATACTCTAAATACACATTATTTATACTCGCGCCGCTATAAAGCAAGGTGTCGTCAATCACAAAACCTTTTAAATGCAATACGCCAAATAACTCTTTCGCTTTTACTGGTACGCCGTATACCTGCACGTTCGATTGAAACTTTTCGAGGTAATCACAATATAAACTGGCATTCCCCTCAGATTTTTCGGCACCAATAAGGCCACGTTGCGCGCGATGAAAATCTAACAGCACTTTTATTTCAAGCGCTGGGTTAGCTAATGACACCTGGTGCAGTGCCTCTAAAACTTCACGTCCGGCTTCATCATCTTGTAAATAAAGCGTGGTTATATAAATTCGTTTTTTTGCGTTGGCAATTAAACGTAGCAATTGCGTACGGTACTCTTGCGCATTGGTTAAGACGTTAAGGTCTTTTGAAGTCAACCCAAATGCGGGTTTTTCCTGCCAAAATAACATAGTTGCCTATTCACTTAGGTCACATAATCTTTCAGTGACAAATCAAAATTAGGTAAAACATATCAAAAAAAATCAAACCGGTCATGAATTAACGCAGTTTTGTTGCGTATTAGTCTGTTTATTGAACTAATTTTACTTATTAGACATAAATTACTCCATTTTAAGTACACAATATTGCACAGCTTTAAAATTTGTTAAAAAAATTAATCACGGATTTTGTTTACTTCCTGCTTGTTTTTCTTAGAATCGAGCGCATTACAGAGTGAATTAAACGTTTAGGAAAAAACCATGACTGAAGCAAAACATTGTAAGTTACTTATTTTAGGCTCAGGCCCCGCTGGTTACACTGCCGCAGTTTACGCAGCCCGCGCAAATTTAAACCCGGTATTAATTACTGGTATGCAACAAGGTGGCCAATTAACCACCACTACCGAAGTAGAAAACTGGCCTGGCGATGCGCATGGCTTAACTGGTCCTGCGTTAATGGATCGTATGAAAGAGCATGCTGAGCGCTTTGAAACTGAAATTATATTTGATCACATAAATAAAGTAGACGTGTCTAAACGCCCTTTTACTTTAACTGGCGACCAAGGCACTTACACCTGTGACGCACTAATAATTGCGACAGGCGCGTCTGCTAAGTACTTAGGCTTAGAGTCAGAAACAAATTTTCAAGGCCGTGGCGTATCTGCGTGTGCGACCTGTGATGGTTTTTTCTATAAAGGACAAAAAGTAGCGGTTGTTGGCGGCGGTAACACAGCAGTTGAAGAAGCGCTTTACTTATCTAACATTGCCGATGAAGTGCATGTAATTCACCGTCGTGATAGTTTCCGTAGTGAAAAAATATTAGCCGATCGCCTAGCTGAAAAAGCAGCAAACGGTAATGTGATAATGCACTACAACCGCACGCTTGACGAAGTATTAGGTGACCAAATGGGCGTTACCGGTGTGCGTATTAAAGATGCAAACTCTGATGCAACCGAAGAATTAGACCTAGCGGGCGTATTTATTGCTATTGGCCATAAGCCAAATACCGATATGTTTGTTGGCCAACTAGAAATGAAAGACGGCTATATAATTGTTGAGTCGGGCCTTAATGGTAACGCTACACAAACTAGCGTACCAGGCGTATTTGCCGCTGGTGATGTGTCGGATCATATTTACCGCCAAGCAATTACTTCAGCCGGAACAGGTTGTATGGCAGCATTAGATGCTGAGCGCTTTTTAGATAATCTATAAGCTGTTAAGTGTTTAGTGAAAAAGGCTGATAAACCAGCCTTTTTTTATGTCTAAATTATAGTTACACTTTTGTTATTCGTTTTTATTGAAGTATTGTATGAAAAAGCAGCTGTACCAGCTAAGTAATACCGATATAGCATTTCCTCCTATAGAGTGCGCTCTCGACTCCCCCGACGGTTTACTCGCTATTGGTGGCGATTTAAGTTTAGCGCGGCTAAGTAACGCTTATAATAATGGTATATTTCCGTGGTTTAGCGAAGACGAGCCAATAATGTGGTGGTCGCCCAGTGAGCGCGGCATTGTAGAGCTCGATAATTTTCATATTAGTAAAAGCCTGCGCAAGCATTTAAAAAAGCACCCGGTCACCGTTACTATAAATAATGCCTTTATTGAAGTGATTGAAGCATGCTGCGAGCAACGCATTGATACCGATGGTACGTGGATCACCTCTGATATGCTCACTGCGTACATTAACGCCCATAACGCAGGCATTGCCCATAGTGTAGAAGTGTGGCGCGAGGGAGAGCTTGCAGGTGGCTTATATGGCATTATGCAAAATGGTGTTTTTTGTGGCGAGTCGATGTTTCATCATCAAACAAACTGCTCTAAGCTGGCTATGTGGGCGTTGGTTAATTGGCTTAAGCGCCATAACGCGCATTTTATTGATTGTCAGCTCGAAAACCCCTATTTAATGTCGTTAGGGGCGACAGTGATCCCACGCCCTGCATTTTTAGCTAAACTACACGCAGCGCAAAATTATAAAGTAGACCCTGCTATGTGGATACCACAGGAGCTTAACGCTATTTATGAATGAACATATTCCTGCACGCGCCGGTTTAAGCCAAGAGTTTGCTTGTAGTTATTTACCCAACCGCCAAGAGCAGTTATTGGTCATTCTTGATCCAAGTTGCTACAGCAGCGATAAATTTGAGTCTTTGCTGGCGTTAGGTTTTCGTCGCAGCGGTAACCAAATTTACCGCCCACACTGTCCAACTTGCAGCGCATGTAGCTCTGTACGTGTATTAGCACAAGAGTTTATTGAGACAAAATCGCACAAACGTAAACTAAACAAAGCAAAAACACGCTTTGAGGTTAAATATTCTAATCAAGAGCGCCCGCAATACTACGCGCTGTACAGTAAATATATTAGTTTGCGCCATCAAGACGGTAGTATGTATCCTCCTGATAAAACACAGTTTCAGAGTTTTTTATTATGCAGTTGGTTAAACATCACTTTTATAGAGCTTTGGGATCAAGATAATTTAGTTGCAGTTGCCGTAACTGATTGTATGGACAAGGCTATTTCAGCTATTTATACTTTTTTTGACCCCGACTATGAGCAGTATAGTTTGGGTACTGTGATGATTTTACAGCAGCTAATATTTGCTAAAGCACAAAATAAGCACTACGTGTACTTGGGCTACCAAATAGACGAATGTCCTAAAATGAACTACAAAACGCAATTTTTACCGGCGCAAAAACAAGTCAAAGACCAGTGGTTGACTATTTAATTTGCAAAAATAGCCGCTGCGCCTTTACTTATTGGCGTATTTTGGGCAGAATCTGCAGCGTTTAACTATTAAAGAGGTGTTACGCTAAACATGGCGAAAGAAGACGTAATCGAAATGCAAGGGACAGTCCTTGATACTTTACCAAATACAATGTTCCGAGTTGAGCTAGAAAATGGTCACGTAGTTGTGGCTCACATTTCAGGCAAAATGCGCAAAAACTATATCCGTATTTTAACCGGCGATAAAGTAACGGTAGAAATGACTCCTTACGATTTATCGAAAGGTCGTATCGTATTCCGTGCTCGCTAAGTAAGTGCGTAAACGAGATTTAGTTTTTGGCTAGTGCTTCACTAGCTTTAAGCGTTTATTAAATGTAATTGATGGATATTAACTAGCAATTACATTTAATAAACAAAAAACCCAGCCTTGCTGGGTTTTTTGTTGTCTATAAAACATTACAAAAGTAAGCGCGCATTTAAGCAGTGCGCTTAGCTATAATCGAAGTCTAGCTGCACATTCCACGGCATTAGGTCGGTAAAATCATCATCACCCTCATCTCGATTCGGCAACGTTTTAAATAAATGCACAAAGTAGTAATACGGATTGATGTCATTAGCACGACACGTCATCACAATACTATAAAGTATCGCGCTGGCCTGAGCACCATTAACCGATTTTGAGAATAGCCAGTTTTTTCTACCAGTGGTAAACGGCCGAATATCTCGCTCAGTAATATTATTATCAATCCCTAGTTCGCCATCTTCACTATACCGCATTAATTTCGGCCATTGATTAAGCGTGTATTTTATCGCTTTGCCAATATAACTCCCCGCCGTTACTTTACCTTCGGCTTCATCAAGCCACGCTTTAAAGTGCATTAATATGGGTAAGGCTTTTTCTTGTCGTAACTGATACCGCGCTTGAGGAGATAACTGTTTGTTTTTAGCGTGGGTTTCCAGTTTATATAATTGGCTGATAAAGCTGATGGCTTTATGCGCTCGACCTTTGTTTTTCGACTCTGCTTTTAAGGCATCGTTATATTTGCGTCTAGCGTGTGCCCAGCAACCAACAGGGGTAATGCCTTCAATACCGTCATAAACACGGTAACCGTCGCACTGTAAATAGCCTTGATAACCGGCAAGAAATTCTTTTGCGCAAGCGCGACTTCGACCTGCTTGGTAATCGTAAATCACGACAGGCTCACGGCTGACCTCATTGCTGCGATAAACCCACATGTAGGAATTGCTGCTAGGGTTGTCACCTTCATCTAACACTTGTGTACGGGTTTCATCGGCACATAAACTGTGCTCACTAAGCAAGTGACGTTGCATGGCTGCCACTAAGGGGCTGATTAGCAGGCCCGCTTTAATACACCAATTAGCTAATGTTCCGCGCGATAGTTCAAGGCCGCCACGGCCCAGTATGTCAACGAAACGATAAAGCGGTAAGGCATCGCAGTATTTGCCCGTAACAACCGCCGATAACGCTTCTGGACTCGCAATGCTGCCAGGAATAGGCTGCTTGGGTTTAGGCGCGGTGATTATTTTACTGGCCAATTGTTCATGCTCGCAATGTCTGCAAGCATATTTAAATTGTTTGTGCTTAATGACACTGACTTTCGCCGGAATAATCTTCACTTGCTCGCTGTCTTCACTACCACATTGATGTAGTTGTTCACCGCAACACTGACACGTTAACTCGGTTAAGGTGTGCTCAACCTCTTCTCGTTCAAAGTGCTCAGCCAGTATTTGTTTACCTTTCTTATGGTGTTTAGGCGGCTCAGTCGTTTTATGCTGCTCCGCTTCATTGAAGGTGCCCCGTGGGGCTTTTTCACTTTTTTTACCGTATTTTTGGGATTTACTTAACTTAAGCTCAGCAAGCAAGTGGTCAATCCGCGATTGCATTTCAACCTTATCTTCTTGCAGTGAAATTTTATCTTTTTCTAAGCCATCAAGCTTAGCCTGCATAAGTGCAAGCTGATTTTGTAGTTCGGTGATGAGAATAGTGTCTGGCATTTTAATAGCATGACACATGGGAAAGATCGTTCAAGTAAAAAAAACGATCTGGTTAATTTATATCACTGATAACCCTGATAAAGTTGAGTGGCGGGTTTTATTATTTACCGGTAAGCCAGATAATAACCATTGTAACTGCCGTTGTTCAATCCCCATGGCTACGTGTGCTTGAGCATGATTTGGCCATTGAAATCGTCCTTGCTCTAAGCGACGATAATAAAGCCAAAAACCATTGGTATCCCAAAACAAAATTTTTAATTTATCGCGTTGTTTATTACAAAAAACGAACCACGCTTGGCTTAAAGGATCGAGAGATAGGGTATCGCTGACAATAATACTTAACCCATTGATTGATTTTCGCATGTCGGTGAATCCCGTGACCAAGTAAACTTGGTGGGTGCAAGGTGTCACAGTACGCTCAATAATTTGGCTAGCGTTTGGTTAGCTAATGTCGACTCGAAGTCTATTTGATAGCCGTTTGGTGTGGTGAGTTTAATGATTGAAGGGTGTGTAAAGGCTTGCTCATGAATAACAAACGGGATCACCTGTTGCTTTTTAACCCTTATCGTTTCGTCAGAAAGGCGTTTACGCCAAACATAGAAAGTCGATGCGTTAATGTTGTTATCACGACAAAATTGAATGATGGCTAAACCACTCGATTTTTGCTGCTCAAAAATGCCTTGCCAGTGTTTTATTTTTTGCTGTTTATTCATAATTACCTCAGGTTAATATGCTGCTCGAATTCAAGTATTAAGTGCAATCATTATGCAGCCACCAGTATTTCTGATTGCCCCGTAAATAATTCATGAGGGGTTTTATACCCTCTTGTTTTTCTTGGCCGATGGTTGAGCTTATCAACTGCCGCCTGTATCTCTGCTTCACTTAGCGCCATAAAGTCAGTTCCCTTGGGGAAGAAGCGTCTAAGTAAGCCGTTGGTATTCTCATTTATGCCCCGCTCCCATGATGAATAGGGATGAGCGAAATACACATCAGCTTCTAATGCTTGTGCAACATGCTCATGGTGAGCAAACTCTTTTCCATTATCTAACGTCACGGTAATAACCCTATCTTTATATGGTGTCATACACTTGATCAGCGCATCGGCTGTTATTTTCGCATGCTTGCTTTCAATTCTGTGAACGACTGTATATAACGTTTTACGTTCAACCATTGTGACAAGCGCATTTTTACGCCCTTTACCTATCACTGTATCGCCCTCCCAATCACCAATCCTAGACTTTGAATCCACAATACTTGGGCGTTCATCAATGCTGACTCGATTAACTATCTGTCCACGTTTATCATAGCTTCCATAGCGTTTTTTATACTTTTTACATGCACGAGTGAGTGTCTTATGTAGCTTGCCACCACGAGCCTTGTCTCTGTAAATATATTGATAAATTGTTTCATGATGTAAAACGACCTGTTTCTCTAAAGCTAAGCGGCCTGCCACTTGCTCAGGGGAAAGTCCGTCATGCAACAATTTATTAATCCAGTGAGTGACGTCCTCTGTTAACTTACTTGCTTTGAAAGATGACTTACGTCTTTGTTCAGCAAAGTTATTGGCTTGGTTAGGCCGATAGCCTTTAAGTCCTTTATTGCGTTTTAGCTCTCTAGAAATAGATGACGGTGAACGAGTTAGTTCTTCAGCTATCTGCTTTTGGTTATTTCCTGCTTTTATTAACGCGTAAATCTGGTATCTTTCTTCTTGTGTCAGCTGTTTATATTTCATTAAAGCAATTTCCTTTGGCGAGAAAATGGCCGAATTATAACAGCTGGCCATCTAATCTGAGAAATTGCACTTATTATCCGAATTTAGGCTGAGTAAATTATGCATAGGTAGCATTAATATTGGTATGTGGGTTTAATTGCGCGCTTACTTACAAAAAAGGCCTGCTTTTAAAAGCAGGCCTTTTTATTTAACTCATTTAACGCATATTAAACTAAGCTGGAGTTAAATCGCTTTCGTAATCAAAGCGTATTTTTTTATCTTTAACCGATACTTTAACCGTACCGCCTTCAACAAGTTCACCAAAGAGTATTTCGTTGGCTAATGGTTTTTTAAGCTGTTCTTGGATAATACGTGCCATAGGACGTGCACCCATCGCTTTGTCGTAACCTTTGTCAGCCAGCCATTCCCGCGCTTTAGCACTAAGCTCAAGATTAACTGATTTTTTATCCAGTTGCGCTTGAAGCTCTACAATAAACTTATCAACCACAAGTAAAATAACGTCTTTATCAAGGTGATTAAACCAAATAATGTTATCTAAACGGTTTCTAAATTCTGGTGAAAATACTTTATTAATTTCACCCATTGCATCGTGCGTATGGTCTTGCTCGCTAAAACCAATTGACGCACGCGTTGTTTCTTGCACGCCCGCATTGGTGGTCATTACCACGACTACATTTCTAAAATCGGCTTTGCGACCGTTATTATCAGTTAATGTACCGTGATCCATTACTTGCAACAAAATGTTGTAAATATCTGAATGCGCTTTTTCAATTTCATCTAATAGTACTACCGCATGCGGGTTTTTAATTACCGCTTCAGTGAGTAAACCACCTTGCTCAAAACCAACATAACCTGGTGGCGCACCAATTAGTCGGCTTATTGCATGGCGCTCTACGTACTCCGACATATCAAAGCGAATAAACTCAACACCCATACACTTAGCTAGCTGTTTAGTTACCTCGGTTTTGCCTACCCCTGTTGGGCCTGCAAATAAGAACGACCCTACTGGTTTTTCTTCGTTGGCTAAACCAGAGCGCGATAAGCGAATAGCCGATGTAAGCGCATCAATAGATTGATCTTGCCCAAACACCAACATTTTTAAATTGCGGTCTAAGCTTTTAAGCGTTTCTTTATCGCTAGATGACACACTTTGCGGTGGAATACGCGCCATTTTAGCCACAATATTTTCTATATCGGCAACGCCAATGGTTTTTTTGCGTTTAGAGCTAGGCAGTAAACGTTGGCTTGCACCGGCCTCATCAATTACGTCAATTGCTTTGTCTGGCAAATGGCGTTCATTAATATATTTTGCACTTAACTCTGCCGCTGCTTTTAACGCTTTTTGCGTATAACGAATACCATGGTGCGCTTCGTAACGCTCTTTTAAACCATTTAATATTTTAGTGGTATCGGCAACACTCGGCTCAAGCACATCAATTTTTTGAAAGCGACGTACCAAAGCACGGTCTTTCTCAAAAATATTTTTATACTCGTTATAAGTTGTCGAACCCATACAGCGTAATTGCCCACTAGAGAGTAGCGGCTTAAGTAAGTTTGATGCATCCATAACGCCACCCGATGCCGCGCCGGCACCAATAATGGTATGAATTTCATCAATAAATAAAATAGAGCCCGGCTGTGCTTGCAACTCTTTTAGTAAGCTTTTAAAGCGTTTTTCAAAATCGCCACGGTACTTAGTACCTGCCAATAATGCGCCCATATCAAGCGAGTAAACAACGGCATCGGCAATTACTTCGGGTACTTGCTTATTTACAATACGATACGCTAGGCCTTCTGCAATTGCTGTTTTACCAACACCTGCTTCGCCTACTAATAATGGGTTGTTCTTTTTACGACGACACAACACCTGCACAGTACGTTCTACTTCACTATCGCGCCCTATTAATGGGTCAATGTGGCCTTCGAGCGCTTGTACGTTTAAATTAGTGGTAAAGCTGTCGAGCTTGCTCGCTTCTTCGCTTTGCACTTCTTGTACGTCTTCGTGAATATCGTCGGTATCATCGCCTAATTCATCATCGCTTTTGGCAATGCCATGCGAAATAAAATTAACAATATCAAGACGTGATATATCGTGTTTTTTAAGTAAATATACTGCTTGGCTTTCTTGCTCAGAAAAAATAGCCACCAGCACGTTTACGCCTGTTACTTCGTTTTTACCCGATGATTGCACATGAAAAACAGCACGTTGCAATACACGTTGAAAACCAAGTGTTGGCTGAGTTTCACGCTCTTCTTCTAAATCTGGAATAACTGGTGTGGTTTCGTTAATAAACTCAAGTAGTTCAGTTTTTAACTCTGCAACATTTACTGCACAGGCACTTAGCGCTTCCCCAGCAGATGGATTGTCCAAAAGCGCAAGTAAAAGGTGTTCTACCGTCATAAACTCATGACGACGTGTACGCGCTTCGCGAAACGCGCTGTTCAAAGTAAGTTCTAAATCTTTATTTAGCATTGGCAACCCCTTACAGAGATAATAATTTTATACCATTACAATCGAACGAAAGATCATTCGTTTGGTATTTATTCCTGCTCACAACTACATAGCAGTGGATGCTCGTTATCCCTTGAATACCGGTTAACTTGTTCAGCTTTTGTATGGGCTACATCTGAGCTAAATACGCCACAGATCCCCTTCCCTTGTTGATGAATTTGCAGCATCACGTCGGTTGCTCTATCGCTATCCATATTAAAAAATGTCATCAGGATCTCTATCACAAAATCCATTGGCGTGTAATCGTCGTTATTTAAAACAACTTTATATTTTCGCGGTGGTTGCAGCTTTTGCTTTTCCTTGTCGCGAACGATGTCTATAACACCTGAATCTTTCATACCACTCATAATTAAATATAGTCTTGTCTTTGTAACTCAAGCAAACTTGAATAAAAAAATAAATAAAATGTTAATAAATAGATCAAAACACTTGACTGACTGGCTAAATAAACTACAGTCAAACATAGATTGATTAAACCTTAGTCAGTCTAGCAAATTATACAGTTTAGATTAACTAAATTAGTGAACTTATAGAAGGATGTAGAAGTATGGCTTGTGGTAAAGTCAAATGGTTCAATAATGCCAAAGGTTTCGGTTTCATCGTAGAAGACGGCTGCGAGAATGATATTTTCGCTCATTACTCAACAATTGTAATGGACGGCTATAAAACACTTAAAGCTGGTCAAGATGTAACATTCGAATTAGAACAAGGCCCTAAAGGCTTACACGCTAAAAATATAGCGCCTAACGGTGATATTATTGAGTGACTGTTATTTTGTTCTACTAAAGCGAGTGACCTGCTTAGATCCTCGCTTAATTCCTTCAACATCTTTTTTATCATCTCTTCTTCTGTATTAATAGCCTCATTATCTGCAAATTCAACCCTTTTCCTTGAATTTATTTTATCTACCCCAATATTTTCTGTATTGAATGTTAAATATCAATTTGTATTAAATACACGGGCATACCAATAACATTAAATTAATGAGTAATTTCGGCGCAAAACAAATGGCTTAACAATAGGATTAAATAATGTATCCCATTGTTTTACCTTAGTTATTTTAAAAGTAACCAATAAGTCATTTAATACGCAAGCATGCTCATATTTTTAATAAAATTGGCATTTACTATAGCGACAAGTAAAAAGCTTAATAATTAAGCATAAATTTAACCGTATAGTTATTCTATATGAAATTTTAATGCCATTATGAAACTTTAGTCCGTTAGAACGATCAATGTTTTTAATTCAATTGGTATAACTACTTGGATGGTGCTTGCAAAAACTAGCCCTTTTAAACCAAGCTTGTTACACTCTTTACCCTAAAAATAACGTATTAACGCTAGCCTAAAGGCTAATTTATTTTTATTAAATGTTTAGTTATAAATACGGTACTAGCTGGTCAGGTGTGACTATTTTGCTTTATATAAATATAGGGCAATAAACACCTAACTGACTGCTCGTTGCTCCATTATTAACGCTTTAATGTATTACCAATACTGGTGGCAATGATTTCTTTGCATTGTTGAATATGGTCGTTATGGCCAACTATCTAGGAATGATGATGACATCAAAAATTATCTATACAAAAACGGACGAAGCTCCGGCACTCGCAACTTATTCGTTGCTACCTATCATCCAAGCATATACAAATGCGGCAGGTGTTGAAGTTGAAACTCGCGATATTTCATTAGCAGGTCGTGTAATTGCAAGCTTCCCTGATTATTTAACACCAGAACAACGTATTAACGATGCACTGGCTGAACTTGGCGAACTGGCTAAAACACCAGAAGCTAACATTATTAAATTACCAAACATCAGCGCCTCTGTACCACAGCTTCGCGCGGTAATTAAAGAGCTTCAAGCTAAAGGTTATGCACTTCCAGAATACCCTGTTGAGCCTAAAAACGATGAAGAAAAAGCAATTCAAGCTGCGTACGACAAAATTAAAGGCAGTGCAGTAAACCCTGTACTACGTGAAGGTAACTCAGATCGTCGCGCGCCAGGCTCTGTAAAAGAATATGCACGTAACAACCCGCATTCAATGGGTGCGTGGAGCAAAGATTCTGAATCTTACGTTGCTAGCATGAGCGAAGGCGACTTTTTTGGTTCTGAGCAATCAGTAACTGTTGATACAGCCACTGATGTGCGTATTGAACATGTTGCAACTAACGGCGACGTTACTGTGCTTAAACAAAGCACACCGCTTTTAGCTGGCGAAGTTATTGATGCATCAAGCATTAGCGCTGCTAAACTGCAAGCTTTCTTAGCTGCCGAAATTGATGCTGCTAAAGAAAAAGGCGTATTATTCTCGCTGCATATGAAAGCGACAATGATGAAAGTATCTGACCCAATTATTTTTGGTCACGCTGTAAAAGTATTCTACAAAGATGTATTTACCAAGCATGGTAAACTTTTTGAAGAGCTAGGTGTTGATGTAAATAATGGTTTAGGCGATGTGTACTCTAAAATTCAAACATTAGATGACGCTAAGCGCGAAGAAATTGAAGCAGACATTCAAGCTGTTTACGCTAACCGCCCCGCTATTGCTATGGTTGATTCTGACCGTGGTATTACAAACTTACACGTACCAAGTGACGTGATCATCGATGCATCTATGCCTGCTGCAATTCGTTCAAGCGGTCAAATGTGGAATAACGATGGTAAATTACAAGACACTAGCTTTGTAATTCCAGATCGTTGTTACTCAGGTATTTACCAAGCAACTATTGATTTTTGTAAAGAAAATGGTGCGTTTGATCCAACAACTATGGGTAGCGTTCCAAACGTTGGCCTTATGGCGCAAAAAGCAGAAGAATACGGTTCACACGACAAAACGTTTGAAGCTAAAGCAGACGGTTCGATCCGTGTTGTTGATGCAAACGGTACTACTTTACTTGAGCACAGTGTTGAGCAAGGCGATATTTGGCGCATGTGCCAGGTTAAAGATGCACCAATCCAAGATTGGGTTAAGCTTGCAGTAAACCGTGCACGCGCAACGGGCGTTCCTGCTATTTTTTGGTTAGACGAAAACCGTGCACATGATGCGCAGCTAATCAAAAAAGTAAATAAATACCTACCAGAGCACGATACAGCTGGCCTAGATATTCAAATTTTAGCACCGCTTGAAGCAACTTTATTCTCTTTAGCGCGTATTAAAGAAGGTAAAGACACGATTTCTGTAACAGGTAACGTTTTACGTGATTACCTTACAGATTTATTCCCAATTTTAGAGTTGGGTACAAGTGCTAAAATGCTGTCAATTGTTCCACTTATGAACGGTGGTGGCTTATTTGAAACTGGCGCAGGTGGTTCTGCACCTAAGCATGTGCAACAATTCGAAAAAGAAAACCACTTACGTTGGGATTCTTTAGGTGAATTTTTAGCACTTGCTGCATCGCTTGAGCACCTAAGCGTAACGACGGGTAACAACAAGGCACAAGTACTTGCTGACACCCTAGATAAAGCAACTGGTACTTTCCTTGCAGAAAACAAGTCGCCTTCACGTAAAGTAAAAGAAATTGATAACCGTGGTTCTCATTTCTTCCTATCTTTATTTTGGGCACAAGAACTTGCTAAGCAAAATGACGACAGCGAACTTAAAGCGCAGTTTACGCAAATTGCTAGCGACCTTGAAACTAACAAAGAACAAATTGTTAGTGAGCTAAACAACGCGCAAGGCCCAGCGGTAGATTTAGGCGGTTACTTCCAGCCTAACGACGATGCTGCTTTTAAAGCGATGCGTCCAAGCACTACCTTTAACGATATTTTAGCTAAATTAGTATAATATTGAATTAAATTTAAAGCCGCTTACTTGCAAAAGTAAGCGGCTTTTTGTGTCTAAAATTTTACAAATAAAAAGGCCGCTATTTATAAAATAGCGGCCTTTTTTAGTAGTAGCTTCAACCCCTAATATATAGGATGTTTAGCTTAGTTTCTGATTACTTAGTATATGCGCGTGGCATACTTGACTCAGTTGTATAACGGTCACGCAGTTTATCTTGGCGAGATTGTGTAGATACCTCAACCCCATTAATAAACATTTTGCTCACGTGGCTGCTAAGCTCAAACGGATCATTGCTCCACATAACCACATCGGCCGCTTTACCTACCGCTAAGCTGCCTGCATTAATGCCAAATACCTCAGCCACGTTAGCTGTAACTGCTTTTAATGCGCCTTGCTGGCTCATACCATACGATACAGCATTACCCGCATCAAAACGTAGCTGGTAAACGTTATGACTGGCATCGCCGCCCACTGTTAGCAATACTTTTACGCCGGCTTTTTCAAGTAAGCCTGCGTTATTTAAACTCGCATTTAATGAGTCAAAACTACCTGGCAAACTATCCATAGCACTAATGATCACTGGAATGTCTGCTTTAGCTAAACGCTCTTTAACTACAACAGCATCTTGCGCACCATTAAGTACTAAGTTAATGCCAAACTGCTGCTTTACTTTAATAAGCTCAACTATATCGGCAGCGCGAGATACATTAACGATTAATGGCATTTCACCGCTAAGTACTTTAACCATTATTTTATCTTCGGTGGTTGGCTTTTTGTCATCTTTTTTAGCTTTTTTATCGGCTTTAGTTTGATGTTCATCTAGCTTATTTATAAGTGTTTGCAAAGTAAACGCACGTGAACCTTTACGGCGCTCACCTAAATTAACCACTAGTGCCACTTGTTTTTGCAGTACGCTTTCAAAACTACCACTTAAATCAACTACACTAGCAAGGCCTGCAAAAATACTCTCGCCGCCCTGTGGGGTGATCACATCGCGTGTAATTCCGCCTTTACGTGCGTAAGGAATTAACCCCGAGTGGCCGTTAAAAGCTAAACTTGCATCAAAATCAATACCGGCTTTTTCATCGCCGCCATCGCGTGAGCCTGCAACCGCGCCTACTTCAACTAAACCTAATTGGTTAATACTGGCAATAAAGCCAGGCGTTACTATTTGGCCCTTAGCATCAATAATTTTGTCGGCTTTTACAGCGCTTGGATTAATGGCAGAAATTTTGCCATCAGTCATTACAATGCTCGCGCCCTCTAATACACCTTGCTCTGTTGAGGTGTGTAATGTGGCGTTAATAATTGCCAGTGACTGCGCATTAACCGCGCCTGCTGCTAATAACCCTGTAGCAACCAGAGAAAGCGAAAACGAACGTGATAAATTTTTCATTCTGGGTGCTCCTTATTGTTGACCTAACATAAAATCACTTGTTGCCTGATACGTGCTATCGTTTCTATCGTAAACTTTTGCACCATCAACAAACACTTGCTCAGCTTTAGCGTAAACACTAAACGGGCTTTGGTTCCAAATAACCACATCGCCCTGTTTACCGGCTTCGAGTGAGCCTGTTTTATCATCAATTCCTAGTGATTTTGCCGCATTAGCGGTGATCCACTTAATTGCGTGTTGCTCCGAAATATCAAAACCATTTTGATTAGCGCGGAACATTACCTTAGCAGCCTCTTGGTTTAAGCGCTGAATAGTCGTATCTGAATCAGAATGAACTACCGCACACGAGTTTTTAACTGCATCAACAATGGCCACATTTTCTTGCACCATGTCGTAGGCTTCCATTTTAAAGCCCCACCAGTCTGGCCAAAGCGCAGCACATGAACCGTTTGCAGCTAGCATGTCAGCAATTTTATAGGCTTCTATACCATGATGAAAAGTACCCGCGTGATAATTAAATTCTTTTGAAAGGTCAATCATCATCGCCATTTCTTCTGCTTTATAGCAATGGTTATGAATGCGCACTTCGCCCTCTAACACTCCTCGCAATGTATCGTATTTAATATCGCGGGTAGGTGCTGCTGGGTTTTTACCCGCTGCATAATCGCTATCGTATTTATCCCACGCGCGTTTGTATTCTACAGTTTCGGCCCATGCCATTCTGTAACCGGCCATGTTCCCCATACGGGTTGACGGTAACGTGCCTTTACGACCATAAACGCGTTTTGGGTTTTCGCCACACGCCATTTTTAAGCCGTACGGCGCATCTGGAAATTTCATTGCTTGCATTGTATGCGCTGGTACGTTTTTAAGTGTTACGCCGCGCCCACCAAACAAGTTAGCAGAGCCAGGTAATATTTGTAGTGAGGTAATACCGCCTTCGCGAGCACGGTTAAAGCCTGGATCTTGTGGCCAAATAGAGTGCTCTACCCATACTTCCGCTGTATTTGGGCTGGTCATTTCGTTACCGTCTTGATGCGACTCAACCGAGGGGCTTGGATATGCACCTAAATGTGAGTGAACGTCAATTATACCCGGTGTGACCCACTTGCCTTGAGCATCAATTGTGGTATCTGCTGATGCAGTTAAATCTTTGCCTACTTGTTGTACTTTACCATCAACAAGTAATACATCGGTATCATCTAAGCGCTCGCCCGTACCTGTTAATACAGTGGCATTAGTGATCAGCGTGCTTGATGTAGCAACCACTTTATAAGTACTTGGGTAAGGGTTTTTGTTTATTGTTATTTTATCGTCTTGTGGGCCGTTTTCTTGGCAACCAACAAGTGCAGTTGCTAAGCCAATAGCTAACAATGAGGGAGCAAATTTTTGCATGTTATTCGGTTCTCCTGTTTTTTTGCTACTTTAGCTAAAGCTAACTAATAAAGCTAAAAAAACAGGCCAAAAACCAATAAATTGAGATGAGTTACTGTAATTACTTTTTTATATAATTGTTATAAAGTTTCTCTAGTGCGCCTTCGGTTGTTAACACTGGATCTTTTTCCATAAAGTGCTTAACAGTGCGAGTTACAAAATCAGAGTTTTGTTTGTGCAGCTTTGAAAAATCTTTAATTAACGTGTTGCCATCTTTAGCGGCAGTTACTTTGTCATGCCGATGACGATACTGGCTAAGTGCTTTGTTAAAATCGCCTTGATAGTCTTCAACCAATATTTTATAAAAATCACTTTTATCAACATTTAAGTCGGTAATACAGTAGCTTAGTGCCTCTTTAAAATCAGTAAATAACACGCCTTCTACGTCAAATTCTTTGGTTTTTTCCCGCACTGTGACCTTAGCCTCTTCAGTGACGTAACTAAAGCCAGTAAATGCTAAGCGCTCTGCGGCTTCTTTACCTAGTTTCATACCCGCTTGAATGCTGTGCGCAAACTCGTCGCTCATATCACCCAGTTCACTCTCTTCCCACATATTATAAACACGCAGTGGTTTAGCGTATTTATTAGAAAGCTTTTTTTTCATTTTAGTAAAGCGCTCATCTATCGTCATTAACCTTTCGTTATGTAGTAGCGCATAGCACTCATAACATGCCGGTATTGATACAAAGTCGGCTTCTTCACCTAGGTCAATAATGCTTTGTAGCATGTGTAATGGCGGACAATGGTCGCGCTCTGTCGCTTCACAGCCACAATAAAAACATTGGTTAAAGTGCTGTTGGTCGCATGCATACGCCTGCTGATAATAACTGGCTAGCGTTTTACTCACAGTGGCTCCTTTTAATTAAACTCGAATTCAAGTATTAAGTGCAATCATTATGCAGCCACCAGTATTTCTGATTGCCCCGTAAATAATTCATGAGGGGTTTTATACCCTCTTGTTTTTCTTGGCCGATGGTTGAGCTTATCAACTGCCGCCTGTATCTCTGCTTCACTTAGCGCCATAAAGTCAGTTCCCTTGGGGAAGAAGCGTCTAAGTAAGCCGTTGGTATTCTCATTTATGCCCCGCTCCCATGATGAATAGGGATGAGCGAAATACACATCAGCTTCTAATGCTTGTGCAACATGCTCATGGTGAGCAAACTCTTTTCCATTATCTAACGTCACGGTAATAACCCTATCTTTATATGGTGTCATACACTTGATCAGCGCATCGGCTGTTATTTTCGCATGCTTGCTTTCAATTCTGTGAACGACTGTATATAACGTTTTACGTTCAACCATTGTGACAAGCGCATTTTTACGCCCTTTACCTATCACTGTATCGCCCTCCCAATCACCAATCCTAGACTTTGAATCCACAATACTTGGGCGTTCATCAATGCTGACTCGATTAACTATCTGTCCACGTTTATCATAGCTTCCATAGCGTTTTTTATACTTTTTACATGCACGAGTGAGTGTCTTATGTAGCTTGCCACCACGAGCCTTGTCTCTGTAAATATATTGATAAATTGTTTCATGATGTAAAACGACCTGTTTCTCTAAAGCTAAGCGGCCTGCCACTTGCTCAGGGGAAAGTCCGTCATGCAACAATTTATTAATCCAGTGAGTGACGTCCTCTGTTAACTTACTTGCTTTGAAAGATGACTTACGTCTTTGTTCAGCAAAGTTATTGGCTTGGTTAGGCCGATAGCCTTTAAGTCCTTTATTGCGTTTTAGCTCTCTAGAAATAGATGACGGTGAACGAGTTAGTTCTTCAGCTATCTGCTTTTGGTTATTTCCTGCTTTTATTAACGCGTAAATCTGGTATCTTTCTTCTTGTGTCAGCTGTTTATATTTCATTAAAGCAATTTCCTTTGGCGAGAAAATGGCCGAATTATAACAGCTGGCCATCTAATCTGAGAAATTGCACTTATTATCCGAATTTAGGAAACACTAAAAATTAGGGGGCGATAATAACAGTCTGAAAAAATATGTCAGTAGCTATAAAATACTTTTAATAAAATTATTTTATAGCTCAGACTATATTTAAATCACGGCAGCGATTAACCCAAACAATCCACCAAACACGCCGCCCCATACAACTAACCAACCTAAGTGCTCGCGGATCATGGTTTGAATAATCTCTTTAACCATTTTAGGGGTTAGTTCATCAAGGCGCTCATCAACTAATTTAAGCACTGTATTGTGTAAACTTTCAGCACTATTACTTTGCGAAAGTGTTTGACTAACTAAGGCTTTAAAGTTATCAGTTTGAGATATTTCTCCAAGCGACAGTTGCATTTTTTCAATGAATTTTTCACGCATTGGCTCAACCGCCGCACTGCCACCAAACATAGCAAGCATGCTGCCAAACTGAGATTGCTCAATTACCTCTAGTAAACTGTCGAATGCGGGGTTTAAATCAACATTATTTATTATTGGTTCAAAGTCGATATTAGGTTGCGCTTTGCTGAGTAAGCTATTAATTTTTTGCTCTGAAAAAAACTCAGTTAAAATTAAGTTTCTTATTGCTACTTTAAAGCTTTGAAACTTTAACGCGATTACTCCCGAACCATATAAAAAAGGTACTTTTTCGAACAGCATATGAATAGCTAATAAATTAGTCACTGCTCCAGAGAGTGCAAATAAACCAACCGACAGCACAATTGCCTGATCAAATATAAAGCCGAGAACAACAAATATACCCGCTAGCAAATTGGTTATTAAACTTTTATTCATTTTTATTCCATTTCAGTGATTTATGGCATTAATTTTACAACGATTAGTTTGTTAAATTAATACCTTTTTGCCATAGTTTAAGTATCGGTTTAAAAAGCGAGCAATTGTTATGTGGAAAACAGTAAACGAGCAAATAAGCCAAGCCATACATTATGACTTTAAACATACTCATAAACAGCAACTTCAGAGCACCAACACCGACAAACTTTTTAATATAACCAATGGTACGCACAACTATTTAGTAAAAGTAGCGTTAAAAAATGAGCTTGAGCGCCTAGAAAGCGAATCGCTTGGTTTAAAGCTGCTCACAGAAAACGGGGTGTTTATAGTGCCTGATTGCATTACAACAGGTGCAAATATAGAGTTCTCGTTTATTGTTTTAGAGTGGTTAGAATTTGACAAACAACCACACCCCACATGGAACGCAATGGGAAAAGGCTTAGCAATGTTGCATCAAAAGCATCAGCAAGCCATGTTTGGTTTTGATGTAGATAATTATTTAGCCACTACAGTACAGCCTAATAGCTGGCATAAAAAGTGGAATATATTTTACGCCGAAGAGCGCATAGGCTGGCAATTACAATTATTGGCAGAAAAAGGCATTATATTTATAGAGCCAGAGCGATTAATTAATTTAGTAAAAGAGCAATTACACAGCCACCCCGTAGAGCCATCATTATTACATGGCGATTTTTGGCGTGGTAATGTAGGGTTTATAAATACAGTACCGAGTATATTTAACCCTGCCTGTTATTACGGTGACCGAGAGGTTGATATAGCCATGAGCGAGCTATTTGCACCACTGCCAGATGATTTTTACAGCGCTTATAATCAACAATATCCGTTGCTAGCAAGTTTTGAGCAACGTAAATTAATATACCAGCTTTACCCTATTTTAAACCACGCTAATATTTTTGCGGGGCATTACCTTACCCAAGCAAAACAACACATAGAAAGGTTAATAAAGTAATCCTAATAAACTAAATTAAACGCAGTAAACATTTAATCCCGACTATATTGAGCTTATACCAATAGCATTAAGTAAGTGATTAATTAGTGTAATTATATTATTGAAAGCCTACTTAATAATGTACATGGAGTGATTATGAAAAACTTTGTATCGCAACGTATTTCATGTCCGCACTGCGGGCATCATATTCATTTAGATTTAGATGCCAGCATGGGAGATCAAGACTACATAGAAGAGTGCAGCGCCTGTTGTAACCCTATTCATTTAAACATGCACATTGACCATGCTCGTAATAAACTAGAATTACATGTAGATAGCGGCGACGAACAAATATTTTAACTCTGCTGACGCAAGTAGTTCTCGACCGTATTTATTATGGTATAGGTTTGCTGATCTACCTCAATATTAAACTCATCACCTAGCTTAGCTGCATCTAAGTTGGTAATAGCGAGGGTTTCGGGAATAAGGTGCAGCCAAAAGCCCTGCTCATCAACATTACCTACAGTTAAACTTGCGCCATTTATAGCCACAAAACCTTTATACAATACATACTTTTGCCACTGCGGCGGTATGCACAATTGCATTTTATAATTACTTTGCTGTTTAACTATTTGCACCACTTTAGCCGTACAGTGAATATGGCCAGACACAATATGCCCGCCAAGTTCAGTACCAAAGGTTACTGAACGCTCATAATTAACTAAACTGCCCAGTTCAAGCTTACCTAAGTTAGTTAACTTGAGTGTTTCATCAATCACATCAAAATATACCTGCGCCATTAAATCATCACTTGCTAATACTTTAACAACTGTTAAACAACAGCCATTAATAGCAATACTCGCCCCTAAATTTAGTTGCTGTATATATTGCTTTTCAACCGCTATGGTTAATTGCATCACGCCATTTACTTGGTTAGCCGACACGACTCTCGCTTGGGTTTGTATAATTCCTGTAAACATATAATCTCTTAAGTTTATTACAAAATTGGGGCTGTTAAGCCTTTGCTGCTTAATAGCCTCTAGTTTAACGTATCAAGTTATAAAATCATGCACTCTTAATAATTATCTTAATGGATTGGCACCCCGCAATAGATTACAATTATGCCCTGTATTATTTCTTAGCTGTTTGTTATGACATTTAGTAATTGGGAAGCTAAACGCTTACTTTCCCTTGCCATCCCCGTTTTTTTAGCTCAGGTTACCCTTGTTTTAATGTCTGTCGTCGATACGATTATGGCAGGCCAAGTAAGCCCAACTGATTTAGCTGCTTTATCTATTGCCACTGGTATTTGGAACCCATTATTACTTGCACTGCAAGGTATTTTACTCGCTTTAACCGGTGTTATTGCACAGTTTGCGGGGGCCAACGATAAAAAAGGCATCAGCCATTATTTTCAACAAGCTTTATATTTAACTGCGCTGCTATGTATTGCTGGGTTTGGTATTGCTCAATTTGCCGATATTATTATATTAAAGCTCGACACCAGCCCTGCTATAGCAACACTTGCCAGTGATTATATTCGCTTTGTTAAATGGGGAGTATTTGGCTTTTTAATTTTTACCGTTTACAGAAATATGACCGAAGGTATGGGCATGACCAAACCCGCTTTTTATATCAGCCTGTTAGGTTTAGCGGTTAATATTCCGGTTAACTATATTTTTATTAATGGCTTATTTGGCCTACCCGCTTATGGCGGCGCAGGCTGTGGTATTGCTACTGCATTAGTATTAACTGTAATGGCAATAGCCCAGGTTATTTATTGCCAAATGAGTAAAAAAATAGGTGCTAAAGGCTTAATGACTCCATTTGAAAAACCTAATTTAACCACTATTGGCATTATCACTAAATTGGGTATTCCTATTTCATTAGCTACTTTTTTTGAAGTAACCTTATTTGCCTGCATTCCATTATTTATAGCCCATTTAGGCGCCGTAGCCGTATCTGGCCATCAGATTGCCGCCAGTGTTACCACTTTATTGTTTATGATGCCGCTCAGCCTTTCTATTGCTATAAGTATACGTATAGGCAACTTATATGGTCAAAACCATTTAAAACAACTAAAAGTTGCTGTTTCAACTAGCTATATACTGGCAGCGCTCATTGCCCTGTTTGTTGCCGTAACTACCTTTTTAGGCCGCGATTTAATAAGCCAACTGTACAGCGACAGCCCCGAAGTACTGGCACTGGCTTCATCTATCATGATTTTAGCCTGTATATATCAACTACCTGATGCACTACAAGTTGCTGCAAATGGCATATTACGTGGATTAAAATACACCGCACCTATTTCATACATTACATTTGTATCGTATTGGTTAGTTGGCTTTGCACTAGGCTATGTATTAGCCAGAACCGACTTAATCGTCCCAGCAATGGGCCCACATGGTTTTTGGTTGGGCATTATTGTTGGCTTAACACTCGCTGCTGTATTGTTAATGTACACAGTACATAGACGTTTTAAATATGAACCATCTTTGCAAGCTTAAACGGCTATTAGTAAAGCCACTGCCAATAACCTGTTTATTGGTAGTGTGCTTTATTGCATTAACCGCTTGTAGCGATAAGCCCAGTAATGCAAATCATACTTATATCCAGCGGCTAGCAAACACGCTTGATTTACAGCCAGTAACACCAAAACCGCTAGTGCCACTAAGCTTAATACCATTAACTGTATTAAGTGATAGCAACATCACCTTGGGCATTATTCAACTTGCCAGTTTAAGCCACTGCAAACTTAACGTCCTCATTAGCGAGCATAATAACCAACTCGGTAAAACCGCCACAGCGGCAAGCATATTAATCTATCAAATAAAATTTATACAAAGTGCGCAGCAGTGCTTAACGACACTTGAAAAAGACTCTTCTATTTATAAAAAGATTTTGGCGGCAACCGAACACAAACAAAATAACTTAATGCACTACTTTAATAGCATGCTCTATAAAGAGTCCGAGCTTAATCGCATTTGGCAACTGAGCTCGCGAGAGCTTTCAATAACCCCAGCAGGCTTTAGCGACACAGTAAATGCCGTAACAAAGCTGGTAAATATTAAACAACAAATAACCAAGCAGCAGTTTGCACAAATAAACTCCGAGCATTTATTTGCCGCACTAGAGCAGCTTAATAAATACCAGTTTAACCAGCAGCTAATTCAATCAGTAAGAACGCAAATAGCCCTAAATAACAGTGCTACCCAATTTATAAACACCATAAATATTAGCCAGCTATGCCAAGCAGGTAAAAATAATAACCAAGCGCAAATTGTAAATAATATCTTTAAAAAATATTACTTAGGACAAGTGCAACCTTACCAAGCACAACTCGCCGGCTACTTAGAAACCCTGCAACCGCTATATCAACAACTTTGGTATAAAACAGCAATCACCAGCAAACCAATTAATAATTTACTCCAGCCCAATGCAAACAGTAACTTATTGAACCAACTAAAATACTCAGCTAAAAACCATGTACTTTGGTGGCAAGTTTTTTATAAAACGTGTGAAATCAGCCCAATATGAATAAAAAAACGGCAAATAAACGCAAAAACTATAAAGCTGCTTGATCCAACTCCCATCACGCTATATATTAGCGCCCGTGCTACCTAGTTAGCACTTAGCTTAAATTAAAGTAATACGACTGTAGCTCAGTTGGTTAGAGCACTACCTTGACATGGTAGGGGTCGGTGGTTCGAATCCACTCAGTCGTACCAACATTTAAGAAAAAGTATAATTGAAGGAAAGAGCACTACCTACTCTTGATCACCCGGTCCAAGAGTCAGTGGTTCGAATCCACTCAGTCGTACCAACATTTATTCTTAACCTAAAGAATAAATTTATTTAAGAATTCAATTGTAGTACGACTGTAGCTCAGTTGGTTAGAGCGCTACCTTGACATGGTAGAGGTCGGTGGTTCGAATCCACTCGGTCGTACCAATTCAAAGTAATGAGAACATCTAAAAAGAACACTCCCAACTCTTGCTCACCTACTCTAAAGCTCTACGGTTAAAACCAACTCAATCACACCAGCTAACTCTTTCATTTTAAGCAGTTAAATACCCCAAGTAGTTTATCTAATTCTTAATACTTAAGCATAATTACTAAAAGTATAAACTTTGGCTGCAACTAAAGCTTTGTTTAATGATAATTTGATTTGCATGTTTCGCTATCGAAGATAAGCCTATTCTAAAAGCCTTTTTATAAAACTTTAAATACCATTTTTTACAGGGATCTATCTCGGCTGATTTTCGTACTATACTATTTGGGCTATTAGTATAGTATTGAGTAATCAGTGTATTTTGTTTTCATTCTAAATAATCATTAAAGGAGCAATTGTATGAGTGATAAAAGATGTCCTTTTGACCATACCCCTCTCACCACTAACAGCGGTGCGCCTGTTGTTGATAACCAAAATAGTATGACCGCTGGTAAGCGTGGGCCATTACTTGCTCAAGACGTTTGGCTAAATGAAAAGCTGGCAAATTTTGTACGCGAAGTTATTCCAGAGCGCCGTATGCATGCAAAGGGTTCTGGCGCGTTTGGCACATTTACTGTTACTAACGACATTAGTAAGTATTCTTGTGCAAAAATATTCAGCGAAGTTGGTAAAAAAACCGAAATGTTTGCTCGATTTAGTACGGTTGCTGGTGAACGTGGCGCTGCTGATGCTGAACGTGATATTCGTGGGTTTGCATTAAAGTTTTATACCGAAGAAGGCAATTGGGATATGGTGGGTAATAATACCCCTGTATTCTTTTTGCGCGATCCTCTTAAATTCCCAGATTTGAATAAAGCGGTAAAGCGCGATCCTCGTACTAATATGCGCTCTGCAACTAACAATTGGGACTTTTGGACTTTATTACCTGAAGCACTCCATCAAGTAACGGTTGTAATGAGTGATCGTGGTATACCTGCCTCGTATAGACATATGCATGGTTTTGGCTCACACACCTATAGTTTGTGGAATGAAGCCGGTGAGCGCTTTTGGGTGAAATTTCATTTTCGTACACAGCAAGGTATTAAAAACTTAACCGATGCAGAAGCTGCTGAAATAGTTGCTATGGATCGTGAAAGTAATCAAAAAGATTTATTTGAATCGATTGAGCGCGGCGACTTCCCTAAATGGAAAATGTATGTGCAAATTATGCCTGAAGCCGAAGCTGATAACGTGCCGTATCATCCTTTTGATTTAACTAAAGTATGGCCTAAAGGTGATTACCCACTGATTGAAGTAGGTGAGTATGAGTTAAATAAAAACGCTGATAACTACTTTGCTGATGTAGAGCAAGCTGCTTTTGCACCGAGTAATTTAGTACCTGGAATTGGTGTATCACCAGATAAAATGCTACAAGCCCGTTTAATTAACTACGCTGATGCACAGCGCTACCGTGTAGGTGTGAATCATAATCAAGTGCCGGTAAATCAACCTCGCTGCCCTGTTAATAGCAATGCGCGCGATGGACAAGGCCGTGTTGATGGTAACTATGGCGCAAGGCTACACTACGAACCGAATAGCTTTGGCCAGTGGCAAGAGCAGTCACAATATGTTGAGCCGCCACTTAAAATTAATGGCGATGCTAAACATTACGACTTCCGTGAAGACGATAGCGACTACTTTAGCCAACCACGCGCTCTTTTTAACTTAATGAATGATGAGCAAAAACAAGCGCTATTTAGTAATACGGCGGCACAAATGGGTGATACCTATGACTTTATTAAATATCGTCATATTCGTAACTGTAATCAGTGCGATCCTGCCTATGGTGAAGGTGTTGCTAAAGCGCTTGGAATGACGGTTGCTGATGCGATAAAAGCACGTGAAACAGACCCTGCAAAACATTTACCTGGCTGCTTATAAACTATTAGTTATATCTAAATTTTGATATTACAGCTAGAAACACAGTTTTAATAAGCAAGGATGCTTTGTTATATTTAGTGTTTAGTACACAGCGTTAGTAAAAGCGATGTACTAAGCACTATATTAGCTCTTGTAACTTCGTAATGAGGGAAATTATTGTATAGTTATAACTTATTGACTGGCTTTGCTCGCAAACCCCTGTTAACAAATCTATTAATTAAGCGGCCACTATACCAATAAAAACACCGCCAATACCGCCATAAACTACAACAAAGTAAATAACTGCTGCCATAAATATATTTATGCTTTGCCACCTACTTAATGTAGTTGCATTTCTTAGTAATAAACGACTAGTTATTAATAATAAGCTACATATAAAAAGTTATACTGCTACGGCTTTTGCGGTTGCTTTACTTACTAATTTAAATCTTTTAGCCACAACTCGCCCACTAATATAAATTATTAACCCACCTATGGTGAAAAGGCTGTTAGTACAAAAGCCATACCTCAATATTAACTAGTAACGCTATAGCATCATCCGTAATCACTACAGGGGCATTTGTGTAAATGCTTGCCTATATAAATCCCCCTTTTTTAACTCTTTTTGTTTTTTAAATGTAAATATATTGAACTCACTATTGAGAACGCGATTGATATCTATTATCATCCGCGGCATATTCTAAACTTACGTTACTTTCATAAAGGAACTACAATGAAATCTCGCCCGCTTTATCTGGCCACACTAATAAGTACATTTTTAACATCAGCAGCTGTTACCGCTGATGACAACACTGCTGAAAATATGGAGGTTTTAGTTGTAACAGCCTCAGGTTACGAGCAAAAATTAATTGATGCACCCGCTAGTGTTTCTGTTGTTTCTCGCGAAGAACTACAAAATAGACCATTTACTAGCCTTGCTGATGCACTTCGTGATATTGAAGGTATTGATGTTGGTGCAGGGCAGGATAAAAACGGTAATATAAGTATTACGATGCGTGGCCTACCAGAGAGCTATACTTTAGTGCTTATTGATGGCCGACGTCAAAGTGATGTGGGCAATATTGGTCCAAATAACTTTGGCAACAGCCAATTTATGTACATGCCACCACTTGAAGCAATTGAGCGAATTGAGGTTGTTCGTGGTCCTATGTCAACTTTATATGGCGCCGATGCAATTGGCGGTGTAATAAATATTATTACTCGAAAAAACCTTGATACAACTCATGGCAGCGTTACCGTAAGCAGTAATATTCAACAAGACGAGCAGTACGGCAACGATAATAAAATTGATGTATATTTAACCGGCCCAAGTGGTATTGAAGGACTAACTTATGGCCTAAGAGGAAGCTTTTATGATCGCCAAGAAAGTGAACCCACATACAGCGAAAGCTTACCACTCCCCGATGGCAGTATGTGGGAAGATGACGGCAGCTTCGGAGATAAAAAAATTGTTGCTGCACATAACTGGAATGCTGGCGCAACAATAAATTACCTAATAAATAATCAAAACGAAATTAGCTTTGAATACGATGTTGCAAAGCAACGTTACGATAATACTGAAGGCCAAACAGGCAGCTTAGATAGCCCTGTAAGTTTATGGCGTATTAGTAATGGGATAGTACAACCTAGAGTTGGCTACACTCCTTATCAACGAGTTGAGCGTGAGCAATTTGTGTTTGCGCATGTTGGTCGGTACGATGCCGGTACGCTAACAAGCAATATTACGCAAAGTAGTAGTGAAAATTTTGGCCGTTCACTTCCATTAAATGTGCAAGAGCGTTTAGGTGTACAAGCAATTTGGGATCAGGCAGTAATTGATCAAAATACCGATAAGCCAGCATTAACAGATGAAATTTACACACAGCTAGATGAAGCTTTTTTACCTCGCCCACTGCGTACTTTAAAGCTTGATAACTTAATAATTAATGCTAAATTCGAGTCAAATATCAATAACCATTACTTTGTAATTGGTGCGCAATACTTTGATGCTGAAATGGAAGATGGCGTATTTGGTATGTATGGCGACGGTTATCGTGAAGGTACAACTCAAAATCACCGTCAAACGGCTATATTTGCTGAAGATAACTGGGAAATTACTCCCGAGTTAACGGCCACTTTTGGTGCGCGTTATGATCATCATAATATTTTTGGTTCACAAGTTAGTCCCCGTGCTTACTTAGCTTACTCCCCTACTAATGAGTGGACGTTTAAAGGCGGTATTAGTACTGGCTATAAAACACCAGAGCCAAACCAGCTATTCCCTGGTATTACTGGTTTTGGTGGCCAAGGTACAAAACCATTTGTTGGTACACCTGACTTACAGCCTGAAACAAGTGTTAACTATGAAGTAGCCGCTTATTTTAATGGCAATGATAACTTCAGCGGTAATGTCACCGTATTTTACAATGATTTTAATGATAAGATAATCAATCAAGATAACTTACCAAACTGTGAAATAGCTATTGCCGATGAGCCTTGTGTAGAAATTGGTGCAGGTTGGGCTAGTATTGGTAGTACTACATTTACTCAAGCGGCCAACGTTGATAAATCAGTTACTCGTGGTATTGAAGTTGCTGCAAAATGGCAAATTATTGAGAAGCTATCACTGCGTGGCAATTACACATACACAGATAGCGAAGTGAAAAGCGGTCGAGATGAAGGCCTACCTTTGGTTAATACACCTAAAAACATGTATAACTTAACACTTGCATGGCAACCATTAGATGATTTAAGTATTTCACTTATTTCAGAAATTCGTAGTGACCGTTACCGTGGTACCGCTAATGTATCTGGTCCACAAGGCCCTGAAACACAAAAGCTATACTACAAAGCCTATGATTTATACCACTTAGCTGCCAACTATAAAATAAACGATAGCTTAGCACTTAATGCACGTATTAATAATCTATTAGATGATGACCTTTCGAGTCGCTCATGTCTGCTTGCAACATCAGAGCAAGAATACGAATGCCTTTCTGATTATAATACGACCCAAAAAGCACGTAGTTTATGGGTTTCAATGAGTTATAGCTTCTAATTAGCCATCCACAAAACAAAGCCCAGCAATAATACTGGGTTTTGTTTGCTTGCTTTTTGATTGTATTTTTAGTCGGCAAAGTGATCAATATTAAATATCAGACTATGCATTTAATAAATATACTCAACTAAAGCTATTATATAAATTAAGTGCTTATTGTGTTAATAATTAACCTTCTCTATTCATGAGAGCTAATCATAAAAAATTCAAAACCGTTTTTATGCTCACTTAAGTCTTGATTAAAGCCAGCCGACACATATAAAAAGCCATCATTTTCTACAAGCTGCTTAAGCTTATTTACACTATCAGAAAAGTCATCCATAAAATTAGTCTCGGAATTTTCAAGCAACTTTTTATGCCCAAATAAAGCCTTTGGTGCGCACTGATTTGATTTAACAAATTCAGTTAACGTATCTTGATTAGAAAAGGTTTTAAAACCAAGTTTACACTCGGCTAAAAATGCTAATAAATCTGTAAAATCAACTTCAACAAATGTTGAATCTTCCATTACCCCACGGCAAGATCATTATAAATTGAACTTATAGAGCAAGTAGTGATCAGATCAAGGCATAATAATTACTTGGTCGCATAAATATGAGCACTACTTTTCTGAAACATTTTAATTCAATTACAGATCCTCGCATTGAACGTTGTAAAAAGCATGAACTTATCGATATTCTTCTCCTTGCTATTAGCGCTGTGCTCTCTGGTGCAGAAGGATGGGAAGATATTGAAGACTTTGGGCACCTAAAACTTGATTGGTTAAAAAAATACGGCACGTTCAACGCAGGAATTCCAAAACATGACACGATTGCGCGCGTCATGTGTCGGTTAAAAGCAAATGAAATAGAAAGGGCATTTCAATCTTGGATATCATCACTGATTGAAACCACAGGTGCAGATATCATCGCTATCGATGGCAAAACCGCACGGCGTTCATTTACCACAAAAGACAGAAAAAGTGCCTTACACACGGTCAGTGCATGGAGTTGCCAACACCAGTTAGTGCTTGGGCAGACGGCTGTTGATAATAAAACAAATGAAATCACCGCAATACCAGAATTACTCACCCTGCTCGATATTGAAAACAGTATCATTACGTTAGATGCGATGGGATGCCAACAAGAAATAGCAAAACAAATCATCCAACAAAAAGCAGATTATATTCTTGCACTTAAAGGTAATCATTCAGGCATGCAAAAGGAACTAGAAGCGTGGTGGCACAAGTGCGAGCGTGAAAGGTTAACTAAGCATAATTGTGATGAACATACCGAAATAAGCTCAGGACATGGGCGTGTTGAAACACGTACATGCCAGCAGTTACTTATAGATAAAAGCTGGTTAGGCAAGGATTATCGTTGGCCTGGCTTAACGAGTATTATTAAGGTCAGGGCTGAAGTTCATGATAAGTCGGCAGGGTCGGATACCACTGAAACACGCTGGTATATAAGTTCATTAGACTTAAATGCAGCGCAAGCACTCAATGCGGTACGCAGTCACTGGCAGGTTGAAAGCATGCATTGGATGCTTGATATGAACTTCAGAGAAGATGAATCGAGAATACGCAAACTTCAAGGGCCATTAATGTTTAATGTAATGCGAAAGATAGCCATGGCGCTTTTTAAACAAGATGCATCTAAGTCAGCAAGTATGGCGAGGAAAAAGAAAATGGCAGGGCTAGACGATGATTACCGCTCAACCCTGTTAGAGTCTGGGATTAAAATGCGCTAGCCGTGTCCATTACCCGAATAAAGGTTAAAATTAAATCATTTGAAAAAGTATCACCAAACTGACTTTTAATTGAATCTGCTATGTCATTTTTAACTTCAAGCGGGAACGCTTTATAACTTTTCATACTAAACTCCTTTTATTTATATATTTAACTCATGGCTTTAAATAAACCATGTATTTAATCGCTAAATTTTTAATTGCTTATAAATGCATTTTTAAAGTGTTGAATAGGCTACCTCAAACCACAGCATTATGCCTTAGATTTATTTGTAAATAAGATTGATTAATAAATGCGTTTTTGTTTGCAATAATACGCTAGGTATTTATCAATAGAGAAATGTATATCAATACCTTACATGAAAAGTGAAGCCAATTTGACAAGCTTCTTGAAGGGAGTTATCTTACCAATTAGTATTATAAAATTACCAATTAACTTACGATTACAAAGTAGGCGTAAAGTAGCCTTATTAATTTTCTATTGTGGCAACATTATGAATTTACAACAATTTAAATCAGAGGATATGAAAATGAAAAGGCGCAGACGTTTTTGGACAATTGTTGAAAAATTAGAAGCCGCGATAGCTCAAGGCATTTATCCTGTGGGTACACGGTTACCAGCAGAGCGTGAGTTAGCCGAAATTCACCAAGTAAGCCGCCCGACTATACGCGAGGCAATTATTGCACTTGAAGTTAGAGAGCGCGTTGAAGTAAAAACGGGATCTGGTGTTTTTGTTACTGACACTAAAAAGTCAGAAAGCTTCGCTAAACCAATTAGTGCATTTGAGCTAACTCAAGCCCGTGCTTTGGTTGAAGCAGAGGCTGCAGCACTGTCTGCCGCAACGATACAAAGTGAAGAGTTAGCGTTGTTAAAACAAACACTTGATGACATGCGTATTGCTGAAACCGCGAATGCAGCCGATCAACGTTTTCATGAAATTATCGCGCAATCAACCCGTAATAACGCTATTGTTTTAACAATTAATAATCTTTGGAAGTTGAGATTAACCGAACCTGTAATTATCTCGGCTCATGAAGATGTTTGTTCGCAAAGTAACGAGCAACGAATACAAGAACACACTGCTATATACGAAGCAATTGCATCGCATGACTCATCAGCAGCAAGAAAAGCAATGCATAACCACTTTAACCGATTAATTAATGCATTATTTGCAGCCAGTGAAGCTAAAGCGCTTGAAGAGATAAAACGTAAAACAGATGAAACGCGTGGATTGTATTCTATTACCCATTTAACCCACTAAGTTAGTGTGTTCACCAAATAAAAAAGGCTCTAAATTAGAGCCTTTTGTGTGTTAATTGCTTTAAATTAGAACTTAAAGCTCATACCCAAGAATAAGCGTGGGCCATAGTCATTCACTTCACCTAAGTTCCCCTCAACAAAGAAGTCTTGTGATTTAGGTGCACTAAATAAGTTAATTGCCTCTGCTTTAATTCTAATGTGCTCATTAATTTTATAAGATGCGCGCATTTCCCACACCCCTACCCCGTCTACATAACGTAAGCGAGTACCATTAGATGTGTAAGGTTGGAAGTATTCGCTACGGTATTTGTAAATAACCGCGGTATCAAATCCACCAATTTGGTAGTACAACTGGCTACTAAATACATGCTTAGAAAAGCCAGGTACTGAAGCTGGTGGAATAATACCTGCTTGCAGTTGAGTTGAATTTCCATCTACATCAGTTTCATACGTGTCGCCTAATAATTTAAGGAACTATGAAAGCCACGGTATTGTTTTTATAGGATAAAGCTATATTGCCAAGCGTTTGATTATTGAAGCTATAAATTGCTAATTTAAAAATATAAGCTAAGTAGAGGTTACAAAGCGAAGTAGTGCTTATCATTTTATACTGAATGCTATTGCTAGGTGCTAGGTATTAGGTGCTATGGCGGGTATTCTGATTTATTCACTAAAAAAGTAAGTCATACTTTACATTACAAATGTTAAAGTTAAACGCTTTGGCTGTTGTTTAAATCAATGTTAGATTAATTGGTTACTTATAAAAAATGAAACCGCTAGAAATACATCTAAACGGTTTCATTGGTTAAATTATATTAAAGTAAGTGTATTAACCAAATACTTTCATACGTTCTTCAACCGGTTTAAACTCCTTGTCGCCTGCTGGCTGATCGATAGCGCCAAATACCATTTGTGCATTCAATTCCCAGTCTGCAGCTATGTTCCACTCATCTGCAACTTTTTGATCGATAACTGGATTATAATGTTGCAGGTTGGCACCAATGTCTAAGCTAGCCAATGCTGTCCAAATCGCATACTGATGCATAGCGCTGCTTTGTTGCGCCCAAATTGGAAATTTGTCAGCATACAAAGGTGCAGCTTCTTGCATGTTTCTTACTACGGCTTTGTCCTCGAAGAACAATACCGTACCTGCACCGGCTCTAAAGCCTGCAATTTTATTTTTAGTACCTTGAAATTTTTCGTCGTCACCAACGATAACTCTAAGCGTTTCTTCAGTAATGTCCCACAGTTTGTGATGCTCATCACCAAACAAAACGACGATACGTGCCGATTGTGAGTTAAAAGCTGATGGCGTATGCAAAACTGCGTGCTCAACAAGCTTAACTACTTCTTCGTTAGAAACTGGCAACTGATCGCTTAGAGCATAGATAGAGCGACGCTTCTGTGCTAATTGTTGTAAATCTTTTAAGTTTGACATTTTCAATTCAGACATGAGTATCTCCTGTGGTTGTTCAAATATTTAAGTAATTAAAAACTAATCTATTTACAGTTACTTACCTAAAAGTAACCAAAAACCGAGCACTAACAATAAATAATTCATTATCTTTAAAAATAACACTTTATCCAGTACTTCATTAATTTTTACCCCTAACCAATTACCTACAAATGCCAGTGGGAAAAAGGCCAGTGCAGTTAAAATTGTCTCACCCGTTAACAAGCCGAACGATAAAGCTGCAATAAGTTTTATTACATTCATCATTGCGAAAAATATCGCCACGGTAGCAACAAACTTACCCGGAGTAAGCCCTATCGCTGTGAAATAAATAATAATGGGTGGCCCACCTGCATGCACTAAACTGCTGGTAATACCGGAGAACATGGACATTATCCCCGCGCCAATTTTATTACTGAGAATTTTAAGCGAGCTTTTTTTAAAGAAAATATTTTTAATTGAAAAAACAATACATATTAAGGCGATTATCAAGCGTAAGTGCTTTGCATTAATAACGTCTATAATTAAATAAGCAATGAGCACACCTACTATTGCCCCAGGAATTAGGGGCAGAAGTAGTTGATTGTCCCATTTTCGCCAGTAACTTCTTACGCTTAACATGTCGCCAATAATTAATAGTGGCAGCATCAGTGCAATGGCTTGCGCTGCTGGCAATTTTAGCATTAGCAGCGGCACGGCAAACACGCCTAATGCCCCTGCAAATGCTGATTTTGAAACACCTATTAACACAACAACAGCTGCTATTAAAACAAGTGTTGTAATATCCATACTAGAAATCCGCCGGTAATTCAAACCATAAAGCTTCAAGTTCAGCTGTTGCTTCAAGGTTTAACTCTGTCGCGGGGTCAACCGCAAAGGCATCACCTGCAGCAAATTCTTTACCATCAACCATTACGCTACCTTTTACAATGTGCAGGTAACCAATTTGCTTACCCGAGGCCAGCATAAACGTTTGTTGCACGTTTAAAACTAAGCGTGACAAGCTTGCATCTTGATTAATTGACAATGCATTTTCGCCGCCCTCTGGTGTAAGTAATGGCGTTAGTGGACCATTTTGCGCAATACTTTTTTGCTCATAACTTGGTTTAATTCCCATTTTATTGGGCTGTATCCAAATTTGTAAAAACTTAACTTGGTCAGTGTTAGATGCATTATATTCTGAATGCATTACGCCACTGCCCGCACTCATACGTTGTACGTCGCCTGCCGGTACAGTGTGCTTATTGCCTTCACTGTCCTCATGCTTTAATGCGCCTTGCATAACATACGAAATAATTTCCATATCGCGGTGCCCGTGCGTCCCAAAACCTTTACCTGGCATAACCATGTCGTCGTTTATTACGCGCAGTGCTGAAACACCCATATGTTTTGGATCGTAGTAACTGCCAAAAGAAAAACTATGTTTGCTTTGCAACCAACCAAGATCGACCGAGCCGCGCTCTTGTGACTTTCTTATATATTTCATTATAAATTCCTTCATCTATTTCAATGAAGCCAGTTTACTACTGTGTTTATACGATTAAAATTAGCTGTTTTAGTATCAATCATTCGATTTAAAAGAATGTTTATTGTAGTTCTTCACATTGATATCTTAGTTCAGCTAAAAAAGCTCTGGCTGCTGGACCTAAGCTGTCGCCATCTTTAAAGATTAAATGCAACTGCATAGAGCGCTTGCTGTTATGTTGCAAAGGGAGTGTTTTGAGTTTGCCCTGTACTAGTTCATTTTTAATAGAAGTTAAAGGTAGCCAAGCAAAACCTAAACCACTGCAGATCATATCAATAGAAGTGCGTAAATGACTCACCGTCCAGCGCTGGTTAGCACCTAACCAGCCTGCATCACTTTTACGATGCATACCTGAGTCGCGCACTACAATTTGACGATGACTTTTTAAATCCTCTGCGGTTAAATCTCTCCCCAAAGAATGTAATGTGTGATCTGGATTAGCAACTGCAATAAAGTCTATTTGGCAAAGTTGCTCACTAAAACCTTCTGTTAATGCAACCGGTGAAATAGCAATATCTACATCAGCATTCTCAATCAGTTCGCTTGCCCCACTCAGTACCGATTCCACCAACTCAATTTGCAGCATTGGGTATTGGGCAGAAACAGTATCAAGCACTTTATACAGCCTTGCTTGTGGAAACATTTCATCAACTGCAATTTTTAGGCTCCCTTCTGTGCCTTGACCAAGAGTATGACCCACTATTTCCAGCTTAGCGGCTTCATCAAGCAAAAAGTTGGCGCGCTTAAGCATTAGCTCACCTGCTTGAGTCAAAACAGTTTTTCGCCCTTCAATTTCAAATAACTTAACATCGAGCGAGCTTTCTATTTTACCCACCGCATTATGAATACTTGACTGGCTTTTATGAATTCCTTGTGAGGCTTGATTAAAGCCACCAAATTGCACCACAGAGCGAAACATTCGCCATTGCTCTAGTGTGACTCTAAGCATGATTACCTCTTATTGCTTTATATTTTATTTTTGTTGTTAATTCTGCAGGCTATCTTCAGACAAGTTAAACTTGAGCAAAACCACACCTAGTTATGATGTATAAATAGATGTGGCTTTTATTTGGATCTCAGGTAATTAGCTATTAAAGCTCAATAGCTTTGGCATTATTTAAGTGGAATAAACTCTTTATCATCACCTGGAATAGTTGGAAAGCGCCCATTTTCCCAATCGTCTTTCGCCTGCTCAATGCGCTCTTTGCTAAATGACACAAAGTTCCAATACAAAAATGGTACTTTTTCAAATTTATCGCCGCCTAACATAATAAAGCGACCGTCACTTGCCAGTGTAATTTCGCTATCGCCTGGCTCTAATAAAATAAACTCATTAGTACCAAACGTTTCACCGTTAACAGTTACTTCGCCACAAATGGTAAATATTGCAGTTTCTTGTTCTGGGTGTGGGCGCTTTATAACACTTCCTTTGCTGGCAACAACATCAATATAAAACATGGGTGAATAGGTTTTAACCGGCGAACTTAAACCATAAGCTTCACCCACCACTAATCGCATCATTACTCCTTCGTGGGTAATGTGCGGTAATTGGTTTTTTTTCACATGATTAAATGACGGTTCAATTTCTGCCATAGCTTCTGGCAATGCAACCCAACACTGTAAACCACTAATTGAATGTGGATTTGCTCGTACTTCAAAGCTTTCACGCTCTGAATGGGTAATACCTTTGCCTGAGGTCATCCAGTTAACATCACCGGGGCGAATTTCTAAATTATTACCCAGCGAATCACGATGTAAAATACTACCATCAAATAGGTAAGTTAGTGTTGATAAACCAATATGTGGATGCGGTCTAACATTTATACCTTGGCCCGCAGGGAAATTATTTGGCCCCATTTGGTCAAAGAAAACAAATGGACCTACCATGCGTTTTTCTTGATGAGGTAAAACGCGTTTTACATTTAACCCACCAATATCATGCTCTTTCGCTTTAAGCACTTTAGCCATAATAAACATCCTCTTAAGTTGCTTTATAAAAATAAACGTATGTTATTTTGATTTTATATACAGTCGATTATCTATAATTCATATTGTAGTTTAATGAAAGCCAACATCCTTTGTTCTTATTTAATTAATGAATAGCGTTACTTTAGCCCGCACCATTCTCTCTTTGAGAATGTGGCACGTCATTGCAATTACACAAAAGATGCAGGTAATTTACATAATCGTTTTTTATTCTTACTTTTAAATTAGGGTCTTATTTTTAGGTTAAAACGTATATACCTAAACTTGAATTCAAGTATTAAGTGCAATCATTATGCAGCCACCAGAACTTCTGATTGCCCCGTAAATAATTCATGAGGGGTTTTATACCCTCTTGTTTTTCTTGGCCGATGGTTGAGCTTATCAACTGCCGCCTGTATCTCTGCTTCACTTAGCGCCATAAAGTCAGTTCCCTTGGGGAAGAAGCGTCTAAGTAAGCCGTTGGTATTCTCATTTATGCCCCGCTCCCATGATGAATAGGGATGAGCGAAATACACATCAGCTTCTAATGCTTGTGCAACATGCTCATGGTGAGCAAACTCTTTTCCATTATCTAACGTCACGGTAATAACCCTATCTTTATATGGTGTCATACACTTGATCAGCGCATCGGCTGTTATTTTCGCATGCTTGCTTTCAATTCTGTGAACGACTGTATATAACGTTTTACGTTCAACCATTGTGACAAGCGCATTTTTACGCCCTTTACCTATCACTGTATCGCCCTCCCAATCACCAATCCTAGACTTTGAATCCACAATACTTGGGCGTTCATCAATGCTGACTCGATTAACTATCTGTCCACGTTTATCATAGCTTCCATAGCGTTTTTTATACTTTTTACATGCACGAGTGAGTGTCTTATGTAGCTTGCCACCACGAGCCTTGTCTCTGTAAATATATTGATAAATTGTTTCATGATGTAAAACGACCTGTTTCTCTAAAGCTAAGCGGCCTGCCACTTGCTCAGGGGAAAGTCCGTCATGCAACAATTTATTAATCCAGTGAGTGACGTCCTCTGTTAACTTACTTGCTTTGAAAGATGACTTACGTCTTTGTTCAGCAAAGTTATTGGCTTGGTTAGGCCGATAGCCTTTAAGTCCTTTATTGCGTTTTAGCTCTCTAGAAATAGATGACGGTGAACGAGTTAGTTCTTCAGCTATCTGCTTTTGGTTATTTCCTGCTTTTATTAACGCGTAAATCTGGTATCTTTCTTCTTGTGTCAGCTGTTTATATTTCATTAAAGCAATTTCCTTTGGCGAGAAAATGGCCGAATTATAACAGCTGGCCATCTAATCTGAGAAATTGCACTTATTATCCGAATTTAGGAACGAATAAGGATAAAAAATGAGTAATAATGTAGATATTAATAATCGCCCTGATTACGACCATGTAATACAAGATATAGCTGATTATGTATTAAATTATAAAGTGAGCAGCAAGGAAGCGCTCAATACTGCCCGTAACTGTTTAATAGACACTTTAGGGTGTGGGCTATTAGCGCTGCGATTTCCTGAATGCAGCAAGCTCCTCGGCCCTATAGTAGCAGGTACGATTGTGCCTAATGGTGCACGCGTACCGGGCACATCTTTGGTACTCGACCCTGTAAAAGCGGCATGGGATATTGGCTGCATTATTCGCTGGCTCGATTATAACGATACTTGGTTGGCCGCCGAATGGGGTCATCCGTCAGATAACTTAGGTGCTATTTTAGCCGTTGCTGATCATCTATCCCAAGTGAGACTGAGCAAGGGTGAACAACCTTTAAAAATGCGCGAAGTGCTAGAAGCCATGATCATGGCGCATGAAATTCAAGGCGTAATAGCGCTAAAAAATTCGTTTAATCGGGTGGGTTTATGCCACGTATTATTAGTACGGGTTGCATCTACTGCGGTTGCCACTAAAATGATGGGCGGCAATAAACAACAAATTATGGCCGCTATATCACAAGCTTGGGTAGATGGCTCAGCGCTGCGCACCTATAGGCATGCACCCAATGCAGGCTCTCGTAAATCATGGGCTGCTGGCGATGCAACTTCCCGAGCCGTTCATTTAGCTGATATATCTATGCGTGGTGAAATGGGCATTCCAAGCGTGTTAACAGCCCCGCAATGGGGGTTTTATGATGTCTCTTTTTCTAAAACCAACAAAGACCAAGCACTTAAACCTGAGGCCGAACGGCAGTTTTTATTCACCCAAGGCTACGGCAGTTATGTTATGGAAAATATTTTATTTAAAATATCGTTTCCTGCTGAGTTTCATGCCCAAACAGCCGCTGAAGCGTCGGTTATTTTACATCCTCAGGTAAAAGATCGGCTAGCCGATATTGATAAAATTGTTGTGCGTACTCACGAGTCGGCCATTCGTATTATTTCAAAAACGGGTTCCCTGGATAACGCAGCCGATCGCGATCATTGTTTACAATACATGATTGCAGTGCCGTTAATATTTGGCAATTTAACCGCTGATCATTACGAAGACGAATTTCATAACGCACACCCGATTATTGATAAACTGCGCAACAAAATGCACATTGTAGAAGATGCACGCTTTACCAAAGAATATTTAGAGGATGATAAACGCTCTATCGCAAATGCTATTCAGGTTTTCTTTAAAGATGGCAGTAGCACCGAGGACACAGTTATAGAATATCCTGTGGGTCATCGTCGCCGTCGTGAGGAAGGGATCCCACTATTGGAGCAAAAATTTAAAGCTAATTTAGCGTCCCGCTTTGAGAATAAACAATGCCACACTATTTTCACGCTTTGTAAAAATCAAACAGCGCTTGAGGCCATGCCTGTAAATAGCTTTATGGACTTATTTGTTATTGAGTAAGTACACCGCTGGCTGGTTTATGAAAGCGCGTAGATTTAATTATATGGCCAAGTAGTTAAGGCCATAACTTTAAAAGTCACAACTCGCGCCAATAAGAGGATTTAATATGACTGAGCAAAATGAACACAGTATCGCAAACTTTGCAGCGTTAAAAACCGCCATAGTAAATGCAGAAGAAGAGTCAGTAAAAGCGCTATTAACAAAGCAACCTATGCAAGATCTTGAAAAAAGTTACCTAATCGATTTAGCCAAATTAAACAGTAATCAGGCTATTTTAAAGATACTCGAAGATATTCCCGTTAAAAAATAGCTCATAGCCCTTATACTAAACAGCTTTATTTAAATATTTTCAAAGTGATAGCTAATATATTTATTATAAACTTCGCCCGGCTTTAGTATTGAGTTTTCAAAATCTGGAAAGTTTACTGCATCGCTATAATTTTGAGCTTCTAAACACACTCCCTGATCAGGGCTTAATGGTGCGGCTAAAAATGCACCAGTATAAAGCTGTATAGATGCTTGGTCGGTGTACAACGACATTTTAACTTTATTGCGTAATGAGCTTAATACCGCTGCAGCTTTGTTTGCTTGTGGCTGATTTATAACAAAACAATGATCAAACCCTGTTGGCCCTGTTAGTTGTGGGTGCTGAGCTGACTGCAGACGCTGGCCAATAATAACCGGTTGGTCAAAACAAAAGTCACTATTTTTGACACTTAACACTCTACCAGTTGGTAAGCTGTTATTGTCACGCTCTAAATAGCTGGCCGCATTTATTTGTAACGTGAGTGGCAAGCAATTTTGCTCACCTAAATTAAAGTAGCAATGATTAGTAGCGTTAATAGGGGTTGCTTTATTTGTGGTTGCGCTAAAACTCATAGTCAACTTATTATCATGTGATAAATGATAACGTATTTGCATTTCAACCTTGCCAGGAAAACCTTGGTCGCCATCTTCTGAGCTTAAGCTCAAAATCACTTCGTTGGCAGTACTCGATTGCACTTGCCAAAAACGCAGAGAAAAGTTATCCGCACCGCCATGTAAGCAATTTTCACCATCATTTTTACTCAGTAAATATTGCTCACCTTCAAGCTCAAAACTAGCACCACTAATACGATTAGCAACGCGACCACAGGTAGCACCTAAATAATAAGTATCGGTTAAATAACGACTGCTATCGGCATACCCAACAGTCATTTCTGTGGGTGTATCGTTTACCGGAAATAAAATAGATTTAACCCGCGCGCCATAATTTAATATTTCGACCCGCATGCCTTGCTCATTGCTTAATATATAACTGTGTAATTGATTCATTTACTGTTTTCTTGTTATGTCTATTAGAACACAAAAAAATCAAAGCAACCTAAGCTGCTTTGATTCACTATATTTTGCGTTAAACACGTGAGCAGATAGCTATGGCTGTCATACTCACTTAGTAAGCATTCTGCATTACCACCAAGTAGTATACAAAGCGATTAAGATGATAACTACACCCAATGCCGCTATGTTAAAGTTGCTTGAGGTTTTAAAGTTAACATCGTCTAGGCTAACGCTACTGTCTTGGCCTTTATCTGGCTTAGCTAATGATACAATTACACACAATGCTAAACACAGTAAAAATACTAAGCCTACTCTGTCCATAAATGGCAGCGCTACCCAGTAAACTTTTAACAGGATTGAGAATACAGCCGAGCCAATTGCCGCAGCTAACGCACCCGCTGAACTGGCTTTTGACCAAAACATACCCATTACAAAAATCACTACAATACCTGGAGTAAAGAAACCGGTGAATTCTTGAATATATTGAAACGCTTGATCGAACTTACCTAATAATGGCTCTGCCACAACCAAGGCTATAGCTAAAGATATTAATGCAGCTGAGCGGCCTATAAATACATAATGTTTTTGTGATTTACCTGGTTTTAACTTGCTGTAAATATCCATAGTGAAAATAGTTGAAATACTGTTAGTCATAGAGGCAAGTGATGAAACAATTGCCGCCACTAATGCAGCAAAAATAAGACCTTTAATACCTGTTGGCATTAACGCCATCATAGACGGATACGCTTGATCTGGCGTGGTAAGTTGCGGGTATAAAACAACCGCAGCAATACCTGGCAACACTACAATTACTGGCATTAATAATTTTAAATAGGCAGCAAAGGCAATACCTTTTTGTGCTTCTTTAAGGTTTTTAGCGGCAAGTGCGCGCTGAATAATATATTGATTAAATCCCCAGTAGCTAATGTTCATTATCCACAGGCCACCAATTAATACTGATAAACCAGGTAAACTCATATAATGCGGGCTATCTGGGCTTAAAATCATATCAAAGTGGTTAGGAAGCTGATCAGTTAAAACGCCAAAGCCTGCTATTATCCCATCGCCATCTGCCACTGCATCTAGTGCTAAGTAACTTAAAAACAAGCCACCAAATACCAGTAGCACTACTTGTAAAATATCGGTATAAGCAACGGCTTTCAAACCACCATAAAGTGAATAAGCGACTGAAAATAAGGCTAAAAAGATCATTCCGTACATCCAGTCAACACCGGCAACGGTTTCTATTGCTAAACCACCAAGCCATAAAACAGCGGTTAAATTTACAAATACATATACCGCTAGCCAAAACAGCGCTAACACTGTTTTAACTTTGCTATCAAAGCGTTGCTCTAAATATTGCGGCATAGTAAATATTTCATTTTTAAGAAATATCGGCAGCATATATTTACCTACAATAATTAAGGTAATTGCTGCCATCCACTCATAAGATGCAATAGCTAAACCAATCGCATAGCCCGAACCAGACATGCCAATAATTTGTTCTGCCGATATATTTGAAGCAATTAATGATGCACCAATTGCCCACCAAGGCAGTGCTTTACTAGCAAGAAAGTAGTCTTCAGTATTTTTACTGGCACCTTTCTCCTCTCGCGAGATCCACAGCGCGAGTACTAATAACCCCACCACATAAGTAAAAAATATGGCAATGTCGAGCGGTTGTAATTTCATAACTTTAACCTTGTTGTCTTATTGATTTTTATTGTGTTTTATTAATTACTAAAAGCACCTTGAGAAGCCAGGCATACGTAAACGTCTGCTTGAAGCCCTGTTTTTGCATAATAATGTGTGTCAATAGTGTTACGTACTTGCTCAACTAAATGATCCGGTGTTAAAGCAACGATACAACCACCAAAACCACCACCGGTCATACGCACGCCGCCTTGTTCGCCTAAAACTTGAGCAGTAATATCCACTAAAAAGTCTATTTGAGAGGTAGTAATATCAAAATCATTTTTCATTGATAGGTGCGATTGTGCCATAAGTTGGCTCATAGTTACCATATCATTGACGTTTAGCGCTTTGAGAGCTAGTTCGGTACGGGTATTTTCAGTGACTATATGTTTAGCGCGCTTATATATTAATGGCGGTAAATTAGCTTGCTCTGCTTCTAGTTCCTCAAGAGTAACATCGCGCAATGCCGGTTTATTAAAGTGCTTTGCTGCAGCTTCGCATTGCTCGCGTCGGGTATTGTATTCGCTGTCGACCAGCCCTCTTTTAACATTAGAGTTAACAATAACTAACGACATTCCCTTTGGAATCACAGCATATTCAAAGGTTAAACTTCTGCAATCGAGCAACATGGCATGCCCTTGCTTGCCCATCGACGAAATTAATTGATCCATAATGCCGCAATTACAGCCGACAAAGTTATTTTCAGCACTTTGTCCCATAAGTGCCGCTTTAACACCATCGAGCGGAATATTGTTTAATGTTGCAAACGTTTTTAAAAGAGCAATTTCAAAACTAGCTGATGAACTCAAACCTGTACCTTGTGGCACATTGCCCGATACCACTAAGTCGGCGCCACTAATATTTGGATAGCTTTGCATTAATGCTTGCAGTGTGCCGCGAATATAATTAACCCACATTTGTTGTTGGCTAAATTCTATTTTATCTAGGCTAAAACTATTGGTTTCGCTGTTACAATCAATTGCTAAGACGTTAATGTTGCGATCAGCTCGTGCTTTTGCAGCAATGTCGGTGCCAAAATTAATCGCAGCAGGTAGCACAAAACCATCATTATAATCTGTGTGTTCACCAATGAGGTTAACGCGCCCAGGTGCATGAAATAGCTGTTCTGGCGGGCAATTAAAATGTTGTTCAAATTGACTAATAAGCATTGTAGTTCTTGGCATTACTTAGCCTCCTTATAATGTACGTTTGGTACATCACGTAATCTTTGTGCTGCTTGCTCTGGGGTTAAATCACGTTGTGATTCAGCCATCATTTCGTAACCCACCATAAATTTACGCACAGTAGCTGAGCGTAATAATGGTGGAAAAAAGCTTGCATGAAGCTGCCATTCACTATGCTCTTGCCCATCATAAGGCGCGCCGTGCCAGCCCATAGAATATGGGAACGAACAATTAAATAAATTGTCGTATTTAGTGGTAATTTGTTTTAATGCATCGGCTAGAGTTACCGCTTGTTCTGGGGTTAAGTCGACCATACGTGTTAACGCAAAACGCGGTAATAATAAGGTTTCAAATGGCCAGCCTGCCCAGTACGGTACAACCACCAGCCAATCTTCATTTTTAACAACAACACGCTCGCCCGATTGCGCTTCACGCTGAGCGTAATCAAGTAATAAGTTACTGTTATATTTTTTAGCATAGTCGCTCAGCGCATGTTGTTTTTTATTTACCAAAGTAGGTAATTGCTGCTGCGACCAAATTTGGCCATGCGGATGCGGATTTGAGCACCCCATCATCGCCCCTTTGTTTTCGAATACCTGCACCCAGTTATACTTTTCGCCTAACTCTAAGCACTGGCTTTGCCACGTTTTAACAATGTCGGTAATAGCGCTAATACTAAGTTGCGGTAAGGTTTTGCTGTGATCTGGAGAGAAGCAAATAACACGACTTTCGCCTTGCTCTGTGGCCATTTTAAATAGCGGATCGTCTGTTTTAAATTCTGGAGTATCAATTTTCAGAGCTGCAAAGTCATTAGTAAACACATAAGTTTTTTTATAGTTGTCATTAACCTCACCGTTTATACGAGTATTACCAGCACATAAAAAACAGCTTTCATCATGACTTTCTCTAACGTCTTCATCGAGAGTTTCAACTTGTCCCTGCCAAGGTCGTTTGGCACGATGCGGTGAAACTAACACCCACTCATCAATCAATGGATTGTAGCGACGATGTGGATGCTCAGTTGGGTCAAAAATTGTATCCATAAATATCTCAAATGTGGTTTATGATAAAACCGAAAAGGGTAAACGCTTACCCCGCTATTTGCAACCTAAAAAATCTACATATACAGCCCACGTTAAATAGTGTAAATTTTATTATTAACAGGATGTAGAAAACGATTACCCGCCAATGACAACAATAAAAGATGTAGCCAGAATTGCAGGCGTGTCTATCGCCTCGGTATCTCGTGTAATTAATAATGGCCCTAAAGTAAGTAAGGCAACCATAGAAAAAGTAAATAAAGTAATGCAAGAGCTTGGCTACACGCCCAATGCTAATGCACGTGCTTTAGTAACCCGAAAAAGTATGACCATAGGCGTGGTGATCCCCGAACTTAGCGATCCATTTTTTGCATCATTAGCCAGCGGGGTAGATAAAGTAGCCCGCGAAAATAATATGCAATTGCTGTTAAGTACCGCAGGACAAAGTGTAGAATCTGAACGCGCAGCTATTAATTTATTACTTGAGCGCCGCTGCCAAACTGTTGTTATGCATAGTAAAATAATTCCTGACTGCGAACTAATTACTTTATGTGAAAAACTCCCCGGCTTAGTGCTTATCAATAGACACATTGAGCAAATAAAACATAAATGTATTTGGTTAGATAACGAAGAAGGTGCAAAAATAGCAGCGCGGCATCTAATGGCGCTCAAACATAAAAACATTGCCTGTATAAGCAGCAAGTATCAAATTGAAGATCCTGCGCTACGCCTTAATGGTTTTTCGGCAGAACTAAATATGGCAGGTAATCCAATTAGCCCTGCGCTGATTAAATACGCGGAGCCTACCCTACAAGGCGGACAAAGCGCTGCGCAAAACTTATTAGCCTCTGGGCAGCCCTTCAGCGCTATTTTTGTTTATAACGATGCTATGGCTATTGGTGCTATTTCAACACTTGAAGATAATGGCTATAAGGTACCCGGTGATGTGTCGGTGATTGGTTTTGATGATGTGCTGATTGCGCGTTATTCAAGGCCAAAACTAACCACTTTAAACTATCCCATTGAAAAAATGGCGCAGCATGCAGCTCAGTTGGCGTTAACACACTTTAAAAATGAAATAGTTGAAAGTGTCAGTCACAGTGAGCATAAATATTTACCCCGCTTGGTCAAACGAGAGTCAACGAGTATCAAAAATAGCCCATAAACAAAAAAGTTGATGAGTAATACCCTAAAGTATTACCGCATCAACTTATGCATAAATTATAAATAACTTAATCGTAATTAAAACAATGCTTTATTGCGGTACTCTTACCACGCCTTCCATAAGTACCCGTGCACTGCGGCTCATACTGGCTTTAGTTACTTGCCAGTTACCATCCGTATTTGTAGCGTGTGCGCCTACTTTTAAGGTGCCCGATGGGTGACCAAAGTTAACTTCACTCAATGCCCCGCCACCAGCGGCTAAATTAACTAACGTACCGTCAATTGCCGCAGCGGTACCAATAGCTACTGCTGCTGTGCCCATCATTGCATGGTGTAATTTACCCATAGACATAGCACGCACTAACAAGTTAATTTCACTGGCGTTAATTTGCTTACCGCTTGACGCTTTGTAATTTTGTGCTGCACCAACAAATGCCACTTTAGGTGTATGTTGGCGTGCTGCTGCCTCATCAATATTTTGTATGAGTCCCATTTTAACTGCGCCATAGGCACGAATGGTTTCAAGCTTTTCAAGCGCTGCTGCATCTGCGTTTATATCATCTTGCAATTCAGTGCCGGTATAACCAATGTCGCTTGCATTAACAAAAATGGTGGGAATGCCTGCGTTGATCATCGTCGCTTTTAAAGTACCGACTCCCGGCACTTCTAGGTCATCAACCACATTGCCAGTTGGGAATAACGCCCCGTCGCCATCTGCAGGGTCAATAAATTCAAGTTTTACTTCAGCTGCTGCAAATGTAACGCCGTCTAGCTCAAAGTCACCGGTTTCTTGTACTTCGCCATTAGTCATAGGTACATGCACTAAAATGCTTTTTTTAATATTGGCTTGCCACACACGTACAACAGCAACGCCATTATCGGGTACACGGCTTTTATCAACTAAGTCATTACTAATAGCAAAAGCACCGACAGCTGCGGTTAAATTACCGCAGTTGCCGCTAAAATCAACAAATGCTTTATCTATTGCCACTTGGCCAAATAAATAGTCAACATCGTGATCGGCTTGCTCACTTTTACTTAAAATAACCGTTTTACTGGTGCTAGATGTAGCACCGCCCATACCATCGGTTTGTTTGCCGTACGGATCTGGGCTGCCAATAACGCGCAGTAATAAGTTATTACGTGCCTCACCTGCCACTTGGGCAGGCTTTGGCAAGTCACTAAGGTTAAAAAACACCCCTTTGCTAGTACCGCCACGCATGTATGTGGCTGGTACTTTAATTTGTGGTTTAAACATAATTAACCCTGCCCTTATGCTGTTTTTGTAGCTTCTAAAAAGTCTTGTGCAAAGCGTTGTAATACACCACCTGCAGCATAAATAGACAGCTCTTCTTGTGTATCTATACGACATTTCATTGGTACGTTTAGTACTTCGCCATTTTTACTAGTGATCGACAAGTTAAGTGTGCAACCAGGGGTTGGTTCACCCGTTACATCGTAACTTTCACTGCCATCTAGTTTGAGTGTTTTACGAGTTGTTCCCGCTTTAAACTCTAACGGTAAAACACCCATACCCACTAAGTTAGTACGGTGAATACGCTCAAACCCTTCAGCTGCAATTACTTCAACACCCGCGAGTCTTACGCCTTTTGCCGCCCAATCGCGCGACGAGCCTTGGCCATAATCTGCGCCAGCCACAATAATAAGTGGTTGCTTACGCTGCATGTATGCTTCGATTGCTTCCCACATGCGAGTATTTTTTCCCTCTGGTTCTATGCGCGCGTACGAACCTTGCTTAATTTCGCCGCTTTCATCAAGTACCATTTCATTTAGCAATTTAGGGTTAGCAAACGTAGCGCGCTGCGCTGTTAAATGATCGCCCCTATGGGTTGCGTATGAGTTAAAGTCTTCCTCAGGTACGTTCATTTTTAATAGGTATTCACCCGCGGCACTGCTGGCCATTATCGCATTTGAAGGCGATAAGTGATCGGTTGTAATGTTATCGCCAAGTACTGCCAGTGCACGCATACCTGTCATGGTACGCTCGCCCGCTAATGCACCTTCCCAATAAGGAGGTCGGCGAATATAAGTGCTTTCTGGACGCCATTCGTATAGCGGGTCGTTATCTTCACCGTAATCTACGGTTAAGTTAAACATGGGCTCGTATACTTTTCTAAATTGCTCTGGCTTAACGCTTTGCTTAACTACTGCGTCAATTTCTTCATCTGACGGCCATAAATCTTTAAGGGTAACGTCGTTACCTTGCTGATCTTTACCAAGTATATCTTTTTCAATATCAAAACGAATCGTACCGGCAATTGCATAAGCAACAACCAAAGGCGGCGATGCTAAAAACGCTTGTTTGGCGTAAGGATGAATACGGCCGTCAAAGTTACGGTTACCCGACAGTACCGCGGTGGCGTATAAGTCGCGATCAATCACTTCTTTTTGAATTACAGGGTCAAGCGCGCCACTCATGCCATTACACGTAGTACAAGCAAAACCAACAATACCAAAACCTAGCTGTTCAAGTTCGGTAAGTAAGTTAGCGTCTTCTAGGTACGATTGCACGGCTTTAGAGCCCGGTGCTAATGAGGTTTTTACCCAAGGTTTACGCGTTAACCCCTTGGCGTTAGCATTACGCGCAAGTAATGCCGCGGCAATCACGTTGCGTGGGTTACTGGTGTTTGTACAGCTGGTAATAGCGGCAATAATACACGCACCATCTGGCATTAAGCCTGCTTCGTTTTCAACTACGCCTGAAATACCTTCTTTAGCTAAATCGCTTGTAGATACACGGCGATGTGGATTTGATGGCCCAGCAATGTTGCGCCCCACACTTGATAAATCAAACTTAAGCACGCGATCGTACTGCGCTGTTTTTAAGCTATCGCTCCACAAGCCGGTGGTTTTAGCGTAGTTTTCTACCAGTGCAATTTGCTCTTCTTCACGACCCGTTAAACGCAAATAATCTATGGTCATATCGTCGATGTAAAACATCGCCGCTGTGGCACCAAATTCAGGCGTCATATTTGAAATAGTTGCACGATCGCCCAGCGTAAGTGCATCGGCACCTTCACCGTAAAATTCTAAGTATGCTGATACCACACGCTGCGAGCGTAAAAATTCAGTAATAGCCAGTACGATATCGGTAGCGGTAATACCCGGTTGGCGCTTACCTGTTAGCTCAACCCCTACAATGTCTGGCAGGCGCATGTACGAAGCGCGCCCTAGCATTACGCTTTCTGCTTCAAGGCCACCTACACCCACAGCAATAACACCCAGTGCATCAACGTGTGGAGTATGGCTGTCTGTACCTACTAAGGTATCTGGGAAGGCAATACCATCGCGGTTTTGAATTACCGGCGACATTTTTTCAAGGTTAATTTGATGCATAATGCCGTTACCTGGCGGGATCACATCAATATTTTTAAACGCTGTTTTGGTCCAGTTTATAAAATGGAAACGGTCATCGTTACGTCTGTCTTCTATAGCACGGTTTTTTTCAAATGCATCGGGATCAAACCCTGCATGCTCTACCGACAAAGAGTGATCAACAATTAATTGCGTAGGTACAACTGGGTTTACTTTAGACGGATCGCCACCTTTAGCAGCAATCGCGTCACGCAGTCCAGCTAAGTCAACCAGTGCAGTTTGACCCAAAATATCGTGACACACTACACGCGCTGGATACCAAGGAAAGTCTAAATCTTGTTTGCGTTCAATCAACTGGTTTAGTGCATCGGTAAGCATTGCTGGATCGCAGCGGCGCACTAAGTTTTCGGCAAATACACGTGATGTATAAGGCAGTGTTGCATATGCACCTGGTTTAATCGCATCAACAGCTGCTTGAGCATCAAAATAATCAACGTTTGAATTGGGTAAGGGTTTTCGATATTCAGTATTATTTATTATAGTCATTAAAATATTCGCTAATTTGGTGACGGTGGTTGTGCACTACTAGCTTATTTAAGGAGAGAGTGAAAAGTGATGAGCCTTAAAATAGTGTGCAGCAAATAAAAAAGGTGAGCACTTTACGTGCCCACCAAATAATTTTAACGTGATTCGATAGGTGTGTAGCTACGTGCATCTGGCCCAGTGTAATCAGCACTTGGACGAATAATACGGTTATTTGCACGTTGCTCTTTAACGTGTGCTGTCCAACCTGTTACGCGGCTCATTACAAATATTGGCGTAAATAATTTGGTCGGAATATCCATAAAGTGATACGCCGATGCGTGGAAGAAATCAGCATTACAAAATAACTTTTTCTCGCGCCACATTACTTCTTCACAACGAACAGACACAGGATAAAGTACATCATCACCTACTTCTGCTGCGAGCTTTTCAGACCACTTTTTAATAATTACGTTACGTGGATCTGATTCGCGATAAATAGCGTGGCCAAAGCCCATAATTTTATCTTTACGCTCAAGCATGCCCATAATTTCTTGCTCTGCTTGATCTGCGCTGGTGAAGTTTTCAATCATATCCATTGCCGCTTCGTTAGCACCACCATGTAATGGCCCACGTAACGTACCTATGGCACCGGTTACACATGAATGAATATCAGATAGCGTTGATGCACACACACGACCAGTAAAGGTTGAGGCATTAAATTCATGCTCTGCGTATAAAATTAGTGACACATTCATTACTTGAGCAAATAGCTCAGACGGGGCTTTATCGTGTAATAAGGTTAAAAAATGCGCGCCAACTGAGTCATCATCTGTTTGCGTTTCAATGCGTACGCCATCATGCGTAAAGCGATACCAGTAACAAATAATACTTGGAAATACTGCAACCATGCGGTCAATCGCATCATTGGCTTCGCTAAAATCATTTTCCATTTCAAGGTTACCCAGCATAGAGCAACCTGTGCGCATCACATCCATTGGGTGTGCGTCTTTTGGAATGTTCTCAAGCACTGTTTTAAGTGCTTGTGGTAAGCCGCGTAAGCTTTTTAGTTTAGCTTTGTATTCTGCAAGCTCACCGGTTGTTGGTAATTCGCCACGAGATAATAAAAACGATACTTCTTCAAACTGCGCTTTTTCAGCAAGCTCGCTAATATCGTAACCACAATAAGTTAAACCTGAACCTGTTTGGCCTACTGTACATAATGCAGTTTGACCTGCTACTTGTCCGCGTAAACCTGCACCCGCTAATACTTTAGTACTCATAATTTATCTCCTTAAATTGTTATTATTATTTAGTTGATGAAAAAAGGTTATCTAGGGTATTTTCATAGGTGTGATAATCTAAAAAATCATAAAGCTCAGCACGGGTTTGCATATTTTCAATTTGGCTTTGTTGCGAACCTTCATTTAAAATTGAGCTATATACATTATAGGCTGCTTTGTTCATCGCTCTAAATGCGCTTAATGGGTAAAGCACCATTTCAACGCCTACATCGCCTAACTGCTCTTTAGTATAAATAGGCGTTTGACCAAACTCAGTAATGTTAGCCAATACAGGAACGTTAATCGCTTTTGTAAATGCTTGGTAGTCGGCAAGGTCGTGCACGGCTTCTGCAAAAATGGCGTCTGCACCGGCTTCAACACACGCTGCTGCGCGCTCAATAGCGGCATTTAAACCTTCTTTTTGAAACGCATCGGTACGTGCCATAATGTAAAAGTCACTATCGGTTTTTGCATCTACAGCAGCTTTAATACGGTCAACCATTTCACCTTGGCTAACTATTTCTTTATTTGGGCGGTGGCCACAACGCTTTTGCGCTACTTGGTCTTCAATATGGAAACCGGCAGCGCCTGCTTTAGTCATTTCTTTTACTGTACGGGCAATATTAAACGCACCACCCCAACCTGTATCTGCATCTACTAATAAAGGTAAGTCGCTTGCACCGGTAATACGGCGAATATCTTCAAGCACGTTATCAAGGCTAGTCATACCTAAATCAGGCATACCAAAAGAAGCATTGGCAACACCAGCACCCGATAAGTAAATTGCCTGATGACCCATTTTTTCAGCCATCATTGCTGTGTACGCATTAATAGTACCCACTATTTGTAATGGGTGATTATTGGCAATAGCCTGTTTAAACTTTGATCCTGCTGACATTCGTTTCTCCTAACTTTGAACGGTGGCTGCTCTGGGGCAGTTTTGATATTTTAAATACTAAAACGATTTATTTAACTGGCTTTAGTTTGCGCTGCAAGTAAATCAAATTTAGTTTGAATATTGGCTTGTGAAGCACTTATGTGGCGCTTCATCAACATTTCGGCTAATTCACCATCGTGGTTTTCAATCGCATTAATAATAGCTAAGTGCTCATCAAATGCTTTTGATACCCGCGGACCAACCATACCCATTTGTACGCGGTACATTCTTATTAATTGATAAAGGTCGTGGCATAGCAAATGAATCAAGTGGGCATTTTTACTGCCTTTAATAATGCGGTAATGAAAATCTAAATCACCTGCTTCTTGATAGTACGACTCGCCTTCTTTTACTCGTTGCGTTTTTAAATGCTGATTAAGTAATTGCTTTAAACCTTGGACTTCATCGGCTGCCATATTGTCGGCAGCAAGACGACACGCCAAGCCCTCTAAGGCACTGCGCACTTGATAAACTTCTATCAAGCGATCTGCTGTTAACGATACAACTCGGCAACCTATGTTGGCTTTACGCTCAACTAAATAACAGCTTTCTAAACGATTTAACGCTTCACGCAGCGTTGCACGGCTTACTCCATAACGCTTTGCCAGTTCTGGCTCAGATATTTTACTGCCTTGTGCTATGCTGCCCTCTACTATTTCTCGGCGCATATTTACAAACACTTGATCTGATGCGGTTGTAATAGGTGTTTCATTTAACAGGCTTTGCGTCATAGGTTACTATTAGATTGTCGACAATTTATAAAGCCACTATGAACTCACTACCACTAAGTGTCAACCCTAAAACAGTATGAAAAGCTCAAAAAACACACTCATTGTCGACATCATTAGCCTAAAGTATAATAATTACCTGCTCTAAAGTGATAAACCACCGCTAAGTGTCGACACCAATAAAAACTAACTTTTTACCTGTTAAGCACTGAAACACACTTTAAGAAATGTTATTATTTGTCTTTAATATAACGACTGGCCAAACCGTGGACGCAAATACCTTTATCCCCGAGCACTTTATCGATGATGTAAAAACCTATTTACCTGCACACCTAGATATAGACGACTTTATTAATGCTTGCCGGCGGCCACTACGAAAATCTATTCGTGTTAATACCTTAAAAATATCTGTTACTGAGTTTAAGCAATACGCTAAGCAAAAAAATTGGCTACTCACTCCTATTCCATGGTGCGAGGAAGGTTTTTGGTTAGAGCGCCCTGCCGCAGAAGAGCAAAACCTAGCACTTGGCAATACAGATCTTCACCTTAGCGGTGCTATGTATGTTCAAGAAGCAAGCTCCATGCTGCCCCCCATAGCACTAAAACAAAGTATAGAGCACACTAATTACGTTCTTGATATGGCATCTGCACCTGGTTCTAAAACTTCGCAGCTTGCTGCACTAATGAATAACCAAGGGGTGTTGGTTGCAAATGAGCTTTCGTCATCACGCTTAAAAGTACTTAGCGCTACTTTAAAACGCATGGGAGTAGGTAACTGTGCGTTATCGCATTTTGATGGGGTAATTTTTGGTAATTATATGTTTGAGTGCTTTGATAGCATTTTACTCGATGCCCCCTGCTCTGGCGAAGGCACAGTACGAAAAGATGCAGATGCACTAAAAAATTGGTCTATCGACTCTAATATTGAAATTGCCCAAGTACAAAAAGATCTAATTAAAAGTGCGTTTTACGCCTTAAAGCCCGGTGGAACCTTAGTGTATTCAACCTGTACGCTTACTCCACTTGAAAACCAACACGTGTGCGACTTCTTACTTAGTGAATTTGGCGACTGTATAGAGCCGGAGTCTTTAAGTGATCTATTCCCTGGTGCAAGTGAAGCAACCACAACAGAGGGTTATTTACACGTGTGGCCGCAAACGTTTGACAGTGAAGGCTTTTTTATTGCCAAATTCAAAAAGCAAGCAAGTTGCGACAACCCAAATCTACAAGTCAAAAAAGGTGCATTTCCGTTTCAGCAATTTGAGAGCAAAAAAAGTGCTGCTTTTATGCAAACCCTTAAGCAACAATTTGGCTTAACTACCTTACCTGGCATATTAATGCAGCGCGATAAAGAACTGTGGTTATTTCCGCAGGAGTTTGAAGCTGTGCAAAACAAAATTAAATACGCCCGTTTAGGCATTCAACTTGGTGCCATTCATAATAATGGCGTGCGTTTAGCCCACGAGTTTGCAACCGCATTTGGTAAGCAGTGTAAAAGTAATGTGTTGCCTTTAACCGACACTCAAGCTAACGACTACTTTCAGGGTAAGGATATTCGCTTAGCTGATGTAAGCCAAAATACGGGAGAGGTTATTTTAACTTTATGTGGCTGCCCTATTGGCTTAGGGAAATGGCAAAAAAATAAAGTTAAAAACTCACTCCCACGCGATCTAGTACAAAATACGCAGCTAATAACATGGGCACAAAGCAATTAAACAGCGTTTAATGTAAAATGTGAGTATTAAAACATGTATACATTTTTGAATATAATTGGGTTGTTAAAAGTACTTAAATTCGGATAATAAATGTGCGGTTTTAATGATTTTAGCTATACTTATATGTACTTTCTTCTTCTCCCTATAATCAAGAAAGCGTCTTCAGTTAACGTAAGGCTCAACTAAGAGCCATTTTATAGCCCAGAGTTTTTATAACTCTGGGCATTTTTATTTGCCACTACCACAATGTTTTTTAAATATATAACTTTTGCGAACAGAATCGAAATCGCCACCAAATTGTAACGATAAACACAATATGGGTAAGCTATTACTTTGTTTTGCAATATCAAATACTTGATTGAATTTATAGCCATATTTAACTGCTAACTTCAATTCGTTAACATATAAAGCTTTGTATTGTGGAGTTAGCTGCGACCAATGAATCAACGCTATTTGAATAATACCTAAATGTACATCAAGCTTATAAGGTCCTACTTTTTTTGCTTGTTGAATATAATCATAAACCTGCTCTGTGGGCCCATCTTGATAACTCACCACTTGCGCCAATGCTATCCAAGTTTCTGCCCATGTTTGCCTTAATTCAATAGACTTTAAAAGCGCTTGTTCGGCTTGTTTATAAGCATGCTGATGTGTAGGAGCATTAATTACAGTCGGCTGATTTAAAATACTTACTGATAATATTTTTATATACGCATTCAAGTGCCAATAATGAGGATGGCTTGGCTCAAACTTAGCCGCTAAAGTAATAGCTTTTTCGGCCTGCTTTAATTCTGAGCGCTTAATTGGAGAGGACAGCTGTTCCAGCGTATTTCTAGCATTAAAATACCAAGCATTGGCGCGTATGCTTTTTATACTGTAATAGGCAATAAACAAGGTTATAAGCGCTAAAACAATAATAGGGATTAACCTATTTAATTTAAAACTAATCACAAAATAGTGACTCAGTTAAGCGCCAAGGGTTAGTTACAAATAACATATGTGCTTTATCCTCCCCTACTAAATTACCGATTCGTGCTATTGGTACTTTTACTTATTCTAACTTTTTAGCCAACTATTTAGCGCTGTGCTTATGCTTAGGCATTGGTGTATTGATCAGTGAGTTAAAACGCTCTGCTAACGACAATACACAATCACTCGCACAAACATTACGTGACTGGACTGGCATATTGTTAAGCTCTAAAATTGTATTACGCGTGTCATTAATTATTATTATTGTTGCCTTAATATTAACTCGCACCCGTATGGGTAACTCGGCATTTTTTATCGCTTTAATGGCTATTAGCTTATTGGCTTTATTTATTTATAGGCAAAAGCCCAAAGCGTTTAAACACCTTATTATTAGCTTTTTTATTATCGATTTAATTATTATTGGTGCAATATTTGACGTTGAAAAAGTAAAACAGCGTATTAGCGAAACCAGTATACACTCAGAAACACGTGACGAAGTGGTACGCGACTCTATACCGCTTATATTAGATAAACCATTGCTGGGATCAGGTGGGGGTACTTTTTATACTGCTTTCCCTGCGTATCAATCAGAACCCTTTTCTGGCTACTACGATAATGCGCATAACGATTATATACAATTTGCTGTGGAGCTAGGTATCCCGGCAACATTAGCGCTTGGTTTGTTGATACTTTATTGTTTATGGCTCTGTATTGTGACCATGCGCCAACGTAAAACCGCACTTTATCAAGGAGTGGCATTTGGCTGTGCAGTAGCTATTATTACTATGCTACTGCATTCTTTAGTCGACTATTCGCTGCAAGCTGGCGCTAATTCAATGCTGTTTATGGCTATTTTATGCTTGGCCATTTTAACTAATAAATTACCCGCGCCTAAAACTATAAAAAAAAGACGTAATCAAGCTGACTAGTGCTGTGCTAAATCAAACTCAGTTAAGTGACCGTCGCCATGAATAAGCTGATAGCGGGCCAAATTACCTTGCTCTAGCGTTATTAAGCTAATAGCTGAATCGCTCACTAAATACTTTTGCCCATCGCCTTTAGTTTGGTGTTTATCAACCTCCATATGCCAACGTTTAGTAAAGAAATTCAGCGGACTTTTCGGGCTATATAAAATTGAATCGAGTTTATCGAGTATATTTATTAATTTACGCGGAAATTCATTCTTTATACCACTGGCAGTCAGCTGCCACACTCTATTAGGATGATCGCCAAAACGTTTTTGCACCGAAAAACAAAAGGAGTAATGTACATCACCAGATAAAATTAGCGTTTCGTTTGGCGTATCGTCTCTTCTAAAAGTATCGAGCAATTTTCTTGCCGAGCCTTCGTGAGCCATCCAGTTCTCTACGTCGACCGTGAGCGGTTGTCCGCACATATTAAATAGCGCTTGAATAGCTTCAATCGATTTAACGCCAAATACTGGCGCGGGCGATACAATAATAACTTGATCATGGCTCAATAAGCTCTGCTCAAGATCAGTAAGTCGCTCCCAATCAAGTAGACCAGAGGGCTCATTAAAGTTTTGCTCATTACGCCAACGATGTGTACGAGTGTCGAGCACCACCACTTTAGGAACCGTTGTCAGTTCATAATGCCAGTGACTAAATTCTGTTAGTGTTTTATCAAATGCTTTAAACTGCCAGGTATTACTGCTCGCTAAGCTGTCCTTAAACGCAGCGATTAATGTACCCGTTTTAGTGAGCGCATCATTCCCCATCCCTTGAAACAACCAATAACTAATTAAACCATTACTTACAATACGTTTACTCACAGGGTTTTGATTAATCGCTTGCTCCCATCCAGCTGTCAGGTTCCAGTCATCGGTTACATCATGATCGTCAAATATCATTAATGTAGATACATTGGCAAACAACCGCTCTACATCACTCAACCCTTTTGTATAATCAATCAGTGCTGATTTTTCGGCGTTAAAAATAGTCTTTTTTTGCGCGTTTTGACCTGCATACGTTGAGTTTTTTATATCGACACATTGCCAAGCGGCAGCACTAAAATTTAATAAATAAAGTGCTATATATTCTTCAAAGTGGATAAGATGATTGTTGGCTTTTACACTTGAAAAGTGAGGTTCATCTTTTTTCAGCCAGTAACTAACACCTAACTTTGAGCGTTTTTGCCAAGGTGTTTTTGGTAAGAACAAATGGCGATTATAAAGCTGCTCATTTATATCGTTCGATAGCTCAATTGTAAGTGGTTGCTCTTTATAAATACCTAAAGCTTCAATTAACTGATGAATGGCTAATAACATAGGCCCTGCTACGTCATCGGCATAAACCTGATCACCGCTCAGTAATAGCAATTGTGCACCTTGGTTGTTATTACCGCGCTGAGTATTTTGCCAATGACTTGCAGAAACTAAACTGTCTTTTGCGGGGTGATGTGCATTACGACATGATCCGTGCAAAATATCACTGAGTTTATTGGGAATTACAAATGCAGGTGTTGCTTGATTGCTATAGCACCATGGCGATAAATCAATTGGGGTATCGTCAACTATAAGTTCGTAGCTTAATAAGCTGTCAGTAGGAAACTTATGATTTATTGGCTTTATAATGACGAAATGCAGGTATAAATGCTCGCCGAGAGAAACGCTGTGTTGATCGCTGTAACATTCATAACTTAACAGTTCAATGCGGCAATTAGCAGGCTTAGAGGTAGCAAACTGAATGCATACACTGGTTTTATCCGCACGGCGCACCATAGGCCCCATTAATAAAAGAGGAAGTTGCGCCGTGTGAGTAATCATGTATTTAGCCTTTGGCTGCTAACTTAAATAAAGAGTAAAAGTTCTCTGTAGTCGCTTTTGCCAGTTCGTTAAAGCTAATTCCCTTTAACTCACTAATGTAATAAGCCACATCTTCTACATATGCTGGTTGATTAGTTTTGCCGCGATACGGTACTGGTGCTAAATATGGAGAGTCGGTTTCTATTAACAGGCGATCGAGCGGTATTTGTTTTACCACTTCTTTTAACTCTACGGCATTTTTGAAGGTAACAATGCCCGAAATAGAAATATAAAAGCCCATATCAATGGCCTTTTTAGCCATATCCCAATCTTCAGTAAAACAATGCAGTACACCACCGCAATTTTCGGCGTTATGCTGTTTCATTAAATTAATGGTATCGTTACGGGCGTCACGGGTATGAATAATTAGTGGTTTTTGTAGTTGGTTTGCTACTTCTATGTGCCCTACAAAGCTTGCCTGTTGTACGGCATGTGTGTCTTTTGCGTAGTAGTAATCAAGCCCTGTTTCACCAATGGCGACGACTTTATCGTGCGACGCTAAATCAATTAATTGTTGCTTATTAAGCGCATCTTTTTGATCAAGTGGATGTACGCCACACGACGCTGACACATCATCGTAATGCTTAATTTTATCAAGCATACTCGGGAATTGATCAAGCGTTACGCTTACACATAAAAAATGTTCAACTTTTTTTGCACGCGCTTTATCAAGTACTTGGTCGAGGTCTAAATCGAGCTTATCAAAATCAAGGCGGTCTAAATGGCAATGAGAATCTACAATCATGGTACTACTTTACATGGTATAAGTTGGATTATCGGAGTTTAACATAGTCCCCAGTAGTTTTTCGATCTTGGCGTTTAGGTTTGTTTTATCATCTAAAAAACTAATACCTATGCCCGGCGGGTTAGAGCTTTGCGCGCCTTGTGGTGTGATCCACGACACTTTTCCGGTCACAACGTCATCCTCTAACGCATCTGGAAGGGTGACTCGTAAGGCGAGTGAGTGCCCTACTTCGTAACGCATATTAGTGCGTACAAATAAGCCGCCTTTTTTTAAATAAGGCATATAACAGCAATATAATTCATCTAAATCGTCTATATCTACTAATAGCTCTTGCATGCTCAGTCCTTTAATTATTTCGCAGTACGGACGCTAATTTCGATACTGCTAGCGGTAAATTTAGCCCGAGTATTTTGGTATTATTTTGTAAAAACTCGTTTAGTGCATGTTGCACATTTTGATAAGCGTCAAAGCTCATGCCTTGCATAAGCTGTTGCTTTAATTGCTCGCTTAAAAATAATGTAAATATACGAATAAGCTCAGGCTGTTTATTTATTATTGCTACTAACTCAGTAAAATTATGACTTTGTTTAAACTCAGTTGCAAATTTATAAAGGGTATTTATATTTTGTAGCTGATTTTGCTCTTGCCAATATTTAACTTGCAGTGGTTGGCTGTAAAACAGCGGCAACCAGGTGTAATTGGTTATTTCTAGTGATTCGAACCATTGCTGAGCAAGTGCTAAGTTTGTTACTTTTACATCCGTTTTTGCACAGCGACTTAAAACAGTGGCTGGCAATTGTGTAGCTTGACTGGTTGTGAGAATTAAAAACCGGCTTTGACTTGGCTCTTCTAGCGTTTTTAATAACGCATTTGCAGCAGCGGTAGTCATTTTTTCGCAGTTTTCGATAATAGCGACTTTATTACCATTTTGCGCTGCCGAATGATGCATAAAATCACTAATACCACGTATATCGTCTACGCCAATACTCTGCCCATCAACTTGCGTTAAGCGCTTATCAGGGTGAGTACCTGCTTTTATTAATAAACAACTTTTACACTGCCCACACGCCGATAATACACTCTTTTTTGCCGCAACTTGCTCGGCTATATTGTTACACAACAAAGCATTTGCCAACTGGCTGGCAAAAGCAAACTTACCAACACCAATAGGACCACTAAACAACTGTGCATGATGAAAACGCTGCGCTTTAAAGCTTTGTGTTAAGCGTTGCTCTATATCGTGCAGCCAAGGTAATGTCATATTATTTTTGCTCTGCAAAAAATGTGCGTAATACATTCGTTATATCACGATGTACGTGCTCAATACTTTGGTTTGCGTCAACAGTTTTAATAGAGTTGTCGTCATTAGCAAGTTCTAAGTAACGCATACGTGTACGCTGGAAAAACTCAATTGCTTCTTGTTCTATTCTGTCTAATTCGCCTCGACCTTTAGCACGTTCAAGGCCAATAACCGGATCAATATCCAAGTAAATGGTTAAATCGGGTTTTAGCCCTTTTAATACCATTGAAGAAAGTGATGCAAGTGTATTAGCACTAATACCACGTCCGCCACCTTGATACGCCTGCGATGACAAGTCATGACGATCGGCAAGTACCCATTGCCCTTGCTCAAGCGCTGGGTTAATAACATTATGCATTAGCTGCGAGCGTGCAGCGTACATAATTAATAATTCAGTTTCGAATGCTATTTCTTCGTCATGTTGTGCTTTTACTAATGTACGTAACGATTCAGCAAGCGGCGTACCACCAGGTTCACGCACATTAATAAAATCAATTTCTTTGCTGTTTAAAAACGACTGGCACAAAGCTATAGCGGTAGATTTACCAGCCCCTTCTAACCCTTCGATTACTATAAATTTAGGTTTCATAGAAAATTAGTTCTTTTTGTTTAATATATACGTTTTAACTGCCGCATTGTGCTGCTGCAATGTGGTTGAAAATTGATGACTACCATCACCTTTTGAAACAAAGTAAACATATTCAGTTGTGGGCGGATTAACCGCGGCTAAAATAGCTGCCTTTGATGGCATGGCAATGGGTGTTGGCGGCAGGCCATTAATACGATAGGTATTATAGGGCGTGTAGTTTCGCAAGTCTTTGCGTTTAATATCGCCGTCAAAGCTCTCTCCAATGCCATAAATTACGGTTGGATCTGTTTGTAGGCGCATATTAGTATTTAGTCTGTTTACAAACGCAGAGGCGATTAATGGCCGCTCACTGGCAAGGCCCGTTTCTTTTTCAATAATGGAGGCCATTATCAGTGCTTCGTACGCAGTGTTATAAGGTAAATTTTGTGCACGCTGCTGCCAAGCAGCATCAAGGGTTTGTTGCATCTTTTGGGCGGCGCGTTTTAGTACACTGCTAATTGTGTCGTTATTATGATAATGGTAGGTTTCGGGAAATAGCCAGCCTTCTAGGTGCATATCATTGCCAAGTATTTGCTGACTTAGTTGCTGCTCTTTTAAATCATTTTCTAAGTGATTGGCATTTTTAATAGCAGCTAATACTTCGCGCAATGCTTGGCCTTCAATAATAGTAAAACTAAAGCTAACTTGTTGGCCTTTATTGATTTTTTTTATATTGCTAATAACGCTATCACTATTAAGTGCGTAAAGCCCCGTTTTTAAATCTGTGAGTGTTGGGTCTAGTTTAGCAAGTAATTGGTAACGCCAGCAGTTTTCTACCCAGTTATTAGCTTGCCATTGCTTGCATAACTGATTAAAGCCAGTGCCTTTTTTCACTTCAAACTGGGTGTTATTCGCTACTTTTAATGGGCTATGGAGCGTTGCTTGTAATTGCTGATAACCAAAAACACTGGTAATTATGGCTAATAATAATACCGATAAAGTAACTTTTAACACTTAGCCTCCTTGGCTAATAATTTATTTAATAATAACTGGCTATGCACAACATCAAAACTACGCTGCTCAAGACGATTAACAGGCACTACGCCCATTAAGCTATTACAGATAAAAACCGCATCCGCTTCAAGCAAGTCTGTAATACTTACGCACTTAAAATCAACGGCTAATTTATCACATAATGATTGCAGATAAACCCCCTTTATCCCGCACTCATTAAGGCTTGGGGTAAATAATTTATTTTGCTTAATAGCAATAATATTTGCTGCAGAGGCTTCTATCACATTGTTGTTGTAATCAAGTACAAGTACATCGTCACAAGGTTGCGTTTGCAGCGCTTTTTTTATTAATACTTGTTCAAGGCGGTTTAGCGTTTTGAGTCCTGCAAGCAAGGGTTGTGCGGCTAGTTTAATGGGGCTGATGTTAAGACTTATACCCTCATCTACCAATCTGCTGTAATTTTTAGGGTAATCTAAAACACTCAATAACACGGTGATATTACAGGTTTGCGGCAAACCATAACCGCGCCCTCCCTCACCTCGCGTTATTACAATTTTAAGCACGCACAGCGTATGCTCCGCTATACTTTTAGCTATGTCTGCTTCAAGTTCAGCAAAATCTACTAATGGAAAACCAAGTCGTGCAGCACATTCAATTAAACGCGCTTTATGATGTGACCAATGCTCTACTTGCCCATTTACTACTTTTGCAGTTGTAAAAAAGCCATCACCATAATTTAAGCCACGATCGTACGCGCTTATAGTGCTGTTTTTAACTGTTGTAATAATAGTTTGTGTGTCTTTTTGTGTTTTTTGCATATAAAAAAAGCCCAGTTAAACAACTGAGCTCTTATAGTCTGGTCTGTTGTTAAAAAAGATTATACCTTTTTAAACAGTAACGAGCCATTAGTACCACCAAAGCCAAACGAGTTGCAGAGTGCAAACTCTAATTTTGCATCTCGGGCAGTGTGCGGTACATAGTCTAAATCGCACCCTTCATCTGGGTTATCAAGATTTATTGTTGGGGTAACTTTTTGATCGGTTAACGACAATATTGAAATAATCGACTCAACCGAACCAGCAGCACCTAATAAATGACCCATCATAGATTTAGATGAACTCACCATTACGTCTTTTGCTGCACTGCCAAAAATACTTTTAACGGCCGAGGTTTCTGCTTTGTCGCCTGCATGGGTCGATGTACCATGTGCGTTAATGTAACCAATTTGGTCCGCATTTACTTGCGCATCGTTTAGCGCATTTTCCATCGCTAATGCTGCGCCTGCACCATCTTCTGGTGGTGAAGTCATATGAAATGCATCACCACTCATACCAAAACCAACTAGTTCTGCGTAAATTTTTGCACCACGTGCTTTTGCGTGTTCGTATTCTTCAACAACCACAACACCCGCGCCATCTGATAATACAAAACCATCGCGGTCTTTATCCCAAGGACGCGAAGCCGCTTGTGGATCATCGTTGCGTGTTGAAAGTGCACGAGCAGCATTAAAGCCCCCCATACCAATTGGTGTACAGGCTTTTTCAGCACCGCCAGCTACCATAGCATCTGCATCGCCATACGCTATCATACGGGCAGCATGGCCAATATTATGCAAACCCGTAGTACAGGCTGTAACAATAGAAATATTAGGGCCACGTAGTCCATTCATTATTGATAAATGACCAGAAATCATATTAATAATGGTAGAAGGTACATAAAATGGGGATAACTTACGCGGTCCACTATTAAGTAGTTTTATATGGTTTTCTTCAATAAGCGTTAAACCACCAATACCTGAACCCACTGCTACGCCAATACGCGTCGCATTTTGTTCAGTTACTTCAAGGCCTGAATCTTTAAATGCTTGGATCCCCGCGGCAATGCCGTATTGAATAAATAAATCCATTTTTTTAGCATCTTTTGCTGGCATATAAGCCGATGCATCAAAATCATTGATTAGACCCGCGAAATGCGTACCAAATTTTGATGTATCAAAGTGTGTGATAGTTTGAATACCACTTTTGCCATCTAATAAGCCCTGCCAGGTTGATTGCACATCATTACCTAGCGGCGTCAACATTCCTAAGCCAGTTACGACAACTCGACGTTTAGCCACGGTTTGCCTCCAATAAGGTGTTTTATAAGGGGATAATAATACCCAAGCAACTTCAAAGTACTCGTCCCAAATTAGATTTAAAACGCATAATACCAATAAAATCAGTGTAAATTAGATTGATGTTTAGCTTTGCTTTGAATCATATACTTTGAAGTGGTTTGGATATAGAGATTAAGGGCAGCGAATGCTGCCCTTAATATGCGATTAATTACTCAGCGTGAGCTGTAACGTAATCGATAGCAGATTGTACTGTAGTGATTTTTTCAGCTTCTTCATCAGGGATCTCAGTATCAAACTCTTCTTCAAGAGCCATTACTAATTCAACTGTATCAAGAGAATCTGCACCTAAGTCATCTACGAAAGAAGATTCATTCTTCACTTCTTCTTCTTTAACACCTAGTTGTTCGATGATAATTTTCTTTACGCGTTCTTGGATATCGCTCATTCTTCTTTCCTTTATTAAAAACGCCAATGCGTTATTTTCAGATTGCGGCGTAGTTTACGTCGCATAATTCTCTGATTCAATCTTTTGACCATAAATAATTGTCTGGTCAAACCTCTTGAGTGTACGTTTCGTCTTTTATCGCTTATTTTAACCACGATTTCAAGTATGTTTAAAGCAAGATTGCCAATAATTCAATCTTTTTTGGCAATTTAATTACTTATATTTAATTACTTTCTTTGCACATAGGCTATTAAACCATGTACATCGCACCATTTACATGCAAAGTTTCACCCGATACATACGCAGCCGCATCTGACGCTAGGTAACATACAGCAGCAGCAATTTCATCTGGTTGCCCTAAACGCCCTGCTGGTACATTTGCCAGTGTGGCTGCTTTTTGCTCATCCGTAAGACCATCGGTCATATCGGTTTGAATAAAACCAGGCGCAACTACGTTTACCGTAATACCACGCGACGCTACTTCGCGTGCTAGTGACTTAGAAAAGCCAATAACACCGGCTTTAGCCGCTGCATAGTTAGCTTGCCCAGCATTACCCATAGTGCCCACTACTGAGCCAATATTGATAATACGACCGTTCTTTTTCTTCATCATTGGGCGTAATACTGCCTTAGATAAACGGAATATAGAACTTAAGTTAGTGTCGATAATATCATCCCACTCACTTTCTTTCATGCGCATTAATAAATTATCGCGAGTGATGCCGGCATTATTAACCAATATGTCAACATCGCCAAAATCAGCTTTAATCGCCGCCAATGTCGCCTCAATAGATGCAGGATCAGTTACGTTTAACGCATAACCTTTGCCGCTTTCACCTAAATACTCGCTAATTTTAGCAGCGCCCGACTCACTGGTGGCCGTACCCGCTACTTTTGCGCCTTGGGCAACTAAAGTAGTTGCAATGGCTTTACCAATACCACGGCTAGCGCCCGTGATCAGGACAACTTTGCCCGCTAATGAAAATAAATTAGTCATATTTTATACTCTTATTTTGCAGCATCAATTGAGGCACAGTCGTTAACTGAACCACAGATCATTACTTTATCAATTCGTTTTGCAAGGCCAGTTAATACTTTGCCTGGGCCAAATTCGTAGCTTTGTGTTACACCTTGTGCAACTAATGCTTGTACTGTTTCAGTCCAGCGTACTGGGCTGTATAACTGGCGTACTAATGCGTCTTTAATTGCATCAGCTGACGTTTCAGCTTTTACATCAACATTATTAATAACAGCGCATTTAGGCGCGTTAAATGTTAACGCAGCTAAATCAATAGCTAGCTTTTCAGCGGCCGGCTTCATTAGCTCACAATGCGATGGTACGCTAACAGCAAGAGGCAATGCACGTTTTGCACCTGCATCTTTACACGCTTGAGAAGCGCGATCTACAGCCGCTTTATGGCCTGCAATAACAACTTGCCCAGGAGAATTATAATTTACCGGAGAAACCACTTCACCCTGCGCTGCAGCGGCACAAGCCGCTTTGGTTTCATCGTCGCCTAAGCCAATAATAGCAGCCATTGAACCCACACCTGCAGGTACGGCTTCTTGCATATATAAACCACGGTTTTCTACTAGCTTTACCGCTTCACTCAAGCTTATTACTTCGCTGCATACTAATGCTGAGTACTCACCTAAGCTGTGTCCAGCCATGACAACATCTGCATCTGAGTTAGCTGCTAACCAGTCACGGTAAATAGCAACACTGGCTGTTAATAATGCAGGTTGAGTGCGGTGAGTTTGATTTAGTTTTTCTTCTGGGCCATTAAGAACCAGTTCTGCTAGGTCATATCCTAACGCCGCTGACGCTTCGCTAAAAGTTGCTTTAACAATGTCTGAGCTTTGGAGTAACTCAGTTAACATGCCAACACTTTGTGAGCCTTGACCTGGAAATAGAATTGCAATTTGTTGTGCCATATTTTGCTCTTTTTAATTAAACAAATAAATAATGTTATAAACACGGCAACTCAATTACTACTCGTTCACCGTGTCTTTAGAATGTATTTTTTCAAAAATTACGGCTATTTTGTCAGGAAGTTGGCGTTCAACCTCCTTTACCGCTTCATCAATTGCTGCTTGAAATGCTTTAGCTGAGGCATTTCCATGGCTTTTAACCACAATACCGCGCAATCCTACCAGACTTGCACCGTTATACTGGTCGGGGTTCACCCTTTTATAGAGTTTTTTTATTATAGGGCTCAGCATAAACGCCATGCATTTGTATACGAGGTGCTTTTCAAGCGCGGCGGTAAACTTATTCATTATAAGTTTTGCAATCCCTTCACAGGTTTTAAGCGCCACATTACCCACAAAGCCTTCGCATACAATAACATCGGCTTTTCCGGTAAATATATCGCTACCTTCACTGTAACCAATATAGTTGATTAAAGGGCTTTGCTGCATTAATTGTGCAGCTTGCTTAATATCTTCATGGCCTTTGATATCTTCAGAGCCAATATTTAATAAACTTACTTTGGGATTATCGCAGCCAAGTGCTTGTCCTGCGACTACCGACCCCATAATGCCAAATTGATATAAGGTTTGCGCATCGCAATGTACGTTAGCACCCAGATCGAGTAAATAAACAGGGTTTTTTCGCTCTGTAGGTACCGCAGAAATAAGTGCTGGACGTTTTACACCAGGAAGCATTTTTAACACGTAATGTGCCATAAAGAATAACGCGCCAGTATTACCTGAACTTACGCATGCTTGAGCCTCGCCCGATTTAACTAAGTTAAGGGCAACGCGCATAGATGAATCTTTTTTGGAGCGTACAGCAACACCGGGCTTACATGCATTTGTAACAACTTCGCTACAGTGGCGAATAATAAGTCGAGGGTGTGCTAGTGAATCGAGTGATTCGAGTTGTTTTGATATGACTTGCTCATTACCGCATAAAATTAGCGTTAAATTAGCATGAGCATTTACCGCGTTAACGGCAGCGGGGATAGATGAACGGGGGCCGTAATCGCCCCCCATCATATCTAACGCTATGGTTAGATTATTCAGCATAAAGAAATCTCTTATTTAGAAATTACTTGAACGCCTTTGTAGTAACCATCTGCAGTCACATGGTGGCGACGATGAGTCTCACCAGATGTTTGATCTACAGTTAAGCTTGGACCACTAATCGCATCGTGTGAACGGCGCATGCCGCGTCTTGCACGAGACTTTTTGCTTTTTTGTACAGCCATAGTCTTCTCCTAAGAATCTTTCTTAAGTTGTTTCAAAATATCAAATGGATTAGGTTTCTCATCTTCCGCCTTTAAAACACCAAAGCTGGCAGGCTTTGCTGAATAACTGCATGAAGCTTCGTTGTGGGTAGAGACTAATGGAACTGCTAAAATTAATTCGTCTTCAATTAAATTAAAAACGTTAATTTCACCATTTTCATCAAGCGCTACTTCATCGTAGTCTTCTGGAAAAATGTCTGATTCTGTTTCATCACCAACTGGTGAATAAACAAAATCTTGCACCAAATCCAACCCTAAATCACCATTACAACGTTGACAAGTGACAGTTACGTGTGTGGACAAATTGCCTCTAATCACAACAAAACCTTGGTCGTCGTTTTTGCAATGAATTTTTACCGCTATTTCACCTACTTCTTCCTGCACAACTTCTCGTAAACGAGTTAGTTTTTCAAGCGGTACAATGCCGTCATACTTTAAACGGTGTTGCGCTGCTTTGCCTGGATGAAGAGTGATGGGAATTTTCACCTTTTGCATAGGGGCTGCATCATATAGATAGTTAGTTGGTTAGTCAAAGTAAAAAACCATATTTACGTGGTTTTTCACGTGTTTTACTCACGGATCTGATTTATCCTAACTCAATCTGATTTTGGTTAGGAAAACAATCCATGAAGTACCCACTTATATTAGCCTCAAGCTCACCTTTTAGGCAGTCTTTATTACAAAAATTCAATCTGCCATTCGATACATTTTCACCTAATGTTGACGAATCAGCATTAAACAATGAAACCCCTGCACAACTAGTTAAGCGTTTAAGTGAATTAAAAGCCCGCGCAGCTAGTAAACACTTTAGTAAAGGCTTAGTGATTGGCTCAGATCAGGTTGCTGTATTTAATGAGCAAATTTTAGGTAAACCTCATAATAAACACAATGCCGTAAAGCAGTTATCCCTTTTTAGCGGCCACAGTGTAACATTTTTAACTGGCCTGTGCGTTTACGATCTTACATCTGGGGAGAGTAAAACCTGCATTGAGCCATTTAATGTTACTTTCAAAACACTCACTGATGCGCAAATAAGTGCTTATTGCGATGCTGAGCAGCCCTATAATTGCGCAGGCAGTTTTAAAAGTGAAGGCCTAGGGATTTGTTTATTTGAAAAATTAACTGGTGACGATCCCAACAGCTTAATTGGCTTACCACTGATCAAACTCAGCCAATTATTAGCTGAGTTTGGCCTTGATGTGCTAAGCGCGCAATCAAATACACCCCTTAGTTAATACTTATGCAGTAATAGCTGTTGCAACTGCTGATAACTATCAACAGTTGCAATCGGGTTAAACTCGCTAAGTTGCTTTGCGTTATGTACACCCATAGTGACACCTATGCTATCCATACCCGCGGCTTGCGCCATTGCCATATCAATTTTTGTATCGCCAATCATAACCGCTTCATCGGCGCTTATGCCAAGCTCTGCTAATAATTGCAACAACATATCCGGCGATGGCTTAGAGCTTGCGTCATCACTACTACGCGTTGCACTAAAATAATGCCCTAACTCACTTTGGTGTAATAAACGATCGAGTCCTGCGCGCCCTTTACCTGTTGCCACGGCTAAAATAATGCCACTGTGCTGTAGTGCTAATAGCACTTTTTCTACATCGGCAAATAATGGTGTAGCCGTAGTATCTGTTTGGTAATGCTGCTTATATCCACTAATTAACGCTTGATGCTGCGCTCTATGCAGCGGAAATAATACCGCAATGGCTTTATCAAGCGACAAACCAATAATGCTTTTTGTTGCTTCATTGCTTGGCGGTTCTATATTTAACGCAACGGCACTGCTGCAAATACAATTAACTATTTTAGTTATTGAATCCATTACTGTGCCGTCCCAATCAAAAATAACCAGCTTGTACTTTTTGAGCGAACTGACTGCTATCACGTTTTATTAGCACGCAATTTAACAAGGCAATTAGCCAGTGCTTTATCAAGCGGTGCTTCTACGCGCATGGTTGTTTCGTTTTTAGGATGATAAAAAGTTAAGTCATGAGCATGTAAAAACAAACGATTTAACCCTGTTTTACGCATCGAATTATCAAACTCTTCATCGCCGTATTTATCATCACACGCAATGGGATGCCCTTTGCATTGTGTATGCACACGTATTTGATGAGTACGCCCGGTAACCGGTGACGCCTGCACTAACGAGCACTCGTTAAAGCGCTCAAGTACTTTAAAGCGGGTATGTGAGGGTTTACCTTCAGTGTTATCTACACGCACTACGCGCTCCCCAGACTTAAGCGTATTTTTACGCAGCCCTTCGGTAACATTTTTAGTTTTAGAGTCCCATTGACCATCAACTAGTGCCCAATAGTTTTTTTCCATGGTTTTTTCACGTAACTGCTCATGTAAAGCAGTCAGTACTGAACGGCGCTTAGCAATTAATAAACAACCCGACGTATCGCGATCTAGTCTATGCACAAGCTCTAAACTGCGCTCTTCTGGGCGTAATACTCGCAGCGCTTCAATTAAACCATAACTTAAGCCACTGCCACCATGTACCGCCATACCCGATGGTTTATTAATAACAATCAGGTATTTATCTTCAAATATAATATCATTTTCAAGGCGTGTTACTTTATCAAGTTTTGAAGGCACAAACTCTTCTCGTTCTGCCACCCTAATTGGCGCAATACGAAGAACATCTTCTAGCTGCAGTTTATATACCGGCTTAATGCGTTTTTTATTAACGCGCACCTCACCTTTACGCAAAAGTTTATAAATTGCGCTTTTAGGCACCCCTTTTAAATGGGTAATAAGAAAGTTATCAATTCGTTGACCTAAATGGTCTTCGTTGATCGTGACATAAGTTACTTGTAAGTCGTTTTTTTCTGACATTGCCTAATCACTAATTTAAGAAAAATAATTTAGTTGCTAACACAGTTATAATAGTGGGATAATCAGCAGCGCAAATATTTAGTATTTGCAAATAACAACGGTGCTTTTTAACGCAGTAATACATTCGTGATGCACATTCTGGGTAATTGATCATACAGATCCGAGTTAAGTTTTCCAAAGCTTTTATACATACCCAGTCAACACGTGCGATCAATTAGCGGCAATGCGCGTAATATATTGCCAGTTAAGTTTGAACATGAATTGATTTTTAATGCGATTGAAAAAGCAATGAACAGATAATTTGTCTGATAGTGACGACGTAAAAACGTCGTTCAGCACTTGCTCAATTGTAGTACCGTACAGCAGCTTATTTAGAACTAAAAAAATCTAATAAATAAGTCGTCATTAACATTGGCAGCGATTTTTGCTCACAAAAATGGATTTTAGTAGTACATCACATTGTATTACTCACTTACTTAACGAGCCCTATGCGCCTAAATATGAACGGCATTTAATAAGATTAGTATGACAGGCCAACTTCTGGGTAAAACGTGTAACGTAGCTGAAAAGCCGACAGTTTTAGCCCTGCTATGAATTTAATAGTAATAAATACACTATTGTTTGCCTGCATTTAAAAATACTGCGTACGCAAAAAACAGAGCCGTTCCATTAAAGACCCAGTCGTGAGGCTGCACATTCTAAAAATAGGAATAACTGAACAGACGTGAAAACAGCGTCATGTCAGCGACACAAACTAGTAGAGTAACAATATGAAACGTATGCTAATCAATGCAACGCAGCAAGAAGAAATGCGCGTAGCACTGGTTGACGGCCAGCGCCTATATGATTTAGATATAGAAAGCCCAGGTCACGAACAGAAAAAAGCCAATATTTATAAAGGCAAAATTACTCGCATTGAACCATCTCTTGAAGCAGCATTTGTTGAATACGGTGCTGATCGTCATGGTTTCCTTCCTTTAAAAGAAATTGCCCGTACTTACTTCCCAGCTGGGTACACTTTCCATGGCCGTCCGAATATTCGTGACGTGATCAAAGAAGGTCAAGAAGTTATAGTACAAGTTGATAAAGAAGAGCGTGGCCAAAAAGGCGCCGCACTTACTACCTTTATCAGCGTTGCCGGTAGCTACTTAGTTTTAATGCCTAATAACCCTCGTGCTGGCGGTATATCTCGTCGCATTGAAGGTGATGAGCGTACTGAACTTAAAGAGTCACTTAGCCGCTTAGAACTTCCTAAAGGTATGGGCTTAATTGTTCGTACTGCTGGTGTTGGCAAATCGTTTGAAGAATTAAACTACGATTTAAAAGCCTTACTTGTTCATTGGGAAGCAATTGGTGTTGCAGCCGACAGTGCTAAAGCGCCGTTTTTAATTCACCAAGAAAGCAACGTAATATTTCGCGCAATTCGCGACTATTTACGTCGTGATATTGGCGAAATACTAATTGATAAGCCACGTGTTTTTGAAGAAGCTAAAGCGCATATTGAACGTTTTCGCCCTGACTTTATGAGCCGTGTTAAGCTTTATCAAGGTGATACGCCATTATTTACGCATTACCAAATTGAAAGCCAAATTGAGTCTGCGTTCCAGCGTGAAGTACGCTTGCCTTCAGGTGGTTCAATTGTAATTGATCCTACAGAAGCATTAACCTCTATCGATATTAACTCGTCTAAAGCAACAAAAGGCGGCGATATTGAAGAAACAGCACTTAATACTAACTTAGAAGCAGCAGATGAAATTGCACGTCAATTACGTCTTCGCGACTTAGGTGGCTTAATTGTTATCGATTTTATCGATATGACACCACCACGCCATCAGCGTGAAGTAGAAAACCGTCTAAAAGACGCTGTTCGTCCTGATCGTGCTCGTGTGCAAATTGGTAAAATTTCACGTTTTGGTTTACTCGAAATGTCGCGTCAGCGTCTGCGCCCTTCATTAGGTGAAGCAAGCCAAGGCCCATGTCCACGTTGTAGTGGTCAAGGTACGATTCGTTCTAACGAATCAATTGCACTGTCTATTTTGCGTTTAATTGAAGAAGAAGCAATTAAAGACAACACTGCACAAGTTAATGCTCAAGTGCCTGTTGCTGTTGCCGCTTATTTATTAAATGAACAGCGCCGTAGTGTTCATCGCATGGAAAAACAACATAAGTGCGACATAGTGATCATTCCTAATCAACACATGGAAACACCACACTACGAAGTAATGCGCTTACGTAAAGACGAAACGATTGAAACAGTAAGCTATGGACAAATTGTTGCTCCAGAGCCTGAAGCATTTGAAATGTCTAAGTCGCCTGTAGCACCAGTACGTGAAGAGCCAATGTTAAAAGGCGTTGTAATGCCTGCAACACCAGCTCCACAAGCGGCTCCTGCTAACGTTGTTGCCCCTGCTGAAACTAAAGCGCAAAGCGGTTTACTGGATGCAATTGGTAAGTGGTTTAAATCTTTATTCGCCAGCGAAACCGTTGAAGTGAAAAAAGAAGAAACACAAAAACAGCAACAAGAAACGCGCGACAATACGCGTAATAACGATAATCGTCGCCGTAATAACAACAATCAGCGTCGCCGTAATAACCCTCGTTCTAAGCCACGCACTGAGCGTACTGCGGATGAAGAGGTTAAAACTAACTCTGTATCAACACCTGAAGCAGCAACGCAAACTAACGAGAACCAAGAGAGAGGCGAGAATCGCAATAAGCGTCGTCGCAATCCTAATTCACGTAAGCGCCCAGAGCCACGCACTGAAGATAAAGATGCAGTAAAAGTTGATGCACCTGCAAAAGCAGAAGCTGAAACTAAGCCAGTTCAAGCCGAAGAGCCAAAGGATCAAAAACCAAAGGTTCGTCGCCAGCGTCGTAATTTGCGTAAAAAAGTACGCCTGCAAGATGAAAATGCTGAGCAGGTACAAACAACAGATGAAACACCTGTACAAGCTACAGAAAAAGAAACACCAGTAGCCCAAGAGCAAGCACCTGTTGTAGAAAAGCAAACTCAAACAGCGGCAGAAAAAACAGCTCATATTAAAGAAGAAAAAGTTGAAGATGTTGATTCTAACGATGAAACACCTACAACCGAAGACGAGCAAGAGCAAACTCGTACACGTTCACGTCGCTCACCTCGTCATCTTCGTGCATCAGGTCAGCGTCGTCGTCGCCCTGAAGGTGAAGGCAATGAAGCTAAGTCAGATGAAGCACCGGCATTTGTTCCTGTTGCCGACCAAGCTGCTGCAGAGTATGAAGCAGAGCTTAAAGCTAAATCTGCAGCTACACCTGCGGATGCAGCGCAACAAGTTGAACAAGCCGTTGCGGTTGAAGACTTAGCCAAAGTTGAAGCTGTAGAAGAGCCAGTACAAACTGAAGAGCCAGCTAAGGTTGAAACTCCAGTAGTAACTGAAGAGCCAGCTAAGGTTGAAACTCCAGTGGCAGCTGAAGAGCCAGCTAAAGTTGAAACGCCAGTAGCAGCTGAAGAGCCAGCTAAGGTTGAAACTCCAGTAGCAGCTGAAGAGCCAGCTAAAGTTGAAACGCCAGTAGCAGCTGAAGAGCCAGCTAAGGTTGAAACTCCAGTAGCAGCTGAAGAGCCAGCTAAAGTTGAAACGCCAGTAGCAGCTGAAGAGCCAGCTAAGGTTGAAACTCCAGTAGCAGCTGAAGAGCCAGCTAAAGTTGAAACGCCAGTAGCAGCTGAAGAGCCAGCTAAGGTTGAAACTCCAGTAGCAGCTGAAGAGCCAGCTAAAGTTGAAACGCCAGTAGCAGCTGAAGAGCCAGCTAAGGTTGAAACTCCAGTAGCAGCTGAAGAGCCAGCTAAAGTTGAAACGCCAGTAGCAGCTGAAGAGCCAGCTAAAGTTGAAACTCCAGTGGTAACTGAAGAGCCAGCTAAAGTTGAAACTCCAGTAGTAACTGAAGAGCCAGCTAAAGTTGAAACTCCAGTGGTAACTGAAGAGCCAGCTAAAGTTGAAACTCCAGTAGTAACTGAAGAGCCAGCTAAAGTTGAAACTCCAGTAGTAACTGCAGCACCACATGTTAAAACAGCGATAGCTCAAGGGTCAGCAAGTGCGCCAATGGCACAGCCTACCCCTGTAGCTGATAGCGAAGTAAAACATACATCTGTTGCTATGGCTCACGATAAACGTGAACTAGTGCCAGACAGTGGCTTGCGTGCGGGTTCAATCAAACCTGCTGGTCGTGCAAGTTCTACAATGACTAAAACAATGAGTGTTGATTAACAATACTCATTAAAAAGCCCCGCTAGTTAATTATTAACTAGCGGGGCTTTTTTGTACCTGTAACTTTAGATCAATCGCATTAGTCTTGTTCTTTTTCCATGAAGCGTTGTAACTGATCTTTTAAGTTTGGCGGAATGCCTTTGATCACTAAGGTATCGGTTGCTTCATTATAAGTAACACGTTCACCTAAGTGTTTACGCTCAAAGCTCACACTTACACCGCCACCTAAACCGGAGAACTTAACCATACTTGCCACTGTTTTTTTATCAACGGGGAATGACTCTTCTAAATCGTAACTTTGCTCTTTGCAAAAGCTGTCAAACGGACTGTCATCGCCTTTTGTAAGTGTTGCCGAAAGCTCACTTACGTTGGCATCTTCACCTGTCGTTACACAATCATTACAGTAATCAAATACTTGTTTACGTAAATCGTCTTTTTCTGATTTATCAAATTGTTGCTCTGATAAGTAATCCTCTACAGCACTGAGCATTACTTGGCTTTGTTGTTTAGGATCAATACCTTCTTCACAGCCTAAAAAGTCTAAGAAGAAATCGGCAACTTTGCGCCCTGCGCGGCCTTTAATAAATGAAATATAACGATTGTCTTGCGCTTGGGTGTCCCAAGCGGTTAAATCGATTCGTGCCGCTAATTGCATACGCGAAATATCTAAATGACGTGACGATGCTAAATCAAGCTCAGAGGTAATTGAGTAATGCTCTTTAATATTAATCATCGCAATCAGCATGTAGTCTGTAGCCACATACTGATAGTGACAAAACACTAAATAACCGGTTTCATTAAATGCGTATTTATCAAGTTCCTCTTTTAACACACTCGATGCTTGATCTGTCATATGCCAAAAGCCAAGTTCGTTGTTACGGTAACTTTGCATTGCCGATGCAACTACGCTGTTTTTATCGCCACTGAAAGCGCAAAAGCCTTTACCTGGCTTACCATTATATGCATGATGCAATTGCTCAATAAACACAGCTACTTTATCGTTGATTAGCATTTCATCATTACGCAAATGAATTTGAGTATCGCCGTCTTTTTTGTCTACATAATGAACGACTAGTTTTTTAACGTCTGTTGCCATCTTTGTTTTTCACGCCTCTGGTGTTAAAATGTGAGAATATAACTATTAAATTGAACCAACTGATGCCAATCTTATCAAAATACTCTAATGAACAAGTAGAACAAATCGTCGATCAGCTTATTGATGTGTTAACTCAACACAATGCGCCGGTTGATTTGAGTCTTATGTGTTTAGGAAATTCTATCACGCATATCTTAAAAGAGCATGTACCAACAGGGAAAAGACAAGCCGTTACCGAGAACTTTGCTAAAGCTCTCGCACAGTCGGTTAAATAAACTCTATGAATTTATCGCAGCACAATCAGTTTTCATCAAAAGCGAGTCAATTACTAAGTTGGGGGCATTGGTTTACCTTTGCCAATATTGGCTTAGCGCTCTTAATTAGCTTAAGCTACTTGTTTGCCGACTCGCCACCTACAAGCTTTATGGGTATTACTTATATGCTAGTTACTTGGCTTAGCCATACTAGCTTTATTGCCTTTTTAGCGTTTGTGCTGACGGTATTTCCGCTCAGTTTAGTTTTTCCATACCCTCGCCATATTCGCGGTATGGCTGCAGTTATTGCTACCTTTGGCGCCTCTTTACTCACACTTGATGCTTATGTTTATTTTAATTTAGGTTATCACTTAAGTAGTTCTGCTTTACCTGAGATCATTTCGCTTTTATGGCACCGCTTAAACAGCTCACCCGCTTTAACAACTATTTTAGCCGGTGGCATAGTTTTAGTTATTTTAGGTTTTCAGTTAACGGTCAGTAATTTTACTTGGCAAAATTTAGCGCGTTTAAAGCAGCTCAAGTTTGCTCGCTACGCGAGTTCATTTTTAGTGATTTGTTTTGCTTTAAGTCATAGTATTCATATTTGGGCTGACGCTAATTTAAAGTTTGATGTAACTAAACAAGATAACTTTTTACCGCTTTCGTATCCTACAACGGCTAAAAGCTTATTAGCTAAAAATGATCTACTAGACATAAAAAGCTATAAACAAGCGCATAACGTGCAAATTAATCAGCAAAACATTAGCTACCAATTGCCTACACCGCTAATAAAATGCGAAAGTTACAAACCGGCTAAAATTGATATTTTTGTATTTGAAACAGCGCAGCAGCTTGCTCAATTTGCCAGTAATAAAAACTTGTATAGCACTAAGCAGTTTTTACAACCAACCGATCATAACGACATGCTCTTTAGTTTAGTTTATGGTTTACCGGCATTTTATAAATCTACAATTATAAATGAGCAAACATTACCCGCATGGCAAAGCCAACGTCGCAGTGTTGAAGTAAATGGTATTGCAGCGTTAGACTTCATTAACGATCAAACCCATACCAATAGTGCAATTAGAATTATTAAAGGCACTGATGACTTAACACCTCGCGATAAAAACACCCATATTTATGCTTTTAGTTTGGCTGATACTAATAAAGAGGTGGTAATTACCTCAACGCTTTATAGCTCCGATAAACGGATCACTCGCGTTAATGGCCTTATTCAACCTAGCGATATAATAGCGACCGCTGTTGGGCAGTATTTAAACTGCAACGCTATTGCTGAGCAAACTATGCTCGGTGTTAACTTACACCAGAAAAAAGATAATATGGGTGTTAATTATTCTCAAGGCGTGGTTATTGCGTATAAAAAGGATAGAATTACCTTAATTGATCCTGATGGCGACTTTAAAAATATTTCTGCCGCCGAAGGGTTTTCGATTGAGCAAGGCTTAGACATTCCATTTTTAGTCCACAGTATTAAAAAGTTAAAAACCTTTACTCAATAAGGCTATTATTGACCTAGCTTGCTATACCGCCAAGCTAGGTTATAGTTTTACTTTAACGTTATATATTTAACACAGTAAAACACTCTTAGGGATAGCCAATATGATTAAACTGAACTGTATTTTTATTTTCCTCTTGCTTACAACCCTAAGCTTTAACAGTTTCAGTGCAACCAATTACTACAAGTGCGTTACACCAGAAGGCACCACCTTTTCTCAATTCCCGTGCGATAACAACGCCACCGTATACAAAGTTAACACCACAATAAATCAGCAAGTCGGCCCTAAAGTAGATTACACCAAGCAATTAAACGAACTAGAGCGCGAAAGCTTACTAGCAGGTTTACAGGCAGAACTGCGCAGTAACCAACATAAGTTAGCAATATTAGATCGTAAAAAAGACCAAGCTGATTATAAACAGCAACAGCGCCTTAACCATATTTTAGCCAAGGAAGATAAAAAACGCATTGCCGCCGATATTGCTAAAAAACAAAAAGTAATTAGCAAAAACTATAAAGCACAAATTAATATGGTAAAAAAGCGCATTAATAAATTACAAAAAAAAATAGACAACTACCAGTAATCTTTATCTCATGAATAAATAACATCTTAATTTAGCTTGGTTTTAAATCGAGAATAACATACTCTTAACAACGATAGAGTATAAGCTCTAGCGTCTAATAAGGAGTAATGATGCAGCCTCGTCATATTGCTGAATTAATTTTAACGGGCTTTAAAAAGCACTACCTGTTATTTCAAAAAACCACGGCAAAAGCACCGCTGGCGTTTGCTAAAAGAGACTGGCAAGCAATTAATGATATAAGCCGATTACGTATTAGCCATTATGATGATCGGGTTAACGAAACCACCGCCACACTTCGACAACAACAAACCGAACAACTCGACGAACAACTGTGGTTAGAAGTAAAAAAGCTCTATCAACATTTTTTATGTTTCCATCCTCAAGCTGAGCTTGCCGAAACTTTTTATAACTCGGTATTTTGCCGCCTGTATCATCGCCGTTATTTTCATAACGACTTTATTTTTGTAGAAGCCACTCTAAAAGATGCGCCTGCAGTGCCCGTAGAAGCTGAGTATCGCAGCTATTTTCCTGTAGTTGACGGCCTAAAGCCCACAATTAAACAAATCATTAATCACTTTGATTTTAAAGCCCCCTTTGTAAATTTAGAACGAGACATACGACTGCTGGTAAAAGCATTTTATAAACAAGCGCCCGATACGCACCATAAAGCATGGCAAATGCGCTTTGATATACTACACACCCCATTTTACCGTAACAAAGCCGCCTATATTGTAGGGCGAGTGGTATCGCAAAGCGGCGTACAGCCGTTTATTATTGCAGTACTACACCATGAAGATAAAGGCTTGTACCTAGACGCACTACTTACTAAATCGTCGCAAATGCGAGTTATTTTTGGTTTTGCGCGTGCCTACTTTATGGTAGAAACCCATGCGCCTTGCGCATTAGTGCGATTTTTAAACCAATTAATGCCCAATAAAACCATAGCTGAGCTCTACAACGCTATTGGCTTTCATAAACAAGGTAAAACCGAGTTTTACCGTGAGTTTTTAAATCATTTAACTCACTCTAACGACGAGTTTACTATCGCCCCTGGTACACCAGGCATGGTGATGATGGTATTTACCCTGCCCTCATTCGGCTATGTATTTAAAGTTATTAAAGATAAATTTGGCGAAAGTAAACCTTTTGGTCGTGATACCGTGTTAAAGCGCTACCAGTTAGTTAAAAAACACGATCGGGTTGGCCGCATGGCCGACACCATAGAGTATTCTAACGTCGTATTTCCTTTAGCGCGGTTTGATAGTAACTTGTTGCAGCAGTTGCACCAAACCATTGGTTCATCCATGGTAATTGAAGGCGACTGGCTAATTATCAAACATTTATATATTGAGCGACGCATGACACCGCTTAATCTATTTTTAGAAAATGCCGATGATGCCAGTGCCGCCGACGCGATTGAAGAGTACGGCCAGGCACTAAAAGAAATGATTGCTGTTAATATATTTCCCGGCGACATGCTGTTAAAAAACTTTGGTGTTAGTAAACACAAACGCATTATTTTTTATGATTACGATGAAGTGCAATATTTAACCGACATGAATTTTAGAGCACTGCCTAAAGCAAAAACGTATGACGACTACTTAATGGATGAGCAAAGCTATTCGGTTGCGCCGCAAGATGTATTCCCTGAGCAACTTTGCACCTTTGTAATGCCTAACCCAATCTATAAGCAGTTTTTAATGAGCACACATCCAGAGCTTATTGATGTTAACTTTTGGAAGCAAGCACAGCAAAATATTAAAAATGGTCAGGTTAGTCATATTTATCCATACCCGACAGCACAACGTTTTATCCATCACTGGTAAAGCGTTAAGGACACACAATGAATATAAGTAAAATAGATTTAAATTTACTGGTTTATCTCGATACTTTATTGCGCGAATGTAATGTTACCCGCGCAGCAAACCGGTTAAGTATTACTCAACCTGCCATGAGCAATGGCTTAAAGCGCCTTCGTAACTTATTTAACGATCCTATTTTAGTACGCACCAGCGATGGCATGGTACCCACAGAGCGCGCGTTAGAGTTACAACCCGTTATTCGCGGTATATTAATGACCCTAGAGGAAACACTTGCGCCTAATCGTGAGTTTGAAGCAAGCCAAAGTAAGCGCGTATTTAGAATAATGGCCAGTGACTATGCGGCCAGTACCTTAGCGCCCAAGCTATTAAGTAAATTACACGCAGAAGCCCCCGACACCACCTTAGATATACTCACCCCTAGTGATGTGACCTTTCATGATGTGGAAAATGGCAAAGTGGATATGGCAATCAATCGCTTTGAAAACCTACCGCAATCGTTTCATCATAAACGCATTTGGAAAGACAGTTTTTGCTGTTTAGTTAAATCCGATAACCCGATTATTGACAATTTTAGCCTAGAGAGCTACTTAAAAGCACGCCATATTTGGGTAAGTAAAACCGGTTTTGGTGTAGGCGTAGGAATGGATCCTAAAGATGTGCAAAAACTCGGCTGGGTTGATGAAGCACTCGCTCATTTTGGTAAACACCGTAATATTGCCACCTTTACCCGTAACTATCATGTGGCAGTACATTTAGCCAAAGTACAAAACTTAATAGCAACATTGCCCTCCAAAGCAGCTAACATTTATATAGACGATCCTAGTCTTAAAATATTAGAACCTCCTTTTCCTATTCAACCGTTTGAGTTAGATATGATTTGGAGCCCGTTGTTACATCGCGATGCTAGTCATATTTGGTTACGTCAAAAAGTAGCCGAAGTTGCTGAAGAACTTAAGTAATACCGTTACAAAAGCTTTGTAAAATTTGCTTACTTAATCTAACAAGTAAGCAAACATCATCCTAAAAATACATTTATACCAATAAAAACAAATGATTACGAAAGTATTTATAGTGGAACAACCTTTGCTTTTATATAAATGAACATTTAATTTCATTTATAAGAGAGGTCATTATGAACACCCATCAAAGTAATGAAGTAAATCATATTTCTGACATCATCCAAGTAATGAATAGTGGTATAGATTTTTACGAAAAAGCCCAACAGAACGTAAAAGATCCCGCTGTTGCCGCCCTTTTCCAGCGCATGATTGATGCACGTAAGGTAACCGTTGAACGCTTACAACCTTTTGCTGTTAATGAACAAGGCGAACGTGAGGATGGCTCATCATTTGCGGTAGAAGCGCGCCGTGCTTACACTGCGCTTATCACTAAATTTAGCAGCAATAACGACGATACGTATATTAAAGAGCTAGAAGAAGTTGAGGATAAAACCCTCGAAGAAATTAAAGATGCAATGAAAAAACCACAACCCGCAGACTGCGAAGCTGTACTAGCTAAAGCATTACTAACAATGCAAAGCTGTCATGCTGAAATGAGCCGAATGAAAAAGCAGTAAGTAGCCTAAATTCTGGATAATAACTCAACCTAAAGCTGAGTTCAGGTTAAACAATTAAAAAAGCCCAGCATTCTTAAATGCTGGGCTTTATATTAAGTATAAAAATGGGAGTATCTATAATTAAAAGCGGTATTCTGCACCTAGGTAGTAATACGCACCGTTAAAGCCAAATGGGGCTGAACGGCGAGAGTATTTAAATACCCCTGGGCTGCTTACAATGGTATTGCCTTGGGCGTCTACAATAGTACCAGTACGTGAATTACCTATAGTATTTTCATCTGGGTAGACATCAAATAAGTTATTTGCGCCAATATTTACCGATAAGTTCTCAGTTATAAAGTAATTTACTTTAACATCAGTTAATATTTCGGCACCGTAAGTCTGGCGGCCGCCATCTTCTACTGTGTACTCACCAAAGCGATTAAGTGACAAATTAACTGTCCAGTCATCACGTTGGTAAAGCGCACTTAAGTTAATGCGATCCTCTGGTTGCCATTCTTCAATAATCGAAATTTCTTGGTCAGAGAACACGTCCTCAACCGGTACTGTTTCTAAACCTGAACCTGCCGGGGTAAATAACGACACCACATCGGTTTTAGTAAAGTTAGCTGCTAAGGTAAAATCAAGCGTACCGCCTAACCCTTCAGTGTTCCAGGTAGCAACAAAGTCAATACCTTGCGTTTCTGTATCAGCACCATTTAAAAAGAACTGACCCGCACCAGCACCTGAGCTTATTAATGCAGCGTCAAGACTTGGCGACAACCCTTTACCTAAACGATTACTGATAACTATACGATCGTCTATATCAATTGAGTAATAGTCGAGCGTTACGTTAATGTTGTCTGTTACGTTATACACTATACCTAAGCTGCGGTTTTGCGACTTTTCTTCTGTTAGTTTTGGAATACCTAAGCTTTGCGCTAATGTTGAGTCGTTTCTAAAAGTACCGACTTCTTCGGCAACTAAGTTGCCAGTAACATCATCAACAACAAACTGAGTACTGATATTATTAAAATACAGCTGCTGCATTGACGGCGCTCTAAAACCTGAGCTTAATGCACCACGCAGTGATATATCGTCAGTAATCGACCAGTTACCCGCTAGTTTAAAGTTAACCGTATCACCAAAGCCTTTATAATTATCGTAGCGCAGTGCGCCCGATAAAATAACGTCTTCAATAATGCGCCGCAAGCTCGGTTAAATTACTTGGCATACCCTGTTTATTTATATAGCTAGGCGCTGCACATAACACACGGCTATTATTGACTATTTTACGCGACAACATGCCAGAGTCGTTAAACTGCCCTACTCTTATAGCCACATCTTGAGCATCATCAACCACATTAATAAAGTGGTCCGTAATTAAAAAGTCGAGTTTTAATTGAGGATATTCACTTTCAAACTCGCTGAGCTTAGGCATAACATACTTAGAAAAAATCCACGGTGGCATAGTTACCCTTAGCAACCCACTCGCAGTTGAGCTGCGAGCACCTATACTATGCTCTGCATCGTGCAGTGCCTCAATAATAGCGCCCACACGCGTGTAAAACACCTCTCCTGCAGGCGATAAACGTACTCGCCGACTATCCCTAAAGACTAAAACAGTAGACAACTCTCGCTCTAATTTACTAAGGCGATGGCTCACTGTTGCTGGCGATAAACCTTGCTCGCGCGCAGCGGCAAGTACACCTTTATTCTCTACTACGGCTATAAAAGTTTCTAAATCACTTATGTTATACATAAAAAGCTACTTTGGGTTTTCAATGTTTAATATTTTCGAATGAAGCTTTCACTTTTGCAATCTATATTTAAATAACTAAAACTATATAATCTAACGTAACTTAATTATTGAGGTTATATATGAGTTTAAAAGCGCAAATTGATGCCTATAACGTGCAAAAAGAAGCAAAGCTCCCTGCAGATGTTATAGCACTAATGAATACGACAAACGCAGAGCTTATTGCCCAGCACATTAAAGATAATGCATTACAGGTAGGGCAAAAAGTTACCAATTTTAGCTTGGCTAATCATCAAGAGAACACGGTTGAACTTGCGACATTATTAAAACAAGGCCCAGTAATTATTAGCTTTTACCGTGGTGGCTGGTGCCCTTATTGCAATTTAGAGTTAAAAGCCCTGAATGATTACTTACCACAATTTAAAGCGCAAAATGCACAGTTAATTGCCATTTCACCACAACTTCCTGATGAAACACTGTCAACGGCGCAAAAAAACGACCTTGAATTTGATGTACTTTCAGATGTAAGTAATAAAATAGCCAAGCAGTTCGGTTTATTGTTTACACTCGATGAGCGTATTCAAGCGTTATATACCGAATTTGGTATTGATTTGAGCACTACTACGGCGATAAAAGCTTTCAACTACCACTACCGGCCACTTATGTTATTAATCAACAAGGTGTGATCACTTACGCATTTGTAACTGAAGACTACACCCTACGCGCTGAACCTTTTGATGTATTAAACGCTTTAAAATCTGAGAGTAAATAATGTCTGTATTAACATCCCTAAAAACCCTAACCCTTTCATTAATTTTAGGCGCAAGCCTATTATCTGGAGATACTATGGCCGAACAAACCTCAAATAAACCTAAAGTGTTAATTTTTGACGTTAACGAAACACTCCTTGATCTAGATTCAATGCGCGCTTCTATAGGCGAAGCACTTGGTGGGCGAGAGGATTTATTACCATTGTGGTTTTCTACTATGCTACACCACTCGTTGGTATCAACTGTAATTGGCGATTACCAAGACTTTGGCCAAATTGGCGTGGCGTCATTATAATGGTGGCACAAAACAACAATATTAATATTACCAGCGAGCAAGCAAAAACCGCGATTGTTACACCATTATTAACACTGCCTCCACACGCAGACGTAAAAGCAGGTTTAGCTGCATTAAGAGCACAAGGTTATAAGCTGGTTAGCCTAACAAACTCTTCAAATAAAGGCGTACAAGCACAATTTGAAAGCGCTGGTTTAACCCATTATTTTGACGAGCGCTACAGCATTGAAGATATTAAAGTGTACAAGCCTGATTTACGTGCGTACCAATGGGTACTTAAAAAACTTAATGTAAAACCAAATGAAGCCATGATGGTTGCAGCACATGGTTGGGACGTAGCCGGCGCAAAAGCAGCCGGTTTACAAACCACTTTTATTGCACGCCCAGGTAAAGCACTTTACCCACTGGCTAAAAAACCAGATCATGTTGTAAAAAACTTACATGAGTTAACCGAGCTGCTTAAATAACCTGATGTAATGGTCTCCTCCCCATACGGCATCTATGTGCCATGATTAAAGTGGTAAAAATTAATCAATACCCCAGCGGCCAATGTTAGGATAACGTTGGCCGTTTTTTTATATTTATAAAATGAATATAAATAAAGTATTCAAGCAGTTATTCAAAATAACATATATTCTAGTAATTTAGCACTAAGGGCGCTATTATTACTTAAATGTGTTGCGGAGAGTGCTATGAACAGTCAAAGATTAAGTGAGTTTGAACAATATTTTCAAATTGATGAAAGTAACCGTGTAAACCTATACATAGTTGATGATAACGCCGTTCCAAAAAACCTTACCCAGTTAGACGCAGACATTCCCCCTTTATTTAAACTCGCTAATGAAGTAAGTAGCTTAGAGCAAAGCGCGCTTGGACCACTGCGTAATTTAGGTGATGTTGCCCAAGAGCTAGCAGTTTTTTTACAAGCGCAATCACGTAAAATAGACTTAATAATGAGCCATGTTCTCTCCTCAGAGCAAAGCGAAGATAACGCTATTTATTGCGATAGTTATGGCGGCGGTGGCGTAAAATTTACAACAGAGGATGTTTATTCTTTAGGGCAAAAGTTTCGGACTAAACTTTTTTTACACCATGAAGCGTCTGCTGTTTATTGCTATACCGAAGTCGTTGCAATTAAAAAAATCGATACCGAGCATTACCAATACACTTTACTCTTTATAGCCATAAGAGACAGCGACCAAGAACTAGTCGTTAGAGCCAGTTTGCATGCGCAAACCCGACAACTAAAAAAACGCCAGCAATTAGAGCAATCACAAAACATGCAAGCAGATGATAAATAGCTGACATGTACACTCAAACTGCTAAACTAGCGCTACCTTAATTTGTATCAATTACTCATGAATTTTAGACTTTTACCAGAATGGGCCGAGCAAGACGCTGTTATGCTAACTTGGCCGCATAAAAACACCGATTGGGCTGAAAACTTAGCACGCGTTGAGCCTGTGTATGTAGCGCTTGCAAAACATATTACCGCAGTACAACAGTTAGTTATTGTAGCGCACAGTGAGCCTGTAAAAGAGCATGTTATTGCGCTATTGCACGCCGCCAACGTCCCCTTAAACTGTGTTCACTTTGTAGTTACACCAACAAATGATACATGGGCACGCGATCACGGCCCCCTTACTTGCGCCGCTATAAATAACCCTAATCAGCTTAAAGTGTATGATTTTACCTTTAACGGTTGGGGCAATAAATTTGCAAGTAATTTAGATAATCAAATAAACCGTGTTTTAGTCAATGAGCTTAGCGATACAAATAATGACTACCAAGCAGTAGATATGGTGCTTGAAGGCGGTGGCATTGAAATAAACGAACACGGCGTACTACTTACTACCAGTGAATGTTTGCTCAATAAAAACCGCAACCCAAATTTAACCCCAAGTGACATTGCAACACTGTTAAAACAGCACTTAGGAGCAACTGACTTTTTATGGGTTAAGCATGGTTATTTAGCGGGCGACGACACCGACAGCCACATAGACACGCTAGTTCGCTTTGCACCAAACAATACTCTTGTTTATTTACAGTGCGACGATAAAACCGATGAGCATTACAACGCGCTGCATGCGATGGAAAAACAGCTTCAAGGCTTTAAAACTACCGATAACACCCCATATAATTTAATTGCCTTACCTTGGCCCAAAGCAGTGTATGACGATGAGCAAACACGTTTGCCTGCCACCTATGCTAACTACTTAATTATTAATAATACGGTATTAGTACCAACGTACGATGATGTAAGCGATAAGCTCGCCTTAGCGCAAATTCAACAAGCGTACCCAGAGCACACAATAGTGGGCATTAATTGCCTACCTATTATTGAACAATTTGGCAGTTTGCACTGTATAACAATGCAACTCCCACGTGGATTTTTAACTGGAGCAGCTCAATGACCAGCCCTGCAAAATTAACCGTTGCACTCGTACAACAAAGCAATAGCGATAATGCTGAGCAAAATATGGCAAAGTCGATTGCCGCAATTCGTGAAGCAGCCAGCAAAGGCGCTAAATTAGTTGTGCTGCAAGAGCTACACCGTAGCCTGTACTTTTGCCAAACCGAAGATGTAGACGTGTTTGATTTAGCCGAAACCATTCCAGGCCCAAGCACGCATACTTTAGGTGAGCTGGCAAAAGAGTTAAGCATTGTAATTGTGGCGTCGTTATTTGAAAAACGTGCTACCGGCCTTTATCACAATACCGCTGTAGTACTTGAAAATGACGGCAGTATTGCCGGTAAATACCGTAAAATGCATATTCCCGATGACCCTGGTTTTTACGAAAAATTTTACTTTACTCCAGGCGATTTAGGCTTTGAGCCAATTCAAACCTCAGTAGGTAAATTGGGCGTATTAGTATGTTGGGATCAGTGGTTTCCTGAAGCTGCACGCTTAATGGCAATGGCCGGTGCTGAGCTACTTATTTATCCAACTGCAATAGGCTGGGATCCGCGTGATGATAGCGATGAACAAACCCGCCAAAAAGATGCGTGGGTTATTAGCCAGCGCGCCCATGCGATTGCCAATGGTGTACCGGTAATTAGTTGTAACCGCGTTGGAGTCGAGCAAGACCCAAGTGAGCAAAGCGAAGGGATTCAATTTTGGGGGAACTCTTTTATTGCAGGGCCACAAGGTGAATTACTTGCTGAGGCTAATAATACTGACGAGCAAATTTTAGTAATTGAGCTTGATCAACAGCGCAGCGAAAACGTAAGACGTATTTGGCCGTATTTGCGCGACCGCAGAATTGATCACTACCAAGACTTAACAAAAATTTACCGCGATTAAATAAAATTACTTGGCCCTTATTACATAATAAATTAGGGCCAATTTATAAATGGAGTAATAAATGGCGTTTGAGCAATGGGCAGCCTTGCCTTGGGTGAAATCTCAAAAAGATAAAATTCAATGGGGGCAACTTAGCGGCAGCGGTTTAAGCATTGCTATTGCTGAGGGTGTAAAACAACAAGACAATTTAGTATTAATTGTAACCCCAGACACGCCAAGCGCCCTGCGCCTTGAAACCGAGCTAGAATATTTATTGCCCGACAACCCGGTAATGATATTTCCTGACTGGGAAACCCTACCTTACGACCATTTTTCTCCTCATCAAGATATTATTTCTGCCCGTTTAGCCACTTTAAATACGCTCAAAAACGAGCAACAAAGTGTTTTAATTGTCCCTGTTTCTACCTTAATGCTGCGCACCGCCCCGGCTTCGTTTATTTATGGGTCCACAATTAACTTTAAGGTGGGTGATAAGCTCGATACTCATAATTTCAGAAATAATTTAGAACAAGCGGGTTATTTAAACGTACAGCAAGTAATGGAGCACGGCGAGTACGCCATTCGCGGCTCTATTGTCGACTTATACCCTATGGGCAGCCCGCATCCTTTTAGACTCGACTTTTTTGACGACGAGCTCGACAGCATTCGTTTATTTGATGTTGAAACCCAGCGCTCAGATGAAAAAGTAGATAAAATTGAACTGCTCCCGGCACACGAATTTCCCACTAACGAAGCCGACATTGAACGCTTTAGAATAGCGTACCGTGAGAAGTTTGGTGCCAGCGCGCAGCAAGATTCTGTTTACATGCAAGTGAGTAAAGGTAATTGGCCCGCCGGTATAGAATATTATATGCCACTGTTTTTCGAGCAACTGGCCACTATTTTTGATTACCTACCTGAAACCACAACGGTAATGCAGCTCGGTGATTTAGAACATGCCGCCGATAATTTTTGGCATGACGTAAACGTGCGCTATGAAAACCGCCGCGTAGACCCACTGCGTCCATTATTAGAGCCAAGCGCGCTGTATCAACCCATTAATGAATTGTTTGCTAATTTAGGGAATTATGCGCGTATTCGCTTATCTCAAGCAAAACTAGGTACAAAAGCAGGCAATAAAAATTTAACTGTTAGTGAATTACCTGTTATTCGCATTGATCATAAACAAAGCGAACCTTACGGTGCGTTTATAAACTATGTAGCGGCGCAAAAAAAGCAAAAAGGCCGTATTTTACTAAGCGTAGAGTCGGATGGCCGGCGCGAGTCATTACTGGGAGTATTAAAACCTAGCGGCTTAAAGTTTAAAGAATTTACTAGTTTTGAGCAGTTTACAAAAAGCCAAAGCGATGTTGGCCTAATTGTTAGCCCACTGGAGCAAAGTGTTGTATTAGGTACTAAACCTAGTTTATCTATTATCACCGAACAAGAACTGCTTGGCATAAAAGTATCGCAGCGCCGTCGCCGTAAGCATAAATACCAAGCCAGCCAAGATGCACTAATTCGTAACTTAGCCGAACTTAAAGAAGGCCAACCTATTGTACATCTTGATCACGGCGTTGGTCGCTATCAAGGTTTGCAAACCATAGATGCCGCAGGCATTATCACCGAATTTGTTACCATTACTTACGCCAGTGAAGCAAAACTGTATGTACCGGTTTCGGCGCTGCATATGCTCAGCCGTTATTCGGGCGGCGAAGAAGCTAGTGCACCACTGCATAAACTTGGCTCAGATGCATGGGACAAAGCTAAAAAACGTGCTGCTGAAAAAGTGCACGATGTAGCCGCTGAGTTACTTGATATTTACGCTCAGCGCCAAGCAAAACCAGGGAATAAATTTACCCTCGATGCCCCAGCTTATCGCCAATTTAGCGACAGCTTCCCGTTTGAAGAAACCGACGATCAACGCAATGCCATTGAAGCCGTATTAGGCGATATGCAATCAAAACAAGCCATGGACCGTTTAGTGTGTGGCGATGTAGGCTTTGGTAAAACCGAAGTCGCCATGCGCGCCGCATTTGTAGCTGTTAACGATAACAAACAAGTAGCTATTTTGGTGCCTACAACATTACTTGCCCAACAACACTTTGAAAACTTTAAAGACCGTTTTGCCGACTTTCCTATTGAGGTAGGTGTATTGTCGCGTTTTAACTCACCTAAAGAGCAAAAAGACACGCTTGAAAAAATGGCCAACGGCAAGCTCGATATTGTCATTGGTACTCATAAGCTGATCCAGGCTGATATTATATTTAACGATTTAGGCTTATTAATTGTTGATGAAGAACATCGCTTTGGGGTGCGCCAAAAGGAGAAGATTAAAGCGCTACGCGCCGATGTCGACATACTCACTTTAACTGCAACGCCTATCCCGCGTACCTTAAATATGGCCATGAGCGGTATGCGCGACTTATCTATTATTGCCACTCCACCTGCAAAGCGTTTAGCAGTAAAAACCTTTGTGCGCCAACGCGATGTAGAATTAATACGTGAAGCGGTACTGCGAGAAATTAAACGCGGTGGCCAAGTTTACTTTTTACATAATAACGTAGAGACAATTGAGCGCGTAGCACAAGAAATAAGTGAATGGGTGCCCGAGGCAAACGTAACCAGTGCACATGGGCAAATGCGCGAGCAAGAGCTTGAGCAAATAATGGCTGACTTTTACCACCAAAAATACAACGTATTAGTGTGTACCACTATAATAGAAACCGGTATTGACATACCAACTGCTAACACCATAATTATGGATAGAGCCGACAAACTAGGTTTAGCGCAGTTACACCAATTACGTGGACGTGTTGGTCGCAGCCATCACCAAGCTTATGCCTACTTATTAACAGGCGATCCTAAAGCTCTTTCTAAAGATGCAAGCAAACGCTTACAAGCAATAGAGTCATTAGAAGACTTAGGCGCAGGTTTTGCACTAGCAACCCACGATTTAGAAATTCGTGGTGCGGGTGAACTTTTAGGTGATGATCAATCAGGACAAATGCAAACCATTGGCTTTAGCTTATACATGGAAATGCTTGAACAAGCAGTAAAAGCATTGCGAGAAGGCAAAGAGCCCACCCTTGAAAACCTCTTGCAAAAACAAACTGAGGTAGACTTAAAGCTACCGGCTTTATTACCCGATGATTATATTTACGATGTGAACGCACGTTTAGGTATGTACAAGCGCGTTGCTAGTTGTGCTAATGTTGCCGATATGGACGAATTGCAGGTAGAATTAATCGACCGCTTTGGCTTATTACCCGACGCGGCTAAAAACCTCTTTAGCCTGCAGCAATTAAAAATGCGAGCAAGTGATTTAGGTATAACAAAAATTGAGGCAAACCCGAAAGGTGGTTACTTTGAATTTAGCCAAAACACTAAGGTTAATCCTAGCTTCATCATAGGCTTGATACAAAGTGCACCGCGCGTGTACAAAATGGATGGCGCAAATAAACTGCGCTTTGTTATTAGCGAGGCAAATGCCCGCGAACGCTTGAAAATGGTCACTGCAATGCTTGCAGATTTCGAAAAAAAGGTTAGCCATTAATGTTGCTAAAAAAATCGCTTATTATTTTATGCTGCTTATTTAGCAGCACCGCAATTGCTGAGCGCTGGTTTGAAGTAGAAGTACTGGTATTTAAACAACGCCCTGCTCCGTACTTACAAGAAGACTTTAGCCTTAAAAAACCAGCTATTGAAGATAAAAACACACTTGATTTACTCACCCCACTTTACACTGAGCAAGCTATGCAAGCGTGTATTGATGGCGATACACGCTTTGAAAAACGCTCTTTTACAGATTCTTTAGTTAACTCAAAACAGCAATCTGGGGTGTGTGATAACAGTATTGATTATTTAAAAAGTTATGAACACCTACCGGTAACACCGCTTGTAGCTGCACAAGATACAATGCAGCAAACATACCTTTTAGCACCAACACAACTGCAATTTAACAGCCAACGCCAAGCCCTAGAGCGCAAAGGGTTAACGCCACTATTACATACTGGCTGGCGTTTTGAAGGGGCAAGTAAGTCGCGTGCACCTAGCATGCATTTAATCGCTGGTGAGCATATTAAAAGTGCAGAGCCTAGCGCCCCAAGTTATGCAAACCCAGACTTTGTTAGTTTGGTTAACTCGCAAGATTCCTTTTTTAATGCACCTAAAGAACCCACTATGAAGTGGGAACTCGACGGTTTATTTAAAATACATTTACGCCATTATTTATACATAACCGCTAATTTCGATATTAGCCAAAAGCACGATAGTGGTGAAATAGAAGCCGCTCGTTTTTCACAATTTAGACGAGTAATAAGTGAAGAAATACACTATTTTGATCACCCTAGAATGGGAATGATCGTCCAAATTAGAAAATTCAAACATTAAGTTATTTAACACATAGGAAATAACAATGAAAAAACTCCTGATTATTGCAGCAACGCTAAGCCTAGCGGCGTGTTCTAAAGTAAATGTTGAGAACTACGAAAAAATAAAAATTGGTATGGATAAATCAGAAGTTGAAGTTTTTTTAGGAAGCGCTGATAACTGCGTAGAAAAAACACTGCATACCAACTGCGTTTGGGGTGACGATGCGAAAAATATCGAAATTATACTCGTATCAAACAAGGTAACTTTATTTACCAAAAAAGGGTTAGCAAACAACTAACGCTAACCCTTTAGAGGAATAACATGGGATGTAACCGGTTACAGCCTTTGTTATTCCTGCTTAGTACCGTCATCAGAGTAAATAAGTTCAATATTAACTATTTTACTGCGGTTCATGGTTATTTTATAACGCTGATACAGCTTTTTATCTCGCTCGGTTAGCACTAATACCATATTTAATTGATAACGCCGCTCTACAGCCTGCTTAGAAACCTTATTACTCTCAAGATGATATAACTTACCCTCACCTTTTTTAAGATAGCGAGAAAACGGCGCAAGGCTAAATTGCAGTGTTTGATGCAAGCTATCGTAACCCGGTAAAAACTCTCGGGCATTTACACGTGTTTCGCTAGCAAAGTGTAACCACTGTGCAGCGAGCTTATTTTGTTGGCGGCGTTTGGAGAAAATAGCACGTACTTCTTTGGGGATTTTTTTAAAGCGCGTATATTCTAACCAAATAAACTGACTCGCTACTTTGTCTTTAGTCACGCTATTTTTAAAAATAAAACGCCACTTAGGCCGCCCACGCACAATAGAGCGCCAAATAATTCGGGTTATATCTTCTTTAAATATTTCGCGAAGGCCATAAATAAGCCCCAATATTAAGATTAATGTTGCTGTAACTTCTGTAAAAGTTGCGCGTGCATTGAGTATAACTATCATCACTAACGCCATAATTACAGCGGTTACCGAGCCCTTAACTAAACGTTTTAAATAACTATTAAGATAGCGAGTTTGGCGGTTTAAAATTACGCCATGTTCAATTAAACGCTGCAATAACCGCATTTTATTAGTAATGCGGTTTGCATCTTTAAGGGTTGATTCTGAATTATATTGTTGCTCTTCTCGATAGCTATTTTCTGACTTACAAAAGTTAACTAAGTCGTTGCGCTCTTTGGCATAGTCACTACTGCGTGGCCCTTCATCTAGCAGTTTTAAAAACGACTGCTCTATTTGCCAACTAAGGTAGTTATCGGCATTGGTGTAAAATGAAATTAGCTTTTCATCTTCAGGGGTATAACGTCTTAGTTTTCTTAATAAGCTTTGGCTTTGCTCGCACAGCTCACCCGCCCGTTGATAAAATTCATCAGGGTCTTCTATTTTGAGGGTTTCTTTAATATCTGCATCAATAGCCAAGCGCACCTGATAACAATACAAATTGAGGTTTTGTCGGTAATCTCGCTGCTCACCTTTGTTTTTACTTACAAAACGGCTTCGCACTAGCGGTAGGTGAATATTATTGGCGTTATAAGCTAAATAAGATTTAAATTGATTATTAAAATAGGATTCTTCACTAAGGGTTTGTGCATTCACGCCCATTTCGTTGGGAATAGAAAAGTATAAATCAAGGCGTTGCTCTGAGCGTTGGCCCAGCTGCGGTTCAATAATAAAAGATAAATTTTCATCTTGCTTTAACAATTAAATCTCCTTGTAATATAGCTCCTTAGTGTACTTGCCTGAAGTATTTTGTTCAATAAAAAAGGCCTAGTAAAAACTAGGCCTTAAAATATTTATTCTGCTAATTAAAATTTAAAATTAACACTCGCAAAAATACGCGAACCAATTACATCGTATATCTCAGGAACTGTTCCCATATCATTACCACCTAATACAGACTCAGGCTCTTTATCAAAGATATTATTCATACCACCAGTAATGCGTAAATCATCACTTACGCTGTAGCTCATAGAAATATCATGATAAACAGTATTGTCAGTGCTAAAGAAGTCACCGTAATACTCGCCATCCATTCCTTTAACGAATCTTGCATTATAAAGAAAGCTTAAAGCTTCGCTTACATCGTAATTTACAGATAGATTCGATTTGATTTTAGCATAGCCACCGATATTGCCATCGATAGTGCCTGTGTAATCAATATCATCTTGTTCAAATTCGATTAAGTATGTTGTATCAAGGTTGATAGCATAGTTATCTGCTTTATATGAGATATTCCAATCAACACCAGATGTTTTTTGCGAGCCAACATTTGTTAATGCTGAACTCATATTTGATAAATCACCTGTTGATGTAATATTGATTGCTGAACATGACTCAAGCGTACCAGCAAAACAACTTCTCATTTCGTTTTGAACGTCTAGACGCGTAATTGCATCAGTTATATCAAACTTCCAGTAATCCATGGTGCTTGATAAGCCATCAGTAATTTCCCATACCATACCAAAAGTAAATGACTTACTTTCTTCTGCTTTAAGGTTTTTGTCACTGGTGTAATTTACTTCGATTTGAGGGTCTTGCTCATTACCCCATGGATCTGCAAGGTAATCGAATGAGCCTGAGTTACCACCAAAAAGCTCAGCAACATTAGGTGCCCTAAAGCCAGTCGCTAATACAGAGCGAACCATAAATTCATCTGTGACGTTCCAAGTTGCACCAAGCTTCCACGTTGTTGCACCACCAAACGTTGAGTAGTTATCGTAACGTGCAGCACCTTCAATTGTTACTGACTCAAGCACTGGCATAGACGCTTCAAAATACACAGACTGTACTGAGTAATCACCTTCAGTTGGATCTTGTTGTGCAGCTGTACTTTCACCACGTTGAGTGATCATATCTGGAGTGTAATAACCACTCTCAAATCTGTTTTCAACACCAATTGCATAACCAATATCGTTATCTGTTAGTGCACTGTAACCTGCAGCTAGGATAAACTGCTCGTTACCACCTTCATTTGACTCAGTGTAAATTGCACCATCTGACACTAACATATCACGATTTAATGCATCGCCAGCAAACCAAAGCGCTTGATTAGCATAAATGCTTTGCTCAACATTACTTGCATGGATAGAATTTTGAACTTTATCCTTAGAATCATTACGGCCATAAGTAGCACTTACATCCCAGCTAGCATCATTGTCTAGTGTACCCATTAATGCAACTGACGCTCTATATGTATCGGTTTTTTGCTCATAAATACGAGGACCAGCATCAACCATTCTACGGCGGTACTCTAAGGTATCTGCAAGTACACCATTACCATCTACAAAAGCACTTGTATAAGCAGCATCTAAATTCGTTGTTTTTAAATCTATGCTTGCTGGCTGTGGCGCAAGTTGTTGAGTCGAATCACGGCGCGTATACATCAAATCAACATTAAATGTTGTATCTGAGTCTAACTCTTTATCAAAGCTAGTAAAAATACTGTACAAGTCATTTGGTGTTTGTGCATAGCTAGAAGTCGAATAATCATAGCCTTTATTGCGGTCTATAAAACCACCATTTCCATCTGGCATTTTACTACCAAGTGTTCCCTCAGGAATATATGATGATTGACCTGGCTCTACAAAGCTTCTGTCTGATTGGATTATTTCGCCGCGGCTTGAATACTGTGCACCTACAACTAAATTACCTTCAGCAATTTGCATTCCGTGTAATAAACTTACACCGTAGTTATTACCATCGCCTTTTGTAGTGCGGCTACCTTCTACATTAACTTCTGAGCCTTCAAAATCTTTTTTTGTTATTATATTAACAACACCAGCGATAGCATCTGAACCATATACTGCAGAAGCACCGTCTTTTAAAATTTCAATAGACTTTATCATTGCAACTGGAATCGTATTTAAATCAACAGACGAATCTGCACCAGTTCCAGATGAAACCATACGACGACCATTTAATAATACTAGGGTACGCTTGGAGCTCATACCACGTAGGTTTACAGTAGCAGTGCCACCTGAACCATTATTACTCGAACCACCTAAGCTCATCCCTGCCGCTGATGGTTGATTAGAAAGCACGTCTGCAACTGATGTATAACCACTCTTTGCAATAAAGTCATCGCCAATAACTGTAATAGGGCTAGCCGTTTCCATATCTGTACGGTTAATACGAGAACCTGTTACTTGAATTTTTTCAATTGATTTTGCCGCTTCGTCAGCCGCTAAAACTTGCACACTTGAGAACATTGGAATAGCAGCGATAACCGCTAAGCCAAGAGTTGATTTTTTCATGGATGAACCCTACTTGTTGAAAATTTACCTAAATGGTAATGCTCACTTTTATAAGAATTGTGAGTCAGAAAACAGCAACTTAGGCGTGATTAACTGAACAAAAACTTAACGAATGGCTAATTAAAAACCAACCGAAAAACACAACACCCAAAAAAGGTACAAACGTTACACTATGTTTCCTTGTTAATTAATAAATACACTTCAAAATCAATACACTAAATGCATTGCGCTACATTAAAAGCACAGGTGAAATCAAACTAATGGACTTTGTAATTAAATGTAATTAACTCAACAATGTACCTTTTACCGGTAATTTAACAAGTTAATCACAGTAGGTTATTAAAACCGTAAAACTAGATGTTAATTGATAACTATATTTATGCGCTTTGAGTAATTAATTAGTCTGATTTAACGCATATATAGCTTTTAAAGGAGAGATTTTTTATTCAGCCAAGATTAAACAAGTAAACTATTCACCAATTTAATGAAGCAATGATTGCCTCAAACCTAGTAGTACACTTAATTAACCAAATACCATTGATGCATTTTTCGAAATTAAAAAGAGAAAGTAAAAATTACAAAAGGCAGGAGTGCTAAGTGCTAGCTAAAATGATGTGAGCGTACGAAGTACTCTTATTGTAGGCTTAATCTTCTTGCGCTAAAGCTAACCCTCTGTGGATTTAGCTTTTCTGCGCCAAGAAATAAAAAGTAACGCTTAACTTAAAGAGAGTAAGCACAACTAAACTGATCTCAACCAGAATGCTTATCTCCCTGCTGCAAATTAAGCAAGCTACTTAATAAGCAATATAAGCAATGGCATGTTTAGTAAGTAACGTAAAAATAATAATATACCGAGTTGCTTTGCTGTGTTGCCTCATCGGTTACGTTAAGGATTAATTTCCACAGCATATTTTTTTCAGCGCAAATACCTACCATAGTTTCACTTTGCCAAGTGTTGCCATAGCGCTTAAATTGCTGAGGAATATACCCCATATACATAGTTACGCCTTCAAGTTTTGCATTCGTAATAACATGCCCTTTAGGTAACTCGGCAAATATAGAGAATGGTGTTTCGGGGGATAAATCACCATCGCTAAGCCATACTTTAACGCCGTTAGGAAAAGTACAGGGTAAACCTGCTTCGCAAGCAAGGTTTTTTAATTGTTGTGTATCGCTGCTCTTTGAATAATCACACGCAACTAAAAAAATTAGTAAAAAAAACAAACATACTCTATATATATACATATGGCGGGTACTCAAAATCCAAAAAATAATGGCTGGCACTAATTTAATAGTCACAAGGTCAAATCACACTTTTATTACAAATAACGTACAATTCACCTCAAAAAGTAAACAGCAAGCTAGTAAAGTTTGATTGATGTCATAATATTATGCAATTGACCTATCTTTTTTAAGCCAAAAATTTTATCATTTCAACCGCAAAAAAATAAGGGTTTCTCGAGTCTGTTTTCTAAAATAATCGTATTTTTAATGTTTTAGATGGCAAGCTTGTGAAGTAATAGTAGGCCCCACTTTTTTTAGGTGGGTAATTCATTTCTAAACGCATTTATTGCAGCGGAAGCCAGAAAATGAGCCAGACAGTAGCATCACACACTGAGTACAACTATAAAGTTGTACGCCAATTCGCTATTATGACAGTGATTTGGGGCATCGTTGGCATGAGTATTGGGGTTCTGATTGCTGCCCAACTAGCTTGGCCAGCACTTAACTTTGATACACCATGGTTAACATACTCTCGACTTCGTCCGTTACACACGAACGCAGTTATTTTCGCATTTGGTACAAGTGCACTTTTTGCGACGTCTTATTACGTCGTTCAACGTACCTGTCAAACGCGCCTTCTTTCAGATAAATTAGCAGCCTTTACATTTTGGGGTTGGCAGCTTGTTATTGTGCTTGCTGTTATTACACTACCTTTGGGTATTACAAGTTCTAAAGAATATGCAGAACTTGAGTGGCCAATTGATATTTTAATAGCCGTTGTATGGGTAACTTATGCCGTAGTATTTATGGGCACAATCGCAAAGCGTAAAGTGTCTCATATATATGTAGCTAACTGGTTCTATGCTGGCTTTATCATTACGGTTGCTGTACTTCATATTGTAAACAGTATGGCTGTACCTGTGTCGTTAACTAAATCGTATTCCATTTATGCTGGTGCAGTTGATGCAATGGTACAGTGGTGGTACGGACACAATGCCGTTGGCTTTTTATTAACAGCTGGCTTTTTAGGTATGATGTATTACTTTGTACCAAAACAAGCAGGCCGTCCGGTTTACTCTTACCGCTTATCAGTGGTTCACTTTTGGGCGCTTATTTCGCTTTATATTTGGGCAGGCCCTCATCACCTTCACTACACTGCGCTTCCTGATTGGACGCAAAGTTTAGGTATGGTTATGTCTATTATCCTATTCGTTCCATCTTGGGGTGGCATGATTAACGGTATTATGACGTTGTCTGGTGCATGGCATAAGCTTCGTACTGACCCTGTTTTACGTTTCTTAGTTGTTTCATTATCTTTTTACGGTATGTCTACGTTTGAAGGCCCAATGATGGCAATTAAATCTGTAAACGCGCTTTCTCATTACACCGACTGGACTGTAGGACACGTTCACTCAGGTGCATTAGGTTGGGTTGCAATGATATCTATCGGCGCTATTTACCACTTAATCCCTGCGCTATTCTCGCAAGGTCGTATGTACAGCGTTAAATTAATTAACACACATTTTTGGTTACACACTGTTGGTGTTGTTTTATACATAGTAGCAATGTGGATCTCAGGTGTAATGCAAGGTCTAATGTGGCGTGCAGTTAACTCTGATGGCACATTAATGTATAGCTTTGTACAGTCTTTAGAGGCGTCTCATCCTTTCTATGTTATACGCTTTATTGGTGGTGTGTTCATCGTAGTAGGTATGCTAGTTATGGCTTATAACGTTTATCGTACAGTGGCAGCGAAGAACGATTCGCTGCAATTAGACGAACAAGCACAATTAGCATAACGGAGTGAGATAATGAGCAATAAAAATTCACAAAACAAACACGAAATAGTCGAAAAAAACATTGGCCTTATGGCTATCTTGACCGTTTTCGCAATTAGCTTTGGTGCATTAGTTGAAATTACTCCGCTAATGTTTCAAGACGATACAACTAAACCAGTTGACGGACTACGTCCGTTAACGGCACTTGAAATGGAAGGCCGAGATCTATATGTACGTGAGGGTTGTTCTAACTGTCACTCACAAATGATCCGCCCTTTTCGTGACGAAGTTGAGCGTTATGGCCACTATTCGGTTGCTGGTGAATCTGTTTGGGATCACCCTTTCCTTTGGGGTTCTAAACGTACTGGTCCTGACTTAGCTCGTGTAGGCAAACGTTATTCGGATGACTGGCATTATGCTCACTTAGTTGACCCACGTGCTGTGGTTCCTGAGTCGAACATGCCAGGCTTTCCTTGGTTAGCAGAGAATACGCTTGATACAAGCTTGACTTTGAATAAACTTAAAATTTTCCGTGACACATTTGGAATCGATAGCCGTACCGACCGTTACGATGGTTTAGGTTACGGTAGTGATGAAGAATTAATCGCTGATGTTGCCAAAGTTGATGCAATGAATGACGGTAAAGGTGCAACAGAAATGCAAGCCCTTATCGCTTATTTGCAACAGCTTGGCACCCACTTGAAGTAACTAATTATGGATTATGGGACATACAGAGGCATTTTAACTCTGGTAATTTTAGTACTATTTATTGTGATTGTTGCTTGGGCATACAGCAAACGTAGTAAAACACGTTTTAAAGACGCTGCTAATGTTATTTTCGAAGATGAAAAAAAACACAACAATACGCTCTCTAACGAGGAAAAGGGGTCTGAGAAATGACTAGCTTTTGGAGTATTTGGGTTATTGTATTAACCCTATCATGTTTGTTCATTTTGTTTGGTTTACTCGTGTGGAATTTAAAAAACTACGCTGGTGTACCTGAAGGTGAAAGCTGCGGACATGTATATGATGGAATTGAAGAGCTAAATAATCCACTACCAAAGTGGTGGACTTACATGTTCTTTGCAACATTTATTTGGTCTGTTTATTACTTAGCAGCTTACCCAGGTTTAGGTAACTGGGAAGGGTTAGGTAAGTGGACTAGTTCTAACCAAGGTATTACTTCTTTGGCTGAGTCTAAAGAAGCAGTAGAACTTGCTAAAGAAGAAGGTCGCTTTGTAAAACTGGACGCTGAGTACCGCGTTGCAGATGCACGTTTTGGTCCTATTTTTAATGAACTGGCACAAATACCTGTAGTAAAATTGGTTGAGTCTAAATTTGAAGGTGACGCAGCACAGCAAGTTGCACTTGAAAATGGTGAAAAACATGCCGAGACACAAGGTCAGCTAGCAATTGAAATTGGCCAACGTCTTTTTGCACAAAACTGTTCTCAGTGTCATGGTTCTGACGCGCGTGGTGGTACTGGCTTTCCTAACCTAACTGATAATGATTGGTTATATGGCGGCACACCCGATAAAATTAAAGAAACATTACTTTACGGGCGTATAGCAGCAATGCCACCTTGGGGTGCTGCATTAGGTGAGCAAGGCGTTAAAGAAATGACCGCTCATGTACTTAGCCTTTCAGGTCGTACTGTAAACCAAAAAGACGCTGCTGCCGGCGAAGCTAAATGGGCTATGTGTGCTGCATGTCATGGTGCTGACGGTAAAGGCTCTGTTGCACACAACTTACCCTTTGGTGCACCTAACCTAACCGACAACGTTTGGTTATATGGTGGTTCTCAACGTGCTGTTGAAGAAACGCTTAACCATGGTCGTGCCGGTGTAATGCCAGCGTGGAAAGATATTTTAGGTGAAGATAAAATACACCTACTAACGGCTTACGTTTACAGCTTATCTCAAGCTAAATAGTTACGCCGTTAACGAATATTTAACCTTTTAAATTCAATAGATTAATCCAGATCAAAAAAGCCTCCACTCGGAGGCTTTTTTTTAGTCTTTTACAAATATTTATTATAGTATAGCCGCATCTTCATTTTATTTTAGAGTAACTATGCAACCTACTCCGTGGTATAAAAATTTTTGGCCTTGGTTTTTAATCTTTTTTCCCTCTGCTGCAATTATTGGCTGCATTAGCTTATTCTTTACCGCCATAGGCAATGGCCCTGATATGGTGATAGATGACTACTATAAAAAAGGCAAAGCAATTAACTTAGAGCTTACTAAGTTTGATAAGGCAAAAGCTTTATACTTACATGGCGAGCTGAATGTTACCAGTGAGCGCGTTGGTTTTAAATTTACCAAAGGCGATACGAGCAACATACATGCATTAAAACTGTCGTTTTATCATCGTACAATTAAAGCGCATGACTTTGAAGCCACGCTAACGCCTAATGCTAATCAAGAATTTACCGCATTACTTGACGGGTTTACCGACGGTGCTTATTCGGTATTTATTGAGCCTATTGATGGTAGCTGGAAGCTAAAAGAAAACATTACCTTACCAACCACCCTTGCTGTTTTAGTTACGCCTAATTATAAGTAGTATTTAGTATGTCTATAAATTGCTTTCATTGCCTTGAAAGTGTACCTAACGGGTTTAGCGCACACGTAGTAATTGATAATAAATCTCAGCCAATGTGTTGCATTGGCTGCCAAGCCGTTGCGCAAAACATTATTGATCAAGGTATGACCGACTATTATAAATATCGTACCGTTCAAGCTGGTAAAGTAGAGCAGTTAGTACCAGAGCAACTCGCCTTTATTAAAAGCTACGACAATGAAGATATTCAAGACGAATTTATAACGACCAATGACAACTTCTCAGAAGTATTGCTCAGCGTAGAAGGTATAACCTGCGCAGCTTGTGCATGGCTTATAGAAAAGCAATTACTCAGTTTAAAAACAGTAAAGCGTGTTGATGTTAATACCTCAACTAACCGCGCTATGGTGCAATGGGATAAAACCGCCACCCCATTGAGCGAAATTATTACTAGCCTTGCTAAAATTGGCTATAAAGCCTATCCGTTTCAGTCCGACTTAGAAGCACAGCAAAAACAGCAAACCGCAAAAGCCTATATTCGCCGCTTAGGTGTAGCCGGTTTAATGACCATGCAAGTGATGATGTTTGCCTTTGCTATGTACTTTGGCATGTTCTCCGGTATGGACAGTAATTTTGAGGAATACTTTAGGTGGATCAGCCTCGTTTTAGCTTCTCCGGTTATTTTATATAGCGCACTGCCCTTTTTAAGTAATGCCATTAATGGTTTAAAAGCAAAACAGCTTAATATGGACTTACCCGTCTCGCTGGCTATTTTTGGTGCTTACGGCGCAAGTTCTTACGCCACAATTATGAATGTTGGCGAGGTGTACTTTGAATCGGTATGTATGTTCACCTTTTTATTATTATTAGGTAAATATCTAGAATTTAGAGCACGATTAAAAGCCAGTGAATTTACAGCTAACTTACAAAAGTTATTGCCACTAACCGCCCGTACTCTCGATGCAAATGGCCAAGAACATATTATTGCCGCTAAAAAGCTTAAATTAAACGATATTATTCTAATTAAAGCCGGCGAAACCATTCCTGCCGATGGAATTTTAATTAAAGGTAAAACCAGCGTTGATGAATCAATGATGACCGGAGAGCACCTGCCGGTTAATAAGTTTATTAATCACAGTGTTTACGCCGGCACAGTCAATCATGACGGTATTATTGAAATAAAAATCAATAAAATAGGTCAAAGCACGCTGCTAAATCAAATAATTCGTCTACAACACAATGCACTTACCAAACGCCCTAAACTAGTAGAAATTACAGATAAAGTTGCTCAGTGGTTTGTGGCTGTGTTACTTATATTTGCATCGGTAACCGCATTTGGCTGGTATCAAATTGCCCCTGAGCAAGCATTTTGGATCACTATTTCTGTACTCGTGGCTACGTGTCCTTGCGCGCTAAGCTTAGCTATTCCAACCGCATTAACCTGTTCGGTAGCCAACCTTACTCGTAAAGGTATTTTAATAAAACAAGCGCATGTGCTCGAAACTCTATCTAAAATCACTTTATTCGCATTTGATAAAACCGGCACGCTAACCCAAGGACGCTTTAGCTTAGATGCGGTCGATATACTCAGCGAAGAGTACACTAAAAATCAAGTGCTTGAGATTGCAGCCCAACTAGAGAGCTATTCAGAGCACCCAATTGCCCGTGCGTTTAGCCAATATAAAGTACCAGGGCATAAACTTAACGACATTCAATTACATCCAGGCAAAGGGATCAGCGCACAGTACAACGACACTCATTATGCTATTGGTAAAAGTGGCTGGTTTAATAGCAAAAAAACTAACGCGCAAGCAACTTTGTATATTAATCAGCAACCTATTGCCCGTTTTTACTTTGTCGATAAAATAAAAGATGATGCGAGTACGTTAATTAACGCTCTACACACACATAAGTTAACGTGTCATATGCTTACTGGCGATGCGTCTGATGCGGGGCAACGTATAGCTAAAAAACTTAAATTACACAGCGTGCAATCGGGCTGTAGCCCTAAAGACAAACAAACAGCGGTTGAGCAATGGTCAACACAAGGTGAAGTGGTTGCCATGGTAGGTGATGGGGTAAACGACAGCCCAGTATTTGCCAGCGCGCACTTATCAATCGCCATGGAAACTGGGGCCGATATTTCAAAAAATAGCGCCGATGTGGTTTTGCTCAATAGCGATTTAGCCTCAATCGAGCACCTATTAATAGTTGCCAAAAAAACTAGGCGTATTATTAAACAAAACTTAACTTTGTCTTTATTGTATAATGGCTCAATATTACCGTTAGCTGCAATGGGGCTGGTAGCGCCTTGGATGGCTGTTATTGGTATGTCGACCAGCTCAATTATTGTGATATGCAACTCATTAAGGCTGTTAAAGTTATGAGCATAATTTACATTTTAGTTCCTATCGCTATTTTATTTGTACTAATAGCTATAGGAGTATTTTTTTGGGCAGTAAAAGGCGAGCAATTTTCTGATTTAAATAAACAAGGCCATAGTATCTTGTTTGAAGATGACAAAGAGCAGCATAACAAAAGTAATGATTGACCCTATTTTTGTCAGTGCTTTTTTTATGGGCCTAATTGGCAGCGGCCATTGCATTGCAATGTGTGGTGGCATAGCCAGCTCATTGCAATTAGCCAGTAATAAACGCCAAACTCTCATTTACTCTTTTGCTTATAATATAGGCCGAGCGCTGAGTTACATGCTTGCAGGCGCATTAGTGGCAGGCATTAGCAGTAAATTTGCCACGCAAAACTCTGTTTTTGCATTATCACTGTCTTTTATAGCAGGCATTTTTATGTTGTTGGTAGGGGTATATATAATGCGCTTAGCAGCTACCTTACAATGGCTCGAAAAAGTAGGTAAAACCTTAGTTTGGCAACACCTAGTTAAATTTAATAAATATTTAATGCCGATTAACTCGCCATTTAAAGCACTTGGATACGGCGCTTTATGGGGCTGGTTACCCTGTGGTTTAGTTTATTCAGCACTTACTTGGGCCATGACCAGCGCAAATGCGCTTGATGGTGCATTAGTAATGCTGTGTTTTGCACTAGGTACATTTCCCGCGATGATCACAATAGGCGTTAGTGCAAAAAAACTGAGCACCCTATTTAATCACCCTTGGACGCGAATAATATTAGGCAGCGTAATAATTTGGTATGGTATTTATTTACTGATCATTGCAACAGATAAGCTTGTGCATTAACATTGATCATATTGTGGCTTGAATTTTAACGGATTGAATTTATGGATTTTTCTCAAGGTCGTGCTAAAAGTAATTGTGCTATTAGCTGTAATAACTGCAGTATCAGCCAGTTATGCCTACCCTTTTCTCTTAATGGTCAAGAAATGGATAAGCTTGACGAAATAATCGAGCGCAAAAAACCATTACACAAAGGCGACTTTTTGTTTGAGTCGGGCGCGCCATTAAACGCTATTTATGCTGTTCGTTCGGGTTCGTTTAAATCTTATACTTTATCTGAGCAAGGCGATGAGCAAATTACAGGTTTTCATTTAGCCGGTGACTTAGTTGGTTTTGATGCAATAAGTAAAATGATGCACCAAAGCTTTTCACAAGCGTTAGAAACATCTATGGTATGCGAAATTCCGTTTGATACCCTTGACGAGTTAGCAGGCAGACTCCCTAAGTTACGCCAACAAATAATGCGCTTAATGAGTAGCGAAATTACCTATGACCAAGAAATGCTGTTACTGCTTAACAAAAAATCTGCCGAGCAACGCTTAGCCAGCTTTATTTTTAACTTATCTGAACGCTTTGGTGAGCGTGGTTTTTCTCGTAAAGAATTTCGCTTTACCATGACCCGCGGCGAAATTGGCAATTACTTGGGTTTAACCGTTGAAACAATTAGCCGTTTATTGAGTCGCTTTCAAAAAGCCGATTTAATAAAAGTTGAAGGCAAATTTATTACTATTTTAGATAACGATGCACTGGCCAAAGCAGCTGCAATAGTAAAGCCCCGCTAATTAGCCTACTTACGTTGTAATATTCAAACCATTTAATCCATTCGATTAAATGGTTTGATCTAGAACAATAATATTTGTGCTATCCCTTTCACTGTGCTCTATTTACGTTACACTCAAGGTACACCCGTAAAGTGAATGGAGCTTGCACATGAACACGATTAAACGCATTCTTGCGGTTATTGACCCCACCAAAGACGACCAGCACGGTTTAGCTCGTTCGATTGATTTAGCTAAAAAATCTGGTGCGAGTATTACCGCCTTTATGACGGTTTACGACTTTTCTTATGAAATGACCACTATGCTCTCTGGCGATGAGCGCGAAGCTATGCGCAAAGCCGTGTTAAACGACCGCGAGCTTTGGTTAAAAGATTTAGTATCGCCTTATCAAAATGTTAATATTGATACACAAGTTGTTTGGCACAATCGCCCGTACGAAGCCATTATTAATACCGTTATTGAGCAAAGCTTTGACCTTGTTATTAAAGGCACTCATCAACACAGTACACTTAAAGCCGTTATTTTCACCCCAACCGATTGGCATTTAGTACGAAAATGTCCATCTCCGGTTTTATTTGTAAAACAAATGGCATGGCCTGCAAATGGCAACATTTTAGCGGCTGTTAATGCAGTGAGCGAAAACGAGCAACACTTAGCGCTTAATAAACGTATTATTAAAGACGCACAATTTTTAGCAGAACTGGCCAACGCCCAACTAAACTTGGTGAACGCCTACCCTGCTACACCAATTAATATTGCCATAGAAATACCTGAGTTTAACCCTGGCATTTATAACGAGTCGGTTAAAAAACATCATCATCAATCTACTAATGCACTGGCTGATGAGTTTAATTTACCCCCTGAGCAGTGCTTTATTGAAGAGGGTTTGCCTGAGGACGTTATTCCCGATGTAGCAAAACGTTTAAACAGCGAGTTGGTGGTTATTGGCACTGTAGGGCGTACTGGTTTAAGCGCGGCCTTAGTAGGCAATACTGCAGAGCATGTAATTGATAGCCTAGATTGCGATGTATTGGCACTCAAACCCGATGGTTATATAAGCCCACTCGCAAAAGATTAAATTTTGTTACCGGGCATTTTAAGTATATAATGCGCCCCTTTATTTTTAGCAAATAACTTTGCCGTATTGTTTAATAAGGGGGCGTAATTGTCTCATTCAGATCAAGCTAAAGCTCAATTTAACTTAACCAAGCTTCAAAAGCGTTTACGCCGCCAAACAGGTCAAGCCGTCATGGACTTTAACATGATTGAAGAAGGCGACCGCATTATGGTGTGCTTATCTGGTGGCAAAGATAGCTACACTATGCTCGACATGCTGCAACACTTAAAACGTGTAGCACCGATTAAGTTTGAGCTATTTGTTGTTAACTTAGATCAAAAGCAACCTGGCTTTCCTGAGCACGTTTTACCCCAGTATCTAGATAAACTAAATGTTGAATACAAAATTGTAGAAGAAGACACCTACAGCATAGTGACCGATATTATTCCTGAAGGTAAAACGACTTGTTCACTTTGTTCGCGCCTGCGCCGGGGTATTTTATACCGTACTGCTAAAGAGTTAGGTGCAACTAAAATTGCGCTTGGCCATCATCGCGATGACATGATAGAAACCCTATTTTTAAATATGTTTTACGGCGGCAAACTTAAAAGTATGCCAGCTAAGCTAATGAGCGATAACGGTGAACATATGGTTATTCGCCCACTTGCATACTGTAAAGAAAGCGATATTAGCCAATATGCGTTTGTACAGGGCTACCCTATTATTCCGTGTAACTTATGTGGCTCGCAAGAAAACCTACAGCGTAAACACACAAAAGATATGTTAGCTAAGTGGGACGCAGAGCACCCAGGTCGTATAGAAAGTATTTTTACCGCTATACAGAACGTTGTACCGTCGCATTTAGCAGATAACCAGTTATTTGATTTTACTAATTTGCAAACTGGCGAAGTAATTGATGGTGGCGATATTGCCCTAGACAAACCAGATATTCCAAAAGTGCCAATTAATAGCTTACAAGATGAAGATGCCAGCAAAGAAGTGGTTACTATTAATCTGAGCTAACTTAAAGGTTATATATAAAAAGGGTTTGCCATGGCAAACCCTTTTTATTGCACCCACCTAAAAGCTTAATCATTCAAGCTTTAAACGCTCATATAAACCAGATGCCCTAGACACACTTTTATTCATTGCCAGTAACAATACTTTTTTATCTGCCACCAGCTCAAAGGTATTTTTAGCACGCGTTATGCCGGTATACACTAACTGCCTATTTATCCCCATGCGGGCTTGTTTTAGCGGCGGCAATACCATGGCGGTGTAGCTAAACTCTGATCCTTGTGATTTATGTATAGTCATTACATATACTTTGTCGTGCGCAGGTAAGCGTGCTGGTGAAAACGCGCGTTGATTCCCCTGCTCGTCTATAAATAGTGCTTTAAGCTGGCCGCTTTCATCGGGCATTAAAATACCAATGTCGCCATTAAACAACTTAAGCTGATAATCGTTTTGGCTTACCATTATTGGCATACCGGAATAATGACGCTGATTCGGGCTTAGGGTAATAAGTCCTTGTTGTTGTAAAACGCGCTCAATACGCTGATTTAAACTATTAACTCCGTAATCACCTTCACGTACTGCGGCCAGTAACTGATAACTTGCAAAGGCTTTATGCACCTCTGCAACGCTTGCACCTTGAGCAATTAAACTAAGGTAATGTGTGTATTTACTTGCAGCGCTTTTAACCAATTTTTCGATAGGTTTAGCTATAAAGTCGTAATCTAAAATCACATCCTTAAAACGCCCCTCAACACTTTCTTGCTCAACGTAATTTAAAACACCTGTGTTATTGGTATTTACCGCTAACGCAAGTTGACCAATACCACTTTGTGCATCAAAGCGGTAGCTGTGTTGTAAAAATGCAATGCAATCGGCAAGTTTAAACGCGCTATTACTTTGCGCTATTAATTTAGCTTCGCCGTTAAAGCATAAGTTATTTAGCTCATCACATCGTGCAGGTGAATAACCAGGTGTTTGCCCCAGTACTAACCCTTGGCATAAGTCGCTCATTACGCTGCCGGTGTCTACCGAGGCCAGCTGATCTTTATCACCTAAGAGTATTAACCGTGCATGTGCAGGTAATGCCTCAATTAGTTTTGCCATCAGCGATAAGTCGACCATTGAGGCTTCATCTATAATCAACACATCTAAATGCAGTGGATTCGCTTTATTGTGCCTAAATTTATTGGTAAAGGGTTTTACCCCTAATAATCGGTGAATAGTTTGTGCACTTTCGGGGATTAACGTTTTAATATCAGCGGGTATATTAGTGAGCTTATCTTTAGCGCCTAAAATTGATTCGCTTAAACGCGCTGCAGCTTTACCTGTAGGTGCCACCAGCTTAATACTCAGTGGCGCAGTTTTATAAAGCGACTGTAAAATGGCGAGTAATTTAGTCACAGTGGTCGTTTTACCAGTACCTGGGCCGCCAGTAATAACGCTAAAACCTTTGGTGGCTGCAATAGCACAGGCTACTTTTTGCCAATCGGTGGTAATGTTTACATCGGGTGTAAAATACTCATTAAGTAGCGCAGCTAATAACTCATTATTTATATTAAGTTTACGCTCGCTCATTGTTAGTAAACGGCTCGCTAATGTTTGCTCGTATCCGGCAAGGCGCGCAAAATAAAGGCGTTGATTAAACAGTTGCAGTGGTTTGTTGTCTCCAACGCTTGTATGGTTTTGTAAATAGCTAAGCACCTGCTCATAATTAAACTCTTCACTAAACGGGCTTAGCTTATCTGGCACGCTCCCTTGTGCTTTACTAACGTCGCTGCTGCGTAAATTAAAAGGGTTACTCCAATCAACCTCGCTTAAGGTTAAACAACTATGCTGGCTTTGCTGCGATAAACACAGTAATAGCACCAGATAAAACATCTCATTGTCCACCTTTTCACTATCGCTGTTACTTTTACTGAGCATTTCAGCTAACTTTACATCCACAATGCGAATGCGGTTTTCGCTAAGTAAATAGGTAAGTAAAGGCACTGCTGTGCTTAAAGTAGGGTTTTGCTCATTTAGCTCAAGCTCCTGATCTAACTCTTGATCAAACTCTTGATCAAACTCTTGATCAAACTCTTGATCAAAAAGGCCCGGTTGATTATTTAGTTCACTCATAACATGGCTCCTTGGCTAAACAAACCATCTAAAATAGTCACTTGCTCAGTGGTGAGCTTTTTAAAGTACACACCTTGCCCAGCTGGCATGCCGCGTAAAAAGGTGTAATACACGCCGCCTAAATGAGTTTCAACTGAGTAATCAGCTATACGCTGTTTTAGCAAACGATGCAGCGCTACGGTGTAAATTAAATACTGTAAATGGTACTGGTGGCTACTCATGGCTTGCTCAAGCATATCGTGCTCGTAATCAGCAGCGTTACTACCTAAGTAATTAGATTTATAATCTAAAATATAATATTTACCTTGGTGGCAAAATATTAAATCGATAAAACCTTTTAACAGCCCTTTTACGTGGCTAAATTCGAGCTTACTGTGCTCAAAACCAAAATGTTTTATAAGAATTTCATTAAGCTGCGGCGCACTTAAACTTTTAAGCGGTAAGTTAAACTCCATTTCTACTAGGCAATCGCTTGGCGCTAGTTGGCTTAAGCTCAGGCCATTACTATTAACTAAAGAGCTGTTACCTGAGATATTATTACCTGAGGTACTATTACCTGAGGTACTATTACCTGAGGCATCAGCATTAACATTGCTATCGCCATTAAGCGGGCAAGCAAGAACGTCTAATATCCACTGCTGAGTAACATCTTGCCAGTGTTCACTAATATGGTACTTCGCTAGGCTGCGTTTAATAACGTCTGCTAAATTGTGCTCTTTATTAACTGGGTGCTCTATTGGGCTAGTAAAATCTATTTGCTCAAAAATTTCGTGTAAACAACTCCCCGGTTTTGCCCCTTTAGGAAAGCTATACGCAGAAGGTGCTTCGTCTTCTTGTACGGCAAATTCATCTTTTTCATGATCCTCATCACTGCGCCCAGGCGCTAGGTGGTCGATATGCTTTTTAAAGCTCAGCGCACTAAAGCTAGTTGCTCGCCAATTACGCTCAATATTGGCCGTTACATTATTTATACTCAATGTTTGCTGAGCATCAACGTTATTATTAAAGCTTAAAGTACCTTGAGCTAATAAATCCTCTGAGGTGAATTGCTGATAATCCATACCTGTATGCTCGCTGCAAAAATCGGCTAAATGGTTACGCCAAATTTGACTGCTCGTAATTTCAAGCCCTGCAAATAACACATGCCCCAGGGCGCTGCTTTGTATTGCCAAACGGCTACTTTGCCCCTGGCCAATGTTATACATGCCAATAGCACAAAAGTGTACCGCGCGAGTGAGTGCTACATACAGTAAGCGTAAATCTTCGGCAAGGCGCTCTTGCTCTGCTTTTTGCAGTGCGTCATCCCCTTTACTTAAATCGTAAATTAGTGTGCCATTATTATGATACAGCGCTTCTTTTGTTTCACGATAGCCACTAGCAAAGGGCATAAATACCAGCGGATACTCAAGCCCTTTTGAGGCGTGCATAGTCACTATTTTAACTAAATTAGCGTCACTCTCTAGGCGTACTTGCACTGTTTCGCCATCTTGCTGGCTTACCTTTTGTGCAAACCAGCGCAGTAAACGCAGTGTGCCCTCAAGCTCAATTTGTTTTTGCTGTAGTATTTCGCCAAGGTGCCTAAAGTCGGTAAGCCAGCGCTCAACGTTGTAGCCTAAGCCTTGCCATTTAGCACTAAGTTGATTGTGGCTCATTAAGCGCTCAAGCATTGCCATAGCGCCTTGCTTGTTCCAAATATGGTTAAGTTGCGCAAAAAAGTTTAAGTGCTCTTGCCATTGTGCCTCGTCATCTGCCAGTGCATATATTTCGTTATAGCTTAAACAAAATAACGGCCCTGCTAACACCCCACGTAATAGCGACTCATCATACTGGCCATGCAACGCAGTTAAAAAATTAAGTAAGTGATGGCTAAGCTCTTGGCTAAACACACTCTCGCGCGATAAATACACGCTGGCAATTTTAGCGTTGCTTAAGGCCTTTTTCATTATTTGCGCTTCAACACGGTCGCGCACTAATATACAAATATCTGCAGCGCTTACTGGCTGTTCACCAATACAGGCTCGCCCTTGCTCGGCCTGCGTTAGTAAAGTGACTATTTTATTGGCAAAAAAGGTGGCTAAGTGCTGCTGCCCAATGGCTTTGCCTGTCGGCTTGTTTTTTTCATCTGCGGCGGTGTCGCTAAATACACAAAATTCAAACGCAGTGGCTGCTTGTCCGTCAATCAAAAACGACTCGTCAGCTTTTTTACCTTTAGCTGCTACTGCATTAAACGGTATGGCATCGTTATAAATAAAACTGTTAGCGTGCTTACCAAATAAGCTGTTTACGCTGCTTACTACATCGCTGCTAGATCGAAAGTTAGTGCCTAGCGTAAATTGCTGCTGTTTTTGCACCGCTTCCTTGGCACCAATATAGGTAAAAATGTCTGCGCCCCTAAAACCATAAATAGCTTGTTTAGGATCGCCAATCATCGCCAGTGTAGTGTGCTCTTGCTGGTAAATTTTACTAAAAATACCATACTGAATCGGATCGGTATCTTGAAACTCATCTATCATAGCCACCGGAAACAACTGAGCAATTTTTTGCTCCAGTACATTGCCTTGCTCGTTATTTAATGCGCTGTGTAAATTGCTAAGTAAATCATCTGGGGTGATCACGCTTTGCTCTTGCTTGCGCTTTATTACGGCTGCTTTTACCCACTTTGCCGCATGCTGCACTACAGCAATTGCTAGCCCTTGGTTTATGGTATTATTAAGTGCAGCAAGTTGGTCGAATTCAGTTAATAGCGGATGTGTAAATAGCGGCTGATTTTTTTTATAGTTACTTATATCGCTTAAGTTTTCACTACTCCATACCTCAAACGAATATTTACTAGTACCAAATTCAAAAAACAAATCGCCGCCTAAACAAAAGGCTTCAAGTGCTGCAAGGCTGCCTTTGCGCCCTGGCGTTTTAGAACCACTTAAGCCCGAGCCTTTAATCGCAGCTATAAACTCTTGCTCTAATACCGCTTTTTTAAATGCAGGTATTAGGCTTATATACTCGTCACGCGCTTGCCATACGTCATCTAAGTTTACTTGCGGGGTAATTTGCGCATTGGCTTTATTTAAAATACTCGTCACTTTGCCAAACAAAGCTTCTGGCGCGGAAAATACACCTAAAATAGCATCGGTTTTTTCTTTATTGAGTGGATATACAAAGGCGCGCCAAAAATCTTTAATGGTTTCGAGCAATATGTCGCGCTCATCCAAAATAAATTCTAAGTTAAACGCAACACCCGACTCAAACGCGTGTTGTTTTAGCATGCGCTGACAAAAGCCATGAATGGTAAAAATAGCCGCTTCGTCCATCGATTTAGCCGCTGCATCGAGTAAATCAAAGGCGCGGTGTTTATCATCAACGGCAGCTATAACTCCTGCTATAAGCTCATCTTTTGGATCTTGCCCAAGAAGTGCATCGCGCGCGGTGATAATGCGATTACGCACGCGGTCTTTAATTTCTTGCGTGGCAGCATCGGTAAAAGTTACCACCAGTATTTGCTCAACGCTTAGCGGCTTATTTAATAGCGAGTTTGCATCATCGGCTATTTGCATTCCCAATAAGTAACGTAAATATAGGCCAGTAATTGTATACGTTTTACCCGTACCGGCACTGGCTTCAATTAAGCTTTGCCCTGTTAGTGGCATAGTAAGTGGATTAAGCGCTTGCATGGTCACTCTCCTTAGCGTGTGCAAATAACGGGGCGAGTAATTTATCGCTCCACTGTATAAACTCGTCTTGGCAATCGTTGAGCGATTGTACCGTTAAGCGAATATAGGGGTTTTCACCCTCGCCTCTCCCTATGTATTGCGGGCTAAATTTACTCATGGCTTTTGCTATATCGCCGCCGCTTTTTACGTACTCGTAACCACTTACCGGAAAAAACGCCACGGGTTCGTTGCGCAGTGCTTTGTATAACTCAAACCAATCAAGTAACAATGCATCGGCATCGGTTTTACTTATTGGCGCAAAGGTAACTTGTTTATCAAGCCCAAGTATTAGCGTTTCTACTTGTTGCTCCATACTTTGCGCTACTAGGTGATAAATAAAGCCTTTAATTAAATCTTTCGCTTTTATACTAGCGCTGCGATAAAACACTTGTTTTTGCAAATAAATATGGTTTAACCAGCCTTCTATTTTAGTGTTTTCTAGTTCGAGGGCTACCTCTATAGGGTCGCTTTTGCCCCCTTTAATTTGCTCTTTCACTTGCCCTGCCAATGCGTCTACTCGGTGCTGCATGCTCTCAAATATTAAGCTACCTACGTTGGCTTGTGGTAGTTCGCCGCGTTGCAATATTTGTTCTGTACTAAGTGGCAGCTCGTTAATGTTGGCTTCGAGTATTTCATCAAGGTAAAAATAGCGGCGCAATGCATCTAGGCTAAAGGGCTCTTCGTCTTTTACTACTTCGTTAAATTGCGGTAATCGCAATCCTAAACTTTGTTGATAAAAGCTTTCTTGGGCGTTGCAAACACTGCGAATAAACACATCGAGCTCTAACTGCTCAGGCGGTGTTGCATTAAGCGCGCTCACGACTTGTGGGGTTATTGACTCACTTGGCAGCCAAATTGGATTATAGCTGTGGTTGCTCAGCACAGTGTTTGCTTGCTCATTGGCTAAATAATAATGGCTATTAAAGGGCTGTAAATGCTGCTGGCTAATTAAACACTCTGGCAGTGTTTTTTCGCTGTCGTCGCTTAATGCAAAGCTACGCCCAATATATTCTAGCAACTCGCTCACAAGGGTTGATGGCATGCGCGGTTGGTTGTCAAAACACGAGCGACCAATGTAACTCATGTATAAGTTATCGCGGGCACTGAGTAGCGCTTCTAAAAATAAGTAACGATCATCTAATTTACGTGATCGGTCACCTTTTTGTTTTTTAGAATAAGGCACTAAGTCAAAACCAATCGGCTGTACGTTACGCGGGTAGTCGGCATCATTCAAACCCAGCATACACACCACTTTAAATGGCACGGCGCGCATTGGCATTAGGGTACAAAAGTTAACTTGCCCCACTAAAAAGCGCTGCCCTACGCCTTTTTTTTGAATGCCTTGTTTAATTAAGTAACTAACAATACGCTGCGACACCGCTTTGCTGTAATCACCATTATTATGATGCTTTTGTAACTCTTCGAGCACGTTTTGCAGCACTAACAAATCCCAGCTGTCGTCGCTTTCACTCTCGTAAATTGCACTAAGTAGCTCGCTTAAAATATGCGCTTTATTGGTAAGCGTATCGTCGGGCGTTAATTGCTCTTTAAAGCTTTGTAGCACATCAATAAAGTGCACTAGCTTATTAAGCGTTTCGAGCGCCATGCCCTCTACTTCATCGGCGCTATAAATGCCGTTAAACGGGCATTGTTCGTCGCGCATGGCAATACCTAGCAATAAACGGTTAAGCCCGTGTTGCCAAGTGTTTAAATCGATAGCGGGTAAATCAAAGCTACTTTTATGCTCGGCATTTATACCCCATTTAACGCCAACACGTTCCAGCCAATATTGAATTTGCTCGTACTCGTGTGCCTCAAGGCCAAATTTTTCGGCTATTTGCGTCACTTGTAATAAATCGAGAATATCCGACACACCAAAGCGCGAAAACGGTAAATTAGCTAAACTCGCAAACGAGCTAAGCACGGGCTTTTCTTGCTCTATGGCTAAATCGGCCAATGCGTAAGGAATAAAGCGGCTACCTTGTGCGCCACCAAATACGGCTTCAATGTACGGGCTGTAAGTACCTACATCGGGCATCATCACTATTATGTCTTTGGGGGTTAGTTCGGGGTTTTGATTAAATAAATTAAGTAAGTAGTCGTGCAGGCGCTCAACTTCTCGAAGCGGTGTATGGCAATCGCTTAACGTAATACTGGTGTCGGTTGCACTTATAGGCAATTTACCTTCGTCGTTTATAAACCACTCTTTGTTATCGGTCAGTGACTCACCTTTAAACGCTAGCTGATAAATCTCGCTTTGTATTTGCCCAAGTAAGGTGTCGTCAAACACATCAATAAAGCCATCAATCCAACGAGCATCTAGCTGTACTAGCTGCTCAAAGTAATCGCGACCTAATTTCCCCCACGAGGATAACAGTGGGTTGCCTATAAAGTAGTATTCTTCATCGGGATTAGTTTGCTTTTTTTGTTGTGCTTCCACCAGCGGCATTTTGGCGTACTTTGCACTTATTTTAGCCGCTGTTTTTTCATCAATAATATCGCCCCAATAATGCGCACTGGGATTAAAAAAGAATAAAAACACCTCTGTTTTTTCACTCAGCGCTGTAAATACTTCAAGCTGCGAGCTGGCAATGGCCGATATACCAAACAAGCTAATGCGTTGTGGCAGTAAACTGTTGTCCATTGTTTCAAGCGCTGCTAGTAGCTGTCCTTGCATATTAGCGCGATGAAACTGACTTTGCCCAAGCTCTTGGCTTAATTTTACAATGCGTCGCCATAAATCAGGTTGCCACGGGGCAATAGTTACATCAACATCATCAAGTTCATCTGTACCACTATCCCATGTGGCTATCCAATGCGGGCGGTACATTAAATATTGGTCGTACACGTCGGCTATTTTTTCACACAAGGCAAAGGTTTTTTGGCCGTCAATATCGCCCTCTAAATAGGTTTTTAGCGGTAAATACAGTGGCTCATCAATACAGCTTGGTAAAATAGCAAACAGTTTCCATGCAAGGTTGGGTTTATTAAACGCCGACTCTTTAGGTACATTTGGTAAAAGTTGCTGATACAACTGCCAAATAAAGCTCGAAGGCAGCGGAAAATCCACCTGCGCCGCTACACCTAAGTTTTCGCTCAAACCAATTTTTAGCCACTGCGACATACCCGGTGACTGCACCAGTACCACTTCTTTGTCGAATGGGCTTGCTAATGGGTTGGTTTTTAATAACTGATGAAACTGCGCTTGCAGTGCTTCCATACGGTTTGATTGAATAATATTGAGCATACTTACCTGTCCTTGCTTGAGATAAAACGAGTGTAAGATATTTTCAATTACAGGGGTAGCGATTAGCGCAAATTGGCTTTAATAAATCAGCGGGTTAGTTAAATTTTATACGCACAGTAGTGATGCTATTTACTGTGCGTTTTATAAGGGCGATAATTAATAAGGGCTAATGCTTGAGAGTTTAAACTGACTTTGCATTATTGCTTTACCATCAATATCTTTGAGCTGTAATGAAATTGACGGGTCGGCTTGTTGCCAGTCTATGCTTAAATCGCCGTAATTAACCTGGTGGGTAAAGTCCCCTATTCGGTGTGTGTTAGGGCTTACATTTTTCCATTTTTCGGTTAGGCCAGAACTGGTCACTTCTATTAGTGGGTAGTCAAGGTTGTGCTTATACTGTGAAATTTCGCCCCAGTGAGTATCGCCGCTAATAATAACTACGCCGTTTACTTTATGCTTTTTGATCAGTGTAAATAAACGCTTTCGATCGTCGGGGAAATTAGCCCACGACTCCCACCCTGTAAAATCGGGAAGTAGCTGTAAGCTTGAGGCAATTAGCTTTATAGCCGCGGGCTTTTTAAGCTCTTGTTCAAGCCATTGCCACTGCGCCTCACCAAGCATTGATGCGCCTTTAACATGACTTGGGCTATACGGACCTTGATTATTTAGTTTACGCTTAGTGGCGTACTCCAACTTACTTACTGTGTTTAGCGCATCTCGGTTCCAGCGCAAATCTGGCATAATCACCTGCACAATTTGCTCACCTTCACCATAGGTATACGAGGTATAAATACCATCGGGGCGAGTGCGTCGTGCTGAGTTTGCAGGTTCTTGCCAAAAATCGAGCATAATTTGCCGCGACTCTTCTTTATGCGGATATTCTTTACCGGCATCGTTTTGGCCATAATCGTGGTCATCCCACATAGCTATAATAGGCGTTTGCGCTTTTAGTGTTTTAAAACCGGGCTTTGCCCCTAAGCGCTGATATTTATCGGCAAGTACGCTCATATTATTGGTATCGCCATAAATATTGTCGCCTAAAAATATAAATAAATCGCTCTGTTCTTTGTTTATGGCATCGAATATAGGAATGCTTTTATCTTGATGCCCGCACGAGCCAAATAATATTTTAGAGGGAGCACTCAAAGCACTAAAGCTTACAAGTAAGTTGGTTAATACTACCGCGGCTATTATTTTCATTTTAAAATCTCATTAATAGCCGGTGCCATATTGGCATTTATTTGCTTTGGGTTTTGCCCAAGCGCCTTTAACACTGTTGCGGCAATTTGCGTTTGTTTAAGCTCAGTAGCTGTTTTAACTAAGCCTTGGCCTTTTATGGCAGGGCCAATAGCGGCAAGCCAAATATGTTCGGAGCCTACAATTCCCTCGGGAAACTTATTTTCGCCTAAATGCAGTGCTGCTAAGGCGCGTTTTGAACTGTGATGTTGCCAGTCGCTTGCGTTACTACCACGGCCATGATCTGTGGTAATAATGAGGGTAGTGTTATTTTTATAACCTGGTGTTGTTTGAATGGTATTCCATAAATCAGCTATAAAAGCATCACTTTGTTTTGCCGATTTTAAATACGCGTGGTAATCACCATCGTGAGCAAAGTCGTCGGTCTCTCATAAACTTATTACTAATAATTTTGGTTTTTTAGCTAACATATACGCCTTAGCAAACCGATAAGTAAAACTGTCTAATCGTACATTGCTCCAAGGGCTCGGAATTTCATTTTGCATGGCATTTAAAAGTGGCGCATTTTCAAATAAATCCTCCTCAATTGGCATAAATCCGGCATTAACATATACCTTACTGCGCTCAGTATTAAGTATTGAAGGAAATACATCCCAGCTACCAAATAAGGCGGTGTTATTTTTAAACGCGGGTTGGTGCTCCAAACGCTCTAATATAGTGTGATTTGGGTTAGGAATTTTATTGTTACTATTAATACCTTCATCTACCTCACCGCTAAGTATTTCGTTATAACCGGGATACGAAAAATACCACGGGTTACTTACCGACATGTTAGAGCCTTGCTCTCTATTACCCATTATTATCCCTTGCTTAGCCACAATCTGGGTAATAAACGGCATCAGCAGTTGTTGGCGTTTTGCAGGGCTGTTATGCCAAAACTCTGTATTTAGCTGCTCTGGTTTTTTAACAAAATCGGAATTATTAATAAGGTTTTTATCTGCACCACTAAACACCTCTTGCCAGCGCACACCGTCAAGCGTTACCAACACGACATTTTGTGTCGTATTTTGTACTGCCGCTGCAAAGTCGCTTGCTAGGGCAATTAAACTAAATGCACTTACTTTTAAAATCGTTTTCATATTGTTATCGGCCTATTTTTATAACAAAAAGCCCATTAGTAATGGGCTTAAAATAATTTACATTACGACTTAAAAATCTGCAGTAAAGGTAACCGCAGCAGTACGAGGCGCACCAATAAAGTAAGTAGCCCCATTACCTGTACCACCTGCTAAGTAGCTTTTATCAGTTATGTTATAAACCACAAACGAGAGATCAATGGCTTTAAACGGCCCTGCGTTTACATCGGTTGAGTAGCCGGCATTAAAGTCGAGTACCGTGTAGCCGTCTACTTTATTGCGTGCTCGCGTGCCTTCGTCTTGCCATGCACCTAAACGCTCACCTGTGTATTTAGCCGACAAACCAACACGAAAGCCGTCACTAAAGTAATCGGTAGATACAACCAATAAATCTTCCGATGTATCTATTAAACTATCGCCTTTTTTAAAGCTCGGCGCTGCAGTATTGCCATCATTATCTTGTAGTAATACACCTTGTGAGTCATATGCATTTGGATCATCAGACGAATATTCAGAGCTGCTATTGGTATACGACGAATAAACACTCCAGCTTGGTGTGAGCATATAACTAGCAGAAAGCTCTAACCCCTTAGAATCGATGCCCCCTACATTTATGTATGACCCATTAGTGCCAATAGTGTAGTCAATTCCGCCTGAATCACTGCCAGGTGCAATAAAGGTAATGCGGTTATCAAACTTAACGCTGTAGGCCGTTGCGCTAAGCGTTAATTTATCGGCTTGGTAGCGTACCCCAAAATCAATGTTTTTTGCTGTTTCTGGCTCTATTTCAGTCAGTGTTGAACTGTCGCGCTCTAGCACCCCGTCTTTAATTGCAGCAAAGTTTTCGCTGTAACTTGCAAATAGTTCGGTATCGTTATTTAACTGGTACAGCGCACCACCACTAAATAAAACATCAGAGTCGCTGTCTACTTTATCTGAGCTTTCGTTAGCAAAGTGGTCGTACTTTTGTAACTCAACTAAATACTGTTTAGCGCCAATATTTAAGGTTAAATCACCTAAGTTAATAGAGTCTTGGATGTACCATTTGAACGTATCTGTATCAAAGGTATTTTTGTACTGAGTCCAGTAAGGGGTGTTTTCAAAATGATGAAAAATACGTGCATCAATTACTTTGTGCCAATCACGCGACTCTTCTCGCTCGCTTTGCTCATACCAAAAACCAGCCTCAATATCGTGATCACCAAACGTCGCTTGATAGTTAGCGGTTACGCCTAAACGATCTTTATTGTAATGGGTATGGCGATAAGACATAACGGGCGTTGCTGTATCGTCGTAACATGCCGGATTTAAATCAGGCCCCGACTCCCACGGCCAACTTAAACTTGCTGTACAGCCTGAGTTAGGTGCAAGTGGGTTACCCTCGCTATCAGCAAAACCATAAGAGCCAGCATTAGTACCGCCTTGTGTTGTTGGCTCGCCGTTTTCATCAACTGGGGTTGTTAAATATGGTGGGATCCAGTCACCACGCCCCGAGTTTTTATGATAATAAGGGCTGATCGTTAATAGTGATGTGGGCGAAATTGCATATTCAAACTTTAAATAACCTAAGGTATTTTCACGTAGCGTCCCCCAACCTTCGGCAAACATTTGATCAAAATGCGGAACCCCTGTCCAGTTCCACGTTAATTGATCCCAATTAGGTGTTTGCTCAAATTGTTCAATACTCACGCTGTTGTAGTTAGTTTCGCTTACATCGTCGTAAGATAAACGTCCGGTTAGGGTTAAATCGTTAAAATTAGATACAAACTTAAGCTCAGCATGTTGGTTGTCTTTACCGCCATTACTTCCCGAGCCAATCCAACGGCTGGTGTCGGTTTGCGAGTAGCTTACGTATGCTTGGGTATTATCAAAAACAGTGCCTGTTTCGTGCTTAATATAATAACGCGAGGCGTCGTGGCTGCCCGATGTATAGGCAAACGTAGTGCCTTTTTCGAGACTGGGATCTTTACTTACAAAATTAAATGTACCGCCTAGCGCTTCCAGCGATGCCGATTTAATATCAGACGTACCTTGGCCTACTTCAACTGTAGCCAAGTTTTCGCTGTCTAGGTAACGGTTTGCTTTAGCGCCGCCACCGTAATTAGAGCCACCATTGGGTATGCCATCTACTGTCATCCCTAATTGCTGTTGGTTACCGTCAATACTAAAACCACGCATTGTAATTGTGGTAGACCAGTCGTCACCACCAAATGCATCACCTTCGTTTATGCTAATACCCGGTAAATTATCAATCACCGACAATATACTTGCTACCGAACTTTGTTGCTCAAGCATTGCAGGCTCAATAACGTTGTTAGCGTAGCTGGTAGGCTTAGCGACTACGGTTATTTCTTCTATAGTTTTGTCGTTTGCATAAACAGATGTTGATACAGCCATGGCTATAGCCATGCTCAAAAGCGATTTGTTTTTTAAAGCGTACATTGTTGTCCCGTTTAGTTTTAATTATTAAAAATTAATTATTATGAAAACGGGAGCAGTATGAGTTTTAAATATGACAACGGGGATGAACTTTATTTACATAAAAATTAAACAAATATGGGAAATTTATGGCAGGAATATGTACAAAAAAAGACAACCCAAAAGTAAGCTTATGGGTTGTCTTAAAAATCGTTTTAAATAATTATAAAACTAATAGTTACACCAGCTCGCTAAGCATATCGGCATTGTATTCTACCAGCGGTTGATTATTACTAATTTTGCTTATGTAGTCTGGGTTTGCAATAAGTGGGCGACCAATGGCAATTAAGTCAAACTTAGCGTCGTTAATCGCCTCTTTTGCTGTTTCAAAACTATAGCTACCCACACCTACTAACGTACCTTTGTAGCCTGCGCGTAAAAATTCAGAGGTATTTTTGCCTTCAAGCGAGTCAAAACGCATGCTGTCGTCAAAAATTCCACCATGTAAGTAAGCAAGATCTTTTGTGTCTAATTCAGCTAACAAATAATCAAATACAGCTTTGTCGCGGCTATCCTCGGTCATATTAAAATAAGCACCCGGCGTTACACGAATAGCGGTACGTTCGTTTCCAACGACAGCAATAACTGCCTCGGTTACTTCAAGCGCAAAACGCGCCATGTTCTCAGGCGTTTGGCCGTATTCATCATTGCGCTCATTTGCTGCATAATGTAAAAACTGATCAATTAAATAACCGTTAGCACCGTGAATTTCTATGCCGTCGAAGCCTGCTTCTATTGCGTTTTCAGCTGCTTTTGCGTAATCGGCTACTAAGCTTTTAATATCATCTGTGGTTGCCGCTTTTGGCGTAATGTAAGTAAGCTCACGCATGCGCGGAACTGTCCCTTCTACACCAATTGCTGATGGCGCAAGTACATCGCCATCAAAAAAGTGTGGGTGAGCAACACGGCCAACATGCCAAAGCTGGGCAAATATTTTGCCCCCATTGGTATGTACTGCGTCGGTTACTTTTTTCCAGCCCTGAATTTGCTCACTAGTAAATAAACCCGGCGTATTAGGATAGCCTTGCGCGTCTGGGCGAATAATTGTCGCTTCGCTAATAATTAACCCTGTATCTGCACGGCGCGCGTAGTAGTCAACCATAGCTTGAGTTGGCACTAGGTTATCATCAGCCATACTGCGCGTTAACGGCGCCATTAATATGCGGTTTTTAAGTTCAATAGTACTGTTTAATTTATACGGGGCAAGTAAATCAATCGACATTGTGGATCCTTTGTGTGGGAATGGCTAAGCACTAAATGCTCAACCTATATAGCAAGTATGGTGTGTAAATGCGGCCATTTGGTAAACATTCAAGGGTATTTTTGAATGAACGCTCAAATTAATAATAAAACTTATACTTACAGAGCCGTAAATTAGATCTATATAGGGTAAATTAAATAATAACTTTTCACCACACTGTCATATAACTCGATATACTTACACTTAATACCAAGCCATAAACTTAGAGTAAGCAAATTATGACAACAGCAAATAACACAGAACAACACGACGTAATTTTAGGCCTTGGCGCAAAAAAACGACTCGCATACATGTACGAAACTGTGCAGCAATTTAAGCAAGTGTGGATTTTAAACGATGACGACGGCTGCGTAATGCTCACTAACGAGGACGACGATTGCGTGCCGGTATGGCCAACACGAGAGTTCGCACAAGCCTGGGCAACCGGCGAATGGCAAGGCTGTACACCTAAAGCAATTCCAACAAACGATTGGTTTAGCCGCTGGACACCTGGCCTTGAAGAAGACGACTTACTGGTGGCCGTGTTCCCTACCGAAGAAGACGACGGCACAATTTTATTCCCTGATGAGTTTCAAGCCCAGTTGAGTAAATCAATTAGGAAGTACTAACTTCTAAAGCAGTGTTCACCTTAAACAAGCTTATTATAAGCATTAAAAGAAAAGTTTATTTACCAAAAGGTTATAAAGCATCTATTATAGTGTTGTAACTTACTTTTATAAAAATCGACCTGGGTGGACGTCAATTCCACCCCCGTAAAAAATCGAATAAAGTAATCAATGCTCAGGTAAATTTAATAAAAAATATACATTTATTTTCTGTGTTTAAATTGGGGTCTACATGCTGTTCAATTCAAAATATAAAAACAAAATTAATGAGTTAAATAACGAGTTAATTCAATTAAAAAAAACCAATGAAAAGCTTGAAGCGCAATTGTTAGCAGCAAACAGCGAGCAATCACAACAAAACGACAATGAAATAGCAAATGATACAGCCTTTGTAAAACAGCGTGAATTAAACACATTATCATTACAGTCATCTGATTTAATTAGTGACATCAGAGAAAGCTTAGCCTCAACTTCACATAAACTAATTAATGATATTACGTCACTTAAGTCATCCCAAGAATTACTTGATACAATTTTAGATATGTTAGCAACGACTTCATCGTCAACACATAATATCTCAAGAGATACAAAATCAGCCACTAAATCCGTTAAAGAATTGCAGTCAGTAACAATCGGAATTAATGATTTTGTAAACATAATTAAAGGGATTTCTGATCAAACAAATTTACTTGCACTCAATGCGGCCATCGAGGCCGCTAGAGCCGGAGAGCAAGGACGAGGCTTTGCTGTTGTGGCAGATGAAGTAAGGACGCTCGCTCAGCGCTCTTCTGATGCATCTAACGAGATCTCTAATTTAATAGCTAAGGTCAATGAGCAAATGCAAAGCGTTGTAACTAACATTACTAACGTTAGCGAAGAAAGTGATGGCATTGCAAATAGCTCATCAGAAATTGATGCTACCGCTAAAAAAGTGGTTGAACTATCACAAAATATGTATAGCGTTATTGTTAATTCAAGTGCCGATGCATTTATTCAAACAGTAAAAATGGATCACATTGTATGGAAATACGATATTTATAAAGTCATTTTAGGCCAATCAAATAAGACTGCAGAAGACTTTTCTGATCATACCATGTGTCGTTTAGGTAAATGGTATTACCAAGGTGAAGGTGCATTAAAATATTCAAGCATTAACGACTTTAAAGCATTAGAGCAACCACATGAAGATGTCCATAAGAATGGCTTTGCTGCTTTAGAAGCATTCCAATTAGGCGATATCAATACTGCTGTAGAAAAAGTATCTCTTATGGAGCAAGCAAGTTTTAAAGTAGTGGACATACTTAGCGCTTTATCACACAAAATTATGGATTATAACTGTAAATAAAATAGTCAAAAAACACCTCACTTTGCATAGCGTTATGGTTCATAATCATTTGGCTATGCATACCAAACTTATATAAATTAATCACAAACTAATGACACCTCCACCTAAGCACTGCTGTTCAATAATCAAACTAACTAAATTATTAACCCTTTAAGTAATCGTTAACTATATTTTAATGATAGTGGGTAACGGTTTACTGATTCACCTAACTAATTCAGCGGTATTAAAATACTCAGCCACATTGCAGCAATAATGGCACTGTCGTTTTATTCTTTTTATTTAGGTTTTAATTATGTTTAAAGTTCATTTAAGTGTTTTATTCGCGACGTTATTTACTTTGCCCGTATGCTCGCAAGAAGCGCAAACACAATCACTTGTGCAAAAAGCGTTAAGTAATGCGCCCACAATTATAAACTTATCAGCAAATCACCCTAACACTCTAGTAACGCCCGCTATTCATGAGCTCGATGCCAGCCCTGAGTCGGATTTAATTCGTTATGGGCGCTTATTAATTATTGATACCTATAAACAACTTCCCAATAACGTAAATAATAAGCTCAATTGTAGCACTTGCCATCTTAATGAAGGGCGTGTAGCCAAAGTCGCGCCTTATGTGGGCATGAATGTGGTATATCCAAAGTATCGTTCACGTAATGCAAAAATAAACACCATTGAAGACAGAATTAATGGCTGTTTTCAACGTTCCATGAACGGCCAGCCACTGCCTACTAATTCAGTGCCTATGCAGGCTATTGTCAGCTACATGAACTTTTTATCACAAAATATAAAAACCAAAGACGATCTGCAAGACAACACAGGTTTTGTCACTATTAATAAAGAGCTAATACCAAACGCCGATAACGGAAAAACTCTTTACGTTCAGCACTGTGCAAGTTGTCACCAACTAGACGGTCAAGGCTTATATCCTAATAATACTTACATGTTCCCAGCCATTGCCGGCAGTCAGTCGTTTAATGATGGTGCGGGTATGGCACGCACTTACACCGCAGCGGCATTTATTAAAGGAAATATGCCATTGGGCCAAGAAGGCATGTTAACCGAGCAACAAGCTGTTGATATTGCTTATTACTTTTCACATTTAGAACGCCCTATTTTTGCCAATAAAGCGGATGACTGGCCAAAAGGTGGCGCACCAAAAGACGTGCGTCGATAAATAACTAGATAGGTAAATAAATTAAGCATCGCTGGCGTATTTAAGTCACTCAACGCCCCTCCTATTTACTGCTTTATATTTTACTCGCTCGTCAAAAAATGCACTATGGGGCATATAACTTAACAGCTCGTCGCAGTTAATTCAGACTTTATCGCAACCTAAGTGTAGTTACATTTAAGTCAACGTACTCTTACTTGATTAATGACAAGGTAACGACTGGTTACAATAATAAGAGAATGTAAATATGAAAACTTTACTCGCCACGGCAATCAGCTCGGCGTTATTACTTTCGGGCTGCTCTGAGCCAAATGTAAACGCTGACAACAAACAACAAACAACTGCGCAAAGTATTTCAGCGCAAGCACAACAAGCTACCAACCCATTATTAGAAAAAAGCACACTACAGTACGAAACCCCTGACTTTGCAGTCATCAAAGATGAGCATTTTTTACCTGCCTTTAATCAAGGTATGGCGCAGCAAATGGCGCAAGTACAAGACATTATTAATAATACAGCCCCTACGACTTTTGAAAACACCATCGTGGCACTTGAGCAAAGTGGCGAGTTATTAACGCGTGCAAGCAGCATTTTTTACAACCTTGCAGGCTCTAGCTCAAACCCAGCGCGTCGTGAGCTTCAAAAAGAACTTGCACCAAAGCTTGCAGCGCACAGAGACAACATCTTTTTAAATGATGCGTTATTTAAAAAAGTAGCCACACTTTTTGAAAAAACAGACTCTTTAGCATTAACAGCGCAAGAAACACGACTATTAGACGTTTACTATAAACGTTTTGTGCGCTCAGGCGCTCAGCTTAATGATGAACAAAAGCAGCAAATACGTGATATTAACTCATCGCTATCAACCTTAACGACACAGTTTTCACAAAACTTACTTGCGCTAAGTAAAAGTAATGTTGTCATCGTAAAAGACCAAAAAGAGTTAGCTGGCTTATCGACAGGTCAAATTGAACAATTTGCGAATGCAGCCGCAGAAGCCGGCCACGAAGGGCAGTATTTAATTAAAATCACCAATACCACTCGCCAGCCTGTTTTAGCTTCATTACAAAACCGTGATTTACGCGAGAAAGTGTGGCGTGCATCTTCAGAGCGCGCGCTAGATGGTGAATTTAGTAATCGCGACATTGTTGCGCAACTAGTTAAATTAAGAGCACAAAAAGCAAAGCTACTTGGCTACAACAGCTGGGCTGAATTTGGTTTAGAGTCGCAAATGGCTAAAAAACCACAAGCTGTATTTGATATGTTTGCTAGCATGGTGCCAAGGCTAACTCAAAATGTAGCGTTAGAAGCTGCCGATATTCAAGAAAAAATAAATGCATCTGCAGAGCAGTTCGAACTTAAACCATGGGATTGGTTATATTATGCCGAGCAAGTACGTCAAGATAAGTACAACCTTGATGAAAAAGCAGTAAAAGAATATTTTGAGTTTAACCGTGTATTAGAAGACGGTGTATTTTTTACCATGAATCGTTTGTATGGCATTACATTTAAGCCACGTAACGATCTACCTGTGTATCACCCAGATGTAAAAGCATATGAAGTATTTGACGCAAATGGTGAAAGCCTAGCTATCTTTTTTGCTGATTATTTTGCGCGTGAAGGTAAACGTGGCGGCGCATGGATGAGCTCGTTTGTTAAACAGTCTGGCTTGCATGGGCAAAAACCTGTTGTTGTGAATGTTATGAACATTCAAAAAGGCGCCAAAGGTGAGCCGACACTTATTAGCTACGATGAAACAACCACTATGTTCCATGAGCTTGGCCATGGCCTGCATGGTATGCTTTCAAAAGTAAAATACCCAACCTTATCTGGTACGTCAGTATCAAGAGACTTTGTTGAATTCCCGTCTACGTTTGAAGAAGATTGGGCAATGCACCCTGAAGTAATTGCTAACTATGCTAAACATTATCAAACAAGCGAGCCTATTCCGGATGAATTACTTGAAAAAGTAATTAAATCAAGAAGCTTTAACCAAGGTTTTGATACATTAGAATATGTATCTGCCGCTTTATTAGATATGGAATGGCATTCATTACCAGCAGATGCCCCACTGCAAGATATTGAAAAATTTGAGCAAGATGTTTTAACAAAACACGGCGTTAACGTGCCATTTGTGCCGCCGCGTTATAAGTCTGCATTCTTTTCTCATTCAATGGGGGGCGGTTACTCTGCAGGCTACTATGCCTACATGTGGAGTGAAATTTTAGCAGCTGATGCATTTGCTTATGTACAAGAGCAAGGTGGCTTAAAACGTGAACTAGGTGACAAATACCGTAAAGAAATTTTAGAAGTCGGTAACTCGCGTGAACTGATGGAATCGTTTAAAGCATTTCGTGGCCAAGAGCCAGACACATCAGCCTTACTTAAACGTCGTGGTTTAACAGCCACGGTTGAATAACAAGCTGTTAGTAGAGCTTGATGGCTACATAGCCATTAAGCTCTGCTTTATGCTAGTACATTAAACTTCAAACGTCCCTCAGCCATTTCTATGGGTATGCCCTAAATAATAATTGCCCAGCAGCAAAACGACTCCCACTTACCCAACCAGTTTAACCTTAGCCGAGCATGTATACGTTAAAACATCGGCATAAAAATAATCGAGTCGCACAAGCGATAAGCTAACAGGCTAAACTTTATTACAGGCACATCGAGTAGGGTGAGGCTTTTGCCTCATCCCTCTCACAGAACCGTACGTACGGGCCTCGTATACGGCTCCTGTATTCTTCTATCCCTTCGGCTTATTTTCTAAACGCCGAGTGAGCAAGCCATCCTGTACTTACTTTTTCCATTGAATATAAACCTTGCTCCTCAAACCTTGAACTATCGCAAACGTTTGCCGAAATATTTGAGAGCTTTCTAAGCTGCCTGTGCGGCAGTGAACTTTGATATATCAAACTAAGGAGTCATTTACATTTTCTAAGCTGCCTGTGCGGCAGTGAACACACCTGTTTTAAGTGGGTTTGATTCAATAACTTTCTAAGCTGCCTGTGCGGCAGTGAACATGGGGCAGGAAATAGTGTAACAGTCTCTAACTTTCTAAGCTGCCTGTGCGGCAGTGAACACTGAGCGCATATCTAATCTCTTCCCCTCAATTTTCTAAGCTGCCTGTGCGGCAGTGAACTAGATTGGAGTTGTTCAGCTTGGCAAAGGTTATTTCTAAGCTGCCTATTAGGCAGTGAACATTGCTATTGCCCTTCACTATCACGCACGCCTTTTCTAAGCTGCCTGTGCGGCAGTGAACCGGTAGTTGAGTTTTACCAACAAGATATTGTCTTTCTAAGCATGCATATGCGGTTCAGCCCCGTGGGTACGGGGAACACTTAGTGTAATTCGTGGTGATGATATATATACACGGTTCAGCCCCGTGGGTACGGGGAACACCAATTATGCCACCAACAAAACCGTCCAAAACACGGTTCAGCCCCGTGGGTACGGGGAACACCTTAACAACTTGTTTTTAGCTGGCGGTAAACCGCGGTTCAGCCCCGTGGGTACGGGGAACACGACTTAGCTTCATCCTGCGTCATAATCGTCCACCCTTCAGCCCCGTGGGTACGGGGAACACGAATTGGACGCGATGGATGAATCGTTGCATGGACGGTTCAGCCCCGTGGGTACGGGGAACACCAATAGATGATCTTAATCTTGCAGCGTTTGCAGCGGTTCAGCCCCGTGGGTACGGGGAACACGTTATTACATGCCAAGCTATGACTTGTTAAAGCGGTTCAGCCCCGTGGGTACGGGGAACACTGTCATTTGCTCTACACTGCGAGTGTTTTGATCGGTTCAGCCCCGTGGGTACGGGGAACACACCGTTAAAAACATCATTTAATTTACTCATAACGGTTCAGCCCCGTGGGTACGGGGAACACATCCAAAGCCTTTTCATGGTTAGTCATTATCGCGGTTCAGCCCCGTGGGTACGGGGAACACTACGTTAACCTTTTACCCGTGATTTTTTAACGCGGTTCAGCCCCGTGGGTACGGGGAACACTTAATGATGCAATAGAGCGCACCGGTGTGAGTCGGTTCAGCCCCGTGGGTACGGGGAACACTGTTGAAAAGCAAAAAAATATCAATAAAAAAACGGTTCAGCCCCGTGGGTACGGGGAACACCAGAGACTGCAGCAACTGCAAGCAAGGCAAGGCGGTTCAGCCCCGTGGGTACGGGGAACACCCTATCACCTCTGCTTTCGCATTGGCGGTTAACGGTTCAGCCCCGTGGGTACGGGGAACACGGTATGAGGTAATCCAAGCATATTTAGATCATCGGTTCAGCCCCGTGGGTACGGGGAACACCCAGCATTTACCGAGAGCGGCGAAAAAATAGGCGGTTCAGCCCCGTGGGTACGGGGAACACTTTGCTCACCGTCCACTTCCATTTTTTTATAGCGGTTCAGCCCCGTGGGTACGGGGAACACGCTTAAGCATATACGCTAAACATTTAGGGTGGCGGTTCAGCCCCGTGGGTACGGGGAACACTCGGTTTCTAGCACGTCAAGCTTGTCTCGCTGCGGTTCAGCCCCGTGGGTACGGGGAACACCTTTGTACGACTTGGCTATAGCACTCATGCAGCGGTTCAGCCCCGTGGGTACGGGGAACACTCCTCACGGCATGTTATTTCACCTAAAACATACGGTTCAGCCCCGTGGGTACGGGGAACACTATCAAAAGAGCCGCCTAGAGCCTGAAGCTCCCGGTTCAGCCCCGTGGGTACGGGGAACACCTAATTTTATTCCAATAACCGGCACCAGCAGCCGGTTCAGCCCCGTGGGTACGGGGAACACGTATGAAGTCACTTGGTTTCACAATCAAAGCACGGTTCAGCCCCGTGGGTACGGGGAACACGTAAGTAGGAATCATAACACCAGTTACAGAGTCGGTTCAGCCCCGTGGGTACGGGGAACACTAATGCAATAAAAAGCCCATCGTTTTGATGGGCGGTTCAGCCCCGTGGGTACGGGGAACACCACTATCAGCAATGCAGGTACATCTGGTCCCACGGTTCAGCCCCGTGGGTACGGGGAACACACAGATAAGGGTGAGACCGTAAATCTCCTCACCGGTTCAGCCCCGTGGGTACGGGGAACACAATAAATCACATCTGAAGATATCTAGATGTACCGGTTCAGCCCCGTGGGTACGGGGAACACTCTAAGAGTATATGCTTGTTTTAATTAAATAAAAATAGCTAAGTAAAATCTACCAGATTTTTAAAGAGCAAAACAGTTATTTATCAGTCGGTATTTCTTGCGTAATTGGAGTGAACTTAACTAATCTTAAACCTTCTAAATCAATTGGCATTCGTGCATTTTTACCATAAGTAATAAAGTCAAAACCCGATTCCGTATTTGTACTCCACGCCATTACAACATTTCCTTGCTCTGCTAACTCTTGGACTTGATGCCAAATCATCTCTCGTATTTTTCTGCCAACATCGCCGACATAAACACCAGCTCGAATTTCTAATAGCCAAACAGCTAACCGCCCTCTTAATCTTGGCGGTACGGCTTCGGTTACTACAACACACATGCTCATAATCTATTCCTAACTTGAACGGTGACCTGAATCACCAATAGATTCTGGCTCTGGTAATGCCGGCGGCTGCACATCATCATAAGGCTTAGGTGGAGTGATCTCTCCTGCATTTAGTACTTCTTCTATAAGAGGAATTAGCCGTTTGAGGGTTTTATCTTTTCTAAAAGCTTCACGGCACGCTATGTAATGGTCTAATGAAACTGGAGAGGTTTATAGCGTAAAATGAGTTAAACCGAAAAGGTATCAATATGACCAGGAAATCAAAAGTAATACTCAGTGCACAGCAGAAACTCGAATATGCCAAATTAATGGTAGAAGAAGGCTATACCAATAAACAAATTGAAGAAATGTCTGGCGCTGGAAAGTCAGCAGTATCACGTTGGAAGCAACAATATTTATCTGAACTAGATGGTAAGAGCCCTGAAAATGTACAAGCACTTACACCTGAACAGCAGCGTATTCAATTACTAGAGAAGCAGCTGAAGCGTGCTTTAAAGGATAATGACATATTAAAAAAAGCCACCGCTTTCTTCATTCGCGACAATCAAAATTTAAAGTAATGAAAGAATTGAAGAAAGCAAACGCAGATTACACTATCACTGAATTGTGTCGTGTTTTAGAGGTTAGTATGAGTAGCTATTACTATGAACCTGCCAAACCCGATGAACAAGAGCAGGTGCTTTTGGATTTAATTGAATCGATAGCTGAGGACTCGGGTAATACGTATGGCAGGCGTAGAATACACGCTGAACTGAATGCACTTGATCACACAATAGGAGTATATAAAACGGCGTCATTGATGAACAAATTGAATATACACGCCATTGTGCCAAAGAAAAAACATTATTACCCAAACTCAGGTGATGAGCATCACTATGCACAAAACCTTTTAAAACGACAATTCAACCCGAAGACACATAACACGCATTGGGTAGGTGATATTACTTACAGTGTGCCCGGAGTTCAGCACTAACAAGGAATGCTTTAATGAACCACGAGTCTATCTGAAATACATGAGCAATACGGTAGGAGCCAAATTGTTTATGGCACTATCTGGTTGTGCAGATAGTTGAGTCTGAGCGGCAGTGACTTATCGTATGCTGATAAGGTGATGGAACTCGCTGACAACGGGGAGTGAGGCGAATTCGTTACGCCAAGATGCTCTTCTAGACTAAGTATTGGACGGATGAAGTACATGAACCGATTAACCCGCATCTATGGGCTGAAACGTCGCCATTGCCTACACGAATTAACAGGCAATATGATGCTGCAATAATACTAAATGTATGAGTATTATTGCCGACTTGATAAATCACACGTAGGTATTTATCAATGGATAAACGCTAAATCACAATTCAGCGTTTAAGTATTATTACCTTACAGCACGATAAGGTTAAAGACTGCGATCGGCATCCACCCCAATATGTTCGAGTTCAGATAGGTAAACCGGGGAAGGTTTGTTTGAATGCTAAGGGAGCACGACCCCGATGACAAACAAGCTGGCGGAGCGTTCGTAGTAGTCTGAGATGGGGAAAGCCCATTACATGGCGAAGGGGCGCAGTTTAATTGATTTGCGCAAGCAAATTACCTGACCTTAATGAGGTGAAGACCTTTGATAATCAGCGAACTGCAACGTAAATTAGCAACATGGACAGCAACCGATAAAGCGCGTCGCGTTAATCGATTACTGCGCCTTATCAGTCACCCACAATGGCTTTGCCAAGCGGCTGAAGTAACGCTTTCTTCAAAAGGTGCCAAAACACCTGGCGTTGATGGAATAACTAAAATTCACTTACAGGATAAGCTGACTGATTACTTAGATGGGATCAGAAATGATTTACTCTCGGGTAATTATCAACCAATGCCTGCCAGACGAATTTATATTCCTAAAGCGAATGGAAAGCAACGCCCTTTAGGCATACCCACCTTAAGAGACAGAATAGTGCAACGTGCCATGCTCATGGCAATGGAGCCGATATGGGAAAATGATTTTCATTCACTATCCTATGGTTTTAGACCTGAACGCAGTGTCCATCACGCCATTAGAACTGTTAAGTTACAAATGACAGGCTCAAGTGAACCACGTGGGCGCTGGGTAATTGAAGGGGATTTATCAAGTTATTTTGATACAGTCCACCATCAATTACTGATGACATGTGTGCGTAAGCGTATCAATTGTCGACGATTTAATGAATTGCTCTGGCGGTTCATCAAAGCAGGACATATTGAACGTAATCTATTCTGTGCAACAAGCGAAGGCGTACCACAAGGTGGTGTCATTTCTCCATTATTGTCAAATATCATGCTCAACGAATTTGATCAGTATTTGGATAAATGCTACTTGAGCAAGAAAGCACGTAAAGATCGCTGGTACTGGAATCGTACAATCCAAGATAAGCGTACCATTGCACTAGAGGAAAATAGACAATGGAAACCTGGGGTTGCTTATTGTCGTTATGCCGATGACTTTCTTGTGATTGTCAAAGGTAACAAACAACAAGCAGAAGCCATTCGTGATCAGTGTCGAAATTTTCTTGAAGGTAAACTTAAACTCACACTTAACATGGAGAAAACCCATATTACGCATGTGAATGATGGATTTATCTTCCTTGGTCATAGGATCATAAGGAAACGTGGTCCTAAAGGGAATATGCGTGTGGTGTCTGGTATTCCACATGGTAAGGCTAAAGCATTTTCTCATTCCTTGAGCCAAGCTTTATCCAGTGATCACAGTTGTAGCAAGATAGACAAAGTTGAACAACTCAGCCGCAAGCTTAAAGGCTGGGCGCAATTTTATCGTCATACTGATTATACCGCTAAAGTTTACAGTAAAATTGATCGTATAGTTTTCTGGAAATTAGCAAAATGGCTAGCGCGGAAATATCGTTGCTCCGTTAAGTCATTAATGATGAAGTGGATAAAACGACCGACGCCAAATCAGGCCAAGACTTGGGTATTATTTGGTAAAAGCAATCGAGGTAATTTATGTAGCGCTTCACTATATCGACTGGTGAGCAGTCCTAAGTTGCCCTTCCGTTGGCGATTACCTGAATCAAACCCTTATCTTAGAGATGAAATGAGAAATACTGTCACATCTCGCTACAGCGATGTTGTAATGGCTGTAAGCCACAATTAAGCGGAGAGCTGTATGCGCTGAAAGGTGCACGTACGGTTCGGAGAGGAGAGGCAGAAAAATAGTTCGACTACGTTCTGCCTCTTACTCTACTTAGAAACCAGCAAGGGTGGAGTTATTTGGCCTGCGTGTTAGATTTATCAACGAAAGAAATTGTAGGTTATGCTTTATCAAAAAGCCCTAATGCTGAACTAGCTAAAGCAGCATTAAGTAATGCAATTAAGCGCCAACAGCCGGTTCTTAATCAACTGATGTTTCATTCAGATCAAGGCTGTCAGTATTCAGCGGCCTCGTTTAGAACGAGGTTATCACAACTGACGATAACACAAAGTATGAGTCGCCGAGGTAATTGTTGGGATAATGCCGTTATGGAGCGTTTTTTTAGGAGTTTAAAAACAGAGCGTTTGAATGGTCTTTCATTTATAAATCATGATTCAGTGATAAATGAAGTAGATAATTATATTCAGTTTTATAATTACAAACGCAGGCATTCGACGCTTGATTACATGACACCGCATCAGAAATATAATGAATTAAAAAATGCCGCTTAGAATCTCTCTAAAATTAGTTGACCATTACACTATGCGAACTTCTCGATCGGGTTGTTTAGGCCGTTTGCTCGCAACTTTAAACGCCGCAGGCACAACCGTGTCAAATTTAATAAGGTCGGCAATATCATACACAAATGAAAGTGGCTTACCTGAGTGTAAAAAACCGATAGCAGGCGCATAACCAGCAGCTAATATCGCGGCCTCGGTTACGCCATATAAACATGAAGTGGCAGCACTTATACATTGATTTATTATATCTCCTGCTTGCCAGTCTTTTGGGTTGTAGCGCCTTCCCCGCCATTCAACATTATATTGTTTGGCGAGTAGCTCATAGGTTTTACGCACTCGTGCCCCTTCGATCCCGCGCAGCTGATCAACACTGCGTCGCTCTGGAGCTACTTCGTTAAAGCGCAGTTCAAACATTTTGCGAACCACTTTTAAGCGTAAACTTTCATCAAGTGCTAACTTGGCTTGATAAAGCAACTTATCTGAACGTGCGCCACCAGGCTGACCTACAGAATAGAGCCTGACACCGGCCTCTCCTACCCAAATTAGTAATGTGCCTGTTGTTGCTGCAAGTTTAACAGCAGCATGGCTTATGCGTGTACCAGGTTCGAGTAAAATACACACTACCGACCCTACTGGTATGTGCATTCGTTCGCCGTTCACTTCATCAATAACAACAAATGCACCATCGCGTACATCAATGCGCCCCATTGCAACAAATATCATAGAGTTACGATCTTTAATGGGTATTGGTTTTAAAGGGAGAAAGGTCATTATTTAGCATCTTTTTGAATTGTAGCCAGGGTTATCTTTGACTGTTGTTTAATAGAGTTACTGAGTATTCCCATTTGTTTAATTGCTAATTTATTTAGACTTTCAAGACGTTGAGCTTGATTAATCCCTTGCTCAATAAAATGAGCATTTAAACTTTCTAAATTAGCCAAACACACTAACTGATGAACATTAGCGTGATCGCGCATATTACCTTTTATTTTTGGGTTTTCACTGCGCCATTGCTTTGCGGTTGTACCAAATAGAGCAACATTTAAAAGATCAGCTTCGCTGGCATACATTTGAGCTACTTGAGATGAACTAACCGTATCTGGTATTAAGTTTTCTTTAATCGCGTCGGTATGAATTAAGTAATTTACTTTGGCTAGGTTTCGCTTTATATCCCAACCTAGCTGTTGTTGTTCTTGATCTTTTAAGCGTTGAAATTCTTTGATCAAATAAAGTTTAAACTCAACCGAAACCCAACTTGCAAATTCAAACGCGATATCTTTTTGCGCAAATGTACCGCCATAACGCCCTGCTTTTGAAATAATACCTATCGCATTAGTAGCACTTATCCATTGTTTAGCCGTGAGCGTAAAGCTATTTAACCCCGCTTCTTTTTTAAACCCGTCGAATTCGACGGGATTAAAATGAGGATTATTTAGTTGCTCCCAAATACCTAAAAATTCAATGGTGTTACGGTTACGCAGCCAGTTACGAATTAAATCATCAGTACGTGCCGTGCTTTTAAAACGCGCAATATCTGTAATATTAATATATTCAATATCACCTTGTTTTAAAGTAGAAATATCCTTTTCAAGTACCCTTAGTTTCGCAGCCATAACAAGTCCTATTAAATTTTAAGTTACATCAACTTTAGTTAGCTTTATAAAGTACATACTCACCTTTTACTAACGCTTTAAATAAAGGTAAATCATGCTGATATTTACGCTGTACTGATTTAAATATGGATTTTGCTTCAGTATTTAGCGCTGTGATCGCGTCTTTTCTTAATTGCGACGCTTCTTTTCTATCTACATCTAATAAAATTTGTTGAATAATTTGTTGCGCATTAGAGGTAAAGCGTTGCATTGCCTGCTTTTTAATTCCTCCTACAAAGTTTTTATCGTAACCAACTCCAAACATTTTATTAAACGATTGAGAAAGCTTATCTTTTTGCTCAAGTCCTGCATCTATAACTTGAGAGATACGCCTATTATTTTTTGATAGTGAAGAAGGCATAGAATACAAATCATAAACACGCCCGGTTATTGAACCTTGATCAGCAATATTACCGCCAATGAGTATATTCGCCTTTCCTCGCCCTAATTTATTTTGAAATTGATTAAAAATAAAAGCGGGTTTCACTATCGCTTTGTCAGTTTCCTTACCAACAATATAAGATGTTAACTCCTGCCAAGATTGCCAGTTTTGATCTCTTGCGCACACAGCATATGTTCCATCTTCTTTTTCCATTCTCGGCGTATAAGGGTGCAACCACCAACCAGCGCCATTATCACGTCCATTCTTCGTGGAGCCATATGTACCGGTAAACTTTATTCGCTGAAAATTTCTAGCTACTTTTTCTGTTTTAGAGCCGCAAATATGGCAGCATCCAGACTGCTCAACCATCTGAAAATCAATATAATATGCAAGTGCAAATAAACCTCTTTCTAACCCAATATTTTGTGCTTGGTAGACAGCTCCTGAAGGAGGTAAATCCCACATGTAGCGTGTTTCTGCTGTTTCATCTAGTGCTGAACATTCATCATAGAAATCAATCGCTACTGTATTTAATAATAAGGTTGCTTTGAGTGTATCGCCTGCGATTAAGGTAGTTATTGAACCACCGCCCCTTATACCTGTTGCTCCTGTTGGACCAAAACATTCACCTTTAATGTTCATGTGCAAATTGTAATTAAGAACATGAGTACAATCTGAACAAGATTGACTTACACTCTGTGGGTCTGAAAATAATCCTAAAGCATTTGCTGAACCACCACATTCAATTCCTGAAACTAATTTAGTAATTGGTCCATCTGCAATTTTTGAGTTGGCAGGAAATGGTAAACGCATAAAACGCGTCTCTTCAAACCATTCTACTTCTATCTCCTCAAGTGCTTTTTCATACTGTTCCGTCGTTAAACCATTCGCTAAATAGTCTTTCAACTCAGCGATTGTTGGCTTTAATACGACCGTTGTAAGCGACGCTAACATTTGCAGCATGGCTAACTGGGTTTCGTCAAAAAAGTACTGGAGTTGATAATCAGAATCTGAAGTTAAAACCTCTTTTAAAGAAACTTTACCAACGGTTGTAGCGATAAAAGGATCTTTAAGTAAGTTCATTCAATACCTCCTGATCTTTTTTAATCATTTGCCCACTAACAAATACTGTTCTCATTGCATATTTTCTAAAAATAGAGGTTAGTTTGTCTCGTACTTGCAACGTAGCGACATGGTTTTCACCTTGTATATCACTAAAAATTTGCCCGTTCTCACCATGCTCTTTTAAAGCAGTAGACGGATTAGTTTGATCCATCACTGTTTCAAACAAAGGTCGCGTCAACGGGCACGATTTTCTCCCTTGAAACAAAGTAAACTGTGGCGCTTTCACTGCATAAGTTAGCTGTTTAATTAACTGTTCACTGGCTGTAATAGCAAACGTATATTCACTATCACACCAGTATTCCCTGTAAGTAGGTTTAACGCCCTTTTGAATTTTTCCCTGTGGGCTGCGAAAATTTTGCACTGTGTGGTAGTCCATTATTTTTTCACCCGCATTATTAACTTGAACTGCCACCTGCACACTTTCAGATAATTCAAAAAGCCTACCTTGTTCTTTGCGCGTAATACCAAGCGCGGCAGCAAGTAAACCAATAATCGCAGAACGTGTTGGAAAGTGATTAGCTCTGCGGTGAACATCAAAGGTTTGCAAGCCATATGCTGACAAACCTTCTGTTTTTAAAATTAACGTTTTCATAGTTAACGCCCTTTTGCATTCTGTAGCAATTTAGTGAATAACAGGTATTAAAATGTTAAATCGCTAATTTTATTCACCATTGTGATTTTTTCGCTCTGAGCGGTATTGGTCATATCGAATGCTTTAGCCTGAGACTCTAATTCATAACCATCAACTAGGTTTTCGTAATGCGTTACTAAACTTTGAATAGATGCTTCCATCACTTCTCCAGTATTGGGAATTGGCTTTCTAAAAGCATTCGCAAGGGATAATGGTTGGTTTGAGCAAGTACACAATACAAAATCAGCCTTATTATGAGCGGCAAACGTTTTTTGTTTAGCTGAAGGTGAAACCTGTGCAAAACAATTTATAATAGTGGTTACTATGCTGGTAGTTTCCTCAATTGATTTTTTAATATTTTCCGCTAGTAGGTCTACGTTAATTGATGCATAACGATAAAACACACCAGAGCTGAATTCATTTGTACCAATGTGCCCTGATCCTTGCTCTGCTAAGTCATCACACGCTGTAAACCAATCAACTTCAATATCTGCGCTGTGAGTAGTTAAACTGTGTGCTACGCTCATCGCCGCTTCTACATTGCGTTCAGGGCAACTTGCGTCCATTCGCCCTGATAATGCAACATCAATAGTGGGTAATTGCACAATTTTTTTAATTTCTTTTAGTTCTGTACCCGCTTGTACAATATGAATGGCTTCGCGTATAGCACCTAATGAATATGGCTGTACAGCATCAAAGTAACGACGTTTTTCTTTAGTGTCTTTATCTGTTTCTGTTTTTATTTTAGAACCCATATTTTCTAAAACATCTTCAATTGTTTTAGCATCAAATTCAGGTAGTTTTTCAATACAAAGCTTGAGTAGATCATCAAACCTGTTAGTTCTAATTGATAGCTCCTCTACATTACTTTTGTATAAGTCACTTTGGCGGATGGCACGTTTTAAACACTGGCTTGAAATTCTACTGCGTGTGGTTCCACCAAAGACGGCTGTTTTTTGTAAGCCAGAATCATCACGATTCATCATTGAAGAAGGATGTGATATTAATGCGTGAATATTGATAAAAGTAGTCATTGTAATTTCCTTAATTTTTATAAAATGAGTGTTACCAAACTAATCGTCAATTTGTGCCAAAATAAACTCTTTTAAAAGCTCGCGTCTTGCTTGCTCTCCCCAATATTGAGCTAACTTCCCTAAACTAGATAAACTTATATTTTCACACCGGATAAGTTGTCGTTTTAAGTATTCAATTGCATTATCACCACTGCGTGTAATTTGAATAATTTGCGTTTCTTTTACACCCGCTTTTAAAAGCGCAAGAGCGACCGAATCTGATTCTGGATCTGCTGTGACTTTAATAGATACGAGTAAAAATAAAATACGCTGCGTCTGCGCATTATCTTGTGCTCCTGAAAATTTTAAAACGCGAAAATATGCAGGACAATTAGCTAACTTTTTTAAGTTACAGCGCTTAAGTTCAGCCTGATCGCCTTTCGTTAAATTTAAGTAGGCTGTATATATTCTGTTGTACATAAGTATTCCTTAAATTAACTGGCTTTAGCCAAAGACAATAAACCTGCGCCGGCGTGTTTTTGTCGACCAATACCCATAATTAAAGCCTGATAAACTTGTTCTGCATTAGTAACTTGTAAAATCCCTTCAAAGCAAACATAACGGCTATTAAAGCTTTTTTTACTTTTCACTAATACGCTATCTATCGCGGTTACATTAACATTGGCACCCGATAACTTTTTATGCAGCCATTCTACTTGTAGGTCTTCATCATGAATTTCTACAACTCGCTTGCCTTGGCTAATGCACTTAGTTGGGTATGCTAATAACTTAAATTTATAAAACTCTTCATTGTTTAATTGAGGTGCGAACTCCTTGCTCTGTAATACCTTTGCACTATCACTACTTTTTGGTTGAGTACTTGACTGTAAGAGCACGGTTACCTGGCCTGAATCTGACTTATTTTCAACTCTAAATAAATGGTCACGTTTTCTATCTGGTGTTTTTGGAAATAAACTCCAAATTGCCTGATGTTGTAAATAACTATCGGCCGTATTTAATGCCACCATAGATATGAACATAGAGCCTCCTTTTTAAATTTATTGTTTTTTCAAATTAGGTAATACAACACCTAACTCGCCGTATTCAATGTCTTTGTTTACTACTGCTTTGATGCAATGAAAATCACTGTCTTGCTTGCCTTTAGCATACTTTTTAGCAATAGCAACGGTACTACGCTCTCTGTCTTGTTGTTCTTTATAGTCACCTCCATGTAATAACCCACCTTGCTCGTCAATAAGCACAACCGTTGCCGTCATTTCACCTTCGCGGGTTAATAATACGCAACGAGGATCGACATCTGTTAACGGCTTTGAATCAAGTACACTGTACATTTTTGCTGTATAAGCTGAGCCTTCTTGCTCAATTTGGTACTTATCGTATAAGTTAGTTAGCTCTAACGCCTCATTTGGGTATGGTTGTTCAGCATGTACATATTCAATTGCCTGACGATAGCAATCTGGGAAAGTTAAAGTGTCTGTTTGCTGCAAATACTGCTCGGTTCTAAAAAGCACTCGGATGTTTCTATACACAAAGCCACTACCCTGGTAATGACTGCTCCAATTACTAATCTTCTGGCTTGGTAATAAAGTAATAAATGTTGGCTTTTTTATTCTATTACAACGAGTGTGGAGTGACGTATTAATACGATTATGTCGCCACAACCTCCCCATACGCTGCATTAAAAACTCTATTGGGGCTATTTGACTAACCATAATGTCAAAATCTAAGTCAAGTGACTGCTCAACAACTTGAGTTGCAACTAAAATACGCCCTTTACGAGGTGCGTTTTTGCCATAAGTTTGTAGAACTTCATTTTCTATTTTTGCTCTATCTGCATAAGTGTAGCGTGCATGAAATAGATCAACTTCAATCTCCCTTTCTGCTGCTAAACGTTTCAATTGAGTATATAAGCCTTGTGCGTCCGCAACTGTATTACAAATAACACCAATAACGGCACCTGCTTTGGCATGCTCTAATAATGTTATTTGTTGCTCAGAGGAAGGCAATAAATCTTCTGAGAACCAATTTTCAATCGTTATATATTTCTTTTTATCAGATGATTCCAGTGAGTATTCTTGGGTGTTACCGTCTAAATCAACATGCGTTACGAGTGGATACGCATTGCTTTTTGCTCTACCTGCATAAGGTTTTAGTAATTTATTTTTTAACGATAAAGATAACGTAGCTGATAATAAAATAACGTTAGAAAATGCTTGATGTTGCCCCTTAATAACTTTATCAATCAGTGCATACATGTATGCATCAAAACTATGAATTTCATCAAGAATTAATACTGATTTTCGTGTACCAAACGAACGTATAAACTGATGTTTTATGCCTAAAACACCCATTAAAATCTGATCGACTGTTGCTACCGACATAGAACCCAAAAAAGCGCGTTTATTTGATTGATGTAAAAAGCCATTTTCATCTGGGAATAAATACTTTGATTTACCATGAGCGAGGGTAAGTGTGCTATCCGGAAAAAGTTTAAAGGCGGCTTCGCCAATCCGATCAAATAATCCATTTGCCGTTGCTTGTGTAGGAAGCCCAAAAACAATACCATCAGCTATCTTTTGCTCAATTAACACTGAAGCATAAGCCAATGCAAACTCAGTTTTACCTGATCCCGTATCAGACTCAACCACCGTTAAGCCTGTTTTTAAAGGTAGTTTAGCTAGTAAGGTTTGAATTCCTCGAGGTTGATATGGGGTAAATAAAAAGTCAAAGCCTGAACCGTTAATCTTGTTTAGCACACCTGATTCAAGTAATGCGTCTTTTGCTCTTGGCAGTGCTTTTTTATAATACTTTTTTATGTTAAGCGTTTGATCTTTAGTGAAATTGGTTATAGAAGAGCCAATCCAATCAGCTACACTGCACAGACCAGCAAGCATTGGAATATCGCCAACATCAGGAATTGCGGTTAAACCTGTAAACGTGAGACAAAAATCAATCCAATCTTGCCGCGCTTGTTTATCAAGCTCTACTAATTCTTCATCCGCGTCTGGGTCAATTAAATTACGATCAATTGATGTGTCGCAAAAACCGTGATGTCCAGCAACCGCTTTCATTGCTTCATTATGTCCATATTGCTGAATAAAGTGCAGGTAACCATGCGACCCATGGGCATACTTTTCTGGCTCAACTTCGAATTCATTGCCTTGTAATTCTATTCTTATTTCTTCAGCAAAATTTTGAAAGCGAGCATCAAATTTACCTAAGTCATGGAGTAAAACATAAAATAATACGATTGCTTTAGCTTCAGATTGGGAGCAATTAATTTGTTGCGCGATTTGTTTTAAAATGACACTTGATTCATCTAGCCATATATCGACTACCGCTGCCACATCCAAACAGTGATAAACCAGCAAGTGATAATCAGCGCCGTTTTGCAGCGGATCTCGCTTTGCTTTTCCCCAGTATTTAAAATAACTTGGTATACCCATTATATTTTCCCTTCCTTGTTATTTATTTTTGTTTACCCTACTGCTTGCTAGGTTTATGAGCAACACTGTACGTTTATCACCTGTCGTATTTTTAGGCAGGTTTTTTAATAACTTAAACCGTTAGTTTGCTCTTTAAAGTTATGGCATGTAAGGCTGTAACTCAGCTAAACAGTCAGGACTTAATATTATTTGCTGCGCGGCTGGGTTTGCTTGATAACTATCTACACGTAGTTGTTTTAAAAGATAAAGTAATAAGGCGGCACGTACTTGCAAGGTGCGTTTACAGAGTCCATTAGGTTGTAAAGTCATTTGGTGATCGAGAGCAATAATATGCGCTTTATTTGGAGTTAACCGTGGGTCGGGCTCAATACTCACATTGAGTATTGTTTGCCATAATGTGTCGTGATGTTGAGCAAATAATGCATCGCCTTCAATCTCACAATCGCCATTAAAACGGGTTAATACAAAATCGCGAAAGTCGCGGTTTTTTTCACAATAGGCGCGCACATGCCAGCGGCTGCCGTCAAAAACAAGGTTATGCGGGCTAATTATGCGCGACTCAAACTCGGGGCTCGATAACGACATATACCCTACATCAATGCGTTGCTTATACTTTAGCGCCTGTAAAATTCCCATTACTTTACTGGGCTGCACCGGCACGAGTGGCGATGCCATGCTGGTAAAATGGTTTAATGCGTGGCTTTGCATACTTTGTGCTGTAATATTTAAATAGCTGCCTAAGTCACTTAAACCCTGAGTGGGTGTAAACTTCGCGGTTTGCTCATACCCTTTTTTTGAAGCATTATACTAATGAATGAGGGTAACATTGTAAGTAATCTTGAATATATTTAGATGCACTTGAACGAGTAATATTAAAATGCTGTTGCAGGTGATTAGTGGTCAGCCGCCCTTCCCAAAAAATAATAAGTTCTATGAAATAAAAACGTTGAACGACGTCGTAGCTTAGTTGCAGGCTCATGCTTTTCCTTAGCTGAAGATTCCTACTTACAAAGTATCAAAATAAATTATTATTGCAACTCTAAGCCAAGCCTGTGTGCTGTATTAATTCTTTTTTTTTGTATACCTGAGCGTGGATCATTTCTCTGGGTATACTATCAGGTATACTAAAAACCTTAGCTTGGGTGAAACAGCATGGGACGAGGTGAAACGCCAAGCCATTGATTTATATTTATTACAGGCACAAAAAAGGACGTCATAAGACGTCCTGATATTGAATAATGGTGGAGGGAGAGGGATTCGAACCCTCGTTAGGGATTAACCTAAACACACTTTCCAGGCGTGCGCCTTCAGCCACTCAGCCATCCCTCCACGGCGTTGCTACATACTAGGTAGTGCAACAAGCGCGCTATAGTATGAAATAGCCGCCATAGGTGCAAGGCATTTTTAGTTTTGAGCTTTTAACTGCTCACTTATCATTCATATTTTTTATGCTGTGCACAAAAAACGGCTATGCGGGTGGCATAACCGTTTTTTAAGCGTTAACTTAACGTGCGTTTTTATATTCGTTAATTTTACTTTGCCATTGTGGCGGTAAAGTCAAGCATGCGGTTAAGTGATTTAAGTGCGCCTTCGCGTAAGTCCATGTCAACAAACACTTCTTTACCTTTGGGGTCTATCAGAGCTTCTTCAATCGCTTTTAAGCCGTTCATTGCCATCCAAGGGCAATGCGCACATGTTTTACATGAAGCGCCTTCACCGGCAGTTGGAGCGGCGAAGAATTCTTTGTCTGGGCATAGTTGCTGCATTTTATAAAAAATACCGCGGTCAGTTGCTACAATAAACTTTTTGTTGCTCATTGTTTGCGCTGCTTTTATTAACTGGCTGGTTGAACCAACCGCATCAGCAAGGGCAACAATTTCCTCTGGCGACTCTGGATGTACGAGTACGCCCGCATCTGGGTGCAGCGCTTTCATGTCTTTTAGGGCTTTAGTTTTAAACTCGTCATGAACGATACATGCACCATTCCACATGATCATATCTGCGCCGGTATTCTTTTGAATATAGCTACCTAGGTGCTTGTCTGGGCCCCAAATTATTTTTTCACCTAGTTCGTCTAAGTGCTCAACAATTTCCAGTGCACACGATGAGGTTACAATCCAATCTGCACGCGCTTTTACTGCGGTAGAAGTATTTGCATACACTACTACTGTGCGGTCGGGGTGCTGATCGCAAAACGCTGAGAATTCATCTACCGGGCAACCTATGTCTAACGAACAAGTTGCTTCGAGCGTTGGCATAACCACGGTTTTGTTAGGCGTTAATATTTTTGCGGTTTCACCCATAAAACGCACACCCGCTACAATGATCATGTCGGCATCGTGGCGTGTACCAAAACGCGCCATTTCTAGCGAGTCGGCAACGCAGCCGCCGGTTTCTTCGGCTAGTGCTTGTATTTCAGGATCGGTATAGTAATGGGCAACTAATACGGCATTTTTTTCTTGCAGTAGTTGCTTTATACGTGCTTTGTATTCGCCTTGTTCGTTTTGTGTTAACGGTGCTGGCTTAGGAGGGAAAATATAGCCTTCAGGCATAATAGTTTGAGCTAGACTCATGTTCTCGACCACTTCATCTATATTGCATTAATTACGATGAATTATACGAGAATATAAAGCTAAATAACAGCTATCTGCTCAAGGTGTTTATAAATAAAAAGTTGAAGTTTTAAAAAGACGCTATTAAGAAGGGATTGTCTAAAAATGGTGGGGCATGATGGATTTGAACCATCGACCAATTGATTAAAAGTCAACTGCTCTACCAACTGAGCTAATGCCCCGCTCTGATAACTAACTAGCAAACATTGCTGTTTAGTTACTTGCGTAAATCCGCCGACTAATACTTTACTTTCACTGCTCATAGAATGGTGGGGCATGATGGATTTGAACCATCGACCAATTGATTAAAAGTCAACTGCTCTACCAACTGAGCTAATGCCCCGCTCTATGCACTTAATTTAATTAAGCTTACGTAAATCCGCCGATTCCAGCCATTCTTAAATATAAAGAATGGTGGGGCATGATGGATTTGAACCATCGACCAATTGATTAAAAGTCAACTGCTCTACCAACTGAGCTAATGCCCCGCTCTGATAACTAACTAGCAAACATTGCTGTTTAGTTACTTGCGTAAATCCGCCGACTAATACTTTACTTTCACTGCTCATAGAATGGTGGGGCATGATGGATTTGAACCATCGACCAATTGATTAAAAGTCAACTGCTCTACCAACTGAGCTAATGCCCCGCTCTATGCACTTAATTTAATTAAGCTTACGTAAATCCGCCGATTCCAGCCATTCTTAAATATAAAGAATGGTGGGGCATGATGGATTTGAACCATCGACCAATTGATTAAAAGTCAACTGCTCTACCAACTGAGCTAATGCCCCGCTCTGATAACTAACTAGCAAACATTGCTGTTTAGTTACTTGCGTAAATCCGCCGACTAATACTTTACTTTCACTGCTCATAGAATGGTGGGGCATGATGGATTTGAACCATCGACCAATTGATTAAAAGTCAACTGCTCTACCAACTGAGCTAATGCCCCGCTCTATGCACTTAATTTAATTAAGCTTACGTAAATCCGCCGATTCCAGCCATTCTTAAATATAAAGAATGGTGGGGCATGATGGATTTGAACCATCGACCAATTGATTAAAAGTCAACTGCTCTACCAACTGAGCTAATGCCCCGCTCTATGCACTTAATTTAATTAAGCTTACGTAAATCCGCCGATTCCAGCCATTCTTAAATATAAAGAATGGTGGGGCATGATGGATTTGAACCATCGACCAATTGATTAAAAGTCAACTGCTCTACCAACTGAGCTAATGACCCGCTCTATTTTTGTCGCATTTCGAGTGGGGTAACCATTCGTTTGCTGCGGGCGCTTATAATACTTATTTATAAAATGAGTGCAACCGAAATTGTCTCTTTTTTTAAGTTTTTATGCTTAGCTGAACAATTTTAGACCGCTTATGACAAAAAGCAGCCTAATCAAGTCTCTTGTATTAATTTTATAAGCGCTTTGTGGCCAATTTTGCAGCAGTGGTACTTGGATACTGATTAATTAAATCGTTCAGTATTTTTTGCGCTTCGGCTGCTAAATTTTGCTCTTGTAGCAAAGTGCCTAACTTTAACATGGCATCTGGGCGCTTATTTGAATTTGGAAATTCATTAACCACCACTTTAAAATGCTCCGTTGCTTTAGCTGGGTTATTTTTTATCGTGAGCAGCTGCCCAAGCCAATAATGTGCATTTGATGTATACACAGAATTTGGGTAGGTAGTTAAAAAAGTTTGAAACTCTGGGATCGCCTGATCATAGCGTTTATCTTTCATTATTAACGCAACAGCACGCTCGTATGCTTCGTTTTCAGATAAATCGGCACTGTATGTCTGAGTATCGCTTGCTTGCGTGTGATCAACTCCAGGCGCTGTGACAGCCGGTTGACTATAAGCTTGGCTAACGCGGTTTTCAATTTCTTGATAAAGCTCGCGCTGACGCTGCAGCACTTTTTCTAGCTTATAACTTTGCTCTTCGGTTACACCACGAATTTGGCTCACTTCATCTTGCAATAAATTAAGCTGTTGCTGTAACTCAACTTGTAAAAAGTTACGTTGTTGCATCATGTTCTCTAACGACGCTAAACGCTTTTCAATACTCGATTGTGAACTTGCAGCTTCTGAAACAGGAGCGGGAGCAGCCATTAACTGGGTGCTCCCGCTCAATATCATGGCTGCCAAAATAATTTTCGGCTTCATAATATCTCTTATCTTAGTAAACTAGTACCGCACGGCGGTTTTTAGCGAAAGCTGATTCAGTGCGAGATTTAACCATAGGTTTCTCTTCACCGTAGCTTACCACTGACATTTGGCTTGCAGAAACACCTAAGCTTTGTAGGTATTTTTCAACTGCTTGGCCACGGTGCTCACCTAGTGCAATATTGTACTCTGGCGTACCGCGCTCATCTGCGTGGCCTTCAATAAGTACTTTAACAGATGAGTTTTGAACTAAAAACTCAGCGTGTGCGCGTAATAAATCAGCGTACTTGCCTTCAACTGTCGCTTTATCAAAATCAAAGTAAATTACTTGCTCTTGACGAAGTGCTTCGTATTTTTGACGAAGTTGCTCTTCTGCACGTTGCTCTGGCGAAATTGTCGCTACTTCAACTGTGTCAGTATTTGTTGATTGCTCAACCATACCTTGATTTGATTGGTTAGCTGCGCCTTCATCAATATCTGAAGATGAGCTACAAGCTGCTAAAGCCATTACTGGCACAGCAATTAGCAGGCCTTTAAGTATTTTATTAAGTTGCATTGAGTAGATTCCTATTTTGAGTAAACCAGCAATTATTACTGTAAATATGGCGACCAAGCTGGCGCCTTTACTTGTCCGTCTAGCACAGGTAACCGTGCTTTAAAGCGACCGTCCATCGATACCAGCGCAAGTACCTGTTTATTATTATGAAGCGTGCTATATATAATCATCGAGCCATTTGGCGCTATACTCGGTGATTCATCAAGGCGAGTTCGTGTTAATACTTGAAACGCACCTGTAGCCAGCTCTTTTTTAGCAAGATGGTACTGCCCGTTGGTACGGTTAACCATCACTAATTCTTTGCCATCGGGTGTTATTGAACCAGCTAGGTTCATATCACCGTCAAAGCTTAATCTTTGTGTCCTGCCAGTTTTTAAATTTAACTTATAAATCTGAGCATTACCACCCCTTTCAGATGTAAATACAATATCTTGGCCATTTGGATGCCACGATGGCTCTGTATCTATACTGCGATGACGAGTAAGACGCGTTTCTTTGCGTGTTACTAAGTCTAGTAAATAAACTTCGGTTGCACCGGTTTTATCTTTTGAAAGTACTAACAGTAGCTTTTTACCATCGGGCGAAAACTGCGGTGCACCGTTAATACCAGGGTAACTAGTAACCAATTCACGTTTTCCTGAGTATAAGTCTTGAATGTAAATTTGGCTCTGACGATTTTCAAACGTTACATAGGCTAACTTAGTGCCATCGGGCGACCATGCTGGCGACATTAACGGCTCTTTAGAGCGCAGTAATACTTGCTCATTAAAACCATCGTAATCAGAAACTACCAATTGATAAGGTCTGTCGTCATTATCGCGTACTATAACATAGGCTATTTTAGTTAAAAATGCGCCTTTTTCACCGGTTAACTTTTCGTAAATCACATCACTTATACGGTGTGAATAACGACGAAAGCCGGTGTCGCTAATAATACTTTCACGTGCTTCTAAAATATGGTCTTGGTTTTTAATCAATTTACCGTTAGTCATCATTTGCGTTTGACCACCGGTAATTTGCCCACGAATAACATCAACCAGTTCATAACGTACCAAGTAGCGGCCATTAGATTGCTGCTCAACTTCGCCAACTAATATCGCCTCTACTCCTTTGTTTACCCAAGAAGCATAGTTAATATCGCTATCTTTACTTGGCTGTTGCGGCATTTGTGCTACATCTACAGGCTTAAATTTACCACTGCGCATTAAATCTGCAGCAATAACTTCGCTGATTTTTTGTGGAATAGGGCCAATACCTTGATACTTAAATGGCACAATAGCAATTGGTCGTGCGCCATCTATACCCTCTGTTATTACAATTTCCAGAGCTGCATTTGCAACGCCCTGAAAACCCAATAATAAAATTAAACAGGCTACTTTTACTTTGTTGAACATATCATTCCTTTAAAATTCTGGCTTGATTGTTAAATTTATATTCTTAAGTTGGTCGAATACGTCTTTATCTTTTGATACCGGTAATGTGTCGGCCATACGCACCGCTCTTAATGCAGCTTCACACACTAATCTATCGCCGCCTAATGAAGTCACTTGCGTTACTAAGCCATTAAAGCCTAAACGAATGTTAACTCGGCACTGCTGATTTTTCATTTTTTCGTCAATAAGTAAGTTTTGCTGTATACGCGCCATTATTAATGCACGGTACTTATCTACTTCACTCACTACTTGTTGTTGGCGTATTTTACTGCGGGCAGCCTGCTCTTTAGCAAGTTGCTCTTGTAACATTTGCTCTTGCATTGCTTGCTCACGCTTACGTTCGGCTTCTTCTTCGCGTTTTTTGCGTTCAGCTTGTGCTTTTTTAAGCGCATCTTCCTCAGCTTTGCGTTTATCAGCGGCAGCCTTTGCAGCGTTTTCAGACTCTTGCTTTTGCTTTTCGGCTTGCTTAGCTTTAGCACGTTCTTGCTGCTCTATGGCACGTGCTTTTTTAGCTTGTGCTTGCGCCTCTGCCGTTTCTTTCTCTTTGGCTTTACGCTGTTGCTCTAACTTTTTAATTTGTCGTGCTTCTGATTCTCGCTCTTTGCGCGCATTACTAGCTCTGCGCTCTAAATCGCGAATACGTTTGTCTTCAGCTCGCTTTTGATCGTCTTCTTTTTTTCTAAGTTGCGCAATTTTTTGCTCAACCTGTTTTTGATCAACCGTTACCGCAGACACCGCTTTATCTACATCGGGAATAGCCGAGTTAAGTGTAACTTCCATTACCTTAGGCGCTGGCGGATGAATATTTGCGGTGGCATACAAAAACCCACCTAATGCCACATGTAAAAGTACTGATTTAATTAATGGTGTTTGCATAAGGCTACTTCGTCCCCTCAAAGGATTCTGTCATTAACCCTACCGATGGCACGCCTGCTCTTTTTAAAAAGTCCATTAATAGTAATACTTCTTGATATGACACTTTGCCCGAGCCTTTTATCATTACAGGTACATCTGGATTTTTCATCAGCTGTAACTTAATTACGGCAGCTACATCTAGCGCTTCCATTGGCTCTTCAGGGTCGGTGCCTACGCTTACATAGTATCGGCCATCAGCATCTATAGAGGCAATAATAGGTGGCGTATCTTTAGTATCAACTAAGTCTGACTCTTCCATTTTTGGTAAGTCAACTTTAACACCGTGAGTAATGAGTGGTGCTGTAGCCATAAATATAATTAGTAGTACCAACATTACATCAATGTAAGGCACTACATTAATTTCTGCGACCGGACGGCGCTTTTTACGCTGATACATTCGCTTGGGCCTCTATTTGAGTAGCTGCTTGACGGTGTAGGATATTAGCAAACTCTTCCATAAAGTTAATGTAATGCGTTTCTAATTTTTCAACTTTATTAGCAAAACGGTTATAAGCAATAACAGCTGGAATAGCTGCAAATAAGCCCATTGCAGTAGCAATCAACGCTTCAGCAATACCTGGTGCTACCATTTGTAGCGTAGCTTGCTTAACTTCGCCCAGTGCAATAAAGGCATTCATTATGCCCCATACTGTACCAAACAAGCCTATATATGGACTAATTGAGCCCACGGTTGCTAAAAATGACAAACTTGATTCTAATTTTTCTACCTCACGCGAAAGCGCCACGCGCATGGAGCGATGTGTGCCTTCCATAACAATGCCAGCACTTTGAAATGTATTTTTTTTATGACGTGCAAACTCTTTAAAGCCAGCGGTAAATAATGCTTCTATACCTTTTGATTGCCCACTACGTGATGAAATTTCGCTATACAGCTTACTTAAATCAATTCCAGACCAAAACTTTTGTTCGAACTTTTTGGCATTGCTTAAAGCGTCTGAGATTGCTTTTTTACGCTGAAAAATAATAGCCCACGACATTACCGACATCGCTACTAACGCTAGCATCACTAGTTGCACAAGCAAACTTGCTTCTAGAATTAGATCTAAAAAATTAAGCCCTGATCCCACGTTAAACTCCTAAAAAATTAAAAACACATCAAATTGATTTATTTGGATAATATGACCTTACACCAGAACTACAAAGGGTAAGCGTCTAAAATTGTAGCTAGTGTATATAGTGTATTTAACGCTTACAACGATCTTGCTATGAATAGACAACAAAAAACGTTAAAAAATTCTTTTATTTTTATTAAACCGTAAAATAACCCGTTTATTATAATTGCGTAATTAATATTAGTGTTTATTAATGCGCTATTATAAAGGTAACACTCAGTTAAATTAGCTGTTTATTCAAAATATAAGCATAAGCACGCAAAACAACCTAAGGTTTACTTTAACGTAATAGTAAAACTAATACCGAAATTTACTGCAAAATACAATATAAGCAAATAATTTCATAAAGTTATAATGTTAACGATTAATTAACGTGCAATAATTGAACATTCATAAAAAGCATTCAGATTAGTTTTTTTTATCTGAAATTATAAATTTTCTAGTTTGAACAAAAAACAACTCTTCGGTATTATTACCTCATACTGAACTAACGCATTAAATGAAAGTTTTCATTGCACCCAGTTCTTCGTAATATGACATTTCATCGTATTACATTGTTTTACTTTTTTAGGATAAAACCTAAGTAAGTAAAATAGAGTTCCCAAGATTACTTCCTTCAACTTGTTGTTTGCCCGCATTATTTGCGGGCTTTTTTTTGCCCATAAATAATCTTCATAACATTAATACCTAGGTATTAAGTTAGCATCACAATTTTAGCGTTTATAACAATTGCATAAAGCCTAAGCTAGTGCGCCACAGCAAGCCACCTATTAGTTAACACCAGCAGCAGGCACAATAGCCTTGATTGACTTAACGCATCGTGAATTATTGCTAAATTTAAGTACGCATACCAACCACATTAAAACTCACCAAGTATAGCGCCAATAACATGCCTATAGAATGAATATAACGGCAGCGCAAAGCAACATAAAACACGGCTAAGCATAAACTAAAAAGCCATTGCAATTAATTAATCGCAATGGCTTTTTAAATTGGGTAAAGCTTTTTATTAGTCTTGCTTTGGTAGTAAACCAAAGTGATGATATGCGTTGTCTGACACTATTCGTCCACGGGGTGTACGCTGAATAAAGCCCTGTTGAATTAAAAAGGGTTCTATTACATCTTCAATAGTCTCTTTTTCCTCGCCAATAGCTGCAGCTATATTGTCGAGCCCAACTGGGCCGCCCATAAATTTTTCTATAATGGCGAGTAAGTACTTACGATCCATATAATCAAAACCGCTTTTATCTACATCTATCATATTAAGTGCCAGCTCTGCCACTTCGGCGTTTACCGTACCGTCTGACTTTACTTGGGTGTAGTCACGCACTCGGCGTAGTAATCTATTGGCAATACGGGGGGTACCGCGTGAGCGTTTAGCAATTTCAACTGCACCCTCGTCGCACATTTCTAAATCAAGAAAATGCGCCGATCGCCCTACTATGTACGATAAGTCTTCTACTGAATAAAACTCTAAGCGCTGCACAATACCAAAGCGGTCACGCAGTGGCGAGGTTAACGAACCCGCGCGAGTCGTTGCGCCAATAAGCGTAAACGAGGGTAAATCTAATTTTATCGAGCGTGCTGCTGGGCCTTCACCTATCATAATATCAAGTTGGTAGTCTTCCATTGCTGGGTAGAGTATTTCTTCAACTTGTGGGCTTAACCTGTGTATTTCATCAATAAATAATACATCACCTTCTTCAAGGTTGGTTAGCAATGCGGCTAAATCACCGGCTTTTTCGAGCACTGGCCCTGAGGTTGCCTTTATATTTACCTGCAGCTCGTTGGCAACAATATTAGCTAATGTAGTTTTACCCAAACCTGGTGGGCCAAAAATAAGCAGGTGATCGAGTGCTTCGCCTCGGCTACGGGCCGCTTCAATAAAAATTTCCATTTGCTGTTTAACATGCGGTTGACCACGGTAATCGGCGAGTAATTTTGGCCTAATTGCACGGTCTATAGAGTCTTCGTTGGGTTTTTCAGTCGCGTCAATTAAGCGATCAGCTTCGATCATAGGTTACTCACAGCATTGATTTTAAAGATTCTTTAATAAGAACCTCAGTAGACATATCGGGTTTACTTACTGATTTTATTGCTTTTTGCGCTTGTGGCAATTTATAACCTAGCGACACCAAAGCCGACACAGCATCATCGGCGGCATTATTAGCAGTTGTTGCGTCGCTAAACGGCTCAATAACCGCACTGTCGCTGAAAGGAGTGAATAAATCGTTGCCCCAATTTTTTAATCTGTCTTTCATTTCGAGTACTAGCCGCTCGGCGGTTTTTTTACCTACACCGGGTAATTTAACTAAGCTTGTGGAATCTTCGTTATTTACACAGCTTACAAATTGCTGCGCCGACATACCCGACAAAATAGCTAAACCTAGCTTTGGCCCTACGCCATTGGCCTTTAATAACTCTCTAAATAAGGCACGCTCTACTTTGTTGTTAAAGCCAAACAATAGTTGTGCATCTTCGCGTACTACAAAATGAGTATAAACAATGGCATTTTCGCCAACTTTAGGTAAGTCGTAAAAGCAGGTCATTGGCATTTGCACTTCGTAGCCAACACCACTTACCTCTAATAATATTTCGGGAGGTTGTTTTTCTACTAAAATACCATTTAAGCGACCAATCATAGTTATTTCCTTAAACGTCCTCTAACGGTTTTGCTTGCGCTACCCGCTAGTTTTATTAAATTTTGTTCTGAGTGCGCATGGCAAATAGCAATAGCCAGTGCATCGGCGGCATCAGCTTGTGGCGTACCAGGTAGTTTTAAAATATTTTTAACCATATGCTGAACTTGAGTTTTATCGGCGCCACCATTGCCTACTACGGCTTGTTTTATTTGCCTTGCTGAGTATTCAAATACTGGTAAGTCGGCCATTGCAGCGCCTACAATAGCAGCACCACGTGCTTGGCCTAGCTTTAAGGCTGAGTCGGGATTGTGCGCCATAAACACTTTTTCTATCGCGAAGGTTTCTGGCGAAAACTGCTCTATAAGCTGGGTAATGCCTTGGTAAATCATTTTAAGTCTTATATGAAACTCATGATCCGCTAATTTAATGCAACCACTGCCTAAATAAGTGAATTTAGACCCCTGATGCGCTACAACACCGTAGCCAGTTAAGCGTGAGCCTGGATCAATCCCTAAAATTATGGCCAAAAAGCACTCTCATTATTGTTATTCGTTAATTAGGCTAATAATGCCAGAGCACTGTATAAATTACCAGTAACAATAAAACAAAAACGCCCACTTAAGTGGGCGTTTTCCTTTTGCTTAAATATTGGCAACTTAACCTAACGCACGCACTAGCCCTTGGGTGTTTTGCTTAAGTGTGCGAGCAATCATAAAATAGCCTAACCCCGCTACAAACACTCCACCTGCCACCGGTCCTATTATCCAAATATGTGGATGTAATTTACCCGCCAGATCAAATAACTGCTGCTGTACAATTAATAGTGCAATATCACTAAAAAAAGCGGCAACGAAGCCGGCCAAACCACCAAGCAATAAAAATTCATATAAAGTGGCGTTTTTAATAAGCCGGCTTTTTGCACCAAGTGTGCGCAGTATTACAATTTCTTGCATGCGCTCGCCTAAGCTTGCTTGCACTTGCGATATTAATACCAGTGCACCACACAACACCACAATAGTAAGTACAAAGCCAATTGCAAGTGACACTTGCTCTATGGTTGATTGTATTTGTTTAACAAAGTTACCTACATCTATGGCCGTGACCGTTGGATAGCTGCGCAGCAATTGACTAAAGTCGCGCTTTTGATCAGGCTCAATACGTACCGACGAAATATACGTTGCCGGAAAGTCTTTGAGCACATCAGGACTTAAAATAATAAAAAAGTTTGGCTTAAGGGTGGCCCAGTTTACTTTACGCACACTGGTAATTTTAGCGTCAAACGACTGCGCACCAATTAAAAACGTTAACGTGTCGCCAAGTTCAACATCTAAACGCTCAAGCATAGACTCCTCAATGGATGCCTCTGCTAATGTGTTTTTATTAAACCACTGCCCTTGCACTATTTCGTTTTGCGCTGGCGGCGTTTCAAGCCAGGTTAAGTTTAGCTCGCGACCAATACCAGCGCGTGCCTCTTCATCTTTTTTCTCGTTGTCTTGCAATGATACTTCTCGCGCTACCAGCTCGCCATTTACCGCATTTACCCGGCCACGAATGGTGGGATAAAACTCCGATACCTGAATGTTTTTTTGCGCCAAATAAGTATTAATTGGCTCAAGTTCGTTTTGGGTAATATTGACTAAAAATGCATTGGGAGCATCATCTGGTAACTGCGACTGCCAATCGGCTATCATGTCGTTTTTAAGTACCACTAAAAATAGTAATAGCTTAATAGCGAGGGAAAAGCTGATCAGCTGGACTGCATTCACATTTGCACGCTTTTGAATTGACGCAATTGCCAGCGACCAACTATTACCCGGCTTTAAGCCCAATTTACGGCCACCACTAAATATAACTTTAGACACCAAAAACAACACGCCAATTAAAGTAAGGGTTGAGGCAAACAAAATCAGAGTAATTTTTATATTATTGCTAAATAGCCACATGAGTAAAAACACGGTAAACGCACTCATAGCTAAGTGCACCCTGCTAACCGCTAGTTTATCGCCTAAGTTACGACGCAGCACTCGCAATGGCGGAATATCAAATAAATCAAATAAGGGCTTGATAGAAAACATCACAGCACAAATTACACCTGTACTAATTGCCACTAACCACGGCTTAAAACCCGCCATTGGCAACGTTGTACCCATGCTTTTTGCTAAATAATGTGTCGCAATTTCTTGTAAACCATAGCCAATTAATAAACCCACTGTTACCGCCATTAAACACACCATTAATAAATGTGTAAGGTAAATTTTGCGGATCATTGCCCGGCTACCACCTAAGGTTTTCATCATAGCAACTGGGTCGTATTGGCGTTCACAATAACGCTTTGCAGACACCGCAATTGCCACTGCGGCTAAAATAATGCCCAGCAAACCTGCTAGCAACAAAAAGCTTTCTGCACGGTTTAAACTATTAGATATTGGCGATTGGCGATCTTTTACGCCATACCATTGCTGGTTTTCTTTTAACTGCGGTTTTAGCCAATCGTAAAAACTATTTATATCGCTTTCATCGCCGGCATAAAGCTGACGATAAAACACTCGGCTACCCGGTTGTATTACTTCTGTTTTTTCCACGTCGTTAATGTTTATAAGCACCCTGCGGCTACTCGAAAACACATTAAAAGGCGCGTCGGGCTCTTCTACAATTACTTTTTCAACGTTAAATAATGCAGCACCTAGCTCTACTACATCGCCTATATCTATATTTAAACTATAAAATACCGACTCGCTAAGCCACACATTGCCAAGTGTTGGTCCGCCGTTAGCAACTTCGGTTTCTCCATTTAGGCTCGACTTAACCTTAAGTTGCCCCTTTAACGGGTAACCACTTGAAGCCGCTTTTACCGAACTAAATTGCATTTCGTCGTTGGCAAATAACATGGTGTCGAAGTAAAGCATTTGTGCGGTTTTTAAATTTTGTTGCTCTGCTTTAGCTATATAAGAAGCGTCGATTACGTGATTACTGCCAAGCACTCGGTCGGCGGCAATAAAGGCGCTACTTTTTTGCGCAATGCTCTGCGCAATACGCTCGGTAACCATAGATAAAGTAAGCACGGTAAGTACCGCAAGCGCTATAGCCGCACTTATCACCGTAAGCTCACCACGGCGAAACTCCCGCGAAAATAACTTAAGCGCTAACTTAGCCCACATTTGCTATTTCCTCTGCTGAGTTTTCTACTAATCGGCCACCTTCAATTTGAATAATATGCTGGCATTTTTGTGCAAGTGCTTCGTCATGCGTTACTAAAATAAGCGTAGTACCGTGCTGCGAATTTAGATCAAATAATAACGACTCAATCATTTTACCATTTTTACTGTCTAGGTTTGCCGAAGGCTCATCGGCAAACAGTATTTTTGGCGTGCCAATAAATGCCCGCGCAATAGCAACGCGTTGCTGCTCACCACCAGAGAGTTGCGACGGATAATGGTCGATGCGATGACCCAAACCTACCTTTTCTAGCAAAATAAGTGCTTGCTGTTTAGCGTCGCGCTCCCCTGCAAGTTCAGCGGGTAGCATTACGTTTTCAAGCGCTGTTAAACTTTGTACTAACATAAACGACTGAAATACAAAGCCTACTTTTGCGGCGCGCAGCCCAGCACGCGCTTCTTCATCGAGATTATGTAGCGGCTCGCCATCTAAAAATATTTCACCGCCACTCGCCGTATCAAGCCCAGCTAACAAACTAAGTAACGTAGATTTACCAGAACCAGAAGTGCCCACTACTGCAACAGATTCGCCATGCTTGACATTAAAGCTGATGTCGCTGAGGATGGGCAACTCACCTTCAAAGGTAGATACCACTTTAGACAAACCATTTACTTGAATTATATTTAATTGAGAAAGCGCTGACATATGACTCATTCAATCCTACGTTTTGTATTCATTTTATTTTTAGTTATCAAACCACTAAGTGCAGCAGCTAATAACACCATTTTAATACTTGGTGACAGTTTAAGCGCAGCCTACGGACTTAAACAAGAACAAGGCTGGGTACAATTGTTACAAGATAAATACGATGCTGAGCAAAGTAATATCAAACTTATTAATGCCAGTATTAGTGGCGAAACAACCGGTGGCGCACTGCGCCGTGTAGATTCTTTGCTAGCGCAGTATCAACCAACTCATGTACTTATTGAGCTGGGCGCAAACGACGGTTTACGTGGTTTTCCGGTGAGCAAGCTACAAGCTAACTTAACCGAATTAATCAAAAAAAGCCAAGCAGCCAATGCCACCAGCGCTTTAATGGAAATTTATATTCCCCCAAATTACGGGCCACGTTACAGTAAAATGTTTACCGATAGTTTTACACAAGTAAGTAAAAATACAAACGCTTACCTTATGGACTTTTTTGTACTTAAAGTTGCTGGGCAAAACGACTTAATGCAAAACGATAACTTGCACCCTAACAAAACTGCGCAACCAATACTACGAGACGAAATGTATAACACGATCAAACTTTGGTTAAATAACGACTAGCGCCATGCTTAACTACTTTTAATTGCGCAAGGAAACTATTTTCAGCCTGCTTGCGCAAAAAACACTCAAACAAACAAATGCTTATTGATTTTTAAAAAAATACACGTACTATTGCAACCTCAGTCGGTATGTGGCGCAGCTTGGTAGCGCACTGTCATGGGGTGGCAGGGGTCGAGAGTTCGAATCTCTCCATACCGACCAACTTTAAAAGCCTTTTAAATAACCAAAATCAATTACTTCGCAACATGCTCAGTTACTTTATTGCTACCTTTCCTGAATTTAAAAAATATACAGTAACCTAGTCTGGCATGCAGTTTCCGCTATAAACCACTTTGCTATATTCACCTGAAAAATCACTCATGCTTACCGAATTTATTATAAATGCACTTTTGCTGATCAGCCATTGACCGTCTCTTTGCTTTTCAAATTCGTCGAGGTAGTAGCCACCTAATTGCACATGGAGCTTATCTTTGGTGTTGATACTTTGAAAGCGAAGGTTAATTTTAGTCTTAGCTGTATTGTCGGTGAGCTCTAAAAAAACCGGATTTTGTGCGTGATGCATATCAACTATATGGTCGTGGCAACCAAGATCTTTAAAAACAGCCACAAAATCTTCCCGTCGGTTAAATTGGCCAATGTGACCAAAGTTAATATCTACTTCGCCGCTAATAAAGCAATTAGTTACCACCTCAGGTTGTTTTTCATCGCAGGCATTTAGGTAGCGATATTTCAACTCTAATATTGATTGCTTGTCTTCTAGTTGCTGTAAACGTTGCTCGGTAGTCTTTGTATATTTCATAGCAGTCCTTTGTTTTTTGGTTGATTTTTAAGCTAGGCTTTTATACTAAGGCTTTACATGCTAATTTCAATACAAATATATCTTTATTACTAGTACGACTACTATCGAAACTAAATTGAGCTGGTTAGCCAATTTAACCTTTAGTATTTTTTATGTGTCGTTTTTTAAATGAGGGAATTCATGCAACAGGAAGAAGCAAAAGTTGCCATTGTAACCGGTGCTAGTCGCGGTGCAGGCAGAGGCATTGCCTTAGCTTTAGGTAAAAAAGGCATGACAGTTTATGTTACTGGCCGCAGTATAAAAACAGGCTCAGTTTTAGGGTGGGATGGCTCGGTATTACCCGGAACAGTATATGAAACTGCTGAGCAAATTAATCAAGCAGGTGGTATAGGATCACAGTGACGATGCGCAAACCGCCGCATTGTTTGCTCAGGTTGAAAAAGAGCAAGGCCGATTAGATATTTTGGTTAATAACGCTGCATTTATTCATGATCAATTAGTTGAACAAAAACCATTTTGGGAAAAAGAGCTTGATGCGGGTAAAATTTTAGATGTAGGTTTACGCTCTGCTTACGTGGCTAGTTGGCATGGCGCAAAACTAATGGCTAAGCATAACAGTGGCTTAATTATGTTTGGTTCTTCATTTGGTGCTAGTTGTTATATTCATGGGCCTGCTTATGGTGCACAAAAGGCGGGCCTTGATAAGCTTGCTCATGATATGGCGGTAGACTTTAAAGGCACAGGTATGCGTGCTGTATCTATTTGGATGGGGCCACTCTTAACCGAACGTTCGGCCATTATAGGTAAACTAGATAAAGAGCAATACCAGCAGTTTATGGCAACCGCAGAGTCACCAGAATTTATTGGTGATATTGTTTATGCTATTGCTAATGACCCTAAAGGTGACGAGCTTAACGGGCACACTGTAATTGCTGCCGAAATAGCTAAGCGTTTTAATATTACCGACAGAGAAGGTTTGCAGCCACCATCTTATCGCGAAATGTTAGGTTCGCCGAATAAGCCAAACCCTGCCGTTATTTATTAATAAGTTATAGATGAGGCTGTTGAAGTTGATAGCGCCTATAAACCTTAAATAAGCTTATAGGCTAAAAACAAAATAAACGCCGCTTTAATTTAACAGTTTAAATTAAAGCGGCGTTTTAACTATTATAGTTAATGCTTGCACCCTACACCATTACGAACCATGTCTTGCCCTGTTTGGAATACGTTTTCTGTAATCATGCGTGCTAAAAGTAGCTTTTGATTATCGTCAAACACAGCAACAAAACGGCTGCCATCTGCGTTATTTGTTGCCATACCAATGCCTGCAACACCTTTTAAGCCAAAGCCACCGCTTTCTACATTAAGTAAAAAACTTTCAAGGTCGGCTAGGTTATCAATTACACTTTGCTCTTCACTCATTTTTTATAACTCTTTTAATCATGCTCCGCGTACTGCAAAGCTTAGTAATACAATATGCTCGCTATTTTATATACTCTTGGTAGAAACTTAAACCTTTTCGCCAACAACACCGCATATCAATATAAGTGCTACACTGTGGCCTGGTTATTATGCTAACTGGCAAACTATGAAAGACTGTAATCAATGCGGTAAATGTTGTATTAAATACGGCGATGGCGACTTGAGTGCTACCCAAGAAGAAATTGATTTATGGGAAGTATTTAACCCTGAAATCTTTGAATTTGTTAAAAATAATGAAATATGGTTCGACCCTAAATCGGGTGTAAGACTAAGCAGGTGCCCTTTTTTAGAGATTGAGCCTAAAACAAACCCACTAGCGCAAAATAAATACACTTGCAGTATTTACTTAGACCGCCCCGAAGACTGTCGCCATTATCCGAGCCTAATAGCTGAAATGATCAGAGATGAGTGTGAAATGATTGAAATAACTGATCTGTCGCAGCCAATAAAAGCGCAAATAAAACTAGATTTTATCATGCGTGATAGTCGCCCCGCTGGCTACTAAGTATTAAAACGGCCAATGTAGTTTTATAAACAATATTTTGGCCGTTTTAATTAAACACGCTCTGGTAAATTTACAGAACTAAAATGTACTCACTGCAAGCTCTAAATGACTGATAGCACAGCCATATTGATCCTTATTAATACGATGATACGCAGTGTTAGCTTGTACACTTAAGCTCAATATAAACTGATCTTGTTGAGCAACTGTACTTTGTTCTTGGCTTAAGCACATAGCTTGAATAAGTGAGCGTAATTTTGCATTCGTTAATATAGAGCCAAATCGTTGTAGCGGTAATGCTGGTATTTTAATACTTGCTAAAGCTTTATTAATGCTGCGCTGGCTTAGGGTAAAATCTTCATGTGCAATATCAATAACGCTGCCTACAGGCCAGTATGAGTAGTTATAATGCTGATTGCCTTTTGCTTTTAAATATACCACACCACTTTTACCTATTACGGTCATTAAGTTACCTGCGGATGACTTTATAACGACTAATGCCGTGGCTTCATCAATACCAAAACCAAACTTTTGTTGCGTTTTATCAAGTACTGTTGCCAACCTTAATGTACGGTTTTGTTCACTAAAGTGAGTATCGATCATGCCATAATTAAATGTTGCAAGGCCACCAGCAAGATTAAACATAGAACTATCGTTAATATCTGCCTGTAAAGCTAAAAGGCTCGATCCTTTAGTAATTGTAGCTATGTTACCACTTGTGTTTTTGCCACCGCTTTGAATAGCCGCCCCCGCGCCGCTACCTATAACAACAGGGCGTGTTTGCAATGCTTTAGTCCACGGGTAAGCTTGGTTGTTTTCATCAAACAGTACGCTGCGCGTTAAGTCTTGCTCGCCATTATTAAAAATCACTCCTGTACTGTTATTTATTAGCTTTACCAAGCTATTAACGCCATTACTACAAAGGGCATTTTCTGCTTGGATGCGATCGGGATAAATAGCCTCACGGTTATACAAGCGCATTTCTGATTGCCTATATTGTGGTAATTTTTCACAGGTGTTTGTAGTAATTGCTTTAACTAATGCAGGGGTCAATGCTAACCATTGGCTGTTTACACTTGCCGTGCTCAATAAACCTTGAGTAAAATCGGCAGCAGCATAAGGGTCTCGGCTTGCTGCTGTAATTGCCAACACACTTGGTTGCTCGTTAGCTACCTTTAAACTACCCGTTATAAATTGCAGTATATTGTTTATAGCCGGTTCATTATTCAAACTAGGGTTAACTTGCTCCGCTAATCGCTGCCCTTGAGAACTCAACTGAGGCACTTCAAGCATATCCATAACAAAATAATACTCTTGCTCCGATAGGCTATTAAGCTGGGTATTATCAATATCGCGCCAGTGCCATAACAGTGCAGGCTTAGTTATTGATGTTGATGACTTGGCCTGTATCGCAAGTAAAACTTTAACTGTACTGCTTTTAACTTCTTGATTAGTACTCGGCCACTGCTGAGTGATTTTTTTAACTTTTTTAACCGTAACGCTAAATAAATGCTCTGCTTTACCTGCTATTTGGGTGTTTTTATCGCACTGTTGCATGTTTAAACTACTGCAGCTACTTAGCTCGCTACCAACTAAAATTAACGTTTGGCTTTGCTCTGCGGCCGTTAAACTAGCACAAAACGTAATGCTTAATAACACAGCTAAAAAGCGGACCAATTGTTGTTGTCTATAATGTGTAAATGCATGCGTCATGATATAACCCAAATAAAAAGTGGCTTGTAATTACATCATGTTAATTTTTAATAACTTGGGCTGCAACTTTATATCTTAATCTAGCTCTAGGGTTAAGCTAATAACGCGCCGTATCGCTTTGTTTAGCTAAAGATACTAACTACCTAAAACGGTTAAAGACTAACTAAACAAAATTAAACAAAATTAAACACGCTGTTTATTGACCCGGTGTTTTGTTTAACTTATGCTTATATTTTAGGCAACCCGAGTATGGAATATGGATTTTTCTGCTGAAGAAATAGACTTTTTATCTGACTTATTTAAATCCGATCAAAAACCTGCATTACCTCATGAGCCTATGTTAACCATGCAAAGCAGTGTGCCTGTTAGTATTGCGCAGTTACTTAGCAATGCCAATTTAACTCTACTGGCTGAGGTTGCCCATTACCAACTGTGGTTTCCGCTACACTTAAAAATTAATAGATCCGGCACAATTACACCTACTTTAAGCGCTCCTGAAGTTATTGATACTAAAGGCACTCAACGCAGTTGGCGCTTGAGCCATTTAAATATTAAAAGCCAAGGCTTTTGCATTGAATCAATTTCAAGCACAGGTGTATTTTTAAAGCCCACCGGTAAACACAAAAACCTATCAAAAGTTCAACACGTAGAATTTACCCTACCAAATAAAGAATCTGTATCTATGGATATTGAGCCTGTCAGGCAAAGCAAGCATGGCCTTGCAGCTAAAATAAAACACATTCATACTGGTAAAGAACAATTAAGAGCTTATTTATTTGCCGAACACCAACGTCAATACGCTAATTTATATCAGCATGAACCATTAATTAACTCACCAAGTTAGCGCTTAACAACAGCCTCTGGTTACAGTCACTGCATACTATTGCTTTTTGTTATTTGCTAAACAAAGTAGATGCAATATGAATTGGATAGTTGTCATTTATTAATTCTTTAACAAATAACGACGGCTGTTTAGCATCGGCAATTAAGTAAGCCTTATGTTTTGCTCGGGTAAGCCCCACATATAATAAACGCCGCTCTTCTGAATAAGCAAAGGTGTCTTGGCTAGGTAGTAAAGCCTCCAGCAGCGGATTATTTTGCTGACTGCTCGGAAAGCCAAACTTCCCCTGCTCTAACCCTATAATAATACAGTAATCTGCTTCTAACCCTTTGGCGCTATGCAGGGTTAAAAATGCTACGTTTGCACTTTTTTGTTGTGAGGCTAAATACTGTTGCACTTTGTTGAGCGTATAACGATAACGGCTCAATACAGCAATACTCGCGTTTGCATGGTGTTTTTGAATAGTATTGATAGTTTGCTGGGTTTTTAGCTCTAACGACTTTTTACCTTGGTACACGTCATCTAATAAAATAACTTGAGGCTCAGCCACTTGTGTATGAGTAATAATGAGCTTTTTATACTGCTCAGGGTTTTGCATAACAAAACGCCCCGCTACGTCACTTATACTATTGTTATATCTAAATGTTTTTTGCAACAACGTTAACGAATGACTACCCACTAACTCATTAAAACGTGTGGTAAGTGCTAAGTTACCACCAGAAAACCGATAAATTGACTGCCAATCGTCACCTACAGCGGTAAAACGCACCTTATGACCATGCTTAATTAAACTGTTTAATAAAGCCATACGCGCAGCAGAAATATCCTGAAATTCATCCACTAAAATATGCTGCCATGGCACATTCACTTGCTGCTTATTTACAGCCTGAGTAGCTTGTAAAATCATATCGTCAAAATCAATACAGTTTTGCGCAATGAGTTGCGCTTTATAAGCGCGATGCATAGCAATTAATAACTGCGCGGCCGCACTGTGATGATTAGTGCTTTTTTGATTGCTATTAATTTGACTCGTATTTAATTGATTGGTACTTAGTTGAACAGTATTTAATTGATTATTTTGGCGCTTAAGCCGCTGAGTAATTTCACTATCGGTTAACTGCTCAGCCCTTATAGCTGCTAAGCATTTTAAATATTTATCAACCTCATGCTTAAGCTGCCCTGAGTCTTTTAATATTGCCAGTACTTGCGTAGCATTAAACTTACTTTTATGAGTATCGCAGGATACTAAAGGCTTATCGAGCATAGCAATAAAGGCGCTTAATAATACCGGTTGGGCTTGTACTTGCTCACTTAGCCATGATGTTAGCCAGCTCGACAGCGCGCCAAAATCACTTACAAAAGGCGATATGTCGCAACCTTTACCTGCCTGCTGTAGCAGCTGCAACCCTAACGCATGAAAAGTTAAAACCTCTGGTGACTTGCTTAATAATTTAGCCTGCTGGGCGCGTTTAATAAAGCGTGTTTTAAGCTCTTGCGCCGCTGTTTTATTATAAGCAAGTACCAGTATTTGCTCTGGCATTGCTTGTTTTGTGGCAATTAGATCAAGTGCTTTGGCTACCATAACTGAGGTTTTACCGGTACCTGCAGCAGCCAATACTAAATTTTTATCGTTATTGCGTATTACAGCAAGACGCTGCTCATTAGTTAATGGGTTTGACTCCACGTTATTATAAAAATCAGCTCGTTGAGCAAGTTGCTTGCGCTCATATTTATTACGCAGTTGTGCAATAGCATCATTCTTATTTTTTGCACTGGCCAATACCGATAAAAACTGGCTACTACTTGAAGATAAATGCCCTTGCCACACATTGCGGTTTTGCTGATAGCGCTTGCTCAGTGAAAACACCTCAGCGCTTAAAATTGTGGTATTACTGTCGCGTAAATACTCATCTAACGCAGTGCGCTTTAATAAAGCTTTAGCATTATTTATTTTGTGTTCAAGCGCTTGCGAAAAATATTGGTTAATTGCAATGTTTAGTGCTTTTGCCTGTGCTTTGTTTAAAAAGCTAATAGTAGTATGAGCACTATTTTCACCTAGAGTTAAATTAATTTTGGCGCTAAATATCCGGTTTTGCAACTGCGAAAAATCGTTAAAATCCTTGATTAAAAACGATTGCTTAGTCGCGTTTTTAAACTCAATCACTAAGCTTTCCTGCTCAATACTGAGTAATTTAATACGGGTGAAAAAACGGCCTAACCAACTAGGTGTGGCAAAATACTGCGCCATAATACTCAATATCTAAGTAGGTAATAAAACAATTGTAACATACTCTTTTATAATACATTTAATTTAACAACTTACTATAACTGAGCTTAGTAAATAGCTAATTTAAAAAATTAAAACAGCTGTTTATCGTTTTAATTTGCGCCTTATTTTAGTCAGCGTTAAGCTGTGCCTTTATTTACTAATTATATTAACTGCATTTGCTATATAGCCTTGCTATAAGGTTAATTATTATTAAAGGTTTATTATGACTAACAGCACATACCCTATTGGCACACCCGGCACTAAGTGGAATAACAACGATAAAGCCGATTGGTTAACCCGCCAAAATATTAAACGCAGCTATCAAAATGAAGTAGTAACCCTCATTAACGAGCTCAAAGATGAGCTAAATGTAGAACAATATGGCGAACTAAATTACGTTGCAGGCAAATATCCTTTATTTGTTTTAAAAACCGCTGACTTTAACACTAACAAACCTACCGTTTTAATTACCGGTGGTGTACATGGCTACGAAACTAGCGGTGTACACGGCGCGCTTAGGTTTGCAAAAACGGCAGCGCAAAAATATAGTCTGCATTTTAATATTGTAATCGCACCTTGTATTAGCCCTTGGGGGTACGAAACGATAAACCGCTGGAACCCAGAAGCCATTGATCCTAACCGCTCATTTTATGAAGGTAGCCCAGCGCAAGAGTCGGCGGCGATTATGGCGTATGTAAAATCCCTTGAGTTAGATTTAATTGCTCATATTGATTTGCACGAAACGACCGACAGCGACAACAGCGAGTTTCGCCCGGCACTAGCTGCACGCGAAGGCACAGTAAATACTAATTGGAATATTCCCGATGGTTTTTATTTAGTGGCCGATAGCACTAAACCTGAGGCTGCATTTCAAAAAGCCATTATTGATAGCGTAGCAAAAGTAACCCACATTGCCCCAAGTGATGAAAATAACCAACTTATTGGTGTGCCACAAGAGCAATTTGGGGTGATCAACTACGCTGCTCGCGAATTAGGTTTATGTATGGGCTTTACCAATGCACCTTATGTAACCACCACTGAAGTATACCCAGATAGCCCTACAGCAAGTGACGAAGAATGTATTTTGGCACAAGTAGCCGTAATTACGAGCGCATTAGATTACATAATTAATCTGTGATCTGGGTTTAAATATATACAATTAATAATCCTATTAAAATGCCCAAGTAGGTAAACTAGCTTGGGCATTTTTATACTTTTAATTTTTATAAAAGTAACTGTCTTTCGTTATGCTAATGCTCGGATCTTCTTCTGCAAAAATAATAAATTTAACTTTACTTACCTTGTTTGAAATATCAAAGCCATCTGCAGTCACCGTTACGGGTATACGCCTCATCATTCCAGGTTGAATTAGTGTTGTATCTGGGCTAGTTAATTTAGCCTCTGCTAAGCCTGATATAGCAATAGTGTAGTGCAATGTTTGTTGGGTTTTATTTATAATCGTTAACGTATAAGGGTTTTCTACTAAACCCTCATAATTTACTCTGTACAAGGCGCCTCTATCGCGCAGTACCGAGGCTTCAATTGGTGTTCTTTGTGCCACCCAAGCAAACATAGCTACAATTAGCATCACGGTCAAAACACCATATCCAACCAATTTAAGCCTAAAAGGGTTGGTTTTTTTACCCGCCATTTGCTCTCCACTAGCGTATTTTATTAACCCTTTTTCATAACCAAATTTATTCATAGTATCGTCGCAAGCATCAATACATAAGCCACAGTTTATACATTCATATTGCAAACCATTTCGAATATCTATTCCAGCTGGGCATACCTCTACACATAAATTACAATCTACGCAGTCACCTAAGTTAAGTGCTTTTGGGTCGGCCTTACGTTTACGTGGGCCACGGTTTTCACCGCGTGCGCTATCGTAAGTAACCACGAGTGTATCTTTATCAAACATAACCGATTGAAAACGCGAATACGGACACGCCACAGTACACATTTTTTCACGTAAAAACCCTGCGTTACCATAAGTACACAAAGCAAATAAAAACACCCAAAAGCTAGTAATACCCGACCACTCAAAAGTAAACATTTCTAAGTACAATGTTTTTGCGGGTATAAAATAAGTTAAAAATGAAGTGGCAGTTAATAGTGATAGCACCAACCAAGCACTGTGTTTAGTAAGCTTTTTACGCCATTTTGTAAAACCCCATGCAGATTTATCAAGCTGTATACGCTGATTACGTGTGCCCTCAACGCGTTGCTCAACCCACGAGAACATCAACATCCAAATAGTTTGAGGGCAAGTATAACCACACCAAACGCGGCCTAACCAGTTGGTTACAAAAAATAGCGCAAAGGCCCCCACCATAAACAACATGGCTACAATAATAAAATCTTGCGGGAATAAAGTTAAAGTGAAAATAGTAAACTTTTGCGTTGCTACATCTAATAGCACCGCTTGTTGGCCGTTATATTGGATCCACGGTATTGCAATAAACGTAAGCATTAATAACCAGCCTAAGTTACGGCGTATACGTTGAAAAAAGCCTTTTTGCTCACGTATATAAATTGGCCCTTCGCTTTTGTAGGGCTTGATGATCATATCTTCTTCTTTAATATCAAACTTCATAGTACTTACTTAATCATAACGGATGTTAGTTAAGTATTTGCAACTTTCAGACCAAACTGAAAGCAAAGGCATTGCATTGATATTTAAGTGATTTACTTATTATTAAAAACCTCAAACTAGCGATATAAAGCGATACTCGCGATATATCACGAAATCTTGCTAATCCCTAACTTGTGCATTTTAGAGCGTAAGGTACTCTCTGGCATACCAAGTTTTGCAGCGGCCCCTTTACTCCCCGATATTTGCCAAGCCGACAGCTTAAGCACTGTAATAATATGCTGTTTTTGCATTTCATTGAGCGTTAATGCTGGGTTTATAGTACTTTGTGATATTGCTTGTAATGGCTGACTTAATTGTAAAATAGCTTGCTTAGATAAAATGGCCTCGCGCTCTAGTACATTTTGTAACTCTCTAATATTGCCTGGCCAGTCATAAGCTTGTAGTTGAGAAATTGCCTTATTACTTAATCCCTTAAGCTGCTTAGTTAAACGTTTATTTAACTGCACTATTAAATTACTACATAAATAAGGAATATCTTCCTTGCGCTCTCTCAGCGCTGGCACTTTTATAGGAAATACATTTAAGCGATAGTATAAATCGATTCTAAAACTGCCTTTTTGCACCATTTCCCATAGATCGCGGTTAGTTGCTGCAATAACGCGAATATCTACCTTTAATGTATTGCTTGCCCCAACACGTTCAAATTCTTGCTCTTGCAACACTCTAAGCAACTTACTTTGCGCTTCAAGCGGCAGCTCTGCTATTTCATCTAAAAATAAGGTACCTTTGTCGGCTAGTTCAAAACGCCCTTTACGGCGCTCATTAGCACCAGTAAACGCGCCTTTCTCATGGCCAAACAGCTCTGACTCTAATAAGCTTGGCGTAAATGCTGCGCAGTTCACTTTTATAAAGGGCTGTTTATTACGCTTACTTAATCTGTATAGGTTTCGGGCAACCAGCTCTTTACCTGTACCATTTTCGCCTAAAATAAGCACTGTGGTACCGGTTTCGCTCACTAACTTAATTTGCTCTAACATGGTTTGAAACACGTGGCTTTTACCTACTAAGCCAGAGTCTTGCCAATCTTCGTTTAATTCTGCTATTAAATAATTATTTTCATCTTGTAACTGTTCACTCAAATGTTTTACTTGTGCAAGTGCATCTTGTAATGCATTTTGTGTTTGTTGCTGCTGAGAAATATCGCGAAATACCGCTACCGCACCTATCAATTCATTATTTCGATAAACTGGTGTCGATGTGTACTCAACAGGGAAAGAGCTGCCATCTTTGCGCCAAAAAACTTCGTTTTTCACTTCACGGCGTTTACCGTCAAACATGGTGCAATATATTTGGCATTCGTCGGCTGGATAAGGCGTGCCATCGGCATGAGTATGATGATGGTATTGATGAATTTTTTTACCTAATAGTGTCTCTGCACTCCAGCCCGTCATGCGCTCGGCCGCAGGGTTAACAAACACGGCATTACCCGACAGATCAAAGCCATAAATTCCTTCGCCCACTGCGTTGAGTAATAAACTAGGATCGTTTAAAAATTGTTTTATCATAAAATAGCCCTCGCGAAATATCGCGATCATTATGACAATTTAATTCAAAAAGTGCACTGCAAAAATTATTATTAGTAATTAATAGCGCTGGAGGAAGGGAGTGACAATAGAATTACGAAAATACAAAAATTTATGACAGAAAACAAAGCCTAGTTACCTTATTATGCTAACTAGACTTTATTTACAACTAACTTAAAGGCGTGGAACCAACTTTATAGCGCCTGCAACCACTTTCATATCAAGTGGTAGTTTACTTAGCAAGGCCATTTTAGGATCGTTCATATTTAGCTCATACACTGGGTTTACAGCTAAAAAGCGGTTAATAATATCCATAGCTTGTTCGTCTAGCGCACCTAAATTACCTTTAAAACCACCAGCATCAACACTCGAATCTAGTAATTTTATATTACGTAAAAACACCGCTTTTTTCTCGCTGTCGTAAAATGGGCTACCTTCTATTTGCAGCTTTAAGCGTACTGGGTATTTTAATGCAAAAGCACTAATGTTAGCGCTTGAATCGGCGCCTAGCACTACAACATCACGATTTTCTGGACCAATATTTACACTCACATCGTTTACATCAAACTCTACTGGTAATCCCATTAAACTTACCTGTTCGCTTAATTTAGGAAGCTGTTTTGTTAATAACGACTCCACGTCGGCGTTAGTAAATGAATAAACAGACATTCCTTGTGTAGCGTTACATGCAGTTAAAAATAATGCGGCAATAATAAATAATATTTTCATAAAAAACTCTCTAAATTATTATAAGTGATGGGTATAAAAAAGCCGCTTACGAGCGGCTTTTAAAAGAGTAATACTCTATTAGGTGTAACTACACTAAGCTGTAAAAACAGCCTTTAGCCGTGCTAGTGTGTCAGCATCAACTGAACCTTCACTGAGCGCTAACAACTGCTTTAAATAATAGCTTATATCTGCATGTTCGCCACGATGCTTATCATCTAACATGGCAACTTGCTCTGCCATTCTTTGCATTGCATCATTACTACTTACATTAGCTAAAATTTCCATTCTAGTAAGTAACTGTGCGCTACTAAGTGATGTTTTAAGTGCAGCTTGGTACTGGCTCGGTATCGCTTCATTATTTTCAAGAGCGTTAAATAAGGCCACTAAATTAGCTTGTTCGGCTTTGCTCGTTAGCCCTGCAAGCTTCTCTTCTATGGCGCTAAGTAACGACGTTACTTTTGGCGATAGTGACTTAAACTGGGTATACCCTTTAACTTTAGTTTCTAAGTCGTGTAATTGCGCTTTTTCGTTAATTTGACCCAGCGCCAATTCAAGTTCGTTAAGCTCAGCGACTACTTGCTTGTCGTTTTCGCTTTGATCTAACTTTTGCTGTTCAAACTCGCTGCTGCGTTTAGTAAAAGTTTCGTCGTTAAATTGACGAAATTTTTGCCATAAGGCATTTTCAGCTTTTAAGCCGGCAAAGCCAATTGCTTGCCACTGCTGCTGTAATTGTTTTAGCTCTTGGCATGCTGCTGCTAGGTCATCACTTTGTGATAATTGCTGCGCTTGCTCTACTAATGCATTTTTAAGTACCGCATTGCCTTTATGAAACGCATTTAACGCCGCTAGCACACGCTGCTGCTCGTTTTTATAACGATCGTTTAATACACGGTACGTTTTAGGGTCAACTTTACCCACACTGCGCCATGCTTTGTTTAAACGATTGTATTGGCTTTCAAACTGCTTCCAATCAAAACCCTGCTCGTCAGTTGCGAGTAAGTGCAGTGCATGCATGTCAGCAATAATACTTTCGCGCTGCGCTTTTGACGCTTCACGTTGTACTTCTTGCTCTGCAAAATAGTTACGGCAAGGTGCAAACAATAATTCGATTTTTTGATCAAATTGCTCACCTTGTTGCTTTTCTTCGTCTGTATCTAAGCGGCCAAGCTCATTCCAACGTTTACGCAACACTTTAACTTGATCAGCCCGTTGCTGGGGATCTACGCACTCCTCTAAAGCGAGCGTGCTAACTTCTTCAAGTAATGCTTCGCGCTTTGGTGCTGCAGCATATTTTTGCCAATCTTTGGCGTCAGCTAGCTGCGCTTCTAAATCGGTTTTTAAGCTTACAAGTGGTTGCTGATACTGCTCAGTTAACGTATTAAATAGCTCCTCAAAGCCTTTAAACACACCAAATGCAACGTTAAAACGACCTTCTTCTATTAGGCGCTTTACATCACGGGCTTTGCGTTTAGCTTGGCTTTGATTTTTTTCAAGCGGTTTTATCAACTCGTTCATTGGCACTAAAAATTGCTTTTTATGCGCATTAAGTTGTGTTTTAAACGTACCTTGCAATGCACTATCTAATATATTTAGATGATTACGCGCTGCTTTAAAACCACTATTAAATGCAGCTAGGGTTTCGTCGTATTGGGCTAAATCGGCTGCTGGTTTTATTTCACACAGTGCAGTAAATGCCAGCTTATAATCTTTAATAGCAGACGTTAGCTCAGGTAATTTAGCTACTTGAGTAAATGACTTTTCTAACTTATTAATAACCTGCTTTGATCGCGGGTTATTGGCTAACTCTGTTTCATTTATTGCTTGTTGAGCCTGCGCTACTTTTGCATCAAGCCAATCTTGCTGAATTTGCTCTGGCGTTTCTAGGCCAAGTTGTAATGCATTTTCAATTTCTTCACTTAAAGCTTCAAGCGTTGCTAATGCCAACAGTTGACGCTGTTGTAGTGCAAGTAATTGCTGCTCTTTTTCGTGCTCACTGCGAAGCTGTGCAATATGGGCATTTAGCTTTTCGGTAATTGTGCTGTACTTTTCGTTTAGCAGTTTTACTTGCTCGGTGCTAAGCCACTTAAGCTCTAAGGCTTGCCATTGCGCCATTAACTCACCGGCTTTTGGGTTAACTAATGCAAAATCATTTTTATCGCGCAAAGCATTTAGCTTGGCTAAAATAACACGGGTTTCCCCCTCAACTTGCGCTGGCATTTCAATTGCTAAACGCTCGTTTTCTAAATGCGTGTTAAGCGCTGTTTTAGCACTGTTTTGTGCATGCTTTAATAATGGTTTAGTTAACTGGTGGGTAATAACCAGCTCAACTAGTTGCGCTTGTAACTCTTCGCTGCCCTCTTTAAAGGCTTTTTCTATTAGTTTAGGGTTTCCTAGGCGCTTTAGTAACTTAACCCGCACTTGCAACTCTTTTTCTGCAAAGGCAAGTTTTTCAAGGGTTTTTACTGGTGCAAAACGCTCTATATATTCGCTTTTAATTTGCGGCGACAGTGTACTTTCGCTACTTAAAACTGCGGTAGATATTTGTTGTTCAGCAATATCTTTTAATGCTTGATCTTGTTTATAAGCTTTCCACCACAGTGGCAAGTCGTTTACTTTTTGCAGTGCCTTACGACGAATTTCTGCTGAGCTATCTTCCAGCGCTAAAGTGCTTAAAATTATTGCGTCGCGTTGTACATCTAATTTTTCGATTGCGTCTAGACGTACTTGCAGCTTTGGGTGTTTCCATTTTGGCGTAAAAAGGTGTTTAAAGATCATGTTCACTAAACCTAGCTATTTCGTTATCTGAGTTAAATTCTTTTTGCAGTTGTGCTTTTGTTTTTTGCACCATTTCGCCATTTGCACCAATAGTAAATTGCTCATTCGATTGAGCAACTTTTGCTTGATACAACATAACTAACTGCACTGTTTGCTGTTTTTGTTCATCTGATAAAGGAGTGCCGTCTGGCCATTTGCCAGTTGCTGCTCCATATTGCAAACGTTCAAATAATTCTGGGGTAATATTTTGTACAAGATTGTCGATATTCATGTCATTTTTTCTTTTTTAGAGTCACTAAAATAATACGATTAATAAGGTACCAAATACACCCCACGCCAATAGCGATGGTGTAAGCATACCACTGAGGTGTTTTTTCTTGCGGTTGTAAGAAGTACAAACAGAAAAAACCGCCTAAAAATAGGATAAGTGCTAAAAATGAGTGAGTTATAAACATTTGCTGTTTTTTAATTCGCTGCTCACGTTGAAGCTGTTGAACTTGCTCATTATTTAAGTCGGCAACGTTACTTTCGCAATGCGGACATTGCGCGTGTTTATCTGATATTGATTTGGCACATTTAGGGCAACGGATAATCGCCATACATCTCTCCATACTACGCATAAAAAAAGCGCCTTGCGGCGCCTTTATTGTACTTGTTTTATTTCTCGTTGTCTTTTTTGAATTTGACCCAGTAGTCATCTACCGATTCTTTCATCTCTTTACGCAATAACATAATGCCAATTAAGTTAGGTAGCGTCATAACAACAATAGCCACTGCCGCTAACTTCCATACCAAGGTGGTATCGGCGAACGATGCCCAAAAGAATGCAGCCACATAAAATACGCGATACGGCATTACTGAGCGATGCCCTAATAAGTAAATCATTGCGCGATCTCCATAGTACGACCAAGCAATGGCAGTAGAGAACGCAAACAGCAATAAGCCTATTGATACAATGTACTGGCCACTATCGCCAAAGTAACCTCGTTTAAAAGCCTTGGTAGTTAGCTCTGCTGAATGTACCAATGATTTGCCCACTAAACTAATGCTGTCATCTGTTGGCATGCCATCTATTACTTCTACAACACCTGTGTATTTGTGCTTTTCAGTAATACCAAAGCGTACATCCTCTGCAATTGAGCGTGAGTGTAGTACCGTAAAACCTGTACTCAATGCCTCACCATTAACCACTTCAATATTGCCGGTAAACGTCTCTATATTACTTTTTTGACCATTAAGATATTTATAGAGGTCTTCGCGCTGTGTTTGGTTTTCTTCTGTGTAATCGCCTTTAATAATGCTCATAGCCGAGCGCTCAAAATGAGTTTGAAATTTTTCATTCCACACCCCCGAGGATAAAATAACCAACCCCGTAAGCGTACAAATAATAATGGTATCGATAAAAGGTTCTAGGATAGATACTATACCCTCTGATACTGGCTCATCAGCTTTTGCCGAAGCATGCGCTATAGGCGCAGAACCTTGACCCGCTTCGTTAGAGAATAAACCACGGTTTACACCCCGGTTAAACGCATAAGCAAATGACGCCCCCAAGAAGCCACCTGCGGCAGCAGAGCCAGAAAATGCGTCCATAAATACAGCAGAAAATGAAGGACCGATGTTTTCAGCGTTATAAAAAATAACAGCCAGAGCACCAATAATATAAATAGCCGCCATTAACGGTACTACGCGTGATGTGATTGCTGCAATACGCTTAATGCCGCCTAATATAACCAAGGCAAGTAAAATAGATAACACTGCACCTGTGGCCATAGGCGCAAAACCAAAGGTGGCTTCCATACCTTGTGCAATATTATTAATTTGTGGCAGGCTGCCTGTACCAAACGAGCTAATTACAGTGGCTACGGCAAATAAAATGGCCAGCCATTTCATGTTAAGGCGTTTATCCATGTAATACATTGGGCCGCCAGACATAGTGCCATCTTCAGTTTTTTCACGGTATTTATGCGACAAGGTAACTTCTACAAACTTGGTAGTCATACCAAAAAATGCGGTCATCCACATCCAAAACAACGCCGCAGGCCCACCAATTGATATAGCCAGTGCTACGCCACCAATATTACCTGTGCCTACTGTGCCCGATAGTGCTGTAGCAAGTGCTTGAAAGTGAGTGGTATCCCCTTCTGTATCTTTTTTATCAAACTTACCCGAAACAACTTGGCAAGCATGTTTAAAATACCGTATTTGGGGAAATTTTAAATAAATAGTAAAAAATAAACCAACCCCTAATAACACATAAGGAAACCATACTGCTCCTCCTAACATGCCATCTAGGCTATCTAAAAGTTGTCCGAATGCATCCACGCTAAATTCCTCTTATTATTTTATTTTGAAATTGCTGACTAAACATTCGTTAAGCCACAGTTTATTGTGCCGTTGCGCACTTGTTATTTTTGTAAGTGTTGTAACAAAAAAGGGCAACATTTTAATGTTGCCCTTACCTTATACTAATTTATCTTAATTTATCAACGACATTTACGATAGCCGCCAAAGTATCTTGGCCAAATTGATATGAACGACGATCTGACCAACCGTAATCTGGGTCGGGTAAGTCGTTATTATCTTTAAATGGCATTTCGACTGTATAGGTAAGCGCCTTAAATTCTTCTGCTGTTGCAGATGAACCTACTGTAAGGTTAGCTTGGCCTGGCTCGTCTTTAGGGTAGCCATGTTCGTCTTGAAACTCAGGAGTAATGGTTAACAAAGCAGCTTTAAAGCTATCTTCTAGATCTTTTAAGCGCGCATCATAACTTGGAATGCCTTCACTGCCGGCTACAAAGTTATACGGGATTGCTTCATCACCATGAATATCAAGGTGCATATCTAGGCCTGTTTCACGCATTTTATTAAGCACTAAATAAACTTCTGGGCTATTTTCCATGCTCGGCGTTTGCCATTCACGGTTTAAGTTAACGCCTTTAGCGTTAGTACGTAAGTGCCCACGAGCACTACCATCTGGGTTCATGTTTGGCACAATATAAAATACTGCTTTTGATAGTAATGCAGCAGCATGCGGGTCTTCGTCATCAAGTAGTTTGTGAAGTATTCCCTCTACAAACCACTGCGCCATTGTTTCACCCGGATGCTGGCGAGCTGTGATCCAAATGTTTTTCTTATCTGCACTTGGCTCACCAATTTTAAGTACGCTCATGTCGCGGCCATCAAGGGTTTCGCCCAATGTTTCTAATTGGCAAATTTGCTGGCTTTGCGCCCACGTAAGTAAATCTAAATGACGCTCATAGCTATATGGTGCAAAATAAGCAAAATAAACACTGCCGCACTCTGGCTCTATTTCAAAGCTTAATGTGCCATTTTCGTAGCTTGAAGGTACACGAAACCACGTTTGACGGTCATACGATGCAACCGCCTGATAATCTACCCAGCCATCTGGATAAGCTGAATTTTCGAGCTTGTTTATATTTAGCTTATGTAATTGGTAAGGGGTTGTTTCTAGGCGAAAATGAAACCACTGATAAAATTCAGACTGGAAATCGTTATTAATCTCTAACTGGATATTTAATGGATCGGTGGCTTCAATAACCTTAATATTACCACTATCGAAATTGCTACTGATTTTCATGACAAAAAACCTATAAGTTGACTAAGTGTCTCTGGACTGCATAAATAGCCAGGATGTAAGTACGCTGCGATTAGCCGTATCTAATGTATAAAGCGTACCATAAGCGCTACGCTTTAAAAATATTGATAATCAAAAAAGCCAGCAAATGCTGGCTTTTGTATAACGACTAATAAATTAGTGAGGTAAGCTTGGGAATGCCACTTCGGCCATATCGCGCATACAACGTACCACTTGGCAGCTGTAACCAAATTCATTATCGTACCAAACGTAAAGTACAATACGGTTGTCATCAACAATAGTTGCTTGCGAGTCAACCACACCAGCGTAACGACTACCTACTAAATCGGTAGATACGATTTCAGTAGAAGCGGTGTAATCAATTTGGTCGCGCAGGTCTGAGTGAAGTGCGGTATCGCGTAAAAATGCATTTAGCTCTTCTACCGAGGTGCTCTTTTCTAAGTTTAGGTTCAAAATAGCCAGCGACACGTTAGGTGTAGGTACGCGAATTGCGTTACCCGTTAGTTTGCCCTCAAGCTCTGGTAGTGCTTTTGAAACCGCTTTTGCAGCGCCTGTTTCAGTAATTACCATGTTAAGTGCAGCAGCACGGCCACGGCGGTCTGCTTTGTGGTAGTTATCAATTAAGTTTTGGTCATTAGTATACGAGTGAACCGTTTCTACGTGACCATTTTTAATGCCAAACTTATCGTTTAATGCTTTAAGTGTTGGTGTAATGGCATTAGTTGTACAGCTTGCTGCACATACAATTTTGTCTTCAGGTAAAATATCTTTGTTATTTACACCATATACGATGTTTTTGATATTACCTTTAGCAGGAGCCGTTAATAGTACTTTAGCAGCGCCTTTACATTCTAAATGCTGACCAAGGCCTGCTTCATCTTTCCAAATACCTGTGTTATCAACAATAAGTGCATTGTCGATGCCGTAGGCTGTGTAATCTATTTCGCTAGGAGAGTTAGCGTAAATAACCTGGATGTAGCTACCATTAGCTTTAATTGCATTACGTTCTTTATCAACAGTGATAGATCCATTAAATGGACCATGAATTGAATCACGACGTAATAAACTGGCACGTTTTTCAAGGTCGCCATCTTTACCACCACGTACAACAATTGCGCGTAGGCGTAAGTCAGCATAAGGACCTGATTTTTCAATTAGTAGGCGTGCAAGTAAACGGCCAATTCGACCAAAGCCATAAAGCACCACATCGCGTGATTCTTTAGCTGGTAAATCAGCAATTTCAGTGAGCTCATCTTTTACAAACTCTTCAACAGAACGACCGTTTGCAGCATCATTATACAAATAGCTATAAGCAAGCTTACCAATATCGATACGTGCAGAATTTAAATCCATTTTGCTAATCGCTTCTAAAAATGGGAAGCTTTCACGTAAACGTAATTTTGTACCTTCAAACTGCGCAACTGATTTGTGAGATTTGATAATTTCAATTGGGCTTGCATTTACAAGTGGGCGGCCATAAACAGCAATTTCGATACCACGACTACGATAAAGCTTACCAATGATTGGTTGCATGCTTTCTGCGTAACCTTGGCGTTCTTGCCAACTATTTGTGTATTCTAACTCGTGAGATGAGGTCATTTTATTTACCTAAGTTAAACATTTTTGAACGGATAGCCCTAGAGCATTTAACCATCAAAAGTTGAAATGATTTCGACCCTGATAAGTCAACGCACTCTAGTGACTTCCCTATTCTAATTTAATCTTGCTTTATTCTCTACTGTTAGAGGCTAAATGATTGCGTTAGAATAACATTATATTAATATATTTAAGGGTTGAGGATGGTTATAAGACTAATAGTAGTGCTTGGAGTACTCACCTTAGCCGGATGTGAAAAGCCACTAAGCTTGGCCCAAGTATGTAAAGAAACGCCCGGTTTTTGCAACGATCTAAATAAAGATAATCATTGTCGGGAGCAGCGTTCTAACACTATTTTGCAGCGTTATATTGAATATAAGCACCCAACTGATGAAAATAAATATCAGCTACTTAAAGAGTTTGAATCATATAATCAGTGTATTACGCTTGCAGCTAAAATTGAGCATATAAAATTAAAAGAAAAAAGACCTCTCGTGTAGAAGGTAAATTAACCAGTATTAAAGAAATGACGCGATTATATCAAGATACTAAAAGTACTAATCACCCAGGCTTACTTTACTATCATTGGTCGCGTAATAACGATCAGCGAGCACTGACTAAATTTTTAGCTTTGGAGCATGATGAAAGGGTGACAACAAGTGCTGAAATGCAACTTTTTTTGGCATCGTATTATATTAAATTTGATGATGATAAAACGATTGATTTGCTCTACAAAACATTAGAACTTAATAAAGCACAGCAAATACCTGATCCCGAGGTGTTTACCTCTTTGGTCAGTTTGTTTTATAAACAACAAAATTATAAACATGCCTATGTTTTTTCTAAAGTTGCGCAGATGTCGGGGATAGAAAACGTTGATATATTTGCTGTAGAGCAGCAATTGGCAAGCAGCAGAAAAAATCTTGATAGTTTAGATTCTTTAGCGCAACAAACTTTTCAGCAAATTCGCGCTGGTAAGTTTGTATCACCTAGGGAGTTTTAAGTAACCTAGGCGTAGTTAAATAAAACATTAATAATAAAAAAGGCAGCTTACGCTGCCTTTTTTATATTACTTTGCTTTACTTGTGCCCACTTCTACTCGGGTTTTAAGTTTTTGCCCAGGTCTAAAGGTCACCACGCGACGCGCCGAAATAGGAATATCTTCCCCTGTTTTCGGATTACGTCCCGGTCTTTCTTTTTTATCACGAAGATCAAAATTACCAAATCCAGAGAGCTTAATCTGCTCGCCTTTTTCAAGCGCTGAGCGGATTTCTTCAAAAAACGCTTCAACTAAATCTTTGGCATCTTTTTTATTGATCCCGAGTTTTTCAAATAGGTGTTCAGCTATGTCGGCTTTAGTAAGCGCCATATCTAGTCCCTCAACGATGCATTAAACTGTTCGGCCAGTGTGGCCACCACGTTATCAACTACTAGATTGATATCTTTCTCTTCGAGTGTTCTATCAACCGATTGCAGTGTTAGAGCAATCGCCAAACTCTTATAATTTGGCTCAATACCTTTGCCCTTATACACATCGAATAAGTTTAGGTCAACTAATTGATTTCCGCCAACTTTTTCTATCGCTGTTAAAATATCGCCAATATTTACGCTCTCTTGCACTAAAATCGCGATGTCGCGGCGATTTGAAGGGAATTTAGACACCCCTGCAACTTGCGGTAAATTTCTTTTTTCGATTGCCGACATTTCAATTTCAAACACGAAAGTAGCATTATTGATATCTAACGACTTTTGCGCTTGAGGGTGTAATGCACCAAAAAAACCAACCTTTTTACCAGCAACATAAATTACCGCTGATTGACCAGGATGCAAACCGTCTGACTGCTCTGCTTTAATTTCAAAGCGGCTCATATCATTGGTAATTGCCAGTAGTGCTTCCACGTCACCTTTCACATCGTAAAAATCGACGTTGCGTTTTTCTTCAACCCAATGTTCGCCATGCGCAAGACCGGTAATTACACCGCCAATTACTGGCACTTGGTTAACACCGTTTTCGGCATTTTCGTCACTTAAAAATTTAAGGCCGTGTTCAAATAGACGAATACGCGGTTGCTGACGATTTTGGTTATACGCTAGCGACGCCAATAAGCCAGGCATTAAGCTTACTCGCATTGCAGACATTTCAATTGAAATTGGGTGCGGTAATACTAGCGGCTGACTTTCTGGGTGCAAAATAGCTTGCGCTTTAGGGTCGACAAAACTGTACGTAATAGCCTCTTGATAACCACGGGCTACTAGCGTATTACGAAACTTGCTTAGTGCGATAGTCGCTTCGTTATGGGTAGTCATTTTAAGCTTAGCAGTCGGTGCAACATTAGGAATACTGTTGTAACCGTAAACACGCGCCACTTCTTCAATTAAATCTTCTTCAATACGCACATCAAAACGGTAACTAGGTACATCTGCACTCCAGCTGTCGTTTTCAACTTTTACGTTAAAACCTAAGCGAGTTAAAATATCAGTAACTTTCTCATCTTCAATATGATGGCCAATAACACGGTCTAAACGGCTACGACGTAAACGAACCTCAGTCACTTTAGGTAGTTTATCTGCGGCAACGGCTTCAACCACTGGGCCTGCTTCACCGCCTACTATTTCAAGTAGTAACGCTGTTGCACGCTCTATTGCATCATGCTGTAGCGCAAAATCAACACCACGCTCATAACGATGCGATGCATCTGTGTGTAAACCGTAGCTACGTGCTTGCCCAGCTATTGCTACAGGGTTAAAAAATGCGCTTTCAAGTAATATATCAGACGTTTTATTTGTAACACCCGATTGCTCGCCACCAAAAATACCCGCAATTGCTAGTGCTTTATTATGATCGGCTATCACTAATGTAGATTCGTTTAATTTAACGCTATTACCGTCAAGTAAAACTAGCTCTTCACCGGCGTTTGCACTACGTACTTTAATTCCACCTTCAATCGCATTTAAATCAAATGCATGCATTGGATGGCCAAGTTCAAGTAATACATAATTAGTAACATCAACTACTGGGTCGATTGAACGCACACCACTGCGACGTAGTTTTTCAACCATCCATAACGGCGTTGCTGTATCAAGGTTAATGCCTTTGATCACACGCCCAAGGTAGCGAGGACATGCATCTTCATTAACTAATTCAATCGATACTTTATCGTCAATTGTTGCTGTAACCGCTGGAATTTGTAATACGTTTACGTCAATGCTGTTAAGTACGCCCACTTCGCGCGCTAAGCCTTTTATACCTAAACAATCACCACGGTTTGGTGTTAAATCAACATCAATAATATTATCATCAAGACCTAGGTATTCACGTAAATCTGTACCTACTGGCGCATCGCTTGGCAATTCCATAATGCCATCGCCTTCTTCGCTAATACCTAGCTCAACAAAGGCACACAACATGCCATTTGAAGGTTGGCCACGTAACTTGGCTTTTTTAATTTTAAAATCACCAGGAAGCACTGCGCCAACAGTTGCAACCGCAACTTTAATGCCTAAACGACAGTTCGGTGCGCCACATACGATATCAAGTAGTTCATCACCACCGACATTAATTTTGGTAACGCGTAGCTTATCTGCATCAGGATGTTGTCCACATTCAACAACTTCACCTACCAATACACCATTAAATTTTGCTGCTGCAGGTGTTACGCCATCAACTTCTAGGCCAGCCATAGAAAGCTGTTCCGACAGAGCTTGCGTATCAATGGCTGGATTAACCCACTCTCTTAACCACTTTTCACTAAATTTCATATTATTGTTTCACTCTTAACGGAACTGGTTTAGGAATTTTAAGTCATTTTCAAAAAATGCACGTAAATCGTTTACGCCATAACGCAACATAGTTAAGCGCTCTACACCCATGCCAAAAGCAAAGCCGGTGTATTTTTCAGGATCAATGCCCACAGACTTAAGAACGTTAGGGTGTACCATGCCGCAGCCTAATACTTCTAGCCACTTGCCGTCTTTACCCATTACGTCTACTTCTGCTGAAGGTTCTGTAAAAGGGAAAAATGAAGGACGGAAACGAATTTCCATGTCTTCTTCAAAAAAGTTACGCAGGAAGTCGTGTAAAATACCTTTAAGTTCAGTAAAGCTCACATCTGTGTCGACCATTAAGCCTTCAACCTGATGAAACATAGGCGTGTGCGTTTGGTCATAATCGTTACGATATACACGTCCAGGAGAAATAATACGCAGCGGCGGTTGCTCAACTTCCATTGTACGTATTTGTACGCCACTCGTTTGCGTGCGCAATACCAGCTTAGGGTTGAAGTAAAAAGTGTCGTGATCAGCACGGGCTGGATGATGCTCAGGAATATTTAACGCATCAAAGTTATGAAAGTCATCTTCAACTTCAGGACCCGATTTAACTGCAAAGCCTAACTCACCAAAAAAGCTTTCTATGCGCTCAATGGTACGTGTAACCGGATGTAGGCCACCAGTAGGCATAACACGCCCAGGTAATGTTACATCGATAGTTTCAGCGGCTAGCTTTTCTTCTAGCGCTTTACTGGCTAACAGCTCACGTTTATCGTTTATAGCAGCTTGCACATCTTGTTTAGCTTGATTAATAACTTGGCCCGCTTCTTTACGCTCTTCAGGGGCAATTTTGCCTAACGTTTTAAGTAAGCTGGTGATCTCGCCTTTTTTGCCAAGATAATTAACCCGCATTTCTTCTAACTGCGCGATTTCACTGGCACTGGCTACCGCCTCAAGTGCTTGCGCTAATATATTTTCTAAGTTCATTGGATACCTGATCTTTCACAGAAGGTGATTGCTGTTAAGTAATAACTTATGATAACTGAAAGCAGTGCCTAGATTCTAGACCTACTAGAGCTTTAACGTTGATTTTATAAAAGGAATTGTTAATTTTCGTTGTGCGGCCATAGATGCATGATCTAATTTGTCTAATACGTCGAGTAATGTACGCATATCACGGCTTAAGCGCGTTAATAAAAATCGGGCGCATTCGTCACTTAGCTCTAAGCCACGCATTTTTGTGCGTTTAACTAAAGCTTGTGCTTTATCGTCATCGCTCATTGAGCGGATTTGTAGCGTAGTTCCCCATTTTAGCCGCGATTCTAAGTCTGGTAAGCTAATATTTAGCATGTCGGGGAGTAAGTCAGCGGTCACCACTAACATTTTTTTAGGCTCGTTAAAGCGATTAAAAAAATTAAATAAGGCCTTTTCCCACGCATCATCACCCGCTACCAAATGCACATCATCTATGCATAAAACATCAAGGGCTTCTAAGCCTTCTAATACCATAGGGCCAAAATCAATAACTTCTCGCATAGATAACAGCATATTTGATAAGCCGCGCTCTTGCGCTTGAATACACGTAGCGTACAAAAGGTGAGATTTCCCTGAATCGCCCAAACCACATAAATAAGTGTATTGAAAAGATTGCGACAATTTTGAAAAACTGTCTTTTAAATGACTTACTTCTAAAGAGTCCTCACCACCAAAGTACGAGGTAAAGGTTTCGTCATCGGGCAAAGTAACCGGCAATGCCATTTGCATTGGCTCATGAGTTAGCATTACTCACCAATCCATTGATACTCTAAACTGTTTTTATCAACAATATGATAAAAAGCACTTGGATCAACATAATCTCTAAACGCAGCATCAAGCCCTAATGCTTTTTTTAAATCAACCACACTACCCGTATGATTAAGTTTGAACTCAACTAAATCTGGGGTTTTTCGTATAATAGTAGCCTGAGTTACCACACTTAAATTTGATAACCGGCGTTTAGCCAACTCAATATCAACAAAGCTTTGCGTACCTTTTAGAGTTAAAGTTGCCGCTGCTTGCTCGTAATAAGCATTTGGATCAATTGCATATTCATTAGCTAGCCCTTTCGCTAACGTATCTATCATTTGCGCAACAACTTGTTGTTTATCACCCGTTAATCTATTTAATTCAAAAAGATCATCGTTAGTAAATCGCCAATCTAAAACCCAGTTTTCACTATCTGGTTGCTTATACATTCTGGCTGTAATACTGCGCTCAGCACTATAACGCTTAGAGGCCTCTTCTACTGGCTCTGAAAAGTTACCCCATACTTCAGGAATACCTACTAGACGTCTGTCTTGTAAATCAAGTAAAGGCACCACAACCGGTAAACCACGTCGCCCTGCTTTATCGTATATTAACTGTTCTAGTTGTGGGTAGCTTTCTTGAGTAACTAGCTCTCTGCGCCAGTTATCTTCAATTCCTAACCATATTGCAATTAATGGTCGTTGCACACCCCATAAGGGTAAACCGAGCTCTTTAATTAATGCATTAATTTTTCGCGCTTCAAATTTAACAACAAGTTTTAAGTTACCGGTTGTACTCTCGTCGTACTCAAACTTGAGCATGTAGTCTGAAATATCTTGAGTTTTTTGTTGCGCTAAGCTGTTTTGATCAGCACTTTCATCACCGCTGACTTTCACTAGAACATTCAGCAATGCTTTACGACTTGCTGCTAAACGCGTGTCTCGAGTTTTATCATCAACTTTTAAAATATCTTGATAAAGATCAGTTACTTCAACCGCTGATGCAGTAAAGCAAAATATAATTGATAAGGCACTTAATAATAATCTATACACAGGCTATTTGTTCTTAGTTTTAAACTGATTTGATCCTAAATCAAAGCAACCCACAAAGCAAAGTTATATTTTATTTGTAGGAAAAAGTGCTAGGTGCTAGGTGCTAGGTGCTAGCAGAGATTGCTGATGGGGTTATTTTTGTCTAACAATTTAATGTTTTTATACTAATCGCATAAAGTTAATGAGTAATTTAATATTAAATAACGAGCTCAATAACAAAGCGATAATTAGAATCGGAGTCTTTAATTAGACCTGGTAGTGTCTTAATGCCCACAGCAGTGGAGAGTCACAGTGCAAATACACCACACTCATTGACTCGTGATGATGTTTTTATGATTTGAATGTCGGTGCGCTACTTCGTAGCGACAACGCAGTAGAATGTCGTAGTGCCCACAGCGGTAGAAAGTCACAGTGTAAATACCCCACATTCATTGGCTAGTGGTGATGTTTTTATGATTTTTTATGATTTGAGTGTCGGGTGTCGCTACGCTCGCCCAACCTACGCGGGAGACTTGTGTACATTATACCAATTGCATTAATTAACTGCCCACTTTTATCCAGTCTCTAGAGCATAATCTTATCACTCTGGAGACATCAGATATAAAGCTATTCCAAGCTCGACTGCATTCATCAATAATATCTTCATAACCTTTAAAACATCTGTTCGCTAGTTCATTTTGCCTTAACCACTGCCAAACTTGTTCAATTGGGTTTAGCTCCGGTGAATAAGGCGGTAGCTTTATGATGGATAAGTTATCGAACTTATCCGTTAAATGATATTGATGCCAAGCGGCACCATCTACAACGATCACCCCATGGCGTCCCTCGGGTACTTTTTTTGATATCAAAGCGAGGTGTTTTTCCATCACATCCATATTCATACACGGTGCTATTAATGCTTCGGTATCACCTGTTGCAGGACAAACGGCACCAAACAGATAGGCATATTCAAACTGCTGCTGTTTGACGGCTCTTGGCCTTGTGCCTTTCTCTGCCCAGAGCCGTGTCGTCGTATTTTGCTGCCCAAATCGAGCTTCATCTTGGAACCATACATCTACATTTTTAAGGCTTATATTCCACGGGATCGTGCGGATCATTGTAATTTCGAATTTTTTTAAAAGTTTCTTGTACTTCATCGGACTGCTTAGGATGTCTTGAGCGACTAGTTATCCAGGAGAACCCAAGCTGGTGGAGTAGTCGATACACATTGAAAATAGAATAGTTTACCTTGAACTCTTGAGTAATATAGGTAGCGAGTGCTGCAGCGTTAAGTCTGCCACCATTTTCTTTAATGCTATTGTTGCGAACGTATTGGCTTAACTGATTAAGCTGTAATTGACTTAAGGCGCAAGGTCGACCTGTACGGGGTTTCTCTTTGAGTCCATCAAGGCCACCTTCATAAAATCTTTTAACCCAATCGTTAACACTACGGCGGCTAATGCGAAGATTTCTTGCTACTTGCGCTTTGTTAGCACCATCTTTAATATGAGAAAGCGCTATTAAACGAACGCGCATACGGCCGTTAGTTTCTTTGGCAATTAGTGTTTTAAAATCAATGTGGTCAAAAGGAGTCATTTGTAGAAATACTGATGTAAAAAAATAAATACAATTAGATCACAAATTTAATTAAAATGGTATTATTCACCCACATTTCACTTTTCTGCAGACGTAAAAAAGCCCGAATCGTTAAATTCGGGCTTTCTACAATTTGGAGCCTGGCAATGTCCTACTTTCACATAGCAAATGCTACACTATCATCGGCGCTGTTTCGTTTCACTACTGAGTTCGGCATGGGGTCAGGTGGGTCCAAAACGCTATGGTTACCAAGCAAATATGGTGCAAAGAATAAATGACAAGCACGTAGTGCTACCATTTTCTTTGCGCAAGGTGCCTCAATGTTAACGCTACGCGCTAAGAGTCACCTCTAAATTTGGAAAATATCTGATAATATTTTTTAAGTCTTTGCGTAAATATCTACTTTAGCAATATTAACTTCTTGCTTGAACTGTCACATAAAACGCGTTTGGCGTTGTATGGTTAAGCCTCACGGGTAATTAGTACAAGTTAGCTTAATGCCTCACAGCACTTCCACATCTTGCCTATCAACGTTGTAGTCTCCAACGGCCCTTCAGAGAGCTTATAGCTCTAGTGAGAAATCATCTCGAGGCCTGCTTCGCGCTTAGATGCTTTCAGCGCTTATCAGTTCCGAACGTAGCTACCGGGCAATGCCATTGGCATGACAACCCGAACACCAGCGGTTCGTTCACTCCGGTCCTCTCGTACTAGGAGCAACCCCTCTCAATTCTCAAACGCCCACGGCAGATAGGGACCGAACTGTCTCACGACGTTCTAAACCCAGCTCGCGTACCACTTTAAATGGCGAACAGCCATACCCTTGGGACCGACTTCAGCCCCAGGATGTGATGAGCCGACATCGAGGTGCCAAACACCGCCGTCGATATGAACTCTTGGGCGGTATCAGCCTGTTATCCCCGGAGTACCTTTTATCCGTTGAGCGATGGCCCTTCCATTCAGAACCACCGGATCACTATGACCTACTTTCGTACCTGCTCGACGTGTCTGTCTCGCAGTTAAGCTGGCTTCTACCATTACACTAACCGTACGATGTCCGACCGTACTTAGCCAACCTTCGTGCTCCTCCGTTACTCTTTAGGAGGAGACCGCCCCAGTCAAACTACCCACCAGGCACTGTCCGTAACCCCGATTCAGGGGCCAACGTTAGAACATCAAAACTACAAGGGTGGTATTTCAAGGTTGACTCCAACAAAACTAGCGTCTCATCTTCAAAGTCTCCCACCTATCCTACACATGTAGGTTCAATGTTCAGTGCCAAGCTGTAGTAAAGGTTCACGGGGTCTTTCCGTCTAGCCGCGGGTACACAGCATCTTCACTGCGATTTCAATTTCACTGAGTCTCGGGTGGAGACAGCGTGGCCATGGTTACACCATTCGTGCAGGTCGGAACTTACCCGACAAGGAATTTCGCTACCTTAGGACCGTTATAGTTACGGCCGCCGTTTACCGGGGCTTCGATCAAGAGCTTCTCCCTAAGGATAACCCCATCAATTAACCTTCCGGCACCGGGCAGGTGTCACACCGTATACGTCATCTTGCGATTTTGCACAGTGCTGTGTTTTTAATAAACAGTCCCAGCCACCTGGTCACTGCGGCTCCCGTCCGCTTAGAGAGCAAGTCTCATCACAGATAGGAGCGTACCTTCTCCCGAAGTTACGGTACGATTTTGCCTAGTTCCTTCACCCGAGTTCTCTCAAGCGCCTTAGTATTCTCTACCTGACCACCTGTGTCGGTTTGGGGTACGATTCCATATAATCTGAAGCTTAGAGGCTTTTCCTGGAAGTATGGCATCAGCAACTTCATCACCGTGGTGACTCGTCTCGTGTCTCAGGTTTAGTGTTCGTCCGGATTTACCTAAACAAACGCCCTACTCACTTTCACATGGACTACCAACGCCATGCTTGCTTAGCCTGCTCCGTCCCCCCATCGCAATTATATCGAGTACAGAAATATTAATCTGTTTCCCATCGACTACGCCTTTCGGCCTCGCCTTAGGGGTCGACTTACCCTACCCTGATTAACATGGGATAGGAACCCTTGGTCTTCCGGCGTGGGAGTTTTTCACTCCCATTATCGTTACTCATGTCAGCATTCGCACTTCTGATACCTCCAGCAACCCTCCCGGGTCACCTTCAACGGCTTACAGAACGCTCCCCTACCACTCATCCTAAGATGAATCCGCAGCTTCGGTGCATAGTTTAGCCCCGTTACATCTTCCGCGCAGACCGACTCGACCAGTGAGCTATTACGCTTTCTTTAAAGGATGGCTGCTTCTAAGCCAACCTCCTGGCTGTCTGGGCCTTTCCACATCGTTTCCCACTTAACTATGACTTTGGGACCTTAGCTGGCGGTCTGGGTTGTTTCCCTCTTCACGACGGACGTTAGCACCCGCCGTGTGTCTCCCGGATATTACTTTACGGTATTCGGAGTTTGCAAAGGGTTGGTAAGTCGGGATGACCCCCTAGCCTTAACAGTGCTCTACCCCCGTAAGTATTCGTCCGAGGCTCTACCTAAATAGATTTCGGGGAGAACCAGCTATCTCCCGGTTTGATTAGCCTTTCACTCCTAACCACAAGTCATCCCCTAACTTTTCAACGTTAGTGGGTTCGGTCCTCCAGTTGATGTTACTCAACCTTCAACCTGCTCATGGCTAGATCACCGGGTTTCGGGTCTATACCTTGCAACTATTCGCCCAGTTAAGACTCGGTTTCCCTACGGCTACCCTAATCGGTTAACCTCGCTACAAAATATAAGTCGCTGACCCATTATACAAAAGGTACGCAGTCACCCAACAAGTGGGCTCCTACTGCTTGTACGTACACGGTTTCAGGTTCTATTTCACTCCCCTCACAGGGGTTCTTTTCGCCTTTCCCTCACGGTACTGGTTCACTATCGGTCAGTTGGGAGTATTTAGCCTTAGATGATGGTCCACCTATATTCAGTCAAAGTTTCACGTGCTCCGACCTACTCGATTTCACTTAAAATGTCTTTTCATGTACGGGACTATCACCCTGTATCGTGGCGCTTTCCAGCAGCCTTCCATTAACACATAATAAGCTTAAGGGCTGTTCCGATTTCGCTCGCCGCTACTTTCGGAATCTCGGTTGATTTCTTTTCCTACGGGTACTTAGATGTTTCAGTTCTCCGCGTTCGCCTCGTTAACCTATGTATTCAGTTAACGATACCTGCAAGCAGGTGGGTTTCCCCATTCGGAAATCCTAGTCTCAAGTGCTTTTTACTAGCTTGACTAGGCTTATCGCAAGTTAATACGTCCTTCATCGCCTCCAACTGCCAAGGCATCCACCGTGTACGCTTAGTCACTTAACCATACAACCCAAACGGGTCTTTGTTGTGTGACAGTTTAACTTCGCCAGAAGTCAATATTGAATACTAAAGTAGATACCAATCAATCAACTCAAAGAGTTAATTAAATGGCACTGAATGGTACTGCTACCATTCTTTTTTTACTTTTGAAAACTCTTGATAAATAACAATGTTATTCATCAGAATTTTATTATCAGCTTTTCCAAATTTTTAAAGAGCATATTAATTAGTTATCCCGAAGGACAAGCACTAATTAACAATCATCTGTGTGGACACTACGAACAAATAAGTTCTAAATCGTATAAGGAGGTGATCCAGCCCCAGGTTCCCCTAGGGCTACCTTGTTACGACTTCACCCCAGTCATGAATCACTCCGTGGTAAACGTCCTCCCGAGGGTTAGACTATCTACTTCTGGAGCAACCCACTCCCATGGTGTGACGGGCGGTGTGTACAAGGCCCGGGAACGTATTCACCGCGTCATTCTGATACGCGATTACTAGCGATTCCGACTTCATGGAGTCGAGTTGCAGACTCCAATCCGGACTACGACGCACTTTAAGTGATTCGCTTACTCTCGCGAGTTCGCAGCACTCTGTATGCGCCATTGTAGCACGTGTGTAGCCCTACACGTAAGGGCCATGATGACTTGACGTCGTCCCCACCTTCCTCCGGTTTATCACCGGCAGTCTCCTTAGAGTTCTCAGCATTACCTGCTAGCAACTAAGGATAGGGGTTGCGCTCGTTGCGGGACTTAACCCAACATCTCACAACACGAGCTGACGACAGCCATGCAGCACCTGTATCAGAGTTCCCGAAGGCACCAAACCATCTCTGGTAAGTTCTCTGTATGTCAAGTGTAGGTAAGGTTCTTCGCGTTGCATCGAATTAAACCACATGCTCCACCGCTTGTGCGGGCCCCCGTCAATTCATTTGAGTTTTAACCTTGCGGCCGTACTCCCCAGGCGGTCTACTTAATGCGTTAGCTTTGAAAAACAGAACCGAGGCTCCGAGCTTCTAGTAGACATCGTTTACGGCGTGGACTACCGGGGTATCTAATCCCGTTTGCTCCCCACGCTTTCGTACATGAGCGTCAGTGTTGACCCAGGTGGCTGCCTTCGCCATCGGTATTCCTTCAGATCTCTACGCATTTCACCGCTACACCTGAAATTCTACCACCCTCTATCACACTCTAGTTTGCCAGTTCGAAATGCAGTTCCCAGGTTGAGCCCGGGGCTTTCACATCTCGCTTAACAAACCGCCTGCGTACGCTTTACGCCCAGTAATTCCGATTAACGCTCGCACCCTCCGTATTACCGCGGCTGCTGGCACGGAGTTAGCCGGTGCTTCTTCTGTCAGTAACGTCACAGCTAGCAGGTATTAACTACTAACCTTTCCTCCTGACTGAAAGTGCTTTACAACCCGAAGGCCTTCTTCACACACGCGGCATGGCTGCATCAGGCTTGCGCCCATTGTGCAATATTCCCCACTGCTGCCTCCCGTAGGAGTCTGGGCCGTGTCTCAGTCCCAGTGTGGCTGATCATCCTCTCAAACCAGCTAGGGATCGTCGCCTTGGTGAGCCATTACCTCACCAACTAGCTAATCCCACTTGGGCCAATCTAAAGGCGAGAGCCGAAGCCCCCTTTGGTCCGTAGACATTATGCGGTATTAGCAGTCGTTTCCAACTGTTGTCCCCCACCTCAAGGCATGTTCCCAAGCATTACTCACCCGTCCGCCGCTCGTCAGCAAAGTAGCAAGCTACTTTCTGTTACCGCTCGACTTGCATGTGTTAGGCCTGCCGCCAGCGTTCAATCTGAGCCATGATCAAACTCTTCAATTAAAAAGTTTTATGTCTTTCGACAGCTCAATGAATTCTGAATTTATTTTAATATCTTTCGATATTGAATTGACTGTGCCGAAGCAACTTATAAATAAGTTACTTCTGTTGGTCACTCAGTTTTCAATTGAGACTCTAATTTGTTTGCCTTACTTAGCGAACTAAGCTTGGCTGTTAGAACTCAATCTGTACGAGTGCCCACACAGATGATTGCTTTATATTGTTAAAGAACGTTTTGAGTCGCTTTAGCGTCTCAAGGGATGCGTATAATACATCCTTTATTTTTCGAGTCAACACTTTGTTTTAAACTTTCTTTTTGGAAGATTTAAAACCGAAGTTTTATTTAACTCTCTGAGTAGTTGCTGCCTTGCTATGCTTCAGCGTTTCCCTTCTCAGTGGGGTCGCATTATAGGGAGCCGCAGATTTTACGCAAGCGTTTTTATCGCCTTTTTTGCATTTAATTTTTACCCCAAAGATACACAAACCAGGCTCACAGGTTACCCACAAAAGCCTGTGGACAAGTCATTTTTTTACCTAGATTACTAAACTATTTCTCAAGCTTATGCTAAGTTGCGCGACAGATTTAAACTCGTTGATTAGGCAAATAGCATGACAGATATAATAAACAGTATAAGCAGCCTCTTATGGGGCCATGTTTTAGTATACTTATTAATAGCAGCAGGGCTGTTTTTCACCATTCGCCTTCGCTTTATTCAATTTGTACAGTTTCCTCACATGATAAAAGTGATGTTTTTGAGTCGTAGAGGTTCAGGCGATGGCATCTCTTCATTCCAAGCCTTTTGTACTTCACTCGCAGCGCGTGTTGGTACTGGTAATATGGCAGGTGTTGCAGTTGCACTTTATTTAGGTGGTGCTGGGGCTATTTTTTGGATGTGGCTTATTGCTTTAATTGGTATGGCGACTAGTTTTGCCGAGAGCACATTAGCGCAAGCTTATAAAACGCGTGATGAACAGGGGAACTTTCGTGGTGGCCCTGCTTATTATATGGAATATGGTTTAGGTAAGCGCTGGATGGGCGTTATTTTTTCACTGTGTTTAATATTAGCGTTTGGTTTTGTATTTAACGCAGTGCAATCAAACTCTATTGCAGCTGCATTTAAAGTCGCTTTTGATATTCCGAACTATGTAGTAGGTATTGCTTTAGTTATTGGCTCTGGGATCATTATTTTTGGTGGTTTAAAAACTATTTCTCGATTTGCAGAAATGGTAGTGCCTTTTATGGCTCTTGCTTATTTACTCGTGGCTTTGTACGTTTGTGCTTTAAATTACTCTGAGCTACCTGGTGTTTTTATGCATGTTATAAATAGTGCATTTGGCATTGAGCAAGCAGGCGCAGGCGCAATTGGCTACGGCGTTATGCAAGCGATGATCCAAGGCATTAAACGTGGCTTGTTCTCAAACGAAGCGGGTATGGGTAGCGCTGCTAACGCAGCTGCAACAGCAACACCTAACCCTCCCCACCCTGCCTCACAAGGGTATGTGCAAATGTTAGGCGTTTTTGTTGATACTATTGTAATTTGTAGCGCTACTGCGGCATTAATTTTATTATCACAACAACTTACTGCTGGCTCTGGTTTAACGGGCATAGCTTTAACTCAAGCAGCACTTGAGGATCATGTAGGTAGTTGGGGTGCAATATTCGTTGCGATTGCTATTTTATTCTTTGCTTTCACATCTATTGTTGCTAATTACTCTTATGCAGAAACAAATTTATTATTTTTAGAGCATAACCATGCATACGGCATGTTGATTTTTAGATTGTTAGTATTAGGTATGGTGATGTTTGGCGCTATGGGTGAGCTACCATTAGTGTGGACTTTAGCTGATATATCTATGGGGTTAATGGCTATTGTGAACGTTATAGCATTATTTATGTTGTCAGGCGTAGTTGTTTGGCTTGCTAAAGACTACAACACGCAACGTCGTGCTGGGAAGTTACCAACCTTCGATCCAACTAAAAATAAGCATCTTGATAAAACAATTCCAAAAGGGATTTGGCATAAGTAATTAAATGCTAATATTGGTTAAATTAAAGGGAAGCTATAGTGCTTCCCTTTTTTTGCTTTTAAAGCACATCCCCATTGCTGGCTCGCCTTTATATGGCTAATAACGCTTCACCTCTACACCTTCATACAATAACCTTAGCCTCAGAGACGCATGAGGCCTAACCTCCCCCCTAAACTTAGTAACGATGATCTGGCGATTTAAATGGTAACGCTTTGCCGATTACTTATTGCTAACGCCTAGTAATCGTTACTCATGGTAAGCATTTAGTTTTGTATTGTAATACGTTCTCATGCGGCAAATACAAAACCCTATACTAGTGTATAGAGTCCTCATGTTTTGATTAGTATTCTAACTAGATGAAGTGTAGCCATGTAGCTAAGCGCTGCGGCGTTATTTCGTTACGGGATCTTTGGTATTATCAGCAAGTGTAGCTATTTCCTACGTGCAGTAACAATAAATAGCTAATTGCTTAATTGGAAATACTTATTTAGGTAAGGCTGTAGACTTTAAGATATAAATAAGCACTGAATCTAGCGTTATTTAAAGTAACTATTCACTTTAACAGACTGGGTTTTATTGTAGTAACAAGATGTGTAGTTTTATTATAACGAATTGATGCGTAAATACTGACTAATGTTATTGCCAGCTTATAGCATTGTTTATAAGTAGTAATAGCAAGAAAGTGGTGCCCGAGGCCGGAATTGAACCGGCACGACTTGTTAGTCGAGGGATTTTAAATCCCTTGTGTCTACCAATTCCACCACTCGGGCATCGAGTTTGCTATTTAAAGCATGTGGAGTGTTGCTATGGAGGCGGAACCCGGAGTCGAACCGAGGTAAACGGATTTGCAATCCGGTGCATGGCCACTCTGCCATTCCGCCTAAATGTATCCAAATAATTTGGAGCGGCACACGAGGCTCGAACTCGTGACCTCGACCTTGGCAAGGTCGCGCTCTACCAACTGAGCTAGTGCCGCATTTTATTCTATAAGCAATGGTATTTACTTATACTATAAATTAGTATTTTATTACTCTGCCGCTTTATATAAAAGTGGTGCCCGAGGCCGGAATTGAACCGGCACGACTTGTTAGTCGAGGGATTTTAAATCCCTTGTGTCTACCAATTCCACCACTCGGGCATCGAGTTTGCTATTTAAAGCAAGTGGATAAAACTAATATGGAGCGGCACACGAGGCTCGAACTCGTGACCTCGACCTTGGCAAGGTCGCGCTCTACCAACTGAGCTAGTGCCGCATTTTATTCTATAAGCAATGGTATTTACTTATACTATAAATTAGTATTTTATTACTCTGCCGCTTTATATAAAAGTGGTGCCCGAGGCCGGAATTGAACCGGCACGACTTGTTAGTCGAGGGATTTTAAATCCCTTGTGTCTACCAATTCCACCACTCGGGCATCGAGTTTGCTATTTAAAGCATGTGGAGTGTTGCTATGGAGGCGGAACCCGGAGTCGAACCGAGGTAAACGGATTTGCAATCCGGTGCATGGCCACTCTGCCATTCCGCCTAAATGTATCCAAATAATTTGGAGCGGCACACGAGGCTCGAACTCGTGACCTCGACCTTGGCAAGGTCGCGCTCTACCAACTGAGCTAGTGCCGCATTTAATATTATTCAGTAAGCTTTCAATCAACTTGCAACGTATTGCAGTTAATATTCAGTAACTGATTAATTACCATTTAGTTTATCTTGGGGGCTATGCCCTCTCAACACGGACGCATTCTACAGAGATTATTAAACGCGTCAATACAAAAAATGCCACTTTCGAACTGTTTGATTATTTTTTATCTAATATGGTGCGTTATTAGACGTTTAGAATCAATTTTTGGTCAATTCACTCCATGCCGATACCAAATATTGCACCATAGAACTCAATGTTAGGAAGGTCGCAATATACAATAAACCAAAACTTAAATAATTCATCCAAGCATCGTATTGCCAAATTAGACCGATAATGGCTAACATTTGTGCTGCTGTTTTTATTTTACCCATATTAGATACGGCTACGTTATCACGCTTACCTTGTTCTGCCATCCATTCACGCAGTGCAGAGATAACAATTTCGCGGCTTATTATAATAAGTGCCGGGATAGTCATATACATAGACTGATAATGCTCTGATAACGCGACTAAGGCAGCGCACACCATAACTTTATCGGCAACGGGATCTAAAAACGCACCAAAGGGAGTTGATTGCTCAAGTTTACGTGCTAAATAACCGTCGAGAATGTCGGTTATTGATGCAAACCAAAAAATAAAGGCGGCAGCAAAAAGCGCCCATGAATAAGGCAAATAAAATACCACCAAAAAAATGGGGATAAGAAAAAGTCTAAAGGTTGTGAGTGTGTTTGGAATATTCCACATAACTGCTTGGGTATGTCTTTTTTGCTATATTCGCATGAAGGGCTAACCCTTGTCATGCAAATGGTTAAATATCTTGTCAGCCATGTCAGGGCTGATCCCCGGTACTTTCTTTAACTGTTCTATATTAGCAGCTTTTACCCCTTGCATGCCCCCTAAATATTTTAATAATGTTTGTCGGCGCTTAGCACCTACGCCATTTATTTCTTCTAATAATGATTGCGTTCGTTGTTTTTGGCGCTTATTACGGTGCCCCGCAATAGCAAAACGATGTGATTCGTCGCGTATATGCTGAATTAAATGCAGTGCAGGTGCATCTGAATCCATTGGAATAGTTTTTCGACCACCGTCTATTAACAGTGTTTCGAGGCCGGGTTTACGGCTTGTACCTTTAGCTACACCAACTAACAAGGGCATTTTTGCATGTGGCCAAGTAGCAAAATACTGCTCTGCACGCCCTAATTGCCCTTTACCACCGTCTATAAAAATCACATCGGGTATTTTATCTTCATCAACTAATTTGTTGTAGCGCTTATTAAGCGCAAACTCCATGGCAGCATAATCATCTCCACCGGTTATTCCAGTCACGTTGTAACGCCTATACTCTTTAGTATTGGGTCCTTGTGAATCAAATACCACACAGCTAGCAACCGTGTTCTCCCCCATAGTATGGCTTATATCAAAACATTCCATTCTGGTTATATCATCAAGGCGTAGGGTAGCTTTTAATTGCGCATAGCGTTTATTAATAGAGTCTTGGGTGCTTTGCTTAACGGTAATACTATTTAATGCGTTTTTATTGGCTAACTGTAAATACTGGGCACGCTCACCCCGAGTAACTACTTTAAGAGTTACTTTACGCTCACTTATTTGCGTAAGTGCTTGGCCTAATACGTCGCTTTCTTGTATTTCGAACGGCAAAATGATTTCTTTTGCGATACGCCCAGTTGCCCCCGGCGCTAAATAGTACTGGCCTAAAAACGAAGTCAATATTTCTTGTGCACTTGAGTCTTTTGGCACTTTTGGAAAGTAGGTTTTACTGCCCAATACTTTATGGTCGCGGATCATCAATAAGTGAATGCCATTTAAACCATTTAGGTGTGCAAAGCCTACAACATCCATTTCTGCAAAATTACCCGAAATAGACTGTTGTTCCTGCATTTTACGCAGCAACATTATTTGGTCACGCACTTTTGCAGCCAACTCAAAATTTAGCTGCTGGCTAGCTGCTTCCATTTTTTTAATGAGATCGGCGATTACCTCATGTGATTTACCCGTTAAAAACTTACGCACATAATCAACTTGCTCAGTATAATCTTCATCTGAAACTTTATTTACACACGGGGCTGAGCATCGTTTGAGTTGATATTGTAAGCATGGTCGGCTGCGCGCACGGTAATAAACATCTTCGCATTGACGAATGGGAAATATTTTTTGCATCAGTCGTAAGCTTTCTGATACCGCCCCCGCACTTGGAAATGGGCCAAAATACTCACCTTTTACTTTACGACTGCCACGATGAAACGCTAATCGAGGATGTTTATGATTAGTAAGTAATATATAAGGATAGGATTTATCGTCGCGTAATAAAATATTGTAACGAGGCTGATACTTTTTTATCAGATTGTTTTCAAGTAATAGCGCTTCGGTTTCGGTATTAGTAAGCATTACTTCAACATTACAAATATTACTGACTAAAACACGGGTTTTGCTGTCGGTGATGTTACTTCTAAAGTAACTACTCACCCGTTTTTTTAAATGCTTTGCTTTACCAACATAAATTACTTGATTGTCACTATCGAGCATACGGTAAACCCCGGGCTCACTCGATAGTGTTTTTAAAAACTGGGCGTGATCAAATTCAGACATAAATTATGATTAGTACGATACGTCTATATCAATCATTTTATAGCGAATAGCTAAATGAGTCAGCTCTACATCGCCACTCACATTTAGTTTTTCAAACATACGATAGCGGTAGCTATTAACTGTTTTAGAGCTTAAATTTAAACGCTCAGCTATACTTTGTGCTTTTTCACCTTTGGTGATCATTAGCATTATTTGCAGTTCACGCTCTGACAAACTCTGAAATGGACTTTCATCTGTGCGCCCACTTACCTGTGCTAATGCAATTTGCTGTGCAATTTCAGGTGCAATATAGCGCTGTCCTGCATGCACACAGCGTATAGCACGTACCATTTCATCAGACCCAGCACCTTTAGTTAAAAAGCCATGCGCGCCAAGCTGCATTACGGTGCTAGGATACGGATCTTCACAATTAACAGTAAGCACTATAATTTTTACATCAGGGCAATAACGACAAATCTTTTTCGTCGCCTCAAGGCCACCAATACCGGGCATATTCATGTCCATAAGTACTATATTGGGTGAGTGTTGACGACAAAATTGCACAGCCTCTTCACCTGTTTTAGCTTCTCCAACAACTTTAAAGCCTCGTACATCGTCAAGAATCCGCCTGATCCCTGTTCGTACCAACTCATGGTCATCAACTAAAAGTACATTAATCAATGGAACATCCTCACTAGCCTAATAAAATGCAATTTAATAATATTAATTTGCCACAGTAACACAGTTAAAATAAAACAATAACCGATATTATTTCATCGTTTAAGGTGTGTTAATACATGTATATTAACAGATTAACACACCCAGTTTATTATGCTTTTTCGCTAAAGCGATCTACCCACAAAGCAATAACGCCATCACCGGTTACGTTACACGCAGTACCAAAACTGTCTTGGGCTAAATATAGTGCAATCATTAAAGCTACTGCGCCTTCATTAAAGCCTAGCATAGTTGTTAATAAACCCAGTGCCGACATTACTGCACCACCTGGTGCACCTGGTGCGGCAATCATTACTACACCTAACATCATAATAAATGGCAACATGCCCATTAATGAAGGTGCTTGCATGCTTGGTGATAAAAACATGACCGCCATTGCACAGGTTACAATTGTAATTGTAGAGCCCGATAAATGAATTGTCGCACAAAGCGGAACCGTAAAATTGGCTACGTCTTCTTTTACGCCATTCGACTTACTTGATTGTAATGATACTGGAATTGTTGCAGCGCTAGACATTGTGCCCAAAGCGGTAAAGTACGCTGGTAGCATATTTTTAATTAATTCGATTGGGTTGCGTTTTAGTAACAAGCCTGTAGATACATATAAAACAGTAAGCCATAACCAGTGCATAACCAACGCTGCAATAAGTACTACGCCAAATGCTTGTAGGGTATCAACAACTGTTCCAGCTACCGTCATTTCGGCAAATACACCTGCAATATAAAATGGTAATGCCGGTATTATCACCTTAGATAATAAGCTATCAACAATATCACGCCCCTGATCAGACACTGTTTTAAGCGTAGTCAATTCAAGCTGGCTCATGCCAATACCAAATATAAATGCGCTCATTAATGCAGTCATCACGCCCATTAGTGGCGGAATTTCTAAATCAATAAAACTACTAACTTGTGTCGCTGATTCAGCTTCAAATGTAATACCGCCACTTAAAAATGGAATTACTGTGCTAACCAGTAAAAAAGCCAGTGTGCCAGCAATAACAGTAGAGCCATAAGCAAAACCAACTGTTTTACCTAATAAGTGCCCTGACCCTTTTGGTAGTCCAGCAATACCCGATGCAATAAAAAATAAAATGATCAGCGGTATAGTAAAGGAGATCAATTGTCCAATCAGTTCTTTAACAGTATATAAAAGTTCAACGCCTATTAGTGGTAAATAGAGTCCAGCTAAGATACCGGCCACAATACCGGCAATTAATTTTAAGATTAACTTCATTGTGATTGCTTTCTTGAATTTAGATACTGTGTTTTTATCATGTTTTGCATAGCTTGTATCATAAAACTGTTCAACTGCAGTTCATTTGCACAAATAAGCAACAATACGGTGAGTATTAAGTCTTTAATAGATTAATTGTTAGAATATAAATAAATATGACACGCCTTTCAAAAGTTTATTTCTCTACTTAATCTGAACTCTGATTAAGAGATTTACTAACGTATTGAATCATAGTTATATTTAATTTTATTTTCTCTAGCCAGAAGTTTTCAGTGAAAACAAGGCGAATTTACGCGTCAATAGCTGGCCTATTGCAAGTAAATTCAACGCAGTTAGCGCTGAAAATAGCTGCTTGAGATAGATTTATTATCCGGAGCTCAGGTTCCTTAAGTAACACTTGTAATGATCACGAGGCCAAGTTTTTATTTAATTAGGGTTTATTTATCTTTTAAGCGTCGTTAGCGTCGTTAGCGTCGTTAGCGTCAATTAATGAGCAGTAACCACATTAAGAAGGCCCTACACAGCTCAAAAATCAACCACACCGCGGTAAATTCAAGCTTGAGAAATAAACACATCCTCGTTATAAGCCCAATAAATATATGTTATAGCCAAACTTTACTTTAAATTTTTTAAACTCACAGTAAAGTATGCTTATATAGTTAATAGCAAAACTACTAACATGTTAAGCGGATTGTATCCAAAGGAACATTATGTCTACTATTTTTGAAGATAACTCACTAAGCATTGGTAATACACCGCTGGTAAAACTTAACCGTGTTACCGGTGGCAACGTATACGCAAAAATTGAATCTCGCAACCCAAGCTTTAGTATAAAATGTCGTATTGGTGCATCAATGATTTGGGAAGCTGAAAAATCAGGGCAGCTAACGAAAGATAAAGAACTAATTGAGCCTACATCTGGTAATACCGGTATTGCGCTGGCGTTTGTGGCAGCATCTCGTGGTTATAAACTAACCCTTACCATGCCAAATACTATGAGTTTAGAGCGCCGAAAACTGCTCAAAGCATTAGGTGCAAACCTAGTACTAACCGACGGCGCAAAAGGTATGAACGGTGCAATTGATAAAGCAAAAGAAATTCAAGCAACCGCTCCCGATAAATATATTTTATTACAACAATTTGAAAACCCGGCAAACCCTAAAATTCACTTTGAAACCACCGGCCCTGAAATTTATGATGCCCTTGATGGTAAAGTAGACTTTTTTGTTGCAGGCGTTGGTACTGGCGGTACTATCACTGGTGTTAGTCGCTACCTTAAAAACGAAAAAGGTCTCAATGTAAAATCGATTGCTGTTGAGCCAACAAATTCACCGGTTATTAGCCAAACGCTAGCAGGTGAAGAAATTAAGCCTGGGCCACATAAAATTCAAGGTATTGGTGCTGGCTTTATTCCTGGTAACTTAGATTTAAGTGTGATTGATGGTGCAGAGCAAGTATCTAACGAAGATGCTATTGCGATGGCACACTTACTAATGAGACAAGAAGGTATATTAGTAGGTATTTCATCTGGCGCAGCGGTTGTTGCGGCGAAACGCATTGCTGAAAAGCCTGAAAATGCAGATAAAAATGTAGTGGTTATTTTACCAAGTGCCACTGAGCGTTATTTATCAAGCCCCATGTTTGATGAAGAGTTTAGTGAACAAGAGCTCGTACAGTAACAGCGGAAACATAAAAAGGATGGTTTCCCCATCCTTTTTCACTACACAACAAAGCATTAACTACTTATTTACTCTCCCCCTATTTACATCTGTGTAATTAAACCACACACTTTATGTAACATTAATCAAATAAAGTATAAAATGAAAAAAATAACTCCCCTTTTAATCTTTATTTTTTGTCTACTTATTACTAGCTGTGGTGATGAAATAAACAAAACTGAAGTTACTCCTGGCGATACTGCAACGGCCTATTTTGATGCGCTTTATAACGAAAAAGATCTTAAAAAAGCCAGCACTATGGCAACTCCAACACTCGCTCGTATAATGATATCATATGGTACTGCTAGACAGTTTTCTCGTAATTTAGTTAATATGCAATACGATAAAGTAATTATAGAAGTTGATATGTCAAATATGAGTTTACGCGAACAATATGGTGATAAAGCTAAAATTAATCTCATATTTACTGGTTATCTAGGTAATAAAAAAATTGACGAAATGCGCAGTGTTCAGATGCAGCGCAGTAAAGGTAAGTGGTACATTGACAAAATAATTGCGGACCCTTATGCGCGTTGATTTATCTAATAAACAAGCCGTCTAATAAAAAAGCCTCATGTTTGTCAGCATGAGGCTTTTACTAAATTTTAGTTATAAACTAAAGCTCACCAGGTTGAAAGTTATCAACTGCTATGGCTTGCTTTCTTAATTTATTAGCATGATGCATTGCATCGGCATCGGTTTGCTTTAATAAATCGTTTTCAAGCGCATAATTAATCGCCCCCTCAATATCAAGCGTAGCGGGCACCTTCCCTTTACGCTGCCATTGTTTTAGATCTTTAAATTGTGTTTGCATATCATGCATTGCTAAAAATGCACTTTCCATTACACCCGTACCCGCGTTTTCATCCACATAACATAAATGCGTTAAACGGTTTCTAAACACACCTGGTTGAGTCATATGTTTACAAATACTTTGTGCAATGGCATCACTTGGTTTGTGATAATGATTACCGAGTGGGAATACAATACGTTTGAGTACAAAGTTAACCACAGGGTTTGAGAAGTTTTTAAAGAAACCATCAAATGCTTGGCCAATTTCATACAATGACGTTTCTATTGCGTATTTAACAAAGGGTAAGTCGGCTTGTTGACGCCCTTCGTCTTCAAAACGTTTTAGTACGGTTGACGCTAAGTACAAATGGCTTAATACATCACCTAAACGTGCCGATATCATTTCTTTACGTTTAAGTTCTCCGCCTAACATGAGCATGGCTACATCTGTACATATGGCAAGGCCACGGCTCATTCTTGTCAGTTGCTTATAGTAAACTGCTGTTTCGCCACTTACCGGTGCTTTAGCAAAACAACTACGCGTTAAACCATGCACAAGTGCCATGCTGGCGTTGCACGCGGCAAACATAATATGGTCCATTAATAAACCATCAAATTGCTCTAATGCAGCGTCATCATCTTCCATCGCTGCCGCTTCCATTTCTTTTAATACAAACGGATGACAACGTGTGGCACCTTGGCCAAATATCATTAAATTACGGGTTAAAATATTAGCGCCTTCTACCGTAATCGATACTGGGATCCCCATATAGCCATGCGCTAAATAGTTATTTGGACCAACCTGAATGCCTTTACCTGAATGAATATCCATCGCATCGTTCATTACTGTACGACCCATTTCAGTCATATGGTATTTAGCAATAGCGGTAACAACTGAAGGGCTGAGTTTTAAATCAATTGCACCTGCCGTCATTAAACGACACGACTCAAGCGCATAGGTTAAACCACCAATACGTGCAAGTGCTTCTTGTACACCTTCAAATTGACCAATAGACACACCAAACTGTTGGCGCACCATGGCGTAAGCTGAGGTCATTTTAGCGGCTAAATGCCCTGTTGCTGTACTTAATGCTGGCAATGAAATGCCACGCCCTGCACTTAAACACTCAACCAACATGCGCCAACCACGTCCAGCGCCTTGCTGCCCGCCTATAATCCAATCCAGTGGAATAAACACATCTTCACCGTACGTTGTGCCATTCATAAACGCCATATTTAGTGGGTAATGGCGCTCGCCAGTTTCAACTCCAGGGTGATCAGTAGGGATAAGCGCACAGGTAATTCCCAGCTCTTTTTCTCCACCTAATAAACCATCAGGGTCATACATTTTAAAGGCAAGCCCTAAAACCGTTGCCACAGGCGCAAGCGTAATATAACGTTTTGACCAATTTAAACGCAGGCCTAAAACCTCTTCGCCATTATGCTCCCCCATACACACCACGCCTGAGTCAGGAATGCTTCCTGCATCAGATCCGGCTTCTGGACCTGTTAGTGCAAAACAAGGTACATCTTCACCAGTCGCCAACGTAGGCAACCAGCGGTTTTGTTGCTCTGTAGTACCGTAATGTAGCAGTAATTCACCTGGGCCTAAGCTATTAGGTACCATTACGGTAACAGCTGCTGTTAAGCTTTTTGTGGCAATTTTTGACACTATAGTAGAGTTTGCAATCGCAGAAAATTCACGCCCACCAAATTTTTCAGGAATTATTAATGCAAAAAAACCTTCCGATTTTAAGTAATCCCAAACATCTTTTGGTAAGTCTTTATCTTTTTGCACAATTTGATAATCGTCAAGCATAGCCAATAAAGTCTCTACTTGATTATCCATAAAGGCGTTTTCTTTATCACTTAGCTCAGGCTTAGGAAAGCGGTGCAGCTTTTGCCAGTCTGGGTTACCACTAAATAACTCACCATCCCACCAAACATCACCAGCTTCCATTGCCTCGCGCTCGGTTTGTGATAACGGCGGTAATACTTTTTTAAACATTTTAAAGGTAGGTCGACTGATTAAATTGAGGCGAATATTTTTAACTGCAAATATAACCACCACCACGACCAGCAATATAATAAAAAATGTCATGTGCATATTCCTTGATACATTGAATGAAAATAGTGGTTTAATTATGACCGTTCTCAAGTTAAATACAATCATTCTTCAGTCGTAAGTTATGCTTAGGGCCTGTTTATCTTTCGAGGTTAAATTTGCAGCAGTGTGTTTGGTATTTAGGCAAGGCAGAGCCTATGTAGTGTGGTTATTCCCCATAAATAGGCGATAACGCAGCATAAATACCAAACACGCGCTGCCTGAAGGTTCGTCCTAGGGACGATTAACTCTTTGTTGCTCGGCTTTTACTTAGCCCACTAGGTTACAAACCTCGCGCCACGATTAAATCGTCCTTAGTTAGAACAAATTTTAATCCTGAAAGGTCAACAGATGTATGGACTCCCACTTCCATCAGAAGTAACGTAATAAGTGTTCAAACTTTTACTAAGGAGCCCATACATGTTGAATTGTAATGTGATAGCGATTGATTTAGCAAAAAATTTATTTCAAGTTTGCAAAACGCAAAGCAATGGCAAAGTTATTTATAACAAAACAATAAGCAGAGCCAAGCTTAAAGAGTTATTAATTAAAGAACAGCAATCTTTAGTTGCTATGGAATCATGTGGTGGTACGCATTATTGGGCGCAATTTGCTAAACAGGCAGGGCACCAGATCAAAGCGATCAACGCGCGACAGGTAAAAGCGTTTCGTCAAGGGCAGAAAACCGATGCAAATGATGCGCTGGCTATTTCAGTTGCAGCGAGACAGCCTCATATAAAAGGAAGTCGTTTACTTTCAGTGCAAGAGCAATGCTTACAAGGCATTGAATGTATGCGTGATTTATTAGTCAAACAAAAAGTCAGCTTAGGTAATCAACTAAGAGCTTTATTGTTAGAGTTTGGTTACCCAATTGCTCAAGGGGATACGAAGTTGACCCAAGCGATACCTGAGATATTAGAAGATGCTGAAAACAGCCTAACAGGCGCTTTTCGCTTCACAATTAACCGAGTTTATCAGCGTTTTACTGAGGCGGTCGAAGAGGTGAAGCTGATTGAAAAGCAATTGCATGAAGTAATTAAAGAAGATCAAACCTGTATACGCTTGCAAGCATTAGAAGGCGTGGGACCGGTCTGTGCAATACTGATTAAAATAGCACTAGGTAATACAACCCATTTTAAAAATGGTCGAGAAGCAGCGGCCTGCTTTGGTCTAACACCAGTACAGCATAGTAGCGGGGGAAAACAAAAGATAGGCTCGATATCTAAAGTAATAGGAAATAAGAAGCTGCGTAGTGCTTTGTATAAAGGCGCATTAGCTGTTGTTTCACAACTAGAAAAAAGAGAAGTTCGTAGCCAAAAAGATATATGGTTAAAAGAATTAAGTGTACGTCGAGGCAAAAAAGTAGCCGCAATAGCGTTAGCAAATAAAACAATCAGAACGGCTTTTGCAATGCAAAAGCATAACAAAGATTATCAGCCACAATTACTTGTGGCTTAAAAACTTGTCAGAAAGATCGATTGAAATAGGTAAGACCGACCTTCAATAGACTGTTAGGGTCTGAAGTTTGAAAAACTGCTCAACAGAAAAGTCATGAAGGTGCGAATACATTTGAGGCCAGGGGTAGCTCCTCAATTTGAGCCCGTATATAAGCTAGCATCTAATTTATTTCAATTTTATTTTTGACATTAATAGGGAGTCCATATAAGGCCCTAGTTTATTTAAAAATCACCTCTTTTAACTTTCTGCATAGCTTTAGTTATTATTTTTAACTCAATTACTTACTTTAAAAATACAAAAACCCCGCTTAGTATTAAGCGGGGTTTGTTTTTACTCTTAAGTAAATTAACTATAAGCCTTAATTAAAACTGAAAACGCATGTTAGCAAAGTAAGCATCGTTGCCTGAATCATCAGCATTGTTACCGTAACCAACTTTAATACCTACATTTTCATTAATGAAATGCTGAGCACCAAAGCTGTAAGCATCTTGCTTGTTGTAGTTAGCAAATACAGATGTTGCTTTTGAGAAGTAGTAGTTAGTTTCTGCTACCCATTGGTTTTCTTTATCATCAATGCTCTCGTACTTACCTTCAAACGTTAAGAAGTTACCTTGCTGCAAGTCAATAAAGTATTTAGCTGCTACTGCACGGTAATCAAAGTCGTCATCAGCGGTTACTGTTACACCAATGTAGTCAGTGCTGTTTAACATGTGGTTGTAAGCTAAATCAAATAACGCAAAATCTTCACCGTTTTTGTTTTCAACTAAAGTTACTTTAGCCAGTAAGTTTGGGTTAAAAAAGAAACCACCTGAAAGCGTGTAAAACTCATTGTGCGAACCAGTATCAAGGTTACTGTAAGATGCACCTACCACAAAGTTGTTAATAAAGTATTCGCCACCAACTGAAGTTACGTCACTAGAGTCGTCGTCAGCGTAGCCACCATATACATTACTTTGTTTATTTATGTATTCAAACTGATCGTACGGGCCTAATGTTTTTTTAGGCGATAAATAGTAAATAGAATCCACCGCAACGGTATTGTTATTGCTGCTAGTTTCATGCTTAAAGCCTAGGTTACTAATTGACTGATAGCTATCTGCTGCCATTGCAGTGGTTGCAGCGCTAGATAATAAAATACTTGAGATAATAACTGCTAACTTTTTCATTATGATAAATCCCTATTTATATGACTTTTTTATGTCTTAGCTGGGTAGCTGAGATCGAGGGACATGCTAACGCTGTGAAACTGAATGAAAACTTAACTAAGCACTTGTATTCATTAAGTTAATTGTAATGAAGTGTAGGTATGTGTAAGATTAAAGTAATTGCAACACCATGCTAACAACTACTTTAACTAAACTAAGTATTACAGTGCATATTGGCTAATAATACGATAAACATCATTAATATTATCGCCAGACTTAAAGTCTTTACTAATAGGTGTAGAGTCTGAGCCAACCCATATTTTCAGCTCGGCATCTAGATCAAAATGCCCTGCGCTTTCTTTACTAAACTTTGTTATTTTTGAATAAGCTATACTGATCATCTCCATTTTAGAACCAGTAACACCTTGTTTATCTATCAAGATCAATCGCTTGTTAGTAAAAATAAACATATCGCGTATTACTTTATAAGCCTTTTCAACCTGTTCGCCTTCTATTAAGGTATTTAATAATACTTTTTCTAAGTCGGCATCATCTACTTCGCTAGCGTTACCCATTAACCCACTGAATAATCCCATTATAATTTCTCCTGTTTAAAAATTTGATTCTCTAGGGTGTGTCCGTTCACAAGCTGCCTATATTGCCAGTTATGCTGATGGCAAAAGTTAAGCAATGCAATATCAAGCGGTTCACCTGTAGGCTGGTACTCAATTACAAACTCTTTATGTTGGCTTATATATACACGGCTTATACCTGCTATCGATTGCAACTGTTGCTCTACATTTTGATAATTTTCATTAAGCATTAGGGTATAAAAATGTGTATCTGACTTGTTTTCTTTGGTTTGATGCTCGCTTAAAACGCCTTTATCTAAATGCAATACTTGCGAGCAAAGTCGCTCCAGCTCGGTTAAATCGTGCGAGCTTAAAATAAAAGTAGCCTGCTCACTTAAATCAGAAACCAGCTCGCGTACTTCTCTGGCATGAATAGGATCAAGCCCCGCAGTGGCTTCATCAAGCATCACTATTTGCGGCTCACCAATAAGCGCCTGTGCTATGGTTACACGTTTACGCATACCGTGTGATAAGTCCCCTGCACGCTGCTTTGCAATCTCTTTTAGACCAACCAAGTCAAGTACACGTAGCGCCTCAGTTTGGCTTTGCTTAGCGCCCATACCCTGTAGTTTTGCATAAAAGGCAAGTTGCTTGTCTATATTAAAACGAGGGTCAAGCTGCGCGTCTTGCGGTAATGCACTTACTTTATTAAATAAAGCTGCGCTGCCAGGCTTATGCCCTAATATTTCAAGACTGCCTTTACTGGGCGCTATATAGCCGCATAACAAACTAAATAAGGTGGTTTTACCCGCGCCATTTGGCCCAACAAGCGCCACTGGCGCACCTTTATTTATTTCAAAGTTCACATTATTAAGCGCAAGTTTTGCGCCATACGATTTACTCAAACCGCTGCCTGTAATTAATGCTCTCATAGTGAGCTCCTTGCAAAAACACGCTGAGCAACGCTTAGTAATACCGCTGTTTGGATCAGTGGAATAGCCACCGCGCTTAGTAATGGTAAATTTTGTCCAGCTAATAGCTCTATTTGTACACCCGGAAATAAATAATCAAGCATACCTAATGCGGGGATTTGCCACTGCAAAATACCAACAACAATACCGCCTGCAGTAAAATATAAAATTGCCAACACTATAGATAAACGCGATGAGCGAGCAAAGGTATTTATCAACGTCATAAGAGCTACAAATGGGCACAGAGTAACCACTAATATTAAAAATATAGAAAGTGCGCGGGCAAAGCCACCAGCAAGTAAACTAGGATCTCTAAACCCCAGCACAGCGAGCGTAGCCACCAGGGTAATACCTACCAAGCATGCTAATACCGCTAATTGCCCTAAAAAACGGCCAAAGAGTATTTCAAAACGTGTTGAACGCAGCGATAAAAAGCGAAGTGTGCCACGCTCTCTATCGCCTACCGTTTGGTCGCTGCAAATAAACACACTAAATATCGGAAAGCTATACAAAGCAATCAGCCAATACATAGCAAATTCGGCCTCAGGCCAATCAAGTAATTTACTTAAACCTATGGAGCCAGATATATCACGGGCAATTTGTTCAAAATCGGGCGCACTTACAATGCCTACCGCTTGCCCTATCGGGTAGCGCAGTATTATTAGCCACACCAATGCAAAGGCAGCTAATGCAATGAGCCCACGTTTAGTTAAAAACATACGTACGAGCTCAAAGCCTGCTATTTGCGTTAGTCGCCCTATGTTTATCGGTAATGGTGTTGCCATTGACTATCCTTAATGACTTTTTGTTTTCAGTATATTTATCCACACTAAGTGTAAACACCTTGAATTACCAGAAAAAAAAAGCTCACCAATGGTGAGCTTTGTAACAATACATTTTAATGTAACAGCATAAATTACATTAAAAATTATAAATGCTGCTTATAAACCTCAAGTGCTTGGCTTAAGTCGTTGATTAAATCGTCTACATCTTCAAGGCCTATATGCAAACGAATAACGGGCCCTAAATCCCAACCTGTATCCGAACGCAGCCCTTTCATGGTTAAATTAGCGGTTACTAAGCTTTCGAAGCCGCCCCACGAAAAACCCATTTTAAAATAGTGTAGGCTATCTAAAAACGCATCTATGGCAGCCTGACCCCCTGCTTTCATTACTATTGAGAACAAACCATTACTGCCATCAAAGTCACGTTTAAAAAACTCATGCCCTGGGCAAGTAGCAAATGCTGGGTGGCGAATATGATCAACAAGCTCATGTTGCTCAAGCCATGTAGCCACTTCTATTGCTGCTTTTTCGTGTTGATTTAAACGCACAGCCATACTGCGTAAGCCCCTAAGTGCTAAATATGCATCGTCTGCGCTAGTGCATTGCCCGAGTAAATAGGAGTTTTCGCGCAAAGTTAGCCAATACTTTTTATTAGCAACAGCCACGCCCATCATTACATCAGAATGGCCTACTATATATTTAGTAGCTGCTTGAATACTAATATCAACACCGTGCTCAAGCGGACGATAATGCAAACCGTTGCCATAGGTATTATCAAGCATGGTCATTATGTGGTGCTCGTTTGCTACTTTTACCATAGCCGGTACATCTTGAATTTCCATGGTAATAGAGCCCGGCGATTCCAAAAACAATACCTTGGTGTTTGTTTTAATGTAGTCTTTAATTCCTGCGCCTATAGTAGGTGGGTAATACGTAGTGCTAATACCCAGGCCGGCTAGAATTTTATCGCAAAAATCACGAGTAGGTTCGTATACATTATCAACCATTAAAATATGGTCGCCGGTTTTTAAAAACGACAGCAAAGTTTGGCTAATTGCAGCTGCGCCACACGGATAAAGTACACACCCTTCGCCGCCCTCAAGCTCAGTTATCGCTTCTTGCAGCGCAAAGTGGGTAGTTGTGCCTCTACGGCCATAAAATAAGGTTTTGTCACCACATGTTTTAGCGGCTTTTTTTAATTCTGCTACTGAGTCAAATACTATGGTTGATGCACGTTGCACAACCGGATTAACTACACCGTGGGTATAGGCTTTTTTACGTCCTGATGTAACAAGTTGGGTATTTTTATTGCTTTTGCTCGTCATGCTTAATCCTTATTATTTAGCCAGTACTCAATTAAATAGCGAGAAATAGAATCTGTTCTGGGAAGCTTTAAATGCTCCCCCTCGTCATGCCAATTACCAAACTGGCGTAACTCTTCACGGCTAAACCACTTAGCATCGTCAAGTTCGTTTTTATCAACATTAATATCTTCTGTAACCGCTTCGGCAAAAAAGCCCAGCATTATTGATGAAGGAAACGGCCAAGGTTGTGATGCAACATAACGTACATTATTTACTTCAATACCCGCTTCTTCTTTTACCTCACGAGCAACTGCTTGCTCGAGTGTTTCACCGGGATCAACAAAGCCCGCTAACGACGAATACATACCGCTCGCCCACGCAGCTTGGCGACCTAGTAAACAGCGCTCTACCCCATCGGCAAACACTTTAGTAACCACCATAATTACTGCAGGATCAGTGCGCGGAAAAGTAGGGTGTTTACAGTTTTCGTTTTCGCATACTCGCGAATGCCCGGCTTCTACTAAATGATTTTTACTGCCGCAACGTCCACAAAAACTATGAGTTGCATGCCAATAACATAAGCCGCGTGCAAGTGCCGCTATTGAAGCGTATTTAATGGTTACTTGAGGGCCGTATTGGCGTATGTCAACAAACTGTGCGCCGTCAATTAAAGGATCAAGTATGCTGGTATCTAGCTTAGATACATCAAGAGCAAACACCCCATCTTTTGCATTGTTTAAGCCAACAAAAATAGCATTCGTTAAATCTAAATAGGCAACCTGTTGATACGATAAATAACTAACTTTTGGGGTATCTTTAATAAATAAGGTTTGATTATTTTTAACTAAAACCCACTTACTTTGCGCCGACATATGCGCTTTAAGCCATGCTGGGTCGTTACGAAAATTTGAGCCTCTGTCTAGTGGCATGTTGCTGTAATGAAGCATTTAAATCCTTAGGTACACGTTATGTTTTAAAATTACCATAACCCTTTAGTAAACCCAATTTATTAGCGCGATAAAAAAAGCCTAAAATAGGCTTAATTGCTATATAACACTGCAGTATTAAAAAGTCTCATGTTGCAGGGGCTAATAGCCTATGTGAGTGTTATTTTTTGGCTATTAGTAAACCTTGATTTAAAGCAAAAATGTATTGTCGATTAAATGAAATTGCTCAGCACTTTGTTTTAATGCCTCTGCGGTTAACCTATCAGCGCCATATACATCACACGGAACATTATATTGGCTTTTTAAATGCCCCAACAATAAAGCAAAGTCGCCATCACCAGAGAGTAAAATAACTTTATCAAGGTTTTTACCATGCTCAAGCATATCAATGGTTATACCCACATCCCAGTCGCCTTTGGCACTGCCATCGCGGCGTTGAATAAATGGCTTAAGTTTTACCTCAAAACCAATTGCACGCAAAATATTTTGAAACTGGCTTTGTTTTTCATCCCCTCGGTAAATTGCATAAGCAAACGCACATTCAATATTATATTGCTGCGCCATAACTCGCCAAAATGCGTTGTAATCAAAGTTTTTTCCGTAACTTTCACGGCAAGTGTAATAAATATTTTGTACATCGACAAAAATACCTACACGGGGTTTGGTATTTTGCAGCTCGTGTTGTGAAGTCATTTAATTTCCTAATCAGGATTTATAGTAATGGCGTGGTGCTATTAAAATAAGTGTACCTTGCATTTTTTATTTAAGTAACCTAAATTGGTTACTTAACTCCATGTAACCAATTTAGGTTACATTTTAAAAAGTAACTATTTCGAGGCTCATATGATTGGTGTGATCAGCGGCGACATTATTAAATCGCAAACTATTCCTCAGCAGCAGTACGATGCCATGCTTTATCAGCTAGAGCAAAGCCTAAGAAGTATTACCACACAGCGCACTCATTGGAATATATACCGAGGCGATGCCTTTCAATTACAGTTAAACAACCCAGAGCAATTATTTAAAACCGCTATTTTAGTGTATTTACACTTAAAAGCATCGGGGTATGAACTACGCCAAAGTATGGCTTTAGGGAAAATAGATAATCCGCGCAGCGATATAAAAACCGCAACCGGCTCTGCCTTTACTCTCTCTGGGCAAGGGCTAGATAAAATAGCCAATCAACGCTTTATTATTAATATTGCAGAGCAACAACTCGATGAGAGCTTAAGCCTTAATCTAGCCTTTGTAGATGTGTTACTCACTAAAATTACGCTAAAGCAGGCCAATGCCTTGTATGTGTACTTAACTAAAGCCGACAACAGCCATGCCGCTGTAGCTAAAGAGCTAAAAACAAGCCGGGAGAATGTTACTAAATTGCTTAATTTAGCGCATTACCAACTAATAGAGCGTTTTATTAAATACACTCAGCAATGTATCCAAAAAATAATCGCAGGAAGTAAATAATGGCATTTTCACTCTTACTCGTTGCCCTTATTATTGGCCACCTACTCGCCGATTTTTACTGGCAACCCATGAGCTGGGTAAACGACAGAAACACCCGCCACTTTAAAGCAAAAAAACTTTACTACCATGTATTAGTTCACGGCGTGACTAGCGCACTAATTATTACGCTTTGGGAGTATACCTTTGGCTGGCAACAACTGAGTAGCGTATTTCTTGCCACCAGTATTATCGTGATTAGCCACTACTTTATTGATATTGCAAAATCGTACTCTAATAAAGGCGTAGTGCCTTTTTTATTCGACCAAATTGCACATATCATCATTATTATTGCGATAAGTATTTGGCTAACTGACAATCTGCAGTTTACTAACAGTGTAATGGCGCTATTAACCAACTCAAAAGCGCTGTGGGTTATAGCTGGTTACCTCATTATTTTAAATCCCAGTGCCGTATTTATAAGAATGATGTTAGAGCGTATAACCAACCACTTTTCAAGTGATGGTAGCCTGCCCTTAGCTGGACAAAGTATTGGCATGCTTGAAAGAGTACTGATGCTAACGTTTATCTTATTAGATCAGTTTGCAGGGCTAGGGTTTTTAATTGCCGCTAAATCTGTATTTAGATTTGGCGATTTAAGTGCCAGTAAAGATAAAAAGCTCACCGAATATGTAATGCTAGGCACACTACTTAGCGTAAGTGTTACCTTATTTGTAGGATTAGGAATTAATTACTTAATCAGCTAGCCTGTAATAATAGCAAAGCATACACACTAAAAAATCCCCATTAAAAAACGCGCTACTTGTAAAGCAAGTAAGCGCGTTTTTTGTCTCAGCGTTTAAAAGTATTATTAATCGTTGTTACTTGGACGACGACGGCGCTGAGTATTACCACCAACAGATTCGCGTTTTGCCCATGGGCTTTGCGCTTTATCATCCGTTTTAGCTACTGGCTTTTTAGAACCGCCTCTGCGCGCACCCGTACCGTTTCCGCCATTATTAGGCTTTTTATTATTTGGCTTGCTGCTGTCAGATTTAGGCTTATTAAATGGCTGATTGGTCTTTTTAGCTTTTTTAGGAGCGATTGGACGAGCATCTAAGTCGCGCTCTGGTACTGGGTTAACCGGCTCAAAACCTTCTTCGGTAGCACGAGGAATAAGCTCACCAATAAAGCGCTCAATGCCGTATAAATCCACTGCATCTTCCGTGGTTACAAACGAAATTGCATGGCCCGATGCACCGGCGCGGCCAGTACGGCCAATTCGATGCACATAATCTTCGTATACGTTTGGTAAGTCGTAGTTAACAACGTGTGGAAGCTCCACAATATCTAAACCACGGGCAACAATATCGGTTGCAACTAACACACGTACTTCACCGCTTTTAAAGCCATCAAGGGCTTTAACACGTGCGCCTTGCGATTTATTGCCATGAATAGCCGCGCCAACAATGTCATCGCGCTCTAGTTGTTTAACTAAGCGGTTTGCGCCGTGCTTAGTACGGCTAAATACTAATACTTGCTGCCAATCGTTAGTACGAATTAGGTGGCTTAATAACGCTGTTTTACGTGGTTTATCTACCGCGTAAACACACTGAGTAACGCTTTTAGCTGTGGTGTTTTTTGCAGCAACAGAAATTTCAACCGGATCGTTTATCAACCCTTTTGCCAGTGCACGAATTTCGTCAGAAAACGTTGCCGAAAACATTAAGTTTTGACGTTTTGCAGGCATTTTTGCAATCAGGCGTTTAATATCATGAATAAATCCCATGTCGAGCATGCGATCAGCTTCGTCAAGAACTAATACTTCAACACTATCAAACTTAACCGCATTTTGATTATGTAAATCGATTAGGCGCCCCGGAGTTGCCACTAAAATATCAACCCCTTTGCGCAAACGCTGCATTTGTGGGTTAATTTTAACGCCACCGTAAACTACAAACGAGCTTACATTTGAATGCTTTGCGTACTCTTCAACATTTTCACTAACTTGCAAAGCAAGCTCACGTGTTGGCGTTAAAATAAGTGCACGCACATGGTTACTTTTAGCTTTAGGACCGCTAGACAAACGCTCAATAAGTGGCAGTGTAAAACCCGCTGTTTTACCTGTTCCTGTTTGCGCTGCTGCCATCACATCACGACGCTCAATAATCGCCGGAATTGCTTGAGCCTGAATTGGCGTTGGCGTTTCATAGCCCTTCTCTAAAACCGCATTAACTAAAGACTGTGATAAACCTAAACCTTCAAAACTCATATAAACTCTCTTTTAAATTAGGCTAAACTAGCCAGTTGCGCGCATTATACCTATAACCTGCAATATTGCATAAAAATATTCACATCCAACTTTTAGTACTCATTTTTTGCTACTATTAACTACCGCTAAAAATAAATTAAAGAGTTACTTATGAGCTTAAAAACCCAAGCAAACCAAATAGTTTACATTATGTAGAGGCTAAGCGGGAAGATGAGGCGAAAACATTACTCGCCCTATTTACAAAAGTCACTAATGAGCAAGCCGTTGTATGGGGTAAGGATATTATTGGCTTTGGCCACTACACCTATAAACATAACTCTGGCAGCAGTGAAAAATGGCCACTCACTGGCTTTTCCCCGCGTAAAACCAAGCTGTGTATTTATATAATGCCCGGCTTTGAAGATGAGACGATTAAAACCCTACTTAACCAGTTAGGAAAGCACAGTTTAGGTAAAAGCTGTTTATATATTACAAACCTAGCTAAAGTGGATTTAACGATACTCGCGCAGATTATTACAAGGTCACTCAACATTATGCAGCAGCGCTACCCGCAGTTATAAAACGCAAAAAACGGCTAAAAAGCCGCTTTTTTATATCGCGATATTTACTAGTTACTTAACGCCAAGCTCACGTAAACGCTCTTGCAAGTAACTATCAGCAGTATAGCGCTCTGATAACACCACATCTGGGCGAGGGTGTAAAAATAGTGGTAATGAAATACGCGACTTACTAGACGCTTTACCTGTTGGGTTAATTACCCGATGAATTGTTGAAGGGAAATAACCACCCGACGCTTCTTGTAGCATGTCACCAATATTAATGATCAAGCAACCAAAATCAGAAGGAACATCTAACCAACCGCCTTCGGTATTTTTAACTTGTAAACCCGGTTCATTAGAAGCAGGTAATACAGTTAGCAAGTTAATATCGCCATGCGCAGCTGCACGAATAGCACCAGGCTCTTCATCGCCGGTCATTGGTGGGTAATGTAAAATACGCAGCAATGTTTGCTCAGAATTAGCAATCATATCTTTTAAGTCAATCGAAAATTTAGCACGCACATCTGCTGGTGCTTCTGCTTGTACCCAACTTAAAAGCGTTGCTGCAAACTCATTAGCTAAACGATAGTACTCACGTATGTCTGCTTCTAACTGGGCAGGTACACGGCCTTTAGGATAAACATGGAAATACTCTTTAATGTCTTTAACTTTACAGCCTTTTGCCACTTCAGATACCGAAGGCGGAAAATAGCCATCTTGGGTATCTTTAGAAAATAAAAAGTCCTGCTTTTGATCTGAGTTAAAAAAGTCTTGCCAATTTTTATAAATAGACTCAACTAAAGATTGCGGAATTGGATGGTTTTTTAATACCCCAAAGCCGGTATTTCTTAATGATTCAACAAATTGAGCAGCCGCATTGTCCGCTTTATAATCAACAGTAGGTAATTGCATTGTACATTCCAGTGAATAGGTTGTGAGAGATCATTTACATTATAGAGGTAGATTACTCTATTTAAGCAGCAAAGCCTGTATTATTACCACCGTGAGGATAGACAAACAGCCCTAAAATCATAAGGACATATGTCCGCACCTTGGCTAGGTGAACAATCGAGTTGATCTTAATCAAATTATAAATAAAGATTGAAATAACATCACTTCGCACCTATCTCTGAACTATGATAGTAATGTTTATTATTTTGTACTTAAATTTAAGTATTAAGGCTTCTCATGCGACAAAAAGTATCTTTTAAAAGTGGTGATTTAAAATTGGCAGGACAACTTGAACTGCCCTCTGGTGAAATTAAATTTTACGCCCTATTCGCACACTGTTTTACCTGTGGCAAAGATATAGCGGCGGCAACACGTATCAGCCGTGCACTCACACAACAAGGGATTGCAGTATTACGATTTGATTTTACCGGCTTAGGTAATAGCGATGGCGACTTTGCCAATAGTAATTTCTCATCTAATATTCAAGACTTAGTAGCGGCCGCTAATCACCTGCGTGAACATTTTGGTGCGCCGCAGCTACTTATAGGCCACAGCTTAGGTGGAGCAGCAGTGCTGGCCGCTGCAGAGCACATACCAGAAGTATCGGCAATTACTACCATAGGTGCGCCGTCAGATGCACAACACGTAGCACACAACTTTAAAGCCCACCTAGATGAAATTAACGCAGCTGGCGAAGCTAAAGTAAATTTAGCAGGCCGCGAGTTCACTATTAAAAAACAATTTATAGACGATATAGCTAAGTACGATAAAAGCCACATAAGTAAACTTAAGCGCGCATTATTAGTAATGCACTCCCCTATTGACGCGACTGTAAATATTAGCGAAGCCGAAAAAATTTACGCATCAGCTAAGCATCCTAAAAGCTTTATTAGCCTAGATAACGCCGATCACTTACTTACTAATAAAAACGATGCCGACTACGCAGCAGATATTATTGCCACCTGGGCCAATCGTTATGTAAATTACGATAAAACTAAATATACGGCTAAATTAAATAATGGCAGCGTATTAGTAGAAGAAAAAGACCATGTATTTACTCAGCACGTAAGCACCAAAGAGCATACGTGGCTTGCCGATGAGCCACTAAAAGCAGGTGGCCATAACTTAGGCCCAGATCCGTATGAGCATTTACTCGCGGGGCTTGGCGCGTGTACCTCTATGACACTGCGCATGTATGCGAGCCATAAAAAATTACCGTTGGAGCATGTCAAAGTTGAGCTTGAGCACACTCGCGATTATAAAAAACAAGACGGTGACGCAGAGCAAACCCAAGGTGTTGAAGCTATTACGCGTAAAATCACCTTAACGGGCGATTTAACCCCCGAGCAACGCGCGCGCTTACTCGAAATAGCTAATAAATGCCCAGTGCATAAAACCCTGCACAATAACCCACTGGTGATAAGTGAATTGGTAGAGTAACGTATAATAATTTTAATTCTGTATATAAAATAGCGCAGTTAAAGCTGCGCTATTTTTTCATCTTGTTAAGCTAAATAATTAATTATTTTAAATGTGTGCGATAATAACCGTCATTGTTCCAATATTTTTAGCAAAAGAATCCATCCATGAAATCATATAACACCATTGCAGAACGAATTGAAATTTTACAAAGCCGAATCGAAGCCTATAAAGACGAAATTGAAGTATTAAAAGCTGAACCTAAAAGTGATAACGAACGCATTATTTTTAAGTTTATTGAAACCGGCAGCACGGGTAAAACCAAAGACTATGTACGTGGTTTAGGCATTAAATCGTCTCGCGATAGCTTATATTCATCGGGTGATGTAACTAAGCTAATTAAAGATGGCGCAACCGATATTTCGCCAGCGTTGCTTGAAATAGCCAGAGTGCTTGCAAGTGCACGTAATAAAAATGGCCCTAGCTGTTAAAAAAGCTTAATTAGCCGTGTAATAACGGCTAATCCACCAGTTCCACACCTAATCCGCTGAGTAAATTCAACGCTTCAAAACGCTCAAATTTAGCCTTGTCCACATTATTATTTTTTACATCAATATTAAAGTGTGTCGCGCCCACGAAATTTACTTTATTAAGATTTGTTTGCTGAAACAGACTATCTCTAAAGTTGGTATTACTAAAGTCACTGCCAGCTAAATTAGCGTGTCTAAAATCAACATCTTTGGCAAAGCAATCGGTCATAGTCAATGCTTTTAGGTCTAACTCATAAAATGAGCTATGACTAAGCTGACAACGTTTAAAACTCACTGATGAAGTAAATGCCAATTGCGGCCAATTTACCTGCGCCCACTGAATACTATTGAGTTTACAATCACAAAAGCTAACCTCTTCTAACGCACTATAACCCCAATTCAAATCACTCAAATTACAGTTAATAAATTCGCATTCAATAAAGCGACAATTACTAAACTGGCTTTGACTAAAATCACACTCAATAAACTGGCACTGCTCAAACTCAATACCGCTGAAACACTCTGATTGCGCATTACACTTTGAAAACTGTTGCTGGTAATAATCATTTTCTAAAAATTGATAACTAGCTGACATACATACCTCCACGCTTTCCTTGCTTAAACAAAAAACCCCTAAGCTTACGCCTAAGGGTTTTGAATTAATTAAATACTATTGAGTTATTTACTCTGCTGATTTCTCAGCTTTTTCTACCACACTAATTGCAAGTTCTGCTAACGAATCAGCATTAGGCTTACTTGGCGCATTGGTTAATAAACACGACGCCTGCGTAGTTTTAGGGAACGCAATAACGTCACGAATGTTATCAGTACCACAAAGCAACATAGCTAAACGGTCAAGGCCAAAAGCTAAACCAGCATGTGGTGGCGTACCGTATTTAAGTGCGTCAAGTAAAAAGCCAAACTTGTCTTGTTGCTCTTGCTCATTAATACCTAAAATTCTAAACGCAGCTTCTTGCATATCAGCATTATGAATACGTACCGAACCGCCACCTACTTCGTAGCCGTTTAATACCATATCGTACGCATCTGAAATAGCAGCCGCAGGGTTTGCTTCAAGTTCACTTGCGCTCATGTCTTTTGGCGCAGTAAATGGATGATGTACAGCGTGCAGCGTACCTTCGTCATCTTCTTCAAACATTGGGAAATCTACAACCCAAAGTGGTGCCCAGCTATCAAGGTTAGTGATTTCTAAATCAATACCAATTTTAACGCGCAGTGCGCCCATTGCTTCATTTACTGTGTTGCGCTTATCCGCACCAAATAAAATAATATCGCCCGACTGTGCATTAGTACGCTCAAGTAACTGAGTAATTACATCTGCAGTTAAAAATTTAGCTACTGGTGACTGCACGCCTTCTGCGCCAGCAGTGTGATCGTTTACTTTCATCCACGCCATGCCTTTTGCGCCGTAAATACCAATAAACTTAGTGTAATCGTCAAGTTGTTTACGCGAAAGCTTAGCACCACCTGGTACAGTTAATACCGCAACACGGCCTTTTTCGTCATTTGCAGGGCCTGAGAAAACATTAAACTCTACGTCTTTAACTAAATCGGCAATATCAACAAGCTTCATTGGATTACGTAAATCAGGCTTATCTGAACCGTATAAGCTCATTGCTTCGCTGTAAGGCATAATTGGAAAATCGCCTAAATCTACATTTAGCAATGTTTGCCACATTTCGCGGATCATTTTTTCAGTCATACCACGTACTTGATCAGAGCTCATGAACGAGGTTTCAATATCTATTTGAGTAAACTCAGGTTGGCGATCAGCACGTAAATCTTCATCACGGAAACATTTTACAATTTGGTAGTAACGGTCAAAACCCGACATCATCAACAATTGCTTAAATAACTGCGGCGACTGCGGTAATGCGTAAAAGCTACCTTTATGAACACGGCTCGGCACTAAATAATCGCGCGCGCCTTCTGGCGTTGCTTTAGTAAGTACTGGTGTTTCTATGTCTAAAAAGCCGTTTTCATCTAAAAAACGACGCACAAAGCTGCTTGCTTTAGCGCGTAACTTAATGCGGTCGCTCATTTCTAAGCGACGTAGGTCTAGGTAGCGGTATTTTAAACGACGCTCTTCAGAGTTCACTTGGTTAAAATCAAGTGGTAATGGCTCTGAGCGGTTAATAATATTAAGCTCAGTGCCTAATATTTCGATTTCGCCTGTAGGCATGTCTTTATTTACTTGGCTATCTGGGCGTGCACGTACAATACCTTTTAACTGCACACAAAATTCTTGGCGAAGCGTGTTAGCTGAACTCATTAACTCTTCAATGTCAGAATCGAATACAACTTGTACTAAACCTTCTCTATCGCGTAAATCGACAAAGATAAGTCCACCAAGGTCACGTCGTTTGTTGATCCAGCCACATAGTTCAACTTCTTGATCTATGTGAGTTTTATTTAGCTGTCCGCAGTATATAGAGCGCATAGTTTTCCTGTCAGATAAAAGGCGTGCAACGGTCAAAAAACATTCGTTTTAAGTAGGGTAAATCTTTTTTATAAATACGAATATAAAAATAACACCGCTTGCAATTCAAAATAATCAAATTAAGCCCTGTATTATACGCAAGTGATATGAAGATACTAGGGCGGGTGTCGTTTTTTGCATCGGATTTAAAGCAGCATATTTTATTATTTGATACACTATAGCTACTTTATAATTAGGCGTTAGTTTGTATGCTATATATTGGGTGCCCACAGTGGTCAAGCAATGCGTGGAAAGGCAATTTATTTTCGAGCCAATGTAAAAATACCGATATGCTAAGCCAATACGCGCAACATTTTAACTCTGTAGAGGGAAATACCAGCTTTTACGCCGATCCATCCCCAAGTACTCTTTTACGCTGGGCAAACAGTGTACCCGACGATTTTAAATTTACCTTTAAGTTTCATCGGCGCTTTAGCCATGAGCTAAAGCTGACTAATGTACACAACGAGCTAACCGCTTGGCTTAACTTATTTGCACCAATTTTAGAGAAAACTGGGCAAATTATGCTGCAACTGCCAAGTGCCTTTGGCCCTAATGATTTACCCAAGTTAGCGCAATTTATTAGTCTATTACCCAAAGAGCTAAACTTTGGGGTAGAAGTTCGCCATCCGGCATTTTTTCAAAAGGGTGAAGCCGAAATAGCGCTTAATCAATTATTAATGGCAAATAACATAAACCGTATAGCCATTGATACCCGCGCCCTATTTGCAGTTAAAGCGAATACAGAAGCGCTGATTGATGCACAACAAAAAAAGCCGCATCTGCCCGTGCATGCTATTGCTACAAGTGAGCAACCCATGGCACGTTTTGTTATTGCTAATTTACAAAGTGAATATAAAACCTTTTATAAGCCTTGGCTTAGTAAAGTAAAACAGTGGCTTGATGAAGGAAAAACGCCCTATGTATTTTTTCATACCGCAGACAACCGAGAAGCACCATTATTAGCAAGGCAGTTTTGTAAGGACCTAGGTTATAACCACAAGGTACTAAATCCATTTAGCGGCGAGGCAGAAGCCCACCAGCAAGCACTGTTTTAAATAACCACTTACAACAAATAAAATGTTAGAACTTAGAGAGCAACATGAGTGAATATGCACGTTATTTTACCGGCTACCCTGCAAACATTGTTGAGCAAGTATTAAATCTAATCAGTAATGATAAAGTAAGTAACTACTTACTTAAAAAGTATCCGCAGGCACATAATATTACCAGCGACAAAGCACTTTTTAGCTACGCCACAGAGCTTAAAAAACAGTATTTAAAAAATGCCCCGCCGTTTGGTCGCGCCGCATTTAAAAAGCAAGGCGACATGGTCACTAATGCACTTGGCACGCACACCTATCGTATGCAAGGTAAAACTCGCAAGCACGATTTGGCCATCAACAGTGATTTACTGCGCGCTCCCGAGCCGTTATTAAAAGCCTTAGTGGTACACGAGCTCGCTCATTTTAAAGAAAAAGACCATAACAAAAGTTTTTATAAACTTTGTTGTCACATGGAGCCAAGTTACCACCAGCTAGAGCTTGATTTACGCATTTTTTGCGTGGCTGTAGAGCAAGGCAATAATCCTTACTTAAAATGAGCTAATTAAATTGCCGTAAACGCGCTAGTAAATGCACATTAGCTAAAGCAAAACTGTAAATTTAGTTAAACCTATAAGTTGCCCCGATTCTGTTACTACTTGCACCTGCCATTTACCGACAGAATCAGTTGGGAAATTTACTTTATGGGTCCACGCTCTATAACCTTGCTCTCGCCCACCACTTATATTTAGTGTGATCCGATCTACTTCTTTATTGTTGTATAGCCACACATGAAATATTTTTTCATTTAATCCTCTGGGCGCTTTAACAGCAGTCCACGTATATAACCCCTGATGATGTAGTGAATAAGAGTCTAATTGCTTAATATTACCAATAGGTTGGCGTTGCTCTAAATCAACCTCGTGCGATAAAGTAATATCGGTTAAGCGCAAAGCCGCTGGCGGCACCCAGCTACGTAGTTGCCATAAGCCAGCACTCAATATACACAAAATCACTACCAATAAAGGAAATCGCCACCAGCGGGTATTAGGCATTAAGTTGCCTAAACTGGGGAGGGTAAAAATAACAGCAGTAACCAAAGCAATTGCTAAGCTTTGGCTAGTGGTTACATTAAATAAAATAGGCAAAGTAACCAATATAACGACAAACAATGCAAAGTTATGAAACACCGCAAATAACATGCGATTTTTTGCTAACTTTTTATAATACAAAGGATCAATTACCGATATGACTGCACACATTATCATTAGCGCGGTAAAAATAGCTTGCGGGTGATCCCACTGCGTTACCGCTAAAAAAAATGGCAAAGCAAAAAACAGGCTTTCTTGTTGCACCATTTGTAAAGCAAAGCGCATAAAGTTGGGCGATACCGCGACACCAAATCTTTGCTCTACTTCATCGCGCAACCAGTTATCAATAATTAACCATACCCAGCTCACTAGCAAAAATATGGCAATAAATTGCGAAAACGATTCTTTTCGCTCAACTAACACATAACTTGCCACACCAGAGCAAAATGCTATTACCGCTAATAACCCCGGCCGCTGTTGCATTGCGATTATAAATTTTGTTATTAAACTTTTAAAATAGTCCATCTAATTTTGGGTCCGTACAAGTGTGCATGCTAAAGCGCTTAAAAACATAAGCGCTTTATCTTAAAGTAATTACCTGAACAACACATAAATAGCATAAAACCCCTTAGCTTATTAACAATATAATAATCGGTAGTAATATTAAGTGATGACTATTTTGGTTGTTTTAAATGGGTGCGCGAAATTTCTTCATTTACCCAGTGTAGTAACTGTTTTATTGCCTTAGATAGCACCTGATTTTGCCGCACTATATAACCTAAACTGGTGGTTGGGAATTGCGGTAAAGCCGTTACTGTGGTGGTTAAATTAGCTTTAGAGCGCAGCGAAAACTCAGGAACAATTGCCACGCCAAAACCAGCTTCTGCCCAATCAATTTGTGCATCAACACTGCCCACTTCCATAACCCGATAACTCGGTAAATTTAAAGACGGTAGCGCATTATCTAATAACTCTCGGGTGCGGGTATCGTGGCCTAATAAAATTAATGTTGGCGGCTCAGTGAGTACCATACTTTCATCGTTTTTTGCTTGCTGCCATAACGCTAAATTATTTCCCAGCGCACACCACTTTATCTGTTGGAGTTCACTAAAATGCAGTGGCTCACTTTCTTTTTGAGCAATTACAAAGCCTAAATCGGCTTCTGCACTTTTAACCAGCGCCGATGCCTGTGACGAGGTGGTATTAAGCAAGGTAAAATCAATCCCCGGGAACTGGGTTTTAAACAGCTGAAAAGGCTCTATGAGTAACAAGCGAGAAATAATATCACTGGCTGCAATGGTGAGTGTGCCTTGGCTTAAGTTATTTATTGCATTTAGATCAGACTGACATACCTTCAATTCCCATAAGGTTTTTTGCCCCGACTGTAATAAACGCAAACCCGCTTGGGTTAAACAAAAGGGGTTACGCTCGATTAACTTTACCCGCGTCATTTTTTCTAACTGCTTAATATGCAAGCTCACATTAGGTTGCGTCATGTGCAGTGCACTTGCCGTTTTACCAAAGTGCTTTAGCTCTGCTAATGTAACAAAGGTTTTTAACCAATGAATATCTAACATCTCACTTCCTTAATATTGCACACGCCATATGGAATCCTTATTGATATCATAATTATAATTAATTTCTCTTATTTTAACAGCCCGCATATCATATCAGCTTGTTCAATTTGGAGATTAAATTATGCCGTCAATTGTTGTTGTAGGTGCAAACTGGGGTGATGAAGGCAAAGGCCGCATCGTAGATTTTTTAGCTGAGAACGCATCAGCAAGCATTCGCTTTCAAGGTGGTAATAACGCCGGTCATACCGTTGTGAATGATTTTGGCACCTTTAAACTACACCAATTACCTAGCGGTATTTTTAATCCTGATTGCATAGCAGTACTTGGCCCAGGCATGGTAATAAGCCCTAGCGCCTTAAGTGAAGAAATAGCCGAAGTTAAAGCCGCTGGCGTTAATGTAAAGCTGTGTATTTCTGATCGTGCCACTTTATGTCTGCCTTTACATGCCCTTGAAGACACCCTTGAAGAATTACGTTTAGGCGACGCTGCTTACGGCTCGACTCGCCAAGGTATTTCGCCAGCGTATGGCGACCGAGTAATGAAAAAAGGCATTTTAGTGGGTTGGTTAAATCAGCCTGACGTTTTACTAGAGCGTATTCAATTTATGCTTGATTGGAAAATGCCACAGCTAAAAGCCTTATATCCAAGTTGTGATTTTTCGCAAACAGCTGAAGAAATGACGCAGTGGTTACTCGATGTTACTGCGCCTTGGCGTGCATTTATTTGTAATGTAACAGAGCCGTTAAAAGCACTACAAAAACAAAATGCTAATTTATTATTTGAAGCTCAGTTAGGTGCAGGTCGCGATTTAGTCTATGGCGAATACCCTTACACTACCTCTTCAAACGTAACGGCTGCTTATGCAGGCATAGGCAGCGGTTTACCAGCGCTTCGTCCTGAACGTGTTGTTGCGGTAGCAAAGTCGTTTAGCTCATCAGTAGGTACGGGTACTTTAGTTACAGCGATGGAAGAGCAAGACAACTTTCGTGAAAGCGCTAACGAATATGGCGCAGTAACTGGCCGCCCACGGGACATGGGCTACTTTGATGCAGTTGCCACGCGCAATGGTGTTGAGCTACAAGCTGCAACCGAAATTGCTTTAACCAAAATTGATTGTTTATCGGGTATGAAAGATTTAAAAATCTGTGTTGCCTATGACGGCGATCATAGCGAAAACCCAATTTGGCCACAAACAGCTGCATTAAGCCCTGTATATGAAAATATGCAACCTTGGGATGAAGACATTACCGGTTGTCGTACCTTCGACAGTCTACCAATTGCAGCGCAACAATACGTTGAGCGCATTGAAGCGTTAATGGGCGTACCAATAACTATGGTGTCTGTTGGTCCTGAGCGCGAACAGATGATTATTCGCTAAATAGCGCTATTGTATTTAAATAATTGTTGGGTTTGCATGTAACCCAACAGTTATTAATAAAGGTCACACTGCGCTTGGCTGATTTTATGACCTTAACCACATAATTATTTTAACTTATTCTTACAGCCCTAGCCCTGCCATAAAGTCGTCATCATCACTATCTTCTGCTTCTTTTTCAGCTTTAGCCTTGGCTTTTTCTGCTTTTTGTTTTGCTTCGTTTTCGATGATGTCGTCGGGATCTATTGCTTCGACAATGTCAAAGTCGTGTAATTTAATAAACTCAGTTTTATCCATTGCCAGCTCTAAATAAAATATATTTTGCTTACTGGTGGTAAACGTTACGCGGCGCGCTTGTGGGCGATCCATTGTGGTATCTACCGAAATTTGTACCTGTTTATTAATTGCCATCATTTTTGGCTGATTTTGGGTAATAGAAGTATGTAATTGCTCGCGTACTTTAGAGGTAAAGTCACCAACTATTTGGTTCATTAGCTCGCCTAATACGTTGGATACATCGTCAGATAAATGACTATGTGCTATTTCTTCCTCGGGCATACCCATGTTGCGCATGTAATCACCATAAATTTCCATTGCCGCTTGCGATGTGAAATTAGTAATTACTAGGCCAGTAAAGCCGCCGTCAAATAACACAAAACAGCCAATATCTGGGCGCATACAAGTACGGGTGATTTTTTGCACCATAGCGGAGTAACTAACACTATTGCCACTGGCCGATGTGAGTACCCCTGTAACCGAGTGACAAAGGGTTGCTAATATATCATCGGTGCTAATAACTTTACTTTTGCTCATTTAATAGTCTCATTTATACTTATTTTTCATTATTCTAGCCAAGCTACTTAATTTATCACTGACTATCCAGCATAAAATGTTAAAATAGCGCCATTATTTTCAAAGAGACTGGCTTCGTGACCATTAAAGACAGTATTTATGCCTCTGAGCAACAAGTTAAAGACTTTAGTTTTGATCAAAACGTAGTCGAAGTTTTTCCTGATATGATCCAGCGCTCTGTGCCGGGTTACGCCACTATAGTAAGTACTATGGGTAAACTTGCCGGTGAGTATGCGCAAAGTAACTCTAACCTTTACGATTTAGGCTGCTCGCTGGGCGCAGTTACATTAAGTATGCGCCGTAATATTCGCACCGATAACTGCCATATTATTGCAGTCGATAATTCACAAGCTATGGTTGAGCGTTGTAAGGTACATTTACAAGGCTTTAAGTCAGAAGTACCGGTTACCGTTACTTTAGGCGACATTAACGAGCTTGAAATTCAAAATGCTTCAGTGGTGGCAATGAACTTTACGCTGCAGTTTATTCCGCATGCACAGCGCCAAGCAGTCCTTGAAAAAATATACGCCAACTTAAAACCCGGCGGTGTATTGCTGCTGAGCGAAAAAATAAAAGCCGAAAACGAGCTGTGCGATAATTTACTAATTGACCTACACCACGACTTTAAACGCCATAATGGGTATTCGGAGCTTGAAATAAGTCAAAAGCGCACCGCTATTGAAAACGTAATGCGCCCAGATACGCTAAGCACGCACTTTACCCGCTTAAAAGACATTGGCTTTAGCCAAACTCAGGCGTGGTACCAATGTTTTAATTTTTGCTCAATGATCGCAATTAAATAAAGAGAGTAAGTAATTTATGTCTCAATGGTTTAACCAATTTTACGCTGCTATTGCACAAAGCCCACTTAGTCACTGGCTAGAAACTCTGCCTGCGCAATTAAAACATTGGCAGTTAGAGGCAAGTCATGGCGACTTACCACAGTGGCAAAAAGTGCTTAAAAATTTACCTGAGGTTAAAACTCAACATGTTGATATTACTTCTCAGGTAAAAATTGGCACTCCGGGTGAAATGACCGATGGTGAGCAAAAACAAACCCTGCATTTGTTAAAGCGCATGATGCCATGGCGCAAAGGCCCATTTAGTGTTCACGGTATTGAAATAGATACAGAGTGGCGCAGCGATTGGAAATGGGATCGCCTGCTTCCACATATTGAGCCACTCAAAGGCCGCACAGTGTTAGATATTGGCTGCGGCTCGGGCTATCATTTATGGCGTATGCGTGGTGAAGGCGCTCAGTTTGTAGTAGGCATTGACCCTTCTGACTTATTTTTGTGTCAATTTCAAGCTATAAAACACTTTAATCCCGACGAAAACGTACACTTATTACCACTGGGTGTTGAGGCACTACCCGAGTTAAAAGCATTTGATACGGTATTTTCGATGGGGGTACTTTATCACCGTCGCTCGCCTATCGACTTTTTAGCGCAATTAAAAGCACAACTGCGCCCCGGTGGCGAGCTGGTACTAGAAACCTTAGTCATTGAAGGCGACGAAAATACAGTGCTTGTACCCACTGATCGCTATGCAAAAATGCGTAATGTATGGTTTATTCCAAGCACTGCGGCATTAAAACTGTGGATGGAGCGCGTGGGCTTTAAAAACGTACAAATTAAAGACTGCGCAATTACTACACTAGATGAGCAACGCAAAACAGCTTGGATGGAAAACGAATCGTTAGTCGACTTTTTAGATCCAAACGACACCAGTAAAACCATTGAAGGTTACCCAGCACCACTACGTGCTATTTTAACTGCTAAAGCATAGCGTTAACGGCAACATCAGCAAACAATAAAAAACGCCTACGGGCGTTTTTTTGTTTATTTAGCCAGCAATTAGCGGACAAGTGTCCTGTCAATTATTTCAATACTATATTTACGCTAGCCGCGGTTACGCAATTGTTGTAAAATACGCGCGTTTCTAAGCAACCCAAAACAACTATTTTGAGGAAAACCTGTGAGCGAACAAAAACAGTCTCTAAGCTATAAAGACGCGGGCGTAGATATCGACGCTGGTAATGCACTTGTTGAGCGTATTAAAGGGGTGGTTAAAAAAACTCGTCGTCCTGAAGTAATGGGCGGTATTGGTGGTTTTGGCGCACTTTGCGAAATTCCAGCAGGTTATAAGCAACCAGTATTAGTTGCCGGCACTGATGGTGTGGGTACTAAGTTACGTTTAGCTATCGATCTTAAAAAGCACGACACTGTAGGTATCGACTTGGTCGCTATGTGTGTAAACGATTTAATTGTTCAAGGTGCTGAACCGCTGTTTTTCCTAGATTACTATGCAACAGGTAAGCTAGACGTAGACACTGCCGCAGACGTAGTAACCGGCATTGGTAAAGGCTGTGAAATTTCTGGCTGTGCCCTTATTGGTGGCGAAACCGCAGAAATGCCTGGTATGTACGACGGCGAAGACTACGACATGGCTGGTTTTTGTACCGGTGTTGTAGAAAAATCAAAAATTATTGATGGCACTAAAGTAGCCGCGGGCGATCAACTTATTGCCCTTGCTTCAAGTGGTCCGCATTCAAATGGTTTCTCGCTAATTCGCAAAGTACTTGAAGTATCTAACGCAGATACAAGCGCTGATTTTGAAGGCAAAACATTAGGCGAAACATTGCTTGAACCTACTCGCATTTACGTTAAACCACTGCTTGAGTTATTCAAGCACGTTGACGTACACGCGCTTTCGCACATTACCGGTGGCGGCTTTTGGGAAAATATCCCACGCGTATTACCTGCCTCTGCAAAAGCAGTAGTAAAAGGCGATAGCTGGCAGTGGCCACCTATTTTTAACTGGTTACAAGAAAACGGTAACATTACTACGCATGAAATGTACCGCACATTTAACTGTGGTGTAGGCATGGTATTAGTTGTTCCAGCCGACAAACTTGAGCAAAGTTTGAGCATGCTAAAAGACTTGGGCGAAAACGCATGGCACCTTGGTGAAATTCAAGACGCAGCGCCTGGCGAAGAGCAAGTTGAAATTGTAGGTGGCGCTAAGTAATGGCACCCACTCGTCTTGTAGTTTTAATTTCAGGCGGTGGCTCTAATTTACAAGCCATTATTGATGCCTGTGAAAGTGGCGAGATAAATGCGCAAATAGCGGCTGTTATTAGTAACAAAGCAGACGCTTATGGCCTTGAACGTGCTAAGCAAGCTGGCATTGCTACACAAGTGCTGAGTCATAAAGATTTTGACTCACGCGAGGCCTACGATACACAGTTAATGAGCATCATTGACTCTTTTATACCGAATCTAGTTGTATTAGCTGGGTTTATGCGTATTCTTACTCCTAACTTGGTGCAAAAATATATTGGAAAAATGTTGAACATTCATCCATCTTTGTTGCCTAAGTACCAGGGGCTGAATACCCACCAAAGAGCAATTGATGCAAATGATGATGTTCATGGCGTAAGTGTTCATTTTGTAACTGAAGAGCTAGACGGAGGTCCGGTTATACTTCAGGCAAAAGTACCTGTACTCAAGGATGATACAGCAGACACATTAGCAAAACGCGTGCACGAACAAGAGCATATAATTTATCCTTTGGTGGTCAAGTGGTTCAGTGAACACAGACTAACTATGGAAGCAGATTATGCAGTTCTTGACGAAACAAAACTTCCTGCACACGGCGCGCAGTACCCACAATAAAAAAATAAGTGCCCTGCTATTATGTGTGGGCACTTTACTTCCAACTAGCCTTATTGCCGGCGAATTGACACAGTACGAAGCTAAGTATGATATTTTACGCAAAGGTAAAAATCATGGTGAAGCCGTACGTGAACTCAAAAAGATAAGTGACGATAACTACGAGTTAACCTATCACAGCAATATTGAGTGGATGATTTTTTCTGACTCACGCCAGGAAACCTCTAAATTTACCTTTAAAGATGGCAAAGTGAGCCCGCATCATTATTCAATGATCCGTACCGGCACTGGTCCTGATAAAGATTACAATATTGATTTTGACGCACAAAAAAAAGTAGTTAACAGTAGTCGCAGCGAATACCCGCTTGAATGCGAATGGACTGATGACTTTCAAGATGCTATTTCGTATCAGGTACAAGTGCGCGAAGGTTTGAAAAAAGGCGAAACCAGTTTTTCATTCCCATTAATCGATAAAAAAGGTAATCGCCGCGACTACAATTTTGAAGTTGTTGCAACAGAGATGATTTCATTACCTATCGGCAACGTAGAAGCAATTAAAGTAAAACGCTTATACGATAACGACAAACGCCAAGCACTTGCTTGGTTTGCACCAGAAATGGATTACATGTTAGTGCGTATGTGGAAAGGTGAAAAAGGAATGGAACAATTTGAAGTGCAAATAAACTCATTTACCGTGACAACACCTGTCATTGCCCCACCTGCTGATATTAAAAAAGTAACAAGCCCAGAGTAAGCAATTATTTTTAGCTACAAATGGCTTTATTACTATTAGTTTATATCTTTATTACTATTAGTTTATATAAAGCGCGATGCAAATCGCGCTTTATATATACGTTTTTTTCGCGATTAAATCTAAAAGTTAAGCTTTATTATGCTTCACTTTGCTGCTGCGCAGAAGCTGGCAAGCCAAAAACTCGATCGAACGCCCATGTAAAAACAATTGCATAAACAAAAAAGAATATAAAAAATCCAAGGTTCGCTATAAACGCACTAAGCACTGAAATTTTCAACCACAGCGCCATAACCGGCACTAAAATTAAAACAAGGCCACCTTCAAAGCCAATTCCGTGTAATAAGCGACGATTGAATGAGCGACCTTTTATTGTTTGCTGAGACTCCCAGCGCTCAAATAACGCATTAAATACATAGTTCCAGCTAAGTGCTACGCTGGATAATACAAAAGCGAGGCCTATCGCTGAAGTTGCTGATTTATCAAACATAAAACTTATAATAGGACCAACAAAAGCAATGGCAAATAATTCATACAACACAGCTTGTAGAATACGGCGTTTTTTAGGAGTCATAATATAATTCCGATAATAAATAATGTACTGGGTCAGCTCAATATAAAAGCCCGCGTCTACTTTACTACAACAGTTGTTTGCCTCTCAACTAAGCGCTAAAGGCAAAAAACAAGCTTAAATCAATTCACCCATCTTAAATAATACAAACTCACCCGGCTGCATTTTTTTCCAGCGCTCGTCGTTAGTCAGTGGTTTTGTTGCTATAACACTAACAATATCGTTGGGCGTGGTTTCTTCGTTAAAATCGACCACCATGTCAGCATCAATCAAGGTCGCTTTTCCAAAGGGCGCACGGCGAGTTATGTAATGTAAGTTATTGGTACAGTAAGCTAAAACAAATACGCCATCGGTCAGCAGCATATTAAAAACGCCCTTTTCACGCAGTGTATGCGAAAGCGTTGCTGCATAACGAAATACCGATGCCATATCCTCTGGCTTATTTGGGTACTTAGTGCGTATTTGATCCAGCAGCCAGCAAAAAGCCAACTCGCTGTCAGTATCGCCAACAGGTCGGTAATGATCAGGCTTTAAATCATGGTAATTAGATAACTGGCCGTTATGCGCATAAGTAATTTCGCGCCCCCACAGTTCACGCGTAAACGGGTGCGTGTTTTCAAGGCATACTTTACCGCGGTTACCTTGGCGAATATGGCTAATAACTGACACACTTTTAATCGGGTATGCTTTAACTAACTTCGCTATTTCTGACTGGTAGCTCGGCTGCGGATCTTTAAAGGTTCTGCAGCCTTTGCCTTCGTAAAATGTAATACCCCACCCATCTCTATGTGGCCCAGTATTACCCCCGCGCTCCAGCAGCCCCGAAAAACTAAAACAAATATCTGTAGGCACATTCGCTGACATGCCAAGAAGTTCACACATAAAATAAATAACCTTTAAACCACGTATTAATAAATAACGTTATATTTTTATATTAAGCGTACACTATTTAGTTATGTGTACGGGCGTCTATATTTACTTAAAAAATAACATTTTACTATTAGATTAAATTTTTTTTGTCGCTATGAATGCATAGACTAAAGCTGTAACTTACTTTATTAACGCTGACTCTATTAAATGAGCTGCTTTTTTACGGTTATTTTGATTAAAATTTAACTACGTAAGGTACTTGAAACTTAGCGTTACTAACGCTACTCTAACTAAGGTGGTCTGACCTCTAATAAGGAATTAGCAATGACACTCATATTTACACTCGGTTTAATCGCACTGCTCAGCGCAGCGGTTTACCACAGAGCAAGTTGGAACACCGCACTTGGTGTTTCTATTGCAACATTATTAATTGGTACCTTTGCGGGTGCTTTTGGTTTAATTAGTTGGATAATATTTTTAATTATAGCGGTGCCTCTCTCTGTTACTGGTATTCGCCAGCAATATATTGTTAAGCCTCTTTTTACTATGTTTAAAAAAGTAACGCCTAGCATGTCTGATACTGAAAAGTCAGCCATTGATGCCGGTACAACATGGTGGGAAGCTGATTTATTTTGTGGTAACCCAGATTGGAAAAAGTTACACCAATATCCAGTGCCTAAGCTAACTATTGAAGAACAAGCCTTTATCGATGGCCCTGTTGAAGTAGTGTGTAGTATGCTCGATGACTGGGAAGCAACACACGAACTTACCGATCTTCCTCAAGATGTATGGCAATACCTAAAAGATAACAAATTTTTTGCCATGATCATCAAAAAAGAATATGGCGGTTTACAGTTCTCAGCATTTGCACAGTCGTGCGTACTACAAAAGCTAACCAGTAAATCAACCTTACTTTCGTCAATTGTTGGCGTACCAAACTCATTAGGTCCTGGTGAATTACTCCAGCACTATGGAACAAAAGAGCAAAAAGACCATTACTTACCGCGCCTTGCCAGTGGCCAAGAAATTCCATGTTTTGCATTAACCTCGCCAGAAGCAGGTTCTGATGCAAGCTCAATTCCAGACTACGGTGTAGTATGTAAAGGACAATGGAAAGGTGAAGAAGTTGTAGGTGTTAGCCTTACATGGAACAAGCGTTATATTACGCTTGCACCTGTGGCTACGGTACTAGGGCTTGCATTTAAATTACAAGATCCTGATGGTTTAATTGGTGATAATAAAGAGCCAGGCATTACCTGTGCACTTATTCCAACCGATACTCCAGGGGTTGAAATTGGTCGTCGCCACTTCCCGCTTAATGTGCCGTTTCAAAATGGTCCTACGCAGGGTAAAGATATATTCGTACCGCTTGATTACATTATTGGTGGGCCAGATATGGCAGGCCAAGGCTGGCGTATGCTGGTTGAGTGTTTATCGGTTGGCCGTGCAATTACATTGCCGTCAAACTCAGCCGGTGGCATTAAAATGATTGCTGTTGCAACCGGTGCCTACAGCCGTATTCGTCGCCAGTTCCGCTTACCTATTGGTAAAATGGAAGGCGTTGAAGAGTCGTTAGCAAAACTTGCTGGTTATGCATATAGCTCTGATGCTGCCGTAAGCATGTCTACCGGTGCGGTAGATTTAGGCGAAAAACCTTCGGTTGTTTCGGCTATTATTAAATACCACCTTACAGAACAAATGCGTGACTCTACCCTGCACGCCATGGACGTACTTGGCGGTAAGGGCATCATGCTTGGGCCAAATAACTATTTAGGCCGTGGTTATCAAGGTGCACCTATTGCGATTACCGTTGAAGGTGCCAACATTTTGACCCGTAATATGATTATTTATGGTCAAGGTGCAATTCGCTGTCACCCGTTTGTACTTACCGAACTAGGTGCGTGCGAAATTGAAGACCGTGAAGAAGCGCTAAACGTATTTGATAAAGCATTAATGGGTCACATTGGCTTTACCATGTCTAACCTTGTGCGCACTAAATGGCTCGCGTTAACGGGTGCTCGTTTTACAAGTGTGCCGTACAAAGACGAAACCGCTGAGTTTTACCGTATAGCGTCGCGCTTTAGTGCATCACTTGCACTTATGTCTGACATTAGCATGGCAGTATTTGGTGGCTCACTAAAACGTAAAGAGCGTATTTCTGCTCGCTTAGGTGACTTACTAAGCTACCTATACTTAGTGTCTGCAACGCTTAAACGTTATAACGACGAAGGCCGTAAAAAAGAAGACTTCCCGTTAGTACAGTGGAGCTGTCAAGATCACCTGTATCATTGTCAACGCGCACTTGCTGATTTAATTAATAACATGCCTTCTGCTCCACTGCGTGGCGTATTAAAAGTATTGTTATTCCCGTTTGGCCGTCCGGTTCGTAAACCTACCGACCAACTTGAACACAAATTAGCGCAAATACTACAAGTACCTAGCGAAACGCGTAATCGTTTGGCAAGCTATGTGTATTTAACAAATGAGCCGCTTAACCTTGTAGGCCGTCAAGAGCAAACGCTTAAAGACGTACTTGAAGTTGAGCCATTATTTGACCGTGTATGTAAAGAAAAAGGCCTTAAACTGCCATTCTTTCAGCTTGATAAAGTAGCGCAAATGGGTCTTGAGGCTGGTATTTTAAGCCAAGCAGAAGCTGACAAGTTAGCCGCTGTAGAACAAGCTCGTTTAGACGTTATAAACGTTGACGACTTTGATCCTGCTGATTTACTCGCTGGTAAAGCAGCTCGTAATAATAAACCTAAAAAAACTGATGCCGCTAAATAAGCCCAACATCTACTTTTAAGTTATAAAAGCCAGCACATTATGTGCTGGCTTTTTTATGTGTAAGATTTTGATACACTTTTATTGTACATAAAATCAGCTGCTTATTGCGTTTAAAAACTGTTCAGGTAAAACTGCTATAAATACTTTAACCTAAATTCGGGTTATAAAAACAACAGTGAAGGAACGTAACAATGAAGCAAATTATTAAACTTACAATAATTACATGCGCAGTTACCCTAGCGCTCTCTGGTTGCAGTGAATCAACCAACTCATCCTCATATACAGCCCCGCTAACCAGCTCTAAAGCGCATGTAAAAGAACTGAGCACCTACTCAGCTGAAACATTTTTTGATACCACCTCAATAATGGGGAGTAGCTTTTCACCCCATGGCGATAAAATTTTAGTCAGTAGTGATGAAAGTGGCATTTACAGCCTATATGAGGTTAATGTCCAAACAGGCGGCAAAACTCGCTTAACCGATTTTACCGACAGTACCTACCCTATCCGCTATTTTCCAAATGATGAGCGAGTGTTGTTTACCAAAGACACGGGCGGTAACGAACGCTTTCATATTTATGTACGCGAAACTGACGGCACAGTAAAAGACTTAACCCCAGGGGATGAAACCCGCGCTAGTTTTGCCGGCTTCACTAAAAATGCCAGCCAATTTTTTATTACCAGCAATCAGCGTGATGCTAAGTTTATGGATTTATATCGCGTTAATAGTAAAACCTATAAAGTGACGCCTGTTTATCAAAATACTTTAGGACTAAATGTAGGTGCAATAAGCCCAAATGGTCGTTTTATTGCGCTGTCTAAAAGTAATAGCAACAAAGACAGCGATACCTTTATTTTAGATACTTATACTAAAACACTAAAGCCACAGTTAATTTCAAAACACCATACACCTGCTCAATACAGCCCTGAAACCTTCTCTGCCGATAACAAATACTTATACTACTCTACAGACGCTAAAGGCGAGTTTTCGCAGATGTGGCGTTATGACCTAGCTTCTGGCGAGCACAGCCCAGCTTTAGCCGATGACTGGGACGTAACCTTTATTTATTTTTCAACGTCGGGGCGCTACCAGGTAAGTGGTGTGAACGCCGATGCCAGCACTAAAGTAACCGTGATCGATACGCAAACGAATAAAGAAATTGCCATGCCTAAGCTACCGGCAGGTAATTTACGGGGTGTGAGCTTTTCAGCTGATGAGCAAAGCATGGCCTTTTATTTAAATTCAGACACTGCACCTAGTAATTTATTTGTATGGCAAGTAGGCAGTAATAACACGCAGCAATTAACTAATACCCTCAGTAAAAAAATTAATCAAAACGATTTAGTGCAAAGCACTATAGTACGCTTTAAGAGCTTTGATGGTTTAGAAATACCAGGTGTTTTATATAAACCCAAGCAAGCGAGTAGCACCAACAAAGTGCCTGCGTTAATTTGGGTGCACGGTGGGCCAGGCGGACAAAGCCGTACCGGTTATAGTGCGATGCAACAGCATTTGGTAAATCATGGTTACGCCATTTTTGCAGTTAATAATCGAGGCAGCTCGGGCTATGGTAAAACCTTTTTTCATTTAGATGATAAAAAGCACGGCACCGATGACCTACAAGATATTGTATACGGCAAAAAACATTTACAGAGCTTAGAGTGGGTCGATACCGATAAAATTGGCATTATGGGTGGTAGCTATGGCGGCTTTATGACCGCGGCAGCCCTTGCCTTTGAACCCGAAGAGTTTAAAGTTGGGATTAATATTTTTGGAGTAACCAACTGGGTACGTACACTTAATTCTATTCCACCTTGGTGGGAGAGCTTTAAAAAGTCGCTGTACGACGAAATGGGCGATCCGGCAACAGACGGTGATCGTCACCGCGCCATTTCACCGTTATTCCACGCTAGAAACATCATTAAGCCACTTATGGTTATTCAAGGCGCTAACGATCCGCGCGTGTTACAAGTTGAAAGTGATGAGCTTGTAGCTGCACTTAAAGCCAATGGCGTACCAGTTGAGTATGTATTGTTTGACGATGAAGGTCATGGTTTTAGCAAAAAAGAAAATCGGATCACGGCATCAAACGCTTACTTGAAATTTTTAGAGCAGTATTTAAAAGCTGAATAAGTTTGCACTGATTAATTTATGCCTGCATCTTTGTGGGCTTTTTTATGTGCTAAGAAATGTAATTTATGATTTTGATTGTATTCAAACTTGTTATTGAGGAAATAACAAGTGGCGGAGTGGACGGGACTCGAACCCGCGACCCCCGGCGTGACAGGCCGGTATTCTAACCAACTGAACTACCACTCCGCAGAGATATCATATTACTTTAACTTTACTTGTATTACTTAATTTGTTGGCGGAGTGGACGGGACTCGAACCCGCGACCCCCGGCGTGACAGGCCGGTATTCTAACCAACTGAACTACCACTCCGCAGAGATATCATATTACTTTAACTTTACTTGTATTACTTAATTTGTTGGCGGAGTGGACGGGACTCGAACCCGCGACCCCCGGCGTGACAGGCCGGTATTCTAACCAACTGAACTACCACTCCAGCATACAAATTTTATACTATAACAATGTTTAAATAGTTGGCGGAGTGGACGGGACTCGAACCCGCGACCCCCGGCGTGACAGGCCGGTATTCTAACCAACTGAACTACCACTCCAGCGTATATTTAAACTGTTATCTTTTTTCTTATTGGCGGAGTGGACGGGACTCGAACCCGCGACCCCCGGCGTGACAGGCCGGTATTCTAACCAACTGAACTACCACTCCAGAATAAGAATATGTTTTACAACCATATGTTGTGTAAGCGTTGGCGGAGTGGACGGGACTCGAACCCGCGACCCCCGGCGTGACAGGCCGGTATTCTAACCAACTGAACTACCACTCCAGCGTATATTTAAACTGTTATCTTTTTTCTTATTGGCGGAGTGGACGGGACTCGAACCCGCGACCCCCGGCGTGACAGGCCGGTATTCTAACCAACTGAACTACCACTCCACATTTTCGTTGCTGTTTGAGTCTCCCCTGACAGCGGCGTGAATAATACGAACCAGCCCCTATTTCGTCAAGGGCTTTTTCGCTTTTATTTAGGTTTTTTAGTCATCTGTCATCGAAAGGTTTAAAATTTCACCGCTTTTGTCATTTTTTGAGCCGTTTTTAGTACTTTGCTTTTTTTCAGAATTACCAACATCGTCATTTGTTGTTGTCTTTTTATTTATAAAAGGCAGCTTCACTTTAAATTTAAGCGATTTTTTCTGTACAAAAATACGAATTGCCAGCCAACCCATTAATAAAACGCACAGATTTCCAACAATAATTAAGCTGAGTAAAACCCAATTCGCTATTTTTTCTGCTACGGGTTCACTCTCAATCATTAAATCAGGTGGAATTATGGTCGCTGGATCAACTGCTGGTATCGCTTCTATTGGGCGTGCAATTTCAAATTTGTACGTTGGCAGCGTTGCCATAAACTCACGACCCTTTATATTTGTGCCAAAAATAGACAGCTCGACACTATATCGACCCCAACCATAATTTTTAATTGCTAACTGCCTCGTATGTTGTGCATCCGACTCTATACTAAACATTTGCTCTTCGTTATTAGGGTAGTAAATTTTACCCTGCATAATTACGGTTTCTGGCTTAACTATTGTGTCATCTAAATTAATAGTCAGCAGGTGGTTATTTATATCTTGCTCTGCAGGCTCGATTTCATAACTAAAAGGTGGTTGGTGCACTATTAAAGCATCTTGCACTACGCTTCTTTCTAATAACGGCGTTTTAATATAAAGCACTGGAGTCCACTCCCCTGCTATGAAATCTAAATTAAGCTCCCCCGTAAATACGCCATCCTTCTGACGCTCATCTAAACCATACCCATCATCCTTGAACCTAGCTACTTCCTCTCTGCCCGCTCCAAAGTTGGCAAATTTTTCATTATTTGTACTAATAAAATCTATTTTTAAATCTACTACATCGTTAAAAAGATCTGCATTGATTGGTTCACCATCATTTAAGACCCTTCCCGTCATTTTTATTTTTTCACCTTGAAACAGCATTGTAGGAAATGGCTCTGTCTCGAGTGTTATTTCCCCTAGCACCACTATTCGACTTTTAGGCAAAATATTACCAATAGCTTGCCAAGGGCCCGGCATGGGATTTTTAATGCGAATAATGTCGTAGCCAACTTCATCATACCAATCAAGATCTAGGTTTTTAGCTAGATCTGTCACTGCATACTTACCGCCATCAGGCCTAACTAAAATTACCGCTGGAGTGCCTGGTTTTCTAAAAAAAAGTAACGTTATTTCATCAATATGGCTATCAATACGAAAACGATTATCTAATAAAGGGATTTCATTTTGCCTCCCATCACGCTTTAGTACTTCAACTTGTTTAACGCCATATGCGCTGGTTGCAAAAAAACTAGCAGATACTAATGCGGTTACCAAATAAAAGGTTTTCATAATATGGCCTTAATCAGCGCGCCATATACAGTGGCCGCCTTCATTATTAACAATATCTAATCGTGCTTCGTGTGCAGCTTGTTCTGCCTCACTGGCGCTTAATACTACAAGAGGTGCTCTTTGGGCGCTTAAGCGTCGTATTCCGCCTTTTTGCTGTTCGGTATCGTCATTTTTGTTTTGATTCAAATTTAGCTTAACTTGTCCGCCAGTCATTGCTAGGTAAACGTCGGCTAATATTTCAGAATCCAGTAATGCGCCGTGCAAGGTTCGCTTAGCGTTATCTACGTCGTAACGACGGCATAACGCATCTAGGTTGTTCTTTTGTCCTGGATGCAAGTCACGCGCCATTTTAAGCGTGTCGAGTACTTGACAGAAGGTGGCCGTTTTAGGATAGCCCTGGTTAAGCAGAGAAAATTCGTTATCCATATGGCCAATATCGAACGGCGCATTATGAATAACCAGTTCTGCACCCTTAATATAATCAAAAAACTCTTGAGCAATTTGATGAAACAGTGGTTTATCACGTAAAAACTCATTAGTGATACCGTGAACATCTATTGCTTCTTCTTCACTGTTACGCTGCGGGTTAATATACACATGAAAGTTATTGCCGGTTAAGCGGCGATTTACTAATTCAACACACCCTATTTCGATAATACGATGCCCTTGTTTAGGGTCGATGCCGGTGGTTTCTGTATCTAAAACTATTTGTCTGCGTGCCATATCGAATTAATCCTGACTCTGGTATCTTTCTATAATCACTTTATTGTACATAATATCAAGGTAAAACAGTGGAAAAAACCGTAGAGATTTATACCGATGGTTCGTGTTTAGGTAATCCAGGCCCCGGTGGTTATGGTATATTCATGATTTATAACGAACATGAAAAAAAATTGAGTCAAGGTTATAAACTAACAACTAATAATCGCATGGAAATGCTGGGGGCAATTGTGGCTCTGGAAGTATTAACTCGCCCATGTGTTATTAATATCACTACCGATAGCCAATATGTGAAACAAGGTATTGAGTCTTGGATGACGAATTGGAAAAAGCGCGGCTGGTTAACCTCAGCTAAAAAACCAGTAAAAAATGTCGACTTATGGAAACGACTCGATTTAGCGTGCGCTAAACACACCGTAACCTGGAAATGGGTTAAAGGGCATAGCGGTCATAAATACAATGAAATTGTAGATGACTTAGCGCGCGATGCCGCTGGCAGTAAAGATTTACTCGATGATGTAGGTTATCAACCTTAAAGCTGATTAGCACATACCAAATTACTTTTTATTTTGCTCACAATGCTTTAAGTGTTGCTTTGAGGTTTGTCTAAGGCCCCCTTCTACTGTTGTAAAGCGCGGGCGAGCATGCCACTTAGGTTTAATGGGTGTGAGCGGTGCAACACGTTTACGTGCCACCAGCATGTAAACACTGCCCATAGGTTTTAAGTATTGTTTGGTAAAGCTACGCCAAAACGCAAAACGCGACAATCTATTACCTCGCGCCAGTGATGAGTAAATAAAGCGCTCATCACTCACTATTTCAAATCCCAATAAATTAAGCCAATCTTTAACCCGTGCAGGGGTAAAAAAACGCCCTGTCCATGGCAGTTTCTGACCACTAAATGGTAATAATTGCGCAAGCCCACATAAACTAAACGGATTAAAGCCTGTTACCACAATATACCCACCTGGAATTAAAGTGCGATGTGCTTCGCGTAAAATATGGTGAGGATCTGAGTGATACTCTAAGCAATGGCTTAAAATGCATGCATCAATAGTGTGCTCATAAAATGGTAATTCGTCTATATCGGCAATAACGCCGGTGTGAGCGCCCGCTTGCGCTACGCACACTTGGTGTTTTATTAAACATTTACTGGTGTTTAACTCGCCACTCAAACTACCTAACTTAAGCATATGGTAGCCAAACATACGGGGGAGCCACGGCGCTAATTTACGTTCAATCTCACAGCGTAAATAATCCCCATGAGGAAACTGCTGCCATGACAACGGTTTAGGTCCTTCTTGAAAACTAAGGGCTGGTTTCATTTTATGAGCTCGTTATACTAGGTGTTAACTGTCACTTTATAGAGCAACGTTACATGGTGCAAGTCAAAGCAATTAAAGCCTTTTCAGATAATTATATTTGGTGCTTAACTACAAGCAATAATACGCAAGCTTGGGTAGTCGATCCGGGCCAAGCAGAGCCAGTACTTGATTATTTGGCGCAGCATAATTTAACCTTGGCGGGTATTTTAATTACCCATCATCATTACGACCATACCGATGGCGTAGCAAAGCTGGTTAGCGAAAACCCAAACATTGCTGTATACGGCCCAACTAACAGCCCGTTTAAGGGGATTACTCAGCAACTTACTGATGGCCAAAGTATTACAGTGCTTAATACTGCTTTTAATATTATAGCGACACCCGGGCATACTCTAGATCATATTTGTTATGTTAATGAACAACTTGCCTTTACTGGTGATACTTTATTTAGTGGTGGTTGTGGGCGTTTATTTGAAGGCTCTGCAGAGCAAATGTGGCACTCGTTTAATAAACTGCGCGAATTACCTGCTGATTGCAAAGTTTACTGTACTCACGAATACACTCAAGCTAACCTCGCTTTTGCAACAGCCATTGAACCGCGTAACCCAGAGCTACTTGCCTATAGTAAAAGAGTAGATGAACTGCGCAGCAAAAATGAAATTACTTTACCAAGCACTATCGGCCAAGAGCTAAAAATAAACCCCTTTATGCGCAGCGATTTACCTAACATTACTGAACTATTACCAAAAGAATTTTGCTCGGTTACAAAAAACAATGAACCTTGGGAAAACTTTGCGGGTCTGAGAAAGTTCAAAGACCATTTTTAATCCGCTAACCAATAGCCACATGTACTTTTTGTTTAGCAATCAAAAAGTTAAAATTAGCATTTGATTATTGCTAAGTGTTTTAAAAGGTCACAAGTGGCAATGTTAGCTCATAACGGGTAGTATTCGCCGAGTTTTTTACCCCATGTATTGGTATTTATGAATAAATCTCCCCTATTACTGGTTTTAGTATTAGCACTAAGCGGCTGTCAAACGTTAACAAACGAAAACACTGACTCGCAAGCCGCAACTCAAGCAAATAAGCAGCTTGGAGGCGCAAGTCCACACGATATTAGCAATGCATTAATGAGCAGCGCCAAGTATCAACACGTTAAAGATACTGACACTGAAGCACCTATTTTTGATGATGTATGGGAGCGTATTCGTTACCAGCTTTCAATAGAGGTGCCGCAAAATCGCCCCGTAGTTACCGAGCGTAACTATTATGCAAAGCACCAATCTTATTTAAATCGTATTTCGAAGCGTGCCGAACCTTATTTGCATTTTATTGTTGAAGAAATAGAAAAACGTGAAATGCCTATCGAAATTGCACTGCTGCCTATTGTAGAGAGTGCTTTTGATCCGTTTGGTTACTCGCATCGCACAGCGTCGGGTATTTGGCAATTTATGCCACAAACCGGTGAGCGTTTCGATTTAAAGCAAAACTGGTGGTATGACGGGCGTCGCGACATAGTACAATCAACTCGCGCTGCGCTTGATTACTTGTCGTATTTACACAAAACCCTTGAGGGCGATTGGCTCAATGCCATTGCAGCTTATAACTCGGGTGAAGGTCGTTTGTTGCGCGCGATTAAAAAGAATCGCAAGAAACACTTGCCGACCGATTTTTGGTCACTTGATTTACCTAGCGAAACCACCGCCTATGTACCAAAATTATTAGCACTGGCCGACTTATTAAAGCGCTCAGATGACTTTAACGTGACGTGGAATCCTATTATAAATGCACAAGTTGTTGAAGTAGTTGAAATTGGTTCGCAAATTGACTTAGCACTCGCTGCAGAAATGGCCGATATAACACTCACTGAGTTGTATAGGTTAAACCCTGGTTTTAATCGTTGGGCAACCGATCCTAATGGCCCGCATTCTTTACTATTACCGGTTGATAAAGCTGAGCAGTTTAGTCAAAAATTAGCTAATACTGATATTAAAAACCGCTTACGCTGGCAGCAATATACGGTTGAGCGTGGCGACAGTTTATCGGTTATTGCCAAAAAGTTTACCACCAGCACCAGTGCAATCCGATCATTAAATAAGTTAAGCTCAAATACAATTAGAGTCGGTCAGCAACTATTAGTGCCACTAACTGATGGCGCAATTAATAGCGAACATTTACCAGAGCAAATGCGCTCTGCGGCTAATAATACCAGCCGTACTAAGCTTTCGCATACGGTTAAAAGTGGTGATACGCTGTGGGATATTAGTCGTGAATACGATGTCACTATGGATGAGCTTGCAAAGTGGAATAAGCTGAAGAAAAGCGCCACATTGCGTTTAAATCAAAAGCTAACGGTATATAAATCTGCTAATAAAGCAAAGACAGCAGCAAACACAACGCATCGTACAATTACGTATAAAGTGCGCCGTGGTGATTCGTTAGCGCGTATTGCGTCTAAGTTTAACTTAACTGTAAACGACATTATAAAGTGGAATAGTTTAGCCGGGCAAAAGTATTTACAGCCGGGGCAAAAGCTTAAATTAAAAGTAGATGTTAGAAGCAGTTAAACTGCAACAGGTAAAACTAAGGCGCTTATAGCGCCTTAGTTATTTTAGGCTTGTGCTAATATTGCTTTAAGGGTGCTTTGTTTTGCAATAATATCTTTATAAAGCGCAAACTGATTTTGCGCCCGCTCTAAATTATGATTGGCATGTTTGATTGAAAAATAATTATCGCCATCAATATAATCTGTTAAAAATCGCAGGCCTATCATAAAGGTCATCACTTTAGCGCCTAGCCAAAAGCTTTGTTTTTCTTGCTCGGTGATCAGGCCTTTTAATGGCTCTACGTAACCTTTAACTATGGCTGCAAATATTTCTTCGCGCACACCTACATTACTTAAATCGGTGGAGTCTTCTTGCTCTGGTGAGCAAAAGGTGCGTACCATATCACCAAAGTCGTAAAGCCAATACCCTGGCATACAGGTGTCTAAATCGATTACCGCTTTAGCATTATGTGATTGCTCACAAAACAGCATGTTATTTATTTTTGTATCGTTATGACAAGGCCTTACCGGTATAGATCCTGCTAATGCTTGAAGTTCATCAATGAGTGTAAATTGCGATAAACAAAAATCAACCTCAGCTTGGCAACTAGCTAAGCGCTGCTCTGGGTCAAGACTAACTGCAGTTTTAAACGTCTGTGCACGCATGGCTAAGTTATGAAAGTCAGGGATCACATGGTGCAATTGTTCTGCATCAAAATCCTCTAGCGCCACAGCAAATTGACCAAAGGCATTCGCCGCAGTTTGCGCTTGGGTAGCATTAGTGACTACATCGTCGCTGTAACTGCCACCAATAAACTCTAGTGCTCGCCATACCCCCTGATCACAGTTAACTAAATAGTCATTATTAATAGTCGCTACGTGGCGAATAATATCTAAGTTGTACTCACCCAATTGCTGCTTGCTAGTTAGGTGTTGCTCTATTAAACGGGCATTTTTTACGAGTAAACCGGGCTCAGGAAACACATCAACATTGAGCTTTTGTACTACTAGCGACTTTTTAGCCGTGCTAAGTAACCATGTACTATTGATCAGCCCACTACCGATTGGTTTGATACTGATATGCTGATTGCCTACGCCAAAACTTTCAGACAAATGAACCGCGATGGGATTTAGCTGCATAGCTATTTTGCTACCTAAAAATAAAATAACTCAGATAATAAAGGTGAGCTTAGGGTAACACTCACCTTTATTAATAATTAAAGCTTACTAAGCCAATTTTTTAACCACGGCTCGGTAACCGGCCAAGGTTCAAAGTCTTCGCAGGCATCAACTTCTAAGCGGTTACCAACAGGCTTAGCTTGTAAGTCACGTAATAATTCATCAAAGCTGCGCCCTGCACCACAAAAGGTGTCGCCGTAGCTTCTGTCGCCCATGGCAATAATTCCAAATGGCTTGTCGGTTAACATAGGAAAAGTACTATTTAACTGATTATAAAAATCAGCCAAGTTATCAGGCACATCGCCTTGGCCGGTTGTTGAGGTAATAATTAAAATATGTGACGCACTTTGAATGTCGCTCAACACTGGCTCATTAAATACCGTAACGCCATGCCCAGCTTGCTCTATTGTTGTGGCTACTTCGTCACTTAAACGCTCTGCACCGCCATATACGCTGCCTACAAAAATACTAATATGTGCCATTAATTAATAATCCTTTTCTTCATCTGGCCAACCTAGTTGTTTGCAAATGCTGAGCATTGCATCACCTAGTGGCGCTTTAATTGTTATTGATTCATTACTATAAGGGTGCACAAAGCTAAGCTCAGTTGCAAATAACATTAATCTGCGCAGCTCAAAATGCTCCCTAAAAAATTGATTATGCTGATTATCACCATGGTTTACATCGCCAATGATAGGCAGTGATAAATGCTTTAAATGCCGACGAATTTGATGTTTACGCCCCGTTTTAGGAAAACATTCTACGAGGGAATAGCGCACCGTTGGATACTTGCCAATGGGAATAGGCAAGGCTGCTTGGTGCAAGCAGTTAAACTCAGTTTGCGCTTCTTGTGGCGCTTTGTCTTGATCGGCAAACTTATCTGCTATTTTGTCCAGCTCTTCTTTTAGTGGTTTATCTAAAAATACCCACTCGGGTGCAAAACCACGTACTAATGCTAAATAGCGTTTACTAATAGTGCCTTCAATAAATAACTGATTCATATCGCGGGCCGCTTCTGAACTTAACGCAAACAGTAACACCCCCGATGTGGGTCTATCGAGCCTATGTACCGGAAAAACATGCTGCCCAAGTTGATCGCGTAGCATTTGCATAGCAAACTGGGTTTCGTGCTTATCTAAAAACGAACGATGCACTAATAAGCCTGAAGGTTTATCTATGGCTACGTAGTTTTCATCCTGATACAAGATAGTCAGTTCGCCATACTCAATTGGTATTGGGCGCTCACTCATTTGGCTCTCCTAAAAAGGCATCGAGAGCTGTTAACAGAGTAATAATTTCATCGCTGCCTTTTTTACTCGCAAGCGCCATTTGTGCCATAGGAGCAATTGCAAAGTTGCGCGGCAATGGCTGCTTATCAATAATTAGCTGCTCAACTTTTTCAATAAATACAAACTGTAACCATTGCTCAAATGCTATGGTGTCGTGGCAAAAGGGCACGTTTGATTGTAATGCTTCTACTGCTATTGGCTCATTTTGCCAAAGCTGATGCTTTTTTAAAAGTGCCCTTAACTGCACTAAATAAGCTTGAGTTTGCTGGTACATAACCGCCCTCTTAAAACTAGATGAAGTAATAATACCATTTGTATTTATTAAGAGCGAAATTATAGTAACTGAAAATACCCGCTTAATATTACCCCCGCTTGCTCGGTTATTTAGCAAAATCAAAACTCAAATTCTATAAGCGCGGTTCCCTCAACCTTTGCTATGGCGTATAATTGACGCAATTTTGTAGTAAAAACAATTGAGAAAACGATGAGTAAGCAAATAGCGACATTAGGGCAGCTTTTAGATAATGCAGGTACTCAGTGGCGCGCGTTTGATATTGGTAGGCACATAACTAAGCTTGATAAAAAACAATTTTTAGCCATAGAGCAAGCACAAGTCCCTTACCCATATCCGCTTGCTGGTCATGCGTGGTTAGCTATTCAGTTTTGGGATAGTAAAGCGAGTAAAGAACCTTATGTATGGTTTTTAAAATTTCCAGTAGATGAGCAAAGCAAATTGGTGAGTGCGAGTCGTGATCACTTTGCCGACATGGTAATTGAAGCTCTCGGCACACAGCTTACCGGTGAGCAAGCCGACGGTAAACTTGATAACAACCCTTATGTTTTTACACCAAATGCCAACAAGTTAGCAGCCTTTAATGCGCAGCTTAAAGTATTATTAAAGCAACCTGCATCACAGTATTACGAGCATACGCAGTTGTACTTTAGTGGCAAGCTGGGTTTTGAAAATTGGCAAAGTGTGGCATTACAAGGCATTGCCGATTTTGCACTGCGCCTCGATAATGAGACTAACTTAGCTAATTTACAAAAAGCTTGGCCTTATTTGCCCGTTGAGGTATTACAGCCCCTTAGCGCCATGCTTGAGCATGTAGAAATACCGCCCTCATTAAGCCAATTACTAGTAGAGTACGGCCAAGCGGCTATAAAAAATAATGACCCGTTTGCTGTTACAGTAGCGCTACGTTCGCTTTCTAAAGCGCAAGCGCAAGGCTTAACCACCCAATTGGTCGATAGCGTATTAACTTCATCGGTTAATCAAGATGCTGATGTACTGCTCACTATTGCTGGGCGTTGTTTTAAACAACTTGAAGACCCTGAACGCTTGCATATATTTATGGATAACTGTGCACACCATCAACAAATTACTGAACTATTTGTGAGTGTTTTTGCTGATTTAGTTGCAATACCCACCATTCGCCCGCATTTATTAGGCTTATTACGTAAAGAAAATCGTAGCGAAACCCTCGCGCGTGCAATTGGAAGGTTATTCTCTTAAATGGCAAGTTTATGGACGTTCATACTTATTGGTAGTGTAATTTACTTATTTTGGCTAAACCGAAAGGTAGCCGAGGCGGCGAACGTTCATGCTAAACGCCAAAGCGAACAACTGCAGGTGCAATTAATGAGCGTTGCCTGTAGTAAACGCCGCTTTGGCTTTTTAAAAAGTGGTAAACCTGGAGTGAAAAGCGAATTTATTTTTGAGTTTTCAAGTGATGGCGAAAATGCCTATCAGGGAATACTGATCATGGAAAATGAGTATTTAAAAAGTGTGGTTATTCCACCGCATAAAATATAACCTTTATACTGCGCTAAAAGTTTAATTTAAGGTTAAGATTAAAAATGAGTAAAACACAAAAAACTAAGGCGTAACTAAAGTTACGCCCCAATTGACAAACATCCTGTTAGGTATCCTTTACCTGTGTAATCCGTATTATCATCCTCTGAACGAGCAAACAACCTTGTTCACCCTCACATTGCATCCTGCAATATCCTCTTGCCACCTTGGCTGTCCTGCGTAAACTAACGCTCCGGCTACTTCCTGTAGCGCCATCCTTGATTATCCCTTAGTAGCTCCTGCCACTTAAGCGCATCATGCACTTCCCTACTCATCCTTGCATCCGTGTTAACTTGTCCGTTTTGCTTCTTGCTAGCGTCTGCTATGTTGCCTACTTCCGTATCCTTGGCAATCACTCAATCATTGAGCTGTGTCGTCTTGACAAAGTAAAGTTTAAAGCAAATGGCTAGTAGATATAGTACCTAGCTGTTAATTATTAAATGGCATTTATATTAAAAAACACAAACTACAAAAATAACCTTACATATCAATATAATAGGTAATAAGAAACTATTTCAATGCAATTTAAACTGACAACTCGCACAGCAATGTAAGATATATCTCACGGTCATATGTCCGTATTGGGATGTTAACCACCAATGCAGGCTACCTTTAGGGTCTGTTGACCTTTGCGGATTAAAATTTGTTCAAACTAGGGGCGATTTAATCACGGCGCGAGGTTTGTAACCTAGTGGGCTAAGTAAAAACCGAGCAACAAAGAGTCAATCGCCCCTAGGCAGAACCCTTCGGGCAGCGCATGTTTGGCATTGATGCTACGTTATCGCCTATTTATGGGGAATAACCACACCACATAGGCTCTGCCTTGCCTAAATACCAAACACACTGCTGCAAATTTAACCTTGAAAGATCAACAGACCCTAACCTAAATTAAATTTAGTTTTTTGACTTAAATAACAATTCGCCCGCAATCTTATTAAAAGTAAGCTGCTTAAAGCTTTCAAACCCTTCGGTTTTAAAAAACTGAGTATGCTCTTTGCGCGTTACAAACACCGCCATACCTGCAGACTCAGCATTAGATTGAACTAGGTCATTTAGGCCTCTTAATAAATAACGCCCAAATCCTTGGCCATGAAAATGCGGATCGACCGCAATAAAAGCTAAAAAATAGTAGTTGCCCTGCTGCTGTAGTGCATCTCTAATTGTTTGCTCTTTATCTATTAGTTGATTGGTTTGTAAGTAACCAGCACTTAACATTAGCTTTAAGCGCCAATGCCAATAACGCTGCGCCTGTAATTGGCTGTTTGATTCGAACACGCAGGCAACGGCTTTGAGCTTATCGTTACGATATAAACCAATAAGCGGCTGCTTTTCTTGCCAAAAGCTGCTTAGCTCTTCGCGAATTAATGACCGAAGTTTTTTTTCGTAGGCCGATTTACTCTCTTGCTCGTAATTGAGCATAGTTTGTAAAATAGGATCGTCGTGGTACGCCTGATAAATTAAACTCGCGGCAATACTTATATCTTCTGCGGCTAAATACTGTACGCTAAATGTATCGGCTTGGGTGGTCACAGTCATTATTATTCCTTTTTTGTATTAGAACAACACATCATTATTTTCGCCTTATGATTAAACCATTAGCTTGGCGCTATAATCACTAACTTAATGCGATTGGGTTTACTCATAGCTACAACTTAAACACATAATAAATTTATATTTGTTCTCTAAATAAGCGCTTTATTTACTCACTTTCTAAACTATAGCTGTAAAGTTATTAATGGTAAATTCAGCGTGAGTTTAGCTGGCTTAGACTATAGTTTATTTATAATCTTATTTTGACACGCTAGGAGCACAACATGGATACAACAAAGCACGATATAAATACACTGTTTGCACAACTTGGCTTACCTAGTTCTGAAGCTCAGATTGATGCTTTTATTGCTTCCCATGCGATTGAAGATACAACGTTAATACAAGATGCACCTTTTTGGGATGAATCTCAACAGCATTTTTTAGCTGAATCACTCGCAGAGGACAGTGATTGGAGTGAAGTTATTGATGAGCTTGATGTACGCCTTCGCCAAGGCAATTAATTTTAAGGTAATTGATTTAATTTGGGACATTTAATGTGCCCCTCCCTATTTATTGTTACTATAGCCTCCACGCAGCAGCTTCATGCTGCGTACCTATTTATACTAAAGAGTTATAAACCTAATGAATGCTGCTGTATTTGATGCAATTAAAGTCCTTCTTGACGAAGGCAAAGTACCTACTGTCGCGCTTACTAAAAGTCGTTTAATTAAGCCTGTACCTATGCCTGTTATTATTGCGGCGGTGAGTCAGTATAAAAACAATCCAGATTCAATTTATAACTTAATGAAAAGCCAAGTACAACCGATTGGTAGCGATTCTAAAACTTCTCAGTTAGATAGAATTGAAGAAAAGCTCGACCGGTTACTTACCCTGCTAGAAAAATAATAATTCGAGACTATAAATGTTCGTTGTTGATTTAACCTTTGATTGCTACCAAGACACCACTTTAGAGAAAGCCGAACAAGCTATTAATCGCTTGGTTAATGCGCTACGTTTTAATGGCCAAATAATGGGCGAAGAGTTTCCTACTGTTTTAAAAGATGGTTACTTTATTACCCGTGTTATGTGCCCAAACGAAGATGCCATGCACCCGCTTAACAATAGTCCATTTGTAAAACACAGCATTGAGCAATTGCACAGCGCTGGTTTACTTGCGCCAAAAGTAAAAATTATTGGTCAAGATATTCATTCTAATGGGTCTGATTGCTGCGCCGAGCCTTCTAGCTATATTTTATACACCACTTATGTGCATACTTGTAGCCCACTTTATTGTGGTGACGACTTTTTACCGGTACCGCTATTTCGGATCCCAGCAATTGCTAATGGTGATTATAAAACCTTAATTAAATGGCAGGAAGACTGGCAAGCCTGCGATCAAATTCAAATTAATGGCGCAACACGTTGTGAGTTTCCTGCTCTTGAAGAAATTTCGAGTATTAAAAGCGACTTATTCCGCCGCGGTAAAGACATTACTAAACGAATTAGCTTTTTAACTAAAAAACCTGTGTATTACTATATATACCGCGTAGGTGGCACCGATAAAACATCTGAACTAGAGCGTAAATGCCCAAGCTGTAATGGCGATTGGAAGTTACCTGAATCCTGGTTTGGGTTATTCGACTTTAGATGTGAGCCCTGCGCCTTAGTGTCTAATATATCGTGGGACTTTCAATAAGTTAAAATTATTATTTAGGTACTTGCTCGGTATTAAAATTAATTCCGAGCTAATACTTTACAGTAAATCATTTTAAGGTAATTAAGCAGGTTTTAATTAAACCTCAAGCGCTTGCAAAAATTCTTCTATATTGGCAGCAAGCACATGATGCGTTTTTTTGCCTACGTACTCTAAGCACACTTCACCGCTGTGCAGTAACACACTTACTAACAAATCATCTTGTGCTGTTAACCCTATAAATACTGTTTCAGGTTGTTTAAGTTTACGCTTCATTAAAACGTGACCTGTTATATTTTGTTGCAATAAATCAAAGTCATCGCTATTCCACGCCTGCAGCAATTCAACTTGATGACCATCAATACTCGCTTGAATGTTACCACCATACATATGCCCATAAAGCGCATTTAAGCCACTTGGAAATGTAACATCTAATGCCTTAGCTAAATCATTAAGCACGCCTGGGGGTTGCTGCAGCACAGCTTGCCACTGAATATTACCTTGCTGATCAACATTACCTATTTCACATGGGCTTGGCCATTGTTCATCGTGCACCATAAGTGGATGTTTTTGCGTGTTTTTTAGGGTTTTGTCATTAAACCTTTGGTGTAGCTGGGTTAACTGCAATACAACAGACATACTATGAAACTCATTTAAATTAGATATAATGCCGCTATTGTAACTATTTAAGGGCAAACATGACAGATTACAGCAATTCTCCCGACCTTAAAGGCAGTGTGTTAGGCCAATCAACTGAATATATAGATCAATATACTCCAAGCTTACTTTTTCCAATTGCACGCAAGCTAAATAGAGATGCTTTAAATATTGACGAAGCCGCTTTACCATTCAAAGGCCAAGACATTTGGACTGGTTACGAGCTCTCGTGGTTAAACGCCAAAGGCAAGCCGCAAGTCGCTATCGCTGTATTTACCTTTGCCTGCCAAAGCAGTCATCTTGTTGAATCTAAGTCGTTTAAACTGTATTTAAATAGCTTTAACCAAACTCGATTTAACAGCCGTGATGAAGTGAAACAGCATTTAGTTAAAGATCTAACCGCCGTGGTTAACAGCTTAGTGCAGGTAACTTTATACAATGCAGATGAGTATAACTGTCTTCCTTACACCCCATTACCTGGTGAGTGCATTGATGATTTAGATATCGAAATTGATAACTACGATATTGACGCTCATTCTCTAAAATCGCAAAGTAATAAAACAGTAACCGAAACTCTGCATAGCCACTTACTTAAATCTAACTGCTTAATTACCTCACAACCCGATTGGGCAAGTGTAATTATTCGTTATACAGGTGAGCAAATATGTAGAGAGTCGTTACTGCGCTACTTAATTTCGTTTAGAACCCATAACGAGTTTCATGAACAATGCGTGGAGCGTATTTATAGCGATTTAAGCACTCAGCTCAACATTAAAAATCTTGAAGTTTACGCACGTTATACGCGCCGTGGTGGCCTCGATATAAACCCGTATCGCTCAACTCATAATAACGACACGCCATTTGCAGTTAAAATTAACCGCCAATAAGCGTTTATTGTAATAAAAAAGGAGCCTAGGCTCCTTTTTTATTCACTACGTACTACGTTTGGTGGGAATAGCCACAGCGCACACGTCTATATAATTAGCTGTATGTACAAACCAAGGCTCAGAGCGATTTTTTCTTGCCGAAATTAGGTTTTTAAATGCCTGTGAGTTTGTTTTCATCACTTTAAAAACACTTTTATCACTATTATTAATGTCTTCAAGTACTTGAATATCAGTTATTGGGTTAAATTCTTTATCATTGCGAGCGGTACGCTCTAAGCGGTTAACATGCTCTATACCCTCAAGTACGCGTCCAAATACAGTGGTGTTTTTATCTAAATAACGTGGCGCTTGCCCTATAGTGATAAAGAATTCGGTGCTTGCACTATTTATATCGTTATCTCGCGCCATTGCAAATATGCCGCTGCAATGCACTTGCCAAGTTTGGGTTTGTAGTGCGTTTTGAGCAACCGCAAAACCATTTAAAAAACCAGTTATAGGTGCATAACCATCACCTTCAAGGGCTGTAATTGCCAGCGGCTGTTTAGTGGTTAAATAAAACTCGGCCAAAAGTGATTTATTTGCAGTCTTAATAATCTTTTTAGCACTGCTAGCACCACCTTGAGCTACAAATCCCTCAACAAAGCGATAAACACTCGTTCCTTGATAAAAGCCTTCTCGCGCAAGTTTTTTAATGTTTTTTACATGCTGTGGAGCAAGCTGCGGATTAAGCTCAATATAAGTGGCGCCTGTGGGTAAGGTTATTTTTAAAATATTTTGTGGGTTAACCACACGCCATTCGTCCTCGGCGGCTTTAGTAATAACGTCACTGGCAGTGTACTTTATTTTAGGCTCACCTTGTTGCGTGGTAATGCTTTGTTTATATTGTCCAGCACAGCCGTTTAATAACATCGCAGCGGCCACTGTTAACAGGTACTTTTTCATCAATTAGCGCCTTATTATTATAGTTTTACATTAGGGTCTTATCCTTAAGCTTGGTTATTACTTACTAACATCTGCTTTAACCTGTAATTATTAGTCCCAATCAAACTTATAAAGTATATCTACGTTTTGATATAGCCCACTGGTTATTTCGATATAAAACTGCGAAAGCAGCTGATAACGTATTGCCACTTCACTAAGGGAGTCAAAAATACCAACACTGTATTTTACTTGTAAGCTCGGTGCCACATAGCCTGATATTTCTACTTTTGTTTGCTCACCACTGCCTTTAGAGGTAAGGCTAACATCCGACAAACCAAACGTTTCACCCACTTTAGAAACCAGCCCTTCACTGCGGCTAACCCCCTGCGAAAGTAACAACTGAGTGAGCATAGCATCGGTGGAGCTATCGCCCTCGCCTAATGGTTGGCCATTGAGTAAATAGGCCAAAGCTTGTGCCTGATCCATCGCTGGCTCCGAAAACACTTTTAGCCTGGGTTGCTCTACATTACCTGTAAGCGTTACCCCAGCAATAACACCATTGGCGGTGTTTTCGGGATTACGAATGGCTTTAATATTTAAGTAAGGCTGCTCTATTGAGCCACTAAAGCCAACCTGGCCGGTACGAATTAACAAATCTTGGCCAAATGCTAAGTATGTACCGTTTACTAACTTAAGCTCGCCTGTGGCAATAATAGGAGTTCCTTGGCTCATTTTAATCGCCAAGTCGCCCTCTACTTTAGATTCTAGACCGAATGATTCAATTTTCACGTCATTTTTTACAATCAGTTTTAAATCTATATCGTAATCAAATGGCACTTTTTTAGTCGCTTTGGTTTTTTGATCAACGATTATTTCGTCATCGCTAACTTGCACAGCGCCCTCTGGCAGCTCTTCTATTTCAATTCGCCCATAAGGGACAATTACTTCACCCACAAGGTTTATTGCGTTGTTAGCCAAACCAATTTTTAAATCTGGAGATACTTTAAAAACGACTCCTTGCTGAGCACGTACATAAAATTGCTCACCTACTATTGCAACGTTAACGGCTGGTTGTTCACCTTGCCAATCTATGTCGCCATTTAATTTAATATTCCCGCCTTGGGGATCTGTTAAAAGGCCTTTAATTGTTGCTGTCGCTTTGTTAAATAAAATACTCACATTCGATTTTTCAAGTGCTATTGGTAGTTGTTCACCTTGTAAATTAATATCATCAATATTTACTTCACCTTCAAGGAGTGGCTCTTTTAATGTACCTGCTAATGCAATTTTACCGCTAATATTGCCTTTGAGCTGCTCAATAGTGTCTAAAAATGGCTGCAAGTTAGAAAATAATATTTTATCTATGTTTACATTACCGCTTAATGCTTGCGTGTTTTGTATGTCATCTACATTAATTTGGGTGGTAATTTCACCTAACACGCTAGAGTTTAAGTTAGCTGTTAATTTACCTGTTTGAGAATCAGTAAATGCATTCACACTAAGCGTTTCTATTGGTAAACGAAAGTTATCTTCTTCGGAATTGTATTTGGCTATTAAGTTATTTGAATTTAAAGAAGCGCGTAATGTTTTCAGCGCACTCGCTTGCCAGTTTGCAACAAATTCCCCTGTTAAAGCGCCTTCTGCACCAACATTATCAGGTAGTAAATGCTTTAGTTCCTCAAGTGCTAAATTGTTTAATTTAGCATTGAATTGACCTAACTGTTTATTTTGCGACAAAGTGTCGATACACAACTCACTTTGTGCAGATTGCCAGCAGTGCTTACTTACATCAAAATCGCCTGTTTGGGTGTTTACGTTAAGTGTAATTTTTTTACTGTTGTTAAAGCTTAGCTTTTTATCGCTTAACTGCACATTGCTCAGTACACCTTGCCAAATCGCATTGGTAAGTTGACCATTAACTTCAAACTCAACTGCACCTTGTTGCGCATCAACAGATGCGGTAAGTTGATGATCTTTTTTATCCCCTGTTGCATCTATTTTTACACTGTTAATTTGTTGCTCAGCAACTAAAGCCGAACCAACATCTATTGCAATATTAGTTTGCCAATCGGCCGCTGTATCAAGATCAGCTTTAACAGATAACTTACTTATATTTATTTCATCAAAAATAAAATGTTCCAGCATTAATGCTAAGTCAACCGACGGTGTTAACCTTTGACCTCTAAGGGCTATATTGGCCTTACCATCTGCAATAAATGGCATATTAGCCTGCTCATCACTTTGTAGTGTTATATTGCCATCTACTAACCATTTGCTATCTATTTGGCCATTGAGTTCTAATTTATTTTTACCACTGCTTAAATAAAAACTATCTATATTAGCTTTTAATGCATTATCTAGCCTAAAGTTTGCGGCAAACTCTAATGGCACGTCGTTAAGTGTGCCGGTGAGTTTGGTATTATTCATTTTCAGTTGCCAAGTATCCGTTTGTGCATTAAATGAGCCTTTAAACTGCCCAGAAATATCACTCGTTACTGCATCTGTTAAGTATTGCGCTTTTAAATGCGATAGCGTCCCTGCAAAATCTGCTTTTATACCTTGTTGCCAGTTAACATTGGCATTTATTTTTGCAGTGCTGTCGTTGGCCTTAACCGACAATGTAGAAAGCTGTGCATGGGTAAGCGTGCCCGTTAATTGTGTGTTTAAATCAACGGCCGGGTACGCGCCTAACTGGCTCGTTGCAGTTAAACTAAGTTGATAGTCATCTGCGTTGCCCTGCGCACTTAAGTTAACCTTACGTAGCGTTAACTGCTCGCTTTGTGCGTCGATCAGCCACTGGTTTATTTTGCCTTTAACTGTAAATGGGTAGTTTGTTTGCTTTAAATTAGCATTGGCATTTAAGCTAAGTGGAAATTGCCCGGTGGTTTCTAAATCAACGTTTAAATTTGCCAAGTCGCCACTGAGTGATAAGTCAGCTTGGTGTTGCGGGCTTTTTAATACAATATGACCTTTTAGCGGCATATTACCTGCAAGCTCTGTGTTAAGTTGTGTATTTAATTGCCACTGCTGATAACGAGCCGCTAAAGAATATAAATTTATTTTGGCATCTTCTACAGTCATTTGCAGTGCTATATTTTCTATCTCATAGTCTTGTTCGCCCTGCTGTATAGCCACTTTATCAATATCAAACTGCTCAATGGTTATATCCAGTGGTGAAGTAAATTCGATATTAGGCAGTGCAGGAAGCTTCGTAATTGCCGTTGATGCTGTTTGTGATTGCAGGGATTGGGCTTGCTCTTTTAGCGTAACCAGTATTTTAGGTATGTTTAAGCTTTTTACTACAAGCTCTGATCCCATCGCTTTTGCCGATAACTTAAAGTTCTCAACTCGCACGTTGGCGCTTGGGTGTTCTAAAGTAAATGCTTTTACAGCTATATTTTTAACAGCAATATTTAAAGGTAAAGTAATTTTAGTTAATGGCTCAGATGGCTCTTCAGCAACTGCTTCAGGTGATTGCTCCAAAGTTAAAGCAATTGTATTAGCACTTAAATTATCAATACAAATACCGTCGCACTGCCACCAAAATAAATTAAGCTTTAGTTGCTGGGCATTAAAGTCTACTCCGTTATTGTTATACCGAACATTAAATACATCGTTATATAAAAAGCGGCCGTTTTTAATATCAATATTTAAACCATCAACCAACTTATTTGCACTGTAGGCAATAAATTGATTTCCGGGTGACGTAAATAATATACAAAATACGGTTATTAGCAGTATGACTAAAACAGCACTGACACTTGCGGTTATTTTTTTAAATACAGACATTAAATTTCAGGCCCTATAGTAATACTCAAACGGGTACTTTTACTTTCTTTGGTAAGCCCCCAAGCGTGGTCTATTCTTACCGGACCTACAGGCGTTAAATAACGAAAACCAAACCCAGCACCTACTTCAAATCTATCCGAAAAATCGTTGGTTGCGGTACCTCCATCAACAAATAAAGCCACTCGCCAATTTTGCGCAAACTGATAGTTATATTCTGCAGTACCAGAGACTAAGTATTTACCCCCTATTAGCTGCCCTTCATCGTTTTCGGGTGAAATTGATTGATACGCAAAACCACGCACACTTTGATCACCACCAGCAAAAAAGCGCAGTGAATACGGCACATTAGCTATATTATCGACCAACATGGCACCTAAGTTCGCTTTTAAAAACACTAAATGGCGGTCTAAATAAGTTCTCAGCCAAGCATTTTGTAACTGCACGCGGATCAAATTAGTACTAGAGAGTACATCTTCTACACCAAATTCTGCAGATATTAACCACTGCTCGCCCCAATAAGGGGTTGTTCCACCTTTTGATTTTTTGCGTGCATAACTAATACCCGGCATTAACATTTCACTGCTTTCTTCTTCATCGTCACCTATTCTATATGTTTCATGATCGCGGCGTATAAAAGCGGTACGCACCCAGTTATTATCAGTTAGCCATTGGCGTTGTACTTGCCCGGTAAGTATTTCACTATAAATATTATTAGCTAATTCATCCTCAAGTTTATAACCAACCGAAAAACGCCATAAATCGTCATTAGGATCATCCTCTGGGATTGTATAAGCCATTGAAATATCTTGTTGTCGCTCAGACACATTTAAGTTACTTTCTAGGTAATGGCCATCTTGCGTTATCCATGGTTTACTCCATTTAAAGCGCACTTTGGGGCCTAAGTCGGTACTAAAGCCACCACCCACTTCATAGCTATTTGCAGGTTTATGTAATACATCTACTTTTATAGGTACTTGGTTATTGTTACGTTCGGTTATATCTGCATATACTCGTACACTAGTAAAATAAGGCGTGCTTGATAAATCAAGATTATAATCGGCTATGTGGGTCGATTTATAAGGCTGCCCTTTGGCAAAAGGCGCTAAAGAACGAATATACTTTTCAGCAGGTGTATCGCTAGCAATTACAATATCGCCAAACTGATAACGCACCCCAGTTTCAATAATAAAAGTAACTTCTGCGCTATGTTTCCCCAAAGATACTTCTAGTTTACGCGCAGGCCATTTAGCGTCAAAATAACCTAGTTCTAACAGCATTGATTCTATTTTTTTATGCGCGCTGTCATAATGTCCGTGGTTTAAAATATCTCCCTGCTTTAGGGTAATATTATTAATTACTGCCAATAAAGCGGGGTCCTGCTTGCCAGCCCCCTTTACACTAATATTTATTGCAGCGATGCGAGTAGCTGGCCCTCGCTCAACTCTAACCACCAAATCACGCTCATCTTTGTCAAAGTTAACCTCTACTTTAGGGCTGTAATACCCTAATGCTTTAATACTATTTTCGACTTGTTTTTTTGCATAGCGGCGCAGGGTTAAGGTTGGTTTTTCACCTATAAGTTGTTTTAAATAAAGCGCAACGTTTTTTTCTAAATCGTCATTAATTCCTTTAATCTCATAATCTTCTATTACATTTTCAGAGGCAACAGACTGAGCACTCAGAAGAATGCAAAAAACAAACATGAAACGTAAAAACTGATTAAACAAGTAAATATCCTTACCTTTAATTCTTAAAATATAACGATGCAACAATTTCTATAATATCATAGCCGTAATGAGCCTTACATTAACTTAATAGCTATCCAGTGTCATAATATGCAATCTACAATATTAAAATTAGTGCGCTTTAAACGTTTATTTTGGTTACAATGGCCTTAACAAGTACACAATAATTTTAATGAGTTTTTTAATGCAATTTCCTGATGACGAAAATGGCCAACTTTTAGCCGAAATAGCCGCCGCTGGTATTGATTTAAGTAAAATGCACCAAGTCGATTTTTATATTTTATTTGAGCAACAAAGCGATGCAGAAAAGTTTGCCAAAGAAGTAGTAGCCGATACATTAGTACAGCATGCTGAACTCGAAAAATGCCAAGACACTGGCGTATGGGAAGTAATTACTCAAGTACAAATGGTTCCTGAACACACTCTATTAGGCCAAGCTGAGCAATACATTGAAAGCATAGCTAATAACTTTAACGGTTACGGCGATGGTTGGGGATTAATGGACGCAGAAGAAGCTTAACCTGCATTGCCATACTAAATTATAAATCAGTTAAACCTAAGGGTTTAACTGATTAGCTTTTCTAAAGCTGCCTTTATAATCAAATAGCTTATCTGCTACCTTCCAACCATATTTTTTACTTTTACGGGCTATTACAAAGTCGGGCGCAATTAAATCAAACTGCGCGTTAATTATTTGCTCTGCTGTTTTAAATTTTATGGGCGCTTGCCCTTGGCCAACTCGCTTACCAAATTGCCGATTAAAAATATACGCCGCCCCTTTATTGGCAATATCGTAAACTTCGTCGCAACTTGCACCGTCTTCGTCAAAATACGTTACTTTAATCATCTCATTTTTAAGCTGCGTTACACTTAAACCACTACAGCGAAGTACGAGTGCATCTTTTAAGTTTAGTGCATTGCGTAACTTATCATCAGGGTCGGCCATTACCGCACCGCAATCGTGGCATTTACGTGCGGCTATATCGTTTTGCGCACCACATTCATCACACTCTTTAAAGCGAAAACGATAATCGCACTGCTCTTTATTACCTTCATCATCTTCTAACAAGCCCTTACAGCGCCTACCAAAGTGTTCAATAACCTTTCCTGTAGAGTCAGTTTTACCCCAATAAATATTAGCAAAGCCACAACCCGGACAAAGCACTTGTACCGGCTCGTTATCGCTATCACCTTTTTTATCGCCAACCTCAGGGTGAAACAAATCAAAACCATTTCCGGCATAATCAATCACCAAACAATCTGTTTTTGAATCGGCTAATCTAAGCCCTCTGCCAACAATTTGCTGGTATAAACTCACCGACTCCGTAGGGCGTAAAATAGCAATAAAATCAACATGAGGTGCATCAAATCCGGTGGTGAGTACAGATATATTAACCAAATATTTTAATTGTTTGGCTTTAAATTGCTTAATTATTTTATCGCGTTCGCTATTAGGTGTGTCACCTGTAATTAAGGCGCTTTGCTGATGAGGTAAATAGCTTAAAATTTCTTCTGCGTGCATAACCGTAGCGGCAAAAATCATAATACCTTGGCGGTTTTCACTATATTGTATTACTTGTTGTAAAATGGCCTGCGTTGCGCGTGCGCTGTTTTTTAATAACGCATTCATATCCTCATTAGTATAACGGCCAAATGCGTCACTGGTTAACGCCGAAAAGTCGTAATGACTAATCGCCGCATCCACTTCATTGGGTGGCGTTAAATAGTTATGTTTGATCATATAGCGCAGCGGTAATTCAAAAATACAGCTTTTAAATGGGCTGTCTTTATTGCCCCGCACAAAACCATGGTAGTGATGATGATAAATCCACCCCATACCTAACCGATAAGGCGTTGCCGTTAACCCTAATACTTTTAATTGAGGGTTATGCGCTTGCAAGGCATTAATAACTTTACCGTATTGGCTTTTTTTATCGCCATTAACTCTATGGCACTCATCAATAATTAACAATGAATAATGCTCATTAAGCTGATCTAAATTACGCGATAGCGACTGCACACTAGCAAAAGTAACCTGATGATTTAACGATTTTTCTTTTAATCCTGCCGAAAATATACTCGCCTCAAGCCCAAAGCTTTTATATTTTTGTGAGTTTTGCTCTACTAATTCTTTAACATGCGCCAACACCAATATTTTTTGTTTAGCAATACGCGCAAGCTCAGCTATGACTAAACTTTTACCCGCACCTGTAGGCAGCACAATGACAGCAGGATCATTGGTTTTTCTAAAGTGTAAAACGGTGCGTTCAACCGCCTCTTGCTGATAGGGTCTAAGGGTGTAGGTCATAAGGGAGTTATTAGGTTTTGAAATTAAGCAGACTTTAACAAATTATGATAAGTAATACTTAGATTTAATTTAAAAGTAAATACTCATCCTAAAATAAGTAACCGATCATAATATTGACTAATATTTCTTTTGTATAACTTGGTCTAAGGTCAATAGTTTACCCATTTTATACTTACTGAAGCAGGAGGTTTAAATAGCCGAAAAAAAACCCACTGCTAAATCAGTGGGTTTAATTATTTTTAGTTTATAAATTTAAATTAAAAACTTTGTGAATAACGGAAGTACCACTGGCGACCAATATCAAAACCACCATAGTAAGAGTAGGTTGAGCTAGGACCAGAATACATAATTGGACCTTGCTTATCAAAGACGTTGTTCGCGCCTATTGATAATTTTGATTCCCAAGGCGTATTGTAGGTTAACTGTAAATCATTGAACGTTGTAGAACCTACTTTATTTTTCGGTGTTATAGCGCCATTAGTCCAATCACGTTCGAAATCTGGATTACTACATTTATCCTCGAAGTAACAATCTTCGCGCATTGATGAGAAATAGCGGATACCCCAGTTTGCACTAAAGTCACCATATGACCAATTAAGACCCAAGCTCGAACGAGTTCTGAAAATGTCTCCATGACCAACATCAGATTCTACTTTAGTTTCTGGCTCATTTGTTGATTTTGAATCATATTTAAGTAAATAAGTACTATCCATAGTAGCTCGGAAATCACCAAACTCAGTTTCGAACGCATAAGCTAACGCAAGATCAATACCTGATGTTTCAGTAAAGCCTGCATTACGAGTACCATAAGTTAGGTCATTAACGATAGAGTTACTTGGATCACGCGAGAACATAGCACAACGTGATTCATCACCACCAATATAACAATCTTTTAAGATCTCATTTGGTGAATCAGACACAACCGTATCAGTGATTTTAATGCTCCACCAGTCCAGAATAATATCTAAATTTTCAACATAGCTTGGGTTGTATACAAAACCAATTGTTTTGCTGGTTGACTCTTCTGGCTGTAAAAACTCATTTGAGCCACTATTAAATGGTACTGGTGTTTGTGCAGCAGGACCTGTTGTTGGAACGAAACCCTGTTGTAGCTGACGATAATTTGCTGGAACATCTTGCAAACAACGTGCAGAACCCGCGGCCGTACCATATACAGAATCACAAGGATCTATAAATCCTGTAGTAAAGGTTTGAGAGCTACCACCATATAAGCTACTTATTGTCGGAGCGCGGAAACCTTCAGACCAAGTACCACGAACCAATAAATCATCAACTGGTCGCCATTCAATACCCACTTTGCTATTAGTTGTATCACCAAAAGTACTGTAATCAGAATAACGTGTTGCCAAGTTAACACTTAACGACTTTGCACCAGCTACATCAGATAAAATAGGGATATTTAATTCACCATACGCTTCTGTTACATCGTATTTACCGCCAGTTGCACCAGATGCAAGTGTTGTACTTTCACCTAATTGAGCAAGTGCATCAGGGTTATACTGCCCTGTTTCTTTACGGTATTCACCGCCAAGAGCGAAGGTTAAACCACCTGCAGGTAACTCTGCTATCAAACCACTAATATTAGCAAAATACATGGTTGTTTGTGTTTCACCACGATAATGAAGAGTTGGGTATAGAAAATCTTGTACATTTGGATCAGCTAGAGAATTTTCCACAGGGCCTGCACCAAAGCCAGCTAATGGATTCCAAGCAATACACTCTGCTGAAGAAATAGGGTCAGCTTCTGTACCGCATTGTACTTGCCCAGCTGAATTTAAGAATGAAGGCCCTGTTGCTGCTTTAATAGCTGGCTTATATAAATTGCCATTATCAACTTGAATTGTAGAACTTTTACTATAAACGCCACCTACATCCCAATCAAAATAACGATCAGCTAGTTCAAATGAACCTTCAAGGGCTGCTGTAAAGCGTAATGTATCTTGATTACTTTCAGTTGTACGAGGCACTTCCCAACCACGACGAGTAAATGATACATCTTCACCAACAGGGTTAAAGTGGCTATCTGCACTTAGCACAATCCCATCTGAAGCTGATTGATATGGGTAACCAGCAACTTGGCGTTTTGCCTGACGCTCACTATAGCCAATATCACTGGTAAAGTTAATGTCGTCAGTTAGTGCATAATTTGAACTAATATAGAGTGAACGCGCGCTAAGAGGTGTTTCTAAGTGCATTTGTTCACTTGAATTACTTGAACCATTTTCATAAGTTTGTGGTTCAAAATCGTCAAATGATGATGCATTGCCTGGACGCTTTGCAACGTACCATTGGTCATTGTAGTTAAAACGACCATATTGACCAACTAAAGTGCGGTTATTTGGAATATCGTATCCAGGGTATGAGACTTCAGAAAATGAACGGTCTTTAGCCCAAACATCACCTTCATCACGCCATTCAGCGCCTAAGGTTATAGAGCCTCGGTCACCTGAGATGCCAGTAACCATACTAACATTCTTTTTCTCGCCATCGCCTTCGTCGTACTCTGCACCATAAACAGTGAACTCAAGACCTTCAAAGTTCTTGCGAGTTATAATATTTACCACACCAGCCATAGCATCAGAGCCATACATTGCTGATGCACCATCTTTTAATACATCGATACGTTCAACCATTCCCATAGGAACAGCCGATAAATCTTGATATCCAGAAGTCGTAATCCCCAAACGCTTACCATTTATAAGTACTAAAGTTCTGCCAGTACCTAAATTACGAAGGTTCACATAACTCCCACCAACATTCTCACCAGAAACAAGAGGTTCTGAGCGACTGATTGGTGGCGAACCTGCCGCAGACATATTTTCAAGAAGGTCAATAACTGAAGTAAAACCCTGATTTGCAATATCCTCACGGCTAATTGTTTGGATTGGCTGTGCAGTTTCAAGATCTGTAGAACGAATACGTGAACCTGTAACTTGAATACGTTCAACTTTTTCTACGCCTTCTTCAGCAGCAAAAGAATTTACTGAAAACGCAGCTGTTGAAGCACTACCAAAAGCGATCGCTAAGCGAACTGCTTTTGAAACTTTATTATTTAACATTTGATTCTCCCAAGAATACTATTTTATTTTTTTATATTTAATCATCTGATTACGAATAAACAATGATTATGTAACCAATGATAATACTATGAGAACAGAAAGGTCAACACAAAATTAACTTTAAGTGACCTGTCGTTATCATATATCACACTTTATCACCGTTATTAGTACTGGCCGTTTACAAAAAGCCTATTAGTAAGTTCGCTGCAAATTAAAAAATGAAAGTAACCCACTGTTTTTAAAGCAGTTAATTCAATATTATTTTCAGTTGCAGTTTAATTAAAATCATACTTGTTAACTTTCGGCATGTGAATATTTGTAAACAGCTTCTTTAATCAGCTTTACACTTTAATTTTTTACTGATTATTAAGCTTAAAATAAAGTACTTTGGGTTGAGTTTGGCTGTACGCCAAGTGCGCTTAGAATCATATCGGCAACTGGTTCTAGCTGCCGCTGTATATAAAGAGGGTAATTGAGGGTGTTATTTGCATTGTAAATTTCAGCGCCATTAATAGCATAAACATATTCTATTATTTGGCCACGCCTTACATCAAAGTCGGGGTTATTCGCTTTAAATTTTTTTACTGCTTGCACATGTGGAGGAATGTTTTTTACATAATCACTTAAATTTTGGCCTAAGCGTTTACGGTATATAAGTTTTTTATCAAACTCCCCTGCGTATAGTTTTTTAGTGTAGCTTTTTATAATGTCGTTTAATTGCTCTATTTCAAATTGTTGATCAAATAATGTTTTAAAAAGTTCAGTTTGAAACTCTTGAGCAAACTGGGTCCAATCGCTGCGCACGGTTTCCATTCCTTTAAAAATGAGCTGCTTGGCGTTGTTTTTATCAATTTGGCCAACGTAACGTTTTTTTGAGCCTATTTTTTTTCCTCTTATGGTTGGCATAAAAAATGGGCTGTAATGGGTTTCAAACTCTATTTCTAAATAACTGGTCAACGAAAAGCGAGTTTTAACGCTATCAGACCAGCGCTTGTTAATAATGTGCATCACATCATTGCCTATTTTATTGCAATCAGTGGCGTTTAAGCGCTCATTTACTTTTACAAATATTGAATCTGTGTCGCCATAAATAACCTCATAACCTAGCTCTTCAATCCATTTTCGGGTGGTTTGCATGATCTCGTGCCCCCTAAGTGTAATTGAACTTGAGAGCCTTGGATCGTAAAACCGGCAACCTTTAGAGCCTAATACGCCATACAAGCTGTTCATTATTATTTTTATTGCCTGAGAAAGCATTGGCTGGTTGGTGTCTTTGGCTTTTTGGCGAGTACGGGTTAAGTGCTTAATTAATTTGGGTAAGTGATGCAGCTCGCGTGAAAAAAGTGCATCGTTAAACCCTGCTACCGCACTTTCGGGAGAGTTTAGCCCTTCTATAAGGCCTAATGGATCAATACAAAAAGTGCGCATAATTGACGGATACAAGCTTTTAAAGTCGAGCACTAATACATTTTTATATAAACCAGGAGTCGACTCCATTACATAACCGCCTGGGCTTTCAAACGATAAGCCATGATCGCCTAAATTAGGTGCAACATAGCCACTGCGATGTAATAAGGGTAAATATAGGTTGGTAAATGCAGCTACCGAGCCGCCCATACGCTCTAGTTCAAGTCCCGTAAGTTGCGTTCTTACTATGGCAAATTCAAATAGCTTTAACTTAACAAAAATTCTATTTACTAATATACAGTCTTGGCGGTTATAAGCGGCAAGTGCGAGCTTGTCGTGATTAAATTGACGAATAATTTCGCTAAGGCGATTATCAGCTTGAATTAACTTAGACTCGCCCAGCACTTTATAAGAAATATTAGCTAACGAATAACTGTCAAAATGATAAGTGGCATTTTTTAGTGTATCTATACCATCTATTACGCTGCGCCCAGGTAAAATAAGCCGGGTGTAATGACCCGTTCTAATTGTTAAAGGTTGTTGATCTCTACCTAAATTAAGCACCAGTCCTAATGCTTCTGCGCGTGCGTTAAGTACGCTAAAATCAAATTCAATTACATTCCAACCTACAATCACATCCGGATCGTTACTAGTAATGTAGCACTGCAGTTTTTGCAGTAAGTTTATTTCATCAACGCACCAGTCAATATTAAATGCCTTACTGTGAGGCTGTGGCTCACCAATCATTAATACGCAATCGAGGCCATTACCAACTAATCCAACAGAGAACAACACGCCTTCTGCGTTACATTCTATATCTAATGAAAGCGACGCGAGCTGTGGCGTATAGTTTGGATTAGCTTTTAGTTTTGCTTGAGTAATTTCGATAAAGCCATTTTTTTGTAGCGCCTCTCCAGTTACCCACACTCCGCCTTTAATAAAGCGCTCCATTAAAAATCGGTCGCTGTGGCGAATATCCCCTTCGTATATATTTATTTGCTCCTCAAGCTGGGCTCTTGCTTTATAAAGGCTACTACTGTCGTTAAAATAGCAGGCTGTGCAGTCAACACCACTAAAGTGGCGCATATTAACCGCTTTAAAACTTACCTTTATTTTGGCTTTGGCTAATAACGTTTGTGCAAGAGGAAGTTGTTGTTGCGCAATAAAAAATACGGCTTGCTGGTTTTCAACAACCACCTTTATAGGCCCAGACTCAGAGCTTAACCAATAACACAAAGTAAGGCCCTGCCTGTTTTTAGACGAGTATTGTTGCCTTGATAAAATAAAGCCCTGATAGATTGCTTGTGTCAATGTCCGATCCCACTTAATATATACACTGTAATTATATACATACTTTAGGTAATCATCACATGCTATCGAGCTCATTAAAAAAAACTATTAGGCAAGTACATCAGCATGTGGCTAATAACCTAAGTGATTACCGCCCGCGTAGCAGCCAAAATTACTTAGTTGCCGAAATAGCAAAAACGCTTGCGGGGGAATATCACAAAAAACAACGTATTTGCGTTATAGAAGCAGGTACAGGCACGGGCAAGTCTCTGGCATATTGTTTAGGCGCTCTGCCACTTGCGCTAGCACAAAAAAAGAAATTAGTTATTTCAACCGCCACAGTTGCGCTGCAAGAGCAGTTAATAGCCAAAGAGTTACCTTTTTTTAAAAAGCATTCAGGGCTTAGTTTTAAGTTTGATTTAGTAAAAGGTCGCCAGCGATATATTTGCGCTCATAAACTACACAATGCGGTTAACGGCGATAGCCAAACACAAATGGAATTTATGCCTACGCTTAGCTCCCCTTTAAGCGTAATGGAAACTAAATGTTTAAATGAGCTTTACACCGCTTATACGACAAAAAAATGGCAAGGCGACAGAGATAGCTGGGCCGACACAGTTCCCGATAAAGTATGGGGATTAATAGCCTGCGATAAACATTCGTGCCAGCGCCAAATGAAAGCGCATCAAACCTGCCCGTTTCAGCTTGCGCGTCAGCAATTAATGCAAATGGATGTACTGGTGATCAACCACTCTTTATTACTTGCAGATTTAGACTTAGGCGGGGGTAAAATTTTACCCGAACCCGACAACACTATTTATGTAATTGATGAAGCACACCATTTAGCGCATATTACTCGCGACTTTTCATCAGCGGCGGCGACAATAAAAGGCACTATAGAGTGGCTCGATAAGCTCACTAAATTTAGCGGCAAAATGGCTAAAGTAATAGTGGGTCAAAAGGCGATAGGACAAAACTTTAAGCTTTGCGATAGCATTAACGACGCCAACAAAGATTTAAAAGTAGTACGCGACATTCTCGATAATGCTGACTTTGAATATTCAAAAGATGATACTTACAGGTTCGAAAATGGCGAAATTCCACAGTCACTACACAGTAAAGCCAAAGATATAAGCGAAGCCACGCAAGATGCACTGCGCTGCTTAAGTAAAATGCATGACACGCTAACCCAAGATGTAAGCGACGGCGATATAAAACCCTACGTAGCCGACCCTATTTTAGGCGAGAGCGGGCAATACATAAATCGTTTAGAGCAATTAAATAAGCTGTGGTTTAGCTATGCAAATAAAGGTGAAGGTACACCGCATGCTAGATGGATAAAGCGCCTTGAGTATAAAAACCACCATGACCATTTATTAAGCGACTGCCCTATTGAAGTAGGTTACTACTTAAAAGACAAGCTATGGAGCGAGTGCGCGGGCGCAGTTTTATGCTCGGCTACATTAAGTGCTTTAGGCTCGTTTGATCATTTTGCTTACGAAACAGGCCTGGCCAAAGAGGAAGGCGTTAAATTTATTAAAGTGCCCTCGCCTTTCGACTACCCTAATCAAGCAACTTTGCGTATTCCGGTTTCTAAAATTGAACCAACCGATAAAGCGTTTAGCGATCACTTAGCCAATACTCTACCTGAGTATTTAGACACCAAAAAAGCCAACCTAGTATTGTTTGCTTCTTATTGGCAAATGGACCATGTATCAAAGCTTCTTAGAACAAAAGGTTTTAACTTATTAGTACAAGGCGAAATGTCGCGTGAGGCAATGCTTATGTTACATACTAAAAATATTGATGAAGGCAAAGGTAGCATTTTATTTGGCACCCAAAGCCTCTCTGAAGGTCTTGATTTACCAGGAAAATACCTAGAAAACCTAATAATTACAAAAATTCCTTTTGCTGTACCCACCTCGCCAATTGAAGAAGCGCAAGCCGAGTTTGTACAAAGTAAAGGCGGCAATCCTTTTTTATCAATAACCGTTCCCGATGCGGCAAAGAAATTGGTACAAAGCTGTGGTAGACTGCTGCGTAAAGAAAGCGATGCTGGCTGTATTACTATTTTAGATAGGCGCTTGATCACTAAGCGATACGGCAAAGCCATGCTCGACACCTTACCTCCTTTTAAAAGACAGATAGATTATTAATAATGTTTGAACTTGCACTCGATCCAACAACCTGGGCTATTTTATGTGCCGTTGCACTTGCCGCAGGTTTTATTGACGCCATCGCCGGTGGCGGTGGTATGTTAACGGTTCCTGCTTTATTAACAGCAGGCTTACCACCGCATTTAACGCTTGGCACAAATAAATTAGCCGCCAGCTTTGGCTCTTTAACTGCAAGTTATACTTATTATAAAAAAGACTTATTTAATCCTAAGTTTTGGCTAGCCTCTATTTTTGCCACCGCCATTGGCGCATTAATAGGCACTTTAATAGTTGATCATTTAAGTATCGACTTCTTAAATAAATTATTACCTATAATTATAATTGTTGTAGCCTGCTATAGCTTGTTTGGTAGTTTAAGCACCACAGAGGAAAGTGAGCTACCTAAGCTTACGCAAACAATGAAAATAAAGCAGTGGTTGCAAGGTTTAAGCTTAGGTTTTTTTGATGGCTTAGCAGGACCAGGTACAGGCACCTTTTGGACCGCCTCAAACGGCATGCTATATAAAATGAACCTACTGCTAAATTGTGGTTTATCGCGTTCAATGAACTTTGTGTCTAACTTTATTTCACTTATTACTTTTGTAGCACTAGGCCATGTTAATTTTTTACTGGGTATTACTATGGGCTTTTTTATCATGCTAGGCGCATGGTTTGGCGCGCATTCAGCAATACGCTTTGGCAGTAAGTTTATTCGTCCAGTATTTAATACTATGGTTATATTATTAGCACTAAAACTTATTTACGAGGCTTACTTTTAATATGCACTCACCCGCTTTTGATAAACTACGCCAACAAGTTGCAACCTTAAAGCAGCAAGCCGAGCAATTTGATAAAGCCAAACTGTTTTCTAAAAACCGTTATATGCAAGCGCAACCAAGCTTATTTGACCGTGCTGTTTTTAGTACTAAAAGTATGAACCTAGCCGACTATGTAACCGAAATAGAAGACGAAGTATCGTCTTTACCACCAAGTGAGCATCGCCATGCATACACCTATGCACTTGAGCGTATAGCAACACAAGTACAAGCTGTTTTTAATGTTATTAAATCAACCCCTATTTGGATAAAAGAAAATAAAAGTCACTATAAACCACGCCCCAAACAAGCCGTTTATAAACAAGCAGTGCAACAAGTAATACAATCATCTCATGAGCTTTATGACGAACTTAAACAAAATCACGAGTTTGAACGCCGATTATTGTTAATGATTGAAGAGCGTAAAATGCAAATGGATAAAGCAACCCCGGCTAAAGCACAAAAGCTAAATATGGAAATATTAACAACGCATGCACGCTTAGGGCGCTGTAGAAAAGCGATTTCCGCCACCGAAGAAAAAATACAACGTGTAGAAAAACAACAACTTCGCTAAACACTTTAAGTATGTTTTACAATACCAATCAAGCCACTAACTAATTAACCGTTAATAAATAGCTGTAAAACTACACCCTCGATTTATACTGCACCTTGGTATAAACTCAATTAAATGGATTAAAAACGAGCGAGTGGAATATGCAATTACATGAAGATATACATAACTTTTATGAAAAATTTGTTTTAGAAGAAATAATTAATCGCAAACTTAATGAACAATATACTGATGATGTAATGGCCGATTTTTGCTGTACTGTTTTAAATCAACTGCCTTCTCGCTATATTCGCTCCGACGTAGATATGGCCTATTATTTATCACAAACAGAGCGTATGCATATGCAACAGCGGGTGCAAACAGCCATTGATGTAGCAATTAGCCAAATTGCAAAAAAGAAACCTCAGCATGAGCAATAATCTACAACAAGCACCAACCCATATAAAACTCGCAGTCGATTTAATTATGCTACTAGAGCAACACGACGTTGCTCCTGATGAAGTACTTAAAGCACTCGAAATAGTAAAAAGCGACTTCGAAAAAAAGCAGAGTAATAAGCTAGCTTTGTGATTTTTGAATTAACAGTAACAACTGCGCTGTGGCGGTTGCATCGGCAAGCGCTCGGTGATGGCTGGTTAAGTTTAAATTAAAGTGCTTTGACAAATTACCCAACGAGTACGACTTTAAGCCCGCAAAGGCTTTACGCGATTCCACCACAGTGCACAACTTGGGCATTTTAAAAGGCACCTTTGCCATTTCGCATTCTTTTTTAATAAACCCGTAGTCAAAGTTAACATTGTGCGCAACAAAAATGCTTCCCGCTAATTTAGCCATTAAAGGTTTTACTATATCTGCAAATACTGGCGCATTACTTACCATGCTATCGCTAATACCGGTTAACGACGTGATAAACCCTGGTATATGTCGCTGTGGGTTAACTAAAGTAGTCCATGTATCGATTACTTTGCCATGCTGTACTTTAACTAAGCCAATTTCGGTTATTTTGTTACCGCCTTTTAATGCGCCTGTCGTTTCTAAATCAACTACGCTGTAAATGCGGTTGGGATCTATAAACCATTTAACAACGGCTATATGTACCTCAAAACCACTGCTCTTTAAGTTATCTATAGTCGTTAATTGGTTGCGCCTTAGCTTGTCGCCTGGGGCTTTTACTTCTTCAAAATGTACTTTGCCGTTATGGATAACCATTAAGTCGGGGTAGCCGTCTTTTAGCTGTAAATAATGTTTACTCATATTAGTTAAGTGAGTAATTAACGCCTCAATTGGGCTATTTAAAATCAGCGCTTCTAGTGGTTGTAATAACTCGTTATGCCATTTAAATAAACCGTTAGGTTGATCAAAGTATTGCGCTGCATTTTTACATACTAATTTAAGTAATGCCTGAGGTGTTTGGCATTGTGCTAAGCGCTCATTTATTTGTGCTGGTTGCGCTGCATAAAAATTACCAAGCCTTAATACTTGCGGATAAATATCAAACTCATTGCATGGCGGATAAGGGGTATCAATAAATAATTCGTGCCAAAATACTAAACCAAACAAACTTTGCCACAATGTGTTTTCGGTATTAAATACCTGCATACCTTGGCCAGTGTAATAATCGTTTACGCCTTGCTCTACTTCACCTCGGTATAATTCGTCAATTTCGAGTACGCACTGAGTGTCAGCAAGCATAGTGCTTAAACGCGAACGCGTTTGCTTATTAAATTTACGCATTAAAAAGTCGTCAGCAAAATACAGTAAATCATCCGTTAGCGGATTTTCAATAATGGCTTCTAAGCGTGCTTTTACCCACTGTTTATTACCAAGCCTGTATTGCTCTCTTATTTGAATTTCGTGTGCTTCGCTATCATCAACACACCCTTCAAGTAAACTAAAAGCAAGTTCGCTATTGGTGTTTTTTAACTGTTTAAAAAGCTGTACTAATAACTTATTTTTAAGCGCAACAGCTATTGCACCATACGCAGCTTGCACTAGAACCTGCGGCGCTAAAGCAACGTAATCGTTCTCATCAGTTATATTTTTAAATGCTAATCGGTAACGGTTTAATAAATAGTTTGATTGCCCCTCGGCCTTCGTTTCAAAGCGCGATAAGCTCTCGCTATGCCCTTCACGCGTAGCGGTTAAACCTAAGTCTCGCATTACAAAACGGTTTTGATGATTCACATCACCACTGCTTAGTTTACCTGCAAATAAAAACTCAAAATACTCATAATAATCGCTGCGATTATTAATTACATACTGGCTATAAAGCGGTGCAAGCTCGTGCGGGCAGCTTTTAAAAAACTCACGGGCACTATCCACCAGCGCGCCTTTAGCGGCGCTCTTTTTATAGCTTATTTGTTCGTCGTAATTACTTAGTAACTCTAGTAAAGCAGGTTTGGTTAAGTGCGCCAAAAGCTGTGAATAATGCTGCTCGTTCGGCTCAAATAAAATACCTGCTTTTTTTAGCGTATAAATAGCCTGATGCGGCGAGATTATTTCTTCATAAGTGAGGGACTGCGCTTGTACTAAATAGGGTTTGCGCGAATAGACGCGCGCCAACATACACTGGCTTTGCTCATCAAGCTGATTAATTTTATTAATAAATTCGCTGTGCTTGGGCTCAAGTAAGTGCATACATTTACTTGTTACAAACTCAATAAGCTCTCTAAAATGCGCTAAATAGTATTTTGCTGGTAATTCTTTTTTCATAACATTGCCATGGCTGTATATAAAAACAGTATCTAGCATTTATGCTTATTATTCAATCTTAAAGTTGTAACCAGTAATGCTTTGAGTTATCAGGCGTTAATTAGGATTAGATTTAGCACCATTAATAGTGCTAATAATATTATTTCTTACGCTAATTATGATGCTGCAGCCCTTGCTGTGGACGCCAGTGCGCAGTGGATTGCTAACTTTGCAATTACTATGACCTTCCCTATTATGCTTGCCAATATAGGCCTTGCCGGTGCTTACGGATTTTATGCGTTATCGGCACTTATAAGCCTGTTTTTTGTTGTTAAATACATTAAAGAAACGCGCGGTAAAACGCTCGAATCTATGTGATTTTTAAAAGCGGTGATATTAGTCGCCGCTTTGCCTTTACATACAATAGCGCCATTTAATAATGGCGATTTAAATAACCTAAAGGTTAAATAGCAATCTATGCTCATTTATTTTAACTTTATGGTCATTGTTCTATTGCCTTTTATTATAAGTAATCTATTTAAATTCCTTTTTAGAATATCAAAAGTTAGCTATTGTCCGCCAATTGCAACTTTATGTGTCTACCAAAATGAAAAAACAGTTAATATCAGGCTTAGCTTTAACGTGCGCGTTGGGCTCATTTAGTACATTTGCTACGAATGGTTATTTTACTCACGGCTACGGCATGACCCACAAAGGTATGGCTGGCGCAGGTGTAGCGCTGTCAGAAGAGCTAATGTCTGGCGCTAATAATCCAGCAACCTTTTTACCAAACGGAACACAGCTATCTCTGGGCTTAGAGCTTTTTCTCCTGGGCGAAAATACACTGCATCAAAAGTAGATACTTTTTACCCTGGCGCATTTTATCTTGCAGCAAAAACACAAAAAAGCGACAACACCGTGTTTGCAATTCCAGAATTTGCTATTGGTCATCAATTAAATGAAAAAGTAAATATTACGGCGGTATGAATACCGAGTACAGCGCAGAGTCCGCTCCTGAAGGCACCTTTTACGCTGGTATGGCAGGCGTTGATTTAAAGCAACTCTTTATTAGCCCAACCTTAAGCTATAAGTTGAATGAACAAACACGCCTTGGTGTATCCCCCATTTACGTGGTGCAACAGTTTGAAGCACAAGGGCTTGAAAACTTTGCTCCTTTTTCGCAATCACCAGAAGCGCTTACTAATAATGGCACAGATACAAGTACAGGGTTTGGTGTTCAATTAGGTATAAGCCATGCAATTAACTCATCGCTTAGTTTAGGCGCAAGTTACCGCTCAGCAGTGTCGATGGAAGAGTTTGATAGCTATAAAGGTTTGTTTGCAGAGCAAGGCGGATTTGATCTGCCAAGTTCGTTTCAACTTGGTGCAGCTTATAAGCTTACACCCAGTAATCAGGTGGTATTTGATTGGCAAAAAATCAATTACAGCGAAGTAAAAAGTATTGCAAATCCAATCAATAACTTAATGTCAGCGCCTTTAGGAGCTAACGCCGGCGCTGGATTTGGCTGGAACGATATGACTATTTATAAGCTTGGTTATCAGTGGCAGCGTACACCGCAACAAAAGATTCGCTTTGGGGTGTCTTACACCGAGCAACCTATTCCTTCGTCCCAAGTTATATTAAATATTTTAGCGCCAGGCGTTCAAGAGTGGCATTTTACAACGGGCTTTAGCCATTCTTTTACCAACAAGGTACAATTAAACGCTATGGCTTTTTATTCGCCAGCAAAAAAAGTAACAGGTGCTAACTACTTAGCGCCGAATCAGCAAGTATCAATCGAAATGAAACAAACCGGTTTAGGTGTTTCTATTGTTTGGGAAATTTAAAAAATGGTAACAGAATTCACCCCAGTGTCGGCTGCAATAGGCGGTGCATTAATAGGTATAGCGTGTACGTTATTACTGGTTTTATACGGAAAAATTGCAGGCATCTCGGGCATTGTTAAGTCTGTATTTGCTAAAGCAAATTCGGGCTCTCGTTGGCAGTTATACTTTATTTTAGGGTTGTTGTTAGCAGGTGTAGCTGTAAGAGTATTTGCGCCTTTTTTATTAGAAGGCGAATTACAGTTGTCGCCTTGGCTTATTATTGTTGCGGGGCTTTTAGTTGGCGTAGGTACAACTTTAGCTAATGGATGTACAAGTGGCCATGGCGTGTGCGGCATGTCGCGTTTTTCTACCCGCTCTTGGGTTGCAACGTGTACATTTATGCTCGTCGCCATTATTACAGCAAACCTGGTAGGATAAATAATGAAAGCAATTATGATGGTTGTTATAGGCTTTATATTTGGCTTAGGGCTTATTATTAGCGGTATGACAAACCCCGCTAAAGTAATTAACTTTCTTACCTACGGGAACCAATGGGACGCAAGTTTAATTATAGTGATGGCTGTTGCCATGCTAATAATGATGCTTACGTGGTTATGGGTTGCAAAAAAAGAGAAGCCACTCCTTTCAGGATCATTTAACTTAAGTGATTTGAAAAAAGTTGATGCGCGCTTAATTACTGGCTCAATACTCTTTGGTTTAGGCTGGGGTTTAAGTGGCATATGCCCAGGCCCTGGCTTGGTTCAATTAGTGTCTTTTAAAGTGGAATTTTTGTTGTTTTTTGCGGCCGTGCTAGGCGGTATGTGGCTAACTAAAAAGCTTACTTAAGTTTGATTTTAAAGGCTGTTTAAGTAATCCATTAATACCAGGTGTTAATGGATTACTTAAAGGTAATTAGCCAGCACTTATTATCCGAATTTAGGCCTTTTAATACTCAAGACTAAGTGGCTAATTAATTGTGTAGAGTAGCGCTAAAAAAACGCCCCTAAAAGGAGCGTTTAATTAAACCCAAAACAGATTAACTGTATGGATTGGTGCAATTTGGGATTACATTTATTAGGCTTTTTTCATACTGCCTTGCTCTTCAAGGCGAATATGCCAGCTAAACGCTTCTTCTAGTAAATGAGGTGTGTGTCCGCCTCGCTTACAAGCGCGCTCATAGTAATCTAGCATGGCGTCACGGTAATCTGGGTGCACACAGTGCTTAATAACTTGTACAGCACGTTCACGTGGCGCTAAGCCGCGTAAATCAGCTAAGCCTTGCTCGGTTACTAATATATCAACGTCATGTTCGTTATGGTCAACGTGGCTTACCATAGGTACTACACTCGAAATAGCGCCATCTTTAGCAATCGACTTAGTAACAAATATCGCTAAATGCGCATTACGTGCAAAGTCACCCGAGCCGCCAATACCATTCATCATACGAGTACCACAAACGTGAGTTGAGTTTACGTTACCGTACATATCAAACTCAAGCGCAGTATTAATTGCCACTATGCCTAAACGACGTACTATTTCAGGGTGATTCGACACTTCTTGCGGACGTAACACTAACTTATCTTTATATTCTGATAGGTTATTAAATACTTTTGCATTACAACGCTCTGATAAAACAATTGAACTGCCTGAAGCAAATTTAAGTTTACCGGCATCAATTAAATCAAAGGTCGAATCTTGTAATACTTCTGAGTACATTGTTAAATCTTCAAAATCAGAATCTAACAATCCCATCATTACCGCGTTAGCAATATTACCAATACCTGCTTGTAATGGCCCTAGGTTTTCTGCCATACGCTTTTGTGCTACTTCTTCTTTAAAAAAGCTCACTAAGTGGCTGGCAATAGCCGCTGTATCTACGTCAGGGTCGGTAACTGTTGAAAACGAATCGCTCTGATTAGTAAAAACAATGCCAACAATTTTAGCAGGATCAATTGGAATAGCCGTGCTACCAATACGATCATCTACTTTAGTTAAAGGAATTGGTTGGCGCACAGGGCGATACGAAGGAATATATATGTCATGCAAGCCTTCAAGTTCAGGGCTGTGCAACATATTTATTTCAATAATCACTTCTTTAGCAAAAATAGCAAAGCTTGCAGAGTTTCCTACCGAAGTAGTAGGCACAATATGGCCTTCTTCAGTAATGGCTACCGCTTCAATAACCGCCACATCAGGCATAGTTAATTGATGATTACGCAACTGCTCAACGGTTTCTGATAAATGCTGATCAATAAACATTACTTCGCCGTTATTAATCGCTTTACGTAATGTGCTATCTACTTGAAAAGGCATACGGCGGGCTAGCACACCCGCTTCTGTAAGTAGTTTATCTAAATCATTACCTAACGACGCACCGGTCATTAGGTTTATTTTCATTGGGTTATTTTTAACACGCTCAACCAGTGCTCTTGGCACGGCTTTAGCTTCACCAGCACGAGTAAAGCCACTCATGCCTACTGTCATTCCATCTTTAATAAATTGGCTAGCTTGTTCTGCTGACATTACTTTTTGGTGCAGATTGCTATTGCGGATACGTTCTAACTGCATACTACTGAGCCCCTTTTTAATTTGGCGTTATTTTAAGTATTACAGCGCACTTCGCAATCTAGACTTAGGTCGCATTTACTAAATTAAGTTACGTAAACACAGAATAAAGTGCCTTGGTGGTAGCAATCTACTTTAATGTACGAACATTTATATAAATTTAATATGCTGATATAGCGTAAGTTTTAAGTGAGTATTTAAAGTATGGGATTAAAATTGGAAAAAAGTAGAATAATGAGAGAGAAATAAATTGAATATAATTGTAGTTTATAAAGTGGCTTAATTATAAGTAATTAGTTTATACACCCAATGTCGTTTGAAGTATAAGGTGACACAGAATTCTGAACGCCCTCTAGCTTTATGATGCGAGATTTCTTTAGAGTAATTTTTTTACTAATATCCTTGTCTTCTCAACGTCAAATGCTCTAGCGGCATATCCTTGTGTGAGTAAATTTTGTGATAAATATTCATCAAACTTATCAATGGCCTTTTCTGAGATAACTTCAGCTAAATCAATTGCTGATATTGTTTCGTTATTTTGAAAGCTTTTAAGCGCATCAATAACATCTTCTACTAAAGCATTTTCAACCTCTATCACCCCTGCAAATGCGCCAGCACCAAAACCTTTGTTAATAAGTACAGCAACAAGTGTATTTAAAACTTTATCTCCGGCCCAAGGCAGAATAACTACTATATTGCCATGCTGTATAAAATGCGTACTATCAAGTTTTGCTGTTTGAAAAAAACCTGCTGCTTCTTTGAAAAGTGATTGAGCAACCTCATCACCAAACTCAATTTTTTGTTCGCCAACTTGAATTCTGTAATCTCCTTCTCTCAATATTGTCAGCATCTCTTGCCTTACTACATCATGTACAGCCATCCCTGTACCACCGAACTTAGGTGGTTTCCCGCCTTTTGCATGCTGTACTGAAATCACTTTTTTGTCAGCATCAACCAACTCAACAACCCAACGCTTGCCAGCAAATATAATATGTTGCCCTTCTAAAATTAGGCTGTCTATGGGCAATGTCCCTAGTGTTTTACTACCAGTCACTATTCTAAATTCTTCAGGGGTTTTAAACACCGCATAAAACGTATAATGATTTGTTACTTTTTCACCCATGTGGCCTAAAACAAGTTCACCACTCCCTAACTGAGTAATAAGCTCTACTTTTCCCATGTGAGACAGCAAACCTTTAAAGTGGGTAATACTAACCTGCTGAAACGGCCCATCTTTGCACAGTAATACGTAGATTTGATCTGCTCTTATACCACCCCATTGCGCGATGAGCGCTAAGACTTGATGTAGTAATGTCGAAAAGTGATAAAGCGAAGTGTCTGCGGGTTCGTACCACTTGCTTGCAACCAGTAACCGTATCATCGCCAGCGATTGAACTAATTCAAGCCGAAGTTTATCTGCAATATTTGATTGCTCTGTAAGGTCGGCCTCTGTTATCAGCATTCGCAAAACACTAGCGCCACCACGCCTGCCTGAACGACCCATTCGCTGCCGTAAGCTTGCAATAGAATGTGGCGCAGTAACTTGCACAACAGAGTTAACTTTACCTATATCAATGCCTAACTCCAAAGTCATAGTACATATTGCTGTTGTTGGAATTTGATCTTGCTGAAGCCGAGCTTCAAGTGTTTCTCGCATTTCTTTGGCTAACGAGCCGTGATGTGGAAAAAACTCGTTAGGCACAATGTTGCTCTCACACATCTCTGCAAGAGTAGTTGCAATGCTTTCGGTGCGGCTTCTGCTGTTGGCAAATACTAGGTGGTTTCCACCACGGCAAAGGCCATATAAATCGTTACATACTCTTTGCTCCGCAGTAAGCGTCTCATCTGTTACTACAGCGCTTTCAATGTATCCTTTCACTTGCATTTTTAACGATGATGAAGACTGCGTTTGCTTTATTATTTTACAAGGTAGTGATTTATTTGGTCTTAAAGATGCTGGGACACTTTCTAGGTCACCTAAAGTGGCACTTAAAGCCGTTCTGGGTATTGGCGAGTTTACGCGGCCAAGCAGATGCTCTAAGCGGTGCAGTAAACTCAACAAGTGATGGCCACGCTCAGTACCAATAAATGCGTGAAATTCGTCTATAACTATATGCTTTAAATTCTGAAAAGCAGATTTTACCCAACCACTGTCTCTTATTAATAATGACTCTAGGGACTCAGGCGTTATTAACACCATGCCGGATGGATTTCGTTTCAGCTTATTTTTTCGACCTTGCGAGCTATCACCATGCCAAGGTGTAACTTGTATGCCTAATAAATCTGACAAGCTTTCGAGTCTTCGGTCTTGATCGTTTATTAACGCCTTTAGCGGGCTGATATATAAAATGCCCACACCGCTTACTTCATCTGCGATACTACTTATTGCAGGTAAAAAAAATGCTTCCGTTTTACCTGCGGCAGTAGAGGCACTAATAAGCACATCAGTATTGCCTGAGAGGATAGGATCAATTGCTAAACATTGTATCTCTCTAAGTCGATCCCAACCTTGTTTAAAAATCCACTGCTGAATGCGAAAATCGAGCTTTTCGTGTGCGTTGATCATAATTTAAAGTCAGCTAGCTCATCGTCTTCAGATTCAATATCTAACTCTACATCGGAAGGTTTTTCCTGTGCTATATTAACATTTTCTATTAAGCTGTCCCACGAAATGTTTGGATTTTGATCAATCACGGCAAGCATATCTAAAAACGCTTTGATCGTATTTCTTGGTGTTCTGAAGTAAGCGTCTCCAATTGTTTTACTGCAATGGACTAAAAATGCTTTTAGGGACTCGTCAGGCACTAAATATAACGATTCATCCCCTGATGCGAAAACATGTCTAAGGTTTTTAAGTAATATGAATAACTCTTCTGGCGTTAAACTTGCCAAATGTAATGCTGGAGATGAGTAATCAATAACACCAGCTTGTTTTGCAAATGTATTGCCAGCTAAGCGAGATTGCAGCGCTTCATAACTATATAAGCCTTTTCTTGGATCAAGTAAAAACTCAGGTGTACCACCCAGTAAAAACCCTAAGTACTCAGCCGATCCTTGTAAGCAGTCGTTGAGTATTCTTAGAATTTGCTCGTAATTTGATAATCGTGCTTGGGTGCTATTGAGTTTGTATAAATTTACCATTTCATCGAGGTTAACTAATAACCCTTCGTAGCCAGCTTGCCTTACAAATAAGCTCATAAGCTTTAGAGAGTCATAAAACGATGCATCTGAAATAATACTTCTGATACCAAGATCTTTGCGAGCATCTGTTTTTGTAGCATATTCTGCTCTTAACCATTTTACAGCGTTGTTTTTAAGTTGCTCGTTATCTGTTTCATGGCCTGTCCAGTATGCTTCGATAACTTTTGCAAAGTCGTAACCACCTACAAGCTCAGAGAGTGACGCGAGCCTTTCGTGGATCACTGTGGTTATTTCCTTGCTTGTATTATCAGCTTCTTTTCGTGCTTCGGTAATAAACTTTTCAACCACACTGGTCAATGCATTACCATCAGGCTTATTACGAGTAGACATGTTTCTCATTAACTCAGAATACAAGTTTCTGGCTTGTCCTGATGATGCATGAATACGACGGTCGGGAGATAAATCCGCATTAACAGTAACTAGCTTTCGCTCTAATGCTATCGCTCTTACAACACTTAAAAAGAATGTTTTACCTGATCCATATTCACCAATAATTAACCGAAAAGCAGAGCCGCCCTCTGTCACTCTGTCGATATCTTTAATGAGCGCCTTAAGTTCATTACCACGGCCTACTTGTATATGCTGTATGCCGACTTTTGGGGTAACACCCGATTTAAGAGACTGTATAATTGCATCGCGCTCTTTTGCTCTAATTTTTTTTGCTGCCATTGTTATAACTCCCTTATCTCTTCGACTATTTCTTCATCAATGTATATATCACCATCGTCTTCGATTACTGGTGCATCCACTAAATCAAATGACCAGTCATTGATGGTTTCTATAGCACCATCGACCATTAATTTTAGCTCACTACACATTTGGGCTACCTCTTCGCGACCCCATTGCGCTTTAGCACATAGCTTTTCAAACAACTGGCTATGAGCCAGATCTAATCCATCAACTTCGTTTGTCAGCTCTGAGACTTCAATATAATCGCTTTCATCTTCACCTGAGATAAAGATCTGTTCCAACATATTTTTTGCTTCTGTTGTTTGGCTTTCATGAAGGGCTAATATTGTTTCATCTAAGCTAAATTCTGATGAGTTTTGATTACTTAGTGCTGGTTGGTGACTACTTGTAGTAAGCTGATGAATATCACTCGTAACAGACTCTTTATTCAACCCTAAATTTGTGTAGAGTTTTTCGATTTGCTTTACTTCTTTGTTATCAACATTGCCATCAGCGAGCGCAATAGACAGAATAAACCGTTTCACAAATTCTATTTCTTTTACACCTAAATTATTAAGTCTATTTTTTAACCCCGTATTATCTGATGGTGTAACTAATCGCCATGTAAGATAAGCCTTTAGAGATCGCTTTTCTGTATCCGTTAATTTTTCATCATGAGCAATTAGCTTTTCTAACTCTGAACTTTCTGACTCATCTACAATTCCATCTATATTTGCAACCATAGCACCTAAGCGCAGTGCGACACCGACTTGATTAAACGCATAGCTAGGGACGAACTCTTCCCCATGACCTGGATAAAATAATATAAGTTTGCCATCTAATTTAGGTTTTGTATGGTGATAACGTAAGTCAGGCGCAATACCAATATCAGCAAAGTTAGCTAAGTTATAAATGAGCTCACCTTCTTTCTTATTTATCGCTTTTGGTGCTGGTAAGTCTGTTTGCAACCAAAAATCAGCTACATTTGTTACCCCATCATGTTCTAAAATGATAGTTTGGGCCCACGTTTTAAACTTTTCGATTAATGGTGATGGTTGGCTATTAGCGATGGCACGAGGCAACAGTATTAATGCAGCTAAATCATCTTTGCTTGTATTAGTCTTAGCTAAATAACGGCTATAGCTAGCTAGTTCCTCAGTGACCATATCTGCTATTGGAATAAGCTTTTTTATAGGTGCTTTTAATATGCTCGGGTCAGGCAAACCGTCGAGTAAAATTTTAACGCTAGGGATGCCACCACTGGCAGCAAAGTACTCAGCGTTTAATTTAGTTTTATTTACTTTTACTTGCATCCCTTCTGGGAATTTTTGCTTGTAGTAAAGTTTGAAAAGTGAATCAAACTCTACATCGCAGCGTCTAGCTGCTGTTTTTAGATTGTATTGGTCTGTATTTTTAATCCACTCAAGTGCTAGTTCATCACTCACTCTTTCTGTGGCAACAACTTGCTCTGAAAGACGTAATTTAAAAAGTAGTGAATGACGCGTCTTCGGTAATATATGTTTTTTACTTTTAAATAATTCAGGTTTAAGTAAATACATAAATTCCAAAAAGTTTGCTGAGTAACCAGCAAAAGAACGATTTGAAATAAACACCTTGTGCAAACGCAGTACTTCATAAAAAATGTCTTCAAATTGTTCATCTCCAACTTTATCAACTTGACCATTTTCAATAACAAATCTTTCAAGTCCATAAAAGTACAAAAACACGAATCCTACTGGGGTATTGGCCGCGCTTCTGTCGGTTGCTAACCAGTCAAGGTAGGCTCCTCTACACTGTCTAGAAAGCCTGTTATAACTCGGCCAGTAACCAAGTGAATCATCTGTATAATAACCTAGCTGATGCCCCAAAGGGGTTGATGCGGGTAAAATTGGGTTTAATAATGCAGGCTCAGAGTCATAACCTCGAAGAGACTCCATTTTTTCACCTAAGTAAATAAATCCTCTTAGCTTGCGCTTGTGTATAATAGTTTCTTTCTTCTTATCAAGCCATTGGGCTTTTCTTGTACTTTTAATGTTTGCATTTTGAGGTTCTGTGCTCTCAAAAATATTAAATGTAGCAAAATCGTCCTCAGAATGTGTTGCACTATGGGCACTCTCTATAATTGGCGTAGGTTTATTAACAGCAGTGGTGTGAGTTTTTGGATTAGTCTGCTTTGCTGTGGTTAATTCAGTAGCTTGTTCGTGTAACTCAACACTAACTGATGCTTTTGTAGTTGTAATAGGAGCTATCGAGCTAGTTACGTCACTCGAAGGTCTAGATAAAGAAGGCTTAGATAAAGAATGTTTAGAAGCAGCCGCATCACGAGTTTCTTTTATATTTTGACTCGGGTTACCTAGCACTCTAGGCTTTGTTTTTTTTGAATCTGAGCGTGAACTTGTAATTAACCAAATTATCAATATAACAACTGCAATTATAAAAACGAATTCCATGCAACATCCCTTTAAAAATGGTTGGCACCATTTTGTTATTTAAAACTCCATCTACTACTAACATACCACTAAAAAATTCATAAATGTATAGTACTGTTGCTAAGTAATTTCAATTATTCTTAAGCAAACAATAAAACCGTCTTTAATAAAGCTTACTATGTATAGCAATTCAAACTGTTACTCGGGATTAACTTGATCACCCGTAGTAAAATGTCAAACTTACAAAATTCAAAGGCTAAACTGAACTTGGTTCATAATTAAAAAGTTGCCGCAGGTGGAGTACCAGCAAGAATTAAAGGCTCAAAACATGTAATACATAAAATACTACCTAACCCTTCAGGCTCTCTCAAAAAACGTCTAAGCTTGAATAGTTTTGCTTCATCTAAAGATAGAATTTTATTAGAGGTGTAGTTTTTCCCTCATCAGGTAAAAACACTTTGGAAACTGTAGACATAAATTAAGCTTTTAATTCCATTTAAATGATCATACTTAAGAAAGCTAATTTAAAAATCAGAATATGGTTAAGCAAGCTTTAATAGCTTTATTTAAAAAGTATATGTTTATGAAGTATATTAAATTAAATTTGTAACACCCAATGTTGTTTGAAGCATAAACTGGCATAAGAACATACCTTTTTACTGGGCTACAGCGTAGCAATTGAAGTGTAAGTTGGCATAATATTGAAGCTTATAATGGCATAAAGTTACCAAATACAGGCTTTATGAAGCCAACCACATAAAAATACTGCCAAGTTTAATTGGCTGCTATGTGCCATTTCCGGACGTTTGTAACGCCGGTTACAACCTTGTTAAGTGAATTAAAGCTGGTTGTCTTGCCAGTACGAGCTGTAATGCAAAGGTAATTCAACAGGATGCTTTTCACCACTTTCACGATAAAGCTTAAGCCTCTCTTTAAATGAGACTAATTTTCTACCATTAAATGATGAGATGTCGTAAAATTGTCGTCCTTTGTTGATGAAATCTAAAGTAATTTCGTATTGGAAGCGCCACCATAAAAGCAACGCTCCTACTTCGGTAATTGTACTTCTTTTTAGGTAAACCCACGCGGACGCTCTAACATCTCTTTCTGCCATCAGGCTGTATGGGTTGTTAAATCCTGCAAGCTTGTCGATTATCATATACACCTAACGCCGCATTAAGCGGACAAAAGTAGCGGGTTAAAATGTGTAGCGAAGCGAAACGTAACCCACTGTTTTTGTTCCGTTTAAATTCCTTGTTATATACTTTTGATGCCTGACATTTCTGCAATGAAAATATTTAATTTATTTTGCAGTTCTTTATATGAATCTAATGAAGCATCATAAGCTTCATAATTATTTATTGCGTCATGATCTACTGCCTCAGATATTTTTTTATTTTGTGCTTTGCAAGACTCAAGGCTATCAATTAATTCTTTATCCATTAATGTACGATATACATTTAATACTTGCTCTTGGTTATTATTAAAATTTTCATAAACACCATCTTTGGGTTCACGAATGCTAGGTGACTCATTAATGCCTTGATTACGATAACACTCAAGCTCAGAATAATATTCCGAAGCATGAATTACCAAAGAAAGAGAATGAGCCAAATTTAACAGAGCATCTTTATTAATATCCCAAATTCGATCTTTTCTTTGCTTTCTTGTTGAATCAAGATGGATTATCGTTGCAACAACTGTTGCTGCGGCAATTACAACATTAGTCATAAGAGCTAAGTCGAATTCAAACTTAAAAATTAGAAATCCTACTAATAAAACAAAAGCTCCTGAAATGGCCCCTAAGATAAATACAAGCACACACTCTCCTAAATATATAACAATTTAATGGTGCGCTCATCGCTGCCGACGCCACACTCATTTATCTACCTTATATAGTTTTAACAAATAACCTAAGGTATTACTATAGCTGAGTTTTCTATAACTTTAAGTAAAGTTAAATGAAACAAAATGCGCGTGACGCTCGTTTGCTTGAATATATGCGCGAACAACACAGTTAGCAAATCAATTAACTGTTGTATTAAGCCAACCTCAATGACCGGTTCTCGCTCACAGCCGAACTTCGCAAAAGTGCCAATTGCGGACATTAAGATGTAACTCGTTTCTGCCCCATTCTAAGCTAGAACTGTGCTGTGCCTCATTTTTATACATAGTTATTTTATTTATCATGCCACAAAGTGCCTATGGATTTATGGTGATTCAGTCCTTAGACTCTATCTTATCTAGCGCTTCTATCAGAACCTTCGCGGTCTTAGCATCATCGTTATCAAGAGCTTCTTTAATCTGAGACTTCAGTGCAGTAATCGCAGCATTGTCGTTTTCGATTGTGGTACGAACGCTCTGTCGAATCGCTTCTTCTTTGGCAATCTTACTAACCTTGTTTTTCTCAAGCTTATCAGACACTTCTTTGCGCGTTTTACTCAGCTTATTCGCAGCTGGCTTTAACACGTACCTCCAAGTCGCATAACTTCCACCAAGAACCGCTATGGCAATCATGAGCAGTATTAGTGCAAGTCTTTGGTTCTGCGCATCATACTTAGCATTGAACTCGGCTTTAGCGTCATCATGAATAGCGTTGTAGGCATCACGGTATCCAAGCAAACGAACTGACTTATCAATTGAATATGTTTGGTCGTTCTTAAACAGACTTTTAGGAACCTTAACTTGCTTAAGACCATCCAGTTTAATTAGCTTGTCATCGGATATTTGACCATACCCATTCACCCTAACAACAGGATCGGACTTCTGAAATAGCGAGCGAATAAACTTATTCTCTGTCCTTTGACTCGACCTATTCCAAGAACTGTTAGACCTGACACTCGTTTCACCATTGCTAACTGTAACGGTATAGCTATGACCAAAGCGCGTTCTTGAGTCATTTGCCATAGTGCTGCGAACATAGGCAGAGTTGTTGCAGTAGCTTTCCTTGTAAGAAACGAAAATGCCCTCGTCCCTTTTAGGGTCACAGTATCTAGATAAAGTGAATGTCGTATCCTTATCTATTTTCCAGCTGTAGGACAATAGATAATTCTGTTCTGCGGGTATATCGATAACTTCAGTTTTAGCCATTGCCAATGCTGGTACTAACAATAACAGCGAAGCAAGTTTGGTCTTATGGGGCGTCATTTCCTGTACATCTTTTGGAGCGGTTAGAGTGACACATAGCATACAAGAAAGAGGGACTTTTTAATACCTGAAGTAATTCATGCATTAATACATTAGTAAAGTCACTAGTAAAATTTTGTCCAAAAACGAGTTTACTCGACCGTCTGCTATTCGCTCTTTGCCGAAGTTCGGCTCAGTGCAATAAGCGGACTGTAACAATAAAGTTGTAGAATAACCCCAAAATAAGCTCTTGAAGTTAATGGAGCCCATATAAAAGCCAACTTTTTTATCCTTGTTTAGTTTCTCGTTAGATTTTTACTCACCTACATGTATTTTTAGCAAAGCTTCACTGCCATCTAAGTTTTTAACTAGTAATAGTAATATTTCACCTGTTTCTTTATCCATAAGCTTTTTAGCTTTATCTGCTGGGCAGCCCGGGATTTTGCAACCATCAAGTTCGATAACTAATTGACCAACTTTAACTCCAGCTTTTTCTGCAGGAGATCCAGAATGAACTTCATCAATTTTAAACTCGGTTATTTCAGGACTAAAAAACCCATCAACAGACACACCGACGGCAATCCCAACTTTCCCTTTGGCGAAAGCTACAAATGGAAAAAACAAACAAATTAATAGAACCTTCCTAGTTAAATTCAAAAACCTTACTCCTTTAAAAAATTAACCGCCGTTTTAAGCGGTTTGTAATTATTTGCTAAAATATGAAACGACGTGGAACCGACAAAACTGTTAGAGGCCCGACTTGAAAAACCTTATACACGTATTGCTAATTAGTGAATTTTGTTTCTTAATTTCGTTAGCATTTTTATTTGTTTCTGCAACTGCTAAGTCAATTTTAGCTTTGGTACATTTATCAGACAGCTCTTTACTTACAAGGTAATTCTGATCTTTTTGATACTGAGCCATACCTTCTAAACCGTTATATTGATCTCTATCTTCAAGTATTTTATCTTTTTGGTATGGTGCTGGTTGGGTTGCACCACAAGCTGATAACAAAACGATCAGAGAAATTGGAATTAATTTATTGAACAATACCCTTACTCCATGTGTATAATTTAATAGCACGCGAATAGCGCATTTCTCTGCTATAGGCACGATAATATCTACATAGTTTTACCAAATTACCTAAGATATTACTATCTCTAAGTTTCTATCGCCTACAAAAAAGCTGAGTCAACAATATACGCTTTTCCTCATTTCATGAATATATGAGTAAAAAACAGTTTGACCAATCAATTAACTCTTACATTTAGCCACTCTCAATGTCCGCTTCTCGCTCTAACCCGACTATCAGCTTAATAGTAGAAGTGCTATTATTAAATATAACTTTCCTGACTTTGAGGTATGTATGCCTAGTGATATGCAACCTAGCACTAATCATAAATTTGTAGATATACTCAGCAATGGAAAAGTTAATTTAAGCTCAAACCCTTTAGATGAAATTGAATTAATTCAGCGTGGTTTAGATATAAAGAGTGTTGAGAAGTTTAGGCTTCAGTTAGGTTGGGATATTCAATCCTTTGCTAAAGCAATTGGTACAAATATTAGAACTTTGAAACGTCATAAAAAAGAGTACACACGCTTAAATGCAACTTTGAGTGAAAATACCTTTGAGTTAGCTCATCTAGCATCAGCTTGTATTGATTACTTTGAAAATATTGAACGATGGAATAAATGGCTAAATACGTACTCCTTACAATTTAGCTCTAAAGCACCTTTGATGTTTGTAAATACTATTGCAGGAAGAAGGCTAATTAAGAACGTTGTTAATAGCCTTAAATACGGTTATAACGCTTAAAAAGACCCCAGCGTTTGCTGGGGACTTTCTATTTAACCTCTGCCTTTTCGGCAGTAAAAAGTCACAATTTGTGGTTATTCACTTCCCGGCCTAACTTCAGCTGCCTACTCGGCAGTTCACAATATATATTAGCGCTATGTATCGTTTTTTATATTTCCAGCTGCCTACTCGGCAGTTCACTAAGTCGAGCAGTCAGCTCTTTTACGTACTCAATTTCCAGCTGCCTACTCGGCAGTTCACTTGTATAACATAAGGCGTTCAGGTCGCTATGAATTTCCAGCTGCCTACTCGGCAGTTCACTATTAAAAATAGTTTAAATTTCTACAAATACCAAACTGTTAAATGAATTTAAATTATTTACCCTTATTTTCAATCAATCAGATAACTCATTGAAAATTAAAAGAGTGTTTTAAAACTATTAAAAAAGGGTATTCAAAGAGGGAACCGTGCCTTGGAATGTTTGATTTGTAGCAAAGCCATAATTATTAAATTGATTTCCTACCGCATTAGTATTTTCAATTTTTTGTATATGAAGTATAAAACTTTCCCCGTTGCCTTTGCTTGATACAGGTATTGAATGAAAATGGCCTATGTCCTTTGCCTCAAATTTATATTCAGGGTTGTAAACCTCCCCTCTAGCTTCAGCTCGCTTTTTAGCGCGTTTCAATCGTCTTTGCTTTTCACCAACAAATGCTTTGGCTACTGATTGGTTGCGAACAAACATGACTTCGCTTTGGTTTACTGGTACTTCGAGTATTTTTGATAAGCCAAATAACTTATCATGAGTCATCATCTCAAAATAGCTTTGCTGAGATAGATTGGTTAATTGCTTTTTATCTGTCGATACAAACGCTATTTGATTACCTATTGTTTGCTCATTCCATTTAGGAAAGCACACACCAATATTAATTATTTCACGTGAACTCACAAACCCATGCAAAATACCAATACAACGTCCTGCGAGAAGGCTTACATCACAATTTTTAGGTATATAAGTAATGGTAAAATAATAGCGCTTCAACCTTTACTCCTTTGGAACAAGCCGCCTTTGATCAACACTGCCGCAATAAAGTGAACTGCGTCTGATTCTTCACCTTGCTCTAAACCATGCTTTTCCATGTGTTTAATATGCAAAGCAATGCGCGGGAGTAATGAATAAAAGTCTGAATGGCTCTTAGGTGTTCTGTGTGCAACTAATATTTGCTTATCTGCGCCATACTCGTGAGTGCGTAAAGGTTTGTAGCCTCCCTCGTACCAATCATCGATAGTTTGGATAGCCGCCCCTACTTTTTGTGAGTTTAAACTTGCTGCTTTTTTATCGCCCACTTGGGTGTACGCAAGTTGTTTAGATGACATGCCCTGTTCAACAGCATCTACAAACTTTTGACTTGGGTGAACCTCCTGGCTAAATGCATTTTTAATCTTTGCGGTTATATCTAAATAACAATAATTTTGAGGGCTGCTAAGCCCTTCTTGAATAGCTTCTGATAGTGTTATTAGTGCTGTTTGATTATTTTTCCAATTGCCCTGCCACTTTAGCTTTTGTGCACCCTCAACAATTATTGGGTCTAAATGTTCTGTGAGGATTTCAATATCAACATTTGGTGATTGGCGGTTGCGCCAAAGCCAGTTGCCCATCAGTATATTTTTAGCATAGCGAGTTGCAACTTCATTAAGGCCATTGTGCTTTTTATAGGTTTCAAAAAACCGTTTTAACCAATAAATAACTTTAGGGTCATCACAAACATGAGGCTCTATACTATTAGCCTCAACCCTGAGTGAAAAACGGCAAAATAGCTCATTTACCGTTGGAGGCACGTAGCACACATCAATTGTTTGTGGGTTCCCAAAAGCAAGATCTTGTGGCGCTAAATTTTTAGCCTCATTTTGATTTTGATACGCATCGCCAAACCCTGACTTTTGCCCAACTAATTTATTTTGCTCTATTTGTAGCGGTTCAAAATCAGACTCCGATGTTTTATAAAAAAACACCGCTTTACTGGGTGAAAGCGAACGCGTGTAACTTAAGTGCCGAGGTAATTGCATTATTCATACTCAAACTTAGACTTTTTCATAAGCATAGACTCTTTTTGAACATCCATAACCCAAAATGCATTATGAAAAAACTGCTTAGCGCCTGCGTACTTTACTGATGTATTGCTAACACACTCTAACAACCCAATTACGGGCTCTGCATAACAATGGTGTTCATGTAAAGCTGCATCTCGCTTTACGGGTTCTTCAAGCGCAGCAAAGCCAATTGCAGCGGGTCTTAAATTAAAGTTACCGTTAAGCGCATCTATCAATTGTTCAAAACTTTTGACTACTTTTTTTGAAGGGTACAACCAACTGCCATTTAACGATTTTGCCTTTATATTTTTAAATAGCTCACTCGGTTTAGTATGTACATGACACCAATCTATACTCTGGTATAACGAAGGTGGATGCATAGTCCCACCCGCAAATGAAGATGGAATTGCTGGCTTTATAAGCTGACTGTTTAACTTATCTAACAACTCAGTATTTGGTACGAAAAGCCTAAACACTAAATCGAGTGTTATATCGCATTTAGGTTTATCGATAATACCAGAACTTATAACATGACTACGCCCTGTAACTTGTTTTAACTTGCTTGGCTCAGGTAATGGTTTACCCGTATGTAGTTGATAGTTTTCAATGTAAATAGCACTATCAATACACTTAATTGAAGGGTCTATAAAGTTTTTTAGCTTACGCTCAAAGTTATGAGCAAGCCCATTTAAAGCAGTAAGTGACGGCATACCTTGAATATACGGGTTAGCCATTGCCTCGGCATCAAACACTCGCATATCTTGGCAATGTACATACACTATTTGCTCATCTTTTAATGTTTCTTGTTCAGTTGCACAATGAGTAAATACATAGTTTAACTGCGTTTTGAACAGCCCCATTAAATTAGGGTGATACGCAAAGCGTTTAAGTTTGCTCAAAGAACTAAGGCTTTCATTTAATATGTTACTAAATTGGCTTATACAGTTAGTAATACTCTGATCTAAATAATGCTTTGCCCACTCAGGATAAGCTTGGTTTTGCGCGTTATTTTTAGCTTCAAGAATATTATCAAGCCATAACTGCAAACTAACACGTACTTGCCTAATAGCCGCTACTCGCGCTAATCGCTTTTGCCTTAACGTATTAAACTGTTTAATGCCTACCAACACCAAAAGTGCCTGTTGAAATTGACTGCTTAATAGCGCACGAATTTTAAATGCTTTTTCAATATCATTATTGGCTACTTTAGAGCGGTTAATAGCCTTTGAATATGTTTTAGGAAAGTAACGAAGCACTCTTATATTACCACCTACTGAGCTTGCTAAATCGCCAACATTGGCAGGTCTTGAGTGCTCAACTAAACCAAAGTTTAGTTTACGCTCAGTTGTTAATTGCTGAATTTTAGCTAGCATTGCGTGACTTATTACAGGCGTAACCGCAAGGTAACTTTGCTGAAATGGCATTTGTAATTGTGGTGAAAAAGAGCTTACTTCTAATGGGAGTTCTGCCACTGGCAAAAGCTGTTTTATTTTGCCCGAGATGTTTAAAACCGCCTTTTTAGTAAACCCGTATGCTCTGATTAAATTAATCCAAACAGGTTCTTCAGCTATTAGTAACTTTGCTAAACAAGTTACTTCGCCTTGCCAAATAAATGAGGTTAAAAATAACTTTGCATGATTAATTTCAGCACTGTTGTGCGACCAGCCAAAACTTAAAGGTAATGACCGGCTACAAATACCCGCAATATCTTCACTTACAACTTCACTAATTAAACGTTGATGGCTTACTCGTATATCGGGGTATTTTAAATTATGAGTATGAAACCATTTAACTTCGTTAATGCACTTACTCAATAACACTTCATCGCGTAATACACTTTTAGCAGTTCTTACACTTGTTAAATCATCAATTTCACTGCGCTTATAAACTAGGTTAATGAGCACAGTCAGCGCTTGTTCCTCAAAACCATCTACTGCAACATGAGGCGTGTATGGCGCAAACAACTTTCTAAGTGTTGTGGTTTTTTCTTTTAGTGATTCAATTGCAAATGCATCTTGTAAGTTCATAAGTTACCACGGCGCTATAAATTGTTTTTTTGTTTGAGGCGTTTCAGCTGCGAATGCTTGCTGTAGCTCAATCACTTGGCGTAAATAAAATACATGGCTATCAGCTCTGAGTCGTTCGTGCTTTTTTTGTGGGTAAGCGCAGTTTAAAAAACCTTCTTGATGAAGCCTGTAAACTTGCTCTGTAGTGGTATTTAATAATACTGCGGCATCAAAAGTACAAAGCAGTAAATCTGCAATGTTTGGATGTTTAGCTTTAGGGTTACTATCAACTAATTCGACAAAGTAATTAATAACCTCATCAAGTACTTTGTTTTTACGGTTACTTGTTGCAGCTATTTGAGCATCACGGATCAAATCGCCATAAACAGAGCTGAACTTAGTTTTATTAAAAGGGTTAAGTTGCTTGAGCCGCGCATTATTTGTGAGTAAATCTAATTCAGCGTTAAAGCTTTTAGGCCAAGTACTAAAGTAATCAACAAACGATCGATTAAAGTCAGCATCGCTTACATCAAGTTGCTTAACCTTCGCAAACCAGGATATTAACCCGACTATTTTTTGGCTGTGACTACTTGCAAGTGCAGATGCAATTTTAAAGTCTGCATCGTTTAACTGTTCACTACTGGTTAGTTTACAACCACAATTACACTCTAAAAACGCCTTAGAAGCTCTGTAATCAATTAAGTTATGACATTCACTACATTGTATAGTCAATCGTGTTTCATGTTTATGGCACGCTTTATAGGGCTTTAAATGCCAATAAAAAGGAATATATGAAGATTCAGCTAAGCATTCAATGCAAACAGGTATGTTATCAGTGCGAAGTAGTTCAAGGGGAATAGTCAGCTCATTACGGCTTACTGCTGCTAGGTTGCCAAATTTAAAGTTACTGCGCCGCCATGCAAGTCCAAGAATATCACCAGCGTTTACATCAGCTAATTGAGCTACCAACTTAAGCGCTCTTATTCTAAAGCTACTCGCTTGCCTAGCATGATAAACATCAACTTTACTCAGCTCTAACGGCAACGCACCTTCAAGATCATGATCTTGCTCTGCAAGCCATTGCCATAAAATATCAGCAAGCTCACTATAGCCATCGTATGAGTTATCTCTTGCAAGCCTTAGTAAATAGCTTTCAAGCGCTTCATCTGGATAAGGTTTTGTTTGAACTAAAAAATGCATCGCCAACCTAAACTAAGAAAATCTTAGTTTAGGTTTAGAATAGTCGATTATGAAAGTCAACTCAAAGCTCTATAATTAGATCCTCTTTTTGATTTAAAGCACTGCGAAATTCGCTAAGATCTGAAATTATTCTCTTTTCAATATGATGATCATAATAATAATTAGATTTATTAGAACCTAGCCCTTTCTTAAAATGATAGCTTGAACAAAACTTTCTATGTTCATTACCGAAGATAAAATAGCAATTTAAGTATTCAATATTCCTTTTACAATCTAAGTGAAAATTATCACCCCCACATATGATATTAAGGAATTGCGTTTCGAAGAAATTTCCTGCAAATAATTCCTCATATTCTAGATCTAAATCCGTAAGAAATTTGGTATACAATTTGAGCGTATCAAGTAACTTGAGTATGACTGGTAATTTTCCTTTAAAAGAATTAAAAGGTAATCGAATCCTTTCTTCGCTTTTATCTACAATATGAAAGTCAAACTGCTCAATTAATTCCAATAGCTTAAAGCATCTTTTAATTTCAAATAGTGTCCTTGGCTTCTTAAAAAATTCATTAAGGAATATTTTTAAATTAATTTCGTGGTTTTCAAAATAGTAAGTTATAGAAAAGAAGCTAAAGGTTAATTTCATCGCATCTGTAACAGGACTTAAAAGAAGTGTACCCGACATTTTTATAGGGAAATAGGCTTCACCAAAATCGAACTCATATTCTTTTGTCTTACTATTAGCGTTGTTATCAAGGTGGACGACTTGTTCCTTTATCGAATCAGGTACAAAATCGGGAGAAACTAAGCTTGCATTTGGGCTTCCGACCAACTTTTGTAACCCTGAATCGGCTGTTAGAGTAATCCCAAATCGACTCTCCGAAGCCCCTGTTACCTCTACTTGAATCTCTTTTTGCTCTCCAAATATAAGCTTCTCAAACTGCTGAGGCTCAAACTTCATGTTTATTTGATAACGACCATCTTCATAACCAAGAGATTCCAACTCCTGTGATTTATAACTAATATATTCCTTATAAGTTTTACCAAATGATTTCATCAATTGACAAATCTTAGATTTTATACAATCACCATTACTTATTACAACAACCTCATTTGCAGTTTTTGGATTAACTTTTATATTAATCTTATGTAGTTCATCTTTCCCCTCAGATTCTAACTGCGTTTTTTTACGTAAGGTTTTTTCAAGTAGCTTTTTGTCGTAATGTACTAGATGAAACTTAGTATTATGATTATGTTTGGTTTCAACAAAAACAAAGAAACATGGGGCAAGTGTCCTTCCAAATTTCAGCATATTGGATAATTTTACATTACGTCCTCTATAACTTTCATAAGCACCTTCCATAGCTTTAACCTGTACGTAAACCTTATATTCAATTTCCTCAAATGTGTATTCAAGTAGGCGATCCCATCCGTTAGTATCCTCTTCCGGTTTTGAGCACACAATGCCTTGCCTTTCGCAGAAAAGTGTAAAATCTGTTTCTTCTGGCTTTCCTCGCATTATTCATCTCCCCTAACTACATGAATCATGAAATCAAGTTTATAATTTTATTTTGGATAAGATTTCTTTTTGCTCTTCTCTACTTAACTGACCTAAAGCACAAATTAATTCAGATAAAATATCTTCTTCACAATAGAAATAAGCTACTGGTACATCTAGCTCTTTAGCAATGCGTTTCATGGTTAAGAAATCAGGGGCATGTTTGCCTTTTTCATATTGGTTCATGCGAGCACTAGCCGTGTTTGGCTCCATTCCTAATGCCATACCTAGCTGTTGCTGAGTAAGGCCAGCTGCTTTTCTTGCAGATTTTAGGCGTGAAGGTGTTGGAGTTTCCATGTGAACCTTAGCTATAAAACATATCTAGCTAAGATTCTCTTAGTATCTAACCTATAAGTGTACTAAGGATATTTTAGTTTTTAAATATACACTTAATTAGTAATGTCTTAAACTATAAATTTATGAGTTAAAAGGAATTTTATGCTTGTTTTTGCTAGCGATGCTTCTGGTAAGATTGTTTCAATAAATAATGTCAAAAATGGTAAAGCATGCAATTGCTTTTGTATCGCATGTAATGCCTTTTAATTGCATGCAATGGCGGAAAAATAAAAGCACACTCATTTGCTTATACTACAAAAGAAGAGTCTAAAACATGCCATTATTTTACACCATATTAAGTGATTGATTACACTCGTTAAGCTCTATTACTCATAACTATGCAACTCTAATGAGACGACTGAAAATGCCAGTCTGGGCTGCTAACTTCCTATTTTAAACTAGTAGTCATGAAATACTAATGGACGTTTAACTAAGCCATATTTATACAACAACTCCCTGTAAAGTAGGAAATCGATAGGAATTAGTGGGTATAGTTGTGCCATATTAATTACCAAATGTTAAATCTACAACATTCCAACCATTCATAATAGCAATCGCTCGCTTAGCCTCAGGAAATCTAGATTCATCAATAGCAATGCCAATTAGGTGTTTTGGCCTCGTCATTGCTACATACAGCTGTTTCATAAATTTAGGCTTCCTAACCCCTGTTGGCGTTGTATTATTAACACCGATAATATAATCCAACACCTGATGTACATCATACTCGTAGAATTGTGTTTCTAGCAGTAAAGTCGCTGAGTGCGTTTCCCCCTTAACGGAGTGAATCGTATCAACCTCAATATAGATATCACGATCATTTATTTTTTCAACATACATATTAGCCGACACAACTTCATCATCAGTTATAGCTCTTGGTGCCACATACGAAATAAAGTCGGTAAGCACTGTATACTTATCCAACAAACCAAGAGCTGTTAATAAGTCCTTAATATTATCTCCCCATGCATTACTATCGTTAAGAACAGAATTTTGAATCTTAATTATAATTTGATTAATTTCATTACGCTTTGGACTGTCCTTTAACATACTTTTTAGCTGAGATATAGGTACATGTTCGTAACCTGCAATAGGTAATAACCTACGAATTCCTTCCAAAACTATTCTATAACCATCTGCATTGCATGCAGCAATATTCTGAGCCCTTCTAAAGTATTCGATCATTCTTTCTGGTTTGAAGTTTTTACTGGAGTTACGTTTTTCAAAATTTGAAAAGTAGTGTTTAACCGTAAGACCTTCCGGCTTAGTCTTACCAACCCCACCAACGGCCTTAATTGGATGTCTCTCATCTAACGGAAGGTTATTAGCGCACAATTGTGCAAAGGCTGAAAGTACTTTAGATCTGCTCTGCTCATCAACGATGTAGATCGTATGTGGCTGAGCGTTATAGACTAAGTGAGTAGAACTCAATGCTACCTTATTTGTACTCAACCGACTAGCTAGGGCTGCGACGCTTGGGTTAAATCTATGGCTGGTATTTATAACCTGCAGCTGCAAATCATTATAGCTATTGCTATTTTCTTCTTCGCCACCAGAAAATATCGCCTGATCAGCATCACCTAATCGTTGAAGCGCGCCGCCTCTATAACAAAATAACTTATTAATTATTTCATCTTGCACTAGGGATGTATCTTGCATCTCATCTACAAGTGCCAAAGGAAACCTTGATTGAATAGCTTTTATTACATTTGGATTAATATCCAAGTACGCCTTTGCATACTCAAACATCTCTCTATAAAAGAATAAACCCTCGCTCAACATCGCTTCCTTTATTGCATACAGGTTTTTAAAACTATCCGATGTAGAGGGCTTTGTGAAGCCAGGAATGATTTTTTTAAATTCACCATCAACATATCTAATTTGCAAGTTAGATATACTAGCTTTGGGCTTTCCTTCCAAATACCTTCTTGCCTTCCAAGAAAGTTTACTATCAATATAATCAAAGCAAGCGTCATCATCAATACGCTTAATTACTATGCTCTTTGACCTACAGAAAGGTAATGCTAGGAATCGATTAACAAACTCTTGAATCGTTCCAATGAAGTGAGGATAAGATAAGAGTTTACATCCATATTCATTACGCTCCAATCGACTAATAATTTCATTTTTAGCTACATTGGTATGGCTAAGTACACATATGCCACTTGTACTCTGCTTCCAACTCTTTGCTAGCAGTATTAATTTCACAGCAATAAGAGTTGTTTTACCGCTACCTGGGCAAGCTTGAACATCGACAAATTCTTTTATGGCTTGTCGACGTTTATGATCAAAAATAAGCCCCGTCTCAACTTGAAAATCCTCGATATCGTTATCGGTTATAGAAGGTATCATTCTGCACCTTCCGCTTCGATTAACTGAGCAGGCTGCTCCTCTTCTGCCTCTATAATAATCAGTTCAGTTACATATTCAATGGCGCTAACAATATACGCAGGCAGTTTATTTTTAAGCCCTGTTGGGTCCTTTTGATAGGTCTTGCTTAATATTTCAGCTAATTTGTATGTGACCTCAGTTTTTCCAGACGATTTTTTTTCAACCATGCCGTATATTTGAATAGCTTTTTCTTCAGGATCATCACTAAGATTTTCAAAGCCAACTTCACTATCATTCACAGAGCAATACATTTCTTTAGCTAAACCTGATTTGGCTAGGCAATATTCAAAAGTCCATTCCTCAGAGATAAATGTTTTTACATTTTCTCCATCCTGCTCACACTTATTTGCTTTTCGTGCTGCTAGATCATCTGGCTTATCATCATAGTGGCTAATCCATCGATTCAAATTCCCTTTCTTCCCTTCGGCTAGGTTAGGTTCTTTTTTCAATTTAAAGCCGTAGTCATTCTCTTGCTTCTTTTCTGCCTTATCTGGCCAAATATCAAGATCAGTTACACAAGCTACTTTAATAGGGAATGGTTGCTCATCAGCCACTTTTTTACGATAGATCTTTGCATACCGTTTATAAGCTAGGTTGCCAACATTCACGATAGACACGCCATAATCTTCAAGAGGACGCCCTAATAATTTGGCAATAGTTGGCAGCAATATATTTTCACCATCACCTTCAACCAACAGAACGCTCTTAGCGAAAAACATATTTGCTTTGCTAACATCAAGAAATTTTTCCAAAAACGGGTAATCATCATTACTCAGCAGGGTCGCCCCTCGCCTTAATGGAAATGACTGCCCCTTATTCATCAGTATTATATTTTCAAGTGACACTTTTGAAGCGAGGTTAGGGCTATGCGTTGATAAGATGCACTGTAAGCCTTCTTGCTCTTCTGCTAGGTATTGGATGAACTTCATTTGTAACTGCGGGTGAAGGTGTGCTTCAGGCTCTTCGATTAACAAAAGTGGAAAGCCTTCACCTGACTGTGTTAAAAGCATTAGTTCGGCGGCCATAAACAATAAATTGCTGTACCCTAACCCATGAGACATACCTGTATCATTCAGTCCAAGAGTAAGCCGCTCCACAATTGCTTTAAATGCTGAATTCTTCTCCGCTACACTCATATCTTCGACATTCTTACTGCCAAGCATGTCAATCACAGGAGCAAATAGCGTGTCTTTGAACGTTATTTTTTCTAGGAGTTTTTCGACACTATTTTTGGAAGTCGAAATCGAGGCATCAGCTTTGATCATTTGGTTAGCCTTTACAACCAAAGTGATTAATCGTTCTATATCCTGCTCGTTACCACCAATGCTGCTCTTACTGCCTAGTAGTTGTGACAATCGAGACATTCTTCCTGCAGAAAGTTCATTTTCAGCATCCCTTAATGGCTTAAGGTAAGTAGTAGAAAGATATAATCGCGTATCACGATCTAAAATTGGCCCTTCATCATCAGCGCCTGCACGGATTTCAGTTCGTATACCTTGTGAATTATTCGTCTGGGTTTCATTTATGGAAGCAGTTAATGTTATATGCAACACAGTTTGAACATTACCATCTTCATCTTGTTCAAACGTCAGATATTCAGCAAATGCCCCACCATCATGAGCATTCAGTTCACAAAATTTCAATCTTATTTTTAGCTTTGTCGATCCCGACCTGAAATCTGAATACTTAATCCTCACCCATTCAGCTGAGTTAGTATCTAAGACCAATCTTACAGCATCTATTAAGCTCGTTTTGCCAGCATCGTTTTCACCAACTAGTAGGTTCAATCCTTTGTTTAAAGTAACATGAGTTGATACAAAGCCTCTAAAATTCTCGGCCGTTATACTCGATAAATACATACACTATCCTTGTTCAATTGCTAGACTCTGTAATAAATGAGATCAATTAAATTAATTAACACATCCTAGTTGAATGACTTCTTTCTCTAAATGGCGTGCTCAATAACAATGCTTTAGCTAGCCTAACTTGTTCTTAAAGTCTTATATTCAAATATATGTACTAGCTTGATTTAATATACTGTGTCACATTTATAATTGAAACATATTGTAAAAAATAACTTTTAAGTGAAGAGCTATCCTGTCAAGTCAAAAAGGTAGTGTTCAATATAAACAAGGCTAAACCCTTACTGGAAAAAGTAATGCCAAAGGTGATGAGTGCACCTATTAAAAAATCCCAATCAGTCAGCTATGTTAATGCTCCACCTGCATGAAAAGTCATCACTTAGTGACAATTTCAACTCAGTTTTTGGCTGTATTAAAGTGTAGTTTTTACATATTTTCCAGTCTATTGCTAACACATTAAGCATATCTAGTATAACAGTGTGCGCCACTAAGAAATTCAGCACTTTAAATGCTTAGATATTGTTGAATTGAAACTAGACTCATTGAAGTTTAAACTTTGTATTATCTATTTCCTCAACAACTGACTTATTGGCATCTTGTCAGTAAACTTGGTCGCTATAAACGGATCTTCGTCTTGGGCGCTTTCAGGTTTATAGAGTGAGTAGCGCTCAACTTCGCTTGCTGTTATTTCTGCAACAGGCAACGTAAATAGGTTTGGTACATCAGGAAACAGTACTTCAAATGCTTTGACCAAATGCTTGGTTGTGAGGGTTTTCGCGTTATCCATTAATGCATAAAGCACGGCATCATCTAAAAAGTATTTTAATGTTCTAAAACAACCTTTTGATAAGGAGAACAAAGCAAACACTGTTGCTTGTTCACTTAGGTTTGGCTTCTCGATAAATGGCATTCGGTTGGCTAAACCAATTATTAACTGCACAAAATGCTTTGGGTTTTCTGATAACTTAAAATAAGGCAGCTGCCGCCTTACTAATAAACGCGATGACCACTGGGGTTCGTCTGCTATTTTTTCTGCCCACGGCATACCTACCAATACGATTGATACACCCGCTTCATCGTTAATATATTTTAATCGATTAGCAATCTCGCGGCGCTTTTTACCTTGATTGTGCTCAATTAGCTCTTGGAACTCATCAATAATTATAAGCTCTGTGCCACACGTTTTTAGGCACTTTATTAATGATGTAGTTAACCGAGTACCGTTTACTCGCAGCTTGCGCTCTGTGCTGCCAACTTGCCCTAAGTCTTTAAGAAGCTCAGCTAAAGTAGATTCTAGTGTAGGGTTGCTAGGTATGCGACTGACTAATACAGGGTGATTCATCACTCCATTAATAAATTGCGGTAAATGTCGTTCTTTATATTGCTTGAGCAGTGCTGTTTTACCTGTGCCTGTATCGCCATTTAACAGCATGCAGGGCTTTTCGCCCGCTAGCCCTTTACCAAGTCTTAATCTGTCAAAGTCGTTAAATACAGTGGTTATTATTGGATATTCAATAAATATATCGCGAAATTCATTAAGCTTTTCTTTTTGTTTATCGGTCAGCATAATTAAAATCCATCTAGATCTGAGATAAAGTCATCCCAACTATCAGCTGGCTGCTCTTTAGGTGTAACCTTTTTGGGTTCTACTGGTTCGCTCTGAGCTATTGATTTCTGCGAGTCGCTACTAACACTTTGATGCTTAGCTAACGCTTTACCCCCTTTTACCTTTGAGTTTTTTGGCGCATTTTTTAACTCTTCAAACTCGTTTTGAATTTTATTATGAATAAACATACGCGCTTTTGCTAAGCCGACATTATCGATAGAGCCCGAAATAAAATCGCGATGAATACGTATATTTATTTTATGCTGATTCAAACTTAAATTTTGAGTGTAACCGTTTGGATCTATGCATGGCACTTTTATGTAATGCTCTAGCTTATCGAGGTATACGTATATATAAGAGATATCATCGGGGTTTAATTTAATTAAAACTTCTTGAGATACTTTGTGGCTAAACTGCTTTCTATAGTTCGCCAGTTCAGTACTGTCGTAGCTTAAATTTTCTAGCCTTATTCCACCTTTACGAAGTACCCGATGATTTGAAATACTGAGCACAACATCCAGTTGTTGAAGATCAGCATCACTCAGCATTGTTGGTGGTAACGTACTAAAGCCTTGCTCCCACAACTGACTCGGTACATAATTAAAGCGGCTGTCGGCATCTTGATGGTAAACGTCTACTACCCATTTATGAAATAGTTTCATAAATGTTGTAAAGCGCATGATTGCATCTTTTTTGGGGTTATATTCATGTTTTTGCAAAATGTTAGAAAAGGTTTTACCTGGAATCGGATCTAATAACTCGGTGTTAATAGTGCCAAACATACGTTCTACAAAAGGTTTAAGCCAAGGCTTTTTCGTTGGATTATATTGAATATTTACTCCAGTTTCACAAACAGCAAGCTCAAGATTGTTACCCCAAAACTCTCTTCCATTATCAGTAACGAGTGTTTCAATTTTACCAGCACACTTCCACTCATTTACCGTATCAGGGTATAGCTTTGCCACTTCACTTTTAGGTTTCATCGCATTTAGCATTGCTCGCCTTACTGCGTCGTAGCTAGGCTCACTGAAGCTGAAGTAATAGCCAACAATACAATGGCTATACACATCAACTAACATGGTGAGTGTCGGCCGACCAAGCGGGATATGTAGCTCATCATCTAATAAAATAAGATCCAGCGGTGTATGGTCAATTTCAACTTTTTCTAGTACTCGGGTAGGCCGTGTATGCCCTTCTACTTTATTAAAAGCAATATCAGCAAGGCGCTTACCATAACGAGCAACCATCACGTCGTATTGCGGTAAGTTATCTACTCTGTTTTTAAATGCTTTGTATGTTAAAGGCTTTAAATCACTGCCTACAACACTGTCGTTTTCAATGATAACTAAGTCTGCGTAATACTTATAAGCCGAAGCCACTGATGGCTTTTCTTTTACTAAGTAACGCTCAAGTGCCTTTTCAAAAAACTTATCGGTGGCTGTATCGCGCTCCCTGTTACCCTTTTTTTGGTGGCTTGGTATTAGCGCCATGATATTTTTATCTGCATTGGTATAAGCGCTATACCATCGTGCAGCTGTTCTCCAGCTGGGCTTTTTTTCTCCCTCAACTTCGGGCATTACTTTTAATAAAGGCTCAAGGTTTTTTTGTGTCCAACCGCCTTGAATATTAGCCTCAAGCCATTGAATATATTTAAGCTTAGCAAATGTTGTTGTTTTAATTTTTTCAGGAAGGGCTTGTAAATCTTTGGCGTAATTTTGAGGTAGTTTGGTCTCTACTTTTGGTAATGGCTGGTTAAATTCGTCATCAAACAAACCATCATTAAACATTGTTGGACCAAATTGCTGTTTCTATTGATATTTCATTTGTAGTTAAGTCGGCAAATAACTGCCCTAATGATAATAAACGTAACACCGTAGCAAGTAGCTCACCGGCAGTTACTCTTAAAAAGCTAACTAACTGACCCACTTTGATAGAGCCGTATTGCTGAACAAGCTTTAGCACAGATAATTGCAGGTCTGTTAAAGACTGAAAGCCAGAGTAGCGATGCAAAAGCTTTAAGTTATTAAGTGTTGGGTATACACGAATTTGCTTATCAGTAACCAGTATTAAGTCGCGTCCATCTTGCTTGGCTATGGCTTGCTTTTCAATAAAACGAGCACGAAAGTCTTCATCGGCAATTTTGCTTTGTGGTTTTACTTCGATAAATTTTTGCGTGCCGTCTGTGTGGGTAAGTAAAAAGTCAGGTGTGTAACGGCAAATACGGTTATCAAACTCATATTCGTAACCGAGTGGTTGTGCTTCAAATGCGGCTATTGATGGTGAAAATTCAAAATGGAAACAGGCATCAAATTCTAAAGAGGATTCAACTAAACAGGTAGATTTATTTTTTTGACTAGCAAATTTATGAAGGTTTTTAACACGGGAGTGTTTGAGTTTTCTTCTGTACATGTGAGTCAACCATCTAACCATTTGGTTAAATACTAGACTATGCCACCTTATACTTCCAATTTATGCCATCTTTTAATACAAATATGTCAACTTATACTTCAAACAACACCCAAATGAGGAATTTGGGTGGCAGTCTTACCAGCCACATCTCGGCACACACGTCACAAACTGTGGCTGCTCCCTTCCGGGCCTGACCAGGTTCGCCTGCTAGTGTTGCGAGAGGACCAATAAGACTACCATTGAGGGCCTTGGTTGGCGCGGGAGGGATTATCTCTACTTTTGCTACGTTATTCAAGGGATAATCGAAAAAGAAAGTGCGATTGCATACTTCATATACAATCGCGGCCTTTTAAACTGTTTTATGTTTACTATTTGCTCTCTAACTGCGCTTTAATATTACGCAGTGCCGCTTTTACTTTTTTCATGTTCTCTGGGCCCATACGTAAAAGCTGTTTTTGTGCAGCGGGTAATTGCTCCCACTCTGCAAATGCATATTGGTAGGTTACTGAATCGCGCAGTAATGGTAAGTTACCTTCTGGCTCTGGTGTATCGAGTAATAAGTCGATTGCATCTTCAAGCGTTTGAGTAAACTCATTATCGCCGTAACCAATTTCAGTATAGGCATTATTAATAAGCGGTTTATATTCTTCAAATAAACGCACTGCTTGCGCGGCGCTCATACTAGTAAATATTTTTACATACGGGGTGTAACGTTCATAACTATTAGGATCGATAGTTAAAATATCACCTTCTGTGACACTAAATTTTTCTTCTGGCTTTATTACTGGTGTATGTTTTGTAGCAACTTTGCCCTTTGCTAAATTATCAACAAACACGACACCACGGCGAATAACATCATCGGTAATCATTAGCTCCATTACCGAATCACTTAAGTATTCATCCATTTTTGCTACAACAACTGCATCACTTTCATCAAGTGGTGGTAATTGCACGGCTGCTGGCTCGGCATCACGCTGCGCTGGCATTTCATAATCTTGTGGTTTATCTGGCAATACTGATGGAACATCTAAAACAGGATCATTCTCTGGCTTTAACTCCATCATAGGCTGCTCTACTGGTGCTGGCTCAACCTCAGTAAGCACTTCTGCCTCGTTGCTTGGCTTAAGCAATACAAATGCAGCGGCGCATACGAGTACCACTAAAATAATAATGGCAAAAAGTAGATTGTTATTAGGTGGACGTTTTTGAACATCTGACGCTGATGGTTTATCTGACATACGAACTCCATTAAGATTAAAATGCAATATCACTTAGAGTATTCTAAATGAGTTTAATTCATAGCTTACAGTAAATAATATTAAAAGCAGCTAAGGTATCCTTTGATTCTTCTAGCTTAAAGACTTAAAGTAAATAAATAAAGTAAAGACGTAGAACAGTTTAGTCCCTTATATGAAAATCAAGCAAGTTGATCCTAACAAACCCAAAGTTGCCCTTCTATTAACAGGAGGTGGCGCACGCGCTGCTTATCAAGTAGGCGTACTTAAAGCATTAGCTCATAGCATGCCTAGAACAGCGCCTCTGCCATTTAGAGTAATAAATGGTACATCTGCTGGGGCTATAAACTCTGCGGCGCTAGCTTGCTATGCCTCCTGCGCGCACTTAGCAGTTAGAAAGCTCGAGTCTGTATGGAAGAACTTTTCTACTTCTATGGTGTATAAAAGTGATTTTTTAAGTGTATTTGGTCATATTACTCGTAATATTTTAACCAGTTTTCAGTCAGAACATATAAACCATCCGCCTGCGAGTTTATTAAACAATAGGCCACTGCGTAAATTATTAAACGAAATATTAGATTTACATCGCATTGAACGCAATTTACATCACAATTACTTAGAAGCGCTTTCGATTACCGCCTCTAGTTATACCACTGGTGACTCGGTGGCGTTTTATCAATCTAATACACGCCTACCATGGCAACGCGCTAAACGTGAGGGCCGCGCTACGCGTATTAATGTTGAGCATTTAATGGCTTCGAGCGCCATTCCTATGGTGTTTCCTAGTGTAAATATTTATAACCATTACTTTGGTGATGGCTCTATACATCAGTTATCGCCTCTAAGCCCATCAATACATTTAGGCGCTGAAAAAATATTCATTATTGGTGTTGAGCAGCCTAAAGAGTTACACCCTGTGGGTTACTCTGCTCATTACCCTGGGCTGTCTTCGGTTGCAGGGCATTTACTCGACAGCGTGTTTACCGACACTATGCAATCTGACTTAGAACGGCTAGAGCGAATTAACCGCACCTTAGGCTTGCTGCCAGCTCGCGATAAACACCAAGAACTTAAGCGCATAGAAACCTGCGTGATCAACCCATCACAAAACTTTAATGCTATTGCCGCGCAGTACTACGACGATATGCCATGGGCAATTAAAGTGTTGCTTAGGATCATAGGGGTTAAAAAACATTCGCAATCGAGTTTAACCAGCTATTTATTATTTGAAAAACGTTATACCCAACATTTAATACAAATTGGTTATGAGGATGGCATGAAAAAGCTGCCTGAAATACGTAAGTTTTTAGAGCTAGATTAGGGCGCTGATGCATGCTCGCCCTGCATCATCTAAGTAACTTACTCAATACCATCAAATAAGTAATGCTCTACTCGCTCTACGCGCCTTGGTTTACCTTGCAGTATTAAAATATCGTTGGCTAGTAATATAGTGTGATCTGATGGATTGTCTATTTCATTATTTTGTCTGCGCAGTGCTTTTATAGACACTTTTCGTTTTGCTAAATTAAGCGCCGCAATACTTTTATTAACCGCAAAAGCTTTATCGGGTAGCGCTATTACATGCAAGTATTCAAGGCGTTCATGCGCGTCTTCGTCTACATCAAGGTACTCACCGGTAAAAAAGCGTTGCAATAATTGATAACGGTTATGCCTTTCGGTGCTAACACGGCGAATAATACGGCTCATTGGTACCCCCGACATAGACAAAACATGCGAAACCAACATTAAGCTAGCTTCAAGGGTTTCTGGCACAACTTCGGTAACCCCCAGTTCTTTTAAACGCTCCAGCTGACTGTCGTCTTTGGTTCTTATTAGTATTTTTACCTCTGGGGCAACTTGCTTGATTGCATCTATTACTATTTGCGTTTGCTCAAACTCAGTAAAGGTAATAATGACTAAACGTGCTCGCTCTACTCCCGCACATTTTAAAATATCTTTTTGTTTAACATGGCCAAATAATATAGGCTCACCAGCCGCTTTACCTTCTTGAACTAAAATCGGATTACTTTCTATTGCTATATAATCAATGGCTTCTGGTTTTAAAAAACGTGCAACCGTTTGCCCCACCCGTGAAAAGCCACAAATAATGACATGATCACTATACAGTGTGCTGCTTTTAGGTTCACCTTCCCACGCTTGGCTTGCACGATCTAGCACGCCAATACGCTTTAGAATAAAAGGTGTTTTATCAATTAAAAAGGGCGTAAGCGCCATAGAAAGCCCCCCTAAAGCAATTAAAAACGATACTTGCTGATTAGTTAGTAACTGATGCTGAGCGCCTAGCGCTATAAGTACAAAACCAAACTCCCCCATTTGCCATAGCATAAATGCACATGCTAGCGCGTCTTGTTTTCGCTCGCCCATTAGCTGAGCACTTATTGCCATTACCGCTATTTTTAATACTAGGGCGTGTTGATCTTTGTGGTATGAAAAACAAACAGCATGAAGATAAGGTATAATTGAATTCGCCAGAAAACTTTACACCGAACCTACATGCCAAGATTAATGTTAACAGACGGGACATGGAATGTCTTATCAAAAGTAATGTACTTAAGTGGTCGAATTTATAATAAGCCCAACCATAGAAAAACGCTCGAAGGCATACTGTATAAGATGCGCACAGGTATTCCATGGCGAGATTTACCTTCTGATTTTGGCCGTTGGAGTGCTATCTACAGACGGTTTAATTTATGGTCCAAAAAAGGGATTTTGAATGAACTGTTTCGCGCATTATCTCGTGATGCGGACATGGATTGGGTCTTCATTGATGGCAGTATTGTCAGGGCTCATCAACAGAGTTGCGGTGCAAGAACTGCTGACAATGAATCAATTGGAAAGAGCCGAGGTGGAAATTCTACGAAAATTCATCTTGCAGTCGATAGCGGAGGGTTGCCTGTTTATTATGAATTATCCTGTGGAAATACGCATGATATCGTCCATGCAGAGTCACTCGTAGCTAATTGCCCAACAAGTAATATGGTTGTCGCAGATAAAGGCTACGACAGTGAAAAACTGAGAGCGTTTGTTCGTGATAATAACGCTACACCCGTTATTCCACGTAAGGGCAACAGTTTAGTAGGCAATGAAGATATTGACTGGTGCATGTACAAATATCGGCACTTGGTTGAGAATGCATTTGGCCGTATTAAGCAATATAGAGGGATAGCCACGCGGTATGAAAAGCTTGAACGAAATTATCATTCAATGCTCGCTTTAGCATTTACTATGATGTGGCTACCAATGTGGGCTGATTGATATATGTACTACAAAGATCAACAGCCCCTAATAACCCAACTAATGCGCCAATAATAAGTAAGCTATTATTAAGCACATACATTACATTGAGCTGCATGCCGACAGTGACAAAAAACAACCCCATTAAAATATCTCTAAATGGCCTAATATCTGCCTCAAGCTGATGCCGATAATGGCTTTCTCCTAGCATCATGCCTGCTAAAAAAGCGCCCAGTGCCATAGATAAACCAAATGAGTAGGTGAGTAAGGCAGCAAATAAAGCTACCAGCAAAGTGGTAAGCATAAATAGTTCGTCGGTACGTACTAACGCAATTTCATTAAATACTTTAGGCAAAATCCATTTACCTATAGCCCAAAGTAGTAAACAAACGCCCCTTTCGTGAGTGCTACTGCTAACGCCCAGCTAATACTTTGCGATCCGGTAGCGGCTAATAAAGGTAAAATAATCAGTAAAGGCACAACCGCAATGTCTTGCAATAAAAGCACTCCAATGGCGAGCTGCCCACGGCGTTTATTTAACTCTCCGTTTTCTTTTAATAGCTTAACAACCACAGCAGTTGAGGACAGCATCATAATAACGCCAATTGTAAAACTGGTGAGCAAACTAAAGTTTAAGCAATATAAAATCACAATAAGCACTGTGCTGGTTACTACAACCTGCAATGATCCTAAGCCAAATACTATATTGCGCATTGCCATTAGGCGCGAAATAGAAAACTCGAGCCCCAAACTAAATAATAAAAATACTATACCTAGTTCAGCTACTAAATCCATTTCGTGAGTTTGCGTCATCCAGCCAACACTGTGACTACCCGCCAAAACCCCTGTTGCTAAATAAGCCAATATAGGAGGCAGCCCTACGCGCTTAAAAATCCATACAAATAAGACAGCAGCGACTAATAAAGTAAAAATTTGAGTATTAATATTTTGCAAATATTACCTCGTTACTTATAAAAACAGCCATGCTTAACTATAGCAATCACCAATTTATCGGCCAGTTTTTAAATGTGGCATAAAATTCGCTTGGTATTATAAGATCATATACTCGGGGGAAATAAATCAATGGAAAATGTGCATATATTGACACAACGTATTGCTGGACGCGGAGAGTTTTTGCCGTTTTCGGCTGAGCATTATCGTAAAAATGAACCGGCAGCAACGCAAGAGCTAGCTGCAAAATTACAAACCAGTTTAATACTCGAAGATATATTAGCTATTTATGCAAAATTTGCAAAACAACTGCTAAATTTTTCAGGTATACAGTTCAAGTCTGCGCTAGGTACAGTGCAAACACCTGATTGCGATATTGATACGCTTTCTTATACTTTTGATTTAATTGTCGAAAATGATAATTTAGGGCAACTAATATACTTTAGTAAATATCCGCTGAGTGTTGCCATAGAACAAAAACTACAATATTTTCATAGTGCGCTGCTCTACCCTTTACGTAATGCGATAATGTATAACCGGGTATTAAAACTTGCCACAAAAGATGCATTAACGGGACTAAGCAATAGAAGTCAATTTAATGACACCTTACTGCAAAAGCTTGAAAACTGCCGCCGTTACCAGCGCCCATTTAGTTTAATGTTGCTTGATTTAGACAGTTTTAAACAAGTAAACGATAACTTTGGTCATAAAGTGGGTGACGATGTACTTAAAGAGTTTGCCTTAGTACTTAATGGCTCTATTCGAGGCACTGACTCTGTATTTAGATTTGGTGGCGATGAATTTGCAATACTAATTGAAGATCCTGAGTTTACTACTAATAAAGTAATAGCTGAGCGCATTATGCAACGCGTTAAAAACTCAAAGATAATGGCGCAGTACTTAGTTACTACCAGTATTGGCTTTACTTTAGCGAGTAGCCAAGACACCGATAACGATGTTTTTTCGCGAGCTGATAAAGGTTTATATAAAGCCAAAGCAGCGGGACGAAATTGCGCCAAAGCATATTAAGTACAGCAATTAATATTGTTGTAAATAAAAAAGCCTAGCTTCCCCCGCTAGGCTTTTTTATTGCTGCCTAAGTAGTTTTAATAAGTCTACCTACTTAGGCAACCACTTTGCCGATAAAAACTTATACATAACCAACGCAATGCAAAAACCAAAAAAGAAACCACTGAGTAAATTAAGTAATGCAGCAATGCTAGCAAGTGGCGTAAATAACACTAACAACAGCGGTACACTCACTCCTAAAATAAAAAACAGCCCACCTTTACCTAACCAATAAGCCAGTAAAATACTAGCGCACACTATTCCACCCGCTATAGCGCAGCCTAATGTCACTATATCAAGCGTTAAAAAATAATTAGCAAGCACAGCAATAACCGCTGTAATTAGCATACCTTGTGGTGCTTTATTTACTAACGATAAGCCTACATGCGGCTCCTTACTCATTATTTACACTCCCAATAAATACCGTTTTCATCACTATGGTTAGCACTTATAAAATAGCCTACCACTTGTACTAGGTCATCATTATAAAAAATTAACGGCACATTAGCACGCAGCCAAGGAGCCACTTTTGCATCTTTAAACCAATGCTTGAGCGTATTACTTCCTGGTTTTTTTAAAGGTTTGATGCGCGCACTATTACAATTAAAACGCACGCTTACTTGCTCATCTGCAGTTGGCGCTCTGACTCCTACGCCACAGTGTTTTTTTAGTAAGCGACCATCGGCAAGCTTTAGCTCACTGCGAGTAATTAGTATGTTGTTTAATATTTGCGTGCTTGGTACAACAAAATATAAATGCCCTTGATGGCGGCGTATTTGTCCACCACTAAGCTCAATAAGCATTTGTGCATCGGTTTTAGCTGCAATAGCCTGATTAATTATTTGCTCCAGCTGCTTTTGCGATGGTAATACATGAGTAAATAGCTCTAGCCATGCACGTACTACATTGGCTGTTCTAATCGGAGTAAATTTGGCAATAGCACTTATATTTAACGCCTGCTGAGAATTAACGCATTGCGTTAAATCAATGTGAGTATATTCGTTGAGTAAAGCATGTTGCTGCTGCAGTAAACTAATACTGCGAGCGGTACATTGTTCAAAACCATTAAAGCGCGCTGCTAATATTGGCACAACTTGCTGGCGCATAAAATTACGCTCAAAGCGCTCATCAGTATTAGAATCATCGGTAACATGGTTAAGTGCATATTGCGCCGCAAAGGCTTCTATATCACTGCGTTTTACCGCTAACAGCGGCCTGAAACATAATCGGCCGCTGGTTAAAGTGCGCTCGCGCTGCATTGCACCTAAACCTTTTAAACCCGAGCCACGTTTTAAGCGCAGTAAAAAGGTTTCTATTTGGTCGTTTAAATGTTGCCCAAGTAAAATAATGCTGCCATGTGGACTTAGCTCATCTAATGCTTGGTAACGAGCATCGCGCGCTTGCGCCTCTAGGCTCGTGCGTGACTGCTGCTCTATATTTACTTTAGCCGTTTGAAATGGCACATTTAGCTCATTGCACAGGGTTTGACAAAAAACCTGCCAGTCGTCGGCATACTGGCTCAAACCATGGTGTATATAAATAGCAGAAACTTGCAGTGCAGGATCCTGCACTCGTAAAGCATGCATTAAATGCAGTAACACCACAGAATCAACGCCACCAGAAAGTGCCACAGTAAACACCTTATGACCTTGCTCAATATATTGACCCAATGATTGTTTTACTTGTTGATAAATAAGCGATGTGTGCATTAATTTAACCTGAGCTCCAGATAATTTAGCCAATAATTTTAAAATACTAAGTTTTAGGTACTTGATTTTAGCCATTTTAAAACAAAAAAACCGCATAAGCGGCTTTTTTAAATATTTATTGCTAATTATTAAAAGAATTTAAGAGCAATAACCAAACGACATTAAGCGTTTGTAGCGCTGATCAAGCATCTCTTCAAGCGAAAGTGCTTGTAGGTCGGCTAAGTCACGCTTTAATCGCACTTTTAAATTACGTGCCATAGCATCATAATTACGGTGCGCTCCACCTAATGGCTCATCTACTAAGTTGTTAATTAGGTCTAACTCTTTAACTCGCTTAGCAGTTACACCCATAGCTTCAGCTGCAAGTGGGGCTTTATCGGCGCTTTTCCATAAAATAGACGCACACCCTTCAGGAGAAATTACTGAGTAAGTACTGTATTGCAACATGTTAACACGATCGCCAACACCAATTGCTAACGCACCACCCGATCCACCTTCACCAATAACCGTACAAATAGTTGGCACTTTTAAAGAGGCCATTACTTTAAGGTTACGGGCGATAGCTTCTGACTGGCCACGCTCTTCAGCACCCACACCAGGATAAGCTCCAGGGGTGTCGATAAAGGTCATAATTGGCATTTTAAAACGCTCAGCCATTTCCATTAAGCGCAATGCTTTACGGTATCCTTCAGGCTTTGGCATACCAAAGTTACGTTTAATTTTTTCAGCGGTACCACGGCCTTTTTGTTGGCCAATAACCATTACTGGTTCGCCATCTAAACGCGCTATACCACCTAAAATTGCCGGATCATTAGCAAAAGTACGATCACCTGCAAACTCGTCAAACTCCGTAAAAATACGCTCGATATAATCTCGAGTATAAGGACGCAACGGATGACGTGCCAGCTGTGATACTTGCCAAGCGCCAAGTTCAGAGAATATTTTCTCTTTTAATCGGTCGCTTTTCTCTTTTAGCTTGCTGACTTCCTCTTCTAATTCAAGGTCTAATTCGCCAGCGCGGCTTACATTTTGTAATTCTTCAATTTTCACTTCTAATTCTGCAATCGGAAGCTCAAAATCAAGATAATTGAGGCTCATGCTCTAAACTACCTAATTAGTTAAATTCTAGTTCTACATCTTGCGCTGCCATTAGCGATAACTTATGAATTAAGTCGTCACTTGGCGTAACACACCATTCGATCCCTAGGGTTAATTGCGCCAATGCATCTGGGCGTTGGTAATAAACCTTGATCGGACACGTTCCCATTTTATATGGTTCGAGTACTTTTTGTAATTTATCGAAGAAACCTGCCTCGACTTGCACCATGTTCAGCGTCATTTTAATCGCTTTAATACGTTTTTCACGCGCTTGAGCAATGGTGTTTATTTCTCTGGCGGTCATTGTAATACCACCAGAGAAGTTATCAAAGCTGACCTGTCCAGATATCACCAAAATATTATTAACTTGGAGCATATCTTGGTATTTTTCAAACTCATCTGAATATAAGCGTACATCAATGCGGGCGCTCTTGTCATCTAAAGTTATTAATGCCCACCTATTTCCTTTTTTATTAATTAGCACTCTGGCCGAAATTACAAGCCCTGCAGCTGTAGATACTACATCGCGATTAGTAGGCTGTAAATCGACCAATTTACCACTGGTATAATATTTTAGCTCGCGGCGATATTGATTTATTGGATGACCAGTTAAATAAAGACCAAGGGTTTCTTTTTCGCCATCGAGCCATTCGTTATCGGTGAGTCCTGTGGCTTTAATAAAGGCTTGCTCTACTTCATCGGGTTCAGTGGCTAATAAGCCAAATAAATCACTTTGCCCTAATAACTCTGCTTTATTGTGCTGATCGGCGGCGCGCATGGCACTTTTTAAGCTTGCCAATAACGTGGCGCGCCCTGATTGAGTTTTTTCAGGGCCTAGCTGATCAAGTGCCCCTGAATAAATAAGTTTTTCGGTTACACGTTTATTTAAGCGTTTTAAATCAACACGGGCACAAAAATCAAATAAATCTTTAAATGGTCCGCCCTTAGCGCGTGCTTCTAAAATTGCATCTACAGGTGCTTCACCTACTCCTTTAATAGCACCAATACCGTAAACAATTTCGCCTTGCAGGTTTACAGTAAATTTGAACTCGCCAGCATTCACATCAGGCGGGAGCAAGGTGAGTTTCATGTTTTCACATTCATCCACCAAAATAACTATTTTGTCGGTATTATCCATATCGGCCGACATTACCGCAGCCATAAACTCTGCTGGATGATGGGTTTTCATCCACAGTGTTTGATACGACACTAATGCATACGCAGCGGAGTGCGATTTATTAAAACCATAACCTGCGAACTTTTCTACCAGATCGAAGATCTTAATTGCTAGTTCGCCGTCAATGCCGTTATTTCGCGCACCATCTTCAAATGTTGAACGCTGTTTTGCCATTTCTTCGGGCTTTTTCTTACCCATAGCACGGCGCAGCATATCGGCGCCGCCTAGTGTATAGCCTGCTAATACTTGGGCTATTTGCATTACTTGTTCTTGATACAAAATAATGCCGTAGGTTGGCTCTAAAATAGGTTTTAAGCTTTCGTGCTGATACTGCGCATCGGGGTATGAGATTTCTTCGCGGCCTAATTTTCGGTCGATAAAGTTATCTACCATGCCCGATTGCAGCGGACCGGGTCGAAACAAGGCTACTAAAGCAATCATATCTTCAAAGCTGTCGGGCTTTAAGCGCCTTACTAAGTCTTTCATGCCCCGTGATTCTAGCTGAAACACCGCAGTCGTTTCGGCGCGCAGTAGTAACTCAATGCTCTTTTTATCATCCAACGGAATAGTATTAATATCTACCGGCTCTTTACCGGTGCGCGCTAAGCGCTCGTTGGTCATGTCGAGCGCCCACTGCAATATAGTCAGCGTTCGTAAGCCTAAAAAATCAAACTTAACTAAACCGGCAGTTTCTACATCGTTTTTATCAAACTGAGTAACCGGAAACTTACCTTCGTCATCGCAATAAAGAGCAGCAAAGTCGGTAATTGTGGTGGGCGATATTACTACCCCACCCGCATGCTTACCGGCGTTACGTGTACACCCTTCGAGAATACGACACATGTCGATTAAATCTTTTACTTCATTGTCGCCATCGTAGGCTTCTTGCAAGCGTGGCTCTATATCAAACGCCTTGGCAAGTGTCATCCCAGGATCGCCAGGGATCATTTTTGAAATACGATCAACAAAACCGTACGGGTGACCTAATACTCGGCCAACATCGCGTATTACCGCTTTTGCCGCCATGGTTCCAAAGGTAATAATTTGCGATACCGCGTTACGCCCATACAAGGCCGATACATGATCAATCACCTCATCGCGCCTATCCATACAAAAATCGACGTCGAAATCGGGCATTGAAATACGTTCTGGGTTCAAAAACCGCTCAAACAGCAAGTCAAATTCCAATGGATCAAGGTCGGTAATTTTAAGCGCGTAGGCTACCAGTGATCCTGCACCTGACCCACGCCCAGGGCCAACTGGAATATTGTTATCTTTGCTCCACTGAATAAATTCCATTACGATTAAGAAATAACCTGGGAATCCCATTTCGTTAATTACACCAAGCTCTATATCTAGACGCTCATCGTATTCAACGCGTTTTTCTTTACGCTCTTGTTCATCAGGAAATAAAAACTGCAATCGCTCTTCAAGACCGTCTTGTGACACCTTAACTAAAAAGTCTTCAATTTTAAGTGAGCCGGTCGGATAATCTGGCAAAAAGTAAGTGCCAAGCTGCACCGTTACATTACAGCGTTTGGCTATTTCTACGGTGTTTTGTAATGCCTCTGGAATGTCGCTAAATAACTCAGCCATTTGCTCTGGCGTTTTTAAGTATTGCTCTTCTGAAAATCGTTTAGGGCGGCGTTTATCATCCAGTGTATAACCATCAAAAATAGCCACGCGAATTTCGTGTGCTTCAAAGTTTTCTGGTTTTAAAAACACCACTTCGTTAGTGGCCACAACGGGTAATTGCTCTTTAGCAGCAAGCTCTACCGCCATGTGCAAGTAATCTTCTTCAAGCGGTCGATTAGTTCGCACCAGCTCAAGGTAGTAGTTATCACTAAAATGCTGTTTATAAAAACTAACAACCGATTCAATAACACTCGGATTATTTTTTAATAACGCTTTACCTAAATCACCGTCTTTTGCACCAGAGAGTATTATTAACCCGGCTTTAAGTTCTATTAGCCAATCACGATCAATCACCGGGCGATGAAATACATGCCCGCGCTGATATGCTTTAGATATTAATAAAGTGAGGTTTTTATAACCTTGATTGTCTTTTGCTAAAATAGTAATGCGGCTTGGCTCGTTTTCAAACTCAGGGCTGCGTAGCCAAAAGTCAGCACCCACTATAGGTTTTATACCTGTGCTGTGGGCTGTTTCGTAAAAACGCACTAAGCCACATAAGTTCATTTGGTCGGTAATAGCAATTGCCGGCATTTGTAGTTCTTGTGCTTTGGCTACAATTGGCTTGGTTTTGGCAAGGCCATCAACCATCGAAAAATCAGAGTGAACTCTTAAGTGAACAAAATCTGGAGCTGCCATGTTTACGCCTCACCCTTGGCTTGCGCTAATACACGTTGCACTGGTTTAAAGCTTTTACGATGCTCCTTTATTGCGCCATATTGCTCAAGTGCTGCAAAATGCGCTTTGGTTGGATAGCCTTTATGCCCTGCAAAACCATATTCTGGGTGGCGTTTATCTAGCTCTACCATTTCGTTGTCGCGCGCTACTTTAGCTAAAATAGAAGCGGCTGAAATTTCGGCTACTAAGCTGTCGCCTTTTACTATTGCTTGCGCTGGCATGGTTAACTTAGGTAGGCGGTTGCCATCTATAAATACAAATTCAGGTTGCGTGCTTAGCCCCTCTACTGCGCGAGTCATGGCAAGCATAGTGGCGTGCAGAATATTTAGTTCATCAATCTCTGTTGGGCTGCAACGACCATACGCGTAACACAATGCTTTTTCTTGAATTTCAATGGCAAGCGCTTGGCGTTTTTTATCCGTTAATTTTTTTGAATCTGCTAAACCTGCAATAGGCTTTGAGGGATCTAAAATAACGGCAGCAGTAACTACGTCGCCAACAAGGGGGCCACGCCCTACTTCGTCAACACCGGCAATAAGGGCTACATTGGGTCGTTCAATTTGCATTTATTAACTCCGCTACAGCATTGGCTGCTTGTTCGCTGGCATTTAACCTAATTTTTTTGTGGATCGCTAAAAAGCGTGCTTTTAATGCTTGGTTATCGGTATTTAGCATAGGCGTAAGTGCTTGCGTTAAATTAGCTACATTGCACTCACTTTGCAAAAACTCGGGTACGAGTTCTTCATCGGCCAATAAATTCGGCAATGAAAAATACTTTATATTAAAGGTAAATAAGGTTTTAAAAATCCAATAGCTCAGTGGTTTAATTTTATAACCCACTACCATGGGCTTTTTATACAGCATGCCCTCAAGTGTGGCAGTACCCGACGCTAATAAAATAGCATCGGCTGCTTGCATAGCTTGTTTTGATTGCCCATCCAGCAAACTAATTTTAAGCGTTGGCGCAGTAGCATTTAAAATTTCAGTAAACTGCGCTTTGCGTTTGGCGTTAACCAATGGCACCACAATTTTAAGTGCTGGGTTTTGCGCTTGTAACTGCACGGCTGTTTTAATATAGGTTTCGCTTAATAAGCCTACTTCTGAGCCGCGACTACCAGGTAGCAGGGCAAGTACTTTATCATCAGGGCTTAAACCTAGCTCTTTGCGGGCTTTGCTATCGTCGTGCTCAAGTGCTATATCGTCTGCTAATGTGTGCCCTACAAATGTACAAGGTACTTGGTGCTTATCGTAAAATTCTTTTTCAAACGGTAATAATGCAAGCACTAAGTTAGTAGCAGCACTTATGGTATGAATGCGCTTTTCTCGCCATGCCCAAACCGAGGGGCTTACGTATTGTACTGTTTTAATTCCGGCGTCTTTAAGGGGTTTTTCTACGCGCAAGTTAAAATCGGGCGCATCTATGCCAATAAATACATCAGGTGGGTTATCAATAAAATGTTGCACCAGTTGTTTACGTATTTTAAGTAAGCGTGGTAGGCGCCCTAATACTTCAACCAACCCCATTACCGACAATTCATCCATGTCGTAAAGCGTGTTACAGCCTTGCGCCTGCATTTTAGGGCCCGCTATACCTTCAAAAATCGCATCGGGAAAATGCTTTTTAAGTGCTTTAATTAAGCCTTCACCTAAAATATCGCCCGACAGTTCACCTGCCACAATACCAATTCGTAGTTGTTTTTGATCTTTATTCATTTGATTTTTTCACACGTAAACTAGGGCCTGTTTGCCTTTATGGGTTAACAGGCTCTGGGCGTTAATTGAACCTAGTTTACCGCGTTTTCGTATTGGATTAAATGCTTAAAACTAAGTGCTTAAATTTGCTAAAAATAGCCCAGGTACTGTATGCTTTTGATACTGATTAAGCACTAACCGCTTATATTGAGTTTTACTAATATAAATATTGACTTCAAATGGTCAAAAGTAAATACTAACGCAACTTTCAGTAATTACTGAAACCTTATAAAACCAACGCACCCGTCAAATTATTGCTTTGTGCTGTAACTACATCACATATTTAGGAGCTAAACATGATAGATGAAACCTTTGTGGATCTATCGCGATTGCAGTTCGCTGTTACCGCCCTCTTTCACTTCTTATTTGTACCTTTAACTATAGGTATGACTTGGATCTTAGTTATTATGGAATCGGTTTATGTTATGACCGGTCGTGAAATTTATCGCGATATGACTAAGTTTTGGGGGAAATTGTTTGGTATTAACTTTGCAATTGGTGTGGCTACGGGTCTTACCATGGAGTTTGAGTTTGGTACCAACTGGTCTTATTACTCCCATTACGTAGGTGATGTTTTTGGTGCTCCCCTTGCTATTGAAGGGTTAATGGCATTCTTTTTAGAATCGACCTTTGTGGGTATGTTCTTTTTAGGTTGGGATAGACTCTCTAAACGCCAGCACTTAGGTGCTACCTTTTTAATGGCAATTGGTACTAACATGTCGGCGTTATGGATTTTAATTGCCAACGGCTGGATGCAAAACCCAGTAGGTGCCGAGTTTAATTACCAAACCATGCGCATGGAAATGACCAGCTTTGCAGAGCTGGTATTTAACCCTGTAGCACAGGTTAAATTTATTCATACCGTATCTGCAGGTTATGTTGCTGCATCTATGTTTGTGCTCGGTATTAGTGGTTATTATATTTTAAAAGGACGCGACTTAGCCTTTGCTAAACGCTCGTTTTCAGTCGCCTCTGGCTTTGGTTTAGCCTCTATTTTTTGTGTTATTTTGCTCGGCGATGAATCGGGTTATGAAGTAGGCGAAGTGCAAAAAGTAAAACTGGCCACCATTGAAGCAGAATGGCATACCGAAGAAGCTCCAGCAGCGTTTACACTTATAGGTTTCCCAGATTCAGAAAAGCAGGTAACTCACGGCGCTGTAAAAATCCCGTATGCATTAGGGCTTATTGCAACTCGCTCGCTCGATGAGCAAGTGACCGGTATTAACGATCTAGAAAAACAACACGAAGTGCGAATTCGTAACGGTATGATTGCGTACGAATACCTAGTAAAACTGCGCGCTGGTGATGACACGCCTGAAAACGTCGCTAAATTTAACACCCTAAAAGACGATTTAGGCTACGGCCTATTACTGAAGCGTTATACATCTGATGTAGTAGATGCCACAGAAGAGCAAATTCAAAAAGCAGTTAAAGACTCTTTTCCTAAAGTGGGCCCAATGTTTTGGTCTTTTCGTATTATGGTTGGCTGTGGCGTATTAATGCTGGGTGTGTTTATTCTTGCTTTTTACTATAACGCGCAGCGAGTTATTGAGCAAAAACGTTGGCTGTTATGGGCTACTGTTTTAAGTATTCCACTGCCGTGGATAGCCATTGAATTTGGTTGGATTGTGGCTGAATATGGTCGCCAGCCTTGGGCTATTTCTGAAATATTACCAACCTTTTTAGCAACTTCTACGCTAACGGTAAACGATATTTTAATTAGCTTAACTGGGTTTATTGTATTTTATACCGGCTTAGCCATTGTTGAAGGTTGGTTAATGCTACGCTTTATTAAGCAAGGCCCAAGCTCACTACATACCGGTAAGTATCACTTTGAACTACCTAATAACACCACTGAAGGTAGAGGAGAGCAATCATGATTTTTGATTATGAAACATTAAAAATGCTGTGGTGGTTGATCATAGGCATACTGCTAATTGGCTTTGCAATTACCGACGGCATGGATATGGGCGTTGCTATGCTGCTGCGCCTAGTGGGTAAAACTGATTCAGAGCGCCGCACCGTTATTAATACTATTGGCCCGCATTGGGATGGCAACCAAGTATGGTTTATTACCGCCGGTGGTGCACTATTTGCCGCGTGGCCTATGGTATATGCAGCGGCTTTTTCAGGCTTTTATTTTGCTATGATGCTGGTATTGTTTGCATTATTTTTTAGACCACTTGGGTTTGATTACCGCAGTAAAGTAGATTCAAAACGCTGGCGTAATAACTGGGACTGGGGCTTATTTGCTGGTAGTGCCATTCCTGCATTAGTATTTGGTGTGGCCTTTGGTAACCTATTTTTAGGTGTGCCTTTTAGCATTGATAATTTTTTACGAGTAAGTTACCAAGGTTCGTTTTTTGCACTACTTAACCCATTTGCACTGTTAGTAGGTGTAATTAGTATTACTATGTTAATAGCTCATGCAGGTATGTGGCTACAATTGCGTACTGCTAGCTTAGTTGCAGAGCGCTCAGGGCAATATGGTCGTTATGCACTTATTCTATTTATTGTGCTATTTGCAGCAGCTGGTTTTTGGGTTGCTAATTTAACGGGTTATCAAATTGTATCTATGCCGGATACACAAAGCCATGCCGACCCACTGGCAAAAGTAGTTACAACTGCGCAAGGTGCTTGGCTAACTAATTACAGTGAGCGCCCTTGGACTATGACCTTCCCTATTTTAGCGTTTGCAATGGCACTCAGTGCATTGTTGTTCTCTAAATTAAATAAACCCGCATTAGGGCTTGCTTCAACTAGCTTAATGTTAATAGGCATTATTATGACGGCAGGCGTATCACTGTTCCCCTTTATTATGCCATCGAGTAATAACCCAAATATTAGTTTAACTATTTGGGATGCGGTGTCGAGCCATATGACGCTTAACGTTATGTTTGTTGCCGTAGTTATTTTTGTGCCAATTATTTTATCTTACACCACCTGGTGTTACGTAAAAATGTGGCGCCGCGTTACGGTAGAAGAAATAGAAAACAACCCTCACGGTAGCTACTAAGGAGACTAAACTATGTGGTATTTCGCTTGGATTTTAGGTGTACTTTTAGCCTGTACCTTAGGTGTAATAAATGTAATGTGGTATGAGTTTCAGCAAAATAAAGACAGTATTGCTGATGACGAGCAAGTAATGCATGATTTATTAAAAGAGACTAACACAACTAAAAATGACGACTAACACCCGCCCTGATCGCGCGCAACAGCAGTCTTTGCGCGCTTTTTTAAAGCGTCAAAGTAAACCCGCTGCAATGCTATTAAAGCTGAGCATTGCACTGGGTACTGTTAACGCATTACTCATGATTGCAGGTGCTTATTTACTTGCTCAAGCTATTCATAATGTAATTTTTGAACAGTATAGTTTGGCTGAAATCACCTACTTATTATGGCCTTTGGCCGGTATTATTTTACTGCGCGCGGTATTTTTAACACTAAGTGAACGCTTTAGCGCTTATGCTGCACTTAAAATAAAGTCGGCAATGCGCCAAACCCTACTTAATAAGCTTAGCCTGCTTGGGCCAAGCTATGTAGAGCAACATGGCCAAGGTGCTACCCTCAATACATTGCACAATGGTGTAGAAGCGCTACACGATTATTATGCTAAGTACCTACCTGGCGTTGCCTACAGTGCGCTTATTCCGCTGGCTATATTAATCGTTATTTTTCCGACAGATTACAAAGCTGGGCTAATATTTTTATTAACTGCGCCGCTTATTCCTTTTTTTATGATTTTAGTTGGCTCAAAAGCCGAAGCGCTTAATCAACAACGTTGGCAACAACTGGCGGTATTAGGAAATTACTTTTTTGATCGCGTACAAGGGCTTACCCAACTTAAACTATTTAACGCCACTCGCTTAGAGCTAAAACAAATTGCTAAAATATCTGATGACTTTAGACACGCAACACTTAGCGTATTAAAAATTGCTTTTTTATCATCATTTGCATTGGAGTTTTTAGCAACCATTAGTGTGGCCTTAGTGGCGGTTATTATTGGTTTTAGATTGTTTTTTGGCACACTTGATTTTGCCACTGGTTTTGTGGTTTTACTGTTAGCGCCTGAATTTTATTTGCCGCTGCGTCAATTAGGCAGCCACTATCATGCGCGCTTGCAAGGTATAAGTGCCGCCGCCGACATGCTAATAATTTTAAATGCCCCATTGCCTGAGCAACAAAGCGAACACACTACTGACAAAATTAGCGCTACTATTAGCTCAATTACAGTTAATAACCTTAGCTTTACCTACCCAAATAGTGACGAAGGAATAAAAAATATAAACTTATCTCTACCCAACAAAGGGTTAATTGCCGTTGTTGGTGCCAGTGGCTCGGGTAAAAGTACCCTGTTTGATTGTTTATTGGGGTTTCACCCCGAGGTCATTAAGCATATAAGTATTAATCAGCAAATTTTAAGTACTGCACATATTGGGCAATTACAAAGCCACATTGCGTGGATACCGCAATCAGCCACGTTATTTTACGACACTATTGCTGCCAATATTAAATTAGCAAAGCCTAATGCAACGCAACAAGAGCTTGAGCATGCAGCAAAGCAAGCAGGCGCTTTGGGCTTTATAAAGGCACTGCCTGATGGTTTTAATACTTTAATTGGCGAGCAAGGTGAGGGACTTTCTGGTGGTCAAAAGCAACGCATTGCCCTTGCGCGTGCTTTTATAAAACAAGCACCTGTATTGGTACTTGACGAACCTACTGCGCACCTTGATAGCGAAACCGAACAAGTTATTCAACATGCTATAGCTGATTATGCAAAAAATAATTTAGTGCTAGTTATTGCCCATCGGCTCAATACTGTCAAAAATGCTGAGCAACTTATTGTAATGCACAATGGCAAGATAGCTCAGCAAGGTTGCTTTAATAGCTTAGCGGCTGAAGATGGTGAGTTTGCCACTTTACTGCAAACAGCACAGCAAGGAGCAGTTCATGCATAATTTTATTCGCTTACTAAAACTGTGCCGTCCTCACTACAAAGCTATGTTGTTGGGTACCTTTTTAGCCACAATTACAGTACTTGCTAATGTGGGGTTACTGGCTATATCGGGCTGGTTTTTAGCCTCAATGGCGGCAGCCGGTATTGCCGGTACACAAATGAATTACTTTACTCCAGCGGGTACTATTCGCTTTTTAGCGATTGTACGCACCGCATCACGGTATGGGGAACGCTTAGTAACTCACAATGCTACGTTTTTAATGCTAAGTGAAATTCGCGTTAGTGTGTTCTCTACCCTCAGTAAACTCAATAATGTTGACTTAGCAATGAGCCGCAGCGCCGATTTAGTTAATCGGCTCCAAAACGATGTAGACGCGCTAGATAAGTTTTACTTAAACGTATTATTACCTATGTTAGTTGCGCTATTAAGCGTGCCTATTATTATGCTGTTTATGTCGGCATACAACGCCGATGTCGCACTTATTTGTTTTACTGGCATTGTTCTGATTGGCGTCGTTTTACCTGCTTTTCTTAGCGCTAAATTAAATAAAAACAGCCACAAAGAAACACAGTTAAGTGCACAGCTGCGCTCTGAGCTTTCCGACACTTTATCCGGCCTTAGAGAACTAAGTATTTACCAAGCTCGGGAGCAGCAAATTGCTAAGTGCGATGATTTAAGCGAGCAGTATAATCAGCAACTGTTTATTCGCCACAAGGCGCTGGCTAATACCGATGGTTTAAGCTTATTAGTTGTACAACTGGCCATGATCGCAAGTATTGTGACCATAGCGCCCCTGGTTTACAGTAATGCCATGGTTAATGTTGAGCTGGCAATGCTAAGCCTATTTGTGCTCGCCAGCTTTGAGAGTGTGTTACTCCTGCCAAATGCGTTTATTGAATTACCAAATGTGTTAAAAGCAGCTGAACGTTTATTTACGCTTGAAGATAAAGCCGCAAATGCTAATACGCAATATGATGCCGCTATAAATAATAATTTGGCTTTGCAAAATCCCTCACTAACACTTAAGAACATTAGTTATTGTTACGATAAACACCCAGCATTAAATGACGTGAGTTTTGAGCTAAAGCCGCAGCAAAAAGTGGCCATTGTTGGTAGAAGCGGCAGCGGTAAAACCACCTTAGTTAACTTACTCACCGGTTTATGGCCACTGCAACAAGGCAATATTACCTTGAGTGAGCAAGGCAACTGCGTTGATTTGCATTTATTAAGTAATGATAATCGAGCAAGGTTAATTAATATTTTGGCTCAACAGCATCATATTTTTGATGGCACTTTAAAAGAAAACCTATGCTATGCAGCGCCTAATGCAACTAAAGCGCAAATGCTAGATGCACTAGCGCATGCACAACTTAGCCCGTGGTTTACTGAGTTAAAATCGGGGTTAAATACCCGCTTAGGTACCGGTGGGCGTAATGTATCACAAGGTCAGTCGAGGCGGATTGCGATTGCGCAGGCTTTATTGCAAAACCCCGCTATTTTAGTGCTTGATGAGCCAACAGAAGGGCTAGATAATCAATCTAAACAAAGTGTAATGCATGCCATTATGCAAGTTATGAGTAACGCCAGTGTGCTTACTATTACCCATGATCCAGCCCTGCTTGAACATATGGATAATATTATTTGGTTAGAGGATGGGCGCGTAATAGCACAAGGCACCCATCAGCAATTACTTAGCGATCCTGCTTACACGTCACTTACTATCCGTTTTTAATTCGCTTTATCTATTACGGTAACTTGTACATCAATAACGCCGACTTTAGGGTCGGCTATCTTTTTAAACATACTGCTCGATAAATCTATAATACGCCCGCGTATATAAGGACCTCGGTCGTTAATTCTCACTATTACCGACTTATTATTTGCTAGGTTTGTTACTTTCACTTTAGTACCAAAGGGCAGCTTAAGATGCGCTGCCGTTGCTGCTTGCTGATCAAAGCGTTCGCCATTTGCGGTGGTTCTTCCTTGGTATTTATCGGCATAAAATGATGCTTTGCCAAGCTGTGTCAGCTCCCCTGAGCTTGATTTTACAAGTGGTTGACTACTACAACCTGCAAGGATAATAGCAATAAAAGTAACAGTGAGTTTTTTAAGTATCATTTAATAGCTTATGTAATTGATATAATTAGCAACTAGCCTACAGCTACTTGCCTGAGCTGATCCTGAATTACTCACTAATAATTATAAATAATAAGCAATAAAAAACCACCATCGATTACTCTTAGGTGGTTTTTTATATAAGCTAAAAGGCGTTTATCGTACGATACCGCGCTCTGAGCTTTTAACAAAATCTATCATTAACTGTACTGCTGGATACTTTTGCGCATCTTCGCTAAGTGACTCAATTGCTTCATCTACACCTAGGCTTTTACGATAAAATACTTTATAAGCACGGCGTACAGCCATTATCTCATCGCTTTGAAAACCACGGCGTTTCATGCCCTCAGTATTAATTGCAACTGGACCTGCAGGTATACCTATAGTGGTAACAAATGGTGGTACATCTTTATTAATAGCTGAATACATGCCTACAAATGCATGTGCGCCTACCTTACAAAACTGATGTATACCTGAGTTGCCCGCAAGAATAACCCAGTCACCAATATGTACATGCCCTGCTACACTGGCGTTATTAGCAAATATAACATTATCGCCAATCACTGCATCGTGAGCAACATGGGTATAGGCCATAAACAGGTTATTACTACCTATAATAGTTACGCCCTGATCTTGAATTGTGCCACGGTGAATTGTAACGCATTCACGAATAATATTATTGTCACCAATAGTGAGCGATGTTGGTTCGTTGTTGTACTTTTTGTCTTGGCATGCTTCACCAACCGACGCAAACTGAAAAATATGATTTCCAGAACCGATAGTTGATGGGCCTTTAACTACAACATGAGACTCAATAATACAGTTATCACCAATGACAACATCATTGCCAATATAACTATATGGTCCCACTGAAACATTGCTGCCTAGTGTCGCGCCTGGTTCGATTATTGCCGTTGGATGAATCACAATTAAAACTCTCTTCTCGCACACATAATTTCGGCGCTACATACTAGCTTGCCATCGACTTTTGCTTCTGCTGCAAACTTCCATAAATTACGACGTTCTTTTAAAAACTCAACATGTAAATGCATAGTATCACCAGGAAGTACTGGTTTTTTAAAACGTGCATTATCTACAGCTGCAAACAAATACAATTCATTTTCGCTACGGTTTTCAACCGTTTTAAAGCCAAGTAACCCAGTTGCTTGAGCCATGGCTTCTAATATTAATACACCCGGAAAAATTGGCTGATTTGGGAAATGCCCGGTAAAAATGGGTTCGTTTATAGTCACATTTTTAATAGCATGCAAAGATTTGCCAGGTGTAAAGTCAATTACTCTATCAACTAATAACATCGGGTAGCGATGCGGTAATAAACTTAAAATTTCTTGAATATCAAGGCTATTTAATTCGTTTGCCAAAATAGCATCCTCATTAGTGTTCAACGTTTATGGCTTATTTAATTGCTCAAGTGCTTTAATACGGCTTTTCATTTCAGAAAGGTTACGCAAGTGAGCGATTGATTTACGCCATTCTTTGTTTGTAGTATGAGGTATACCAGATGAATAGATACCTGGCTCGGTGATTGATTTTGTCACCATACTCATACCCGTAATTATAACACCATCACAGACGCTCATGTGACCATTAATTGCTGTCATGCCGCCAATTTGGCAGTTTTTACCTATGGTGACGCTACCAGCAAGTACAGTACAACCAGCAATAGCTGTGCCTGAGTTAACTTCAACGTTATGTGCTATTTGGCATTGGTTATCAATAATTACATTACTATGGATAATAGTATCGTCAAGTGCACCACGATCAATTGTAGTACTTGCGCCAATTTCAACTTTATCACCAATAATAACAGAGCCAAGCTGAGGAATTTTAATCCATTGCCCACGCTCATTAGCATAACCAAAACCATCACTACCTATAACGCTATTGGCTTGCAACAAACAATCTGAGCCAATTTCAACATTATGATAAATAGTTACATTCGACCAAAGCTTAGTGCCTGAGCCTATTTTAACACCTTCACCAATAAAACTGTTCGGACCAATTTGTACGTTATCGTTAATTATCGCATTGCTTTCAATTACCGTATTAGCGCCAATAGCGGCACTTTTACTTACTGTCGCATTTGGGTGAACAACCGCGCTTGGATGAATGCCTGTTGCGGCAGAGCGTGGCGTCGTATCCATTAATTGCGCAAGCTTGGCGTAACTTACATACGGATTTGAAACTATTAGTTTATTGCCGTTAAAGTAAGGAGCATCTGCTTCACTAACAATGACAGCACTGGCTTGAGTCGCTTCAAGTTGCGAGCGATATTTCTTATTCGCTAAAAATGCAATATGCCCTGAGCGGGCATGTGCAAGTGTTGCTATTTTTGTTATTTCTAAAGCGCCATCACCTTGCAGCTCGGCGCTTAGAAGTTCCGCTATTTGCGAAAGCGTATAATTTTGCATAACTTAATTATTTCTTACTCACTGCAGCAACTACTTTATTAGAAAGATCAGTTACTTTTTTAGGGTTAAAGTAAATAGTTGTATCTTTAACTTTAACTTCATCAAAGTCGCCATCTTTAGCAATGTCTTCAATTGTTTTGATAATTAAACCCTGCACTTTTGCAAGCTCTTGGTTTTGGCGTGCTTTAATTTCTTGCTCAAGAGGACGACCTACTTCAGCAAGGTTTTTTTGCATACCCTGAATTTTGTCACGCAGTTTATCTTTTTGCGCTTGGCTCATAGTGGTACTTTCACGCTTGAACTTTTCAGCTTCAAAGCGAATATCGCCTTGTAGCTTTTCTAACTCTTGACGGCGCTCTGCAAACTCAGTTTGTAGAGATTGCTCAATTTTAGCCATTTGTGGTATTTGCTTGTAGATTTCTTGCATGTCTACAATACCTACTTTATGTGCAAATGCACTTACCGAGGTGCCCATCATAAGTGTTGCTAAAACAGCTACTGCCGTTGATTTAAATAATTTATTCACAAAAAACTCCTTTAAAAGCTGTTACTAATATTAAAACTGATGGTCTTCGTATCGTCATCTTCTTCTTTTTGCAATGGATACGCAAAACTAATCAGCATTGGACCCATTGGAGAGATCCACTGTAATGATAAACCGGTTGAAACCCTAAAACGCATTGGATCAGAGTAATCATCTAATTTAGCTCGCTCATCGGCTGCTAAATTTTGGTAACGGTCTACGTTAAACTCGGTATCCCATACGTTAGCAGCATCAACAAAGAAACTGGTACGTACTGAACTGGTATTTTCTTCATCTAAAAACGGTGTAGGTACAATTAATTCCATACCTGCTACCGCTTTAGCATTACCACCAATTCGACCTTGTGGTACTAGCACATCAAATTCAGATGAGCCGCCTATATTACCTGTGGTTGAGCCGTCTGGTAAAGGTGTACCCGGAATTGATTGCGGTATACGTGCAATTGCGCGTGGTAAAATTGTATTTCGGTCAAAACCACGTAGTTCCATTTCAGTAATACGGAAGTATTCTTGGAATGGCAGTACTTGGTCGTAGCCGTTAGTTGAGCCATAACCATTACCGTAACCTAACGCCGCACGGGTTGAGAACACCCAGCGATGGTCGTTCGATATTGGCCAGTAAAAACGCGAATCATAGTTTAACTTAAAGTATTTTAAGTCAGAATTCGGCGTTGTTGCTGTTAAGTTTAGCGTTTGACGTGAGCCCGCTGTTGGGAATAAACCACGGTTTACCGTAACGCGAGACCAGCCAGCACTTAACTCATATTTAGTAAAGTCAAAACCAGCATCTGGGTTGTCTTGGTCTAAGAAGGTTTCACGCAGTACACGCGTTTGCTCGTACTCTGCAATATCTGAAAGCTCTTCTTGAATCCAACGAACACCAAAGTTAATGCGGTTAACCGCATCAATTGGGAAGCCTATATTAGTCCCCAATCCATAGCTTTTCGACTTATAGTCGATCAAACTAAACTTACTTGCATCGTAGTTACTGTAAAAAATACTGCTACCTTGCGATACGCCATCTGGCGTGAAGTATGGGTCGGTATAAGACACGCTCACACGCTCAGAACCACGCGAGGTATTAATATTAAAGCCTATTTGATTACCAGTACCTAAAAAGTTAGATTCTGTTACACCAATATTAAACTGTAAACCTAGGTATGAGCCGTACGCTAAGCCGGCATTAAAGCTACCAGCCGACTGCTCTTTTACAGTAAAATCAACATCTACTTGGTCATCAACACCTGGGACTGGCACAACGTTAAAATCAACTTTTTCCATATAAGGTAAACGCTGAATTTGTAATTTTGAACGCTCTAAGCTTTGGTTAGATAACCATGCGCCTTCAAGCTGTGTCATTTCGCGGCGTAGCACTTCATCTGCAGTACTTTGGTTACCACCAACAATAATCCGGCGCACATAAACACGCTTACCAGGGTTAACCGATAAGGTTAGTTGTACTTCTTGATTTTCGTCATCAATTTGCGGAATTGTGCGTACTTCAGCATTGGCATAACCAAAACGCGCTAAGTAGCTTTTTATAAATTCTTCTGAAGAGGTAACCACTGAGCCGTTATATAACTCACCCGCTCGTAGTGGAATAACACTTTTAATTAAGTCTTCGCGACCAAGTAAGTCACCAATAAAGTCAAAACCTTTAACTTTATATTTAACCCCTTCTGTTAAGTTAGCTGTAACGTATACAGACTCACGCTCTGGGCTAACCGACACTTGGGTAGAGTCTATGTTAAAACGTAGGTAACCACGGTCTAAATAAAAGCTACGAATTTTTTCTAAATCGCCTTCAATGGTTTGTTTTTGGTAGCGGTCGCTGCCCATAAACTGCCACCAAGGTAAGTCTTGTTGCGACTCAGCCAGTTGTAATAGCTCTTCATTAGAAAAAAGTTCATTACCTACCAAGTTAATTTGACGAATTGATGCAGCATCACCTTCATCAAATTTTAATTTAAGTTTAACCCGGTTACGCGGCAGTTTAGTGATACTAATATCAACTTTAGCGTTGTATTTACCAATACTGTGGAAAAATTCAGTTAAGCCTTTTTCTATATTATCAATAACGGTTTTATCTAGTGGCTCGCCTTGGCGAATATTTTGCTGATCAAGTGACTGATTAAGCTGCTCATCTTTAATATCTTTATTGCCATCAAACTCAATAAAGCTAATTGTTGGGCGTTCAGTTACTTTAAAAACAACGTTATTACCGTCGCGTAGCGCTTTTATATTGTCAAAGTGACCTGAGCGGTAGAGAGACTTGATTGTTTTTGAAATCGTGTACTCATCAACATTATCGCCCACGTTAATAGGAATATGCGTTAATGCAGCACCCAGTGCTACACGCTGTAAACCCTCAACTTTGAGATCTTCAACAATAAAGGAGTTTTGGCCTAGGGCTGCAAAGCTTGCACCCAATAAACTTGAAACTACCAAATGTTTTTTTATAGCCATTTTATTATATTTATCCTTTACAACTGTATTACCGCTTAGCATCGAAAAGTAAATTTACGAGCTGTACAATCGTGGTTCTAATTAGTCATTGTCACGTTAAAACGACAAACGCGATACATCATTGAACAAAGCGAAACATGTTAAAAAAATGAGTAGTAACGCACCCACTTTAAAACCAAACTCTTGTGTCTTTTCAGAGACTGGCTTTTTACGAAAAAGTTCAATTATGTAATACATTAAGTGTCCGCCATCAAGCACTGGCAAGGGCAATAAATTAAATACACCCAAGTTAACACTGATCAGTGCTAAAAAGCTTAAAAACGCAACGAAACCGTAGCTTACGCTAGTCCCCGCGCCTACGGCAATGCCTACTGGGCCACTTAAATTTTTAACCGAAATCTGGCCTGTAATTAAATTACCTATCATATCAAAGCTAAGGGTAATTAATCGCCACGTTTCTTTACTACCTCGCACAATACTATCGAGCGGGCCATAATGTCTAGTTTCTATATAACCTTGCGGCCATTTTTCTACTATTGGTGCAACCCCTAAAAAGCCTTGCTCTATGCCCTGAGCGTTAACCCTAGCTTGAGGTATTACCGATATTATTTTTATAGTGTCTTGTCTTTTTACACTAAATTGTAATGATTTGTTAGCCGATTGGGTAATAAGATTAACTAATTGCTGCCAATTGCTTATTGTTTCGCCATTTACAGCCACAATAGTATCATTTATTTTTAACCCTGCCAGCTCTGCAGCAGAGCTTTTAGTAACCGCAGCAATACTAAGTGTTGCTTGTGGCCTAAATGGTACTATGCCTAGAGAGCTCAATGGTGGCACGTCTTGCTGATCAAGTTTCCAGCCGTCTAAATTGAGCATTTTTGTTTGCTGCTGATAGTTTTCGTTACGTACAGTTACTGCAACGCTTTTATCACCTAAACTCGACATAAGCGCAAAGGTTGCGTCTTGCCAGGTGGTAATTTCATCATCACCAATTTTAATAATTTGTTGGCTAGGCATTAATCCCGCTTGCGCTGCACGACTGCCTTCAACCACACTGCCAACAACAGGTTTTACTGATTGCACACCCACCATATACATAACGGCAAGTGCAAATATAGCAAATATAAAGTTAGCAACGGGCCCCGCAGCAACAATCGCTATACGCGCTTGTACCGACTTAGCATTAAACGATAAATGACGCTGATTTGCAGGTACTTCATCAACCCGCTCATCGAGCATTTTTACATAACCACCCAAAGGTATGGCAGCTATAACGTACTCGGTATCGTATTTATCACGCCATTTTAGCAATGGTTTACCAAAGCCGATAGAAAAGCGCAGCACTTTAACGCCGGCTTTACGCGCCACCCAAAAGTGGCCGTATTCATGTACTGTAACTAAAATGCCCAGCGCTAAAATAAATGAGCCGAGATTCCAAAAAAAATCGAACATATTAATGCGTCACTTTTGTTATAAACTGCGATGCGCTTAAACGCGCTAATCTATCGCACTCTAAAATTTCATCTAAGCTTTGCACATTGGTGTACGTGGCCGCTTCGAGAGTCTGTGCATTTATTGTGTATATATCGGTAAAACCAATTTCACCATTTAAAAATGCACTTACCGCGATCTCGTTTGCGGCATTCACTGTCGTTGTTGCGCCTTGCCCTGCGCTACACGCATCAATCGCTAGTTGTAAATTAGGGTAACGAGAAAAGTCAGGTTTAGTGAACGAAAAGTCACTAATATCTGAAAAGTTTAACGGCTTAACCCCTGCATTTATGCGCTCAGGGTAAGCTAATGCATGGGCAATTGGGGTACGCATATCAGGGTTACCCATTTGCGCTAAAATTGAGCCGTCGTGATATTGCACCATAGAATGAATTATACTCTGAGGATGAATAACCACATCAATATCACTCGGGTCGCAGTTAAACAGCCATTTAGCTTCAATAAACTCAAGCCCTTTGTTCATCATGGTGGCTGAATCTACCGATATTTTTTGTCCCATAGACCAATTAGGGTGCGCCACGGCTTCTGCTATGGTTACATCTTTAAGGGTATTTATATCACGGGTTAAAAATGGGCCGCCTGAGCCGGTAAGTAATATTTTACTTACGCCATGAGATTGCAGGTGTTGATCGCCTTGCGCATTTTGTAGAGAGTACGGTAAACATTGAAAAATAGCGTTATGTTCACTGTCTATTGGTAGCAATGTCGCTTTGTGTTGTTTTACTTTATCAATAAACAACTGACCCGACATTACCAAAGATTCTTTATTGGCTAGCAGTACTTTTTTTCCGGCTTCTACCGCGCTTAGCGTCGGTAATAACCCTGCAGCACCGACAATTGCCGACATGACAGCATCAACCTCTGGATGCCCACACAGCTCGCTCATAGCCTGCTCACCATGCATTACCCGCGTTTTACATGGCGTATTACTTAAATATAACGACAATTGCTTAGCAGCGCTTTGTGTTGCCATAACGCCATAGCGTGGCTGATGCGCAATACATAGCTCAGCCATTTTTTTAGCATTTTTCCCAGCAGCTAATGCAAAAACACTAAACTGCTGAGTATTTCTTGCCACAACATCTAAGGTATTAAGGCCAATAGAGCCTGTAGCCCCTAGAATTACCAGTTGCTGCTTTTCACTCATAAACTCAAAGTCCACGCATAACACATTACAAACATAGGTGCGGCTGCGGTTAGGCTATCAATACGATCTAAAATCCCGCCATGTCCTGGCAAGCAATTACCGCTGTCTTTAAGTCCTGCTTCGCGTTTAAACATGCTTTCAAGCAAATCACCCACCGCTGAAAACAAGGCAATAAACACAGTCATAATGGCGTAAATTGGCCATACAATTAAATCTACGTCGGTAAAATGACAAAATGTAAGCACAAATATAACTGCAGCGACAACGCCGCCGGCTAAACCTTCAATAGTTTTATTTGGGCTTACTTTTGGCATGAGCTTACGCTTACCAAAGCTTTTACCTGTAAAGTAGGCACCAATATCGGCGCTCCATACGATTCCTAAAACCATTAAAATAAGCATAGAGCCAAAATGACTAGATTCGGTATATTGCGCACTGCGCAGCGTATTTAGGGCTAACCATAAAGGCACTAACGTTAGTAATCCGGCAATACCGCGCATTACTATGCCTTCGTTCCATGCTTTAGCCATTTCTGGGTAGCGCCATACTAAATAACTAGCAACAATCCACCATGCAAACGACAGCGTAAATAAGTAATTTGCATCACCTACCAATTTGCCATCTTGCCAAAGTGATTCGATTGGCCAGTGCAGGTTTAGTAACGCTAGCAAAGCGGCAACTAAAAGTACAAAAGCGCTGCGCTTAAGTTTATTGCACAGCCCCATAAAAGCAGACCATTCCCATGCGCCCATTAATACAATTGCACCCGCAAAATAACTAAATAATGTCAGTGGGGTGTAAAAAACCAAAGCAAGCGCTAATGGTGCTAGCACGAGTGAGGTTAGAATGCGTTGTTTTAACAAAATTATGACCCTTATTCTATTTAGGTTTGAGCGAGTAATTGTTTTATTTGTTCGCCCGTACAACCAAATCGTCGCTCTCTGGCAACGTAACACGCTATGGCCTCAGCAAATGCTGCTTCATTAAAATCAGGCCACAGTGTGTCGGTAAAGTAAAGTTCAGCGTAAGCTGCTTGCCAGAGTAAAAAGTTACTAATTCTGACATCGCCACCAGTACGAATTAGTAAATCAGGCTCGGCCTGATCTGCCATACTCATGTACTGTGCTATACGCTCTTCTGTAATATCGGCTGGGTCTAATTGCCCCTGTGCAACTTGCTCTGCAAGTTGTTTAGCAGCATTAGCCATATCCCAACGTCCACCGTAATTTGCAGCAACATTTAAATGCAGCCCGGTATTATTTGCTGTAAGCTTTTGAGCAGTATCTACTTTACTGCGTAAGCTTTCAGAAAACCGCGATAAGTCTCCAATAATGGTCAGTTTTACATTGTTTTTATGCAGCTTTTTAACTTCTTTACTAAGTACAAATAAAAAAAGCTCCATTAACGTTTTTACTTCGTCTTCAGGTCGACGCCAGTTCTCACTACTAAAAGCAAATAAGGTTAACGATTGTATCCCTAATTTAGTACAAAACTGTACAGATTGACGAACTGCGTCCACACCTTTTTTATGCCCAAACACACGCGGTCTATTTCTGGCTTGCGCCCAACGCCCGTTACCATCCATGATGATAGCTACATGTTTAGGTAAACATTGCTGTGAAATTGTGTCAGCATCTAGAACCATAAATATTGAGTATTCCATAAAAAAACGCCGCCTAGTATACCCCAGCCGGCGTTTCAAAACTAATAAATTTAACCTGTACTCGGGATAATAAATCTATTTCAAGTGGCTATTTTTAACGCTAACTGCGTTGAATTTACTTGCAATAGGTTCAATCTATTACCCCAAGTGCAGCGTATTAGTTTCTTAGATTTCCATCAACTCAGCTTCTTTAGCTGCTAATTGAGTATCCATTTCTTTAATGAATTTATCGGTCATCTTTTGAATTGCTTCTTCAGCTTGACGCGCTTCATCTTCAGAAATATCTTTATCTTTCAATAAGTTTTTAAAATCGCCATTCGCGTCACGACGAATGTTACGTACTGCAACACGACCGCCTTCAACTTCACCACGAACAATTTTAATTAAGTTTTTACGACGTTCTTCAGTCAATGCTGGCAATGGTACACGAATAACTGAACCTGCTGACATAGGGTTTAAACCTAAGTCAGATGCCATTATTGCTTTTTCTACCGCTTGCGCAAGTGACTTATCAAATACACCAATAGCCAGTGTACGTGAATCTTCAATTGTTACGTTAGCAACTTGGTTTAACGGTGTTGGCGAGCCATAATACGACACCATAATACCATCTAGCAATGCAGGATGAGCACGACCAGTACGAATCTTAGATAACTGGCTGCCCAGTGCTGCTACACTCTTTTGCATGCGCTCTTGCGCATCTTTTTGAATATCGTTAATCACAGTTTAATCCTAATCTATTTAATTACTTCATCTGAGGCTTGTGAAGAAATAAGGGTTCCCTCTTCTTCACCCATAATAACACGTTTTAATGCGCCTGATTTATTCATATTAAATACGCTCAATGGCATATTATGATCGCGTGCTAATGTAAATGCCGCTAAATCCATTACTTTCAATTCTTTCTCAATTATCTCATTGTAACTTAAATGACGATAAAGTGTCGCATCTGGATTTTTAACTGGGTCATCGCTGTAAACGCCATCTACTTTAGTCGCTTTAATTACCGTATCGGCTTCAATTTCGATACCACGTAAACAGGCTGCTGAGTCGGTAGTGAAAAATGGGTTACCCGTACCGGCTGCAAAAATAACTACGCGGCCCGTTTTTAATAAACTAATTGCTTCAGCCCAATTGTACGCATCACACATACCATGAAGTGGAATAGCCGACATTAAACGACAGTTTACAAATGCACGATGCAGCGCATCACGCATTGCCAAACCATTCATTACGGTTGCAAGCATACCCATGTGATCGCCAACAACACGATTCATGCCTGCTTCTGCTAACGAGCCACCGCGTAAAAAATTTCCACCGCCAATAACTAAACCCACTTCTACGTCGAGCTCTACGAGCTCTTTAATTTCTTGAGCCATGCGGTCTAACACTTTAGGGTCGATGCCAAAGCCTTCATCTCCCATTAAAGCTTCACCGCTTAATTTGAGAAGAACGCGTCTAAAAATAGGTTTACGATTGATAGTCATAGTATTGGGGCCAACTTTTATAAAAAATGGATAAAAAATAACCGCGCTTATGTTAAACATAAAAGCGCGGTTATTTTAAAGAATTTCTAGCTGTGAAGCAAAAGCAAATAACACATTAATTGCATGTCTTTTTTACTCCCTACACAAATAGTTAATCTTATTTAGCTTTAGCAGCAGCGATTTGTGCAGCAACTTCAGCAGCAAAATCTTCTTCTTTTCTTTCGATACCTTCACCAACTTCTACACGTACGAAGCTAGTAACTGTTGCGTTTTTCTCTTTAAGAATTTCGCCAACAGTTTTCTTAGGTTCCATGATGAAAGCTTGACCAGTAAGAGAAACCTCACCAGTGAATTTTTTCATGCGGCCAACAACCATCTTCTCAGCGATTTCAGCAGATTTGCCTTCATTCATCGCGATTTCGATTTGTACTTGTTGTTCTTTAGCTACAACATCAGCAGGAACGTCTGAAGGAGTTAAGTACTCAGGGCTTGATGCAGCAACGTGCATTGCAACGTGCTTAAGTGTTTCTTCATCAGCAACACCAGCAACAACAACACCAATACGATCACCATGACGGTACTCAACTAGGTTTTCACCTGTGATGTACTGTAGACGACGTACGTTAATGTTTTCACCAATTTTAGTTACTAGCTCAACGCGTGCTTCTTCAAACTTAGCTTGTAAGTCTTCGATAGTCACAGTGTCTGCAATTGCAGCTTCTGCTACTTTATCAGCAAACGCTAAAAAGCTTACGTCTTTAGCTACGAAGTCTGTTTGACAGTTAACTTCAACTAGCACTGCAACATTACCATTTTTCTTGATAATGATAGCGCCTTCAGCAGCGATATTGCCTGCTTTTTTAGCTGCTTTAGCCGCGCCACTTTTACGCATGTTTTCAATCGCTAACTCGATGTCGCCATCAGTTTCAGTTAACGCTTTTTTACAATCCATCATGCCAGCGCCAGTACGCTCGCGTAATTCTTTAACTAGGGCAGTAGTTACAGCCATTAGTAATTCCTCAAATCTGAATCAGGTTTAGATAAGCGGGTTACCCGCTCTACAAGAATAGCAAGTCTTCACCTTTAAAAGATGAAGACTTGAAGACAGCTAATTACTCAGCTTCTACGAAATCGTCTTTTTCAGCTTGAGCAACAAGTGTGTTCTCACGGCCTTCAGTGATCGCAGTTGCAACAGCGTTAGTGTAAAGACTTACCGCACGGATAGCATCATCGTTACCAGGTACGATGAAATCAACGCCATCTGGGTTCGAGTTAGTATCAACAATTGCAACAACCGGAATGCCTAGGTTGTTAGCTTCACGGATAGCAATGTGCTCGTGGTCAGCATCAATAACGAAAAGCGCGTCTGGAAGACCGCCCATGTTCTTGATTCCGCCAAGGCTCTTCTCAAGCTTTTCCATTTCGCGGTTAAGCATTAACGTTTCTTTCTTAGTTAACTTCTCGAAAGTACCGTCTTGGCTTTGTATTTCAAGGTCTTTAAGACGCTTGATTGATTGACGAACTGTTTTCCAGTTAGTCAACATGCCACCTAACCAACGGTGGTTTACATAGTACTGGTCGCTTGCGATTGCAGATTCTTTCACTGCTTCGCTTGCTGCACGCTTAGTACCAACGAAAAGAACTTTACCTTTGTTTGCAGCAGCACCAGATAAAAACTTAAGTGCAGTGTTGAACATTGGTACAGTTTGCTCAAGGTTGATGATATGTACACGGTTACGTGTGCCGAAGATGAAAGGCTTCATCTTAGGGTTCCAGTAACGTGCTTGGTGACCAAAGTGAACACCAGCTTGAAGCATATCGCGCATTGAAACGTTTGCCATTTTATAGATCCTCTATAGTTGTTTAGGGTTAGGCCTCCACATATCCCATAGCACCAACACCGAAGTATTTAAACTTCTAATGCACCCAAGTGTATGTGACGATACGTGTGTGTGTTAAAATAAAATTGTGTTTGCCTTAAATACAAAAAATCATTAAAGAATTTATTTGTAAAAAGACGGCGCGCTTTATACCATATTAAAATTAAATACTCAACATCGCGTGCAAAAATTGTGCGACGATAAATGTTAAAAACTCAACTTTGGAGCTTCAATGAGCGCTATTATTAAGACCCCTGAAGAAATAGAGAAAATGCGCGTAGCTGGGCGCTTAGCGGCAGATGTACTTGAAATGATCGGCCCATATGTAGTGCCGGGCGTGACCACCGATGAGCTAAATACAATTTGTCATGATTATATTGTTAATGTGCAACAAGCAATCCCTGCTCCATTAAATTATCATGGTTTTCCAAAATCAGTTTGTACCTCTGTAAACCATGTTATTTGCCATGGTATTCCAAACGAAAAGCCATTAAAAGATGGCGACAGTATTAATATTGACGTTACCATAATTAAAGATGGCTACCACGGCGACACTTCTAAAATGTTCCATGTTGGTACCCCTAACATTCAAGGTAAACGCCTTGCAGAAGTAACACAAGAAAGCCTCTACATTGCCATTAAAATGGTAAAACCAGGTGTGCGTTTAGGCGATATTGGCGAAGCAATTCAAAAATATGCTGAAAGCTTCAACTACTCAATTGTTCGTGAATACTGTGGCCATGGTATTGGCGCAGGGTTTCACGAAGAGCCACAAGTAATGCACTATGGCAAAGCAGGTACTGGCGAAGTATTAAAAGCCGGCATGTGTTTAACTATTGAGCCTATGGTCAATGCGGGCAAACGCCAATGTAAACTACTTAAAGATGATTGGACTGTGGTTACACGTGACCGTAGCTTGTCAGCCCAGTGGGAACATACTTTGTTAGTAACTGAAAATGGTGTTGAAATTTTAACGCTACGATCAGATGATACAATCGACAGGATCATTGAGCATTAAAATACCCGTTCAACTTGATAGCTATTTATTTATCAAAATGAACTCGTATAAATAAGGAATCAGCCCCGGTGGCATTACCCAACAAAGTAAAAAAGTTGCTTAGCGACGCAGAGCAACTTAGTGATTATCGCGATTGTTCTAGCTATTTTTATAAATGGCTTTTTAATGAGTTTTCTAAACAACCGGTTGGTAATTTAATTAATGCCAGGGCTGAATTCATAGATCGTTTGCTGATCAAACTGTTTCATGTTTATGATTTAGCGCACGAACCCGACCTAGCACTTATAGCCGTAGGTGGTTATGGACGAGGTGAATTACACCCCTATTCCGACATCGACTTTTTGCTACTAGTAACACAACAACCAAACGCTGAAATCAGCGAAAAAATAGGTCAGTTTGTTACCATGCTTTGGGATCTCAATTTAGAGATTGGGCACAGTGTTCGCACTATAGCGCAAGCCATAGAGCAAAAGCGTGAAGACGTTACCTTTGCCACCAGCTTATTAGAAAGCCGGCTTATCTTTGGTAATCATATAGAATTTGAAAAGCTAAAAAACCACATAATTGACACGCCAGTGTGGCGCTCAAATGAGTTTTTTTTAGCCAAAGTACAAGAGCAACATTTACGCCACCGAAAATGCCACGGCACAGCGTATAATCTCGAACCTAACATAAAAGAAAACCCCGGTGGCCTGCGCGATCTGCAAACCATTATTTGGGTTGCTAAAAAACACTTTAGAGCAGAAACCCTACAAGAGCTTATTAGCCATGGCTACCTTACTCACGAAGAGTTTCAAGAGCTTTCAGAGTGCCTAGAAAACTTATGGAATATTCGTTTTGCGCTGCATTTGGCTGCTGGGCGTTCAGAAAACCGCTTACTGTTTGATCACCAACCGCAAGCCGCCGAAATTCTGGGGTTTGGTAGCGATGGTAAATCGTCAGTTGAGCGCATGATGAAGCGTTTGTTTAGAATAATGAGCCGCGTACGCGAACTAAACCTGATGCTACTGGCGTACTTTGAACAAAGTATTTCGCCAAAACACCATCAACCTATTATTCAAGAGCTAGATCGCAATTTTGAGCGTATTGGCAATCAAATTAAAGTAAAAAGCCCATCGGTATTTTTTAGGCGCGATCAGCTTTTTATGTTATTTGAGCATATTGCCGACAACCCAGAAATAACGCACATTTATCCCAGCACTATCCGCACTATTCGCCAAGTGCGCCGCCGTTTACTGGGCGACTTACAAGATTACGCTGCCTGTCGCGAAGCTTTTTTACGTCTTATAAAGCACCCCAATGGTATGGGCCGTGCGTTTACCTTAATGCATAAACACGGCATGCTGGCTGCTTATTTACCGCAGTGGCGAAACATATTTGGGCAAATGCAATTTGACTTATTTCATGCCTACACAGTAGATGAGCACACCCACAGATTAATAAATAATATTTATCAGTACTTTGATAAAACCGGTGTCAGCGAATTTCCTATTTGTAGTGAAATAGTCACTCGTATGGATAAACCTGAGCTACTTTATTTAGCGGGTATATTTCATGACATAGCCAAAGGCCGTGGTGGCGACCACTCAGAGCTGGGCGCTGTTGACGCACTAGCCTTTGCAAAGTTACATGCCTTTTCTGTCGCCGATGGTAAACTAATCGCATGGCTGGTTAGTAATCATTTACTTATGTCGGTTACCGCACAACGTAAAGATATAAACGACCCTGGAGTTATTAAAGACTTTGCCACACGAGTAAAAACAGAGCGCCAACTTGATTATTTATATTGCTTAACCGTTGCCGATATACGTGCCACCAACGACAATTTATGGAACGATTGGAAAAACACCCTGCTGCGTGAGCTTTACTTACATACGCAACACGCACTGCGTTTAGGGCTTGAAAATCCAATGGATCAACGCGACCAAATTCGCGACAAAAAGCATCAAGCTAAACAGCGATTACTCAACTTAGGCTACATGGAAGACCAAATTGATTTAATTTGGAGCCGCTTTAAAGCCAATTACTTTACCGCTTTTAGCGAACAGCAAATTTCATGGCACAGCCAGCATTTAGTTAATAGCGAAGATTTAAGTCAACCGAGTGTTATCGTATCAAATAAAGCGATGCACGGTGGCACCCAAGTATTTGTATACAGCCCTTACTCTGGGCCTTTATTTGCCCGCTTAGTGAGTGTTATTGGTTCTAAAAAGGCGCAAATACAGCACGCGCAAGTACTTACCACCAAAGATGGCTACGTACTATTTAACTTTGTTATTTTAGAAGTAAATGGCGAGCCAATTGCCAGTGGCAGAGCACAATCAATTAAACGCGCCCTAGAGCAAGCCTTGTTTGAGCCGCGTAAAAAAATTCGCTTTAAAAAGAATCGCTCGCAACGCTTTAAAGACTTTAATATAAAACCTAAAATTGTGCTGCGCCCGCATCCGCGTAAAGATCGCAGCCTAATTGAAATCCAAGCAATTGATATACCCGGTTTATTGACTAAAATAGCCGAAGTTTTTCAAGCACACTTATTACACATACACGCTGCGCGTATTACCACAGTGGGGCAGCGCGCAGAAGATTTCTTCGTGGTCTCTAATAACGAGTACCAAGCACTTACAGACGAAGAACAAGCCAAAATTCATCAAGCATTGCGTAAAAAACTCAACGCAGAAACCGAATAAGAGGACACTATGTCAGATTTAAAAACGATGATCGAAAACGCCTGGGATAACCGCGATAGCATTAGCCCAAGCACTGTATCTGTTGAAGTAAAGCAAGCCATTATTGACGCGCTTGACCTGCTAGACAGTGGCGCAGCACGCGTTGCTGAAAAAATATCGGGTGAATGGGTAGTACATCAATGGCTTAAAAAAGCGGTTTTACTGTCGTTCCGTATTCGCGAAAACCAAGCAATGGACGATGGCGTAAATCAGTTTTACGACAAAGTACCACTTAAATTTAGCGACTACACGCCGGAGCAATTTAAACAAGGCGGCATGCGCGTAGTGCCTAATGCTGTTGCGCGTAAAGGCAGCTTTGTAGGTAAAAACGTGGTACTTATGCCATCGTATGTAAACATTGGCGCATACGTTGACGACGGCACCATGGTTGATACATGGGCTACTGTAGGCTCGTGTGCACAAATTGGTAAGAACGTACACTTATCGGGTGGCGTAGGCATAGGCGGCGTTTTAGAGCCATTACAAGCCAACCCAACCATCATCGAAGACAACTGTTTTATTGGCGCACGCTCTGAAATAGTAGAAGGTGTAATTGTTGAAGAAGGCGCGGTAATTTCAATGGGCGTTTACATCAGCCAAAGTACCCGTATTTATGACCGTGAAACCGGTGAAATTCACTACGGCCGCGTACCAGCAGGCGCAGTAGTAGTCCCTGGCGCACTACCATCAAAAGACGGTAGCCACAGCCTGTACGCTGCAATTATAGTGAAAAAAGTAGATCAGCAAACACGCGAAAAAGTAGGCATAAACGCCCTGCTTCGCTCAATTGATGATGAATAGTTAAGTAGGTTGGGTAGAGCGCAGCGAAACCCAACGACACTTTAAAGTTAAGTGTTTTAGCTATACTTTAATCGTACATTTAAAAGCGCTAAGCCCAGAGTTTATAATGCCACTCACCTAACAGCGAGTGGCATTACTTAATTAAGCCCTTTTTTGTTTTATCCGTTTTAATCTAGCACTTTTGCGTCATTCGCTTTATTTAACAGGCTGCGACTTTGGGTTAAAAAGTGCGCTGTCGAATCTGAAAAATAAGCTTTTGCATCAGCAAAGGCATCAATAAGCGCGGGCTTATCTCCTGCTTTTAACTTTTTAAGTGTGTCTGCAAAAGTCTGTTGATACTGCGCCAGTAAGCTCTCTACGTTATCAAATTGCGCTAACATAATATCTGAATATAACTCTGGCGATTGCGCAAATAAGCGCCCAACCATCATTAACTCTAATTGATAAATAGGTGATGAACAGCTGCGTAACTCCGCTAATGTATGGCTTTGTTTTGCTAAAAACTGCCCATATACAAAGGTGGTTAAATGGCGCATTACCTGAATTATTTGCATTGCTTCGTCATGTTTTTTCGCATCAAGTTCAACTAGCTGGCAACCCCACACTTGCAACTGTGCTAACAAGCCCTCTGCAACATCGTGGTCACGCCCTTCACACACCACCACTGTTTGCTTAACCCAGTGCGAAATATCTGGGCCAAACATAGGATGCAACCCTACAACTGGGCCGCTATGCGCTGCTTTTAGTGCTTTAATTGGCGCTTGCTTAACCGATGTTATATCTACCAATAAACAGCCTTCATCTAACTTAGGTAGTTCAGCAACTACAGTTTCTAACGCATTAATAGGTACACTTAATAGTACTAATTTAGCGCCTTTTAAAATTGCTGCAGCGTTTGCTTGATCTTGCTTATCAAGGGTTTTTACTTCGTAACCAGAGCGCTGAAATTGCTTAGCAAATAATTGCCCCATAGCACCTTGCCCACCCACAATAACAATGGGTGATAAATGCGGTGCAGCACATGCAAGTTTAGCTTGCTGATTCTGATACGCTTCGCGCATCATACGCCTAAGAATATCTTCAACTAACTCTGGGCTTACTCCCTGATTAATTGCTTCTTGGCGCCTTGCAGCTAATAAATCAGCTTCACGATCGGGTGCATGAAGTGGCGCACCAGTTTGCTGCTTTATTGCGCCAATTTTTTGAGTAAGCGAATTACGCCTTGCCAGCAGTGCCACCAACTGTGTATCGCACTCATCAATACCCACTCTTAACTGGGCTAAATCATTTATATCCGCCACTTGCATACCACCTTAAAAAGCAAAAACGCCAACTTAAGTTTACATTAAAGTAAACTAATCAATACGATAAATACTAACAGGATCAATAGCCTGATAAAAGACTAAATAAGTAAAAGGTTAAATTGAAAAACAATACTTTAAGAAGCAACGAATACCTTTAAAGTAAATATTAATTATTTACCCTAAAAGCCGCAGTCAATAAAAGTAAATTAGCAAGCTAAAAAGCCTGCATTTGTTGCATAGTAGAGTTATCACGTTTATTCTTATATTATTCATATAGTAATTAAAATAAACAGGATCCATAAAATGGAAGAAGTTTTAGGAACAGATGTAGACGCTTCACAATTAATAGACCAAGCCATATCACTCGTTATGACTTACGCACCAAAATTTGTGCTCGCTATTATTACTTTACTGGTTGGCCTATGGCTGATCAACCGCTTTGTTAAGGTTTTAGATAATCGACTAGGCAAAAAAGATCCAACACTAAACAAGTTTTTATGTGGCTTAATTAGCGCTGTAGTGAAAATTATGCTGCTTATTTCGGTGGCCTCTATGGTAGGTATCGAAACCACCTCGTTCATCGCGGTGATTGGTGCTGCAGGCCTGGCAATAGGTCTTGCACTGCAAGGCAGTCTAGCTAATTTTGCTGGCGGTGTGCTGTTGCTAATTTTTAAACCGTTCAAGGTTGGCGATACTATCGAAGCACAGGGCTTTATGGGCGCAGTCGTCGAAATTCAAATTTTATACACAGTAGTAGATACCTTCGATAACCGCCGCATTGTTATTCCAAACGGTAGCCTATCGAATGCGACATTAGTGAACGTAAGTATTTATGACAAACGCCGCTGTGATATGACCTTTGGAATTTCGTATAACGACGACATAGATACGGCAAAAGCTATCTTAAAACGCCTGTTTGAAGAAGACGAGCGCTCTTTAACAGATCCGGCACCACGTATTTGTGTTGCCAGCCTTGGCGATAACTCAGTTAATTTAATGTTTCGCGCTTGGGTTGCAACAGGTGACTTATGGCCTTACTACTGGGATATGCAAGAAAAAGTGAAAAAAGCGTTTGATAAAGAAGGTATTTCTATTCCTTTCCCACAACGCGATGTACATGTTCATAACGTTAAGTAATTTGTATTGTGCATAGGTTCAACTAGCCTAATAACTTAGTCGCGGTAAGGTCGTATAAAGCGCCCTTACCGCAATCCTTACTGCCCATCCAATACCCCTTCAAGTTATACCTAGTTACACTTGGCTCCACTTTTTGAGCTATTTTCATCACCCTACTTCCTTAAATAACCTGAGCTCAAGGTTAAATACTATAATTCATCTGCCAAATTTTTATTTTCTGTGCTTTATTTGGCTTAGGTATATTTAGCTTAAGTTTTGCTTGAGCAAAGTTATGCTCATACTGGCGTTAATTGGGTTATTACGTATTCTGCGGGTAAGTTGAAAAGGTGTTTAAAACACATATTGATAAAAATTTATCGAGGTGCACTTTGTGTTTAGCAATAAAGGAAGCCTAACTATACTGGTGAATATTACGACAGTGCGACTCCTAGTCCGACAGCTGTGGTTTAAGCTTTAGTATTTAGCCTGAAATTTTATGTTATAGAAACCAAAACGGGTTGCAACCCGAAGGATGCAACCCGTTTTTTTGCGTTGATAAACAGCGCGTATTAGTTAAGTTTTTCTCTAATACGTGCAGATTTACCAGAACGCTCACGTAGATAGTAAAGCTTAGCACGACGAACTGCACCGCGACGCTTAACTGTTACGCTATCAATAAGAGGGCTGTGCGTTTGGAATACACGCTCAACGCCTTCACCGTTCGAAATTTTACGAACTGTGAAGGCTGAGTGAAGACCACGATTACGCTTAGCGATTACAACACCTTCAAAGGCCTGTAGACGCTCTTTAGCACCTTCTTTTACTTTTACCTGTACAACTACTGTATCACCAGCGCCGAATGCAGGTACGTCTGTTTTAAGCTGCTCATCTTCAAGCGCTTTAATAATATTTTGGTTTACTTTTGCCATTATGTTTCTCACTTTCCTAGGTGTAACTGTCTTCTAGCCACAAGCTTTTTGGTACTCTTGCTGAAATTTCGCGAGTAATACCGCTTGCTCCTCAGTCAGAGCTAGGTTATGCAACAAGTCAGGACGGCGTAGCCAAGTTCTGCCTAATGACTGCATAAGCCGCCATTTTGCTATCTCTTGGTGGTTTCCGCTGAGCAATACAGCAGGCACCTGTTTGTCGTCCAATGTTTCTGGCCGTGTATAGTGAGGACAATCTAACAAGCCATCCGAAAATGAGTCTTGTTCTGCTGATTGGTTATGACCTAATACGCCAGGCACTAATCGCGCTACTGCGTCAATTAATGTCATGGCTGGTAGTTCACCACCACTCAAAATAAAATCACCAATTGACCATTCTTCGTCAACGTATGACTCTATTATTCTCTCATCTATACCTTCATAGCGACCGGCAATCAAAATCAGTTTTTTAGAGCTTGCGAGTTCGCTAGCTCCTTGCTGATCTAGTTTGCGCCCTTGTGGGGACATATAAATTACTTTAGCACCATCACCTGCAGCTTTTTTAGCCTCGGCAATCGCTTTTTTTAATGGCTCAACCATCATTAACATACCTGGTCCGCCCCCGTAAGGACGATCGTCCACGGTTCTATGCTTATCTAAAGCGTAGTCTCGCGGATTCCAGCAGTTAAAATCAATTAAGCCACTTTTTACTGCGCGACCGGTAACACCCTGGTCTGTAATAGCGTCAAACATGTCAGGAAAAAGGCTTATCACCCCTACCCATAATGAACTCGTTTGCGTCATTAAAACCCTGGATCCCAGTCTACGGTAATTTCTCTTGCGTCGTGTTTAACTTCGATAATAACTGTATCAGTTAAAAACGGAATTAAACGCTCTGCTTGACCAAATGCGTCTTTACTGTTTGCTTTAACAACCAGTACGTCATTTGACCCTGTCTCCATTAGGTCATCAACAATGCCTAAATCGTAACCTTTATCAGTTACAACCGACATGCCAATGAGATCTCGCCAATAGAACTCACCTTGCGGGAGTTCTGGTAATTGCGCTGAATCCATTGAGATTTCTGCGTGGGTATAAGCCACTGCTTCGTCTCGATCGTTTACTTGCGCAAATTTAGCGATAAAGCCTTTGTTGTGGCGACGCCAGTCGACCACTTCTAAGGTCTGCCATTTACCTTGCTGCCCTATCAACCACGGGCTGAAATCGAAGATCCCTGCGGGATCATCAGTAAATGAATGTACCTTAAGCCAGCCCTTTATACCATACGGGGCACCGAGCTTTCCTACGACAATTATTGATGAGGTGTTCTCTTGACTCATGGTTACACTTACGCCTATTAAGCCGCTTTACGAGCGTCTTTTACTAACTTAGCTACGCGATCTGAAAGAGACGCGCCCTGACCTACCCAGTGTTCAACACGTGGTAAATCTAAACGAATTTTTTCTTCTTGACCTGCAGCAATTGGGTTAAAAAAGCCTACTTTCTCGATGAAGCGACCGTCACGCGAGAAACGGCTATCCGCAACCACAATTTGATAGAAAGGGCGTTTTTTAGCGCCACCACGTTGCAAACGAATAGTTACCATACCGTCCTCTATAAAGATTGACTGTTTTCATTAATAAGATTTACTCCCCAGAATGGGGAGCTGGGGAATTGTACGAGTTTTTAGCAACAATGCAAGTAAGAAGTGATGCTAAAAGCCAGTTTAGTAGGTTAAAGCGTGATCCCAACTTTAAATTAGCGTTAATAGCGTTTAGCACGCATAATTTATTCAACAAAAAAGGAGCCATTTGCTCCTTTTCATATATTTTATATCGTTACATTTAAGCTACGTTAAACTCAACTTTAAAATTTAGGGCCACCGCCACCCATCATTCCCGGCGGTAACATACCTTTCATGCCGCGCATCATTTTGGTCATGCCACCTTTGCCTTTCATTTTTTTCATCATTTTTTGCATTTGGGTAAACTGTTTTAGTAGTTTATTAATTTCTTGTACTTGCGTACCAGAACCTGCTGCAATACGTTTTTTACGTGACCCTTTAATGATTTCTGGGCGGGCGCGCTCTTTTTTTGTCATTGAGCTAATAATGGCTTCCATTTGAATGAAGGTTTTATCGCCCATTTGGCCTTTAACAGCATCGGGTAAGTTAGACATACCTGGCAATTTATCTAGCATCGACATCATGCCGCCCATGTTTTTCATTTGCTTAAGTTGATCCGCAAAGTCATCAAGGGTAAAACCAGCGCCTTTAAATACTTTTTCAGCGACTCTGGCAGCTTGCTCTTTATCTACTTTCATTTCGACTTCTTCGATCAATGAAAGTACATCACCCATGCCTAGAATACGTGATGCTATGCGGTCAGGGTGGAAAGGCTCAAGTGCATCAATGCGCTCACCCACACCCATAAATTTAATTGGCTTACCGGTAATATGACGAATAGATAAAGCAGCACCACCACGCGCATCACCATCGGTTTTTGTTAATATAACACCGGTAAGTGGCAGGGCTTCGTCAAATGCTTTAGCTGTATTTGCCGCATCTTGACCTGTCATTGCATCTACAACAAACAAGGTTTCGATTGGGTTAATTGCTTTGTGAAGATTTTTAATCTCATCCATCATGTCGCTATCAACATGCAGTCGACCTGCAGTATCGACTAATACCACATCAATAAATTTCTTTTTCGCATGAGAAATAGCTGCGGTTGCTATATCAACCGGCTTTTGCGAAATATCACTTGGGAAAAAATCAACACCCACTTCAGCAGCGAGCGTTTCTAGTTGCTTAATTGCTGCAGGGCGGTATACGTCGGCACTTACTACAAGTACTGATTTTTTCTTGCGCTCTTTTAAAAACTTAGCCAGTTTAGCAACACTGGTGGTTTTACCAGCACCTTGCAGACCCGCCATCATAACAACAGCAGGGGGTTGTGCATTTAGGCTTAGCTCTTCGTTGGCTTCACCCATGGCTTTTTCGAGTTCTTCACGTACTATTTTTACAAATACTTGGCCTGGGCTTAAGCTTTTTGTAACTTCAACACCTACCGCACGCTCTTTAACTTGTTTTACAAAATCGCGAACAACGGGCAACGCCACATCGGCTTCTAAAAATGCCATGCGCACTTCACGAAGAGTGTCTTTAATATTCTCTTCTGTTAGGCGGCCACGGCCACTAATGTTTTTTAAGGTTTTACCTAATCGTTCTTGGAGATTCTCAAACATATTACGGTTCCGATAAGACGTTTATACCAATCCAATTAAAGCGCCTTTAACTCTGTGCGCTATATTAATAGAATTAATATTATTAAATTTCAATTAAAAGCAGTATACCGTAAATGGTGTCTTACAATACAGTGTTCAAGTGCAGCTTGTTGAGTTTCTTTTTTTAAGGTCTATGCATTTGCTTTGCTATAAAATACAATGGCTATATAACAATCATTAATTATTTGACTCAAATTAAGTGGCCCAAGCACAATGCTGATTATTAGCTTAACTATTATTGCCAGTTTATTTTATGTGTTAGCAACGTCTTACGTGCTCTCACGGTTGTTTCATCAACAAGGCCCTAGCCAAAAGCTAACTATTATATTGAGTACTGTGGCTATTTTGGCGCACATGCTGTTGTTAGTAAATTCGGTTTTTAGAGCAGACGGACAAGATTTAAGTATTGTCAATGTGGCGCTTTTAACCTGCTGGGTTATTGTGATTTCTGTCACTACGGTATCGTTAAAGTTTCCGGCGACCTTATTATTGCCGGTCGTGTACGGCTTTGCTGCACTACTAACTATGGCAAGCTTGTTTATACCACACCATATTTTACTGCAAAGTATTGATGTTGATGTGGGCTTAGTAACCCATATTTCGTTATCATTACTCGCTTACTGCATTTTAATTATTGCTACTTTATATGGCGTACAATTTTACTTTATTGATAAGCGCTTAAAGCGTAAAGATTTAGCTATTGTACACAGCCATTTACCACCACTAATGGTGGTTGAACGCCAACTGTATCAATTGGTTAACTTAGGTACTATATTACTCACTTTGGCACTATTGTCGGGATTTGTATTTCTCGATGGTATGTTCGCTACTCAATTTATCCATAAAACGATATTATCGCTTGTTGCATGGTGTGTTTTTGCTGTGATTGCGCTTGGCCATATGAAAAAAGGCTGGCGTGGTAAACCTGTGGTTATTGCTATTATGGTTGCTGCTTTTATTCTTACACTGGCTTATTTTGGCAGTCGTTTTATACAAGAAGTTATTCTAAATAAATTTTAACTTGACTCTACTAACTCACTCTAGCCTAATACACGCTAGTTTATAATAAAAGGATCCATCGTTGGACGCCATATCGACCAGTACCTTGTTTATCATTTTAGGTTTTTTGGTACTTTTTTCTGCTTATTTTTCTGGCTCAGAAACCGGAATTATGTCAATCAATCGTATACGCCTGCGACATCTCACCAAAGAGAATCATCGCGCTGCTAAACGTGTCAGTAAATTACTTAGTCGTCCGGATAGGCTCATTGGTTTAATTTTAATCGGCAATAATTTAGTTAATATTGCCGCTGCACAAGTTGCTACTATTATTGGTATTCGTTTATACGGTGATTTAGGTATTGCTGTGGCAACAGGTGCGTTAACCTTAGTAGTGCTTATTTTTGCAGAAATAACCCCAAAAACACTTGCTGCTCTCTACCCTGAAAAAGTTGCCTTCCCAAGTTCTGTTGTGCTTAAAGGATTACTAAAAATCCTTTTCCCATTTGTCGTTGTTATTAACTGGCTAACCAACGGCATATTGCGGTTATTTGGTATTAGTGCGGCACAAATAGATGAGCACAGCATGAGTAAAGAAGAGCTAAAATCAGTACTTAATGAGTCTGGTGCACTTATCCCTGCGCGTCACCAAAGCATGTTGACCTCAATTTTAGATTTAGAACAAGTAACAGTTGAAGATATTATGATCCCACGTAACGAAATTGTGGCCATAGATATTAACGATGAATGGAAACTTATTAGCCGCCAACTGACTCATGCACAACATACGCGTGTATTGTTATATAGAGATAACATAGATGACGCGGTGGGGTTTATTCATTCGCGTGATGCGCTTAGGTTACTTACAAAAGAGCAATTTGATAAACCATCGTTGCTACGCGCTGTACGTGAAATTTATTTCATTCCTGAAGGCACATCACTAAATACGCAGCTATTAAAGTTTCAGCAATCTAAAGAGCGTATTGGCTTGGTGGTAGATGAGTATGGCGACATTCAAGGTTTAGTTACCCTAGAGGATATACTTGAGGAAGTGGTAGGCGATTTTACCACCACCCAAACTCGTACGCCAAGCGAAGAAGTAACCACACAAACCGATGGCTCGTGCATTGTAGATGGCGGTGCTAACGTGCGCGACTTAAATAAAGAAATGGGCTGGGAGTTTCCACTCGACGGGCCTAAAACACTCAGCGGCTTAATAGTTGAGTATTTAGAAAACATTCCTGATGCCAATTTAAGTTTGCGTATTGCCGGCTACCCTATTGAAGTACTTGAAGTAAAAGAAAACATGATAAAGCTGGTTAAAATACAGCCGAAAAAACGTAAAAAATAAACTAAAAAAGGAGCCAATTGGCTCCTTTTTTGTAGACTAAATAAATACAACAGATGTTATTAGCCAAAAAACAAACGCTCTAACCAACCTTTATTTAAATCTGCTTCACAACGCTTTAACTGCGCACCATAACGGCTCGCACGGTGTTTTACTTTATTAGCCACACCCATTAACCATTTTTTCTTTTTGTAAGTACCGCGTTTGTAACCGCCCCACCCTTCGTGATAATTAAGATACTGACCGTAGGCATCCCATTTAGATACGCCGTTTATTTTATGGGTTTTATAAGCAAACCAGCCCATAAAGTCGATAGCATCATCAAAGTCGTCTCTATCGGCGCCACTATTCTTACTTTCACGAATATAATCAGACCAGGTCATCGTTTTTGCTTGTGAGTAGCCATAAGCAGAGCTTGCTCTACCGGTAGGAATAATCCATAAGAAATACTGCATTGGTGGAGCTGCGTCATGTTTAAACGAGCTTTCTTGGTACATCATGCTCATAAGTACGTGCTTGGGAGCGCCCCATTTTTCTTGAGCATCTTTGGCACCAAAGTACCAACTTCTTTTTTCTTCAAAAATTTTACAAATATCATCAGGCTGCTTTGGTGGAGCGGTGGCACAACCGGCTAAACTAAGCGCTAATGATAAAACAACTACATTTTTTTTCATTTGGTTTATCTCGCTGAACTTTTGCAAAAATCAGTAGTCTGATTTTAACAATGCAGCAGAGCAGCATTGTTTCTTCCCTAAAATAATTACGCAGCTACCTTGAGCTGCGTTTTTTTTGCTTAAAACTAACTATTTATTTAGGATCAAAATAAGCATTTAAAAATGCGGTAAATGATACTGAGTCACTTTGCTCAATAGCACGCTGAGCGTCGTTAGAGCGTGTAACTTGCTCCTCTAACCATTGCTTTGAAAACACTTGATAGTCTGCAGCTTGATGGCTTTGCTTATACTTTTCAGCAATTGCTAGCGCATAATGGCCGTTATCTAGCCCTGAAGCTTCTAACTCAGCTACATAACGCCCAGAATATGTAAGTCCTGGGTTATTAATCCAAGTTGCCATGCGCTCAATAGTACTTGAATAATAACTAACGCCGTAGGCAGTATCCATGTATTTTGCCACTTCACTTAATTGCGAAAATATATCTTCACCCCAAGATTGAAGGGTACGCGGTTGATTAAAGTAATTAAGTTCAAGGCCTTTTTCTCGCCCTTTATTTACTACTGTATCAAGATTTTCTGTGCTGCGTGTTTGCTCTTCCCAATCCATTGCCGGTGAGCTTTTTAATAAACAATACGTTAAAAACACATCTAAAAAGTGGAACTGCTCTATATCTATGCCCACTTCACTAAATGGATTAACATCTAATGCGCGAATTTCGACATATTCAATACCGGCTCTAAGTAGTGCATCTGTTGGTGTTTCACCGTTTTTAGCATTACGTTTAGGGCGAATTGGCGAATAAAATTCGTTTTCTATTTGCAGAATATTCTTATTTAACTGTTTTGGATTTTCGCTGGTGTAATCGTCAAGGTTGCCGTAAATATCTGAAGGTGTGTTGATTGATTTTTTCAAACCAGCTACGTATTCATCTAACGAGTTATACATTACACGCAGTGATGATTGTGCGCTATTGGTGTAACCTAAGTTACCTAAGCGCAGCGCAGTGCCTACTTCTAAATACAAGGTGCCTTTACCTAGCTTTTTAAATGGTAAATCGGTTTTTCTGCCCTGTAAAAACGAACTACATAAAGCAGGTGATGCACCAAACAAATAACTGATCAGCCATAATTCACGTTTAAAATTACGAATAAGCGCTAAGTAACCATCAGATATAAAATCCTCTAAACTAAGGTCGCTATTTTTTAGCGTATGTAATGACTGCCACAATGAATCTGGAAACGAAATATTAAAATGCACACCAGCAATAGCTTGCATCATACTGCCGTAACGGTTTTTTAACCCTTCACGGTAAAGTGTTTTCATTTGCCCTACATTTGAACTACCAAATTGCGCAATAACTATGTCGTCTTGATGTTCAATAAAGCACGGCATACTAATAGGCCAAAGTAATTCGTCACCCATTTTTTCTAGGGTAAACTTTTGTAAGTCTTTTAATTGCTGCAGCGTTTGTGTGGACGATTCACTAACTGGGGTAATAAATTCAAGTAACGACTCTGAAAAATCGGTCGTAATTTGGCCATTGGTAAGCGCACTGCCCACCCCTTCTGGGTGTTTTTGTGCAGAGATAACGCCATCACTTTTGATTCTTAGTGACTCACGCTCAATACCACGTTTTATTCCGTTAATTGCATGTTTATGCTGCGTTACTGAAAGAGCGTCAAGCGCGTTTGTTAGATCATGTGTTGCCAAAAAATACTTCCTCGAGCCAAGTGGCTTAATCATAAGGTTATGGGGTCTAATTACCTATACTCAAGATAAATACTAAGAAAAAATACTATTTATAGTTCTATTGTATCTGCTTTGCTTTAAACACGCTTTATTTAACGCCATAAACGATAATCTTGCCATTGCTATACAAAATATACAATTGCTTTGCACTATTATTTATCTTATCAAAACAAAAACTAACCGTACTAAAATAAATAATTAGCTAACCATTAGCTGTATTAGTCCCATATTGGTATGTTATATATAGCTTATATAACTTTAATCTTGATTTAGATCACAAATACAGGCAATAAATAAACTGAGTGACCTTCATAATGGGATTACCCTACTACCGCTTTATATAAGCAAGTATAATAATAAGTATTACAAAGGATGATTAAAGAATAATATGCGTCGTAATCAAAGCTTAACAAATGAAGAAGTGACCTTCGAAGAACAACAAGAACTGGTATCAACAACTGACTTACGCGGAGTGATTACTTATGCTAATCAAGCGTTTTGTACTATAGCCGGGTATGATATAGCAGAACTTATGGGTAAGAACCATAATATAGTACGCCACCCTGACATGCCAAAAGCTGCATTTAAAGAAATGTGGGAAACATTAAAGCAAGGCCACTCTTGGCGCGGCGCAGTTAAAAACCGTTGTAAAGATGGCCGCTATTACTGGGTTGATGCATTTGTAACTCCTATTTTTGAGCACAGCCAATTAATTGGTTATCAATCTGTAAGAACCAAATTAAGCCCACAGTTAAAACGCCGTGCAGAACTATTTTACAGTAAAGTAAATTCTAAAAAGTCATTCTTTAATTGGCGCGAACGCACAAGTTTAAGACAAAACTTAAGTGTATTTGCTTTATTATGTTGGTTAGTTGCAACTGCTGTATGGGCTTCATTTGCTATTGCACTAATTAGCTTAGTGGTTTGCTTAGTTATACTTGCTTTAAACTATGATGAGCTAATAACAACACCAAGAATATTAAAGCAGCAAAAACAACAAGCCGATTCTATATCTCGTTATATTTATAGTGGCCGACACCCTCACAGTATTAGTGATTACAGAGAGCAAATGCTAAGCGCTAAATTACGCACTGTACTGGGGCGTATGAAAGACTCTACCTTAAGCTTTAATGATATTGCTTTAAATTTAGATCAACAGTCAACGCTCACAGAGCAAGGCATTTCATCGCAAGGCTCGCAGCTTGAGCAAATAGCATCTGCAATGGCGCAAATGAGTTCGACCATAGGTGAAATATCAAGTAACACCTGCACCACTGCCGATAAAGTAAGTGTTACTTATCAAAGTTGCTCCGATATAAAAGTACACATTGCCGATAATAATGCCATGGTTTCTGATTTAGCCGTTCAGGTAGAGCAAGCAGCAACAACCGCTAACAGCCTAGCTTCAGAAGCCGATAAAATTGGCCAAGTAATGAGTGAAATTGAAGGTATTGCCGAGCAAACTAACTTACTTGCGCTAAATGCTGCCATAGAAGCTGCAAGAGCAGGTGAACATGGCCGTGGTTTTGCTGTAGTTGCCGATGAAGTAAGAGCGCTTTCATCAAGAACACAAAATGCCACTGCGCAAATTCACAGCTCAATAAAGGAAATTCAAGACACCTTGTTTAGCTGGTCAAAAATAATGCAAAACACGAAGCAACAAGCCGACAGTTGTGTAAATACTACAACGCAAACACAGCAAGAGCTTGATAGCATTTTCACTCAAATTAGCGAAATAGCGCAACTCGCTACTGGTATTTCGGCTGCTGCAGAAGAACAACAAGTAGTGAGCCACGACATAGGTACTAATGTAGAGCAGATTAAAAACCTAGGTGATGATAATTTAAACTTAAGTTTTAATGTTGCCAGGGGCGCTGCTGAGTTAGTTGAAGGCTCAAGAAAGATCAACGACTTACTGCTTACTTTTAAAATTTAATTGTCAGCACAAATAAAAAAGCCGCTATGTTAGCTAATGCCGATCAGTTAAGGTTAATTGATCGGTTGACCGATCTAAATGATCGTGAATAATCCGTAATTAGTTTCGCTAATTACGGATTTTTTATGGATATTCAAACAGCTCTTTCGACCACTTTCTCATCTGCCGAGGAATTTACAGCGCTTGATAACTTATCTGGCATCTTAGATCCCGAATTACTTAACCAAGCTTTTGAAAAATCGGGTGTCGCCACCGTTCGTAAACGTCGCTTACCACTCGATGCTGTCGTTTGGTCTGTGATTGGTATGAGTTTATTTCGTCATGAATCTGTTTGGGATATAGCCTCTAAAATGGACATCGCCTTACCAGGTAAAGGGAAACTAGTTGCCCCTAGTGCCATGGTTCAAGCGAGACAACGCTTAGGTGAAGATGCTGTCGAGCAGGTCTTCAAGATGATGGCGTCACGGCATTATAATCATGCCCACTTCGATACATTTTGTGGCTTAAATCTATTAGCTGTTGATGGCGTTGTTTTTCGTACACATGATACGCCAGAGAATAAAGACGTATTTGGGTGTGGCTCAACCCAGTATGGTGAAAATACCTATCCGCAAATTCGGATGGTATGCCACATGGAGCTAACGAGCCATCAACTCATTAATTGTACTTTTAACGGGCAACATCAAGGGCAAATGACACTCGCTGAAGAGCTCATTGAAGGTACACCGGATAACTCATTAACCTTATTTGATCGCGGTTATTATTCATTAGGGCTTTTGCATCGTTGGCATCAAGCAGGGACTGAAAGACACTGGATGATACCTGTCAGAAAAGGCTTAACGGTTGATACCATAAAGAAAATGAGTAAAAATGACCAGTTAGTGCGTCTTAAAACATCGCCCCAAGCGCGAAAAAAGTTTACTGACTTGCCAGAGTTTATAGAAGCTCGGCTGCTTACTTACACGCATAATAATAAGCAGTATCAGATTCTTACATCAATGCTTGATGTAATGCGTTACCCATCAAAAGAAATCGCTGATTTGTACATGCATCGCTGGGAAATAGAAATAGGATATCGAGAAATAAAACAAACAATGTTGCACTCAAACTATATCCTACGCTCAAAAAGGCCGGATATGATAAGGCAAGAATTGTGGGGGTTACTAATTGCCTACAATATTATAAGAATAGCCATGCGTGAGGCAGCAGAGTTACTGGAAGTATGGCCAAATCAACTGAGTTTTTCTCATTGTTCAAGACATATCAATGTATTTCTGTTAACTATCCCACTGACAAGTCCGGGAAATTTACCAAAACACTATGAGCATTTATTAGAAACGCTGACGCTATTTCAGTTACCAACAAGGCGTCATGAGCGCAGCTTTCCACGATGTGTGAAAAAGAAACCATCTAAATATCCCTATAAAAAAAAGCCAGTCAGTGTTAACTGACTGGCATTACGCTATGTTAGCGGCTTTTTCGTTTTTACTTTATAACGCTTAACGGCTTGAAAACACTAAACCGTCGTCATTTGCATCAATTACAACAACACTGCCTGGCATATAATCACCATTGAGTAATTTTTGTGCTAATGGATTTTCAATCGTTTGTTGAATAGCTCGTTTTAACGGACGCGCACCATAAACCGGATCAAAGCCACTTGCGGCAATACGATCTAAAGCAGCGTCGCTTATCTCGAGTAAATAACCCATTTGCGTTAAACGCTCACGTAATTTACTTAACTGAATATCAGCAATCTCTTTAATGTGCTCGTTAGCCAGTGGGTGGAAAACAACGGTTTCATCAATACGGTTAATAAACTCAGGTCTAAACTCATTGATTAATACATTCATTACTTTTTCTTTCAAAGTAACGTAATCGTTATTACCCGCTTGCTCTTGAATTATATCTGAGCCTAAGTTTGAGGTCATGATGATAACGGTATTTTTAAAATCAACCGTGCGTCCTTGACCGTCGGTTAAACGTCCATCATCTAAAACCTGTAGCAAAATATTAAACACATCTGGGTGTGCTTTTTCTATTTCGTCCAATAAAATAACTGAGTAAGGTTTACGACGCACGGCTTCGGTTAAATACCCGCCCTCTTCGTAGCCAACATACCCAGGAGGCGCACCAACTAAACGTGCTACTGAATGTTTTTCCATAAACTCAGACATATCAATGCGCACCATGGCACTTTCGGTGTCGAACATATAGCCGGCGAGTGCTTTGGTTAATTCTGTTTTACCGACCCCGGTTGGGCCTAAAAACAAAAACGAGCCAATCGGGCGATTAGGATCGGCAAGCCCTGCACGTGAGCGGCGAATAGCATTAGCTACCGCTACAACGGCTTCATCTTGTCCGATTACTTTTTCATGTAGCTTTTCTTCCATCTGCAATAGTTTTTCTCGCTCACCTTGTAGCATCCGCGATACTGGAATACCGGTCCAACGAGAGAGTATTTCGGCTATTTCATCTTCGCCCACTTGGTTTTTTAGCAAGGTCATTTCTTGCATTTCTGCTTGCGATGCTAAATCAAGTTTATGCTCAAGCTCTGGTATGCGGCCATATTGTAGCTCCGACATACGCTGTAAATCGCTGGCTCTTCGAGCTACATCTAAATCAAGTCGTGCTTGTTCTAGCTCAGCTTTAATAACTTGAGTGCCTTGTAAAGATGCTTTTTCGGCAGTCCATATCTCATCAAGCTCATTGTACTCTCCTTCAAGCTCGGTGATCAGCTCTTGCATTTCAGTACGGCGTTTTAAACTTGCTTCGTCTTTTTCTTTGGCGAGTGCGTTATCTTCAAGTTTTAATTGAATAATACGGCGCTCTAACTTATCTAACGACTCTGGTTTTGAATCTATTTGTAGACGAATAGAAGAGCCCGCTTCATCTATAAGATCAATCGCTTTATCGGGTAATTGACGGTCACTAATGTAACGATGCGACAATTGCGCAGCTGCAACGATAGCAGGATCGGTAATTTCTACAGAGTGATGTAGCTCGTAACGCTCTTTTAGGCCACGTAATATAGCAATCGTGTCCTCAACCGAAGGCTCCTCTACCAATACCTTTTGAAAGCGACGCTCAAGGGCGGCGTCTTTTTCAATGTATTTACGATATTCATCAAGGGTGGTTGCACCTACGCAATGTAATTCGCCACGGGCAAGCGCCGGTTTTAGCATATTGCCTGCATCCATTGCGCCATCACTTTTACCTGCGCCTACAATAGTGTGTATTTCATCAATAAATAAAATCACTTGGCCTTCTTCTTTAGCCAGTTCATTTAATACTGATTTTAAACGTTCTTCAAATTCGCCACGGTATTTAGCACCGGCCACCAGCGCGCCTAAATCAAGCGAAAGTACCCGCTTGTTTTTTAATCCCTCGGGCACTTCACCATTAATAATACGCTGTGCTAAACCCTCGGCTATCGCGGTTTTACCTACACCTGGTTCACCTATTAACACTGGGTTATTTTTAGTTCGGCGTTGTAAAACTTGAATTGTTCGCCGAATTTCATCATCTCGACCAATAACCGGATCAAGCTTACCTTGCTCTGCACGTTCGGTTAAATCTATGGTGTATTTTTCAAGTGCTTGGCGTGTTTCTTCGGCATTTGGATCATCTACCTTTTGCCCACCACGCACAGCATTAATGGCCGTTTCTATTTTGTCGGAGGTGATATTTAAGGTTTTAAAAATATTACCCAGCGGGCCTTTATCGTCGCAGGCTGCTAATACAAACAGTTCGCTAGAAATATATTTATCTTTACGCTTTTGCGCATACTTATCACATAAGTTGATCAAGGATATAGTGTTGTTCGATAGCTGCACATCGCCGCCTACGCCTTCCACTTTAAATAGTTTTTCTATTTCTTGGGATAGCTTAGTATTAAGCTCGTCAGCACTAACACCTGCTTGCGCTAATAACGCGCGCACGCTTGAGCCGCTTTGCTTTAACAAAGCATACATTAAGTGTACCGGCTCAATAAATTGATGATCGCGGCCAAGGGCTAAAGATTGCGCATCAGAAAGCGCAGACTGGAATTTACTGGTAAATCTATCTAAACGCATTGGGGTTACCTATTAATAAAACTCATTGCTTAAATAATGGGTATGCTTAGTGATTTGTTCAAGGTGCTGCGGAAAATATACTCAATAAAATAAACAATTATTTGCGCCAGATCAAACTTGCCATGCGTCCGGTTTGGCCGTCGCGTCGGTACGAAAAAAACTGTTCAGTTTGAGAAACCGTACAGTGCTCACCACCGGTAATATTTATAATCCCTAATTGACGCAATTGAATACGTGCAAGGTGATAAATATCGGCAAGGTACTTTTGGTTTGCACACGCTTTAAACGCTTTGGCAAACAAAGGGTTTTGGGCATTAAACAATGCAAACACCTCGCTACCTACCTCAAATTTATCAGCCCCTATTGCGGGACCTAACCAGGCACTTATTTCACTTTTTTTGGCATTAAAGCAGTTTAGCGTATTTTTAATTACACTTTGCTCTAATCCACGCCAGCCAGCATGTATGGCAGCTACTTCTTTTCCATCGTTACTGGCAAGTAAAATGGGCAAGCAATCGGCGGTCATTATTGCCAAAGGCTGAGCAACGAGTTGTGTATATAGTGCATCTCCTTGATGGTGAGCGTTAAATTTAAATTGCTCATCAACAATGAGTACATCGCCACTATGAACTTGATCTATCCATACAGCACTATTTGGCAAATGCTTATCCAACAAAGCACGATTTTTTAATACCTGTTGTTTATTATCACCAACATGCAGCCCTAAATTAAAACTCTTAAACGGCGCTTCTGAAACACCGCCTACACGTGTGGTACTTAATGTACTCACACCTGTTATAGGGACTTGCCATGCTGCTGATAAAAACTGCATTATCTATCTATGTCAGGATTAGCTTTTGTGTCTTCACGCAGTGCCAGTGTCATAGCAACCATGTCATCTGGAATAGGTGCTTGCCATGTCATCATTTCACCCGTAATTGGGTGCGCAATACTTAATTTAACCGCATGTAATGCTTGGCGTTTAAAACTACGCAGCAATTCAAATAACTCAGGCGTTGCCCCTTTAGGTGGACGCGGACGGCCGCCATAAGACTGATCGCCAATAAGCGGATGATTTAAATAAGCCATATGCACACGTATTTGGTGAGTACGACCGGTTTCAAGACGTAAACGTAAACGTGTATGAGCACGAAACTTTTCAGCAACACGGTAATGCGTAATCGCTGGCTTACCCTGTTCATGTACATCCATATGCGTACGTTGCGTTGCATGGCGGCCAATAGGCTTTTCAACCATGCCACCAGCGGTCATTGTGCCATTGCAAAGCGCTTCGTATTCTCGCGTGAAATTTTCACGTTTTTGCAGTGCGGTTACTAAATGCGTTTGTGCCGGAATAGTTTTAGCTACCACCATAAGGCCAGTAGTGTCTTTATCTAATCGGTGCACAATGCCCGCGCGAGGTACATTAATAATTTCTGGGTGGTAATGTAGCAATGCATTTAGCACTGTGCCATCTGGATTACCTGCACCAGGATGAACTACCAAGCCCATAGGTTTATTAATTACCAAAATATCATCATCTTCATAAACAATGTTTAATTTGATATCTTGCGCTATGTATTCACGAGGTGCTTCAATGGTTGTTTCAACATTAAGTACTTCACCACCAAGCAGTTTAGTGCGCGGTGTGTTGAATATTTCGCCATCAACGGTGATTTTATCATCCAAAATCCACGTTTTTATCCTTGATCGTGAATAATCAGGGAACAATTGTGCTAATACTTGGTCTAGACGTTTACCACCTAAATCGGTTGGAACGTTGGCTTGAAGAGAAATTTGCTCTGACATTAGTAATTTTACCCAATTTACCAGTGCAAGCTTTGCTCGACTGGGTTAGAATCGCTTTTAATAAAAGCATAATATAATACGCATAGTTTACTCGGTTTTACCGACTTGGCCTAGCCGTAGACAACGAAGGTAACAAATAAAATGATAAATAAAATAGGGAAACGTGCATTCGCCATTGTTTTTTCAGTTTCAGTGCTTAGTTTAGGTGCTTGTTCGTCGGCTCCTGACCAAGAAGACATTCAACGTGTACCTAATAAATCGGCTCACGCTTTGTATGAAGATGCCAAGCAAACTTTAGATTCTGGTTTATATGCACGCGCAATTGAACTTTTAAGTGCAATTGACTCTCGCTACCCGTTTGGCCCATTTTCTAAACAAGTACAAATGGATTTAGTGTATGCGCATTACCAGTCGGGTAATACCGAGCAAGCATTAGCAACAATCGACCGCTTTATTCGCTTAAACCCAAATCATAAAGATTTAGACTACATGTATTACATGCGTGGATTAGTTAACATTAAAGCCGATAAAAACGCATTCCAAGAATATTTTGGTGTTGATAGAGCTGACCGCGATGCTAACCGTACACGTGTGGCCTTTACCGATTTATCAACGTTAGTTAAGCGCTTTCCACAAAGTGACTACGCCCCAGAGGCAAAACGTCGTTTAGTGTGGTTGTTAAACCGTATGGCAAGGTATGAGCTAAAAGTGGCCACTTACTATTATGAACGTGAAGCCTACTTAGCAGCTGCTAACCGCGGTAAGTTTGTAGTAGAACATTACTCGCAAAGCAGCTACTTAAACTCTGCACTTGAAATGATGGAAAAAAGCTACGATAAGCTAGGCTTAAGTGAGCTTAGCGAAGATGCTAAACAAACACGAATTTTTAACAGCAGAAATAAATAATTAAAAAGGCGCTTACTAACTTGAGTAAGCGCCTTTTTAGTGTACTTGTTGTAATAAAGCTTAAATCGCTTCTTCATCTTCCTCTGCAGTACGAATACGCACAACACGCTCAACTTCAGTGACAAATATTTTACCATCACCAATTTTTCCTGTTTGTGCCGTTTTAATTATTACCTCAATTGCACGGTCAACATCATCATCGCCCAGTACAATATCTAATTTAACTTTAGGTAAAAAATCAACCATGTATTCCGCACCACGATACAACTCGGTATGGCCTTTTTGACGCCCAAACCCTTTAACTTCAGTTACTGTCATACCTGTAATGCCTACTTCCGATAGGGCTTCACGCACATCATCAAGCTTAAAAGGTTTAATGATTGCTTCTATTTTTTTCATATTAATTACTTTTTAAAGCTACAGTTGCCTCGATTTTAGACAATCACAAGGCTCATAGCAAACAAAGTGACTGTATTACGGTGATAAAACAATCTGTCATGCTATGATTATGCTAATAAAAATAGCTATACTAAAACAATAAGTAACCTACGGGATCAAAATGAAAAAAATACAATACGGATTCACTTTACTCGAGCTGATGGTGACCGTAGCTATTGTAGGTATTATTGCCACCATTGCATTGTGGAACAGTAGCGACATGCTAGAGGACAACCGCGCCGAGAACTTTTTATTAGAACTAAAACGTAATATTAGTTATGCGCGCTCGCAAGCGGCAAGCACCGATGAGATAGTGGTTGTATGTCCTGCTTCTAGCGCTAATGTTGCAAGCAGTCAACCAACTTTAACTTGTCAAAGCTAATGGGGAGCTACGAGTAGTGTTATTTTATTTGTCGATGCTGATCGTGATGGCGACTACAAAAAAGATAATGATAGCCTATTGCGCGTAATGCAGGCCGTACCTAAAAATGATAAAGTGGAATATAGCGATAAAGTTAACAGCCTTCGCTTTAACACCAGTGGCCGTATTACCACAAGCTCAGGTAGTTTTATATATTGCCCCAATGCCGATAGCGAGAATAATAAAGCACTTAACGTATCAGCCACGGCAAGATCATTATAAATTGAACTTATAGAGCAAGTAGTGATCAGATCAAGGCATAATAATTACTTGGTCGCATAAATATGAGCACTACTTTTCTGAAACATTTTAATTCAATTACAGATCCTCGCATTGAACGTTGTAAAAAGCATGAACTTATCGATATTCTTCTCCTTGCTATTAGCGCTGTGCTCTCTGGTGCAGAAGGATGGGAAGATATTGAAGACTTTGGGCACCTAAAACTTGATTGGTTAAAAAAATACGGCACGTTCAACGCAGGAATTCCAAAACATGACACGATTGCGCGCGTCATGTGTCGGTTAAAAGCAAATGAAATAGAAAGGGCATTTCAATCTTGGATATCATCACTGATTGAAACCACAGGTGCAGATATCATCGCTATCGATGGCAAAACCGCACGGCGTTCATTTACCACAAAAGACAGAAAAAGTGCCTTACACACGGTCAGTGCATGGAGTTGCCAACACCAGTTAGTGCTTGGGCAGACGGCTGTTGATAATAAAACAAATGAAATCACCGCAATACCAGAATTACTCACCCTGCTCGATATTGAAAACAGTATCATTACGTTAGATGCGATGGGATGCCAACAAGAAATAGCAAAACAAATCATCCAACAAAAAGCAGATTATATTCTTGCACTTAAAGGTAATCATTCAGGCATGCAAAAGGAACTAGAAGCGTGGTGGCACAAGTGCGAGCGTGAAAGGTTAACTAAGCATAATTGTGATGAACATACCGAAATAAGCTCAGGACATGGGCGTGTTGAAACACGTACATGCCAGCAGTTACTTATAGATAAAAGCTGGTTAGGCAAGGATTATCGTTGGCCTGGCTTAACGAGTATTATTAAGGTCAGGGCTGAAGTTCATGATAAGTCGGCAGGGTCGGATACCACTGAAACACGCTGGTATATAAGTTCATTAGACTTAAATGCAGCGCAAGCACTCAATGCGGTACGCAGTCACTGGCAGGTTGAAAGCATGCATTGGATGCTTGATATGAACTTCAGAGAAGATGAATCGAGAATACGCAAACTTCAAGGGCCATTAATGTTTAATGTAATGCGAAAGATAGCCATGGCGCTTTTTAAACAAGATGCATCTAAGTCAGCAAGTATGGCGAGGAAAAAGAAAATGGCAGGGCTAGACGATGATTACCGCTCAACCCTGTTAGAGTCTGGGATTAAAATGCGCTAGCCGTGACGTATCAGCCTCTGGTACTGCTTTTTATCTTGGTGATACCTCACAAAAGTGCAGTTAAAAAATCGAACTGTACATTGTTATTTTTTGATTATTTACTAAACTAAAATAATCACTTCTCGATTTAGGACTTCAGGGATGAAGTTAATCACATACTCAACAAAACCCCGTGGTATAACCTTAATTGAAGTAATGGTAACAATTGCTATTGTTGCTATTATTAGTCTATTTTCTATGTGGTTTTTACCCGATTTTTTGGCGTTAAACCGCGCTGATAACCAGGTTAATTTATTATATCGCAATATAAACTTTGCTCGCCTTTACGCCATAGAAAACGATACATACGTTACTTTATGCGCGTTAAAAAACAATGAATGTGAAAAGGAGGATTGGGGGGAGCAAGTATCGTTATTTATCGACAACGATAAATCTACCTCTCTTAATAACGATGAGCTAATGTTAAGCACCTTTGAACACACCCATGAGTTTGATAGCTTAGAGTACCCCCGCGAGGCACTTACTTTTAGACCCGATGGTTCATTAAATGGTTTTCAAAATGGGACTTTTATATATTGCCCTAATAGCGATAAAGCCAATCTCGAAGGATTGGCTTTATCTGTAAGTCAAACTGGCAGAATACGTATTAAATCGACTGATAAATGCCAGGAAAGGTAACTCTAATTATCTTCCCCAACAATAGTCAATATCCTTTCCTTCGTTTGTTTTTGCTCCTTGCGCACCTTTAGTACCTATATCAGTTATAGATAGTGCAGTGCAATCACCATCTCCTTTTACCGGCCCTGCAATAGGTTTTGCTGTGATTGTAAAAGTATTTTTATCAACTACTTTAATCGCTAATTCGAAATGCCCATTCTCTGTTTTACTTTGAATCCCTAAATCACTCGCTAATTCTGTATACTCTCTGTTATCTACAAAGTACTGCTCTTGCTTATTAGCTGCATCTAATAATGCAGCAACTGCCTCTGCGCGCGAAGCACGCTTCACATACTCTGTATAATTAGGCAATGCAATTGCTGCAAGTATACCGACGATAGCAACTGCTATCATCAGCTCAATTAAGGTAAATCCATGTTGCTTTTTATTCATTTAAACACCCTTAATCATCTTAATTAGATTTGATTTCGTCGTTTTCTTCGCGCTTATAAATGTAAGTTTGCTGGGTTTTAAAACCAAAACCGACAGACTCCTTATTTACTAATTGTATTTTTCCGTCTACTACTTTTAACCCCGGCCCAATAACATCCACTGGTCTCATTGGGTTTTGAGCATCTTTACCTTTTATACCCGGGCCAATTAAATAAAATTGGCTTTCCTGTTTTACATCAACGGTCGGGTTATCGTCACATTTACCATCACCATTGCCATCAGCACACGACGGTCCTTCACCAAAGTACAGTTGCGGGGTATCGGGTACGTCATAACTGGTCGAAAATTTCAGCTCGTCGTATACCTTAGTGCCGTAATGTAAATGAAACGCATACAGTGAGCCTCCACCACCACTAAGTGAACACTGATTTACTGTTGCTGTATCTGAAGCCGGAGTAAACGAGGTAAAATAAGCCACTCCACCCACAACTGTAGCTGCGGCAAGTGATTTTTCACCGGTTGCTAATTCATATCGCCAACCTTTAACTTTAGCTAAATCAGCCTCTAGTTCAATAAACCCATCTACATCGTCTAATAAATTACCAAATGGGTCGCTATTCATCAGCATTAAATCAGATGCCTTGATTGTTGCTGGTGCCCTTGTTTTAAATGACTTAGTCACTGTATTTTCATCTCGAATCATAAATAACTGATCTTGCTCATTAGTATCAGTCGGTTTAGAGCGATTACCACTACCTATAACTATGGCATCGTAAGGAGTATCTAAGCGCGTGGTAACTACTTCCCCTTTTTCGCCGGTGGTTTGAGTCACTTTACTAAACATAGTGCGCGCAACTAATGGCTTGTAAAAAAAACGCCTATCTTGGGTAGCACTTGTACTACCTAGCTCAGCTAATTTAAAATGGCTGAACTCACTAGTATCACTGCCCGGCATATCAATCCGCCAAATATTACCACCTGTATCTGACGCATAAATTCTATCTATATAGCCGTCATAATCAGAGTCGAGTGTGGTTAAATCGGCTGCAATACTGTGCTTGCCTGTAAAGCCATTTTCACCGGGTGTTAATGCCCAAACTTTTTTACCTGTTTTAGCTTCAACAATATAAATACCGCGGCCAGTCTTATCCTCACTACGAATAGCAGCATCTTTATTTGTATCGTAACCAGCACCAAATACCAGCAGAGGCTTATCGCCAAATGCTTTTATGTAGGCTATTTGTGGTTTAGACCAACTTTGAGCAAGTTCAGTAAAGTCACCTTTCCCGCCTTCAATTGGTTTATCCCAGAGTTTTTTCGGAGCATTTGGTGCTGTAATATCTAGTGCATAGTAGTTTTTACCACCACGGCGCATTCCTGCAAAAGCCCATACTTCATCGCCTTTGCTTGCATCTATAATGCCGTCATTTAATCCTTCACCGTTTAAACTTTTATTACTAAAATAAACACTGATTGCTCCATCCATGCCATAAACTTTAGTTTCAGCCTGGTTTTCACGCAGTGGTTTAATAATCTTGTATAGCGCAGAGGGAATAAACGCCCAACTCTCACTCACTGTATTTCCTGCGTCTTTAAACATATGTAAAAAGCCAGCATTGGTGCCAATAAGCAAACGAACGTCATCATTACCGTAATCAATTGCTACAGGTTTAGAGTGCAGCGGATCGCCAAAAATATCTTGTCGTTGGTCTTGCTTTGAGCCGTCTCTGTCCTCATCATCAACATCAACCCCCATCGCCCATTTTATATCATCACTTGCTAAGCTAAGTGTATTATCTGGAGTCGTATTAAGAATATCACTTACCACTGTAGGGCTAAATTTAACAAGCGCTCCTTGGTTCTCGGTATATAGGTTACGGCTTTGGGTATCTAAAGTAGTTAAATGTAAATTAACCCCACCCTGCGCTACTGCATTACCATCAGCAGGCTGATTACTTGGCAGCCAGAACGTTTTTGCATCTTTGCTAATTAAGCCATTATCATCCAGCGCTCCCTTAGCCTTTGAATCAACTATTTGATCACCCGAAACTTTCAACTTTTTTAAATTACCACGCCAGCGCGCACCGGTTTCGGGATAAAACATCGCAAAGTAAATCGCATCGCGGCTACGGGTTTGATCTACGTTGTTACTCGCTACAGAAGGCGATGAAAAGCTGTCGTTCACTTCTCGAATGCGCGAAATTGTATTTTTAAGTGCATCAGACAACTGCGCAGCAGTATTTGCATGCAAATATTGACCACCGCCATAATCAGCAGTTTCAGTAAGTAAATTTTTACCCGAATTACTCATACCTGTACCAAAGCCAATAGGAAATACACGGCCTATATCAAGTACATTCTTAGTGTTTTTATATAAATCGACTTCCACATCATCAGTACCATGAATTATTTTAGCTAGGGCTGCTAAATAACTATTACTAACAACAGGTGGGTTTTCAGAAAAATAGTCGCGATGAAGATCGTAAATATCATCATTTCTGTTGGAGTCATTACTTGGGTCTCCATCAGTCATTAAGATAATATTAATACTGTTATCACATCTAAGTGGCTCACCGGTAACTGGGATAAAAGGCGATTTATAATACCCAGAAGATTCGGCTGTTTTGTCACGTTCGTTTGTATTAGTACCGTAATATACTTTTTGTCCTGTTATGTATAAATAAGCTTCCCATAATGTTTCAGTCAAAGGCGTTGCACCATTTGCTGGCAACTCATCTATTTTATTCAATAAAATTACTTTATCGGCCCCCACTCTTGCTAAAACATAACCACCGTTATCCCCATTAAAACGCATTAGTCCAAAATCAATATCTTCGTTGTCATTTGCTAATTGTTTTATCGCATTTTGTGCAACCTGTAAGCGGCTATCTTCACATATAGGCTCTGCATACCCGTTCACTGATTTATAACACTGCTGGTACCAAGTGTAACTCGCTTTACTTTTAAAACACTCACTTTGATAGAAACCATCACTATTTCTTTTATAGCATTGCTTACCATCAGTAACGTCCCAGGCCATACTTCCAGATGTATCAAAAATCATCATGACCCGTGGCTTTTCATTAGTCTCTACATTATGATTTACATAAAGCTCTATATCTTCAGCGCTTGCTGACATATTAATAGTTAAGCTCATCAATGAGGCTATAACTACAATTAATTTAAACTTCATTTTAAATCCCCTTACCTGTGCTAGCCATTTCTTGGGCTACACCAGTAACTATGGTTAGTTGATGCTTACTTTTTGAACCATATTCTATAGTGGTAGCTACTTGCACCATATTGCAGGATACTCCTGCGGTAAAATTAAATCGGCGTGGGCATTCTAAATTGAGTGCCCCTTTATTTAAGTTAATCATTTTACTTTGCATGTCATTATGCTTAGCTATTACCATGCCACTCTCATCGCCTGATGCAATGCTGGTTACTTCGTCTGGGGTTAAAAAAAACTGATTGCCTGCCCCCTTATTTGCTTCGCCCGAAATCATCCGCTGCACTTCGCCAATCAACTCATTTTCAGCAACTTCACGCTCTTGAGCTGCATTGGTGATTTTAATATCTATAGTGCTACTACTCATTAATGTTACAGCGATGCCTGTTACAGCTATTACCATTATCAATGCTGTAATAAGCACTACACCCCGCTGTTTATTCGGTATATTTTTTAAATGCGCCATAAGTTAGCCCCCACATTATTTAAACGAATAGTGGTAGTAAATACCGTACGTCTGTAATTATCGGTAAATGTTAGCTCTCGTTTATCGCTATCTTCACCCAGTATATATTTTTGATTTTTAATTTTAACTCCAGGATCGGGTTGCAATGCTCTAATCAATAAAAATAATTGTACGGTTAAAATGCCTTTTCGATTTTCCCAATCTGTGGAAGTCATGTCGTTAATGCTGCGGTAAGTATCTACTCGGCTATCATTGGTAGTGTCTAAACCAAATACAAAACGCATGTTTTCAACCCCTTCCATAATAGTCTCTGCTCTTACCTCGTCCGCTACTAAACGCTCTCTCATTAACGCTGGTACAGTCAAGCTTTGATTATTTACTGTATATGTTTGCTCAGTAATATAATAAGTATGATGGCTATAAGGCCATACTGTCGCATTTGTATTTAATGTACTTTGATCAACAACTCCGCGTACAAATTGTGCTTGCTCTTGTTCGGCAATAAAGTAATTTTGATTTATTTGTGTTTCATTAGTCCCTGCCTCTACCGTAAGCTGATTTCCTTGCAAAAATTTAAGCTGAAGAATATCGGTTTTTTTTATCGGGTTATTAATGCAATTCAGTTCTTTTGTACCATCAGCCGTTTTAGCATATATAGTTCTAAAATTACTGCTGCTGGCTAAATCTGGAAAGCTGCCGTTATTTAAGCCTTCAAAACAATCGTTTGTTGGAGCTGGTAAAGTTGATGTGTTTCCAGCTGTAAATGAATCTTCATAATAGGTTCCCCAAAAACCAATTTGCTCAATATCGCGCTGCATTATATTAATTGCTAAGCGCCCTGACTCTTGAAGCTCGCCTATGGTCATAGTGTCTTTAGTAGTTACCTTCATACCAATATAAGTAAACATAACGCCACCGAGTACTAACCCACCTATAAATAGCGAAATCATTACTTCTATGAGCGTAAAACCTGTTTGTTTCATGCTAGCTCCTCACATAAATATAGCTAGTTAATACCACTAATCGACGCTTTTTATCTGCAGTACCACAGCTAACATCTCCTGTTGCATCACTTGCTTTAAACTCTTGACGACCTTGCCAGGAGATTACTACCTCTAAATTAAATGCTTTACCGCCAGTGCCGGCCACTCCTGCCGGGTTTATACACACAGTCGCATCATCTAATGAGCCGGTATTTTCACGAGCACGAATGGCGCGTTTCCACTGTTCAATATCGAGTAACGCGATTTGCGCCGCAGTGCATGAACCGGAAAAACACGTAGTTGACGACGCTATTGGCGTTTCACTGGTTAATGTTTGTTTATAATGAGTAGCTAACTGAGGACTGTCGTTGGCTCGAATTCGCTGAATAATGTCGTTACCTAAAGCCACAGCGGCAGCACGCTGCATAGAGTCAAAACTGGCTTGTTTGGCTTTTGCTTGCAGTGCAACGGCGCCTAACAAACCAAAGCTGAGGATGATAAAAGCAATAAGTACTTCGATTAAAGTGAAGCCTTTGCGTCGCTTAATTGGGGGTGAATACATAATAAAACCAAATAAATATTATCTGATTATAAGTGTATGCAAATAAAATATAGATTCAAGAACTACTAAGACTAACGGTTGATTTTGTTGATAAACGGTTAATAAACACTGTTTTTGCCAAAATAGCTTTATAGTAAATGAGTTAACACAAGCTAGATTTAACTGTTTTTAACTCACGGCGGCTAACCACTAACAGCTCTTTGCAGTTTTGTAGTTCAATAGCATGGCTACCGCTACTTAATGAGTGCAGAGCAACCACCTTTTTTTATTTACTAACGTATTGCGGTGTACTCTTAAAACATGTGTGGGATAAAGGGTTTCTAATTGTTTTAAACTTTGCTCTATAAGCGCACTGCCCCGTTTAAATACCATTTTTGTATATTTTTCTTCAGCAGCAAAATAATAAATACACTCCATTTCTATACTTTTTAATGTGCCCGCGAGCTGATACGTAATTTTTGTTGTTTGTTGTTTTTGTATATGTACTTTATTTAAGCGCCCAAGTTGTTCAACTACTTTTTGTAATGATTGCGCCGATACAGGCTTTACCAAATAACCCGCCGCATTTAATTGCAATGCGTCTAGCGCGTGCTCAGGGTGGGCGGTAATAAATACAATGGCGGGTGGAACTGCAAGTTTGTTAAGCTCACTTGCTACCTCCAAGCCATTAATACCCGGCATATCAACATCTAAAAACACTAAGTCAGGCTGGTTTACTTTACTTAACGCAAGTGCTTCTGTGCCATTGCTCGCTTCATTTTGTACAACTATATTTTGAGCCGCCAATAAACGTACTAAACGCGCTCTAGCTAAGGGTTCATCATCAACAATAATTACATTCATAATTGACTCTCAATATGTTTAGGGATCACTACTTTCACTCTAAATACGCCATTTTTATTAGCAATAGTGAGCTGCGCTTTACCCTTGTAATAAATATTAAGTCGTTGACGAATATTTTCCAGCGCCATGCCGTTACTTGGCCGAGTATTTGTGGTTGCCACGGCTATTGGGTTAGTGACTATAATAGTTAAATAGCCACTTGTAACATGCAGCTCAACTTTAATGACAGCGCCTGTTTCGCTAGGCTCTACGCCATGGCACACGGCATTTTCAATTAAAGGCTGCAAAGTTAAACAGGGAATATTAAGCGCGGGAAGCTCATTGGGTATTTGCCAATCAAGCTTTAAGCGGTTACCAAAACGCCATGCTTCTAGTGCAACATATTGCTTGCTAAGGGTTATTTCGTCCTCTAATGGCACACTTTGCCCTGAGCGCATTGCCGCTTGCGATAAAGCAGCTAAGGCTAAAATAGCCTGCTCAGCTGCGGTTGCATCATGATGGGTAAGCTCTGCAGCGGTATTTAAACTGTTATATAAAAAGTGTGGGCGAATACGTGCTTGTAATGCATCAAGCTCTGCGCGGGCAAGCGCTTTAGTTTGCTGCTCTTTTTCAAAATAAATTGTAACTATTCAGCCTCATCTGAAATGAATATATCAGGCAGCTGATTTTTGAATAATAACTCAAGGGCTAGGCTTGCAGATACATATTGTTTTCTGCAAGTCGATAAATAGCTTCTCAGCAAGCAGAACATTTCAGCTCCTTGCTTACTTCTAAAACACCCCGATATTTTTTGATGAACCTTGGTCATCCTAATATCATTCTCGCCTTGGTTGTTGGTAAATGGCACGCCAGTGCTCATCATGAAACGTAAAACATCATCTTGATAATCTCTTAGTCGTTCCAATAATGCGCGGGATTTGGTTCGCTTTAATCGGCCTCGCTGACCTTTCACTCGGCTACTTTTATCTGGTGGTGGACATTTAGCGTCACCTTGAAGCAATATTTTTTGATATTGCTCACGATATTTCTGTTTAGCCCCTTTATCTAGGTCGGGATTATCTATTTGAGCTTTATTCATTTCTTTAAGTAAGGTTTGCATATCCTTCGCCCATTGCATGCCGTCTTGCTCCCAAGCCCTTTCTAATTCTCGGATGTGGTGAGCATTACATAATGCATGTTGGCATTGGGTATATTGATAATATGGCTTCCAATGGTCATGACATAGCACACCGGTAAAGTGCGGTAAAATACCGGCCTCATCCATCGCTATTTTTCCTCTTTTTTCATGAGGATAAAAATAAGTCCACCAAGTCGTTGATGCACCATGAAGCCATCGCCGTTTACCGCCGATATTAATGCCAGTCTCATCAACATGCAAAGTTTGATACGGGCTTTGTAATGCCGCTTTGATGATACCTTCTGCGCCCGATGACTTTACCAGTGCCGCTGCTTGTTCATTAAAGTTAAATAAACTGCCGGCACTGATCGGAATACCTAGTTGGTCACTAAAGTATTCTTCAATGCGGTTATAAGGGAGTAATTGATATTGTGATAAGTAAACCGCATGGGCTTTCACACCAACACCATATTGAATAGGACCGTTAACACCTTGGGGGAATTCACCAACAAACCGCTTCCCTTGCTCATTCTCAAGGATTTGAGCCTGGTATTCGGTCACCACTTTACTGATATCTATATCGACGACTTGTCGCTTTTGAAAACCCACCTCACGATAGTGACCTTTAGGTAAAAAATCTCGGTCAACTAAAATGACTTGTACCTCATCAGGTGTTTCTGTTTGAGTCAGCGTTTTACCTACTCGGCCTTTTTGTCCGCCAGCTGATTTTTCTGACTTCTCTCTCGTTGGCTTTGTACGGTTGATATCTTTTGATGGAGGAATGCTACTATTTTGACTATTAAGTCCTAATTTACTAGCTAGCATAACAACGACAACAAGAATGAGTTCAATAGACATCTTCAACGCTGGCGAGAGTGTTTTATCTTCTTGTAACTGAGTTTTAGTTTGCTCAACTATTTCAGTGATATTTATGCTGTTTAAATTCATTAAAGCTAGAGCGATAGGGTAATAGCTCTAGCTTGGCATACTGGCAGGATCAGTCAATAGCTAAAAAAGATCCTTAGAAAATAATTTGTCTTGGTGAATAGTTACAATAAATTAATAAAAACTGGACGAATAAAGCAGTCAGTAAAGCCACTATAATACAATTACGAAGTATGAAATAAATTAGGCTATTTGTATCATCTATATCAAAAGCAAAATGAGAGAATAAAATACTAAAAATGCATGTAGATAATAAAAAAAAGACAAAAAACAAACTTAACTAAAAAGTTTGAGTACGTTTTTGTAAAAAAAATCTACAGAAGTATAAAGAAGAGGTACTGACTAACACTATTAAGTGTAAAAATAAGCTTATTATTCCAAGGCGAAGCCAAATATCATCTTCTACATTGGGTGCAAAAGCCAGAACAATAGCAACAACTTGCGATACAACTAATGAGGCAAGTACGCCTCGCTCATTAAAAAGAGCCGAAAAAAGCAACCCATCCACTTGTGGCGATTTGCTCATAACGGCTCCCTTTTAAGCTAATTAATTAAATATATATTTAATTCAGATTAGCGCAGCTCAATAGGAACAGCAAATACAATGTTCTCTTCTTCGCCAGGATTTTCAGTAACTTGATTGCCACCAAGTTCTTTTAAGCGGGTTATAACCTGTTGCACTAACACTTCAGGTGCTGATGCTCCTGCGGTTACCCCAACAGCATTAATACCAGTAAACCATGACTCTTGCACGTTTGTGGCATCGTCAATTAAATAAGCTTTAGTGCCCATTTTATCGGCAAGTTCACGCAAACGATTTGAGTTCGAGCTGTTTTTAGCGCCAACCACTAACAACACGTCTACTTTGTCGGCTAAGTCGCGAACGGCGTCTTGACGATTTTGCGTTGCATAACAAATATCATCTTTGCGCGGCCCATCAATAGCAGGGAACTTAGCGCGCAGCGCATCAATTACATCAGCAGTATCATCTACCGAGAGCGTTGTTTGACTGCAGTAAAATAAGTTGTCAGCATTTTTTACATTCAACTTAGCGACGTCTTCTACGGTTTCTACCAGGTAAATACCGCCCTCGTCATTGCCATACTGCCCCATGGTGCCCTCAACTTCTGGGTGTCCTTGGTGGCCAATTAAAATACACTCTATGCCTTTGCGGCTCGCACGGGTTACTTCCATATGTACTTTAGTAACCAGTGGGCAGGTCGCATCAAATATTTTTAAGTCACGACGCTTTGCTTCGGTGCGTACCGCTTGCGATACGCCATGCGCACTAAATATAACTATGCTGTCGTCAGGTATCTGATCAAGCTCTTCGACAAATACCGCACCGCGGCTTTTTAAGCCGTCAACCACATAGCGGTTATGCACCACTTCGTGGCGTACGTAAATTGGCTTTTCAAAAATATCTAAAGCGCGCTCAACAATACTAATAGCGCGATCAACCCCTGCGCAAAAGCCTCGTGGGTTGGCTAGTAATATTTCCATTAACCTTGCACCTCAATAATATCTACTTCAAAGGTTAAACGCTGACCCGCTAACGGATGATTAAAATCAATCGTTACCGACTCGCCTTGCACTTCGCGTACTAAACCCGGAAGCTCGGTACCATCAGGCTGAGTAAACGCTATTATAGCGCCTACTTTAGCTGGGGTTTCTGGGCCAAATTTACTGCGATCAACATAGTAAATGTTATCTGGATTTGGCTGACCAAATGCATCTTCTGGTTCTAGCTCAAAGGTTTTGCTCTCACCTGCGTTTAAGCCTAATAAGCACTTTTCAAAGTTAGCTGTTAAGCTACCATCGCCCATAGTTAATTTAGCAGGCTTGTTATGCACTTTGGTTGAGTCGGCAGCAGAGCCATCTTCTAACTTAATAGAAAAATGAAAAATAACCTGTGAGTTTTCACCAATTACAGCTTGGCTCATGCTTTATGCTCCTTCGGACTTTCGCCTGTAAAGGCGTCAAATAATAATAATGCTGCACCAATACAAATAGCGCAATCTGCAACATTAAATACCGGAAAATGTGAGTTTTTATAAAATACGTGTATAAAGTCAATTACATAACCGTATGCAATACGGTCGTATAAGTTACCAATTGCACCGGCAAGTACCAATGAATAGGCAGCGCATAATACTTTATTGGTTGCTGGCAGGCGTTTTAACCACCACACCAGCAATCCACTAATAGCAATTGCAATAGCACTTAAAAACCAACGTTGCCAACCACCTGCATCACTTAAAAAACTATAAGCTGCACCGTAGTTATGTACATAAGTAATACTAAAAACAGGCAGTAAATTAATCGACTCTTGATAAGCCATACTACTTACAACAAGTGTTTTACTAGCAAAGTCTACTACTAACAGCAGTAGACTTAACCATAGCCACACTAAACCACTTTTTTGGGCTAGTTTGCTCACTAATTAACTCCTAAGCGAATTGACGTTGCTCGCCTTCACCGTCAACATTGCTTACACAGCGTCCACAAATTTCAGGGTGAGCAGGCTCAACACCTACATCAGCGCTATAATGCCAACAACGCTCACACTTTTGTGCGTCGGTTGCAGCAACACTAATATAAAGACCATCAATTTCGGTAGTTTGTGTATCTGCCGGCTGGCTATCAACTTCGGTTACGTTTACTGCTGATGTTAAAAATACAAAACGCAGCTCGTCGCCAAGTGCTAATAATTTAGCTGCGAGCGCTTTGCCTGTATATAAATTAACAGTTGCTTGGAGCGTTGCACCAATCACTTCTTCTTTACGTGCAGCTTCTAATAGGCGGTTTACTTCATCGCGCACTGTTAGAATTTCTAACCAATCATCGTTACTAAATTGGCTGTTAGTAGGAGCTTGTAAGCCTTCGTACCAGGTTGATGTAAATACGTAGTCACTACGCTCACCCGGTAATGCTTCCCAAATTTCTTGAGCAGTAAAGCTCATAATTGGTGCCATCCAACGCGTCATTGCTTCAGCAATATGGTACAGCGCTGTTTGACAAGAACGACGTGCGTGGCTGTCACTCTTAGCTGTGTATTGGCGGTCTTTAATTACGTCTAAATAGAACGAGCCAAGCTCACCGGTACAAAAGTTCATTAGCTTTTGCGTTACTAACAGCATTTGGTAGCTATCGTAGGCAGCTAAAATTTCTGTTTGTAATTGTGCTGCACGGCCAACAATCCACTTATCAAGCTCAACCATATCATTAACAGCTACTTGATCTGTTTTTGGATCAAAGCCATTTAGGTTAGCTAATAAGTAACGACTAGTGTTACGAATTCGGCGGTAACGATCTGCTGAGCGGTTAAATATTTCATCCGATACCGTCATTTCTGCAGTGTAATCGGTAGAGGCAACCCACAAGCGTAAAATATCGGCGCCTAGTTTATTCATCACATTTTGTGGTGAAATAACATTACCTAACGACTTAGACATTTTACGACCGTTTTCATCAACGGTAAAACCATGAGTAAGTACTTGGCGGTATGGTGCATGGCCGTTAATAGCGACCGATGTCATCATAGACGACATAAACCAACCACGATGCTGATCAGAACCTTCAAGGTATAAATCGGCAGGACCAGTTAAGTCTTCACGCGCATCAACAACACACGCATGCGATACGCCCGAGTCAAACCATACATCGAGAGTGTCTTGCACTTTCATGTATTGCTTAGCATCTTCTTCACCTAACAGTGTCGCTGGGTCTAAATCGTACCATGCTTGAATACCTGACTTTTCAACCAATTGGGCTGCTTGTTCAATTAACTCTTGCGTATTTGGATGAATAGCACCGGTGTCTTTATCAGCAAACAATGCAATTGGTACACCCCAAGTGCGTTGGCGTGATATACACCAATCTGGACGACCCTCAACCATGTTTGCAATGCGGCTTTCGCCCCACTCTGGTAACCACTGCGTGTTTTTAATTTCGTTTAATGAATCTTGACGCAAATTAGCCTGATCCATACTAATAAACCACTGCGGTGTAGCACGGAAAATAATTGGCGTTTTATGACGCCAGCAATGTGGGTAACTATGCGTAATAGCATGGTGATGCATTAATGCGCCATGCTCTTTAAGCACTTCAACAATGCTCGCATTGGCTTTAAACACATGCTGACCGGCAAATAACTCAGTGTCTGGTAAGTACACACCATTTGCGCCAACCGGGTTAGCCACTTCTAGTTTGTATTCAAGTCCAGCCACGAAATCTTCTTGACCATGTCCTGGAGCCGTATGTACAACACCCGTACCTGAGTCAGTCGTAACATGTTCAGCTACAATTACAGGAACACTAAAGTCGTAAAATGGATGTGCTACTTGTAAATTTTCAAGTGCCGCGCCTTTAACGTAACCTAATACATGAAAGTTATTAAAACCAAAACGGTCCATGGCATCTTTAACGAGCTCTGAACCTAAAATTAAGCGTTGCTGCTTACCTTCATCTTCAACTTGTACTAGTGCATATTCTAATTCTGCATGTACTGCTACTGCGCGGTTAGCCGGTAGTGTCCACGGCGTGGTAGTCCAAATAACAGTACCAACTTTACCTATACCTTTATGACCATCGGCTAAATCAAACGCACTTACTACTGCGTCTTGGTCGTTAAAAATAAAGCGTACGTCAATGGCTGGTGATTGCTTATCTTGGTATTCAACTTCGGCTTCGGCTAAAGCAGAACCACAATCGGTACACCAATGCACGGGCTTAGCACCTTTATGTAAATGGCCTTTTTCAATAATACGACCAAGTACACGAATAGCATTCGCTTCAAAATCAAAGTTCATGGTTAAGTAAGGCTTGTCCCAATCGGCAAACACACCTAAACGTTTAAAGTCGACCTTTTGACCTTCAACTTGCTTTTTAGCGTATGCACGGCACTTTTCGCGAAACTCGCTCGCGGTTACTTTAACGCCTGGCTTGCCAACTTTTTTCTCAACCATTAATTCTATTGGTAAACCATGACAATCCCAACCAGGTACTAATGGCGAGTCAAAGTCAGATAAGGTTTTAGACTTAACAATAATATCTTTTAATATTTTATTTACTGAATGGCCTAAATGGATATCGCCGTTTGCATACGGAGGTCCATCATGCAAAATAAAGGTTTTTTTACCTTTTTTAGCACTGCGAATTTGACCATATAGGTCGTCTTCATACCATGCTTTAAGCATTTTTGGTTCACGTTGTGCCAAATTGCCACGCATTGGAAACGGTGTTTCCGGTAAGTTCAAAGTATGTTTATAGTCGCTCATTAATCCTACATTCCGTATCTATCGGCTACCTAATTTAAACCAAAACACTGCTTAGCGGCGGCAACGTCAGTTGCTATTTGCGCCGTTAATTGTGTTAATGTCTCGAATTTTTTCTCATCGCGGAGTTTTTTAATCAACTCCACATGCATAAATTGTCCATAAATGTCTTGTGCAAAATCAAAAAGATGAACTTCTAATAAGGCACGAGTTCCATTAAAGGTGGGCTTATTGCCTATATTGGCAACCCCATAAACTTGTTTCCCTGCTATGGTTGCTTGCACAGCAAACACCCCATTTACCGGGCAAACTTGACGTTTAAGCGCTATATTTGCGGTTCTAAAACCCAGCTCTCGGCCACGTTTCCAACCATGTATAACACGCCCCGAAATGGCATAGTTGTGACCAAGCATTACCTTTGCAGTGCTTAAATCACCAGCGGCAAGCGCTTCACGAATTAAAGTACTGCTTACTCTAGCATTTAATTGGCGAAAACTCGCGGTGCTTTTAACATCCATGCTCGCTTGTTTGCCCATACTTACTAGTAAGTCAAAATTACCTTGTCGCTGCTTGCCAAATCTAAAATCATCACCAACCGTTAATGCTTTAACGCCTAGCTTTTTAATTAAAATATCACTAACAAATTGCTCTGCATGCATATTTGCAAATTGCTGATTAAAGCTAATACAAATAACTCGTTCAATACCTAACTCGCTGAGCAATAGCAGTTTATCTCGTAAGCGAGTTAAACGCGCTGGCGCATTACTTTTAGCAAAAAACTCTTGTGGTTGAGGCTCAAACAACATTACCGTACTAGGTAAATTATTTGCTTTAGCATCAATAAGTAAGCCTTTTAATACTTCAGCATGACCTAAGTGAACACCATCAAAATTACCAATAGTAAGCACACAACCAAAATGTTGTGAGCGAATATTGTGTATACCTCTAATTAACTCCATGCCACCCAATGCCTTTTTAAGCGAGTTATTAATTCACAACTCAAAATTGAATGAAGTTGCAGAGTTGCCGATTATAATCTTTTTTTTAGTTCGATTCAGTAATTGCTACACTTTTTATCGTATTTAGTCGCACACCCATCAAAAATAACAGCGTAAAGTAACTTAACCCTGCAATTGCTAGCAACACTAGGAGTAAAATAACCTGTTCGCTAAAGTGCCAAGTCGTCCAACTATACTGCTCGCTGGTAAACCAAACCAGTAACCCCATAACAATACTTGCAACAAAGCATTTAAGGGTAAAATATAAGCTCATTGACGAAAACTGATACACATTTTCTTTTTTAAGCTGCCTGTAAAGCAAAAATGCATTACAACTTGCCGACATTGAAGTAGCTAATGCCAATCCTAAATAGCCAATAAAAGGCGCAAGCATTATATTAAACACCATATTAAGTACCAAGGTAATAATACCAATGCGCACTGGGGTTTTAGTATCTTGGCGGGCGTAAAATCCAGGGGCTAATACCTTTATTAGCATAAAGCTGACTAAACCAACCGAATAAGCCATTACCCCTAAGCTCACCGCTTTAACATGATCAATCCCCGCTTCTTTAAATGCACCATGATCAAACAACACAGTAATAATAAGTGGGCTAATAATCATTAACCCTATCATAGCAGGCAGGCCCAAAAATATTACAAAACGCACCCCCCAATCTAAGGTATGCTGAAAATCGCTGCTTTTTTTACTACTGTGTAATTTTGACAGTGCCGGTAAAATAACCGTTGCTATACCAATACCAAATAATCCCAGCGGAAACTCTATTAAACGGTCTGAGTAATATAACCAAGCAATTGAGCCGGTCATGAGTAATGAAGCAATAACGGTATCGAGCAATAAGTTTATTTGGCTAATAGAGACTCCAAACAAAGCAGGCAGCATTAATTTACGTACTTTTTTTACATTTTCGTCTTGCCAAGCCCAGCGCGGCCGCGCCAACATTTTTGCCCGATATAAAAAAGGCAACTGAAACAGTAATTGCACCACACCACCAATAAATACACCGATAGCTAATGCATATGCACCTACCGAAAATTGGTCATGTAAAAAAATAGCACACGCAATAATAGATATATTTAATAACACTGGGGTAAACGCAGCCACAGCAAAGCGGTTATATACATTCATAACCGCCCCACTTAACGCCACAAGGCTTACAAAAAACAAATACGGAAATGTCAGCTTTAATAATGCACTGGCAAGTTCAAACTTTTCGCCATCAGGGCCGCCTTGCCACCAATCTATAAACCAACCTGTACCAAATAGTGCAGCAATTACCGGAGACGCAACCACACCTACAATAGTCACTATTAATAAAATAGTGCCTAAGGTCCCTGCTGCTTGCGCAACAAAAAGTTTAACCTTGTCGTCGCCTTGCTGCTCTTTTATTTCGCTTAATACAGGTACAAATGCTTGAGCAAACGCACCTTCTGCAAATAAACGACGTAAAAAGTTAGGAATTCGATTAGCAAACAAAAAAACATCGGCCGCAGCACCGGCTCCCAAGAGATTTGCAACAACCGCATCGCGAACTAACCCTAAAATACGCGATATCATTGTCATACAACTAACAATCATACCGGAGCGAAATAAACCTTTTGACACCGCAAACCCACACTAAAAATCATTAAGATAAGTAATTATGCCATAGTCTTTTTTATAAATCGCTTTAAAGCACTAGGCTGAATCCTCATGCTTTGTTACAATGTCGATATTAACTGCTAGAGCGGCAAATTGATGTTCGTTATAAGGAGCAGTTTTTCTTGGATTGTCAAAATTAAATTGACATTCATGATAAAAACAGGCATATTCCACGGCCTTTAATTTAAGCTTTATTTAAGATTGTTAGGAGCAAACCTTGGCTAACATCAAGTCTGCAAAAAAACGCGCTATTACAAGCGAAAAAAACCGTCAGCACAACGCAAGTCGTCGTTCAATGATGCGTACTTACTTCAAAAAAGTAATCGTAGCTATTGAAGCTGGTGATAAAGAAGCTGCACAGCAAGCTTTTTCTGTTGCTACACCTATCCTAGACCGTTACGCAACTAAGGGTCTAATTCACAAAAACAAAGCTGCTCGTCATAAGAGCCGCATAGCTGCTAAAATTAAAGCACTATAATTTGTTTTTGCAAGAATATAAAAACCGGCCTTGGCCGGTTTTTTTTTGCTTTATATTAAATATTTACAGCATTAAACAGGTATGTAGCCAATTCACACAGCACAATCATCACATATTCTTGTTTAGAGCAGTTGCGCTTAAATAAACGCTTTTAATAAAATGGTGCGTAAGTTATTAAACCCCTTCTAGCTCGGGATAAAACTTTTTCAGCATAGCTGCTATTTTTTTAGGAGAAAAAGGCTTTACCACAAAACCCTTGGCTCCTTTATCAATCGCATCTTTTACATTTTCAACCCCTGAGTGCGCCGACACCATAACCACGTTTGTTTCTGGGTTCAGTTGATTGATTTGCTCAATTAACTCTTTACCATCGCCATCAGGCAACTCTATATCTAAAAAAATCATGTTATAATTTGCAGCACGACACTCATTAATACATTGTGCGGCAGTTGATGCTTCTTTTACGTTTTCTATGCCTAAATGCATCAATGTTTGGCTTAAAAAGCTGCGCACAGTACTAACATCGTCAACGATTAAAATTGCAAGCTGCGTGTTCATATTTGATCCTTATAGGCTAAAAGCAATGTTTGCAAATGCTATCATTTGCTTTAAATACAGTTATTTATTATAGAGAACTACACCAAAAAGGCCAGATTTGCTTTATGTCTACAAATACAAAAAAACAATCATTACTAGGTAAATCATCTAGAAGTACAAAAACAACAAAAAACAAGCAAAACCGCAGTACGACTACAAAGCCTAATAATATTAAACAAAGTGCTAATACAAGCGCTAACAATAAAGCAGCGCAAAAGTCTAAAAGCAGCTTGCTGGCCACGCTTGGACTATTACTATTTATAATAATTATAATCCCTAAGCCTACACTGCTTAGTTATCATAAATTAGGTATGGTGAGTAATAGCATTTATTGGCCGGGGGTATTTGGTTACGGCGCAAGGCTCCTCGATTCAAACTTACAGCCACAGCTAGACAGTAAGCGTAAGGTACTTTATTTATGTACTGATACGGTTAATTCAAATAGCTGTCAAAAATATAAAGTAATTGCCGATAATGGCGTTATTGCGGCAATAAAAGCTTTCTTTTAGCATTAAAAAAACTAATCTGAAAATTTAAAATTACTTGGTTGAAAGGTGTGCAAAAGATCAACATAATGGCGCTCCTTTTTTCAACAAATGAACTATTGAAACTACCATGCTAAACGAGCTAGATTGGCTTTTAAACACGATATTACTTGCACTAGGTTTAGGTGCTTTCTTTATTAACCAACTCACATTACTGCGTATTGCCGCGGTTAGTGCCTGTGGTTTGCTATTTTTATCATTTAGCTTAGATCTTATGTCGTCGAGTATTGTTTCGAATATGAGTTTGGTGTTAATCAATACATTTTATTTGTTTAAAGTTTATACTTTTGGGCAATTTACTGTAACCCAAAATTAAGCACTTCTCCTTAGAATATTTTATAGCCCAGCTTAGCTGGGCTTTTTTTTGCCTAATATTTAACAACCAAGCTGATTGCAGCTACTGCTAACTCATTACGATAGTTAACTGCAACTGAATTAACGCCGTATAGTTACTACTTTACAACCCTAAATTCGGATAATAAGTGCAATTTCTCAGATTAGATGGCCAGCTGTTATAATTCGGCCATTTTCTCGCCAAAGGAAATTGCTTTAATGAAATATAAACAGCTGACACAAGAAGAAAGATACCAGATTTACGCGTTAATAAAAGCAGGAAATAACCAAAAGCAGATAGCTGAAGAACTAACTCGTTCACCGTCATCTATTTCTAGAGAGCTAAAACGCAATAAAGGACTTAAAGGCTATCGGCCTAACCAAGCCAATAACTTTGCTGTACAAAGACGTACGTCATCTTTCAAAGCAAGTAAGTTAACAGAGGACGTCACTCACTGGATTAATATATTTACAGAGACAAGGCTCGTGGTGGCAAGCTACATAAGACACTCACTCGTGCATGTAAAAAGTATAAAAAACGCTATGGAAGCTATGATAAACGTGGACAGATAGTTAATCGAGTCAGCATTGATGAACGCCCAAGTATTGTGGATTCAAAGTCTAGGATTGGTGATTGGGAGGGCGATACAGTGATAGGTAAAGGGCGTAAAAATGCGCTTGTCACAATGGTTGAACGTAAAACGTTATATACAGTCGTTCACAGAATTGAAAGCAAGCATGCGAAAATAACAGCCGATGCGCTGATCAAGTGTATGACACCATATAAAGATAGGGTTATTACCGTGACGTTAGATAATGGAAAAGAGTTTGCTCACCATGAGCATGTTGCACAAGCATTAGAAGCTGATGTGTATTTCGCTCATCCCTATTCATCATGGGAGCGGGGCATAAATGAGAATACCAACGGCTTACTTAGACGCTTCTTCCCCAAGGGAACTGACTTTATGGCGCTAAGTGAAGCAGAGATACAGGCGGCAGTTGATAAGCTCAACCATCGGCCAAGAAAAACAAGAGGGTATAAAACCCCTCATGAATTATTTACGGGGCAATCAGAAATACTGGTGGCTGCATAATGATTGCACTTAATACTTGAATTCGAGAATTATAACCTTGCTGTAATTGCGCTTAATTGACCTAGCACAAAGCAGCAAGATTATATGAGGTTCGATTATTTAGGTAGGTTTAACTCGCGCGCTAACTTTTGTGCGGAGATGGTACTGTACTGCAGCTCATCTGCTGCAGAGTTATCTGCAATCCATAACAATACATTACCTATTTCATCCGGTTCGGCTACAGCCTGCTGCAAGCCTTTAATACCCTGATCGCCAATAGTCGCTCTTAGCGTTTCAGTGTTAACAACTCCCGGGTTTACTGTAAAAGCGCGAATACCTTGATGACCATGTTCACGGCAAATAATACCCGACAGTCGCGACACTGCAGCCTTACCTGCACCGTATGCATAACCCCAGCCCCCTTTAGATGCAGGAATAGGCGGATCTTTTTCACCCGCTCCCGAGGTTATATTTATTATACAACCGCTTTGTTGCGCTAACATACTTGGTAAAACAGCTTGTGCTATTTGCACTGGCGCGCCTATGTAACCTCTAGCAACTTTTTCAAGCGTTTGCTGCGTTATATCTAGTAAAGAAGCATTAAGGCCAGCCCCCTGATAAATAGCATTATTAACAACCACGTCAATTTTACCAAAGTGTTCAAACACCTGCTTTAGAGCACTAGCAACGGAGTTAAAATCAAGTAAATCCATTTTTAGCGCAATGACCTCACAACCTAATTGTTCCATCATTTGGGCTGTTTGTTTTAAACTCCCTTGCGTACTTTGCTGTGCTACCTCGCTATCTAATTCACGAGCTGTTATTGCTACTCGATAGCCTGCTTTTGCAAATGCGATGGCTGTTGCACGACCAATACCTCTACTTGCACCTGAAATAAACGCTACTTTTGACACAAATTATCTCCTATTTTTTATTTAACTTAGCATCAATTTAGCATTGCGGCATAGTTTAAATGGACCAAGGATTTTATTGTTATATGAAAATGCTACATAACTGATTACACAAGTAATAATGTGTGTTCTAAAAGCATCTGTTGTTAGATTAAATAAGTGATTTTGTGAGGAGATTTTGTGGTAATAAAGGTTAACGTTAGCTAAAAGCAAAAAACCCAGCAACGTTAGTTACTGGGTTTTAAATTTGGTGCGGATGGGGGGACTTGAACCCCCATGCCCTAAAGCACCACCCCCTCAAGGTGGCGTGTCTACCAATTCCACCACATCCGCATTTTTTAAGCTTGCGCTTAGGTGTTAAACTTTATGATTTATTTGAGGAGTATAAATCGTTTAACGTTTTAGCTTTTACGCTAAATTAATTTGGTACGTCAGAGCGTTGCTCTTTCGAAGATGTAACTGGCACATCTTCTTCAACAGGAATAACTGTTTCTAAAGCGGGTGCTGCTTCAAGGTTTTCCCATTCATCAGTCTTTTTAATATGACTTGCAGTAAGGTTGCCCAGTACTATGCTTAATATAAAAAACACAGAAGCTAAAACTGTCGTTGTTTTAGTCATAAAGTTACCTGCACCTGATGATCCGAAAACAGTTGACGAAGCACCCGCGCCAAATGAAGAACCCATATCGGCACCTTTACCTTGCTGGATTAAAACCATTCCAACAAGCGCTAAAGCTACAACTAAATAAACTACTAGTAAAATTTCGTACATTTATACGGTCCCTTTTGCACTGTTGCAGATAGCAGTAAATGAATCTGCTTTTAAACTTGCGCCACCAATTAGGCCGCCGTCTATATCTGTTTGTGCAAATAATAATTCGCTATTTTTTTCGTTAACGCTACCACCATATAAGATGGTTAGCCCTTGTGCTAAATCGCTGTTTAATGAAGCGATTTTGTCACGGATAAATTTATGAACGCTTTGTGCCTGTTCTGGCGATGCAGTCTTACCTGTGCCTATGGCCCAAACGGGTTCATATGCTATCACAGAATCTTTGAGTGCTGCTACACCTAATTTTTCAATTACTGCATCAATTTGTGCAGCAACTATTTGTTCTGTTTTACCGTTTTCTTGCTCACTTTCGCTCTCTCCAACACATAAAATTGGCGTTAAACCAACTTGTTGTGCGCGAGCAAATTTTGCAGCTACGACATCATTGCTTTCTTTGTATATACTACGGCGCTCTGAGTGACCTACTAATACATATTGGGCGCCCAACTCTTTAATAAGTTGTGCATCAACTTCACCGGTAAATGCACCGGGGGTATTTTCTGACACAGTTTGAGTTCCCGTTGAAACACCGCTGGCTATCATTGCTGACACTAACGGAAACGGAGGAAATAAAACAATGTCTATCTCGTTTGATTTAACATTGTTAATAGCATCAGACATTTGTTTAACCAGCTCTAAAGAGCCATTCATTTTCCAATTGCCTGCGACCATCGCCTTGCGTGCTGCCATTTTTCCACTCCACATGAGAAAGCGGTCGAGATATTAACTCGACTCGCCCAAAGTTACAAGAGGTTATTGTTATCAATCAGTTTGTTTGCTCATAGATTCAACAACCGCGGCTATTTTTTCTGCGCTGTCGATTACTAACTTCTCTTGTTCGGCCTCAACCATAACACGTACAACAGGTTCAGTGCCTGATTTACGTAGTAACACACGCCCCTTTTCACCTAAAGTTTGCTCAACCTCTGCTACTGCAGCTAATACTGCAGGCGCTTTTGTCGGATCTGTACCTGGGGTGTAACGTACGTTAATCATTTTCATTGGGTACTTAGTAAAACCAGTACCTAAGTCTTGTAATGTTTTATTTTGCGCAACCATAGCAGCTAGTACTTGCAAGCTTGAAATAATGCCATCGCCGGTGCTAATTAAATCAAGGTTTAATACATGGCCCGAGCTTTCGCCGCCAATAGTCCAGCCTTTTTGTTGTAGTAATTCCATTACATAACGGTCGCCTACTTTACTGCGTGCAAATTCAATACCTTTGGCTTTCAATGCATTTTCAAGGCCCATGTTTGACATAACAGTGCCAACAACACCACCACCTAAATTATCATCTTGCGCTGCTTGGCAGGCAATAATATACACTAAGTCATCACCATCAAACACACGACCATTATGATCAACCATCATTACACGGTCGCCATCGCCATCATAGGCAATGCCCACATCTGCATTATGTTCAAGCACTTTACGTTTTAGGGTATCTACGTGAGTAGCGCCGCATTCATGGTTAATATTTACACCATTGGGCTCACACGCATGCGTGATTATATTTGCACCTAGTTCGCGCATTACTGATGGGGCAATATGGTAAGTTGCGCCATTGGCACAATCGAGTACAATTTTTAATCCTTCAAGCGACAAGCTTTGTGGAAATTGGCTTTTACAAAATTCGATATAACGACCATCAGCGCTAGTTAAGCGACTCGCTTTACCTAGTTTATCTGACTCAACACAAGTCATTGGTTCATCAAGCATGGCTTCAATTTCAAGCTCTACTTTGTCATCAAGCTTTAAACCGCGACAGTTAAAAAACTTTATGCCGTTATCGTAATACGGGTTGTGCGATGCACTAATTACTATGCCGGCTTCGGCTCTAAATGTTTGTGCTAAATAAGCAATCGCAGGGGTTGGCATAGGGCCCAGTAATACAACATCGATTCCTGCTGCAATTAACCCTGCTTGTAATGCGGTTTCTAACATATAGCCTGAAATGCGGGTATCTTTACCTATCATCACTTTTTTAGTGCCGTTTTCTGATAGGACACGGCCCGCAGCCCAACCTAGTTTCATTGCAAACTCAGGATTTATAGGATGCTCACCCACGAGCCCGCGTACACCATCGGTGCCAAAATATTTTCTTTCTTTCATTTAAAGTACTCCTTGTTTGCAGGCTTGTAGTACGTTAAGTACATCTGCGGTTTCTTTTACGTCGTGTACACGAATAATATGCGCACTATTTTGTGCTGCGATTAATGCGCCCGCTAAACTGCCGGCCAATCGCTCATTTGTATTTCTATTTAATAAGTTGCCAATCATCGACTTACGCGATAATCCCGCTAACAACGGTAAACCAAACTGATTAAAGTCATTAAACTGCGCCAGTAGTTGGTAATTGTGGCTGAGTGTTTTACCAAAACCAAAGCCAGGATCAAGAATAAGTTGTGTTTGCTTAATCCCCGCTGTTTTACACGCAGCAATACGCTGACTAAAAAACTGTTTTATATCTGTAAATAAATCGTCATAGTGTGGCGCTGCCTGCATGCTGCGAGGTTGGCCTTGCATATGCATTAAACACACCGCAACATCAGGAAACTGCGCCACTACGTTCAGTGCGTCGCTTTCTTGTAATGCACGTACGTCATTAACAATATCGGCCCCAGCTAAAATAGCTTGGTGCATTACTTGTGCTTTGCTGGTATCAATAGATATAACGCAATCACTGTTTTCACGAATTGCTTTAATCGCTGGTATTACACGTGCTAATTCATCCTCAAGGCTCACATCAGGAGCACCTGGGCGAGTCGACTCTCCGCCAATATCTATAATTTGCGCCCCGTCGTCTAACAATTGCAGCGCACGCTGCAGCGCAATATCAGGGTCTATAAACTTCCCGCCATCTGAAAAAGAATCGGGAGTAACATTAAGTATTCCCATAATTACTGGATTTGCCAAACTTAGTGTACGTTTGCGAGGCAAGTTTAATAAATTATTCATGATGACCTTTTTTGTTTGAATTAGCTGAAGTTTATTTTATACGTTTGATACAAAAAAGCCCCGAGGTTCGGGGCTTTTAGTTTAGCTATTTTAACGATTATTCAGCTTTGTCATCAAGGTTTGTTCCATCTTTTTTAGCTTCATCAGTTGGTTTTTGATCTTCATCAACTAATTTTTCTGCTGAAACATCTTCTTTAACTGGCTTTTTTTCATGGCGGTCATGCGCATCGCGTGGTTCACGAACTTCTTGGCGCGCCATTAAATCATCAATTTGCTTAGCATCAATCGTTTCGTACTTCATCAGCGCATCTTTCATTGCGTGTAGAATATCGATATTTTCTTTTAATATCGCTTCTGCTCGCTGATAGTTACGATCTGATAATAAGCGTACTTCGCTATCGATAATTTTAGCTGTTTCGTCCGATATACTCATAGAGCGGCCACCGCCCATGTACATATCGTTTTGATCTTCTGCGTAAAGTAGTGGTCCAAGTTTTTCACTTAAACCCCAGTGCGTTACCATTTTACGGGCAATATCACTCGCACGTTCAATATCGTTACTAGCACCCGTGGTTACTTTATCTGCACCATAAATAAGTGCTTCTGCGATACGTCCGCCATACAGGCTTGAGATCATCGACTCTAGCAATTCTTTCGAATGGCTTACACGGTCTTGTTCAGGCAAGTACATAGTTACACCTAGCGCACGGCCACGTGGAATTATAGATACTTTATAAACAGGATCATGCTCTGGCACCATACGACCAACAATAGCATGGCCAGCTTCGTGGTACGCTGTCATGGCTTTTTCTTGCTCGCTCATCACCATGGTCTTGCGCTCAGCGCCCATCATGATTTTATCTTTAGCAGCGTCAAACTCAGCCATACTAACAACACGTTTATTACCGCGTGCCGCATAGAGTGCAGCTTCGTTTACTAGGTTTGCTAAATCAGCACCTGAAAAACCCGGTGTACCACGTGCAATTACAGCCGCTTCAACGTTGTCGCCTAATGGCACTTTACGCATATGTACTTTAAGTATTTGCTCACGACCACGAATATCAGGTAAGCCAACTTCAACTTGGCGGTCAAAACGACCCGGACGAAGTAAGGCTGGATCTAATACGTCTGGGCGGTTAGTTGCAGCAATAACGATAATACCTTCGTTACCACCAAAACCATCCATTTCTACTAGCATTTGGTTTAGCGTTTGCTCACGTTCGTCGTTACCGCCGCCCATACCAGCACCACGTTTACGACCTACAGCATCTATTTCATCAATAAAGATAATACAGGGTGATGCTTTTTTAGCTTGCTCGAACATATCTCGTACGCGAGATGCGCCCACACCAACAAACATTTCAACAAAGTCCGAACCAGAAATAGTAAAGAACGGCACTTTTGCTTCACCAGCAACGGCTTTAGCAAGTAACGTTTTACCTGTACCAGGAGGACCAACCATCAACACGCCTTTAGGAATGCTGCCACCTAATTTTTGGAATTTTGATGGGTCGCGTAAAAAATCTACCAATTCTGATACATCTTCTTTTGCTTCATCACAGCCAGCAACATCGGCGAAAGTGGTTTTAATTTGATCTTCGCTCATTAAGCGCGCTTTGCTCTTACCAAACGACATTGCGCCTTTACCGCCACCGCCTTGCATTTGACGCATGAAAAATATCCACACACCAATAAGCAGTATCATTGGGAACCAAGAAATAAATATACTTGCTAAAAATGACTGCTCTTCAGGTTTAACCCCTTTCACATTGACGTTACTTTTTAACAAATCATTTAAAATGTCTTTGTCGTAAATAGGCATAATCGTTTGAAAACGTTCGCCACTGGTTTTAGTACCTGTAATTGTGCCACTGGTACTTTCAATTGCCACTTCTTGTATAGAGCCACTGCGGGCATCTTTAACAAATTGACTATAACTTGTTTGACGATCTACTTGATCGCCGCCATTAAAGCTCTGAAATACTGACATCAGCACAACTGCAATAACCAGCCAGAGTATTAGATTTTTTGCCATATCGCTCAAGGGGTTAACCTCTTGTATCCAATTAATTTAAATTCAACTAAACGCCCAACAACTGTACTACAGTTTATATCCAGTCGCTACTATATATACTTCCCGTGAACGGGCGCGCGAGGCATCTGGTTTACGTATCTTCACTGTTTTAAAACTATTACGTACATCTTGCAAGAACTGATCAAAGCCTTCACCTTGGAATACTTTAACAATAAATGCACCATTTTTCTTTAATACTTGATTACACATATCCAGTGCAAGCTCGACCAAATACATGCTACCAGCTTGATCAACTGAATTGTTACCACTCATATTTGGTGCCATGTCAGAGAGTACCACATCAACATTTTTGCCATCAATACGTTTTAACAATGCACTTAACACTGCTTCTTCACGAAAGTCGCCTTGTAAAAAGTCAACACCCGCTAATGAATCCATAGGGAGGATATCGCACGCTATAACTTGTCCTTTATCTCCTACTTTTTCTGCCAAGTATTGTGACCAACTACCCGGTGCAGCCCCTAAATCAACAACAGTCATTGCTGGGCGGAGTAACTTGTCTCTACTTTGGACCTCATCTAATTTAAAAACAGCTCGAGAACGCCAACCTTTTTTTTGCGCCTCTTGAACATATTTATCATCAAAATGTTCTTTCAGCCATCGCTGTGAACTGGCTGACTGTTTTTTATTTGTCATAAATTAACACGCAACTAATTAGTAATATTCTTTAGATGGCGGTAGAATACCCTTAATTCAAGCCATATTCAGCAAAATTTGTATAAACATGACATTATCAAACAAACAAAAGCAGTTTTTAAAAGGTCAGGCACATAGCCTCAAGCCTGTAGTTTTACTAGGTTCTAACGGTTTAACCGAAGGCGTAGTAGTAGAAATTCAAAGCGCATTAGAAATTCACGAATTAATTAAAGTGAAGGTTCCAACTGATGATCGCGAAACTAAAGCGCTCATTTTTGAAGCAATTGTGCGTGAAACTGGTGCAACTAAATTACAATCAATTGGTCACACTATTGTGCTTTACCGCCAAAGTGAAGAGAAAAAAATTAAATTACCGCGTGGCTAAACACTACTTGTAGGATTTACCCGGTAATATAAAAAAACCAGCACCCGCTGGTTTTTTATTATCTGTCACTTTTAAATTAATGATTAAAATCCATAGTGAGTTCACTGACCCTATATTGTGGTGCATCTTTTGGGGCTTTATCGCGTATTTTATCTAGTATGTAATAGCGCGAAAACTCATCTTCAGACATAGCACTCACCGTACCTTTTGAAAGCAGTGCCGTAAGTTCAGGCGTGGTATTACTGTGTCCTACAACAATTACAACACCCTGTAATTTTAGTAGTTTACTTTCAAGTGAAGCTAAATCAGCTGCATCATACATTTTTACTGTAGTGCTTAAGTAAGTAGCCATTGGCGCTGCTGTTTGTAATGTACGCTTATAATTGCTGCTAAATAGCTGCACGTTTTTATGTTGTTTTATTAACTGTACCAAATACTGTGCACGTTGTGCGCCAAGCACTGTAAGCGACGGGTTTTTACCGGCTTGTTTTTCACTGTGGCGAAATAAATAAATCTTATCTGGGGCGGCAAATACAAATTGGCTATTAAACACCATAACCAGTAGCGCCAAGATTAAAAGCCTTTTATCTTTAATCATGATTTTTAGCCTCGCTTATATTTAAGCACTCTATTTATAAACTCTGTTGTAAGTTCATTTATCACCCCAGTTTCGGCATTTATTATTAAGCTAAAACCCACATTTAAATGAGGAAAAACCACTAAATCGGTGCGATAGCCTTGTACCCAACCACTATGGTAATAAAGGGTTTCATCATCGTAGTTATATACTCGCCAACCTAGCCCATAAAAAGCCTCACTAAGATGACCTTTCCATACTCGTCGGTATTGCTCTTTTTTGGTATGCGTATAGGGACGTGTTTGTACCGCTAATGCATCGAGCGATAATACATTTGGGTACTGACCTAATTGCGCCTTTAGCCATATTGCCATATCGGCGGCACTGGCATTTATGCCTGCAGCGGGGGCTACTTTATAATAATTTTTTTTCAGCTTAGCGCTATACCAACGTTTTTTCCCTCTTACATGTGGAAATGCGTAGTTTTTATCTTGCACCATAGCGTCGTAGCCTAAACTAGTGTCATGCATTTTTAAGGGCGTAAAAATAGCGTCATTTAGCCACTGAGAGTAACTTTTATGAGTACTCCTTAAAATTACATCGTCAATTAAACTAAACATCACATTTTGATAGCCATAACACTGCCCAGGATCGCATATGGGCGCTACCGTAAGTAGCTTTTCAACAATATCTGGATAACTCATTCGTGATTCAATTAGGTTATCGTAGGCGTTGGGAACTAGGCCACTAGAGTGACTTAAAATATGATAAACCTTTAAATTATCTTTGTAGTCGGTGTTAGCAAATTCAGGAATATAGTCGCTAATAGGTTGGTATAAATCTATTTCCCCTTCACTTGCAAGCTTAGCAGCTAACGATCCTGCAAAGGTTTTAGACACTGATGCTAATCTAAAACGTGTATGTTGATTAACCCTTTGAGAGCTACCCACTTTGGTAAAGCCCATGGTATGAATATAATCACTCGACTGCATATTAACAATCGATAAAGCCGCGCCAGGTATACCTTTTCGTTTAAGCTTTTTTTCTGCGTAACGCCCATATTTTTTTACAAATGCAGGCCAATCTGGATCTACATTTGCAGCAACCTCTGAGTGGGTTATTAAAATACAAAAGGCGAGCAGGTAATAAATCGAGTAATTAAGGTACTTCATCGGTGGCTGTTTTTTCTTTTTTAATTGCTTCTATGCATATAATATCATGAACTTTTGTCAAGACTAACGTACAATATGTTGATTATTGGCCTTTTACTGAGTGTGAAGTATTTATGCGTTTTTTAGTTGTACCACTTTTTATATTATTTTCATCGGGTTGCGCTATAACCACAACAACAAATCAGCCTGCTGAGCCATTGGCAATGCCCTTAAAGCCAATGTTAAAAAGTCAGACATACCAACTGGAGTATGAGGCACAACACACCTCGCCTAAAGTAAAGTCAGTGCAATTACCAGCTCATAAAGTAATGAAAAACCAAACGGTTAAAATTGTTACCGACAGAGTAAGTGTAACCGACACTTTACTGGCGCAAATAAGCCAAGCGCTCAATGACAAACAACTAAAAGTAACTACTAAAAACGATAGTGATTACACACTTGCTATTCATCAAGTTGATCTGTCGTTTACCGATGATAGTAAATACACGTTAAATCAGCCCAAACAACCTTATGCTCTATACTCTAAAGTTGCACAGCAATTTCCAACCCAGCAGTGTGCAACTATTTTAGCGCAAGTTAGCATGCGCTTAACGCATAAAGCCTCTGGTGATGTTGTTTGGTTTGCAAAATCATCTTTAGATAGCACTAGCTTTCATCGTGAATCACTGATTTATAGCTTTACCGAAGAGCAAAAAATCACTAATGAACTTGAAGTAGTCGCCTTTGTCCACCAGCAAAATACCGAACAAGCACGTTTAGCACGTGCCGAGGCAAATACAAAGGTAACTATTCCTAAATATAATACAATGAGCAAGCTTAGCACACTGACTAAAGTGCAAGGCCCGTGTACTCGCACAGAAATAAGTGCTTTAGCACCAATGATGCAGTTTTATTTAAGCAGTATATTAATCGACAAAATTAAAGTGATATAAGCGTAAGTTAAACACTACATTTTTTTACAGGTTTAAAGGAACGTTTAACAATATACTACGCTTTATAACCATTACTTATTTAGGTTCCAAGGATGAAGCACTCAATACTTAGCTATTTTTTATGTTACACCTGCTTATTATTTGCCTGTGTATTTAGTGCCCATAGTACTGCCAGTAACCGCTATTATGCTGATAACACCTTAGAGCCTATTCAAGGCTTTGCATGGGACTGGAGCGCCGGTACTGGTTATTATATTGAAGACTCTTACCTTATCGGCATGGACTCCTATGACGATGGTATTGAATTAGATCTCAGCCTTGCGGTTTCTTTTGATAACTTTTATCTCGATTATGACCATAACCAACTCAGCGGCGGCCTTGTTATAGGCTACAGTCTAATTAACAAATATAATTGGGAGCTCGATATAATCGGTGCTAACGCCCAAGCTGGGTTTGGTCAAAAAGGCTTGGGGTTTTATAACAATGGTGTGGTTGAGGAATTACGCGGCATTAAAAAGCGTAAGTATGACTTTAATACAGGCCTTAGATTTACCCACAGATTTGATGGCTCACAGGTTTCTATTGAATTTTTGCATGATATTTCAAACGCCCACAATGGCTGGGTATTTAATTCTTTTTTTAGCAAAATACAACCTTGGCGTAACTGGGAGTTTCGCTCAGGCATAGGCTTTAGTGCCTACTCTGCTGACTTTACTAACTATTATTTTGGTATTGAGCAAAGTGAAGTTACCTTGCTGCGTCCTGCCTATAAAACCAATGCCAGCAGCAGCATTATGCTTGAGTTTCATGCTGAGTACCCGCTTAACCAAGACTGGGTGTTTTTAGCCGGCTGGTTAACGACTTTATTTTCTAAAGAAATTGACGACAGCCCTATTATTTCTCAAGGGTACCAACACAAAGCCAAGCTAGGCGTGCGTTATGTATTTTAGACGCTGGTGTTATTTACTATTAGCTTACCCTGGCAGTTTACTCGCCGAGGTGCCCCAAGAGGTAACCGCACTTAGTGCAATACCTAATACCTGCGTGGCACTACGTGAAGGCCGCCACTGTTATACTGAAGTGGTTTTATCATGGCAGCAGCCCACAATAGGTAACTACTGCTTACGAGACGCTACCTCAAAATATATTATGCAATGTTGGCTTAAGCAGCAACACGGCGTTTTTAATTATGCATTTGACTCTGAGCAGAGCTTATCATTTGAATTATTTGATAGTAATACTGCAAAAGTCATAGCCACCACTGAAGTAAAGTTACAGTGGGTTTATCAAAACAGGCAGAAAAAACGCCGTTGGCGATTGTTTTAATAAGGAAGTCTTATGGATAATTACGGTACTATTTTACTCGTTGAAGATGATATTTCTTTGGCACAATGGGTGGCTGAATATTTAACAGAACAAGGCTATTGTGTACATGTTTGTCATCGCGGTGATGAAGTTGTTGGCCAAGTTAAAACCTTGAAACCGCAGTTAATACTACTTGATATTATGCTTCCTGGGTTAGACGGCATAAGCGTTTGTCGCGAGCTACGTAGCTTTTATCAAGCTCCTATTATTATGCTAACAGCTCGTGATGACGAAATGGATGAAGTGATTGGCTTAGAGGTAGGTGCCAGTGACTACATAATGAAACCGGTACGCCCTCGTGCATTACTAGCAAGAATAAAGTCAGCCCTTAGGCTCACCACCCAAAGCAGCCAATCTCATAAACAGCATAGTATTATTAATGTAGGGGCTTTGAGCATTAATAGTGAGTCGCGAAGCGTTAAACTTAACGATATCGATATAAATATATCTAGCGCTGAGTATTTATTGCTGCATTACTTAGCCAGTAACGCAGGGCAAGTTGTATCACGCGATGCGGTGTTTAAAGCAACCAAAGGACGCGAGTACGACGGCCTTGATAGAAGTGTTGATGTGCTTATTTCTGCGCTACGTAAAAAGTTTAATGACGATCCGCAAAACCCTGAAAAAATTAAAACAATTTGGGGACGAGGTTATTTACTCGTTGCCACTGCTTGGTAGCTACAAATGAAAAAGTTTTATATTGCACTGCTTAGCAGCGCACTGCTTTCGATTATTGTTTTAGGCTGGCTTATTGACGCTTTTAGTCAAAATACACACGCCCCTTTAGACGAATTTAGCATGCAAAGTAAAATGATTGCAGGGTTTAGCAAGCAGCTTACTACTCTCCCCCCTGCACAGCGCAGTAATTATGTTACAAAGTTAGCCAACGACTTTAGCCTGCCGCTTACCTATAAGCTAAACGACACTTTAGCGCTTAGCTCAGCCTTACTTATGCAAATGCAAACCCATGGTGGGTTAATTTTAGAGGGCGAACAGGGTTTTCATATGCTTTATAGCAACCAAGCATTAAGCCCTTATCATTTATCTATGCGCCTCGATAACTCATTTGAAGCAGAGCAACGCGACGATATTATTCTAACCTTATTATTTTACGCTGGGCTGTGTGTATTTATGGGCTTTATTATTTATCCCTTAGCCAAACGCTTGAGCGTGTTAAATGAAGCAGCTAAAAAATTTGCATCGGGTGATGTTAAAACTCGTATCAAAGTCTCTCATTTCACGTATATAAAAGATGTAGAGCTCACCTTTAACCGTATGGCGAGTCAAATAGAAAAGCTGGTTGCTGAAAATAAGCTAATGGCTTCGAGTTTATCCCATGACATTCGCACCCCCATAGCTTGCCTGCGATTTGGTTTAGATGCTGCAATAGATAGCAATGACATGCCAAAAGTGAAGCAATATTTAACCCGCATGGAAAATGACTTAGACCATATGGAGTCTATGCTAAAAAGCTACCTAGCCTTTGCCACGCTAGAACAAAATGCCAACCGCTTAACCTACTCTGCAACCCATATGCGCAGCTACTTTGAAGATATTTTAGCGCAGCTATCGCCTAAATTAGACTCCCACAAACTCAGTGTGCAACTTAATAGTAGTAACGATGTTATTTATGCCGACTTACATTGGCTTGCCAGAGCCGTTACTAATTTAATTAATAATGCCTGCGACTTTGCCCTGCAACATATTTATGTAAGTGCCACTGTCAATGAGCAACATATTATTATTACCGTAGAGGACGATGGCCCAGGCATAGCAGCTGAAAACTTTAGCAAAGTATTTAGCCCTTTTTTTCGCGAAAACAATCACCGCAATCGAGCTGATAAAAGTTATGGCCTCGGATTAGCAATTGTTGAAAAAGTAGCTGACTGGCATCACGGCCGTGTTTATGCAGGCAAAAGTAAGCAGTTAGGTGGAGCTTGTTTTACCCTGAAAATAGCTCAACAACACCCTAGTGTAAAGTAAAGGCTACACACTGTAAATTAACAATTATTAAACAATATCAAGCTGTTAATTTTTAGTTTTAAGTTACTAAACTAAAATCTATGTTCATAACACAGAGTTTAATAAAGTAATTGTGCTAGATCAGCAAATTAGCACTTTTTATTTTTTTACATTTCCAGTAGATTGTCTGCGCCGTCACAAAATAGAGAAGTACAATAATATGAGTGCAGTAAGAGGCGAGTTTAGCTCTCGCTTTGGTTTTATAATGGCCGCCGCAGGATCTGCTGTAGGTTTAGGTAACATTTGGGGTTTCCCTACACAAACCGCAAGTAATGGTGGTGCCGCATTTTTAATTGCGTATTTAGTACTGGCATTCTTTTTGGCTTATCCTGCTTTAATGGCGGAGCTAATGATTGGTCGTCATGGCCAAGCAAATGCGGTTTCTTCACTTAGAAAAATATCTAATAAACCTTGGCAAAAACATTTTTCTTTTGCGGTTGGTTTTGGCGGTATTTTATGTGCTGGCTTTATTTTAAGCTTTTATGCCATTGTTGCTGGTTGGATGCTAAGTGCAACAGCAGAACCTATTACAACGTTAGTGGGCGCAAACTCTGCATCTGCTTGGCTAGGTGAACAGTCACTTAGCAGAAACATCATTTTCACTATGATCTTTATTGTACTAACCGTTGCTATTATTAGTCGTGGCGTTGAAAACGGAATCGAAAAATGGTCAAAACGTTTAATGCCTGCTTTGCTCAGCATTTTATTTGCGTTAATTATTTATGTAATGACCCAAGATGGCGCTATTGAAGGCTTAAAGGCGTATTTAGTACCTGATTTCTCATCTATTTTTGATGCTAACTTGTTAGTTAGTGCACTAGGGCAAGCATTCTTTTCATTATCACTAGGTACCAGTGTGATGATTATTTATGGCTCGTATATTAGTAAAAAAGAGAACTTAGTTTCGTTAGGTGCTTATGTCACGCTTATTGATGTATTTATTGCTTTTGTCGCAGGGTTATTAATCATTCCTGCTATGTATGTAGCACAAGCACAAGGGATTGAGATTTTCTCACCGACTACCGGAAAGCTCCTCTCTGAAGACACATTAGTATTTCAAGTATTACCTGCACTTTTTGATGGTATGGGTGGTATGGGGTTATTTGTTGGCTTTGCGTTTTTTGCGCTAATGAGCATTGCAGCACTCACCTCCTCTATTTCAATGCTCGAAGCGCCGGTATCTTATACGGTAGAACGCTTTGCAATGTCTCGCTTACAGGCCACTTGGGTAATTGGTGCATTAATCACTCTAGTGAGCATCACGATAGTGTGTAACTTAGAGTTACTGTTTGGCTTAGTGATCACCTTAACCACTAAAGTGGCACAGCCATTATTAGGTCTTATGTGTTGTATATACGTAGGCTGGATTTGGTCAAGAGGCTCATTACTAAAGGCCATTCAAGAAGGTAACCCTGAAGTACACAATACCTTATTTTGGAAAGTATGGCCTTGGTACACTAAGTTTGTATGCCCACTGGCGATAGGCCTGGTATTTTTACATTCATTATTAAGCTAAAGTTAGTTTCTGCTCTTAACAACAAAAAAGCCCACATTGTGGGCTTTTTTAATCAAGGTACTAGTTGTAAAACCATATCTTGATGAGCAATGCCATCTTCTAAATATTCAGCATTAATACTTTCAAATCCGAATGAGCGATAAAACTCCAGTAAGTACGTTTGTGCACCAATATAAATATCACGTTCTGGCCATTGGCTTTTACAGCAATTAATGGCCTCTGTAACCAATTGCTGAGCCAATCCTCTGCCTCGCTCCTCTTTAGTGACTAACACGCGACCGATCGCACTGTATTTTGCGTTTTTTTCGTAGCATCGAGCATAAGCTTGTAGCGTATTATTTTTCACAGTGTAAATATGCAAGGTACTTGGTGCTATATCATTATCGTCAAGCTCTGGATAAGGGCACATTTGCTCAACTACAAATACCTCTACGCGCCCACGCATTATGGAGAATAAGGTTTGCGTATTGAGCGCAGTAAAAGTTTCACATTTAAACGCCATTGTAACTCCTGTCGTTGGCTCTAATAGACATAAAAGCCTATACGTTATTAGGGCTAGGCATAATAGCAGTAATGCAGCTAGGGGCTTAATTAACCGCTATGCTATATAATAAAATGGCTTAAAACAAAAACCCAGCATAAGCTGGGTTTGTTTTAAGTAATTATCTACCTTAGGTAAATAGTCGCTCTAACTGATCGCATAATTGCGAGAGATTTACATGGTCGTGCTCTATGGTTAAATCTACATAACCATCGCCTTTAAATGCTCTATCTAACTCAATTAACACATGGGTTTTATGTGCTTCTGGAATGAATGATAATTCAATTTCTTTCACTCCAAATAAACTGCGGCTGTTAGGCTTGTATTCTAGCTCTTGATAACAACCAGACACTGATTGAAACGTTGATGCGCGCAAATGGCCTTTTTCAACATCAGCTTTAGTTAGGCTAAAGCCTAGCTTTTCCATGGCCTGCATACACGTTTTAACAGCTTCATTGGGGTACACATGTAAATGGTCTTTATCACTTGGATCAAGCGCTAAATCAATGTCCAGCCCAGTTTCAAGCCAAACATAAGATTGGTTATACCCTGCATTAATTTCAGTAATAGGTGTTTCTGAATGCAACCGTGCTTGAAAAGGAATCGTTTTAACTTCCCCTGGCTCTACCGTGCCTATATCTGTAATGCGCCACTGCTCTATAACGTGGTTGGTAAAATAGTCACCATCTTCATTTGATGCTTTAACTCGCGTCATTAATAGTAAATCTAACCCTGCAATTTCTTGGCTTACATCACCAGCTGTAATAACGATTTGCGCATTAAATAATTGCCCAGGCTGAAGGTGCTCTGTTTCTAAAATAGTGTCTACTTTGGCGGCACCAATACCAACCGATGCTAAAATCTTTTTAAACATATTTTTCTCCTTAAGCTGAGCGGCTCTATAATGTGCTCTAACTTAAACTTCGTCGTTAGCGCATCTTAACCACATTTAAATGCTCTTGTCAGTGAAAAACTACTATTTACATGCTGTTTACGATTAAATAAGTGTTAAATGTCCATTTTTCATACGCAACAGAGCAAGTATTTGATTAAACGGCGCTTAAGCCTAATCTTTTATGAAGGACTTATTGTATGAATAAAATGGTGAGTATTTGTATATTTATTTTCAATGGTATTGATTTTTCGTTACACTAAACCTCCCAATGAAGTGATATTTATAATTATGGAACTAATTTACTTTGCCGCCGCGTTTGTGTTTGGCTTTGCTGTTTATCAGCTAAAGCTCCCTCCTCTTATCGGTTTTTTACTTGCGGGATTCGCGCTTAATTTAGCGGGCTATAAAAGCACCGAATTACTCAACACCATTGCTACCTTAGGCGTTACGCTTTTATTATTTAGTATTGGTTTAAAGCTAAAAGTAAATAGTTTAATGAAACCACAAGTGTGGGCTTCTGCTACTTTACATATTATTTTGAGTAGTGCGTTATTTAGTGGCTTTATGCTATTACTTAGCCTATTTGCACTGCCATTATTTGTTGATTTGAGCTGGCAAAGCGCTTTATTAGTTGGCTTTGCATTGAGTTTTTCTAGTACCGTTTTTGCTGTTAAAGTGTTAGAAGAACGCGGTGAAATGGGCAGCTTACACGGAAAAGTAGCCATTGGTATTTTAGTTATGCAAGATATTTTTGCCGTGGTATTTTTAGCTATTAGCACAGGTAAAATCCCTAATATTTGGGCTTTGGTACTTATTATTTCACTGCCGCTAGTACGCCCAGTTATGGGGTGGATACTAAACCGCTCTAAACACGGCGAACTCCTGCCATTATTTGGGTTTTTCTTTGCACTTGTGGCTGGTTATCATGCATTTGAGCTAGTTGGTTTAAAAGGTGATTTAGGGGCATTAATAATAGGTATGATGATTGCGCTCATAAAAAGGCCAGTGAACTTTCTAAGTCATTACTTAATTTAAAAGATATTTTATTGGTTGGCTTTTTCTTAACAATAGGTTTAAACGCAGAGCTTACCACCAGCTCATTACTTGCCGCATTATTATTGGTGTTAGTATTACCAATAAAAACGTTTTTATATTATGTGCTAACAAACATGTTTAACTTACGTGCTCGCACCTCATTGCTAACCACTTTTAGTTTAGCTAATTATAGCGAGTTTGGTTTAATAGTTTGCGCTGTAGCCGCCTCTACAGGCATGATCACCTCTGAGTGGTTAGCCGTTATTGCAATTGCCGTATCAATTACTTTTATTATTGCATCCCCTTTAAATAAGCGTTCTAACGAAATTTACGCAAAAATAGAGCCTTGGCTACTAAAGTTTGAAAGTAAAACTCGTTTATCCGAAGAACTGCCTGTTAACCTTAACGACACTAAAATTGTTATATTTGGCATGGGCAGAATTGGCACAGGTGCTTATGAAACAATAAATGCTACGCACCCACAGCTAGTTGCAGGTATAGACATAAAGCCTGAAGTAGTTGATAAGCACATAAAACGCGGAAGAAATGTATTAGGGCCTGTTGACCTTTCAGGATTAAAATTTGTTCTAACTAAGGACGATTTAATCGTGGCGCGAGGTTTGTAACCTAGTGGGCTAAGTAAAAGCCGAGCAACAAAGAGTTAATCGTCCCTAGGACGAACCTTCAGGCAGCGCGTGTTTGGTATTTATGCTGCGTTATCGCCTATTTATGGGGAATAACCACACTACATAGGCTCTGCCTTGCCTAAATACCAAACACACTGCTGCAAATTTAACCTCGAAAGATAAACAGGCCCTAATAGCAGATGCAACCGACCCTGACTTTTGGCAGCGCGTAAATCACTCTCGTGTTGAAATGGTCATGCTAACAATGCCACAGCATATGCAAAATATTTTTGCGTTAGAGCAATTAAAAGCATCGGGTTATAAAGGGCAAGTTACCGCTATTGCTAACTACCCTGATCAGCAAAAAGAGTTAGAAGAAATGGGTGTAAATTCTACCTATAACTTTTACTTAGAAGCCGGTAGTGGTTTTGCTGAGCACGTTAAACAAAAATTATTTTCGTAAAGCAGCACTAATTTGAATTTACATTCTTTTACAAGCTAATTATCTAACATAGAAAAAAGCAGGTAAACTAAAGACTATTGGTAAATATTAGCGCAAGCACCTGCCCCTAATTAGACTCCAGCTAACGAAGGGCTTGCTAATAAAATATATTAATCCAGAGGGCCTGCTCCCTCGTTAAATAGGCTGTTACTTGCCCGTCACAGCCTATTTTATCTCTTTAATATACCTTACACTTAGCTATGTTTTATAAAACCTTTAAAGCCAATGGATCCTACACAGCTAAAAATTGCCGTTAATACTATTATGCCCTTTGGAAAGTACGCAGGCCGCCCTTTACTGCTTTTACCCGAGCCCTATTTAGTATGGTTTAAACAACAAGGGTTTCCCGACTCAAAGCTAGGCAGCCAACTCGCCATGATGTATGAGATAAAGCTCAATGGGCTAGAGCAAATGTTAATGCCATTACTAGAAAAGAAAAATAATTAAATTAAGAACTTTTTTATAAAGGGGCTGTCTATTACTTTGCTACTTGTTGATTTTGATTAAAACCCAAAAAAGCGCCCTTGTTAACAAGGGCGCTTTTTTATTGAGTGTTTTTTATCTGCGTACTTTTTATTTATGTATTAAAAACGGCTATTTATTAATCGGTAAGCTGACAATAAATTTAGCCCCACCCAAGCTTGAATCTTCAATTGTGCACTGACCTTGATGCCAAGAAATTATTTTACTCACAATGGCTAATCCTAAGCCAAACCCACCGGTTTTTTTATCTCTACTTTTATCCAATCGAGTAAATGGCTTAAATACGTTTTCACGCTCAACTTCAGCAATACCATTGCCATCATCTTCAACAATAAAAACTATATTATTAGCTTGCGCTAATAAGGTTATTTGCACACTTTTATTGGCATGCTTTAAAGCATTACCTACCAAGTTTTGCATTATTCTCGCCATAAAATGACTGTCGCAGCGGTAATTCAGTTCACTGGGCAATGTAGTGCTTAACTTTATTCGCGTATCAAAACTGAGTTTTTCAACCACCGTTTTAACCACTGCCACTAAATTACAATTGATTAGCTGTAAACTCGGTTGCTGTGAATCTAAACGTGCATACTCAAGCATTTCAGAAACCAGTGCTTCAAGTTCATTTATATCGACTTGCATATTAGCTAAATATTTTTCGGCTTTATCATCAAGCATTCGGTCTTGAAGCATTGCAATGGCAAATTTTAACCGTGCCAGTGGCGTTCTAAATTCATGCGACACCGATGAAGTAAGCTCTTGCTGCGCGGTTAATAAAAATTCAATTCGCTGCTGCATTACTTGCAAGGTGCCCGTTATGGGTAAAAAAAATGATTTAGAGCTATCGGTTAATTGAAAATCCTGTGAGCCACCTACGGCCTCGCATGCATTACGCAGCTTAGCAAAGTCTCGCCACAGTAAAAAACTCCATAAACCAACAGGAATGCCTACTATTAATAACAGCAATAAGTAGGGTAAAACAGAGCCAACGGGCTTAGCTGCCCCCCCTATAGGGCCAACCTGTAATAGTTGTGTGGTGTTAAGTTGAACATACCAAACTATGCGCTGTTGTTTGTCATATAAATAAAGGTAGTGGTTTTTAGATAGCTGAGCTTGTTGCTCGGCGGGTAATATTAAATCGCGCTGAGTAATCACTTGGCTAGAAAAATGGTTTTTTAGCTTTGTAAGCCCATTAGGGGTTTGCGATAATAGCCACAAAGACTGGCCAAACTCATCGTCGAGTAACACCTGCTGCTGCGACTCTTCATATGGCCAAAGTTGTTCAATTACCCCGCTGACAATAAATAACGAGACAATAATATACACATACAGGCTTATAAACAGTTTGCCCATTAATGCAGCTTAACACTAAGCATTAATTACATATCCCACGCGTCAGAAACAAATAAATAGCCTTGTCCCCAAACAGTTTTAATCCGATAAGGTTTGTCGCTGTTATCGCCCAGTTTTTTGCGAATTCTTGAAACGCGTACATCTACGGTGCGATCTAGGCCATCGTATTGTCGCCCTATCATATGTTGGTGCACATGTTCGCGGCTCAATACTTCTCCAGCATTTGATGCTAGTAGCCAAAGTAATTCAAATTCATGTGAGGTTAGGACTATTTCTGTGCCCGACAATTTAACAATACGGCTGGTTTTATCAATAGATAAATCGCCAAATTGCAGCTCTTCGGTGGCTTTTAAATTAGGTTGCCCACGGCGTAATAATGCGCTAATTCTTGCTAATAATACACGTGGCTCAGCCGGTTTAATAACATAGTCATCAGCGCCAAGCTCTAGCCCTATTACTTGATCAAAGTCTTCACCTTTGGCCGTTAACATTAAAATAGGAGTGGTGTATTTATCACGTACTTGTCTGCAAACACTAAAGCCATCTTTACCTGGCAGCATTACATCTAAAATGATCAGATCGACGGGGTTACTTTCAAGGTAAGCAAATACTTCATCACCACGATCTAGTACGTCAACTTCTAAGCCATTATGTTCGAGGTAATCTTTGGTTAATTGCTGTAAACCAAGATCATCTTCAACAAGTAATATTTTTGGCATTTACTACTCCTAAATTAAAAAAAGCTCCACGGTGAACGCAGCCGATACTGTTTTTTAGTATGGGCACTTTGTACTTCAACGAGTACGCTCGCAAGTGAGTCACCAGTGTGAGGATTGATCAGGGAGTATATGGTCTCCACCTGAACACGCGCTTTATAGCTAAACTGACCAGAACCTTGCTGTTGCCAGCATCGTATTTGCGTATTTTGTTGATACAAACACACATCTTTAACCACTGCCTGCTGCCATTTAAATTGCAAATTGAGATCGCAAAAATCATGCTGTTCAGAGACAACACAAACTTTAGGAGATACATCAAGAGTTGTTTGCGCCACGCTAACGCCACTAAGTAGTGAAGAAATAAACACAAAAAAGATTAAATACTTCATATTAAAAAGTATGTTCAAATCCTATAAAGGCAGTCGTTGAATAATGACGTTCAAACAGCGGGCTACTATCCATAGCCGAATAGTCATAATATGCTAAATGAAAACGAAGAGCGTTGGCCTTGCTAAGGGGCCAGCGGGCATCGATTTTAGCATAAGGTTGCCAACTACTACCAACTACTATTTTACCTAACAGTGTTTCATCGCTGTTTAAACCGTAATAATAGTCGTTTAATTGCGCAGACTTATAATTAACTCCCACAGTGGGCTTTAATTGTAAATTACCTACTTGCCCATGGTACTGCCATTGGATTGCAGCTCGCCAACCATTATAAGCAGAGTTTACATCGTGCAATGCTTGCACGGATAACATCTGCTGCTCAGCTACAAAGGAGTAACTTATACCTGCATCTAAAACGAGCTTACGCTTACTAATATTATTAATATTTATTTGCTGAGGCGAGGTATTTGTTTCTAACTGGGTAAATTGATTATTTGAACTAGCACTTTTTAGCGCGAATATATTTTGCGGGTGCCAATCAATAAAAAAACGCGACTCTGGGTTTAATTCTGTTACTAGGCTTAAGCTATGCTGTTGCGTTTGTTTAAACGAGTAGCCAACTCGGCCATTATCAAAAAACCACTGTTGGCCATAAAAGGCTATTTGAGGAATGATCACCAACGGAATATTATCTGCACCATATAATGGATTAGTTATTACTCCCGCCCCTATACTCATACTTAAATGCAGTTGCTCTGTAGATATATGTGCATCTACAGGCTCGTCACTTTGCGCTAATACCTGAGCATTAAACGAAAGAGAGATTAATAATATTATTATAAAATAAAACCGCATTGTGTTCATCGTACATATATAAAAAGGCCATTTATCCATAGTAGCAAGGTCATTGAGAACAAGCTCTAGGCAGTTACAATCATTAACAACTTTTATACAATTATGATTACTTTGCGGCTTATATACTTAGCCTAACAGCTCTATTGATAGGCAATAGAGGAGCGGTAGATTAAAGGCTTACGCTATCTGGGCTTTTATACTAAGAGCAATCTTAGTAAGTGTATTGCATTAAATTATTTTTTCACCCATATTTTGCGCTATATTCCACAAGGCACTTATAGCCGGGTCGTTTAATTCCTTATGTAATACTGCCAAGCCAATATCAATACCTTTAGGTGCATGTGTATTTGTTTGTAAAACGTGTACTTTGTCTTGTAGTGGACTGTTATCTAAAACTATTTTAGGGATCATTGCTATACCAAAACCAAGGCTCACCATAGATACCATCGCTTCGTGCCCCGCTACTTGTGCATAAATTTTTCCCTGAATATTATTTTTTCGCCACCACTGCTCCAAGCGTTGCCTAGCAAACCCTTGCTCTGGCACAATAAACTCAAGCTCTGACCAATCTATACTAGGTGTATTACTAGCAAGTTTTTGCGTAATTGAGCACGCAATTTTAGGCGCAATAAATACCAGCGGTGAATAGCCAATATCAACAAAGGCAATTTGTGCAGGTAACTTATTTGGCTTAGCAGCAATAGCCATAGATTCGTGGCCATCTAAAACACGGTTTATTGCCAGCGCAGGATCGCCGGTATTTAGGGTAATTTCTATATGCTGATGTTGAGCGCGTAACTGCTCTAAAATATGATGTAAAAAACTGTACGACGCGGTTACTGAACAATAAATACTCACGTTGCCATAAATATACTGCTGTGGCTCTTTTAGGTTCGCTTTAAAGCGCTGCCAATTAGCCAATGTGGATGTGGCGTAGTCAATAAATGCCAGCCCTTCGCGGGTTAGTTTTACACTGCGGTTATCACGTAAAAATAGCATTACCCCCACTTCGCTTTCAAGCTGCTTAATATTACGGCTCAATGTCGGCGCACTAATATGACAAAGTTCACTGGCACGCGAAAAGTGCAATGTTTTTGCCAACGCTAAAAAGTAATTTAAATGCTTGTGATCCATAACCAACTCAGTATTTCATATTATGAAACACTCTAATGCAAATATATCAGTTTACGCAAGAAAAGATTTTTCATATGGTTGAGTTAAGCAAAGCAACAGCAATGCATCTAACAAACTGAATCAATAGGACACTAACATGGCGAATTATTTTAATACCTTACCCTTACGCGAACAATTGGCGCAATTAGCCCAATGTGAATTTATGAACGCAGACGAGTTTACTGACGGCGTTGATGCTCTTAAAGGTAAAAAACTGGTTATTGTAGGCTGTGGCGCACAAGGCTTAAACCAAGGCTTAAACTTACGTGATTCTGGTTTAGATGTGTCGTATACGCTGCGTGACTCGGCCATTAGTGAACGTCGTCAATCATTTTTAAACGCGTCTGAAAATGGCTTTACTGTAGGCACTTACCAAGAACTAATTCCAACTGCCGACGTAGTATTAAATTTAACGCCTGATAAACAACATACTTCAGTGGTAAACGCAATTATGCCACTAATGAAACAAGGCTCAACCCTTGCCTACTCTCATGGCTTTAATATTGTTGAAGAAGGTATGCAAGTACGCGACGACATTACCGTTATTATGGTAGCACCTAAATGCCCAGGCTCTGAAGTGCGTGAAGAATACAAACGTGGCTTTGGCGTACCAACTCTAATTGCTGTACACCCAGAAAACGACCCACAAGGCCATGGTTTAGCTCAAGCTAAAGCCTATGCTGCAGGTACTGGCGGCCACAGAGCCGGCGTACTTAAGTCGTCATTTATTGCTGAAGTAAAATCAGATTTAATGGGCGAGCAAACCATTTTATGTGGCATGTTACAAACCGGTTCTATTTTATGTTTTGATAAAATGATTGAAAAAGGCATTGATGCAGGTTACGCCTCAAAACTAATTCAATACGGCTGGGAAGTAATTACCGAAGCGCTTAAATACGGCGGCGTAACCAATATGCTTGACCGTCTTTCAAACCCAGCTAAAGTCAAAGCGTTTGAATTAAGCGAAGAACTAAAACAAATTATGCGCCCACTATACAACAAACATCAAGATGACATCATCGATGGTACTTTTTCACGTACCATGATGGAAGACTGGAATAATGATGATGCAAACTTACTTAAATGGCGCGCAGAAACAGCCGAAACTCACTTTGAAAAAACCCCAGCGGGCAATGTTGAAATTGCTGAGCAAGAATTTTTTGATAACGGTATTTTAATGGTCGCTATGGTTAAAGCAGGCGTAGAGCTTGCATTTGAAACCATGACTGCCGCAGGCATTATTGCAGAGTCGGCTTATTATGAGTCATTACATGAAACGCCACTGATTGCTAATACCATTGCGCGTAAAAAGTTATTTGAAATGAACCGTACAATTTCGGACACGGCTGAATATGGTTGTTATTTATATAACCACGCATGTTTACCTTTGCTACAAGACTTTATGCAAAAAATTGACACCGACGTAATTGGTAAAGGCTTAGGTGAGCATAGTAATCAAGTAGACAACCAAACGCTAATTCAAATTAATACAGCATTACGTGAACACCCTGTTGAAAAAGTAGGCGCTACATTACGCGGTTACATGTCAGCAATGAAAAAAATAGTTTAATCCCAAGTTAATCTAAGTTTCACTTGTTAGAAACCAAGCCCACCTGCTTTTGCGGTGGGCTTTTTCGTACCTGTATGGCGCGCTATTCATCACTCGCTCAAAATATATAATGTGTTAAAATAATCACCTACTTGGTTCAGTTGTAAACAAAATTACCCTTATGATGATACAAAACCTTTCTATTACTCAAAAAATCACCGCTTTAGGCAGTGTTATAGCAATCTGTGTTGCCGCGCTCATAGGCTTAACATCGTTACATAACGCAGAGGATATCATCGAAAAGCGCATGATAGAGTCTGAACTTCCAAGCAAGTTACAAACTATTAGTAACCATATTGGTGGCGAAATAAACGAGCTTTTAGGCGCCGCAGAACAACTTTCTTCAAATGTATTTCTGATTGATTGGGCAAATTCAGCCACCGAGGACGACTCTCAACTTCTTAATGAGTTAAATAGATTAGTACAGCAGTACGATCTTGCTACTGCATCATGGGCAAATAGAGACACCGCACAATACTGGAACCAAAATGGCTTTTTACGCGTATTAAAAAACGATGCCGCAGATGGCTGGTTTTTCGCATTTAAACAGTCAAAGCGCCCTTATGACATCAGTATTTATCAAGAATCTGCTAACGATGTAAAAATGTTTATTAACCATCAGCAACCCAATGGTTTAGGTTTGGCAGGGCTTGCTAAAAGCATTACCGATATGCAAAAGCTACTGCAGCAATTTAAGATTGAGCAATCTGGATTTGTTTTTCTTGCCAATAAAAATGGCTTGATCCAGTTACACAAAGACGCCAATAAAGTGGCTAAAGTAAATATAGATGCCCTGTACGGCGAAAATATACATAATAAATTATTAAATAGTAATGGCTTTTCATTGGCAGAAATTAACTTAGCAGGTGAAGACACCCTGGTTGCTGCAACACCAATAAAAAATACTGACCTTTTTGTTGTAGCCCAAGTACCTAAAAGCGAAGTGTTTTCGAGTGTGAGTAAATTAGAATGGCAAATTTTAACCTTCACTATAATTATCGCCCTTATAGCGAGCTGTATTAGTTATTTGCTTGCTCGCTCATTGTCGTCGCCACTGTCGAAAATAGCCGAGCTATTCTCTCGTTTAGGCACAGGCGATGCTAATTTAGCATATAGACTGCCTTACTCTGCGCAACCTGAGCTAAATAATTTAACCGATGGTTTTAATCAATTCATCGAAAAAATAGACACTGCAATTAAACAAGTTGCCCATGAAAGCCATGGGATCCGCCAAAGCTCTGATCATGTATTTGCGCAAGCAAAACATAACTCACAAGCAATTGATCAGCAAAAAGAGCAAACAATATCGGTTGCTGCTGCCATTAACGAAATGGGCGCAACAGTACAAGAAATAGCACAAAGTGCCGCTAACACGGCAAAGTTAACAAATAGTAGCCGCGAAAACACCAATAAAAGCCATCAACAGGTACTGCAAAGCCAAACGACTATTGCAGCCCTTGCTAGCGACATAGATGGTATTACAGAGCAAGTAACCTTACTTTCTAAAAAAACGCTTGATATTGCTAGTATTGTTGACTCAATTAGAGGTATTTCTGAGCAAACAAACTTACTCGCGCTTAATGCTGCAATAGAATCTGCGCGTGCGGGTGAGCATGGTCGCGGTTTTGCTGTTGTTGCCGATGAAGTGCGAGCGCTGGCTAATCGTACCTCGCAATCAACCACTGAAATTCAGTCGATGATTGAAGAATTAACCCAAATATCGAATGATGTTGTTACCGATATTAGTCAGTCTAAAAGTAAAGCTCAGCAAAGTGTAGGGGCAATGCAAAACTCAGTTGAGCTGCTTGATACAATTACAGAAACAGCAAATCAAATTAATGATATGGCAACCTTAATCGCAACAGCAACAGAGCAGCAAAGTAATGTAGTAGCCGATGTAGGACGTAATATTGAGCAAATTAGTGAAATTAGCGACAAGTCGATGAATGAGCAATTAAATACTGAGCAGGCTATTCGGGATTTAGCAAATAGCGCACAAACGCTTGCGTCACTTGTTGCCACTTTTGAGGCAAATCGCTAACTCATTTTTTGTAACATTTAAATTATACCTCTGAGTAAAATTACAACTACACTTAACTGGTAAGTAGTTTTGCTTAGAGGTGTTATATGAAAGCCACTCAACTTAAATATTATTTATCATTTAGCTTTATACTTTTTTTGTGTGCGTGTAGCTCACCGCCAAAGTTAGCGCTGCCGCAACTCATTGAGCCAGCAAACTTTAAGCTACAACAGATCGAAACTCCAGCAGAAATATTTAAATTAGATACCAGCTTAACGCGGCAATTAGATTCTCATTTAAACAGTCAAAATTCAGCCCAACATATTGCACAAGGCATATTTAGCTTTTTATTAAAAAATGGTGATGACTCACTTGCCTATCGCTCATCTGCCACTTTAACCGCTGCACAAAGCTATCAAAATCTAAACGCTAACTGTTTGTCATTATCTATATTAGCGTATAGCTTAGCAGAGCACTTAGGCTTAAAAGCGCAATTTCAAAAAGTGCACATTCCTGAATATTGGGCACTTGATCAAGGCGTTAATTTATTAACCGGACACATAAATTTAAGCCTTAATAGCCAACCTCTAATAAAAGATGCTGGCACTTTATTTTACCAACGAGATCAGCGTTTAATTATCGACTTTGATTCTAATAGCCGACAAGCACGCTTTAAAACAACACGGCTATCAAAGAGTACTGTTACCGCTATGTTTTATAATAATAAAGGTGCTACTGCGCTAATAAATAAGCAATATGAATTAGCCTATAGCTACTTTAATGCAGCAACTAAGGTAGCCCCTAATTTTAGCGTTGCATGGGGTAACTTAGGTGTTTTATTTAGGCGATTTAACTATTTGAATGAAGCCGAGCAAGCTTATAATTATGCCCTTCATCTTGATAAAAACAACAACACTGCACAAGGTAATCTTGCTATGTTGTACTTACTTACAGAGCGAGAGATGCAAGGGGCTCAAATACTTAATCAGCTTGATAAGCAGCGCCAAAGTAATCCTTATTACCATATATCACTTGGTAATACCGAGTACGTACATAAATATTATACTAAAGCACTCAAACACTTTAAAAAGGCGTATGCATTATCCCCCACGCTTCACGAAAGTCATTTTGGCTTGGCGCGAGTTTATTTTCAGTGGGGCGATACAAAGCAAGCAAAGTACCATTTACGCAAAGCCGGAAAAATGCTGATTTTACACATGACAAAAAACGTTATGACGCAAAGTTAAAAGCGCTGCAATCATTAACCGCAAAGGTAGGTACCCATTAAACAATTAACTGTCGTTATTATTTTGCTGCTTTTAAGTCCTTTTGCTAATAGTAAAACGGCGCAGCAGCTACTTATTGATGATTTATATTACTTAGCAGACCAGCAACTTGCAGGTAGAAAAACAGGTTCTCAAAGCGCAGAGCTTACAAGAAGCTATATAAAACGCAGATTAAGCCAAGTTAATAACAATGTGGTCGAGCAGCCATTTTGCTATAAATCGGGCCTATTTAGCCAAGCGTGCGGTATTAATATTATTAGTTCCAACATAGGGGCTCTAGAGGCAGCAACAAAGGCAACCGACCCATTACAAAAAGCCACTCGTATTATTATTACCGCACACTATGACCATTTAGGTAAACGTGGCGGAAAACTGCATCCTGGAGCAAATGATAATGCCACCGGTGTTGCTGCTTTAATTTATTTAGCAAGCGTATTTAATGATAAGCCACTGCCTTTTTCTCTTACCTTTGTAGCCACAGATGCAGAGGAAAACGGCTTACATGGCAGTAAGTATTTTGCCAAAGCACTGCAGCCAAATAGCGTTATTATGAACATAAATTTAGACATGCTAGGGGTTAAAAAGCATCGTAGCAACTTATATGTATTAACCTCTAGGTCGTTAAAAAACACCTTAAATAGCGTATTTTCCGCCGTTGAAAATAATAATGTAAAATTAAAACCGGTTTACTCCGCTGCACAAATGAGCCGATATATAAAATCTAAAAATATAAACTGGCATAAAGCGAGCGATCACTATTCGTTTGCAAGGCAAAAAATACCTTATGTTTACTTTGGCATGGGCTACGACAGTGCCCATCATACAAGTAATGACACCGCCGAGAATATTAACAGCAAACTTTTTACTGATGCAGTACTATTAATAGAAGCCTTTATTAACCAGCTTGCTAAAACACCACTCCCACTTAGCCCGCCTTAAATGATGCTACATAGGCTTCTTTTTTAGCCCTAGATAATTTTTTCACTTGGTACTCTAATTTACTTGCTGCACTTTTATTGCCAACACTGTGCTGATGAATAAGTAAAAGTGGGCCTTTACCTTTAAGGTTTTTTGCACCATTACCCGCTTGGTGCGTAGCAAGACGTTGCTCAACATTAGTGGTTATACCCGTATACCAATGGCCGTAGCGGGTTTGTACTATATACAAATACCAGATAGATGGCTTTTTTAAGCAGCTCTGATCACTGCATTTTAAACTTTTTTGATTATCCGTGGTCAAATCGCTACCTTAACTTAATGCCCTTAACAAAAAACAATTGCTTAAAAGGGTTTTACCTTCAGTGACTAATCGGTATCATGCAGATTATAAAAAATAAGGATCACAACTAACAATGCAGTCGTTAAAAACTTTTTCTCTTTGGCTTATCGTTGCTTTAACGCTTAGTTCAGCAGCTGGGTGTTCTAGCTGGGTATACAGAATCAACATCCCTCAAGGTAACTTTTTAGAGCAATCTGATGTTGATAAACTGCGTGTAAACATGACTCGTGAGCAAGTTGTTTATGTATTAGGCAAGCCTATCGCCGAAAATGCATTTGATAATAACACTTGGCGTTATGTATATAGCTTTAATAAAGGCCGTAGTAACGAGCAGTACAAATCACTGGTTATTAACTTTGAAAATGAAAAGCTTGCTTCTATTTCAGGTGATTACGAACAGCCAGAAAACTTTACTACTCCACTCGAACAATAAGCACCCTCGCTTATAAAATTATAAAGGTGAGTTAAGCTCACCTTTATAATAGCTAAAACCTTATGCTATCGCTCTATAGGACGGCCACCGGTTACTTTATTTGCTCGCCCTTCTTCTTTCGCTTTTTCAGCTCGTTTTCTACGCGCATCTTTAGGATCGGCAATTAAAGGACGATAAATTTCAATTCTATCCCCCTCTTTTAGCTCTTGATTAGGCTTTACAGTTCTATTCCAAACACCGAGTGTTAGTGCTGTAGCATCTATTTCTGGGTGTTTTTCGATAATTCCTGATTGAATAACAGCTTGTTCTACCGTTGTTCCCTTAACAACTTCTATTGTTAAGCTTGTTGCTGTTTCGGGTAGTGCAAATACAACTTCAACATCAATCATACTCTCGCTCCATAAACCTGTTTCGCGCGCTGAGTAAACGCACTCACCATATTTTTTGCAACATCATTAAATATTTTACCAAACGCTAACTCAATCAACTTACTCGAGAATTCAAAGTCTAATTGTAACTCTACTTTGCAAGCATTTGCGTCAAGTTGTTGAAAGTGCCAACGCCCCTGCAACATTTTAAACGGACCATCTACAAGATTTAATACCACGGTTTGCTCATCAACAAAGGTATTTTCTGTGGTAAACCACTTTTTTATACCTGCTTTTGATATTTCTAAACTCGCGGTCATGCTATTATTGTGTTGCTTAATAATTTTTGAGTCTGAGCAATTAGGTAAAAACTGAGGATAGGCTTCTACATCATTAATAAGGTCAAACATCTCTTTAGTGCTGTACATAACCAGCGCACTTTTTTTTATTTGTGGCATACTCACTCCCAACTGTGTGGTGGAATTTTAGCAAGCTTTACGCGTTTCCCCAAACTTTCACGCTGCTTAAATTAATTACTAAGCTTTTAAATGCATTATTAAAAAATCGATGTAAAACATCTCGTATTACGTATAATATAGGGCACTATGGCTAAGAATAAATCATCAAAATCGACAAGCAATACCATCGCGCTTAACAAAAAAGCGCGACATGAGTATTTTTTACACGATAAGTTTGAAGCGGGTGTAGAGCTCCAAGGCTGGGAAGTAAAAAGCATCCGAGCTGGCAAAGTTAACATCACTGAAACTTATATCCATCTTAAAAACGGTGAAGCATTTTTATTAGGCGCCCAAATTCAGCCTCTTAACAGTGCATCTACCCATGTAATTTGTGATCCTTTACGTTATCGTAAGTTACTATTAAGCAGACGCGAGCTAGATCGCTTAGTAGGCGCGACTGAACGCGATGGCTATTCATTAATCGCTACTGCTATGTATTGGAAGAATTGCTGGGTGAAACTTGAATTTCATTTAGCAAAAGGTAAAAAATTACACGACAAACGCGAAGACGGTAAAGATAAAGACTGGTCGCGTGAAAAAGAACGCTTAATGAAGCATAAAGCATAAATAAAAACGCCTAATTTATTAGGCGTTTTTTTATTTATTTTAAAATAATTTAACGCACAATTTTAAACCAAACTGCATAAATATACTGCAACTTAGTGGCTGTTAATAAAAGAATAAATTATTACAAAATAAGTGCTCACTAAACTATTTAATTCTTACCACTAATTGCAACGCAAGATTTATATTAAAACCCCGCTTTACGTCGAACTTCTATCTCCAAGTAAATAAAACACACTGACTATTTTACCAGCAACACCCAGACTAAAGTCACACCACATCGCAATTGCTAACACCTTTGTTACATGGTATTAATATAGAGGGCTTTTTTAGCTACCAAATTCAACAAAACTAACAAGGACTTAAAGGATGAAGCAATTTGCATTTACCCCTAGCTTAATTGCAGGGGCTACTTTGGCATTAACAGCTGGCTTTACAACAACAGCATACGCCGCTGATGAAGTGAAAAAAGTAGAACGCATTGAAGTAACGGGCTCTCGTATTAAACGTTCTGATATGGAAGGCCCTTCTCCGGTTCAATCTATCAGTAGAGCCGATATTGATAACATGGGTTATGACAACCTACAGCAGTTGCTTGAAAGAATGCCTGTTGCAGGTAGCGGTACTTTCTCTACCCGTGGTAATAACCAAGACTCTACTGCAAATGGTTCTGCAGCGGTAAGTTTACGTGGCCTAGGCGCTGACGCAACTTTAGTACTTATTAATGGCCGCCGTGTTGCTATTAGTGCATTCGCCGAAGGTATTACTAACTCATTTGTTGATATTAACAGTATTCCTGTTTCAGCGATTGAACGTATCGACATTTTAAAAGATGGTGCATCGGCTATTTATGGCTCTGATGCTGTTGCGGGTGTAGTTAACGTTATCTTGAAAAAAGATATTGATGGTATTGAAGTAAACTTAGGCTACGGTGGCACTGACGGTCCTAATTACGAAGAGACATCAGCCAGCATCGTTTGGGGCACAAGTAACGAAAAAAGCAGTGCTTCCGTTATTATTGACTACTTTAAAAACACCTCTTTATCGTCAAGTGAAATGGGCAGCTTAGGCACTGCAGATCAAACGGCTTTTGGTGGCGAAGATTTTCGTTCATCGCGTGGCTTCCCAGGCTCATTCGATGTTAATGGTGTTCAAATGGCAGATCCAAGCTGTCCAACTGATCGAGTAAGTAGCAGCAACAGCTGTGTGTTTGATTATGGCCCTTATGGTTATATTGCACCAGCTTCTGAACGTATAGGCGCTATTTCGCAGTTTGAGTATAATTTTGATAATGGCATTACCGCATTTTTAGAAATGGCAGTACAACATAATAGTTCTGTTGCTATGGGTGCACCAACCCCATTAGATAAAGGCGCAGCCTTAACTGTTCCAGCAAATCATCCTAATAATCCTTTTGGACAAGAAGTAGGAATTAATTACTTTAGAACTGTAGATGCCGGTGCTCGTCAATGGGATATTGAATCAGATACGATGCGGTTTGTAGCGGGTTTAAGAGGCGAGTTTAATGACTGGAGCTGGGAGACAGCAGTACAAAAAGGTCGTAGTAAATCAGTGCAAACCGGTGATCGTACACAAGGTTGGGTGCGTACCGACTTTTTACAACAAGAAATAGATGCCGGTAATTACAACCCATTTGGCGGCACTTATAACGATCCTGCCGTAATCGACAGAATCACTACTAGCTTAGTACGTCAAGGTGAGTCACACATGACCTCATTCGACGCAAACATTAGCGGTGAAGCATTTAGCTTTGGCGACGATGTGGTGATGATGGCAGCCGGTATTGAGTACCGCGAAGAAGATGTTACAGATATCCCTGATGATCAGTTCCGTCGCGGTTTAATTTTTGGTACTGAAGCTGTATCAGCCGCAGCATCGCGCGATCAATATGCTGCTTATGTTGAATTTTCAATTCCACTAGCTGATACATTAGAATTGCAACTTGCTGGTCGTCACGATGACTATAGCGATTTTGGCACAACCACTAACCCTAAAGTTGCACTACGCTGGGCACCTACAGATGAAATTACAGTACGTGGCTCATGGGCGCAAGGTTTTAGAGCCCCGTCACTGGCTCAGGTTGGTTTAGGCCCATCAGAAAAAAGTCAGTTTTTTAAAGACAACTATCGTTGTGATGCCACAGGATTAGATTGCGACGCACTTGATTACAATATTGAGTTTGCAGGCAACCCTGACTTACAGCCTGAAGAATCTGAGTCATGGAACGTCGGCTTCATTTGGGCCCCTAGCGCAGAATTTGGTTTAAGTGTAGATGTTTGGAGTATTACTCAAGACAATAAAATTGACCAAGAAGAATTTGGCCCAATCTATAACTCTGAATGTAATAACCAAAATAGCACTGTATGTGTTCGCTTAGCACCAACAGGCGGGGCGAGCTTAGGTACTATAGATAAAATTTATAGCACCTTTAAAAACGTCTCTTCACAAGAAGTATCTGGCATCGACTTTTCAGCAAACTACAATCATTCATTGGATGATTTAGGTTTATTGAAATTCAATTTAGAGTGGGCTTACCAAAATAAATTTGAAAAAGATGGCCGTGATTACTCTGGTGAATATGGTTACCCAGAGCATCGTTGGATTTTCTCAACTAATTGGGAAGTGGGCGACTTCAATACTAATGTTAACTTAAGTTATGTTGGTGAATTTGAAGATACTCCAGATATCGACTTTGACGGTAACTTAGATTTTGATAGCAATACATCACGTATGATTGACTCACAAGTGTTAGTTGATTTACAAACGTCGTACCGTATTACTGAGTCAGCTAAATTATCACTAGGTATTAATAACTTGTTTGACGAAGAGCCACCATTTGCAATTGGTGATGGCGATTCTGACCTTTACGGTTATGCGTCTGGGGTTCATAACCCACGCGGTCGTTATATTTATACTAAAGTAAGTTTCTCGTTCTAAACGAGAAGCAACAAAAAACCGCCAATTGGCGGTTTTTTTTATTTAAACGAGAGCTAAATTATAGATCGCCTTCGTTTTCAGATAGGAACTTAGCAACGCCTTCAGGGCTCGCGTCCATACCTTTTTTACCTTCAGTCCAACCAGCAGGACATACTTCACCGTGCTCAGTGTGGAACGCTAGCGCGTCAACCATACGTAGCATTTCATCAATGTTACGACCTAGTGGTAAGTCGTTCACTACTTGGTGACGTACATTGCCTTCTTCATCAATTAGGAAAGAACCACGAAACGCAACACCCGCTTCAGGATGCTCAACGTCGTATGCTTTACAAATTTCATGTTTAATATCTGCAACTAGTGCATATTTAACTTTACCGATACCGCCATCTGCAACAGCAGTGTTACGCCATGCGTTGTGTGAGAATTGTGAATCGATAGAAACACCAATTACTTCAACGCCACGTTTTTGGAATTCTTCATAACGCTTATCAAATGCAATAAGTTCAGAAGGACATACAAACGTGAAATCTAGTGGGTAAAAGAAAATAACTGCTTTTTTACCTTTAATTTTTTCATGAAGGTTATAGCTATCTACAATTTCACCGTTACCAAGAACTGCTGCAGCGGTAAAGTCTGGTGCCTGGCGGCCTACTAATACACCCATTTTATTCTCCAAATATTTTGAGTTTGTTGTCAATTGCTTATGCAATGCTGATAGTTATATGGGCTCTAAAACTTAAAAACCAATAGCGCACATATAATTATTATTATTCTATAGAGAACTGGTGCGAAATGACAATCGTATTTAACGATTCCTCCCATCGATAATACTGAACACTAAAAAGTGGTGGGGTTTATTTTATTAGCTCAGTTTCTTGGTTATAAAGTATTAATAAAATGAAGACACAAAAAAGCCTGCAAATGCAGGCTTTTAAAATAGGTTTAATCCATTATGTCGCTGGGCATATCGCCACGAATTTGTTGCCAAATTTCACCGGTTTGATGACCATATTTACGCATCATCATGATCGCACCGTCGTGTTCTCTGTTTTCAGCCAATTTAGTTAAGTCTTTATAAAACTGGCGAGCCAACTCACGCGTCCCCGGATCTGAAAAATAATGACAACCTATTTTTGAATAAAATCCTTTAAAGCCATTGAGTATAAGCACGTAAATACGATTATTACCTGCAACAGCTAACTCGTGATGCACTTTATAATCGTAATCAGCAAATGCTTGCGCACTGTCTTCTAACTCATCGCTTTGTGAGAGAATTTCAATCACACGTTCTGGATTTAACTTTATAGCTGCACGCGTATAAATTGCGCTTATATTAGTGCGTGCAGAGAGTAACTGGTCGGTTAACTCTGGCATTTTATCTTCATCAAGACGTGCTAACGTTTCAAGAATATTTAGTCCTGACGTTTCCCAAAAGTTATTCACTTTTGTTGGCTTACCATGTTTAATAGTTAACCAGCCATCTCGAGCCAATCGCTGTAATACTTCACGTAACGTCGTTCGGGTAACACCTATTAACTCTGAGAGTTCACGCTCAGCAGGTAGAATAGATCCAGGAGGAAAATCGCCATTCCAGATAGACTCTACTATGTATTCTTCAGCAAATCCTGCTGGGCTTTTCGCTTTAAAAATTCTCATCCAATTCCCACTCGAATTAATTCACACTACTACATACGATTAACCGACTGATTGTACCAGACGACGCTCAAGTAACAAGTAAAGTACGCCATATTACTGCCAGTATGCGATTAAAATATTTTTGTCTATAAAATGCTTTATATTTTTTACTAACACTTGTCGCAAGCACTTATATATTCACCTTAGATACATTTTAAGTAGTTATTTACTTTAAGTTCGCGCCTTGCCTTGTAAACTTATTACGTAAAGTCACCTCACACACATACTTTACTCGTTTAAAGGGCTACCTCTTTATTCACATTATTGGATTTTTATTGGCTTTTAGAATTATAACCTTAACTTTAATCATCATAAATGCATGTGGGTAGGCTTTAAGTCGTTTTGCTTGCCCCTAACTTTATCCTACGTCATAATCTAACGTCTTATTTAAATACGGATTTATTATGAACTGGCTTGCACAATTACCCACCCAACGTACTCCTTGGCTTTTGTTTAGTGGTATTGTTTTTCTGCTTGAAATAACAGCACTGTTTTTTCAATATAAAATGGGATTGGCGCCATGTATCATGTGCATATATCAGCGTACTGCCGTATTAGGTTTACTTATTGCAGGTATTATTGGTACAAGTAATCCTGAGCATAAAGGGGTTCGCCTGCTCGCCTATAGCGTATGGGCTGTTTCTAGTGTTTGGGGATTAATAATTGCCCGCGAGCATATCGAAATGCAAACAACCACTGATCCTTTTGCATTTAGTTGTGAGTTTGAACCTAACTTTCCTGCTTTTATGCCACTACATGAGTGGATCCCAAGCTTTTTTGCAGCCACTGGTGATTGCGGGAATATTGACTGGCAATTTGCGGGATTAAGCATGCCAGCGTGGATGGAAATAATATTTGCGCTGTTTGCAGCCACTTTATTTTTACTGGTAATGAGTCGCTTAATGACTAAAAGGTCGCTGTAATGTTTGTGTTCTTTTCAAGCCAAATTGATGCACTAAAGCATTTAAAAATACGTGACAGACAAGTTGTTATAGCTATTTCTTTAAGTATGCTTTCACCTGTTAATAAAGTACTACTACGTATTATAAAATTATTATTACTCAGCCCACTGTTTTTAATATTTGCCGTATTTGAAGGCTGGTTACTCATCCCCTTTTTACTACTCGGTGGGTTGTGTTACCCACTATTAACGACTCCAATTGAAATTAACTTTGCTAAAAAGCATTTAAGTGAAGCATTAACCCAATATACTAAGGGCGCTTAACGCGCCCATTTTAACTTAAAACGAAACCTTACCTTCGAGCTTTGCAGCTAATTTTTTGCCTATACCTTTTACCATTTTCAAATCCTCTAACGATGTAAAGTTACCCTTTGCTTCGCGATAATCTATAATAGCTTGTGCTTTTTTCTTACCAATACCAGGGAGCTTAGATAGCTGGCTAACATCAGCAGTATTAATATTTAAAGCCGCCTGTTTTACTTGCTGAGTTATTGCTGAGGTATCAACATTTGCGTAGGTAAGGGTTACTGGCAACATACAAAAAGCTGCAGCTAAAATACTATATTTTAGTTTTTTCATCTTTCTTCCTTTTTTGTTCATACATGAACATTTACTTTGTTGTTTATATGTTTAAGTCATAATGCAAAAGGCTTTTTACACCTGCACTTTATTAAATACTTAAACCTAACATTCACTCCCTGTGAGATCCTTAACTGCAACGGCACACAAAAGTGATTAAGTTAAATAAAGTAAAGTTAATCATTGTTGTCAACTATTATCACTTAATATTAATTAGGGGGCTTGCAAATTTAGGCACAAACTTGTACTGTACATAAAAACAGTAATCTAATGGTTTATATATACTATATGCCACGCAAGTAAGCAGGAGAAATCATGGCTGTTGTTGTTAAATATGTTGTAGAACGAAACGGAGTCGAGCGCATGACGTTTACTACCAAAAAAGAAGCTGATGCCTATGATAAAATGCTCGATATTGCAGAGTCGCTTGAAATTTTGCTAGAAAAAGTTGATGTACCATTAAGTGAGCAACAAGTAGAGTCACTCGCTTTAGAAATGGCAAAAAGTAAAGATGACTTCATGACAATATTAAAAGGTGGCAAAGAGCCTATAGCCCCTAAAGCTGCTGTAACAGGCAAAAAAGCAGATAATGTTGCCCCCATAGAAGAAGGTAGCGACAAAAAAGCGAGTTAATAAATTTTGCATAAAAAAAGGGAGTAACCTAAGTTACTCCCTTTTTTTGTTTATAACTTTTTATAGTTCTTGTTCTACTTCATCAAATAAGGTTGTAATTTCTTTAGCTGGCTCATTGGTCATTAAGCTAACTAATACAATCGCAATACTTGATAAAATAATGCCTGGGACTATTTCATAAATAACGCTACTTAAACTCCCACCATTAATGGTAATTGGTGCGTATATCCATATAAGTACTGTTGAAGCCCCCACTAACATGCCTGCTAAGGCGCCAGCAAAGTTCATTCTTCTCCAGTAAAGGCTAAACAATACGAGTGGTCCAAATGCAGCGCCAAAGCCTGCCCACGCATTACTCACTAAATCTAAAATAGAACTATCTCTATCGTAAGCTAAGTAAATAGCAAACATAGCAACTAATGCCACACTAATACGCCCAACAAAAACCAGCTCTTTTTGAGAGGCTTCGCGATGCAGGTATATTTTATAAAAGTCTTCAGTTAACGAGCTTGAACACACTAGCAATTGTGAAGAGATAGTACTCATTACAGCCGCTAAAATAGCTGCTAATAAAAAGCCAGCAATCAATGGATGAAAAACCAATTCAGATAGCACTAAAAATATTGTTTCTTTATCATTTATCGGCATTTCATTTTCTAGTATGAAGGCTGCCCCAAATAAACCAGTTAGTACTGCGCCTATTGCAGATAATGTCATCCAAGACATACCAATGCGTCGCATTGCTGGAATATCTTTAACTGAACGTACCGACATAAAGCGTACTATAATATGAGGCTGACCAAAGTAACCAAAGCCCCAAGCTAACGCAGAAATAATTGCGATGGTAGAGCCACCAGCAAACCAATCTAGCATATTTAGAGAATGAACTTCACTGGCCTTTGGCGAGATAAGTAACAGGTCATAGCTTGCATTAGCGAGCGTTTCCATTACTGGGTGATCAAGCATAGTAAACGTTACTATTGGTACGACTAATAGCGCTATAAGCATAATGCAACCTTGTACAAAGTCGGTCAAACTTACCGCTAAAAAACCACCAAAAAGCGTATAAAGTACTACAACGCCAGTAGTAACATAAAGGCCAACTTCATAGCTCATTCCAAATGAATTTTCAAATAACTTACCACCAGCAACCACGCCAGATGAGGTATAAAGTGTGAAGAAAACAATAATAACAATAGCTGAAATAACACGTAATATATTCTTATTGTCCGCAAAGCGATTTGCAAAATAATCCGGGATCGTAATTGAATCATTCGCTTTTTCAGTGTAAACACGAAGCCTAGGTGCAACTAAGAAGTAATTTGCCCAAGCACCAAGTACTAAACCAATCGCAATCCAAACCTTACTCAAACCAAAAAGATACATAGCGCCGGGAAGGCCCATAAGTAACCAACCGCTCATATCAGATGCACCTGCAGATAGCGCAGCAACACTTGGTGATAAATTACGGCCCCCTAACATGTAACCTGAAACATCGCTGGTTGATTGCTTAAATGCATACAATCCTATACCTAGCATTACAACAAAGTATAATGCTAGTGAAATAATCATTCCTGTTTCCAAACTCGCCTCCACTAATAAATTGCAACAGGCTTTTGATCCAAATAATGACTCTTAAAATATTATAGTTAAGACAGTATTGGGATAAAAGCTATTCTATATAACTATACCATGGGTAACACTCATAATTCCAACTACTCATTTTTTGTGAATTAAAAACAACCTCCTTGCTTACTTTCAACCTAAAAAGGCTTACTATTCACCAATAAAGATTAGAGTAATAAATTAAAGCCATGTAAATTCATTACTCTTTGTTATTCATTAACATAATATTTGTTGATTTAATCCAAATGGAATTACTTATGTATTTTTATGCTGCACGCCAACCTATTTTAAACCGCGAGAAAAAACTTATTGGTTATGAGTTATTATTTCGTGATGGCATAAATAACGTATTCCCTGACATAGACGGCGATGTAGCAACAACACGTCTAATCGAAGGTAGCCAATTTAATTTTGGCTTAGAGGATTTAACCGATAACAAACCAGCGTATATAAACTTTACGCTGAAAACGTTATTAAAAGGCTACCCAACTTTATTAGGTAAAAATGCAATCGTCGTTGAAATACTTGAAACGGTGCAACCCGGCAAGCGTTTACTTGCTATTGTTAAAGATTTAAAAGAAAAAGGCTATACATTGGCCTTAGACGATTATATTCATCAACCAGTATGGCGCCATTTTTATCCATTTATCGATATTATAAAAATTGATTTTTTAACTTGTGATATAGAGGTAGTTAAAACCCTTATTAATGATTTAAAGCCTTTCCCACATATTAAATTACTAGCTGAAAAAATTGAAACCCACGAGGTGTATAACCAAGCATTTGAGCTTGGCTTTGATTATTTTCAAGGGTTTTTCTTTGCAAAGCCAGAGATGGTGAAAAGTAGAGCAATTTCGCCTTCAAGTATGGCATTAGCAGAGCTACTTTATGAAACATCAACCGTTGAAATAAACCTCAATAAAATCACAGAAACATTTGAGCGAGATGTAAACTTATCTTATAAATTACTACGTTATTCAAACTCTGCGGCATTTACTAAGCGCGCCGAAATAAGCACAATAAAACAAGCGCTTATAACCCTTGGTGCGAATGAAATTAAAAAGCTCTTATCTTTATTATTTGCAGCGCAAGTTTCAACAGATAAGCCTATGGAACTAATTAGGTTATCGCTCACTCGGGCGCGCTTTAGTGAATTACTGGCTATTTCGCATGGTAAGTTTAAAGACACAGGAATGGTTTTTTTAACCGGTATGATGTCGCTTATGGATGCTATTTTAGATGAAAGTATGCAAAGTGTGATGCAAAAACTGCCATTATCTAATGAGATTAAAGCCGCTTTACTTAATGACGAGGGCTTGCTTGCAAGCTACTTAAACTTGGTTAAGTTTTATGAGCAAGGCAATTGGCAAGCTGCTAACGAGATCAGCCAACAACTTGGTTTAGGTGATAAAGTACCCGATGCTTACCACGAAGCAATTAGCTGGGTGAACGAGCAAATGCAGTTAATGAGCAATGTTTAATAACAACTTTCTAATCACTAATGAGAAAATAAAACGCCAGCATTGCTGGCGTTTTTAATAGGTTTACAAACTTTCTAAAAAATCTTCATCAAAGTCATCAGGCTCTTCTTTGATTGGCGGGTTACCGTCGTAAAGTTCGTATAATTGGCGTTGAAAATAAATATCTTTAATAAATAAGTAAGGGTCTAGTGAATCGTTCAATAAACCTTCTTGCGCAATTAGTGATGCACGGGCCTCAACTGCTTTTAACGCAAACACTAAAATTGTTTGTGGTGTAGTTAACGCTATTTCAGGTAAAACAAAGTTATCAACTACATCGCCGGTTAAGTTACGCGCTGTAGAAGGCCCCATAGCAGGTAGCATCAAGTAAGCACCATCACCTGCACCCCATACACCTAATGTTTGCCCAAAATCCTCATCTACATGTTCTAGCCCTAATGAGCTGGCCACATCAAATAAACCAAAAACACCTACGGTCGAGTTAACTAAAAAACGTGCTAAGCTAACACTGGCATTACCTGGTTTACCCTGTAAACCGGCGTTGATCATATCTACCGGCGCACTAATATTATTGGTAAAATGCACTAAGCTTTGACGCACTGGTACAGGGGTCACCGTGATATACCCTACGGCGGCCGGTCTTAGTATGTATGTGTCTAAAACATCCATATTAAAGTCGTATATTGGGCGGTTAATATTTTGTAGTGGATCGCGCTCGTCCTTTTGGCTATCAGGTACTTGTGCACACCCGGCCAGCACTAACAAAACTATATAAATTAAACCATGTTTTAACATCGCGTATCCTTAAGGTATTAATGTGTCTATTTGCAGTTGCAACTGACGGGTACTTTCACGTTTTAACGTTGTTGAATGCCCTTCTAACTCACCGCTACTTGGCATTACTGAATCATCATTAGAGATACGTGCAGTAATAACTATATCTTCTGCGCTTGACAAGTTTAATCCTGCAACCATAGAGTTTGCATCACTTAGTTCAACTGTAATAGGAAATTGATACTCGTTAAGCTTAACAACCGCTAGTGGCATTGGAGAGCCATTTAACGCTTTTGCAAAAACAAATAAAATTCCGTTTTCAGGTTGTTTATTTTTAAGCTCTGTACTTACATTTACTGTCACTTTAATTGCTGCACTCTTTGTAACATCAACATTTTGTGCTTGCTGTTGTTCTATCTCACTAATACGCTGCGCAATCATATTATAGCGGGTATCTGCTTTATCCATACTGGCAAGTAATACTTCAAACGCCGCTTTTGCTTGTACCCAATCTTTACGTTCGTAAGCAATGAGTGCCAATAAAGAAATAGCATCTAAATTTTGCGGCTCTTCTTGCAGTACTTTTGAAAGCATACCTGCAGCACGTGTCATGCTTGCCTCACTGCCCTCAAGTAACAGCACTTGGCTGTAACTAATAAGCACCTGTATATTAGCAGGATTCATTTGCAACGCTTTATCAAACGACTGCTGCGCCATATCAAATTCGTTCAATGACATAGCCACACGGCCCAGTAACATCCAGGCAATTTCGTCATCCCCCGTTTGGTTAAGCTTAGTTCGCAGTGCCAATGCAAATGCTTGCAGCTCGTTTTCACTCAGCGGCTCGCCTTTTTGCATAACAGCTCGCTCACCGTACTCTGCTAAGTTATCCATAGCATCGTGCCAAGCCGATATTTGCTGCTGATTACCGGTCATAGAGTAAAAAATACCGGTTAGGGCAATCACAAACGCACCGCCTGTTAAGGCAAAAATACGATTATTACCACGGCTATTAAGTGACTTTTCTGGAGAGAGCTCATTGAGTAAGCGACGTTTGAGCTCGATCACTGACTCACTGTGATTTTGTGCATCAATTCGCTGGTTTTCTAAGTCGTTTTGTAGCTCAACTAAACGCTGTTCATAAATACTAATAAGTTCTGCGTTCGCATTGTGCGTAATGGTTTTAACACGCTCTTTTTTTAAAAAAGGCAACATCACAAACAACAGTGCAATAAGTGTGAGTAAAGCAAAAGACGCCCACATTAAAATCATTTAACTTTGCTCCTGACGTTTATTTTTAGCAATTAATTTAACTAACATTGCTTCGTCGTTGTTGCTCCAGCTTTGTTTTACCGATGCTTTGCGTTGGCGAATAACAATAAAACCAAAACCAAAAATTACAATCAATACCGGTAAAACCCACAGCACTAAAGTTGCAGGGGTTACTGGTGGATCGTAATGTACAAAGTAGCCATAACGATCGATCATATAATCTATTACTTCGTCTTTCGTTTTACCATCTTTTACTAAAGCTAATACTCGCTCGCGTAAATCTTTTGCTACTACCGCATCAGAGTCGGCAATATTTTGATTTTGACACTTAGGGCAACGTAGCTCTTTGGTTAGCTCTTCAAAGCGAACCGCTTGCTCGTTACTGTCAAATTGGTAGCGGTCTTGCTGAGCAAGCGCCCCCATACTGACAAAAAGGCTAAGGGTTAATAACAACCACTTCATTATTTGAGCTCCTGCATAATTGGTGCAAACTTAGCACGCCACACTCGCGGATTTATATCACCGGTATGGTGCAACAAAATGGTTCCGCTTTTATCAACTAAAAAAGTTTCTGGCGCACCCGACACACCTAAATCTAACGACAGTGTGCGATGTAAATCTAAAATATTAAACTGATATGGGTCGCCAGCACGCGTTAGCATATTGGTTACGTCACTACGCAGTGCTTGCATATCAAATGGCCCGTCAAAATCGGCATCGTAACCTTGCACATAGTACAAGCCTATAATTTTAACGCCTTGCTCGCGCAATTTAGTTAAGTAGCCTAGCTCTGCTAAACATGTAGGGCACCAGGTACCCCATACATTTAATAAATAAACCTCACCTTTTAACTGCTCATTGCTCCATTGCTTATTATCTTGCATTAGATCTGGCAGGCTAAATTCTGGCATAGATTGCCCTAATCGCCCTGTTTGTATTTCTCTTGGGTTAGCAAATAACCCTTGGAATAAAAACACACAAATAAAAGCAAAAACCAGTAACGGTGCTATAGCTAAAAGCTTACGATTCATGCTTCGCTCTCCGCTGTTTCTTTTGTTGATTGAGGCGATGAGGTGCGATAGCGTTTATCAAATAAAATAACAAACCCTGCTAACGAAATTAATATACCGCCAATCCACATCCAACGCACAAATGGCTTATGATAAATTCGTAATGACCACGCGCCTTCGCTTAATTGCTCACCTAACGCTAGGTATAAATCGCGTGTGAAGCCTGCATCAATTGCTGCTTCTGTCATAAACTGCATGCCAATATCGTAACGGCGTTTTTCGGCATGTAACTGAGTAACTAGCTTGTCATTTTTTAATACCGATACAACACCCGCATGGCCACTGTAATTAGCTCCGCGAACATTTTTTACCCCTTCAAAGCGGTATTGATACTGATTAAGCTGCACCGTATCACCTGGTTTCATTGATACGTCGCGCTCAACCGAGTATGCCGAAGTAAGGGTTACGCCAGCAATTACAAAGGCAATACCTATATGGCCAAGTACCATAGCCCAATAACCTAAACCTAAGCGCTTAAAGCCTTCTTTAAAGGTGCTATGTACGGTAACTTTACTATATAAATCAATACCAGTTGTAATTACAATCCATACAGCTAACGTGGTTGCTAATAAGGTAAGCGGTGCAATCACATCATAGCTAGAAAATAACCAAGCAAAGGTAATAATAATGCTGACTAATACACCCATTAGTATTTTGTTTTGTAAAAACGCCCATTTATTTTGCTTCCAGCGTAAAAACGGCCCAATACCCATTAAAATAGCAAATGGCACTAACAGTATTGCAAACATCTTATTAAAAAATGGTTCGCCAATTGAAATGCTGCCTAAGCCCATTTCTTTGTGTACCATAGGCAATAAAGTACCTAGTAATACAATTAAAGTAGCAACCACTAAGAATATATTATTTAGCCACAGTGCTACTTCGCGCGATACTAACTTGTAACGCCCTTCGCTTCGTACTTGCGATACGCGCATGCCATAAAGTGCTAATGCACCGCCAACAACAATAGCTAAAAAGGCCAGTATAAATAAGCCTCTATCAGGGTCAGTTGCAAAAGCATGCACAGATACAATAATACCTGAGCGCACAATAAAGGTGCCCAGTAAGCTAAGTGAAAATGCTGCAATTGCTAACAGTACTGTCCATGATTTAAATACACCACGTTTTTCTGTCACACTCAATGAATGTAAAAGTGCTGTTGCTACTAACCAAGGCATTAAAGATGCATTTTCTACTGGATCCCAAAACCACCAGCCGCCCCAGCCAAGTTCTGAATACGCCCACCAACTTCCTATGGTAATACCTAAAGTTAAAAAGCCCCACGCGGTCATAGTCCAAGGACGAGACCATTTGGCCCAAGTATTATCTAGCTTGCCAGTTAAAAGTGCCGCAATTGCAAAAGCAAACGCTACAGATAGCCCTACATAACCCATATAAAGTAACGGCGGGTGTATGATCATACCCGGATCTTGTAGTAGCGGATTTAAGTCGCGCCCCTCTACCGGGAAATAAGGTAATAAACGCTCAAATGGGCTTGAAAGCAATAAGGTGTACATCATAAAGCCAACACCTAAAAAGCCAAGCACACCAAGTACACGAGCACGCAATACCCAAGGTAGCGCTTTAGAGCGCAGTGCAACAACAGCTGTCCAACCAGCTTGCATCAATAACCACAATAAAATAGCGCCTTCATGCCCACCCCAGGTCGAGGTTATTTGATAATACCAAGGCAAAGAGCTACTTGAGTGATACGCCACATACGCAACTGTAAAGTCATTTGTAAGGCTGGCATAAATAAGGGCGGCAAACGAAATAAATACAAATACAAATTGCCCTACCGCTAACGAAGGAGCAGCACGCATTAAGCGTAAATTACCGGTATGTGCCCCCCACAGCGGAAAAACACATAATAAAACGCTTAGCACCATGGCAAGCGTTAAAGAAAAATAACCAAGTTCTGGGATCATTATTAATTACCACTATCTAGGTTGTATTTAGGTTTCTCGTGTTTAATTCCTTTTAACGCTTCTGCCACTTCAGCAGGCATGTATTCTTCATCATGCTTAGCAAGTACTTCAAATGCTTCTATTACATTGGGCTCCACAAGTACACCTTGTGCAACTATGCCTTGGCCTTCGCGAAATAGGTCAGGCAAAATCCCCTGATAACGCACTACCACGGTTGGGCCTGTATCAACTAAAGTAAAGCTTACTTTTAAACTTTGCTCATTGCGCTCTACCGAACCTGGTACAACCATGCCACCAATGCGTAGCTTTTGGCCTATTTGTGGTTTTTCTTTATTGGGGCCTTTACCGTCAACAAGCTCACTTGGGGTATAAAATAAATTAATGTTTTCTTGTAATGCATACAGTACCAAGCCTATTGAGGCACCAATGCCAAACAGCACTGCAACAATAACTAAAAGGCGTTTTTTACGTCTTGGGTTCATTATATTTGCTCCTGCTTAGCATTTTTAATACGAACTTCTCGCGCTATTTGTTGCTCTACCGATGCCATAATATGTTTAGTCTCTCTGAGTGAACTAAATAAAATACCTAATAAAATAAGTGCGCATGTACCAAAAGAAAGCCACACATAAAATCCATAGCCTCCCATTGCAATAAAATCAGAAAATGAGTCAAACTGCATAACTACCTCTTAGTTAACAACTGGCGCACCCATGGGCGATGCTTTTCACGTTGTAATATTTCATTTTTAAGACGAATTAAAGTAACAGTGCCAACAAAAGCCGCAAACGCCAAAATGTTTACCATTAATGGCCAAAACATACTGGGATCAATTGCTTTGGTATCTAGCTTAGTTATTGAGGCTCCTTGATGTAGGGTATTCCACCACTCAACAGAGTAATGAATAATAGGTAAATTAATAACCCCTACAATAGCCAATATAGAAGCGGCACGACCCGCTGCCTTTTTATCTTCAAAGGCATGGTACAAAGACAACACACCCAAATATAAAAATAATAAAATAAGTTCTGAGGTTAAACGCGCATCCCACACCCACCAAGCGCCCCACATAGGTTTACCCCATGCAGCACCGGTTATAAGTGCAATCGCAGTAATGCACGCCCCTACAGGCGCAATTGCAATAACTGCAAGTTCAGCGTTTCGTAACTGCCAAACCAGCGCAATAATGGCAGCAATTGCCATTGATGAATAAGCACCCATAGATAAAATAGCCGAAGGCACATGAATAAAAATGATACGGTAGCTGTCTTTTTGTTGGTAATCGGCAGGCGCAAAACCAAGCCCCCATACCCAACCAACTAACATACTAATAACCGTAACTACGGCAAAATAAGGCAATAACGTATTGCATAACTTATATGCACGCTCTGCTTTAGCATAGGGATGTAACCACTTCCACATATTAACTGACACTCACTTTTAATGCTGACGATATGGCGATTGGCGCACTAATAATAGCAATAACTAACATAGCGCCAAGAATGGCAAGCTGCCCACTATAATCCAGCGACATAGTACTGGTATCGATAGCTGACGTTGCAAAAATTAAAACCGGAATATACAAAGGCAACACCAATAAACTCATTAAAATACCGCCTTTTTGTAATCCTACAGTAAGCCCAGCCCCAATTGCGCCAATAAAGCTCAACAAAGGCGTACCTAATAATAGCGTTAGTAACGTAGCCATTAATGCTGTGTTATCTAAATTCAATAGTAGTGCAAACAGTGGGGTCATTAATACTAAAGGAAGCCCAGTGATCACCCAATGCGCGGCTACTTTAGCCAACACAGTTAACGATAACGGATACGACGATGCAATAAGTTGTTCAAGTGAGCCATCGTTATAATCATCTCTAAACAGCTTATCTAACCCCAACATAGTTGAGAGTAAAGCAGCCACCCAAATTATACCCGGCGCCATTCTTGCCAGTAGACCGGGCTCTGGCCCAATAGCTAACGGAAATAATGAAATAACAATTAAAAAGAACAAAATAGGATTGATAATTTCAGCGCGCTGACGAAAAGCAAGTTTAACATCTTTACTAAACACGGCTTTAAAAAGTAACCAATAGGAGTGTTGTCGGGTCATTAGTGACGATACTCCAAGGTGAGTGTTTGTAGGTTGCTAAAATGGGCCGTTAAATCTTGATGCGTGGTTAGCAATATAGCTCCGCCATTTTTTAAATGCTCAACAAAACGTTGCTGTAAAAAGGCAACACCACTTTTATCAAGTGCTGTAAATGGCTCATCTAAAATCCATAACTTAGCTTCACTTAACCATAATCGAGCTAACGCAACACGGCGTTGCTGCCCAGCAGAGAGCGTTCTAACCGGTACATCTTCAAGGCCTACTAAGCCAAGCTTACTTAATAAAGGGTATAAATCACCTTCATTAGTGTAGCCATTAATTGCCAGCCAATGCTTAACGTTTTCAAGCGCACTGAGCTGCACATTAACCCCGGTTTTATGGCCTATAAATAATAGATCTCTGGCGTACTCTTCATAGTACTTTTTAATCGACTGATTAAGGTACAGAATATCGCCTTCATCAGGCATAGAAAAGCCCGCTATAATACGTAATAAAGACGTTTTACCAGCACCATTAGCACCTGCTAATTGCATGATTTGGCCGCTATTAAGGCTAAAATTAAGATCCGCAAACAAACAACGTTCTTGCTTGATGCAGGTGACGGACTTAATGTGTAACAAGATGACGATTCTCTCTGCCAAAAATTAGGCGTTAGTCTATCATAATGATAGGGTAATACGAATATTGCTTTAAAATCGATTCACTAAAAATAAAGAAAACTTGATTTAAAATAATGAATACACCTACGCAAATTACATTATCTAATTCATTGGTTATCAATCAGTCTACTCATAGCCAAAGCAATGAATTACCACAGTTACCTAATGAGGTACTTGCGGCTAAAAACATTCAATTTTCGAAAGACTCAATTACGCTCGATGTATTTATTGATAAGCATTGGCAAACATTAAGACTTGGCACTACAACTGCGCCGCAGAGTTTACAAAAAGTAGCCAGTGCCAACATACAACTCAGCCCCGATGGTAAGCAGCTCAGTATTTCTCCAAATAGTACGACCCTTACTTTAAATCAACCAGTGCAATTACAGCGTTTATTAAATTATGTAAGCACTGGCACTGAAATACAAAGCCAACCAATGGATGTGCAAGTAGTTGCATCCCCTACTCCCAAATTAGTTATTGATAAACTCAACGCGAGTATTGCAATAAATAAAGAGGTAGCTCAGTTACTTATAACTGAGCAGCCTTTAAAAGTAGTTGTTAGTACTACTAATAAAGGCGCACAGCTTAATGTTATTAATCGCTTTGCTGAGACGGTTCACTCACAATCACTTAGCCAAACTAAACTGACTAAGTTACTCGTAGCTTTATTACCTAGTGCGCAACTTCAAGCAACACCTAAGCTAGCTATTTTAACTCATCCTCAAAAGTCAGGCTCGTTTACAACGCCTATTACTAATCAACACGTTGCCGAACTACCTAGCACGCCTATTAAAGTAAACTTAGTAAATCAGGCTGATAAGTTAATTATTAAAACCGATACTAATAATATAAAAGTGACGCTTAATAACTCATTCTCTAAACCATTTAACGAGTTACTTTTAGCTCAAAAAAGCAATGCACCTGAAATGCCTTTCTCTGCGCCCAATGTCAAAGCAAGCCCATTACTTACAGCTGACAGCCCAATAAAGTCATGGCTACAAAACAGCTTTATTGATTTAAAAACTAGAATTAATGATGCAGTTAAATATTTTGAAAACAAGCCTTTTGCGGCACCAAATAAACCTGAGTTAACACCGCCACCTGCATCGTCTGCGCTACAAAAAGCGCCTTTAATTATACAACAGGCCGAATCATCACTAAATAGCGTTAGCATTCCCCAAAATACAAGAGCGTCATTAACTAGTAATATAGGCAATATTTTGTCAGAGCACTTTTCAAGGCTTCCGCCGCTAGTGCAATTAACTCAACTTATGAAAGTAAGTGTTAGTGTTTGGCAATCACCTATTAATAGAGCTGTAACTAAAGGGCAAATAGCTCCCTCGGTACAATTAGCTATAACCGATAGTAATCAAAATAAAACAAACCCTGCTACCATCAAAAACACCCAGCCATTAGTAGAGCCGCAGTCCAACTTTGCCTCCCGTAGTCAAATGTTACAACCAATAGAAGCAAAGCTATTAAGTACATTATTAAAGTTCCCTGATACTTACTCTACTGATAGTCAGGCTAACAACAAACAACTTTTAAGTAGTCAGATTACTGACATTACAAATAAAGTCACTAAAGACACTCCTGATTTAACTCGCTTAATCAACCAAGCATTTAATCGTATGGTCTCAAGTAACAATGCTAACCCTGCAACCATACAGCGCGAAATTCTCGCCACATTACAACCTACACAACTGACAAACGACATACTGCAAAGTAGTTTTAGTCAGGGATTAGAGCAGCTTGCAGTGAGTATTTTAGCCGCGCCTATTATTAGCCAAACAACTACGCCAATTAGCATTAATAATCAAACCGGCTTAGATGCACTACTGCAGGTGTTATTACCCACATTTAAAACCGGCAACTCTGGCGCTAAACTACTTGAGCAACTGCAGCAAGGCCAAGTGCAAGCGCTTGCAGGGGAGTTAATACAGGTTAAAAGCACTCTTAGCCAAGTAAGTGTTACCCCAGCTAACCAGTTAGCCGATTCAAACCCTTTGGTTAACTTTTTATTACCGATGAAGTTACCACCAGAAGCAGCGCAAACAGAAATAACATTAGGCCAATATAAAAAGCCCAGTAGTGATAAACTAACAGGCAAAGATGTCTGGTTTGTTAGATTAAATTTTGATTATGCACAGCTTGGTCAGTTACAAATTACTGCCGAATTAATGGGTAAAGCACTTGATTGCCAGTTATTTGCATCAAGCCAAGAAGTGACCGCTATGGCTCATCCGCATCTTGATAATTTAAGATCAAAATTAGCCAAGCATGGTTTGCAAGTAGGTAGCCTTAATTTAAAGCAAGGCGATGCAAACCACCAAGCATTTTATAAATCGCATGCCATTATTAATATTAAGGTATAAAAATGGGTGACTCAGCCAAAAATAAATCCGCAATTGGACTTTTATATACCGCCGGGAACTCGCCTACGGTAAGTACTAAAGGCTTTGGTGAACTAGCTGATGAAATTATTGCGGCAGCTGAAAAAAAAGGCATTATGATCCACCAAGATGCAGCATTAGCCAAAACGCTATCGCACTTGGAGCTTGGGGAGGAAATACCCAAAGAGTTGTATTATGTAATTGCTGAACTAATTGCGTTTTCGTATGTATTAAGGGGGCAGTTTCCGCCTGGCTGGCAAGATTTTCAAGGTAAGTTAAATATTAAAGCGTAGCTTTAACGGCAGTAAAAACAAAAAAGACGCTAAGCGCCTTTTTGTTTATGCAGTGAAAACAACAGTTCAGCTTCTGCTCTAGGTAATTCGCATTCACGAATCACTTCATCTAAATCAGCCCCAAGCTCGACCATTTTCACAGCGCGAGAATAAATCCTTGCATCTGGGTCGTCATACTTTTGCGCCGCTTGTTGCTGAATTAGGTCTTCGTTTTGCTGCTCAACTTCAAGTACTCGCTTACCAATACTTAATAACCCAGTGCGCAATTCTTGCACTTCACTGCGTAAAATATTAATTTGTTCAGCAGAGTCTTTAAATTGCTGCAACTGAGCGCTAAGCTCATTGGCATAGTTACTTTTAAATAGAATGATCATCGCCAGCGCGATAAGAGCAACAGCCAACGCTATAATAGCTAAACTGAGTAATAACATAGTTTTTAGTAGTAAAGCTTATAAATCGCTCAACTCATCCCATTCGTCGTCACTAAGTAGTTTATTTAAATCAACTAAAATAAGTAACTCGTTTTCACGATTACACACACCCTGAATAAACTTAGCGCTTTCTTCTGTGCCTACATTCGGCGCGCTGTCTATTTCTGAGCTGCGTAAATAAACCACTTCAGATACACTGTCGGCTAAAATACCAATCACTTGCTCTTCGGCTTCAATAATTAAAATTCGCGAATTATCTGTTGTTGCAGCATCAGATAAGCCAAACCGAGCACGGGTATCAATAACCGTAACCACATTGCCACGTAAATTAATAATACCAATCACGTATGATGGCGCGCCAGGTACAGGGGCTATTTCAGTGTAGCGTAATATCTCTTGCACTTGCATTACGTTAACACCGTAAGTCTCGTCTTCTAACTTAAACGTTACCCATTGTAGTATTTCATCATTATCGGCATTCTTACTTGCTGACAGTAACTTATCTTGGTTCATGCTGTTTCCCCGTAATGGTCATTATTACTGACGGCTGTCTAGGCCTTTTTCTAATAATGTATTTAAATTATTCACATCTATTAAAGCGCACATTTTTTCTTTAATAACACCAGCAAGCCATGGGCGCTTACTTTGGTTTGTACGCCATTTTACATCTTCTTTACTCAATGTAATGTTATTTATTAGCTTTTCTGCCAATAACCCCCATTGACTGTCACCTAAAGTAATTAAATACTTGTAGTTAAGTGACGCTTCTAACTTTTCGTCATACTTCTCTGGCATAACCCAACGTGCGGTATCGACCACGTTAAGCTTTTCATCCCTATTGAGCATAACCCCTTTAAACCATTTAGGTTTACCAAATAACTGATTTATTTCACCAAGTTCATGTATACCGCCTAACGCCTTAAGCGGCACAGCTAACGTTAATCCAGCTACTTCAAAAAACAAGGCTTGAAACTGACCGTCAAAATAGTCATCTTGACTTTGTGCGGCTAATATTTGCTCGGCCGACACTGTGTGTTCAGCTGAAGTGATCTGCTCTTTAATTTCTTGCGCTATCTGGTTTTGACTAGCCTCTGGCACAGCTTGCTCAAATGCAGGCGTACTTTGTGTGCTCTGCGCTTCTAAATCTGGCTGTTCAGTTTTTTTATCCGTTACTTGTTCAAGTAATTTTGCAATGGGTTCAAGATTATCTACAGGCTCGTCTTCACACAATAACGCGCCTAAATATTGAGTCATTACTTTTTCATTAGCAAATAATTGCTTACTCATTGATCAACCTTGTTCTATTAAATAATCGAGTAATGCTTTGTAAGCATAGACTCCGCGAGACCGTGGGCAAAATTCACTCGGAACTTGTTGCGCTAAACTGGCGTCTCTAAATTTGGTATCTACCGGAACAACGCCCGGCCACACTTTATCTGTGTAAGTATTTTGCAGTGTTTTATATGCTGCTAACGATGCTTTAGTGCGCTTATCGTACATAGTGGCAATTATAGTATATTGATAGCTTTTAGCTTGAGATGTTTGCATTAACTGCATAGTACGCATCATTCTGTCGAGCCCCTTTAGCGCTAAAAACTCGGTTTGTACCGGTACTAAAATGCGTTCACTCGCAGCAAGCGCATTAACCATTAATACGCCAAGCACGGGGGGGCAATCAAGGATTGCATAGTCGTAATATTCGCTTATTTTTGCAAGCGCTTTTTTTAATATTAATCCCATACCTGTCTTATTGCCCATACTTCTATCTAAGGTAGCAATAGCCATAGTAGCGGGTAATATATCTAAATTTTCAATACTGGATGGACATAAGGCTTGGAGTATTTCTTCGCTTTGCATGCTAGTTCCGCGTACAAAAATATCGTATACGCTAACCTCTAAATCCTCTGAATCAATGCCAAAGTAATAGGTTAATGAGGCGTGAGGATCAGTGTCAATCAATAACACGCGCTTACCTTGAGATGCTAAAATACCTGCAAGGCTAACCGCTGTTGTGGTTTTCCCTACTCCACCTTTTTGATTTGCTACAGTCCAAATCTTCACATTGCATCCTAATTACAATTCATTTCGAGTCGATATACGAATACCGCCATGGGGTAAACGAATTATTTTTATTGTATTATCGTCAGAAGGTAATTCTACTTCGGGCTCAGGTTTAACTGCTATTTTTTGCCGCTCAACGCTGACTACTTCTGCAGTTGGTGGCAATCCATATTTAGACAGTGCAATAACTACTTTACGATTTTCAGCACGCCCTTGCTTAGTATCGTTAGTGGCAAAAGGAGAATATTGACCATAACCTTCAATTGCCATTCGAGCCGAATTTATACCTAAGCTTTCAAGCTCAACTAAAACGCTTGTTGCACGAGCAACCGACAACTCCCAATTAGAGCGATATATTTCATTAGCTATGGTTTGGTTATCAGTATAGCCGCGCACTCTAATATAGTTATCTACCGGGGCAATAATATCTTTAATTATTTTAACCACTTGTTTAGCGCGAACTTGCGCTACACTACTGCCACTCGAAAATAGCATGCCTGAGCTAAGCTCAATGATCAGCCAATCTTGGCTGAGCTCTAAACTGGCTTCACCATCGCGTATTTCATCTATTAATGACGATTGCAGCTTAGTCAATAAGCTATCGAGTGGTTTGCCAAGGTGTTTTTGCTCAACATTACTGGTATCGCTTTGTCCGTCCAGTAACTTTGGCCCTTGTTCTTCTTTTAAAATACTTTCGCCATAGAGCACTTCTTGCTCTGGGGTTATTCTGTCTGTCAATATTGCGTCGCCACTTACCCCTGTCCCTTGCTGCGAATGTTGACGGGCTGACTTATCAAATACATAACCAATCGAATCGGACAGCACTTGAAATTTCTCTTCTTTGTTAATTGCTATTGAATACAAAACCACAAAGAAGGCAAACATAATTGTCATATAATCAGCATAAGACACCAGCCAACGTTCTGTGTGTTGGCTTTTTGTGGTATTGCTGCGTAAGCGACGGCGTAACATAGTTACTCAACCACAACATTTGGACGATCAACCCGATACGCTTCAAGCTTTAATTCAATACTTACTGGACTTTCGCCTAGACTTATTGCAATTACCCCCTCAGCAAGCATTTCGTGATAAAGCATTTTTTGCTCAACCCGCTGTTTTAACTTATTAGCCATAGGTAAAAATAATATATTAGCTAAGCCCACACCATAAATAGTTGCTATAAAGGCAGATGCAACACCGACTCCTAGCTTTTGCGGATCAGTAATAAACGACATAGCCTGAATAAGGCCAAGCACTGCGCCTAAAATACCTATGGTCGGGCTATAACCGCCCATAGCTTCATAAACACGGCTTGCTTCCAATAAACGTTCGCGCTCTAACAGTAAATCAATTTCTAAAGTATCGCGCAGTTTTTGCTCAGAGCAACCATCAACTAATAACCCTAGCCCTTTTGCAGCGTAGGCATCTGGGTGAGTAAGCGCTTCATTTTCAAGGGCTAAATAACCTTGCTGACGCGCTTTATGCGACCATTCTTTTACTTGCTCAATCGCTTCTTCAATATTATGTTGAGGCGATACAAAAACCCAGTGCGTAATTTCTAGTGTTTTTTTAAATGTACTAGCTGATGTTTGCAACATCACCGCACCCAATGTGCCACCCAGTACAATTATAAGTGCAGGCCCATTAAACAGTGCAGATATAACCCCTCCCTCTAACGAGTAACCTATTGCAATGGCGCCTAAGCCAATAAGCAAACCTAGTACGGAGAGTTTATCCACAGCCTACCTCTGTATTTAAGCGCATTGCTACTTCATTTAAAGGTAAGCTTTCACTCGCTAAACCAGCATTAGCAATTGCTTGTGGCATACCATAAACAACACAACTTTTTTCATCTTGTGCCCAAATAGTTGCCCCTGATTGTTTAAGTATGCGAGCGCCTTCACGTCCATCGGCGCCCATGCCAGTTAATACTATGGCTAGCACATCACCTTGATATGCTTTTGCAGCACTGGCAAAGGTCACATCAACGCTTGGTTTATAACTAATGCGCTCGCTGTTATCTTCAAAAACCCGTAATGTTCTACTTGCCCCACGACCATCAATCATCATTTGCTGGCCACCGGGTGCTAAGTAAGCTACTCCTGCTTGCAGTCTATCTCCTTGCTGCGCCTCTTTGACTTGAATTTTACACAAGCTATTTAAGCGTGCCGCAAAAGCCGGAGTAAATGCAGCTGGCATATGCTGAATTAACAATATAGGATGCGGAAAGTTAGCTGGGAGCTGAGTTAATATAGTTTGTAGCGCAACCGGTCCACCCGTTGATGTACCTATTGCAACTAGTTGATAGTGTTTACCACTTGCGCGCTTTGTTACTGTAGCGTTGCGGCTAGTTACCGGCGTATTATTAAAGCTTCGCTCTGGTTGCACTACTGTTGTTGCTGTTTTATTTGTTTGTGCAAGCCTTGGTGCTGAAGTAGGTGTAAATAAAGGTTTGTCTATGCTCGGGGCTCTAGGGCTAACAACACGTCTAATACGTTGACGGCCAATCGCTTTTACTTTGCTTTGCAGCAGTTTAATGGCATCTTCGTTATTGCGAGCAATGTCTTCAAATTTTTTCGGTAAAAAATCCATCGCGCCGGCATCAAGTGCATCCAAAGTTGCTGTTGCACCAGAGCGAGTTAATGAAGAAAACATTAAAATTGGCGTGGGGTTACTGGCCATAATTTCTTTTACAGCACTAATACCATCTAATACTGGCATTTCTACATCCATGGTGATCATATCAGGACGTAAACTCGCTGCTTTCTCTACAGCATCTCGGCCATTTACGGCAAAACCAATTACTTCAATCTCGCTATCTAACTCAAGAATTTCACTCACTCGACGGCGAAAAAAGCTCGAATCATCAACAACTAAAACTTTAACGGCCATTTTGTTCTCTTATTTTTTTATTGTGTAGACGTATTAATAATACGTCTACTTTATTATTTACCTGCGTAATGTTTTAACATACTCGGTACATCTAATATAAGTGCAATACCACCATCCGAAGTAATAGTTGCACCTGCCATTCCAGGTGTACCCTGTAGTAAGGCGTCTAAAGGCTTAATAACCACTTCTTCTTGACCAATTAACGAATCAACCACAAAGCCAACTTGTTGTGTACCTATTTGCACAATAACCACATGCCCTTGCGCTTTACGGCTCGTACGATCGGCACCTTTCACTAGCCAATGCTCTAAATAAAATAAAGGCACTGCTTTTTTACGAACAATAATAGTTAACTGACCATCAACCACATTCGTTTTAGTAAGGTCTAAGTTAAATATTTCACTTACCCCTGCTAATGGTAGTGCAAATGTTTGCTCACTCACCACCACCATTAAGGTAGGTAAAATAGCTAAAGTTAACGGTACTTTAATTTCAAGTATAGTACCCACACCCAACTCTGATTCTATGCTAACCGAGCCATTTAACTGGGTGATTTTAGTTTTAACCACATCCATACCAACACCACGACCAGAAATATCAGATATTGCTTCTTTGGTGGAAAATCCTGGCGCAAATATCAGGTTGTAAGCTTCGGTATTAGACAAACGACTTGCTTGCTCTTGATCAAGCACGCCTTTTTTAATCGCTATTTGTTTTAGTTTTTCAGCATCCATTCCTGCACCATCATCTTTAATGGTAAGCAAAATATGATCCCCTTGCTGCGAAGCAGAAAGCGTAACTGTACCTGTTCTCGGTTTACCTGCAGCTTCGCGTTCATCTGGCATTTCTATGCCATGATCAACCGAGTTACGCACTAAATGCACTAATGGATCGGCTAATGCTTCAACTAAGTTTTTATCTAAATCAGTTTCTTCACCAACTAGTAACAAGTTAATATCTTTATTTAAGGTACGTGCTAAGTCGCGAACAACGCGCGGAAAACGGCCAAATACTTTTTTGATTGGCTGCATTCGCGTTTTCATAACCGCACCTTGCAAGTCAGCTGTAACGACATCTAAGTTAGATATCGCTTTACTCATAAACTCACTTTCTGAATTTGCTGCTAAGCTAACTAGGCGATTTCGCACTAACACAAGCTCACCAACCATATTCATTATTTGGTCAAGGCGTTTGGTATCAACCCTTACCGTGGTTTCCGCTTGTGCGGGTGGCGATTTTTTAGCGATGGGTGCAGCGGTATTTGCGTCCGAACCTGCAGTTACAGCAGCCGGCTTTGGTTGTTCCACTTTTTTAACTGGTACTGTAGATGCTTTTACTACAGGTTCAGTTTTAGCTGAAGTATCTTCTGTAGATATTTTTTTAGCGCTTTCTAATGACTTAGGTGCTGTGCCTTTACCATGTAATTCATCTAATAAAGCTTCAAACTCATCGTCACTTATTTCATCATCGTTAGTACTAATGGCAGCACTTTGAACTGCTTGTGTAGAGCTGTTTTTATTTACCGCACCAAAACTACCAACGCCGTGAAGCTCATCTAATAAACTATCAAACTCATCATCTGTAATATCGCCACTTAAATCGTCACTATTACTTAACGACTCATTTACTGCAGAGGCTTTACTTTTGCCGTGAAGTTCATCAAGTAAGCTTTCGAATTCATCTTCGCTAATTTCATCAATTTTACCATCAGTCTGCGTTGAGCTTGGTGTATCAAACAACTCATCAAACGCAAAAGGATCATCATCAGTGTTACCGGAATCTTGTGCTATAATAGGTTCGGCAGCTATTCCACTAAGCTCTTCTTCTGTGGGCGGTAACCCTAACTTATGTAAAATTTCAAGTAGTTGTGGATCTGCAGGCACTGGTTGCTCACGATTTTTTATCGTAGCAAACATTTCATTAATCGTATCAAGTGCTTGAAGTATAACATCCATTAGCTCAGAGTTAACTGTACGCACTTTTTGACGCAGTAAATCAAACACATTTTCTGCGCCATGACAGGCATCAACCAACTCTGTCATCGCTAAAAAGCCCGCGCCACCTTTAACAGTGTGAAAGCCTCTAAAAATAGCGTTCAATAACTCAGTATCTTCTGGGTTATTTTCCAGTTCAACTAATTGTTCAGATAAAAGCTCAAGGATTTCTCCAGCCTCAACTAAAAAATCTTGTAATATATCTTCATCGACTTCAAAGCTCATGCAGTTACTCTCCTATTAAAAGCCCAAACTTGATAAAAGATCATCAACTTCATCTTGATCAGATACAACATCATTTCGCGATTCTTTATCAATTATAGGACCTTCTGGGCCTGCTAATGTTTGTTCTGTAATCGAATCTGATATATTTTGTTGCTCTACTATATTGGCATCATTTTCATCTTGCGCAGCAAACGCAGTTAACAGATGAATTAAACTCTCTTCAACTTCGCGTACCAGCTCAATAACGCGGCGAATTACTTGCCCGGTTAGATCTTGGTAATCTTGAGCCATTAATACATTGGTCATTAATGCTTGCAACTCATCGGTTTTATGATGAGAGCTATTCATAAACTTATTAACGCTATGACACAGTGTTTTAAATTCACCCAGCTCAAGTTCACGATTCATTAAGCGATCCCACGTCGGCTTGATGTGCGATACTTCATCGGCTAACTGTCGTGCTATGGGTAGACTTGCTTCAACTGCATCCATAGTTTTATTAGCAGCACTTTCTGTCATTTCTATGACATAGTTAAGTCGCTTTTTAGCATCAGGAATAGCTTCAGTAGTCAAATCGGCTAAACGCGTATCAAGCTCAAACCCTTTTAATGATTCATGTAACTGACGCGTTAATTTACCAACTTCAGCAAATAATTTTGATTGCTCCTGAGAGGCAGTCTCTAAAATTAATTGATTCGCTTTGTGTTGCTCACCGTTTTCTAAAAAAGTGACCAGCTGACGTGCTTGTTCTAAAGTAATATGAGGCGCAGCAATTGCTGACATAAGCCTCTCCCTCTTATTAACCTAAGCGTTCGAACACTTTTTCTAATTTAGTTTTTAATGTACCTGCAGTAAATGGCTTAACAATATAACCGTTAACACCTGCTTGAGCTGCCGCAATAATTTGCTCTTTTTTAGCTTCTGCAGTAACCATTAAAACCGGAAGATGCTTTAATTTATCATCCGCGCGTATTGCTCTTAACAAGTCAATACCTTGCATGCCAGGCATATTCCAATCTGTTACCACAAAATCAAAAACTTGATTTTGTAACATAGGCAAAGCAGTCGAACCATCATCTGCTTCATGGACATTGGTAAATCCTAAATCACGCAACAGGTTTTTAATAATACGTCTCATAGTTGAAAAATCATCAACTACTAGAATTTTTATGTTTTTATTCAAAACATCCTCCAGTGAGGCCTAAACCTTTATTTACTTACTTCTAATTTATCCAGTCATTGATTTTTGCTTTTAGCTTAATCATCGCCTGACCATGTATCTGACTTACACGCGACTCACTTACATCGAGTATCTGTCCAATTTCTTTTAAATTCATTTCATCGTTATAGTACAAAGAAAGTACCATAGCATCTCGCTCTGGCAATGATTTAATTGCATTTAATAATGATTCATTAAAACGCTCATTTTTAACGTTATTAAAGGGTTTGTCTAGTGCTAAATCATGCCCAACGGGGGTTATGACATCTTCATCAATTCCTAAGTCTTCAATACCTAGAATTTTACTTGAATTAACATCGGTTAAAATTTGATGATATTGCTCTAACGTTATCTCAAGCTTTTGAGCAACTTCGCTGTCTTTGGGTTCACGATTGAGACTGTATTCCAGCTCAGAAATAACTTGCATTACTTGACGACTTTTACGATACACTGAACGTGGAGCCCAGTCTCCACGGCGCATTTCATCAAGCATAGCGCCCCGAATACGAATACCCGCAAAGGTTTCAAAACTAGCGCCTTTAGTGGCATCAAAGTTTTTTGACGCCTCTATTAATCCTATCATTCCTGATTGAATTAAATCATCGAGTTGTACACTAGGGGGTAAACGAGCAATTAAATGACATGCTACTTTTTTTACTAATGAAGCATGCTTTTCAACAATCATATTTAAATTTTGTGTTGATTCATATCCCATAGCTCTATTCACCAATGTAGTCATAGTTAGCCGTTAACGAGTTTCTCAATGAAAAATTCTAAATGACCCGAAGGCTGGTTCGGTATTGGCCACTTTGTTATTCTTGTTGCTAATGTTTTAAAGGCAAGTGCAGCTGGAGAACTAGGAAACAGTTCAACAATTACTTTTTGACGACGTGTTGCTTTGCGCATATTTTCATCATAAGGAACGGTTGCAACCAGCTCCATTGATATATCTAAAAATCGGTCTGTAACCTTTGATAGCTTTGCAAATAACTCTTGCCCTTCGCGTAATGAACGCACCATGTTGGCAACAATTTTAAATTTATACACGCCATGTTCGCGGCTTAATACTTTGATCAGTGCATAGGCATCGGTTATTGAGGTAGGCTCATCACATACCACAACCAAAACATCTTGTGCAGCACGCGAGAAGCTCAGTACCATATCCGATATACCGGCAGCAGTATCAACTACTAATATATCAAAATCAGTATTGAGTTCACTAAATGCGCGAATAAGCCCAGCATGCTCTGCAGGCGACAATTCAACCATACTTTGCGAACCCGAAGTCGCTGGTACTATTTTTATCCCAGCGGGGCCTTCTACTAATATTTCATCAAGCTCACATTCGCCTGATAACACATGCGATAAATTACGCTCAACACGCAGCCCAAGCATCACATCACAATTGGCTAAACCCAAATCAGCATCAAGAACTAGCACTCGCTTACCTTGCTGACCTAAAGCGATCGCAGTATTTAACGATACATTTGTTTTTCCAACCCCACCTTTACCGCCAGTGACGGCGATAACCTTAACGCCGTTATTATTATTTTTGCTCATTTTACGCAGGCCGCTTGCTTGATCTAATACTGTGTTAATCATACATCTCTACTGTGCTCGACGCCACTGATTGGTGTCGTGAATGTTGTACTTTTGTTCTCTTTAAATATAATTGCTCAGCTTTTTTCACTAGTTTTTCTGCATTTGCAACTCGAATATCTTCAGGTACTCGTTGACCATTAGTAAGATACCCTATTGGCAAGCGATTTTGAATCGCAATACTAATTATCTCGCCTAAACTTAATGATTCGTCGAGTTTAGTGAAAATACAACCGCTTAACTGTACTTTTTTAAAGTGTCTTACGGTTTCTTGTAGCACATTTATTTGCGCAGTGGCACTTAATACTAAGTAATTACGAATATCCACACGCTGATTACGCATTAAGGTATTTAACTGCTCAGTTAAACGTAAATCACGTTGGCTCATACCTGCGGTATCTATAAGTACTAAGCGCTTGTTACGTAAATGATATAACACTTCAGCTAGTTCGTTCGCATCTTTAACTTGCTTAACCCCACAGCCAATAATACGGCCATACGTTGCAAGCTGCTCGTAAGCACCAATTCTGTATGTATCGGTAGTAATTAGCGCTACTTTATCAGCACCATATTTTTGTGCGCCTAATGCCGCGAGCTTAGCCACTGTCGTAGTTTTACCTACACCGGTTGGGCCAACTAATGCGTAAACACCACCTTGGCGCAAAATTTCATTATTCGTGGTTTGCATCTGATCTTCAACCATAGTTAACAGCGCTTTCCAGCCCTGCTGACGCGGAACATCTTCAGGTACAAAACAAGCCATTTGCTCAGCAACTTCTTTATCGATTCCCATGCCTACTAAGCGGTCAATCATGCATGCGCGCGTTGGGTCACGGCGCGCCATATCTTGCTGCATTAAACCCGACACTTGGTGCTCTAATAACTGGCGAATTGCGTTCATTTCTTCACGCATTGTGCTCATTGCTTCACTTTCGGTATTTTTAGTCGTGTGTGTTTGCGCAACTGGCATGTCTAATTCATCAAAATCACGGTCTAGGTCATCAAAACCTAAGCTGTCAGCTTGCGTTTGTGGGCGTGCTTGCGCGGCTTCTTCACGCGCAAACATATTGGTAGGGCGTTGTTTAGCGACCGGCTCTTGATAATGCTCTGAGGTATCTATACCTGATTGCGAAAACATTGAAGCCAATTCTGCTGAACGTGGACGCGGCGACTGGCGCTCTAATAGCGCTTGTAAGCTGTCGGCTACCTTTGCTTGTGGCTCAGGTCTAGCACGCTGTGGCTCTGGTTTTACAAAGTTATGCATGCTTTGCGAGTGGGCAGAATGTGCCGTACGCTGCTGCAGCGGCGCACTTTGTTGTGGCGCGGCGGCTTTAGGGGCTGCTTTGTCATAATCAACCGCTGCGACAATTTCTACGCCGTTTGCGAGTTTTTTATTAGACATAATAACCGCATCAACACCTAGCTCATCTTTAACTTCTTTAAGTGCTGTGCGCATATCTTTAGCAAAAAAACGTTTAATCTTCATGGTTTAACCCCTTTAAAATCTTATTGTTGGCCTACTGAGCTAACAATCTTGATCTGCCTTTCGTCTGGTATCTCTTGATAAGACATCACTCGCAATCCTGGAATGGTGTACTTAACAAAACGAGATAACACAGTGCGTAACATTCCTGACGTTAACAGTATTGAAGGTTCACCGGCCATTTCTTGATTTTGATGCGCTTCGTTTAATGACACTTGAAGTCGCTCTGCAAGTCCTGGCTCTATTCCGGCACCTTCGTCGCCTGCATTTTGTAATGACTGATGCAACATCTGTTCCAACTCTGGCGCCAAGGTTATGACAGGGATTTCTGAAGACATACCCACTGCATCTTGAACTATTAATCGACGCAGTGAAATACGTACCGCAGCGGTTAAAACATCTGGGTCTTGGCTACGTGAGCCATACTCTACAAGGGTTTGCACTATTGAACGCATATCACGAATAGCTACACCTTCGTTTAATAAATTTTGTAAAACTTTAACTATGGTAGTTAATGGCAATACATCAGGCACCAAACCTTCTACTAACCTTGGGTGACTTTTTGCTAGCATATCTAATAGGTTTTGTACTTCTTCGTGGCCTAATAATAACGCCGCATTATTGGTGAGTAATTGGCTGATATGAGTGGCAACCACAGTCGCCGAATCAACCACGGTATAACCAAGCGATTGCGCTTCGTCTTTTTGATCAGGCTTGATCCACACCGCATCCAAGCCAAAAGCTGGATCTTTAGTTTCAATCCCTTTTATAGGGCCAAATACTTGTCCCGGATTAATTGCCAATTCGTCGCCGTGCTTTAGCTCCCCTTCGCCACTTGATACACCCATTAAGGTAATTCTGTATGCATTTGGGTCTAGCTCTAAGTTGTCGCGTATATGTACTGGGGGCACTAAAAAGCCTAATTCTTGAGAAAGCTTTTTACGCACGCCTTTAATGCGGTTTAACAATTCGCCACCTTGGGATTGATCAACCAATGGAATAAGTCGGTAACCTACCTCTAAACCAATCACATCAACCTGCTGCACATCGTCCCAACCTAACTCTTTTTGCTCTTGTTTATTGGCAATACCAGTTCCGGCAGCCCCGCCATTAGCGGTTTCCTCGGCAAGTGCTGCCGCTGCTTTTAATTTATTTTGTTGAGTGTAATAAGCTAAATAACCTAATAGTGCGCCTAAGCTTAAAAACGCTACGTGCGGCATACCAGGCACTAAGCCCATAATGATTAAAATACCTGAAGCAATAAATAACGACTTTTCGTTACCGAGTTGTTTCTTAAATTGATCGCCCATGTTGTGCGACTCATTTTGACGCGTTACAACAATAGCAGTACCAATAGAGAGTAATAATGAAGGGAGTTGCGCAACCAAGCCATCACCTATGGTAAGCAAGGTATAAATTTCCATGGCATTGCCAAAGCTTAAATCGTGTTGGATCATGCCAACAAACAAGCCACCAACAAGATTAATAATTAATATAACAATACCGGCAATAGCATCGCCCTTTACAAATTTACTGGCACCATCCATAGAACCATAAAAGTCGGCTTCGCGGGTTACTTCTTCGCGGCGCTCTCGGGCTTGCTCAGCGCTAATAAAGCCCGCATTCATGTCGGCATCAATTGCCATTTGTTTACCCGGCATAGCGTCAAGGGTAAAACGCGCCGACACTTCAGAAATACGCCCAGCACCTTTAGTAATTACCACAAAGTTAATGATGATCAATATTAAAAACACCACTAAACCTACCGCATAGTTACCACCAATAACTACAGAGCCAAAGGCTTCAATTACTTTACCGGCAGCGTCACCACCATTGTGGCCCTCAAGTAATACTACTCGGGTGCTGGCAACGTTAAGTGCCAAGCGCATAATAGTGGCGATTAGTAACACAGCCGGAAACATACCAAACTCAAGTGGTTTCATGGTGTATACAGTTACCAGTAACACCACCAAAGCAAGGGCAATATTAAAAGAAAATAATATATCAAGCAGGAACGGAGGAAGAGGTAAAATGACCATACCCAGCGCAGCAAGTACCATTAATGGTGTACCTACGCCTTTGGCATACTCTTTTTTATCTTTGTTAAGTTGTTGTAATACCGCTTTAAATCCCATAACCCTACAATTTCAAAAAATTGACACTACTGTGAAATTGCAATAACTATTCCAAGTTATAGGTTATTTAAATTAATACTGATAATCGTCAGGAATAGGCAGTTTTTTATTAAGCTTAGTGGGGCGTTTGCCACGCCCTTTATTAAAGCGCTTAAGCTGAAACACATAAGCCAATACTTGTGCAACTGCGGTAAATAATTGATCTGGAATTTGCTCCCCCACTTCTGCAGTATGATAAAGCGCTCGAGTAAGCGACGGCGATTCTAAGATAGGCACTTCATTACCAATCGCTATTTTACGAATTTGCATTGCCATTTCATCAATTCCTTTGGCAACTACTATAGGTGCTCCGGCGCGTTCGGTGTCGTACTTTAAAGCCACTGAGTAATGAGTAGGGTTAGTTACAATAACATCGGCATCGGGCACGTCTTGCATCATGCGTTTTTGCGACATTTGCCGCTGGGTTTGCCTTATACGCGCTTTTATTTGTGGGTCACCCTCTGAATTTTTATACTCGTCTTTTACTTCTTGTAGGGTCATTTTAAGTTGTTTATTGTGGTTATAACTTTGAAATGGCGCATCAATCGCAGCAATAATAATTAAGGTACAAGACAAGCCTAAAAACATCCAAGCCAATATTTCTAAGGCATGAATAATATTACCTGGGGCGCTTTCTACACTTAAGTGCAGTATTTCATCAAAAAAGGTATTAATTAAAAACACTGCAAAACTGGCAACTAAACCAAACTTTAACAGCGACTTTAACAGTTCCACCCCAGCTTGTGGGCCAAACATACGTTTAAAGCCTTTAGCAGGCGACATTTTACTGGCTTTAGGTGCAGCAGCTTGCCAACTAAAATTGAAGCCACCTAGCATGGTGTTACCAATAAAAGCAGCTAATACAATAATTAATACAAACATTGCCATAGGAAATATCAGCGCATCGGCCACTTCGCCCCATACAGCAAACATTTTGGTGGTATCGTAGGTTTCGTTACGGTTTAGGCTAAGCATTCTACCCATTACGTTATACAAACCTTTACCAATTTCGGGACCGTACATGAGCAACGAAATAGCCGAAAAAATAAGCACAAACATAGTACCCAACTCTTTGGATCGCGCTATTTGGCCTTTCTTTTTGGCATCCTCTATTTTTTTGGATGTGGGTTCTTCGGTTTTTTCTTGTCCAGAATCTTCAGACACAATAACCTCCTAAGGCGAGCAGCCCACTAATGAGCACATTAGCTCGACCATTTTTAGCCACTGAAACTCAAACTGCGATACAAAGTTACCTAAGGTCGCCCAAATAATGATAAGCCCAGCAACTAAAGTAAACGGAAAGCCAATAGAGAAAATATTTAACTGTGGCGCAGCGCGGGTCATAATGCCAAACGACATATTAATTACTAGCATAGCAGTAAGTGGTGCCAGTGATAGCACCAGCGCCGTGGTAAACATCCAGCCACCCCAAGTTACTATGTCCCAGTAATGATCCACCGCCCACCAATTACCGTCAATCGGCAGCACTTCAAAGCTATGTATCACCATTTGAATCATCATTAAGTGACCATTAAATACAAAAAATAATAAGGTCGCTAAAATAAGGTAAAACTGCCCCACTGCAGGCACACTTAAACCATTAGAGGGGTCAACTACAGAAGCAAAACCAAGACCCGTTTGCATAGCCAGTATTTGCCCAGCTAACACAAAGGTATTTAACAATAAGGTAGATGCAAAGCCAATAGCAATGCCTATTAGCATTTGCTGAATAACCACTAAAATCATTTCAAATGAAAATAAATTAGTAAAGGTAGCAGGCGGCAGCATAGGCACAGCAACAAAAGTAACCACAACGGCTAAACCTATTTTTATACGAGTAGGTACGTTTTTAGCGCCAAGGCCGGCCATTACCATAATCATTGAGCTAATACGCACTAATGGTAGTAAAAAATCACTCAACCATTGAATAACGACAGCAAACGGTAATTCCATGTTTAGCCTGCAATTTCAGGAATAAGTAATACTAGGCGGGTAAAAAAGTCCATTAACTCTTGGGTAAACCAGTGGCCGCCAACAATGAGGGCACTTATAGTAATAAGTAAGCGTGGTAAAAAGCTCAAAGTTTGTTCGTTAATTGAGGTTGCTGCCTGAAAAACAGCAACAACTAAGCCAATAATTAAACCTGGTACTACAATTGCTGAAACCAATTTAATCACTAAAAACAGCGCGCTACTTAAAATATCAACAAATACTTCTGGTTCCACGGCGTACTCCTAGTACGTAATTCGCTTAGTGCTAAGTAAGGTCATGTGCCTAAACCAAAGCTTTTTGCCAAGGTTCCCATCACTAAGCTCCAGCCATCAACCAATACAAACAGCATTATTTTAAACGGTAAAGAGACTATCATCGGCGATAGCATCATCATACCCATGGCCATTAATACCGACGCCACCACTAAATCTACGATTAAAAAAGGAATAAAAAACATAAAGCCAATAATAAAGGCAGTTTGTAGTTCACTGGTTACAAACGCCGGAATAAGTACAATTAACGGTGTGGCTTCTGGTGAATCTAACTGATCATGCCCCGCTATTTTAGCAAAGGTTTCTAAATCTTTTATCCGTACTTGCGATAGCATAAAGGCTTTCATTGGCTCTTTTGCCAATTCCAATGCTTCCATTGAAGTCACTTTTTCGCTTAAGTAAGGCTCTATAGCGCGTTCGTTTATTTGTTGATAGATAGGGGCCATAATAAAAATACTTAAAAATAATGACATACCTAATAATACTTGGTTTGAAGGGGTTTGCTGTAAACCTATAGCTTGGCGCAAAATAGCCAGCACCACAATAATACGGGTAAACGAGGTCATCATGATTATAGCCGCTGGAATAAAGCTCAGCGCGGTCATAATAGCCAGTACTTGCAGCGTTACCGAGTAGTCTTGGGTGCCATCTGCATTTGTGGTAATAGTGAGTGCATCAATACCTTCAGCACTAACATTTGGTACAAATACCATGGCAAAAATAACAAGCAGCCATTTCGTCATAATTTTAATTCTTTTTATTTTGGTTTGTTTGTGGATTTAAAAGTTTTCCAAAACGCTTTGCGAGTTCTGGTAGTTCTTTTTCACTCAAAGGTGTTTCCAGCTTATGCAAATAATTGATGCTTTGGGGAGTTACTCCTAACAAATGCTGGGCATTGTCTATTTCCACCACCATTAAGCGCTCGCGAGAACCCAAGGGTAAACTACGCACTACTTTAAATTCATCATTATTAGTTAAATTCGGATTTAGTTTTTTAACAAAATACGCTAACACTAAAATAAGTACTAACACCATAATAAGTGATAGCGCCATAGAAAGAATATCAGACGAAGATGTAGCCGAAGTCGTTTCTGCTTGCGCAAAAACTGAGTTTGTTAAAGTAGCTAATACCATCATCGTAGTTTTTTAATCCGTTCAACCTGGCTAATAACGTCGGTTAAACGAATACCGAACTTATCGTTTACCACCACTACTTCACCATGCGCAATTAAAGTGCCATTAACAAGTACATCTAACGGTTCACCCGCAACTCGGTCAAGCTCTACCACTGAGCCTTGATTTAATTGTAATAAATTACGAATGTTAATTTTAGAGCGCCCTACTTCCATAGAAATAGTCACAGGTATATCTAAAATAGAATCAAGTTTGCGTTTTTCTTCGCCGCTGATTTCATGCCTAGTATCACTTAACTCATCGAGTTCTGTTACTTTGGCTTGGCCACTTTCGTCAGTACCCTCAGCTTCTGCCAAGGCTGCTGCCCACTCGTCCATAGTGTCTTGATCATCGCTCATACGTTTAACCTTTTAATAAATTACCAGTCTAACCTTACACCGTCTGAAAGGTGTAAATCCTCTTCTAGTTCTGCTAATTCAGCATCTGAATCAATTTTCTTACCACCTTTGGTAAATACGTGCAGTTCAGATTTAACGGAATCAGGCCGTTTAATTTTTTCACTAATTTGCAGCGCAACACTATCGCGTGAGCGGCCCATTTTAGCTCTAAATGTCGGTAACTCTTCAACAAACACCGTAATATGCTCAGGCATTTCTACCGGAATAATATCACCTGTTTTAAGTTCCATTATCTGCTTCAGAGTTAAATCTACTTCCAGTAACTGAGTAGATAGCTCAACCTCTACATCCATTATCTCATCGCGAAGAGCCCTACTCCAGCGTAAATCGGTGTCTTCGGTATCCGATTGTACGCCCGCATCAAGCAGCTCCCTTATTGGCTCCAACATAGAATAAGGTAAAGCAATATGAAAGTCCCCTCCGCCACCATCTAATTCAATATGAAAAGAGCTAATAACCACCACTTCGGTTGGGCTTACAATGTTAGCCATGGCTGGATTTACTTCTGAGTCGAGGTATTCAAACGATACATCCATTACCGGCGCCCATGCTTCTTTATAATCTTCAAAGATTATTTTTAGTAACATTTGCACAATGCGTCGCTCAGTTGGGGTAAATTCTCGGCCTTCTATTTTTGCATGATAACGGCCATCACCACCAAAAAAGTTATCAACCAAAATAAATACTAAGCGTGCTTCCATAGTAATAAGGCCGGTGCCTTTTAATGGTCTAAAACGCACCATATTTAAACTCGTCGGCACAAATAAGGTATGCACATACTCGCCAAATTTAATCATTTGCACACCGTTTATAGACACCTCTGCGGTGTGGCGCATCATGTTAAATAAGCTAATTCGCATATGCCGAGCAAAGCGTTCGTTAACAATTTCCAGCGTCGGCATACGACCACGTACGATTCGATCTTGCGAGGAAAAGTCATACTGAAGTGTCCCTCCATCGCCATCATCGCCTCCGTGTATATCTTCCTCTTCGACCTCATCAACACCATGTAATAGCGCATCAATTTCGTCTTGGGATAATAAATCGCTCACACTAGCCCCTTATTGCATTACAAAGCCGGTAAACAATACCCGCTCAATTACTTTACTACCCTCAACATCCATCAATGCAACCTGTACTTTTTCAAGCGCAGCAAAACGTAAGGTTTCCTTACCGGCACTAGTACTTAATTCATCAGCACTTGTAGTAGAAAATACACTTAGTAGCTTACCTTCTATAAGAGGAATGTGCTTTTTCGCTATTTCTTCGTTTATTGCACCACGTACTAATAACTGAACACTAATTTGTACAATTCTATCACGGCTAGAACCAGGTACATTAAATATAAAAGGTCTTGGCATAGCCACATATAAAGCACTGCCTACTTTAGCCAACGAACCATTAACTGCGCTCGCTTCTTCAGTAGATGCATGACCATCACTTAAACCTTCTGCTGACTTATCAGAGCCCATAAGAAAAAAATACCCAGCAACAGCACCGACCACGAGCAATACAGCGGCAATTATTATTACCAGCTTCTTTTTTCTTTTACTCGCATCTTCTATTTCTAAATTAGCCTCTTCAGCCATGACATTTCCTTTATTAGACAAGGTACTTGCTTGTTTTAGTTCTCATAATAGCAGTACTTAGGCATAGTAATCTATTGATGATGACGTTTGTTGTCTAGAACTTGATATTTGTGTATTAACTAGCTCGTCGTTTTCATCAATACTCACTTCATTATTGGCCAAGCGAGAATTAGCATTTTCTTCATTTTGCTCTGCTCCTTGCCCTCCAGACTCTCCATAAGAAACAGTACTTTCGCCTAAATCAATGCCTTGCTGGGCAAGCATTTCGCGTAAGCGCGGTAATGTTTGTTCTAGCGCTTCTTTTGCTTGCTGATTTTGTACTACAAAGTTTATTTGTGCTTGCTCTGCATCACTTCTGATGCGAATTTGCATACTGCCCATTTCTGGTGGATCGAGGCGAATTTCCGCTACTTTATTATTTATACTTAGCATAGAGCTCACTCGCTCTTGCAGCATTTTTGCCGCATCACTTTTAATAATGTTAAGTGCTTGCATAACACCTGGATCAAAGCTTACTTGTTTAGCTTGTGTTGTGCTTTGTAACTGCCCTGTTTGCAATGCCTGTGTATCTATAATAGCTTGCTCATACCCTAAACTTTCATTATGGTTTAAACCACGAGTGGGTAGCTTATTAATCGTATTAGTAATTTGCGTAAACAGCTGTGTTACCCTTGGTGGTAATGGCTCAGCGCTATTGCTGCGCACGGGTTCTTTTAGCGATATATCTTGTTTAACGGCTTCTTTATCACTAATTCCACTAATTACTACTTTTTCTAACTGATTATTATTTTCACTTTTTGGTGTATTTATATTAGCTGTGTTACTTAAACCAAGATTAGCTTTGTCATTTGCTATTAAATGCACTTTAGAGTCTATTGATGTAGATAAATCAACGATAGTTTGCTTAATACTTGCTAACTGCTCACCTTGAGGTTGCTCATTTTTAATATAGCTATTTAACTGACTCAATAGTGCTTGTTTCTCTGGTCTGGTTAATGCACTTATTTGTGAATTTAAAGCCTGCTTGACTGTGTCTGCCGCGTTTGCTTTATCACTCTCTACAACATATTCGGTTAGCATTTGTTTTAACGTTGCTAGGTTGTCTTTGCTACTTGCCTGCAGCTGCGTAGTTAATTGCTCATGCTGCTCGGGTGTAAGTTTAGCAAGTAACGGATCTGATTTAATTGCTTCGCTGTCTTTACTTAGCAAACTAATCACTGCAGCATCTACTGACTGAGTATGTACGGTTACACCCGCTTTATTAACGGCTACTATGTTTTTGCTCAGTGGTATTAACTTCTCATCTTTCGCCTGAGAGTTCACAGCGGAACTGTCTAACACATCATTATCAACATCAACCGTGGTTTTAGCTACTGTTTCATTTACAGCTAAACTATGCGGCGCTATAACAATAGGAGCAAGTTGATCATCTGGCTTCGCTTTTAATTGCTTGGCATCTTCATCTAGCACCTCAGCCTTAACGCTTGCATTTTTTTTAACCGTAGTATCCATTGTATGGGCTGCATTTATTTGCGCTAACATACTATCACCCGATATCGCATCATCCGACACTTCTGCCTGTTTAGGCTGTGTAGCAATAGTATTTTCTTCATCTGTATTTTGTGTTTTAGTTTTGTTGCTATTATTGTAAACGGCTTTATTAGCATCTTCCAACTGGTTAAAAAAGCCAGCACTCGCGTTTTCACTGGAGCTCGAGGCGTCACTCGTTTGTTTACTTGAGAAAACCTCTTGCTCTGATACTGTTAACACTGAAATATTATTAATCGCCATAAATCACCTAATATAAAGCGGCAACAAGCCACCTCATAATGCCTAAAATTATACACCACCTAACAATAAAGCAATTAACGTGCCTAATTTGTTAGTGTTCATTCAAAAGAACAATCGCACTTTTACTTTAAGCTCGGTTGCTATTATGACGTTGAAAAAATTGATTAGCAGAAAACTCATCCAACATTTTTTGCTCATTTTTAGCCACCAGCACATTAGCCTTCAACTGTTGTTTTTCGATTAGTTTAGCGACTGCTTTAGCCTTAATTTGCTGCTTTAACCACAGTGTTTTACGCTGACTCACCACTTGTTTTGCGGTATTAACGGTATTGGCTTGTTGGCGAATTGCTTCTTCTATTTTGGCAATAAATGCATGAAATTGACTAAACCCGGCACTTGATAAACCCGACTGTCCTTTAATGTGTAATTGCTGGGTGTATTCCAATCTAAAGTCATTTAAACCTTGGAGCTTTTGCTGGTTTGCTTGTAAATTTTGATTCGCCTGCAAATAGCTCATCCGTAGTGTTTCTTCTTTATCGTTTTCAATTTTTAATAATAAATGCAGTTTGTTTTTAGCCATTATGCTTGCCCTAATAACTGCGCCAGCCCTTGCAGGCCATCGTCGTAACTAATTACATCGCGCATACCTTGCTGTAAAAAGGCATTTACTCTTGGCATCATATTAATGGCTTGATCAAGCATTTGATCTGTCCCTTTTTGATACGCACCTAAGGTGATCATGTCTTTATTTTGCTGGTACATAGAATACACCTGCTTAAGCACTCGCGCTTGTTGCATATGCGTCTCAGATACCACTTGTGGCATCACTCGCGAAATCGATTTTTCTATATCAATTGCCGGATAATGACCGCTGTCGGCCAGCTCCCGCGAAAGTACAATATGGCCGTCGAGTATAGCGCGCGCTGCATCGGCAATGGGGTCTTGCATATCATCGCCTTCACTTAGTACAGTAAAAAAGGCTGTAATAGAGCCTTGTCCTTCTCCGCCGTTACCGGCACGCTCCACCAGCGCAGGCAGCTTTGCAAACACCGAAGGCGGGTAGCCTTTAGTCGCCGGTGGCTCGCCTACCGCAAGTGCTATTTCACGCTGCGCCATGGCATAACGCGTTACCGAATCGAGCAATAACAAAACGTTTAATCCCTGATCGCGAAAGTACTCAGCAATAGTCACCGCACTTTCGCAGCCTTTTAAACGCATTAATGGTGAAGAATCTGCCGGTGCTGCTACAACCACCGAGCGTTTTCGCCCCTCTACACCAAGTATTTCTTCAATAAATTCTTTTACTTCACGGCCACGTTCACCCACCAGCCCCACCACAATAACATCGGCTTCACTGCCACGTGTCATCATACCAAGCAGTACCGACTTACCTACACCCGAGCCTGCAAACAAGCCCATTCGTTGGCCTTGTCCTACTGTTATTACTGAGTTTATAGCACGCACGCCTACATCCATTGGCTGGCTTATGGGTCGTCTTGAAAGGGGGTTTATCGGTTTTTGGGCAAATTTAAGATAGTGCTCGGCATTAATTTTACCTAAACCATCAAGAGGGCGGCCTAAGCCATCAACTACGCGGCCCAGCAAACTCATGCCTACAGGTAAACCTGTGTCGTTAAGTTGTGGGATCACTCGAGCACCAGGAAGCACCCCCGATATATGATCGTTTGGCATTAAATATAATGTTTGGTCGTTAAAACCAACTATTTCGGCATCAACAAAGCCGTTCATGGTTTCTATTTTACACTGGCTACCTACAGGCGCACGTAAGCCTTTGGCCTCAAGGGTAAGGCCAACTACTCGCGTTAAAATACCCGCTACAGCAAGTGTTGGCGGTTTAATATGCTGTTTGTATTGAGATAAGCGTTCGCTTAATGAGACATCTAAAGCAGACATAACAGACCAATAAAATAGTTAGATACTACTGTTATGCAAAAAACTATCCAATGTTTCTTTGACACGCGTTTTAAGTGTCATATCAAGCGATGATTGCGCCGTTTTAACTTCGCAGCCGCCTCGCTCTAACGTTGGTTCTGCAATTAACTGCCAGTTATTATCTGTCACTGTTTGCTCGCCATAACTTTGCTTTATTAACTCTAAATCTTCGGGGTGTAAATGAATACGTACTTTTTCTTGCTCAGTATTAAGGGCATCAATACTGTGTTTAAGGGTGTGTAAAATAACATCGGGAGAGGTTTTTACTTCTTGATAAATAATGGCCTCTGCAAGCATAACCGCTAATTGCACTAATTGCTTTTCAGCATGCTCATCCACTTTACCCAGTGGCGCGGTTAATCCCTCTAAAATACTACGCAGACTCGTTAACTGCTCTTCTATTAGTGGTTTTACATCTTCATGGCCCTGAGTTTTGCCCAGCTCTAGGCCTTCTTTGTAGCCCGCTTCTTTACCTTCGGTAACACCTTTATCAAAACCGTCTATGTAGCCTTGCTCGTGTCCTTGCTTTACACCTTCTTCAAACGCATCTTGTCTAATGCGCTCAAGTTCAGCCATAGTGAGCGCAGGTAACTCAGGCTCTTGCGGCTCTTCTATTGGTGATTCTTCAGCCATTTCTTTTCTATACAGCTCCGCAAGCGGTGTACCGTAAGCGGTTGAACGATTACCAAAACTTTGCTTATCTGGTGCTACATCAGGAATATCCCAATGCTTTAAAAGCTCATCGGCTTCATCTGCGTGCAGCGGACGCCCTTTGTGCATTGACGGTTTAGTCATGGTTTATAAAAACTCCTCGCCACCGCCACCGCCGAGTTGTATTTCACCCGAGTCAGATAAGCGACGCGCAGTAGAGAGTATCTCTTTTTGCGCAGACTCTACTTCACTAATACGCACCGGCGCCATTGCCTCTAAATCATCGGCTAGCATTTCTGCAGCACGTTTAGACATATTACCGAGTATTTTTTCTTTAAGTGCATCGTCTGTGCCTTTAATCGCTTTCATTAGTACGTCTTGTTGTACTTCGCGTAAAATTGCTTGAATACCACGGTCATCTACGTCCATTAAGTTTTCAAACACAAACATAAGATCTTGAATTTGTTGCGACATCTCTTCGTCATGCTCACGAATAGAGTCCATTAACTGCCCTTCTACGTTGGTATCTAGGTAGTTCATAATATCGGCAGCCGCTTTTAAGCCGCCCATTTTTGCTGCTTGCGCACCTGCTTGGCCAGCAAACTGTTTTTCCATAATTTCGTTAAGCTCTTGCAATGCAGCAGGCTGCACTTCTTCAAGGTTAGCTATACGCATAGTTAAATCTAGGCGCACTTTTTCAGGGAACTGCGCCAATATTTCGGCAGATTGCTCAGGCTCTAAATACGACAATACAATGGTTTGAATTTGCGGGTGCTCATTACGAATAATATTAGCTACCTGCTTCGAGTCCATCCATTTTAACGAATCAAGCCCTTTAGCACCCGAACCCATTACTATTTGGTCAATCAGACTGGCGGCTTTATCTTCACCTAACGCAGCGGTAAGCGCTTTTTTAATAAAGTCTTCTGATTGAAAGCCAATTGTACTAAAGCTTTGTATTTGCTCTATAAATAGATTATGAACCGCGCTTATTTTAGCTTGCGATAAATCCTCTAATCCAGCCATCGCCATACCCACTTTTTGCACCTGCTTAGGCTCTAAATGTTTGAGTATTTGCGCTGCATCTTCCTCTGTTAAGCTCAACAATAGAATAGCGGCTTTATCGACACCATCAAGCTTATCAACATCAAATGCTGCTGGGAGTTGTTTTTGGTTTTGATCAGTCATCTTCTGTTAACCACGCTTTCACTACTTGTGATGATAGTTCTGGTTCATTAGCTACAAGAGCACGTACGGCCTTAAGTAAATCTTCGTCACCATGTAAATCGGGAAGCTGCAATGTACCATCACTTGAAAAGCCTATTGAAGCAGAATCAAAATCTTTATTTAACATATCTAAGCTATTATCGCCAATATCAACCCCTGAACTAAGAGCATCTTCATCGTACTCATCAAGCGTGCTGTCTGGGTAAATTAGACGCTTTAGCATAGGTTTAACTACGGCCATTATCAATACAATAATAACTAATGCTGCTAGTACCAAGCGTACTATTTTCATAAACCAGTCTTGTTCCCACAACGGTAGTTCAAAGTCTAGGTCTGTTGCTTCACGTACAAAAGGAACTGTAACTACTTCTAAGGCATCGCCACGTTGTATATCAAAACCAACACCGCCTTGTAATAAACGTCTAATATTTGACAGTGCCTCTACCGAGCGTGGAACCATAGTAGCTTCCCCGTTTTCGCCCACTTTTGGTAAATAGTCAACCGCTACCGATACACTAATTCTGCGAATAGTTCCGGTTTGCTGGCGCTTGTGCGAAATAGTGGTATCAAGTTCATAGTTTCGCGTCGCTTCTTTATGTGTACGACCTGGTGCGGTTGCACTACCGGCTCCGCCTTCAGTTATTTCTTCTGGTATATCTGAGTTAACTGGCGGTTGATTCGTTAATGCGCCAGGAATACCAATAGCTAAGCCACCAATGTTATTTTCTTCAAACGTCGTTTCGCTTCTTATCGCAGGTAGGTCAGGATTATAGCGCTTTTGTGTCTCTTCTAATGAGCTAAAGTCCATGCTTAAATCAACTTGCGCGGTGTAATTACTTAAACCAACAATAGGAATTAAAATACTGTCTATTTTTTCAAGGTATTCTTGCTCACGTTTACGTTCTAAATCATATTCTTTACGAGAGCGTGCATCGAGTGAGCTTTGTGAACCCGAGTTTAATAAACGGCCATTTTGATCGGTTACCGTTACACGTGCAGGCTCTAACCCTTGCACTGCAGAGGCTACCATATCAACCACTGAGTCTACTTCTTCACGGTCAAGTGAGCGTCCGCGTTTAAGCGTAAGCACCACAGTTGCTGAAGGTTTTTTCTCTCTGCGAGCAAATACGTTTTCTTTTGGAATAGCTAACAGCACCTTGGCGCGAGTGATGTTATTAAGCTCTTCTATAGTGCGGGCAAGTTGTTGCTCTCGGCCATGCTTTAGGCGCTCGCGCTCTAAGCGCTGGCTTACACCAAAGCCCATATCTTGCATAATTATGTCTGATCCAGAAGTAGGACCTTGATCCAAGCCTTCGCGAGTCATTAGTAATTTTATATTCTGGTATTCACTTTCATCAACAGAAACAACGTTGCCATCTAGTTGGTAGTCTATTTTTTGTGCATCTAAAAAATCAAGTGTTTGAATTAGCTCCTCGGTAGGCATTTTACCTAACGGGCGCATATCTGGCTGACGTGCCCAAATAATCACAAAAATGGCAATCGCCAAACAAATAGTTAATGCAATAATAAGGGTAACTTGACGCAATACATCAACACCGCTTAGCGCACTTAAATAGCCCGACTTTTGTTCTTGTTGATCGTCACTATCACCATGCTCAATACCGCCATCAGCAAGTGCAAGATCTGTAGATTGATTAGATTGCGCCACAATTATTCTCCACTACCTAAATTAAACAGGCATATTCATGATTTCTTTATAGGCTTCAACAAGTTTATTACGAACTTGTACGGTCGCCTCAAATGCAACAGAAGATTTCTGCGAAGCAATCATCGCCTCAGCAAGCGATACACTTCTGTCGCCCATTTCAACCGCTTTTACTTTTTGACCTGTGTCTTGCTGTAACTCATGCACAGTATTGAGCGCATTGCTGAGCATATCACCAAATTGTGCTGAAGACGTAGGCTGAGCTTGTGTAGGCAATTTATTAATTTGATTATTACGGCCCGCTTCTAAGGCCATAGATTGCATTTCTTGAAATACAGCGCTATTTTGAATTTTCATTATTTGTCTCTAACAATACAGTTAACTCTTAAGGTTAAGAATGCACAAAGCGTGCCACTTAATTAACCCTTTAAATACAGTGTGTTAGAGTTTATTTACTTAGTCAGAGTTTTGACAGCCCTAAATCCAAGATGTTGAATTTAGGGCTTTTTTGAAGGTTATGCAGGAAGTGAAATACCTAAGTCGCGCATTTGCGCCAACTTATAACGTAAAGTTCGCGGGCTAATTCCCAAGGTTTCGGCTACGTCTTTACGCTTGCCTTGGCAACGCGCAAGCGTTTCTAAAATAATTCGATGTTCTTTATCTTTAAGCTCATCTTTATAACTGCCTGTATCTTGAGCTAGTAAATCTGATTTTTGCTCATCAGGCTTTTCATCATTAGTAATGGCTGTTGTTTTATTATCGTAATAAGCACTAGTTAATGTGCTTTCAACAATTGGCGACTCTACTACAAAGTTGCTTGGGGCTAAATTTTCAATAAAAATAGCTTGCTCACTTATGCTGTTGCCACTGCGCAGTATAAGCGCACGTTGAATTACGTTATCAAGCTCGCGTACATTACCTGGCCATGTATGGCTAAGGAGCTTTTGCTCAGCTTGCTTATCTAAAATAGCCAGCGGCTGCTTAGCTTTTATTAAATGGCGTTCAATTAAGTGTTTTGCCAACACAATTATATCGCCAGGGCGCTCGCACAATGGCCGCCACATGAGTGGAAAAACGTTAAGGCGATAATATAAATCTTCCCGAAACTGATTATTCGCTACCGCTTGTTTTAAATCGCGATTACTGGTTGCGAGTATGCGTACATCTAGCGCAATGGTTTTACGACTCCCTAAGCGTTCAACTTCGCGCTCTTGTAATACACGTAGTAGTTTAACTTGTAAGCCCAAATCCATTTCGGTAATTTCATCTAGTAAAATAGTACCGCCCTGTGCTTGCTCAAACTTACCTGGGCATGCCTGAATCGCGCCAGTAAAAGCGCCTTTTTCGTAGCCAAACAATGTTGCTTCTAGCATGTTTTCAGGAATGGCTGCGCAATTAATTGCTACAAATGGTTGGTTTGCACGCTCTGACTTATCATGAATAAACCGCGCTAACACTTCTTTACCCGAGCCACTTGGCCCCAGCACCATAACACTGGCGTCTGATTTAGCTACTCTGCTTGCAAGCTCCAGCAATTGAATACTCGTTGGGTCGGCAACAATAGGGCCGTCGGTTTCTTTGGGTTTTTCGGGCAAATAGCGGCTCACCATATTTAATAGCACCTCAGGTGCAAATGGTTTGGCCATATAATCAATCGCACCTAAGCGCATTGCCTCTACCGCATCGTCAATAGTTGCGTAGGCGGTCATCATTAATACCGGTAAATCGGGGTAATTTAATTTAATACTGCGCAGTAAATCTAGGCCGCTCATGGCACCCATTTGCACATCGCTCACCACTAACGAAAAGGATTCTTTTTTAAGTAGTAACATCGCCTGCTCTGCACTGTCGGCAGCAACGCATTCAATACCCGACATTTCTAGGGTATCTATTAATGCTTCGCGAAGCCCTGCGTCGTCCTCTACAACTAAAATAGTATTACTCATAACGATTCCTCTAATTTAGATGCTGCGCTAATTGGCAATAACAGATTAAAACAAGCGCCGCCATGTACATTATTAATCACCTCAATACGCCCTTGGTGCGCATTAACAACAGAGCTTACAACCGCCAACCCTAAGCCTGTGCCTTGGCTGCTAGTGGTAAAAAATGGTTCAAACAGTTTATCTACCTGTTGTAGGTCAACACCTGGGCCATTATCACTCACGCTAATGCGTACAAAATCTGGGGCTTGCAAATCGCGTACAGCACTTACTTGCACTTGTGCCCCAGAGCCTATAATTTGAATACTGTTATGAATCAGATTTTGAATTGCACTAGCAAGCGCGGTTTTATTACCTAAAATAGTAATGTCGGGCTCAGGTAAGCTTACATCAAGTTCACTGTTATTAAGCGTTACCATAGCATCAGCACCGGCTTTTACTTCGCTTAACAATTGCTGCATAGACACCTGCTCCACTACATGCTGATCGCCACTTTTAGCGAATAACAGCATGTCGTTTACTTGGTTTTCTAAATCTTTTAAACGCGACATTAATTTAGTTTGAAAGTTATCGCGCGACGCTTCGGGTAAGCGTTTTGAACCTAAATTAGCGGCATAAAGCATAGCCGCCGACAGCGGCGTGCGCACTTGGTGCGCCAACGATGCCACCATTTTACCCAGCGCACTTAAGCGCTGCATATGCGCAACCCGTTTTTGCAAGCGGCGGGTTTCGCTCAAGTCCGTCATTAAAATAAGTTGCCCTGGCTCTGGGGCAAGTGCGGTAATATCAAGTTTTATTAAGCGCCCGCCTTTTAAAGACACCTCATGGCCATCATCTTGCTGAGGCCGAAAAGAGCGTTGAATAACACTAAACCACTTTTCGCCTTCAAGCGGCTCACCGAGCATATCAATCGCAATTTGATTCGCTTTAGCAATCATGCCTTTGCCGTCAAGCACTATTACTCCTGCGGGCATAGTATCTACTAAATGCGAAAGCCAACTAGCCTGTTTGCGCAGATCGCTTAACTCCCCTATATACTCCTCTTGAAGTAAACATGGGTTATACTGATTTGCAGAAATAAACTGTGGTTTTAACACACTAGCAAGTGCCATAATAAAATCTCTAATTGATGCAGATACAGCTTCAAATGCACAATTTATACCACCTTTTATTATCATGTATATCATTGAGTTATACAGTAAAAAAGCGCGACATAAAAATGACGCACAAATAAAAGTACCGCAACTAAGGAATTATAATGACCAAGCAATCCCGCTGCTCATGGCTCGACACCAGTAAACCCGACTACGTTGCATACCACGATAATGAATGGGGAGTGCCAGTGTATGACGATAAAAAGCTGTTTGAATTTTTAACACTGGAGTCGGCGCAAGCAGGCTTGAGTTGGTACACTATTTTAAAAAAGCGTAATGGTTATAAAAATGCTTTTGCCGATTTTGACGTACATAAAGTAGCAGCATTTACCGAGCAAGATATTGAGCGACTAATGCTTGATGCAGGTATTGTGCGTAATCGCTTAAAAATTGCTGCTACTGTAAATAACGCTAAATGCTTTATTAAAATTCAGCAAGAGTTTGGCAGCTTTAGTAACTATCAATGGCAGTTTGTTGGCAATAAGTCGCAAATAAGTAATTTAAACTCTGCTGATGACACACCAGCAATTACCCCTACCTCAAGCGCATTTGCTAAAGATTTAAAAAAGCGTGGTTTTAAGTTTTTAGGGCCAACAACCGTATACGCCCATATGCAAGCCTGTGGCATGGTTAACGATCACAGCAATAACTGTTTTAGAAAAGAAGAAATTAAGGGGCTAGGAGCTAGGCGCTAGGCAAAGATTTAACTTCAGGACTTTAAGTAATAACTCTATAAACTTTAACTTCCCGTTAATATATTTACTTAAACCAACTTGCACACAGAGAAAATAATGAGAGTAAATGAGAAATGACTAAAACACGTAGTTGAGTGTCTTTTTCTTCTCTAAAGCGTAGCGCCCTCTTAACCTCTTTGTGAATTAACTTACTTAAACCAATATACACAAAGAGAAGTGAATGAGCAGACATATAACCTAATGCTTTTTACTTCTTTTAAGCGCGGTATAAAACCGCATTAAAATGGCAGTAGCCCTTAGCTTTTAATCTCTCGACAAGTTATATTTTTTCATTTTTTCGACTAAAGTAGTACGGCGCACCCCAAGTATTTCGGCGGCATGGGCAACTACATAGTCAAAACGCTCCAACGCTTGGGTAATTAAATTAATTTCCAGCTCAGCTAAGTACTCCTTAAGCTCAACTCCTTCGCTTGGTAACAAGTTTGAACCAGCCGCTGTAGAGTGATCTATCTCATCGTCATAATCGCTAAAGTCGGTACTAAATATATCGTTAAATGCATCGCGCTCCATCAGCTCTTCTGGGTACTGCGGCTCATAGGCTTCAACTTCAATATATCGATACTTCGCCGGTAGGTCGGGTATATCCACCACTTTTTCAGGGAACATTATCACCATTCGTTCTACCAAGTTTGCAAGCTCGCGAATATTTCCAGGCCAATTATGCTCTTTTAGACTCTCGACAGCGCGCTCAGTAAACTTAGCGGTTGAGCCGCTTTGCTCATTAACGCGGCGCATTAACTCTTTTAATAGCAAAGGTATGTCATCGGCACGCTGGGTAAGCGACGGGCTTTCAATGGGGAATACGTTTAACCGGTAGTATAAATCTTCACGAAACGTGCCTTCCTCTATCATAGTTTCGAGGTTACGATGGGTCGCTGCAATAATGCGTACATCGGCCTGAATCGCTTTAGTGCCGCCTACTCGCTCATAACTGCGCTCTTGCAATACGCGCAGCAACTTAACCTGCATTTGCAGCGGCATATCACCTATTTCATCTAAAAACAGTGTACCGCCCTGAGCCAATTCAAAACGCCCTTTACGAGCAGAAATAGCCCCCGTAAATGCCCCTTTTTCATGACCAAATAATTCGCTTTCGAGCAACTCCCCAGGGATCGCACCACAGTTAACTGGTACAAAAGGCCCTTTAAGGCGTTTAGATAATAAATGTACGTTACGCGCAACCACTTCCTTACCTGTGCCCGACTCACCTAAAATAAGCACATTAGCATCGGTTTTGGCTACTTGCTCAATTAAAAAGCGCAGGTCTTTAACCGCTGCTGTTTCGCCCACTAAGCCGTCAAAGGTATTATGTGGCTTACTGTGTTTGTGCTCATTAGGCAGCATACGCTGATATTGTTGGCAATCATGTAATAACTGCGTGGTTACTTCGTGGCTAAATGGCTCACAAATCAACCCAACCACATTAGCAATACTCAATAAAGGTTTGAGTGTTTCACCTATTAATAAAAAAGGAAACGTAGGGTAGCGCTTAATTAAACTTTCGTGATCGAGCGCCTGCAAGGCGCCTAAAATTACAATGCATTCTTTATTTTGATACTTGCTGCATGTTTGTTCAAAATCAGCTTCGCTTTGTAATTGCACCGCTTCACCTATGAAACTAAGTGAGGCATATAATCCTATCGAGCGATTGTTATTATTATCTAAAATTAAGATCATTTTTAGCGGGCCATTCTTTTCACTAATTTATTTTGTTAATCAAATTGTAAGCCAGTTGAAATTGTATGCAAGCACTAGCGGCGACTTTTTGACATTAACGCCAAAAAACAGACACTTTAAAAATAAAAGTTAATACTTTCAGGTTACTTTATAAATATAAAGTTATGTTCCAGCCTTTAATAGTAGTTACAAATACATGTAAAAGCCGCTCTTGAACTAAGGCGTATTTATATTTTACGATTAAAATTTGTTCATTTTTGGAGTGTTAAATCTCTATGAAGCTACCCAACTGGTTCGATAAATACTTCTGCTTCCCCCTTGTATGAATTACTTTGCATGTTTGCCATTTACCCATCGTTGTCGCCTATTTATTAAAAACAACCACACTAATAAAAAACCAACCTCGAAAGATAAACATGTTTACATTAGATTACGTTAAACGCTTAGTGATTTCTGCTAAACTTAGATTGTATAAAACGACATAAATGGTAAATATACTTAAAGGTATAACTATTTATGCCGATATATAGTAGTTAGTTTATATTTTGGAACTAAACTTGCTTAAAGCATTAGATATACAATTAAACTTATAGGATTGAACATGGCTCACGCATCAATAAATAAATATCGCCAAATAACTGTTAGTAGCGTAAAAGAAATGACGCCCTATGAACAAGTTAAACTTGTTTTTGTAAACATTATCGGTAAATTATCAGCTGCAAAAGGATTTATTGAGCGAAAAGAGTTAGCTAAAAAAGGAGTTGCTATCTCTGATTGCATCACTTTATTAGGTGCCTTACAACAAGTTTTAAATTTTGAAAATGATAACGAAATATCATTAAATCTCGACTCTTTATACGATTACTGCCAACGCAATTTATTAGTCGCTAATTTTGAAAACGATGTAGAAAAAATTGATGAAGTTATTCTTTTAATTAAAGAAATAAAATCGGGCTGGGAAGAAATTCCTTTTGATCAAAGAGCACAATAATATTATGCCTTTTGCAACAATAACCGCGACCCAAATTTCCGATAACGAAACTCGAAAGCAGTGTAATGAGCTGGTAGTTTTAGTTGATTTAGATGTGGAAAAAGCACTCCACGCTCATAATAAATTAAATACTTATTTAAAAAACTCAATCACTAAAGATAAAAATTTTTACTCAGCTGATGAACTAACGTTTTTGATTGACTTTATTCAGCAACTATCTAGTCAAATAGAAGATGAAAAACAACTTATCGCAGCTAAAATAATTAGCAAACAAAAAAGTAAAAGTGCAGTGAAAAAGTATAAATCTCATTTTTAGTTAACACTCATACAAGCTAAGCCATGTAACACAACTTTAATAGTTTAGCGACGTAAGCTATTTAGTCCAATTGTAAATAACGATAATCATTTTAAGTCCTAAATTCGGATAATAAGTGCAATTTCTCAGATTAGATGGCCAGCTGTTATAATTCGGCCATTTTCTCGCCAAAGGAAATTGCTTTAATGAAATATAAACAGCTGACACAAGAAGAAAGATACCAGATTTACGCGTTAATAAAAGCAGGAAATAACCAAAAGCAGATAGCTGAAGAACTAACTCGTTCACCGTCATCTATTTCTAGAGAGCTAAAACGCAATAAAGGACTTAAAGGCTATCGGCCTAACCAAGCCAATAACTTTGCTGAACAAAGACGTAAGTCATCTTTCAAAGCAAGTAAGTTAACAGAGGACGTCACTCACTGGATTAATAAATTGTTGCATGACGGACTTTCCCCTGAGCAAGTGGCAGGCCGCTTAGCTTTAGAGAAACAGGTCGTTTTACATCATGAAACAATTTATCAATATATTTACAGAGACAAGGCTCGTGGTGGCAAGCTACATAAGACACTCACTCGTGCATGTAAAAAGTATAAAAAACGCTATGGAAGCTATGATAAACGTGGACAGATAGTTAATCGAGTCAGCATTGATGAACGCCCAAGTATTGTGGATTCAAAGTCTAGGATTGGTGATTGGGAGGGCGATACAGTGATAGGTAAAGGGCGTAAAAATGCGCTTGTCACAATGGTTGAACGTAAAACGTTATATACAGTCGTTCACAGAATTGAAAGCAAGCATGCGAAAATAACAGCCGATGCGCTGATCAAGTGTATGACACCATATAAAGATAGGGTTATTACCGTGACGTTAGATAATGGAAAAGAGTTTGCTCACCATGAGCATGTTGCACAAGCATTAGAAGCTGATGTGTATTTCGCTCATCCCTATTCATCATGGGAGCGGGGCATAAATGAGAATACCAACGGCTTACTTAGACGCTTCTTCCCCAAGGGAACTGACTTTATGGCGCTAAGTGAAGCAGAGATACAGGCGGCAGTTGATAAGCTCAACCATCGGCCAAGAAAAACAAGAGGGTATAAAACCCCTCATGAATTATTTACGGGGCAATCAGAAGTTCTGGTAGCTGCATAATGATTGCACTTAATACTTGAATTCGAGAGTTACTTAGTACTTACCGAGTAAAAACAAAGCAGCAAAGATAAACTTTGTCTGCTTTGTTATCACCTCACTAGCTATAAACAGCTCATACAATTACAGTAAAGCATGTGTGTTAATCATGGCACAAAACTCAACCCAGTAAGACTTGATAACTGATCCCGCTTTCATATTACTCACGTAGCTTATTCAACCTATGTAGGTTCCGCCCAAATTAGCCTCCTTGCGCAGTGTGTTGATTATTTAGGCCTGTTTCGACTATTTATAGCAGCTAACCATACGGCGCAAACTTATACAAATCGTATTAGATTAGTGATCTATTATAGCGCCAATAAAATGGCTTAATAGTAAAGGGGGGAAGTAATGCTTTGTGGTTGAGCTTGGCAAGTGTTCTGATCCTACCGTGCTTTTACACCTATACGGGCATATAGATAACGCAACAAAACAGATAGGTTATTTTATTTAAAAATGAAGCTGACTTAAATTTACTATACTAGTTGGTGTTTTCTTAAATAAAATAACAGTTACAGATAAAGAGTTTACCTGTAACTATATTGACTTATAAACTTCATTCAACTTAACTTGATTTTTTAACAACACCTGGAAGATTAGCCATTTGTTGTTGTAAATAACTGCCCGTTGAATTTAAGTTTGCAACAAGTAAATCCATGGCATTATATTGACTTAATAAGCGTTTTTCGTAAGCAGCCATGCGTAAAGTAAAATCTTCTGCATCTTTGCCTAGCTTATCTATTTGCGCTTCACGGCCATCTATGCGTGTTTCTATTATTCCACCCGAGGCGGTATAACCTTTAATAACAGTATCTAGTTTAGCAACAAAACCATCATCTTCGTTTTCACCAACAAAAAAGGTTTTTATTGCTGCGGGGTCTTTTTCAACTGCTTTTTTCAACACGTCATCATCAATACTTAACTTACCTGAGCGCTCGGTTCTTATACCATAATTTGATAAAAAATCAGTATTACCATTCCCTGTACTAAATTCAGAAGTAAGTAATCCTCTAACTTGATTTACTGAACCTCGTAGTAATGAGTCTCCCGCTAGTGCACCCACACCATTTTCAGCAGATGAGCTACCTAACTGTTTAGATAAATCAATAAACGCATTAAATTTCTCTACAAACGATTTTAATCCTGCCGCTATATTATTATTATTTTCGGTTATTTTTGCTTTACTTAAATCATCATCAGCGCCATGTGCTTTTTTAGCGTTAATAGTTACGCCATCAATAACATCAACAAATTCATTAGTACTACTCGTTGCAACTAAAGTTCCATCAATTGTTATTGAGGCATCTGTTGCTTTTGTTGTTTCACTTAGGTTTTCGGCATACGTAGCTGAGGCCGGATCGCTATCAAATGCTAAACGCGATAAACCGTTATTATCGGTATTGTTAGCGTCGCCTGCATCATCTACAACAATTTTAATTGCGTTTGCTTCACCCGTTTCTTTACTAGATAAAACCAGGTGCTGCCCTGAGCTGTCGGTAATTATAGTTGCATTAACCGAGTCATTATCAGCCGATTTATTAATTGCATCACGAATATCTGCCAGTGTAGCAGTGTCAGATACATCAATATCAAAACTGTTTTCACCAGAGCTAACCGATAACTTACCTTCTCCCACAGACTCGCCACTGGCCATTGCTGATGACATTAACTTATGGTTTTCGGCTAAGTTATTAACTTTTACTGAATAGTTATTAGTTTGAGCGTTCTTTTCAGAGCTAAGAGAAACAAAGTCATCACTTCCGCTAATTGTGCGTTTTTGAAAATTATCTATTTTCCCTAACGACTCCAAAGAACCGTTAAGCTCTTCTAATGACGACTTAAGCGCACCAACAGCTGAAATATCAGTAGTATGGCTAGCCTGCTGGCGAGTCACCCTTGCTTGATAAGGTGCTTTTTCGGCACTAACTAAAGCATTTACGATTTCGTTAACTTGTAATCCCGAACCTATACCTGTAAATGAAATAGCCATAATACTCTCCTTCTTTAATAACTAAACTAATTATACTTTAAAATCGATTAACACGCCGGTTGTTTCAGCTAACTTAGACACAATACCTAACACTTCCTCTGATGGGTATTGTTTGACTAAATCCCCGCTTGCTTTATCAATTACTTTGATAACATTACGTCCTGACTCTTCATCAACTTTAAACTGTATGCTGCGATTCATTTCACCCATAAAGTCCTGCAATTGCTGCACCACTTTTTCAAGTTTTTCAGATGATAATTCAGTACTGGTTAAAGTATCTTTTTTATAAATTGGTATATGAGACGAGTCGTTTAAGCTATTGCTATTATTTGTTTCTGGCAAAGTGTTTTCGGTGGCGTTTCCACTTTGTGGGATTAAGTTGTTTTGTGATAACTTATTTTTAGATAATAAGCTTTGAGATAATAAACTTTGAGTTTCCATGATCCGCCCCTAAAAATAAAGCGAGATTATTATGCTAAGTTTAATGCAATAAAGGAAGGGATTTCTCCCTTCCTTATTTTTGTATAAAACTTAGTTGGCTATTAACCTAATAAGCTTAGTGCTGCCTGTGGCAACTGGTTAGACTGAGCTAAAATTGTTGTACCAGCTTGTTGCATGATTTGGTTTTTAGTTAGTTTAGCTGTTTCTGCCGCGTAGTCAGTATCTTCGATACGACTTTTAGATGCAGATACGTTTTCAGAAACGTTTGCTAAGTTACTAATTGTATGACCAAAACGGTTTTGCACCGCACCCAAATCAGCTCGCTGTGAATCAATTTGCGCTAATGCCGCATCAATAGTTTTAATTGCTGATTGTGCACCATCACTCGTACTACCTGAAATATCTAATGACTCTACCGTTATCAACGTACTACCAGCACCCGTTGCTGATACTGTTGATGCAGCACCTGTATTACCTAAATACTCTGCTACATTTGCAGTTGCCGTTGAGTCACTAATTGCAATTTTTTCAGACGAACTTAACTCTAATACTGATGCGACAGATTGATCACCATCAGCTGTTCCAGTATAAGCTGTTGCACCCGCGTTATTGTTTGTAAGCGTAACCGTTCCCGTTCCTACACCTGCTGTAGAATCTACTTCGATGCCATTAACATCGGTAGCTTTTAATGTAACTGTTTTTGCGTCTTCATCATAAATAGCATCATAACCATCGGCAACCATTGCATCTGCTAATTTTTCACCAGAGCCACCAAAGTCACCAAGATCATAACTATCATCACCTATATTAATCGTGTCATCATCATCTGATGATAAATTTGCGATAGTCACATTTAATGTAGCCTGGGCAGTAACACCTGTAGCAGCGTCATTAATTTTAGTCGCCATATCTGCAGCGCCGTCCGCAGCCCCGAAGGCAACATCTTTACCATTAACACTCCAGTTAGCAGCCTGTGCTTGAGTTGCAATGTGGGTAGCTAAAAGATCGTTAGCACCAGCCCCTATAACAGTACCTGCACCTGTTATTTCATTAGAACCGACTGCATCTGCAGACATATTACGTAATTTAACATTTATTGTTTCGTTTGCGTTGGCGCCGACCTGGAACTGCTTAGTACCGAATGAGCCATCGAGTAAGCTCGTGCCACCGAAATTAGTTGTTTCAGCGATACGGGTAAGTTCTTGTTGTAATGCACCCACTTCTTTTTGTAGTGAAGCACGTGCATCAGCATCGTTTGAACCATTCGCAGATTGTAGTGCTAAGTCACGCATACGTTGTAGGATATTTGATGACTCTTGCATCGCCCCCTCTGCCGTTTGCGCCATCGAAATACCATCATTCGCATTTCGCTGTGCAACACCCAAACCATTAACCTGTGATGTTAAGCGGCTCGCAATTTGCAGACCAGCCGCATCATCTTTTGCGCTATTAATACGCATACCCGATGAAAGACGTTGCATTGAAGTACCTAATGCTTCACTTGATTTTGATAAGTTTCTTTGTGCGTTGATAGACGCAACGTTTGTATTTACTGATAAAGCCATGTTATAACTCCTGATTACTTTCGTAATGTAACTAATTTATTTTAACCAAGAGCCTTCACATATTTAATTTGTTCAAGCTCCGTTCTAATTAGGTTAACGGCAGCATCAAAATTAACTTGAACATTATTTTCAATAAAAAAGTATATTTGTAGCAATTACTTCACAACCAATTGTTTTTAATGGCATTAATTTTTAAAACGTGAAATTCGAGCATTGGAGTACAAATCACACCTGCAGCAGCGTCGCGTCTTTTAGTGATTTATTCACCACAGAAGGTGATGAGTGGCGCGGGTAGCGCTTAGGTGTTACCTGTGACCAAAATGATTTTGTAGACGGGCTTTTTTACGTTCATTTGTAATATTTAATGTATAAACGCGAGATAAGCTGATTGTCATCAACTAACAACCGACCTGTCCCTCAGAGGTAATAGTACCTAACTAATTTTAAAAAGCTCGGCAAAGTCATAACTAAAAAATAAATGTTGGCATCTCTACTAATTTACTAAATTAGTTTCTATTTTATTTTGTAACACTTAACTAACTTAATTATTAAAATATATCGAAGCGGGTTCATCTTGGTGACCTATTACTATATCAAGATCGCCATCACCATCTAAATCAGCAAGAGCTATAGCTCTACTGTTATTATCACCTAGCGACTGGCTATTGCCATAAAAAGTACCTGAGCCATCATTAAAATATAATTTATTCACATTCCCAAGTGCATTAGCTTCAACTAAGTCATCGTAACCATCACCATTTATATCTCCAAGAGCAACGCCCCAAGTATAATCATTAGGTTTACCAACATTGTGACTTACAGCTAATCCTGAGCCTTTTCTAACTCTGTTATACGTCAGCCAGCCCGCAGTTACAACATCCTGATATGAGTCATTATTAATGTTACCAACAGCAACGCCCGGAGCATGATATTTACCACCCGTTTTTTCAACCGTTCTAAGCTGCCCATACTCATTACTCATATATACTGTGTCTTCATCTATATTGCCTGCATATACGTCTAACCGGCCATCACCGTTAAAATCCCCAACAGCAATTGCTTGCGTTCTTGTTTTGCTACTTTTATTTGGTTCTTTTAAGCTAAAAGAACTATTAAATATGCCCGTTCCATTATTTCTATAGACGCGGTTATATTGTCCAAAATTTCCCGCGACTATGTCTATATCACCATCGTTATCCATATCACCAACAGCTAGCGCTTGAGTATCACTACTACCTAGAGATTGTCCTGAGTCAGTAAATATACCCGTTCCATCATTAAAGTATATGTTGCTTGGGCCGCTATCATTCCCAACAACCAGATCTACATAACCATTCCCATTGAAATCAGCTAGTGCAACAGCGAACGTTCGTTTGTTTATTCCAACCACTTGCCCTGAATCAGAAAAACCGCCCGAACCATCATTCAGAAATACTTGAAAGCCAGCAGTAACTTGAGCAAAAACAATATCTAAATCGCCATCATTATCTACATCAGCTACTGCCAGAGAAAATACAGCTCCCTCACCTAAATTTTGCCCCGAATCAACAAACACACCAGTACCACTTACTGCACCAAAACTAATTAAAGCTAGAGATACAGTTGCACAAAGTATATTAATTTTATTGTTTATCATTACCTATCGCTTGTTACTAAAACGTTAAAAAACAACAATACATTATGACTACATTGAAAGCAAACTGTATGCTTAAGCAGAAATCCTCGAAATAAATCTTAAAGGCGAAATGCACTAATTGAGAAAAATAAGGTAAGAGTAGACTCAAGTTGAAGGTAAAAATACTAATCCTTAATTTTCACTCTTACGATTAGATTTAATAACTTTCTAAGACACTGTTTTATTAGTTACAAAAAAACGCACCTAAATAGGTGCGTTAAATAAAATTTGAATTTATAAAACAACTACTTAACCACCGAGCAGGCTCAATGCGGCTTGTGGTAATTGATTAGCCTGCGACAATATAGTGGTACCGGCTTGCTGCATTATTTGGTTTTTTGTTAGTGTTGCAGTCTCAAGTGCATAGTCAGTATCCTGTATACGACTTCTCGACCCTGACACGTTTTCAGCAACGTTCGCTAAGTTACTAATAGTATGACCAAAACGATTTTGTACAGCACCTAAATCAGCGCGTTGTGCATCAATTTGAGCCAACGCCTTGTCAATAGTATTAATAGCTGCTTGCGCACCTGCACTTGATGAACCTGAAATATCCAACGAATCCACCGAAGTAAGACCACTTCCAGCTCCTGTTGCTGTTACTGTTGAGTCAGCTGTTGCGGTACCAAGGTACTCAGTAACATCAGCGCCTACTGTTGAATCACTGATCGCCACTTGCTCAGAAGAACTTAACTCTAATACAGAAGCAACCGATTGAGCACTATCTGCTGTACCTGTAAAAGCAGTCGCTCCTGCATTATTATTAATTAATTGTACAGTACCAGTGCCCGTACCACTTGAATCAATTTCTATACCATTAACATCTCTAGCTTTTAAAGAAATGTTACCATCTTTATCAAGAACTGCGTCATAACCATCCGCTACAAGGGCATCAACTAGCTTTTCTTCTGAACCACCATAGCTTCCCAAGTCATAACTGTCTTCTCCGATATTAATCGTATCGTCATCACCTGATTGCAAATTCGTGATGGTAACATTTAACGTAGCTTCAGCATTCACTCCTGTGGCCGCTTCATTAATTTTACCTGCCATGTCAGCAGCACCGCTACCAGCATCAAATGTCACAGCCTTACCATTTACATTCCAAGTGGGTGTCTGTGCCTGTGTTGCCAGCAAGGTACTTAAATCAGTACTTGCACCTGCACCAATAATAGAACCTGATCCAGTAATGTCATTTGAACCGATAGCATCAGCTGAGGTATTACCAAGCGTAACATTAATTGTTTCATTGGCGTTCGCTCCTACTTGGAACTGCTTGGTGCCAAAAGAGCCATCGAGTAAACTGGTTGAACCAAACTTTGTCGTTTCAGCAATGCGAGTTAACTCTTGCTGTAAAGCTGATACTTCTTTTTGCAAAGAAGCACGATCCTCTGCACCGTTTGAACCATTTGCTGCTTGCAGTGATAAATCACGCATACGTTGCAGAATATTTGCCGACTCTTGCATTGCACCTTCAGCCGTTTGCGCCATTGAAATACCATCGTTCGCATTTCGTTGCGCTACGGTTAAACCATTAACTTGAGACGTTAAGCGGTTAGCAATTTGCAAACCTGCCGCATCGTCCTTTGCACTATTAATACGCAAACCCGATGAAAGTCTCTGCATTGAGGTTTCAAGAGCCATGCTAGATTTTGCTAGATTGCGTTGCCCATTGAGTGATGCAACATTCGTATTTACACTTAAAGCCATTTTACCATCTCCTAGTTTAATCAGAGTGTGGTTCAAATTACTTAGCAGGAACCACGCTTTCTATAACCACAGAAATGCACAAGTTGTGCCAACTCGAAAGCAACAATACAACCAACTGTTTTATAATGAATTAACAGTGGTTAACGCAGTTAAAGTAAGGGGTTTAGATTTTCGATTAGCTGTATATTTGAGAGAGGGAGGTTGCAGTGACAATTTTTTGCCGCTTTAAAAGGCAAGTTATTACCTTTTTAAAATAAAGGTAATAACTTGTGACATTATTTTATATATAATCAAATAGTGATAATTTAGCTAAACGGCCAAATGTGGCCTGAGATGCTTGTAATGCGGTTTCTTGTTTAGTTAGCTCACTAATGGCAGCGGCTGTATCTATTTCTACTAAATTTGACTTATTCGCTTTATTATTTATATCTAAAGCACTATTTGAATCAGTTACTCGCTGCACCACATTCATGCGCCCACCAAGGCTAGCTTGTGTAAAAACAACTTGCTCACTGGCATTTTTCAACTGTATTAAACCATCTGATAATAATTGTTGAAAATCATCACCTTCTAATAAACCATCATTTAAACCTGTAATTAAACTCTGCAAAGTATTTAGTACATTTTCTTTATGTGGCTTTTCAAGACTAAAATCTAACTGCCCTGGTGCATCACCTTCTAAACTAATTTGCATACCTGCAAATTCAATTGGCTCGTCAGTTACTTCCCCTGTAACTGGTGGAGTTAAAGGTGTTCCATCTCGAAGAATCTCATATTGCGCTGGAGCCGTAGGCGTTGCTCCAGGAACAACCCTTACGTTATATGTATTGATTGTTGCTGACACTAAAGGGTCTGGATCTGAGTTATAGTTATCTTTATGAAACTTATCAAACTCACCTTGGTTTTCTACGTATACGCTACCCGAGGTAATTGTACCCGTTGCGACTCCTTGGTTTGAAAGTACATCTAACCGCGCAGCTACTTTTTCAAAGGCATTAAAACCATTATCGCTGGATTTAATATCAACCCCTTTTGCAATAGTAATTTCATGTTGCCCTTGATCCCCTTGGTATTCATATTTTCCACTCGTGCTATTAAAAGTATATGTCTGAATATCATCTTGATAACCAGAAAAAATATACTCGCCACCTTCCGATTGAGTGTTCATTAAATTAAGTAATGATTTTTGTAATTCCTGTAACTCTCCTGCAATTGACGCTAAAGCATCTTTACTTAACGAGCCGTTACCAGCCTGTATTGTTAGCATTTGTGCTTCTAAAATAGCGTCATTCATTCCTGCCAAAATACTTTCTTCAGTTTCTAGTCGCCCTTTGAGCTGGTTAATGTTTTTTGTATGCTGCTCGTTTGTTTGAATTTTATTTGAATACAGCATTCCTTGTGATACAGCTGCAGGGCCTTCTGATACAGTTAAATACTTTTGCCCGGTATTTACACGCTCTTGCGCACTTGCTACACCTTGTTGGTTGTCGAGTATTTTATTAATATTATTTTGATACATTAAGTTATTTGATAAGCGCATAATTACCTCGCAGCACTAAGTAAAGTCTCAAAAATAGAACGAGCGGCAGAGAGCACTTGAGCTGAGGCCGCATAAGATTGCTGAAAACGTAGTAAATTTGCTGCTTCTTCATCAAGGTTTACACCCGACAAAGACTCATACCATGCTTCTGACTGTTGGGCTAGCGCATCAAAGGCTGCACCATTCGTTTTTGCCTGGCTAGTCACCACGCCAATTTCAGTCACTAACCCTGCATAGGCTTGATTAAACGTTTTATGGTTATCGGCGGTGGCACTCGTCACTACATTTTGACGCACTAGGCCGCCATTTTGTAAATCAGCTAGCTTTAAACCATTGCGGTTATCATCAAAGCCTCCCTCGTTAAACTCCAAAGTAAAACTATCACCAACCGCTGGAGTACCCTCCATGTTAAAATCAAAACCATATGTTGCAAAAGCTCCCCCCGCTTGATTAAGCATATTATTAGCTGGGGGGGTTATTGTAACTGTCGTGGTATTTACATTATCTGAAATTATATATTCGTTTGGGTTCGCTGTTTTTACTATATTAATTGGGCCATTTGTTAACGCTAAAGGGGCTGTAGTAAAACCTCCAGCAGTAACATCGCTAACCTCTCCTGCAGAAATAGAAGCTGTCCCTGTGTTATCAACATTTGCAGCGGTTCTTATCGGCGAAGCAAGTGCTAAGTCTTCGCCGCGCCCGGTAAGTAATGATATATTACCAGCTGCACCTGAACTTAGCTTAACTTGAAACTGATCCCCTGGATTTGCAGTACCAGCTGCATTAATTTGTAAACCAAACGATTCTCCGCTCACAACAGTTGAAGAGTCAATCACACCAGCTACAACATTGGCTAATGAAGGACTTCCAAGCGGCTCACCTTTATTGTCAATTGGTTGAATGCTGACTTCATTAGGGTTTGCTGTATACGTAATAATAAAATCACTTGCTGGTAGCTCGTTCCCCATACCTGGCTCTACAGTGGCAGTAATACTGCCTGTACCTGTATTGTTTTGATAAGGTAAACCTCCAACGGTAGGAATTTTAAATATATCACCGCCAAGCTGACCACTTGCATCCATTCCTAAGTGATTTTGTTGATTAAATGCATCCGCTATCGCTAACCCCATTTGACCAAGTTGATTTTGTGTTGGTACTAAAATATCGTCCCGAAAAGCAAGCAGCCCACCAATTTTTCCTTTTAGTTTACTCGCATCAACATCTAACGGCACAGCTTTGCCGCCATTTACATCTAAACGCAGTTCTTGAAAGTTAGGATCTGGGTCTGCACTCATCGAAAATAAGTTAAAAGTACCATTTAGCATCACAACAGCTTCACCGCTGCCCATAAAAACAAGCTTTTCACCATTAGGTCCATCAAGGGTTTCAATATCTATTAATTTAGATAAATCACGTATCGCTTTATCACGTTCATTGTATGCCGAACTAGCATCTGAGGCGCTATTAGTACCATTAATCCCAACAATTTCTTGGTTTAAAGAACTAATGTTTTCGATTAAAGTATTAGCTTCCTTAGAGAATATTTGTAACTGCTCATTTACTACTTTCTTTTGTTCAAGCACAATTCCCGACAGCCTGTCCATTTGGTCAAGTAAGTTTTTTGCATCACTCATAACTAAAGAACGTGCAACGGTTGAAGATGGTTGATTAAGCGCTTCTTGAACATTATTAAAAAATGAGTTTATGCTGGTTGATACACTATTTGACTCTTGTGAAAACAAGGTATCAATGCGGTTTGCTTCACTTGCAAACTGATCAAAAAATGTTTTATTTGATGTATCTCTATTTAACTGTTTTTGTGCAAATTCATTAAGTAAGCGGTATGTTTGGCCTTTTCCCACCTGATTATCAATCATGGTAGTGTGCTCTGTCCGTTCACGCACGTAACCATCTGTATTTACATTGGCAATGTTTTTACTTGTCGTTTGCAGCAAGTCAGAGTTTGCTCTGATCCCTGAATTCGCAATGTTTAATAAATTAAACGACATGTTAGTTTACTCCTTGGCGGATCACGTTTGTTGCAATATTTTTCAGCTCGCTACTATTAAGTACGCGCTTTATTTTATCCGCATAATCTGGGTCTGTTGCATAACCAGCTTGTTGTAATGAGTCTAAAAACTCAGCCGGTTTGGCGGTATTTTGTAATGCTTGCTTGTAGCGCGGGTTCTGAGTTAAAAAATCAACAAAGTCGTTTACGCTGTCTTTTATAGAATCGTAAGCTCTAAAACTCGCTTGTTTTTTAACTGCAGCGCCTTGTTCAAACTCTAAAGTTACTTTATTAGCTTTGTCGCCCTGCCAGCTTTTATCTGACTTAATATTAAATAAGTTATTTGAGCTATTGCCGTCGCTTTTATTAATAATATGCTTACCCCACCCGGTTTCTAGCGCCGCTTGAGCCACCATAACTGCAGGGTTTAAACCTATTTTTTTAGCTGCAGTTTTAGCATGCTCCCATACCGAACTTACAAACTCTTCGGCTGTTTCAAAGTTTGGCTTAGCGACTTCTTCTGGCTTTTCGGTATTCATAGCGCTTTTATCTACAGGCTCAGTTATGGCTTTTTTACGCTGCTGATGCGGCAATTCTATGCCAGCACGCTGATCGCTTACAAAGTCATTGCTGGTTCTGAGCACTGAGGCTGGGGTGTAATTTTTAGCAGTAGGAGAGAGTTGCTGCACTATCAAATCGGCAAGGCCTAATGAGCCATTAGATGAAAGCTCTGATGAAAGTTGCTGATCGTGCATTTCTTCAAAAAACTTTACGCTACTTGAATTTAATGGACTTTCTTTATCTTCGAATGCTTCATTGGCTTTACGCATACTTTTGAGTAGCATTTGCGTAAATATGGCTTCAAACTGTGCCGCTGCTTTTTTTAAAGCCGCTTTTGAGGCATCACTAGACGCATCGCCACTGTTTAGGGCGTCTTTACGCAAAGCGTTTAAGTTACCTAAATCAAAAAAGTTTTGTTTATCTAGATGATTCGTTTCCATCAGCTTTTTGACACAATAAAGAATAATGCACTAAGCAATGCAAAAAATGAGCCAACGAGGAGTGCTAGGTACTTAGTAACAGTAAAGATTAAACTTTTGGTACATAAAAACAAAACACCGCGATAAAACGATACGCGGTGTTTATATATTAAAGCACTTTATTTTTAGAGGCCTAGATCATGTTAACTTTCAGGGTAAAGTTTACTCTCTTTTAAATTACCACCAGCTGACCGTTTATTGCACCGGCTTCTTTTAACGCCTCTAGTATAGCCATTAGGTCACCAGGAGCTGCTCCTACTTCATTAATAGCACGTACTAAATCATCCAAGCTCACACCTGGGTTAAATACAAATGCGCGGGAGTCATCTTGATTAACATCTATAATACTTTGCTGCGTAACAACGGTGTCGCCATCGCTAAAAGCATTAGGTTGCGATACGTTTTGTTGCTCCGCAATAGTTACTGTTAAGCCACCATGGGTAATAGCCGCAGGTTGTAGCTTTACGTTTTTACCAATAACAATAGTGCCGGTGCGCGAGTTCACAATAATTTTTGCCGAGGTATCTGCAGGGGTAAACTCTAAGTTTTCGAGCGTTGATAAATACGATACCCGTTGCGAGGCATCCCTAGGGGCAATAACTCGAACAGACGCAGCATCAAGTGCTTGTGCGCTATTAGGTCCAACTAAATCGTTAATCGTTTTCTCTAACCGCTTAGCGGTAGTAAAGTCTGGGCGATTTAAGTTAAAAGTAATATAGTCATTTTGCATAAACGGGCTTTTTACTGCACGCTCTACTGTGGCACCGTTTGGAATACGGCCAACCGTTGGCGTGTTTATAACGACTTTACTGCCATCAAGTCCCTCAGCCCCTAAACCACCTACAATTAAACTACCTTGGCCAATAGCGTATACGTTACCGTCAACCCCTTTTAAAAAGGTTTGTAGTAAAGTACCACCACGTAAACTACCTGCACTACCAATAGATGATACGGTAATATCTATAGTTTGCCCGGGCTTTCTAAACGCGGGTAGCTCGGCATGCACTGCAACCGCAGCCACGTTTTTAATTTTTGGTTTTAAGCTTGCCGGTAACGTAATGCCAAAGCTATTTAACATGCCTTTAAAGCTTTGCTCGGTAAATCGGCTTTGCTCACCTGTGCCTGGTAAGCCAACAACTAGGCCATAGCCTACTAATTGGTTTGAGCGTACGCCCTCAACCATAGATACATCTTTAATGCGCTCGGCCATGGCAGGAAGTTGCCAGCCAAGTAACACCATTAAACAAAAAACTTTAAATACATTCATAATGAATGTCCTCTAAAAAGGAAAAAGTGAGCTACTAAAAAAGCGCGTTAGCCAACCAGCACTTTGCGCTTCTTGAGTTTGCCCTTTGCCCGAATATTGAATTCGTGCATTAGCAATTCTATTTGACTGTACGGTATTATCTGCTGTTACATCTTCTGGCCTTACTAACCCTTCTAAGCGAATAAATTCTTCGCCTGAATTTAACGTTAGCCATTTTTCGCCGCGAATAACTAAATTACCATTAGGTAAAACACGCATTACGTTTACCGATATATCACCAGCTAAACTATTTGACTGATTTGATTTTGAGTCGCCTTTAAATGACGCGTCGCTGCCAATACCAAATTGAATACTGTCACCGCCAATATTGACCGGCAACCCGCCTAAACCAATTACAGGGTCTAAACTTGCGTCAGACTGCTTATCTGTTTCTGTTTTTGCCGCTTTAGAGGCTTGTGTAGACTCTTGTAATTTAACCGTAATAATATCGCCAGTACGCAGTGCTTTTTTATCTGCGTATAAATCGTTAGATAAATGAGTATTAAATAATGAACCTGTAGCAACCAGTGGCTCTATATTCGGCTCTGGGTACATAGGCGCATAATAAGGGTCGTCTTGTACTACTTCGCTATTTTGAGTAGACATACAACCACTTAACGCTAAAGTAATAGCTGTCAGTAATACAATATTACGCATAAATGCCTCCCCCACTCTTTATAATTGTTGATTGATATAGCTCATCATTTCGTCAACAGCTGAAATTACTTTTGAGTTCATTTCGTAAACGCGCTGCGTTTCTATTAAGTTAACCAATTCTTCTGTAACATTTACGTTTGAAGTTTCAAGCGAGCCTTGAATAATTGAACCAAGTCCTTCAACACCTGGATTACCTTGTACCGGTGCACCACTTACTGCCGTTTCGGTATAGAGGTTTTGCCCTATAGGCTCAAGGCCCGATGGATTAATAAAGTCACTAATTGTTAACTGTCCAATTACGACGTTTTCAGCTTCTCCTGCTATACGTACTGATACTTCTCCATCTTGTGAAATAGTAATTGATTGTGCGTCATCGGGTACGTTCATTTCTGGTTGAATTACATAGCCCGCCCCCGAGGTGACAACTCGCCCTTCGCCATCGGTAGTAAATTGACCATTGCGCGAATAAGCAATATTGCCATCAGGCTGCAACACCTCAAAAAACCCCGGACCTGATATCATCCAATCTAGTGAGTTTTCAGTGGTAAGCATATTACCCTGTGAAAAGTTTTTTTGGTTAGCAACCACTTTTGAACCAGCACCTAGCATTAACCCCGAAGGTTTTTGGGTGTCTTGTGATGAACGACCACCTGGCTGATTGATATTTTGATAAAGTAAATCTTCAAAAATAGCGCGGCTTTTTTTATAACCAACCGTACTGGCGTTAGCTAAGTTATTAGAAATAACCGAAATATCGGTTTGCTGGGCATCAAGCCCGGTTTTACTGATCCACAATGCTGGATTCATTATCGTATCCTCATTTTAAAGTTAAACTATGCGTAACAACTGATCTTGACGTTCGTCAATCTCTTCAGCTGTTTTCATTAATTTTACTTGTAATTCAAATTGGCGTTGATGGCTGATCATATCGACCATTTCGTGCACCGGATTCACATTAGACGCTTCTAATGCGCCACTTATCACTTGTACATTAGCTGAAGTTTCGACTGTTTGATTTGGCTTTGGTCTAAATAATCCATCATTGCCTTTTTCAAGTGTTGAGTTATCTGCCTCAACAACTTTTAAACGATCAATTTCTTCTAAAAAGTTAGCTGGGGCACCTTGTGGGCGCACTTGTATAGTGCCGTCGTCACTAAACTCTATTTTTTCAATCGGTACAGGTAAAATAATAGGACCGCCTTCGCCAATAACTTGACGACCACCGCTAGTAACTAACATGCCTTGAGCAGTAATGTTTAGCGTACCTACTTTTGTATAAGCTTCGTTGCCGGAGGCATCTTGCACACTGAGCCAAGCGTTATCGCTCATGGCTATATCTAAGTCACGACCCGTTTGCATTATGCCGCCCGATGTCATATCAGAACCTGGACGCTCTTGCATAGAGAACACACGTGTTGGCAAGCCCTCACCAAATGCTTGCATAGATCGAGCTTGGGCAAAGTCAGCTTTAAAGCCAGTAGTATTTGCGTTCGCCAAATTATTGGCTTTAAGAGCCATGCCCAGTAAGCTTTGCTTAGCGCCAGACGCGGCAATGTAGACCATTTTATCCATAACATCGACTCACATAAAAATCTCTGTAAGAACAAATGCAATATATGCGCCAGATTAAATTTAATACTAAAACTGTTATTTTGAAGGGGCGTAAATACGCATGAAAAAACAATAAAAAGAAGGGGAAATTTGTTTGTTTTTTCTAAAGCGACAGCGTCTCTTAACCTCTTTGTAAATATGCTTTTTTGCACTTAGTGCCACGGTGGCAAAACAATCGCCTACACCTAAACCAAATATTGTGCTTAGCTAATTTTTAGCTAAATCTGACAACAGCCCTTTCGTACAAAGAGAAGTAAATGAGGGTAAATGAGGGTAAATGAGAAAAAAACAGTAAATTTGTTTGTACTTTATCTAAAGCGACAGCGTCTCTTAACTTCTTTGTAAATATGCTTTTTTGCACTTAGTGCCACGGTGGCAAGCCCGTTGCCTAAAATAAAAAAGGCTGCAATTAAGCAGCCTTGAATATTCAAATTAATAAATTGTGCTTTATCTAATTTGTAGAATACTTTGCTGAATCGTTGAGTTAACTTCCAGCGCTCGCGAGTTAGCTTGATAATTACGTTGAGCACTAATCAAGTCTACTAACTCACTCGTTAAATTTACATTCGACTGTTCAAGTGCCGATGAGTTTATTTTACCTAATGAGCCAGAGCCAGGTTCGCCAGCAATTGGCTCTCCCGAGGTTATGCTTTCTTTCCAACTCGTATTCCCAACTTGCTCTAACCCTTGCGAGTTGGCAAAGCGAACCATAGCAACTTGCCCTAAAAAGGTTGAGTCGCCGTTGCTGTATGAGGCAACCATTTTACCATCTGTACCAATATCAATACCAGCCAAACGGCCAACCGTTGCACCATCTTGGTTAAGTGTTTTTACTTCAAAGCGACTCGCATACTGAGTTGGTATTTTAGTAACCCCATTAGCCTCATCACGCCAATTAATTGCAATGTCATTAGGAAATGTTGCGCCATTGGTTAATAAGTCAGAAAGCCCTGGTGTGGCTGATGTAATATTAAGAGGGTTAAAAGTACTGCCCGTATTTGCTACACCATCGGTACTAACAGGCATACCGCTTCCATTAAAACGAAAGGTAGCTATTGGCGTATAAGGTGCTGCGGCTGGCTCAGCGCCATTTTCGTCAAATAATTTACCATCCAGTGTTGTGTGAACTTCCCACATGTTTTCATCACCTACAACTGGTGGTGTTGCTGGCTGAGGTTTAACAAAGAAAAACTGCAGCACGTGCGGCTCACCTAGAGAGTCATATACTGTTGTTGATGTAGATGAGTTATAACTAGCGCTTTCATTTGGATCAAAGGCAACTGTAGTTGCCTCTTCACGTGAGTCTAAGTTAAAAGAGTTGTATATAGTAGACGTGGCACGTGGCGAGCCTGACGAATCTGGTATTTGCAAAGCAGATGATGTGCTTAAACTAACTGATGTAGTATCGCCTGTTGTTGGATTAACAGGAAACCCTTGCAAAAAGTTACCTTGTGAGTCAACTACATAATTATCTTTGTTAAGTTTAAATGCACCAGCACGCGTGTAGCTAAAGTCTTGCTCTCCAATTCCAGGGCTAGTAGCAAAGTAACCTTCCCCTGTAATCGCTAAATCTAATGCGTTGTTTGTAAATTGCAAAGAACCTTGATGAAACTGCTGTGCAACCATAGTTGTTCGCACACCATCTCCGTGTTTTGTTTTACTTGAACTAAATACCGACGATGCGTATACGTCTGCAAACTCAGCACGAGACTCTTTAAAGCCCGTACTATTTACGTTTGCAATATTGTTTGCCGTAACATCTAAATCCTTTTGTGCAGCAGCAAGGCCTGATAGCGCAATGTTGAAGCTCATAATTCACCCCTAAAGTTTCATTTCAAGCCTAATTATGGCTCTAGTATTAATTAAAATTTATTACGCGATTTCTGCAACATCAGTCAGCCTAACCGCACCTTCTTTAGTATTAATAATGATGCCATTTGCACCATTAATATTAACACTTTCAATATTTTTGAAGGTAGCAATTGGTAAGCTTGAAAACTCACCACTAGTGCTGCCTTCTGCTTTAATTTTATAGTCGCCTGGAGGTAAACGCTCTCCAGCTTCATTTTTTCCATCCCATGCAAAGCGGATAGCACCGGCTGGTTGTGAACTCATATCTATTGTTCTAACCAATTGTCCTGACTCATCTTCAATACGAAGCTTTAAGCTCTCAACTGGGTTTTCAGCAACAACTGAACCTCGCGCTTCAGCAGACTCTGTTAACTCTAAAGTATCAGATTCTAAAAGTGCTTTTTTACCCACTAATGTAGATGCTTGTAATGCTGAGTTTGATGTCATTGATGCAGCTAAAGATTCAAAATTAGAGTTTAAGTTTGAAATACCCTCAGCCATGGTAAAACTAGTCATTTGCGCAATCATTTGATCGTTGTCAGCAGGTTTACTCGGATCTTGAAACGATAATTGTTGCGTCAATAAAGAAAAGAAATCTTCTTGAGTTAATGCATCACTTTTCTCTTTGGTAGCAACTTGTTTTTCTTGCCATCGCATCGAGTCTAAATAGGATGAAGATGTACTAATATCGTTACTCATAACCTACCCTCTATTACCGCTGGCCTAACAGCAGTGTTTTACTTAACATTTGTTTAGCTGCATCGGCAACTTGTACATTTGTTTGATACGAACGAGAGGCAGAAATCATGTTTGCCATCTCTTCAACAACATTAACGTTAGGTTTATAGATATAACCATTTTCATCCGCACTTGGGTGGTTCGGGTTATATTCTATTTGTAATGGTTTGTTACTTTCAACAATACCTAATACCTTAACGCCCACAGAAGAACCCTGTGGATTACTCGCTGATGCTGACGCTTTTGTAAGCTCAGCAGCAAATACAGGTTGTCGCGCTCGGTAAGTTTTTTCCTGAGAAGAACTAATAGTATTTGCATTAGATATATTACTGGCTGTTGTGTTTAAGCGCACATTTTGTGCGCTCATAGCTGAACCAGCAATATCAAAAACATTATATAAACTCATAATTATTATCCTTGGCTACCGAGTGCTTTATTCAGGCCTTTAAATTTACCAGTTAAAAACTGTAAGCTGGCCTGATATTCCATAGCATTCTGTGTATACAAGTTTCGTTCCACCTGTATATCAACAGAGTTACCATCACCCGTATCCGTTTGATTTGGAACGCGAAATGATTCTACCCCCCCCACACTCCGACTTCCTCCGGCAATGTGCTTTTCGTTTGTTCTTACCATGCTATTGCCGCTTTGCTGGTGTGATTTTGCCGTTTTTAATGCAGTGGCAAAGTCTATATCTTTTGCCTTATAGCCAGGCGTATCAGCATTAGCTATATTAGCAGCGAGCACTTCAGCTCTTTGCGAACGAATTAACATAGCGTGCGGATGCACACCAAGCGCTTTATCAAAGCTGATAGCCATAACAATCTCCAAAAAATTGACTTAACTTAAATAAAGCAAGAAGTAAGCCATTTAATTAATTTTTGTTTAAAGTTATTTATTAAACTGCTTAAACATAGCTATTTAAAGTGGAGATTTTAAGGCAATAGGTAAATTGATATGAGCCAATACAGTTATTATAAAAAATGCCAGTAGTTAAAAACTCTAAAGCGCATTTCCACACTGGATGCGAATGAGGGTAAATGAGGAGTGATTTAAATACATAATCTAGTGGGTTCACTTCTCTAAAGCGCAGCGTCTCTTAACCTCTTTGTGAATAAAGCATTTAAATATTATTTTGCACAAAGAGAAAAAAATGAGAGGAAATGAGAAGTAATTTAAACAGATAATTTATCTATTTATTTATTCTTCTGTAAAGCGTAGCGCTCTCTTAGCCTCTTTGTGAATAAAGTATTTAAATATTATTTTGCACAAAGAGAAAACAATGAGGGTAAATGAGGAATAACTTAAACACATAATCCAGCGGTTTTACCTCTCTAAAGTGCAGCACTTCATAGCCTTTTTGTGAATAAAGTATTTAAATATTATTTTGCACAAAGAGAAAACAATGAAGGTAAATGAGGAGTAACTTAAACACATAATCTAGCGGTTTTACCTCTCTAAAGTGCAGTACTTCATAGCCTTTTTGTGGATATGTATGTTCGCTTAAAAATATTGGCACAATGCGCTTTAAATAAGGGGGATGTGCGAAGCTATAACTTATACACTGTGCTTGGTAAAAACAAAGCTTGGCTAATTACTTGCTGATCACTAAAACGAAAAACGACGCTAAATGCGTCGTTTAAAATAAAACTTAAAATGTGCAAACTGCTCGCACTTCATCACACTTGCAGTTATTTCTTTTGATAAATAATACCAGGATTACACCTAACCATATCAAAATCGTTACTTAAACCACTCATCGATTCTGACGCCCCTAAAAGCAAATAACCTTTAGGGTTAAGAGCTTGAGAAAATTGCGCTATAATTTTTGCTTTTACTTCTGGTGCAAAATAAATTAATACATTACGGCAAAATATAATATCAAACTTGCCCATAAGCGCATAAGAGTCGAGTAAATTAAGGTGCCTAAAGTTTACTTGTTTTTTTATTGGATCTATAACCTGAGCCATACCATTGCCGCTGTCTTTAAAAAACTTTTTACGACGTTCGGCCGATAATCCTCTTGCTAGCGCTAACGCGTCATATTCTGCATGTTTACACATATCCAGCATGGTGTTTGATATATCGGTAGCCACTATTTGCGCCCCCATTCGTAATACACCTGGAGAGCTGGCCTGAAACTCTGCAACCGACATAGCAATAGAATATGGCTCTTGCCCAGAAGAGCTTGCCGCAGACCATATTTTTAATGGTCTGTTAAGCCCTTTGAACTCAGGAAATAGTTTAGTTTTTAATAATTCAAACGGATATTGATCTCTAAACCATAGGGTTTCATTAGTGGTCATTGCATCAACCACTGCGGCGCGTAATTGGCGCTCATGCAAGCCCAAAGTTTTATTTACTAGCTGTGACAAAGACTCAACATTAAATCGCTTCATTAAAGGCGCTAAACGACTTTTAACTAAGTATTGTTTATTTTCGCCTAATACAATACCGCACTGTTGCTCTAAAAATAAGCGAAATTGATCATACTCACTTTGCTGTAAATCTTTACTATTCAAATCAATAACACCTCTGTTTATTCTTCACAATTAACCCACTTTTTTACTGCGGTTGCTAGTTCGTCAGGATTAAATTTTGCAATAAAGTCATCTGCACCTACTTTTTCAATCATTGCCTGATTAAAAACACCACTTAACGAAGTATGTAAAATAACATGTAACGGAGCCAATTTAGGATCAGCTTTTATTTCGGCTGTTAGTGTATAGCCATCCATTTCAGGCATTTCTACATCAGAAATAAGTAAGCCTACGCGTTCCGTAATATCTTTTACACAATCTACTTCAGCTATTTCTTTTAATCGTTTTAGTGCTTCTTTACCATTTTTGGCCAGTTCAGTTTGTATACCTAAAGGCTCTAATGCGCGTTTAATTTGATTTCGCGCTACAGATGAGTCATCGGCAATAAAAATAATTCGCTCGCCTAAATCTTTTTGAATGTCGCCTTGTGTAGCCGCAACATCTGCACTTACTTCGGTATTAACTGGGCAAATTTCGTTTAAGATTTTTTCTACATCTAAAATTTCAACTAATTCATCTTCAATTTCAGTTACAGCCGTTAAGTAAGAATAACGACCCGCACCTGAAGGAGGTGGCATTATTTTTTCCCAGTTCATATTTACAATACGCTCTACTCCGCCAACTAAAAAGCCTTGAACGGTACGATTATATTCAGCAATAATTATAAAACTGTCTTTAATGTTTTCAATTGGTCTTCCGCCAACAGCCATTGATAAGTCGATAACTGAAATAGTTTGCCCACGAATATGAGCAACACCACGAATATAAGCGTTAGACTTTGGCATATTAGTAAGTGGAGGACATTGCAGCACTTCTCTTACTTTAAAAACGTTAATCCCAAAGCGCTGACGCCCTCTGAGTTTAAATAGTAGTAGTTCTAAGCGGTTTTGCCCAACCAACTGTGTACGTTGGTTTACTGAGTCTAAAATACCAGCCATTAATATCTCCTGAAGAAAATAAATTATACGGAACAATTATTGCTTCTGTTTATAAAGCCACACAATATAACAGGAGCGCCTATAATTTGACGCTAAATATTTATACCCTGTTTTAAACTATAAGCATAGCCGAAACATTATGAGTTTGTTCAAAAAAATCAGAAGATACAGTGTTTTTTATATTCTTACTAGCCTCTGTTTAACTTTGCCTTTAGAGGCAAAAGTATTTAGCAAGGACTTATTGCAAGAAATGGCCATAACTTATGTTGCCACATTAATAAACACCACAGATGAAACTAAAATCCAGCTTAGTTCACTACCATTGGATGATCGCATTCCCGATCGCAGTTGTAACTCAGAGCCTGAGCTATTAACCCCTAGCGATCCTCCTTTTAATCGCCAGGTAACATTACAAATAAAATGTAACGACACTGACAGCTGGGCTCAATATGTACATGTAAGAGTGACTGAAACAGCGCCTATTGTTGTAGCGAGTGTAAATTTAGCTCGTGGCGAAGTAATTACTGCTGCCCACTTAAGTGTTGAAATGCGACCAAGCCACTTTATTAGAGTACAATACTTAGATAACCCAGCATTATTAATAGGCAGCCGAAGTAAGCGAAATATTCGCAGCGGAATGCCACTTTTACTGAGCCAAATATGCATGGTGTGCAAGGGCGATGCTGTAAATATTCACGCTAATATTAAGGGTTTAAGGATAAAAACAACCGGTATTGCACTTGAAGACGGCAGCCTTGGCGATCAAGTTAAAGTAAAAAACAAAAAAACCGGTAAAGTTTTAAATACACGCGTAGATGGTGTAGAGTCTGTACAAGTTAATATATAATTTAAATTTATACTAAAGTATCTTATGTGTATGCCGATAACTAGGCATAAGTTGGGTAATATACAGGTTTATTATTATGGTAGGTCAAGTTAATAAAGGTAATCAACAAGCAAATGTGTTAACTAACATTAAGCAGCAAAAAGTTGATATACAAAAAGATAATGCAAATACGCAAGCTGCACAGTCTTCGGCGCCTAAAGCTGCCAGCGACTCTGTAAGCTTAACCCCGCAAGCTAAACAGCTAAAAACTCTGCAAGATAAAGCGCAGCAGTCTCCTGGTTTTGATACCGATAAAGTGGCAGAGCTTAAAAAAGCAATCACTGAGGGTAAATACCAAATAGACAGCGAAAAACTTGCAAAAAACCTAGCTGAATTTGAGTTTAACGTTTATGGCTGATCACAATAGTTTAATTACTATTAAACTAAATGAGCAACACAATTGCTTAGAGTCGCTTAATATTTTATTAAATGACGAGCTAACATCTATTGCCTCGCGCCGTGGTGAAGGTTTAAAAGAAATTGCCCAACAAAAAATGTCTTTTTTAACCACGCTAAGCAACCTCGATAAAGAGCTCAACAAGTTGATTGCCAATAATGATGAGCAAACAACCGAGATCACCGATTTAATTAAACTAATACGCAGCAAGCTTGAGCAATGCCAAAAGCAAAATGAAGTAAATGCCCACGCAGCGCATCAAGCACAATTAAGCGTTAAACAATTAAAAGATATTTTAATTGGTGCCCCCTCTTCTATGACCTACGACCAAGCCGGTAGTGTAATAAACACCGATAATAACTTGGTACGTAATTTAAAAGCTTAATTTAAAAACTTAATTAAAAATAACGTCCTACATAATAAAAAAACCTTAACTGTTGATCAGCTAAGGCTTTTTTTGTTTTTAGAGTTACTAACGTTTTTAGGGGGCTAGTAATAAGTTACTTTTTTAACTTCTCGGGGTTTAATTTCGCCTATGTACAGGTCGTGCACGCGCTTCATATTTAGTTCAAGCTCAGTTATATAGGTGTCGTCTACCGCGTAGGCTTTTATAACTTGTGCGCCTTTAATAATGCCCTGCACTTTGCTTTGTAGGTAATCGTCTTGTGCTATTGAACCTGCAACTGTAGTACCTGCGGTAATTTGTTGCCCATACACTTGCTCTGCAAGCTCTCGGTACGCTTCAAGTTTAGAAGCTTTAATAGCCATTAACTGCTTTTGCGACTTATTAACACCCGACTGCAGGCTAATAGGTGCATAACCCACGGCTTTTAATACCGGATAATTGTTTGGCTCTACATATTTGTATTCAACGTGCTTATCAAACATATTGCTACAACCGCTTAAGGTTATGCATCCTAACGTGATAAGTAATGGCATTACTCGCATAGTACCTAGCCCTAAAAAACAAATTAAATAATTATACGATACTTATGCAGGTTTAATGCCATTGACACTTAAGTGGTATTTACTCACAAATAATATTGGTACGCTCCTTGCTGTATAACTTATGCTAATAGCTAAAATTTAACTGGAGTAAATGTATGAATTCGTTTTTATCATCGGTATTTGCAGGATTAAGCGCAACTGCTTTATTAACGTTTTCGCCTTTTACTGCAGCGCAGTGGTATGAATCGACCGGCCATGCACAAGTTAAAAGTAGCGATGTAGGCGCAGCTAAATCTGCAGCAATTAAAGATGCCATTACACAAGCGTTAGTGTTCTCTGGTGCGCGGGTAAGCTCGGTACAAACCTTAGTAGACGGCGTGCTAATGCAAGATCAGCTTAAAATAAGCAGCCATGGCGAAATTCAAAAAATAGAACTTGTGAGCGAAGAGCGTCACAATAACCAGCTAGCTATTACACTACGCTTAGATATTTTTGCGCAAACAGAGCAATGCCCACAAAGTAGTTTTAAAAAGTTTGTGGCCGTTACCCAAAGCCAGCTTAATCATCGTGAGCAAGCCCGCATGGGTCAAATATTTGACATAGATAAAGCAGTTAGCAAAAATATTTATACCGCATTGCAAAAGTCAAAAATGAGCGCTGTACCAATCGCTTATTACAATAACGCTATAAAGGTCGATAAGTATTTTTCACAGCAACACGACTACTCTAATGCGCAACTAGAAGATATTTCTTCGCGCAGTAACGCGCAGTACGTTTTATTAAGCCAAATAACCAACCTATCAACTAGCGACAAGCTCAATAGCGACTATGCCTTTTGGCAAGACGAAAGCTATCAACGTAGTTACCAAATAGAGTTTACCCTTTTTGATGGCACAACTTATGAGCAGCTTTGGCAAAATAGCTATCAAAATCAAGCTATTTGGCCATTTGAAAAAACCGCAATTGTTGATGTTAACAGTAGTATGTTTTGGCAATCGCCCTATGGGCAAAGCATAAACGATATAAACCAAACGCTAAGTTACGATTTACAATCAGCTATGGCCTGCTTGCCTACTCAAGGAAAAATTATGCACCTTGATCAGGGCAACATAGTGATTAACTTAGGTAAAGCACATGGCCTTAAAAAAGGTCAACTACTTAGCATAGCACACCACAATTACCTAACAGACGCTTTAGGCAATACTATGCCGCATAAAGTAATTACCCTTAATAGCATTCGTGTTGAGCAGTTATATCAACAAAGTGCCATTGCGGTAAGCATTAATAATGCACCACTTCCGGGCGTGCAAATTAACGATATAGTCGAAATAGTTAGCCAAAACCTTTAATTCAACGATTTAGTTAATTTAGCCTTTAAATTAGGGTGAGCCGACAACCATTCACCCAATTGCTCAACCCCCGATAAATGCGGGTAATGCTTTCTACATGCAAATACTATATTGCGCTGCTGATTAGGATAAATAGCTAAATAATTAACCCCTACGCGCTCAGTACAAGCCAATTTAGGCACAAATGTAACCCCGTCATCCATAGCCACCAGCGCCAGTAATGTTTCTAAACTATTACCCTGATACTGGCTCGACACATTAACTCCTGCCGAAAAACAAAACTGTTGGGCTTGATCTTTAAAGCAATGGCCATCACTTAACATTAATAGGCTGCATCCTTGTAATTCGCGCAGCGCTACTTTTTTTTGCTGAGCTAATGAATTATCGTGTGATACAGCCACTAAAAAATCTTCTTTGTATAAATTAACGCTATGGTACTTTTTGAGCTCGGGTACATCAGCCAAAATTGCAAAGTCGAGCTCACCGTTATCTAGCGCTTCTAAAATTGTAGCGGTTTGCATTTCAATAAACGAAAAGCGACTATTAATAAACGCCTCTTTCATTGAAGTGAGTAATACCGGCAGTAAATAAGGCGCAATGGTTGGAATAATACCAATAGTTAATTTCCCCTGTAGCGGCTCGTTTGACGTAGCAGCAAGCTCTTTAAGTATTTGTGTTTGTTCTAAAATAACATTAATTTGTGTTAATAAACGCTCGCCTTTAGCGGTTAATGTTACCTGCTTAGTAGAGCGATCAAATAAAGTAACACCTAGCTCCTGTTCAAGTTTTTTTACTTGGCCACTTAAGGTAGGCTGGCTTACAAAGCACGCATCGGCCGCTTTACGAAAGTGCTTAAAGTGCGCTATGGCTTTTACATACTCTAAATCTTTTAAGTTCATATTCATTACCATATTGATAGTTTATACCTATCAGTTTAATACAAACAAACGATTGGAACTATATTTAAATCACCGCCATAATGGCTATCAACAAATCAAGAGGAACAAAAATTATGTTAAACAATATTGAAGGCAAAAAAATCCCAAGCGTTACATTTGCAACTCGTCAAAACGATGAATGGAAATCAGTAACAACAGACGACATTTTTAAAGGTAAAACGGTTGTTGTATTTTCACTACCGGGTGCATTTACACCAACGTGTTCGTCTACTCATTTACCACGTTACAACGAACTGGCTGGCGTACTTAAGCAAAACGGCGTTGACGAAATTGTATGTTTATCGGTAAACGACACCTTTGTAATGAACGCATGGGCTGAGCATCAAGAAGCGCAAAACATTACTTTACTACCAGACGGTAACGGCGAGTTTACTGACGGCATGGGCATGTTAGTAGATAAAAACGACCTAGGTTTTGGTAAGCGCAGCTGGAGATACTCTATGCTTGTAAAAGATGGCGTGATCGACAAAATGTTCATCGAACCAGATTTACCAGGCGACCCGTTTGAAGTATCTGACGCAGATACAATGCTTGATTACATCAACCCTAAGCAAACTAAACCAGAGCCAGTAACTGTATTTACTAAACCTGGTTGTCCGTTCTGTTCAAAAGCTAAAGCGCTTCTTACAGAAAAAGGCTTTGCATTTGAAGAAATTGTTATGGGCTCAGGCGCATCACTAACAAGCCTTAAAGCAGTATCTGGCCGTGAAACCGTTCCACAAGTATTTATTGGCGGTAAGCACATTGGTGGCTCAGACGATTTAGAAAAATACTTTGCTTAATTAATAATTTTGCTCAATTAGTAAATATAAATAGGGGCACTGGTTGCCCCTATTTTATAAGGAAAAAATGATGAAAGAATTGCAAACCGACGTTGTTGTTATTGGTGCGGGTACTGCGGGTTTAAGTGCTTATCGTAATGCTAAACAATTTACAAATAACGTACTTATGATCGAATCAGGCCCTTACGGCACTACCTGCGCACGAGTTGGTTGCATGCCGAGTAAATTATTAATTGCAGCTGCTGAAGCTGCGCACTCAATCACAATGGCACCTGCATTTGGTGTACACAGCTCTGCACCACGTATTAATGGTAAAGAAGTGATGGCACGCGTTAAAAGCGAACGCGACCGCTTTGCCGGATTTGTAGTAGAAGCTGTAGATGAGCTTCCAAGCGATGACAAAATTCGTGGCTATGCTAAATTTTTAGACGCAAACCGCATACAAATAGATGATCACACCATAATTACTGCTAAACGCTTTGTTATAGCAACCGGCTCACGCCCTTCATACCCAGGCGTATTTAATAATTTTGGCGACAAATTAATTATAAACGACGACGTATTTGACTGGGACGACCTTCCAGAATCGGTAGCCGTATTTGGCCCTGGTGTTATAGGCCTTGAAATTGGCCAAGCACTGCACCGTTTAGGCGTTAAAGTAAAATTATTTGGTATTGGTGGTGCAATTGGCCCCCTTACCGACCCAGTAGTAAAAGACTACGCAAACACCGTATTTGCCGAAGAATTTTTTGTTGATACCGACTCAAACGTATCCGACATGATGCAAGTAGACAACAAAGCGCAGCTTACTTATACCGACAAACAAGGTGCTAAACACACCGAGCAATTTGACTACGTACTTGCCGCAACGGGGCGCGTACCAAACACAGATAAACTCGGCTTAGAAAACACCGGTATTGAACTTGATGAGCGCGGCGTACCTGTTGCTAATGCTAAAACAATGCAATGTGGCGATTCAAATATATTTATCGCAGGCGACGCCAGTAATATGCTGCCACTATTACACGAAGCATCCGATCAAGGCCTAATAGCTGGCCAAAATGCTGGACGCTTCCCCGATGTACAACCAGGATTACGCAGAGCAAAAATTGCCGCCGTATTTAGCGACCCGCAAATAGCCATGGTTGGCGAAAGTTATAAAGAGATCACCACTCGCTTAGGCAGCTGCGACTGTTTTGAAATAGGCGAAGTAAGCTTTGAAAACCAAGGCCGCAGCCGCGTCATGCTTAAAAACAAAGGCCACATGCGTGTTTACGCAGAGCAAGGCACAGGGTTATTTTTAGGGGCAGAGTTTATCGGCCCACAAGCCGAGCATTTAGCTCACCTACTAGCATGGGCGGTACAAAACAAAATGACCGTACCACAAATGTTAGAAATGCCTTATTACCACCCAGTGATCGAAGAAGGGCTACGCACAGCGCTGCGCGACCTAAACGCCAAACTAAAGTTTGGCCCAGACATTGTAAATTCATGTATGGAATGTGGCCCAGGGGCATAAGCTTAGGGCTTAGGGCTTAGGGCTTAGGGCTTAGGGCTTAGGGCTTAGGGCTTAGGGCTTAGGGCTTACAAGGCTAAATAAAAATAATCAGCGAGTAAATTTATTTACTCGCTTTTTTATGCTCAACTTAAAGCGAGTGACAACCAATCGATAATGCAAAACAGCGATATTAATTGATAACATAATTTTTCGTTGGGTTTCGCTTCGCTCAAGCCAACCTACGTAAAAATTAACCACCCATGTTACGTTTAACACTACTCGCCAGCGCGACAAAACCTGAATAAAGTTTTTTATATCACGACCTAGCTTTAACTTAGTGCTGTAATATTTATTCGACTGAAGTGATAAATTGAATTAGATGTTTAAAATACAGAAGTATTAATAATCTTTTTTGAAAATGAATGCCTGAGTTAGCACAGCTACATATGTGCTAGATGAAGTTTGAATTTCAAAGCATAAACCTCATAACTCATTGATTTTATTGGTAGCCCCTACAGGAATCGAACCTGTAACTGCCCCTTAGGAGGGGGCCGTTATATCCATTTAACTAAGAGGCCTAAACTGAGGCTAAAATTATAACGGCATTGTCTTTTTTGGATCAAGTGCAAACTGTGTTTAATTACTTGATAAGTAGATATCTTCTTTGTTTAAAACGTATATTGGTATAAATTTTCGGCTACTAGCAACGACTTGTTTATTATTTACGTTTATAACTCGGGTATTCACTGTAACGCCATTGGCGCGGTATATTAACGTACCACCGAGTACATGGCTTGCCATATGCTTTTTGCTGAGATTTTTTATGTCTCGTGAAAAAACAAAGTCGCCACGGCGATTTACGTTTATTGCATCACTCGTTTTAAAATCAACTACCCCATAACCAAACTTTTGCAGCTGATGAATGAGGGTTTCTGATATTTGATTACCCAGCTGGTTGCTGTTATTTAAGGTAGCATCTAAATCAACTATGCTTGTTACCGCTATATTTATGCTCTCATCAAGCTCACTATCAGACTCTAAGGTGTCGACTAAATCAAGCGCCATTTGCTCTACATAATTAACCAAAGTTTTATGATGCTTTAACGGCGTAAATTGTTGCGACGAGTCGTATTCACTCTGCGTTTGTAGCCCTTGTGCGTGCTCATAACGAGCATTTATATCGAAATGAGTGCCTGCATTATTAGTTTTAACCTGCTTATTATTGCCCGCAGTAGAGCACCCTGCTAATACTAGCAGGATAAATAATGCGGTAACGCTATTTAATTTGTAACCCATTATTGCCTCGCTCATTTACTGGCTTGTTTAAGCATAATGCCATCGGTTCTGTAACTACTATTAAGTGCATCAACCACTGACTGAGGAATGAAGCCTTGCGCTGTTCCTACTACGGCTTTACTAGCTAAGCCAATAATACGTGCATTTACAAGCACACCACCTTGATGGTTTACTAAGGTACCAGCTAAAACATAGTTAAAGTTTTGATTTTGGTTTAAATCAAGGTAGTCGCGGCTAAATACAAAGTCGCCACTTGGAGTTACGCGCATATAGTCGGTGGCTTTAAAGTCGATAACAGGTATACCAAAGCTGTGTAGTTCATGCATAAAACTTTCGGAAATTTGATTCCCTAACAAACTTGCGTCGTTGTAATCATCATCTAAAAACACAAAACTTGAAACTGCCAGTGGTGTTTTTTCGTTCACATACTGCAGGTTTTCTACCATGCTTTGCATTATGCCACGTACATAGTGATTAATGTTTTTACGCGATGGCGTGCTCGATTTTGAATAATTAGTATGTTGCACTAACCCCGACTGGTATACCTGGTTGTCGGTCATTGGAGCTGCCACTGCGCGCTCGCCATTAGCTAGTTGCACTGAGTTATTTTGATTTTTTTGTGTGGTGTCTGAGTTCATGCCTGTTAGCATTTGTGAGCACCCAAAGCCCAATGGCAAACATAATGTAAGTAATAGCTTTTTCATTTTGTGCTCCTAATTAGTATTCACTGCGATATAAGTAATTATCGCGTTGCTGAACTTTTTCACTGCCCCACATTACATTAATCGGGATTTCGGTACTGCCAGCCGATAAAACGTGTTTAGTGTTAATATTAACCAGTCGGGCATTAACAATGTAAGCATGTTGCTGGCGCGTAACTGTGCCGGTAATAATTAAGTCAATATTCTGACGTTCGCGTAGTTGAGTTACATCTCTGCTAAGCGCGCTATCAGCGTTAGATGATAAATTTATATTATTACTTAAACGGTACTCAACGGTGTTATATCCCAGTTGAGTGAATTGCGTTAGCAGGCTTTCTTGAATTTGTTGGCTTAAACCTTCAGCTTGGCCGCTGGGAAGCTTTGAATCTAGAGCGCTTGCGTAATAAAAGCTGCTTACCCCTATGCGAGAATTACTGCTTAAAGGCCCTTTAAAGTGACTAAGCTGATAAGTTAAGTTATTTACGTAGTCGTTAACCGTATAAGGTGCCATGGCTGCTTTACGCGCAGGTGTGCTCACACTTGGTTCAGGCTGTGGTATTAAGCTACATGCTGCTAAGTTTACTAATAATAACGGTAATAAAAGGCGCATAGTTGCCATCCTCAAAAAACATGACAATAACAAAGCAATTACTATGCCTATTTATAGTTTTAATGGTTGTTCTGTGTAATTACTAACAATGCAGCCCACTTGGTGCTGCTTTAGTATGTCGCAATCTGCCGAAGCATTGTTTTGAAGTTTATAAGCACCAATTTTTAAGCGATAAAAAGTAACCCCTTTAACCTTTGCGGTTTCTACGTTAGCAATAAATGGGCTTGCTAATAATTTTGTGGCCTTAGATTTCACTTCAGTATAACTTTGGGTTAATCGTATCCAATCGGTAACAGATGCAACCTGCAGGGCAAATAATGGCTGTACTGCTTTAGGTTGTACGGCTGCCTTGGCTAGCACATTAACAGCCGTTTCTGGCGCTGTAGTGTCTTGATTTAGATTACTTTGTGTTGCTGGCTCTCGTTGCGCTACTTCATTTAATTGGCGAATAAGTAACTTTAAATCGTGTTCAATAACAAGCAAACGTCTAACGCCTGCTTTGGCTTGTTGCCATTGTTGGGATGATGCTCTTAATTGCGCTAATTCTTCTGCCGAAATAGTAACCTCATTACTAGCCTTATTTGTGGTAGTAGCATTGTTTTGAGCCTCTTTAACTTTACTACTGCATCCGCAAAGTACTATAAGGCTAAGACTTAACAATTTTATTAAGTGTTTTTTTATCATGTGACTTTCCTATAGATTTTTATTACACATTAGCCTCAATTTCATTAAAAACATGATCACTTTAACGAATTAAATAACTCACTATTACTGTTTATCACTTACGCGATGAATAATTACTATACAACAAAAAAGACGCCATATAGGCGTCTTTTAATTACTTTTATAAAAAGCAGGTATGTTAAATTAATGTTTTAATAAACGTTTTTAACTCGTCAGAAAATTCTTCACGACGCAGTGCAAACTCAATAGTTGCTTTAAGATAACCAATTTTACTACCACAGTCGTGGCTACGCCCTTTAATTGCGTATGCATCAACAGTTTCGTGCTGCATTAGCATGGCAATAGCGTCTGTAAGCTGAATTTCGTTACCAGCACCTTGCGGTGTTTTAGCAAGTAATGGCCAAATATTTTTACTCAATACATAGCGCCCTACTACAGCAAGGTTTGATGGTGCTTCGTTAACTGGTGGCTTTTCTACCATATTATGAATTGGCGAACTTTCGCCTTGTTTTAGCTCAACACTGCCTAAGTCAACAACACCAAATTGATCAACTTCAGCCATTGGTACTGGCTCTACCATTATTTGGCTATGTTGAGTTTGCTCAAAGCGGCTGATCATTTCGGCCAAGTTATCTTTACTAAGATCGCTTTCCATATCATCAATTATTACATCGGGTAAAATAACCACAAATGGTTCGTTACCTATAATTGGCGCTGCACAGTTAATTGCATGCCCTAGGCCTTTGGCCTCGCCTTGGCGTACTTGAATAATGGTTACATCTTTAGGACAAATAGACTGTATTTCGGCAAGTAGCTGTCGTTTTACTCGTTTTTCTAGTGTGGCTTCAAGCTCAAAACTGGTGTCGAAGTGGTTTTCGATTGAGTTTTTACTTGAATGCGTTACCAGTACTATTTCTTTAATACCTGCGGCAACGGCTTCGTTAACTACGTACTGAATTAGTGGACGGTCAACAACCGGTAGCATTTCTTTTGGAATTGCTTTGGTGGCTGGTAACATGCGTGTTCCGAGGCCCGCTACGGGGATCACTGCTTTCATGGTGTTTTCCTTAATCTGTTTTGTTATACCGAAAATGGGTATTGAATAGCTTCGTGACACTCATAACCTGTCACTTCAAAGTCATCGCGTGTTACCCAGGTTTCTATATCGTTTAGTGATTTAATGTTTGGATTAATTTTTAACTGCGGCGATGCAAATGGCTCGCGTTTTAACTGCACATCGCGCATTAGCTCAAGCTGGTTTTCATAAATATGCGCGTTGGTAATTTTATGATACGCCTTACCCGCTTTATGCCCAGTAATTTGCGCCACTAATGCCAGTAATACAAAACACTGAATTTGATTAAAATTAAGCCCTAGCGGTACGTCGCAGCTACGCTGAATTGACGTTAAATAAAGTGTGTCACCTAATAATGAAAACGTGTGCGTGTGCATACACGGGCGTAAACAGCCAAGCTCAAATTCGCCTGGGTTATAAAAACTAATTATTTCACCGCGATCGTCTATACCATTTTTTAAGTTATTAATTACTTTTGCTAGTTGGTCTAGCGTTGAGCCATCTGGGCGCTGCCAAGCACGCCCTTGTACGCCATAAACACGGCCCATGTCGTCCTCACCTTTACGGTGCGGATTATTAAGCCAAGCGCTATTTTCGTTTGCGTTTGCATCCCAGGTTTTACAGCCTATTTCGCGAAACTGTGCCGCGCTATCGTAGCCACGCAAGTAACCGAGTAATTCGGCAATAGCTGCTTTGTAATAGCTTTTACGTGTGGTGATCATAGGAAACTGATTATTCGCCACATCGTACTCTAAATCGGCGTTGATCACGGTTAAACAGCGTGTGCCCGTACGTTTGTTTTCTACCCACTGGCCTTCATCAACAATACGCTGACATAATTGTAAATATTGTTTCATGGTATTTATTCTAACCCTTTACCGCTGTTTTTTGTGGTGCTTGCTTATAAGCCCAAATTAATAAGCCTAATCCGCCTACTATCATAGGCAGCGAGAGTATTTGCCCCATCGAGATAAAATCAGCAAATAAACCCAGCTGTGCATCTGGTTGGCGAAAGTACTCAATACAAAATCTAAATGTGCCGTAACCTAGTAAAAATACACCCGCTACACTACCAGCAGGGCGAGGCTTTTTAATAAACCACTGTAAAATTAAAAATAATACTAAGCCTTCAAAAAATGCTTCGTATAGCTGCGATGGATGGCGTGCTAACGGCCCGCCGGTTGGAAATACCATAGCCCATGGTACATCGCTTACTCGACCCCAAAGCTCACCATTTATAAAGTTACCTATACGTCCAGCTAATAAACCTACCGGTACAAGCGGTGCAACAAAGTCGCCTACTTGCAGTATTGACTTTTTACGTGTCCAAGCAAAAATAACAACCGTGGTTATCACTCCTAAGGTGCCACCATGAAACGACATTCCACCTTGATCTATCCTGAACAAATATAGGGGGTTTTCTATAAAATAGCTAAATTGATAAAATAATACATAACCAATACGCCCACCAAGAATTACCCCTAGCATGCCGTAAAATAGGAAGTCGCCTACTTGGTCTTTAGTCCAACCTGAATTTGGTTTTGCCGCTTGGCGATTTGCAAACCACATTGCAAATGCAAAACCTATTAAATACATTAATCCGTACCAACGTACGCTCAGTGGCCCGACAGAAAATATGATCGGATCGATTACAGGAAATTCCAGTGCCATAAAAATAAACCTTTAGCTAAAAACCATTTTAATTGCGATGATAACAAGTAACACCGCGAAAACTTTCTTTATTGTATTAACCGGTAAATAGTGGGTTGCTTTAGCGCCAATAGGCGCTATAAACCACGAGGTAATTACAATCCCAAATAATGCGGGTAAGTATACAAACCCTGCAAAACCGTGTTCTAAATCGGTAACCTGCCATCCGGCACTGATATAACCAATAGAGCCAAAAAAGGCGATAACAATTCCGCATGCTGCAGCGCAGCCTATGGCCTTTTTAATATCAACCGAAAAATAATGCAGTAAAGGCACTATTAGTGCGCCACCACCTATACCTATTAACCCTGATAGCCCCCCCATAATGGCGCATAAGCTGCCTAAAATAGGACCCGACGGTAAAGGTTTTTCTGACAAAGGTTTATTGCGAGCTGATAACACCATTCTTAAAGCAATAAATACCACGCTTACAGCAAATACCGTACGTAATATTTGCTCGGGGATTAAGCTTGCAGCAAAGCCACTAATTAGCGCGCCAACAGCTACGCCCGACATAACCCAAGGTGCAATAACCCAAGGCACGTTATCATTTTTATGATGAGCCAGCGCTGAAGATGTAGAGGTAAACAAAATAGAGGCAAGCGATGTTGCAATGGCAATAACTAATACGTTTTCAGTAGCCGTTACATTAAAAGCGAGTAATAAGGCACTTAATACTGGCACAATAATTAAGCCACCACCAATTCCGAGTAACCCGGCTAAAAACCCGACAACACAGCCTAGTAGCGCGCAACTTGCAACCAATAATCCTAGATCATACATAGTTATCCCATATACCTTTTATTATGCGCGTATCTTAATGGATTCTGATTACAGTTAACACGAGAATTTATTTTGGGGTGTAAAATAAGTTGCCTAACTCATGCTCTATCATAAAGCTGCGAGTTAAACGTAATACTTGCTTAGCCGACGATTGCGCTAAGCACTCTTTAAGTAATGCTTCCATTTCGCTGACATGTAAGCGCCTAAGCACCCATTTAACTTTATTTAATGATGATAAGTTCATACTTAAACGACGATACCCCATGGCAATAAGTAATATTGCGCCTTCAGGATCGCCGCCAAGCTCGCCGCATAAACTAAACGGTAGCTCGCATTGCTGGCACTCACGAGCCACTTTATTTAATACTCTGAGCACTGCAGGGTGATACGGGTTAAACAGTTCTGCAACCCGCGCGTTTGATCTGTCTACAGCAAGCAGGTATTGCGTTAAATCGTTACTGCCCACTGAGCAAAAATCGACTTTTTTAGACCAGTCTGCCAGCATAAATACACTCGACGGTACTTCAAGCATAATACCTATATCGGGTCGTTCAATTGTTTGCTCTGGGTATTGCTCGTTCAGCTCAAAATACGCTTGCTCAAAAAGAGCTAATGATTCGTCTACTTCTTCTGTACCACTTATCATCGGCAGCATTATTTTTAAATTACCTAAGCCTATATTTGCTTTAAGCATGGCTTTGAGCTGATCTAAAAATAGCTCAGGGTGATCTAAACTAATGCGAATACCACGCCAACCTAAAAAGGGATTTTCTTCGGTAATATTAAAATAATCGAGAACTTTATCGCCACCAATATCTAACGTTCGCATTACTACCGGATTAGGGTAATAACTATTAAGTACTTCTCGGTACCAGGTTTCTTGCTCTGATTGCGATGGAAACTGCCCTTTTTGCATAAACCAGGCTTCGGTGCGGTACAAGCCAACGCCGTCACAAATATGGGCACTGTTTTGCTGCGTGTTTAACTCCAGCCCCGCATTGAGTAGTAAACTTATGTGTTCACCATCAAGGGTGACCGCTGTAAAGTTTTGCTCGGCTAAAAAACGATTATTAAGTAAGTTGTCTTGGTGCTGTAATTCTGTGTATTCATCAATTAGCATTTGCGATGGGGAAATATATAACCGCCCCGAAAACGCATCCAAAATCATTGGTTTACTATTTAATTGCAGTAATGGAATATCTTCGATGCCCCAAATAGCAGGCACGCCCATAGCACGGGTTAATATTGACGCATGACTGTTTGCCGAGCCATTTATGCTCACCACCCCCACTAAGCGATCGTTAGGCACCTCAGCCAGCATGGCTGGAGTAAGTGTATGCGCTATAAGTATGGTATTGGGTGGATAATCTTTTATTGCGAATTCGGTATTAACAAGGTGGTGCAACACTCGCAGGCCAATGTCTTTAACATCAACCGCGCGCTCTTTTATGTATGGGTCTTGCATGGCATTAAACTGAGCGATTAAACGCTCAATTACTATTTTTAAGGCGCTTTTTGCACACCAACCTTGTTGCAACTCCATCTCAACGTTATGACCTAAGCTTTTAGCATCGAGTAATTGCTGATAAACATCAAAAACAGCCAAAGCTTCATGCGGAATAGAATCACTTAGTGTCATTGATAGTGTATTAAATTCTTTTCGGGTTGCCGATACGGCTTGGGTAAATAAGCGTCGTTGCTCATTTACATCGCTTTCTTTTTCAAGCTCAATTGATTTAAAGTTAACTTTAGGAATAACTACAAATGCATGGCCAATACTAATACCCGGAGCACTCGACACCCCTTTTAATACCGAGGTTTGATGAGAAGACTCATCTTGACGCAATACTTCTTTTATTTCAGCATGCGCTAATTGTGAGGCAAGTTGCGCCGACAAAGTAATTAAAAACGATTCTTCATCTTGGCTAAATACACGCGCCATTTTTTGTTGTACTACAATAACGCCCAGTACTTTTTTTTGATGCACCACCGGCACAGACAAAAATGCGTTATAGCCTTCTTCGTTAACTTCTGGGGAGAGCTTAAAGCGAGGATGAGATTTGGCAAAGGCAATATTAATTGCCTCCTCGCGCTGTGCCACCAGCCCTACTAGGCCTTCGGTAAAGCCAATTCTAAACTTACCCACCGCATCAGGGTTTAATCCTTCGGTGGCCATAAGTACAAAGTTATCTTGGCTGTAGTCAGCAAAATAAATAGAGCAGCACTGGGTTTGCATGGCTTCTTTAACCATTGTCACAAAGCACGCTAAAGCACTGTCTAAATTCGCTTGTTGCGAAACCGACTCTGCAATAGACCTAAGTGTTGCCAGCATGTCCTGCTCCTTTAATTTACTAAACTAACTACCTTTTATTTCGCCAATGATCTTTTTGCTGTTCGCGTTTATTAAAAGGCATAGCAAAAGGAGCAAACTCTTTCATTACACGCCGATAAACATCGCGTTTAAACGACACCACCTGCCTTACCGGATACCAATAACTTACCCAGCGCCAATCATCAAATTCAGGATGATGGGTTTTAAGTAAATTTACGTCCTCATCTTTACAGCGTAGTTTTAGTAAAAACCATTTTTGTTTTTGCCCAATACATACCGGACTTGAGTCACGGCGTATTAATCGTTTGGGTAACTTATAGCGTAACCAATGTTTAGAACTTGCGACTATCTCTACATCTTCTGGTCGCAAGCCTACTTCTTCGTGTAATTCGCGGTACATGGTTTGTTCTGGCGTTTCACCATCGTCAACACCGCCTTGGGGAAATTGCCAAGAATGTTGACCATAACGTCTAGCCCAAAACACTTGTCCTTGGTTATTGCAAATTACAATTCCGACATTGGCACGAAAACCTTCGGCATCAATCACCTTAGTGCCTCATTTGTAAGTCGATTTTTAATGATTGTTCCACATTACCTGCTTTACGGCAAACAATATTGGAATATTTACTGTGGTTACTCACAGCTTGTGCATAACTTTTGTAAAACACGCTCATTTAGCAAACAAATCCACAATATAAGATCGCAAAACTGGATTTCTCCACAGATTCTGTGGATAAACATGTTTATATATGTGTACTCATTCAAACAACCTTAGTGTCACTTAATGAAAACTGAACAGTTTATTTTTAAATTTCATTATAATTCATGGGCTTATATTTATTTAACTGTTTATTAAAGTGTGCGAAATTGCACCAAACCCAAGGTGCACAAAAAACACTCAAAGGCAAAGATATCCACGGCTGGACTGATTTGCTATCATGGCGATGGTATTTATTCAACTTAAATAAACAGTATGCGACCTATAAAACCACATTCAATTAATGACTTAATGCAGCGTGTTAATAATATTGCTGGGCTTACCCTTGGCCAATTAGCCAATGAGTATAACTTTAAAACGCCTGACGATTTACTCCGTGAAAAAGGCTGGACGGGGCAATTAATTGAATATGTATTAGGCGCAACTGCAGGCTCAAAACCACTGCCCGATTTTGAAGATTTAGGCATAGAGCTAAAAACATTGCCAATTTCTTATAAAGGCAAGCCGCTAGAAACCACCTTTGTGTCGGTAACCCCACTCATTAACGTTACTGGCATGACCTGGCACGCAAGCAGCGTACGTAAAAAACTAAACCATGTACTTTGGTTGCCTATACTCAGTGAGCGCGACATAGCCCCGTTTGATAGAACCATAGGCAGCGGCTTTTTATGGCAACCCACACCTGAGCAAGACGCTTTATTGCAACGCGATTGGGAAGAACAAATGGAGCTTATTGCGCTAGGGCGTATTGATGAAATATCGGGGCATTTAGGTGACGCAATTCAAATTCGCCCTAAAGCCGCGCACAGTAAAATAGTAACCGATGCTATTGGCCCTAATGGTAAAATTATTAAAACCCTGCCCCGTGGCTTTTATTTAAAAACCAGCTTTACCGGCGAAATTTTAAAACAGCAGTTTCAACTTTAATTTGTACAAATAGAAGTAAATTAGAGCGGCATAAAATTTAACTTGAGGCGACAACTAACTTGAAAAACTCCGTTGTGAGTAAATCATTTAAAATTTTTGCACAAAGAGAAAAAATGAGAGTAAATGAGCAGTGACAAGACACATTATTTAGTCTTTTTAGCTTCTCTAAAGCGTAGCGCCTCATAACCTCTTTGTGCATATATTCACTTAAAGTCTTTTCACACTACTTTTAACATATTTAAACTAAAAAGAGAGATAGAAAACCCCACCTAAAAATCGTATTTAAACTGTTACTGACAGTTATCTCACTTCTGATTTTCTGGTTACTGTTTTACTTTTTACCTAGGCAAAAAAAATCCCCACCAAAGTGAGGATTTATAAGCTTAACATCATATTCTAATTAAAGAATTACTGACCTTTAACTTCTTTTAAACCGTTGTACGGTGCTTTAGCGCCTAATTGCTCTTCAATACGAAGCAATTGGTTGTACTTAGCAACACGATCAGAGCGGCTTAATGAACCAGTTTTAATTTGACCTGCGGCTGTACCTACTGCTAAATCTGCAATGGTTGAATCTTCTGTTTCGCCTGAGCGATGAGAAATAACAACTGTAAAACCAGCATCTTTAGCCATTTTAATTGCAGCTAATGTCTCAGTTAAAGAACCAATTTGGTTAAACTTTATTAAGATTGAGTTAGCAATACCGTTGTCGATACCACGTTTTAAAATCTTAGTATTGGTTACAAACAAATCGTCACCCACTAATTGGATTTTATCACCCATTAGTTTAGTTTGGTGTGCAAAGCCATCCCAGTCAGACTCATCAAGGCCATCTTCGATAGACACGATTGGGTATTGCTGAGTTAAATCTTGTAAGAAGAAGTTAAATTCTTCAGAAGTGAACTTTTTGCCTTCACCTTTAAGATTGTAAATATTTGCTTCTTTGTCGTAAAACTCAGAGGCAGCACAATCTAGCGCTAATGTAATGTCTTTACCTAGCTCGTAGCCTGCATTTGCAACAGCTACTTTAATTGCAGCTAGTGCCGCTTCGTTAGATGCAAGGTTTGGTGCAAAACCACCTTCGTCACCTACCGCTGTTGAGTGACCGTCTGCTTTTAGTACTTTAGCTAGGCTGTGAAATATTTCTGCGCCCATGCGTAGAGCTTCACGGAAGTTTTTAGCGCCAATTGGTTGGATCATAAACTCTTGAATATCTACAGAGTTATCTGCATGTTCGCCGCCGTTGATAATGTTCATCATTGGCAATGGCATAGAGTAAACACCCGGAGTACCGTTTAAGTCAGCGATATGTTCATAAAGCTCAACTTTTTTAGATTGTGCAGCAGCTTTAGCCGTTGCTAGCGATACTGCTAAGATTGCGTTAGCACCTAGTTTTTCTTTGTTTTCGGTACCATCTAAATCTAGCATTACTTGATCAACAGTGCTTTGCTCAAGTGCATTTTGGCCTGCTAAAGCGGTTGCGATTTCATTATTAATAAAACCTACAGCTTTTAATACGCCTTTACCTAAATAACGAGATTTATCACCATCGCGTAATTCTAATGCTTCGCGAGTCCCTGTAGATGCGCCAGACGGCGCCGCAGCACGGCCCCATGAACCATCAGCTAAATGTACATCAGCTTCAACAGTTGGGTTACCACGCGAATCCATAATTTCGCGACCAATTACTTTTACGATTACTGACATCTTGATTCCTCTATATTCCCAAAATGGTGAATTACTGCCAACTTAATTTAAACTAATTTGGTTGGCATTTAAAACAAATAAGCCGTGCAATATGCACGGCCTATTAATATTACGAAGACGCTTTTTGGTGGATGTGAGCCGCAGCTACAAACCCTTCAAATAGCGGGTGACCATCGCGTGGTGTTGAAGTGAATTCCGGGTGGAATTGCGCTGCAATAAACCAAGGGTGATCTTTGTTTTCAATAATTTCTACTAGTTTTTTATCTTCTGATAAACCAGTAAAGCTTAAACCTGCTTTTTCTAGCTGCTCTACAAAGTTATTATTAACTTCGTAGCGATGACGATGACGTTCTACTATTTCATCGCTACCGTATACTGCATGCACTTTAGAACCCGGTGTTAAATGACATTTTTGTGCGCCTAAACGCATAGTGCCACCTAAGTCTGATTTTTCATCACGCTGCTCTACTTTACCCTCAGCATCTAGCCATTCGGTAATTAAGCCAACTACAGGGCTTGCAGATTGTGCGTTAAATTCAGTTGAGTTTGCATCAACAAGGCCGGCTACGTTACGAGCGTATTCAATTAACGCCACTTGCATACCTAAACAAATACCTAAGTAAGGCACTTTGTTTTCACGCGCGTATTTAGCCGCTAATATTTTACCTTCAACGCCACGACCACCAAAACCACCAGGCACTAAAATAGCATCTAGATGAGCTAACGAATCAACGCCTTTGGTTTCTAAGTCTTGTGAGTCAATGTATTGAATATTTACCGTTAAACGATTTTTCAGACCGGCATGTTTCAATGCTTCGTTTACAGATTTATACGCATCTGGTAATTCAATGTATTTACCTACCATACCAATAGTTACTTCACCTGTAGGGTTAGACTCTTGATAAAGTACTTGTTCCCATTCAACAAGGTCAGCTTCAGGGACATCTAAATGAAAACGACGACATACAAAGTAATCTAAATCTTGCGACTTTAATAGCGCAGGAATTTTATAAATACTGTCTACATCTGGTAGTGATATAACCGCTTTTTCTTCTACGTTGGTAAACAATGCAATTTTTGCACGTTCGTTACTTGGCAGCTTACGATCTGAGCGACAAATAAGAATATCTGGTTGAATACCAATTGAACGTAGTTCTTTAACCGAGTGCTGCGTTGGCTTAGTTTTCACTTCGCCTGCAGGGCCTAAAAATGGTACTAGCGTTAAGTGAATAAATAACGCACGCTCACGGCCTATTTCTGTACCCATTTGACGAATTGCTTCTAAAAATGGTTGTGACTCTATGTCACCCACTGTACCGCCAATTTCAACAAGTGCTATATCATAACCTTCAGCGCCAGAATAAACACGTTGCTTAATATCGTTGGTAATATGTGGAATTACCTGAATTGTTGCTCCAAGGTACTCGCCACGTCGCTCACGATGTAATACATCTTTGTATACACGACCTTGTGTAAAATTATTGCGACTTGTCATTTTGGTGCGAATAAAGCGCTCATAGTGACCTAAGTCTAGATCGGTCTCTGCGCCGTCTTCTGTAACGTATACTTCACCATGTTGAATTGGGCTCATTGTGCCTGGATCAACGTTGATGTAAGGATCCAGCTTTAAGATAGTAACATTTAAGCCACGGGCCTCTAAAATAGCTGCCAATGATGCTGCTGCAATACCTTTACCCAACGAAGAAACAACCCCGCCGGTAACGAAGATAAATTTTGTACTCATGCGAACCCTAGAATATCAGGAATTAAAAGGAATATAATACCCAAACAAGTGATTTTGGAATATAAACAGGACGGGGAGAAATTGTACCAAAGCATAGCCAATCAATCCAGCTAAAATTAGAAATTGTAAGCACAAAAAACAGCCATAATTTTACTACAAACTATTTGACTTTTTTGATCTCATCCCATGCTGCATCCATCTCATCAAGCGTGGCAGACTCTAAACATTTACCTTGGGCATTTAAATAAGCTTGGACTTTTTCAAAGCGAGTTGAAAACTTGTCGCTGGCGCTGCGCAGTAATTGCTCTGGGTCGCGCTTTATATGGCGCGCAACGTTTACTGTAGCAAACAGTAAATCGCCCAGCTCTTCTGCACTATGATCTGAATACGGATTGTGAGCGAGTGCTTCTTTTACTTCGTCTACTTCTTCGCTCACTTTATCCAATGCACCATGGTAACTTGGCCAATCAAAACCAAGAGCTGCTACCCGCTGCTGAATTTTTTTAGCTTTGCTTAAGCTTGGCATATTAACGGGAATATCTTGCCACAGCGAAGATGTAGCGCTTGCAGTTTTAGCGCTGCGCTCTTGTGCCTTAATTGCTTGCCACTGCGCTGCAAGCTCATCATCGCTTAGCGCTGTTTGCTTGTCGAACACATGAGGATGGCGGCGCGTAAGTTTAGCGTTTACTTGTGTCACTATATCGTTAAAATCAAATAGTTTTTGCTCATTTGCAAGTTGAGCATAAAACACAATTTGAAAGAGTAAATCGCCAAGTTCATTTTTAAGCTCACCTAAATTGCCCGATTCAATGCAATCGGCCACTTCAAACGCTTCCTCAATAGTGTGCGGCACTATTGAGCTAAAAGTTTGCTTACGATCCCAGGGGCAACCAAGCTCAGGATCTCTTAGCGTTTTCATTATATTTAGTAGTTGCGCAAGCGCGGCGTTATCTGCCATATTTATTGCCCTCGCTTTGCACTGTGTACACCTTCAATTTGGTGTAACTTAGAAAGCACTCTATTAGTACCCGACAGATCGTGTACCTCTATTTGCATAGTAAATATAGCAATTTGATTATCATCAACGGTATTTACATTCATATTTAGCACATTCACTTTTTCGTTGGCTAACACTACACTTATGTCGCGAATTAAACCTGAGCGGTCGCTGGCTTCTATTCTAATACTTAGCGCATAGGAGTTATGAATATCGTCTGACCAGCTTACAGAAATAACCCGCTCTGGGTGCTGGTTTTTTAAATTATCAAACGAGTCGCAATCATCACGATGTACACCAATACCGCGCCCTTGCGTTATATAGCCAATAATTTCATCCCCCGGAACCGGACGACAACATTTAGCAACATGACTCATTAAACTGCCTACGCCGTCAACCACAATACCGTTATTATCACCGGTTACTTTTGTTGGGGTTTTAAAGCGTATTACCGGCTCGTCTTCGGGGCGATCGGTAACAAAGTTAAGCATTTGATTAAGGCGAATATCGCCTGCGCCAATGGCGACCATTAAATCGTCGAGCTCTTTAAAGTTAAAACGCTTAATAGCGGGTGCTAAGTCTCTATAATTTAAATCGAGCTTTTGCAGTTCGTTATCAAGTATTTCTTTACCGGCACTAAGATTTTTGTCGCGATCGAGCTGTTTAAACCAATGGTGTATTTTTGCTCTAGCACGCGATGATTTTATATAGCCTAATGACGGGTTTAACCAATCGCGGCTGGGGTTTGGCTGTTTTTGGGTAAGAATTTCTACCTGATCGCCGGTGCTTAACTGATGGGTAAATGGCACAATTTTGCCAAATACTTTAGCGCCAATACAACGATGCCCCACATTAGAGTGAATATAATAAGCAAAATCTAATGGTGTTGCTCCCAGTGGTAAATCAAAAATATCGCCGCGCGGGGTAAATACGTATACACGGTCTTCTACCACTTGGTTTTTAAGCTCTTGCGCTAGGTCGCTACCATCAACCACTTCTTCTTGCCATTGTAATAGTTTACGCAACCAGCTAATTTTTTGCTCATAACCTGAGCCTCGCCCTGGCAATGCGCCTTCTTTATACATCCAATGCGCAGCAACACCCAACTCGGCATCTTGGTGCATATCGCTGGTGCGAATTTGAATCTCTACCGTTTTGCCTTCGGGGCCAAATACCACGGTATGAATAGACTGATAGCCATTTTGCTTTGGCGTGGCTACGTAGTCGTCAAACTCTTTATGCAAATGACGCCAGTTAGTGTGCACTATGCCCAGTGCACCGTAACAATCTTGCAGGCGCTGCACTACAATACGCATTGCGCGAATATCAAACAGTTGATCAAACTCGTAGTTTTTTTGCGCCATTTTTTTATAAATGCTGTAAATATGCTTTGGTCGCCCGTAAACCTCAGCTTCTATGCCCGCTTCGCTTAAGCGGTTTTTAACTTGCGCTACCATGTCTTCCATGTAGGCTTCACGCGCTAAGCGTTTGTCATCAAGCTGTTTGGCAATGTTTTTATAAATATTGGGGTGTAAATACCTAAACGATAAGTCTTCAAGCTCCCACTTTAATTGCCCTATACCTAAGCGGTTTGCCAGTGGTGCAAAAATGTCAGCGGTTTCTTTGGCGGCAATAACGCGCTCTTCTTCTGCGGCATTTTTTACATTGCGTAAATGACATACTTGCTCTGCTAACTTAATAACAACCGCGCGCACATCCTCTACCATAGCAAGTAACATACGGCGAATATTATCAACCTGTACCGTGCCTTTTCCTTGATGCGCCAAAGTGCTAATAGTCGCCATTTGTGCGACCCCGCTTAGCAATACCGCAATACTGCTACCTAGCTGCTCTTCAACAGTTTCAAGGGTGACTAAGTTATTTATAAAATACGGCGTTAAATAAGCAGTAGCTAATGAGTCTGCATCAAGATTAAGCTCAGCTAAAATTTCGACCATTTCAATGGCTGTGCTTTGTCGGGTGGTATTGTCGCACGCTAAACAAAGTGCCTGTGCTTTATTAAGCAGCTCTACTTTTTCTGCCGACAGAGCAAGCAACTTTAAGCGACTAGTAAAGTCCCCGGTTTCATCCTGTTGATGTGATTGACGTGTAGCTACCATAATGCGCTTTACCTCCGTTGAAATAACGCCATAGTTTCAATATGTCCGGTGTGCGGAAACATATTCATTAGCCCAATTTTATGCAGCTCAAAGCCTGCTTGCGAAATAATAGCGCTGTCACGGGCTAAAGTAACAGGGTCGCATGAGACGTATAAAATAGTTTTAAACTGCTTTAAAGGAAGTTGTTCTAATACCGTTATTGCCCCAGTACGTGAGGGGTCTAACACCAGTACATCTAAATTTTTATTAAACCACGAAGCCGTTTCAATTTTATTTGTTAAATCAAAGCAATTAAATTGAGCATTAGTGATTGAGTTAGTGTGCGCATTTTGCGTTGCCATTGCAACCGCTGAAGCAACCCCTTCTACACCAATTACTGTTTTTGCTTGTTTTGCCAGCACTAGTGAAAAGTTACCAATACCACAAAATAAATCTAATACGTTTTCGTCGCCTTTTAGTGCCAGCCAATTTTGTGCTTGTTTAAGCATTGCTTGATTAACGCTAGCATTAACTTGGATAAAGTTATTTAAGCCAAATTCAAACTTTAACCCTAACTCTTCAAGTGCATAAAATGGCATGGCTAAATGTGAGTGTTCAATCACTTCACTTTCGCTTTGCCACACTAATTGCCATTGTTGCTCAGCGGCACTTTGTGCTACCAGTGCTTTTATATCCTCTGAAATAGGTTTTGTGTGGCGAATAATAACAAAGTTTTGCTCATCGCCTTGGCACAATTGCAAGTGAGATACACTGTGCAATGCCTTGTGTTGATTAATTAAGTTATCAAATACAGTAAATACATTTGCAAATACTTCACTTAGTACTGGGCACTCATTAATACTAATAATACTTTTAGAGCCACTTGCTCTATAGCCTACATGCATTTTTTTTGCTTTTTTATCAAACATTACCGCTAAACGAGCACTTCGTCGGTAATGAGTGGCTTTACTTAATAAGGGTGCTTGCCAGTTTAATTCATCAAGCTTGGCAAACTTTTCAAATAATTTGCTCACTGCTATTTGCTTTTCGACTACCTGTTGGCTGCTATCTAAATGCTGTAACTGACAACCACCACATTGATTATAATGCTCACAAAACGGCGCTACGCGATATTCACTCGCCTGTAATACTTTATGCGTTTGCGCTTCGCTATAACGCGCTTTGTCGGCGATAATGGTGGCTTTTACTTGCTCGTTTGGCAAAGCATTACTTACAAAGCACACTTTATTATTATGTTTAGCTATGCCGCGACCATGGTGATCCATGGCGGTGATATCGAGCACTAAAGACTGTTGTTTTAGCGGTTTTTTTGTTGCTTTAAATATTTGCGCCATTAGGCATTACCTTAAACATTTGATGAATCGACTCCAATTGCAGAATACCTCATTATCCGTATATACTCTGAGCATGCTAATAACAATAATAACGCTCCCAATATGACTAAATTAGGCTTACGCGATTCTGTTTTAACACTCACTCTGATCCCCACGGTGATCATTGGATTGTTACTCGGTGGTTATTTTACAATAAATCGTTACATTGAGCTTGATGAAATTTTATATCAACAAGGGACGACTATTTCAGAGCCCCTTGCTATTGCGCTTGAGCAGCCATTACTTGAAAAAAACAAACAACTACTAAATCGTGTCATTAGCTATACCCACAATAAGCACTCCCCGGTAGTAAAGGCGATTGCATTATTTGACGACAATAATAAGCTAATAATAACCAGTAACTATCATCGCGAGTTTGACGACTTGCTCAACAACGAGCAACTAAATAATCTTAATGCCACTCAAGTTCATAAAACAGATGATTTAATTACCTTTTTTACACCCATTATTAATCACACAAGTCCTGATACAAAATGGGATAAATCGATATTTCAAACCTCACTAGGAACTGTGGTATTACAGTTAAATAGAGATCAAGCGGTTATTGGCCAGCAAAGAGCCTTACTGGTCAGTGGTATTGTTATTATACTAGCCCTAGTACTGGCTGCTATTTTAGCACTTAAACTTAGCCATATGTTTATGACCCCTCTTAATAAATTAGTACTGGCAACCGATAGGCTCGTAGAAGGTAAAAGAGAAACTGGTTTAAACGAGTCCATGATTGGTGAGTTTGAGTTACTCCGCGAAGGGTTAAATACTATTTCTTACTCTATGGTGATGCAAAAAGATGAAATGCAAAAAAACATTGATCAAGCCACCAGTGATTACCGCGAAACATTAGAGCAGTACGAAACGCAAAATATTCAGCTCACTATGGCAAAAAAAGAAGCTCAAGATGCCAACCGAGTTAAATCTGACTTTTTGGCAAAAATGAGTCATGAGCTACGCACCCCTTTAAATGGCGTGATTGGTTTTACGCGTCAGCTGCATAAAACGCCATTAAATAAAAACCAAAAAGATTACTTAGATACCATTGAACTGTCGGCTAATAGTTTAATGACCATTATTAGCGATATATTAGACTTTTCAAAATTAGAAGCAGGCGCTATGGAACTTGAGTCTATTCAGTTTCAGTTGCGCGATACCGTTAACGAAGTAATGACGCTGTTAGCCCCAAGCGCCCATGATAAGCAGCTTGAACTGTCTATTTATATTAGCCCGCAAGTGCCCGATCACCTAACCGGTGATCCTACGCGATTAAAACAAGTTTTAATTAATTTATTAAGTAACGCAATTAAGTTTACCGAAAAAGGCGCTATAAAAGTCGACATTAGCCATAGACTACTCGATGATGAGCGCACCTCAATTTTAGTTTCAGTGGCCGATACAGGCGTAGGTATTCCTGTTGATAAGCAAGATGCATTATTTACCGCCTTTGGCCAAGCCGATTCAAGTATTACCCGTAAATTTGGTGGCACTGGCTTGGGGCTAATTATCACCAAGCATATTGTAGAGGCCATGAGTGGTAAAATTACACTTAACTCAGCCCCTGGTAATGGCACCTGCTTTACCTTTAATGGCGTATTTAGATTACCTAATCATGTGTTTGCCAGTGACTTACCAACTAAATCTTTGCTCGGTAAGCATGTTTTATATTTAGAGCCACAAGAGCACACCCATCACGCAGTTTTATCTTTGCTTAACGAATGGCAAATAAGTGTGACCGGCTGCTTTAGCGACGCAGAATTTTTAACTGCAATTGATAATAAAGAGCAGCAATATGATATTTGTATCATAGGTGATATGGCCTCAGTTAACGATATGCAGCGCTTAAAAAGCCATGTAAAAGCGGTACGTGAATCAACCGATTATTTATACTTAATGCTCAATACGGTATCGCATAGTATGCGTGAAGCCTTTATTGGTAGTGGCGCTGATGCCTGCTTAAGTAAACCGCTTAACCATCGTAAATTGTGTGAACTACTTGCCGCGCCGTATCGATTAGATCACCCGGTGCACAACATTGAGCAAAATGAGCAAACACTCTTACCGTTAAAAGTATTAGTAGTTGACGATAATGACGCTAACTTAAAATTAATTTATACCTTACTTAATGAGCAGGTTGAGCTAATAGACACTGCGCACAATGGCTCGCAAGCTTACAGTTTAAGTAAAAGCCACAAGTACGACGTAATATTTATGGACATACAAATGCCAATTATGGATGGTATTACTGCCTGTAAGTTAATTAAAGAATCATCATTAAACGAAGATACTCCAATAATTGCAGTGACCGCACATGCACTGCATAGCGAAAAAGAGCAGCTATTAAAAGACGGTTTTGAAGGGTATTTAACTAAACCGATTGATGAGGACATGCTCAATCAAATTATTTGCGATCACAGCCCACAACTACCAGTTAGCCGCGATAAACTAAAAAACATGCCACAAAGCCCGCCCCCTTTTAAGAGTGTGCGCCTTGATTGGGGCATAGCACTGCAACATGCTGGCGGTAAAAGTGAGCTGGCATTAGAAATGCTCAATATGTTATTACTCAGCGTGCCCGAAACACTTAGCCTATTAGCACAAGCTATTGCCGATGAAGACTGCAAACAAGTACTGAGCATTATTCATAAGTTACATGGTGCGTGTTGCTACACTGGCGTACCTAAATTAAAGTCGCTGGCCGAAACAATCGAAACCGCGTTAAAAAGTAACTGCGTATTAGCCACTATTGAACCTGAGTTATTTGAACTACAAGACGAGCTAGAGAACTTACTACTTGATGCTAAAGATTAAAGGCTCGAAACTATAAAACGATAGCTATTGCGCCATCAGTACAATAAACAGGAAGAGACTTTATGAGCAATAACAAAGTAATTGGTAGTATTGAATGGCGCGATCTTACTGTGGCTGATGCACAGCAAATCAGCGACTTTTATGCACACGTTGTTGGTTGGCAAAAAGAGCCTGTAGATATGGGCAGTTACAATGATTTTAATATGAATAACGCACAAGGGACAATAGCAGGCATTTGCCATGCTAAGGGCGATAACGCCGATTTACCAGCGCAGTGGTTAATGTATGTTCGCGTAGAAAATGCTCAGCTTAGCGCACAAAAAACGCTGGAGTTAGGAGGCGAAATTATTAAAGGGCCGACTGAATATGGTGGCGAAAGCTATTTTATTATTCGCGATCCAAGTGGCGCTATTTTAGCAGTGTATTCTTAACTTTTAGTGGCTTTAATTGTACTCACCCAAGCTAGTTGCTAACTTGCATAACAGCCGGGCTCAAAATTAGAAGCTCCATGCACCTAATATAACTAAGTAGCAAGAAGCTTCAAGTAGCTTATTTAAAGCGAGGCTTTAGGCACGCGCTTCAAGCATTAAGCGTTTCATATCGCGTACGGCTTTATCTAGCCCATCAATGGCGGCACGAGCAATAATGGCGTGACCAATATTAAGCTCATAAATTTCTTCCATTGCGGCAATTGGTTTTACATTATGGTAATGCAAACCATGGCCCGCATTGACAATTAAGCCAATACTGGCTGCGTATTTAACGCCTTGGCGAATATGTTCAAGCTCTTTGCTTATTGCCTCATCGGTTGTAGCATCTGCATAAGCACCGGTATGAATTTCAACATACGGAGCGCCTGTTGCTTTAGCTGCATCTAGCTGCGCTTTATCAGCATCAATAAATAACGAAACTTTAATACCTGCGTCGCTCAAGGTTTTTGTTGCTGCGGTAATTTTTTCAAGATTACCCGCCACATCAAGTCCGCCTTCGGTGGTTAGCTCTTCGCGTTTTTCTGGCACTAGGCATACGTACTCAGGTTTTACCTCAAGTGCAATATTGATCATTTCATCGGTTACGGCTGTTTCAAGGTTCATGCGTGTTTGAATGGTTTTAGCCATTACATACACGTCACGGTCTTGAATATGACGGCGATCTTCACGTAAATGAATAGTGATACCGTCGGCTCCTGCATGCTCAGCTACACTTGCTGCATGTGCTGGATCAGGGTAGCTAGTGCCACGTGCTTGGCGAAGTGTTGCAATATGATCAACGTTTACACCCAAAAGAATATCTTTCATTATTTTACCTGTAAAATTACGTTTATTGAGAGGCCGCAAATAACTCACGACTTTTTAATGGTTTATTACCAAGTAGTGGCTTTAATAAGTAGCGGCTTAATTGCTTTGCCATATATAACACATCTGCTTGGCTAAAGTCATGATTAGCTATGGCATTAAGTTGCAAACCGCTAAATCCAGAGCGCGGATCGTCTTGTACTAAAAAGCCAACTTCTGCAAAATAGCTATACGTTCGCTTTTCATCTATGGGTTCACCGCTGGCGTCAAAACTAAAATCGACGCCATAACCTAATAGTTCTAATAGTTGAAATTCGTAAGAACGCAGTACTGCTTGTAAATTAGCACCGCTATTAAGGTTTTTTAAGTGCGTATTATAAAGCTGAAAAACCTGATCAATCGGTTCATTAATTGGCACAATTCGATTAGTTAATTCATTTAAATAAAAGCCGCAATAAAGCTCATCACCTTTTAAAAAAAGTGGCGTTCCGTGCAGTTCAAATTTGTTGATGTATTTTAAATCGTACTTGCCGTTGTAATGTACCAACAAGGCTTGGAAAGGTTGTAATTGCGCTTTATGTTTAGTGGCCTGGCGGCCACTAATACGGGCTAGCATTCTAAGTTGGCCAACGCCTTCTACTAGCATATCAAGCATTACTTGGGAGTCACTATAAGGACGCCGATGTAATAAATACGCTCTGTAGAAGTCGCTATCCATAATTTAAACTGCTAGCAGATTATTAGTCTTCACCATAACCTAGGCTTCTTAATGCGCGCTCGTCATCAGCCCAACCCGATTTAACTTTAACCCAAAGCTCTAAAAACACTTTATTATCGAGCATTTCTTCAAGATCTTTACGTGCTTCGCGACCAATGGTTTTTAGCTTTTCGCCTTTATTACCAATCACCATACGCTTTTGTGTTTCGCGCTCAACGAGTATTAAACCATTGATATGCCAAATACCGTTTTCTTGCCATTTAAACTGCTCTATTTCAACAGTAACAGAATACGGTAGCTCCTCGCCCATAAAACGCATTAGCTTTTCACGAATGGTTTCTGCTGCCATAAAGCGCATTGAACGGTCGGTTACGTAGTCTTCTGGAAAATAAAATTCACTTGGCTGAAGGCGTTTAGTTACTTCAGCTTTGATCAAGTCGATATTTTTACCTTGCTCAGCCGACACTGGCATAATACCAATAAAGTCAAACTTGTCGCCTAACCACTTCATATGAGGCAGTACTAGGTCGCGATCTTTTACTAAATCTATTTTATTGATCACCAATAATACCGGCTTACCACTTTGCGATACTTTATTAAGTACCATGTCGTCATCGGCATTCCAGTGGGTGCCTTCAACTACAAATATAATAAGCTCTACATCACCAATTGAACTTGATGCTGCGCGGTTCATTAAGCGGTTAATAGCACGTTTTTCTTCAACGTGTAGGCCAGGTGTATCAACGTAAACAGCTTGATGCTTACCTTCGGTATGAATACCCATAATACGGTGGCGTGTGGTTTGTGGCTTACGTGAGGTAATACTAACCTTTTGCTCAATAATTTTATTAAGTAAAGTAGATTTACCTACGTTAGGGCGCCCTACTATTGCGATCATGCCGCAAAACGTATCTATATCGCCATCGTGTGGTTGTATTAAGGTATCAAGGTTCATTTTTAAGTATCTTCAATGCTTTTTCAGCAGCTTTTTGTTCGGCTTTACGACGCGAGCTACCAACAGAAATAATGCTATCCATGCCATCAACAATACATTCAACCGTGAATGTTTGATTGTGTGCCTGGCCTTTTGTATCAACAACTGTATAGCCCGGTAACGATAGTTTACGAGCTTGCAAATGCTCTTGCAGCAGGGTCTTAGGATCTTTTTGATTAAGCCCTGGTGAAATAGCATTTAAACGCTCTTCGTACCAAGATAAAATTAATTCGCCACAGCGTTCAATATCCGAATCTAAAAACACAGCGCCAATAATCGCCTCTACGGCATCGGCAAGTGTTGACTCGCGACGAAAGCCGCCACTTTTTAGCTCGCCTGGACCTAAGCGTAAATAATCCCCTAAGCCAAACTCTAAGCCAAATTCAGCCAATGTTTGACCACGCACTAAGGTAGAGCGCATACGGCTTAAATCGCCTTCACGCGCTTTAGGAAATTTAGCATACAGCGCATTTGCAATCACAAAGCTTAAAATTGAATCGCCTAAAAATTCTAGTCGCTCGTTATGCTGACCTTTATGACTACGATGCGTCATTGCTTGCTCAAGCAAGCCTTGATCTGCAAATATGTAGTCTATTGTTTTGTATAGTTCTGTTACATTTTTTTTCATTGCTATTGAATATTACCTAGGCGTTCAAAACGAACACCAGTTGGAACCCATCCTGGTAAAATGTCATCTGGGCCATTATCAAATTCAAAACTCATCCATATAAAGACAGCTTTACCCACCAAGTTTTCTTTTGGCACAAAACCCCAAAAGCGACTATCTTGGCTGTTATCGCGATTATCACCCATCATAAAATAATGATCAGCAGGAACAACCCATTCATCGGTAGGTGTACCTGGTTGCTGATAATAACGCCCTTTACGTTCAGGCGCCTGAGGGTTAATTAAAATATCATGGCTTAACGTAGTTAAGTTTTCATTTAAACGCGCTAATGCCATTGAGCCTTGCTTAAATTCGTCGTCATTAATTAATTTAAAATCAATTTTATTAAATTCATTACAAAGCAGCTCACCCTGCTGGGTTTCACCAGCTTTACAATTTGGTTGAATATATAAACGCTTATCACGATAAACTATTTTATCGCCAGGCAAGCCTATTGTGCGTTTAATAAAATCGACCTTTTCGTCTAGCGGGTATTTAAAAACAATAATATCACCACGCTCAGGCTCACCTACATCAACTAATTGGCTGCGCCATACAGGGTCTTTAATCCCGTACGAATACTTTTGCACTAAAATAAAATCTCCTACTAATAAAGTAGGCATCATTGAACCTGAAGGTATTTGAAACGGTTCAAACATAAACGATCTAAATATAGTGATAGCAGCAATCATCGGAAAAATCGACTTTGCTGTTTCTGTAAGCATAGGCTCTGGTGCAATTAATGCGGCAGTTTCTTCATCTAATTTACCACCAGCAGAAGCCTCTGCCATAGCCAAATGCGCATTTCGTTTCGGCGCAAACATTAAGTGGTCTATTAACCATATTAGACCTGAGCCTAAGGTTAATAGCACCAATAAAACTGAAAAATAGCCAGCCATTTATAATCCTTTGTTTTTATTTACCAACTTTTAAAATAGCTAAAAACGCTTCTTGAGGCACTTCAACGTTACCTACTTGCTTCATGCGTTTCTTACCATCTTTTTGCTTTTTAAGTAGCTTTTTCTTACGACTCACATCACCGCCGTAACACTTAGCAATTACGTTTTTACGCATCTGTTTTATCGTAGTACGGGCAATAACATGTCCGCCAATAGCTGCCTGAATCGCAATATCAAACATTTGACGTGGAATTAGCTCTTTTAGCGCATCAGCTAATTGACGACCGCGTGATTGTGCGCTGTCGCGGTGAGCAATGATCGCCAGCGCGTCGACGCGCTCTGAGTTGATTAAAATATCAACACGTACCATATCTGATGTTTGGAAATGCTTAAAGTTGTAATCAAGTGAAGCAAAACCGCGGCTTGTAGATTTTAATTTATCAAAAAAGTCCATAACTACTTCTGCCATAGGCAGTTCGTAAGTTACCGCAACTTGCTTACCGTGATATGACATTTTAGTTTGCATGCCACGCTTATCAACACACAAAGTAATAACACTGCCTAAGTATTCTTGCGGCACTAAAATATTGGCTTCAACAATCGGTTCACGAATTTCTAAAATATCGTTTACCGCAGGCAAATCAGATGGGTTATCAATTTGGAAAGTCCCGTCTTTTTTAGTCACTACTTCATAAATTACGGTTGGTGCGGTGGTAATTAAATCAATATCGTATTCACGTTCTAAACGCTCTTGAATAATTTCCATGTGTAGCATGCCTAAAAAGCCACAACGAAAACCAAAACCAAGTGCTGTTGAGTTCTCTGGTTCGAAAAATAACGACGCATCGTTTAAGCTTAATTTATTAAGCGCATCACGAAACGATTCATATTCATCAGAAGCAATTGGGAACATACCTGCATACACTTGTGGTTTTATTTTTTGAAAACCAGGTAAACGCAATGGTGCCGCATTTTTTTGATGAGTGATAGTATCGCCAACAGGTGCACCATGTATTTCTTTAATACCAGCAATTACAAAGCCTACTTCACCGGTTCTTAAAATACCTGTGTTAGTTTGCTTTGGTGTAAATACACCTACCTGATCGGCTGTGTGTACGTGATCGTTCGACATGATTTTAATTTTGTCGCCCGCGCGCAGTTCACCGTGCTTAATGCGCACTAATGATACAACACCTTGGTATGGGTCAAACCATGAGTCAATTATAAGTGCTTGAAGAGGAGCATCTTTATCGCCAACCGGTGGCGGTATATCTTTAACTATCATTTCAAGTACTTCGGCAATACCAACGCCAGTTTTAGCGCTACATTGCACAGCATCTAGGGCGTCAATACCAATAATATCTTCAATTTCTTCAGCCACACGAAGCGGATCGGCTTGTGGTAAATCTATTTTATTAAGTACAGGAATAACTTCTAAGTTCATTTCAATGGCAGTGTAACAATTTGCCAGTGTTTGTGCTTCAACACCTTGACCAGCATCTACAACGAGTAACGCACCTTCACATGCTGCTAATGAGCGTGATACTTCATAAGTAAAATCAACATGCCCTGGGGTGTCGATAAAGTTAAGTTGGTAGATCTCGCCGTCATTGGCTTTATAATTCAAGGTTACACTTTGCGCTTTAATGGTAATACCACGTTCGCGCTCAATATCCATTGAATCCAAAACCTGTTTTTGCATTTCACGGTCGGTTAAACCACCACAAACTTGGATCAAACGATCTGAAAGGGTCGATTTACCATGGTCAATGTGGGCGATGATCGAAAAATTACGGATATGCTTCATAAAATGGATTCTAAACTCTATTTTAATGGACTAAGTAGATATACCTAAACAACTTGAAAATATTTGTTTTTATATTTTCAAGTTGTTGTGGCGTAAGCGGGCAATTTTACATTTAATTGGCATCAATCACCATCTATTTGAGTTAAAGGAAGGCTAATTGGATGAATTTTTATCACTTTGATATCATGCCTGAATGATTTAACCCACATTTTAGCCATTAAAAAGCCAATACCGCCACCCAAAGCAGCAGCTAAAATTTGCCATCCTTCGGTAACTAACAGTAATTCAGCGGCAACTAGCGCAAAGCCTAGGCTTAAAAATAGCGGCAACATATATACAGTAAAGGCGTGTTTAACAACGTGGCTGTCATCAAGCGATAAGGTGATTTTTTGTCCCACCACTACGGGCGTGTCAAATTTATAGGGAAAGGTTTTTTTAGCACTGCCAAATAACTTACTAAACACCTGCGATCCACAACGACCATTACAGCCTTCGCATGCTTGTTTTTGTTGTGCCTCTAAATGTGCAATGTGGCCACTAAGGGCCACAACTTTTAAGGTTTGTTCTATCATAACAACTCTTTATAAATCGATTATAATGCGCGGGTCACCGACTCTGCAATTTTTTTGGCCGTTAAACTAGGAATATTACCCACCACCGAAACATCAAAATTACCGCCGTTGTGCACATAAACTGTGGTTGCCCCAGAGGTGAGTGAGCCACTTAAGCGCTTACCCGGCAAAGGTCTTTGTATAAATACCGACACTTCTACAAAGCCATCTGAAAATAAATAGTAGTCGGTTAATTCATTATTTAAATCTAATTTATGGCGGTCTGATTTTAATAATTCAAAGCCTGCTGGCAACCAGTCTATTTTCCACGTTTTTGCCGTATTACTGTCCAATGTTTCGAGTGAGTTATTTGGTAACGGGGTTGGAAAGTTGCGATTAAGTATTTCCAGCAACATACTAGCAGGCTGCTCTGTAACACTTATGTGGGTAAGTTGCAGTTGCTCTAAAGCTTCGCCTTGATGATTAACATAGGCCGCTTTTAGTAATAAAGAGGATTCCATATCAAGCCAAATCCAGTAGTTATATTTGTCTTCATCTTTAGATTCTATACGTACTAACTGAGCTGCTCGTCCTGATATACGCCCTTTTCCACCAAGTACAAAGTCATAATGGCCACTTAAACGCTCAACGTTTTTAAACAGTACTTCAGGAATTGGCCCTGCAATTGAATCAGTTGTAAGTGAATAAGGCTCTGATTGCGGCTCAAAATAAGTAACTTGGTTGTCAACGCGTACCATTTCTAGGCCCGCGCCATTGAGTAAACTTAAGTGTTCTATCTCAATGTCATCTTGTTTTGCATGTAACCAACGGTAGGGTTCCATGGTTTTGCCTTTAACAACCACAAACGAGGCGTCAAAGTTACGGGTATGAACGGCATTAGCCATTTTAAGCAGTAAATCTTTGGCAGGATTGGTGTCGCTGGCAAAGATATTAAAGCTGATTGCCAGCGACAGAATAAAAGTAATTACTTTCATTTAATTAGTTGTTTTCCTCTGGTTTTTTTGCATCCGTTTGCGCAGCCTCTAATGAATGTGCAACACGAGCTTGGCGTTGATGCTCTAAAACAAGTGCGCCAATACGTTGCTGCTGCAATTCACGCAAACCATTTTCTGCGTTTTTAAGCGCGGGCTCCGATGAATAACTCACTGGTGATGCAGTACCTGTAAAAGGTGTTGTTTGCAGCAATGGAATTTCGCTTTGTTGCGCGCCATCGCCCTGTGGCAACATATTTACGCCTACAATAGCAAACATAGCAACACTTGCTGCAATCGCAAGTTGTGCCACTGGCTTGCGCCAATTAAATGCCACAACTTTATTGTCGTTTATAGTATCACTTTGCGGCGCAGATTGCGCTTTAGACTGACTGAAATCTGCATATACTGGTTCGCTTTCGAGTGCTAACGCAACACGCTTGCTAATATCAATATGAATATCGCTGTGATCTTTTTGAGCTCGCATTGCATCACCAATTAACGCATAACGGCCAAAGGTAGCAACGTCTTGCTCTGCAATTTTTGCATCTGCTAGTTGTTGCTCGCCGTCAAGTAATGCAGATAACGATTCGTCATCTAACCTGTTAACGTGTGCTTTTATCATACTAAGACTCGCCTATTAATGGGTTTAATTTGTTATCAATTGCTTCACGGGCACGAAATATACGCGAACGTACCGTCCCGACTGGGCAATCCATTACCACAGCTATTTCTTCATAGCTCATCCCTTCAATTTCTCTGAGGGTGATTGCGGTTTTAAGATCTTCAGGCAAACTATCAATCGTATTAAAAATAACAGCGCGTACTTCTTCGCTCAGCAGTAAATTTTCAGGAGATGCGTTAGAACGCATTGAGTCCGCGCAGTCATAAAACTCGGCATCTTGTGCGTCTATATCACTTGCTGGCGGTTTACGCCCCTGAGCTACTAAATAATTTTTAGCACAATTTACTGCAATACGGTACAACCAAGTATAAAAGGCACTATCGCCCCTAAAGTTAGGAAGCGCACGATAAGCTTTTATGAACGCTTCTTGTGCTACATCTGCAATATCACCCTGATTTGACACATAACGTGAGATCAAACCGGCAATTTTGTTTTGATACTTCTTTACTAATAGGTTGAAGGCGTTTTTATCTCCTTGCTGAACCCTTTTAACTAGCGCTAAATCTTGATCCTGCTCGCTCATTCGAGCCGGTACTCCTGTGTCTAATTTTTGCTTATCATTCATAGTGTCGCCATTGTTCACAGATACTCTGACTCTTACATGAATAAAAAGTTCTGCTTTATATTGTTTTTTTATTAAATAGTCGTAAATAACCGTAGTTAGAGCCAAAATTACTACTTGGTATGATGGCAAATATGATACAACTACCACTATTGAAAACAAACATTGCTCTATATGGGCATTGTAACCGCAAAGTACCTCTGACATGAACCAAAATAAACATCACATTGCAGATGTCGCTATTATAGGTAGCGGCGCAGCGGGCTTATCACTTGCCTTATCTTTAGCTAACTATTGTAACGTTACCGTAATCAGTAAGGGAGCACTCACTGAAGGCTCCACACTCTATGCCCAAGGTGGTATAGCCGCGGTATTTGATAAGAAACATGACAGTATAGAATCACATGTACAAGACACGCTCGATGCGGGCGGTGGCTTATGCGACAAAGAAGCAGTGCACTATACCGCTAGTAATGCCCACGATTGTTTGCAATGGTTAATTAATCAAGGCGTACCGTTTGATATAGAGCTGGATAGCCATGGTAAAGAGCGTTTTCATTTAACGCGTGAAGGCGGCCACAGCCATCGACGCATTTTACACGCCGCCGACGCTACTGGTAAAGCCGTACAAACTACATTAATCAGCCAAGTTCAAGCCCACAAAAACATCACCCTGTTAGAGCATTACAACGCCATTGATTTAATTACAGATAAAAGCGGCAATAAAGCCAGCTCGCATATAAATGGCATGTATGTATGGAATAAAAACGCCAAAAAAGTAGAAACAATTGCGGCTAAATTTGTTGCTTTAGCGACAGGTGGTGCTAGTAAAGTGTATTTGTATACTTCAAACCCTGATGTTTCCAGTGGTGATGGTATTGCTATGGCATGGCGTGCGGGTTGTAGAGTGGCGAACATGGAATTTAACCAGTTTCATCCAACCAGTTTGTACCACCCTGAATTACAAAACTTTTTAATTACCGAAGCAATGCGTGGTGAAGGCGCTTATTTAAGACGCCCCGACGGCAGCCGATTTATGCACGAGTTTGATGAGCGTGAAGAGCTTGCTCCTCGCGATATTGTTGCTCGCGCTATCGACTTTGAAATGAAACGTTTGGGTGCCAATTGCGTATTTTTAGACATTAGTCACAAAGATAAAGATTTTATTATTGAGCACTTCCCCACTATATATGCAAAGTGTCTAAGTGTCGGGCTCGATATTACCAAAGATCCTATTCCTGTTGTACCTGCAGCGCATTATACCTGTGGTGGAGTAATGACTGACTTTAATGGTAAAACCGATTTAGATAACTTATATGCAGTAGGTGAAGTTGCTTATACCGGCTTACATGGTGCTAATCGTATGGCGAGTAACTCATTACTAGAGTGTATTGTGTTTGCCCATGCGGCTGCAAAAGACATTTTAAGCAAAATTGAACATGCACCAGAGCCCATTAATCTGCCGCACTGGGATGAAAGCCGCGTAGCTAATTCAGATGAAGAAATAGTGATTACTCACAACTGGCATGAACTAAGGTTGTTTATGTGGGACTACGTGGGTATTGTGCGCTCAACTAAACGCTTAGAGCGTGCACTACATAGAGTTGAGTTGTTACAGCAGGAAATACATGACTATTACGCTAACTTTAGAGTTAGTAATAACTTGTTAGAGCTGCGTAATTTGGTACAAGTTGCCGAACTAATTATTCGCAGTGCACTTGAGCGCAAAGAAAGCCGTGGCCTGCACTACACTATTGATTACCCAGAGCAAAACGCTAATCCAACACCTACTATTTTAACTCCACAGCGTTAATTGCATTAAGTGTAGCGCGTTTTAGGCGCGCATAGCTTTGTACATCAACACTATTGGCTGTAATAATCAGCCAATAGTTGTTATTAAAACCCTTAATATAAAGCCAAACACTATTGCCAATTAAGCGGCTTTTAGCACTTATTTCGCCTTGAATTAACCGTGTGCTATTTTCAAACCTAAACTGCTTTGGGGCTAAAATAATAACGCCTTCAAGTGGCTGTACTGCCTGCATTTTTAGCCATACAAGTATGGCCGCTACAAAGTTAACAACTATGCAAAAAATGATTGCCTCAAGTGAACTTAAAAATAAGCACAGCAATAATATTAAAACACAAAAAAAGACCACAATAGGTTTATGGTCTGTTTTGTTTGCTGTAACTGTAAACCTATACACGAACTCGGTCTAAAATAAGTTGTACCATGCTGTTGAGCTGCTCATCTTTACATTCTTTGTGGCCCATAAACCAAGCAAATAAGTCAGGATCTTCTTCGGTAAGTAAACGCTGAAAAATAGCTTGCTGTTCAACGCTAAGTGAATCAAAAGCATCTTCTACAAAGGGCATAAACAATACATCTAGCTCTAGCATGCCACGGCGACAAGCCCAACGGATACGTGCTTTACTATGAATTTCAGTCATTTTAAACCTCATATTTAATTGACTTGAGTTTAACAAATACCAATTAATTTAGCAGCTCTTAATCGCTTATTAAAATAATAAAACCCGCACTGAGTTAGCTGCTGTACCCAAGGTTGTATCTACGTTATTATGTTACCTCATTAAATAGTCAAAGAAGGTGTTTATGTCGATTGTTCATGCGTGTGCTTTATCTCATCAGCTTATTAGCCTCTCTGGCGCAGATAAATTATCTTATCTTCACGGACAAATCACTCAGGATATCAACAAGCTAACTAACAACAATTATCTTTGGGCCGGGCACTGTAGCGCCAAAGGTAAGTTATGGGGCGTGTTTAAATTATTTTCTCATCAAGATCATTACTATTTAATTGGCTCTAAGGCTGAAGTGGAGTGCTCTTTAGCCGAGTTAAAAAAGTATGCGGTATTTGCTAAAGTAGACATTAACGTAGCACCACAGCGATTAATTGGCTTAATTAGCGACGACTTTACTGAGTTACTCACACAACTTAATATCGAATTTGCGGCGCAAGACACTGCATGCGATTTTAGCCATGGTAAAGCTCTTAAGCTTACCGGCAATCGACTTTTACTAATGGTAGATGAGCAATTTAACTTGCCTGATAACGTAGTAACGCTTGAAAACGATATGCTATGGCAACAAGCTGCTATTTTAGCCGGCGAGCCACAGCTTAATGAGCAAGCGATTGGTGAATACGTGCCGCAAATGGTTAACTTGCAAGCAATAGGTGGCATTAGCTTTAAAAAAGGCTGTTACGCAGGGCAAGAAACCGTAGCGCGAATGAAATACTTAGGTAAAAATAAGCGTGCTATGTATATCGTTTCAGGGCAAAGCGATGGGTTACTTACTGAGTTGGATCTAGAAAGACAACTAGGCGAAAACTGGCGCCGCGCTGGTAAACTTATCAGCCAGAGCTTTAATGAACAAAGTAAAACACTTACTGGCCTTGTAGTGTTGCCAAACGATACTGATGTTACTCAGGTACTTCGTGCAAAACACACTCCTTCGGTAGAGCTAAACATTCTTCCTCTACCCTACTCTCTTGAAGATGAATAAATAGGACTGACTATGATCGTTGCAGCAAACAAAGTGGTAAAAATGCATTATTCGGTATTAGATAATGACGGCAATACCATTGATAACTCGTTCGATGGCGAACCACTAATTTTTATTATTGGCACCGGCTATCTAATTTCAGGCCTAGAAAATGCTCTGCAAGGCAAACAAGCTGGCGACACGTTAAGCGTAAAAGTTGAACCTGATGAAGGTTACGGCGAACGTAGTGACAACTTAATGCAAGCTGTGCCTAAAGAAATGTTTGAAGGCATGGAAATTGAAGTGGGTATGCAGTTTCGTGCATCAACCGATGATGGCGATCAATCAGTCATGATCATCGACATTCAAGACGAAGAAGTTATTGTAGATGGTAATAACCCACTGGCTGGTATTACGCTTAACTTTAATGTAGAAATTTTAGAAGTACGCGATGCAACCGAAGAAGAACTAAGCCATGGTCATGTACATGGTGAAGGCGGTTGTGGTCACGACCACTAAAATGCCTAAGCAAATAAAAAAGCGCCTAAGGCGCTTTTTTTGTTACTAAACTCAATTTAATTACATTTAAACCGCAGCAGGTTTAGCATCATCGGTAGCTGCTTTAAGTGTTTCTGCAGGTGCTATTTTACCTTCAAGCGCTGTGAGTAAGCCTTGCTGATCATTAGTACCCACTCTGTATAAAGTGCCATCTTTAAGGGTAAGTTGAATAGCACTAAAACCAGACACTGTATATATCCAGCCATCGTGGGTAATACGAATACCAATACCATGACGATACGAGTTTTGCACCGCTTTAGCTTCTGCAATATCTGCAAGTGCAATACTTTGCCCAGCAACACCTGGACCAAATGCCCAACTAATATGAGTGTCATTTACTTTTACGGTTAAGCCATGAAACAAAAAACCCACCAGCACTAAAATACCGGCAAACACCATAAGTGGGCCATCAGCCCCAATTAAATTCCAGGCAAGGGCTACAAAGCCACCAATCCAGGCTAATACAAAAAATATAAATAGCGCATACTGCTTATGCTGATACATAACACTCTCAAAATTAAATAACGATACGATTAAAAATAAAACAACTTAAAAGCTATAAACTAATGTTGCGCTGAGCTCTGAGTCAAACTTGAGCTTATTTTCTTCAGGTTTGGAATTATAACGATACATATAAGCAAACTTAAGTGATACCCCACCAATTACTTGGCTGATCAAGGCTGTTTCTGACTTTAATCGTGAATTAAGCCCCGACAAAGACTGCTCTATACTTACATCTTGGTTAAAGCGCGTTCGCTCAGAAACCAACCGCTCCCATTGCATAGCAAAACGCACTAAATAACCTACTTTGTTTTTATCATCTTCGCTAACATCAGACTGCTCCTCAGCCACAGAGCGATACAAACCAGGTCCTATATCAATATCAACTTTATTTTTAACGCCTTGGTAAACGCGCGCACCATAACCTGTTGCTACAGTACTTTTAAACGCTAGACCGCTAAATTTATCTTCTTCGTAATCGCCATAAATAAAAAATGAGGAATTCTTAACGCCTACTTTGTAGTTACCTTGCGCTGATATAAACACCCGGTTAGCGGTCACATCAGACTTTCCGGTGTCATCGTTATGATCGCGTTTGTATAAGGAATCTATTTTAAATTGATTACGCCAGCTTTCAAAATCTTGATAAAGGTTACCTTTGAGTTTAAAACTGGTCGAATTAGTATTGCCTTTACTTAATATAAAACCAAATTCGGTGTCGCCGTAAAGCATTTCGCCTTTATGTAAATCATGAATTTCTTCATCCGAGAGTTGTCCGTATTCATGAAAATCTTCAAAAGGATCGACAGCCCAACTTGGGCGGCAAACCATTAAAAAAATTAAGAATAAAAACTTACGCAAAACACTCTCTCTTGTAGGTGATCATAAAACAACTTTAACTAAAACTGAGTTACTCAGTCTCTTTCCATAAAATGTGACAAAAAGGCGCGTCTTTATCACGGCTAATTAAAATTTTAGCGAATAATACATCGTCATTTTCAAATTCTAAGCCTACTAACACCTGCAAAAAATGATCAGCTTCAACTTCTAGAGCAACAAAATCCTGCCATTGCTCATCGGGCTCGCCCTCTTCAATAAAACCAAGTTCTTCTCTGTATTGATTAAAAGTTTCAACGTCTTGCTCATTCAGGTTGCTTGGTGCCAACTCTAAAAAAATATCGTACGCTTGATGAGTTGCTTCTTCTTCTGTGTATAAACGCGGGCCTGACATGAGTAGTTAACCTTTGAGCTTTTAAAGTATGATCATAATACCAAAAGTTATCGTTGTTTTGAGAAAAAAACGCTGAAAAAACTGACTTTCTTCAGTCTCTTAATTGTTATAAGTAAAATCAATCAATTGAGACCTGCCGCTGAGTAATAAATTCATTTTATTTTAGGGTCTGTTGACCTTTGCGGATTAAATTTGTTCAAACTAGGGGCGATTTAATCACGGCGCGAGGTTTGTAACCTAGTGGGCTAAGTAAAAACCGAGCAAAGCTTCCGCGTCCTGCTCACGCCCCTTACCTACATCCATGTAGGCAACAAAGAGTCAATCGCCCCTAGGCAGAACCCTTCGGGCAGCGCATGTTTGGCATTGATGCTACGTTATCGCCTATTTATGGGGAATAACCACACCACATAGGCTCTGCCTTGCCTAAATACCAAACACACTGCTGCAAATTTAACCTTGAAAGATAAACAGACCCTAATCAACCACGCTCACTTTACTTAACTTAAATAACATCATAAGCTCAGGCAACAGGTCAGAGGAGTGCAAAATGATAAAGTTAGAAAAACAACAAGGCATTGCAATTGTCACACTAAGCAGAGCTCAAAAACAAAATGCTTTAAGCTTTGCTATGTTTGTTGAGCTTAATAAAATAATAACAAAGCTTAAAAAAGATCGCAGCATCCGCGCCGTAGTTTTAAAAGGCGATGGCGATCACTTTTGCGCGGGGTTAGATATAGCCGCAGTTATGGCGTCGCCGCTTAATATTATTAAATTATTATTTAAATGGTTACCTGGCAATAAAAATTTAGCCCAGCGGGTAGTATTGGGTTGGCAATCGCTTAGCGTGCCGGTTATTGCACAAATTAATGGCAACTGCCTTGGCGGTGGATTGCAAATAGCACTCGGCGCTGACTATAGAATAGTGCACCACGATGCCCAATTTGCCATTATGGAAGCGCGTTGGGGGTTATGCCCAGATATGGGGGCTAATGTTGTAATGAGCGGTTTAGTAAAACGCGACCAAGCACTATGGCTTGCCAGCCATGCTGATCCAATAAGTGCGCTACAAGCAAAAGAGCTTGGCTTGGTCACTCAAGTAACTGATGACACCGAGGCTGCCACACAAAAAATGTTGGAAATACTATTAGCCCGCTCGCCCGACACTCTGGCGGCAATTAAGCGCGTTACCCAGCAAAGCTATAAAACTCAGCAACGCAACATACTCGCCAAAGAAACCTTTAGCCAAATTAGATTATTACTTAGCCCAAATACCAAAAAGGCAATTGCTAAAGCAAAGGGTAAAACCGATATTCATTATGCCAACCCTAAACGCTGGTAAGATGATGCATGCATAAATAACAGAGATTTGTTAAAGTTAAATTCCTGACTTTCCAATGAGCTCTCTAATGAAATATGTGTTAAGTAGCGCAATTATTTTACTCTGCTTAGCGGCGGCTAAATTCATTATGCACAGTATTGGCGGCAGTTTTCCTGCGCCTTTACTAGCAATGGTTATTTTATTGCTGCTACTGTTAACTGGCATAGTAAAAGAGCATCAATTAAAGCCCTGCGCTTCACCTATTTTAAATATTATGCCCATCTTTTTTATTCCTGCGGGGGTTGGCTTTATTGAGCACCTTGGCTTAATAAAGTCGCATTGGCCTTTTTTAGTTGCCATTGTATTGCTAGTCCCTATTAGTACCTTATTGTTAGTGAGTAGTGTTATTGCCTACTTTAAAGGACGCGTAAATAATGACTGAGCAACTAAAATCGCTAACAACACAACTAACTCCAGATTTATGGTGGCTTAGCGTACCGTTTATTATTGCGCTGTTTTTATTATTAAGGCTACTTAACCAGCGGGTTAAGCATGTTATTTTAAAATCACTTACTAACCCTGTATTTTTAAGTATAGCTATTATTGCTTTACTCTTGGTTAATTTAAACTTGCCTTACACTAAATTTGCTAGCCACAGCCAATTACTAAGTTGGCTGTTAGAGCCCGCTATTGTGGCACTAGCATTACCTTTATATCAGCAGTTTGTTCATGTACGTAAAAACTTACTCTTAATTGTAACCACTTGTAGTTTAGGGATTATTAACGCCACTGTAGTGGCTTTTTTACTCAGCATGATATTTGCTGTACCCACACAACTTAGCGCCTCAGTTGCAGCATTGAGTGTAACAACTCCTATAACGCTAATTGTAACCGAGTCATTAGGCGGTATTGACTCGCTCGCTGCTGCCTTGGTTATTTTTATTGGTTTATTGGGTGCTTTATTTGGCTTTGTACTTTTTAAACTAATTAAAATTTATAACCATGAAGCGCAAGGCGTTGCCATGGGTACTGCCTGTCACGCTATTGGCACCGCAGCAGCATTGGTTGAGCATCCTAAAATAGGTGCATTTTCATCGGTTGCCATGGCATTAAGTGCGCTTTTAACGGCTGTAATAGTACCGTTTTTATATCCAATCTTAGTCAACACTTTGCTATAGTTAGCAAAAATATTTAACAGCCATCTTAAGAGCATATATGATCAGCCCAGAAATAGAACAGTTTGAAAAATACTACGCCATGCTTACCGAGTATTTAGTTACCTATAGCATGCAAATTGTAGGTGCTATTTTCATACTCTTAATTGGCTTATGGGTTGCGCAAAAGCTTGCCAACGTAGTGGCTAATTTAATGGCTCGCCATAATATTGACGTCACGTTAACTAACTTTGTGAGTAACCTAGTTAAAGTGTTGCTCATAATAATTGTCATTATTATTGCGCTGGGCAAAATAGGCATTAGTGTTACCCCTTTCGTGGCCGCTATTGGTGCTGCGTCGCTTGGTGCGGGTTTGGCAATGCAAGGTATGTTGTCTAATTATGGTGCTGGCCTTGCTATTATTGCCACTCGTCCTTTTGTGGTTGGCGACACTATAGAGGTTAAAAATGTCAGCGGGCAAGTTAAAATAATAGAGCTGGGGCATACAGTACTTATTGACGAAGAAAAGGTAGAAATAACCATACCCAATAAGCATATCCTCGGTGAAATACTCCATAACTCGTTTAAGTTTTCATTGGTAAAAGGCGAAATTACCATTGCTTACAGCGCGTGCTCAAATACCGCAGTTAAACTAATTGAAGATGTTGTGAATGGCCATGAGCTTGTGGCTAAAGTGCCCAATGCACAAATTGGTATAGAACGCTTTGCCGACAATGGCGTAACTATTAGCTACCGCTACTGGGTACCAACCACTAAAATAATCGAAACCAAGTTGGCTATTAATGGTGGGGTTTATAGCGCTATGAATAAAGCGAATATTGAAATACCTTTACCGCAGCGCATTGTTAGTATTATTAAAAGTGATTAATTTATAAACCTAAACCGTTTAAAGCGGTTTAGGCTGATCTATACTGGGGTTTAATTCAAGTTTAGGCGCACTCATACCTTTTAGTAATCGGCCAAAAATATCAGCCCCAGTAATAATGCGTTTTTCATCGCCCCATACCAGTACTACATAGTGCTCAATTGCCCCATCGAATGACTTGTCTAATGAATGACTGGCGCGAATTTTTAAAATAACATCACTTAAGCGCATACTTTCATCGATCACTATTATTGGTCTGTGGCAAAAGTGGTACGGATCAAATGTGTCTGGCTCAAACAAAGCTGCGCGTAAAAATCCATCCGCATCAACCACTAACAAAGGATCACCGGCCTGATTAGTAATAATTACCCAGTTGTAACCAGACTTGTGCAGTTTGCGTAAAAATTCATTATCGGCACTTAGTGTTAGTTCAGGAAATATTGGTAAATCAAGCTTGGTTGGTAACGCTATGATTGAGTCGGGATCTATCACTTCGCCTTCTTGAGTAACACTAATTTCATCTAAACTAAAAAAGTTAAGTGCACCAATACCTTCTACGTGCTGTACATCGGCTTCTTCAGCTTCTATGTGCTTACGAATAATGCCTCTGAGCTCACTCTCTGCAAAGTAGGTAATACCTTCTTTGCCTAACCAAGCATCGAGTATTAGCCCTGTAGGCTTAGCAACGACATAAAACAGTAATTGATAAAACTTAATTAACGGCGACAACATGCTGGCCATTTTTAACGCATTACGTGAAAAATACGCCTGTGGTGTAATTTCGCCAATAATAGTAATAGCAATAGTTGAGAATAAAAAAGAACTTGCACCCATTAATACCGAGTCAGAAAGTAAGGTCAGCAGTACGTTAATACCTACGTTTCCCCACAAAATAGTCGAGAGTAAAAAATTTGAATCGTTACGCAGTGCCATTACTTTTATCGCAGCGGCGTTACCTTTACTACTTTCCATTTCGAGTTGTAATCTACTTAGCGAAAAAACGCCAAGTTTAAACCCGAAAATATTGCTGACTGCGAAATACACAGTGCAATAGCACACCAAATCATGACATCAAAAGTCATTGTTTTTCCTATTTATTTACGCGTTCCTTGCGATACAAGGCACTATAACAGTAGCAAACTACCTAAACCTAAAAAGGTAACAAAACCAACTATATCGGTTACTGTAGTTAAAATAACTGAGCCCGAAAGCGCTGGATCTATTTTCATTTTATCTAAAATAGAAGGGATCACTACACCGGCTAACGATGCTGCAACTAAGTTAAGCAAAATAGCCACGGTAATAGTAATACTTAGCATAACGTCGTTAAACCACAAAAAGGTCAATGCGCCAATAACAAAAGCCCATACAAAACCATTTACCGCGCCCACTCTTAGCTCTTTTTTAAGTAGCGCTGCGCGGTTAGAGTCGGTTACCTGGCCAAGTGCCAAGCCACGTACAATAACGGTGAGCGTTTGACTCCCGGCAATTCCGCCCATAGAGGCCACTATTGGCATTAATACCGCTAAAGCCACTACTTGCTCTATAGTTGCACCAAACAGGCCAATAAACCACGAGGCTAAAAATGCAGTCGCCAAATTTATACCTAACCAAATACCCCGGTTTTTAGCACTTTTTCGCACACTCGCAAATAAATCTTCGTCTTCACGCAGACCACCCGCTTTAGCGGCAGCCTCGTCGGTTATTTCTTGGCGTAACTCATACGCTGAAGCAATGGTTAAACGGCCCAGTAATTTGTTATCAACATTAACAACCGGCATTGCCATTTTTTCGCTATGAATAACCACTTCCGCAGCTTCGTATAAATCATCATCTGCATGCAGCGATACATAGTCATGGTTTGCTAAAGTAATTAAACTGTCGTTGTCATTGGCTTTTATTAAATCATTAATTGCCACTTCACCAATTAAACTGCCCTTACGGCTCACTAAATAAATAACCTCTGTGAACTGCGGCAACCCTTTATGGAGTAACTTTTTAGCGCCTCCCGCGGTTAACTTTTCAGACACTTTTAAAAAGTCAAAACCTAACCAGTGACCTATTTGCTCAGAAGGGTATTGTTGCGCTAATTCATATTGCTTTGTTTGTGCTTCATCGAGTTGTTTTTTTGCATACTCAACAAATCGCTCAGGAATTACTTCTTCAAGCTCAAGCAGTTCTTCTACATTAACTTCGTCTAATAGTTTAAAACCGTCGCTATCATCTAAAGTTTGCAGTAACCATAAGGTGCTGTCATCGCTTAAATTAACAAATATTTCGTGTTGCGTGTCTTCATCTAACAACTGCCAAATTTCAAGGCGCTGCTCTTTAGGTATTGCTTCAAAAAGCAATGATAAATGCTCAGTTGATAATGTTAATTGTGCGTCTATTAATAACTTATTTTTGCGCTCTGTGGTGTCGCACTGTAATAAGTCATTTATGAGTTGGGGTAGTTTATCAACCGGATACTCAATCATCTTAAGCCTTAAAGTTTAGTAGGTTATATTAATAAATAGTCACTTATTAATATGTATTGCTATTAGTGTAACGTAGCGGGCATAAAATATTGAAAAAATATGCAAACTCATCCGCTTTTTTTCGCATTGTATGCGTAAAAATAACCAGCGGTTAATGTTTTTTTATTATTTTTTAAATTTAATTATACAAGCACAATCACGACTTACTTTTGATATGATTTCAGATGCTTAAGTGTAGGCAATTTCATACATCTTCATTAACTAACCTGAACTCTGGTTAAGAGATTTACTAACATATTGAATCATCGTTATATTTAATTTTATTTTCTCTAGCCAGAGGTTTTCAGTGAAAACAAGGCGAATTTACGCGTCAATAGCTGGCCTATTGCAAGTAAATTCAACGCAGTTAGCGCTGAAAATAGCTGCTTGAGATAAGTTTATTATCCGGAGCTCAGGTTAACTAGGAAGGATTTTTTGCAGCAGGCAAAATAAAAGCCGTAGCTAAAAATTACGGCTTTATAAATGATTAAATTTAAAAATATGTCTTAAATTTTAAACTGCCCTACCAACTCGCCTAAGCTTTCACCACGACCAGCTAAATGTAAACTTACCGATGACGTTGTTTTACTTGACTCTGTTAGCTCATTTACAATTTCTTGAATAGCAAAAACATTACGGTTTATTTCTTCGGTTACACTACTTTGCTCTGTTGCAGCTGTTGCTATTTGGGTACTCATATCGTTTATAGTGGTAACCGATGTAGTAACCGCGCCTAAGCTTTCTGAAATAGCACGTGATGACTCAACTGAGCGATTACAGCTTTGCTGACTTGCTTGCATAGCGTTAACCGCCGCAGTAACTAAGTTATGCAGCTCACTAAGCATTTCGCTAATTTCTAACGTACTTACTTGTGTACGACTTGCTAAGCTTCTTACTTCATCAGCAACGACTGCAAAACCTCTGCCCTGCTCACCCGCACGAGCCGCTTCAATTGCTGCGTTAAGTGCCAGTAAATTTGTTTGCTCTGCAATGCCACCAATAACGCTTAATACACTATTAATCTTTTTAGATTGCTCACTTAATGAATCAACCTGTTCTGCAGCTGTATTTATTTCGGCCATTAAGTTTGATACTTCACTTAAAGATATATCAACACATTCTTGCGCTCTTGCTACTTCTTGCGTTGCTGCCTGAGTTGACACCGCAACTTGGGTCGTATTTTGCGCCACTTCGTGAGAGGTTGCAGACATTTCAGTAATCGCGGTCGCGACTAAATCAGTTTCATGATTATGTTTTAATAACTTATCTTCAATCACCAAGGTTTGCGTATTTATATCTGCTGACGCTGTTTTAACATCGTTAGTTACATCAACCACACTGGCTATAATACCGTGTAATTTGCTAACAAAAGTATTAAACGACTCGGCAAGTTGGCCAATTTCATCCGTACTATCAACCTCTAACCGCCTAGTTAAGTCACCTTCACCTCGTGCTATATTATCTAAGCCTTGTACCATTCTCAGCACTGGTTTTAACATATTATTTGCAGCAAATAGCGCGCCCGCAATGGCTAAAACCATACAAAGCAATGCAATTGATAATAAGGTAGTTATTTTTTTGTTTAGTTGTTTATCCATTATCATTTGATAACTAGTAAGCTCAGCTTCTATGTCATCCATGTAAGCACCTGTACCTATCATCCAATTGGTACCTGGGATCATTGCTGCATAACCTATTTTTTCAACTAAGCCATTGGTATTTGGTTTTTGAAAATGATAAGTAAATGCGCCGCCACCTTGGCGGGCTTGTGCAAGCAAGCCTACTATTATTTTTTTGCCATTGGGGTCAGTCATCCCAATTTCATTTTTACCTTCAATAGCATCACCTAACATGGCATGAAAAACACTCACGCCATTGGTATCGTAAATAAAGAAATAACCATCATCACCAAAGATGAGTTGCCTTAATGCATTTTTAGCATCTTGCTCTGTACCTTTACTTAATTCGTATTGTACTAATTTACTCGCAATTTCAACTTCTGTAGCGAGTAAATGTTTTTTATCAAAAATCAATTTGCTTTTAAAAGTATCAAATGTAAGTTCTTGATTCTTAACTTCTAAATAATACGAGCTAAATAAAAAACTTATTAGCAGTAGCGTTAGCGGCAGAATAGTTAACAGTAGTAACTTTTTCTTCAAGCTTAAATTACTCATTTTTTCTCCAAATAAACACATTATATAAGCTGTAAAAGCTCTACTTTCATTTTGGGGCTTATTAGCTACAAAATTTATAATAACTATGGCTATAGTCCTAACTTATATAAACGTTTAGATCTACTTAAGAAAAATAAATATTTATGTGAAGCAAGCTATAACTTGTGGGTTACTATTATAGTCTTTGTTCTATTAACTTAATAGAGAAAAACACCATTATCATTAATAAACCTAAGCTGAATAGTAATAAAGTTGCAACTTACTCTAGTATAATTAATAGCCTTTAAAGTAAGCAAAACACCTAATACAGGTAAAATATTTAATTAATTGCCGTAATGATGAGCAAGCACAACATAAAATGCTACTTACAATATAAACAATTTAAATTTGTTTAGTTTTTTTGCTTTTTGTAACATATAATTAAAATATTAATACTAAACTCCTATAACAAATCAGGTACAATTATTCTAATTGCACCTTGACTATTTATTAGGGGCTGTTGATCTTTGTAGTACATATATCAATCAGCCCACATTGGTAGCCACATCATAGTAAATGCTAAAGCGAGCATTGAATGATAATTTCGTTCAAGCTTTTCATACCGCGTGGCTATCCCTCTATATTGCTTAATACGGCCAAATGCATTCTCAACCAAGTGCCGATATTTGTACATGCACCAGTCAATATCTTCATTGCCTACTAAACTGTTGCCCTTACGTGGAATAACGGGTGTAGCGTTATTATCACGAACAAACGCTCTCAGTTTTTCACTGTCGTAGCCTTTATCTGCGACAACCATATTACTTGTTGGGCAATTAGCTACGAGTGACTCTGCATGGACGATATCATGCGTATTTCCACAGGATAATTCATAATAAACAGGCAACCCTCCGCTATCGACTGCAAGATGAATTTTCGTAGAATTTCCACCTCGGCTCTTTCCAATTGATTCATTGTCAGCAGTTCTTGCACCGCAACTATGTTGATGAGCCCTGACAATACTGCCATCAATGAAGACCCAATCCATGTCCGCATCACGAGATAATGCGCGAAACAGTTCATTCAAAATCCCTTTTTTGGACCATAAATTAAACCGTCTGTAGATAGCACTCCAACGGCCAAAATCAGAAGGTAAATCTCGCCATGGAATACCTGTGCGCATCTTATACAGTATGCCTTCGAGCGTTTTTCTATGGTTGGGCTTATTATAAATTCGACCACTTAAGTACATTACTTTTGATAAGACATTCCATGTCCCGTCTGTTAACATTAATCTTGGCATGTAGGTTCGGTGTAAAGTTTTCTGGCGAATTCAATTATACCTTATCTTCATGCTGTTTGTTTTTCATACCACAAAGATCAACACGCCCTAGTACTTCAATAGAAATTATCGGCACTCTCAGGGCAAGCCCTATTTACGACTTACCCATATTTTTAGCCTACTTGTCTATTATTCCTGGTATGGCCGTGTTTTTAGTAAGAATGGAAACCGACTTTGTTGAGGAGTACGACCGTTTTTACACTGCAATACGCGAAGGTGCCTCTTTAAATGAAATTTATCTATTAAAAGATAATATGATACAAACTGCTCAAGGTGGTTTATACGATATATTTAAAATTCAGGGCATTACTGTAGCTTGCTTATTACTTTGGGGTGAGCAAATACTCACTTTTATAGGCATAGATCCTAACTACAAAACCTTATTATTTATCGATGTAGTGGGTGTGGGTGTGGGTGTACAGGTTATATTTTTATCAATACTCAATATTTTATTTTATTTAGATAAACGTTTTACTGTGCTGGTACTCGCAGCAATATTTTTAGTCGTAAATGTTGTTTTTACCTATTTATCGGTTGCACTTGGACCACAGTTTTATGGCTATGGCTTTGCATTTGCAACTATTATTAGCTCGGTTGTGGGTTTGTTTTGGTTATCTAAACAGTTTGAAGATTTAGAATACGAAACCTTTATGCTGCAATAATAAACGCTTAACATTTTAGGCTATTTGCTTAAACCAAGCTTATAATGCCAAAACTAATAAATAAGTGTAATAAACATAAATTGCTTATTACACTTATTTCTCCCAATAAAATTCTTTTATAAAGGAATATTCAATGGCTTTTGATTATGGATCGATTGATCTTGGACTTAAAAACCCCTTCAAGCTTGAAGGTAAAGTAACCGCACTAAGAGGTGCTATAGAGTCAATTACCGGCATTACGCTGCTTGTTGTTGCTGCAGGGTTAGTTAAAGAGGATGCAACTGCCGGGTGGATCTTGATGCTTTTTGGGATGATTATTTTAGGGTTTGGCATTGCTTCACTCTCAACAGGTATTTATGCCACACTAAAATACTTTGTTGGCCGTAATCACCCTACGTCACTGGCTTATAACTACAGTAAATCGCAAAGCTCTACCGCAAAAGAAGAAAAAAAAGAAGTTGCCTATAACGACCAAGAACTAGAAGAAATGCTTATGGGTCGTAAAAACATTACTTTTAAAGAGCCTAAAGGCTTTTTATCTCGCTTGTTGCATAGCCTTATTCCTAAACTAATGTTTTTACCCTACCCGATGCGTAATATTGCCCAGCAATTATTTGGCTCATGGGTAAGTACCTTTGTGGCACTTATTGCGTATGGACTGGTAGCTTTTGTATCTTTGTCGGGCTTTACCGGTGAAGCAGGCGAATTAGCATTTCCCATATACAGTAGCATTTTAATGTTTTATGTATTGTTCTCATGGCGCTCGGCAGGTAAACCAACCACTCGCAATGCTGCAAGAGAAATTGAACCACTTGGTGGTGGTGCACTGGCTAAAGTTATTTCGCTATCGTTTATTTTACCCATTATTATTGGCCTTTCTATGTCGTGGTTAATGCAAGAACAACACATTAGTAAAGCGCAAATAGATGTTTGGTTTGAACAATTACCCAACCTACATGCGGGTATGTATTTAGTCGCTATTATTATTTTAGCCACCTTGAGCTGCGCACTGGTTTTTACTATGTTAAAAGCACGATTAAATAGCATAACACCAAGCACTGAGGTATCTGAGCTGCGCGAAAACTGGCAAGAATCTGTACACCCTACTGAAATTTTTATTAATCTAGATAACCTAGTAATGGCTAACCGTCGTTATAAAGAAGTGCCTAATCGCGTATACCGCGAGCTCAACCCACAACTGCAAGAGCAAGTAGAAGGAAAAGGCGGCTTTAAAGGCGAAATAATTCAAGAAATACAACCTAAACTACATGAGCTAGATTTAGGTAAAGGTTTTAGTATGGCTAGATTATTGGCGCTACTTAGTGGTAATTTTCTGTATTTAATCGCGCTTATTTTCACGGTATTATTAGCCTACTCTTTCATCGATATTTATCGTTATATTGATAGCGCAAATATCAATTCAATAGAGCAAGCACTTAATAATCGTCATATTTCACCTATCAGCGAGCTAGTAATGGCAAGCGTACATTTATTACTGATAGGTGTATTAATTAAAGCCTTTGCTCAGCTATTAAGTAGCAATGCACATTTGTTTTTTGCTGAAATGCAATTTGAATCACTTCTGGTCTATTTTAAATGTGAAGGTACATTTACTGAGTCTAAAATATCAACCGGTACAGGTATTCACGACAGCACTCGCTCTGAAAACACCTTAGTACGTAGCAGCATTACCCCTTGGGTTATTGTTTCGCGAATAGTAACCACCACTTTTGCAGCAACAGGTATGAAAAATCTTGAGCATCCACGCCATATTATGGAAATGCACAAAGACGAAGGTCAGTTACAAGCAATTAAAAACGATGTGATTGCGTTCTTAAAAGATCGCGAGTCAATAGCCTCAATTACCAGTGAGCGTGATTTAGGTAACGCGTCGCAAATTCATCAGCTTAATCAGCAAACACGCGCTATGCCAACACAACAAAGCGCAATTACAAAAAATGATGAAGAAGCCGCCGGCTTTATCAGACAACAAGATGATTTAGCCTCAGAAACCAAGTCATAACACAGTAACTTAATTATATATCAATGCCACTGGCAATCAGTGGCATTTTTAACAGCAACTATACCTTTTTAAACCCCAGTTAACTTTGCTCACTTTAATGTCATGCTTGTTCTAAATTAAACCTTGTAACAACACACAAAGCCCTTGCTTTATGCGCTAAAACGCAAATAATAAAGCAATCTATAATTGGGTAAGAATGAGAGAATGAGCTACATACTAACCACACAATGCGCCGATGATGTAGGGCTAATAGCCAAAATCACCGGGCTTTGCCACCAGCATAATTTAAATATTACACGTAATAATGAATTTGTAGACAAAGACGCTAAACGCTTTTTTATGCGTACAGAGCTCACTGGTGAGCCACAAAGTAACTTTTTACCACTACTACGCGAAATACTACCTGCAGACGCTAAAGTGGCTTTACACAATGGTACAAAAACTAAAGTTGTGTTACTTGCTACTAAAGAAGCACATTGCTTAGGTGGCGTATTATTAAAGCAATTCGAACAAGCGCTAAATATTGAAGTGCAAGCCGTTATAGCAAACTACCCTATTTTAGAGCCGCTTGCTAAAGGGCTTAATGTCCCTTTTCATGTTATCTCTCATGAGGGATTAACGCGCAGCGAACACGATCAACAAGTAGGCGATTTAATTGCCAGCTATAACCCTGACATTATTGGTTTAGCTAAATATATGCGTATTTTAAGCCCTGAGTTTGTACAACGCTTTGAGGGCAAAATTATTAATATTCATCACTCGTTCTTACCCGCTTTTATTGGTGCAAAACCTTATCATCAAGCATTTGAACGTGGCGTAAAAATCATTGGAGCCACAGCTCACTTTGTCAATAACGAGTTAGACGAAGGGCCTATTATTTTGCAAGATGTTACGCCTGTAACCCACGCAGAAACTGCAAAAATGATGGCCAATATGGGTAAAGATGTAGAAAAAACAGTATTTTGTAAAGCGCTACAACTTGCCTCTGAGCATAAGCTATTTATTAACGGTAATAAAACCGTGGTGTTTTCGTAAAACAAAAATGCCAGCAAATTATGCTGGCATTTTTAAACGATTAAATAATACTTATTGTATTACCCAGGTACTATTAAGGCGTGTAATAAGTGGGTGATCCTGGCCCTACTGGCATACCCAATACAAATACCCATAAATAAAACAAAACAACCCAACCAACAAAAAATATCATACTGTATGGCAACATAGTGGCTACCAGTGTGCCTATACCCATATCTTTTTTGTACTTAGCTGCGACAGCGAGGATCAAGCCAAAATAGCTCATCATTGGCGTTATTAAGTTAGTAACCGAGTCACCTATACGATAAGCCGCCTGAATGGTCTCTGGCGCGTAACCAACTAACATTAGCATAGGTACAAAAATAGGCGCGGTAACAGCCCATTGCGCCGAAGACGACCCTAAGCTTAAGTTAACCAATGCACACATTAATATAAATAATACAAAAACTTCGGGGCCAGTTAAGTTTAAAGCTTGCAGTAATGCAGCACCGTTAATTGCTAAAATAGTGCCTAAATTGGTCCATTTAAAAAACGCGACAAATTGTGCAGCAAAAAACACTAGTACAATATACATGCCCATTGAGCTCATACTTTTGCTCATCGCATTAATTACGTCTTTGTCGTTTTTCATGGTGCCAACAACGCGCCCATATACAAAGCCCGGAATACCAAAGGTTACAAAAATAAACACCACTATGCCTTTCAAAAAGGGCGAGTGGGCTACTAATCCGGTTTCGGGGTTACGTAAAATGCCATCGGCTGGCACTATGGTCCAGGCAAGTAGTAGCGATACAACTAATAGCGATACCCCTGCCCACTTTAAACCCGACTTTTCTTTGGCCGTTAACGCGGCAATATTATTTTGTGCAAGATCAGCACTGGCCTCTTCAGGATTATATTTACCTAAACGTGGTTCAACAATTTTTTCAGTAACTAGGGTGCCTAAAATCGCAATTAAAAACACCGACACCATCATAAAATACCAGTTAGCTTCTGCGCCTACTTGGTAAGTTGGGTCGATCATTTGTGCCGCAGGTGTGGTAATGCCTGCCAGTAAGGGATCTATTGTGCCTAATAATAAGTTAGCACTATAACCACCCGACACCCCAGCAAACGCCGCTGCTAAGCCCGCTAATGGATGACGCCCTAAACTATGGAATATCATTGCAGCTAATGGAATAAGTACCACATAGCCCAGCTCAGAGGCGGTATTAGATAAAATAGCGGCAAACACCACCATAAAGGTCACTAACCGCTTTGATGCACCCATTACCATGCCGCGCATTGCTGCCGACAGCAGTCCAGAGTGCTCAGCAACACTCACACCAAGTAAAGCTACCAGTACCGTGCCCAGTGGGGCAAAGCTGGTAAAGTTAGTTACCAAGCCAGTTACAATACGCTGTAATCCCTCGGCACTAAGCAAGCTCACTACTTCAATAACACCATCGGGTTCGCGCCCAGGCGAGCCCTCAGGTCGAGGATCGATTGCACTTAGGCCAAACCAATCCGCCACTCCACTAAATACAACAATTACGATACAAAATATTGCAAATAAGGTGATGGGATGCGGTAGCATATTGCCTAAAAATTCTACGCCAGCTAAAAAGCGGTTAAACCAGCCTTTATTTGCGCTTTCATTACTACTTTGGGCCTTGGAGTCTAAAGAGTCTGACATACCATGTTCTCTTAATTATAAAATGCCCGTAAGCTAGCATTATTTTTATAGGAGATCATGTAATAAAGGTGAATGGCTTGTGATAATTGCGTATATAAGCGTAAATAAGACTAAAAAAGAGGCTTTGTGCCTCTATTCTATGCATGGTTTTATATTTGCTCTATAGGTGCTAATTGTAGTTTTGCAGCAATTAATACCGCTTGTGTGCGGTTATATACGCCAAGCTTTCTAAATATGGCGGTAATATGCGCTTTTACAGTGGCTTCTGAAATATGTAACTCATACGCTATTTGCTTATTTAGCAAACCTTCGTGCAGGTATTGTAAAACACGGTATTGTTGTGGGGTAAGTGAGGCAACTTGCGCTGCAATTTCTCGGTCTTCGCCTTGAATTTCGGCGACTTTATTTTTTAATTCTGTTGGTAACCAAGTATCGCCTTCGAGTATTTGATTAATTGCATTGGCAATATCATCTGATGATGATGACTTAGGAATAAACCCCATTGCGCCGTAACCCATTACTTTAGATACAATATTAGCGTCTTCACTTCCCGAAACTACCGCAATAGGTAAACTAGGATAGTCTTCTCTAATACGAATAAGGCCGTATAAATCACCATTACCTGGCATGTGTAAATCCAGCAGTAATATATCAAGATCTTCTTGCTCGCTTAACACCTGCAATGTACTGTCAAAATCAGATGATTCAAATACTTCTAAATCGTCAAATTTTACAGTTAGTGCACCCTTTAGTGCTTCACGAAATAACGGATGGTCGTCCGCTATTAAAAACTGACTCATGGTTCACTCCTAATAAATTCGGCTGTGCCCTATCTAGTAGAGCACAGCCGATATACTACGTTTAGAATCAACTTGTAATCAAGCTTTTAACGCGCATTTAACGATTTAATCGATTTTCAATTAACTCATCAACCACAGATGGATCGGCAAGTGTTGATGTATCACCTAGTTGTTCGTGCTCGTTGGCCGCAATTTTACGTAAAATTCGACGCATTATTTTACCAGAACGCGTTTTTGGTAACCCTGGTGACCACTGAATCATATCGGGTGACGCAATTGGGCTTAACTCTTTACGAACCCAGTTACGAATTTCTTTGGTTAACTCATCGCTTACAGTTATACCTTCGTTAGGGGTAATGTAAACATAAATACCTTGGCCTTTAATATCATGCGGATAACCTACTACAGCGGCTTCAGCTACTGCTGGGTGTGCAACCAGTGCGCTTTCTATTTCAGCAGTGCCTAAACGATGCCCCGAAATATTAAGTACATCATCTACGCGACCAGTGATCCAATAATAACCATCTTCGTCACGACGACAGCCATCGCCACAAAAATACACACCTGGGTAGGTAGAAAAGTAAGTTTGTTCAAAACGTTCATGATCGCCATAAATAGTACGTGCTTGCGATGGCCAGCTATCTAAAATAACTAAGTTACCATCAGCTTCACCTTCAAGCGCATTACCCTCAGCGTCAAATATTGCTGGCGCAATACCAAAAAATGGACGCGTTGCAGAGCCTGGTTTTAAATCGGTAGCACCTGGTAATGGGGTGATCATAATGCCACCCGTTTCTGTTTGCCACCAGGTATCAACGATAGGGCAATTTGACTTACCTATTTGTTCATAATACCAGTTCCATGCTTCTGGGTTAATTGGCTCACCAACCGATCCTAAAATTCGTAAACTATTACGATGAGATGACGCTACAGGCTCATCGCCTTTTGCCATTAAGGCACGAATAGCGGTAGGCGCGGTATATAAAATAGTAACACCGTGTTTATCAACAACTTCGCCCATACGCCCTGCGGTTGGGTAAGTAGGTACACCTTCAAATACAACTTGGGTACAACCATTTACCAGCGGGCCATAAGCAATATAACTGTGCCCGGTGATCCAACCTACATCGGCGCTACACCAAAAAACATCGTCCTCTTTTACATCAAATATATATTCGTGCGTCATCGATGCATAAACTAAATAACCACCCGTGGTATGCACCACGCCTTTTGGCTGACCTGTTGACCCTGAGGTGTATAAAATAAATAACGGGTCTTCAGCGTTCATTACCTCAGGCTCGCACACAGGCTCTTCGTCTGCTACTAAATCGTGCCACCATATATCATGGTCGTGCCAATCAACATCGCCACCGGTAAGTTGGTGCACAATAACATGCTCTATACTTGTTACAGACTCTTGCAATACAGCTTCGTCAACGTTTGCTTTAAGTGGCACGCAGTTACCAGCACGGCGTCCTTCGTCTGAAGTAATAACCACTTTTGCGCCCGAATCCTTAATACGATCGGCAATCGCAGAGGGTGAAAAACCACCAAATATAACTGAGTGAATAGCACCAATACGTGCACATCCTTGCATTGCGTAAATAGCTTGTGGGCTCATTGGCATATAAATAGCGACGCGATCACCTTTTTGTACGCCCAGCTTTTTTAAACCATTAGCAAACTTTGCTACTTCATCATGTAACTTTTGATAAGTAATATGCTCACTTTGCGATGGGTTATCGCCCTCCCATATAAGCGCTACTTTATTGGCTTTTGTTTTTAAGTGACGGTCAATACAGTTATACGATGCGTTAAGGTAGCCATCTTCATACCACTTAATATTTATGTGGCCTTTATCAAAGGTGGTATTTTTTACTTTAGAATAAGGAGTAAACCAATCAAGGCGCTTACCGTGTTCAGCCCAAAAACTTTGTGGATCATCAATCGAGTGTTTATACATTTTATTATATTTATCGTTATCGACGAGAGCTGTGTTTTTAATATGCGTAGGAACTGGATAGATATTTTTTGACATCTTGGTCTCCATTTAAATTACTTGCCTTAGGCTTTTCTCAAGGATTACTCAGCAATGCGCTATTAAGTATTAGACCTTAGTTGTAAAGCTATTCTAATTACTAATTTGTTGTTTATAATCGCTGCGCTATTTATTACTTTTACATAAATAATACATGATGTTAAATGTAAGTAAATAATCACATTGTAATCATTACACCTTAGTCTTATAGACTAATAGATGATTGAGTAAATAGTGTACATATTTAAAAGTGCTTCACCTAAGTATTATAATATTTACATTAATTAGCTTTAATTTTTATTTAACGAATAAAAAATTTTTAAATTAACTTTTATTCATAAATAATAGTCATGCTATTAATACACTCTAAATAAAAAGCAATAATCAACACGTAGCCTATAAAGGACGCAACAATGAAATTTACCCCATTAAAAACACTTGCAGCAAGTGCTGTACTATGTGCACTTTCAAGCACAGCTTATGCAGCCACTGCAGCAAAAGTTGGAGATACTGAATTTACTTACGGCGGATACATTAAATTAGATGCTATGTGGAGTGACTATTCTGCAGGCGCACCAGCGGGCACTAACGTGGGTCGTGACTTTTATGTACCGAGCACAGTGACTGTAGGCCCAGACAATAGCTCTGACGCTGTATTTGATATGCATGCCCGTGAATCTCGTTTTAACTTTGGTACAGCCACATTACTTGATAATGGCAAAACCATTAACACCAAAATTGAAATCGACTTTTTGGCTTCTGCTCCTGGTGGTAACGAGCGTGTATCTAACTCTTACGCTCCACGTGTACGTCATGCATTTATTAGCTACGATGGTTGGTTATTTGGCCAAACATGGTCTAACTTTCAAAACGTTGGCGCACTACCTGAAGCACTTGATTTTATAGGCCCAGCAGAGGGCACAGTGTTTGTACGCCAAACTCAAGTTAAATACACTACTGGCGCTTGGTCTTTCTCATTAGAAAACCCAGAAAGCACCATTACTACTGCTGGCGGCGGTATGGCTGTAACCGACGATGCTTCACTTCCTGACTTTACTGCACGTTATACCCATAAAGCTGACTGGGGTAATTTAGTAGTTGCTGCACTTGCCCGTCAACTTACTTATAAAGTAGGTGCTATTGATGCCGATGAAACTTCATTTGGTGTTAGTGCATCGGGTATGGTTAAACTAGGCGAAGACAACTTTAAGTTTATGCTTACACAAGGTAAAGGCTTAGGCCGTTATGTTGGTGTTAATGTAGCCCATGGTGCAGTACTCAATGGCGATGATTTAGATGCTATTGATTCAACTTCTGGCTTTGTAGCGTATCAGCATAAGTGGAATAGCCAATGGCGTTCAACTTTCTTATATTCATTTTTCAGTGCTGATAACAACACAGACTTACTCGCCCTTACAGGCGATCCAACTAAATCAAGCCAAAGCTACAGTGCTAACATTTTATACTCACCAGTTAAACGCTTAACTTTTGGTGCTGAGTTTAAGCATGCCGAGCGCGAGCTTGAAAGCGGTAACGATGGCGATATGGACCGTTTACAATTCTCGGTTAAGTATGCATTTTAAGCGTACATAGTTTACTTCCTTGAGCGGCTTTGGCCGCTTTTTTTTGTTAATTAATTTATAAGTCTCATCTGTTTTATCAACTTCATCACTCTTTATTAATCCCGATAGTACAAATTGTTATAAAAACCAATAACACAATTGCAAATCAATATCATTTAGATTAAGTTAAGCACTTTATTTTTGAACCTTTTGGAAAACACCATGTCGTCCTCTAAAGTTTTGCGTTTATCTAAACTAAGCCTTATTACCTCTTTAATTTTATCTGCGCATGCATTTGCAAAAAACGATAAAAGCGAGCAGCAAATTGAAAAGATTGCTGTGTATGGTCAACATCATAAAAACTATATTACCGAAGAAGCACAATCGGCAACCAAACTAGGTTTAACCATAAAAGAAACTCCGCAGTCTATTTCAGTTGTTTCTCGCGCTTTAATGGATGATTTTTCACTCGATGATATAAACGCAGTGCTAGAAAGCACGCCGGGTGTAACGGTAGAGCAAATAGAAACCGATCGTACTTATTTTAAAGCCCGTGGCTTTGATATTACAAATTTTCAAGTTAATGGTTTAGGTATTCCACAAAGCTCGGGATCAATTCAAGGCAGCCTTGATACCTCAATTTACGACCGTGTAGAAATAGTTCGTGGCGCGAACGGTTTAATGACAGGTACAGGTAACCCTTCTGCTACTGTAAATATGGTGCTAAAAAAACCAACTTACACAACCCAAGCTAATGCATCTGTTTCGTACGGTTCATGGAATAAAAAACGCTTAGATTTAGATGTATCAACGCCTATTAATGAAGAGCATGCTGTTAGAGCTGTATTTACCAAACAAAAAGCCGACTCATATCTAGATCGCTACGAAACAGATAAAACCGTTATTTATTTAGCCTACGAGGGAAAGTTAACCGATAACACCCTGCTAAGTGTTAACTACGTTAATCAACAAAAAGATGCCGATAGCCCACTTTGGGGTGCACTACCACTTTATTATACCGATGGCACACCAACAGACTATGACGAATCAACTAGCACTGCGGCTGACTGGTCTTACTGGGATAACAGTGCCGAGCAAGTATATGTAACGCTTGAACAAAATTTATCAGCAACATGGGTGGCTAAAGCGCGTTACGCTCATGTTGAAAACGAGCAAGACTCTGAATTATTTTATGTATACGGTACCCCTGATAAAGACACCGAACTTGGCTTAACCGGTTACGCAAGCCGTTATGATTATAGCGATAAGCACGACTTATTTGATCTATATGCGAGTGGTAAATTTGATTTATTTGGCCAAGAGCACGACTTGTCATTGGGTGTTAGCCAAGCAAAAATGGATTACACCGAGCAATCTCTTTACGATTACACTACAGGGAATGGTTTTCCGGCAATGCCGTCACTTAAAACGTGGGATGGCGTAATACCACAAGCAACACTTACAGATAGTGTAAATGGTAGCAATATAACTAATGAGCAAAAATCTGCTTATATTTCTACTCGTATCAAATTAAGCGAACCTTTAAGTCTACTAGCTGGTGTGCGTTATACCGATTGGGAAACAACAGGCACAGCTTATGGCGTTGCGCAAACACAAAGTGACTCACAGCTAATACCCTACATTGGCACTGTGTATGACTTTAACGAATCTTTATCGGCTTATGCAAGCTACACAGAAACATTTGTGCCGCAAAAGGAGCTTGATATAAATGCTAACCAACTTGCACCTATTACAGGTAAAAGTAGCGAACTAGGTGTTAAAGCCCAGCTTTTAGACGAGCAAGTTTTTGTAACACTTGCTTACTTTGATACAAAACAAGATGGCCTTGCTATCGCTATACCTAACTCATTACCCGACGATACTCGTTACTACGCTGCGAATGGTATTAACAGTAATGGTTTTGAAGTAGAGCTAAGCGGTAAGTTTACAGATGACTTGAGTGCAAGCATTAGCTTTAGTAATTTAAGCATTGATGGCGATGACACAGTAAAAGATTACACCCCAGAAAATCAACTCAAGGTGGCAGCAATCTATCAAGTTCCTTTCATTGATGGTTTATCGTTTGGTGCAAATTATCGCTGGCAAGATTCAACAAGCCGAGTACAAGTCAAAAATACTAACAAAATCGCAAGCGTGACTACAAAGCAAAATGCCTACGGATTACTTGATTTAATGGCAACTTATAAATTGAGTGAAAATATAGGCGTTACTTTTAATATTAATAACACCACAGGTGAAAAATACTTACACAGCTTATATTGGGCTCAAGGTTACTATGGTGCACCGCGTAACTACGCTCTATCTGTAAATTGGCAGTTGTAAATTTAAACCAAAAAAAAGCGCTAACCATTACTGGTTAGCGCTGCTTTAAAGCTCGGGTCAAATCAAGCTTAAATATTTAATACTGCTTAAAGGTCAGCTTCATCGCCTAACTTATCTTCACCATCGTCTGGTTCAATAGTTGCTTTAAGTAAAAGCATTTCGCGTAACTTGCCTTCAATTTCGTCTGCGATTTCTGGGTTTTCTTTTAAAAACTTAATTGAATTAGACTTACCTTGGCCAACTTTATTACCACAGTAACTGTACCAAGCACCTGCTTTTTCAACAATTTTGTGCTTCACACCTAAGTCAATTAGCTCGCCTTGTTTAGAAATACCTTCACCATACATAATGATAAATTCGGCTTGCTTAAATGGCGGTGCTACTTTGTTTTTAACAATTTTAACCCGGGTTTCGTTACCAACAACCTCGTCGCCTTCTTTTACCGAACCAATACGACGAATATCAATACGTACCGATGCGTAAAACTTAAGTGCGTTACCACCCGTTGTTGTTTCTGGGTTACCAAACATTACACCAATTTTCATACGGATTTGGTTAATGAAAATACATAAGGTGTTCGAGCGTTTAATATTACCTGTTAGCTTACGTAATGCTTGCGACATTAAACGTGCTTGTAAGCCCATGTGCGAGTCGCCCATGTCGCCTTCAATTTCAGCTTTTGGTGTAAGTGCTGCAACCGAGTCAATAATAACTACGTCAACCGCGCTTGAGCGTACTAACATGTCACAAATTTCGAGTGCTTGTTCGCCAGTATCTGGTTGCGATACAAAAAGCTCATCTATGTTTACACCAAGCTTTTGTGCATAAACTGGATCAAGAGCATGCTCAGCATCAATAAAGGCACATGTTTTGCCTTCTTTTTGTGCTTCAGCGATAACTTGCAAAGTAAGCGTTGTTTTACCAGACGACTCAGGACCATATACTTCTACAATACGCCCCATAGGTAAGCCACCTATGCCTAAGGCAATATCGATACCTAATGAGCCTGTAGATACAGATTCAATGTTTAACGCTTTGTTATCACCCAATTTCATAATTGAGCCTTTACCAAATTGACGTTCAATTTGTGATAAAGCCGCGTCCAACGCTTTTTGTTTGTTATCGTTCATTTTACTCTCCAAATCCAGCTAATGCGACAAGTATACTGTATGAAATCACAGTATCAAGTTAATTTTATTATTTTATCTGCTCTATTATAGTTTTTAAAGAAAATACAATAGCTTGCAGTCTAACCTGTGCTCTATCGCCGGTAAATACTTGTTTAAATACCAGCTGCTTGTCGTTAATGTGTAGTCCAAACCATACTAAGCCTACCGGCTTATCTGGGGTTGCTCCTCCTGGGCCTGCAATACCCGATACAGTAATCGCAATATCGGCATTAGTTGCTGCAATTGCGCCTAAAGCCATCTCACGCACCGTTTGCTCGCTTACCGCCCCATATTGCGTTAATGTGGCGGCACTTACATTTAGTAAATCTTGCTTTGCTTGGTTACTGTAAGTTACAAATGCACGGTCAATATAGGCAGAGCTTCCAGGGGTGTCGGTAAGTGCATAACTTACCCCGCCACCAGTACATGACTCAGCAGTAGTGATCCATAAGCATTTATCCGTTAAAATAGCGCCTAATTGCGCAGCAAGTGTTTTAATCTCTTGATGTAATTTCATATTCAGCCTTTGGGTAAATACATGTCGTTTGATCTTTATGCTCCACACACTATAAAACAACAAACCCCTATGATGCAGCAGTATCTAAAAATAAAATCAGAGCATCGCGATATTTTATTGTTTTATCGGATGGGGGATTTTTATGAACTCTTTTTTGATGACGCAAAACGCGCCGCTCAATTACTCGATATTTCGCAAACTCAGCGCGGTAAAGCCGGTGGCGATCCTATTCCTATGGCCGGTGTACCTTATCATGCCGTAGAAAACTATTTAGCCCGTTTAGTGCAAATGGGCGAATCTGTTGCTATTTGCGAACAAGTAGGCGATCCGGCTACCAGTAAAGGGCCTGTTGATCGCAAAGTGGTGCGTATTGTCACCCCAGGTACTATTTCTGATGAAGCCCTACTGCAAGAGCGCCAAGACAACTTACTTACCAGCGTATGGCAGAGTAAAAATGGTACTTATGGCATTGCATACCTTGATATTAACTCGGGTCGTTTTAACGTTGTAGAAGTTAATACCGACGAGGCATTTACTTCAACTATTCAACGCCTCGCCCCTGCAGAATTACTGTATAGCGAAAGCTTCGAAAATGTTCATTTAATTGAGCACATTAAAGGCGCGCGTCGCCGCCCTGAGTGGGAATTTGATTTAGACACCGCCCAGCATTTATTGTGTGAGCAATTTGGTACAAAAGATTTAGTCGGTTTTGGCGTTGATAAAGCCCACTGCGCCTTAGTTGCCGCAGGTTGTTTAATGCAATACGTTAAAGACACTCAACGTATTGCATTACCCCATATTCGTGCCATTACTCTTGAACACAACGAGCATGCCGTTATTTTAGATGCTGCTACTCGTAAAAATTTAGAGCTGACCGTTAATTTATCGGGTGGATTTGAAAACACGCTAGCGCAAATACTTGATAAAACAGCAACCCCTATGGGATCTCGTTTACTTAAGCGCCGTATTCATACCCCTGTGCGTAATAAAGACGAGCTAAACTCGCGGTTAAACGCTATTAGCGCAATTTTAGATGTACAGCTTTGTGGTGAGCTACACGAATCATTAAGAGAAATTGGCGACGTAGAACGTGTTATTGCCCGCCTTGCTTTGTGCACTGCTCGTCCTCGCGATTTAACTCGTTTGCGTAGCGCCTTACAAGCACTTGCACCGCTGCATACTTTATTAAACGATGCCAGCGATCCGCGCATTGCCAGCATTATTAAGCAATCGCCTGAGCTACCTGATTTACAAGCGCTATTAGAGCGTGCAGTAATCGAAAACCCGCCGGTACTTATTCGCGACGGTGGTGTAATTGCCCCTGGTTATAACAGCGAGCTTGATGAATGGCGTAACTTAAGCAAAGGCGCAACCGATGTGCTTGATCAGTTAGAGTTACGAGAGCGTGCACGTACAGGGATCAGCACCCTTAAAATTGGTTATAACCGAGTACACGGCTTTTTTATTGAGGTAAGCCGCGCCAATGCGCATTTAGTGCCTACCGATTATATTCGTCGCCAAACACTTAAAAATAATGAACGCTATATTATTCCTGAGCTAAAAGAGCACGAAGACAAAGTACTTGGCAGCCAGTCAAAAGCATTGGCGCTCGAAAAACAGCTTTACGAAGAGTTATTTAGATTTATTGCGCCGCATATTGAGCAATTACAAATAATGGCAGCCGCCCTTGCCGACTTAGATGTACTAAATAACTTAGCAGAACGTGCACTTACACTTAACTACGCTAAACCAATACTTTGCGATAACGACAACATAAGCATTAAACAAGGTCGTCATCCTGTGGTTGAGCAAGTAATGAAAGAACCCTTTATTGCTAACCCAGTAGAGCTAAATGCACAACGTAAAATGTTAATAATTACGGGTCCAAACATGGGTGGTAAATCAACCTATATGCGCCAAACAGCACTTATAGTGCTAATGGCTCATATTGGCAGTTACGTACCCGCAGACAGCGCTAAAATAGGCAATATTGACCGTATATTTACCCGTATTGGCGCAAGTGACGATCTCGCCTCAGGCCGCTCTACCTTTATGGTAGAAATGACCGAAACCGCTACGATTTTAAATAATGCCACAGCGCAATCTTTGGTATTAATGGATGAAATTGGCCGCGGAACCAGTACTTACGATGGGCTTTCGCTTGCGTATGCTACTGCCGATCATTTAGCGTCAAAAATATCAGCAAAAACCTTGTTTGCCACCCACTACTTTGAGCTAACCGAGCTTGCAGAGCAAACGCCTGGGCTGGTAAATGTGCACCTTGATGCCATAGAGCATAACGACACCATTGCCTTTATGCACACGGTACTTGATGGCGCAGCAAGTAAAAGCTTTGGCTTACAAGTTGCTGCACTTGCTGGTGTACCCAAGTCTGTAATAAATCAGGCAAAACAAAAGCTTAAATTACTCGAGAATCACCAAAGCGTCACTGCGCCTAATATTGAGCAGCAAGCATTTACCTTTAATAATGAAGCCCAACAAATTAGCCCTTCTGAAGTAGAATTGCAGTTAACGGCTATCGATCCTGATAATCTATCACCGCGACAAGCTCACAATTTACTCTATAAATTAAAAGCACTTCTTTAATTTACAAACAAAAAAAAGCTGAAGAATAAAACCTTCAGCTTTTTTACACATAACATGGTACTTTATTAAAACTTACGCAAAGTGCTCAAATAAACTCTCTGTACTTAAGCCTTCTTGTTGCAAAATATCTTTTAAGCGACGTAATGCTTCTACCTGAATTTGTCTAACGCGTTCACGGGTTAACCCTATTTCGCGGCCAACATCTTCAAGCGTTGATGGCTCATAGCCTAATAAACCAAAGCGACGGGCTAATACCTCACGCTGCTTTGGGTTTAGCTCTCCTAACCAGTCAACAATGTGTTTATCCATATCGTTATTTTGTACTTCGCCCTCAGGGCCAACATTGTTGTCATCGGCAATAATATCGAGTAAAGCGGTATCGTTTTCGCCGCCGATCGGCATATCAACCGAGGCTATTTTTTCATTCAAGCGCAGCATTTTGGTGACATCTTCAACCGGCTTATCTAAACAAGCTGCTATTTCTTCGGCGGTTGGTTCATGATCTAATTTTTGAGTTAGCTCGCGCGCGGTACGTAAATATACGTTAAGTTCTTTTACTACATGTATTGGCAAGCGAATAGTGCGCGTTTGATTCATAATGGCGCGTTCTATCGTTTGGCGTATCCACCATGTTGCATAAGTAGAAAATCGAAAGCCACGCTCAGGATCAAACTTCTCTACGGCGCGAATTAAGCCTAAGTTACCCTCTTCAATTAAATCAAGTAACGCTAAACCTCGGTTGTTATAACGACGAGCAATTTTTACTACAAGGCGCAAGTTACTTTCAATCATGCGCTTGCGAGACGCTTCGCACCCTTTTAAAGATTTACGAGAAAAAAACACCTCTTCCTCAGCGCTTAACAACGGAGAAAAACCAATTTCACCTAAATAAAGCTGAGTAGCATCTAAATTTTTAGTGACTTCTTCTTTGACAAATACGTCATCATCCACAGCTTCAAGCAGCGGTGTTGAATCATCATCAACAGCAGTTTCATCTAATTTATTATCTACGAGGGTGTTTTTATCAACTTTTGCTGCATCAGCCATAAGACTTCTCCTGAGCAAGTTATCAATATCTTTAAAAATTAGGGAAGGTACTTAGCAGGATTTACAGCTTGCCCTCGGTAGCGAATTTCAAAACGAAGTGCCGTTACCGCAGATTCTGTATTTCCTATCTCTGCTATTTTCTGTCCAGCCTTAACTTCCTGTTTTTCTTTAACAAGTAGTTTCGAGTTGTGTGCATAAGCACTCAAGTAGTCGTCATTATGTTTTAAAATAATTAAACTACCATAACCTCGAAGCGCATTACCCGCATAAACCACTGTTCCTTGTGCGGCGGCTAAAACGGCAGCCCCTTTTTTATTAGCAATCTGTAAGCCTTTGTAGCCATTTTCCTTGTTCGAAAAGCGTTGTGTTATTTTGCCTTTTGCTGGCCAAAACCACTGCACTTTACTACTCGACAAATGCTTAGAGTTACTAATTTTTTTATTGGCTTGTTTCTGAACATACCCTCGTTGTTTAGGCTTATCAAGCTCTTTCTTTGATTCATTGTTATTTTTTTGTGAAGTTTTTGCGGCTTTTTTAATGGGAGGAGTATATTTTTTTGTCTTTTTGTCTTTTTTTGCTATGGCAGAAAAGGAAATACTCTGCCCGGGGAATATTGTGTAAGGTGCTGGTATTGAATTATTTTTTGCTAAGGTTCTAACATCTTGGCCTGCACTAAATGCTATAGAATAAAGTGTATCGCCTTTTTGAACAGTATATTTATCGCCATTAATGTTAATTTTTCTGCCGTAATTATTAACATCATTATTTAAACTACTGACAGGCGCCGGAACATGGTTAGACGAGCAAGCAAAGAGCAAAATACTAATAAATAAAGCAACATAACATTTTATTTGTTTATTCACTGTATTTAGCTCCTTATGTTAATAACATTATTTTATAGTGCTTAACGTAATAAAATGTATGCAACTGCAATTAAAAGCACAACTGCCCATCCAAGCACTTCAATGTATTGACGTAATTTTTGCTCCATTTTAACACCGCCCCACTTCATCAGTGCAGCAACTAAAAAGAACCGAGCACCTCGCCCTACTGCAGACGCAATTAAAAACGGCAAAAATGCCATTTGTAATACCCCTGCGCCTATAGTAAATACTTTATAAGGAATAGGCGAAAAACCCGCTATAAACACCACCCACACGCCATAGTTTTTAAACCAATCAAGTGCAATATCAAATTTATCTTGCCAGTGCATTTGTACTATAAGTGGCTCAACAACCGGTTCAAATAACCAAAAGCCGAGTAAATAACCTACTATGCCACCAACAACAGACGCTATAGTGGCAAAACTTGCAAACCGCCATGCTTTTTTAGGCTGAGCAAGCGACATTGGTGCCAGCATTACATCAGGAGGGACAGGAAAAAACACAGACTCTGCAAAGCTCATTGCAGCTAAATAACGCTCAGCATGACGGTGCTTAGCCCACACTAGAGCCATATCGTATAACTTAGTAAACAACTTCAAAATGAATTCCTATTCAATATCACCAGCGACTAGCGGTACAAATCTAACCGGCGCAATTACGTGTTCTGTGTAGTTATTACCATTGCGAATAACCATAGTTAATTTTTGCTCTTGCTCGCCAATTGGGGCAAGTAACACACCACCATCTGCTAATTGAGCTAATAGATCTTGCGGGATTTTAGCCGCGGCTGCAGTGACTATAATGCCGTTAAACGGCGCTTGCGACTCCCAACCTTGCCAGCCATCGCCATGTTTCATTGCCACATTATATAAATCGAGCTGATGTAAACGGCGTTTAGCTTGCCATTGTAATGCTTTAATACGCTCTACTGAGTAAACCTTGGTAAATATTTTAGCCAGTATTGCCGTTTGATAGCCCGATCCCGTGCCTATTTCTAGCACCTTGTCGCGCACACCAGCTAATTGCAGCAGTTCGGTCATACGCGCCACAATATAAGGCTGCGAAATAGTTTGCCCTTGGCCTATTGGTAACGCAGTATTTTGATACGCTTTATGTTGCAGCACGTCACCCACAAATATATGTCGTGGTATTTGTGCAATCGCATCTAGTACTTGCGTATCCTCAACACCTTCACGCTGTAATAGCGCTGATAGCGCCTTGGCGCTGCGGGTATAATTAGCCAGCACGGTTTATCTCCAAATCAGCTAACCACTCCCCTACCGCTTTAATGCTCTCGTTAGCGGTCATATCAACACTCAGTGGGGTAACCGAGGCATAGCCATTATTAATTGCATGAAAATCGGTACCTTCTCCAGCATCACTTTCTGTCCCTAAAGATCCGTACCAGTAAATATCTCGACCCCAAGGATCGGTTTGCTTGGTCATGGTTTCGGCTTTATGGCGCGCACCCAAACGCGTTACCTGCACGCCTTTTAATTCGCTTAAAGGAATGTCGGGTACATTAATATTTATAATTTGATCTTTTGGTAGCGGATGCGATGCTAAACCTTTAATAATACTTATAGTTACCGCTGCCGCCGTTTCAAAATGCTCGCCGTGGTGCGAACACAAAGACACCGCAATAGCAGGCAAACCTAAATGGCGTCCTTCGGTTGCTGCAGCTACCGTGCCTGAGTACAAAGTGTCGTCACCTAAATTAGCGCCGTGGTTTATACCTGCGACCACTAAATCGGGCATTTCATCAACAAGCTGGTTAACGCCTAAATGCACACAGTCAGTAGGTGTACCATTAACCGATATAAAGCCATTTTCAAGCTTTGTAGCACGCAGTGGGTTAAGCAAAGTTAACGAGTTACTTGCACCACTGCAGTTTCGGTCGGGGGCAACTAAAGTGACCTCGGCAATTTGCATTAATGCTTGATATAACACCGCAATACCTTTAGCGCCTACACCATCGTCGTTACTTAATAGGATCTTCATCTTTGCTGTCCTTTTCTTTTCGCTCGCGTGGGCTTGCGTCTGTGTAATCCACCAGCTCACGTAATAATGCCGTAGCAAAACAGCCTTTTGGTAAACCAAAACTTAACTTCAAAGTGCTTTCATCTATGGTTTCTACGCTAAAATCTTGCGGGATTAAACGCAGCATTCTGCGCTCATTTTTTAGCCCTAACTCGCCTAAACCATCGCACCAAGACTGATAAGGCCCAAGCCATACTTTTTCTTGTTCGGTGAGCCCTTTTTCGCTTTTACCTACCATAGGTGCCGACATCATAATATCGCCAGAGGCTAGGCGGGCAATATTTTCATCGCTAATAGCGTCTTCAAAAAAGGCGTTACTGCCGCTGAGCATAAATACTTCACGGTGCATGGTTTTAGCTAAACCATGCTCCTTTACTCGTAAACTTACGAGTTGATTAAATACATGCGAGCGCGCTGCAGAAATAATAATACCGCGTAATTTTTTATCGCGAATACGCTCACCTGCAAACATTTTTTCAGCCATTATCAGGTTATGGCCATCACGGCCAAAGCGTTGCTCGCCAAAATAGTTAGGCACGCCACTGCGTACCGCATTAATACGGCACAAAATATCCAGAGGATCGGTAACATTGCGCAGCGTAATAGTAAATTTATTACCTTTATGACAGCCCGTTCTCAGTTTACGTTCGTGGCGTTGCTGCGATACAACAAACACGCTTTCGCTGTTTAAATCACTAAAATCAATCGGTTTTTTAATGGGTACTTTTACACTAAACCACTGCGAACACACTCCGTGGCGATCTTTCATCCCGGCATAACTTACATCGCGTGGTGATACCCCAGCTCGCTGCGCAATTAACTTTGCTACGTACTGGGTGTTTTCGCCTTTTTTTACTACTTGCAAACATACATGCTCGCCGCTACCGGTAAACTCAATGCCTAAGTCTTCATCTACCATAAAGTCTTCGGCTGTGGTTTTAAAATCAGCTTTTGATAACGGTGCGCCGTATAAATAATTTAAATCGCTCATGCGTTTGCTTTACTCATTGACTCTTTATTCATAATTACCACTGCATGGCTCGAAATACCTTCTTTTCGTCCTTCAAAACCGAGCTTTTCGGTGGTTGTAGCTTTAACATTTATTTGCGATAGCTCGCAGTTTAAATCGCTCGCAAGGTTGCTACGCATTGCTTGAATATGTGGCAACATTTTTGGCGCTTGTGCCACTATAGTTACATCACCATTGCCCAATACATAACCTTGCTCTTTAGCTAAACTAACCACATGACGCAGTAATATTCGGCTGTCGATATTTTCATATTCACTGGCCGTATCTGGAAAGTGTTTACCAATGTCGCCCATTGCAAGTGCACCTAAAATAGCATCGCACAGTGCATGAATAGCAACATCGCCGTCGGAGTGTGCTAAAAAACCTTGTGGATAATCAATTTTTTCGCCGCCGATAGTTAATGGGCCATCACCGCCAAATTTATGCACGTCAAAACCATGACCAATTCGTATCATAATGCATTCTCGTTTTGTTGTTTTTGAAGTAAAAAACCAGCCAAGTCTAAATCCTCAGGAGTGGTTATTTTAATATTATCGCTACGCCCTGGTATTAATTTTACTGGCTTGTTAGCCCATTCAATGGCGCTTGCTTCGTCGGTAATAACTGCGCCGCTTGCCAGTGCATTTTGCAGCGCATTTTTAAGATCTTCGTATTTAAAAAACTGCGGAGTAAGGGCTTGCCATAAATCATCTCGGGGTACGGTTTGCTCAGCATAAATATGGCCACGTTTTATAGTGTCTTTTACTTTACTGGCTAAAATTCCGCCTTCGTCGGCGTTTATACACTCATTTATAAGTGTATTTATGTCGTCAATAGTAACTAGCGGGCGGGCAGCATCATGCACAAGTACCCAATCGGGCGGGTTGGTGGCTAAAAAAAGTAAACTGTTTAATACAGAATCAGCACGCTCTTTACCGCCACAAGTACGCACAATGCGCGCATCAATCACTGGCAATTGCTCAAAGTAAGGATCGTTTTCATTTAGGGCTACAACAATTGTATTAAGCTGCGCTAAAGCAGATAATTTTGTGAGCGTATGCTCTAAAATAGTTTTACCTGCTAATTTAATATACTGTTTAGGCGCATTATGTTGCATTCTACTACCCACTCCGGCAGCAGGTATAATGGCAGCTATAGTTGGTTTATTTGTCATATTATTGTTGAGCTGGTAAAACACGTATAAATGTTTCGCCCGCTTTAATCATTCCTAATTCGTTACGTGCGCGCTCTTCTATGCCTTCATGGCCAAGCTTTAAATCTTCTATATCGGCGGTTAATACTTTATTGCGTTTAATCAATTTTTCGTTAGTGTGTAAATGAGATGCAACCGCACTTTTTAAACGTGTGTAGTCTTGTACGCCATTATGGCCAAACCACAATCTATACTGCACAAACAGTGCTAAACATAACAAGCCAACCTGAAAAAACCGCATTTAACACTCCTTATTTTTAAATTCAAATAAACTTATTTAATTAACCAAGTTACGTTTGTAGTCGTTTTACATTGCGCCAATTTATATTTCCTGCCAGTAGCATTTCGCGCAGCGATAAAACCCGTGGCAAACAGCGCTTTGAAAACTGCCATTGATGCCCGCAACACGCCGCGGTTAATGACATTTTACTTGGCGTTAATAATTGGGCGTTTGGCAGCTCAAGCCCCTGCCCCGAAAACGCAAACCAACCTAGCTCATTACAATGCACTTTATTGTCGCTTACTTGGTCTAGGCTGTCTATTCTAACGCGAATTTGCTCATCACTACGCACTAAAATAGGGATTATTAACCCGACTTTGGCATTATGTTGATAAAAAAGTTCATTTGCTTGAATGTTAATCTCTGGTGGGGTCGGTTTTTGCTTTGCAAGCCAAGAGCCATTTTGTGAATCTAATTTAAAAGGCGAGCTTGTATTAGCAACTAATGTGGCAGCACGTTCAATGTAATAAGGTAGGCTTTTTAATTGGCGACGCAGCCTATCGCTATTAGGCTCAGCGACTAAACGCTGAACCTCACGTTGATAAAATGCATTACACAATTGTGCATATAACACTTTTTTTGCATCGGCTTGCCACATTTCAACTTGTTGTGGCGCGCCAACAGGCTCATTTTTTGCTGCCAATTGCCGTACTCAAAAACACTTAGGTAAATGTTTTATAACACAGTACTGCGTAATTTTTAAGCGCCGAGTGCTAAATTAAGCGCTTGGCTTTTCACCTAATTTAGCCATGCCCGACTCTAAAAACTGCACTACGGTATTGCGTTTTTTACCTATAAGTAAACTGCCGTCGGCTAAAAACATAAAGTTTTGCCAGTTGCGTTTAAACACATCAAAGGTGGTTTCAATAATATTGTCGCGTGCCATGCAAAAATAAACCGTGGTATTAGCTTGCCAGTCTAAGTGCGCTAAAATGGCTTCGGGAAGTTGCTCATCGCCGTTTTCCCATGCGCTTTCCCAGTTTACTTCTTGGCTATAACTTTCATCTTGACCACACCAATCTGTTTTATCAAAAAAATCAGGGTGATCAAACTCACGGCTCACCATAGTTGTCCACAGCACAGCTGCGCGCTCAAGGCTCATAGGTTTAATGTTTGCAGCATCATCGGCTGAAACAGGCATGTCTTTATGGCGAAAAACCCATGCTTTTTTGTAATCATCTAGCGTAATATAGTTCATAGTATTGGCAAATTAGTTAGCATTAAAAGTGCAGAAACAAATTATACAAGAGATCAAAACATGACTACAGCAATAAAACCACTTTCCCTCAAATCAGGATTATACCAACACTACAAAGGGCCACAGTACAAAGTGCTTTATGTAGCCACTCACAGCGAAACCAGTGAGCAACTGGTAATTTACCAAGCGCTATATGGTGAGTTTGGTATATGGGCACGCCCTTTAGAAATGTTTAGCGAAACAGTTGAAAAAGACGGCAAAACTCTTCCTCGGTTTAGCTACCTTGGTGAAGCCGATTAACTATGGCATGATAGGATTATAAAAACTCATCTGACCTGTGACGAAAAGAAGGTAATAAAGTGCAATTTAATTCAACCGACAATTACATCGCCAGCTCTGCGCTTAAGCAAGCTGTAAACGCGGCTATTATGCTCGAAAAGCCACTTTTAATTAAAGGTGAGCCGGGTACAGGTAAAACCATGCTAGCTGAAGAGCTGGCAAAAAGCTTAGATACCGAACTTATTCAGTGGCACATTAAATCGACCACCAAAGCGCAGCAAGGTTTGTATGAATACGATGCGGTTTCGCGCCTGCGCGACAGCCAGCTGGGCGACGAGCGCGTACACAATATTAGTAACTACATAGTTAAAGGCAAACTGTGGCAAGCATTTACTTACGCCGACCAACACGGTAAACGCCCGGTATTATTAATAGATGAAATAGACAAAGCCGATATTGAGTTTCCAAACGATCTCCTGTTAGAACTCGATAAAATGGAGTTTCATGTTTACGAAACCAGCGAGCGAGTGGTAGCAAAAGAGCGCCCTATTGTGATCATCACCTCTAATAACGAAAAAGAGCTACCCGACGCATTTTTACGCCGCTGCTTTTTTCATTACATTGATTTTCCATCTGCGGATGAAATGCAGCAAATTATTGACGTGCACTACCCTAACGTTAAGCAAGATTTAGTACGCCAAGCACTCGAAGTGTTTTTTAACCTACGCGAAGCAAACGGTCTTAAAAAGAAGCCATCTACCAGCGAATTACTCGACTGGTTAAAGCTACTTATGGCAGAAGATATAGACGCAAAAACACTCCACGACAAAGCTAAAAAAGGCGGTTTAATGCCAATGTTTGGCGCATTACTTAAAAATGAGCAAGACATAAGCCTAATCGAAAAACTCGCGTTTATGAGCCGCTAGGGCCTGTTGACCTTTCAGGATTAAAATTTGTTCTAACTAAGGACGATTTAATCGTGGCGCGAGGTTTGTAACCTAGTGGGCTAAGTAAAAGCCGAGCAACAAAGAGTTAATCGTCCCTAGGACGAACCTTCAGGCAGCGCGTGTTTGGTATTTATGCTGCGTTATCGCCTATTTATGGGGAATAACCACACTACATAGGCTCTGCCTTGCCTAAATACCAAACACACTGCTGCAAATTTAACCTCGAAAGATAAACAGGCCCTAACATGTTAATACAGTTTTTTTTCACGCTGCGTAAATACCGTTTACCGGTAAGCCTGCGCGAGTTGCTTGATTTAATTAACGCCTTAAAAAAGGGTGTTATATTTGCCGACGTAGACGCTTTTTACCATTTAGCACGCACTATAATGGTAAAAGACGAAACGCACTTTGACCGCTTCGACAAAGCCTTTAGCGACTACTTTAGTGGTATTGCCGACCTTGATTTGCTCGAGAGCTTAAAGCAGCAGCACAATTTACCAGAAGATTGGCTGCGTAAAGAGTTTGAAAAAAACCTCAGCGATGAAGAAAAAGCCCAGCTAAAAGCCATGGGTGGTCTCGACGAGCTAATGAAAACCCTAAAAGAGCGCTTAGAAGAGCAACAAAAGCGCCACGCTGGCGGTAATAAATGGGTTGGCACCGGCGGCACCTCCCCTTTTGGTGCTTATGGCTATAACCCTGAAGGTGTACGCATAGGCCAAGACGGCAACCGTAACCGCCAAGCAGTAAAAGTGTGGGATAAACGCGAATATCGCAATTTAGACTCTGACCGTGAAATTGGCTCGCGTACTATTAAACTTGCCCTTAAAAAACTGCGTAAATTTGCCCGCACTGGCGCCAGCGACACGCTAGATTTAAACGAGACCATTCGCGCTACCGCAAAACAAGGCGGTATGCTTGACGTAAAAATGGCACCAGAGCGCCACAATGCAGTAAAAGTACTCATGCTATTTGATATTGGCGGCTCAATGGATGACTACATTCATACCTGCGAAGAATTATTTAGCGCCGCCCACGGCGAGTTTAAACACTTAGAGTTTTACTACTTTCATAACTGCTTATATGAACACGTGTGGCAAGACAACCAACGCCGCCACTCAAACGTTATCGACACCATGACGCTAATTAATAAGTTTACCAGCGACTACAAAGTAATATTTGTAGGCGATGCCACTATGGGCCCGTACGAAATAGCCTACCCCGGCGGCTCGGTAGAGCACTACAACGAAGAGCCCGGCAGTGTATGGTTACAACGTGTCACAAATCACTTTGATAAAGTGGCTTGGCTCAACCCACAACCCGTTGAACACTGGCCGTACTATCAATCAATAGGTTTTATTAAAGAGCTGATGAACAACCGCATGTATGCGCTGAGTTTAGATGGAATAAGTAGAGCGATAAAAGAGCTGAGTTAATATTGCTATTAATGTCAGCTCAATGCTCTGATAAGCAAATGTGACACGCAAGCTTAGCGGTTAGTTTTTACCTTGATTGAGGTAGGTTGGTTTGAGCGAAGCGAAACCCAACGAAAAAAGGCAACGTCAATTATCATAGGCGTTTTGCATTATCGATTGGCTAAAAAGTGCCAAGTGTAGGTCGGATAAGCGAAGCGCCATCCGACACTGTGAAATGTTTTGCCTATTTATTATCAGCATTTTATGTTATCGAGTGGCTGGAAAGTGCCATAAGCCGACTATCAGCCGTAACTCGTTTCTGCCCCTTTACGAGTTAGGGTAAGTACTCATGCTTGTAAAATTCATGCATGCTTACGCTAACAGAAGTTATCCGAACTCTGCACAATATCTAGATATTATATTTCATTGGTCAGCTTTCTGATCTTTCGGTGCACGTAACCATTATGTGGTGATCCGTTATAACTGACCACCACAATTTACCGATGATATTCAGTTCTAACCTATTATTCATCAAGAACAATATTGTCGGGTAGCTTGAAATTTCGCATATGATACATCATGTTTGCGTTAAGGCGAGCTTGTTCATTAACACTGAGAAAATCAATCCGTCCATTTGGGAGCTTTCTTACTTTGAGAATTCCTTCCATAGATATATTAGCATTCACATGAAACTTACCTTGTTTAATAATATTATGCAGATAGTGAAATCGTAGTTCGAATTCCGACCTGGTCTCTGGTGTATCATATGTTTCAAAATTCATGAATCCTCCAATATTATCCAAAAGAAATTAGTCCAACAGGTTCTAGATCCAACTCAAATACCCAAATCAAACTTAATCCATGTGGAAGTCTGAGAGCGTTAGAATCAATCGATAAGAAGCATCCCTCATTGATCGGAGATCCTTCATATGTTTCTTTGAGTCGCCCTGACTTCCACCAACCTCGCTTCAAATTGGAACTGCTTGCCTCAGTCATCCTCATGAAGTGTGTGGTAGGTATTGCTGGAGTAAAACTACCAAAATACGCAGGAAAAGCTTCAACATTAGCACAAGTGTCAATCAAGCAAGTTTTATCTAGTGAAGGCTTATCTACTGATAAGAACCGCCCAGATGGAAGAGGAAGATTTTCTGGACTGTCAGTAAGGTACGCAGTCAGTCTAACTAGTCTCAATTGGTCTTTGTGCCAAACTCTTTCACAGTAGTCTAAGTAAATACTATCCCCATGTACCGGCGCTGGTTGTTTAGAGCGTATCCAATTTATAGCTTGGGATTCAAAATTTATGATTCTTAAGTTATCTAAGCGAGTTGGATTATACTTTCTGAAAATGGCTTCGATATGTTTGTACTCTGGTTCCTTTACAACATTATGCAACGCTACATTAAACGAGTAGCGAACTTTATCGGACCAGCGGTTAGGGCGTTCTGCATTTCCATAATACCCTTCAGCCAACAACTGCTCTAATTCTAAACTAGCTTCTAAAGATAGTGGTGAGCATATTTCTTTCAGTATTGACTCTGCTTGAGCTAGTACAGAAGAACTCAGCACGCCTAGCTCCATTAACCTGGGCCAGTTGGATCGAATACATTCCGCCCATGTAGGTAACTCAACATCATCGGATGTGCTTTTATTAGTTGCACCATTGAAGCGAGCCGCTAATGTATCCAAAGCCTCCTCAGCAGACTTTGACCCTTGCACTGCAGCTTGTCTAGTAATGCGTACTAAAACTGAATATCTACCGACATGTTTGCAGTTTTGTTGTATCGAATTAAAGTCAAGCTCATGAGCCAGAGCTTCCCAGGCTTGTTGTGACATAGATGTTTGCTCAAGAACACCACAAATTAAGTCGGGATGAGTGCCGCTGTTCATGGAAAAAGCTTTTGCTCCAAATAATTGAACAAAATCTGGGTAGCTCTTTGACAACCAAATCAGCATCTCTGATGCTTTTTCGCGCCTCAGCCATGTAGGGTGCTCGATAACATGAAGAATTAGCTTAGCTAAGCAATCAGATAAACCATCGCCATTCTCCAGAAAGGTATATGTATCAGCATCTTCTAGACTTCCAACCATTAAGCTAGTATGTTCATTCGTTAGTTTTAGGAGCTGGACTTGTTCGTAATAAGGGCAATGACTTGCTAACCATGTAATTAAACTTTCTGCGATTCTCCAGCTCTCAGTGTAAGGCTTACCCACGATTAAAAGTGAAAGCAGCTTAACTAAATCAGAAACAGAGCTATCAGTTTGCAGAAGTAGTGCTCTTCCTTCCTTAACAGCCGATGTAGACTCATTCCATATGGACCACCCACCATCTTGAATCGCATTCATTGCTGAGATGACTTCGCTTTTTGCTTCGGAATTATTCCTACGGCGTAGGTATCTAGACGCATTAGATAAGGCTACGTTAGCCTCTTCAATAAAGTTAGAGCTGCCAAAAGTCCCTGGTAAGTGAATTGTATCGGAATCTTTTATTTCTGCTTCTCTATTATCAGATTTTGAGCCTTCTCTTGATGGAGTTTTAGTCAAGTCTGTACCTGGCTGGGCGATGCTCTCCTGAAATCTAGCTGCGAAAACTTTTTTGACATGCTCATTTAGATTGGAGGCTAACGATGAAATGAACTCAGAACGGTCATTTAAACTATCAAATTCAGACTCACAAATAATCTCCACCCTATCAAAAGCTAGGTCTAGATAGGTATTATCATTTGCCAACTTGTTGATTAAAAGGCTATAGGCATGCGCAAACTTGTCTCTGTGACGTGAATCGCCAAATTGGAAGCACTCCAACAGAGCCCAACATAGCTGCCAATCAGCCTTAGGAATCAGAGGGGTAATGAGAGATAAAATTGAGTCTTGTTCATCCAGAGCTGCTCCTGGGAAACGAGTGCCTTTTAGCGTTGAAACTCTGTCTATATCTCCACGAGTAACTTCTTGATGCATTTGTTCAAGCGTTCCGTAGGTTTGGCGAATAAAGTAATCTACAGCGCTTTGAACGGAGCCTCTTTGACACAAAGCTCCAATGAAGTCTCGCTTAGCGTATCGAACAAAACGCTGGAAAGTCATCTCACCATCCGCGGCATCTAGAAGGCCTGCTATTTGACATATGACTTCTGGTTCAACGATGTATTCTTTGTCAATAGACTCTAGTGCAGTAATACTTAAACCTAGCTGATCTTCCTTATACCAACTCGGTCCCATGGAGAATGATAAGACAAGTTGATAAGTTTTATTCGCTTGGTCCGAAGCATCTAACCTTGCATAAAGTGGAATTATACTTAACAGCTCCGGAACGAGCTCATATCTATTCTCTAGGTTAGATGTTACGTATTCTTTCCAATGATCCAGCAATAGAAATGCTTGATCCTCTACTTCCACGTCTAATGGCTTACTAACAACTGTTGTTAGAACTTGGTTTAGAATATTTCTAAAGCCTTCTGAGTAGATACCGCATTGGCAGTCAAATTGCTCCTCTATAAAATTCAGTAAGTCACAAATTCTACTATGATATATCTCTGTAATTAATTTTGTAATTGATTGATATATATTTGGAACAATGCTCTCTGGCAAGCCATAGGCGTCTTCCCATTGAACACGCTGTGCGAGACTGAACCTTAAGTGGTTTAAAATATCTTGATTTAGAGTTTTCCAGACAGTTTCTAGCCCTATTGTATCGCCGACTTCTTTGAATCGCCTTGCAGCACCGTCACACCAAGCGATGGCACTACATATTGAACTAAGCCCTTTTAACCATGAGCTTGAAGATAAGGGGATTAACTTGGGGTAGGTGAATTCAGGCTCAATAAACGCTTTTTGTTTCCATACTGCCATACAATTTTCTAATTCAGAATAATCAATAGTGACATTGTCATCTGCAATAAATGATATGGGTAAAAGTTCGTCATCAGCAGGCTCTCCTAGCGCCAAAACAATATTTTTAGGCGCACCAAGGGATAGATAGCAATCAACTATACTCGGATGTACTTTATTCTGTTCATTCCACGCATCTGAAACTAAAGTTTCTATATCAGAAAAAATCTGGTCAAGTAACTCCTGGTCATAATTTACTTCATATCTTTCGCATAGCCCCTGATATAACGGAACTGCAAATACGATTGGTTCCGCTATCTCACTTAAAGGTCCGGAGTAAAATTTTCGCAATTGAGAAATTGACATATAACTGCTAGTAAAGCACATTGATGCAGCTTGCACGTAGGTTATCATTTCACTTCGAATAAGTTTGCTTGCTTCCTTATCTCTTGCAGTTTTGTCGATAGCTTTCATCCAATAAAACTGGAAATTAGCAAGTAATAATCGCGAGTTATCATCCCCTGCGCGAATTTTTAGAAGGAACTGCTGGATTTGAAGGTTATAAATATCTAGAAACTCTCTATAAGAAAGTCCATTTTCGTTAGATACCTGTTCAAGAGCTTCTGTTAAGTGCTTCTCTACGATACCTAGCAACTCTAAAGCTTTCTCATGGCTGTTTGAGTCTACAAGCTTCAATACAACGATAAGTGCCTCTTGTAACGGTATAATTAACTGTCCATATCGACTTACATGCTGTAAAGCTTCCTGTTCTTTCCCAATAGAGATCAAAGCACTAGCCATTAAATCAGCAGATTGAGCAAACAATGTGTCATACCGAAATTGAATTCTTTGGCAAAGTAAAAGGATACGAACCGCTTCAACCAAGCTACCAAGCTCTGTTGCCGCTTTCAAAACATATTTAAGATCTTCTAGGAGAGTATCAGGCTCGATGCCTTGATACACGCAATCGTCAATCCATTTTTGAGTACATAGAGCTACCACTTGTGCTTTGTCAGTGCCTTCAGCTTTAAGACCATGGTAGATCAAATTGAGCAAACAGTATTTTTTTTGTATTTGCTTCTCACAGTGTTCAGCTAACCGCAACTGGACATCCTGTTCTCGTAATGCTGTCTTCTCAAGAAGAAAATCAGAAAAAGAAGAGTGATATATCGTTGTTTCAGTTGGGCTCAACAACAAGTGTTGTATTCTTCCAAGAGTGCCTAAAAGTATGGCCTGTTCATTTGGGTTCAAAATCTCTGTAAAGTGACTGATAGAAATCCCCCAACGCAAACGAACTGCTATTGCTAGCAAGTTTACAGCGTCGTTATCCTCTTTCAGTTTTAGCCACAACAAGTCGTAGTACTTTCGAATGCTGCCGTCGATTAATGGCAAATTTTTTAGTTCGTCATTACTTGTACCTGAGTTCACGAGATCGATTAAGTAACGAAGATATAGTGGATGCCCTTGCACTCGTTCACAAATCAGACTTACAGTTGTTGAGTTAGAGTGCTCTGCAGTAAGAGCACCATAACAAAAACTTTGAACTGCACTATCACTGAGAGAGGTTATAGAGATGCATGATTCGCGGTTTAGCCTATTACCTAATCGAGTCGCAAACTGTTCATAGTTTGGTGCAGAAAGAACAATTACCACTCCTGATGGTAGTTTCATAGGTAATAGACCAATGAACTTAGTTAAGGTATCAGTATCTTGTCGTTCGACTTCATCAAGTCCGTCAATAAATAATATCCCGGTTTTCCCATTAGAAGAGTAAGTTCCACTTAACTGTAACAATAGCTGTTCTGTTTTATTTATTAGCTCTGGGTAATCGAGCGTTTCTTTGCGTCCAGGAGTGCCTGTGATGAACATCGAAACTTGCATGTTTAGCCAGTTGAAAAACTCTTGAGGTTGAGCTAATAGAGTTGCATTTTTGGTGCTTTTTCTTGGAGTAAAGCTGTATGTTCCAAAGTGTTCTAAAGAAGGGAGTTCTGGTGAATAGGCTTCACAAAACGTTGATTTACCAATACCATGAGCCCCGTTAATGAAAATATAGCTACCGGTTTGTGCAGAGATAAAATCATCGAATTGTTCAGTGAATGCTTTCCTAGAGGCTAAGCGTTGACTGGTTGAATGTTTTTTATTCGTTTCAATAGCAATGCCAAAGCTGTTCAAAAAGTCACATAGCCTAGATATAGATATAACACCGATGGTTTTTTCTACAGAAACCCGAATAACACCAACGCAAACATCATTGCAAACTAGTGCCGCTCCAGACAAGCCTTTATAGTCGCTTAAAGATATCGGTTCATCTATGCTTATTTCTATATCTGAGCCTAACTTAAGGCTTTCGAAAGTTTGAACAATCGCTCCTTCTAACCGATGTCCCAGAGTCAGCTTGCTAGCAGGCCACCCATAGGAATAAAAGCGGTTTCCACCTAAAGGTAATAAGTCACTAAGCTTGATTGGAGAGATGTCACACACAGCTTCTAACTCTACTAAAGCGATGTCTAACTTTGCGTCATGTCCAATAACACGAGCTTTCAGTACTGAAGGGGAGGAACTAAAATTAAAGGTGACACTTACTTCTAAATCACTTTCAATTGCTTCGGCTACGCAATGGTAGGCAGTTAATACGATTTTCGATGTAATTAGTGAGCCTGTACCTGACTCTTCACCACATTCAACCTTACAAGTTGCCACTTTCATTTCAGTATCTAACATGATTATTCCTTGGTGATTTCTATCCAGTTAGCAGCGTCTTCTTCAACAATGAAAGTAGCGCCTGTAGTTGTTTGGAAATCTTTAATTTCTCTCGATTCTGGAGTCGAGTAGTTAAAATAGAGAGTCCTCGTAAAACTAGCTTCTCTATCGACTATTGCCCGAAGAAGCTCAATATCAGGGTGGTTATGTTTACTTCCATTCGAGGAAATGAAATACATTGGAGCATCTACAGTGCTAAGTAGTTCTGGGCTAGTATTATAGTTGCTTCCGTGGTGAGATATTTTAATTGCATCAAACATCATGGACTCACCTTGTGACTTCATTTTAAGGAGTTCTTTCAAAACCTCCTCAGCCCACGCGTCTGCAAGCATTAATACTCGAAGACCATCGAGTTCGATAATAGTCGCAATAGAGCTTCCGTTAGTCGGTGAGTTGTCTGGTTTGTATACGTCTTCGAGACTTTTCTTACGTCCTGCAGATATGAGTTTTTTTCCTCTAGCTTGCCCTTCACTGCTGTACTCAAAATTAAGTTCGAAAGCATCGTCGATTGCCTGGCTAGAACCTATAGAACCGACAAAGCCATAGCGTCTTAAATCCCGCTTCCATGACTTTATTAAGCCATCCAATCGTTCTTTTGATGGTGTTAGCACCTTTACCAAACCATCCTGAAATCGCTTGTGTTGCACATGATTGATACAAACGCTTTCACTTCCATCGCCGTCATTCCAAACATACCCTCCAGCATGAATCAAAGATGCTAATGTTGAGCCTTGACGTGCGCTTATTTCGTCATAATTTGACGTTGCATTAAGCTCTTTGGGGTGACCTCGTCTATTAATTGCATTTATGACCTCACAATCTTGAGGTGATAATTCAGTTTCATTCAATGATGTCAGACTTCGTAGGCTGTTGTGCCAGATACCTTCAACAGAAACAATATTTTTTGTTTCTGAATGGCTGTTTAATAGAAGAAAGCGAATAATACCTCCAATGTGATCAGCATCAATGTGGGTAACGATTACTAAATTTAAACATGCACCTCTACTTGCGATCTCTTCTAGATCTTGTCGTATGTATGAGTTGAAAGTTCTGGCATATCCAGCGTCTATAAGGATATTCGTCTTTTCTGAGCTTATTAGAAAAGCATCCCCGTTCTCAGCAGGGTACATCTTGATTCTCACGTTACATCCTTACCTTCATAGTTGCACATGGAAGTCTAACAAATAGCTAAGTAAATAGTTTTATATTTTCATTTTACGTGACTTAAAGATTTTCTTCTAACTAATTGTAAGGGCAATAAAAAGCTTAATGGCCAACAGTGAAATTATTTTGTAGTGGCAAACAGAATTTAGGAAAATATTAGGAGGTGCATATGAAGTGGTACGGTGAGTTTAGTCACTTTGTTAGATTTGAGCGATGACGATCTCTAGCCATTTGCATTACTAGACATTATATCCGAATACAAATAGAAAATCTGAACCTCTAAGTAACTTTTATCCATTGTCGAGTTATTAATATAACTCGCCTTTGCCCAAAATGAGTTAGAGTAAGGCTCTCAATCGAGCGATTTGTAGACGCTCGACCTTTTCCCTGGTCGGCTGTCCATTTACAAGTTTCTCGTATAGTCAGGAAAACGAGCTATTTGGTCGTTTCTATCCCAAAGCAATTTAAGCTTTAAAGGCATAAAGCTATTTGTAGCAATAAGTTATCCAATGTGATAAAAATTCATCAAGAGGAAACTCGAGACGGTTAACGGTAGAAAAACGACCGAATCGCTCGTAGATTAAAATTGTTATGTTCAGGAAGTGAATTTGAAAAACTATTTACCCGAATTTTTGGGTGTTTTATTTGCATTGTTACTCATAAATGCATGGTATTTATCTGGTATTGCGATCGAGCAAGGCGTAGTGCCTATATATTATGAGCACATTATACGGGCTCTAACTGTCGCTGGTAGTGCTGGCTTTGGTGCAACTCTTGCGTTCAAGTTTAACAATCGACTTGAGGGTATTAAAAATGAAAGAATTGATTTAAAAGAGAAAGCACAAAATGCAGCTATTTTGAACAAAGCCTTATTAAACATCGCTATGCAGTTGAATACTATCGGCAACATGAAGAAAAAGTTGTATAAGTACAATACGATACATGATAAAGCATTCTCGATGAATGCTGAGAAAAACTTTAACGACAATGCCATTGTTGATATAAATGAAATTGCCTTAATATTAACCTCCAAACCTCAGTTGTTACTAGAAATTAATAATGAACAAGATGGTTATATTCAAACAATTGAATCTTTTAAAATACGAAATGAGCACTACTTAAATATCTTGCAGCCTAAGATGTTTGAATTGGGTTTGCTTGATCGTAAAGCAACGATTGGTGAGTATGAAGATGCGCTACCACCACCAATATTTAAGGCTGCATACCAGTCTGTTGAAGTACTGGAAACAAATATTTTAGAGACAGAAAAGGGGCTAAAAGTCATATTTCAAAGTTTACGAGATGCATGCAAAGAGATATTGCCGGAACATAAGTTCATTGCCCAAACTGAACATAGCAAATAAGGATAGGCCGCGCGAAGCCGCGGGCATATCTGGGTGTTGAACAAGCCCGGTTAGGCGCTGTGCTGCATTTATAGTGTAAATAGCGATGTCGAAACGAACTCTAGATGTGGTGGAGGGGTGCATGGAGTCGCGTCTTGCACTGTTTGCCATACAGGTACGTGCTATTAGGAATTGGCACAGAACCGCCCGTCGACTCTAACTCATAATTGTCCAGAGGCGGGTTATGTATTTAACTCGCCTTTGCCCCAAAGTGAGTTCCGAACGGTTGAGAACTAACTTAGCCAAATCTTCACTCGCATTACTTTTCGTAATGTCAGTAACGATTCAACAGGATTGGAATAGCAAAATACTGCGGAATTCTTATGCTGCTGATATAGTGAACACCACTGTTTAGCTGGTTTAGATCATTAGTATATGTGGCTTGTGGATATAAAGTGAATACAAATTACCAGTGCGTTAGTATGTTGTGAAATTAATTTCATCTTAAACGAGGCCAGAGGGTAAGGAACTGGCAAAGTGCTGCTGCAATACGCAATAGAGCAGTTAGGCGCAACCAAAGTAGATCTAAACGAACAAAACCCACAGGCAGTAAGTTTATACGAGCATATGGACTTCAAAGTCGTTTCGCGCTCGCCACTTGATGATATAGAAAAACCTTTTCCAATTCTGCATATGACACTCAAAAGCTCGGTTTGTCGTAACCAAGTTTGCTAAAAGAAACCCCCAAAGCTAATAACTTTGGGCGTTTCCGTATACGCGAGCGTTGTTCTAACTTGACTAACCCTTGCCTCAAAAGAGCGTGAGGAGACAGTCGCTCAAACTCGTTTAGACGCAAGCCATTTAATCAATTGATAAAAATGACTCCTACCAGATCAAAAAATGTATTTCTATTCGTTTTAGTATTGCTTTGCATGATCCAATAATATTGACGGTGTTAGGACTTGCGGCAATACAACGGGAGTATCTTCGCCCTTTTTATACCATAAATAAAGTGGTACACCTGAGCGCCCTTGTTGCGATAGAAATTCCGTTATCTGACTATCTCCATTAGTCCAATCACCGACCATAACTGTAACATTATTTTGTTTAAATGCATGTTGCACTTCATCACGATCAATCGACGTTTTCTCGTTAACTTTGCAAGTTAAACACCAATCAGCTGTGAAATATACAAACATATCCTGCTTAGCGCGTAACTCAGCTAATTTATTCTGATCAAAGCTCAAAACTTGCGTACCTTCTTTTTGCACTGAGCTAGCATTCAACTCATCCGAATTAGGTATTGTATAAATTGAGAGCAACAAAGGAATGAAGGTAAATAGAAGCGCAGGCCACCACTTTCTTTTATGTTGAGATTGTTGCCATGCACCAGTTAACCATAATCCAAATGTGGATAACATTGTCGTCGTTAAAATCATCATCACATACGTATCAGTTGATTGACGTAATAGGATCCAAACCAATCCTAGAGTTGTGATAAACATCGGTATAGAAAGTATTTTACGAGCGGTTATCATCCAACCACCAGGCTTAGGTAAACACGTTCTTAGCTTCGGTATAAAACTCACCAAAAGAAACGGCAATGCCATACCAAAACCTAAGCCAGCGAAGATCATTAATGCAATACTCATCGGCAATACTAAGGCAGCACCTAGTGCGGTTGCCATAAATGGACCAGTACAAGGTGTTGCAATAAGGGCCGCTAGGCCCCCTGTCCAGAAGTCCCCAATAGGACCTTTTTGATCTTGCAGTTTTGAGCCAGAAGTTAAAGTACCAATTTCAAATAAACCAGCTAGATTGAACCCTATTGCGCTCATTAATACGATTAAGACCGAAATCACTACTGGGCTTTGTAACTGAAAAGCCCAACCAATCTGATGCCCCAAAGCCCGTAAGCCCAAAATAGCAGCGCCAAGAACAAGGCACACTAATACTGCACCTAAAGTGTAAGCTATTGCGCCTGTTTTGGCTCTTTCTTCTGAACTTTGATGAGGAAGACTCAGTATTTTCAGACTAAGAATAGGAAACACACACGGCATAATATTAAGCAGTAGACCACCTAAGATTGCTCCTAACAAAGCAGTAATGGCTAACCACCATGAATTGGGCCCGTTAGTATCTTTAGCGTTATCAACGGTCGGGGTAAAAGCGATAGTCTCGGTTTTATTTGCACTAAAACTAAGCCCGATACCACTTTTTAATACCAAGACCCCTTTAAAAACAGGTTCTAGATTGTCTCCAACTTGAGTTTGCATCAAAAGCTCATCACCCTTATGCTGCAAAGCTTGTTTCGCATTATTAACAATCATGCCATTGATAACGGGGTAAATATGCGCACCTTCAATATCCACGCTACTTGGTAAGGGTAATGCGAGTGTTAATTTACTTTTATCGACCGAAAAACGCCCCACAGCCGCCATTGGTTGTGGCAGTTTTTGACGCCATTGATCAAACAGTTCTTTATTTGAGTCATTATTCGATTTTTTATCCAATAACAATTGGGAGTCTTCACCGACAGTAAATGTACGCTCTACCGTTTGTTGTTCTGGCAAGCAAGATGTCGGATTACAAACCAAATAACTCATATCGACTTTGATAGGTACTGAAGTGCCCACCGCAATAGCTTTACTAACTGTTATTGGAGCAAGTAATACATACTGACCGTGATAGATATAATTCATAATATCACTAGTCACAAGTTGGCTTGGCGCGGGGTATTTTACTTCACCCGCTTCAATCCCTTTTGGCAAATGCCAATCAAAGCGGGTCGGAAATCCGGCATCACCCGGGTTAGCCCAATATCCATGCCAACCCTCTTTAGGTGTCATTATCAGAGCTAGATCTTGCGTCATGTCAGATGCTATGTGTCCGGATTCTGTCATCATAGTAACTGATAATAGGCGCTGAGTATCAACTTGAGCCGTAGCTATCGCATGTGATGAACATGCAAAGAGGACGAACAAAAGTGTTTGTTTTAAAAAAGTGCTCGGTTTAAATGAATAGACAGAGTTAAAACAAGCTGTCCATTTTTTCAATGAACGTAATAAAGATGATTTCATTGTGCGCCTATTTTTAAATAGCATTATATGGTTAAAAGCTAGCAATTATTTAAATGAAGAAATGATTTCTAATGCCTGACTAAAGTCACCATCTTGAATTGAGGACTTCATAGTCACTTTACCTTCAGAATCTATTAGTGTGATGGTTGGCAGTTGGTTCACACCAAACAACTTGAATAGTGAGCTATCTTTATCAAATACGATAGGTAACGTTGTACCATAGCTTTTACGATAATCGTTTAGATCATTTATTGAAGACCATAGGTTCGTCGATACCGTGACCCATTGTACTTCTGATGATTTTGATTTTTGCTCTAATAGTTCACGCACTTCAGTGCACGCTTTAGACGTGGTTGGTTCGGTTTCTTCTAAGTACCATTCACACCAAGGACCAAAAAAAACCATACCAACTTTTTTACTGGTTGGCGTATTAAACTTTACATCGAGATTTGTGTTATCAATAGTGGATAAAGTCATGTCTGATACTTTATCACCTACTTGATAACCTGAATTGTTATCAACAAAAGTTGGGTTTATCACCGCTTGTTGGCTTGGTTTTTCAGCTACTACTTCATCTAAAGCTCGGTGGAATTCTTTGTCATCAACATGACCAAAATAAGCGAACTTGCCACTTTTATCGATCAACAAATGTTGAGGCGTAACACGTAACTGGAAAGCACGTGCTAATTCACCATTATCAATTGTAATTGGCATAGTTAACCCCACTTTTTTACGAAACGCGGTTACCGATTTTACATTGTCGCTGATACCAGTATTAATCGCGATAACTTGAACTTGCTCGCCATATTTCTCGTAAATTTCTTCAAAGCCCTGCATTTGCTCGCGACAAGGGACACACCATGTAGCCCAGAACTTAATGTAGACCGGCTTTTTACCATACACTTCAGCCAAATCAATCTCTTTGCCATCAATTGTTTTTACAGTCATTTGAGGGGCAGGTGTACCAACTAAGTTTTCACCCGCTGATTTTGCTCTTCGCTCACCATCAGCAGAGTAATCATCGGTTGCATGCGCCATCTGCATGAGAGTAATTGAGCATAATAGTGTTAGTAAAGATGTTTTCATCCAACGAACCAATCGTATTGACATAACATTATCCTATTTATATTGAAAATTTATAACTACTGTTTTTTGTAAATACAGCCATAAAGACTAGAGAAATTAGAAGAACATCAAATACTCGCACGTAAGTGATCACATACTTGTTGCTGAATTTTATATATTTGTTGCTCTACAACTTCTGGATCACCCGCAGTTCCCTCAATAGAGAAGAAATGCAATTTAGTTAACCCTATCGTCGCGAGAATCGCTTTCATATAGGGCGTGAAAAAGTCTGGTTGATATGCCAATTCACCAGAAAAGATCCCCCCTGAAGAAATCAAAATATACACCGGTTTATCTTTTAATAATGGTAGCTTTCCGGTGTTAGTTATCTCAAAAGTTTTTCCTGCTCGGACTACATAATCTAGCCAACACTTTAAGCTAGAAGGTAATGTATAATTATGCATCGGAGAGGTAATGATCAGTAGGTCAGCTTTTTCAAGAGAAGCAATAAGCCTATCTGATAAATTGAGGCTGGCAGAATCAGTATGTGGGCTTGCTGAACCACATAAAACTTCAGCATAATGCCGATCTATATGAGGCAGCATTGTCACATCGAGAGTGTCTAGCTTAACCTCTGCGTTATCCAATAAGGTGTTCACCATAACTTGGGCAATGAGGTGCGTAGATGCTTGATCTTTCTTCGGGCTAGCGTTAATCAATAATACGTTCATATTTCCTCAAATGGTTATTTTTGAATTACCAATTATCATAAGGTGGTTATAATATCGTGCTATATGGATTATAATAAGTGCCATAAATTAACTATTATTATAGGCCATATTTAGAGTCCATAATAAGCGGGTATGTTGATGCCTAAAATATTAGCTTACAAACAAGTTTACCAACGAATTCATAGCGCTATTTTAAAAGGCACATTAAAGCCTGGCGAACGAATTCCTTCTACACGAACATTAGCAAAAGAAATGGGTGTCTCAAGAGGGACGGTTGAAGAAGGCTACGCGCTACTAAAAGCCGAAGGCTACCTCGAATCAAAAGGCCAAGCTGGAACACTTGTCAGTGAAAAACTTCATTCACAGCCTCGGGTATTACAAAGCAAAACGACAGCTCGTCAACCTGGGCTTCAATCTGAGGTAGAAATACCTCAAGTTCTGCCATTTCAACTAGGTATTCCAGCACTCGATAAGTTTCCAAAAGAAGTTTGGGCTCGTATGACTGCTAGGTGTGCAAGGAATATACATAAAGATGATCTTGCCTACCCATCAGTTTATGGTAACCCGCAATTAAGAGAAGCAATTGCTCAATATTTGCAGTTATCACGTGGTATTCAATGTGAGCCCTCTCAAGTGTTTATTACTTCAGGATATGTAAATTCCATAAATTGGATTTTCCATGTTTTATTAAAAAAACATGCTTCAGTTGTAATGGAAGATCCCGGTTACCCTCTAACGCGTCAACTATTGATCAACAACGGTTTAACCCCGCTCCCAACGCCGGTTGATAAAAATGGTATTATTTTTAACTCCGAATCTAAACCTGATGCAGTTGTTGTAACACCAGCCCATCAAAGCCCGACCTGTGTATACCTTTCTTTAGAGCGAAGGCAAGCTTTACTCAATTGGGCGGAAACTAATAAACGGTGGATTATTGAAGATGACTATGACGGCGAATATCGACATACAGGGCTTCCTTTACCAGCTTTAAAAAGCATAGATACACAAGATAGAGTGATTTACTCAGGAACGTTCAGTAAGGTCATGTTTCCAAGTCTACGCTTAGCATATATTGTCGTACCACCAAGCCAACTGACCGCCTTTGAGCAAGTATCAGAGCTCTTTGCTGGCAATGTGTCGGCGTTGACTCAAGCCTCGGTTCTTTCTTTCATAAAAGAAGGTCACCTCTCTCGTCATATTCAACGCATGAGAAAGCTATATAGGGAACGCCGCAACATAATGGCAACTGTATTTCAAAAAGTTTTAGGCTCTGCAATCAATATCGACCCACAGCCCGGTGGCATGAATATGATTGTGATGTTCACAGATAAAAGCATTAACGACAATACGCTAGCTAAAAAGATGATAGAGGCGGGTTTATTTGCCCAAGGGTTATCTCAATGGGCTAATTCACAACAGGAACCAGGGGTTATTTTAAGCTTCACTAATATAAAAGATGAAGCTCAATGCTATGAATTAGCCTCTCGTTTTAAAGCCGTGCTATTTAGCTCTATTAATGACCATAGACAACCTATCTTTTAGATTACTTCTGGATATTTATATTCACTGTGCATCAACCCATATGTATCCCCATAAATATGAATTATATATGGGGGTTTTAATTTACACAAAAGGAGCAAGTGGGTCAGCTTGTTTAAGGATAATATCAATATCAGCTTTAGGTGGATAAATTAATTCGTTGGTAATTGATATTTTGACGGCTTTTGCTTCTTCCTTGACCATCTTAACCTGTTGGTCCCAACCTTCTGTAAAAACAGCCCCCCACGCTCCAAGATCTAAACAAGTTACATAGTTTTCTTGCCTGTAATCAATTGTTTCACAACCTATCAAGCTCGCAGCAACATTGTGACCTGCAAACTTACCCATTTGTATTGCATGCTGGCAAGTCATCAGTGCGTGATTACCTTTATTATCGGTTAAGGCATAAGCAACATCCCCTGTTGCAAAAACGTAGTCTTCATTTATAACTCGTAACGATGGTTCAACTTTCAATCGCCCTTGTGGGCCTTTTTGCTCAGGAAATACATTTGTGAGATCATTGGCTTTGACGCCAGCGGTCCAAATAACTGTATCTGATTCAATTACTTCACCAGACGCCAAAGTTACTCCATGCGCTGAAATCTCAGCGACTTGTGCATCAAGCATCCAATCAATTGCTAAGTTATCTGTAGCTTGCTTAATGACATCTTGTAATTCTTCGCTGTAGTTTGAACCTATTTGATTACTACGCTCAACAATGATGACCTTTATTGGGGGGTTGTCATTAAATTGTGCTTTGAGCCTTGCTGGCAATTCAGTAGCCATTTCGATACCAGTAAAGCCACCACCACAAACTACGACAGTATTACGGGCATTTGATGATGGTTGACTTGCTAAATTGTTGATGTGTTGATCAAGTACAATAGCTGACTCGATTTGATCGAGGTCAAAAGCATGCTCTGCTGTGCCTTTGACAAGATCTGTTCGTAGGTTCGAACCAGCAGCGAGCACTAGTCTGTCATATTGTTTACTCTTCGTGTTACTGCCATCCACAAAATGAACGATTTTATTTTTTAAATCGATATCACTAACCTTACCTGTTACAAAGCTCACGCCCATAACATCAAACACTGGCATTAGTGGCGATACCATCGACCCAGCGTTGGCTTCATAAAAGCGAGGGCGGACACGCAGCTCTGCAACAGGAGCAATAACTGTAACCTGAATATTTTCTACCCCTTGCAGCTTAGCTAAACGAGCTGCACTTAACGCAGCCCACATGCCAGCAAAACCAGCACCAATAATTACGATTTCTTTGTTCATTAGTTATTCCTATTTTTTTGCCAATTAAGATTTAAATGAATCATACAAGATGAAATTAAATCCGACAGCATTAATCGGAGTTTATTTTTTTAGTTGTTTCGATTAAGATAGGAAACAAGTTGCAACTACTACTTCAAATAAAAGTTTTAAAGGAAAAGCATGGCGTTTTATAGTTCAGGTGTGGAATATGGTATTCATTGTTTAGTAAATATGCTCGATGAACACGACCAGCCTATTGTCATGTCGGTTAGGGAAGCGGCTAAATTGCAAGGCGTTCCTTATGAATATTTAGGCAAAATATTTACTAAGCTCTCAAAGGCAGGGTTAGTCGAAAGCACAGAAGGCCGTAAAGGAGGCTTTAAGTTAGCAAAGCTACCTGTAGACATAAATGTGCTTGATATTGTGCGGGCAATTGATGGTGAAAAGTCCATTTTTGACTGCAAAGAAATTCGCCAACGAATGGATATTTTTTCAGATGATGTGCCAAGTTGGGCATGTAAAGGGATGTGTGGGATTCAAGCCGTTATGCGAAAAGCACAAGTTGAAATGGAGAAAGAGCTGACTAGACACAATATCTCAATGTTGTCTCAACAAGTTTACACAAAATCACATCAAACATATGCTGTAGAGTTAAAAGAATGGTTTGGTACTCAACGAAAAAATGTAGAGTAAATAAACTGTATTCGTATGTTTACCTAGAGATTATGAAGGTCTAATTACCGAGTAACTTTAACATAAATATTATGCCAGCCAGTGAGTTAACAGGCTAGAGTTTGTGCGGCTCCTTTTGACACTTGCGATCTTTCAACTCCCAATGCGGTGGTATTCACGTTATTTCTAAGCCACATTCTAGTAATATTAACACCAAGTGCCTTAGTCAGCTTAATTGAGACTCTCTGTTTTGGCCAAGATGTGAATACTCAATTGAGAATTCCACAACCGCATCCTTTATCGATTGATCTACACAATTTTTATGTCGCAGGTTTGGAGTTTCTTGACGTTTTAAAGTATCAGGCCCTCCTTACTTAACCAGCTTTAGGTGACGGTGAATAGTATCTCGCGATACGCCACTTTGACGTGAGGCTGCACTGACACTTCCAAGTTTTTCAATTAGCGCTAATACTTCAAGCTTTTTCTGTACAGCCAAGTCTTCTAATGCAAGTTTACTTAATTCGTTTACCTCTTATATTTTAAGATGTCCTTAGTCTCTAAAACGCTTTTGTCCAAAAACGAGTTTAACCGACCGTCTGCTTATCGCTCTAAGCTGACTATCAACGCTGCTAATTATGGGTATTTAGCTTCTAATCAGAGACTTCAAGATTGCAGGCTAAATTTATTAGCCTACAACTTATTAATTACGTGCTTAGCAACAGCAAGTGGCCTGCCAACTTTGCAACCCCACCAAATCAAGTATTCAGTGATTGCTCGTTTTACTATGGGTCCTTCGCCTCGCACCTAAAATCACATCATCATCCACACTATAAATGCCACAGAAAAACCGACTAAGTACAGTAGCCCTAACCAGCTTAAACTTTTAAGTAGTACGCCGTGTTTAATGCTGGGCTCGGAGCGCACTAGGCTAAAGTTTAGCCATGCAAATATAGGAGTGGTTACAAATGACAGTGTCATGGCAAAGGTAAGCATAGGACCTAAGGCTGATTCAAAAAATAAAATAACCGCCATACCAGCAAGTGCTTGCAGTATTAGCCATGTATTTAAGCTGTGTTTTGATTGCTTAAAACCAAGTAATTTATGCGATTCGTTTAAAGTACGCGCATAACCATCAAGTACCGTTAATGTGGTGCCAAACATACATAAAAAAGCGATGGCTGATACTAGCGGCCTTGCCCACTCACCAATGGTAAGTGCGTACATATCAATAAGCTGTTTGGCAAAAGCGACCCCACCGAGTTCTATATTACTGCTTTGCCCGTATTGCACTAATACACCTAAGCTAAAAAACACCAGCGCTAAGCCTGCGGTTAACCAGTAACCCACGTTAAAGTCGAATAAGCCTTCGCGTTTAGATATTGTTTGTTGTGCTTGTTTTTCTTTTAACCACAGTGAGCTAAGTGCGGATATTTCAATGGGGGCGGGCATCCAGCCCATTAGTGCCACCATAAAGCTAAGCATGGCTAACTCATACGGCGAAGGGCCTACATAGTCAGCAGGTGCCATTGGGCCATTACTAAAGGCAATAGCAAGTGCTATTAATGTTGCTAATGTAAGTAGCCCCATAATGCCTTTTGCCACGTTATCTAGCGCTTTAAAGTGCCCTAGCAAAAGTATGGTTAAGCACACGCCAAGTAAAATCCAACACAGCAGTGTTATTTCTATTGTGATAGGTAGTGCGTAATGCAACAAGCTTGCGGTGAGTAATAATACGCCTGCGGTATTAACGATAGCAGCAACAACATTTAGGACAATGAAGCTGTAAAAATAAAATGGCCCTTTGCTTTTATAACCCTCTACTAGGCTATTTTTGGTAGCGAGTGTGTACTCCATGCCAAAGCGAAAAAATGGGTACTTTAAAACGTTTACTACTAAAATAAGCCAAAATAATTGCCAGCCAAATATGGCTCCCGCTTGGGTTGATGCCACTAAATGTGAACCACCAATTGCAGCGGTTGCCATTAGAATTCCCGGCCCCAATGCATTTAAGCGAGTTTGCCAATTTGATACTACAGAGCGCATGTGTGTACTTACTGTTTATTTATAATAATGAATAAATTACAGAGTTTTAACGCAAAATGAAAGCTGAAAAGTATTAATAAATGAGGGGGTAAAACGAAGCTAATAAATAATGGTTTTAGGCCCTAAAAGTTAGGGCCTAAACTCTAAAAACGTTAACGAAGATCCATCTCTTGGATGATTTCGTGTGCAATTTCTGGGGTTGTTATTTCTGGTTTTTCATGCAAATTAGCTTTAATTTGCCCTTTGCGATGTTTTAGTGACGTATCTAGTTTTTTTGCGGCACTACTAATTGCTGGATACAGCACTTCGTTTTCGCCCTTAACCGATATACGTGCACCTTCGTAAATAGTGCTAATTTCCGCTTGAAGCTTGTTGTGAACTTTAGAAAGAATAATGTCGAGCGCGATCAAAGATGGAAAGTGATTCGCTATTTTTGAAAACTTTTCGTTTACGTGTTCTCTAATTGAATCAGTAACGTCAACATGGTGACCTGTAAGATTAATTTTCATTTTATATCCTTTTATGTGTTACTTCATAGTTAGTATTGGGGGCAATATGAATTAACACAAGGAGAAATGTAACTATTTAAGCAAATATTTGTTAGTAAAGCTGATTTAGATCACTCACTGAGCATTAAACATGCAAAAGCCCGCATTATACGGGCTCTTTAAGCGGTTAAATAACATACTAACCGCGTTGTATTTGTGCTATTAATCTATGTATGAACAGCAATAATCAGCAAAATCGCTTACTTTTACCTTAAAGCTTACGTTTGCATCAACATTAAATGATTCGCCCGCATTAAATGTTTTCCACTCGCTTTCACCTGGCAATAAAATATCCCACTGCCCTGCTAATAATTCCATACATTCTTTTTGGTTAGTGTCGAACACAAACTCACCTGGTTGCATAAAGCCTAATGTTTTTGCTTCACCACTGCCTAATAAAACAGTTCGGCTTGACACTTTGCCATCAAAATACACATTGGCTTTTTTAATTACACTAACATTTTCGAACTTTGACATATTTAGCTCCTGCTAATAATTTAAGATTTTTATTTATAAATTTTATCGCACTACCTTGCCTGATAGCTTACTTTCTTGCAAGGAAAGCAGTATTGCTTTAAGTGAAGTTGTTTCATATTCGTGCATAAAAAAACCCGCAACATATGCGGGTTTTTCAATTGCTTACTTTATTTAATCAAAGGCGATTAAAAAAGTTCGTTTGCTTTGTTTACTATGTTCTCAACAGTAAAGCCAAAGTGCTCAAACAGCTCACCTGCAGGCGCTGACTCACCAAAGGTAGTCATACCTACCACTGCGCCATTTAGGCCAACGTACTTGTACCAGTAATCAGCAATACCTGCTTCTACTGCTACGCGGCGTGAAACAGATGCTGGCAATACGCTTTCTTTGTATGCTGCGCTTTGCGTTTCAAAAACATCAGTACACGGCATAGATACAACACGTACCTTTTTACCTTGCTTGCGTAGTTCGCTTGCAGAATCTTGTGCTAGTTGCACTTCAGAACCCGTTGCAATGAAAATAAGCTCTGGATTGCCGTCGCAGCTAAGGATGTAACCACCCTTTTTAACGTCGCTCAGTTGCTGTGCGTTACGTGCTTGTTGCTCTAAACCTTGGCGAGTAAAGATTAGTGATGTAGGACCGTCTTTACGCTCAATAGCTTGTTGCCATGCAATTGCCGACTCCACTTGGTCACATGGACGCCAGTTGTATAAGTTAGGCGTTAAACGCATGCTTGCAATTTGCTCTACTGGTTGGTGAGTTGGACCATCTTCACCTAAACCAATTGAATCGTGCGTGTATACAAAAATGCTTGGTTGCTTCATTAATGCAGCCATACGTACGGCATTTTTTGCATATTCAACAAACATTAAGAACGTAGCACCGTAAGGAATAAAGCCTTTATGCAGCGCAATACCATTCATAATTGCCGACATACCAAACTCACGTACACCGTAATAAATGTAGTTACCGCTTGCATCGTCGCGTGTTAAGCCTTTAGAGCCATCCCAAATTGTTAGGTTTGAGCCAGCTAAATCGGCAGAGCCACCCATAAACTCTGGTAATATCGGGCCAAATGCGTTTAATGCATTTTGCGACGCTTTACGCGATGCAGGGTTTGCAGGGTTTGCTTGCAGCTCTTCAATGTACGCTTGAGATTTTGCAGCCCAATCGCCTGGCAGTTCGTTGTTAATACGACGCTTGTATTCTGACGCTAGCTCTGGGTATGCTTTTGCGTATGCTGCAAATTTTTCGTCCCAGCTTGATTCAAGCTGTTGGCCTTTTTCTTTGCTATCCCATTGTGCATAAATGTCTGCAGGGATTTCGAATGCATCGCCAGTCCAACCTAAAAATTCGCGAGACGCTTTAATTTCGTCCTCACCTAGTGGTGCACCATGGCAGTCGTGGCTACCCGACTTATTAGGTGAGCCGTAACCAATAATTGTTTTACAACAAATTAGTGATGGCTTATCGGTAACACTTTTAGCTTCTGCGATTGCAGCACTTATAGCATCGCTGTCGTGGCCATCAACACCGCTAATTACATGCCAACCGTATGCTTTAAAGCGAGCTGGCGTATCATCGGTAAACCAACCTTCTACTTCGCCATCGATTGAAATGCCGTTGTCATCCCAAAATGCAACAAGTTTACCTAGGCCTAATGTGCCTGCAAGTGAACCTGCTTCATGAGAAATACCTTCCATTAAGCAGCCGTCGCCCATAAATGCATAGGTAAAGTGATCAACAATATCGTGACCTTCACGGTTAAACTGTGCAGCTAGCGCTTTTTCGGCAATTGCCATACCTACTGCGTTAGTGATCCCTTGACCTAATGGGCCCGTAGTAGTTTCGATTCCTGGTGCATAACCGTACTCTGGGTGACCAGGTGTTTTTGAATGCATTTGACGGAAGTTTTTAATTTCGTCTAACGGTAAATCATAACCAGTTAAATGTAATAAAGAATAAATAAGCATTGAACCGTGGCCGTTCGATAATATAAAGCGATCTCGGTCAGCCCACTCTGGGTTTGTTGGGTTATGTTTTAGATAATCGCGCCATAATACTTCTGCGATATCTGCCATGCCCATAGGGGCTCCAGGATGACCAGATTTGGCCTTTTGTACTGCGTCCATTGACAAGACACGAATAGCATTTGCAAGTTCTTTGCGAGATGGCATGAATTCTCCTACCTTAATATATTTTTGCGCGGGTATTTATGTATTCGATTATGCCGCCGTATAACTTGGCGACTAGTGTATAGTCCATTCTTACTTATTGTAGGGGCGGTGTGCAATTAAAAACCCATAATAATAGGTCATTATGAATATTTTTTGAGACCGAAAAGTTATTAAATATTTTATTTAGACGTCTAGGCGTAAAAACACTATGCAAGGTGTTTTGTTTTCGATAAAATACGCCCCTTAATTTTTAAGCGCTAATACCGACGTTTGTGAAGCGCAATATTTGTGAGCAGAAATACAATGGCAAAACATTTATTTACTTCTGAATCTGTTTCTGAAGGTCATCCGGATAAAATCGCCGATCAAATCTCTGATGCGGTACTTGATGCTATCCTTGAGCAAGATTCTCATGCCCGAGTTGCGTGTGAAACTTACGTAAAAACCGGTATGGTTATGGTTGGTGGTGAAATCACTACTAGCGCATGGGTTGATATCGAAGAAATTACACGTAAAACAATTCGCGACATTGGCTACACTAATTCAGATATGGGTTTTGATGCAGATTCATGTGCAATTTTAAACACTATTGGTAAACAGTCTCCTGACATTAACCAAGGTGTTGACCGTACTAGCCCAGAAGAGCAAGGCGCTGGCGATCAAGGCTTAATGTTTGGTTACGCATGTAACGAAACTGAAGTACTAATGCCTGCTCCTATTACCTACTCACACCGTTTAGTGCAGCGCCAAGCACAGGTTCGTAAAAGCGGCGAGCTTAACTGGTTACGCCCAGATGCAAAATCACAAGTTACATTTGCATACGAAAACGGCAAGCCAGTAGGTATTGATGCTGTTGTACTTTCTACGCAGCACAGCGAAGATATTTCACAAAAAGATTTAATCGAAGCGGTGATGGAAACTATCATCAAGCCGGTACTTCCTGCTGAGCTAATTACTAGCGCGACTAAGTTTTTTATTAACCCAACAGGTCGCTTTGTAATTGGCGGGCCAATGGGCGATTGTGGCTTAACCGGTCGTAAAATCATTGTAGATACCTACGGCGGCATGGCTCGTCACGGTGGCGGTGCTTTCTCTGGTAAAGATCCATCAAAAGTTGACCGTAGTGCTGCCTATGCTGCACGTTATGTTGCTAAAAACATTGTTGCTGCTGGCCTTGCTGATAAGTGTGAGCTACAAGTATCGTACGCTATTGGTATTGCAGAGCCTACGTCTATAAGCGTAGAAACCTTTGGTACCAGCAAACTAGAAGAAAGCCGTTTAATTGAGCTTATTCGTGAGCACTTTGACTTGCGCCCTTACGGTTTAATTAAAATGCTTGATTTAGAGCGCCCTATCTACCTTCCAACGGCGGCTTACGGCCACTTTGGTCGTGAAGAGTTCCCTTGGGAGCGTACTGATAAAGCAGAAGCACTTCGCGCTGCTGCTGGCCTTTAAGCCAACATACTATTAAAAATATAAACGGCCCTTTTAAGGGTCGTTTTTATATCTAAAGCTTATTATTCAAGCCGTGAAACATAAATCACTCTCGAATTGTTTTGCACTTTCGGTATATACTCGTTTTACTATAAAAGCTTAGGGAATTAAAAATGGCCGACAACTTTCGTGTTACCTTTGTAGGACTCGCTGAGGGCGTTGACAGCAAAGCTGTTACTGCCATGCTTGCTACTAAATTAAAAACATCAGATGAAAAAGTGTCGCTTTTTTTTAATGGTAAACCGCTATTTGTGCCAAGCAATAAAGACAAAGCCCTAAAGCAAGCCAAACTACTTGCCAGCTTAGGTATTAAAAGTAAGCTGCAGGCTGTTACCAACCCAAATCAAAATACTCAACTGGCAAGTGCAACGAGTAGCCAGCGCGATGACAGAATTTTTGATGCGCTTGATTACATTACCAGTAGCTTAATTCGCCTTGAAGAAAAACTAGACGAGCTTGAACAGCGCCTACCCGAGGTTGAAGCCACAGCAATTACCGATGAACACATAGAGTGGCAAGACGATGATCTTATGCTTGATGATGAGTTGCTCACACCACTGCAAAAACGCAGTAATGTGTTGTTATATTCACTCATAGCAACTGTGGTTACTTTGCTTATTTTATTAGCAATATATTTAACCGTCCCTAACTTATTCTCTTTTTAATTACGGGGTGAAATCCTAAAGTGAGCAATAAACGTGCAACAATAAGAGCGTCTGTCCGCGAACTGCGTAATAATTTATCAAGTAACCAACAATTAATTGCCGCCCAATCGCTAAAAATGAATTTTATTCAATACTTAAATGGCAAAAAAAACACTAAAAAAGAGCATATTGCCATTTATTTTAGTAACGACGGCGAGTTAGATACCTCATTGTTAATTAATGAATTATGGGATAAAGGGCACACCCTTTACCTACCTGTAATCCACCCCTTTAACGGAGCTAATTTACTATTTCAGCGTTATGAAAAAAACTCACCCATGAAGGCAAACCGCTATGGTATCTTGGAACCTAAGCTCAATTGTACTCAAATATGCCCGTTACCAGAGCTTGATTACCTACTTATGCCATTAGTGGCATTTGATAACCAAGGTAATCGCTTAGGAATGGGGGGTGGGTTTTACGATCGGACATTGGCGCGGCTACACCAGCAACACTGGCAAAAGCCGCAACTTATTGGTTTAGCACATGAATGCCAAAAAGTAACAGCTTTACCCATAGAATCATGGGATGTGCCACTTAAAACAATTATCACCCCAAATAAAACCTACTGTTGGTAAAGCGTTACTTTTTATACCAGCAGAAATTTTTGACATAAATGAGCATAAAACAATGACACAAGACGAATTAAAAAAAGCAGCTGCTTGGGCAGCGTTAGAGTTTGTAAAAGAGAACACTATTGTAGGCGTAGGTACAGGCTCAACGGTTAATCACTTTATTGATGCACTAGGCTCAATAAAAGACACTATTAAAGGTGCGGTTTCTAGTTCAGAAGCCTCAACAGCTCGTTTAAAAGCGCTAGGCATTGAAGTATTTGAACTTAATGACGTTGATGTTTTAGATGTATACGTTGACGGCGCTGATGAAATTAACGCCCATAACGAAATGATTAAAGGCGGCGGTGCAGCCCTTACTCGTGAAAAAATAGTAGCAGCGGTAGCTAAACAATTTGTGTGCATTGTAGATGACACCAAATTAGTAGCAACCTTGGGGGGTTTTCCACTGCCGGTTGAAGTTATACCCATGGCACGCAGTTACGTAGCACGCGAATTATTAAAACTTGGTGGTGATCCTGTGTATCGCCAAGGTGTAGTTACCGATAACGGTAACGTTATTTTAGATGTACATAATTTAAAAATTACCCAAGCTAAACAACTTGAAACACAAATTAATCAAATTGTTGGCGTAGTTACCAACGGCCTATTCGCAGAGCGTGGCGCTGATAAAGTGATTATCGGCACTGAAAATGGGCCACAAATTAAATAGGATGAGGTTATGAGTAAGGTATCGTTGGCAAAAGACAAAATTAAAATTCTTTTGCTTGAAGGTGTTCACCAAAGCGCTGTTGAAACGCTAAAACGTAACGGTTATAGCAACATCGACTATGTTAAAACATCCTTACCTGAGGACGAGCTAAAAGAACGTATTAAAGACGTACACTTTGTGGGGCTTCGTTCTCGTACTCATATTAACCAAGCTGTGTTAGAAGCAGCTGAAAAGCTCGTTGCGGTTGGCTGTTTTTGTATTGGCACCAACCAGGTTGACTTAAATGCGGCGCGCGAACGTGGTATTGCAGTATTTAACGCACCATTTTCTAACACCCGCTCGGTTGCAGAGCTTGTACTTGGTGAAATACTGTTGCTATTACGCGGTATTCCTCAGCGTAATGCTGCTGCACATCGTGGCGGCTGGTTAAAAACCGCAAACGGCTCGTTTGAAGCGCGTGGTAAAACACTGGGTATTATTGGCTATGGCCACATTGGTACCCAGTTAGGTATTATGGCCGAAAATATTGGTATGAACGTGGAGTTTTACGATATTGAAGATAAGTTATCACTTGGCAACGCTAAGCAAGTACATAACCTGACTCAATTATTACAACGCTCTGATATTATTACTTTGCATGTACCTGAAACCCCACAAACTAAAAACCTTATTGGCACTGCCGAACTTGCGGTTATGAAACAAGGCGCTATTTTAATTAATGCGTCTCGCGGTACTGTAGTTGATATTGATGCATTGGCAGAAGCGCTTACCGACAAAAAACTCAGCGGCGCAGCAATCGATGTATTCCCGGTTGAGCCTAAATCTAACGATGAAGAGTTTGTATCGCCACTGCGTAATTTCGACAATGTTATTTTAACGCCGCACATTGGTGGCTCAACTCAAGAAGCGCAAGAAAACATTGGTATTGAAGTAGCTGGAAAATTAGCTAAATACTCAGATAACGGCTCAACTATTACTGCTGTTAACTTCCCTGAGGTTTCACTACCAGAGCTTGCTAATCGTAGTCGCTTACTGCATGTACATCACAACCGCCCTGGCGTATTAACACAAATAAACCAAGCGTTTGCACAGCACGGTATTAACATTGCCGCGCAGTACCTACAAACTGATGAATCAATTGGTTATGTAGTTATTGATGTAGATACCGACCACTCAGAAGTTGCCCTTAAAGAGCTAAGCGCTGTTGAAGGCACGATAAGAGCACGTATTCTGCACTAAGCTATCACTTGTTTGTCGGGTGGCGCTTTCGCTTAACCGATCTACTAGAGTGCTTTAAATAAATACAGTAATTATAATTAGGCATAAAAAAGCGCGAGTTAAACTCGCGCTTTAATTATGTACGTCGTGCTATCATTTTTAACTGATATCGCGATTGCTATAGCTACTTTTAGTCGCCTTTAACTTCTAGATTAATGTACTCTACAAGCTTTTCAGGCTGGCCTATTAGCATCATTATTTGTTGGTTAACTTCCATCATAGTTTTGCCTTCAGGTAGTTTTGCCGACACGCTAAATGAATTTAAGCCTTTAACAAAGCCGCTAATCGCTTCTGCAATTTCTTCGGTTACTGGCGCTTGCTGTAGCTGCTGCTCAACCATCATTTGCATTTGCTCAACACTCATACCTTGCTTAATAAGCTCGCTTTCTAGCAATGCTTTAAGCTCGCCTTGGTTATTAAGTTCAAAGTTAACACTGCGCGGCTCTAACTTACTCATAGCTTGCATTATTAGCGTTTGCTGCTGTAATTCTTGCTCATAAGTTAAAGGTTCGCTGCCCGCTGCTTGCTGCGCTTTACTGATCGCAAGCGATGCATCCATAAGTGCTTGTGTGTTTGCCAGACCCATATTCATATTAAAGCTAACAATGTCTTTTGCATCTAACTTAACTACAACATCGCTGTCGCCCGATTTTTCATCGTAATCAAGTGATGAATGTAAATCGTAACTGGCCGACGCTAACATAGTATTTGTATCGGCTGGTAATTGAGCCACAAAGTCTTTATTAAATTGAAAGCTTTTTACATCAAATGTAGTGTGTGGTGAAATTTTATCGGTTTCGTAACCTGTCACTTCAATGCTTTGAATACTGGCAACATTATCGCCTTCAGAACTAATAACTTCCATATTGCTAATTTCTACACTATTGGAAATAACACTAGCCGATAAGTCTGCATACTTAAATGTAGCGCCGGTTTGCTCGCTCACTAGTGCTAGTTGCTTATCTATTTCTGCACGTACTTCTTTTGTGGCTACGTGATTTGCATAACTTACGCCACCAACACCGGCAGCTACAATTGCTGCAGCTATAACTAACTTTTTCATGTTATTTCCTTATTTAAGTCTTTATATAAATTGTTTCAGCTCAAGAGTAACATTACAGAACATCACCGATAAGCGTTTTTGCTAATTAATTAAACTAAGTAACTCATGTACTGTTTTTATCGGGGTGATCTTAGCGCCCAGCCCTTCCATTGATTTATGGTAATTACGAAATGGAATAAATATTTCCGTAAAGCCATGCTGCGCAGCTTCTTTAACGCGCGGTACTCCACTGTCTATTGGGCGTACGTCGCCATTTAAGCTCAGCTCTCCCATAATACAAGTAGTACGTGGCACCACAAAATCATTTAAGCTGCTAAGTAGCGCAGCAACCAACGCTAAATCTATACAGGTTTCTGATTCATCAATTTTTAAGCCACCCACTATATTAAAAAACGTATCATGAAATATTTTAGTTTTTGTGTGCTTACGCAGTATGCCGGTGAGCATTTTTATTCGGTTCATGTTTAAACCAACGCAAACACGCTGCGGAAATTCCGCCTCAATCTCAGTGGTTAAACATTGAATTTCGAGTAATAAATTACGATTACCTTTACGAATACACGTAATTGCAGAGCCAGGTGAATCTGTAGTTGAGCCTGATAAAAATATTTCGCTGGGGTTATCAACGCTGAGCATACCGCGTTCGCACATTCTAAAAATACCGACTGTATCTATATCACCAAAGCGGTTTTTATTTGCTCGTAAGGTACGAATTTGCCCATCGTTAGTATCTATATGCAATAGAGCGTCAACTATATGCACCAGCGTTTGCGGACCAGCTATTTCGTTGTTTTTATTTACATGGGCAATAATGAACATAGTGACATCATTTTGCTTACAGTATTGCGTAAGTGCTTGCGCGGCACTTTTCACTTGCGAAGGCGAGCCTGGGCTACCGTTAGCTGTGTCGGTGACCACTGCTTGAATGGAGTCTATTACTGCAAACTTAATTTTATTTTTATCGAGTTCTTCAATGATGGTTTCAACACTGGTTTCGGAAAGTAAATAAAGCGCATCAGGGTTATAATTTAACTTTAAACGATTCACTCTGTTTTTAAACTGCGATAAAGATTCTTCTGCGGTACAGTAAAGTGAGGGCATGCGTTGTGACATTCGTGCCACTAAATCAGATAACAAGGTTGTTTTACCAGCCCCTGGATCGCCAGAGATTATATTAACTGACCCCGTTGTTACACCGCCACTTAAAACACGATCGAGCTCGCCAATTTCAGTTAACTGTTTTTCAGTTTCTGCGGTAGCAATATCATTAATTTTTTTAGAACCGCCACCAATCCCCCCAGCATAACCACCTACACTTACGCGTGCCGATGCTTTTTTACTTTGCCCTGCTGACGGTTTAAATTCTGCTAATGTGTTCCATGCACCACAGCGGCATTGACCTTGCCAACGTTGGTAGTTCATGCCACATTCGGTACAAACAAACTCTACTTTTGCCGCTTTAGCCATTTATAACTTTACCTACTATTCTTTAATTTTAAAAATACTTAATGTTAAGTGCTTATTTTACCATTTTAAACTTTCGCCTAACAGACACGCCTTAATAGCAAGGAAGCTCAGTACCACAACCACTATATGCAAATGCAGCTTTCTTTTACCCCCTGTTTTAGGGCATACTTTTTGCTTAAAACAGTTAAAGTAACTTATTGCCAACAAATTGACATTTAACACAAAATAAAAAATGCTAAATTAAGTTGCTCAAATAGCTATAATAACAACGTGATACGACATTTATCGAGTTTCCTAATAAATGGATTTAATAGTATACCTACTTTTTTAAATAGATAGTGATGGTTTTATAAATGACTGAAGACACACTGCTCAAGTACGAAGATCTTATAACTGAATTAAAACAATATTTAGGTAACCCTAAATTTAATTTGATTTTCAAAACTAAAACAGCAGAATTAACAAAACCAGAACAGTTTCTAGTGAAAATGGAAATGTCGCGTTTATCACAACCTGTCGATCGTTTTATTGATTTACGCGGTTTAGTTATAGGGCAAGTAAAGCCTTATGAATACAACGGTAGACACCACTTTATGGATGAAATTGCCATAAAGGTATTTGAGGAAGGAGTAAATCAGTATGGTGATTATACGCTAGCAGTGTATGAGGCCGTAATGAGTGCACAAAGCACTCAGCGCTTTTTAAAAGAACAAGCTCCTGATGTAGCAAGTACTCAATTACAAACAGACATAGACAGCAAAATATATACTGATGTTATAAAGTTTGCATCTTATGAAAGCCGCTCTGAAGAGCGTATGAATTACTCAATTAAAATTACTATTGGGTTTGATGACACAAAAAAAATATCTGCAACCACTTCTGATATATCTCTTAGTGGTTGCAAAATAAAATTAGCTAAACAATATAAATTAAAAAAAGAGCAGTTAATTACAATTCATTTAATTGGTTTAGAACAAGATTTTGAACTCGGTTTAAAAAACGGTATTCAATACGAAGTTGTTGCCGTAGAAGGCACACTAAAAGAGTTTAATTATGTGCGCCTAAAACGTACTTTTGTTGAAAATAATCGCGGCTTCGATAGCTTTTTAGTTAACTTTATTAATGGCAATAAACGCCGCTATAAAGTTAATTTAGACAATACGTTAGATGCTGTTATTTCAAAAGGTTATGAGCAATATTATATTCCTCGTGTTACCTCTTTATATGTGTTTTTAACTGAAAAAAACCAACAATACTACCCTAGTATTAGCTTAACAACCGAAAATAACGTTTTCATTCAACGTTACTTCTCTGATGAACGCCAGAACTCGAGCTTATACAGCTTACTTAATCATCAGCGTATTAGTCAAATTCTAACAAATAGCCTTAGCGCAGTAAGAGAGGATTATTTATATACTTTTACTCATGCTGTAGCGGGAAAAGTTTACTACTACTCTGCTACCCGCACTGAGCTAGAGAAGAAACCTGAATTAAGAAATCTATTTTTAGGGTTTGGTAGCCAAAAAGATAGCTGGCAATGTTTTAAGCTTCAGCTTATGCCCAGTCATCCTCAAGACTCGTTCATCCCTTTATCTTTACCTAACACTGCAGGTAAAAACATAGAAAAATTGAATAAGCCGCCATCGCCTCGGGTGGAAGGAATAGTAAAAAATGTAAAATATATGGTTATACTTACCGCGATTACTAATAGCGCTGAGAACTCTTTGTATAGAAAACTAAGTTACGATACTGCTTCAATCAATCAGTTAAAGCACTTTGGCCACACTAAGCTTAAACATGTCCCTTACTTAAATATTGTGCCTTTGGAGTATGTAAACCTTCGAGCTTCAGAGCGATATTTATATAAAACAGATGTATTAATCAAGAGTAATAACACTGTATTACAAGCTAAAACTTGTGATTTTTCTGCAATGGGGTTACAGCTAGAGAGTAGCCTGCCGGTTAACTTTAAAAGCGGAGATATTGTTTCAATATCATTTCCTGATTTGCAAAAAATAACCAAAAAATATCAACTTAGTAATTTAAAATACGAAGTTATAGCTATCAATAAATCGTTTACTCTCATTAATTTAAAAGCAAATACTGGTAATGATTTAACTCATACTGGCGTTACATTTTTCACCCAATTAATTGATAGTAATAAAAATAAACTTACCATTGCTGAAGAAGCACCAAAAGTACAGGGTCTATCTACCGCACTTAGAAACATGGTTACTAAAAGTGTTTGCCAGTTTCCATTTTATTTGCATAAAGAAGGGGCACATTTTAAAGCTGGCGCTATTGGTTTGGGGCTATATCCAAGCCCGCTACATACCATACTACAAAGCTTTGGTTTACTGGGTAGTAGAACAGATCTATCGAGTATCATCACTCCTGAGCAAGTTATAAATGTGATCACACCACTCATAAAAGAGCGCAGCCGCCAAGATCCTCCTCTTGAGTTCACTCTAGCAATTAACTTTGATCCTCGTAAAAACGATATTAAAGAATCAATAACTAGCTACTGTATTGTAGGCGATGATTATAATGATTGTCATGAGCAGGTAAGTAACGGTATTGCATCAGAACTTATATTTATTATTCGTTTATATATATCGCGCACAGGGCGACCTGACACTGACTATTTATCAAACGAATTGATGTATGTAAGTCAGTATGCTTTACATAAAGCGAAAGACTTAGAGAGTGTACTATGGTCAGTCGCAGGTGTAGGTGATGCTGTAGACATAACTGATGAAGCTTTAAGGCAACTAGGGCTCAACCAACAGCTGGTTGAGCAAATGAATAGACGTAAACTACTGTGGCTAAACCGTCTGCGTTAAACAATAGCCTCACTATTTAATGGTATAGCTAGCATATACAGTAATTGTAATAACGAGCCTTGGCAAATAGCTGCTTGGGCTTGCTCAACCACTTTTGCTTTACCATGTACTGCTACACCTAGCCCTGCTGTTGCCATCATTTTTAAATCGTTAGCCCCATCGCCAATCGCCACTGTTTGCGACTTTATTAACCCTAACTGTTGCTGTAATGACTCTAAAATAACGGCTTTTTGCTGTGCATCTACAATTGTGCCTAATACTTTACCTGTGAGCTTATTATCTTTAAATTCAAGCACATTAGCATGTACTTCATCTAAATTGATTAACGCTTGTACTTGCTCTGCAAAGGGTACGAAACCACCCGACGCAATGGCTAAGTGCCACTGATGCTGTTTAAGTATTTGGCAAAGCATTTTAATACCCGGCATTAAAGGTAAATTATTTTTTAACTCATCTATTAAGCTTTTTTCAATTCCGGTAAGTTTAGCGACGCGCTGATTTAGGCTTTCACTAAAATCAAGCTTACCAGCCATTGCCAGTGCTGTTACCGAAGCAACCTCATCGTATACGTTAGCTAAGCGTGCAATTTCATCTATGCACTCAATAGTAATAGCGGTTGAATCCATATCCATTACCAGTAAACCTGGCTCATACAAGTTGGGTGGGCAAGCTATTTGCACTAGCTGAAAATCAAGTGTGCTGGAAAATTGTTGTAAGACTAGCGGGTTAATCGGCAGCTCTGCTTGCTTAATATAAAAACACAGTGCCGCTGGTAAACTTAAGTCGGGCTGATACTGGCAAAGCCCTGTAACGGTTTGATTATGCTTCGCAAAAAAATCTATTATGGCTTTAATATGGGTAATACTAAAATTGCCAGCAAAGGCAATACTAAATAAACCTTGGTGTTTATTAGGTAGGTTTTTTAACGGTAAAAACACCTCATCCTGATAGCTAAACCATTTATTTAATACTAACTGCGTTAATGGTTGCTCAGCACCAGGCTGTGCCATGTTCGTTTGCGACATGGATTCTCCGTGAATTTTTTTGTTATCCTGATAGCTACTTACAAAATGTTAAATATATTACTTGCGCTAAATTCGCCATCAGGTGGGGTTTAAGGTTATAGTATACCCAAACAACTTGGGTATAGCATTTGTAACATCAAATCAAAATGCTGTCAGTAGTATATACGGTGACTATGAAAAATAACCATCTTAAAAACCCTATCACTGCCTCACAAAAAAAACGCTTAGTGCGTTTATTGCTTGCTACTGCCTGCTTAATTTTGCTGGGCTGGGTGGGCGTTAATAGTAGTTTTCAAAGCCATCAATTACTTTATGACAGTGCCGATAGTACGGCAAAATCGCTCACCAAATTTATGGCATTAAATGCTAAAACCCCGTTAATTGAAAAAAACAAACCGCAACTTAATGCACTATGTAATAACATAAGCAAAGATGAATTTGTACTTTCAGCCACAATTTACGACCAGCAAGGCATACTCATAGCTAATAGTGATAACTGGCAATCTCATAAAGTTTATGGGCAAATTCTTGAGTCAACGCCAGGTATAAGTAAACTTAAAACACCGTTTATAGAGCCCGTGGTAAGTGACGACGACAGACCTGTTGGTTTTGTATCTATTACTTACTTAACCCGTGCGGCGGTTACATCTAGCCACAATCATTTTCATGACTTAGGTCGCCAAGTATTATTAATGTTGGTAATTGCATGTATTTTTACTTGGCAACTTGGCCGTGGCTTAAAAATATGGCAGGTTAATCGTTATATACAAAAAACATCACAGCATGAGTCGTAAAGCTCTGTAGCTAGTTGCTCTTTGTGTTGTTTGGGCTTTAATTCACACAATACATCAAATACCCGCACTATTTGCAGCGGCGTATTGATCTCCCCTTGATAACCACATAGCGGCATTGATGGCGAGTCGGTTTCAAGCACTAGGTGCAATGTATTTATATTGGCAATTACATCGCGCGTTTTAACCGCTCGCGGGTAGCTAATAACACCGCCTACACCGAGCTTAAAACCTTGCTTAATATAATATTGAGCTTGTTGAAGTGATCCCGAAAACGCATGAATAACCCCCCCATACTTAGGCTTACAACGCTTAAACGACTGCGCTATTAAATCATGGCTTTGCCTATGATGCACAATTAACGGTAATCCTAGCTGATTAGCCAGTGCTATTTGTTGTTCAAATAAAAAGGTTTGTTTGGAGAGGTTTTCAATACTTCGATCTAGACCGCATTCGCCAATTGCCACCAGCTGGTTTTTATTGGCCGTAGCAAATGTAAATAGTAGCTCTATATGGGACTCTTGATGCTGATTTAAAAAGTAAGGATGCAGTCCTGCAGCTATTTTTACGCCTGCAAAGTTAGTTTTAAATTCAAGTAATGCACGCGATTGGGCCAAACTAATACCGGGCACCACAAACTGCTCAACTCCCTTTGCTACACACTCGCTAATGAGTGACTCGCGGTTTGAGTCAAACTCTGTAAAGTCGAGGTGGCAATGAGAGTCAATAAATTGCATTGTTACTTACTCATCGATTTATTAAGGATTTAAGCGTGTAATTTGCCAGCTGTTGTCTGCTTGGCGCTGATACATAAAGCGGTCGTGCAGGCGGTGTGCCCCACCTTGCCAAAACTCAATTTTTTGCGGTACAACACAATAGCCACCCCAAAAGTCAGGTAAAGGAATTTCACCTTTAGCAAACTTGTTTTTCATATTGGCAAAGGTTTCCATCAACACTTTACGCGATGAAACTGGGCGACTTTGTGCTGATGCCCACGCTGCTAGCTGGCTTTCTTTAGGGCGAGATAAAAAGTACCTAGCCACCGCAGAAGTAGGTAAAGGTTTAGCCTCGCCATACACAATTACTTGGCGTTCCATAGGGTGCCAAGGAAAGTACAGCGATATTTTATTATTACCTTTAAGCTCCTGCGCTTTGCGCGAACCTGTATTAGTAAAAAACACAAAACCATCATTATCTAAATGCTTAAGCAATACAATGCGCTGCGAAGGCTGCCCGGTATCATCAACTGTCGCCACTACCATAGCGGTTGGATCAGGTAAATTACTTGCTACAGCGTGCTCAAGCCAGGTTTCAAACTGTTTAAACGGATCATCAAGCAAGTTATCTTCGCTTAACGCGTTTTGCAGGTATTCACGACGGATATCTTCGAGTTTCATAATAAATCCTTTAAATAAAGCGTTAGAAAAGAGCTTAGAGTAACGAGCTTAAATAGTGATGCTAGTAACAACAAACATCAAGCTTTAGGTATATTCGATACCGGTAAACACAAAATTTTTAGTGTATGCGATAGCAATAAACACAGAGTCTCAAGTTTATGCGATAACAATAAATACAGAGTATCAGGTGTATCGTTGGGTTTCGTTTCACTCAACCCAACCTCGGTGTAAAGCGTTACATCTGCAAGTGTAGGAGTGCTAGCAAGGCGGTAAAACTATTTATGCCAAGGAGCATACGGTTTGTATGTGACTTAGGCTAAATAGTTTTATCAACGCAGCTAAAGCGAACTACACGCAGCAGACAGTTCACCTAAGTAGTTTAGCCTAAGACAAGGCGTCCAATCCGGCTTATCCCTATGAGCATACGGTTTGTATGTGATTAGGGTAAGTCGGATTGGATAACGCAGTATTAGGTTAAAATACGACGGTGATTACATTTGCTCCATGACTTCAATGCCTAGTAAGTCTAATCCCGTCTCTAACGTTTTTGAAACCAAATTACATAACACTAAACGGCTATCACGTACGTTTGGCTCTACGCCTTCTTTAAGTACTGGGCAGGCTTCGTAGAACGTCATATATAAGCTTGCTAGTTCATATAAGTAACCACATAGTACGTGTGGTGTGGCTTCAGTGATCATTAAATCAAGTACTTCTTCAAGCTGCAGTAACTTAAGCGCTAGCGCTTTTTCTTGCGGCTCTACGATAGTAACGTTTGAATTTAGTGTAGCTGCATCAACGCCTGATTTACGAAAAATACTGCGTATACGCGTATAGGCATATTGTAAGTAAGGTGCTGTTGCGCCTTCAAAGCTTAGCATGCTGTCCCAGTTGAAAATATAATCACTGGTGCGGTGCTTAGAAAGGTCGGCATATTTAACTGCGCCAATACCTACTTTGCGGGCAATTTCGCTGCGCTCTTGCTCTGATAAATCAGATTCACGCTCGGCTAATTTTATTGCTGCGCGATTAATCGACTCTTCGAGTAAATCGGCAAGTTTAACTGTGCCACCGGTACGGGTTTTAAATGGTTTGTTGTCGGCGCCCATCATGGTGCCAAACGGGCAAAACTCATAGCTAGTTTCATCGCGTAAAAAACCAGCTTTACGTGCTGTAAGCTCTACTTGGTTAAAGTGCAGGCTTTGGCGCGCATCAACAAAAATTAAGATACGATCGGCACCCAACTTATTTGAGCGGTAATCACATGCGGCTAAATCTGTAGTTGCATATAAAAAGCCGCCACCCGATTTTTGTACAATAAATGCCGATGGTTCGCCATCTTTGTTTGCTAGTTCATCTAAAAATACAACCTGTGCGCCTTGCGACTCCACGGCAATATTTTTATCTTTTAATAAACTAATAATGTCATTTAGCTCAGCGTTGTATGCGCTTTCAGCCATAATATCAGCTTGTGTAAGCGTTACATTTAAGCGCTTATATACTTCTTCAGAGTGCTTAACTGAAGTGGCAATAAAAAGCTTCCACAGTTTTTCACAATGCGCGTCACCGCCTTGTAATTTAACTACATAATTACGTGCTTTGTCGGCAAAGCCTTCTTCATCGTCAAAACGTTTTTTAGCGTCGCGGTAAAAGGTTTCTAAATCGGCAAGTGCTACTGTATCTAAATCTACGCCTTGGCTAATTTGATCTTCTAAATGCGCAATCAACATACCAAATTGTGTGCCCCAATCACCCATGTGATTTTGACGCACAACGCTGTCGCCTCTAAATTCAAGCGCACGCACAATAGCATCACCAATAATGGTTGAGCGTAAATGGCCTACGTGCATTTCTTTAGCAAGGTTTGGCGATGAGTAATCAACAACCACTTTTTGTGGATTAGCGTGTTCATTAACCGCTAATTTTGCATCACTGTTCGCCGCTTTAACGCTTTGTGCTAAAAATTCAGGCTTTAAATGAATATTTATAAACCCTGGGCCGGCAATTTCAGTTTTTTCGGCAATATCGCTTACATCTAGGTTATCAATAATTTTTTGCGCAAGCTCTCGTGGGTTGCTTTTCATTTTTTTAGCCGCGCCCATGGCAGCATTAATTTGGTAGTCACCAAATTGTGGACGAGTACTTTGTGTAACTGCTGGGTTAGTATCTGCTGGTAAGCCTACAGCTGTCATAGCGGCAATGGCTTTTTCTACTAAAATAGTACGAATGTTCATATTTTTTACCTTAATAAGCCCGCCAAAGCAGGCTTTTAAAATTTTACTAAGCTGGCTTTAGTTTTCGCGTGTATGGCTAAAGGTGACTTCTGGATAGCGCTCTACTGATAAATTAAGGTTTACACGGCTTGGCGCTATGTAAGTTAAATTATCGCCGCCATCTAAGGCTAGGTTGCTTTCACATTTGCGCTTAAAGTCTTCAAACTTTTTAACGTCGTCGCTACTTACCCAGCGGGCTGTATTTACGTTAACACCTTCGTAAATTGCATCTACGTTATATTCTGCTTTTAAGCGCGCTACAACCACATCAAACTGAAGTACACCTACTGCGCCTACAATTAAATCGTTGTTTATTAGCGGTCTAAATACCTGTACAGCACCCTCTTCTGAAAGTTGTACTAAGCCTTTTAATAACTGCTTTTGCTTAAGCGGATCACGTAAACGAATACGGCGGAATAATTCCGGTGCAAAGTTAGGAATACCACTAAACTTAAGCTTTTCACCTTGGGTAAAAGTATCACCTATTTGAATCGTACCGTGGTTATGTAAACCAATAATGTCGCCAGCGAATGCATCACCTGCGCGCTCACGATCGCCAGCCATAAACGTAACCGCATCAGAAATACTTACTTGTTTGCCAATTCGCACATGATTCATTTTCATGCCTTGGCTGTATTTACCCGACACTATGCGCATAAAGGCAATTCGGTCGCGGTGTTTCGGGTCCATATTGGCCTGAATTTTAAATACAAAGCCAGTAAAGTTCTCTTCAGTGGCAACTACTTGGCGGTCTTCTGTTTCACGTGGCAATGGCGTTGGCGCCCATTTAGTTAAGCCGTCAAGTACATGGTCAACACCAAAGTTACCTAGTGCTGTACCAAAATAAACTGGCGATAGTTCGCCGGCTAAAAACAGCTCTAAATCAAATTCATTGGATGCGCCAATAACCAGCTCTAGCTCATCGCGTAATTGCGCGGCAAGATCGTCACCAATAGCATCAACCAGTTCTGGGTTATCTATCCCTTTAATGGTGCGCACGTCTTGAATTTTATGACCTTGGCCAGTTTTATATAAAACCGCTTCATCGTTATGAATATGATAAACGCCTTTAAAGCCTTTACCGCTACCAATTGGCCAAGTAATAGGCGCACACGCTATTTTAAGCTCGGTTTCAACTTCGTCAAGCAGCTCCATTGGGTCGCGTATATCACGGTCACATTTATTCATAAAAGTAACAATTGGCGTAGTACGCAGGCGTGTTACTTCCATTAATTTACGCGTACGGTCTTCTACACCTTTGGCCGCATCAATAACCATTAAGCACGAATCGACTGCTGTTAGGGTACGGTACGTATCTTCTGAGAAGTCTTCGTGTCCAGGTGTGTCGAGCAGGTTAACCAAGGCGTTTTTATACGGAAACTGCATTACTGAGGTAGTAACAGAAATACCACGCTCTTTTTCCATGTCCATCCAGTCAGATTTAGCATGCTGGTTAGAGCCACGGCCTTTTACTGTACCGGCTTTTTGGATAGCTTGTCCGAATAAGAGTACTTTTTCGGTGATGGTGGTTTTACCCGCATCTGGATGCGAAATAATCGCGAAGGTACGTCGTTTATTAATTTCACTGAGGAGATTTTGCTCTGCCATTAAAAAAGTTCTTTTAGTTTGAATACGGACATTTATGTATGCTGACGTTTCAGAGCTAATATTGCTCAACCCCGAAAGCTCAACACACCCTAGGAAGAACCCAATTTGGCTCCTCACACGCGATCCGTTATGTTAATCGTAATTGAAGACTATTTTCGCTGATCTTCACTCTATAAACAATCAATGCTTAGTTATTAACTGATTCTTTTTTTATTAACTCTCCCAGAGCGCGTATTTACTCAATTATTGTCCTAGATTGTGCTTAGTTATAAATATTACCAGCACAATAAACAAACGCTAAGCTTGAGTAATATAGCTGTAAAACATATTATTACTAACATTACATGGAGGATGTGTTGTTTGGTAATGAAAACCAGTAAGTTAAGCATTAGGTTATTATGGTATATAACGCCGTTAGTTATACTTCCGCTGTTATTTTTAGGTGGTTTTACGCTAACTAATGTAACCAACTCAACACAAAAACAAGCTGATTTAATTATGAGCCGGTTTGTTGAACAACAACAACAAAAAGTATTTAACTATATTGACTCATTTCAATCCACTGCTAAGCTATTATCCACCTCACCCGTATTGAACGATTTTTTAGCTAACGATTTACATGCCGATGGTGGCTACACCTATCGCTTGGGTGCGTTAATGGATGTGTTTGCCAGTTATAGCGAGGCCTATCCCGATATTATTAGCATTAACTTAATGTCGGTAAATGGCAAAAGCGATGCCTACTACTCAAGTAATTTAAGCATAGCGCCAAAATCGTATCCTTTTTTTGAAAAAGTACAGCAAAGTAATTTAAGCCAACAGCAGTTTATGATGCAAAAAGCAGATGGCACCACCAGCTTGTATTTTATTCAGCGTATTTATAGCATTGACTACTATCTTAAGCGCCCACAACAGCTTGGTTTTATAGTACTGCATATTGATCCTTCTATTCTTAATACCAGTATTTTAGAAGCCCCTTACAACAACACTCTTAACTTACTCGTTAGTAACGAGGGGAAAATTTTATTTAGTTCCGATTATAATATTCGTGGCCAATACATTAGTGAATTTGAGCTCAACCAAGTACATAACTTAGCCGACATTGGCTCTTTATCAACCATAGAGCTTTCGAGTATAGATAAAATAGAGCGGATGATTTTTGCGGTGCAAATGAGCGGTGGTTATTATGTATCGACTATTCCTAAAGCCGTTTTGTATCAGTCGGGTAAGGCTATTAGCTTAATTACCGGCTTAATTGTTATTATTTCGGTTATTACGCTGCCAATGCTTATTTTTATTGTAGTGCGTAATTTATTACTTAATCCTATTGAGCTATTAGGTGCAGCTAGCCACCGTGTAGGTGATGGCGATTTAGGTGTTTCACTGCCCGCGCACACCGATGATGAAGTAGGCATATTGTTTAACGACTTTAATCACATGGTTAATCAAATTAGGCATTATCAAGAGCAGTTAGAAGAATATAAACATCACCTCGAAGACAAAGTAGAAAGCCGTACCAAAGCGCTAGAAACCATGAACAGCCAGTTAGAGCTTGCGATTGGCCAAGCAGAGCAAGCAAATCAACTTAAAAGTCGCTTTTTGGCTAATATGAGCCACGAAATTCGTACCCCACTCACGGCAATAATGGGCTTTACCGAACAGCTTTTACATAACGATAAAATCACCAACAACAAACAGCATTTAAGCACCATTTTACGCAACTCTAAGCATTTACTAGAGTTAATAAATAACATTTTAGATTTGTCTAAAATTGAAGCCGAAAAAATTGCTGTAGAGCAAGCTCCACTAAATGTAGTGCGCTTAATGCACGACATTGAGTCAATTATTGAACCGCTGGCACAACAAAAAAAGCTAAAGCTTAGTATTAATTATCAACTCCCGTTACCACACACTATAAACAGCGACGAAACCCGCTTAAAACAAATACTGATCAACATTGCCAGCAATGCAGTTAAGTTTACCGAGCAAGGCCATGTATCTATAACGGTTCATTACCTACCAAGCCAAGAGCTGATGTTTGTAATACAAGATAGCGGAATTGGTATGGTTGAAAGTCAAATTAAGCGCTTATTTACTCCTTTTGAGCAAGCAGACGCTACCACAACCCGTCGCTTTGGCGGCACCGGGCTTGGGCTATGTATTTCAAAAAATTTAGCACAACGTCTTGGCGGTGATATAACCGTTAAAAGCGAATTAGATGTAGGTAGCTGCTTTACTATAACCATAGCCTGTAATTTACAAACGCCATTAGCCGATAACCTGTTTTTAGAGCAATCCAATCAACTCATTCCAGAAAAAGATCCGCTGCTTTCCTTCGCTAGTAATAATTTTGATGCACATATTTTAGTGGCCGAAGATAACCCCGATAATCAATTATTAATAAAGCTGCTGCTGCAAACTTGGGGATTAGAGCCCGACATAGCAAGCAATGGCGCTGAAGCAGTAGAAATGGCGCTAGTAAACGACTATCAGTTAATTATTATGGATATGCAAATGCCAGTAATGGGTGGCCTAGAAGCGACTAAAATATTACGCCATGCTGCATACGACGGCCCTATAATCGCACTCACTGCGAATGTAATGAACCATGACGTAGACACATATATTGCTGCAGGAAGCGACAAGGCTCTGGCGAAACCTATAGATAAAGACGCCCTAGAAAGCGTATTAGTAAGTTACCTACACCTTGAAAAAGACAATCAAAATAAATGGGACGTCATACTCAAAAGTGAAAAATTCCAACAAATAAATGCAAATTACGTCGCTAACCTGCCAACTTATTTAGCTGAAATAAAAAGCTTACAATTTTCGGGTAACTTAGTCGCATTACGCGCATTAGCACATAATATAAAAGGCAGTGCTGGGTGTTTTAACTTTGATGATATTTATCACTGTGCTGCGCGTTTAGAAGATCATTTAAAAAGCGATAGCAAAGCCGCGTTAAACGAATTAACAGCTAACTTAATTAACGCTATTGAGCAGGTTATTAGTGAGCAAAGTAAGCCGGTATAAGTTATCGGCTTACTGCAACAATATTCTTTATACAGTTATCACTGCAAACTCTTCACTACAAAATATTATTGAAAGTTTAAGCCCAGTGCCATGCCCATTAAAATAGCGTCTTCAAATCCGTTTTTAGCAGGATTGTCGCTTGGGTAATAGTTTTTACGCACTGACATTTCTATAAAGCCTGCATTTTCGTAGAGCTTTATTGCGGGGGTATTTGATTCGCGTACTTCTAAAAATAAATTTTCAGCATTTTGCTGCTCACCATATTCAATAAACTGGTTCAGTAGCTGTTTTGCAATGCCTTTTCCTTGCTCGCTGGGGGCAACGCATATATCCATCAAGGTAAAGTCGGGCCCTGCCTTTTCGCCAATATAAAAACCTATCATGGTATCGCCATTAAACGCTGCTAAATTAAAATAGCGCCCACCAATACATGAACTCATAGTATTTAACGTCCACGGATGGCTGTGGCATGCGTTTTCTATAGCCATTAATTGCGGTATAGCGGTTGCGTCTACTGATTTAAAGTTTATCAAGATGGTCACTCATTAAAGCCCATAAAGCACGTTTATCGGCAGTACCGAGCTGTGAATTTGTTAAAGCTAACTGATCGCCATGTAATTGCAGTGCCGTGCCTTGTATTACACTATTGATGGTAATGGGGGCTATGGCACGTTTTATATCTGCAAATAACTGGCTTGTGAGCAAAATATACTCAGGCGCGACGCTGTCTGCTTTAGTGTCAGTTGCTTTATTATTTATTGGTTGGTTATTAACCGTTTGATAATGCTGATTTAATTCGAGGTTTTCTATACCAAAAACAGCTGCGTAACGTGAATGCATAACGACTCGATGAAATTAGTAAGTAAGGTAATATAAGAAGTAATAAATTCGATGTAAAGAAGAAATGGCAGGGGCGGAGAGATTCGAACTCCCAACCGTCGGTTTTGGAGACCGCTGTTCTACCAATTGGAACTACGCCCCTGCAATACCGACGAATTATAGAGACCTTTGGCCAAAGGTAAAGAAAAAAATCATCTTTTTGGTTTGATTGCCTTTTAAATAAACAAAACGACGAATTAGCAGGCTAATTCTTCATTTTTTAATTACTTAGACTCAGGCAAATATTAATAGCCGAGCACTAAATTAATTATTTTTACGTTTTGTGAATAAAAATATAATAGCAATAAAGTGCTGTCGCTTACTTTATCTCACTGTGCTGATACTACTATTTGTTGTGGTTCAATAAAACTAGGCACTAATTTAGATAGTTTGCTAATAACTTACTGATAGCTTACTGATAGCTTGCTGATAATTTGCTGATGGTTTCTAGGCAGCTTTTAGATACTTTTTAAATAGTTTTTACAATTTGAATAACTCAAGCTCCCTGCCTTACTAATTTTAGCATGCTCTTAAATCTTCGCTATTCCCTTTAAACTTGCTCTTGTAGCTAAATTATCACCTTAAAACCATATTGATACCAACGAAGCGTACTACTATTCCGACCCCCTTTGGCTATCGCCTTTTGGCGCATTTTTAGAGCCATGCTGGTGATAATATTACCGGTTACACAAAATAAAATGTAAAGCCGATAGCATTGACACAGAGTCGGTTCCTCCTTACCATTGGAATAATAGACCAGTCGTTATAATTTGAGGTGTTTTAGTTATGAGTGAAAAAGTAAAGCCGAAAGACGTTCTAATTGAGACGGCATCACGCTTATTTAGAGTGCGCGGATATTGCGGAGTGGGCCTAAATGACATAATTGAAGAAAGTGGCGTACCTAAGGGCTCCTTGTATTACTACTTTCCAAAAGGCAAAGAGCAGTTGGCGACTGCTGCAATTAACAATACTAAAAGACTTGTTATGGAAGATATTCAAAAAAACTTTGCGGGTGTATCCAATCCAATTGATGCTTTTCAAGCTTATGTTTATGAATTATCCAGAGTGTTTGGACAAGGCGGAACCCCTCTTGGCTCTCCAATTGGCACTATTGCTGGAGAAAAACATTCCACTAGTGAACCTATTCGCTTGGCGTGTGAAGCGACCTTTAAAAGTTGGCAATCTATTTATACTGAAAAGTTTCTTGAAGCAGGCTACACAGAGCAACAGTCCACAAGTTTAGCTACTGTTTTTCATGCGCTAACTGAGGGCGGTATTCTCTTATCTTTAACAATGAAAACGGGCAAGCCGCTTGAAACAATAGCAGAGCAAATTCCCTCATTGCTTATTAAAAAGTAAATTTAAAAAGTAAATAAAGTATCAATCAACACAGGTCAATTTAGTTAATCAGCGAAGAGAGTTTTAATGTCTACAATTGCATATGAACAAGATAAAACAGTTATAAGACCAGTCCCTATTCTAATATCCTTTTTAATTGCCGGATTCATTGGCTTATTTAGCGAAACGGCTTTAAATATGGCACTTGGCAATTTAATGAGTGAATTAGATGTTGTTTCCTCTACCGTGCAGTGGATAACAACAGGTTACTTACTGACTATGGGGATCCTCATTCCCGTTTCTGCACTATTAATACAATGGTTTAGTACTCGGCAATTATTCGTTGCTTCGTTACTTTTTTCGATTATTGGGGCGATAGTTTCCGGTATAGCCCCCTCTTTTAGTGTTTTGCTGTTAGGTCGTATTATTCAGGCAATCGGAACCGGTTTATTAATTCCCTTAATGTTCCATACAGCCCTCATCATTTTCCCTGTTCATAAAAGAGGCACTATTATGGGGTTAATTGGCCTTGTTATGATGACAGCACCGGCTGTTGGACCAGCTACTTCGGGGCTGATTATTGAGCTGTTGAGCTGGAATTGGATTCTTTGGTTACTCATTCCGTTTCTTGTTTTTTCATTAGTATACGGGCTGGCTTATGTGCAGAACGTTTCTGTTTTGAGCAAGCCTAAAATAGATGTACTGTCAATTTTGTTATCGACTGTCGGGTTTGGTGGCATTGTATATGGATTTAGTATTGCAGGTGAAAAAGGATGGGGTAATTTACTGGTAATTAGTACCATTATAATTGCGCTAATCTCTCTTATTATATTTTCGTTAAGACAGTTTAAACTCGATAAACCAATGTTAGATTTACGTACTTTAAAATACCCAAAATATACTTTAGGTTTATTGAGTGTATCTGCCACATTCATGATTATTTTATCAACCATGATTCTTTTGCCTTTATATTTACAAATTGGCCTTGGATTAACTGCGCTTACTGCTGGCCTTGTGCTCATGCCAGGTGGAATAATAAATGGTGCTTTGTCTCCGATCGCGGGGCGTATATTTGATAAGTTTGGCTCTAAGTGGCTACTTACACCTGGCTTTATTATTATGATTATTACGCTATGGAATCTGTCGAATGTAACCACAGAAACCTCTATTGCAATGGTTATCTTTTTGCATTCATCTCTCATGATTGGCGTAACATTAATTATGATGCCTGCGCAAACAAATGGTTTAAATGAGCTCCCCAGAGAACTATATGCTGACGGGACCGCTTTAATAAACACTTTACTGCAAGTATCTGGCTCAATTGGCACCGCCTTGGCGATTACAATCATGTCGGCTTCTCAAAATAGTTTTTTGGAAAACGTGGCCGATCCATCAGCGCCCTCTGCAGTAAGTAGCTCATTAACAGCGGGTGTACAAACAGCGTTTATTTTGGGAATTGTACTTGCGATTAGCGGGTTAATTATGTCGTTCTTTATAAAGTCATCTAAAAATACTTAAAGTAATATTAGCAACAAAAAAGCCCATGAAATCATGGGCTTTATTTTTATATACTGCTAATACTAGCTAGTAGCTAACGCGCGATTATTCCCACTCAATAGTTGCAGGTGGTTTACCCGAAATATCGTAAACAACACGCGAAATACCATCAATTTCATTAATGATACGGTTTGAAACCACACCTAAAAATTCATATGGTAAATGTGACCAGCGCGCGGTCATAAAGTCGATAGTTTCCACGCAGCGCAGTGATACAACCCAATCGTATTTACGCGCATCACCCATAACCCCTACCGATTTAACCGGTAAAAACACAGTGAACGCTTGGCTTACTTTATGGTAAAGCTCTGCTTTGTGAAGCTCTTCGATGAAAATAGCATCGGCGCGACGCAGTAAATCACAGTATTCTTTTTTAATTTCGCCAAGTACACGCACACCTAAACCTGGTCCAGGGAATGGGTGACGGTAAAGCATGTCGTACGGTAAACCTAGCTCTAAACCAATTTTACGTACTTCATCCTTAAATAACTCACGTAATGGCTCTACTAAGCCCATTTTCATGTCATCTGGTAATCCGCCCACATTGTGGTGCGATTTAATTACGTGTGCTTTACCGGTGGCAGATGCCGCAGATTCAATTACGTCTGGATAAATTGTACCTTGCGCTAACCATTTTGCATTTTTAAGCTTTTTAGCTTGCTCATCAAATACATTAATAAACGTGTGGCCAATGGCTTTACGCTTATCTTCTGGGTCTGACTTACCAGCAAGGTCATTTAAAAATTGCTCTTCGGCTTCAACTTTAACAATGTTTAGGCCAAACTTATTACCAAACATGTCCATAACTTGCTGGCCTTCGTTTAAACGAAGTAGGCCGTTATCAACAAATACACAAGTTAGCTTTTCGCCAATTGCACGGTGAATAAGCATAGCCACAACCGATGAATCAACACCGCCCGAAAGACCTAAAATAACTTCGTCATCGCCAACCGTTTCTTTAATGCGCTCAATGGCATTATCGATAATTTTTGCTGCAGTCCATAATTTTTCACAACCACAAATATCAATAGCAAAACGCTCTAATAAACGCTGCCCTTGATGTGTGTGCGTTACTTCTGGATGAAACTGTACGCCGTAAAAGCGTTTTTCTTCGTTCGACATTGCCGCATGCGGACACGTAGATGTTTTAGCTGTGGTTTTAAAGCTTTGTGGAATATCCATTACTTTATCGCCATGGCTCATCCATACATCTAGTACGCCATTGCCGCCGTCGGTGATATGATCTTCTATCGCATCAAACAACGCACAATTACCCACTTTTTCTACTTGGGCGTAACCAAACTCTTTTTTATCAGAGCTGTGTACACTGCCGCCAAGCTGAGCTGCCATAGTTTGCATGCCGTAGCAAATACCTAGTACTGGCACACCAGCATTAAATACATATTCAGGAGCGCGTGGGCTGTTTTCAAGTGTTGTCGACTCTGGGCCACCAGAGAGAATAATACCTTGTGGGTTGAACTCGCGAATTTGCTCTTCGGTCACATCCCATGCCCACAGTTCACAGTAAACACCAATTTCGCGCACACGACGGGCAATTAATTGAGTGTATTGTGAACCAAAGTCTAAAATGAGAATTCGTGAATCGTGAATGTCTTTGCTCATGGAGTATCTCGTAAAGTCAGATGCTAAATAATGCTACTGATATAGTGAGTAGCTATTTAAAAAGGGCTAGTAAAACTAGCCCATAAATTGATGTAATTACGGCTGATTAGCCTAAACGGTAGTTAGGTGCTTCTTTAGTGATTTGCACGTCATGTACATGCGACTCACCCATACCAGCTGAAGTAACACGTACAAACTGTGGTTTGGTGTTTAGCTCTTCAATAGTGGCACAACCAGTTAAGCCCATTGCGCTGCGCAGGCCGCCCACTTGCTGATGGATAATAGTTGCAATAGGACCTTTGTACGCTACGCGACCTTCAATACCTTCTGGTACTAACTTGTCGGCTTCGTTTGACTTTTGGAAGTAACGATCTGATGAACCTTCTTTTTGATCCATCGCGCCTAACGAGCCCATACCACGGTATGATTTGTAGTAACGGCCTTGGTAAAGCTCTACTTCGCCAGGTGCTTCTTCAGTACCAGCAAGCAAAGAGCCCACCATTACACACGATGCACCAGCAACAAGTGCTTTTACAATATCGCCAGAAAAACGAATACCGCCATCGGCAATTACCGGAATATCGCGGCCTTTTAAGCCATCAACAGCATCTGAAATAGCCGTAATTTGTGGCACACCACAACCCGTAACAATACGCGTAGTACAAATAGAACCTGGGCCTATTCCTACTTTAACCGCATCGGCTCCAGCGTCTGCAAGCGCAACAGCGCCTTCTGCTGTTGCTACGTTACCAGCAATAATTTGTAAGTCTGGGTATTCTTTGCGGGTTTTCGCAACGCGGTCAATAACACCTTGAGAATGGCCGTGCGAAGTATCGATAAGTAATACGTCAATACCTGCTTCTACTAATGCAGCAATACGCTCATCAGTACCTGCGCCAACACTCACAGCAGCACCTACACGCAAACGACCTTGGTCGTCTTTACAGGCATCTGGTTTTTCTTGTGCTTTTTGGTAATCTTTTACGGTGATCATGCCCTTTAGTTTAAACGCATCATCAACCACAAGAATTTTTTCAATGCGGTGTTCGTGCATTAAGCCTAAAATCTCTTCGCGCGCAGCACCTTCGTTTACAGTAACTAGCTTGTCTTTTTTAGTCATAACAGTAGAAACAGGCTGTTCAAGCTTAGTTTCAAAGCGCATATCACGCCCTGTTACAATACCAACAAGATTGTTATCGCTATCGGTTACTGGAAAGCCCGAAAAACCTTTTTCTTGCGACAGCTCAAGTGCATCTGCAATGGTTAAATCGGCAGTTACTGTAATAGGATAAGTAACAATACCCGCTTCATAGGTTTTAACTTTACGAACGTTTTTCGCTTGTTCTGCAATAGTCATGTTTTTATGAATAAAACCAAGACCACCTTCTTGCGCAAGGGCAATAGCTAAACGAGCTTCGGTAACAGTATCCATAGATGCTGAAACAAGCGGCAAGTTAAGTTTGATTCCACGCGTTAAGCGAGTTGAAATATTTGCCGTATGTGGCAAAACAGTAGAATGACCAGGTACTAAAAGTACGTCATCAAAGGTAAGAGCTTCTTTAGCGATTCTAAGCATTTTGGCAACTTCTCACATGGTGGATCTAAGATAAGGAATTGCGGCCAAATTTTAACAGCGTTGCTAGCACTAGTAAATCATATTTTGTAAATATTTATGATAAACTAGGGTTATAAATAGTTTTTGGTAGTTTTTTATGTTTTCGAAGCCTTTGCAAACGGTTTACACCGTGTCACGCCTTAATAGAGAAATACGCGCCCTACTCGAGCAAGGCTTTGCCTCGCTGGTACTAACTGGCGAAATTTCGAACTTTATTACTCCGGCATCTGGGCATTGGTATTTTTCGTTAAAAGACGATAAAGCACAAATAAAAGCAGCCATGTGGCGCGGCAATAATCGTAACCAAAGTTACCGACCCATTAACGGTGCGCAGGTAACGGTAAAAGCGCGCGTTTCACTTTATGAACCACGCGGCGACTATCAACTTATTGTTGAACATATGGAACCTGCTGGCGAAGGACAACTTAAGCAAGAGTTTGACGCCCTAAAAATGCGTTTAGCCGCTGAGGGGCTATTTAGCTCGGTTTATAAAAAACCTCTACCGCAAAACATTAACCGTATCGGGGTAATAACCTCTGCAACTGGCGCGGCCATAAAAGATATTTTAACCGTACTAAAACGCCGCGCACCGCAGTTAGAAGTTATTATTTACCCTGCTATGGTGCAAGGTAAAGACGCACATCTGCAGTTAATTAAACAAATAGAGTTGGCTAATATTCGCAGCGAAGTAGACGTGCTTATTTTGGGGCGTGGTGGCGGCTCTTTAGAAGATTTATGGTGTTTTAACCATGAGCAACTTGCACGCGCTATATTTAATAGCCAACTGCCTATTGTGAGCGCGGTAGGCCACGAAATCGATACCACTATTAGCGACTATGTAGCCGACGTACGTGCAGCTACGCCTTCTGCGGCAGCCGAGCTGGTAAGTCCTAATACGCAAGAGTTACATAATAAAGTAACTCAGCTAGTTAATCGTCTTGCTAATGCGTTTAAACACGATATGAGCGAAAAGCGTGCTCAAGCATTACAACTACAGCACAGGTTAAATTTATGCCATCCGCGTAATCAGTTAAATCAAAAAGCGCAGCGCTTGGATGAACTAAGCATTGCGCTACAACAAGCTATGCGTAATCGTTTATATCAACAAGAGCGTACCCTTAATAATTTAACGCCTAGATTAATGCGCCAATCACCCGACAAAAAGCTCACTCAAGCAAGTCATCAACTCGCGCAATTACAAACTCGGCTTAACCAAGCAATACAGCAGCAATTACAGCAAGCTAATAACAGCTTAGCACTGCAGGCAAGTCGCCTAGATTCAGTAAGTCCACTTAATGTATTAGCGCGAGGCTATAGTATTACAAAAACAGATAAGCAAAAGGTGGTTAAATCGGTAGCGGATGTAAAAGTCGGAGATACTTTAATTACTGAACTGGTTGACGGCACGCTACACTCGCAAGTACTAAGTTAGCAGCGTCTTACTCTTTAGTACTCACTATAAAATCTATCTGTTCATCGGTTGAATTTGACGAAGTGAGCTTAAATTGCTGCCACCATGGCATTAGCGCTAATTTATCGTTCAGCTCGCGCCACTGCACATGTCCTTGCTGATTAGTTTTATCGGCAACTAGGCTAAACTTACAAAGTGTTTGTTTGCACTCTAAACTAGTTAGTTGCGCGGTATTACTTAAATCACTGGTAATTAAAAAATCAGTTAGCGCGGTTTCTACTTCGTAGCTCCACTGGCTATTTTCATCCTCAGCTATAAACTTCTCTTCTAACTGCTTAGCAAAATCAAGCTGATCTAGTTGCGCTAATTTTAACGCTTGTTCAACGCGTTTTAGTTGTTTGGTTTTAAGCTCAAGCTCATTGGTAAGCGTGGCAATTTTATGCGTATATGGCGCAATACTCTCAGCCTGGGAGTTACCATCGGCAGGGTTAACATGCTCGTCAGTACTATTGAGTGACTCATCGTTAGCTTGCTTTATAACAATACTTTTATAAGGAAACGGCTGGCTTTGTTGCGCTTGAATAGGCATAGAATGTAAAAACAAAAAGTAACCACTGGTTAATCCTACGCCTAAAATAAAACAGCACAGGCCAAGTAAGTTACTTTTGTTTAGCATTTTAAATTGCTCATTACTTTATAGCATAGAGCTAGTATGCGATTCATTTTCAGGCTCAGGTTTAGCTAAAAAGTTTTGGTTCATACTTTTTGCAGGGCATTCGCAATCTGGGCGACCAATAATTTTTGCCGGTACACCTACCGCTGTAGTGTGTGGCGGTACATTACTTAGCACAACAGAGCCTGCGCCAATACGCGCGCCCGCACCCACTTCAATATTGCCTAATATTTTAGCCCCAGCACCAATAAGTACCCCGGCTCTAATTTTAGGGTGACGATCGCCTTGCTCATTGCCCGTGCCACCTAAAGTAACCGATTGCAGTATTGATACGTTATCTTCAATTACCGCCGTTTCACCAATAACAATACCGGTTGCATGGTCAAACATTATTCCTTTACCCACTTTACAAGCAGGATGAATATCAACGCCAAATACTTCTGAGCTACGGCTTTGAATAAAGCGCGCCAACTCTTTACGGTTTTGCGTCCACAAACAATTAGCTAAACGATGCGCCTGAATAGCATGGAAACCTTTTAAATTTAATATTACCGTAAGGTAAGTTTCGGCTGCAGGGTCACGATCTTTTACCGCTTTAATATCGTGAGCAACGTGCGTTAGCATACGCTCACACCTTACAAACGACTGATCAAATAGCTCACGAATAGTAAATGCCGACACCACCGCATCTGCCAATTTATTAGCAACAATAAAACTCAGCGCCGCCCCTAAACATTCATGGTTCAAAATACACGAATAAACATGGCTCGCTAAAAGAGGTTCGCGTTTTACTACTTCATTTGCTTCGCTGCGAAGCTGTTGCCAAATTTCATGTCGCATATTACTGCCTTTGTTGATCAAAAAGAGCCTTTTGCTAAGTTTAACGGATTTAGTCACTAAGGTGTTAATCCCTTAGTTATTTGTTGTGGTTATTAGATATAACTATTTTTATAAAACAAAAATGCCCCAACTATTTAAAACAGTTGGAGCATTTAGTTTTTTTAAGTTTAAACTTACTTAAATACTTTATCTACTGCTATTACTGCAATATTTTTTGCCGGAATAGCTAATTTGTAATCGGCAATCACTTTATCTTCTGCAACAAGCTCTGCTGGTTTATCGGTATTATAAACCATTGGCGATGTTTGCTCAGGCGCTAAACGCTTTTGCATATCAGCGCCGTCACCGGTAATAAATACATAATGGATATTATCGGTTTGTAGATTATCTTTAATAACGCGGTTTACATCCTTTACTGTTAGCGTTTTAAGTTTGTTAGTTACGTAACTTACAAAGCTGTCGGTGTTGTAAAACTCGCTATCAAGTGCATAACCTAATTGGCGGTTTTGACTTGCCACCATTTGCGGCACAAAGTTAATTAAAAAGTTACGTGTGGCTTCAAAGTCGTCTTCACTCATGCCATTTTTAATTAGCTTATCAAGCTCAAACAAGGCGGTACGAGTCGCAAAATGCGCATCGTTATTAGAGCGAAGTGGGCGTAACCACACTTGAAATATTTGCTCAGAGCGCCCTAGGTTTGCATCAGGCTTAGTTTGAAACATACCACGCGGAAAGTATTCAATGTACGCGTAATCGCCGTAGTTCATGCCACGGGTTTCACGAATACGCTCATATAAAAAGCTGTTAGAACTACGGTGCTCACCAAAGTAAGAACGCACTAACCACAGTGCAGTCCAGTCCTCACTACTTCTTATTGTATCAATTGGAAAACCAAACGATACCGCTGTCGACTGCGCACTCTTTTCAACAATAGTAGCATGATGGCCTTTAAGCTCAGGCGCATCAGGAATACTTAAACGGCTTTGCTCGCCTTTAGGCAGGCCTGCTAAATCAGCTAACATAGTGGCTTTTAGCTTTTCCGGTACTGCACCAATTAAGCCAAGTGTTAGCTTAGATTGCGTAAGCTCTGTGTTATAAAACGTTTTAACATCATCAAGCGTAAGTGCTTCTAAATCTGAAATATCACCATAGTTGTAGCTTTCATAAGGATGGCCTTTGTAAAGCGCGCTGTAGAGTACTTCTTTACCTAGTTCTTCATCGTTAGATGCTTTTAAGCCCGATTTAATACCGTCAATTAGCTCTTTTTTAAGGCGCTTAAAGTCATCTTCTCTAAAACCGGGATTAAGTAACTGATCGCTCACTAATGCATACCACTTAGCAGCGTTATCTTTATGAATACGCCCTTGAAACGACAGCATTTCTTTATCTATTTGATAACCAAAGCTACCTGCCAGCGGATAAAGTGCTTGTTTAATATCTTTATAGCTTGTTGATTGTGAGCCACCTTGCGCCAGCATAGCTGCAGTTAATGCGCCAAGGCCTTTTTTACCTTGCGGGTCAGCAGCAGCCCCGGTATTGAATAAAAAGTTAACGTCGATTAATGGCGAGCTGTTAGTTTTATCTAGCACTTTAAATGCAGCAGCCTGAGGTGCTTGCTCCAGTTTTGCAACCAGTGCGTTTAAATCAACCTCTTGCTCAAAATTTGGCGCTTTATCAAGTGCCGACATAGTCACGGTAGTGCGTGCATTATCAACAAAATACTTGTTAGCAATTGCTTTAATATCTTCAGCTGTTATTTCATCTGAGGTTTTATATAGCTGGTTTATTACCCTAGGGTCACGCTCAAAATGCATATAGCTTGCAAGGGTTGCAGCAATTGCTTGCGACGAATCTAAACCATTTATAAAGCTGTATTTAAGGTTAGATTTTAAGTCGCTGAGTTTTTGGCTATCTACTAACTCAGTTCGCGCTTGAGCGTAGGTACGATTGATTGCATCGCGTACTTTGGCTAAATCGTCTGCTTTTTCTACTTTTACAAATACATGCAGTAAACCCGGATCTTTGGTTTCTGGGTTATAGCTAAACATTTGGCTGGCAATTTGTTTATCTACCACTAGCTCTTGGTATAAATCTGAGTTGTTTGAAAAATAAAGCTGCGAGAGTAAATCAAGCGCAGCTCTGTCTTTTTTAGCCGGCTCCCACGCAGTGCCTTTATACGATACTAATAACCAATGCCCTGGTAAGCCTGGGTTTTGTTGATGACTATACTTTGGCGCTTGCTGTGTTGGCTCTGCTTTAATGTCGGCAACATAGTCACCCTTTTTCCACGCACCCCAGTGTTTTTTAACCATAGCCATAGTGGCTTTTGGGTCTACATCACCCACAATTACAAGTGATACATATTCGGGCTTATAAAATTTGGCAAAAAATTCTTTACCATAAGCCATTTGATCAGGCATGGCTTCTATGTCTTTAAAAAAGCCCATAGTGGTGTGTTTATAAGTGTGTTGCTCAAAGGCCTCTTCGCGTACTGCGCTAAGTAATTTACGCACTGGGCTGGCATTATTTTTTAAGTACTCGCCTTTTACCGTTTGCGCTTCGGTTCTAAATTGCTCTTCGGTATAGGTTAAGTTTTGAAAAATATCAGCTTCAAGTTCAAGTACTTTATCAAGATGCTGCTTTGAAAAGTTTAAATGATAGTTAGTGTAATCGTTGGTGGTGTAAGCGCGGTTATCAACGCCAGAATTTTTTAAAATACTTGAATACACAGCCTCAGGAAATTTTTCAGAGCCTTTAAACATCATGTGTTCAAAAAAATGCGCAAAGCCCGTTTTACCCGCTTGCGTTTCATTACGTGATCCTACCGATACAGGAATTTGCAACGAGACTACATCAGGGTAATCGGTTTTAACCACCATAACGCGCAAGCCATTTTCAAGCTCTTCTAGTAAGTAGTCTTGTGAAAAAACGCCCTCGCCCGTAGTGTTTGTTTGTTGTTGTGTTACTGCTTGGCTCGTTTGATTTTGTTCAATAGCGCAACCCGACAGTGCCAGCGATACCGCTAAACTGGTTGCTAAAAATTTAAATTTCATTGTTTTTCCTTTTATAGCAATCAATTTTAATCGCTAAACGTTGAGCTAGTTTAATAAAAAGTACCATCTGATTATGCCGCAAAGCCGCCAATAATAAGAGCCTAAAGCGTTGTTATTATGTAAACAACTGTATCAAATTTACTAATTGGTAACGAGCTTGTATGAATAAACCTCACTACGATTGAAAAACTTTCATTAAATAAAGCTATCTAGCCATCTAAATGGCTGCTATATTAATTCCATCGTAACAAACTAAGCTGGAATGAGGATTATGGCTTTATCACTTCAAGAGAAAATAGAAGATAGCAATCAAGGCGTATACCTTATTGGTACTACGCCGCCAAAAATTGGTACCGATAAAGCGCAACTAAAAACCATTGCAGAAAAGCTATTGGGTCGCCTACACGAAATTGAATACGACGGCGTAATAATTTACGACATTCAAGACGAAAGCAGCCGTACTAATCAAGCGCGTCCGTTTCCATTTAGGCAAACTGTCGATCCACGTGAATACAGCAACCTATTACGTGGCTTATCGCACCTTGATGTAATTACCTATAAAAGTGTGGCGCAACGCAGTGCGAACGAGTTTAAAGATTGGCTAAGTGAAACTAAAAACGACTACGATTTAAAAAATATTGTTTTAGTAGGTAGCCCATCATCGATAGGCGATATAAAACTAAGCCTACCAGATGCGTATAAAACGCTGGCAGAGCAATCTGATGACTTCTTTTTAGGCGGCGTTACTATTGCAGAGCGTCATTCTAATAAACGTAATGAACACGAGCGACTAATAGAAAAAACCGCTCAAGGCTGTAAGTTCTTTATTTCGCAAGCGGTTTACGACGCACAAGCAACAATAGAGTTAATTACTAGCTATGCACGTAGTTGTAAAGCACAAGGGCTTGAGCCTAAGCGACTTATTTTAACTTTTACTCCGTGCGGCGGCGAAAAAACCTTAGAGTTTATGCAATGGTTGGGGATCTCAGTGCCAGAAGCTACAAAATGGCGCATGCTTGATGCAGAGAATACATTAAGCGAATCGGTACGTATTTGCCGCGAAAATCTCGACTTAATACTTAAAAGCTGTGCGCACCTAAATGTGCCGCTGGGCTTAAATATAGAAAGCTTAACTAACCGTAAAGAAGAAATTGACGCATCAATTAACTTATACCGCTTATTAAAAGCTATCATGGAATTAAATCTAGCTGAAAAGTTAATAGCTTAAGGGCTAAGCATTTAATACAAAACCAGATTAATTAGTTACACTCTTTGGCAAGCCTTATAGCTTGCCTTTTTTTATTTTAAATTTGAGCGGCCGGACCTTAACTTATAACAGCGGCACTCCCGCGTGCCGCTCGAGTACGGCGGGTTGTGTCCGTTTGCACTTTTCTGTAGGCATAAAAAAACCCCGACCAATTTGATCGGGGCTATAAAAAGTGGTACCAGCGGCCGGACTCGAACCGGCACGCCTTTCGGCAGGGGATTTTGAATCCCCCATGTATACCAATTTCATCACGCTGGCATAATTTTTCTTTAACCTTCTAAATACCAGAAGATAAAGAAAAACCACTTTAGAGCTTAGGTTTATAAAACTGCCTTCGTCTCTATGCTAAGCATTATACAATCAATAAAGGTAGCGGCAAGCGTTTTATGACATAAGTACAATCAACCGCTTAACAATTAAGCAACCATTAACATTTAACTCTGCGCAGCGCTTTAATGCCTTACTGAAGAGGTAGTATTTACCAGTCTATTTGCTAAACTAGCGCGCATATTAATAGTGAGAGTATATTTATGTTGAATGAATTTCCACGAGCTGGCTTTTGGCGTCGTTTGGCGTCGTTAATTTATGATGCCTTGGTCGTAATTTCTTTATCTATGCTTACTGCCATACTCTACTTTGCAGTCATTCAGCTACTAACGTCTTTAGATATGATAGTTAAAACTGACGATCCTGCTGCTTTAATACAAGACTCTACGTTACTCTCTGGTATTAGAAGCGCGTTGTTTGTTGGAGTAAACGTATTCTTTTTTGCTTATTTTTGGACTAAAAGCGGGCAAACCATTGGCATGCGCGCATGGCGCTTAAAAGTACAAACTCTAGATGGGCAACTTATTAGCTGGCCGCAAGCAATAATTCGCAGTGTTAGTGCATTACTTGGTTTAGGTAATTTAGTGGTATTGGTTGATTTTAAAAATAAAAAAGCTTTGCAAGATTACCTTTCTAAAACCGAAGTTATTGCACTCACCAAAGAAGAAAACAAGCGTATTTACCGTGAGCTTGATTAATTAAAAGTAATACACTGTAATTTATAAGCACAAAAAAGCGTGGCACTTTTATAAAGTAGCCACGCTTTTTTGTTTCAAGGTATTTTTGTAACTACCTTTTTATAACTAGTTTTATGCGCGTTTATTCATTAAGTAAGCAGCAAAACCGGTGAATATAATGCTAGGCACTACAGCGCCAACAAACGCAGGTATTTGATACACCATAACCACAGGACCAAATATTTCGTTAGTTAGATGAAACACTATACCCGTAACTACGCCCATTATAATACGTGCCCCCATAGTGACGGTACGCAACGGGCCAAATATAAACGACAGTGCAACTAGCAACATTACAGCGATAGATATTGGCTGCATAAGTTTGCGCCAAAGCGCGAGTTCATAGGTGCTGGTATCTTGATCGTTTTGCTCTAAATAGTCTAAGTAAGACCATAACCCAGTAAACGACAGCGACTCAGGTTTAACCGATACCACACCCAGCTTTTCAGCAGTAAGTTGTGATGGGTAAAACTCCTCAGGCACTTGCTCTGTGGTAATAAGCTCATCACTTATTTTTACTTTATTGACGCCGCGCAGTAACCAGCCGTTTTCGCGACTTAGCGCATCTTTTGCCTTCGTTATTTGTGTAAGCGATAGCGACTGATCAAAGTGGTACATATGTACACCATTTAATTTACCATTTTGATCTACATCTTCTATATTTATAAAGTTATTGCCGTCTTTTGCCCATACGCCTTTTTGCGCATTAAAAACATCGCCACCATGAATTGCCTGGTTACGCATTTCTTTAGCTTGTAATTGCGCCTCGGGTACTCCCCACTCGCCTAATGCCATCATACATAGCGCCATAAATACGGCGGTTTTCATTACCGAGCTTATAATTTGTAAGCGCGACATACCTGCAGCGTGCATTACCACCAGCTCGCTGTTTGAGGCAAGCGCTCCTAACCCCGTTAAGCCACCAATGAGCGCGGCCATCGGAAAAAACACCACTAAATCGCCCGGTATTGTGTAAAGCGTGTAGAGCATCGCGGTCATTAAGTCGTAACTACCACGGCCAACTGACTTTAACTGGTCGATAAATTTAATTAAGGTGCTAATGCCTACCAGTACCAATAATGCAAAGCCGGTGGTTTGTAAAATGCTGCGACCTAAATACCAATCAAGGGTTTTCATCATGCGCCTAACTCCCGCTTAGTAATTACCGCTTTAAGCCAAGCGCCAAGTGGTCGCCCTTTAATTATTAATAGTCCGCCAATAAATAAGGCACTTAAGTGAATCCACCAAAGGCCAATAGAGGGAGGTATTTTGCCATCTTCAACAGCAAATTTAGCAGCGTTTAGTAAAATAAAATAACCTAAGTACAAGCTAATTGCCGGCACTAACTTAGCAAATTTACCTTGGCGTGGGTTAACCACACTTAACGGTACTGCTAATAGTGTCAGCAGTGGAATAGAAAGCGGTATAGCAATACGCCATTGCCACTGCGCGGTTGCCTCTGGAGTATTAAGTGCCAACAATTGATTAGTAGGAATTGCTTCTAATTTACGGCGTTGGTGCTCTATTTCTTGCTCTCGTATTTGTACACTATAACCGTCAAACTCGGTTAAATTGAGCGCAGGCGTTAAGCCATCAGTTTCATAGCGTTTTCCGTCGCTAAGAACGAGTTGTTGCTCGCCATTTTGCGCTTCAATTACAACTCCTTGCTCTGCATAAACTAGGCGTGCAAGGTTGTCTTTTTCGCTATCGGGGAGTTGCGCTACAAATACTTTATTAAGCTCTTTTCCACCGTTTTCAATGTTATGAATAAACACCACGGCTTTTTCGTTACCGGTTTGCTGAAAGCGACCTGCCCTTAATGCAGATAATCCCGCATCGGCTTTAGCTTGCTCTTTTAATTGGTACTCTTGCTCGCTTGCCCAAGGGGCAACATGCATAGTGAGCGCAGCGGCTAAAATAGCCAACCCCACACTTGATATAAGCGTCACTCTAACCACATACCATTCACTTACACCACAGGCTTTAAGCACGGTCATTTCGCTATCGGCGTAGATACGGCTGTAGGCCAAAATTATGCCTAAAAATATACTCAACGGTAAAATTAACGAGGCTAACTGCGGCAATTTAAGTGCAATCATCGATAGCACCAATTTAGCAGGAATACTGCCCTCAGAGGCATCGCCTAAAATACTAACTAACTTTTGCGACAAAAAAATGGTCATCAAAGTTAAAAATACGGCGACCTGCGATTTTAAAACCTCAGCAGTCAAATAACGAAAAATAAGCAATAGTCGCCCCTGTTAAACATGGTGTGTCACTGCAATAGTGAACGTTTATAGTTAGTCATGATTTTACTCAGCCTTGCCGAGCATAGATCTAATATTATAAGCCATGAAAATTAATTATCCTACCTAACAACACGATATAATGTTGCATTAGTGACCCTTAAGCAGATAAAGTTCAATTACACAGTAAGAGTCGGGCAAAATCAGCTAAGATTAGAGCTACACCTAAATAATTTAGGTATATAAGACTAAAAATATTTTTAGTTTCTGCTTAGCTTCTAAAGATGACTCAAAATCAGGAGTGACAATGGAATTTAACGTAAAAAGTGGTAGCCCAGAAAAACAACGTAGCGCATGTATTGTAGTTGGTGTATACGAGCCTCGTCGGTTATCCCCCATTGGTGAACAACTCGATAAAATCAGTGATGGTTATATCTCAAATTTACTTCGCCGAGGTGACCTAGAAGGAAAGCCGGGCCAAGTTTTATTATTGCATCATGTACCAAACATCTTAAGCGAGCGCATATTGCTTGTAGGGTGTGGTAAAGAGCGCGAGCTTGACGATAAGCAATATAAACAAATTATTTCTAAAACAATTAATACCTTAAACGACACCGGCTCTATGGAAGCGGTATGCTTTTTAACAGAGCAACACGTTAAAGGTCGCGATACCTACTGGAAAGTGCGCCAAGCAGTAGAAACCACCCAAGATTGTTTATACACCTTTAATCAACTAAAAAGTAAAACAGTAGACCCACGTCGTCCACTGCGTAAAATGGTGTTTAATGTTCCAACGCGTCGCGAGCTAACTATAGGCGAAAGCGCTATTGAGCATGGTTTAGCTATTGCTGCCGGTAGTAAGCTATGTAAAGACGTAGCAAATATGCCACCTAATATTTGTAACCCTGCGTATTTAGGCGAGCAAGCACAACAGCTAGCAACTAATTTTGACAACATTACTGTTGATCTAATCGGCGAAGAGCAAATGGCTGAGCTAGGTATGAACTCTTACTTAGCTGTTGGTCGCGGTAGTGTGAACGAATCGGTTATGTCGGTAATTAACTACAAAGGCGGCGCAGATGAGCAAGCTCCTATCGTATTAGTTGGTAAAGGCTTAACCTTCGATTCGGGCGGTATTTCATTAAAACCTGGCGAAGGCATGGACGAAATGAAATACGACATGGGCGGTGCTGCAGGTGTTATTGGTGCAATGCGTGCACTGGCACAAATGCAGTTACCTATTAACGTGATTGGTATTTTAGCCGGCTGCGAAAATATGCCGGGGCCAAATGCATATCGCCCAGGTGACATTTTAACCACTATGTCGGGACAAACCGTTGAAGTATTAAATACTGATGCCGAAGGGCGCTTAGTATTATGTGATGCACTAACCTATGTAGAGCGTTTTGAGCCAGAAACCGTTATTGATGTAGCCACATTAACAGGTGCTTGTATTGTAGCACTAGGCGCACATGCAACCGGTTTACTCTCTAACCATAATCCGCTTGCGCATGAGTTGTTAAAAGCATCGGAGCAAAGTGGCGACCGTGCATGGCAACTACCGCTATGGGACGACTATCAAGATCAACTAGAGAGCCCATTTGCCGACTTTACTAACTTAGGGGGCCGTGCAGCTGGTACTATTACCGCAGCGTGTTTTTTATCTAAGTTTACTAAAAAGTACAACTGGGCACATTTAGATATTGCAGGCACGGCATGGCGCAGTGGCGCTAAAAAAGGCGCAACAGGCCGTCCTGTTCCTATGCTTACTCAATATTTATTAAACAGAGCCGGCGTAAATGAAGCCGCTCAAGATTAAGCATACCGCTTAGCTACTTATTAAGGCGCCGTTTGGCGCCTTATTTATTTGGGTATTAATTGAAGCAAAACCCGTTATATGGCAAAATCAGCCTCTTAATTTATGTGTATTAACTAGCTACACATTCAATGTCATGGGAAACCCCGATACAATGAACATGAACGCCCAATTTTTCGTTCTAAAGCAACAAGATGAGTCGCTGGCTAAGCCTGATGATCATTTTGCTTTGGCGGCTCAAATTGCCGCAGATCAGTATCGGCTTGGCCAACGTGTATTTATTTGTGTAGATAACGAAAATACCGCCTTTGCCATTGATGAAACACTTTGGGCATTTGATCCCGACAGTTTTGTACCTCATAACCTACAAGGTGAAGGCCCAAAAGGCGGCGCACCGGTAGAAATTGGTACTACGCCCCCTGTTGGCAATCGTAAAGTTTTAATTAACTTGGCTAATAACTTACCGGATTTTATTCGCCGCTTTAACCAAGTTTTTGATTTTGTACCCGTAGAAGCCGTTGCTAAACAAGCAGCTCGCGAGCGTTTTAAAAAGCTACGCCAACTCGGTGCCAACATCACCACGCAAGATATTAATAACTAAAAACACTTTTAGTAAAATAGCTAACCAACTAATTTAAGTACTTATTTAAGGTTCTGTGTAATGGATAAAACCTACAATCCGCAAGATATTGAACAGTCTCTATACCAAGGCTGGGAAGAAAAAGGCTACTTTAAACCATCTGGCCAAGGCGTCCCGTATTCAATTATGATCCCGCCGCCAAATGTCACTGGTAGCTTACACATGGGCCACGCTTTCCAAGACACCATAATGGATACCTTAACGCGCTTTAAACGTATGCAAGGTAACAACACATTATGGCAAGTAGGTACTGACCACGCAGGTATTGCAACGCAAATGTTGGTTGAGCGTAAGCTGCATGCTGAGGAAGGCAAAACACGCCACGATTTAGGTCGCGAAGATTTTATTAATAAAATCTGGGAATGGAAAAAAGAATCTGGCGGCACAATCACTAAACAACTTCGTCGTCTTGGCGCATCGGTTGATTGGGATCGTGAACGCTTTACCATGGACGATGGCCTATCTGAAGCCGTTAAAGAAGTGTTTGTACGCCTTCACAAAGAAAACCTAATTTACCGTGGCAAACGCCTAGTAAACTGGGATCCTAAATTACACACAGCTATTTCTGATCTTGAAGTTGAAAACAAAGACAAGCAAGGCCACATGTGGAACTTACGTTACCCACTAGCCGACGGTGTTAAAACTCAAGATGGTAAAGACTACATAGTAGTAGCAACAACCCGCCCAGAAACTATGTTGGGCGACTCGGGCGTTGCAGTAAACCCTGATGACGAACGCTACATAGATTTAATTGGTAAAGAGATTTTATTACCCATTGTTAATCGCCGGATTAAAATTGTAGCCGATGAACATGCCGATAAAGATAAAGGCACGGGCTGTGTAAAAATAACCCCAGCGCACGACTTTAACGATAACGAAGTAGGCAAGCGTCACAAAATGCCGATGATCAACATTTTCGATAAAGACGCCGCTATTCTTACTCAAGGCGAAACCTACAGCTTTGATGGCAAAGAACTTGAGTTTGATGCACCAATTCCTGAGCGCCTACACGGGCTTGACCGTTTTGCTGCGCGTAAAGCGATTGTAGCTGAATTTGAAGAACTCGGCTTACTTGAAAAAATTGAAGATCATGGTTTAACCGTTCCTTACGGCGACCGCTCGGGTGTGGTAATTGAGCCACTGCTTACCGACCAATGGTATGTACGTGTTGCACCTCTTGCAGAGCCGGCTAAAGAAGCGGTTAAAAACGGCGACATTCAATTTGTACCTAAACAATACGAAAACATGTACTTTTCGTGGATGAACGACGTACAAGATTGGTGTATTTCACGCCAGCTTTGGTGGGGCCACCGCATTCCAGCTTGGTACGACAGCGAAGGCAACGTATTTGTTGGTCGCGATGAAGCTGAAGTACGCCGCGAAAATAACATTGCAGACAGCGTAACACTAAGCCAAGACGAAGACGTACTTGATACCTGGTTCTCATCAGCGCTTTGGACGTTCTCAACTCAAGGTTGGCCTGCAAACACTGATGATTTAAAAACCTTCCACCCGTCTGACGTGCTGGTAACTGGTTTTGATATTATTTTCTTCTGGGTTGCGCGTATGATCATGATGACGCTGCACTTTATAAAAGACGAAAATGGTAAACCACAAGTGCCGTTTAAAACCGTGTATGTAACTGGTTTAATACGTGACGACAACGGTGATAAAATGTCTAAGTCAAAAGGTAACGTACTTGACCCACTGGACATGATTGACGGCATTGAACTTGAAGAGTTAGTACAAAAGCGTACTGGTAACATGATGCAGCCAAAATTAGCGGCTAAAATCGAAAAAGATACCCGCAAAGTATTCGCTGGCGGCATTGAAGCACACGGCACCGATGCCCTTCGCTTTACGCTTGCAGCAATGGCCTCTACCGGTCGCGATATTAACTGGGACATGAACCGCCTTGAAGGCTACCGTAACTTCTGTAACAAACTATGGAACGCGAGTCGTTACGTATTAATGAACACAGAAGAGCAAGACTGTGGTTTTGCAACCGATGCACAAAAAGAGTTGTCGTTAGCCGATCGTTGGATATTAGGCCAATATGAAGCAACGGTTAAAACCTACACCGAGCATCTTGATAACTACCGTTTTGATTTAGCGGCGAACACGCTGTACGAATTCACCTGGAACCAGTTCTGTGATTGGTACTTAGAGCTGACTAAGCCGGTATTATTTAAAGGCAATGAAGCACAGCAGCGCGGTACACGTCATACCCTTATTACCGTACTTGAAAGCTTATTACGCTTAATGCACCCAATGATGCCTTACATCACTGAAACGATTTGGCAACGTGTTGCTCCACTTGCTGGCCTTGAAACAGCGGGTACCAGTATTATGGTTCAGGGCTTCCCTGTTTATAATCAAGCCAATGTTGATACACAAGCAATGGACGATTTAGAGTGGGTGAAGCAATTCATTTTAGCAATTCGTAATATCCGTGGTGAAATGGACATTAGCCCAAGCAAGCCGCTTAGCGTATTACTTGCAAATGCTTCGAGCGACGACGTGCGCCGCATTGAGGAGAACAACTCATTTTTAGCATCACTTGCAAAAATTGAAGAGTTCACCATGCTCGAAAATAAAGATGATGCGCCTGCGTGTGCAGCGTCTTATGTTGGTAATCTTGAAATTATGATCCCAATGGCGGGTTTAATTGACGTAGAAGCCGAGCTTTCACGTATTAATAAACAACTCGAAAAAGCCGAAAAAGGCCTAGCACAAGTGCAAAATAAACTCGCTAACGAAAAGTTTGTAAACAATGCACCTGAAGCGGTACTCGCTAAAGAAAATGCTAAGCTAGCTGAATTTACCGATGCTAAAACTAAGCTACTAGAGCAAAAAGTTAAAATAGAAAGCTTATAATTAAACCGTTACGGATGGCTTATGCTATTCGTAAACAGTTAATTTATAAGTATAAAAAGCCGCTTACTTCATTTGAAGTAAGCGGCTTTTTTATGTCTAGGCTCTAGGCAGAATTAGAACGTGTAGTTATACTGAGCACCAATAAGTACGGCATGACCTTTTGATTCAAAAGACCATTGCTGAGGTAGCGTTTCGCTTTCTACTTTTTCAGTGAACTTTTGCGTTTTACCACGTAATACACTCACACCCAAATCAACATTTGAGTTTTGATCAATCGCGTAGTTACCACCGAACGAGAACCAGAAACGGTCTGTATCAGGGATAGAAACTGATAAATGCTGTTGTGATACTGGTGATTCATCAAACGCAAAACCAGCGCGAAGCATTAAGTTTTCGCTGTACTGGTAATCAGTACCAATTGAGTAGCGCATTGCATCAGAGAAATCTTCTGTTTTTTCGAAGGCACTGAACTTATCGCCTGTAGGCGCAGTAACTTGCGCTTCTAATGAGTCAAAGCTGCTCCAACCGGTCCATAGTACACTGTAGTGTAAGCCTAGTTTTTCATCTAGCTGGTGAGAACCAGAAAATTCAGCAATTGCAGGTAATGTAATCTCAACTGAGCCAGGTAATTCAACTTGACCGTTTAACCCACCACGAATAAATGAAGGTAGTTCATTCGAGTACTCACCTTCAAAAGTAATATCTGTTTCTGTACGGTAATTAAAACCAAAGCGGCTATTTTCATCTAATTGGTACATTAAACCAACGTTTAAGCCGTAACCCATGTCATCACCTTCAAGGTGAACAGCATCAGCACTTGCAGGAATAGATGCAATAGCAGGGTCTACAGGAGGTACTACGCCAAACTTACGAATAATCTTCGCTTCTGCATAAATTGCATTTAAACCAATACCAAAACTGAACTGCTCAGATACTTTATAAGCAACACTTGCGTTCATGTTTACAGTAACAATTTCAGTTTCACCAGCAATTTGGCCAGCTGCGTAATCATCGTTAAACTCAGTGGCAAGGCCAAAGTTAGAAAATGCACCAAAACCAACCGATACTTTATCGTTTACTGGCATAGTGAAATAACCTGCTGGAATAATCGCGCTTGGTGCAATGCTGTCATCATCTAGTACGCTGTTATCCAAACCGTAAGCATTACCTGTGCCTTTAAGGCTCACATCAGGAATGACAGCCATAGCTGCAACACTAAGTTGCTTCTCGTTAAACAACGTCATTAATGCTGGGTTACGAGCTACTACAGACGCATCGTCTGCGATTGAAGCTTCACCTGCATAGGCACGACCGAGTCCTGAGGCATTTTGCTCAGATAACTGAAATGCTGCAGCAAAACTATCTGCTGAAACAAGTACCAGCGACGCTGCGATTAGAGTTTTAGTAAATTTCATTGTTGTTTCCTTAACCAAACTTATTGTTTGGGTAGCTATGTGTGTTGTTATTAGGATTTCAAACCTGATCACACTACATTAATTTTTTATAAAAAACTCTACAAACACGTCAAAAAACAGTAAAAAACACGTTTTTTAACGACCATTTAACAACTTATTAAAACTCATCGGACTAGAAGTGTGCTATTAGAGCATAAGCTCTAATTGTAATTGATTCTCATTTGGATTGACTTGAAATGCGCTGCAATCTACACTCTCTATAAAACGATGATGAGAGAAAACGGTGAGCATTTTACTTATTTTGACTGGGCTTATTTTTTGTGGCGCAAGTGTATTTTGTTTTTATAAAGCAAACTATTGTGCGTGTACTCGTGCTGGGCAGTGTGACAATCCAGTTAATCACTTTTGGTTGGCGGCTATTACTTGTGCATTAATCTCGCTAACATTTTGCTGTTTAGCGCTGCATGTAGAGCTTGGTACTTTATTATGGTTAACATTAATGGCAAGTTGCTTTTTAGGTGCGTTTATTTCGGCTAAACAAAGCCAAAAACGCAAATGTACTAACGCTATAAAAGTAAGTGCTCTTTTAATAAACGAGACAAGTTAATCTGATAATCAAGGGGCTTAACGCTGGCAATAATTTTAAGTTTTTGACTAGCTTCACTCAAATCAATATCTTTTGGCGTAACATGATGGCCATGTTTCGCATTATAAAATAACTTAACCTTAGGTTTAATTGGATTAAGGTTATTTCCTTCTAGTACTAATGCTAGGCGTTCATTGGTCAGTTTAACAATAGTGCCTACCGGGTGCACTCCCAAGCACTTAATAAATAGCTGTACTAATTCAGCATCAAACAGCTGCTTATTAGCAAGTAAATAACGCAGCGCGTTTATTGGCTCGTCACCATCTTGATGAGGCCTATCTGCTGTTATCGCGTCGTATACATCTACAATTGCCATTATACGAGCGGGACGACTTAGCTTATCAGCACTTATACCACGTGGGTAGCCAGAACCATCTAACCGTTCGTGATGGTTTACTATCATGTCCATCATTAATGACGTTATTCCTTTTTCTCCTTTAATTAGGCCTAAACTTTGTGCAACATGCTTTTTAATTACAATGGTTTCACTTCCAGATACAGTGGTGTTTTTTGAAAAAATCCCTTGCGGTAACTTTGCTTGGCCTAAATCATGTAGTAAAGCCCCCATAGCGAACTCTTGCACTATCGATTGCTTATATCCTAAATATTTAGTGAAAACGGCAGAAAAAATAGCACAGTTAATCATATGTCGCCAATTGTAACTGTGTTTATCCTGAATGCGAGTAAGGATGGTCAATGCATGCTGATTGCGAAATACTGAACTAACTATATCGTCAACTATTTCCTTTAGTGTGTTTATATTTAGTGTTAAACCCGATGTTAAATCACTATATATAGCTTGCAGTTTACGGTTATGTTGCTCATAAACTACATTTACTTTAATAAACTCTTGCTGAACTGTTATCGCTAACTTCTCTTTTTCTGGCTTTACCTCATTAGCCACTTCCGATTTACTTTGTGACTTTTCTTTATCCCTGTATTTACTAGGTACACTCACATCACTTTTTTCGAAATCAATTAAAAGCTCAAGTACTCCTTCTACAATTAGGCGCTTAACAATAGAGGGATTTCTCACCAAGCCACTGGTTTTAATTTTTATGCTGTCTATGCTCTCACGCTGCTTAACAACACTATCAACATACATACCGGGGATAAGCTCTGATATAGGCAAGGTAATTAGCATAAAAATGTGATTTTTCTAAAATTAAGGAATATATACCCTAAATAGCATTTTTCAACCTTAAATGTCTACTTTTAAAGTTTTTAGTAGTGATAAATAGCTATAAAACTATGCAAGTGTGATCGTTTTAATTTTATCTAGCCGTATTTTTACTATTTTATTTATTGGCTCTTGCAGCACTAAAAACTCGCCTTCGCCTTTAATGCTCTCTAAGGTTTTAGCAACCCCCACTAAAATTTGGGTATCTAATGTTATAGCCACTTTATTTGCACGCATACAATAAAGCTCAAGCTGATCGTAGTCGCCACATTTAATTGGTAGATAAGTCATAATGAATATTTTTAAAAGGATAATACTAAAAGTTAGCAAGTGTATTAGAGGAATGCAAATGGCGCTCTCGGTAGGGATCGAACCTACAACTCAGCCTCCGGAGGGCCACGTGATATCCATTTCACCACGAGAGCACATTTGTTGCCGCCACATCAACTCGCGATATCAATGCTTTGGCATGCGTAATGATAAAGACATCTACGGGTAATTGCTAGCGTCATTCGTTTACATGACCATTATTTAAACACTTTTAAATAAAAGATTTCACGCCATACTAAAAAGTCATTATTTATTGATATTAAAAAAAATAACAGTAACGTTTCAGTTACATTTAAATTAGTATTATAGCTATACACTTTAATTCTATTTAGGAAGTAACTATGAATTTAATGTCTACTGAGCAAGTTGCTGAGTTTTTAGGGGTAAAAACAGAGCGTGTTAAGCGCCTTGCCCGCGAAAGCTTATTAATGAGCAAATCTGAAGACACTAACGGCGACCCACAGTTTGATACTGATGAGGTTACTAAATATAAACTACTAGCAGAGCGCTTTGGTGGGCTTTAATAGTCGCTTACAATTAGCTCATTAAGTTGCGCGCGTAATTCAGCTTCTTTACTGTTTATAGCGCGTTGCTCATACCAGCCTAAACTTAACATTAAAAAAAATAATTTATAACAATTGAGCTTACTTATCGAAAAGTAAAATTGCTCACCTTCTGGTTTTTGATTTTTATCGTACTGTTTTTGATAGTTATATAGTAGCTCAGTTTGCTGCTTTTCATTCAGTTTAAAGCTAACAGCCAACGCTGCTAAGTCAAAATACACATCGTTGCTTTTAGCGTATTCAAAATCAATTAAATACATATCAGCTGTATTTACTATAATATTTTCTCTAACTAAGTCGTTATGACAAAAGCCGGCATTTAGTGGCATGTTTGCAACTGTATTTAATGCAATTTCAATGTGCGGTTGATATTGTTTATAAATTTCAGATTGCTGATAAAACAATAGCTCTTGTGCAATATTCATAGCTTCTGTTGTCGCACTGTAGTTGTGCACTACCGCAAGCTTATTCACTAAAGAAGAGGAAATAAAACTGGCAGTTTCCCCTTCAATATAGTCAAAAGCAGCATACTTATTTGTCTCATCAAGCCAGATAGGCGCTGGGCACACGTTGTAATTACTAAAAACATGCTGAGCTACCAAAGCATTACTTGGCCAATGATCTTTATAACGCTTTAATAAATAAGCTTGCTGCTGTGTACGTATTAAAAAATTATCGTTGCTCAAACCATTTAACAGTTGTTCATATGTAACAATGCTTTTGGGCTCTATAAACGCACTGCATATTTTAACTAACTGACTTTTATTAAAATGATTATTAACTGTCATATACTAGAGTTGCGCTATAGGTTTAGCTTGTTTTTGCTCGTACTCTTCGTACCAAGTTTTAAAACCCCACGCAGCCACTATGGTGTAAAAAATAAAGAGCGCGAGCGTTGGGTAGTAGCCTTTTTCGTAATATAAATACATAGACGCGGCATCTATTACAATCCAATACAGCCAATTTTCGAGTACTTTTTTTGCCACTAAATAAGTAGTAACTACCGCAAAACAGGTTGTAAAGCTATCAAGGTAAGCAAAGTCTGCATGGGTGTAATTTTTCATAAAGTAACCAATGGCAAGAGCAACTATGCTGGTCACTATTATCAATATTATATGACGATTCATTGACCATGAGGTAATACTTAAACTATCGTTGTTAGTTTTGCCTTTACGCCATACTAGCCAACCAAACACCGCCATATACATATAATAAAAATGCAGTAACGACTCCATTAATAACGCGCCATTCCAATACATAATAGTATAAATAAGGGTGCTAAAAAATGCGGCTGGCCAACACCATAAACTCTCTTTTATTGCTAATAATAAATAAGCCATAGACAGCCCCACTGCAATATACTCCCAATGCGACATTGCTGTAAAACCGCTTAAGGTTTGTGTTAAAAAATCCATATTGTGTGGTTCCGTGTTACTACTAATATGCATATTAGCCGTTATTGTGGAGACAAATCGCCAGATAGAAATTTACATACAAAAATAGCTTTACCAAACTCTTCATACGAGCGTTTAATTTCGGTACTTAACACTTGCATTACTAAATCGTAATCACCAAAAATTTGCGTTGATAAGGTATTAGTAATTACTTTTAAATTATCGTACTCGTTTAAGCGATCTATAAAGCCTTTTATAAACGGGATATAGTCTTGATGAAGTGGGTATTTGCTGATCTCTACTGTTAATTTCATTTTTATCTCTTTATTATTTCATTTTAAAAAAATCATTCAATGGTGATTCAATACAGTGTAAAATCACCCTAATTCGCAATCGAAATGAGCTTAATATGGCACGCAGAATAACCTATACATTTAAAAACCAACCGCGCGAAATTAATTTCGCTAAAGATAAATACCACGACATGTATCAGGCAATTGCCGCCGCTGAGGGTATCGATCTTACTAATTATTTATCTATGGTACAGCAAATCGAAATGACTTCGAAAGGCTCAGCGTCGGTGCGTAATTTTCGCGATCAAGAGTTTGCCCGTATGGGCTTTAGCGATATTTACTTTATAAAAGAGTAATAGTACCAGCAGTTTAACGCTGATACTGATAGCTTACCCTTGGTGTAATATTACACAATAACTCGTAAGGTATAGTATCGGCGCACTGGGCTATTTCTTCTACTGGTAGCTCAGGCCCCCACATAGTTACCTCGTCGCCTACTTTAATATTATGTGTATTATTGCCTATATCTAAGGTGATCATATCCATAGCTACGCTACCTACAATACCATAACGCTGCTTATTTATTATTACCGGAGTGCCCGCCCTCGCATGGCGCGGATAACCATCACCATACCCCATAGCAACAACCGCTAACTGGGTCGGCTTATCACTTTGCCAACGCCCGCTGTAACCCACCGCTTCATGGGCAGCTACATTACGCACTGCAATTACTTTTGTGGTTAAGCGCATAACCGGCTCTAATTGATACGTTTTACCTGTGGTATTTGCCATAGGCGATACACCATAAAGCATTAACCCTGGGCGTACCCAATCACCGTGGCCACTTGGCCAAGCTAAAATACCGGCAGAATTTGATAAACAATGTGCCTGCTCAACGTTTTCTGCCAAGCGATTAAACAATGCTATTTGTTGCATTGTTTTACTGCTATCAACATCATCCGCGCACGAAAAATGGGTCATTAAATTAACCGTATTATTCGCATTGGCTGTTTTTTGTAAGCGATTATAAAACTCATCAAATTGATCTGGTGCAATACCTAATCGATGCATGCCGGTATTTATTTTTAACCAGCAGTTTATAGGAGCCTCAAGCTGCGCATTTTCCAGTGCCGCTAATTGGTTTTCGTCATGAATAATGGTTTGAAAATTATTAGCTAATAAAATGGGTAAGTCGGCTTCATCAAAAAAGCCTTCTAACAATACAATTGGCTTAGTTAAACCGCCAGCACGCAGTGCCAGCGCTTCATCTATACGTGCCACAGCAAATGCATCGGCATCGTTTAAGTGCTGCGCTATGGTTACTAAGCCATGCCCGTAGGCATTGGCTTTTAGCACTGCCATTACTTTGCTATTAGGCGCAAAGCTCTTAACTTGCGCAAGATTATGCGCAAGTGCTGTTAAGTTAATTTCGGCTATCGCTAGGCGCATTAATAATCGTCATCTACTGCTGGCCCCGCATAATTATCAAAGCGAGAAAATTGACCTTGGAAGGTTAAACGTACTTTACCAATAGGACCGTTACGTTGCTTACCTATGATTATTTCGGCAATACCTTTATCGGTACTGTCTTCGTTGTACACTTCATCACGATAAATAAACATGATTAAATCGGCATCTTGCTCAATAGAGCCAGACTCACGTAAATCTGAGTTAATTGGACGTTTATCGGCACGTTGCTCAAGCGTACGGTTAAGCTGCGAAAGCGCAACAACCGGACATTTTAGCTCTTTTGCTAATGCTTTAAGTGAACGTGAAATTTCGGCAATTTCAAGCGTTCGGTTATCAGCAAGGCTAGGTACTCGCATTAATTGCAAGTAATCGACCATGATCATACTAATACCACCATGATCGCGGGCAATACGTCGTGCACGAGAGCGTACATCAGTAGGTGTTAAGCCCGAGGCATCATCAACGTACATTTTGCCTTTTTCCATCAACAACCCCATGGTTGATGAAAGTCGTGCCCAATCGTCATCATCTAACTGACCAGTACGCACTTTAGTTTGGTTAATACGCCCAAGAGACGCCAACATCCTCATCATAATTTGTTCTGAGGGCATCTCTAGTGAGTAAATTAATACCGGCTTGTCTTGGGTCATTGCAGCATGTTCTGCAAGGTTCATCGCAAAAGTGGTTTTACCCATAGATGGACGTGCCGCAACTATAATTAAGTCAGATGGTTGCAAACCTGTGGTCATTTTATCAAGGTCGGCATAGCCGGTACTCACACCTGTTACACCGTCTTGCGGTGATTGATAAAGCTCTTCTATTTTATCAACTGTTTTTTCAAGTATGCTATGAATGCTTTGCGGGCCTTCATTGTTTTTTGTACGTTGCTCAGCAATTTTAAATACTTTGCTCTCAGCAAAGTCGAGCAAATCGTGGCTGGTGCGCCCTTCGGTATTAAAACCTGCTTCGGCAATTTCATTTGCTACACCAATCATTTCACGTACCACAGCACGTTCGCGCACAATACTTGCGTAAGCGTCAATATTAGCAGCACTTGGGGTGTTTTTGGCTATTTCAGCTAAATAAGCAAAACCACCAATTCCTGCTAATTTATTATTTTTTTCTAGGCTCTCTGAAATAGTAATTAAATCGATCGGATCGCCAATTTCAGCAAGCGTTGTCATCGCTTCAAAAATAAGCTTATGCGTGCGGGTATAAAAATCCTGTGATACAACAAGCTCTGCTACGCGGTCAAATGCTTGGTTATCAAGCATTAAGCCACCTAAAACAGATTGTTCTGCTTCTATTGAATGGGGAGGAACTTTAAGGGTATCGACTTGCTTATCTCGTTTGGCCATGACTTCACAGTACTAAAATACAATGGTGCCTATTCTATCTACTTGCAGGGGCTGTGCAAATAGAAAAGCAGGAAATCTTTTCCTGCTTTTTGTAATCATAGCCAGTAGCGAATGTTATTTAGTATGTAGTTCGAGTCGCCCGCTAATTGTATTCATTTCAACGTTAGCATTACCGCCATTAATACTAAATTTTAAACTACTGGCTGGGCCATATTTAGCTTTACTGACTTTATCGCTAGTCACTTTATTAATTATTTTGCCATTCGCATGCGCTTCAATTTCAAACTTAGCCGATACATCTGCCGCAAAGTAAAATTCACCATCGCCACTTACCGATTCAAAACGAACATCTGCGCCCTTTAACAGCTCTTTAATATGCACTTCGGCCTCACCATTAACGGTATTAATTCGTAAGTTTTTAATGCTCGACAAAGTAAAGTCTATATCACCATTTACGTTTTCAAGGCGAACATCGCTTGCCGTTGAGTTTGATTTAATATCACCATTTACGGCGCTAAAGCGCAACTTCCCGCTTGAGTTTTTATCGTTAATTTCGCCATTTACGGTTTCAAATGCAATATTACCACTTAAGTTCTGCGCCTTTACATCGCCATTAACACTGGTAAGTTTAATATTACCCGCTAAATTACTTGCGCTTATCTCACCATTAACCACATCTATTTCTGCACTGTTTTGTAGCTCTTTTGCACTGACAGATACATTCACACCAGCAAACTCAAGCGCACTACTTCTGGGCATAAATATAGTTAACCTTGAACCATCACCACTGTTACCCCAATCCGTATTACGTGGCATGTTTACAATAAACTGGGTTTTATCACCACTGGTTTTAAGCTCATAGCCATCGGCTTTGTCATCAAGTTCGCCCGACACTTTAAATTCGTTTTTATCCCAGCCCGTTATGTTTATATCACCACGTTGGTTTTCAATATAAATAGTGCCGCCATTGGCTACCTCTATTTGCTTATCTATTTTTTCACCCGCTAATACCGCCAGTGGAAATAAGCTCAACCCTAGTAAAATCGCTTTCATGTTATGCTCCTAAATATGCTGCCAACGAGGTGCGTGCACCTTATTAATCAAATCAAGTTGTTGTTGATATATTTGCGCTAACATAGTTAATAGCGCTTGGTTTTGTGGTTCGTTTTCAAGAACCTGCTTTATGGCTAACTCTGCTTCTTCGAGTTCTTGCAATTGCACTTGCCAATTGCTGGTAAGTGCGTCTTGATTTTTATACGCAACTAACAAACTGTTTTTTTGCGCTAAAAAGTAATCACTTATCGCCACGGCAGGCTTTGGCTCAGGCGTTATAAAAACGATGTTTACTGCAATTAAAACCGCAACACTGCATGCGGCTACTGCCGTTAACTTTGGCCAAATAGTAGTGTGTTTTTGTGTAGAGCGTTCAGCATTAATAATCGCTCGCTCAATCCCTGGCCATAAATTTTTGCGTGGCGTTATGTCTTTATCAAGTGTATTGAGTGACTCGTTTAAGTAGTCATCAAAATTTTCTTTACTCATTTTTATACCACTCTTGTAATAACAGCCTAGCACGATGATATTGCGACTTACTTGAGCCAACAGCCATACCTAGTTGCTCGGCTATTTCCTCGTGTCTGTAGCCTTCAATGGCAAACAGCACAAATACCATACGTGCTCGCTCTGGAAGCCTTACTATTAATTTATCTAGGCCATTTAAACCTTTACAGTCGTTAACTGATTGCTCATCCATACCGCTGTGCTCAATACTCACCACTTTTTGCAGCCAATTTTTTTGTTTGCGTAAGTAATTAATCGCAACATTACTCGCTACGCTGTAAAGCCAAGTAGAGAACTGCGAGCGCCCATCAAACTGCGCTACTTTGTGCCACACCTGTACAAACACTTCTTGGGCCGCATCCTCTGCATGCGACTGATCAGCTAATAGACGTAAACATATCCCGTATACTCGTTTTATGTGTAGTTCACAAAGTAGTGTGTATGCAGCTTGATCCCCCGACTTAACACGCTTAATGAGTGCTGCTTCGCACAATTGCGACTGTTCGGGTTTAACGTGTAACATCCGTAATGTCGCCTTTAAATTATAATTACTGGGTTAGCATTTAAGTGTATTGATAAGTTAGACGTAATGACAGTTTGAAAAGGTTTAAATGAAATGAAAAAATAATTGCAAAAAGGAAAGATGATTTAGAAGAGGTTTTATTAAGCGTGTTTTTAGATCTACAGCTAGTTAAATTTTAGGCACAAAAAAGCCGCGCTAAATAGCACGGCTTTTTTTGCTTAATTAAAAATTAAGCTTCAGCAATAACGATTACTTTAATAGTAGCCGTTACTTCTGAATGTACTGCGATTGATACGTCAAATTCGCCAGTCTCACGGATAGTACCTAGAGGTAGACGAACTTCAGACTTAGCAACTTCAACACCAACAGCTGAGATAGCGTCAGCGATGTCACGAGTACCGATTGAACCAAATAATTTACCTTCGTCACCAGCTTTAGATACTAATGTAACTTCTGCTAATGCTTCAAGTTTGTCAGCGCGTGCTTGTGCAGCAACTAACTGATCAGCGATTTTCGCTTCAAGTTCTGCGCGACGAGCATCAAATGTTTCAATGTTTGCTTTAGTTGCAGGAACTGCCTTACCTTGCGGGAAAAGGAAGTTACGTGCGAAGCCAGATTTAACAACAACCTGGTCACCTAGGCCACCTAGGTTAGCGATCTTATCTAGTAGAATAACTTGCATGTTTCTACACCTTTTAAAAACGTGTTAATCCGCTGCTTACTTATGTAAGTCAGTGTATGGAAGAAGGGCTAAGTAGCGAGCACGCTTAATAGCAGTTGCTAGCTGGCGCTGGTATTTAGCGCTAGTACCTGTGATACGGCTAGGTACGATTTTGCCACTTTCTGTAACATAGTTTCTAAGAGTAGCTAGATCTTTGTAATCGATTTGTTGTACGCCTTCCGCTTTAAAGCGGCAAAACTTACGACGTCTGAAATAACGTGCCATGAGATTAATTCCTCAAATAATTCTTTCGATATGCTGAGCATGCAAAACCAATTGGCTAAGGCCGTTACGACCTTCGTGGCGATTTAAAAAACCACTCACTTGCAATGCCTGCCCAACGTGCAAATGTTGAGTCTGTTGTTGCATTTGCTTTCCACTGGCAACCACTTGAAGCCGAACGTAACTATTACGGTTAAGATCTGCTTCTGTTTGCATTGATTTATGTTCAATAACAAAAATACAATGCGGTATACCAGCAGGACTTTGGCTTAACTTGGGAGTTTTACAAACTACCCCAGATAAAACCAGTTGATTCATAAAAGGGCTAACCATTTATATTCATCACCAGTTAAACGCCATGCTAGGACTCAAAACAATTAAGCAGCTGGTGCTTCTTTCTTCTCTTCTCTTACAAGAGGAGACGCTTCAGTTACCGCGTTTTTAGTACGCATAACTAAGTTACGAAGCACTGCATCGTTGTAGCGGAAAGTAGTTTCTAGCTCGCTGATTACTTCAGTTGGTGCTTCAACGTTCATAAGAACATAATGAGCTTTATGAAGCTTGTTGATTGGGTAAGCCAGTTGACGACGGCCCCAGTCTTCAAGGCGGTGGATAACACCACCAGCTTCAGTGATAGAACCAGTATAGCGTTCGATCATACCAGTTACTTGCTCACTCTGATCAGGGTGAACCATGAATACGATTTCGTAATGACGCATGGATATTCCTTACGGTTAATAGAGCCTTCTACCGTTTCGGCCGGTCGGTTTAAGGCAAGGAATTAATAGTTTAAAAGCCGAAATGAGCGCGCATTTTACGCTTAGTTTGATAATTAAGCAAGCCAGTTTTCTATCGAAAATAAAGAAAAAGCCGTACAAATAGAGTTTAATTGACGTTTTTTATAAAAACATAACAATTTCAATTAGCTTGCTATGTATTAAGTCGTAATTAGGCCTTGCAAAACAAACTAAAAAACAACCACCTTGCTCAGCTTTTAGCCGACCAAGGTCTAATATAATAATTAAGCAAAAACGCTTAGTTTTTAATGTCTCTCACACTCTTTTTTAGTTTTAGGATCATTTATGTCAGGTCAATATAAACAGCACTATAACGCCTTCAAACAAAACCCAGCTGAATTTTGGTTAGCACAAAGTAAGTGTATTCCTTGGTATAAAACACCCCAAAATGCCTATACACAAGACAGCGATGACTTATACCATTGGTTTGATGATGGCCAGCTTAATACTAGCTACTTAGCACTTGACCAACATGTTGAAGCCGGCTTTGGCGAGCAAACTGCGCTTATTTACGACTCTCCTGTTACCAATACTAAACAAACTTATAATTATTCACAGCTACAACAAGAAGTGGCTAAGTTTGCCGGTGTAATGCAATCGCTAGGTGTGCAAAAAGGCGACCGTGTGGTTATTTACATGCCCATGATCCCACAAGCAGTGATTGGCATGCTAGCTTGTGCTCGTTTAGGTGCAGTGCACTCTGTGGTTTTTGGTGGCTTTGCAGCTCATGAGTTAGCGGTGCGTATTGATGATGCTAAACCTAAATTAGTATTAAGTGCTTCTTGTGGTGTAGAAGTAAGTAATATTATTGAATACAAACCCTTATTAGATGATGCCATTAAGCGCGCCACACATAAAGTTGATCACTGCGTAATTTATCAACGCGAACAAGCAACTGCAACACTCAATAGTGGCCAAGATATTGATTGGGCAAAGGCTATGCAAACAGCACAAGCTGTTGACCCTGTACCTGTAAGTGGTAGTGATCCGCTATATATTTTATATACCTCAGGCACCACAGGATTACCTAAAGGTGTAGTACGTGAAAATGGCGGCCATGCTGTTGCCCTTAATTACAGCATGAAAAACGTATATGGTATGGAGCCTGGCGAAGTTTTTTGGACTGCGTCTGATATTGGCTGGGTGGTGGGTCACTCATACATAGTATATGCGCCGTTAATGTATCGTTGTGCAACTGTACTTTACGAAGGCAAACCAGTGCGCACCCCAGATGCCAGTGCATTTTGGCGAGTGGTAGAGGAGCATAAAGTAACAGCCCTGTTTAGCGCGCCGACTGCATTTAGAGCAATTAAAAAAGAAGACCCTGAAGCTGAGGGCTTTAAAAAATATGATACATCTAGCTTAAAACGGTTATTTTTAGCCGGTGAGCGCCTTGATGCAGCTACTTACGATTGGTTAAAAGAAAAAACCGGCCTACCTGTGCTTGATCATTGGTGGCAAACAGAAACCGGCTGGGCTATTGTCTGCAACCCTATTGGCATTGAACATTTAGAAACCAAAGCAGGTAGTTCAACCGTGCCTACACCGGGCTTTGACGTACGTATTTTAAATATGGATGGCGAAGAATGCGCCCCTAACGAAAGTGGCGCTGTAGTAATAAAGCTGCCTTTACCACCGGGTTGTTTATCAACAATTTGGCAAAATACCGAGCGTTATAAACAAGGTTACCTGAGCGAATATGAAGGCTATTACCTATCGGGAGACGGTGGCTACATAGACGAAGACGGCTACTTATTTATTATGGGTCGTACCGATGATGTAATTAACGTTGCAGGCCACAGGCTATCTACCGGCGAAATGGAAGAAATTGTTGCCGCCCACCCTGCGGTTGCAGAATGTGCTGTATTTGGTGTAAACGATGCGCTTAAAGGGCAAAACCCAATGGCGATGATAGTGCTGAAAGACGGCTTTACCGGCTCTCATCAAGAAGTACAACAACAGCTTGTGCAATCTGTACGTAACCAAATTGGTGCTATCGCGTGTTTAAAAAATATTATGTGTGTTGAGCGCTTACCTAAAACACGCTCAGGGAAAATTTTACGCAAAAACTTGCGCCAGCTTATTGATGGCGAAGAACTGCAAATTCCATCAACGATAGACGACCCCAGTATTTTTGCCGAGTTAAGTGAACAACTTGCTGAAAAATAAAACTAACTGTTTATAGTTAAAGTCTATCGGCACCGAGTGAAGATAGACTTTAACTACGCCTTCTGCTTAAATAACCTTGGAATAAATAACTTTATGATGTAAACGGAGATTAAATGACAGATATAAGAGCTGAACTACGTGAGTATTTACTGGGGTGGTTTGGCCAATATTTACCCGCCAACCCTCTTTTATGGTACGACATTTTAGTACTTTGCTGGCTCGCCATTTTTGCCATAGTTTTACATTTAATTATCAGAAACTCAGCTAAGCACTTTCTTAAAGGTCGCTTTAGCGAAAGAATTGTTCAGCCTGATGCAAAAACTCCTGCCGAGTTAGCATTTAAACTTGCAAAACATATCTCTTTTGTAATTCAAGGTGCGGTTGTCGTTATCCAAGCAAGGCTTTGGTTACCCGAAGGGAGTGGCTTATTACATATTATTGAAATGGTTACCGACCAATGGATCATTCTCTTCTCTTTACTATCACTGTTTTCGTTGCTCGATATTTTTCAGGTTATTTCTGATCGGCGCGCAGTCAGAGCCCACTTCCCGATACGAGGGTTATTACAAACCATTAAGTTAATTGCCAGTGTATTAACCGGTATTTTAGCTGTGTCGTTATTAATGAATAAATCACCATTAATTTTATTAAGTGGTTTAGGTGCGTTATCAGCCGTTATGCTGTTGGTGTTTAAGGATGCTATTTTAGGTTTAGTGGCAGGTATTCAGCTCTCTGCTAATAATATGTTAGCGGTAGGTGATTGGCTAGAAATGCCCAAGTATGGCGCTGATGGCGATGTAATTGACATTGCACTTACCACGGTAAAGGTAAGAAACTGGGATAAAACCATCACTACAATTCCTACGTACGCGCTTATTTCTGATTCATTCAAAAACTGGCGCGGTATGTCAGAATCGGGCGGTCGAAGAATAAAACGTAGCATTCATTTAGAAATGAACAGCGTGCGCTTTTTAAATGAACAAGAGCTCAGTGAGCTTAGAAAAGCAAATTTACTCACCAAATATATAGATACCACAATATCATCTATTAGCGCCGAAAACGCCACTAAAGACATGAGCTGCCTACTTAATGGCCGCCGCTTAACTAACGTAGGAACCTTTAGGCATTATTTAATAGAGCTGTTAAAACAACACCCTAAAATCCATCAAAATATGACCCTAATGGTAAGGCAATTAGAGCCAACGAATAAAGGTTTACCTATCGAAATTTACACCTTTACCAACACCACAGTGTGGGCAGAGTACGAAGGTATTCAAGCTGATATTTTTGACCATATACTGGCTATTTTACCGGTGTTTTACCTTAAAGCACATGAGTCGCCAACAGGTAACGATGTCCGCTCTTTGTCGATAGGTAAGCTCTAAAATTACGGCTTACGTTATCGTTAGCTCCTATATTAGCGAGTAACACTATAAACGAGTGTTGCTCGCTAAAATTTATTCACACTTCAAATTACTTTTAATTGCTCCAGTATCCAGCGATGAATTGGGCTTTCACTGGTACGTGGATGCCATGCAGCTATTACTTTAAAAGGCGGCGGCAATGCTTCCACGGTTAGCTCTTGTACTTTATTGTTTGGTAGTAATCGCGCCGGGTAAAACGCGATCATATCGGTTGTATGAAGAATGTTTGGTACTGCCGAAAAGCTAGGTACCGACATAACAATATTGCGTTTAAGGCCCTTTGCTGCAAACCACTGATCGTGAGAACCACGTAAATTGGCACGCGAAGGTGATACCACTAGCTGCGGATAAGCTGCAATTTGTGCCAGTGTTAACGGCTCATTTGCTAGCTTGTTGCCACAACCTGTAACGCATAAATGCTGCTCTTCAAGCAAAGTAACATAAGCTAAGTTATCTGGAATAAATTCAGGGAAGCTAATCAGTAAATCAAGCTCGCCCGCCGTAATTAGCTGGTTAACATTATCTGAGGCAAAGTCGCGCACGATTAGTTTTAACCCGGGTGCTTCTCGTCTCGTTATATTAAAAAGCTGCGGTAACAAGGCTTGCGTTGCGTAGTCTGTCGCGCTAATAGTAAATACACCTTTATATGTTTGCGGTGTAAATACTTCGGGCTCTAACAGCATTTCAAGTTGCTTTAAAATATGGCAAATAGGTTGCTGCATAGATAACGCTTTGGGCGTTGGCACCATGCTATTTCCTTGACGAATAAACAAACGATCGTCAAATAAGTCACGTAGTTTACGCAGCTGCTCGCTAATTGCTTGCTGGGTTAGGCCCATTTTACGTGCAACCTGCGACAAGCTTTTTAAATCAAGCAAGGCATTTAGCACCCTGAGCTGTTTAATATCGAGCCTATTAATACCATTCATAATTGTATCTAAAACAATAAAGTGTTGTTTCAAATTGTACCCATAAAGCTCTACGCTTACCAACATTGCTTAAACAGCTAAGCATCAACATACTTTGCCTTGTTAATTACGAGGTAATAAGCCACTAAGTTTGCTTTAAGAGAGAGTTTTAATGAATCAATCTATTTCTGATACCAGCTCGTTATTTTCACCTGTAGAACTTGGCCCTTATACACTTAAGAACCGTATTGTAATGCCACCACTTACACGCTCTCGTAGCACGCAGCCAGGTAATATTCCAAACGACTTAATGGCAACCTATTATGCGCAGCGTGCCAGCGCTGGCTTTATGGTTACCGAAGGTACGCAAATAGAGCCTAGAGGCCAAGGCTATGCATGGACTCCGGGTATACACTCTGCAGCACAAATTGAAGGTTGGAAAAAAGTAACTCAAGCAGTGCATGCTAAAGGCGGCATTATATTTGCTCAACTGTGGCATGTTGGCCGCGTATCGCATACCAGTTTACAACCTAATGAAGCCAGCCCAATAGCTCCTTCGGCAATTACAGCCGACAACGTTAAAGTATTTATTGAAACCGGCCCAGGCCAAGGTGCTTTAAGTGAACCAAGTACACCGCGCGCTTTAAGTACTGATGAAGTGAGCGAGTTAGTTAATATGTATGCGCAAGCTGCAAAAAATGCATTAGAAGCCGGCTTTGACGGCGTTGAACTACATTGTGCTAATGGTTATTTAGTTAATCAGTTTATTTCAGAGCACACTAATATGCGTGACGATCAATATGGCGGCTCACTTACTAATCGTCTGCGTTTTTTAAAAGAAATTGTTACTGCTGTGAGCGCAGTTGTAGGCGCTGATCGTTTAGGCGTTCGCTTTGCACCACTATTTAGCAGCACAGATGAAACCCGCGTTTATTTGGGTTTGGTCGAGTCTGATCCACAAAACACCTACATAGAAGCGATTAAGTTACTTGAACAAGCTGGTATTGCTTACTTATCGATTGCTGAAGCCGATTGGAATAACGCACCTGATTTACCTGAGCAGTTTTATAAAGCAGCTAGAGCGCAGTTCTCTGGTCGAATTATATATGCAGGAAAATACACGGTAGATAAAGCACTGCGTATTTTAAATAATGGCTACGGTGACTTGTTTGCTTTTGGTCGGCCTTTTATTGCGAACCCCGATTTACCTGAGCGTATTAAACAACAATGGCCTTTAAATGAAGCTGATGCAGCCACTATGTATGGCGGCACAGAGGTTGGTTATAGTGATTATCCATACTATAAAAACATTTAATTTAAGCAGGCCACGGAAGGCCTAATATTAAAGTTGAACTTGTTAAGTGCACACATTATCACTCCCTCCTTAACATTAGAGGGTTACTTTTTAACAGCCTGCTGAATATTTAAGCAAGTTTTTCCTATTTATAAATAATAACTCTACAAAATGTCAAACATACGCAGCCACTACCACTACATGAGCCGAAACATAACTTACTGTAAACACTTAAAATAAACTGTCTCGAATCATAATTGCTGTAATTTTATATCCCTGTAATAAATACAAAACCTAATTACGCCTATTATTTTAGTTCTTTCTTAATAATCTTAAATCGATTTTTATTTTAATAAGCATATAGCACCAGTCACTAAAACTAACCATAAAATATGATTTTACAATCTTAAACCCATGTTAAAGTAGCAAATATTTTTTATATCAATACAATAACGCTTTTATTTTTAGATATAAGTCTTTGGAGTATTGGTTGTTCAAATTAAAAGGGATTAAATCTACTTTTTTAAGTCTTATAATTGTTTTGGGCTTGTTTTCATTACTCATTCAATTTCAAGCTCAGTGGCAAGATAAACTAATAATTATTAATTACTTAGTGTACCCGTTACTAATTATAACGGCTATTTTTGCAACTCAATTTAACCGAAGTCGTGTTGCCATTTTATGTTTATTTTGGACGCTCTATTTATTATCTATAAACTATAACTTACTTTGGTCTAAGTGGTTAACAGCAAATGTCGAGTGGGTAGTTTTATGTGGTGCAAGCTTATTAATGCTATTAGCTTTGATAAAAGATCGTGCAATTATTTCGGTACACACTATAACTCGACTTATATTTATTCTTCTGTGTGGCGTAATAACATTTCTATGGTTGAAAACCAGCCAAAATATAGATAGTTTTTTGCCAAAAACCAAATTCTGGTTACAGCTACAACCTTATATTGCAGTCACTTTACCTTTATCTTTAATAGGTCTATTACTTGTTTGGCGAAGTTTACGTAATAATAGCTTAACGTTAACAGCATTATTAATTACTCTTATTGTTTGGTGTTTAAATCAGCTAAATTTCATAGCACTTCCTTGGTCGTTAATAGCCGTAGCCATGTGTTCATTGTATTTATTAGCAGTAAGCACTGATTCATATTATTTAGCCTATAGAGATGACTTGACCAGCTTGCCTACACGCCGTGCGCTTAACCAACTGGCCTTATCGCTAGGTAGAAAATATACAGTTGCTATGCTAGATATTGATCACTTTAAAAAGTTTAATGACACATATGGCCATGATATTGGTGATCAAGTTTTAAAGCTTGTTGCTGCTAAAATGAGTGAAGTAAAAGGTGGGGGAAAAATTTATCGTTATGGCGGTGAGGAGTTTACTGTTGTATTCCCCAGAAAAACAGTCTCACAATCAATCCCTGAGCTTGAGATATTGCGACAAAATATTGCAACCTACGATATGGTGATTAGAAACCCAAAGCGGACTGATAAAACAGCTAGAAAAAACAAAAAATCTGATGAATATAAAACGGTCAATGTAGCAGTTTCAATTGGCGTAGCTCAGCGAGAGCCCAAGGAGAGCTTTGATCAGGCTTTAAAAAATGCCGATTTAGCTTTATACAGAGCCAAGAAAAAAGGTCGTAATAACGTTAGTCAGTAACGGTGAATTTTAGAAGATCATAATTTTCAATATATTTATTAGCCTCTTTAAGCTAAATTAATAACTACTAATACCGTTTGAGTATGTTATGTTTTTGTCTTTATTTAATAAACAAACCGCAGGCCACTGTGTTATATTTTTACTGCTAATCAGTATTAGTAGCTGCGGTGAAAATGACAATACACCAGCAACTCCCTCTAGCCAAGTCGAGCCTACAATTGCCCCTATTACTACCGGTAACTGGTATAAACCCGCATTGGGGAGCACCTGGCAATGGCAGCTAACTGGCACAATAAATACTAACTACAATGTTAATATTTACGACATAGACCTATTCGATTCCCCAGTACAGTTAATACAAACATTACAAGCTCAAGGTAAGCGGGTTATTTGCTATTTTTCAGCGGGTTCTTATGAATCGTGGCGAAGTGATAAAAGCCAATTTTTAATCAACGAATTAGGTAACTCTTTAGCTAATTGGCAAGGAGAGCGTTGGTTAGATATTCGCTCACCTAATGTGCAAGCAATAATGGCTAGTCGTCTAGATTTAGCAGTACAAAAAGGATGTGATGGCGTAGAGCCCGATAACGTTGACGGCTATATGAATAATTCGGGCTTTAATTTAACTGCAAACGATCAGCTTGTATTTACTCGCTTTATAGCAAATCAGGCGCATACTCGTGGCTTGGCGGTTGGCTTAAAAAACAATCTTCATCAGGTAAATGAGCTGCATAGTTATTTTGATTTTGCAGTAAACGAGCAATGCTACGAGTATCAAGAGTGCGAATTACTCACCCCTTTTATAAATAACAATAAAGCTGTTTTTCATGTTGAATATAATAGTAAGTATAGTAATGGTAGCGCTGAACTGAACAATATGTGTGATGATGCTATTAATAGGCAATTTAATACACTGGTTTTGCCAATAAACCTAGATGACGAATTCAGGATTAGCTGCTTGTAAAAGCCTTGTTTACTTACCTTTATTTTATAAAGCTAAGCATCTTGATCTTTACTCATAAGATCTACCATTCTTTTTCTGAGCTCTTGCTCATTAATGTCTTCTTTATGAGTGCCAATGGTCCATACGTGGCCAAAAGGATCTTGCAGCGTACCTGCTCTATCACCATAAAACTGATCATGAACGGGGCGTATTTCTTTCGCTCCTAACGCAATGGTTTTTGCAAATACCGTATCTACATCATCAACATACAACATTATGCTTACGGGTGTATCGCCTAGCTCTGTAGGGCTTTTAAAATGAACATCTGGGCACATATCTGAGATCATAATATGTGAATTACCAATTTTAATTTCTGCATGAGCAATGCCGCCTTCAGGCATAGGCATTTGCATAACTAGCTGCGCATCAAAAGCGGCACAATAAAAATCAATTGCTTGTTGCGCACCGTTTATAATTAAATAAGGGGTTATTGAATGATACCCTTTTGGAATAGCTGATACCGCCATGTTGTGCTCCTCGTTATATGCTCTCCTTACAAAGGTTAGTCTAAAGTGGCAAACAATATAAAATAAACACGTATTTATTTATCAATATTAGTGGCACTTATTTGCAAAATTATTAGTAAATTTTGCCTAGTATCTATCACTTAATAATATTTACTGATACGCTGCATATTTAAACAAAAGGACTAACATGAAAAAGCAAACAACACTTTTTATAGCCACTGCGTTATTCGCACTCGCGGGTTGTTCAACTTCAGTGCCAATTAAAAACTTTGAACAAAACCTTATTCCACAAACATCTAAAATAATTAATAACACAGCAGATGTTGAAACAGGTATTTTAAAAGCCTGCATTCAACTAGGTTGGCAGTGTGCTCCTGTTAGTGAAGGTAAAATAAAGGGAATTCTTAATATTCGTACTCATCAATTAATCGTTAATATTAATTATGACAAAACAGCCTATTCTATCAATTACCAAGATTCGACTAACCTTAATTACAACGGTAGTAAAATACACCGTCAGTATATTAATTGGGTAACTAATTTAATGCGCCATATTGATGCTGAAATGATTTAAACTTTTATATTTGTTTCACTAATACAAAAAAGGAATTGTTATGAGTCACTTAACTATACCAAGTCACTGGAAAATAAAACGCTCCACTCACTTTTTTACTAAAGACAACATTCCAAAAGCGTTACTTACTCACCACAACACAGCCGAGGGTGTGTTTGGCCAAATTTGCGTTATGCAAGGCACTGTTACCTTTTACGGATTTGCAAATGAAGCCGCCACAGAGCCTGAGCAAACTATTGTAATTAACGCGGGGCAATTTGCTACCAGCCCGCCACAATACTGGCATAAAGTAGAGCTAAGCGACGACGCGCAATTTAATATCAACTTTTGGGCCGAAGCCGATACAGGCAATAAAGCCCTGTTTAAAAGTTCACGTATTCATACTAAGCAAATTTTAGATTAAGCAATCATTGTTACACTGCTAACCTATTAATCTTACTGCTTTGCTATCCCTTATAACCAAATATTAGCAATGCATAACAATTTCTTCTAAGTCATAGCGAAAGTGTATTTTCTTAAATAAGTTTAAAGCGTTAAAGTGCGCCGCTAAATCACAGCTAATGAAGAGGATATTATGTCGCTTGCTGTACTATTAATGCTGGCATTGTTTGTTGGTCTGTTATTCGCGATTTATCTTTTTTCGCAAAAAAGTAAAACGTTATCACGCACCGTTTTATTTGGCCTAGTACTGGGCAGTGCTTTTGGTTTGGCTTTACAGTTTTTATTTGCCGAACAACCCCAAGTTATTAACCATGTTTTAAGTTGGGTTGCCGTCGTTGGTAAAGGCTATGTTGGGCTATTAAAAATGGTCATTATGCCTTTGGTATTAGTGTTTATGATTGCCGCGGTAGTCAAACTTGAAAACCAAGGCTCTTTAGGTAAGATTTCATTTGTAAGTATTTCTATTTTACTGGTTACCACAGCCCTTGCTGCATTGGTTGGTATTGCGGTTACTTATGGCTTTAACTTAAGCGTAGAAGGATTAGTGGCCGGCACTCGTGAAGCGGCACAAATGACTACTTTAGAGAGTAAAGCGGCTAATGTTGCTAACTTAAATGTGCCACAAATGTTGCTTAGCTTTATTCCAGAAAACCCATTTGCCGATTTAAGTAATACACGTTCAACCTCTATTATTGCCGTCGTTATTTTTGGCGTGTTAATAGGCATTGCAGCACGTAAAGTAATGCTAGAGCGCAGCGAACTTACAGCGCCTATTCGTACTGGTGTAAACGCTTTACAAGCCACTGTAATGAGCTTAGTTAAAATGGTTATAGCTTTAACGCCTTACGGTGTTGCAGGATTAATGGCGAATGTAGTCGCAAACTCAAGTGGTAACGACATTCTTAATTTATTGGCGTTTATTATCGCCTCTTATGTCGCTATTTTATTAATGTTTGTTGTGCACGGCATACTGTTAAGCCTAGTTGGGGTTAGTCCAAAACATTATTTTACTAAGATTTGGCCAGTAATGACCTTTGCTTTTAGTTCGCGCAGTTCAGCGGCATCAATTCCAATGAACATAGATACACAAGTAAACCAACTTAAAGTTCCCCCAGCTATTGCTAATTTATCAGCCTCTTTTGGTGCTACGATTGGACAAAATGGCTGTGCAGGTATTTACCCTGCAATGCTAGCAATGATGGTTGCACCTAGTGTGGGAATAGACCCGATGACTTTTGAGTTTATTCTACCCTTAATAGGTATTGTAGTGATTAGCTCTTTTGGCATTGCCGGTGTAGGCGGCGGCGCAACTTTTGCTGCGCTAGTGGTATTACCAACAATGGGATTACCCATAGAAATTGTTGCGTTACTTATATCAATAGAACCATTAATTGATATGGCACGTACTGCGCTTAATGTGTCAGGCTCTATTACTTCAGGTGTGATCACCAGTAAAATAATGAAAACGCCACAGTAAGACTAATTAATAATTAAGCCCAGCTTTGCTGGGCTTTTTATACTGCGCTACAGTTATATATAAAACCCGCAAAACAGCCCATAATCAACCACTTCTCTGCTCATCTAGCATGCTCAAAACCCTACCAACAAGCATTTTAGTTATGTAAACATATGTAAAGCTTTGTGTAATTACAGCCGCTATCAGTTGCTATTCAGTTTCAGGCTCTAATATCGGTTATGTATAAAAAACATAAGCGAGACATTACTATGAAACAAATAACTGTGAAACTAACACCTATAAAGCTAAACACTATTAACTTAACTGTTTTGTTAGCAGTGTTTTTAACACTTACTATGCTCTCAAGTAACGCCTTTGCAAATCCGCAAAATGTACATAACAAACACCATAAACCAGGTAAAGTGATACGTCATATTCCTAGTAATAGTGTATCGGTACGTTTTAATGGTGCAGTATTTAATACCCATAATGGCACTTACTATCGTAAACACAGCAGAGGCTATCGAGAGGTAATGCCACCAAGAGGTTTACATATTAGATCACTGCCTAGATACCACTCACGTTTAAGGCATCGCAATAACACTTATTATACCTATCAAAATGTATATTATATTGCCGAAAATAACGGCTACACAGTAGTAGATACGCCTAAAATACAGGTTAACCGAGCAATCAAAGTAAATAACAGCAACAATTATAAGCTTGGGCTGTTTTACGACTCGCTACCAACGGCAGCAAAGCCCGTAACTATTAGCTCGGTGCAGTACTTTAAATATGATGACATTTATTTTTTACCGCAAGTTAGTGATGATGTAATTAAATATCTCGCTGTTAAACTCAATTAATACTGTCTTTATCTGTCGCAAATAAAAACCTAAATAAGGGCATAGCATTTTATCTTGCTATCAAGCTACTTCGCTCCTATAGTCAGCAGATTATAGGCCTTTATTTTGAACAAACTTGTTATGAAAACTAGCACTCCAGCTCGTGATTTTGGTGAACTATTAGGTTACGCACCTGGTAATGTTGCTGTTTACTCGTCTGACTATGACTCTGCCGACGAAAGCATTTACCCTAACCGCAGTGCCTATCGCAGTTATTTAGATGGCATTTATATGGGTTATAAATGGCAGTGCGTTGAATTTGCTAGGCGCTGGATGTATCTCAATCATGGTTATATTTTTGATGACATAGCCATGGCTTACGATATTTTTGAGCTACGCTCAGTACGTGAAGTTAACAGCCAAAATAGACTTCCCTTACAAGCATTTAAAAATGGCGCAAAGCATCACCCTCAAGTTGGTAGTTTACTTATTTGGGAAGAAGGTGGTGAGTTTGAAGAAACCGGCCATGTTGCCATTGTAGTAGAAGTTCACCCTGATAAAATTCGTCTTGCTGAGCAAAATGTTGGCCATCAAACATGGCCACAAGGTCAAAATTGGTGCCGCGAGCTTAAAGCTAAAATAACCAAAGATGGCGACTATTGGATTGAATGCTCTTATAACGATGCAACTATTTTAGGCTGGATGACCCAAACTGATCAAATTGAACACGCAGAACCTACAGCTGAAATAAACACAGATTTATTTACAATAAAATCTAATTACATTGCCGATACAGGCCAAGCTGCAAAGTCATGGTTAAATATTGCTAATGATGACGAAGCCGCCTATGTAGACATGATGCAAGGCCACAAGCTTACCTCCAATACTGAGGATCAACATAGCTACTTTACTATTTCACACACAGCCCAACAAGCCATTGAGCACGCCACTAATGAGCTGCATGGCTTATTTATGCATGCCACCGACTATGTGTTACAGCACCCTGAGCTATTAAAAAAGTTTAATTTACCTGAAGTAGTACTCAATAAAATTCGTCAATCGTGGGATAACCGCTTAAATCAATTGATCACCAGTCGCTTTGACTTTGCACTAACCCCCGCAGGCTTAAAAGTGTATGAATACAACTGCGACTCCGCTTCGTGTTATATGGAAAGCGGTAAAGTTCAGGGTAAATGGGCAAGGCACTTTGGGGTTAAAACGGGTATTGATGCAGGCCAAGACTTATTTAAAGACTTAGTAAAAGCATGGCGAAAAAGTGAAGTAAAAGGTTTAGTTCATATTCTTCAAGATGACGACCCAGAAGAGCATTACCACGCTTTATTTATGAAAGAAACAATTGCGGCAGCAGGTTTTGAGTGCAAAATTATTATTGGTTTAAATACTCTGTCTTGGGATGCCTTTGGCAATATTATTGATGCCGATGGCAATAAACTTAATTATGTATGGAAAACCTGGTCATGGGAAACTGCACTTGAGCAAATTCGTGAAGAATGCGAGGCTGATCAAGCTCAAAATCATAATTTTGAGCCGCAATGGCAAGCAGGAGCAACCCCGCGGTTGGCTGATGTATTATTGCGTAAAAATGTCATGGTTTTTGAACCACTATGGACACTGATCCCCAGTAATAAAGCAATCTTACCGGTGCTGTGGAGTTTATTTCCTAATCATAAATATTTGCTCAATACCGCGTTTGAGCTCAGTGATGAATTATTACAAACCGGCTATGTAGTAAAACCCATTGTTGGCCGCTGCGGAGCAAATATTCAACTAGTCGATCAGCAACAACAAACCATTGAGGAAACCGCCGGACACTTTGCATCCCAAGAGCAAATATATCAGCAATTATTTGCGCTACCAAAAGTAGACGATTACTTTGTACAAATATGTAGTTTTACCACAGCAGGAAAATATTCTGGTGCGGGTGTGCGAGTCGATAAAAGCATGATTATTAATGGTCATAGTGACTGTATGGCGCTGCGAATTGAGTAACTCGTAAAATTAATTAACAGTACTTTGTATGGCTTAGCAATTAAATATAATAACTAAGCCCTTTAACTATGATATTTATTACACTGTGCATAATTTACAAAAAAGTGCACAGTTTTCAAATATGTAATACTTAACATCACTCTCCCCCTCAAATAAAAACTCTATCTGATTGTATATAAACAACTTTATTTAAAATCCCTTCCCGGCATGGCGATTGCTTTAAATAAAGTAAAGTATGTTCATATAGTAATTAATGGGCAAAATAATTAAGTAGGAGAAATTATGAGTAATAGTAACAAAACAGCTAAATTTACCGTTCCAGGTATGAGTAACGATTCAGCAGAAAAAACTATCGCTACGCTCGACAACCGTATGGTTGCGCTAATTGACTTACAACTTACCCTTAAACATATTCACTGGAACGTGGTTGGCCCTAATTTTATTGGCGTGCATGAAATGCTAGACCCACAAGTTGCGGTTGTACGCGAAATGACAGACACCATTGCTGAGCGCATCGCAACGCTAGGTGGAGTACCTGTTGGTACGCCAAAATCAATTGTTGATCGCCGTACATGGGACGAGTACTCAATTGGTAAAGCCCTCGTTACCGAGCATTTAAGTGCACTCGATAATGTATATAGCGGTATTAATAGCGATCATCGTAAAGCCATAGATACGCTTGCTGATCTTGATCCGGTTTCTGAGGATATGATCACCAGCCAACTAGCCGAGCTAGAGCAATTTCAATGGTTTATTCGTGCCCACCTTGAATCATCAACAGGTGAACTACAAAAGTAGGTGCACTATTATAACTGGCATACATAGCTAAATATTTATTGTTAGTTAATAATTTAAAATTAAGAAAAGCCCGCATTATTAATAATGCGGGCTTTTTAAGTGCTAATAACTTACTAAAATAATAACCTACTAAAATAATTGCACATCATACATAGCAAAGTATCTGCATTTTGCTCTTAAAAAGTTTACCCCCAAGTAGCCATTAAATAATGTCACGCTCAGCAAATGCATAAAAAAGAACTTCCCCCGATTAACCCCTCGTACATCTGCATTTAAATTTTATACTATTATTACCAGTCGATATTTTATTTATATTAGCAATGAAATTGGTTAGCCAACTTTATTTTAAACTTAAAATAAAAACTACAAAGCCATTACCAGTAAGTAATTTACATTTCTTATTTTAAATAAAAGCCTCATACCCCCTCAGTAAGTTAATTTCTTTTTATCACCTTGGTACTAATCAGCACTTTCTTACCTAAAACAATGAATTTTTTATAGGTTAAAACCCCAATTTTCCCAAATAAGTAAGGTTAAACTCATCTTGCTTTTAAAAATTATAATTAATAAATAGCAATAACAAACCTATATACCAGCATTAAATTAAACTTTTTAACTGCGATTACAAAATAAATTAAAAACATAACTTGTTAAATCTGTTAAATATTAAACATAAAAACACCAAAAATGTAATACCAAATTCACATAACTGGTAAGCAAAGCTTGAAATTAAAACTTAATTGGACTAATTTTAACCACACTTTACGCATTACCAAAAAAAGTAAAACACTGAAAAATTGGTAAACCAAAGCACATCATCAACACACAATTACCCAAACGGGAGAGATACATGAAGCTTAATCGAATTACTTCCTCACTAATCAATAAACAACATAAAAGTAATCCTGCACTTATTAGCGCGGCTGCAATTATTTTAATGACATCATCGGCTTTAGCTGCACAAGAAACTCAAAGCACTTCAACAACTGATGACAATATAGAAGTTATTCAAGTAACAGGCATACTTAACAGTATGAAAGCCGCTGCAATGCTTAAACGTACTGACGGTCGTATTGTTGATGCTGTTGTTGCTGAAGATATTGGTAAATTACCAGACAATAACATTGCCGAAGCCTTGCAACGTATTACTGGTGTATCTATTAATTCTGACTTTGGTGTGGGTGATAGTGTTTCGATTCGTGGTTTACCGCAAAACCGGGTTGAATTAAATGGTCGCTCTACTATTGGCGATTCTCGTGATGGCATTAGCCTTCAAGATTTTCCATCAAGTTTCTTAAAAACAGTAGAAGTTGTTAAGTCGCCAACTGGCGATATGATTGAAGGAGCACTGGGTGGTACGGTTAGTTTAAGAACAGTGCGCCCATTAGAATTAGATAAACTAACAGCAGCTATGTCGTTAGATGCAGAATATGCAGATAAAACCGAAAACGTAGCGCCTATTTTCAGTGGCTCTGTTGGTAATAATTGGGACTTTGATGAAATGGGTACGTTTGGCGCCATTGCTATGTTTTCATATCAAGATCGCGAAATTCGCCAAGACGAAACGTCTAGCCGCGTAAAACCTCAAGACATAGTAATTAACGCTCAAGAAGGAAACACACCAAGCGGTAACGCCATCGTCAGAGATGAGCACAGTATTGAGCAATATGTAGAAAAACGTGAACGTACTGCTGTAAATTTGTCACTTCAGTGGGCACCACAGTCGGGTAATGGCATGGTATACCTTGATTTAAGTGGTACTAAGCGCTCTGGTGAGCAAGCTGGTAACTCTATTTTAGGTGTAGCAGGTTCACTATCAACAGATGCAAACACCACACAAGACGCTAACGGCGTAAATAACTATACGTTAACTAACGAATTTGGTATTCCTAAAACATACAGTGACTTTCGTGATACTGACTCGTTTTCAAATGCACTTGGTGCAGAATGGAGTCTTACCGATAGCATCAAAATTTCTGGTGAAGTTGCTGTTGCATCCTCTGAAAGCATAAGACCTGACTCAGAATTTACATTACGTCCAATCGAAAAATCGACGTTTGAAGCCAGTGGCGGGGTTGATTTAGTAAACCATTTATATGATGGCGCATTTTCACAAGACGGTAATCGCTTACCAAGCATTATACATTCAGATCCAACTGCATTTACTGACCCACAAAACTTAGCATTAAGAACATTCAAAAGTGAAGATAGAAAAACCAATAATGATGAAACAGCTGTTCGTTTTGATATTGAAATGTTTGAGCCGTTAAGCAGTGTTAGTTGGTTGACTGAGCTCAAGTCGGGTGTACGTTTTACTAAACGTGATTACGAATATGAGCAATATAAAGTAGAAATTAAAGATATTTATAAAAACGCTATTAACGACTCAGATGGGTCATTAGCAACTTTATGGGCCGATGATTATAACGCGCTGTTCCCTGGCAGCTTTGCAACTATGAGCCACGATAATTCTTTTAATCAACTGGGTCACTCTGGTCAAAACGATCTATTAACATTCCTTACTTATAATGGCTTATCTAACCCAAGTAATACGTATGCTCAATTACAACAACTATTAGCAGGCACTAATTTAGCGTCTACTGGGAGCTTACACGACAATCAAGAGTTTCAAGAAAGCGCATACAAAAATGTAGTTGAAGACACCGCTGCAATTTATATATCGGCATATTTAGATTTTGATAGCGTTACAGCCATTGTTGGCGCTCGTTATGTAACAACAGATCTTGAGTCAAGTGTTTATCAAAACGGTGTGAAAGTGACGGGTGAAAATGATTACACAGACTTTTTACCTAGCTTAAACGTGACATATAACTATTCAGACGAAACACTATTTCGCTTTGCTGCAGCAAAAGTTATGCGCAGAGCCGACTTTAGCGAGCTAAGCCCAGCATTTGACGTAAATAACGACCGAACGGGTGCAACTCAAGGAGCTATTGATTTAGAACCATACCGCGCAACCCAATACGACTTATCTGTAGAGCATTACTTTGACGAAGGTAACGTATTGTCTTTTGCACTATTTTATAAAGATGTTAAGTCATTTTTAAGCAACGAAAGCACGTGTGTTGCCTCATCAACTACCGCTGCACTGCAAAACGTAACACAGTGGAACCAAGTATGTCAGCTTGATACTGCCGGCGTATCTCAAGATAATATGGTTTACTCTGATGCAACTAACTATCCTGTAGATGCTGATGGTTTTAATCACGTTGCGGGCCTTAGAGATGCAGGACTTACCGGCATCGATACCGTTAAAAACATTAACGGTGAAAACGGCTCTGTTCAAGGTTTTGAAGTAGGTTACCAGCAGTTCTTTACAAGCCTGCCGGGTGCGTTTTCTGGTTTAGGTATTAATGCAAACTACACCTACGCAGACAGCGAACAGCCAAACGGCAACCCACTATTAGACATTTCTGAAAATACTTATAACTTACAAGTATTTTGGGAACACGAAGGTTTCTCTACTCGCCTTGCTTATAACTACCGTGACGGTTTCTTAAGTACTGAAAACGAAAAACGCGTAGAAAACATTAACTCTAACGGCAGCATTTCAGAAGACGGTACTGTTTATGGTAATAACTACCGCGATGACAGAGGCCAATTAGACTTTTCTGCAAGTTGGGACATAAACGAAAACTTTACCCTAGTAGGTAACGCAACAAACTTAACCGGTGAACCTTCAATCTACCTATCTGAACTAGGCGGTGCTTGGAAGTACACTGAGGCGGATCGCCGTTATAGCTTAGGCATTCGCGCTAAATTTTAATTTTCCCTGAAGGCTAAAGCCTGCTTTTATGCAGGCTTTTTTATGCCTAAATAAAAGTAGCTTTATATTGCATAAAAAACCCACTCCCTAGCTATACTTATCTTAATATAAAACTTAATATCAAAGAGCAATTACTATTAATAAGGAAAGGTAGTGCTGTCGCGTTTATATAATTTTATGCCGGGTTTAAATACTTTACTTCATTATGAACGACAATGGTTTGCTGATGATTTAAGAGCGGCATTATCGGTTGCCGCCGTGGCGCTACCCGTTGCTATTGCTTATGCACAGTTAACTGGTGTTAATGCTGCAGTTGGGCTGTATTCCTGCATACTACCCATGATGCTATATGCACTTTTTGGCACCTCAAAACAATTAATAGTTGGCCCCGATGCCGCAACCTGTGCAGTTATAGCTGCAGTAGTAACCCCGCTTGCCGCAGGCGACAGTTTTAAGCACTGGCAGCTAGTTGTAACCATGACCGCCATGACCGGTTTTTGGTGTTTTATAGCCAGTAAATTTAAATTAGGTGTATTAGCAGACTTTTTATCTAAGCCTATTTTAATGGGCTTATTAAACGGTGTAGCCATAACTATCATTGTGGGTCAGTTTTCTAAAGTATTTGGTTTTACCTTTGATGAAAGATACCTACTTGAACGCTTAGGGGGTGTACCCACTTATTTATCACAAACCCATATTCCCACTTTATTAATGGCCTTATTTACTGTGGTTATTTACTTTGTTATGAAACGACTAAAGCCTACATGGCCCGCATCAATGTTTGCCATTACCTTGGGCGCAATATTAGTGTGGTTTTTTAATTTAGAGCAATTTAATATTAAAACCATAGGCACAGTAACCGGCGGACTGCCGGTATTTAACACCCCTGTATTTGATATTGGTATTATTCGTGAACTAGTTGTGCCGGCACTTAACTTAGCCATAGTGAGCTTTGTAAGTATGATGCTAACAGCGCGTAGTTTTGCCGCAAAAAATGGCTACGACATAGATGCAGATAAAGAGTTTAGAGCCCTAGGTATTGCCAACTTCGCCTCTGCGTTGTCGCAAGGTTTTGCTGTAAGTGGCGCCGACTCTCGCACCGCGGTTAACGACGCTAATGGCGGTAAAACGCAATTAGTGTCGATTATAGCCGCCACTATTATTGCTATTATTGCTATTTTTTTAACCGCCCCGCTCGAGTTTATACCTAGTGCAGCACTCGGCGTGGTACTTATTATTGCCTCTGTGCATTTGTTAGATTTAAAAGCGGTATGGCAACTAAAGTTTAAAGATAAGCAGGCGTTTTACCTTGCCTTAGCCACCTTGTTTGCAGTGCTGTTTATTGGTGTTATTCCGGGTATTACGCTTGCTGTATTACTGGGTTTATTTCAATTTATTCGCACCGTAATGCGCCCTACCGACAACATATTAGGCGTAGACATAAAAGGCGTGGTAAGAAGCTTAGATGCCACCGATAAAGCAAAAGCCGTGCAAGGGGTATTTATTTACCGCTTTAATTCGCCATTAACTTACTTTAATGCCAGTTACTTTAAACGCAGATTACTTGAGCAATACGCAAAACAAAAAGACGATACCCAATGCGTTATTATTGATGCCGTACCTTGCTTTACCCATTTAGATTTAAGCGTTATGGCCATGCTTGCCGATTTAGACGTTATATTTAAAAAGCGTGGCATTAGCCTTGAGCTAGCAGGTAGAAAACGCCAGCTTCTATCGTGGTTTGAAATTGCCGGAATGGTATCGGGTAAAAATGGCATTTATGTTCACTCCGATCTATATGTTGCGCTACAAAAAAATAGCGTAAGCCAGCCTACCGACGAAGTCGCCTTATTTGAAGCTCATACCAATGAGGCAAAACCCGAGCCGCTATAAACGCAAAAAGGCTTACAACACATAGTTGTAAGCCTTTTTATACTAAAAACTTAGTAACTTAAATTACTGTGAATGAACCATTTGTTCAAACTTCATGCCGGTTAATTTAGTAATTACTTTAATCACATAAAAGAAAATACCAATCATTGCCAACATAGACGGAATAGCAATAATAGGGTAACTGAGCAAGGTCATTTCACCAAGCTGCTCGTTAAACTCTACCGTACCCGCAGGGCTGGTCACTATCCACTTAGCAAGCACGTAATTCATAGTTGATGAAAAAGCAAAAGTAAGCGCTAAAATATAATTAGCCTTGGTAATTTGCTGCTTAAAACGCTGGGTATTACCGCGCGCATCTAACGTATTGTAAATTACATCTAACTTAAATAAAATCGAGTTTAACAGCACCTTTGCCAATAATGGCTTACCAAAAAAACCCGACATTAAAACAGTCAGGCCAATAATACCCGGTATAGCCGCTTCTTTTATTGCCAACCATTCTACATTAAGCTCAAACAGCGCAATGCCACCCGTTAATAAAGTACTTAAAAAACCTAATAATGAAATAAAATTTAACGAGCGTGCTTTAATAAAATCATAAATACCGTAACCCACAGGAAATATAAGCGCGACAATTAACCCTACAACGGTTCCTAAATATTCAGGCCCCGAAAACTTCATTAAAATAATTGAAGGCACTATAATATTAAAAACGACCTCAAATAATGGATTGTTTTTTTTACCTTTACTGTTATTTTGACCACTGGTTGTCATTCGTTACTTCCATTAATATATTATTGCTAAGACGAAAAGAGCACCTCTTCGCTACTGCCAAAGGCTATAATACTCGCAATACCTTCGCCATTCTAGCTTGTCGTTTTTGTATTGATTAAAAAACCGAAAGGGAGCAATTATTTTTTGTGTATAAGTGCACAAACAGCCCTCTATTACGCAGGCAAACTCATATCGATGCCAGGTAAAGCCACCATCTGATCGCTAATAAGGCGGCGAATATCACGAATTATTGGCTGCTCGTTTTCAACTACTTGCTGCGATATAGCCACATACCCATGCCACGAAACATTATAGCCATGAGCAATGCGCGCCACCTCTTGTGGTTGAAACCCTTTTAATAATGGCTCTGGCACATAACCCCAACCTAGCTTGTCGCGTATTGCATCTCTAATTAACTCAAAGCTACTTAACGCAATATCGTAACGCTCAGATACATTAGTTTGAATGTCACTTTGGCTTAAATCTAAATAAGCAATTTGCGGCACACTGGCTAAGTCTTCATTACTTACATAGCGCATTTGCGTTAACGGATGATCTTTGGCAATAACCATATGCAATGCCACCCAGCCCAAAACTTGTAAAGGTAGCTGAGTATTTGCATACAAGCTCTGATCTAAGCAACAAGCTAAGTCCATAAAGCCCTCTTCAACCATTTGCTGCAACGCATTTGCACTCGCATAGTGCATTTCTAACGATATACCTGGGTAGCGCTTGCGAATACTGCGAATAATTTCGCGCCAAAAGGCTTCGGGTAAAGCATCATCACGGCCAATAACTAAGCGGTGTGGCAGTTGCTCGTCATCGTGCAGGCAGCGGTGCTTAATACTCTCTGCAAGGTTAATTAAGCGAATACTATCGTCAATAATTTTTTCACCCGCGGGGGCTAATTGCATACTATTACCAGTGCGAATAAATAGCGCTGTACCCAACTGATCCTCTAGCGTCGATAGCGCCATACTCATAGTGCTACGATTAACCGACAAGCGCGCTGCCGCCTTAGCAATAGAGCCGGTTTGTGCAATCATCACAAAGTACTGTAACGACTCTAATTTCATCAAGCCCCCTTAGTGTCAATTATTTTGACTCTGAGCAATTATAGTATAAAAATAATAAGCAGTATTATACGCACAATGTTTTAGTATTAAGAGCAGGAAAAATGCATTGGATATATTTAATAATAGCTGTAACTCTTGAGGTTATAGGTACAACAGTAATGAAGTGGCTGGTAAACGAAGACCAGTTACTATTAGGTAGCTTATTTGTAACTTTAATGGTTGGCTTAGCTTATCTTGCTCTTAGCCAAGCCACCAGCAAAATTCCTATCGCACTTGCTAACGCCTTCTGGGAAGGTTTGGGGATGATATTAATTGCATCTGTGTCATTTGTATTTTTAGGCGAAGCTATTTCTATTGGCCAAATGTTTGCACTTTTATTAGCTATTATCGGCATTGTTATAATTAACAGCGGCCACGCTATGCAAGAGCAAAAACAATGACAGTATATTGGCTTTATATTCTTGGCTCAGTAATTTTTGACATTGCCGCCAACGTATTTTTAGAAATGTCGCACGGATTTAAACATAAACGCTTTGGCATACTTGCCATTGTTTTTATTATGGCCGCGTTTGCCTTACTCACCCTCGCTGTGCAAGGCATCCCACTGTTTATTGCCTACGCCACGTGGGGAGCTCTTTCAATTAGCGGTACTGCGCTGGCAACTTGGTTGTTGTTTGGTCATAAATTAAACTGGGTTGTTTGTTTTGGTTTAGCAGTACTTATTTTATCTATTGTGACAATGCAATTAGTTGGCCCCGCGTAAATACCTCTTATTAAAAACTAGCTAAAGTGCTCTGCAGTTCAAGCTAGTTTTTCCTGCTGTTTTGCCTTAGTTAACTTTAGGCTAAACTTCTAACTTAGTTGACTATTTTATAGCGCAACGCTATAACTTGTAACACGTTGCGCTGTGCCAACCTACAAAGTAGTAAATAAAAACTTAAAAGCGCACCGCTTGCTTAAGCTATCACTAGTTTAGGTTTGGCATTATTATATTTATTACCTTGAGGCATTTATGTTCAAGCAACTACAAGAAAAACATCAGCTTTCTATTCTGCTTATACTCAGTATTGTGTCAGTATTTGGTATTACGCCATTTATTATTATTCGTTTTATAGAAAATAACATAGTCGCAGCGCTAATTGACTTAGCCATTGTAAGCGGTATTTAAACCTTAGTCGGTTATGCCCATTACACTAAAAAGCCGCGTGTTATTAGCGCCGTTATTGCATTGCTTGTTAATATTAGCGTTATTGCCATTATAATTACCAACGGCATTAACAGTATGCTATGGGTTTATCCGGTAGTAGCCGTTACGTTTTTTTTAGTTAAACCAATAGAAGCGCTCATACTCACCCTTAGCAATATGGCAATTATTGCGAGCATACCTAATTTATTCGATGTTATGCCACTAAACTCTTACTTTACAACCAACTTAATGCTAGCTGCCTGTGCTTTTGTATATGCCTCTTTTGGCAACAAGCAGCTTGCTTTACTTGCAGAACTAAACAGTACCGATCCTTTAACCGGCGCATTAAATCGCCGTGCGCTTAACGATGATACACTAGCCGCCATTTCGCGAGCAGAGCGTTATAACAGCACTTATTTATTAGCGTTTTTAGACTTAGACTTTTTCAAAAAGGTAAACGACGAATTCGGCCACGCCGAAGGAGACAGAGTACTAAAGCAGTTAGTGTCAATTACCAATTCACATATAAGAGAATCAGATAAGCTATACCGCTTTGGTGGCGAAGAGTTTGTGCTAATAATTCCCGAAATCCCGTCCAAAGAGCAAGTTAGCTTTATAAACAAGCTACGCGAAACAATAAAAAACGAGTTGAAAACACCTACAGGTAACTCAGTTACTGTATCTTTTGGTGTTGCAGCTTGGGTACCGGGCACCAAAGTTGCTAGCTGGTTTAAACGCGCCGACGATGCTATGTATCAAGCAAAAAAACAAGGCCGCGACTGCGCCGTATTTAGTAAAGATTAGGTTCTGCTGACCTTTGCGGATTAAAATTCGTTCAAACTAGGGGCGAGTTAATCACGGCGCGAGGTTTGTAACCTAGTGGGCTCGATAACTGCTCCTGCGTTATTCTACTGGCTTACATCCATGTAAGAATAAGTAAAAACCGAGCAAAGCTTTTGCATCCTGCTCATGCCCCTAACAAAGAGTTAATTGCCCCTAAGACCCCTTCGGGCAGCGCATGTTTGGCATTGATGCTACGTTATCGCCTATTTATGGGGAATAACCACACCACATAGGCTCTGCCTTGCCTAAATACCAAACACACTGCTGCAAATTTAACCTTGAAAGATAAACAGACCCTAAAGCTTTGAAATAAGTAAGCCAAACTAACCACTTGGCCAAAATGGGTTTACCCATTATTTATCTTTGTTTAGCAGCGCCTTTAAGTCGGCAAACGGGTTATGTGTAGCCGCCACCACTTTTTGCTCTGTAGTGCCGCCGTACAACACATATTCGTGATATTTATTATGCTCATTATCATGGCAATAAATACACAATAACTCCCAGTTACTACCATCATCAGGGTTATTATTATGGTCATGATCAATATGATGCACCGTTAACTCTCGTAAATTAGAATACTCAAACTCACGTGCACAGCGCCCACATACCCAAGGGTACAATCTTAACGCCTTAATTCGATAACCTTCTTCTTGCTGCTGATAAGCCTGCATACCACTCGTGGTTTTACTCATTAACTTATTACTACCGTCTTTTTACAATAAGCCCAGATTAGCCTTTAAAAACCACTTTGAACAGCGCCTTTTATTTTAACCACCGAGCTTTGGTTAAGATATTTACTAACACATTGAATAATAATAATGATGTTTAAACTTATTTTCTCTAGCCAGAGATTTTCAGTGAAAATAAGGCGAATTTACGCGTTAATAGCTGGCCTATTGCAAGTAAATTCAACGCAGTTAGCGCTGAAAATAGCTGCTTGAGATAAATTTATTATCCAGAGTTTAGGTTAACTATCCTCAAAGTTGTTGCTCACCTAAAAGCTTGGGTATAATGAGCACTTATGGCTGTATTTGTTAGCCTACAACTTGGATAAAACAATGAAAAAACTCTCTGCAGTGCAAATAAAACAGCAAGCGCTTGTCCTTAATATTGCCGATACACTCGAAAAACAAGGCCTAGCAGAACTCCCTGGTATGCTGCAATGCTGGTTTGACGTTCAATATCACTTATTCCCTGGCTCCTTATTACTGTGCTTTCAATTTGACAACGAGCAAGCCTTAGCTGCAGCAAAACCAGAGTTATTAAAATGGCAAAAACGCTTAAGCGCAGCCATGCTAAAAAAAGGCGTTGTTTTAAAAGATATGCGTAAACATTTAGTATTTACATTAGAAGCACCCGATAGCTAAATCAGGTTTATTACCGAGGATAAAAAGTAGATTCGGGGATTAAATCCCCCGGCTATAAAGTATAAAACCCACGGATGTTTTTAGCGTTTTCAAGATTAAACTGATTTACATGCGTAATCAGCTCAGGGAAAAATGCTAAAAATACAACATTCAATTCATCATAATGCTTTGCTATATCATCAACAGCACCAGCAAAGGTATTAGTAAAGCGAATGCGCTTGGCTATATTATCAAGTGCTAGCCCTACCCCATCAAGGGTTTCGTACTCTTTAAACCAATCGTTGTCGGTCATGTGCTTTACAACGTGCTGCATTCGCGGCGGCATTACAGGCATACGCTTATGCAAAAGCGCAAAGCTAGTTTGTTTAAAGTCGTTTAATGGCTGTAGATTATATTTTTGCCAATGCATAATTAAAAAGTGATCAAACACCACATCAATAGCCACCCCTGCAAAACGCTTACGCTTAGATGAAAAATACTGTTTAGCCTCTTTAACTATAGGATGAGAGTCAGTAAATTTATCCACTAAATAGTGATTATCGAGCGCATTCTTTACCGTTATAGGTATCTGGTTTAAATGCCGTTGACCACCAAAGTCGCCCAGTAAATTACCAAAGTGCGAATCGGCCGTAGGCTGTGCTAAATAAAGATGAGCTAAATAATTCAACGTGTTCTCGGGTTTGGTTAATACCTTTTAGATAATAACGCAGTTGTAGATGAAATTCATATAAAGGAAAAGTGAAAGGCTTTAAGCTTCAAGGGAATGATATTTTAGTTCGTGATTTTTTCACCAATAAAACACAGGCTCCTGCGCTCCCCATAAAAAAGACAACACAAACCTGCTCCCCCACGGCTAGCGCATTTTAATCCCAGACTCTAACAGGGTTGAGCGGTAATCATCGTCTAGCCCTGCCATTTTCTTTTTCCTCGCCATACTTGCTGACTTAGATGCATCTTGTTTAAAAAGCGCCATGGCTATCTTTCGCATTACATTAAACATTAATGGCCCTTGAAGTTTGCGTATTCTCGATTCATCTTCTCTGAAGTTCATATCAAGCATCCAATGCATGCTTTCAACCTGCCAGTGACTGCGTACCGCATTGAGTGCTTGCGCTGCATTTAAGTCTAATGAACTTATATACCAGCGTGTTTCAGTGGTATCCGACCCTGCCGACTTATCATGAACTTCAGCCCTGACCTTAATAATACTCGTTAAGCCAGGCCAACGATAATCCTTGCCTAGCCAGCTTTTATCTATAAGTAACTGCTGGCATGTACGTGTTTCAACACGCCCATGTCCTGAGCTTATTTCGGTATGTTCATCACAATTATGCTTAGTTAACCTTTCACGCTCGCACTTGTGCCACCACGCTTCTAGTTCCTTTTGCATGCCTGAATGATTACCTTTAAGTGCAAGAATATAATCTGCTTTTTGTTGGATGATTTGTTTTGCTATTTCTTGTTGGCATCCCATCGCATCTAACGTAATGATACTGTTTTCAATATCGAGCAGGGTGAGTAATTCTGGTATTGCGGTGATTTCATTTGTTTTATTATCAACAGCCGTCTGCCCAAGCACTAACTGGTGTTGGCAACTCCATGCACTGACCGTGTGTAAGGCACTTTTTCTGTCTTTTGTGGTAAATGAACGCCGTGCGGTTTTGCCATCGATAGCGATGATATCTGCACCTGTGGTTTCAATCAGTGATGATATCCAAGATTGAAATGCCCTTTCTATTTCATTTGCTTTTAACCGACACATGACGCGAGCAATCGTGTCATGTTTTGGAATTCCTGCGTTGAACGTACCGTATTTTTTTAACCAATCAAGCTTTAGGTGCCCAAAGTCTTCAATATCTTCCCATCCTTCTGCACCAGAGAGTACAGCGCTAATAGCAAGGAGAAGAATATCGATAAGTTCATGCTTTTTACAACGTTCAATGCGAGGATCTGTAATTGAATTAAAATGTTTCAGAAAAGTAGTGCTCATATTTATGCGACCAAGTAATTATTATGCCTTGATCTGATCACTACTTGCTCTATAAGTTCAATTTATAATGATCTTGCCGTGCCTGCTCCCCACCCAATTACAATTATGTTTGATTAGTTCAGTAAAGAGTCAGCCCTATTTTGCTATCAATGTTGCTGTATTTTTCGGTACTGCATGAGTCATAAAACGCCTTGCTTAACCTTAACTATTAAACCTGAACTTTGGTTAAGAGATTTACTAACGTATTAAATCATATTGATATTTAATTTTATTTTCTCTAGCCAAAGGCTTTCAGTGAAAACAAGGCGAATTTACGCGTCAATAGCTGGCCTATTGCAAGTAAATTCAACGCAGTTAGCGCTGAAAATAGCTGCTTGAGATAAGTTTATTATCCGGAGCTCAGGTTATTAAGCTCACAGAGGCACAACACGTTATGACAACTACTTTTTTAAGCCAATTACAGCAAGTCGCACTGCAACAAGCCCTTATCAGTACCAAGCTTTTAAACAGCTACACATTAAAGAGCAATAACGCACCATCGCCCAAGCAACAAGCCTATAGCTTAATTGCTGTCGCGCTATACCGCTTTAATCTACAAAAAATAAAATGGTCATCTTTTTTAAAAACAGCCATAAATACAGCAAACAACACATGCCAATGGTTAGCCACCGAACTTGTCAGGTGCCAACAAGACTATAAAGCCCAACCTCATGACGCTGTAATTAGCGAACAAAGTGCATTCATTAGTGGTATTTTTAGCGAAGAACTCACTTATATTGATAGTTTACTGGGGGCTGAAGCGTAAGCTCTTAAGTTTATTTAAGCAATTATGTGAACTGTCGGATGGCACGGCTGTGTGTGGGTTTGGTGGGTTTGGGGTCAAATCTTGACTTCACACATCAAGCTATCTCGCAGTTTTACGAATTGTAATTTGACCTTATCATCTTCAATTATTAACTTATTTAGCCTACATACCGTTTGAGATACGGCTGAATAATGTTGAACATTAAAAATAACGGCTAACGCTTTTAAATTTTGCCCAGTTAAATCTTGGCATAATTTAATAGCAAACATACGTGGCAAGTTTTTCTCTTTTCGCCCTTTTTTAACCGTTACAATATCATGTGTATCTATACAAAAATATTTAGCTAAGTAATCAATTACATCATCCGTTGAGCGTTTTTTAATAACAATACTTCTTTCGCTATCTGGTATTGCTATATACCCCTTTATTTTTTCAATAAATGCGTCACAACCCAAAACTGAAAGTAACTTTTTAGCGCCATAAAACGTACTTACCTCTTTATTATTTTCATATTCAACAAACTGTTTGTACGCAGCATATTTACGATTTTTTCCTTGAAGCGAAAATATAAAGTCTCGAACTAGCCATTTTGGCGTCGCTGTTTTTTTGATGAAAGCTGAATAGCTAGACCATTTATAGTCAATGAGTACATCTACTAACGGTGTACTTGTTTCTATTGGGTTACGATGTATATAACGGCTAACATGTAGTAAGTAATTATCAGCATCCACCAGCACCGCCTTGTAGCGACCTCTAAACAGTGCACCATCTGTATTATGTGCTCTATTAAAATATTGCGTATAGAGGCCATTAATATGCTTCATGGCTCTGCCTAAATTTGCATCTGGGGTTTTTATTAACAGGTGGTAATGATTGGTCATTAAACAATACGAATGTACTTCAATATTAAAACGAAGGCTTGCTTGCTCAATGCAGTATAAAAAACACTTAAAATCGTCATCACTCAAAAAGGTATTTTCACGCCCTCTTCCGCGATTCATCACATGATAAAACGCATTTTCATACTCTATTCGCAGTGGTCTAGACATAACAATAAACTCAATGAGCAATAAACTATAAATCTAGACCATTGATGTATGAAGTCAAGATTTGACCCCTTTGGTTTCTCTATTCGCAGTGGTCTAGACATAATAATAAACTCAATGAGCAATAAACTATAAATCTAGACCATTGATGTATGAAGTCAAGATTTGACCCCTTTGGTTTTTATTTAGTGCAGCAGATATTGATTGGACTGCTAAAAAAACGAAGTATAACGGCAAGATGATCAAAGCAACGGTATCAGATGGTGTTTGGCCATATAAAAGTAAAGACGGTAAATTAATTCTAATGTGGTCAAGCTGGAATGCCGATAAAAATAAAGCTTATACGACCTCATTAGCCTATTCAGATAATGGAAAACTTTCGGGTAACTGGTCACATAAATCAGAGCCTATAATTTCTGATGACCGTGGTCATGGCAATATTTTTACAACTTTTGACGGCAAGTTAATGATGTCACTACACCGTTATTTTAAACAACCCCATACTCGTATACAGTTATTTGATATTAAAGATACCGGCAGTGATATTGAAATTATCAAACAAAGCTTAGGGCATCAATAATAGTCGTAAGCGCCTATTACTGTGGGTGAACAATAAAATTCATAATATTACTTTGAATAGCGGTGCTAATTTGAAGCACCGTATTTACTTTATCCCGCCAATTTCATACCGTGTCGAACCTCTGGTGTTTAAATTAAGTTCATAAACATACTTGGCTAAAATCCATCTCAAATAACCCCTAAAGCAAAGTGGATCTTATCATCCGTAAAGGGCGCTGCGTAATTGTTTCTCCTTTTAATTAGCTACCCCAGCCTTTTTTCACTCGTGAATAACGGTATCGCCACACACATAAAGCGAATGCGATAAACGCGATATTTATGGCAACTGAATTAGGCACTAAGGCATTAGGGTAATGCACCAAAAAGTGCGTAATTGGCAGCATAACTAACAGCATCGCCAACATTTTAAGCAAGGTTAAATGCGTTTTTACTAGCACTTTTTGCATTAAAGAACCTATTAAGATGACCATTAACACTAGCCAGAATACCGGCTTAGTGGGGATATTTAATGCTAGTCCTAATAAAGCTGCACTTATAAAAGCAATGGGTGTGCCCCATACAAACCCCATCCATAATTGATTGAGGGCGTCTTGCTTTTGTCTTTTCGCCAACCATAGATTAATGCCTGTGACTGAGATAATAGTCAGTGCAAAGCCCATTAAACCAAAAAATATTTTCATCACTTCGGGGCCAAAATGACCAAAGTGAATACGGTACACAGAAAAAATAGCCTGCTGCCCTATGTCTCCGTCTGAATAGCCTACTTTATCGATGTATTGGCCGTATGAATCAAAACGATATTGCTCAGAGTAAATCAACTTATCGAGGTGCTGCGAGCCAAGTAAAATGTATTGATTGTCTTTGGTGGCATTTTCTAAGGTAATGAAAACTGGTTGAGTGTTAGGTTCCATTGCTCTAATTTCATTAATGGCGCGGGTCATGTTGGCCACTTTGGGCTGGTTTTCAACTTCAATAGAAGAACCATAAATATCAGCGAATAAATCCAGTTTGTTACCTTTGTATAAGGTATCGGCGTAAATAGGTGTTAAAAACGACGCCAAACCAAAATACACCCCGGTTAACGCTATCATTAAGTGAAATGGCAAACCCCAGACACTCATTCGATTGTGCAAATCACCTTGCGTGAGTTGTTCATTATTGCCTGTGCGTAAGCGAAAGGCATCTTTAAATATACGTCTATGGGCAATTAGGCCTGAAATAATCAACGCGCTTAAAATTGCACCTAGTGTGCTTACAAGCATCATACCGAGATCTTCAGGTAAATGCAGTGCTGTGTGCAAATCTACAATTAAATCAGTAATGGGTGTAGTTGATGGCTCGCTTAACTCACCGGTGGGCGATATATTCCACGCCTCTCCCTCGGCGCTGATACGCGCTCTGGGTAAATCTTGCGTTGGCAAGCGCACCACGATGTTACCGTTGGTGCTACCGCCTTTCATTTCTAAAAAGCGCTCATAAGCAGTTTGAATACTGCTTGGTGTGTAATTTAAGTCGTCAGCAATGTGTGGCTGCTCCCAGCGTAATAACTCTTGAGAGAAAACAGACAAAGCACCCGAAAAACACACCCAATACATCAGTACGCTCACAGCAAGGCCTATCCAAGCATGGCTTTTTAACGCGCTTTTATTGGTATTTGGAGAAATAGATATACTCATACTACACACTATAAATAAACAAATAACTTAGCACACTGAGGCCACTTAACGCACAAATTGGACGCCATAATTTGCTATCGGCACAAAGCCAATAACTCGCAGCTCCCCATAAAACAGGCATAGTATAAATACCTAGGGCGATTTGATTCACCTTGCTCATGTTCAATCCGGTGGTCCATACAACCGTTACTAGCATGGCGCACACGGCACTTAAACCAACGCACGCAGCCGCTTTTATCAATGCATTAACGCATACGGCTAAACGAGGCTGGGGTAAGTCACCTACAAAAGGCAAGCTAACACGCTTTATATCTTTATCAATACGCTGGCGGGCAAAATAAATCCAACTCCACGCTTGTAAAGAAAACGCCACGACGCCGTAGCATATACCCAACTCTGGGCCGTGCTGCTTAACCCATAGCATGAAAGAACCAAACATCAGTACCAATGCACCGAGTTTGGCTATACGTTTAAAGGCTATGAGGTTGCTTTGCCATGCTCGGTAAAACAAGCCAATCGCCATTGCGCTGCCAATAAAGGCAGCGATAGACTCCCACATAAATTACCCTATTAGAAGCTGAATGATGCAGATAATTTAACGGTGCGCGGCTCACTTAGAACCAGGTAGTTTGAACCTGGGTAACCACCTACTGATGCCCAGTAGTTATTGTCAAAAACATTATCTACACGTGCACGAATTGTTACATCAGTCATACCTACTAAGAAGTTATAACGTGCACCTAAATCAAAACGGTTTGATGCATCAACTTCTAAGCTGTTATCTGCACTTGCATATTGCTTTGAAGTGTAAGCAGCACGAGCATCAAGGATTAGACCCGGTAGTGCATTCACGTCCCACTCAACGTTTACGTTGGCTTGTAAATCAGGCACACCAATGGCGGTTTTACCATCAAGCAGGCCGTCTTGTGTTTTTTTCATTTCAGCGTCAATCCAAGTGAAGCCACCAATCACACGCAGGTTATCTGCTGGCATACCAAATACACTGACTTCAAGGCCTTGGTTTTCTTGTTCACCATCAGTGCTAAACACCCTATTATTAATAACTGTCGTTTGCTTTGAGGTATTAAACACACTCACCGAGCCGCCGTATTGGCCAGCATCGTATTTTAAACCAATTTCAATTTGCTCTGCACGGAACGGGTCAAACACTTCACCTGCATTTTCAACGACTTCGCCACCGCTTGTTGTTGGCGCAACTTCACCCGGTAATAAGCCTTCAATGTAGTTTGCGTAGTACGAAAGCTGCTCCGAAGATTTGTATACGACACCTGCAACTGGCGTAAATTTCGACTCATCGTAGCCCGATAACTCGTCGCCTGTGTTGTAGTCATAGGTATTGGTTTCAATATTTTGAAAACGACCGCCTAAGGTAACAAGTAGTTTACCGTCATTGAATGACAGCATGTCAGCGAGTGCAAAACTTGATAGCTCGGTTTTTTCAGTTACCAGCGGGTTATTTAAATCACCACCAATGAAAAAGTCAGCATCTGGCATATCGGCCGTTTCTGGGTTGTAAAGCATGCCAGCATTAAAGCCAGCAAAGCTTGAAAATGCGTAGGCATTTTCTGCCTCAAGGGAGAACACTGACGCCGATGAAATTAACGTGTGCCCAACTGAGCCAGTATCGAACTGAATATTGATGCCCACTTCGCCCGACTGCACATCTTCATTACGTACATTATCAAAACGGTATGCACTCAAATCGCCGTTGTCCTGCATGGTAGGGTTTGCAAAGCGGTTATCTTCTTCGCCACTTCTAAAGCCATAAGCTGCCCATGCACTGATATTATTGGTAAAGTCGTATTCACCACGCACGGCACCAAAGAATTGGCGCTCATTAGTGTAAGTCCAATCTTGGGCAAAGTTAGTATCGCTATCGGGTGCATCTAAAATAACACCTGATGGAGTCACGGCAGGACGAGGAGCGTCGACTTGGTGATCCTGAAAACCTAAATCAAGCGACACGCGAAATTTCTCACTTTGGTGATCAACCCCTACTGACGCTACGCTCAAATCGCGGTCTTGGTTATCAACACTGGTTTCACCGCCACGTTGGACTAAGTTTACGCGTACACCAGTGCTGTTATTGTCATCGCCAAAACGGCGGCTGACATCGGCTGCGCCATACATATGACCTTGCGACTCATAACCAAGTGTAACGCGGTTAAGTGGCTCATCGCCTGCACGTTTAGGAACAATGTTTACAGAGCCACCTAGCCCACTTCCTCCTGGTGCGGCACCATTTAAAAAAGCACTTGCGCCACGAAACACTTCAACACGCTCTAATAACTCAGCAGCAACATACTGACGAGGTAAAATACCGTATAGGCCGTTGTAGGTCATATCGTCAGAGTAAACAGGGAAGCCACGCATTACATAGAGCTCTTGAAAGTTACCAAAGCCTTTTGCAACACGTACCACGGGATCGTTTTGTAGCACATCGGCGACGCTTTTCGCTTGTTGTTCACGAATAAGATCAGCAGTAAAGTTAGTGCTGTTAAAAGGTGAGTCCATCATATCTAGGTTACCCAAGATCCCTGCTCTACCACCACGAGATACTTGCCCACCGGCGAAGCTGTCGCGCAGCTTAACTTGTGATGCATCAACGGTAATATGCTCAAGATCTTCATTGTTATTTTGATTACTTTGTTCTGTTTTAGCATATGCAGGTGCACTCACATAAATTAGGCCAGCCATTACTGCTAAGGCACTTTTACGTAAATTCATTGGGGGGCTCCGAGATAAGAATTATATTATTACAATATCATTTATGATAACTGTTTTCATTTTCATCTTCAATTTTATATGTGTAAGCGCGCAATTAAACTCACATACCAATATTAATGCTACCTATGCATAATTTACTCAGCATATTAACCTGAGGTAATTATGAATAAACAGCAAAAAATAAAACACTGGCAAGGCATTTTTGAGCAGCAAAAATCGAGTGGTTTAGCCATCATTCAATTTTGTCGTGATAACAACATTAACGCATCGACTTTCTATGTTTGGCGTAAACGCCTTTCTGACGAAACGATAAGGGTTAAAAAGCAACAGGTGATCCCGTTTGTTATTCATGAGCAAGCCTTTACACACCCTTCAATCATTAAACTCACCACACCAAACGGCTATCAAATAGACTTCGAGTCGACATTAGCTAACCAAACGCTAGCCAAATTATTGAGCGTACTGTGACACCTTGCACCCACCAAGTTTACTTGGTCACGGGATTCACCGACATGCGAAAATCAATCAATGGGTTAAGTATTATTGTCAGCGATACCCTATCTCTCGATCCTTTAAGCCAAGCGTGGTTCGTTTTTTGTAATAAACAACGCGATAAATTAAAAATTTTGTTTTGGGATACCAATGGTTTTTGGCTTTATTATCGTCGCTTAGAGCAAGGACGATTTCAATGGCCAAATCATGCTCAAGCACACGTAGCCATGGGGATTGAACAACGGCAGTTACAATGGTTATTATCTGGCTTACCGGTAAATAATAAAACCCGCCACTCAACTTTATCAGGGTTATCAGTGATATAAATTAACCAGAACGTTTTTTTTACTTGAACGATCTTTCCCATGTGTCATGCTATTAAAATGCCAGACACTATTCTCATCACCGAACTACAAAATCAGCTTGCACTTATGCAGGCTAAGCTTGATGGCTTAGAAAAAGATAAAATTTCACTGCAAGAAGATAAGGTTGAAATGCAATCGCGGATTGACCACTTGCTTGCTGAGCTTAAGTTAAGTAAATCCCAAAAATACGGTAAAAAAAGTGAAAAAGCCCCACGGGGCACCTTCAATGAAGCGGAGCAGCATAAAACGACTGAGCCGCCTAAACACCATAAGAAAGGTAAACAAATACTGGCTGAGCACTTTGAACGAGAAGAGGTTGAGCACACCTTAACCGAGTTAACGTGTCAGTGTTGCGGTGAACAACTACATCAATGTGGTAGTGAAGACAGCGAGCAAGTGAAGATTATTCCGGCGAAAGTCAGTGTCATTAAGCACAAACAATTTAAATATGCTTGCAGACATTGCGAGCATGAACAATTGGCCAGTAAAATAATCACCGCGCCTAAACCCAAGCAGCCTATTCCTGGCAGCATTGCGAGTCCAGAAGCGTTATCGGCGGTTGTTACGGGCAAATACTGCGATGCCTTACCGCTTTATCGTTTCGTTGACATACTGGGCCGTGGCGGCCTTGAACTATCGCGCGGAACATTAGCTAATTGGTGTATTAAAGCGGGCCTGCTAATCAGCCCCTTAGTGGCAGCCATGCAACGTCACTTGCTTAGTGAGCACAGTTTATGTGCCGATGAAACCCGTACACAAGTGTTAGATGAAGGTGACAACCCTAGCAGCAATTCCTACATGTGGGTTTATCGCAGCAATGAGGTCAGCCGTGAGCCTGTCGTGATTTACGATTACCAAGCAGGTCGAAGTCGCGCTTGCGCAAAAGAATTTCTTGCCGGTTATCAAGGCTATTTACAGTGCGACGGTTACCGTGTTTATGACGGTATTGAAGGCATTACCCCTGTTGGTTGCTGGGCACACGCTAGACGCAAATATAACGATGCCTTAAAAGCAGAGTCGAAAAACAAAGGTCGAGCGCATAAAGCCATCAGCTTTATCAGCCAATTATATAAACTGGAAACCCACGCTAAAAACAAACAGTTATCTCCTCAAGCGCGGTATCAGTTACGACAAGAAAAAGCCTTACCCATATTAATGCACTTTAAAGCGTGGCTTGATGAAGCCGAAGGTAAAGTAACGGCGGGGAGTTATATTGGCAAAGCGATAAAATACACGCTTAATCAATGGCCGAAATTAATGCGGTATAGTGAAGATGGCGAACTAGGGATTGATAATAATATTACTGAGCGAGATATTCGGCCGTTTACCACTGGTAGAAAAAACTGGCTATTCTCAAAATCGGTTAATGGTGCTCAGGCCAGCGCGATACTTTATAGTATTGTGATGACGTGTCGTGCTAATGACATCAATCCGTATTACTACTTTGTGCATTTATTTAAAACGTTGCCGAATCGAGATGAGGGTGATGATGATTTTACCGACCTAATGCCGTGGAATGTGCAGCTAGACTTCGATTATAGCTAAGCGCACTGCTTAAATGCGCGCTTACTTTAAATCAGCCATTGATTTATAAATTTGCTCGTAAATAGCTGGGGCTGATAGACTGCTATCATCTCCATCTTCTCTTGAATATTTTCCTATATTTTGTCCTGGAGTGTCCAACAATAAAGTTGTTGGTAAGTATCCTCCATTCTCAAGGAGGTATTTTAATCTAGAAATGTACAAATACACCGACATTAAAGTCCTAACACCACCCGACGAGATTTTAGAGTAAGTTCTTTCTCTAAAGTTAGGCATAAACTTTTTGTCTATAGAGGAACCGTAAATTCTGGTCAGCTTAGAGCTATCCATTAGACTTTTATAATGTGTAGAAAGCTTCTCAATTATATCGTCTGTAGATACTAATTGAGACTCTACTCGCTTAAAGTCAGTTTTCAGTTTCCCAATATGTATTTCTTTACTTTTAATTCTGGAATAAATATCTTCAAGCTTTTGAACTAACTTTGAAAGAATCAAAGGGGGTCAAATCTTGACTTCATACATTAAGGTATTAGCTGATAAATCTTGCTTCTTGCCAAGACCAAGCACTAATCTCACGTTTAACACCCTCCCCCGTCATCACGCCCTGAAAATAAGCAATTGATGAGTAATGCATTTTTCATGGATGAAATGAAAGCCATGCTTGCACATGGATGTGCTTTCATGGCGTTTACGTTCACATCAATTGTGCATTGAAGGATCAAGCGTGATGCTCGGGTGGCGCTGAGAGGTGACGAATAACCGAAGCGCAGCTTCGCAGTATGAGGAAGTGAAGGCATGGATGCCGACAGTAACCCAGCTTCAAGGATGAATTACTTGCAGCAGAGTAAAATTTAAAAATCTATAGCCCCTCTTTGGCTCACCAAGCCAGCGCGACAAAACCTTGAATAAGGTTTCTAATTTCTAGAAGCGTGAAACGCGAAACGTATTCGCATTATCGGTGATGATAACCTCAAACACCTATTCAAATACTTATTCGGGCTGGCGCCCGCGCGCCAGCAAGCTTAACGCCTACATTAAATAGCACATACTCTTGGCTTTTGAGCGAGTAAGTATATTTGTGATTCGTTGGGTTTCGTTTCACTCAACCCAACCTACGTAAGTATTAAGATTACGAAAAACATACACACAAAAAAGCCGTTGCATTGCTGCAACGGCTTTTTAATTTTTGATAAATTCCCAATCTATAATGGGAACTTACTTACCATAAAAGATTAACAATTATTAATCGCGGTATGTCTCAACCGGTGGGCAAGAACACACTAAGTTACGGTCGCCGTATACGTCGTCAATACGTGTTACGGTTGGCCAGAACTTGTTTTTAGCCACGCTTGGCACTGGGAATGCTGCGTAAAAACGGTCGTATGCACGGTCCCATTCGTTACCTAACACGTCGCCTTGGGTGTGCGGTGCAAACACTAACGGGTTGTTTTCGATTGACCATTCGCCAGAGATTACTTTGTCGATTTCGCTCTTAATTGACACCATTGCTTCGATGAAGCGGTCGATCTCAACCTTAGACTCAGACTCGGTAGGCTCTATCATTAACGTGCCCGCTACTGGGAACGACATAGTAGGTGAATGGAAACCGTAGTCTTGTAGGCGTTTAGCCACGTCCATTTCAGTAATACCCGACAACTCTTTAAGCGGACGCAAGTCAACAATACATTCGTGCGCAACACGGTTGTTACGGCCACGGTATAAAATTGGAAAGTGCTTGCTTAGCTCATGCGTTAAGTAGTTAGCATTTACAATTGCCATTTCAGTGGCTTGTTTTAAGCCCTCTGAGCCCATCATGGTAATGTAAGCCCACGAAATAGGTAAAATAGACGCTGAACCATATGGCGCTGCCGATACCGCTCCGTTACTTTCGTTAGTACCTGGTACGTTAATAATGCTGTGGTTAGGCATAAATGGCGCAAGGTGCGATTTAACACCAATTGGGCCAACACCTGGGCCACCGCCACCGTGTGGAATACAAAAGGTTTTATGCAAGTTTAAGTGCGATACGTCTGAACCAATAAAGCCTGGGCTCGTTACACCCACTTGCGCGTTCATGTTCGCACCGTCCATGTAAACTTGGCCGCCGTGCTGATGAATAATGTCGCAAATTTCACGAATTGTTTCTTCGTATACACCGTGAGTAGACGGGTAAGTGATCATAATACACGATAAGTTTTCGGCTACCGCTTCTGCTTTTGCTTTCAGATCGGCCATGTCTACGTTACCGTTTTTATCACAATCAACCACCACAATTTTCATGCTGGCCATTTGTGCCGACGCTGGGTTAGTACCGTGTGCTGAGCTTGGAATTAAACATACGTTACGGTGAGCGTCGCCGCGTGACTCATGGTATTTACGAATGGCAATTAAGCCTGCGTATTCACCTTGAGCACCTGAGTTTGGTTGCAATGAAACCGCATCGTAACCGGTAATGTTTACTAGCCAGTCATGCAGTTCGCCCATCATGATTTGGTAACCTTGTGCTTGATCTAGCGGGCAAAATGGGTGCAAGTTTGAAAATTCAGGCCAGGTAATTGGGATCATCTCAGCAGTCGCGTTTAGTTTCATGGTACATGAACCTAACGAGATCATTGAGTGATTAAGCGCTAAATCTTTGTTTTCTAGGCGCTTAATATAACGCAGCATTTCAGTTTCGCTGTGGTACGAATTAAAGTTAGGGTGCGTTAATACTTCGTCATCACGCTCTAAGCTTGCTGGAATTGACGTGCTGCCATTGTTTTCAATATCGGCTGCAATTGCATCAACACTTAGGCCATGGCCTTCGCCTAATACAATATCAAATAACTGCGCTACGTCTGCACGTGTGGTGGTTTCTGATACGGCAATTGAGTATTCGCCATCGCGGTTAGTAGCAAAGTTAACACCGCTTGCTAGTGCACGCGCAATAACGTCGGCTTTGCTATCGCTTACTACCGTTAGGGTATCAAACCAGGTGTTGTGTTTAAGGCTCACGCCTTTAGCTTGTAAGCCTGCAGCTAAAATATCGGCAAAGCGATGAATACGCTGAGCAATAGTTTTTAAGCCTTGTGGGCCATGGTACACAGCGTAAAACGCTGCCATGTTGGCAAGTAATACTTGCGCGGTACAAATGTTTGAGTTGGCTTTGTCGCGGCGAATGTGTTGCTCACGCGTTTGCATTGCCATACGCAGTGCATCGTTACCTAAACGGTCTTTAGATACGCCAATAATACGACCTGGTAATGAACGTTTGTACGCGTCACGTGTTGCAAAAAATGCAGCATGTGGACCACCGTAACCCATAGGTACACCAAAACGCTGCGCCGAACCTAATACTACGTCTGCGCCTAATTTACCCGGTGCTTTTAATAGTAATAAACTCATAATGTCGGCAGCAACACAGGCAATTGCCTTTTTGCTTTGTACGCCAGCAATTAGGTCGGTAATGTCTACCACTTCACCAGTTGTTGATGGGTATTGAAATAACGCGCCAAAAATCTCATGGTTAACAGCGTCGGCTGCTTTGCCAACAATTATTTCAAAACCAAACTGCTCGGCGCGGGTGCTTACTACGTCAATTGTTTGTGTGTGTACGTCGTCGGCAATAAAAAATGCATTGGCTTTTTTCGCTTTAGATACACGTTTTGCAAGGCCCATAGCCTCTGCTGCAGCGGTTGATTCGTCAAGTAACGATGCACTTGCTAAATCTAGGCCGGTTAAATCTAGGGTCATAGTTTGAAAGTTAAGTAACGACTCTAAACGCCCTTGCGCTATCTCTGGCTGATATGGAGTGTACGCAGTATACCAACCTGGGTTTTCTAGTACGTTACGTAAAATTACGTGCGGTACATGTGTTGGGTGGTAGCCTTGGCCAATATACGATTTGAAAACTTTATTTTTGCTTGCTACTGATTTTAAGTAGCTTAGTGTTTCAACTTCGGTGCGGCTTTCGCCCACGGTTAAAGGCTGCTCAAGGCGAATACCTGCAGGTACAGTTTGACCGACCAGCTCTTCAACACTCGATACTTCAAGCGCGCTAAGCATATCGCTTACTTGCGCTGGGCTTGGCCCAATATGGCGGCGAATAAAATCTTGCGTTTGCTCTAACTGCTCAAGAGATTTGGCGTTTGACATGTGTCCAGATTCCTATGATCCAAAAAATGTGATTATTACTAATGGGTAACCAGCAATAACTTAAAATTAATATGATTTAATAACTTACAGTGTATGGAAAGGTAAGCAGCAAAATCATAAAAGCCCCAATGTTTTAAATAATGGGGCTTTTTACTCACTAAAGATTAATCTTCGTCAATAGTGTTTGCGTAGTCTTCTGCATTTAGTAGGTTTTCAAGCTCAGACTCATCTGATGCTTTAATGCGAAATAACCAGCCGTCACCAAACGCGTCGGTGTTAACTGTTTCTGGTGCGTCTTCTAGCTCTTCGTTAATTGCAACAATTTCGCCACCAATTGGTGCGTAAATGTCTGATGCTGCTTTTACCGATTCTGCTACTGCACACTCTTCGCCTGCATCTACTTCGTCGCCTACTTCTGGAAGTTCTACGAATACCATGTCGCCAAGTAACTCTTGCGCATGTTCAGTAATACCAACAGTAAACGTACCGTCACCTTCGTTGCGAACCCACTCGTGTGAAGAGGCATACTTTAACTCGCTAGGGATATTGCTCATTTTGTTTTGTCCTTTGGTTTATATTGGGTGATAGCACCAAAATTAAATTTATTTATACTTTAAAGTATTGATTTACCGTTACGTACAAAGCCAGGCTTTACTACTTTTACGGTAACTAATTTTTTACGCATTTCTACCTGAGCGGTGTCGCCCGTTGAACGTGGTACACGTGCAAGCGCTACACTGTAACCCAGTGTTGGTGAAAAAGTGCCAGAAGTAATAACACCTTCGCCACCATCAACAATTACTTTAGAGCCACTGCGCAAGATACCTTTTTCTTCTAGCACTAGGCCTACTTGTTTATCAGTACTTTGGTCGGCGCGTTGTTGTACTAGTACATCACGGCCAATAAAGTCACGACTTTGTGGTTCCCATGCAATAGTCCAAGCCATGTTAGCCGCTAGTGGCGATACGCTTTCGTCCATATCTAGGCCATAAAGGTTCATGCCCGCTTCTAAACGTAGCGTGTCGCGTGCGCCTAAACCTGCTGGTGCAACTCCTGCGTCTAACAGTTGTTGCCATAAATCGGCAGCTTGCTCTTTTGGCACTACAATTTCGTAACCGTCTTCGCCAGTATAACCCGTTGTGGCAATAAATAAATCACCTGTTTGCACGCCAAAAAACGGTTTCATACCCTCTATTGCTGCATTTTGCTCAGCTGTTAATAATGTGGCAGTTTTAGCTTTAGCGTTAGGGCCTTGCACTGCAATCATGCCAAATTCGTTACGCTCTGTAACGGTAACGGCAAAATCGGCTGATATTTTAGCAAGGTGAGCTAAGTCTTTTTCGCGAGTTGCTGAGTTAACAACTAGACGATAAGAGGTGTTACTGAAAAAATAAATTATTAAGTCGTCAATTACGCCGCCTTGCTCATTTAGCATTGGGGTATATAACGCTTTACCAGGTACGGTAAGTTTAGCAACATCGTTTGCTACTAGTTTTTGTAAAAATGCTTGTGCTTGCTCGCCTTGTATATCAACAATGGTCATGTGCGATACGTCAAACATACCGGCATCGTTGCGTACTGCATTGTGCTCTTCTATTTGCGAACCGTAGTTAATTGGCATTTCCCAGCCATGAAAATCAACCATTTTAGCGCCCGCTTCAAGGTGCTTAGCATAAAGTACTGTTTTAGAAGTCATGATATTCCTTCACTTTTAAATTAACCCAGTTATTTGGGCGTGGCCTCAATTTAATGAGGGGGAATAATATGGCCTGCATTTAACGCCTGCCAAATTGTAATTAAACACAGCCAAATATTAATACTAAGCTGTGAGCACCCAAGTTAGGGTGAATATTTTACGCTGCAGCGCCTTGAATAAGGGCAAAGCCTTGGGCTTGCATATACTCTTGCCACTTTTGCAGCTCAGGAGTTTTAGCCACCAGTACAAATTGTTGCTGGTCGTTTTTATTTATGGCTGTGATAAATACGTCACCGCTTTGCGTACCGTAACATAATTGTGCATCTGAAAGACGTAAACCCGGCGTTAATTTAAAGGCTTCTACAATTGAGTCAAAGGCATTACTGCCGCTTAAAATAAAGCTTGCTAGGTCAGTACGCATCACATAATCAATGTCATAACGCAGTTGTTGCTCGTTTATAAGTGCTTGTAATTGCAGACTTGCGCAGTGCGGTAATATAAATCTAAAAGCGGTTTCGCTAAAGCAGTAAACGGCATAGCTATAATCGGAATTAAAATCGCCATCAAGGGTGCCAATTAAACCCAAACCACTGGCAGTTAACTTAGTTAAATCGTGGCCTAGTATATTACTTAAAAATACCGAGGCTTCAGTGCCGCTAAAGTCTATTACAACGTGGTTGTTGCTGGCCTGCAAAGAATTAATAACCGCGCTGTTAGCTTTGCTATGGCGGGCAAACATAATGGGGCTAAAAGTCATAACAAACACCTATCAAACTTATAATATCAAAAGTATATTGCTCCCGCTGTACAACAACAAATTGTAATTATTAATCAATTGATAAATAATGCTTATATATATGGCGATATTAATTGTGATTTTAAATATGAAAAACATTTCAACAGATAGTTTACGCACTTTTGTAATGGTAGTAGAGGCCAGCGGCTTTGCTAAAGCCGGCGATTTACTTGGCTTATCGCAACCTGCGGTTAGCCTGCAAATAAAGCGCTTAGAAGATTTGCTCGGTTATAAATTATTTAAAAAACAAGGCCAACGCCAAGTACTTAATCAATATGGCGAGCTATTATTGCCAATGGCTAAACAAATGATGCAACACAACGATGCCATTTTGCAGCTATTTACCTCAGAAAGTATTACCGGCCGAGTACGTTTGGGTATTCCAAGCGAATTTGCAGCGCGTATTTTACCCTCTATTATTGGCGACTTTGTAGCTTTATACCCTGAAGTATCACTGGAAGTTAAATCGCGTTTAAGTAAGCATTTATTATCGCAAGAACGCCAAGATCAGTTTGATTTAGTACTGGCACTCAACGAGCAGCTCGATTCGGAGCAATTTCCTATTTTTAAGCAAGATCAGCTGGTATGGGTGGGCGACTTGTCGCTGGCACAAAACGACACTGTTACTTTGGTTACCGCTCCCGAGGGGTGTATTTACAGACGCCGAGCTATAGAGGCGCTAGAAAGGTCGGGAATAAAGTATCGTATTGTGTATAGCAACGCCGATTTAACCGGGCTTATTGCTGCGCTAAAAGAAGGGTTAGGCATTACAGTGCTAGCTAAAAGTACTGTACCTAACGAGCTAAATTATCAACTTAAAACCAAATTTTTACCATCCTTGGGTGATATTGGCATTAGCTTAGTAAAAACGGCCAGTGAGCCAGAAAACGCCGTTTTTAAATTGGCCGAATTTATTAAGCTTCGCTTAGGCTAACCTGCTTTATACACATACTAGCTAACAAATCTTCATATATTAAAAGTTATATATATAAAGATTTTTAGTTATAAAAACTTACATATGCAAACTCTGAATAACATTGATTCTCATTCGTTAACGTGTTTAAATTGCGCCAATTTAGTTAATTGACCCAATTTAGGATAGTCTCAATGGCACATAAGTTTTTAGTATCTACCCTTGCAACTGCGGTTGCCTTGTCTATTAGTGCAACTGCAATGGCAAAAGATATGGGTAAGGTAGAGCGTAACTTTGAACAAATTACAGTTATAGGCTCACAACAAGCTATTAACGATATTCCGGGCTCTGCAACGTTTATTTCGGATGCTGAGCTGCAAAAGTTTGAATTTACCGACATTTCTCGTGTTTTAGCCTCTGTACCGGGTGTTTACGTACAAGAAGAAGACGGCTACGGCCTGCGCCCTAATATAGGTATGCGCGGAACTGGCACTGGTCGTAACGACAAAATATCAGTAATGGAAGATGGTGTACTTGTAGCACCTGCGCCTTACTCGGCTCCTTCGGCTTATTACTTCCCTACTATGGGGCGCATGGAGTCTATTGAAGTATTAAAAGGTGCTGCATCGGTTAAATATGGTCCACGTACCACAGGTGGCGTTTTAAACTTATTATCGCGCAGCTTACCAACCGAGCCTAATAGCTCAACAGGTATGCTTGATGCTGCCCTAGGTAGCGATGGCTACTATAAAGGCCATGCTTATTTTGCCAAAGAAAAAAACAATACCGCGGGTTTAATTGAAGTATTTACCTACGGCGCAGATGGGTTTAAAGACTTGCCAGTTGGCGATGACAACACCGGCTTTGAAAAAACTGATTTACTATTAAAGTTAGGCCATACATTTGGTAAAAATGACGCGCATAACCTTGAGCTAAAAATTAAGTATTCAGACGAAACATCTGACGAAACTTACATGGGCTTAACCGATGCAGATTACCAAGCAACGCCATACCGTCGTTATGCGGCATCGCAAAATGATGAAATGAATACCCGTCACAATGCTTATCAACTTAACTATGCATATCGCTTTGGTGCAGGTTACGAACTACTTGCTACGGCATATTTAAACGACTTTCATCGTAACTGGTATAAAGCCAGTAAAGTAAGCGAAAGCTACCTTGAGCAGTACAGCGAATTTGAAGCCAACCCTACCGCACAAGGTATTGAAGGCATTGCTATAAAAGCAAATAACCGCGACTACCAAGCTAAAGGTATTCAGTCTGAGCTGCATATTCCTGCTGGCAATCACTATATAACTGTGGGTATGCGTTACCATGAAGACGAAATGGATCGCTTTCAGTGGCAAGACGAGTACACGCTTAATCAAGACTTAAGCATGACACTGACAGAGCGCGGAGTTCCGGGCTCAGACAGTAACCGCGTAGATAGTGCCACTGCACGTACTTTATTTATTCAAGACGAATGGACGCTAGATGCATTAGTGATCAGTGCAGGCCTGCGCTTCGAAGACATTACGATTACCCGTGAAGAGTGGGCAAAGTCGGATCCTACACGCAGCAATGGTTTAACTAAAAATGTGTCGAACGACACTGATATTTTAGTGCCGTCACTCGGTGCAACTTACACAGTAAACGACAACATCACTCTACTTGCTGGTATTCAACAAGGTTATGCACCAGCCGCGCCGGGTAATGCCGACCAAGAAGAAGAAAAAAGTGTAAATATTGAATTTGGTTCACGCTATAACGTAAGCGGTATTAATGGTGAAATTATTGCATTTTATTCTGATTACGACAACATGCACGGTAATTGTACTGCCGCTGTAGGGTGTAGCGATGAGAACATTGGCGATCAATATAACTATGGTGAAGTAGCTGTTTCTGGCGTTGAATTTAGTGCAGGCCATACTTTTAACACCGATACTGTTATGTTCCCGGTTAAGTTAACTTACACCTACACAGATTCTGAATTTAAAAACACTTTTGATTCAGAAATTTGGGGCACAGTAGAAAAAGGCGACGCTATGCCTTACGTGCCAAAAAACCAAGTAGCACTCTCTATGGGTGCTGAATTATCAGCATTTGTTGTACACAGCCAACTGCGCTATGTATCTGACTCACATGCAGATTTAACCGACTCTGGCTTAAATGCTATTAATAGCCGTGTGGTATGGGATTTAGCCGCTAAATACCGCATCGACGACAATCAAAAAGTATACTTAAGCGTTGATAACTTGTTTGATAAAACCTACATTGCTAATCGTGCTAATGGCGGTATCCAACCAGGTAAGCCTCGTACCCTACAGTTGGGCTACACTTACAGCTTTTAAGCTTTAAGCTTTAAGCTGGTTAAACGGCTCACTAACAGCGGTAATAATTTTTTATGCAGGAAACACTACACATCTAAATTATTGCCTTGTTATTGAACCGTTTATAACAACCGCATTAAATTACGAACACAAAAAAACCGAGGTTGAATTTTCAACCTCGGTTTTTTTATTGCTTAAACGAGCCAGTTAATAACTTAGTTATTAACGCTACGTTGGCGTAATACTTCAAATAAACAAATACCTGTGGCTACCGATACGTTTAAGCTTGAAACCGTTCCCGCCATAGGTATTTTAACTAACAAGTCGCAATGTTCGCGGGTTAAACGGCGCATGCCTTCGCCTTCGGCACCCATAACAATAGCCATTGGCCCTGTTAAGCTGGCATCAAATACGTGGTTATCGGTTTCGCCTGCAGTGCCTACAACCCAAACACCAGCGTCTTTAATTTCGCGCAATGTACGTGCAAGGTTAGTAACCTGAATAAGCGGTACTGTTTCGGCTGCGCCACAGGCAACTTTACGCGCTGTGCCGTTAAGCTTAGCTGAGCGATCTTTAGGTACAATTACAGCATGTACTCCAGCGGCGTCGGCACTACGTAAACATGCACCTAAGTTATGCGGATCAGTAATGCCATCAAGCACTAACAAAAATGGAGTATCTTCACGTGCAATAATCGCATCAAGATCTTTTTCGTTAAACGTTGGTGCTGCTTTTACGTTGGCAATAATACCTTGATGCTGCTCGCCTTTTGATTTGCTATCAAGGGCTTTGCGTTGCATGTACTGTACTGAAATACCAAATTTAAGTGCTTCATCAATAATCGGGGTTGAGCGTTTATCGTCACGCCCTTTAAGCGCGTAAATTTCTACAAAACGCTCTGGTTCGCTTGCTAAAATCGCTTCAACAGAATGAAAACCAAAAATTAATTCATTACTCACGTATTTTCTGCTCCTGGGGTATTACGTTTGCGGGCATTTTTGCCTACTCTTTTAGGCTTTTTAACGGCCTTTTTTTTCGGTTTTTTATTTGCTGTGGCATCTACTGCTTTTTTGTCTGCTGGTTTAGTTGCCGACTTATTTGCAGGTTTACCTTTATCTTTGCTTGCTGGCCTTTTTTTACCTTTAGGTTTTTCATCGCCATGCGATTTTTTACCCGGTACTTTGCCTGCTTTTAACTGTGAACGTACACTCGCAGGTGCATGCTCAGATTTATCAGTGCCTTTTGGCCCACGGCGGCGCGTGTATCGGTCTTGCGCTTTATCGCCTTTAAGGGTTAAGTTTATGCGTCTGTCTTCTAAGCTAACCGATGCAACACTTACCGTTACTTTATCGCCAAGGCGATATACTTTGTGCGTTTGCTCGCCTATTAAACAATGTTTTGCGGCATCATGGGCAAAAAATTCATTGCCTAAGTTGGCAACATGAATAAGGCCATCAATTTGCAAATCATCTAAACGAATGAATAAACCAAAATTGGTTACCGATGAAATAACACCATCAAACTCAGTGCCAACGTGATCTTGCATAAACTCACATTTTAACCAATCGGCTACTTCGCGAGTAGCATCGTCGGCGCGGCGCTCTGTGGTAGAACACTGCTCACCTAACTTATCTACTTCGTCATCTGTGTATGCGTATTCGCCTGAAGTATGTTGGCCTTGTGCTTTTAGTACCGCTTTTATAGCACGATGCACTACTAAGTCGGGGTAACGACGAATTGGTGAAGTAAAGTGCGCATAAGCAGATAAAGCTAAACCAAAGTGGCCTATGTTATCTGGTTGATACACAGCTTGCTTCATTGAGCGCAGCAGCATGGTTTGAATAAGCTCTGCTTCTGGGCGATCGCCTAAACGAGCTAGCACTTGAGTAATTTCTTTAGGTGTTGGCTCGTCGCTTAACGTGCTCTCAATACCAAGTTCGCCTAAAAACTTAGTAAAGTTACCTAGTTTTTCGCTATCTGGCTCGTCATGCACACGAAATAGCGTGCTGGCTTCGTGTTTTTCAAGTAATTTAGCCGCCGATACGTTGGCTAAAATCATACATTCTTCAATGAGTTTGTGCGCATCGTTACGAATAACCGGCACTATCGATTCTATTTTACGCTGTGCGTTAAATACAAAACGAGTTTCGAGAGTTTCAAACTCAATTGCACCACGCTCTTGGCGAGCCGATTTAAGCGCTAAATACATTTGCTGTAAATCGGTTAAATGTGGCACTACATGCGCATATTCTTTACGTAGTTTTTCATCGTTTTGTAAAATGGCATTTACTTTGGTGTAAGTTAAACGTGCATGCGAATTCATTATCGCCTCGTAAAACTTATAACCCGAAAGCTTGCCCGAATCTGACACTGTCATTTCGGCAACCATACATAAGCGGTCAACTTCAGGGTTAAGCGAACATAAGCCGTTAGACAATACTTTAGGCAGCATAGGAATTACTTGCTCAGGAAAATACACTGAGTTACCGCGCTCTATGGCTTCTTTGTTTAGCGGGGTGTTCATACCTACGTAATGCGATACATCGGCAATGGCAACCCATAAACGCCAACCACCTGACTTTTTAGGCTCACAATAAACGGCATCATCAAAGTCGCGTGCGTCTTCGCCATCTATGGTTACTAAAGGTAGGTCGCGTAAATCTACGCGGTTTTGCTTGTCAGCCTCGTCAACAAATTCGCCAAGGTGGGCTACTTGCGCTTCAACTTCTTCAGGCCAAACGTGCGGAATATCGTGGTTACGCAGGGCAACTTCTATTTCCATACCTGGGGCTAAATGCTCGCCAAGTACGTCAATTACTTTACCTACCGCGTTCATATTTCGGGTGGGGTTTTGCGTTATTTTAACTTGCACCATTTGGTTATGACGCGCGCCGTTTTCGCTTCCCGGTAAAATCATTATGTCTTGGGTAATACGCGGATCTTCGGCAACCACAACGGCAATACCATGCTCAACAAAATAGCGACCAACAATAGGCGCTCGCTCGTTGGTAAGTACTTTTATAATACGTGCATCGCATTTTGAGCCAGAGCCACGTTTAGTGCCTTTAGCAAGTACAATGTCGCCATGCAACACCATATTCATTTGGTGCTTAGCAATAAACCAATCTTTATTCTCGCCTTCAACTTCTAAAAAGCCAAAACCGTCTCTGTGGCCTACTACTTTGCCTTTAGTTAAACCGGCTTCGTCAATTAGGGCGTAACATTTATGCTTATTAAAATACAGCTGGCCGTCACGTTCCATAGCACGAAGGCGGCGTTTAAATGCGATTTGCCGTTCTTCATCGTTTACCGCTAGTTCTTCACATAACTGTGCATAGTTAGCAGGTTTTGAACGCTCTTGAAGGTGAGTAAGTATAAACTCACGGCTAGGGACTGGGTTTTCGTACTTTTCTTGTTCTCGACTGAGATTTGGATCTTGGTTTGACATTCACTATCTTGTTAGTTTGGTTATGTAGGTATTTTAACCCATATAGCTAAAATGAGACAGGTAAAAGCTATTAAACTTTTAATAAAGCACTTTTACCTTACTTTTTGTATTTAAAAACTTAGCCTAACCGGGCTTAACCCGCCCTTAATTTTGTGGCGGGTTTATTCTGCTATAAGTTAAAATTAGTAACTAAAATTAGTAGTTCAAACAAACTCATTAAGGCCTGTTTGACGCTAAGTTAGAATTATTTTTGCTGTAAATTTTTCCATAACAATTTACTGATATTATCGATAAAGATCGGATCTTCTGTTTCCATGGTTAACACTATTTGTTTATTCATTTGGGTTTTATTTTGAGCGTAAATCCAACGGTTTTTATTAAACTGTTGTGCAAAGCCCAGCGCACCTGCTTGTAATTGAGCTTCATCGGCAAAAATAGCTTCTACTACTTTGTTATCTAATAACTCTTGTGCCCCTACTCGCATACCCGACATAGCTAAACGGTTAAAAAAGGCTTGTGGAATAGCTTTATTAATAATAGGAAACATTGAGGGTAAAAATGGCACCATCACATCGACTTCAGGAAAACAAAAAAATCCTTTATCAGATTTCATTAGCCTAAAATCACAAGCGCAGGCCAATACTGCACCATTACCAAAAGTATGGCCGTTTAACGCGGCAATAATCGGCATAGGAAACGTAACAATGCGTTTTAATAACGCGGTTACATCGCTCATAAAGCCGGCAATTGTTTCTGGGGTATTACTCGTATTAGCCATCCACTCTAGATCGATTCCCAATGACCAATTTTTTTCACTGTTAGATGTAAGCACCACCGACTTAATATTTTTATCGGCTTCTATTTGATCAAGATGCTGATTAAACTCAGCCAAAAACTCTGGATTATGGCGGTTTTCGGGGGTATTCATGGTTAAAACGGCCGTGCTTTCTTCGGTTTTTATTGCTATAAAACGTGTCATTTATTCCCTCATTTTTCATTATTTTAATTATTAATGCTGTTTCAGCAGCGCGTTTTTGTTATTAATACACTCAAGCTTGGTTTAGTGTTTTTACGCACAACTTTACAAATAAACGTTTAATTCCTGTATTTATCAATTTTAAACGCAGTAACCTACTAACGAGTGTAAGCTAAACGAATATTAAAAGTAAATTCGATTTTAGTTACATTACCTTAAATACAGCTAACTTTGCTTACATTTGTCACGAAAAATCAAAAATTCATCTTAACCATTGTCTGCAATATTTAGATGAGCCAACATAAGGAAATAACATGCAGTCGCAACAGCAAAGTTTAATTTACCTACACATTGCCGTATTACTCTTTGGCGGCACTGCGCTATTTGCAAAGTTAATTGGTTTAAATGCACTCGACATTACCGTGTATCGTGCAGCCATAGCCGGCATCGCTATTTTTATTTTGCTCGGCATGCAAAAAAAACCGATTAAGCTAAACCAAGGTAAAGATTACTTAATTGCCCTGTTACTCGGTGTGGCAGTAGGCATACATTGGGTAACTTATTTTGCGGGAATGCAACTTGCTGGGATCACCATTGGTATGTTGGCTTTTTTTAGCTACCCGGTAATAACCGTGTTTTTAGAACCGTTTTTTCATAAAAGTAAGCCCAAAGCAAAAGATATTATTAGTGCGGCGGTAGTGTTAATCGGCATTTATTTATTAATACCTAATGCAAATTTAGGGAATGATGTAACACTTGGGGTGATCACTGGGGTTATTTCGGCGTTCTTTTTTGCCATTCGTAATATCATTCATAAGCGCTATTTTAATCAATACGGTGGCCCGCAAACCATGTTTTATCAAACCTTGGTTGCCAGCCTAATGCTTTGCGCGTTTATTGAAGTGCCTATTTATGCGACCACTAATCACGATTTGGTGCTTATTTTAGTTGCGGGAGTTATATTTACCGCAGCTCCACACTCATTATTTGCTGCCAGTTTAAAGCATTTATCGGCGGCAACTGCGGGGCTAATTGCTTGCCTTCAGCCACTTTACGGCACATTATTAGCTATTATTATTTTGCATGAGCGCCCCTCTATCGCCACTTTTATTGGTGGTGCATTAATTGTTAGCGCTGCTTGTTTTGAAACTTGGTCTATTGCACGGAAATCACGCCAATGAAAGTATTTGCCCATCGCGGTGCCAGTGGGCACTTTCCAGAGAACACCCAAAGCGCCATTATGGCGGCCTTACAAATAGGCGTTGACGGCATTGAAGTAGATGTACAAAGCGCACTTGATGATTACATGATCATTCACGACACTTGGCTTGATAGAACCACTAACGGCGTAGGTAAAGTGTGTAACTTTACTGCTGCTCACATTATGCAACTCAATGCTGGTAATGGCGAAAAAGTACCAACTTTACAGCAACTTTTTGATTGGAATAATAATCAAACACTCTTAAATTTAGAGCTAAAACATACTTTTAATCTTGAACAGTTTGCAGCTCAAGTTGAAAAAAACATTACAGAAAAACGCATATCAGCAGATAACATTTTAGTGTCGTCGTTCGATCATCATCAACTAGCCTGGTTAAAAAAACGCTTACCTTGGCTAAAAATGGGTGCACTAACGTCATCTATACCAATTAATTATGCAAAGTTTGCTGAAGACTTAAGCGCGTACAGTGTTCATGTAGATAAAAACTTTATAAATAAAGCCTTTGTAGATGATGCAAAACAACGTGGTTTAATAATTTATGCGTACACTGTAGACAAACAACAAGATATAAAGCTGATGCTAGATTTAGGTGTGGATGGTATTTTTACAAATTATCCGGCACAAACTAAAGCTTACTTAGGTGATTAATAATAACCAAATGGTCTGTACATAATGAGTAGCTATATGCGAATTTATAATTTTTTAGAAAAAACACTTTTTTTTACCTTAACGCGCAAAATTGTGGGTAATTTAAGTTTTGTATTTTTATTTCAGGCTATTACTTTATTTTGGCTGTATGAAAGCTTAACCCTAAACCAACAAAGTACTGGGGTATTTTGGGCATTAGCTTTAGTGATTGTGGCTGGCTTTATTTTCACCCTATTTTATATGCGATTTTTAATGGTGCGCCCAGTAAAGGCAATGCGCGACACGCTAATAAATATAAACCAGCAAGATGCAGACTTATCGGCAAAGTTACCCCATTTTACTTATGATGAGTTTCGTGAACTAAGCGAGCAATACAATCTTTTTACTGAGCATTTAAATCAGCTACTAAACACAACCTACAATAGCGCCCAAGCAGGCGTGCAAAGTACCGCGCAAGTAACTCAGTCTATGCAACATACTGATCAATTAAGCGGACAACAAATACATTTAAGCCATACCATTATAAATGCCAGCAACCAAATAGCGCAGAGCTTACAAAATATAGTAAGCAATACCGACAGCGTGCATAAAATAAATAGTGAGCATTTAAATTTTGTTAAGCTTTCGGCAACAGAGTTGTCGGCCTTAGTGCAACAAGTAAAATTAATAACCGATATGCTAACCGGCTTTTCGGCAACTATTTCAGGCTTAAAAGAAAACAGTGAAAACATTCGTAGCATTTTAAAAATGGTGGAAGAGTTTTCTGATCAAACCAATCTACTAGCCCTAAATGCCGCCATTGAAGCAGCAAGAGCCGGTGATGCGGGACGTGGTTTTGCGGTAGTTGCCGATGAAGTGCGTACTCTTTCAATTAAGGTAAGTGGTGCAACGCGGCAAATTAGTGATTTTATAAACCAAATGAACGAGCTAGTAAACGAAACAAATAAAGAGTCAGAGCAATTAATTACTCACTCACACAATGCGCAAAAATCAATTAATAGTACTTCTAATGGTTTTACTAATATGCTTACTGAATTTGAGCATAACCAGCAACAGTTACAACAAATTGCCGAGGCTGTGCACTTACTTGAGCAAACACAAAATCAAACCCACCAATCGGTAGAGCATATTGTAGCGCTTGGCGAGCAAGCCAAACAAACCATAGATACAGCACTTAATGATTGCCAACAATCACAAACCCTCAGCCAACAAACACAACAACAACTAAAACGCTTTGTGCAGTAATACCTATTTTATTAAAAATAGGTATTTGCTAACAAGCTTATGGGTATAACAAGCGTTTTACCCATAAGCTAAATATGTTAAATTACCCAGCTATTTATTTAACCGTGTGATGCATGTGAGCGACGCAGTTCCTGATTATAAAAACCTTGCCCAACAAATTAAAGCGTGGGGACAAGAGCTTGGCTTTAGCGAAGTAGGCATTACTGATATAGACTTAAGCAAGCATGAAACGCAGCTGCAACGCTGGCTCGACGCCGGCTACCATGGCAATATGGATTACATGGCCGCTCATGGTATGAAACGCGCTCGCCCTGCTGAGTTAGTGCCCGGAACGCAGCGTGTTATTTCAGTAAAAATGAATTACCTGCCCCCCGATGCAGGTTTTGCCAAAACCCTTAAAAACTCAGAAAAAGCGTATATAAGTCGCTATGCTCTTGGCCGCGACTACCATAAATTAATGCGTAATCGCTTAAAAAAATTAGGCCAAAAAATAGAGCTCGAAATTGGCGAATACGGTTTTAGGCCTTTTGTCGACTCAGCCCCGGTACTTGAGCGCCAACTTGCTGAAAAAGCAGGCTTGGGCTGGCGCGGTAAACACTCATTACTTATTAATAAAGAAGCCGGTTCTTGGTTTTTTTTAGGTGAGTTATTTGTTGATTTACCGCTGCCCATAGATGCAGAAAACACCTTTGAAGGCTGTGGTAAATGCGTAGCCTGCATAACACTATGCCCAACTGGCGCTATTGTTGAGCCCTACGTGGTAGATGCACGTAAGTGTATATCGTACTTAACCATTGAGCTACAAGGCCCTATTCCAGAGCAATACCGAACATTATTAGGTAACCGCGTTTATGGTTGTGACGACTGCCAATTAGTTTGCCCGTGGAATCGTTATGGCCAACTTACCGACGAAAATGATTTTCATCCGCGCATTCAATTAAAAGATAAAGACCTGCTTGAGCTGTTTGCTTGGGATGAAGCCACTTTTTTAAAAAACACCGAAGGCAGCCCTATTCGTCGTATTGGCCACGAGCGTTGGTTGCGTAATTTGGCTGTAGGCTTAGGTAATGCTGAATTTAGCCCTAGCATTATTCATGCCCTAGAAGATAAAAGCTTAGCTTGCAGTGAACTGGTTTTAGAGCATATAAATTGGGCGCTGCAACAGCAACGCAATAAGCAAGGTACTATACTGCGTAAAACCGCAAGGCTTATCAGAATTGTTGAAAAAGGCCTACCCCGCGACGCTTAAATGTTTAGGTGTGGAGTAAGCACTTTTAATTAATCGCTACGGTTATAAGTGCTTACCAAAAATAGTTAAGCTGTAAGGGTTATTATCCATAATGGCCACCTGTGGTAACTCGCCCCACACACTAAAATTAAAGTGTTTAAATAGTTTAATACTGGGTAAATTATGACTAAAAATGAACCCTAGCAGCACTTTAATATTAAGTTGCTTAGCTTGCGTTTGGGCAAACTCCATCAGTGTTTTACCTAAACCTTTGCCTTGTGCTTTAGCGGTAATATAAATACTTATTTCTACCGTGCCTTCGTAAGCTACGCGCCCATAAAACGGTTTATAACTAAGCCATGCTAACACTTGGTCATTTTCAGAATATACATAAATTGGCCGCTGAGAAGTGTGACTATCAAACCAAGCTTGCTTGTCGGTAACGCTTACCTCTTCGGTATCGGCGGTAACCATTCTGCTGGCAATGGTTTCGTTATAAATTGCGACTATAGTTTTTAAATCTTCTGGGCGTGCTAAACGGATTGTCATAAGGTCTAGATAAGGTTGATCAGTTGCGTTTATATTAGCGTATCATTGAGACTATAAACAATATGTAACCTTTTAACTTTAGGCATTAAAAATGATAAAAATAATATTATTAGCATTAATGGCGTTACTTTTACCCACATTAGCTCAAGCGCAAAGCACGGCTGAGCACCCCATTAAAAAACAAAATAACTGCCAAGACTTTACTAACGTTACTTTGCGTAAACTACGCTCAAAAGAGTTTGTTAACTTATGCCAATTTGAAAACCAACCGCTGCTAATTGTTAATACAGCGAGTAACTGTGGCTTTACGCCGCAATTTGCAGGGCTTGAAGCGGTTTATAATAAATATAAAGATCAAGGCTTAGTGGTATTGGGATTTCCTTCTGATGATTTTTTTCAAGAAGAAAACAACGAGCAAGACACCGCCAAAGTCTGCTTTGTTAATTACGGGGTTACTTTCACTATGTTTGCCACCAGCGCAGTGCGCGGCAGCGATGCAAACCCTATTTTTAAACACTTAAATAGCCAAACCAGCTCACCTAATTGGAATTTTTATAAGTATTTAGTGTCTGCTGATCGTAAAACAATTACGCGCTTTAACAGTAAAGTAGCCCCCGAATCAGAAAAACTAACTGCAGCAATTGAAGCGACATTAGCTATTAACTAGGTTAAAACCGTTACAATTAGTTTAAACTAACTAAAATACACGTTAGTATGATTAAAAAACAACCAGATTAATTATTAGGAGATTTTATGACAGTGGCAAGCGCAAGACATATATTAGTAGATAGTGAAGCACAGTGTTTAGATTTAAAAGAAAAAATTGAACAAGGTGAAGACTTTGCTGTGTTAGCAAAAGCACACTCTAACTGTCCTTCAGGTCAAGATGGCGGTGCTCTTGGTGAGTTTGGCCCAGGTATGATGGTGCCAGAGTTTGATAAAGTGGTGTTCTCTGCGCCAATTAATCAAGTACAAGGCCCAGTACAAACACAGTTTGGTTACCATTTACTTGAAGTAACCAGCCGTTCAGAGTAACTTATTCTGTACTGTAAATTTTGAAAAAAGCCGCTTATGCGGCTTTTTTATGGAGTAATTATGCAACTATTTGGTTCTGTTACCTCGCCTTATGTACGCCGTATTAGAATATGGGCGCTGGAAAATAACTGTGATTTAGAGTTTATTAATCTGGATATTTTTTCAGCGCAAGATCGCCCAACTATGGTGAGCAAAAACCCAGCACGCAAAATCCCTATTCTCGTAGATGGCAATTTAACCCTTAGTGATTCAAACTCAATACTGCGTTATTTACTTGAAAAAACAGCACAGCCAAAATTAACTTGGCCGCAAGAGCACTTACTTACCACTATTAATGCCTGTAATGACTCTTTAGTGGAAATGCTTTTATGCCAGCGCTCTGGTTTTGATACGCAAAGTGATGCGTTATTTTTTAATTTGCAAAACGAACGTATTGTTGAAACATTACACTTTTTAAATGATCATTTAACTGATGATGAATTTAAAGGCTGTGAATACCTCAACATCAGTTTATACTGCCTGCTTGATTGGATTTGCTTTCGTGAACTAACCGACATTAGTCAGCATTCAGCGCTTGTTGCTTTTTATGAGCAATATGGCCAACGCCAAGCAGCAATAAATACCAGTCCTAGTCATTAATTTAAAAAGGTAAACACATGAGCGATATCGAGATTGAATCAGAACTAGTCAACTTTGTTGAAAAAGTACGTATGAGCGAAGTAATTTGGGCACTAGGTGCAGAAGATAATGGCTTTGTAGTGTGTGATTCAAATCAATTTGACGAGACTGACGTATTACTACTTTGGGAAAGCGAAGCGGCTGCTAAAGCTCAGTGTAAAGACGAGTGGAAAGAGTACAGCCCAGTAGAAATTGGCCTTGATGAATTTTTAGATGAATGGGTTGAAGACCTAAACGAAGACAATGCTTTAGTTGGCCTTAACTGGAATGACGACCAAGTATGCGTAGAAATTGAACCAGTAGGTTTAGCACGCGCATTAAGTGAATAATTCACTATAGCTTAATTAATAAAGCATAAAAAAAGCCAACTGCATTCGTGCTAGTTGGCTTTTTTGTTTTAATTAATTAGGTATAAGTATTTATACCCAAAACATACTCGCATCTTGCTATGTTTTGGGTATAAAATGTATTTTGTCATTATTTTCAAGGTACACCGTTGAAAACCCATCTTGGTCGCCGTCCTTTTTCAGCTATGGAGCTGCACACACTTTACACTGGCTATATTTATGGCGATATGCGCGTGGTGCGTGAACAAGCAAAACATTGGCATTTTTGGTTGCCATTAATTGCTTACTATACGGGCGCTTATAGTGACGAAATAGGCTGTTTAACACTTGATGACTTAACTGTTGAGCAAAACATTTTATGTTTTAGTTTTCATACCCACGGAAAAATAAAACCGCGACTTATTCCTGTACATCAAGCGCTAATTAATGCTGGCTTTAACGACTATTTAGCATTTATAAAAAGCCAAAACCAACAGCGATTAATGTTCGACTTGCCAACTAAAACCGGTCGCTACAGCGAAAAAGTTCGCATTTGGTTTAGCGGCGAAGGCGAGCGCGCTGGTTACTTACAAAAATGTGCAATTCCAAACATTGACCAACTCGGAATGAAAACCGCTATAAGTAGCCTGCGGCTTAACTTTGAGCAGCAAGTACGTATTTATGCACTGCAAGCCAACTCTAAAGACGCGTTTAATTATTTAATGGGCTTTAACGAATACCCACACCCAAATTATAGCAATGTAGCAGTGTTAAATAGCATAATTGGGCAAATTCGCGTTATTAACTCACAACTGCATTGGCAGCGCTTTATCAATCGCGATAGTCACTGACAAACTTTGTTACTCTTTACTCGTCCAAATCCGGGGTTATTCGATTACTCCATAAAAGAAAGCTGCTAGGATATCCGCATATAATACCGTTTCTATTGAAGTAGCGTGGTAACGCTGTCTGCTTTAGTCATTTATAACAATAATAAACTAGGGATACTATGTTTCTTAAAAGCCTCTTAACCGTAAGTGTTGCATTCGCGATTAACGCAGCAAATGCTAACGAATTCGTAATTGAAAAACTCGCAAAACCAAGCAGTCAATCAGTGTCGTTAACACTCGATCCAAGCCAAGATACCTTTACTGGAATGACTGAAATTATTTTAGAAGTACTCAAGCCAACTAACTACATAGAACTAAACGGCGTGGCTTACGCAACTAAAATGGCACAATTACTTGGCGAGCAAAATTGTGACTTAAACAGCGAAATGCTCAAAACCGGTAAAGTAAAATTTAGCTGTGATGAGCAAATTCAGCCGGGTAAATACACCTTAAAAATTGATTTTTCAGCGCCATATAATCGCCAAAGTGTTGGGCTATATAAAACATTAGATCAAGGTACACCTTACTTATTTACTCAGTTTGAAATGAGTGATGCGCGCCGTGCATTTCCGGTGTTTGACGAGCCAAGCTACAAAATTCCATTTCAGCTCACTATTACCGCGCCTACCTCACAAAAAGTATATGCCAATACACCTGAGCTTAAAACTACAGTAAATGGCGACATGACCACCCACTTTTTTGATAAAACACCGCCTATTCCTTCTTATTTAGTAGCAATGGCTGTGGGCCCTTTTGAAGAGCTTAATGTTGAAGGTATGTCGGTGCCAGGGCGCGTAATTACCCCACAAGGTAAAATTCATTTAGCCCAGTACGCAAAAGAAAACATGCCAAAAGTACTAGGCGCACTTGAGGCGTATTTTGGTATTCCTTATGTGTATCAAAAACTAGATTCGGTGGCTGTACCTGAATTTCCGTTTGGTGCCATGGAAAACTCAGGACTTGTAACCTACCGAGAAGATATTTTATTGGTTGATTTAGCTGCCGCTACGCGCAGTAAAAAACAACGCAATGTGTCTATTATTGCTCACGAACTTGCACACCAATGGTACGGTAACTTAGTCACTATGAAGTGGTGGAACGATTTATGGTTAAACGAAGCGTTTGCTAGTTGGATGGCGGCAAAAATTACCAAGCAACTAAACCCTGAATTTGAATCGCACCTAGATTTACCACAAAATAACGTTATGCCACTTGATGCACGTTTGAGTACTAAACCAATTCGTAAACCAATTAAAACCGAAGCCGATATTATGGATGGTTTAGGCCTTGCTTATAGCAAAGGTAGCTCGGTACTTGCTATGGTTGAAAACTGGATAGGTGAGGAGGCCTTTCAAAAAGGTATTCAAAATTACTTAAAAGAATTTTCCTATAAAAATGCCGAAGCTGCCGATTTATGGCAAGCACTTGGCAAAGCTTCTAATAAAGATGTAGCGAGTGTTTTAAAATCGTTTATTGAGCAATCTTCCTACCCACTGATTAAAGTAGCTCAGCAAGGTAGTAAAATAACTATATCGCAAAGTCGCTTTGTAAATGCCGGTGTTGATGCGCCTGAGCAATTATGGAATGTGCCTGTTGCAATTAAATATGGCGCGGGCGATAAAGTAAAAACAGCGAACGTATTACTTAATAAACAAAGCCAAACGCTAGATTTAGATTTTGCACCCGAGTGGATTTATCCCGATCAAGGCGCATTGGGTTATTACCGCTGGGTGATGGACGATGCACAGTTTAGTGCGCTTATCGACAATGCTGCTGACAAGCTAGATGACCGCGAACGTTTAGCGTTATTATCTGCTACCGATGCACTACTTGATGCTGGTGTTATATCGGCCGCTAAGTTAATGCAAACGCTTGAAGTATTTATAAGCGACAGCCACCCTCGCGTTGCTAATACCGCGCTGGGCTATTTAGTATCGCAACAACGCACCTTTAAAGACGATAGCAATAAAGACTTATGGCCTAAATTTATTCGTGGTGCAGTAACCCCTGCGGCTAAGAAATACGGCTTAGAGGCAAAAGTAGGTGAAGATGGCGCTATTTCACAACTTCGAGCTGCGGTTGTATCGCGTTTAGGTTTTGATGGCGAAGATCAAAATGTGATCAATAAAGCAAAACAGCAAACTCAGGTTTATTTAAACGATCCACAAAAAGTAGACCCGTACTTAGCAGGTACTTATTTAACTTTAGCTGCTTTTAACGGCGATAAAGCGTTGCTTGATCAATTTATGGCAACCTTTAAAACCACCAAAGATCCACAAGTACGTACTAATATGCTCTCGGCTATGGGCTACTTTGCAAAACCTGCACTGCAAAAAGCAGTATTGGCTTACAGCTTAACAGATGAAGTAACCGCATCCGACATGCGCACTATTTTAGCAGGACAAAGCTATACTGATGAGCGCCAAGCGCTGTTTATTGACTGGGTTTACAGTAATTACGATAAAGTAACAGCAAGCTTACCGCCGTTTTTTATCCCTAACCTACCGTATTTTACAACTGCAAATTGTGATGCAAATAGCTTTGCCACAACACAAAGCTTCTTTAATACTAAGTTAGCTGAAATACCAGGTTACGCTCGTACTTTAAGTAAACTAGAAGAAAGCACTAATGATTGTATTGCACTGAAAAATCGTGAGCTTGAATCGGTTAATAACTTCTTAAAAGGTAAGTAGCTATATTAGGGTTCTAGGTTTTATTTTAGAGCCTAGAGCTGATAACAAAACCAAGCTTCGTAGCTAATAATTTACTGCGAGCTTGGTTTGTTTTTTACTAATACCTAGCATTTTGCGCTGTGGTGTTAAATTTACCAGGCTTTAAAAAAGCGCGGTATACTGCCTTGCCTACTTATAACCTAAACCCAGCTTGGCCGATATTTTGTTAAATCTGAAGCCTGAAAGCTGACTTATAAACCTTTACTATTACCCACCTAAAATCATCGTTAGTTTAGCAATAAAATCTTTTGCTGCTTGCTCAGAGTTTATTTTAAACGCGACACCATAATGAATCGGCTGTGCACTTTTATAAATGCGCGTAGGAAAACGCGTCATTTCGCTACTATGAAAATAACCCTGAGTACGCACTACCCCATCAATATCGGTAAAATCATCACTAAACACTTCAAATGCTGGGCGAATTATAATTTTACCTTTGCCGCCTTCACTGTGCGTGTAAAACGCTTCTTTTGAATTAACTAACATGTATTCGGCAATATTCTTTATTTTAAAATTACTTCTACACTCTAATTTAATTAGCTGCTCAGTAAGCTCGTCTGCACTATAAGCCACGTTGTAATCCCTATTAGTTAAATTTGCGCATAACCTTAACGCATACGCATTATAAAGTCTGAATTTATTTAAATTAGTCCTCAGCTACATCACAAACAAAAGCAAGTTTGTCGTTGTTATAACTCATACGGGTAATATTGGTATGGCAATAGGGTGTTAAATCCAGCCATTGCGATACAGTGTTATTGCCACTAAGGTTACGTTGGTAAACACGGTTGTTAAGCGCATAAGCCAGCGTACTGTCGTCTTTTAAGATAAAGTCTTGTACTTGTAGCGGCAATCTAAGTAAGTTTTCTACCTGCTTAGTTTGTGGGTTAAAACGCGCTACAATATGTTGCTCATTTTGGGTGTAACTAAATATAAACTGCGCCATTGTATGATTGTAAATAAGCGTACGACCAATGTTTTTTGCCACAACTTGCCCTTTTGCCGCTGCAACCAAGCTATATTGTAATGTATGTGGCTCACCTAAAATAAACATTACTAAATCGTTATTTATACCCCATGCGTGATATCCCACTGGCTCTATCCAGTCAAAAATACGACTTGCTGCAACTTCGCTATCAAGCGGATATTGCCATAGCTTTTGCTTGCCATTGGCCTCTACCACAATTGCCGATAAGCTTTGTTTATTTGGCATTACGGTAGGTGAGTATTCGCTTACTGGCGTATTGGTTATATTAATAATTTGTTTTGTTGCAAAGTCGTAGTAAGCAATATCGGTTTGGCTTTGCTCAATACTTAATACTTCATGGGTAAAGTAAACACCATTATTGTGTATATGAGGCTGATTATTATAACTATCACTGTCGCTCACAATAGTAACTTGCAGGCCATAAGGAGTATTTAAATCGGCTAATAATACTTGGCTTTTGGGCATACTTGCCTGTGCTACTGAGAGCGTTAAAGCGCTTATTGAAAACAACCCTAGTAGTGGTTTTAAAAATTTCATGCTCTATCTCGTTTTATTTTTAAGCACCCCATGATAACGTTATTTGCTGATTACGTCACTTGACCTAGACCAGCAACATCTTTATAACTAACCGGGTCTTATAAAAGAGAATTAATATGTCAGCTAAACATCCTATTATTGCAATAACCGGCTCTTCAGGTGCGGGGACAACTACCACCACGAATGCAATTAAACATATTTTTCGTAGCCTTAACATTAGTGCGGCTTTTATCGAAGGGGATAGCTTTCATCGTTACACTCGCCCTGAAATGGAAAAAAAAGTACGTGACGCGCAACAAGAAGGCAAACATATTAGCTACTTTGGCCGCGAAGCCAACGACTTTGGTTTACTAGAAACCCTATTTGATAGCTACGGTGAAACCGGCCAAGGTAAACTGCGTCGTTATTTACATACCTTTGACGAAGCGGTGCCTTACAACCAATTGCCTGGCACATTTACTCCGTGGCAAAACCTAGAGCAAAATACCGATTTATTATTTTACGAAGGATTGCATGGCGCTGTTGTAGATCAAGAGCACAATGTGGATGTAGCAAAACATGTAGATTTACTTATTGGTATGGTGCCCATTATCAACCTTGAGTGGATCCAAAAGCTGATCCGCGACACCTCTGATCGTGGTCACTCACGCGAAGCGGTAATGGGATCTATAGTGCGCAGTATGGACGATTATATTAACCATATTACTCCACAATTTTCACGCACCCATATTAACTTTCAACGAGTCCCTACCGTAGATACCTCTAACCCGTTCAGCGCAAAAGACATTCCATCACTCGATGAAAGCTTTGTGGTGATCCGCTTTAGGGGCATTGAAGATGTCGATTTTCCGTACTATTTACAGATGATCCAAGGTAGCTTTATGTCGCGTATTAATACCTTGGTAGTGCCTGGCGGTAAAATGGGCTTGGCAATGGAGTTGGTACTTACCCCACTCATTAAAGATATTATTTTAAAAAAACGAGCATTAGAAAACCTAGCACCACTGGATTTACCTATTTGATATTGGATAACCCACAGCCCTTTTTTGTTAAAGCCAACTCACGTACACTGCTGATTTTGCTTAAAGTGAGATCAGCATGTCGCAACCATTAAAAGTTATCGTGGGCTCTAAAAACCCAGTAAAAATAAATGCTGCTAAGTGTATTTTTAGCATGTATTTTCCAGAGCGTGACATTGACTGCCAAGGTGTAAATGCTCCCTCGGGTGTGCCTGATCAACCTATTGGTGAAGAACAAACTCGCATTGGCGCGCAAAACCGAGTGAATTACTGCAAAGAGCACTACCAAGCCCACTATTATGTGGCCATGGAAGGCGGTGCAGAGCAATTTAGTTACGGTGCCGCAACCTTTGCCTATGTAGTTATCGATAACGCGGTAAATCAAGTTGTAGGACGCAGTAGCAACCTACCTTTGCCGCAAATACTGTATAACGCATTACTTAATGGTGCAGAGCTTGGCGATGTTATGGATAAGGCTTTTAATACCACCAATATAAAGCAGCAAGGCGGCGCTATTGGTTTACTCACTAATAACCACGCCACCCGTGAAAGTACCTATACTCAGGCACTTACTTTGGCCATGGCACCTTTTTTACATTCAGCGCTTTATTGCCAAACAAATTAATTTTAGGAAGTTTAATGAAATACAGTTACGTGCTGTTTGATGCAGACGAAACCTTGTTTAGATTTGATATTTTAGCGGGCATGACTCGCATGTTTAAAACATATAACGTAGATTTTAGCCAAGCCGACTATCTTCATTATCAAAAAACCAATAAGCAACTATGGGTTGATTACCAAAATGGCGACATTAGTGCCGACTACTTGCAGGTTACTCGCTTTAGCGAATGGGCTACTAAACTAAATGTGCCAGCAAAAGAGCTTAATGATGCATTTTTAGATGCTATGGCAGAAATATGCGAGCCGCTACCCGGTGCCATAGAGCTGTTAAATAAACTTAAGCCGCACGCTAAGTTGGGTATTATTACTAATGGTTTTGCACGTTTACAAACCGTGCGCCTTGAGCATACTGGTTTAAAAGATATGTTTGAATGGTTAGTCATTTCTGAATTAGTGGGCATAGCTAAGCCTAATAAAGCTATTTTTGACCATACCTTTGAATTAATGGGTAACCCAGATAAAAGCCAAATATTAATGGTTGGCGATACTGCCACAAGCGATATTTTAGGCGGTAATAATGCGGGGATTGATACCTGCTGGTTACAACACCCAAACGAGCAGTTGCCCGAGGGTATAAAGCCTACCTATACCGTTACTCATTTGAAGCAGTTACAAAGTATTTTAGAGCTGTAGGTAGCTACGCACTTAAAGTATTTTAGAGCTGTAGGTAGCTACGCACTTAAAGTATTTTCAATAGGCAAAAAAAATGACGCTAATTAGCGTCATTTTTTATAACTGTGTGAGCAATAAATTAGGCTGGCGCTAATTCAAGGCCGGGTGCAGGCATCGTTACAGGCGTTTCAAAGGTTGCCCACTCCCATGCTGACTCAGTAGCCATTAATTTACGTAGTAATTTATTATTTAAATCGTGACCCGATTTAAATGCAGTTACTTTACCTAAAATGTTATGACCTGTCATAAACATGTCACCAACACAGTCTAATATCTTATGCTTAACAAACTCATCGCTGTAGCGTAAACCGTTTGGATTTAACACTTTAAACTCATCAAGTACTACTGCGCTATCCATGCTGCCACCTAATGCTAGGTTGTTAGCATGCATATATTCAATGTCTTTCATAAAACCAAAAGTACGTGCACGGCTAATTTCTTCAATAAAGCTTTTCGTCGTAATATCTAAACCAATACGTTGGCGACTTTCATTGATAGCTGGGTGATCAAAGGCAATTTCAAAGTCGATATGAAAACCGTCATACGGTTCTAACTCGGCCCATTTATCGCCTTCTTCAATACGTACTTTTTCTTTAATACGAATAAAGCGTTTTGCTGCATTTTGCTCTTCAATACCGCCTTTTTGTAACAAATAAATGAATGGTAATGCACTACCATCCATTATTGGCACTTCTGAGCTATCTAATTCTACAATTAGATTATCAATACCCATTGCAGCAACAGCGGCAATAAGATGCTCAGTAGTTGATAAGCGAACACCATCTTTGTTAATTAAACAGGTACATAATTGCGTATCACCAACGGCTTCAGGTGTTGTTTCAAAATCAACAACCGGATCAAGGTCGACACGACGAAATACAATCCCAGTATTTGCGCTCGCAGGTCGGAGAGTTATTGTGACCTTCTCACCTTTATGAAGTCCAATTCCTATGGCTTTGACTACTTGTGCAATCGTTCGCTGTTTAATCATAGGTTCGCTCACTTAAATTCAGTTACAGTTAGACGGCGGATACTAACATAAATACGCCGCAATTGCAATATTCGTTCACATTTCAAACGAAATACTGTTTATATTAATCAGCTTGTTTACGTAAAAAAGCAGGAATATCAAAATAATCTCCGCCTTCTGACTTATCTGATTTTTTGTTACTTGGCGCTGCAGCACTCGTTGTGCTTTTGTTAGCACTAGATGAAGTTGTTTTTTCGTCACTTTCAACTTGCGTCTTTGCTGTGTTTTCTTCAGCGCTTGTGCCTTGGCTTGCAAAGCTTGGTACGTACATGCTGCTACTTTGGTTTGAAGTGCTGGCTACATCAGAACCTGATGCTTTTTTAAAGCCATTATCAACAATGCCAAACTGCGGACGACGATCGCCACCTAAGCCAGTTGCAACTACAGTTACACGTAATTCATCGGTCATTTCAGGGTCAATTACTGCACCTACAACCACAGTAGCGTTTTCTGATGCCAATGCTTTTACGTGGTTACCAACAATCTCAAATTCTTCAATCGCAATGTCCATACCCGCAGTAATATTAACCAAGATACCTTTAGCACCTGTTAAATCTACGTCTTCAAGTAATGGGCTTGAGATAGCCGCTTCTGCTGCTTCTTGTGCACGATCAGGACCTGATGCAGACGCAGTACCCATCATTGCAGGACCCATTGCTGACATTACTGTACGTACGTCGGCGAAATCCACGTTGATCAGACCAGAGCGAGTAATTAACTCTGCAATACCCTGAACCGCACCAAATAATACGTCGTTAGCTTTAGCGAAGGCATCTAAAAGTGTAGTCCCTTTTCCTAAAACTTTAAGCAGTTTATTGTTTGGAATTGTAATAAGTGAATCTACAATTTCTGACAATTCATTAATGCCTTGTTCAGCAGCTGCAGCTCGCTTTTTACCTTCAAAGTCAAAAGGACGTGTAACTACTGCTACGGTTAAAATACCAAGCTCTTTTGCAATTTTTGCCACTACAGGCGCTGCACCAGTACCAGTACCGCCGCCCATACCTGCTGCAATAAATACCATGTCGGCACCTTCAAGGCTGGCACGAATTGTATCAGCATCTTCTTCAGCTGATTGACGACCTATTTCTGGGTTTGCACCGGCTCCTAACCCAGAGGTTATTTGCGTGCCTAATTGTACAGTAACGTGCGCTGCTGAGTTACGTAATGCTTGTGCGTCTGTATTAGCAGCAATAAAGCATACGCCTTCAATTTGCTGTTTTACCATGTGCTCAACAGCGTTACCGCCGCCGCCGCCCACGCCAATTACTTTTATTACAGCTTCTTCGCTATGTTGTTCCATCATATCAAACATGTTTACTCTCCGACTTGAGTACTAAAACTCGCCTTGGAACCACTTAGTAATGCGGCTCCATAAATTATTATTCCCTTCTGCTTTCAACTTTTGTGCATTCATTGATTGCATGGTACGCCCGTATTGTAACAAACCAACAGCGGTTGCGTACGAAGGATCGTCCACATAGTCTGTCAAACCAACTATCCCAATTGGTTTGCCTATTCTTACCGGCATTTGGAAAATATCTTCTGCTACTTCCATTGCGCCGGCCATTTTAGCAGTTCCGCCTGTGATAACGAGACCTGCTGCAATTTGGTCTTCTAACCCTGAGCGACGAATTTCTTCCATCGCTAATTCAAATAATTCTCTAAATCTTGGCTCTACCACTTCCGATAATGTATGACGTGACATTAATCTAGCTGGGCGTCCGCCTACACTCGGTACTTCTATGGTGTCTTCATTACTGGCCATTTGGCTACTAGCACAGGCGTATTGTACTTTGAGTGCCTCTGCATGTGATATAGGTGTGCGAAATATTTTTGCTATATCGCCAGTTACTTGGTTACCCGCCACCGGAATAACCGCTGAGTGACGCAGTGCACCATTAATGTATATAGTGATATCCATAGTGCCACCACCAATATCAAGTACTGCTACTCCCAGCTCTTTTTCATCATCGGTCAGTACCGAGTAACATGAGGCAAGTGCAGTAAAAATAAGTTGGTCAACTTCAAGCCCACAACGCTGTACACATTTTTCGATATTTTTTGCCATATCGTTTGAGCACGTAATAATGTGAGCACGTGCTTCCATACGTACGCCGCTCATACCAAGTGGGTTTTTAATCCCTTCTTGCATGTCGATACTGTATTCTTGTGGTAACGCATGCAGCATTTTGCGCTCTGCTGAAATAGGCACAGAGCGAGCAATATGAATCACATTTTCAATGTCTTCATCGGTTACTTCGGTGTTGTTAATTGCTACTACACCGCTTTCGTTTTGGCACTGTATGTGCTTGCCAGAGATACCAAGGTACACTGAGCTAATACGACAATCAGCCATTAATTCGGCCTCGTCTATGGCTCGGCGAATAGACTCAGATACTAAGTTTAAATCGTTTACGCCGCCTTTATCCATACCTCGGGATATTTGCGTGCCTACACCAACAATACTGAGTTTGTTGTCTGCGGTGATTTCACCTACCGTTGCAATCACTTTTGAGGTGCCAACGTCTAATCCAATCACTAGGTTTCTTTCTGCTGACTTAGTCATGCCTTACTCTTATTTTGTAATTGTTCTTCTTGCAATGGCTTAAAGCTGACTGCAAGGCCAGTATCGTAGCGTAAATCGATTGCATCTATTTGAGCATCTGCACGCTTTTCCATGCGTGGATAAACGTCTATAAAACGCTGTACACGCTTAGCTTTATCTTTGCGCCCTAAATTTAAGCGCACTCCATTATCTAGCCACAACTGCCATGAGAAACGCTCCGATAACGCTAAACTTTTTAACGTTAATGCGTTTACTTTTAGCATTTCGTCAAATTGCTGAAACGCAATCCATGCTTCTTGCTCACTGCCCTCTGGGCCATATAGTTGAGGTAAGTTTTTACTTAACTTATTACTTTTAGCTTCAAATGCATCGCCGTTTTGATTAAGTAACAAGTCACTATTCCAATGCGCAACAGCGCGGTGCTCAACTACATAAACTTGCAGTGTGTCGGGCCATTGTTTACGCACCGATACACTTGCAACCCAAGGTAAATCTTGTACCAATTGCTGTACATGCTTTACATTAAGGTCAAAAAAGCTAGTTAAATCTGCTTTTTTAATCGCTCTAATAATAGCGATTTCGTCGGTATATTTAGGATTACCCTGCACAGTTAAATGCTTAATTTGGGCATCTTTATTTTCTACCAACCAATCCGATACACCTGTGGTAATTTGCACTAAGCCGATTACTACAGCTAGAAAAAAACTCACCCCAAAAATCAGCGACCAGTTTAGTTGCGGTTTGATTTGTAGCGTTTTTTCTAAAAGGGGATGCATATTAAAGTGTTTGCTCCAAAATGCGAACAACTAATTGCTCAAAACTTGCACCATGTGCTTTTGCCGCCATAGGTACAAGCGACTTTTCGGTCATACCGGGTACTGTATTTACTTCTAATAAGTAAAAATTACCTTGCTGATCTTGCATTGCATCTACGCGTCCCCAGCCGCTAGCACCTACTAAATCAAATGCATCGAGTGCCATTGCTTGTAAGTGCTCGGTATCTGCAGGCGATAAATCTGCCGGGCAATGATACTGCGTGGTGGTTGCTTGATATTTAGCTTGGTAATCATAAAAACCATTGGGGGTTGTCATTTCGATTACTGGCAACACTTCATCGCCTAATACCGTTATGGTAAATTCGCGGCCACTGATCCACTGCTCAACTAGCACTTGGCTATCAAACTTAAACGCATTACTCAGTGCATCTTCAAGCTCTTGTGGCGTGCTTGCTTGTGCCATACCAATACTTGAGCCTTCGTGTGACGGCTTTACCATCACTTTTTTAAATTGCTGCATTATTGCCGCTGCATCAAAGCCTTTTTTGGCATCAACCACGGTATAAGGAGCGGTACTTAACCCTGCCGATTTAAATAAATGCTTACAACGCACTTTATCCATAGCCAGCGCTGAGCCTAGTACGTTACTGCCAGTATACGGCAGGTTCATAAATTCAAGCGCACCTTGCACTGTACCGTCTTCGCCACCACGACCATGCAGTGCAATGAACACTCTATCAATTGCTAACTCATTTAGCTCCCATAACGGGCGCTCTTTTGGGTCAAAGGCAATGGCGTTTATGCCATGATTTTGCAATGCATTTAATACCGCTTGTCCTGATCTTAATGACACTTCACGCTCTGCTGAGTTACCCCCTAACAGCACCGCTACTTTACCAAACTGCGTATTTAACTGTGTCATACTTCACCTTGTTTAAGTTTTTCTATCGACATACCCGTAGCGGCTAAGGTTTTTACTAATTGCCCTATGTTGCCAGCCCCTTGGGTTAATACTAAATCGTTATTTTGTAAGCAATCGGCTAATACGCTTGCCAGCTCTGCGCTATTAGCTACGTGGCGGGGCTCTTTACCGCGCTGGCGTAAACTACGGCATAAGCTTTTACTATCTGCGCCTACAATTGGCTCTTCGCCAGCACTGTATACATCGAGTAGTAACAACTGATCAACCTCGGCTAATACCTTTACAAAATCTTCGTACAAGTCGCGAGTACGAGTAAAGCGATGAGGTTGATACACCATAACTAAACGCTTATCTGGCCAGCCTTCACGAGCAGCGGTAATAGTGGCGGCCACTTCTGACGGATGATGCCCATAATCGTCAACTAACATTACGCTGCCACGTTCGTTTTCAAATTCACCGTAGTGCTGAAAACGTCGGCCAATACCTTCAAATTTTTGCAATGCTTCTAAAATAGCGAAATTAGCAATATTTTGATCTTTTGCTACCGCTATAGCTGCAGTGGCATTAAGTGCATTATGCTTGCCTGGCATATTTAGCGTTGCGGTTAAGCTCTCGCCTTGTTTATTGGTTACCGTAAACTTGCACGTGTTTGCCGACTGGCTAAAGTCGCTCATGCGATAATCCGCATCGCTCGACTCGCCATAAGTAATCACTGGGCGACCAAAACGCGGTATAAGCTCGCTCGCGACTTCAGAGTCAATACACACTACAGCTAAGCCATAAAACGGCAGGTTATGAATAAAGTCCACATAAGTGTCTTTCATTTTTTCTAGGCTGCCGCCATAGGTTTCCATGTGATCTTCTTCAATATTAGTGATCACCGATACCATTGGCTGTAAGTGTAAAAATGAGGCATCGCTTTCATCCGCTTCGGCGATTAAAAAGTCGCTTTTACCTACTTTTGCATTGCTGCCGGCACTATTTAACAAGCCACCAATTATAAATGTTGGATCAAGGCCAGCTTGTGCATAAATACTGGCAATTAAACTGGTTGTTGTAGTTTTACCGTGTGTACCCGCAATAGCTATACCATGGCGAAAGCGCATTAGCTCAGCGAGCATTTCGGCGCGGCGTACCACAGGTACTCTTGCGGCCTTTGCGGCTATAATTTCTGGATTTGTTTCATCAATAGCACTGGAAACAACCACTACATTGGCATCTTTTACGTTATTTTCGTGATGCCCAATAAACACCTCTGCACCGGCTTTAATTAACCTGTCTGTCATAGCGCTGTGCGCAATGTCTGAACCGGTAATCCTATAACCTTCAAACGCGAGTACTTCGGCAATGCCGCCCATGCCTGCGCCGCCAATACCAACAAAGTGGATGGTTTCAATGCGACGCATTGCTGGTCGTGTATATTGCTCTCTTATTGACGTTTGTTTCACTTATGCTCTCTTATTGGTTACTTGCTCACAGTGCATAGCTACGCTTGCTGTGGCATCTAAAATGGCTTGCTGTTTTGCATTTGCCGCCATTTCTTTAATTAATGAAGGTTTAGCTAAATATGGGCTTAAAAGCGCAACAATTGATTGTTGATTAAACTGCCCTTGTGGCATTAGTAATGCACCATTTGCCACAACTAAATACTGTGCGTTAGCTGTTTGATGGTCGTCCACCGCATGCGGAAAAGGTACAAACACTGCCATTTTACCAGCAGCGGCAATTTCACTCACAGTGAGCGCGCCCGAGCGGCAAATAACAATATCAGCCCAGCCGTAAGCTGTGTCTATATCATCTATAAATTCAGCTACTTTTGTATTTTCAGTGCTAAATTTATGCGACTTATAAGCAGCTTCAACACTGCCTAAGTGCCCTTTACCCGTTTGGTGCCAAACACTTATAGCATTGGTATTACCCAGCTCTGCAAACGCAGCAGGCAAAGTTGTATTAAGTACTTGCGCTCCTAATGAGCCGCCTACCACTAAAATATTAATTGGGCTTGATACTTCTCGCACTGCAATATTTGCCACGCTTTCTCGCACTGGATTACCAACTAACTCGGCTTGCCCTGTAGCAAATGCACTTGGAAAAGCCGCCAATACCCGATTAGCAAACTTAGCAAGCCACTTATTGCTCATACCGGCAATGGCGTTTTGCTCATGAATCACCAGCGGAATACCTAAACTTTTAGCTGCAATACCTGTTGGGCCAGTTACATAACCGCCCATAGCGAGTACCACATCGGGCTTTTCGCTTTTCAATACCTTACGCGCTTGTAATATTGCATTAAGCACCATGAATGGGGCTTTAATAAGACGCTTTATTCCGTTACCACGTACGCCTTTTACATTAATAAAATTAATATCAATATTATGCTTAGGAACAACCGTTGCTTCCATTCTATCGGGAGTGCCTATCCAACTTACTTGCCAGCCTTGCTGCTTTAAGTAGTCGGCCACAGCAATACCCGGAAATATATGTCCGCCAGTACCACCGGCAACTACAACACACTTTTTACTCATCGCTTAGCTCCACCTGACGTGGCTTGTTTGGTCGCCATTTTAGTTTCAAAATCAACACGTAATAAAATACCAGCAGCAATTGTCATCATGAGTAAACTCGACCCACCGTAAGAAATAAACGGCAGTGTTAACCCTTTAGTAGGTAAAATACCCGCACTTGCGCCTACGTTCACCATGGTTTGAAAAGCAAACCAAATACCTATTGCCAACGCTAAATAGCCTTCGTATTCTTTACCATTTTTAAGCGCATTTTGGCCAATTAGTAAGGCTCTAAACACTAAGGTGCCTAATACTATTAATATGCTCGATACACCAACAAAACCAAGCTCTTCGGCTATTACCGCAAAAATAAAATCGGTATGCGCCTCGGGTAAGTATTGTAGCTTTTGTACGCTGTTACCTAGGCCTTGGCCAAACCAATCACCTTGACTGTAAGCCATTAACGATTGCACTAACTGATACCCTTTGCCAAATGGATCGTCCCACGGCTCTAAAAAGCCAATAACCCGCGCCATACGGTATGGTTCTAGCACTATTAGCCCGATAACCAAGGCAACACCGGTTAGAATTAATACAAAAAACTGCCAAAGTTTGGCACCAGCTAAAAACAATAAACCCACGGTAGTTACAAACATAACGACCACAGTACCTAAGTCAGGCTGCATTAAAATTAATCCTGCATAAGCCGCAAATACTAGTATTGGCTTAATAAAACCTTTTATGTTTTCTTGGACTTCGCTACGTTTACGCACCAAATAACCTGATATATAACTAAAAAAGAATAGCTTAGCCAGCTCAGATGCCTGAATGTTAAACGGCCCTATGGGTATCCAACGAGTTGAACCGTTTACTTCTCGGCCAACAATAAGCACTATAAGTAATAAGCCTAAACCCACTAACAACAAGTACGGATTCGCTTTTTTCCACCAGCTCATAGGCACTGAAGTGGTGATCCAAAATAAACAAAACGACAAAGCTAAAAATATACCGTGCCGAATAGTAAAATGATAAATATTACCAAATAATCTGTCTGCTGTAGGCATAGATGCACTGGTAACCATGACAAAACCCACCCCCATTAACATCAGCATGCAATACAATAATGGTACATCGTAGAGCTGCGCCGAAGGCTTGGGCGTTAGTGCTTCTTTAATATCGGCAAAGGCCATCATGGCTGTTCCGCCATAACACATTGTATAAAGTCATCGCCGCGTTGCATGTAGTTATTGTACATATCAATACTGGCACAAGCTGGGGCAAGTAACACAATATTACCGGGCTCGCTTAATTGCTTAGCCAGTGTTACCGCTTCGCTCATATTATTGGTTAAATGGCTTTTATTGGTTAATGCCATTAAATCTTTGGCATCTTTTCCAAAGCAAATTAGCGCTTTAACATGCTGCTGTAAGTAAGGTGTAAGGGCGTTTAAATCGGCTCCTTTTGCATCCCCACCAGCAATAACTATTAATTGTTGGCCATTAGTTGCAAGGCTATCTATTGCAGCAATAGTAGCCCCCACATTAGTGGCTTTAGAGTCATTAAAGTATTTAACTCCAGCACGTTCAGCAACAAACTGACAGCGATGTGCAAGGCCATTGAATTGGCTAAATGCTGTACTGTATTGTGCTTTACTAATATTAAACGGGCTAAGTAGCGCCATTACCGCAAGAGCATTTAAATAATTGTGCTTGCCGACTACCGCCAAGCTAGTTACTGGTAAAAAGGCTTTATTAGCCTGCATAAAATATGTTTGTTGCTGATATTCGCCAAGGCTGTAATCGCCCTGGTTAGCACCAAAACTTAATTGGGATTTTACTTTACTATGCGTGGCTTCGTCGTCTGCATTGGTTATCACTAAAGCTGCGTTATTATAAATACTCAGCTTGGAATCTATATAAGCTTGATAACTGGCGTAACGATCGAGGTGATCCTCTGAAACATTCAGCACGGTGGCGCTAATTGGCTGTAAACTTGTTGTGGTATCTAGCTGAAAACTAGACAACTCCAATACGTACACATCAACGTCGTTGTTACTTAAATCACTTTGTAGTAAATCAAGCACTGCGGTGCCAATGTTGCCACCTAATGCTGCTTTATAACCAGCAGCAAGTAATACCTGCTGCGCCAGTGTGACTACTGTGGATTTACCATTAGATCCCGTAACAGCAACCACAGGTTTAGTATTAATACGGGCAAACAACTCAACATCACCAATCACTTCAACGCCTGCGTTTATAGCTTTAGCAATTGCTGGAATTGTTAAGCTAAGGCCTGGGCTAATAATGATCATATCGCTGGCGCAAAGATCGGCACTGTCCAAATCACCAAAACGGGTAGTTAAGGTTGGCGTATTTTGTTTTAGCCAATCAATTCCCGGTGGGTTTATTCGGCTATCAACCACGGTTGGTGTTAAACCCTGAGACACTAAAAAACGCACAATGCCCAGACCGGTTACACCGAGTCCGAGCACTGTTATTTGTTTGTTTTTTATCTCACTTAAGTATCGCATTTATCGAATCTTTAACGTCGCAAGGCCAGCTAACACTAGCACGATTGAAATAATCCAAAAGCGCACAATAACCCGCGGCTCTGGCCAACCTTTTAATTCGTAATGATGATGGATAGGCGCCATTCTAAAAATTCGTTGCCCGCGTAATTTATATGAGCCTACTTGTAAAATAACCGACAAGGCTTCCATTACAAATACTCCCCCCATAATAATAAGCAGTAACTCTTGGCGAACTAATACGGCAATAATACCCAATGCACCGCCTAATGCTAATGAGCCTACATCGCCCATAAATACTTGCGCTGGGTAAGTGTTAAACCATAAAAAGCCCAGCCCTGCGCCTACTATTGCGGTACATACCACAACAAGCTCACTGGCCAGCGGTAAATATGGAATATGTAAGTAATTCGAAAAATTCACATTACCAGTTAAGTAAGCAATAATTGCCAGTGCTGCTGCCACTAAAATAGTGGGTACTATGGCAAGGCCATCAAGTCCATCGGTAAGGTTTACCGCGTTTGATGTTCCTACTAACGCAAAGTAGGTAATAACAATGTAAAACAAGCCTAGTTGCGGTAATACATCTTTAAAAAATGGTACAACTAACGAAGTTTCATTGGCTTGAGTGCTGGTAAAAAATAATGCACAAGCAACAACTAAGGCTATAACTGATTGCCAAAAATACTTCCACTTAGCAATTAAACCTTTAGGGTCTTTACGAATAACTTTTCGGTAGTCATCCACAAAGCCAACCACTCCTAACGAGCCAATAACAAATAACGTTGCCCAAACATATTTATTTGATAAATCGGCCCATAATAAGGTACTGGTAAAAATAGCCGCTAAAATCAGTAAGCCACCCATAGTAGGTGTTCCCGATTTTGATAAATGCGATTGTGGACCGTCATCGCGCACTGTTTGCCCTATTTGCATACGTTGCAAAGCGCGAATTAACTTAGGCCCTAAATAAAGCGACATCATTAATGCGGTTAAAATCCCTAAAATCGCACGTAGGGTTAAGTACGAAAAAACATTAAAGCCCGTGTAATATTGGGTTAAATACTCTGCCAGCCAAACTAACATTAAAATACTCCATTGATGGCTTGTTGCTGGCCATTAACTAAATCGGTTACTAAAAGCTCCATGCGAGAACTGCGTGATCCTTTCACGACTATGGTGGTTTTTTTATCTACTTTTTTAATACTTGTTTGAATTTGTTGCAGCATTTGCTCACGGTTTGAAAAGTGTCTATTTGGCAGGCCATACACATCACTGGCATAGCGACTTAATACACCTAAAGTAAACAGCTCATTGATGCCTTGCTCTAATGCATATTCGCCTACTTCTTGATGATATTGACGTGCTTCTTCGCCAAGTTCACCCATGTCGCCCAGTGCTAAAATACGATGCCCTTGCATGTCACTTAGTAAATCAATGGCGGCTTTAACCGATTTAACATTGGCGTTATAGGTATCATCAACCACAGTTAATAAGTCAGAAACATTAATTAAATTAACGCGGCCTTTTACATCCCCCATGGTTGCCAGCGCATTGGCAATATCCTCAAGAGTGACATCAAACTCACTGGTTAGTGCTGCTGCAATAAGTGCATTACTAATATTATGCTTACCTGGTAGCGCAAGCTTAACCGGTATTTGTGCATTTTTAGTGCATAGGGTAAAGCTAGCGCGAGCATTTTCATCTAGGCTAATATTTTCAGCCCAAATATCGAGTTTTTCACTGCTCGAAAAACGCGTTACTTTACGGCCATCGAGTTTATCTAGCCAATATTGGCTAAACTCACTGTCGCAATTAACAATGGCAACGCCATCATCTTTAAGCCCATCAAAAATTTCGCCTTTGGCTTTAGCCACACCCATTAAGCTGCCAAAACCTTCTAAGTGAGCGGCGGCTACATTACATACCACGGCAACATCGGGTTTGGTCATAGCGGTGGTATAAGCAATTTCACCTAAATGATTTGCACCCAACTCTATAACGGCAAAACGGTGTTGCGGCTCTAAGCGTAATAAGGTTAGCGGTACGCCAATATCGTTATTAAAATTACCTTTAGTAGCTAGTACATCGCCATGCACAGATAAAATTGCAGCGCACATTTCTTTTACTGTGGTTTTGCCAACGCTGCCAGTAATGGCAATAGTTTTAGGGGCTACTTGCGCCATTACTGCGCCGCCTATAATTCCCAATGCTAAACGGGTATCGGCAACTATAAACTGTGGAATATCAACATCAACTTTGTGCTGCACAATAACGCCAATCGCGCCATTTTGTTTTGCTTGGGCAATAAATTTATGACCATCAAAATTTGGCCCTTTTAGTGCTAAAAACACTTCACCACTGCAAATGCTGCGAGTATCTGTATTTATATTTAGCACTGGTTGATTATCACCTTGATAATCGGTTGCTAGCACGTTAGCTAGCCAATCAAAATCCATCGGGATCATGCTTGAGTCCCTCTTACTGCTTTTTTTAGTTGTTGTTGTACGTAACGGCGATCGCAAAAATCGATGCGCTGATCACCTATTATTTGATAGTCTTCATGGCCTTTACCAGCAATAAGAATAACCTCGTCTGCTTTGGCATTGCTTATAGCGTAACTAATAGCTGTTGCTCTATCGGCCTCTAAATAAGCTTTTGTTGGCTGCGCTAAACCTTGTGCTACATCGGCAATAATGGCGTCAGGATTTTCTGAACGTGGATTATCACTGGTAATAATAACCTTATCCGCATTTTGCTCTGCCGCTTGTGCCATTAATGCCCGCTTGCCTTTATCGCGGTCGCCACCACAACCAAATACACAACTTACTCCACCAGGTACATGCTGCTGTAATGCTTGCAGCGCAAGCGCAAGCGCCTCGGGTGTGTGAGCGTAATCAACAATACAGGTTGGCTTGCCTTTGGCGCTAAATGCTTGCATGCGTCCGGCTACCGGTTGCAATTGCGCACAGCCTACAATTAATTGTGCTAGCGGATAACCTAGCCCCAATAAAGTTGCAAGTGCCGCAGTTAAATTATATAAATTAAATTCGCCAAATAACGGCGACTTTATAGCAATATCGCCCCAGCTTGTAGTTAATTGTGCTGCTATGCCTTGCGCTGAATAAGTAACGTCTGAAAAGTACACAAACTGTGCATTTTTAGGTGGTAAGTTTTTTCGCCCGTAACACACTAAACTGTTAAAGCTGTATTTTTCGAGCCACTGATCTGTTTGTCCATCATCTTGATTAAGAACCACAAGTTCAGGCTCAAAGTCTTTAAACAACATTAGCTTAGCATCACCATAACGCGCCATGTCACCATGGTAGTCGAGGTGATCGCGCGATAAATTAGTAAATACCGCCGCTTTAAATTGACACTGTGCAACCCGCTGCTGTACTAATCCGTGGGATGACACTTCCATCGCCACTAGCTTGGTATTTTGCTGCTTTAAATCATTTAAAATTCGTTGTAAATCAACCGACGATGGCGTGGTATTTATTAGTGGTGTTAGATTATCTGGATGACCATAGCCTAAGGTGCCAATAATGGCCGACTGGCTGTTACAAAACTGCGCTAAATGAGCGATCATAGCCGTGGTGGTCGATTTACCGTTTGTACCTGTCACACCAATTAAATCAAGCATGTGGCTTGGCTGCTGGTAAAAGCGACTCGCCAGCTCAGGGAGCTTTTTAGTCAGCTCTGACACTAAGTAAAGTGGCTCAAAACTAGTTTCAAATTCGCATAATCTGTCGGCAATAATTGCAACCGCGCCATTTTCAATTGCCTTCGCAATAAATTGTCCGCCATCTAATTGATGACCTTTAATTGCCACAAATACATCACCGGGCGTTACTTCCCGGCTATCAAGGCGTAGGTGCCCTACCTGCTGCGAGGGGGCATCTATCTCTATATATTTTAAAATTGCTTTTAAATCACGCATCGTTCTCTTTACCTTTTACGTACGCTACCTCTTCCTTATCGGGCGCTACGTTTAATATTCTTAATGCGTTAGAGACGATTTCTGCAAATGCAGGGCCAGCAGTGGCACCTCCATAGTACACATCGCCGCCGGGTTCGTTAATCATCACTACCACTGCTAATCTAGGATTACTTGCAGGTGCAATACCGGCAAAGTAGCCTACATATTCGTCACCGTAGCCACCAACAGCTGCTTTTTTAGAAGTACCTGTTTTACCAGCAGCTCGATAACCATCTACGTTAATTCTGCGCGCTGTACCGTCTTTTTCAAATACACTTTCCATCATGTGTACAACCGCTTCTACGTCTTTCTGTTTAAAAACACGCTCCCCCTCAGGGATGTCATCTTGCTTTAAAATGGTTAATGGCCGATTAATTCCGCCTGCGCCTAACATGGTGTAAAAACGTGCCATTTGCGCGGTACTTACCGCAATAGCATAACCAAATGATAATGTAGCAATTTCGAAGTCAGACCAACGGCGATTTGGATAAAACAACCCACTGCTTTCACCCACCATACCGGTGCCAGAATCCGATCCAAATCCTACCTTTTGAAATAATCCCACTAAATAATCTTTGGGTACCAACTGAGTTACTTTAGCAACGCCCATATTTGAGGAATATTTTAAAATTTCGCGCAGCGTCATCTCACCGTGGTTACGGGTATCTTGTACTAAGCTGCCGCCTAATCGCATCCAACCTGGGTAGGTGTCAATGGTGTCATCGGCCTTAATTGCGCCGTAGTCTAGCCCAGCTAAAATGGCTAGAGGCTTAACGGTTGAACCTGGTTCAAACAAATCTGTAATAGCACGGTTACGGCGCTTATGCGGGGCAGCGTCATTTAAATTATTAGGATTAAACGATGGGCTATTTACCATAGCCAATACTTCGCCGGTTTTAACATCTACCACCATGGCAGAGCCAGATGTGGCTTTATAAGTAAGCACTGCCGATTTTAGCGCTTTGTAAGCAATACCTTGAATACGCTGATCAATACTTAAGTGAATGCTTTCGGGCTCTACACGCTCTCGCTCGTCAAGTACTGCAACTTCACGGCCTTGGGCGTCTTTACGAATTGTACGACGGCCTTCTTCACCTGTAAGGGCATTTTCGTAAAGCTTTTCTATGCCTTCAATCCCCTTACCATCAATATTTGTGAAGCCAATAATATGCGCAGTTACTTCGCCTGCGGGATAATAGCGTTTTGACTCGTCGAGTAAATGAATGCCTGGTAGGCGTAAATCACCAATGTAATTTGCCACTGCGGGGGTTACTTGACGCTTTAAATATACAAAGCGGCGCGTTGGATCGTTTAGCAAGCGTGAGTTTATTTTTTTAGGTTCTAAACGTAAAACATCGGCAAGCTCACGCCAGCGCAAATCGTTTTTATAATAAAGTGCAGTACGCTTATCTAGCTCAGCAGTATTTTCTGCTAATGCTTGGTGATCTTCACCATTTTTACGTGCTTGCCTTAGTACTTTAGATACCAATGATTTGTGCAGTGCTTTGGGGTCTGCATACACACTCACTACAGGTACACTTACCGCTAATTCTTTACCATTGCGGTCAAATATCATGCCTCGTTGTACATGCAGTTTTTCAACTCGCACGGTACGCTTATCGCTTTCTGAGCGGGCTTTATCTGGTTCTAATATTTGCAAATAAGCAGCACGGGCTACCAGTGTTACAAACACTAAAAACACCACTGCGCAAACTAAAGTAAAGCGCCATGTGATTAAATTATTAACCGGTTTTTTGCCGCGAGTTCTCATTGTAGTATTATCACCTGCTCATCTTGGCTGGTTGGCCGTTTCATTTTTAACTGCGATATAGCAACTTCTTCAATGCGTGCATGCTGAGAGTAAAACTCTTCTTCTACTAATAAGTAACGCCACTCTAAATCTAATTCGTCGCGTTGTTGCAGTAACGAGTCTTGCTCGATAAGTTGCCCTCGCGCAAGGTGCGTTATTTGCACCAAAGTTAAACTAGAAGCGAGTATCACAACCAATAAGGCCGAGGTAAGCTTATTAGCACCTAGGCCTTTAATTATTTCAAAAAATAAATTAGGTTGACGATAGCTCGCTTTTTTCCTCATCCCAGCCTCTGCGCAATCCTAAGTACAGAGCTACGTGAACGTGGGTTACGCTCTACTTCTGCAGCGCTTGGCTTAATGGCTTTACCCACAGCTTTTAGTGTTAAATTTTGATTTATTTGTGCGTCAGTTAAAGGCAAGCCTCGAGGCAGCGCCTCGCCACGACTTTGCTTTCTAATAAACTGTTTTACAATACGGTCTTCTAAAGAGTGAAACGAAATAACAACTAAGCGACCACCTGGCTTAAGAACTTTAATCGCAGATTGTAATGCTGTTTGAATTTCTTCTAATTCACTATTTATATAAATGCGAATAGCTTGAAAAGTACGTGTAGCTGGATGTTTAAATTTATCTTTAACCGGTACCGCTTCATCTACCAAGTCGGCAAGCTGCTTAGTAGTGGTAATTGGCGTATGTTCGCGAACTTCAAGCACTTTGTGCGCAATGCGTTTGCCAAACTTTTCTTCACCTAGTTTTTTAATAACATGGGTAATATCGTCAAGTTCAGCTTCGGCCAGCCACTGTGCAGCACTGCGCCCAGTGGTTGGATCCATGCGCATATCCAGCGGGCCATCTTTCATAAAGCTAAAGCCACGCAGTGCATCGTCAAGCTGTGGCGACGACACGCCAATATCAAGTAAAATGCCATCAACTTTGCCAATCAGATCGTTTTGCTCAGCCACATCGTATAGGTTTGAAAAGCGTGTATGAGCAATTGCAAAGCGTGGATCATCTGCAAATTTTTCAGCCGATTTAATTGCTTGTGGATCTTGATCTATGGCCTGTAGGCGACCTTCACTACCAAGGCGCGCTAATATTTGACCTGAATGACCGCCACGTCCAAAAGTGCCATCCATGTATATACCGTCTGGCTTAATTGCAAGTGCATCTATGGTTTCGTCCATAAGCACGGATACGTGTTCAAATTGTGCTGTCATTAGCTATTGTTTGCCTTTTATTGTGCCGTTAGAGTGTGAAATTATCTAAATCTGGGTGTGGTTCAAAATCACCAAGCCTTTCAAGCTCTGTATCTTGGCGCATTTGCTGATGCCAACGCGCTTCATCCCATATTTCAAATTTATTCATTAAACCAACTAGCATGATTTTTTTGCCAAGATCTGCATGGGCGCGCAACGAAGGCGCTAGCAAAATCCGGCCATTTTTATCAAGTTGATATTCAGTAGCATTACCCAGCAACATGCGCTGCATACGACGGGCTCGTGGGTTCATATTAGATATTTTTGCTAGGCGGCTTTCTATTTCTTGCCATTGTGCCAATGGATATAACCATAAACACGGCTCATTTAATGCGACGGTGCAAATAACCGTTCCCTGATCTTCAGACAATAGATCGTCTCGGTACTTAGTGGGTACCGCAAAACGTCCTTTATCATCCAAACTCAGCGAACTTGCGCCACGAAACATAAAAAGCCTACTTTAAAATTGTTTTAATCAACACTTTTGATTAACCCGATCCATTTTGATCCACTATAAACCACTTTTTACCACAGTGCTCCAGTTTAGGGCTTGACAAGGCTTTTTGTCAAGTAATCAGGCTTCCTTTAACGCGTCTCAAAGCTAGAAAAAATAAGGCTTAGCGTAAAGCGATTGAATTAAGTGGGAAAAAATGGAATTCGTGGTGAGATTTTTTCTTATCATTTTAAGTAACCTTTCGTTTACACTTTTTGCTTACTGAATAACCAGTGAACAATTACAAATTTTAAGGCATGATTTAGCCATTTGTAAAATTTACTCAATTATATGGCAATTGTTACGACTCAAGTTAAAGCTGGCCAACCGTAAATCACATATATCAATATAAATCATATAGTTAAAATTATTATAAAGTTGGTTTGATCATTGCTGCTATATACTTACCAATAAATTTTTTAACTTTATTTTTATTAAGGATTGATTATGGCTACTGCAACAAATACTAAAACATCAACAACTACAGCGACTAAACCTGAAATTAACGAAGCACCCTTTACAGAAAAAGCAACATCGGCTGCACACGACGCAGTAGATGCACTTTCTAGTAAAGCAGCCGTAGCAGAGAGCAGCGTAAGAAAAGGGGCAACTAGCTCTGCTGAAACACTGAGTGAAAAGCAACTCATTGCCCGTGAAAAGCTAGGTGAATACACCTCTAAAACACGCACTCTTGCCGCAGAAAATCCATTAGCAACAGCTGGGATCGCGTTTGCTGCAGGTATGCTAGTAACTGCATTGTTTCGTCGTAAGTAAACAATGATGAATAATCCACAAACAACAGCGACCAAGGATGGTGACGCTCAAAATCAAACGGCCCAAGACGCGAGCCAAAAGGAAGATTGGCAAGATCATATTGCTAAGCTTTTAGCCTATTCTGAGCAAATTAAGGATGACTACAAAACGCAAGGCAAGCTTACCAAACAATTAGCAAAAGCTGAGTGGCATTTGTCGCTCAGATCAATTGCGCTAATTACTATACTTTTGGGTTGTTTTGCCAGCGGTTTAATTTTGTTGTGGATTGGTTTATTGGGCGCAATTGGCTTTGGAGTTTATGAGTTATTTGCCTCAGTATGGTTAAGTATAGCGACCGCAACTTTACTACAAGTTATAGGCTTAATTTGGCTTTGGAAAAGTGCTATTTATTTAAGTAACAAAATTGGCTTTAGTAAAACATTACGTAGCTTAAAACAGTTATTTAACCTTCAGGGAGATAACAATGCTGGTTAACTTTTTAATTCATTCGCCAAACAAAGCAGTCAATAATCTTAGTAAACAAATGGACTTACAAAGTGAATTAAAACGCCAACATCACATGGCGTTTAAGTACAGATTAAAACGCTTTGCAGTTACCAAAGTTGGTATTTCAAGCGCATTTTTAGCCGGTGCTGTTGTGCAGGCTAGTAGTACTAAATCTGGTTTAATCAAAAAATATGCTTGGCTAGCAAGATTATTAGCTTAATGGATAAAACCAGTGCCGCGCAATAAATAATAGCGCAGCACTAATTGATAGCTTTAGCCTTTGTTAAGCGGCTTAATTGATCATTGATCATAAATCGGCGATTCTAAATATTACCAAACTCACCGTTTTGATAATCACGAATAGCTTGCTGAATTTCGGCTTCAGTGGTCATTACAAATGGCCCCATGTGAGCAATTGGTTGTTGAAGCTCATCACCAGCTAAAATAAGCACACCTGCTCCTTGCTCTGTATATAAGTCAATGTCACTCCCTGGTTCTAGTATTAACAGCTGTTTTGCTGCAATAACGTTACCTGCTTGCGTAGTTAACGAACCGGTATGAATATATAGCATCACTTTTTGCTGGCTCAGTGGTGGCAACTCAAAACGCTGTCCTGCAGGTAAAGTTACATCAGCTAAAGCGGCATTTGCAGCGAGCGTTTGTAGGCTTGATGTTAAAGCCTGATCGGCAAACTGCCATGTGCCTGCCAATGCTTTGAGTGTTACCCCATTATCATTGGTGGCAACTGGCGCAGGGTGCGCTGTTGTATCTTGGTAAATTGGTGCGCGCATTTTTTCTGCACTGGGCATATTGATCCATATCTGAAAACCATGTAACCCTTCATTGGCATCTGCCAATGGCATTTCACTGTGCATTACCCCTTTACCTGTACTCATCCATTGTACATCGCCTGCTTTTATGGCCTTTTTATTACCCATTTGGTCACGGTGTTCAAAGCCACCTTTAATAATATAGGTAAAGGTTTCCATACCACGATGAGGATGCGCAGGAAAACCGCCAATGTAATCGTTTTTATTATCTGACTTTAGTTCGTCAATCATTAAAAAGGGATCTAGGTGCTTGCCATCAAAACCGGGAATTCTACTAATATTAACGCCATCACCATCTTGGGTTGCGTGCGCACTTAGTTGTTTAATTACTTTCATTTTATTGCTCCAATAAAGTAGATAACACTATTTAATCACACTGAAAATTTACGTATATATGTTTAATTCGTACCATTTATTCTTTTTAAACGAATTTTAGTTTTTATTCTAAAACATTACAGTTTGCTATAACCGTTATAAAATGACTTGCTGTTAAAGTAGTTATTACAGCTGATTTTTGTTTAATAAGTAACACTTTAATCCTTATTATTTATATGGTTATTAAACAAAAAGTTAGCTACAATTATTTTTGGCGTAAATCTCTATTAAGGCATTATTATTTTTACCACTTCACTTAAAAATCAGCTGTACCGTTTGCTTATTTTATTTAGCATTCCTGGGGTCGCTGTGATCATTTTTACGTTATTACTAGAACGTAACTATTCAATTAAGCAAAGTGAGCTACAAGCAACCAATATTGCCAACCGTTTTTCATTACAACAAAAAAATATGCTTGATGATATTGAGCGTTTAGCGCGCTATATCGCACAACAAGAAAGCAAGCATGATGAGCTGCTAACCACCTGTCCTAACTATTTTGAGCTATTTAAGTCACTCTACAATAATGTTGCTAATATTGGCATGATTGACTTGCAGGGGAATGTTAGTTGCGTCACATCGGGGCAAGTAACAAATATAAATATTGCAGATAGAGATTATTTTAAAAATGCATTAAATAGCGACATGTTATCTGTAGGCTATTTTCAGCTAGATCGAAGTTTACAAACAACAACGGTGAATTTTGCGCTGTCGTTAAAAAATACCACTGGGGTTACCAAAGGCGTTATTGTCATAGTAATTGCCTTAGATTGGTGGAATGCAGCAATAAATGAAATTAACTTACCTGATGGATCGTTAGTTGCCATTGTTGACTCTAACACTAAAATTTTAGCTCACTACCCCAAAAACACTGCTTTAATAGGTAATAGCATTGCCCAAAATTATGTGGAGTCGATGCAGGCTGATTCTCATTTTATTACAGATGAGCAAGGTGTTACCCGTATTTTTTCTCGCTCAACTCTTTATAACGATCCACATAATAACAACTTAGATATTTATATTGGTTTACCCGTCACCGATGTTTTAGCACAAATAAATCATAACTTTATAATCTCTTTAACTGTATTTATAACCTTTTTATTACTGCTAACATTTATTGCCTACAAACTACTAAAAGTAAGTATTTTTACACCTATTAATCATCTAACTAAAGCAACCGACAGCTTAGCAAATGGCGTTATGCCATCTGAGCAAAATGATACTCCTAACAGCCCCGAGCTCAAGGTTTTATATCAACGCTTTAAAATAATGGCTGAAACTCGCTTAGCTACTGAGGCTAACCTTAAAAATAAACACGATGAGTTAACCAGTTTATTAAGTGCACTGCCAGATAGTTACTTAAAGATTAACAACAAAGGTGAGGTTTCTAATATTGGGGGCTCATTTAATATTCCTGGTGTTACGCAATCGGTAAACAACTTAACTTTAGCTAGTTTTGTTACTGAGCGTAATGCACAGTTAATTCTCAATAACCTCCCTACTTCAACTTCAAATAACTCAAATAACTTAGAGTTTACCTTGCAAAGCCAAACTGATATTAAAAACTTTGAAGCCAGAATAAACCCAATGCAAACTAACCATGAGTTTGTAGTAGTGCTACGCGATATAACCCAGCGCAAACAAAATGAAGAAGCCCTACACTTAGCGGCGCTTGTGTACGGTAACAGTAGTGAAGGAATGGCTATAACCGATGAAAATGGCATTATATTCGATGTTAACCCTGCTTTTAGTAAAACCACGCTTTTTTCTAAAGAAGAAGTAATTAATAAAACGATCAGTGTTTTGTCCTCTGACAAGCACGATAAGACATTTTATCAGGCTCTGTGGGCAGAACTAACAAGCACGGGGCGTTGGCAGGGAGAAATTATTAATCGCCGTAAAAATGGTGAGCTTTACGTGGAATGGTTAACTATAGATACTGTGTATGATGACAATAACATGCCGGTTCGTCGTATAGCCATATTTACAGACTTAACAGAAAAAAAACAAGCCGATGCGCTTATTTGGAAACAAGCTCACTTTGATCACCTTACTGACTTACCGAATCGATTAGAGTTAAAAAAACGTTTAAATGAATGTTTTACGCGTGTAGAAAATAATGCCGAGCAACTGGTTATTATGTTGCTCGACATAGATCACTTTAAAGACGTTAACGACACTTTAGGGCACCATTATGGTGATGCTTTACTTAAATTTGTGTCGCAGCGTATTTTAGAGTCAGCAAAAAATGCCGAGTTTGTTGCCCGCATTGGCGGCGACGAATTTGTAATCGTATTTAGTAAAATAAAAGAACAGCATATAAAGCAAATAGCTGAAAATATTTTACTTAGCTTGTCATCGGCTATTTATATTGAAAACGAAGAGTTGTTTATTAGTGCCAGTATAGGTATTGCCTCAGCCCCTAATGATGGCGAAAATACTGAGCAGTTACTCAAAGCAGCCGATCAAGCAATGTATAAAGCAAAAGTTAATGGCCGTAATGGCTTTGAATTTTTCTCCCATGACATGCGCGAAAAAGCGCAAATGCGCATGCTGCTACTTAAAGAATTACGAACAGCAATAGAGCTTGAGCAGTTTGAATTGTTTTATCAACCTATCGTCTGCCTAAAAGACTTGCACGTACACAAAGCTGAAGGATTAATTCGTTGGCGTCACCCTGAAAAAGGCTTAATAAGCCCTGCTGACTTTATTCCGTTAGCTGAGGAAACCCGACAAATAAATATACTTGGGCAATTTGTTTTCTCCCAAGCATTACAAACACTCAATGATATAAAAGCACACATAACCAATGATTTTCAGCTGAGCGTTAATGTATCGCCAATACAGCTATCTACCCCAGATAGCGGGATAGATGAGTGGGGAGCTATGCTTAATGCAGCAAACCTGCCTGCATCATCAATTGTTGCTGAAATAACAGAAGGCTTAATGGTCAACCCTGAGGCTTTAACACAAAGCCGTTTAAAGGCACTGGTTCAGTCGGGAATGCAATTAGCCCTTGATGATTTTGGCACCGGTTACTCTTCTCTCGCCTACTTACAAGAAATGGATACCGACTACCTTAAAATAGATAAACGCTTTGTTGATAACATTAATAAAGGTAGCCAGGAGCTGGTATTGTGCGAAACCATTATCGTTATGGCGCATCAGTTAGGGTTAAAAGTAATTGCTGAAGGAATAGAAACCAAGCAGCAAATGCAACTGTTACTTGAAGCTGGTTGCGACTATGGGCAGGGCTATTTATTTTCAAAACCCTTACCTAAAGAGCAGTTTATGAGCTTACTAACCACAAGCCAAATCATTGCACTAAAATAACCACAGCGTTAGGCACCAAACATTACCCAAGTACTCTATTATGAGTACTTGTAAAGTTACTTACCTATTAAGCTCTTTCACATCAAGATGATCGGCAACATAGGCTCCGCGCTCACCTCTTTTTTTATCTGGGCCTATTGTACTATCTATTGCAGTTTGTTGCTCTGAGGCAGCATTAATTGTCGCCCCTAAAATTACAATATAAGCACTAATGTATAGCCACATCAGCATAATAACCACCCCACCTAACGAGCCATAAGTTTCGTTATAACTGGCAAATTTCGATACATAAAATGAAAAACCAATTGAAGCGACTATCCATAAAATTGTCGCAATAACAGATCCTAAGGTGATCCAACGCCATTTAGTAGGTTTACGATGCGGCGCGTAACGGTATAAAAGCACTAAGGCAAAGTTAAAAGTAAATGCTAATAATGGCCATGAAATAAACGTGATGAGTAAATCTATATTTTCTTTTAATCCCACTAAATTAAGTACTACCGGTAAAATACCAATAATTAACAGCGCAAAAATAGCCACTACAATAGCGCCAATCGAAAACAGAAAGCGTACAAGTTGCGCTTTAAAAAATGAGCGTTTTTCATATTCCTGATAACTTATATTACAGGCTGTAATTAATGCTTGGCTGCCCTTTGAACTACTCCAAATAGTTAATATTAATGTGCCAATTGCGCTCAAACTCAAGCTAGTACTTGAGCTTTGGGCGATACTGGCTATTTGCGACAAAATTAACTCTCCGGTACTCTCTGGTAGCAGCTCAATTACCTGACTTAAATGCGCCCCTATATCTGTAGGTGATGCAAAATAGGCATAAATAGATACAAGTGCAGCAAGCGCTGGAAAAATAGCCAGTAACGCATAAAATGCCACGCCAGCGGCCACTAACGATAAATTATCACGACTCATTTGAGTAAAAATACGCTTAGTAATATCCCACCAACCAAGCAACGGAATATTTACTGGTTGCTGTGCATCTTGACCACGTTTTACATCGCTCATTTTAACTCCTTTGTTATATAGCAGTAAGAGAGCAAAATGTTTGCCAACACCAATGCGCTTGGTATTAAACTTGCTATTATTGTTTATAAAGATGATTTAACACGGATAACACCCATGCTCAGTGCTTTAAATAACATTATAACTGCAGTTAATGCAGCCCCTGCTACTCCAAGCATTAAAGCCGATGTATTGTCGTGGGCGTTTTTACAAGAGCAAAGCACGCAATTCCTACATGTAGTAGTGCAAACCTTACCCACCCTATTTTTAGGGATTATTATAGTTGTAATAAGTTACATCCTTGCCAGGCCGTTATCACGCCTATTAATTAAACCTATTGAATATTTAACCGATAGTGCACTTATACATTTGGTTATAAGGCGAAGTATAAGTATTTTAATCCTACTATTGGGTATTTACTTATTTTTACGTTTAGCTGGGCTGACACAGTTTGCCGTAGCTATAATGAGTGGCACAGGTTTGATAGGGCTTATTCTCGGTTTTGCATTTAGAGATATTGCCGAAAATTTTATAGCTAGTTTATTATTAAGCATACAACGCCCTTTTAAAATAGATGATGTAATTGAGGTAGAAGGCCGCCTCGGCATAGTTAAAAAAGTAACCGCTCGCGCAACCACTTTAGTTGACTACGACGGTAACCATATTCAAATACCTAATGCCACTGTGTACAAAAATATTATTAAAAACCTCACTGCCAACCCTAAAATGCGCGGCAAAGTAGAAATAGGCATAGGGTATGATAACGATATACGCAGCGCACAAACCCTAGCCCTCACAATTGCAAACCAACAAAACGCAGTATTAACCGATCCACCTGCGCAGGTATTAATTAAAAACCTAGGCTCATCAACAATTAACTTTACGTTATTTTTTTGGGTTAATAGCGAGCAGTTCAGTACCGCTAAAGTGGCCTCACAGCTAATGCGAGAATTAGTAAACGAATTTACTAGTCATAACATCAGCATGCCAGACGATGCCAGAGAACGCATTATACTTAGCGATCCTAACCTTGAAGCTGTAACCCCAGAAAAAAGTGAGCCTATAGCGCCAACTAAAAAAGTATCAGAAACACAGACTCAAACTAAGAACTTAGATGACGTAAGTAGCGACACCGATGAAATACGCGAGCAGGCCGATCAATCCCGCGATCCCGAGCAAGGTAAAAATATTATATAGTTAAAAAATATCACATACGAAAATGAATCCTATTTTAACTATACAACTTTTTATCCCTGCTCTTTGACGATTAATGATTAGAAGTAATTACTTAAACCAACCCTGAAAACGCTCCATAAGCATATAATTTACCGGTACTAGCAATAAAGTAATGAAGGTGGCGAATATAATTCCAAAGCCTAAGCTCACAGCCATAGGAATTAAAAATTGCGCTTGAGTCGCTTTTTCAAATAATAACGGCATTAATCCTATAAAAGTGGTTAAGCTAGTTAGCATAACTGGGCGAAAACGTGACGCGCCAGCAAGTTTAACTACCTCAATTAATTCAATCCCTTCTGTGCGTTTTTTATTAATATAGTCAACTAATACCAGCGAGTCATTAACCACTACGCCAATTAATGCTAGCATGCCAAGCAAGCTCATAATGGTTAATTCCATTCCCATGATCCAATGCCCTACTACAGCGCCTATCATGCCAAAGGGTATAACACTCATTACTATTAATGGCTGTAAATACGATTTAAACGGTATCGCTAATAGCGCATAAATAATAAAAAATACAAATACTAACGCCCAAGCAAGTGAACCAAACGACTCTCTTTGCTCTTTTGCTTCTCCTTCTAATGCATAATCAACTCCTGGGTATTGCTGCATTAGCTCATCCAAATACTGGGATAAATCAGCTTGGAGTATGGTCATGTTAGTGTTGCTTTTTTCTATATCGGCGGTCACATTTAAAGTACGGTAGCGATCGATTCGATTGATAGTAGACGGGCTTTGCCCTGTAATTAAAATAGCCACATGCGATAAAGGCACTGAGCCACCGGCAGGTGTGTTTATGAGTATATTTTTCAAGTCGGCAACCGAGCGTCTTTCATCAATAGGCAAACGTACCATTACGCGAACATCGTCTCGCCCGCGTTGGATCCTTTGTACTTGCGAGCCAAAAAACGAGTTACGCACTTGCCCTGCTACATTAACTCGGTTTAAACCCAGCGCTAAGCCTTGTTCAGTAAGCTCTATTTGCAGCTCTTCTTTACCATCAGACATACTATCGGCAATATCGAATACGGTTGGGTAGGTCGATAAACGCGTTTTAATATGATCTGCCACATCTTGTAAAACCTTTAACGATGTACCGCTAAGTTGTACATCTATTGGATCTGAACTACGACCAATTTCGGCTCTAAAGGTGAGGCTTTCAGCGCCGGGAATAACGCCAATTAATTCGCGCCATTCACTGGCAAGCTCGCGTGAGCCAATATCTGAATCACGTTTTTCAACTGGGGTAATTTCAAAGCGTACTGCGCCTGAGTTAGATACTCCGCCGCGTCCGCCCGTTGTTGCTAAAATATTTAAAATAACGCTTTCACCCGTATCAGGGTCACGGTATTTGTCTTGTAATTGCTGCGCTTTTTGCGACATATCGATCACGTACTTATTAGTTACTTCAAACGGTGTGCCAGCAGGTAGGGTTAAATTTACCCGTACGGTTTCGCTGGGAATACGTGGAAAAAATACAAACTTAGTCCAACCACTGGTGATCATAGTTAAAATAATTAAAAATACGCCAACAAATAAGCTTACCGTTGCCAGTTTATGGCGCAGAGCTAAATTAAGAATAGGCTGATAATATTTTAAAATAGCGCTTTCAAAGCCATCAGCAAAACGTTGCTGTAGCAGATCAAATTTTGACTGCTTACCTTTTTGATGACGTAGTTTTATGTATTTTAAATGTGCAGGTAAAACAAATTTAGACTCAATTAAAGAAAATAATAATACCGGAATAACCACCACCGGAATTTGTGCAAATAATGCCCCGCGTGCACCTTCAATAAAGGCTAATGGCAAAAAAGCCGCTACCGTGGTTAATACACCAAAAGTTACTGGCGTTGCTACTTCTTGGGTGCCTAATATGGCAGCCTGTTCGCCCGATTCGGCTGTTTTTAAATGGGTGTAAACGTTCTCGCCGGTGACTATGGCATCATCAACCACAATACCGAGTACTAAAATAAAACCAAACAAGCTCATTACATTAAGGGTTACGCCAAAAATAGGCATAGCAATAAATGCCCCCATAAACGACACCGGAATACCAATAAACACCCAAAATGCGATAGCTGGGCGTAAAAATAAGGTTAGCAGTGCCAGCACTAAAATACCGCCTTGTAAGGCGTTAGTGGTGAGCGTGGCAATACGGCTTTTAACTAGCTCTGAGTCGTCATCCCAATAACTTAATGCAAAACCTTGCGGCAATGAAGGTTGCTGGGCATTTATATAGGCTTTTACTTCATCGGCAACTGTAATTGCGCTTTGTGGGCCTATTCGGTATACGTCGATAAAAGCGGCTTGTTTACCGTTAAAGCGAGTGCGCACTGGGGTTTCTTCAAAATCGTCATTAATTGTGGCTATATCACCTAAGCGAATAATAGTACCGTCGCTTTGGTTTTTAACCACTATGCTGGCAAATTCGTCCTTTCGGTATGCTTGCCCTTTTGAGCTAATAAGTACATCGCCACCTTGGGTTTTTAAGTTACCTGCAGAAATGTCTGAGCTTGAGTTGGCAACCGCATTAGAAATTTGCGCCAGTGTTAAGTCATATTGGCGCAAGGTATCTTGGCTTACTTCAATGGCCAGTTCATTGTCGCGTACGCCACTTAACTCAACCTGCGTTACACTGGGTAAACGTAATATTTGATCGCGTACTTGCTCTGCATACTCACGAGTTTCTTTTTCGCCATAATCGCTAGATACAGTTACCGCTATAACCTCTCGTTTTCGCTCAGCTAGAGCAACGATAGGTTTTTCTGCATCTCCAGGGAAGGTGTTAATAGCATCAACACGGCTTTTTATATCAGCGAGCAGTTCTCGAGGATCGTAGCCGCTTTCCACTTCAACAGTCACAGAGCTTGAGCCTTCAGATGAGCGACTAAATATTTTCTTTATGCCTTCTAAATCTTGTACAGACTCTTCTATACGTATAGTGACACCTTGCTCAACATCCTCTGGCGTCGCGCCACGTAAACTAACCCGAATGCTGATCATATCGGTTTCAAAAGAAGGAAATACTTCGATCGGTATTTTCGTCGATAAACTAAACAGCCCAGACAGCAACAAAGTTACTAACAATAAATTGGCAGCAACATGGTTTTTGGTAAACCAAGCAATCATGGTTTATCTCCTTGCTTTGCTGCGCGACGTTTTTTTACTAGCTCTGCAACACTAATGCCCTGCTCTTTTGCTTGTTGTGCTAATTGCTCTGCTGTTGGGCGTTGCTTCACACTTTGTGGTTTAGTCGCTTTATTATCTTCGCCTAAAATATTCACTTGTGTACCCGAACTAACTTGCCCCAGTGGCGTAATAACAAGTTTATCACCTGCTTTTAAGCCGGTTTTTATCATTGCAAAAGCGGCATTTTGCCATGCAAGCGTTATATCTTTACGCTTTAATACTCCCTGCTCAACAATATAAACGTAAGACCCCTGATAAATAGTGCTATTTGCAATAATAAGTGCATCAGAAACTGTTTTTCCGGTGATCTGCGCTTTAACGTATTGCCCTATTTTTATTGGGTATTGATTACTTTGTGTTGCTTTATAAGGGTCATTAATTTTAGCAACCACGTAGAGTTGCTGTGCACTTTCATCAATAGCACCTTCGGTACGCGCCAACTGCCCTTGCCATGTTTGCTCACCAACTAAATCAGAGCTAAATTTAATCACGGATCCGGCCTGGTTTTTAGCACCGTCGCGGTACTGCTCAGGTAAATTAATAAAAGGTAGGTCTTTGTTTTTTATTGGCAACCGAATCTCTACGCTGTCTATTGCGTAAATAGTAGCGAGCTGAGTATTGTTGCTAACAACTTGGCCTAAATCTACATTACGACTAAGTACTCGTCCTGCAAAAGGCGCTATTATTTGGGTACGTTCTAAGTTTAACTTGGCTTTTTCAAGTGTTGCTTGCGCCGATAATACTTGTGCTTGTGCTGCAGCTAATTGTGGCTCACGTAGCACCAAGCTACTTGCAGGTTTATCATTACCTAAACGCTGCCAATCTGTAATAGCCTGCTGCCCGCGGGCTTGTTCTTCTAAAAGGCCTTGCTTTGCTGTTAATAAGTTAGCCTGTGCCGATTTAACCTCTGCTTGATAGTCTCTATCGTCGAGTTGGATTAGTACCGCACCTTTTTTAAAAAAACCACCTTCTCTAAAGTCATCGCTTATATTTATAATTAAACCCGATGCTTGAGCAACTAATAAGCTTTGTGTGCGTGGTTTTACTGTGCCGTAGCTGTCTACCATCACTTGATAATTTTGCGGCTGCAACATTTGAACTGCTACGTTAATTGATGCTTTTGGTGGTGCACCAAAGCGATTAGCTTCTGGCGGGTTACCTTTAATAAACATGACGATTAAAATAGTGGCGATAATAACCGCGATTGGAATAATAATTTTTGCTATTTTAGTTTTCATTGCTATTACTCTGTAGTTCGGTTGAAGTGTTTGCAAAATCGCCACCAAGGGCAAGGTGTAAATTAACTCGGTTTGCTATCAATTGATTTTTAATACTAATTAAGGAGCTTTGAGCATCGAACGAGCGCCCTTGTGCATCAAGCACTGTAGTGTAGCTAACCAAGCCACTTTGATATTGCTCAAACGATAATTGCTCGGCAGCAAGGGCATTTTCTTGTGCTTCTAGCGTGCTTGTATATTGCGCTTTAAGTGATTGCTGTAGCGTAATCGCATTTTCTACGTCGCTAAAAGCATCGTAAAGTGTTTGTAAATACTGCTGCTCTTGTTTTTGGCTATTTAAACGCGCAATTTCTTCATTCGCTTTTAACCGGCCACCATTAAAAATAGGCGCTGAAATACTGCCAAGTAATGACCATGCTAGGCTAGATGGCGAAAACAAATCGCTTACTCTATCAGTAGTATCACTTAAACTTGCCGTTAAATTTAAACTTGGAAAACGTTGCTTGTGGGCATAAGCCAAGTTTGCATCACTTGCTAAAAGCTGATACCAATTTGCACGTAATGTTGGCTTTCGGGTAATTAACTCTGAGGGTAAACCTAGTGGAATGTCGGTATTGATAACTGGTAGGTCATTATTTGCCGAGATAATTCCTTTCGGATAATCTCCCAATAAACGCTCAAGTACTCTTGCTGTAGTTAATAAGCTAGCTTGCTGAGTAGCAATACGTGAACGCTCATTATTTAGCTCGTTGCGAGCTAAATAAACATCGAGAGCTTCGTTTAATCCTTGACGATAACCTGACTCTATAATATCAAGATTTTGCAAAGCATTGGCTTCACGGCGCTTATATAAATCAAGTAATTGCTTTGCGGTTACTACATCAAACCAGCCCTTTACTACATCGGCAACTAGCTGTTGTTTGGCTTGTTCAAAGCGCGCCTGTTGCGCTAAGTAGTTTAAATTAGCTTGGCGATTAGAATCTGACAGCTTGCCCCATAAATCAACTTCGTAACCTAAATTCAAGCTCACTGAACTTGCATTATTATAACTAATTGGGCGGTTATTTTTACTACGGCTAGTACGCGCAGATAAGTCCAGAGTTGGCCACAACGCAGCGCCCGACACAATTAACTGCTGCTTTTGGATCGCTACATCGTAACTACTTTGTAAAAGCTGCTGGTTATTTTTAAGTGCCTGCTCCACAAGCTTATTCAGCTGTGGATTTTGTAATTGTGTAAGCCATTGCTGCTGTACGTGTAATACCGGCGCAGAGGTTTTTTGTTGCCATTGCTGCGGTACATTGTTAGGTGCTTGTTCGCGCTGCTGTGAATTTATATTGCTCGCACAGCCGCTGAGCAGCACAATACTGAGTGCCAATAAAGTTGGCTGGTATTGTTGCCAAATCATAATTAAACCTGAATTACTGCTATTTATAATGTAATTCAAGCACTTTGAACTAAAACGCTCAACTTACTTTACATAACATTACATAATTAGCCATAAACTATCGGATAACTATTTATACTCTATTTCGACATTAATGATCATTAAGAAAGTTGAAAGTAACTATAAGTGGTTTGTATCACTAAGGGGGTTGCTAAGTAGTGTACTGATAAGCTTAAAATTAGTCTGGAACAATTTTAAGCTGTATAGAATGGCCTGCTGGGAAAAATAATGCCGTAGAAACAAAAAAACCTCACAAATGTGAGGTTTTTTAATAAATGGTGCCTCGACGCGGAATCGAACCACGGACACGAGGATTTTCAATCCTCTGCTCTACCGACTGAGCTATCGAGGCACATAGACTGTGCTGTTAATTGTGATGTTTACATTTAACTTTTATAAATGGTGCCGACTAACCGAGCCGACGGGTAACTTGAACAGACTACTGATTACAGCTTTCTTTCCAAATTACATTATAAATGGTGCCGACTAACCGAGTCGACGGGTAACTTGAACAGACTACTGATTACAGCTTTCTTTCCAAATTACATTATAAATGGTGCCGACTAACCGAGTCGAACGGTTGACCTACTGATTACAAGTCAGTTGCTCTACCAGCTGAGCTAAGTCGGCACACAAAACTGTGTGCTAAGGCACTTTATCAATTTTAAAGATTGATAACTTTTAATAAATGGTGCCTCGACGCGGAATCGAACCACGGACACGAGGATTTTCAATCCTCTGCTCTACCGACTGAGCTATCGAGGCACATAAACTGTGCGAGTTAACTAAATTTTCTAAGCTAACTTTTTACTAAACTAATTTAGTAAATAAATGGTGCCGACTAACCGAGTCGACGGGTAACTTGAACAGACTACTGATTACAGTTTCCCTTATTCAAATTACATTATAAATGGTGCCGACTAACCGAGTCGGCGGGTAACTTGAACAGACTACTGATTACAGCTTCCCTTATTCAAATTACATTATAAATGGTGCCGACTAACCGAGTCGGCGGGTAACTTGAACAGACTACTGATTACAGCTTCCCTTATTCAAATTACATTATAAATGGTGCCGACTAACCGAGTCGAACGGTTGACCTACTGATTACAAGTCAGTTGCTCTACCAGCTGAGCTAAGTCGGCACACAAAACTGTGTGCTAAGGCACGTATAATACTGTTTAATATCTTTGATTTCAAACACTATTATTTAATAATGGTGCCCAGACGCGGAATCGAACCACGGACACGAGGATTTTCAATCCTCTGCTCTACCGACTGAGCTATCTGGGCAATACTCGGTTTAATAAAACCCTTTACAAAGATTTTCAATACAATTCCCACTGAGCTCTACCGACTGAGCTATCTGGGCGTGCGGCGTATTAAACGAGTTTTGCTGTTACAAGTCAACTTTTTTTTCATTCTTTATAACTGTTTGCACGGTTTTTATGCAACCCGGGTCTTTTTTAATTAACACTGCTCATTTATACTACAAAAAAGTAGCACCATGATTTTAATCTAAACTATGTTAAAGTTGCCGCGAGTTATTTTCACTTATTTTGTTTATCCCAAAGCACAGTAAAGGCTTACCGTGTTATTAATATACCAATTAGGAAAAATCCATGCAGAGTAAGTTCTCTTCAGTGATAAAAGGTTTGTTACCTCTTTTTTTATTAAGTAATGTAATTATAACCATACTATTTATAATTGCCTTTTCACTTTATTCTCAAAGTGAAGCAAGTACTAAAAAAAGCACACCGCTTATTGATATTACTTCACTGGCTAACAAGCTAGAAGCACCTCTTGTCGACGCTTTAACCATTTACGGACAAGGTAAAGTGCAAGAGCTGCTTGAACTTACCTCTATATTTAGTGACAATTTTGAATACACGCTCTATCGCTTTAGCGCTACAGCACAAACTGAGCTAGTGTATAGCACTAACAAACCTGCAATTGCTGCTATTAAACTTAACGAGCACTTAGTTGATCAAGGTGTACTGCATAAGGTTTTAACGCTTAACGATCAACCTATTGGCGAGCTTATTTTAAAGCAAAAAAAATCCCCACCTACATTAACTAAACAAACGTCATTATTGAGCGCCTATTTTATGGCTTGTATAGCGGTTATTACATTATTTGTATTAGCGCTGCTATTAAATCAATATATTAATAACCGTTTACGTAAGAGTACGGGCTTACTCAGCGAAGAATTACAGGCTATAACTGATAGCAGTAATTTTAACAGCACTGTAAATGAACAGTTAGGCAATGGCTTGAATGTGATTGCACTAAATATTAATTTTTTATTAAAAAAAGTACATGCAGCTTTATCTGAGAATGAAAAAACTCAAAAAGAATTACAAAAACTGCAAAACAATCTCGAAATTGAAGTGCAAACTCGAACCCTTGCACTTGAAAAAGAAACTTTAAATGCGCAAAAAGCGAGTGAAACTAAAACAACCTTTTTAGCGACTATGAGCCATGAAATTAGAACCCCTATGAATGGCGTTATAGGGACTATAGATTTACTGCGCCAAACAAATTTAGACGGCTCACAATATCGTCTTAGTACTATTATTCGTGAATCTGCATTTTCTTTACTGAGTATTTTGGACGACATTTTAGATTTTTCTAAAATTGAAGCTGGTAAACTTAATATTGACCCTATCCCATTTTCTGTCACCGATACGATTGAAGAGGTGGTGCGCGTACTTTCTTCTATAGCCAAGCACCGCGATCTCGATTTAAACCTATCAATTGCTCCTGATATCCCTATTAACCTTATTGGTGATAACACTCGAGTACGTCAGATACTATATAACCTATGCAGTAATGCGATTAAGTTTACGAGTACAACTGAATCGCATAAGGGGCAGGTTAATATATCTGTAGAGGTAGCTCACAACACTGCAGAGCACTTCACTTTACGTTTTTGTGTAACCGATAATGGTAAAGGCATGAGCCAAGCGCAATTAAGAGAAATATTTAATCCGTTTATTCAAGCGGAAAGCTCAATAACCAGAGAATACGGTGGAACCGGCCTTGGCTTGTCAATTTGTAAAAGTTTAACCGAGTTAATGTTAGGTACTATATCGGTTAATAGTAATATTGGTATAGGCAGTGAGTTCACTGTAGAACTGCCATTTAGTACCTCAGGAAAAATTAAGTTCGCACATAAAAATAGCTTAGATGGCAGGCATATTGTTGTAGTAAGCAATAATGTTGACCGTGAAAAAGTAATCTATCGTTACTTATCATTTATGGGCGCTAAAATAACCTATGTGCATAACGAGCAAGAAATTGAGTCTCTGCACGATGCTAAAGATATCATTTGGGTTGTTGATGGTATTGATAATATGGACAGCATAAATGCATTTTTAAGGCGTTTACTTTACTCTTTAGAGGATAATAATCAGCAGGTTGTCGTTTTAAGCAAGCTAGATGATGCAGCTATTAATCATAAAAATATTTTTTATATTAACGCAACGCCATTATGTAAGTCTAACTTTATGCTATCAATACTTGTAGCTGCAGGTTTACATCAGCCTAAGCACATTAAAAAAACCATAGCATACGACAACTATTTAACTACAGAGCAAGCTTTAGCCGCTAACAAGCTTATTTTGTTAGTTGAAGATAACATTTTGAATCAGCAAGTTATAACTGATCAACTGCACATCTTAGGTTACGGTGTTGAAGTAGCTAATAACGGTGAGGAAGGGATTAATATGTGGCGAAAAGGTAACTATTCGCTCATTTTAACCGATTTACATATGCCGATAATGTCGGGCTACGATATGGTCGAAAAAATCCGCAATGAGGCCGAAATGCTAGGTTCGGTTATTTCACAGCCTTATATAATAGCCGTGACAGCCAACTCTTTAAAAGGTGAAAAAGAACGCTGTTTAGCTGTTGGTATTAACGACTTTATTACTAAGCCTGTTGAGCTTAACGTTTTAGAAAATACACTAATACGCTGGAATGAAAAAAGTAATCACAAGAGCATAGACATACCACATCAAAAGCCAGCAATGCCAATAGATATGGATTCAGTAGCTAAATACATTAATGGCGATGACGCGAAAAAAATCCGCTTTTTTAAAATGTATTTAGAGCAAAGCCAAGAACTAATAAAGTCGATTAACTTTGGTGTTATGCAAAGTAACATTAGTGACATTAGTGACATTATTGAGGGGTGTCATCAATTAAAGTCAATATCTAAAACCATTGGGGCGCATCGCGTAGCTGAACTGGCGGTAGTGTTTGAAGAGCAATGTAAAACAGATGAGCTAAACAGCGATAAATTAATTGATTTAAGAGATCAATTAGAAATTGAATATTCTAAAGCCGCTCAATTTTTAAAAGAGCAGATTAAAAATGCCGAGCTGCAAGAGCAGCCGTGTTAATTAATTTAGGTAATAAAAAAGGGCTATTTAGCCCTTTTTTATTACCACATAACAATTACTTTTCTGGTGGTTTGTAGCCTTCAATTTCTACTTCTTTGTTTTCAAACAAAAAACCAACCATTTGCTGCTCTAAAAAGCTACGATGCTCTGGGTCCATCATATTTAAATGTTTTTCGTTAATCAGCATTGTTTGCTTGTGCTGCCACTGCGCCCAAGCCTCTTTAGAGATATTGTTAAAGATTTTTTCGCCTATTTCGCCAGGATATAATTGAAATCCAAGCCCTTCAGCTTCTTTTTGTAACTTTTGACAAAATACTGTACGTGCCATAATTAATTCTCTTTAGCGATAGTTATAAACAAGTCTAACCTATTGGTGCAATTTGTTTAACCAACTTTTTAGTTGGTGCTGCTAAACCCACCTCAATTGACTGATCTAGTGGGTACCAAACTAATTGTCGGTCGTTAATTACATCTGGAATTTGTACTACATTTAGCACATGTGGATTAATAGTAAGTTCAAAGTGCGAAAATATATGGGTAAAGGGTTCAAGCGCCACTAAGTCAGCTGTTAGCCCTTGCTGCGCTATAAACACCTCTAGTTCGCTCAATTCATTAAACTCAAAAAAGCCAAACAACCCGCCCCATATTCCTGAGTTAGGCCGTTTTTCCATGAGCACTTTATCATCATGTTTAATAATTAACTGATGGCAGCTTTTTTTCGGCACTGCTTTTTTAGGTTTTGAGTGTGGGAATGTTTTTACCTGCTGCGTTTTAAATGCACCACAGCGGCTACTTAACGGACATGCAGGGCAGTCAAAACGACTACGCGAACATAAGCTAGAGCCTAAATCCATCATAGCTTGATTAAACTCGGTTACGTTATTTTTAGGCGTTAGCTGCTCGCTCAAATGCCAAAGTTGGCTTTCGACTTTTTTAACACCATACCAGCCTTCAATCATAAAAAAACGGGCTAATACTCGTTTAACATTACCATCGAGTATGGGGTGATGCTGCCCAAGTGAAAGTGATAACACTGCACCGGCTGTAGAGCGCCCTATTCCGGGTAAATCAATAACCTCTTCAAGCGTTGTAGGAAACTGCCCCTGATACTTGTCACGAACTACTTTAGCTGTTTTATGTAAGTTACGTGCCCTTGCGTAATACCCTAAACCAGTCCAGTGATGCAGCACCTGATCTTCATCGGCGTTAGCTAAAGCAATAATATCGGGAAAGCTTTGCATAAACCTTTCAAAATAAGGGATAACGGTCACTACTTGAGTTTGTTGTAACATCACTTCAGACACCCATACTTTATAGGGTGTTTTTGCTAACTGCCACGGCAGCGTTTTTCTACCATGAAGGTGATACCAATCAACCACTTGGTTAGAAAACCAATCAGACTGCTGTTTATTTAAATCCAAAATAGTTTACTTTTTACGTATGCTCAATGGCGGCTCAGTTTATTGCAGTTAGTGAAAAGATCAAGCTATAGCGCCTCTATACACCTAGTAAAATCAGCTAGAGCTTGTTATCCATGGCTTGGTCAGGGATAATACGCAACCATTTTTTAAACCAGTTATTTTTGTCAGGCCAATAATATGAGTGAATCAAGTAACACTAATCTTGAGCAAGCAAAGCAAGAAGGTAAGTATATCCGCACTATTCGTAGTTTTGTAAAGCGCGAAGGTCGTTTAACCAAAGGCCAAGCTGCCGCTATCGAAAAATGCTGGCCAATAATGGGCTTAGAGCATAAAAATGGCATGCTTGATTTAAGCGAAGTTTTTGGCAATAACAATGATGTAGTGCTAGAAATTGGTTTTGGTATGGGCAAATCACTGGTTGAAATGGCAAAAAATGCCCCGCATTTAAACTTTATTGGCATAGAAGTACACCGCCCAGGCGTTGGTGCTTGTTTAATGGATGCTGATGAAGCGGGTATTACTAATCTGCGTATTTTTGAACACGATGCGGTTGAAGTTTTAGCCGATTGTATAGCAGATGAAAGTTTAACAACCTTACAATTGTTTTTCCCTGATCCTTGGCATAAAAAGCGTCACCATAAACGCCGTATTGTACAAGGCGAGTTTGTTGAAAAATTACGTTCACAGTTAAAAATGGGCGGTGTTTTTCATATGGCTACCGACTGGGAAAATTATGCTGAGCATATGCTTGAAGTAATGCAAGCTGCGCCTGGCTTTAAAAACCAGTCAACAACAAACGACTACGTACCACGCCCTGATTTACGCCCGTTAACCAAGTTTGAGCAACGCGGCCATCGTTTAGGTCATGGTGTGTGGGATTTAATGTTTGAACGCACTAAGTAATCTGTATTTCGGATAATAAATACCTTAACCTACATTTAGGTTAAGTACATAACTCTGTAAATTATATAATCTGTAAGGTAAAGCCATTTATGAGCGTATTAACCAATCCAAGCCTACTGTTACTTCGCAATAGCGAAAAGTTAGTTGGGAAATCTATATTGGTGGTCAACTTTGTTCAAGATGGCTTTTTAGCCGAGCTTAAAAAGCGCAACCCTGAGAGTAAAATAACCGCCTTTAGCTACAATCATGCTAATGGCGAATTTGCCAAAAATACACCCGGCGTTGATGTATGTGTAAACCACTGTATTAGCGGTAACGACTTTGATTTAGTGATTCTTTACTATCCAAAATCAAAACCTGAAGTTCTTATGGCGCTTGATAATATACGCGCAGTAATTACAGCAGATGCTGAGTTACTGGTGGTTGGCGAAAATAAGAGTGGTGTTAAATCAATAGAAAAACAGCTTACTGATAAAGCTAATTTTAGTAATAAAATAGACTCAGCAAAGCACTGTGTTTTATATTCATTTGCAGAGCTTAAACAACTTAGTCAGTTTAATATTAGCGATTATCATAAGCCATTTACGGTCAGTGTGGCCGATAGCGAATTTACCGCTATCAGTATTCCTGGGGTATTTAATCACGGTAATTTAGATGTTGGCACTAAAATATTGCTTGAAAACGCTCCGCTTATTAAGCAAGGTACTGTGCTCGATTTTGGTTGTGGCGCTGGCTTAATTGCAACTTATTTAGGGCTGCAAAATCCGGCATTGAGCTTTGTTTGTAGTGATGTGAGCGCTTTGGCAATCTATGCAACAACGCAAACCCTTAAGCTTAATAACATTAAAGGCGAAGCCCTCTTAAGTGATGGACTTACTAACATTACAGGTAAGTTCGATCTTATTATTAGTAACCCACCTTTTCATACCGGTATTGCAACCGACTACACAGTGGCTGAAACCTTTTTAGCCAATGCTAAACAGCACCTAACTAAAGCAGGTAAGTTAAATATTGTTGCTAATAGCTTTTTAAAATACCCGCCAATTTTAGAAGCACAATTTGATAACTATCAAACCGTGTTTAAAAATAATAAGTTTGCCGTTTACAGCAGTTAATAATGCTCATGTTTGAGCACCTCACGTGCTCAAACTTATTTATAAAATTAATTACCCTCCTGAATTTTTACCGCTTAGCAATAATAGTCAAAATATTGAGGGGAATAGTAAAATCAAGTATTTGACCTTTTTATAACAAATAAATAAGGATAAGGTACGAGAACTATTTCAAGCCGTCTATCTGCTGGCAAACCTGTTAAGTAATATCCAAGTAAACTCTGAGCGTAAGACAGCTTTTATAGTCAAAGTAAAAACGACACTCACCAACAACACCACAGCTTAAACAACGTACTGATTAATTATAAGCATGCTCTTGAATTTTAACTTTATGACCTCATTAATAGAGCATTCGTTATTCAACTATATTATTTAGTGAATTAACTGCTTAAAGTTAAATATTTTCTGAACTTTAATGCTTTTAAGATATCACATACATTGATGAAAGGTTGGAAAGTGATATAATTTCGTTTTGAATTAGTCTGATTATTTTAAGTATCTTTACCTGATTGATGGATGTATCAATTACTAAAGGGAAATGGCTTTGACTTTAATAATTCAAAATATGCATCCAATTTTAAAGATCAATTAAACAGTAGCTTTACTCTATACCTTTTAAGTAGGCTGTGCGGATCCTGCTGTTTTTCTCTAATTGTTTTTACTTGTTAACAATTAGATATAATCCTATACTCTTTTAGTAATCGGTTTATAAAACTATACCGGTTTTTTTTATAAATAAAACACACCAAAAGGTTAATTAAAAATGCAAACGCCAGTCATTCTGATAGTAGAGGATGAAGACGTAACTAGACTAAACCTCGTTAGTTTATTTGAAGCTGAAGGTTACAAAGTTATTGAAGCCATTGATGGCGATGACATGCATGATAAGCTTACAAATAATGACGACGTCAATCTTGTAGTTATGGATATCAATCTACCGGGTAAAAACGGGCTAATTTTAGCACGTGAGTTACGCCAAAAACGCAAAGTCGGTCTTATTTTCTTAACAGGCCGTGACAATGATGTAGATCGTATTTTAGGCCTAGAAATTGGTGCTGATGACTATATTACTAAACCGTTTAATCCTCGCGAATTAACTATTCGTGCGCGTAATTTAATTACTCGTACTGCCCTAGGTGGTGAAGAGTCTGCACTTGAAACAAATGGTGTAATTACGTTTAACGGTTGGGAACTTGACGAAAACAGTCGCTGTCTTACTTCTCCAGGTGGAGACGCAAAACGTCTACCTAAAGGCGAATACAGAGCACTGCGTTTAATGCTTGACTCTCCAGGTCGTATTTTTAGCCGTGAGCAATTAATTAAACACATGACTGGCCGTGAGCTACGTGCAAACGATAGAACAGTTGATGTTACAATTCGTCGTATTCGTAAGCACTTTGAAAGCGACAACTCAACAACTGAGTTGATCAGCACCATTCATGGTGAAGGTTATCGCTTCATTGGTAAAATCGACAGCTAATTAGTTACTCTAATTGCTGTAAGAATAAATGAAGGGCATGTTGTCCTTCATTTATTTTGTCTGCTAAAACATCTAACCACTGCTTTAATACCTCGTCAGATTCATCCAGCGCACCATACTCCATTACTTTTGCATGCAATTGCACATCATTTAAGCCTACAGATCCCGCAGCACCTTTAAGCTTATGTGCAACTGATTTATATTCTTCTCTGTCGCCTGAGTTTAACGAGGTAAGTAACTCTTGCTGATACTGGGGGTTGAGTTTTTCAAATAACTGACTACTGCGTTTAAACACCACCAAACCCATTGAGTTTACAAAGTCTTCTATAGTTTCAACATCAAGTAAATGTGCATTAATGTCAGCAAGCGCTGCTGCACTTACTTTTAATTGTGGCTCATTACTTCTTGTTTGTTTTATACCAAATAAATCAGCTAATATTTTATCTAGTTTTACCGTATTGATAGGCTTAGCGAGCGCTCCTTGGATTGAAATCCCCTCTAGCTCTTGCTCTGCACTGCGCACATTTGCGGTAAGCGCTACAATAGGTAATTTATCAAAATGGCTATCGGCTCTTATTTGCCTTGCTACTTCATCACCGTTTATATCGGGTAACTGCATATCAAGTAAGATCAAATCTAAATCGTCTTCAGTTTCTACAAAAGACAATGCATCTTCGCCGGTCTCAGCCCAAATAACTTCATGACCACGCTGTTCAAGTAAGTTAGTCGCAATTTCGGCATTTAACGGCACATCTTCTACTAACAGTATATTTAAGCTGCGTCCTACATAACTATTCTCAGTGGGTGCGCTACATAAAATTAACGGTATTTCTACTATAAAGCAGCTCCCCTCGCCTTCGGTACTATTAACCGAAATAATCCCCTGCATTGCATCAACTAAGGCTTTGGTTACTGCTAAGCCAATGCCAGAACCAATAGCATTGGTGCCTTTAAGATCTGGCGCTTTATAATACATATCAAAAATACGAGAGAGCTGTTCGGCTGGTATGCCTTCTCCGGTGTCTGATATTTTCATGGTAAGCCAAGGGCCATCATCTCGATTTTCACGAATACAGGTGAGGGTTACACTGCCCTTATGAGTAAATTTAACCGCATTATTTATTAAGTTCCAAACAACTTGGCGAAGTCGGGTTGGATCTAGTTGCGCATAAATATCTAGCATGCCTAAGCGTTTAATATCAAAAGAAAGATCTTTTTGTTCAGCAATTAGGCCTGCAAAGTTAACCACATCATTAATAAAGTCAGATACGTTTATAGCATTAGTTGCAATATCTAACTGCTCTCTGTCTATTTTGTCTAAATCTATAATGTCGTTAAATATATTACCTAGTGTTTCGGCACTCGAAAACACCGTATTACACCAACTACGCTGCTGTTTATTAAGCTCTGTATCTAGCAACATACGTGTTAAACCAACAATGCCATTAAGTGGTGTACGCAACTCATGGCTCAAAGTGGCAATAAACTTACCTTTATCTTTGTAGGCTGTTTCAAGTGCTTCTGCAGCCTCTTTACGACTCGTAATATCACGGCCAAATGCAAGTAAACCTATGTACTCACCTTTATCGTTAATAAATGGCAATTTACGTAATTCAAACCAACGCGTTTCGCCGCCCACATCGTATTGAACATCTATAGTTAATGCTTGATGAGTTTGCTCTACCTGTTTATCGGTTTTTAAAACTTCAGATAAAAATTGATTAGGAAATATTTGTTCAGCACTCTTACCGATTAATTCGTCACTGGTTTTACCCATTACTTCTTCAAACATTTTATTACAGCCAGCAAACACACCGTTGTTGTCGCGGTAATAAAATAAATCGGGGGAGGAGTCTACTATTGAGCGCTGTAGCATACTTTGCTGGGCAAGCTCTTGTTGTGTTTTTTTACGCTCAGCAATTTCTTTTCTTAGCTCTTCTATTGCCCGGTGCTTGGCATGGAACGCCATTTTACGCTCATCAATTTCTACATTTAAGCGATTTATATTATCTTTTAATGTTTGATTGAGTAGCTTTTCTTGTTTTGTCGCACTGTCTAAATATGCATAGGAGGCATCTAGTTGCCTGATTGAATTTATTAGCACGCTTATAACCAGAGGCGATACCACAGAGGTAAAAAATACCACTGCCAATATATCAACAAGATTAACTTCTCCAACGGCAACATAATAAAACATACTTGATAAAACAAGCGAAACTGCCAATAACAAAGCATAGCAAATGGCTGCAGTTTTAAACTCACCAAACCGAGTTATTAAACTAGAAAGAACTCGGGCCCAAGGGCTCAAAGAAGAATCGGTCATATATCAGTGTTTCTCTTAGCTTAATTACAAAAAGGTTTAAATTGCATGTTATGGTTAATTTTAGCATTTTCTATCAGCTATTTTCATGTTGTGCGATAAAAACTCTAATATTTATTGTTTGAATCATTAGCTGGCTACAACTCATCATTCCAGCAATAAATTATTTAGTGTAAAATGCAGCGCTTTATTATTGCTAATAACGAGTAACACACCATGCAAACTAATATGCCCGATATAGCTAACACGGCTCCCGCCTTACAAACTGGTACATTAGACTGGGTGGGAATGGGTGAAATTGAACTGCCATTTATTTTTGAGTCGCATGGCATAACGCCAGTTACTGTTAATGCTAAAGCCCGCGCTTTTGTAAACTTACACAAAGAAGATGCAAAAGGCATTCATATGTCGCGCTTATTTTTAGCGCTCGACACGCTCTCTACTGAGCAGCAAGTTAATCCTCAAACATTAGCTCAAGCGCTTGATTTTTTTATTAGTAGCCACGAAGGCTTAAGTGATAAAGCACTTATAGAATTTAAGTTTGAATTACCACTGCGCCGTAAATCGTTATTAAGCGGCAAGGCTGGCTGGAAAAGCTACCCTGTTATATTAACCAGCACAATTGAACAAGGTGTTATTAATTACGAGCTAAGTGTTGATGTAACCTATTCATCAACTTGCCCATGTTCAGCGGCACTTGCGCGTCAGCTGATACAAAATGCATTTGCCGAAAAATTCAGTCAAGAAACCCTCAGTCAAAAAGAAGCACTAGAATGGCTAGGTACTACGCAAGGTATTGTAGCCACCCCACACTCGCAGCGCTCAATTGCTAATGTAAAAGTAAAGCTCGACAGTAATATTACTCAATTTGACGTAGTTAATTTAATTAACACGATTGAAGATGAATTAAAAACGCCAGTACAAGCGGCAGTTAAACGTGAAGATGAACAAGAGTTTGCCCGCCTAAATGGTCAAAATTTAATGTTTTGTGAGGATGCTGCTCGTAAAATTAAAGCGCTACTAGAAACACAGCAATACAGTGATTACTGGTTACAAATAAATCATTACGAATCGCTGCATGCGCACGACGCACTCGCTATTGCAGTTAAAGGCGTTGCTGGCGGTTATAGAGCTTAAGTTCTTATTTTGCAGTGTTCAATATCCATACGGAAACATACTACTTAACTAACTAATTTAGGCACGTTAATTGCTTTACTTAAGCAGTGTCAATTTGTTGTTATGGAGTTACCGTATGGAATTCGCTTTATTATCAATTTTAGTATTAGTTGTTGGGGCCTCTGTTGTTGCGTCAAAGTTTAACGATGATGGCGGAAACCCTTATCCTTTTACCCGCAAGCAAAATGTATTTACTCAAGTAGAAAGTGCTTTTTTAAATTTATTAGAACGCGCAGTGGGCGATCAGTATAAAATTGTTAGTCGTGTAAAACTAATCGACGTGATTGATTGCAAACAAGGTTTATCGGCAAAGTCTAAGCGTGCAGCAATGGCTAAAGCTAAAAATAAACAGCTTGATTTTGTGCTAGTCGATAAAGAAAAAATGACCATAGTGGCAGCCGTAGACTTAGTAAACAATGCCAATAAAGATGGCCATAAAGCACAACGCGACTGGTTTGTTAATGGCGCATTAGAGGCCGCTGGCATCCCGCATATTCGTATGAAAGTAAAATCAGGCTATCGCCCAAGTGAAGTACGCGACGCTATTATGTTTAAACTTGGCAAACCTGCGGCTACGCAAACAGCTCGCCCTATTCGTACCCGAGTTCAAAAACCAGCGGTACTATCACCTTCTCAAGCTAAAGCGCACTCTACAGCACTAGCCGAAATTTAACGTAAATAACATAATAAAAAGCGAGCAAAGTAAAACTGCTCGCTTTTTTGTTTTTTAGCGCTAACTTCACGTATAATCAGCGCATTCAAACTCAGGAACTTAACACTATGAATGTTGGTATTATTGGCGCAATGGAGCCAGAAGTTAAAATTTTGCGCGAAGCAATGCAAAATCCACAAACTTTAACTAAAGCTGGTTTTACTTTTTATACCGGTGAATTAGCAGGTAACACTGTAACATTGGTTCAATCTGGTATTGGTAAAGTAGCATCAACTATTGCAACTACATTACTTATTGACAACTTTGCCCCTGATTGCGTAATTAACACCGGCTCTGCCGGCGGCTTTGATCCGTCATTAAATGTGGGCGATGTAGTTATTTCGTCAGAAGTTCGTCATCATGATGTTGATGTAACTGCCTTTGGTTACGAAATAGGTCAAGTACCACAAATGCCAGCAGGTTTTGCAGCACACCCTAAATTAGTGGCTGCCGCAGAGCAAACTATTGCGCAAATTAGTGACGTAAAAACCTTAGTTGGTTTAATTTGTACCGGCGACATATTTATGTGTGACCCAATACGCATTGAAAAAGCCCGTAGTGACTTTCCTACAATGCTTGCAGTAGAAATGGAAGGGGCATCAATTGCGCAAACCTGTCATACACTTAATACACCGTTTGTGGTTATTCGCTCGATGTCAGATATTGCCGGCAAAGAGTCGCCGCAGTCGTTTGAAGAATACCTAGAAACAGCATCAATCAATTCATCTAAAATGGTAGTGGCGTTACTTGAAAAGCTAACGGCAGTTTCACTGTAAATGCTCAGCAATATGGTTCAAAATCACTTGGACTTTATTGTGTTTATAATGGCGCTCCTTGCTGAGCGCTTTTTACCACTTGTTAGTTGGTATCATCCTAACACTGCTTTAACGGCTATTTTTAGCGCTATTGGTAAGCGTATTTATAAAGTAGCAGAACCCAATAGCTATCAATATTTAGCCGCAACCCTTGCCAGTACACTTATTTTAAGTGTGGTACTTATTATTATTGTATTACTACTGGAATTTGCATTTTACCCTGAATTACTCGCCGGGCTTATTTTATATTTATGCCTTGAGAGTAAAGCCATTGATAAAAAAGCACTACGCATTGCTAAGCTTACCAAACAAAACCAAAAATCTGCCGCCCGTGAGCTATTAAAGCCATTAGTAGCCCGAGACGTTACTAAACTCTCTGGTGCAGGCATAATTAAAGCCTTAATAGAGAGCCTAATATTACGTACTGCAAGATATTACTTTGTGGTGATATTTGTTTTTTTAGTACTTGGCCCTATTGCAGCGCTTGCCTATCGATTACTTACTTTAATTGAGCAGGCATGGCGCAGTAACATTAAACCCAACAGCCCTTTTTTAAAGCCGCTTAAAATTACCTTGTTTATTATTGAATTTATTCCTATGCGCTTATTGGCACTGACTATTGCAGCCAGTAAAGCGAGCAAGCTAAGCATGCATTATATAAAGCATTATGGCAGGCACTTTTATCAAACTAATACTGGGTGGCTTTTAAGCACTTGCTCTGCATCATTAGGCGTACAACTAGGCGGGCCTGCAGTGTATTTTGGCGAACGTTTTAACAAAATGCGTATTGGTACCGAACGCCTCCCTATTGCTGAGGACGTGCCGGTTACTATTAATAGACTAAATCAAACGCGGGTATTTTGGTTACTGGTCGTTGTTTGCATAGAAATACTTAAAAACATTTAGCTAAGGGCGAGTTACACACCTATTATTAAAAATACAAAAAATATAAGCACAAAAAAACCAGCCGTGGCTGGTTTTTAGCGTTTTACCGTTTAGCTTTACGCTACAGTAATATTTGCAAACTTACGCTTACCTACTTGGTAAATAGCCGTACTGCCTTTTGCTATTTCAAGTTTAGTGTCTGTAATTTTATCTTCGCCGTTGAGCTTAACTGCACCTTGCTTAATCATGCGCATTGCTTCTGATGTACTAGCAACTAAGTTAGCTTCTTTAAGCAAGTTAGCAATTAAAATGCTGTCTTGCTCAATGGTTACTGTTAGTTCAGGTATTTCATCCGGCAGAGCTTTTTTCTGAAAGCGCTGAATAAAGTCATCATGAGCTGCTTGTGCATCGGCTTCACTATGAAAGCGCGCAATAAGCTCTTTTGCTAACTCAATTTTAATATCTCGAGGATTTGTACCTTGCTCTACACGCTCTTTTTGCGCGTTAATACCAGCAATCGACAGCCCGCTTAATAAGTCGTAGTAACGCCACATTAGCACATCACTAATCGACATTATTTTACCAAACATATCGTTAGGCGCATCGGTAATACCTATATAGTTACCCAACGATTTAGACATTTTTTGCACCCCATCGGTGCCCTCTAATAACGGCGTCATTATTACTGTTTGTGGTTTTTGGCCTTCGTCTTTTTGTAGCTCACGACCCATTAGCAGGTTAAAGCGCTGATCAGTACCACCGAGCTCTACATCAGCCTCAAGTGCAACCGAATCCCAACCTTGTACTAACGGATATAAAAACTCATGAATAGCAATAGACTGGCCACTAGCGTAACGCTTTTTAAAATCATCACGCTCTAACATACGCGCAACGGTTTGGCGTGCTGCAAGTTTGATCATTCCAGCTGCGCCTAAATTTTCCATCCAGGTAGAATTAAATGCGACCGTGGTTTTTGCCGGATCAAGAATTTTAAATACTTGCTCTTTATAAGTCTCAGCATTAGCAAGCACGTCTTCGCGAGTAAGCGGCTTACGCGTTACGTTTTTACCTGTTGGGTCGCCAATCATACCGGTAAAGTCACCAATTAAAAATACAACCTCATGACCTAAGTCCTGAAAGGTTTTCATTTTATTAATAAGTACCGTGTGACCTAAGTGTAAATCAGGCGCGGTTGGATCAAAGCCCGCTTTAATTTTTAGTTTTTTTCCAGATTTTAATTTTTCAACTAACTCATCTTCAATTAATATCTCTTCTGTACCGCGTTTTATCTCTGCAAGAGCGGTTTGTAAATCCACTGTGTGTTACTCCAAAAAATTCTGTTAACGAAGGGGTTAATTATTAATATGCTCGCGGCTTATTACTAGATAAGTAGCACTTTTAGAGTCAATAAACCTATGTAACTAAGATAGCAAATTATTACCTAATTAAAACAACTTTTTAAACGATAGCGTCACTAAATAAGGCAAAGCGGCATAAGTTGCATAAACGAGTAAAGATAACTGTTTGCAACACTTTAAAAACAGCACAAACAGCTGCAGCTTTGGTTTTTAAATTACTAACGTGATGATGCATCATTGTTTTATTATTTTGCTCAAAAATACCGCGGTTTAGCCCTAGTTCTAGATTAATAAAACACCTAGATCATAAGCTACTTTAATACTAAGATACCTATAAGCCCTGTGATTTTAGCTTAATTTAGCATTAGTTTAAATCTACAAAATACTAGTATTCGTACATTATTCGTTATATCCTGCAAGATAATCGATTAATTTTCTTGACAGCAGAAAAAGGCACGTTATGGTTCACGTGGTTCACACGCTCCCCAAAAAACACAAATTGCTTATTTTAGGCTTAGTTTCTGCTATTGCTGGCTTAGCTTTTCTTCCTTCTGAAAAAGCCACTGCATCCAAAGACAATAGTGAAAACACTCTAGAAATTGGCAAGCGCTATGAGTTACAAGTTAAAGTTGATGACAACGAAAAGTTAACAGCGTTAAACTCAGAGCAAGCAGCAGGCAAGCTACCAGAATACGATTTTGTTGATCACCAAGTAAAAAATGGTGATAACTTAGCTATTATTTTTAAACGTGCTGGTTTTTCAGCTCAAACGTTACATAAATTAATTAATACTAACGCAGAAACTCGCAAACTTACTAAAATTCACCCCGGTGAAACACTGAGTTTTGCCACCGCAAAAGATGGTGATTTAGCACAGCTGCGTTACGTTATTTCAAAAACAGACACTTTATTTGTTACCTTAAACGATGAAGGGCAATACGATACTTCAATCGATAGTAAAGAAATAGAAACCCTAACCAAAACAGTAGGCGGCGAAATTTCTAGTAGCTTTTGGACCTCAGCCATAGCTGCAGGTTTAAGCGAACGCCAAATAATGAACTTTGCCGATATATTTGGTTGGGATGTAGATTTTGCTAACGATATTCGCAAAGGCGATGGGTTTGGTTTAATTTATGAATCTCACTATGTAGATGGTGAGTTTATTGGTACTGGTAAAATTATTGCTGCGGAATTTGTTAACCAAGGTCAGCGCTATGCTGCAATTCGCCACACTGACGGTAGTTTTTATACTCCTGAAGGGCGCAGCATGAAAAAAGCATTTTTACGTGCACCAGTTAGTTTTAAATATATAAGCTCAAGCTTTAACCCGCGACGTTTACACCCAGTAACGGGGCAAGTTAGAGCGCATCGCGGTATAGACTTTGCGGCGCGCACTGGCACGCCGGTAGTTGCCTCAGGTAACGGTAAAGTTATTAAATCGGGTTACAGTAAATATAATGGTAACTATGTATTTATTAGCCATGGCACACAGTACGTAACTAAGTACTTGCACCTTAATAAACGCCTAGTAAAAACAGGGCAAAAAATTAAGCAAGGTGAGCAACTCGGTACTGTTGGCTCTACTGGTCGTGTGACCGGTGCACACTTACACTATGAATTTTTAGTTAATGGTGTTCATCGTAATCCTAAAACCGTTAAATTGCCTAAGTCAGAGCCGCTGCCACGTGCAGAGCTTGCCAAGTTTAAGCCTATTGCTGATAACTTTATTGCCCAGTTAGAGCGCAACCGCGAACTACAGTTAGCACTTAAGTAATATTAAATCATTATTAAAAAAGCCTTTGCTAGGTAACTTGCAAAGGCTTTTTTGTACCTATAATTTTTTTGCCTATGAATAATAGACTGACACACTAATTCATTAATACATAAATTAGCTGTACCACTAACGATACCATTACCAGTGGCCATATATACTTACTGTATTTTTTAGCGCCATCTAAGCCTATTTTACTTTGATACTTTTCTAATAACGGAATTAATATTAACAATGCGACAAACAAGCTAATTAAAATAACGAATATATTCATAGTAATACCTTAAGTGGGGGTCTAAATTAGGGTAACTCGTGCCCTTTGGCGCTGACATATAATGCATACCAATGCTCTCGGGTTAATTCTATATTTACAGCGCTGCACGATGCAGCCAGTCGCTTAGCATTAGTTGTGCCTATTACCGGTTGAATTAACGCCGGATGGCGCAGTAACCAAGCCAATACAATAGCCTCGGCAGACGTGCTATAAAGTGCTGCTAACTTAGCCACTAATATAGCGGTATTAATATCTGCTGGTGATGCATTTTGCAGCTGTTTTCCTGAATATAATCCTTGGCATAAGCTACCCCAGCTTTGAATTTGTATTTCCTGCTCGGTGCAATATTCTATAAAGCCGGGAGTAAAGTTAATGTCTTTGCCATCGCGGTTACCGACATATACCCCCTCATCAACCCAGGCTGATTGCTTTAAGCTTGCTTCAATTTGGTTGGCAACTATGGGCATATCAAGGGCTGTTTGTAAAAACTGTATTTGTTGCTGCGACATATTAGACACCGCAAAATGACGTACTTTGCCACTTTCTTTTAAGCGACTAAATACCTGAGCTACTTCTTCAACTTGTATCAAAGGGTCGGGTCTGTGCAGCATAAGTACATCTAAATAATCAGTATTTAACCGCTTAAGAGAGCCCTCTACTGATTGCTCAATCCATTGTTTTGATAAGTCGTAGCGCTTTGGCCCTTGCTCATCGGCAAAACGAATTCCGCACTTTGACTGGATATAAATTTGCTCTCTCAGCTCTGGGCGCTGCTTAAGGACTTGGCCAAACACCTGCTCAGCTTTACCAAATGTATAAATATCGGCGTGATCAAAAAGATTAATGCCACCGGCTATTGCTGTATCTATACAAACATGTGCCTGCTGGGTATGAGTATTAGTTAAGGGGTCTTTATTCCAACCTCCCCCAAGTCCCATACAACCAAATATGAGCTTGCTAACATTAGGTAAATATTTTGCCAAAGGAGTGTCATGCATGCCGGCTATCCTTAATTAATTACAAGTAGCTTACTGTAACAAAAACAGTCGATAAAAACCTATCCCTATAAATTAAGCATAAAAAAAGCGCAGTAAACTGCGCTAATCGGTTGGATTTTAAAATTGATGTTAGCCAACAAGTGCTAATAAAATACCTGCTGCAACTGCACTGCCTAGTACTCCGGCAACATTTGGCCCCATTGCATGCATAAGTAAAAAGTTATGCGGATTGCTCTCAAGGCCTACTTTATTTACTACGCGCGCCGCCATGGGTACAGCCGATACTCCCGCAGCACCTATTAATGGATTAATCGGCGTTTTAGATATTTTATTTAACCCTTTAGCCATAAATACGCCCGAGGCTGTACCTATAGCAAAAGCCAGTGCGCCAAGCACTAAAATACCAATCGTCTCAACAGTTAAAAACTTATCTGCAGCAAGCTTTGAGCCTACAGCTAAACCTAAAAATATAGTTGTAACATTGATGATTTCGTTTTGAGCACTGTTACTTAATCTATCAACAACACCCGACTCTCGCATTAAGTTACCTAAACAAAACATACCTACCAGCGGTATAGCTGCCGGTAAAAACATAGCCGTTAAGCTAAGTACCATTAATGGAAAAATAATTTTCTCTTTTTTAGATACTTTACGCAGCTCTGGCATTTTTATTTGGCGCTCTTCAACCGTGGTTAATGCGCGCATAATTGGCGGCTGAATAATTGGCACTAATGCCATATACGAATAAGCAGCTACCGCAATCGCACCAAGTAAATCAGGAGCTAGTTTAGAGGCTAAAAATATAGCGGTTGGGCCATCAGCTCCACCAATTATCGCAATAGCCGACGCATCTTGCAGGCTAAATTCAAAACCAGGTACATAGTTAAGTAAAATAGCGCCAAACAAAGTCGCAAAAATACCAAACTGTGCAGCCGCACCTAATAGCAACATACGAGGGTTAGCAATTAGCGCACTAAAATCAGTTAACGCGCCTACTCCCATAAATATTAATAGTGGAAAAATCCCCGTATCAATACCTACGTAATACACATAATGCAGTAAGCCGCCGGGGTCGGATAAACCAGCCACCGGAATATTAGTTAATATTGCACCAAAGCCGATAGGTAATAATAATAGGGGCTCAAATTTTTTGGCTATTGCCAAAAACAATAATAAACAGCCTACCGCAATCATAATCAACGCTGGAAATGTAAAGTTAGCAATGCCTGTGGCATGCCAGAGGTTTAAAATACCATCCATCCTCTATTTACTCCTAAGCTAATGCAATCATAGCGTCGCCGGTAGTTACAGCATCGCCTTCACCAACTAACACTTCAGCAATTGTTCCGGTGTGCGTAGCGCGTATTTCAGTTTCCATTTTCATGGCTTCCATAATAATCACTACATCACCTTCATTCACAACTTGCCCTGCTTTTACCTTTATCTTAAAAATATTACCGGCTAAAGGGGCGTTAAGTGTTTCGCCTGATGCAACCGAAGCAGACTGAGGAATATGTTCTGAGTCTTTTAATGTAACTTCTTTAAGCTCGCCGCCTTGAGCTACAACAACGTCGTAAACCTTACCGTCTACTTTTACGCTGTATTGCTCAGCTTTAACGCTGTTGTTATTTGAAGCTGATTTAGAGGGAGCTTTATTACTTTTATCTTCAACACAAGGAACTGGCTCAAATGCATCTGGGTTGTTACGGTTTTTAATAAACTTCAAACCAACCTGTGGGAATAATGCATACGTTAGTACGTCATCAATTTGCTCATCAGCAAGAGTTAAACCTTGCTCTTGTACTTCTTTTAATAATTCAGCCTCAAGCGTTGCAAGCTCAGGTGCAATATTATCTGCAGGACGACAAGTAATTACCTCTGCTCCATCAAGCACACGCTCTTGTAGCTCTTTATTCATAGGTGCTGGTGTTAGGCCATATTCACCTTTTAATACGCCAGCTGTTTCTTTAGTAATTGTTTTATAGCGCTCACCCGTTAGTACATTAAGTACCGCTTGAGTGCCTACAATTTGCGACGTTGGTGTAACAAGCGGTAAAAAGCCAAGATCTTCACGTACACGTGGGATCTCAAGTAAAACTTCATTAAGCTTATCTGCTGCGCCTTGCTCTTTAAGCTGGTTTTCCATGTTAGTTAACATGCCACCAGGTACTTGCGCGAGTAAAATACGGCCATCAACCCCTTTTAAGCTACCTTCAAATGCCGCGTATTTTTTACGTACATCTCTAAAGTAAGCAGCAATTTCTTCAAGGTGATTTAAATCAAGCTCAGTATCACGCTCAGTCCCTTCAACTATCGATACAATAGTTTCAGTTGCGGTGTGTCCGTAAGTCATACTCATAGATGAAATTGCGGTATCAAGCATATCAATGCCTGCATCAATCGCTTTTTGATAAGTCGCAGTACTTAAACCTGTTGTGGCGTGGCACTGCATTGCAATTGGAATAGATACAGTTTCTTTTAGTGCTTTAATTAGTTTTTCAGCATCGTACGGCTTTAATAAACCCGCCATATCTTTAATACAAATTGAATGACAGCCTAAATCTTCCAACTGCTTAGCTAGCGTTAACCACATATCAAGCGTATGAACAGGGCTTACTGTATAAGAAATAGTCCCTTGGGCATGTGCGCCTACTTTTATAGCCGCTTTAATTGCCGTTTCAAGATTACGTACATCGTTCATTGCATCAAATATACGAAATACATCAACGCCATTTTTATGGGCACGCTCTACAAATTTTTCTACTACATCGTCAGCATAATGGCGGTAACCTAATAAATTTTGACCGCGTAATAGCATTTGCTGTTTAGTATTTGGCATCGCTTTTTTTAGTGCGCGAATACGCTCCCAAGGATCTTCACCTAAATAACGAATACACGAATCAAACGTAGCTCCACCCCACGACTCAATAGACCAATAACCTGCATCATCAAGCTTTTTTGCAATCGGTAGCATATCGTCAAGGCGCATACGAGTTGCTAACAATGATTGATGCGCATCACGTAGTACCAGTTCTGTTAATTTTAATTTAGCCATTTAAGTGCTCCTTTAATTATTGTTTGTTTTGTACTGAGCAATGGCAGCACTAATTGCGGCGATGTGCTCATTAGGCACACCTTGTGATTTAAAAGACGGTGTTCTGGCAGGCATTGCAAGCTCAGGCTCTGCAAAGCGAGATACCAGCTTAGACATAACCGTAACGCAGGTAATTAATAATGACAGAAACACAAACACCCCCACCATACCGGTTAGCATTAAGTTGCTTGCTGTTGTAAGTAAAGCAGCGATATCCATTTTCCTCTCCTATAAAACTTATACCGAAATCAAAATAAAAAATCATTTTACGTAAATAATTATTCACCGAATAATAACAAAAAACAGTGTTTTGTCTATAGCCTGTAAATTGGTAAAACCAATTTAAACAAAACTAACATGCTATTAATTAACTTAACACTACAAAAAGGACTAGATACGCGCTATTACATAGATAATAAAAATAGTGAATATAAATAAAAGTTATATAGGCGACCTAAAAACCGTTAATAATGCACTTAAAGTAAAGCGTTAACAGTTCTATTAGCATAAAGTAATTTCACCACTGGCAATTGGTCTTACCAAATACATTTGTTAATTATTCAACCATTTAAATAGCCGCTGTTATTAAGCCCGCAAGTCTCGAACTGCAATTTAATAGCTCTTAAACTCAATTCTAAAAATCAATATGCGCTAACTTCTCTTATAAAAAACTAACATCCATAATCACTTGTATTAGGGGCTGTTGATCTTTGTAGTACATATATCAATCAGCCCACATTGGTAGCCACATCATAGTAAATGCTAAAGCGAGCATTGAATGATAATTTCGTTCAAGCTTTTCATACCGCGTGGCTATCCCTCTATATTGCTTAATACGGCCAAATGCATTCTCAACCAAGTGCCGATATTTGTACATGCACCAGTCAATATCTTCATTGCCTACTAAACTGTTGCCCTTACGTGGAATAACGGGTGTAGCGTTATTATCACGAACAAACGCTCTCAGTTTTTCACTGTCGTAGCCTTTATCTGCGACAACCATATTACTTGTTGGGCAATTAGCTACGAGTGACTCTGCATGGACGATATCATGCGTATTTCCACAGGATAATTCATAATAAACAGGCAACCCTCCGCTATCGACTGCAAGATGAATTTTCGTAGAATTTCCACCTCGGCTCTTTCCAATTGATTCATTGTCAGCAGTTCTTGCACCGCAACTATGTTGATGAGCCCTGACAATACTGCCATCAATGAAGACCCAATCCATGTCCGCATCACGAGATAATGCGCGAAACAGTTCATTCAAAATCCCTTTTTTGGACCATAAATTAAACCGTCTGTAGATAGCACTCCAACGGCCAAAATCAGAAGGTAAATCTCGCCATGGAATACCTGTGCGCATCTTATACAGTATGCCTTCGAGCGTTTTTCTATGGTTGGGCTTATTATAAATTCGACCACTTAAGTACATTACTTTTGATAAGACATTCCATGTCCCGTCTGTTAACATTAATCTTGGCATGTAGGTTCGGTGTAAAGTTTTCTGGCGAATTCAATTATACCTTATCTTCATGCTGTTTGTTTTTCATACCACAAAGATCAACACGCCCTAGTATGAATAAATTACATAGCAAAGCGTAAAACTTACCATTGAGTGCACGCTGAAATAACACAAACAAAAACAAACCATTGATTTAAAAGTAAAAAAAACAATGGCACGTAACTCGCATCATATCCATTGAGCAAATTTGATAAACCAAGGAGAATACAATGTTACGCTGGACAATCACTTTTTTAGTAATTGCTTTAATTGCTGCAGTGTTAGGTTTTGGTGGTATAGCAGGCGCCGCAGCGGGTATTGCAAAAATTATATTTTTTATATTTTTAATACTTTTAGTTATATCTTTAGTATCGGGTGCCCTACGTGGCAAAAAGCCCTAGGTAACAAACTAAAGTTTTAAACTAATTAAAAATCATTTAAATCAAAATTTACAAGGAATTACATTATGAATTCGACAACTTTAAGAGCAGCACTAATTGGCCTATTCGCAAGTTTATTTATTATGGGCTGTGAAGATAACCACGCAGAAGATGCTGGTGAACGTATTGACGAAGCAGTAACTGACGTGCAAAACAAAGTTGAAGATGCATGTGAAGAAGTGAAAGAAGGTGTAAATGCAGAAGAAACTAACTGTTAATTCTTCTAGTTTATTAAAAAAACGGCTCTAAAATGAGCCGTTTTTTTATGTGTGTAATAAAATAATATCTAAATTAAAGGTTGGATCTGATAAATAATAAACGCCAATATCTTTATCTATTATGCAGTTATTTATTATATAACTGCGCATTTACTGGTTAGCTTGTTAAAATGCATATAACTATGTTTTAAGAACTTCTATATGACACATACAACAACCTACACGCTTGATAAGCCTTATTTTTATGAGTGCTTTGACGAATCAGTTGCGCATAGCAAGCGCGCGCAACCAAAATACTTTTTATTGGCGCTATTAGTAGCACTCGGTTTATTTGGAATTTATGGTTTAGACGATCATTACCTAGGATCTTTTCTGATCATGGTTGCGGTACTCGAATGTATTGCCTTTTATTATCGCCGTCCTTGGTGGGTTACTAGACAAATGCTAAGCAAAGCCTCGGGGTCTGAGGTCACCCTTACCTTTGACGAAGAAGGGATTAAATCAAGTAACTTTTATAAAAACACCCAACTTCTGTGGTCAGATATTAACGAAGTTATAACCACAGAGCGCGGCATACTATTAAAAAACAAAAAAGGTATGCAGTATATATCCAAGCACATATTAACTGCCGAAACACTTAATTTTATACACAAAAAAGCCACTCAGTGAGTGGCTTTTGGCATTAACTCAGTATGTAACTAAGTTATATACATTGCTGATTAAGCATTGCCAGGTTCAGGGTTAGACTTTTCAGCTTGAATACGCATGTAAATTTCTTCACGATGCACTGAAACGTCTTTTGGTGCGTTAACACCGATTCGAACTTGATTCCCTTTAACACCTAGAACAGTAACGGTTACTTCGTCACCGATCATTAGGGTTTCACCTACTCTACGAGTTAGTATTAGCATTCTTTTGCTCCCTTGTTCCAATAAAATTATAAGATTCCGCTAAAACATTTTAATGAAAATTAGACTAAAAAGTAAGTAAAACCTATCAATCTATTCATTTTCTGTTAAAAATATCTTATGTAATGCACGAACAGCCAACTCTAGGTATTTTTCATCTATTAAAACCGATATTTTAATTTCTGATGTAGACACTAAAATAACATTAATATTTTCTGCAGCTAATGCATCAAAAAATAAACTAGCAACACCCGAATGTGACTTCATACCCATACCAACAGCAGACACTTTAGCGACTGTTGTTAACCCAAAAATATTTTGTGCTGTTAACTGAGCTTGCTGCTCTGTTAAAACGTCTAATGCGTGTAAATAATCATTTGTGTGTACAGTAAAAGCATAGTCTACTTTGTCAACATTATGATTAACTTGATTAATCATATCTATTTCGATGCCATTATCTGCAAAAAGTTTCAAAATCTTTGCAAGATATTGTGTACCACTAAGTACACCCTCTACATTTATTAAACATTCATCACGATTAAACGCAATACCCGAAACGACATTACCAGGCATATCGCTCTCCTCAAAACTAATCAATGTACCAGCATCAGGGTAAAAACTTGATAGCACCCTAAGTGGCACATTGTGCTTTCCTGCCGCTTCAACTGAACGAATATGCAATACTTTAGCCCCTAAACTTGCTAACTCTAGCATTTCAGCAAAGGTAACTTTGCTCATTCGTCGTGCATTAGGTTCAACACGAGGGTCTGTAGTATATACGCCGTTAACGTCGGTATAGATCTGACATTCGTCAGCTTTTATTGCTCCGGCAATTTCAACCGCCGAAGTATCGGTACCGCCACGCCCTAATGTAGTTACATTTCCTTCAATGTCACGGCCCTGAAAACCCGCAATAATTGCAATACGGTTATGCTCAAGCTCATGTTTTAAACGCGTTGCAGCTACATCTGTAATACGGGCTTTGCCAAACATATTATCGGTTAAAATATTAACCTGATCGGCTAATAAACTCACAGCAGAATGACCGCGTTTAATAATAGCCATAGCTAATAAAGCCACCGAAACCTGCTCGCCGGTGCTAATTAATACGTCAAGTTCACGGCTACTTGGCCGAGTATCTATTTGTTTGGCGAGATTAATTAAGCGGTTGGTTTCTCCCGACATAGCCGAGAGCACTACAACCACTTGATGGCCTTGTTGTTTAGTTTTAACAACAAGGTCGGCAACCGCTTCAATTCGCTCTATTGAACCAACTGAAGTGCCACCGAACTTTTGAACAATAAGTGCCACTTAAGCTTGTGTTTTCTCAGTAAACCAAGCTGTTACACTGTCTAATGCTGCAGTTAGGTTTTCTGGCTCAGAGCCACCCGCTTGTGCCATATCTGGACGGCCGCCACCTTTACCACCTACTTGGCTGGCCATATGGTTAACTAGCTCACCGGCTTTAACTCTACCGGTTAAATCTTTAGTTACACCTGCAATTAAGCTCACTTTATCATCGCTTGCAACACCTAGTGCAATAACACCCGAGCCAATTTTGTTTTTAAGATCATCAACCATACCACGTAACGCTTTTGACTCAGTGCCCTTAACGTTGGCTATTAATAGCTTAATACCGTTAATTTCTACTACTGAATCAAGTAATGAGGCACCCGCAGCACTTGCTAGCTTATCGTTAAGTTGCGCAATTTGTTTTTCTAGCTGTTTTGATTTATCAAGCAGCGCAGTTACTTTTTCAAGTACTGACGCGCTGTCGGCTTTAACTACAGCAGCTACATCATTTAGCTTTTGCTCTTGCTCACTCACGTAGGCAATCGCGTCAGCGCCGGTTACCGCTTCAATACGACGAACACCCGCAGCAATACCGCTTTCAGATACTATTTTGAATAAACCAATATCACCTGCGCGTTCAACATGTGTACCACCACAAAGCTCAATAGAGTAGTCCCCAATAGTAACTACACGTACTTCGTCATCGTATTTTTCGCCAAATAACGCCATTGCACCTTTTGCTTTAGCGTCATCTATTGCCATAAGCTCGGTACTTAACGCAAAGTTACAACGAATTTCATCGTTTACTACACGTTCAATTTCGCGTAATTCTTCTTTGGTAACAGCTTCAAAATGTGAAAAGTCAAAACGCAAACGCTCTGCTTGAACTAGCGAGCCTTTTTGACCTACATGTTCGCCTAATAATTGGCGCAGTGTTTCGTGTAATATATGCGTCGCAGTATGGTTTTTCTTGATGCGTTCGCGGCGTGCGTCATCAATTGTTGCTTCTACTTTATCGTTAAGACCAATACGGCCTTGTACTATACCGTGGTGTGCAAATGCATTACCTAATTTAGTCGTGTTAGTTACTGTAAACTCGCCACCAGCAACGCTAATTACACCTGTATCACCAACTTGGCCGCCCGACTCTGCATAAAATGGCGTACGGTCTAGTATTACAATGCCTTTTTGGCCATCTTCTAGTAATGAAACCGACTCACTGCCAGCAAACACTTCAACCACAGTCGCACTATGGCTAGTGGTGGTGTAACCTTTGTAAGTTGTTTGTTTGTCTGACTTTAATTGATCGTTATAATCGGCACCAAATTTACCGGCCTGCTGCGCTGTTTTACGCTGCACCGCCATGCACTCTTCAAAGCCTTTATTATCAATCGTCATTTGACGCTCACGCGCCACATCTGCAGTTAAATCCGCAGGAAAGCCATAAGTATCGTAAAGTTTAAATACTAAGTCGCCAGGAATTACATCACCTTTAAGGTCGCTTAAGCTTTCTTCTAAAATAGCTAAACCACGCTCTAGCGTTTTACCAAACTGCTCTTCTTCAATGCGTAATACTTTTTCAATAATTTCTTGCTGCTTTGCAAGCTCTGGGTACGCTTGGCCCATTTGCTCAATAAGTGCAGCTACTAATTTATAGAAAAAGGCACCTTGTGCACCTAACTTATTACCATGGCGAACAGCACGGCGAATAATACGACGTAGTACATAACCACGGCCTTCGTTAGATGGCATAACCCCGTCAGAGATTAAAAATGCACACGAACGAATATGATCCGCCACTACGCGTAGTGATTTATCGTCCATGTCTTGTGCGTTAGTAACACTTGCAGCAGCGGCAATTAAGCCTTTAAATAAGTCAATTTCATAGTTTGAATGAACGCCTTGTAAAATAGCAGCAATACGCTCAAGCCCCATACCTGTATCAACCGATTGCTTAGGTAGTAGCAGCATAGTTCCGTCGTTTTGACGGTTGTACTGCATAAATACTAGGTTCCAAATTTCGATAAAGCGATCGCCATCTTCCTCAGGTGATCCAGGAGGACCGCCCCAAATATGCTCGCCATGGTCGTAAAATATTTCAGAACACGGGCCACACGGACCGGTATCACCCATTGACCAAAAGTTATCTGCAGTGGCAATTCTAATAATGCGATCTGCAGGTAAGCCTATATCGTTAGACCAGTAGTTAAACGCTTCTTCATCGTCATGGTAAATAGTAACTAACAGTTTTTCTTTAGGTAGCTTTACTTCCTCTGTTAAAAACTGCCACGCAAATTTAATCGCGTCTTGCTTGAAGTAATCACCAAAACTAAAGTTACCTAACATTTCAAAAAATGTATGGTGACGCGCAGTATAACCAACGTTTTCTAAATCGTTATGTTTACCGCCAGCACGTACACAGCGCTGCGAGCTAGTCGCACGCGTATAAGGGCGGCTTTCTGCGCCTAAAAATACATCTTTAAATTGCACCATACCGGCATTGTTAAATAACAAAGTGGCATCGTTACCCGGTATAAGCGAGCTTGAAGGAACAACTTGATGTTGTTTGCTGGCAAAAAAGTCTAAAAACTGTTGTCTAATTTGTGCGGTAGTCATGTGCTGCATGTGAAGGTCTCACCCGTATTTACTGTGCTTGCATTGCAAAATCGATTTCATCGTAGCTAAAGCCTCTATACATTAGGTAGCGCACGCGCTTGGCCTTGTCTTTGTACTCGAGGTCTGCCGGTGTATTTGAATATTTTTTATTGTACGCATCCTGCGCCAGCTCAAACCAATCTACTTCAAGCTCTTCAATTACTTTTTCAAGTAATGAACGGTCAATCCCTTTGCCCATAGCTTCGCTTTGAATGCGCCTTAAGCCATGGCATTTAAATATGTGTTTTCTAACAAAGCCTTCACAGTAACGTTGCTCGTTTACAAAATTGTGCTTTTCGCACCAATCAAGCAAGGTTTCGATAAACTCATCTGTGGCTTCTTTTTTTTGTAATTTGAACGTTAATTCTCGGCGTGAATATTCTTGCCTTGATAACAACCAAAGTACATAGTTTTTTAATTTCTGCTTTAACTTATCATCCATTAAGCGTCAAAACGCCCACTAGATTCACTACTTAATGGCGTAATATTGCTATCATCACTTGGTGGTACAACCGGCATAAAAATAGCTTGATAAGATACAAAAAAGCTAATGTAGCAAATAGGCATTAAAACCAACAAGGGTAAGAACGATAAAAACATCGAAAGCACAATAAATAACCCGCAAATAATAGCATAAACGCTTAGCGGTAAAATATTATAATAAAACACCATAAAGGAGTTTTTAAGAGCGCTAAAAATGCGCTGTTCTTTATTAAAGTAAACTAATGGAACCGCGTAAGCGAATGCAGTTAAATAAACCGACAACGCTAATAAAAATAGCACCACGCTTGCCATAGAAATACTCTCTAACATTTGGCTAATTGCTATATTAGGATCTAAATCTGGCTGCGCCATAACCGCAATTGCATCGGCAAATAAACCGTTTGCTAATAATGCCATTAAAATACCCGCACCCATTTGGTACAAAGCCAAACGCAGTAAACCTAAACGATTACCTTTAGTGGTAATGGGTTTGAGAATATCAGCGAGCATAATTTTACCGCCTTGCTGCTTAGTAAGCACAGCCTGATAAAATCCTGCGGTTAAAAATGGCGTAGCTAAAGCCGCTACCACTTGTAATAGCGGTAAAAATAACGACAACAGGCCAACAATACCAATAAATAAATGCATAAAAATAAAAGTAAGCGGCTGGGTTTTAAAAATAAGCCAGCCCGCTTTAAACCACTTTAGGGTAGCATCGGCCTTAAAAACTCGTAATTGTGTAGACATAGTTACTCTTAATTTAAGGTTTTTTAATTTTTTTGATATCTAACATGTGCGCGCCATGTTTAATTTTGGTTTCTAAATACGCTTTATTACCCGCAACACCGGCTTTAATGTGTGCGTGCGTACCCACAACCGAATCAACCGTAATACCAGCATCTCTTAGTGCATTTAGCTTTTTAGGGTTATTGGTCATTAATTTAACGTGGGGTAAATTAAGCGCATTTAGCATTAGCACCGCATCCGAAAAATCACGTAAATCATCGGCAAAACCTAAATGATTATTTGCCTCATAAGTGTTCATACCTTGCGACTGCAACACGTAAGCATCTATTTTATTATACAAACCAATACCACGACCTTCTTGGCGTAAATACAATAAAATACCGCCTTGCTCGTGCATCATTTCAATACACTCATTTAACTGCTCACCGCAATCACAACGCGACGAGTAAAATACATCACCCGTTAAACACTCTGAATGCATACGAATAAGCGGTACATCTTGCTCTGTATCAGCGTTGTTAAACACCATAGCAATATGTTCTTTGCCATCTTTTAAATCAGTAAACGAGATAATTTCAGCGGGAATATCACTGTTCTTGCCAACATTAAGCTGAACTCTTGCTCTTACTTGCGCCACGACAAATCCAAATATTTAAATAACTACGACACGATAATGAAGTGATATTATCACAAAAGAATACAAAAAGATCGAAATCCAAGGGTATTTATTGCAATTATATGGCGACGAGAAGCTTAATTTTCAATGCATAATTACAATATATAATTCTCACTAAAGCCCTTACTGCTTACCTTTATTTACATCAATTCATGACTAATTATAAGTAAATTGTTAATGTGTTAAAAAGTATAATAATTATAATATGGAACATTATGAAACCACATAAACTCGCCTTACTGCTTAGCCTTAACCTTTCAGTTATTACTGCATCGGCTTTTGCAGCGAAGCTACAAATGCAAACACTGCATTTTCTCAAGCGTACCAAAATTACTTAAGCGCCGTAGATACCAACGAAAACATACAACAAGCTGCCAAACTCGCTTACTCTTTAGGTGCTAAAGTATATGGCGATAACGCAGATAACACCGCAAATTTAGCCATTAATTACGCTAAAGCTATCAGCGGATTTAACCAGGAAGACGAAGCTAAACGCTACGAACTGTATAAACAGGCGTACAATATTTTAGCTAACAATCATGGTGAAAGCTCAGTCGAGACAATAGACGCCTTACTAGGTATGGCAAGCAATACTAAATCAGCGCGTCAGGCCGATAGCCAATTGGAACGTATAGTTGATATAGCAAAGGAGCTTAAAAAACCAAGATTTGTAGCCGACATGCAATTTGCTGCAGCCTCTTTGTTAGTTAAAAAGTTTGTGCCAGAAAAATACCGTTCTGCTAAACACTACGCCGAAGAAGCTGACGAGTATTACCAAGCAAACTTACCTGAAAACGCTGTAGAGCGTATCAAATCAGATTTTTTAATGGCCTCGTTTGATGAAGGTCGTAAAAAATATGATTCAGCAATTACAAGGTTAAACCGCATAGTCACCGTATTTGATAATAACTTAAGCTACGATCACAGCGCCGAGCTAAGCGCTCACTCTAAGCTTATAGCACTATACGAAAAGCAAGGCGAAAGTGAGCAAGCAACTAAGCACTGCTTAGCTATTGCTAAAATGGTGCCTTGGGAAGAAAGCCAAGAACAAACCCCGCTTTATCGTGTTAATCCTGACTACCCTATGGGCAAAGCACGCCAAGGTAAAGATGGCAGTGTAGTTATGGAATTTGAAGTAGACACCGCAGGCTTTGTTAAAAACGTGAGTGTGCTTGATTCAAATGGCGGCGTAACTTTTGAGCACTCGGCAAAAAAAGCAGTAGAGCAATGGCGCTATGCTCCTAAATTTGAAGATGGCATACCTGTAACAGCAAAAACCCAAGTACGGCTCGACTTCAAAATTAACCGATAACTTAGTGAACTCCCCAGCGACTAAAGATCACAGGGTTTTCTCGCTAAGTAATCATAAATTTTCTAATAAAAAAGGCGCAATTTAGCGCCTTTATTAATTCACTATAACGCACAAAGCCATTACTTAAACATTGGCTGTTAATTTAGCTAATATTTTATCACTTGCTGCTTCAATTAAATCTAGCACCTTTTCAAAACCATCGTCCCCACCATAATAAGGATCGGGAATAGCACTTACAGCCTGCTCACCAAACTCTAAAAACAGTGCAAGCTTATACTGTAAATGTGCTGGGCAACGCTGAGTTAAATCGGCTAAATTTTGTTTGTCGGCGGCTAAAATCAAATCGAATTCAGTAAAATCACTACTGCGCACTTTACGCGAATAAATCCCTTTGAAGCTATAACCTCGTTTTTCGCCCGCCTGCATAGATCGGCTATCTGGTGAATTGCCTTCGTGATGACCTATAGTACCGGCCGAATCAACTTTAACGGCAATACCTAACTGCTCAGCACGTTTTTTTAATACCGCTTCAGCTGTAGGCGATCGACAAATATTACCTAAACACACAACCAGTATTTTTTTCATAGAGCCTCCCTCTAAACTAAACGCTATTAATTACTGAACTAAATAACCTTAAACACTATTGCATTGACGCAAGCATAGCCTGCTCACTTTGTAATAAAGTTTGCATTGCTGGTAATGCTTTTACACGCTCAAAAAGTGCAGCTAAATTTGGCCAGCGCTGTGCATTAATCTGCTCGCCCGCATGCTGCATATTGATTATCTGCGACGCAAACGCTATATCAGCAAGGGTTAACGCGTTACCTACAAAGTAATCATTATGACCTAGCACGCCTTCAAGGTAGTCAAAGTGCGGTGGTAACTGCTCATTCATAGCCAACTTTACTAAACTTTCATCACATACTTTTTGCATACCTAAATTAATTACTCGCTGTTGAAACACAGTAAAAGTAGTTAATGGGGCAAGTTCATAATCAGCATATTTTTCTAACCAGCGTACCTGAGCAGTCTGCTCGACAGTGTCGCCAAGTAATGCTGTATTCCCTGTGTATTTATCATCAAGGTATTGGCAAATAACACTCGAATCAGCCAGCACTAAATCACCATCTTTAAGCGCTGGTATACGCCCTAATGGATTTAACTCAAAAAACCAAGCCGGTTGATTAAACGGCGACACTATTTCTAACTTATAATCTAACTGCTTTGCAGCCAAACACAGACACACCTTGCGTACATAAGGAGAAAGAGGTACGCCATAAACAATTAAACTCATGTTAAACCCTTATCAGAAGAAAAAAGCGCAACTAATACGCTAATTAAAAAGCTATTTAATACTTAAAATCGTTTTAAAATTGCTTTAAAAGTTCTTTAAAATACTTGCATCATAGTCATTGGCATCAAGTGTTAAATTATACTTAGCCGCCACACTATCCAGCTCAGCTTGCTTAATTGCTAAGTCATCCATAGTGATTGTATTGTCATCGAGCTGCCATAACAATTTAGAGCCCGCGTAACTGTAATGAATAGCCAATAGCGCATCACTATTACCTTCACGCCCTGCTGCCTTTAATTTCGCCATTTTACGCGTTATTTTATTAAGCGCTTGTTTAAGCTCCCACACATACACCACTTCAATCATAAACGGATGCGTGCGGTATTTATTAAGTAACCACGCAAGCCCTAATGCGCTAATAACAACGCCCGTTACGTTCCAATGAAAGTGAGTGCCGCTCTCATCAGGAAACAAAGCAATCAGCGTTTGCGATATAGCTAAGCTCCCAACAGCTAAACCCACAGCACAACCGGCAATAACACGGTTTAAATGCTTACGATAACGCGCTTTATTTATTTCAATGAGTTGCATAACAGCCTAAAATTAAGTGAACAAAATATAACTGCCGCCATTGTAACTAAACAATCCACTTATCGAAAAATCTATTTGCGTTCTTTTTGATTTAACAACAGCATTAGTGCTATTAGCCCTCTGCAACGTTAGGAGCTGTTAATCAATGGTTAGCCAACGAATTAATTTGCACTGCGTCTAGATGCGTAGGATAGTAACCAAATAATCGCTGTAACTGTATAGGACTACCATGCTTAAACTACTATTTGCTTCAAGTTTAATTTTTTCTTCTTGCTCGGTTTTGAGTAACAATTTAACAACCGAAGAGCTACGAATTGAAGCCGCTACCCACGCCATGCCTCAGGTGCTAATGGCCTTTGCTGATGAGGTGAATCAATTTGAACAGCAATGGAAAAGCCTTAACAACTTTCGGCATGCAACTGACTTAATCGCTGATTATTCAAGTCAATTATGGTTAAACGCCAAACAACGTATTACCACCACTAAAAACTACGATGATCGCGAGCTTTACTGGGCACGATTACTTTCAAGTAAAATAATTCGCTCTGTTAAGCCAAAATTTACCCTCTCAGTTGCTGAGCAAAATAACCTTTTAACTCAGTTAGAAAAAGGCAGTCGCGGTCATAACGACCTCAGTTTTACTAAAAGCAGCACTAAAAAAATTATCCTTACCGGCTTTGACCCCTTTTTATTAGATAAAAACATAAATCAAAGTAATCCATCTGGAGTTGCTGCCCTCTTACTAGATGGTCAAGTAATTAACTACCAAGGCATTAGCGCTGAAATTAACACCGTTATGGTGCCCGTTCGTTATGCCGACTTTGATCAAGGCATAATCGAAGCACTCCTCGCGCCCTATTACGCCCTGAATAATGTCGATATGATTGTTACTGTAAGCATGGGTCGCAAAGATTTTGATTTAGAAAGATTTCCCGGTAAGCGCCGCAGCGTAACTGCCCCAGACAATGCCAATATTATATTTGGCGGAACACAAACAGCTCCCTTGCTCCCAAGTTTAAATAACCAGCCACTGCCAGGTAACGAATTTGTACAATTTAGCCTTCCCGTGGCAAATATGCAGCAAGCACAAGGGCCGTATAAGGTTATTGATAATCATAAGATCACGACCTTAGAAAAAACCTACGAGCCCGCAACACTTGCCGAGCTGAAAAATAGCATTGCCGTAAATGGCTCTGGCGGTGGATACCTGTCTAACGAAATTTCGTATCGCAGTATACGCCTTCGTAATCAACTTAATTCAACCATTCCAACAGGCCATATTCACACCCCCAGAATTCAACAGTTTGAGCCGAAAACGGAAGCAAAAATAGTAAAGCAAATTACCGCAATGCTAGAGCACAGCTTAAATGCGTTGTAAGTAGCTGACCTGTCGGATGGCGCGGCTGCGCCGCTTATCCGACCTACGTATAAACAAAAAGCCTGCAAATTTGCAGGCTTTTTGTCATTCAAAATGAGTAATCATAAACGCGCTTATAAAACAATTATGCTCGTTACTAAGTAGGCTATAAGTGTCAGGCCACCAGCGAACAAGGCATAGGGTAGCTGGGTTTTAACGTGAGTAAGTAAGTCGCAGCCCGATGCAATTGCCGATACTGCGCTGGTGTCGGATATGGGCGAGCAGTGATCGCCAAATATACCGCCACCTAAAATAGCGCCTAATACCAACGACGGCGGCAAACCCAATGCTTGAATAAGCGGCACGCCAATAGGGATTAAAATTGCAAAGGTGCCCCACGATGTACCCGTAGTAAACGACATAACCGCACCGGTTAAAAACAGTGCCGGTACCACCAAGTAAATAGGGAGGTAATCGCCCACTAAAGATGCCACAAACACACCAGTACCCAACTCTTTTAAGCTTGCTCCTAAAGTTAACGATAACAATACAATGCCTACTAGTGGCAGTAATTCGCCCATCCCTTTAAAGCCTGTTTCAACTAACTTATGGTGGCTAAATTGGCGTGATGCTAGCATTAAAAAGTAAGCTACAACTATGGCTAAAACGGTTGCATACAATACCGACTTTGAGCCACTACCTTCTGCCAATACACCGTTACCTGTGTAAAACATAAAGCCCACCATGCTAACAATCAGCGTAATAAGGGGCACTAACATAAAGCGTGCTTTAGAGCCTTTTACTTCTTCTTTTAAGTCAGTTATTTGTGGCTCTAGCTTTTGCTCAGCTTGTTTCATTGGGCCATGTACTTTATCAAACGCAATGGTGTAAAAAACAATAACAAGCGTGATTATGGCGTAAAAGTTATAGCCTACGCTGCCCCAAAGTACCGATACAGCCGATTCACCTAACTCGTAGTTACTTAATAACCCTAGTACAAATGCGCCCCAGCCATTTAGTAATATTAAAATACATACCGGCGCACTGGTGCTATCGATAATATAAGCTAGGCGGGCGCGGCTCATTTTAAATTTATCGAATAATCCGCGCGATAAAATACCTGCAGTAAGTACACTCAGGTTTGACTCTATAAACACCGCAATGCCAGTAAACATAGTTAAAAAGCCAACTTGACGCTTACTTTTCGCTATACCTTTGTTCATTAACATATTAACGGTAGCGGCTACTCCACCCGACTCGCGAATGTAGGCAAGCAAAGCACCAATCAAAATACTAAAAATTAAAATACGGGTATTGCCGGGCGAGCTTGCTACGCTAACAATACGTTCAATAGTGTTTAAAAAGGTATTAAATACACTACTGCCCTCCCCCTGTAATGCGAGTAAAAACTCTGACGAAGCCACTGCAAGCAACAGCGCCATAATGACCTCTTTGCGCCAAAATACGACAGCAATGGCGATTAACGGCGGTAAAATAGAATACCAAGACATAAATTAACCTTTATTTTAGTGTGCTTATTTACGGGGTAAATAAGCACACTTTGTTATCTAGCTTAAGTTTTACAGTCAAAACCCATTTAAGTAAACCACTAAGCACATTGATATATGCTATTTATACTGTCAGTTTATTGATTTAATAACGCTTCGTATATTAATGAAACAACCGAGCCATATTGTGCAGTTTCATAATTTTTACCACTAAATTGATAACTTTTTTGCGAGCCTGTAATTGGCGTATGCCGCGCATTAGTTAATAAAATAATCGCTAAGTCGTAAACGGGATCAATTACCGTTACTGTGCCTGTCCAACCTGTATGCCCATAAGCCTGTGCGCTTGCGTAAGGGCCAAAGTGCCAACGCCTTGCTTGGTTATTACCAGCAAGCCTAAAGCCCAGCCCGTAGGTTTCATCGCTACTTTGTGGGGTTAAAAACTGCGCTAAAGCACTTGCACTAAAAAGCTGCTTATCGCCGTAACCACCATTATTTAATAGTAGCTGACAAAGTATGGCTAAATCTGGCGCATTACTAAATAACCCCGCGTGCCCTGCTACGCCACCTAGAGAATAGTACGCACGCTCGTCATGTACTTGGCCTTGTAAAACATGGGTGCGAATATTATCAAATTTGATTCGTCCGTCTCGCGTGTTACCACCCAGCTCTGTGGCGGCAAATTGCTGAGCATTAAAGCCTTTTTTAAGGGGGTTAAACACAGTGTTATGCAATTTTAATGGCGCATATACTTGTTGCTCTAGGTAATCGTCAAGTGAAAGACCGGTTATACGCTCAACCAATACTCCTAAAATCATGTAATCAATGTCTGAATAAACATGCTGCCCGAGCGATTTTTCGCTAAGTGGCACACTGGTAAGTAAGAGCTTTTTTGTAGTATGGCTATTTTGTGAGTAAAACACATCGCCATTGCTACTGTCTTTACGATGAAAATCAAACACCGGCGGATAGCCTGCGCTATGCGTGAGTAAATCTTTTACGCGTCGCTGCTCTCGACCATCGCCTTGATACTCTGGTAAATATAATTGCACTGGCTTATTAATATTTAATAGGCCTTCGCTTACTAACTTCATTAATGCAAAGTTGGTAGCAAATATTTTAGTATTAGAGGCTAAGTCAAATAAGGTATCAGTTTGCATTGGCTCTGGGCGTAATAGCATTAAATCGTTCTGTTGATACTGTTTTGCATCGCCATAAGCAGTTAATTTAATTAACTCACCACTTTTTACTACCGCTAAAACAGCACCAGGAAAACCCGCTTTAATATCTCGCTCTATTAATGCATCTACCTCACTAAAATTAGCCTGCTGATGCGATGCTTTATTTAAAGTAGGAAACGCAAAGCGCAGCGTTAAACTTGCTCCCGCTGGTTGAATGTTTGCAACTTTAAAGGTGTTAACCCCGTTATGCGTTAGCTTAGCTAAACTATATTGGTACACAGTATTAGCGCCGAGCAATTGCTTAATATTAAGCAGTTGATTATTTATATAAATGTCGGCACTTTTAGCACTATAATTTTGAATTAACAGCTGCCCATGGCCTTTATAGGCTTTAAACGTGCCGCGATTATTTACATACTCACGGCTACTAGGGTTTGGCTCAGGAAAGGTAACAATTACTTGCGCATTAGGCAGCTCAACAAGTTTACTTTGCGTTAATAGCGCCTTGGGCTCGAGCGGCTCTACAGAGGAGCTACATGCCCCCAGCATAAAACTTAAAGCCACTATTAATAACTTTTTTATACTGTAATAATTTTTATTTTTTAAATATAAGTACATAAGCTGCCTTTTACTCATATAACAAATAAGGTGCTCTTTGCTGTTTAAATTGCATCAACCCCGCCTGCCAAGTTTGCTTTATTAGTTGTGCCGATTGCCCCGCCTCAATAGCTAAGCGCAGCTTATCGGTACCTGCTAACTTATCCATAAAATCAGCGCGCTCAAAAAACGTAATATCATTATTATTAAGCTGCTTATAAGCACTTATTAAGTAGCTTAAATCTAACCCTTTAGTGGTAGCTTGGCGTAAGTCGAGCCCCTGCACAGTTTGGTTTTTAAATTTAGGGTTTAGGGCCGCGCCTTTAATAGCACGCGGGGTAAAATTAAACTCTCCTAAAGCAATCGGTGAATACCCTATAACCTGAAACGCAAAGTCGGTGCCTCTGCCAATACTAATTGGCGTGGCTTCAAAAAAGCACAATGATGGATAAAGCGAAATAGCAGTATCATTTGGTAAATTAGGGCTTGGCTTTATCGGTAAACTATAGCTAGTTGCGCGCGTATAACCAGTAACTGGGATCACGTTAAGCTCTAAAACAGCAGCTTGATTGATCCAGCCTTCACCTTTGATCATATTTGCAAGCTCGCCCACAGTCATACCATGAACTATAGGAATGGGGTGCATACCTACAAATGACTTAAATTGCGGCTCTAATATGGGCCCATCAACATAGGCTATATTTGGGTTTGGCCTGTCGAGTACTAAAAATTCGATCCCCTGCTCTGCAGCTGCTTCCATCATGTAATGCATAGAGCTTATATAAGTATAAAAGCGCACTCCCACATCTTGAATATCAAAAATCATTACATCAACATCAGCTAAAACTTCGGCACTTGGTTTTTTATTGTTGCCGTAAATGGAGATAAGCGGAATACCCGTTTTACTATCAACGGTATTTTTTACGTGTGCCCCTGCATCGTGATCGCCACGAAAGCCATGCTCAGGTGCAAATATTTTAGTTATGTTTACGTTTTTTGCCAGTAGGCTATCGACTAAATGGGTTTTCCCTACTGTTGATGTTTGATTAACCACCAGCCCTACGCGTTTATTTTTTAACTGCGGTAAATATTTAGCATATTGCTGCGCACCCACAACAATTGAACCTTTAGCTTCATCAGCTTGTACGCTAAGTATTAAAGTAGCGCTTAAAATAAAAAATAACGTAATAAATAGGGTTTTAAACATACTGCAATATCCTTTTAAACAAGGCGTTTAAAGTAACATAGGTAGTGATAAAGAGCAGCTTTAGAAAGGGGTTAAGTGGGCTTGAGCAGGCTTTGAATTGATATAGTGATTAGGCTCTGCGTCTACGACGAATAAATAAACTCGGTGTCTACTGGGTAGCAACCTACATTTCACTTTATTTCAGGCATAAAAAAACCGACTCAAGTGTCGGTTAATGTATGAAAGTGGTGGGCGCAGGAGGATTCGAACCTCCGACCGCTCGGTTCGTAGCCGAGTACTCTATCCAGCTGAGCTATGCACCCACTTTCATTGTTTGCTTATTTAAACTCTAAGCAGAGTATATAACTTTAAAATAAAAAAACCGATTTTCATCGGCTTATTTTTCTTACACTTAAAAGTATATGAAAATATGAAAGTGGTGGGCGCAGGAGGATTCGAACCTCCGACCGCTCGGTTCGTAGCCGAGTACTCTATCCAGCTGAGCTATGCACCCACTTTCATTTTTACTTTACTTGTTTTTACTCTAAGTGAGAGTCTATAAAGTGGTGGGCGCAGGACGTATCTTGTAAGAATGAACCTCCGACCGTTTGGCTTTAGCCAACACTTTACTTATTTATACTCTAAGTAGGAGTCTATAAAGTGGTGGGCGCAGGAGGATTCGAACCTCCGACCGCTCGGTTCGTAGCCGAGTACTCTATCCAGCTGAGCTATGCACCCACTTTATAGTTTACTTATTTTAACTCTAAGCAGAGCTTTTACTTATTTAGACTCTAAGCGAGTTATTAAAGTATGGTGGGCGTAGGACGTATCTTCTAAAATGAACCTCCGACCGCTTGGTTATAAAGCCAAACACTTTAATTGCTTATTTATGCTCTAAGCAGAGTTATTAAAGTATGGTGGGCGCAGGAGGATTCGAACCTCCGACCGCTCGGTTCGTAGCCGAGTACTCTATCCAGCTGAGCTATGCACCCATACTTTAAAACTTACAAAACACGCCATTAAAAATGGTGGAGAGGGAGGGATTCGAACCCTCGATAGAGCTACAAACTCTATACTCCCTTAGCAGGGGAGCTCCTTCGGCCACTCGGACACCTCTCCGTCTTGTGGGGCGTATAATAAAGAGTTCAGAAAATATGTCAAACACTTTTCTACCAAATGTGCCTATATGGTTATAGATTGTGCATCTAGTTAGTTTTAATGTGTAGTTAGTTTAAAATTCAAACAACTTTTAACTTTTTTCTGGTGGGTTAACGCCTAACACAGGCACTAAATCATCATTTAACTCTGCAAGATACTGCTCTTGACAACCTAACTTTTGAAACTCTGCAATACAGGCTCGGTAATAGGCTTGTCTTGCATCTTCGGTTTCGCAGTTATTGATTGGGTTTTCAATATGTTTATTTTTCATATTATAATTTATAAATCCATTTAATCTTTTTATTTAGAGCCTTAAATCAATTCTCTAAATTTCCGTCGTAGTGTAGCGAATAACTTTACACAAATGCAACAGTGCGTTTAAAAAACACTCAGATTAAAAAGTTATAACCCAGACACAAAAACGCCGCATTTAAGCGGCGCTTTATTACTTTACATTATTAAGCTTAGTCGGCTTGCGGGCGCATATGCGGGAACAAAATAACGTCTTTAATGGTTGGCGAATCAGTAAACAACATTACTAAACGGTCAATACCAATACCTTCACCTGCAGTTGGCGGTAAGCCATACTCTAGTGCGCGTATGTAGTCTTCATCGTAATGCATTGCTTCATCATCACCTGCGTCTTTCTCTTCAACTTGACGAGTAAAGCGCTCTGCTTGGTCTTGTGCATCGTTAAGCTCCGAGAAACCATTAGCCAGCTCACGTCCGCCAACAAAAAACTCAAAGCGGTCTGTAACAAATGAGTTTTCGTCGTTACGACGTGCAAGTGGTGATACTTCCCATGGGTAGCCGGTAATAAACGTAGGTTGAATAAGCATGTGCTCTGCTGTTTCTTCAAATATTTCACACAAAAATTTACCTGGGCCCCAAACACAGTTTTCAGGAATTTTAACGTGTACTTGCTTAGCGTACGCTTTTAATTGTTCAAAATGGTTTTCTGGGTCGTTAAATACTGCCGCATCAAACTCAGGGTTATATTTTAAAATAGCGTCGCTCATGCTTAAGCGCGTAAACGGTTGGCCAAAGTCGTACTCAACTGAGTCAATTACTTCGCCGTTTTCGTCTTTAGTTGTGTTAACCACAACTGCACTACCAAGTACGTTTTCTGCAACTGTACGTAGCATGTCTTCGGTAATGTTCATCAGATCGATGTAATCAGCGTATGCTTGGTAAAATTCAATCATAGTGAATTCTGGATTATGACGCGTAGATAATCCTTCGTTACGAAAGTTACGGTTAATTTCGAATACGCGATCAAAACCACCTACCACTAAACGCTTTAAGTACAACTCTGGCGCTATACGTAGGTACATGTCTATATCAAGTGCATTATGGTGCGTTACAAACGGACGCGCCGATGCACCGCCAGGAATAACCTGTAGCATGGGTGTTTCTACTTCCATAAAGTCACGGTCTGCTAAAAAGCGACGAATGCCTTCAACTACTTGTGAGCGAATGCGGAATGTTTCACGCGTTGCTTCGTTAGTAATTAAATCAACGTAACGTTGGCGGTACTTAGTTTCTTGATCTGATAAGCCATGGAATTTTTCAGGCAACGGGCGAAGTGACTTAGTTAAGAGTTGGTACTCTGTCATCTCTACGTATAAATCGCCTTTACCCGATTTATTAAGCGCGCCTTTAACACCAATAATATCGCCAGTATCTAGTTGGCCATATTTTTCTTTTAAATCTTTTTGCACATCTTTAGACGCATATGATTGTACGCGGCCTTTCATGTCTTGAATTACAAAAAAAGGTCCGCGCTTTGCTAAAATACGTCCAGCAATAGACACTACTTGTTGTAACTCTACTAATTCTTCTTTGCTCTTATCACCAAACTGGGCTTGCAAATCTGCCGTGTAATGCTCACGACGGAATTGGTTTGGATGACCGTTGGCTGGGCAATTTTGGCGTATAGCATCTAATTTGCCACGACGCTCAGCGATTAACTTGTTTTCGTCTTGGATTTGATCAGTCATTTTTTTAGCTCTTTATTAGCTTGGTGGTTATAAACCAGATTTTAAGCTGGCTTCTATAAATTTGTCTAAGTTGCCGTCAAGTACCGATTGGGTATTACGGCTTTCAACGCCTGTACGTAAATCTTTAATGCGAGCGTCATCGAGTACGTATGAACGAATTTGACTGCCCCAACCAATGTCCGACTTTGAGTCTTCTTGGGTTTGTTTTTCAGCATTTTGCTGTTGTAACTCTAGCTCAAACAATTTTGCTTTTAACTGTTTCATTGCTTGGGCTTTATTTTTATGTTGTGAGCGCTCATTTTGGCACTGCACTACGGTATTTGTTGGTACGTGCGTAATACGAACCGCTGATTCAGTGGTGTTAACGTGCTGACCACCTGCGCCCGAGGCACGGTAAACGTCAATACGTAAGTCAGACGGGTTCATATCAATTTCAATATTGTCGTCAACTTCTGGGTAAACAAATGCAGAGGCAAACGAAGTATGACGACGACCACTTGAGTCAAACGGGCTTTTTCGCACTAAACGATGCACGCCAGTTTCGGTACGTAACCAACCATACGCGTATTCGCCAACAAAGCGAACTGTTGCGCCTTTAATTCCTGCAACATCGCCGCCAGTAGCTTCCACTAATTCAACTTTAAAGCCTTTAGCTTCGCCCCAGCGTAAATACATGCGCAGCAAAATATTACACCAGTCTTGTGCTTCAGTGCCGCCAGAACCAGATTGTAAATCAAGGTAAGCGTCGTTTGAGTCATGAGGACCGCTAAACATACGACGAAACTCTAACGCTTCTAGTTGCTCGTTCAAGTCTGCTAGTTCGCTTTGTGCTTCATCAAAGGTTTCTTGATCTTCGGCTTCTACAGCAAGCTCAAGTAAGCCTTCAACGTCGTCAGTACCCGTCACTAAAGTATCGATAGTTTCAACAACAGCTTCTAATGCCGACTTTTCACGGCCGAGAGCTTGTGCGCGTTCAGGTTCATTCCATACGGCTGAGTCTTCAAGTTCGGCGTTAACTTCTTCTAAGCGTTCTTGTTTAAGAGCATAGTCAAAGGTACCCCCGAAGCAACTCAGTACGTTCGCGAATTTCCTTGATTTGGTTAATCACAGGATTCACTTCAAACATGGTCATTACTCCAAAATGGCTAGGTTATTACGCTCCTTAAAAAGGAATTAACGCAATATATTATCGTCAAATGATAAAAACGCCCGATTTTAACAAAAAACCGTGCGCTTTATTAGCACTTTATGCGATCTATTCTAGATATTTTTTAGCTGGCTTTTTCTAGCTCTCGGATAATTAATTGCAGGGTGAACTTGCCTCTAAACTCATTTATATCGAGCTGATACGCTGCTTTAACAAATTGTGCGTTGTTATCTGGCCATTCTTTTACATCAATGCCAAAAGCTATGGCATCAACTAAGCGGCCTGATTGATGTTTTAATACCAGTTTTAAATGCTTTTCGCCCACTATACGCTGCTGAATTAACTCAAATGTGTGCTCAAATACCGGTTCAGGAAATTGCTGCCCCCAAGGGCCCGCTTGTTTTAATTGCTGGGCAAAATCCATGGTAAAACACTCATTTGGCAACTCGCCATCGGTAAATACAATGCAGCGTTTACTTTCTTCACTAAGCTGGGCGCTAACGGCAGTATCAAAGGCGTGTTTAAATTCGCTAAATTGCTGCTCATTAATACTTAAACCGGCCGCCATGGCATGGCCACCAAACTTACTAATTAAGTGCGGATCGGCCGTACTTAGCCCTTCGAGTAAATCGCGTATGTGCAGCCCTTCAATTGAGCGACATGACCCTTTTATCTCACCGTTTTCGCCACCCGCAAATATAACTGTTGGGCGGTGGTATTTTTCTTTTAAACGCCCGGCTAAAATACCGATAACACCTTGGTGCCAATCCTCTTGGTATAAACAAATAGCGTCGGGAATATTGTCATCATTAAACGCTAACTTATCAAGCACAGCTTGCGCTTCATGCTGCATGCCTTGCTCTATTTCGCGGCGTGCAAAGTTTAAGCTATCTAGCTCACTAGCAATGCGCCTAGCTTGGTTTATATTGGTACTGAGTAAGCAGGCTATGCCTAAACTCATGTCATCTAAACGCCCTGCGGCATTTAGGCGCGGAGCAAGCGAAAAACCAAAGTCGCTGGCACTCAATCTTGAGGCATTACGATTAGCAACCTCAATGAGGGCAGTAATGCCTGGGCGAGTTTTACCACTGCGAATACGCGCTAGTCCTTGGTGCACCAATGTTCGGTTATTGGCATCAAGCGCCACTACATCGGCTACAGTACCAAGCGCAACTATGTCGAGCAGGTCGGCTAAGTTAGGCATAGGCTGCTGCGCAAAATGATTTTGCTCACGCAGTGTGCTTCTAAGGGCAATAAGTAAGTAAAAAGCCACACCAACACCTGCAATCGATTTAGACGGAAAGCTGCAGTCGTGCCTGTTCGGGTTTACTATGGCATCGGCATTAGGGAGTGTTTCGCCCTGTAGGTGATGGTCGGTAACCAGCACTTTAATATTGGCGGCTTTTACAATATCAATACCCGCAATACAGGAAATACCGTTATCGACTGTAATTACTAAATCGGGTTTAAGCTGTACTATTTGCGCAGCTAACGCCGGGCTTAAACCATAACCTAAGCTAAACCGATCAGGTACTAAGTAATCTAAATGAGCAAAGCCAAACATGGCCAAGCCTTGCATTAATGTAGCGGTACTGGTTGCACCATCAGCATCAAAATCGCCAACAATTAAAATATGGCTTTGGGCATGTAGCGCCTCAATTAACAAGTCGCAGGCTTTGTCCATATCTTTAAATAACTTAAAGTCGTGTAATGTGGCGGCGCTGTTATTTAGCTCATCGGCATGGGAAACATTTCGCGTGGCATAAATTTGCTTAATTACAGGGTGTAAATGACTCGGTAAATGTGAATCATCGACGTTTTCGCGCGTTTGGATCGTTTTTTTCATGCAGATTTTTAACTTATTTGGTTCATCATAAATATACAAAAAAAGGCCTTTCGGCCTTTTTTTATGCGCACCGTAAATTTAATTACTATGGGGCTTTACTAGCGTTAAGCGCAGCGCTTAATGCGGCAGCTGGCTGATAACCTGGGATCATGGTGCCATCTTCTAAAATAATAGCAGGTGTACCGGTAACACCAAAGCTTTGACCTAGCTGATAATGCTCAGCAACTGGCGCACTACAACCTTTAACTGCTGTAGTATTTGAGCCACTTTTAGCTTCGGTTAGTGCTTCTTGTTGATCTTTAGCACACCATACGTTCATTAAGTCATTATAACCTGAACCTTGTAGGCCACCGCGCGGAAACGCTAAATACTTAACGGTAATACCCGCTTCAAGTAAATCATCTAGCTCACGGTGTAATTTACGACAATAACCACAGCTAATGTCGGTAAATACGGTAATGCTATGTTTTTCGTTAGGTGCTTTGTACACTATCATCGAATCTTCGTATTCTTTTAACCCAGATTGGCGCACGCCATTTAGTGCTTTTTCGGTTAAATTACTACGATTATTTAAGTCTATAAGTGTCCCTTGCATTAAAAACTGTCCGTCTGGGCTTGCATAAAGCACACCTTGATTAGTGATCAGTTCTTTTAAACCCGCTACTGGGCTTGGGTTTATTTGCTTAACGGTAACGCCAAGCGCGGCAAATTTAATAACAATAGGATCATTAGCGTTAGGGGCTACAGCCACATCATTCGCTACGGCACTTAAACTAGTGCATAACATGGCACCTGCTAACATTAATTTTTTCATAATTCTTCTCTATTTTTATAAATACATATCAATTGACCGGCTTAGTGATAATAAATTTCATATTAAGCACGTGGATGATGCTGCGCATGTACCGATTTTAATCGCTCATTTGCAACATGCGTATATATTTGGGTGGTTGATAAATCACTGTGTCCTAACATCATTTGAACCACACGTAAGTCTGCCCCATGATTTAATAAGTGGGTTGCAAATGCATGGCGCAATGTATGCGGTGACAATGACGACTCAATTGATGCCAAAATAGCATAGTGCTTCACTCTATGCCAAAAAGTTTGTCGGGTCATGCCAACCCCTCGCTTTGAGGGAAACACAAAGTCGGTGGCGTGTTTAATCATTTGCGCCCGTCCCACCTTTAAAAACTGCTCAAGCCAATACATGGCCTCTTCGCCCAGTGGCACTAAACGTTCTTTATTCCCCTTACCTTTTACAAACACTACAGCTTGGCGCAAATTAATTTGTTCAATCCGCAGCCCTACAAGCTCACTAACCCGCAAACCTGTTGCATATAGTAACTCAAGCATGGCTTTATCGCGCAGCCCCATTGGCTCATCGGTATTGGGAGCGCTCAGTAGCGCCTCTACTTCAGCCTCCGAAAGCGTTTTAGGCAAAGACTGTCCTGCTTTAGGTTGCGCAATATTGAGCATTGGCGAGTCGCTAATTAACTTTTCGCGCACAAAGTACTGATAAAAACGCTTAAGCGCACTAATACTACGCGCAGTACTACGCGGCTTTAAGCCTAGATCAACTCTATGGGCTAAATAGCTTTCAACGTCTAGGCCGGTTACAGTCATTAAATTTTTGCCTTTTAAAAACTGGCAAAACTTATCTAAATCGCTGCGATACGCCGATAGTGTATTTTCGCTTACGCCTTGTTCTAAGTACAGGCTATCTAAAAAGGTTTCTAGGTAGTCGCTATTACTGCTCATACTGCTGTTATTTTCAAAAGAATCATCAGATAGCGTTGTCACATTATGCTCTCATGCTTTGCTAAGGTATCAATTAAAAATACCTTACGGTAAACTTGAGCCTATCATATCAGGCAATTACACAGTGATAAATACGATGCAAATTGGTTTATTTTTTGGCTCTACTACGTGCTACACCGAAATGGCAGCAGAAAAGATTCGCGACATTATTGGTGCCGATATAGTTACCCTGCACAATATTAAAGACGAGCCACTAAAAAATGCAGAGCAGTACGACTTTATCATCTTTGGTATTTCAACCTGGGATTTTGGTGAAATACAAGAAGACTGGGAGTCAAAGTGGGACGACATAGCCGACGTAAACCTAAATGGTAAAACCATTGCTTTATTTGGCATGGGCGATCAACAAGGTTACGGGCAATGGTTTCAAGATGCCCTAGGCATGCTACACGATGAAATAAATACGCAAACATTTACTCAACTTGGTTTTTGGCCAAATGACAGTAGCTACGAGTTTGAAGCCTCAAAAGCATTAACCCCTGATGGTAAACATTTTGTTGGTCTTGCGCTCGACGAAGACAGCCAATACGAGCTAAGCGATGAGCGTATTGCAACATGGGTTGAACAGGTAATGACTGAATATAGCGAAACGCTTTAATTAATTAGCTAATAAGTAAAAAGCCCGCAACTAGTTTAGTTGCGGGCTTTTTAACTAGGGTCTTATATGGACTCCCTATTAATGTCAAAAATAAAATTGAAATAAATTAGATGCTAGCTTATATACGGGCTCAAATTGAGGAGCTACCCCTGGCCTCAAATGTATTCGCACCTTCATGACTTTTCTGTTGAGCAGTTTTTCAAACTTCAGACCCTAACAGTCTATTGAAGGTCGGTCTTACCTATTTCAATCGATCTTTCTGACAAGTTTTTAAGCCACAAGTAATTGTGGCTGATAATCTTTGTTATGCTTTTGCATTGCAAAAGCCGTTCTGATTGTTTTATTTGCTAACGCTATTGCGGCTACTTTTTTGCCTCGACGTACACTTAATTCTTTTAACCATATATCTTTTTGGCTACGAACTTCTCTTTTTTCTAGTTGTGAAACAACAGCTAATGCGCCTTTATACAAAGCACTACGCAGCTTCTTATTTCCTATTACTTTAGATATCGAGCCTATCTTTTGTTTTCCCCCGCTACTATGCTGTACTGGTGTTAGACCAAAGCAGGCCGCTGCTTCTCGACCATTTTTAAAATGGGTTGTATTACCTAGTGCTATTTTAATCAGTATTGCACAGACCGGTCCCACGCCTTCTAATGCTTGCAAGCGTATACAGGTTTGATCTTCTTTAATTACTTCATGCAATTGCTTTTCAATCAGCTTCACCTCTTCGACCGCCTCAGTAAAACGCTGATAAACTCGGTTAATTGTGAAGCGAAAAGCGCCTGTTAGGCTGTTTTCAGCATCTTCTAATATCTCAGGTATCGCTTGGGTCAACTTCGTATCCCCTTGAGCAATTGGGTAACCAAACTCTAACAATAAAGCTCTTAGTTGATTACCTAAGCTGACTTTTTGTTTGACTAATAAATCACGCATACATTCAATGCCTTGTAAGCATTGCTCTTGCACTGAAAGTAAACGACTTCCTTTTATATGAGGCTGTCTCGCTGCAACTGAAATAGCCAGCGCATCATTTGCATCGGTTTTCTGCCCTTGACGAAACGCTTTTACCTGTCGCGCGTTGATCGCTTTGATCTGGTGCCCTGCCTGTTTAGCAAATTGCGCCCAATAATGCGTACCACCACATGATTCCATAGCAACTAAAGATTGCTGTTCTTTAATTAATAACTCTTTAAGCTTGGCTCTGCTTATTGTTTTGTTATAAATAACTTTGCCATTGCTTTGCGTTTTGCAAACTTGAAATAAATTTTTTGCTAAATCAATCGCTATCACATTACAATTCAACATGTATGGGCTCCTTAGTAAAAGTTTGAACACTTATTACGTTACTTCTGATGGAAGTGGGAGTCCATACATCTGTTGATCTTTTAAGGTTAAATTTGCAGCAGTCTGTTTGGTATTTAGGCAAGACAGAGCCTATGCAGTGTGGTTATTCCCCATAAATAGGCGATAACGCAGCATAAATGCCAAACATGCACTGCCCTCTGGGTTCTTTCTAGGGGCGATCAACTCTTTGTTGCCTACATGGATGTAGGTAAGGGGCGCGAGCAGGACGCAGAAGCTTTGCTCGGTTTTTACTTAGCCCACTAGGTTACAAATCTCGCGCCGCGATTAAATAGCCCCTAGTTTGAACAAATTTTAATCCGCAAAGTTCAACAGACCCTAATAATATGAGTAATTTATTGAAACGTCATAACATTGGTCGTTTGTGGGTAATATCCATCAGCCATTACAATGTACGGCAATAAATTACTTAACCATTTTTGTTGTACGCTTTGGCTGTAATTTAAGTAAAGCTTACCTTCGTGAATATAAAATGCTTCTGGGTCAATCCCTACGGCATTCCCCTCATCAGCCATTGCATAAGCGCACCAGCCACCGTATTGCGGAGCATAACGCTTTGGGTTTTCTGCAAATGCCGTTTTGTTTTCTTCACTCGAAAAATGCCAGTCGGCACCTAAATAACTAAACGTATATTTGTCATTGCCTTTAATGGCTTTATTTTGGGTAAAATAAGCAACACTGTCGTACCCTTTAATAGCCGTGTTATTAAACCAACCCGTGTTTACAGCATCATCCTTTGCGTTTGCCGCACCGCTTATTAACAGTGTGCTAAGCATTATTAAAGCAACTATGTACTTAATCATATTTTACCCTTTTATTTACTCAAAGTTTTATGCCAATTAAATATGGCAGGCTTAGTGAGTAAGAAAGGCAAAGCGCAAAAATGATTTCAGTTAATGCTTAATTATTTAACGTTTAGTAATTAAGTAAGTAGTAAAACTTACTCAACTCTTAGCCAATATTGGTTTCGGTAAAAAAAGCCAATGTAACCGCGCACTTCGAGCTTTTTACCTTCATCTTGTGGGGTTAATTGTAAGGTGTAGGTTTTACCATTTGTTGGGTCGAGTATTTCACCGTCTCCCCAGATGCCATCATCTTGTGCTTTTACATCAGTGATTATAGTCATTCCTAAAATAGGCTGATTTTTTAGCTCATCATCACACTTACTGCATATATCATTTTGTTTTGCAGGGTTAAGAATTGTTTCAACTTTACCGCTTAAAGTACCGTTGGTTTGGGTAATACGTACATACGACTTAGCTTGGTTTGTATCCTCGTCAATCGTTTTCCAAAGCCCAACTGGGGTCATGGCTGCCAGTGCACTTTGGCTTGCCAAAACAACCGCAGAGAATGTACTTAGTAGTATTATTTTATTTAATTTTTTCATTGTGTTGTCTTAATTCAATGTAACTAATGAGTGAATCATAACAGGTGATTTATAAACACACTATTAAAGCGCCGTACCTAAAATAAAAAAACCTAAACTAATAATCATTAGTTCAGGTTTTCATATGAGCTTTTTTGTTTACTTTTAAAAACTACGAATTACTACACTTGAATTATTAAACTCAAATTTATTAACTTTTCCGCATTGCGCCATATGATTAGTGCTTGTATAAGGTGTATTGTTTTGAGCAATAGCAGTCTCCCATCCTTGGCCATTTTTAATGAATGCTTTTAGTTCAAACCATCCATTAACCGCTTTACTACAATCCATATCCACATCAAGCATCCAATAGTGTTCGCCCCATATATTTAATGGTGTTACACCAAAACCATCTGTGTTTAGCGTTTTTTCAGCGCCCCAACCTGCAGGCCAAACATTCGTTGTCCAGTCGGTGGCAGAACCTTCTGCTTCGCTACTTTGCCCATTTTCTATACCATACCAATCAAGGTAGTTATCATTTGCTTTCCAAGGGCCTGTTGTGATATTTTTTAAATTATTATGACGAATAGGCATTGCACACTCAAAATTACTTGTTTGGCAATTTCGACCAAGGTTTGCGTTTGCATAAGCGTGGTCAATTCCACCGCGCAAAAATATATCTTGTCCGCTTTGTGTTTGTGCATTAATAAAAATAACCGTTCGCTGCCAGTCACCTTCAGTGCTTGGCGCTGAACTTGTATTTAACTTGGCATTTTTATGAATTGCCATCGCATCCCAAGCGCCAATATTAAGATTAATAGTACCGTCGGAATTAACCGTTATAACCTCACCACTACAACTTTTAGCATCAGCTGACAACTCGCCTTTTAACACATTACAGTATTGCCCTGGCGCCATATCGGTTTGCACAGTTGCACTTAGTGTTGAGTCTTCTTTGTTAATAGCCATATGACCCGAGCTACCTCGGCCAAATGAAATTTGATTATTTGTGTTATCCCACCAGTTTGTTACTGCCCAATTGTCGGCGGTGTTATTTCTAAAATCGACCCCGCCTGCAATATATGACCAGCGATGTTCACACTTCCAATTACTAGCAAAACACTCTAAGTTACCATTATTATGTACAGGTACATTTGGCCCACCAGCATCTGTATCACCATGAAAATCATAACTCGACATTACTTTTGGATAACCGTACGGATAAGCCAGCATAAATACATTGGCTAAGTCATATAAGCGGCCATCTTCAAAGGTAATAACATTACCAGCGCCGCCATGCCCGCGCTGATTGTCGTGATTATCTACAAAGACTACCGCAGAAGAGCTTGGCATAAAGCCCCACCCTTCGCCAAAATTACTCAGCCATGCAAGCGAGCCGTTCCTAAAAGTGTTACCAAGCTCAGTGCTATATTTAAATTCAGTTACTAAACCGGTGCTTAAATATTCAGAGGCACCAACAGCCTCCCCACCTTGATCAATCACTTCTTGAAAAACCACTGGCGAGCCATTTACTTTAGCCATTAAACTTTGGATATCGCTTGCTGCAACATGTTTAGAAGCATCAAACCGAAAGCCTTTTACGCCAATAGCTTGCAAGTCGTTAATATATGCTGCAATGGTATTTTGCACATAGTTTGAAGCGGTATCTAAATCGGCAAGTCCAACGAGTTCACAATTTTGTACTCGGTAGCGATCGTTGCCATAGTCAGAGCTATTAATGGTACAACTTTCATGAAAATCTTGTGGGCTATAAATAGGAAAGCTTTTATTACCAAAGCTATTTCCCGCTGTGCCGGTGCCACTTCCTGCTGCCATATGATTAATAAGCGTATCAACGTAAATATCAACCCCAGCTGCACTACAGCGATTTACCATATCGATAAACTGCGCACGGTTTCCGCCACGACTTTGCAGTTCATAACTTACTGGCTGATAACGTGTCCACCATTGGCTTCCTGTAATGTGCTCATTAGGCGGCGAGACCTGTACTGCAGCGTAGCCTTTTGGTCCTAGGTATTGCTCACATTCTTGCGCTACATCTTGCCAATTCCATTCAAACAAATGCACAAATGTGGTGGGCGTAGCTGTGGCAATACTCGGTAAGAGCAACCCTAGGCTTAAACCTGCGGTGGTGATTATTTTATTGAGTTTCATAGTGTGTGATCCAACTGTTGAGCGAGCAAAACAACTACTCGATGTTATTTACAAGTGGTTAACACTAGATTGAGAATTGATTAAATAAAAACTGAATACGTATGCATAATAGGTAAATTATCCTTTATTACTAGGGGCTGTTGATCTTTGTAGTACATATATCAATCAGCCCACATTGGTAGCCACATCATAGTAAATGCTAAAGCGAGCATTGAATGATAATTTCGTTCAAGCTTTTCATACCGCGTGGCTATCCCTCTATATTGCTTAATACGGCCAAATGCATTCTCAACCAAGTGCCGATATTTGTACATGCACCAGTCAATATCTTCATTGCCTACTAAACTGTTGCCCTTACGTGGAATAACGGGTGTAGCGTTATTATCACGAACAAACGCTCTCAGTTTTTCACTGTCGTAGCCTTTATCTGCGACAACCATATTACTTGTTGGGCAATTAGCTACGAGTGACTCTGCATGGACGATATCATGCGTATTTCCACAGGATAATTCATAATAAACAGGCAACCCTCCGCTATCGACTGCAAGATGAATTTTCGTAGAATTTCCACCTCGGCTCTTTACAATTGATTCATTGTCAGCAGTTCTTGCACCGCAACTATGTTGATGAGCCCTGACAATACTGCCATCAATGAAGACCCAATCCATGTCCGCATCACGAGATAATGCGCGAAACAGTTCATTCAAAATCCCTTTTTTGGACCATAAATTAAACCGTCTGTAGATAGCACTCCAACGGCCAAAATCAGAAGGTAAATCTCGCCATGGAATACCTGTGCGCATCTTATACAGTATGCCTTCGAGCGTTTTTCTATGGTTGGGCTTATTATAAATTCGACCACTTAAGTACATTACTTTTGATAAGACATTCCATGTCCCGTCTGTTAACATTAATCTTGGCATGTAGGTTCGGTGTAAAGTTTTCTGGCGAATTCAATTATACCTTATCTTCATGCTGTTTGTTTTTCATACCACAAAGTTCAACACGCCCTAGATAACCTACATAACTTGGCAATTTACATCTTCAAATAAAATGCTTTGCATAGCGTAATATAATCTTCGCTATAGTTGTTTTCATTATCTTTTATACACAAAGCTGATTCCACAATGCTCTGGTTTATATAGCTAAAGGTCATTAGGTTTCGGCTAATCGCTTTATTTGGCGTCGCCTTTACTTGGCAATGAGTATTTAAATAAAGCCCATTTTGAGTAGCAAGTTCAATAAACACCGCAGCCTCTGTAGTGGGTAAAATTAAGCTAAAGGTTGAGCCTGCATGACTGAGCTTTTTAAAAGCACTAATTAGCTCAGCAAAACTTAAACCATCTGTATGGCGCGCAATATTACGCGCCTCATTATTACCTTTTAAACTGTGATTAAAATACGGCGGATTGGCTATCACTACATCAAACGGCTGCGCGCTGTTAAAAGTTTGAATGCTTTGCTGGTGCACCTCTATATTTGGCCACGGGCTAGCGGCAATATTTTGCAACGCTTGTTGGTAAGCATTTTTATCAACTTCTACCGCCGTTATAGTTAACTGGGGGCTGCGCTGTTTGCACATAAGCGCCAGCAATCCCGTGCCTGTACCTATATCGAGCAAGCTGTTGGCATTACTTAAATTAGCCCATGCTCCAAGCAAAATACCATCGGTTGATACCTTCATTGCACACTGTTCGTGCGCAACTTTAAATTGTTTAAATGCAAAACCAGACATTTTTTCACCTTTTCATTCACCAAGCAGGCGTAACCGAGTATAATTAGTGCCATTGTCCTTTATTTTTGACACTCTATGCAATTTTCTGAATTTGATCTTGATAACAAGCTACTCGACGCCATTAATAAAATGGGTTACGAAACGCCAACCAGCATTCAACAACAAGCTATTCCTGAAGCACTTCAGGGGCGTGACATTTTAGCATCTGCGCCTACAGGTACAGGTAAAACAGCCGCCTTTTTAATTCCGGCTATTCAATATTTATTGGATTTTCCGCGTCGTGATCCTGGTTTTGCGCGCGTATTAGTAATGACGCCAACTCGTGAGCTAGCTTATCAAATTCATGAACAATGCGAACTACTTGCTAAACGTACTAACCTTAAAATTGGGGTAGTAACAGGCGGTATTAACTATGGTACGCATAAAGAGATTTTTGAAAAAAATAATGACATTTTAATCGCCACCCCAGGGCGTTTAATGGAATATTTAGAAACCGAAAACTTTCATGCTGAACACGTAGAAATGCTTATTATTGATGAAGCCGACCGCATGCTAGACATGGGCTTTAAAAAAGAAATGAGCCGTATTTGTGACGAAGCTAAAAATCGTCGTCAGTGCTTTTTATTCTCAGCAACCCTTGAAGGCGACAGTGTTGAAAGGTTTGCTGAAACAACGCTAAACGATCCAGCATTGCTTGAAGCCGAATCGTCACGCAAAGAAAAGGCTAAAATTCACCAGTGGGTACATTTAGCCGACGACTATCATCATAAACTTGAGCTGTTAGTTAATACCCTTAATGGCCCAGACGTAACTAAAGCCATAGTGTTTGTTAAAACCCGTGAGCGTCTTGAAACGCTAATTGGTGAACTAACAACTAACGACGTTAAAGCAGCCTGGTTACGCGGCGAAATGCCGCAAGACAAACGCATGAAAGCGATGGAAAACTTCCATAGCGGCAAAACCCGTATATTAGTTGCTACCGATGTAGCGGCGCGCGGTATCGACGTGGCTGATATTAGCCATGTAATAAACTTTGACCTACCACGCACAGCCGATATATACGTACACCGTATTGGCCGTACGGGCCGCGCTGGTAAAAAAGGCATCGCTATTTCACTGGTTGAAGCGCACGATATTGGCATTCTTTATAAAATAGAGCGCTATATTGAGCAAAAACTTAAACGCCGTGTTATTAAAGGATTAGAGCCAAAGCATAAAGAAGCTAAGCCGCCGGCTAAAAAGCGTAAAGATCCGGTTAAAATGAAAGCGAAGAAAAAAGCTAAGGTAAAAAAGAAAAAGTAACTTAAGCGCATACTGTAAGTAGTATTATGTTAGCCGACAAAAATGTCGGCTTTTTAATGCCTGCTCCCCCCATAACTGCATGGTTTAGGGCTATGTAATCTCTACTTAGTTTTATGTAACTATTGCCCACCTGAATTCCCACTTAATAAAATAGCCTTTATTTTCAGTACATTAAATATGGAACGATAATTGTAACTACTATGGTAACTCCGCCTAATTTGGCTACCCGATTAATTGCAATGTAAGGATATGATTATGAGCCGTTTAAAATTAACTATCGCTTTAGTATCATTTTGTTGTTTGTTTTTATTAGCATGCGCTACAAAAGTGAGTGCTACAACAAATATGGTTGTCGTTAGCAGCCTAGCAACCCAACCTAACTTACAGCAATCGATTACCCACACTTTGCGTACCAACCCTAATTTAGCGCTAAGCGATATTCGCGTACAAGTTAAAAATGGCGAAGTAGATTTATACGGTAAAGCGCAAACAGGTTTTGAGCGTGCGTTGGCACAAAAGTTTTTAGAAAATATGGATGGCGTAAAAATCATTCGTAACAAAATTGATATTATTTAAGTTTTACTTAAATAACTTACATAAAAAATGCCGCTTATTGCAAAATAAGCGGCATTTTTTTCAGTACTCATATATTCAGTAATCAAGCCCAAGCTTAGTAATAAGCCAAACAGGGTAACTACTTTTTAAACTATGAGCTCTATTTAGCTCTTTGGCGATTACTCGCTACCTTTGGTTTTGTATTGGCCTTATGAAATTGGCTAAAACCAGTATGGCGCGTTAATGCTGGGCGCCCACCTCGACTACTTCCTTTTGCAGCTCTTTCGTCGCGCCCTTCTTCTGGCACTAAGCAATTTGGCGCTTTACCTATTAGGTTAGCTTTACCCATTTTGCGCAGTGCTTCGCGGATCATTGGCCAGCCCGCAGGATCGTGATAGCGTAAAATTGCTTTATGTAAACGACGCTGGCGCGCACCTTTCGGCACAGGTACTACTTCGGTATTATTTTTAATATTACGCAGTGAGTTCATCTCGGTATGATAAATAGTGGTCGCATTTGCCATTGGAGATGGGTAAAAATTTTGTACCTGATCAAGTTTAAAGTCGTTCGACTTAAGCCACAAAGCCATGTTTACCATGTCTTCGTCTTTAGTACCTGGATGCGCCGAAATAAAGTATGGGATTAAATACTGTTTTTTACCCGCTTCTTTTGAGTACTTATCAAATAACGCTTTAAACTGATCGTACGCTCCCATACCTGGCTTCATCATTTTTGATAATGGTCCATCTTCGGTATGCTCTGGCGCTATTTTTAAATATCCACCTACATGGTGAGTAACTAATTCTTTAACGTAACGTGGATCTTGCACGGCTAAATCGTAGCGTACACCCGAGGCGATTAATATTTTTTTAATGCCTTTAACTTCACGGGCTTTTTTATACAGCTCAATTGTTGGCGTATGATCGGTATCCATATGCTTACATATTTCAGGGTATACACACGATAAACGTCGACAGGTACTTTCTGCTTTTTTGCTAGTACAACCCAATTTATACATGTTGGCTGTTGGGCCACCTAAGTCAGAAATAACCCCGGTAAACCCGGGTACTTTATCTCTAATTTGCTCAATTTCTTCAATTATTGATTCTTGCGAACGGCTTTGAATAATCCGCCCTTCATGTTCGGTAATCGAACAGAAACTGCAACCACCAAAACAGCCTCGCATAATATTAACTGACGTTTTAATCATGTCGTAGGCAGGTATTTTTGCATCCCCGTAGCTAGGATGAGGAATACGTTGATACGGCAAACCAAATACAGCGTCCATTTCATGTGTTTCTAGTGGATATGCTGGGGGATTAACCCAAATAGAACGATCGCCGTGGCGCTGAAAAATAGCACGAGCACAACCTGGGTTAGTTTCTTGGTGCACAATACGAGAAGCATGTGCATACAATGGCTTATTCACACTTACTTGCTCAAACGCAGGTAATTTAACGTAGGTTTTTTCCCATGGCTTAGGGCGCGCTGGCTGAATAGTAATAACCTTGGCGGCTTCGGCTTTTAAGTCTATACCTGCTTGTTTAAATTCTGATTTGCTACAGCCAACATCATCTGCGCCATACGGGTTTGGAATTGGATCAATTTTACCTATTTTATCAATAGCGGTAGAGTCACTGCCACGCCAGCCTGGTAACGGCTCTTTACGAATAACCGCAGTCCCTCGTACATCTTGAATGGTATCGGTACTTTCGCCCGCTGCAATACGATGAGCAACCTCAACCAGTGGGCGCTCCGCATTACCATATATTAAAATATCGGCTTTAGCGTCAAACAAAACACTACGACGCACTTTTTCTTGCCAATAATCGTAATGAGCAACACGGCGTAAACTTGCTTCAATACCACCTAAAATAAGTGGTACATCTTTATACGCTTCGCGGCAACGTTGTGAGTAAATGATTACCGCACGATCAGGGCGTTTACCACCAATGTTGTCTGGCGTGTAGGCATCATCATGGCGCATGCGTTTTTCAGCAGTATAACGGTTAATCATCGAGTCCATGTTGCCAGCGGTTACACCAAAAAATAAATTGGGTTTACCCAGCGCCATAAACGCTTCTTTAGAGTCCCATTCTGGCTGGGCAATAATACCCACTCTAAAACCTTGCGCCTCAAGTACTCGGCCAATTACTGCCATCCCAAAACTAGGATGATCTACATAAGCATCGCCACTAATAATAATTATATCGCAGCTATCCCAGCCAAGTGCATCCATTTCTTCGCGTGTAGTAGGTAAAAATGGTGCTGTGCCATAACACTCTGCCCAATACTTTGGGTATGAGAATAAGGCGCGCTTAGCTTTAAGTGTGCTCATAAAGTTGACCGTTTAATAACAAAAGGCGCAAATTATACCCTATACCAACCTACCTTGATAGAGCACTACTTTGCTGTGCCGCGCGGTTTTAAAGTGAAGTTTCGTTATTTTTTAATACTTATACACCTAAATTAACTATTACTTTTTATAGGTTGTGGCTAAATATCTAGCTCAATTAAAAAATAGTTGCTATAAAATTAACCTCGAAAGTTAAGCACACCCGAGTTAATATGCTAAATTAATAATAAGTTATGAGTTTGTAACCTAATTTATCTGAGGTTTTTTTATTAAAATATTAAAAATGTTAGTGCAGCTTTTATTAGTTTTACTCTTACTTTTTATCGTTATTGGCCTATTACTACCCCAGAGCTATAACGTAACAAAGAGTATTAATATTAATGCCAATACGCACATAGTAAAACCCTTAATCACTGACTTTTCGCAGTGGCATAAATGGTCGCCTTGGAAGAAGCTGGATCCCTCTGTAGAATTTTCCTTAGGTGAGCCAAGCACAGGGGTTGGTGCTCATCAATCATGGCAAAGTAAATGGGGCGCAGGTGAAATGACCACCACAGCGTTAAGTGCAAACAAAATGGTGTTGAATATTTTATTTGCTCAAGAACACATTATTGCCGCTAATGTAATATTTACGCAAAATGCAAAAACGGTCACGGTTACTTTTCAAATTACGGGGCAAGCCACGCTACCTTTAGTTTCTGGGTATGTGGCTGTGCTTAGTGAGCACATTTTAAGTAACGCAGTATCACTGGGGCTCAATAATTTAAAAACAGTAGCGCAGCTAAGTGATGCACAAACAATAATGGAAAGTCATGGCAGTCAAAACCGCACAAGCAAGAGTTAATCTCGCTAATACCATAGAGTCGTTACTGGGTTATCCTATTATTAAAGTAGGCAATAATGAGGCATCCCATAATAATGAGCAAAGTTATGGCCCCCAAGGCAAGGTTAAACCGCTATATCGCATTAATAGCGACAATACCGTTTTAGCTAGAGCACAAAAAAGACAAGACTTACTGCTCATTAAACAACAGCAAAATATAGAAACAATTTTAGCTATGGCAATGGATTTTTGTCCTGACGTAGCCAGTAGTAAACAACCCGATGCCGATTGGGTAGAACACTTTGTAGCACTATGTGGTGATACCTCAAATCAATCTATGCAGTCACTTTGGGCAAAAATACTCACCGGTGAAACGCTTAACCCGGGGACTTTCTCAATAAAAAGTTTGCAAACACTTAAGCATATGACCCAGCGCGAAGCTGACTCTCTACAAAAGTGTGTATCCCTCTCTGGTTATAATGAAAAAGACGATAGCCACTTTATTTTACTGGGGTTTTATAAAAAACCATCACTATTTGATTTGTTACGTAAGGGCAATAAAGTATCTTTAAATCTAGGAAAAACAGGGATTAGCTTTCCTGATATATTAACTTTAATGGATTTAAATTTACTATATCGAAAAGAGATTGAGTCTGCGGTACTAAAAACTGGGCAAGAACTTACGTTATCGTTTTTATCACAAAAAGTAACGTTAAAAGCAAAAAATAGCGATTTAGTATTGAGTTATTATAAGTTTACGCAAACAGGTGATGAGCTATCTAAACTCATTAACTACCCGGTAAATAAAGTGTATAAGCAGTTACTTAATAGTGCACTTGAGAGTGAATTTGAACTAGCGTGGCATACTACTAAGTAGCAAAACCACGCTATATACTATTAATTAGCAGTGTAATTAAAAGTGTACTTGAATGCCCGCAAATGGACCCGATGCATCAATATTAGTGTTAATATCATCAACATCGTCTAGCTCTAATGTCATTGAGCGGTAACCTGCTTTAACAGCAACATCTATTGCTAGGTTATCAATAAATTCCCATGCAATACCCATTTGGTAATCTTGAACTTTGCTATCGTCAATTGCTACAAAGCTGCCCTCAAAAAACACGCTTAAACCGGTAAAAGGTAAGCCTGCTTCAGCGCGGCCGTAAACCAATGGTACAAAGCCTGAAAACTCAACAGTTTCAGTATAATCAGCGCCACCTTGTTGCGTAGTACCTTTAACTAAAATCTCACCATCAAACTGCTTAGCGTTAACACCCAAATCGATAGAGATTAAGTCGTTATCAAAAATTTCGTAATAAAATGTGTAATCAATGTGAGTTAAGTCACTTACTGAATTAACCGTAGTACCTACAACGTAATCTGAACCATTAAAAGAAAATGTTTTATCCAGACGTGTAGAGCCGGTAAGCTCAAGCTCTGTGTATCTTAATTTAATATTAGGTACTAATGGCACTGGATGCTCAAGTGCAGCGTAGTAGCTTACGAAGGTTTCATCGTCAAAATTAAAATCTTGTGGTGCATTTCCTTTATAAGAAAAGCTTCCTTCGTTATCCGCTTTCCAGCCATCAACACCTACATACAAGCCTAATAAGGTATCAGCTTGCGCTGCAGGCGCTAAACATGCCATTGAAAGGGCTGCTGCTAAACAATACTTTTTCATTTTCTATCCTTGTGTCAATAATTCGCTAAGTTCAATAAGAGCCGCATTGGCTCTAGATATATAATTTGCCATAACCAGTGAATGGTTTGCTACATAACCAAAACCATTCCCATTTAATATCATTGGGCTCCATACTGTTTCTTGAGTTGCCTCAAGCTCTCGTATAATTTGCTGCACACTTACGCGTGCATTCTTTTTCTCAAGTACATCGGCAAAGTCATATTCTACCGCTTGTAAGAAATGCAATAAAGCCCAAGTAGCACCGCGCGACTCATAAAATACATCATCAATGTCTAACCATGGCGTTTTTGCTTGCTGTTGTAATGGAGAAAAAGTGGCTTGTGTATTTGATGTATTACCCGCTAAATCAGTGTTTACTTTATCTTGGCCTACACTAGCGCTTAAACGCTGACTCAAACTACCTAAACGCTTTTCAGCTTCTTTTAGCCAACTGCGCAAGTTATCGGCGCGAGCATAGAATTGACTGTCACGCTCATGGTCATTCGCTATTTGAGTACGATATACCAATAAGTAATCAATGCCTTTTTGGTACTCACCTTCAGCGCTTGGCCACGCCCACGCTTCAGAGCTAATATTAAACTGCGGCTGTGCTTTTTTTAGAGCTTCGTGTTCAGTTGATTGCGATTGCGAACGGCTAAAATCTTTACGCATAGAAAGGGCTAAATCACGCACCATTTCGAGTGCGCCATATTCCCACGCAGGCATATCGTCCATTATTATACTTGGCGGCAAAACATCATTTGATAAATAACCGCCTGGCTTTTCGAGTAACGTACTTGCTACCGTTATTAATGTTGATGTTGTTGTATAACCAATAACAAATTGCTCATTACGTTGCTGCGCTTGCTGCTTTGCTTTTTCTACCACATTAAAACGAGCAGGCTCCGTACTCCAATAAACAGCTATTGCGTAAAAAATAATTAGTAATATAGCTAATGCAGCAACTATTTTCCCTTTATGTTGTGACATTGATCCTCCTAATGATGAGTATGTTGTTTTGATGCTTGTGATTGTTCTGCTTGTGATGCAAGCGATACCACCTGAGCATTGGTAAATACACGGTTGCCATCACTAAAATATAGTGTGAGTTTGCGTTGTTGGCCTACTTTTAACGGTTCTTGTGGTTCAAAAATCATTAAATGATAGCCACCAGGCTTAAAATCGATTTGTTGATGGGCGTTAATTGTTAACGATTCAACTTTTTGCATTTTCATCATGCCATCTACGTGCGAGTGCTCATGAATTTCAACGCGACCTAAGCCATCAATAGTTGCTTTAGTCAACGTAGCCACAGTATCACTATGATTTATAATACTTAAATAACCTACACTTGAAGTTGTGGCAGGTAAAAACTCCCTTACTTGTGCATTACTAACTTTAATAATAGCAACATCCGCATCGTGATCATGCCCTGAATGTGCCATCGATGATGATGAAAAAAGACTTAAAACCGACACCAAAACAATTGAAATACACTGTTTAATCACCACTCTAATCCTTGTTAAAACATAATGCTAAGTATCAAATTTAACATAGTTCAGTTGCAATAGTCAGTTAATTTGGAGTTAAGATGCTACTTTTTTGTTATCAGCTACTAACCAGCAAAGTACCGCAATAAATAGTAACGGCCAAGCAATCATCAGCGATCCAAATAAAAATGCCAATACAGTTCCGACTAATGCAACTGCTGCTGCGCCAACTAATCCGATCGTTATTAGTACTGTAACAGCTACAAAAATAATAATAGCCGCTAAAACTCCTATTAGCTCAAGCCCAGTCCAACTTGTATCTGCAATCCAAAGCGGTAATTGCCAAGTATCAAAGTGCACCGCAGAGACAACATCAGTAAAAAATAGTAAATAAACAATTATACATACGGCTAACGCTTTCATTTAGCTCTCCTTAATTCAATCTAAATGTAAATTAGCTTAAATTGCTTTTTCTTCTAGGCAGCAATGCGCAATAAAATAACCTAGTGCAATTGCAAACGGAAAACTCAAAAATAATAAAATAGTGACAAGTCGTGTTGACCACACAGGTAAATCTAATCGCTGCGCTAAACCACTGCACACACCAGATATTTTTTTATCAAGTGGATCTTTGTACCAACCACGTTTGCTGTTAAAACTATTCATAATTATCTCCTTAAGCACTCTGTTTTAAGTTAGTTTTTAAATCAGCTTTTAAGCGAGCTAATTCTGCATCTACTTGTTCGTTTTTCACCAAAGCGTCTATTTGTGCAGCTATAGTATTTTCTGAATCAGTAAGCTCGTACGCTTCTACCTGTGCTTCAATACCTTCTACGCGCTGCTCTACTTTCTCAAATCGAGAGAGTGCATGTGCAACTTTTTCACTTTGTAATTGGCTATTTATTTGCCCCCTTGCAGCCACTATATTGTGCCGCTGTACTAACTGTGTTTGCTTGGCTTTAGCCTCGGCTATTCTTTGTTGCAAACGCTGACAATCCGCTGTCATTTTAGTTATTGATTGCTGCAGCGTTTCTAGTTGCAGCTGCTTTGCTACAACTGTGTTACTAATGGTTTGTTTTTCAAGCAAAGCTGATTTTGCTAAATCATCTCGACCTCTCCCTATTGCTAGCTCAGCTTTATCCTGCCAATATACTAAATTGTTATTTTTATTTTCAATTTGACGTTTAAGTGTTTTTTCTTCGCACAACAAAGCCGCTGTCGTAATGCGACACTCAGTAAGTGCATCTTGCATCTCGCTGAGCATTAAATTAAGTAATTTTTCTGGATCTTCTGCCTTGTCTAATATCGACACTATATTTGCTTGAACAATATCGGTTACGCGATTAAATATTCCCATGAGATTCTCCTGTTAACTTTTTAAGTGATTACACAAATTAGATTCCAAGAGTTATGCCAAGTAATAATATAAACAGTAAAACACATTAAATTCAGAAGCTTAAACTTATAATTTATAAATTAAAGTTACTTTTAACTGAATATGATTAAGTGTAATTAGCCAATAAACTAAACTTTTGACTATTTTTTAGGATCAAAAAAGCCATCCGAAGATGGCTGTATTTATTCATTTATTAAATTATTCACTTAGCTGATTATTCAGGTACAAAACTCAAAGCTTTATCCATTACCGATAAGTCGGCTTGTTTTCCATGGCCATTTTCAGACAGATGACGCCTAAATCCACGGGCACCAGGCTGCCCCTGAAAAATCCCCAGCATATGACGAGCAACATGCCAAAAGTTAGCCCCTAAGCGCATTTCGTCTTCAATATAACTATACATAGAGCGCACGACATCATGACGAGATTGCGTGTTAGCGATATCACCATAAATCTTTTCATCCACTTCATTGAGTATAAATGGGTTGCTATACGCTTCTCTACCAATCATCACACCATCAATATGCTGTAAATGCTCTAAACTTTGTTCAATTGTTTTAACACCACCATTAAGACTTAAATCGAGTTGTGGATAATCTTTTTTCAACTGATAAACACGTGGATAATCAAGCGGCGGTACCTCTCGGTTTTCTTTAGGGCTTAACCCCTTTAACCAAGCTTTACGAGCATGAATAATAAAATCATCACAACCAACATTATGCGACGCTTCTATAAGTGCACACAAAAACTCATACGAGTCTTGCTCATCAATACCAATGCGCGTTTTAACCGTAACAGGTATATTTACTTCTGCTTTCATTGCCGCCACACAGTCAGCAACCAATTGCGGTTCACCCATTAAACAAGCACCGAAACGACCATTCTGCACGCGATCTGACGGGCAACCTACGTTTAAGTTAATTTCGTCATAACCACGCTCACCCGCAAGCTTTGCACATTGTGCAAGAGCCTGTGGATCAGAGCCACCCAGCTGCAATGCAACAGGCCCTTCGTGTTGATTAAAGTGTAGGTAGTCGCCTAGGCCAAACAAAATAGCACCCGTGGTGATCATTTCCGTGTACAACACTGTATGCTTAGTCATTTTACGATGAAAAGTACGACAATGACGATCAGTCCAATCAAGCATTGGGGCTACAGAAAAGCGTCTATCGAGTGGTTTCATTGGTACACCGTGCTATATAAGTTTAAGTACATTTCGTTCAATTTAAATATCTCTTTTTTGCTTATTTACACACATTTAGATCTATTATTAATAAATAACTACACCGTAGGGAACAATCAAAAGGGGTGTTTTAGAATATAAAATCAGGCGTATCTGCGCTAAATTCAAACATTATTATATCAGAATAAGCAAAAAATATAGATACCATTTATATTGAAAACGTCAGCGTTCAAAGTTCAGCCACCCACATTTCAATTTTCTGCAGACGTAAAAAAGCCCGACTATTTCTAGTCGGGCTTTCTACAATTTGGAGCCTGGCAATGTCCTACTTTCACATAGCAAATGCTACACTATCATCGGCGCTGTTTCGTTTCACTACTGAGTTCGGCATGGGGTCAGGTGGGTCCAAAACGCTATGGTTACCAAGCAAATTAGGGCGTTAATTCGTATCACTACAAATTAACTGAATTTGGAAAATATCTGATAATATTTTTTAAGTCTTTGCGTAAATATCTACTTTAGCAATATTAACTTCTTGCTTGAACTGTCACATAAAAATCTGTCTGGAACAGATTTTAACGCACGTAGTGCGGCTTTAGTAATTTACATGGACGTAAATTATAAAACGCGTTTGGCGTTGTATGGTTAAGCCTCACGGGTAATTAGTACAAGTTAGCTTAATGCCTCACAGCACTTCCACATCTTGCCTATCAACGTTGTAGTCTCCAACGGCCCTTCAGAGAGCTTATAGCTCTAGTGAGAAATCATCTCGAGGCCTGCTTCGCGCTTAGATGCTTTCAGCGCTTATCAGTTCCGAACGTAGCTACCGGGCAATGCCATTGGCATGACAACCCGAACACCAGCGGTTCGTTCACTCCGGTCCTCTCGTACTAGGAGCAACCCCTCTCAATTCTCAAACGCCCACGGCAGATAGGGACCGAACTGTCTCACGACGTTCTAAACCCAGCTCGCGTACCACTTTAAATGGCGAACAGCCATACCCTTGGGACCGACTTCAGCCCCAGGATGTGATGAGCCGACATCGAGGTGCCAAACACCGCCGTCGATATGAACTCTTGGGCGGTATCAGCCTGTTATCCCCGGAGTACCTTTTATCCGTTGAGCGATGGCCCTTCCATTCAGAACCACCGGATCACTATGACCTACTTTCGTACCTGCTCGACGTGTCTGTCTCGCAGTTAAGCTGGCTTCTACCATTACACTAACCGTACGATGTCCGACCGTACTTAGCCAACCTTCGTGCTCCTCCGTTACTCTTTAGGAGGAGACCGCCCCAGTCAAACTACCCACCAGGCACTGTCCGTAACCCCGATTCAGGGGCCAACGTTAGAACATCAAAACTACAAGGGTGGTATTTCAAGGTTGACTCCAACAAAACTAGCGTCTCATCTTCAAAGTCTCCCACCTATCCTACACATGTAGGTTCAATGTTCAGTGCCAAGCTGTAGTAAAGGTTCACGGGGTCTTTCCGTCTAGCCGCGGGTACACAGCATCTTCACTGCGATTTCAATTTCACTGAGTCTCGGGTGGAGACAGCGTGGCCATGGTTACACCATTCGTGCAGGTCGGAACTTACCCGACAAGGAATTTCGCTACCTTAGGACCGTTATAGTTACGGCCGCCGTTTACCGGGGCTTCGATCAAGAGCTTCTCCCTAAGGATAACCCCATCAATTAACCTTCCGGCACCGGGCAGGTGTCACACCGTATACGTCATCTTGCGATTTTGCACAGTGCTGTGTTTTTAATAAACAGTCCCAGCCACCTGGTCACTGCGGCTCCCGTCCGCTTAGAGAGCAAGTCTCATCACAGATAGGAGCGTACCTTCTCCCGAAGTTACGGTACGATTTTGCCTAGTTCCTTCACCCGAGTTCTCTCAAGCGCCTTAGTATTCTCTACCTGACCACCTGTGTCGGTTTGGGGTACGATTCCATATAATCTGAAGCTTAGAGGCTTTTCCTGGAAGTATGGCATCAGCAACTTCATCACCGTGGTGACTCGTCTCGTGTCTCAGGTTTAGTGTTCGTCCGGATTTACCTAAACAAACGCCCTACTCACTTTCACATGGACTACCAACGCCATGCTTGCTTAGCCTGCTCCGTCCCCCCATCGCAATTATATCGAGTACAGAAATATTAATCTGTTTCCCATCGACTACGCCTTTCGGCCTCGCCTTAGGGGTCGACTTACCCTACCCTGATTAACATGGGATAGGAACCCTTGGTCTTCCGGCGTGGGAGTTTTTCACTCCCATTATCGTTACTCATGTCAGCATTCGCACTTCTGATACCTCCAGCAACCCTCCCGGGTCACCTTCAACGGCTTACAGAACGCTCCCCTACCACTCATCCTAAGATGAATCCGCAGCTTCGGTGCATAGTTTAGCCCCGTTACATCTTCCGCGCAGACCGACTCGACCAGTGAGCTATTACGCTTTCTTTAAAGGATGGCTGCTTCTAAGCCAACCTCCTGGCTGTCTGGGCCTTTCCACATCGTTTCCCACTTAACTATGACTTTGGGACCTTAGCTGGCGGTCTGGGTTGTTTCCCTCTTCACGACGGACGTTAGCACCCGCCGTGTGTCTCCCGGATATTACTTTACGGTATTCGGAGTTTGCAAAGGGTTGGTAAGTCGGGATGACCCCCTAGCCTTAACAGTGCTCTACCCCCGTAAGTATTCGTCCGAGGCTCTACCTAAATAGATTTCGGGGAGAACCAGCTATCTCCCGGTTTGATTAGCCTTTCACTCCTAACCACAAGTCATCCCCTAACTTTTCAACGTTAGTGGGTTCGGTCCTCCAGTTGATGTTACTCAACCTTCAACCTGCTCATGGCTAGATCACCGGGTTTCGGGTCTATACCTTGCAACTATTCGCCCAGTTAAGACTCGGTTTCCCTACGGCTACCCTAATCGGTTAACCTCGCTACAAAATATAAGTCGCTGACCCATTATACAAAAGGTACGCAGTCACCCAACAAGTGGGCTCCTACTGCTTGTACGTACACGGTTTCAGGTTCTATTTCACTCCCCTCACAGGGGTTCTTTTCGCCTTTCCCTCACGGTACTGGTTCACTATCGGTCAGTTGGGAGTATTTAGCCTTAGATGATGGTCCACCTATATTCAGTCAAAGTTTCACGTGCTCCGACCTACTCGATTTCACTTAAAATGTCTTTTCATGTACGGGACTATCACCCTGTATCGTGGCGCTTTCCAGCAGCCTTCCATTAACACATAATAAGCTTAAGGGCTGTTCCGATTTCGCTCGCCGCTACTTTCGGAATCTCGGTTGATTTCTTTTCCTACGGGTACTTAGATGTTTCAGTTCTCCGCGTTCGCCTCGTTAACCTATGTATTCAGTTAACGATACCTGCAAGCAGGTGGGTTTCCCCATTCGGAAATCCTAGTCTCAAGTGCTTTTTACTAGCTTGACTAGGCTTATCGCAAGTTAATACGTCCTTCATCGCCTCCAACTGCCAAGGCATCCACCGTGTACGCTTAGTCACTTAACCATACAACCCAAACGGGTCTTTGTTGTGTGACAGTTTAACTTCGCCAGAAGTCAATATTGAATACTAAAGTAGATACCAATCAATCAACTCAAAGAGTTAATTAAATGGCACTGAATGGTACTGCTACCATTCTTTTTTTACTTTTGAAAACTCTTGATAAATAACAATGTTATTCATCAGAATTTTATTATCAGCTTTTCCAAATTTTTAAAGAGCATATTAATTAGTTATCCCGAAGGACAAGCACTAATTAACAATCATCTGTGTGGACACTACGAACAAATAAGTTCTAAATCGTATAAGGAGGTGATCCAGCCCCAGGTTCCCCTAGGGCTACCTTGTTACGACTTCACCCCAGTCATGAATCACTCCGTGGTAAACGTCCTCCCGAGGGTTAGACTATCTACTTCTGGAGCAACCCACTCCCATGGTGTGACGGGCGGTGTGTACAAGGCCCGGGAACGTATTCACCGCGTCATTCTGATACGCGATTACTAGCGATTCCGACTTCATGGAGTCGAGTTGCAGACTCCAATCCGGACTACGACGCACTTTAAGTGATTCGCTTACTCTCGCGAGTTCGCAGCACTCTGTATGCGCCATTGTAGCACGTGTGTAGCCCTACACGTAAGGGCCATGATGACTTGACGTCGTCCCCACCTTCCTCCGGTTTATCACCGGCAGTCTCCTTAGAGTTCTCAGCATTACCTGCTAGCAACTAAGGATAGGGGTTGCGCTCGTTGCGGGACTTAACCCAACATCTCACAACACGAGCTGACGACAGCCATGCAGCACCTGTATCAGAGTTCCCGAAGGCACCAAACCATCTCTGGTAAGTTCTCTGTATGTCAAGTGTAGGTAAGGTTCTTCGCGTTGCATCGAATTAAACCACATGCTCCACCGCTTGTGCGGGCCCCCGTCAATTCATTTGAGTTTTAACCTTGCGGCCGTACTCCCCAGGCGGTCTACTTAATGCGTTAGCTTTGAAAAACAGAACCGAGGCTCCGAGCTTCTAGTAGACATCGTTTACGGCGTGGACTACCGGGGTATCTAATCCCGTTTGCTCCCCACGCTTTCGTACATGAGCGTCAGTGTTGACCCAGGTGGCTGCCTTCGCCATCGGTATTCCTTCAGATCTCTACGCATTTCACCGCTACACCTGAAATTCTACCACCCTCTATCACACTCTAGTTTGCCAGTTCGAAATGCAGTTCCCAGGTTGAGCCCGGGGCTTTCACATCTCGCTTAACAAACCGCCTGCGTACGCTTTACGCCCAGTAATTCCGATTAACGCTCGCACCCTCCGTATTACCGCGGCTGCTGGCACGGAGTTAGCCGGTGCTTCTTCTGTCAGTAACGTCACAGCTAGCAGGTATTAACTACTAACCTTTCCTCCTGACTGAAAGTGCTTTACAACCCGAAGGCCTTCTTCACACACGCGGCATGGCTGCATCAGGCTTGCGCCCATTGTGCAATATTCCCCACTGCTGCCTCCCGTAGGAGTCTGGGCCGTGTCTCAGTCCCAGTGTGGCTGATCATCCTCTCAAACCAGCTAGGGATCGTCGCCTTGGTGAGCCATTACCTCACCAACTAGCTAATCCCACTTGGGCCAATCTAAAGGCGAGAGCCGAAGCCCCCTTTGGTCCGTAGACATTATGCGGTATTAGCAGTCGTTTCCAACTGTTGTCCCCCACCTCAAGGCATGTTCCCAAGCATTACTCACCCGTCCGCCGCTCGTCAGCAAAGTAGCAAGCTACTTTCTGTTACCGCTCGACTTGCATGTGTTAGGCCTGCCGCCAGCGTTCAATCTGAGCCATGATCAAACTCTTCAATTAAAAAGTTTTATGTCTTTCGACAGCTCAATGAATTCTGAATTTATTTTAATATCTTTCGATATTGAATTGACTGTGCTGCAATTCTTTTCTTAAGTAAATCTAAGTAAGTTATTGCTGTTGGTCACTCAGCTTCTCTTTCGAGAAAACACATTGAGACTCTAAATTTTGTGTCTTACTACCTAAGTAGTTCGACTGTTAGAACTCAATCTGTACGAGTGCCCACACAGATGATTGCTTTATATTGTTAAAGAACGTTGCGACAATAAAGTAAAACCTTATCTCGCTAGGGCTGCGCATATTACGCTTTCCTATTTTTTTGTCAACACTTAAATGTAAACTTTATAAAAATCTAAATTTAAGTTTTACTCGACTCACTGATTGACTCTTGCCTCGCTAAGCGTTGCTGTCTGCCGTCTCAGTGGGGTCGCATTATAGGACGCAGCCAGTTTTACGCAAGCGTTTTTTAAAGAAAACTTAAAATAAAACGCTGTTCGTTTGATATTTAAACCAAACGATTAAAAACAATACTAAGCCATCTGTATTTTGGGTAATTCGACTTGGTTTTATATTCTTAGCTGGTATTGAGCAGTGCATAATTTAAGCACTACTCGATTGTTTGGTTAAATAAAGTGTGCTTATTACGCTACGCATATTAAGCATGCACAAATAGTAAACAAAACTAAAAGTCATGCAATTCTTTATAACTAATAACCTGAGTAATTAGAAATTAGAGAAAGCCAATGTACTTTTAATGTAGTTTAAAACTAATGGCCTTCATTATTTTACTATATAGTACTGAGGCTACTACATAGGTATTATTTACTTGCTCATTTACTACAAGCAAATATCCAAACAAGCGTTATCGCTTATTAATGGAAAATAGCGACACTATATAATAAGTACTGCCCTCCCTAAAACCAAACTCGCTACTATTAATTTAACCTCTAAAGATAAACACGCCTTAGTGAATAGCTTTAACAAACGCGTTTAATTTAAACACTGCAACTTAAATACAGTGTGATATTATATCAAGGTAGCATAAGGATAAGAGAACGATGAATATAGAATCACTCGTAAGTAAAGCAAAACAAGTATGTGACAACCGTGGTGCGCGATTTACACCTATCCGTGAAAAGGTGTTTCGTTTACTTGCAAGTGCGCAAGGTGGTGTGGGCGCGTATGATTTGCTCGAGCAATTAAAAGTAACAGAAACTGGCGCTAAACCTGCCACGATATATCGTGCATTAGATTTTTTGGCTGAGCTTGGTTTTATTCATAAAATTGAAAGCACCAATGCATTTATGTTGTGCCATCATTTTGATCATATTCATCCTGTACAGTTATTAATTTGCGATACCTGTGGATTTGTTAAAGAACTGCATTCAACCGTTATTTCGCATGAGCTAAATAGTTTAGCTGCGGAAGGTGGGTTTGTTGTATCGGCGCAAACAATAGAAGCACATGGAAGGTGTGGGTCTTGTAGAGCATTGTAACCCCCAAAGTTAGCCTTAGTAGTTATCTTCATAATATTATATAGCTATTTTTTAGCACCAATTTAAGAGTAATTTATATGAATGTAGAGTTCATCAACCCTTTTTTATCTTCTTTAATCAATGTATTAAGTACAATGGCTCAAACACAATTAAAGCCAGGTAAGCCACGCATTAAAACCGACGAGAAAGCCTGTGGCGATGTATCAGGCCTGATCGGAATGGTTGGTCCGCAAACACGGGGTTCTTTTTCAATAACTTTTGATGAGCAGTTAGCACTAACTATTATGGAGCGCATGCTTGGCGAGCGTCCAGATAGTATTAATGATGAAGTAACCGACATGGTAGGCGAAATTACTAACATGGTTACAGGCGGCGCTAAAAACTTATTGGGTCAAAAAGGTTTCGACTTTGATATGGCAACTCCTATTGTTGTATCTGGTAAAGACCATACTATTACCCATAAAAGCCAAGGTAAAAAAATACTCATGCCATTTACCTGCGATGCGGGTAACGCCAATATTGAAGTGAGTTTCGATAAGTTATGAGTTGGCAACAAAAAGCCATAACTTTAAAGCCTCGTATCCGAGGCTTTCATTTAATTGATGATGAAATACTCACTCAAATCCCCGAACTCACAAATTACAAGGTGGGTTTACTGCACTTATTTATCCAACACACTTCAGCTAGCCTAACCATTAATGAAAATGCCGATCCTACTGTACGCATGGACATGGAAAGCCACTTTAATGAATTTGTTCCACAGTGCCAACCCTATTATCGTCACGATTATGAAGGTGACGACGACATGCCAGCCCATATAAAAACCAGTATTTTAGGCTGTGAGTTAAGCATCCCTATTACAAATGGCTATTTAGCTCTAGGTACATGGCAAGGTGTTTATTTAGGTGAACATCGAGACAGCGGTGGTTCTAGGCGGATTCTAGCAACCATTCAGGGCGAGTTGTTTTAATAAGTCGCCTGTTCAGCACTTAAACTTCACTCCCAACGCACACCCATTAATTACCACAGTAAAAACACATCACTTTATTGGTAAATAACTTGCCCTTCGCGAGTAATTATCATTGCTAATTACTAAAGGCTTTAACGCAATTTTTATCGAATGGATAGCGAGAAACCAAGTGCTCTTTAGTCGCTGGGTAGTTCACTGCATATGAAATCAGATAGAGAAAGATTGTATTTAAAATAAGAAATTTTTATGGCTTTTTGTTTGGGATATTTTTGATAGATATAAAAGATTGGAGCGGTACACGAGGCTCGAACTCGTGACCTCGACCTTGGCAAGGTCGCGCTCTACCAACTGAGCTAGTACCGCATTTTTATTTCTTTAGTTATTTTACGTTGGTGCGCGACAGGTCGCGTTCAACATTCTAGCAACTGAACTAGTACCGCATTTTTATTCAACACTGCAATTTCTTTTGGTTAGAAATTGGAGCGGCACACGAGGCTCGAACTCGTGACCTCGACCTTGGCAAGGTCGCGCTCTACCAACTGAGCTAGTGCCGCATTTTTATTTCTTTAGTTATTTTACGTTGGTGCGCGACAAGTCGCGTTCAACATTCTAGCAACTGAGCTAGTGCCGCATTATAAAGTAGTCAGTAATTCGTCCGTTGGTGCGCGACAGGTCGCGTTCAACATTCTAGCAACTGAGCTAGTACCGCATTTTTACTTCTAGTTATATAAATAACTTCAATTTCTTTTAGTTAGAAATTGGAGCGGCACACGAGGCTCGAACTCGTGACCTCGACCTTGGCAAGGTCGCGCTCTACCAACTGAGCTAGTGCCGCATTATAAAGTAGTCAGTAGTTCGTCTGTTGCTGAGCGACAAGTCGCGTTCAACATTCTAGCAACTGAGCTAGTATTGCTTTATATTTAAACAACTCAAACACACTAACCCCGCGTGGGTTATCGTCTTGAGCGGGGCAGGATTCTACAATAATACAGTGTGTTTGCAAGTGTTTTTTATAAATTAAAGAATTTTTCTCTATAGACCTTTAATTCCATAATCGAATCTTTAATGTCGTCTAGCGCAAGATGTGAGCCTTTTTTATTCACTTGTGCAAGTACCTCTGGTTTCCAGCGACGCGCGAGCTCTTTAATTGTGCTTACATCTAGATTACGATAGTGAAAAAAGTCTTCCAATTCGCGCATATATTTATTCATAAAGCGACGATCTTGCCCTATGGAGTTACCACACATCGGTGATGCACCTGCAGGTACCCATTGTTTTAAAAAGGCTATTGTTTGCTCAACCGCATAGGCTTCGTCGTAAGTACTTGCCTTGCAGCGTGCTGTTAAACCCGATTTTCCATGCTGAGTGGTGCACCACTCATCCATACTATCAAGTAACTCATTACTTTGATGAATGGCAATAGTTGGTCCTTCAGCTAATATATTCAAATCAGCATCAGTGACAACGGTCGCAATTTCGAGTATTTTATCGGTCTCTGGTTCGAGTCCGGTCATTTCAAGATCGAGCCAAATTAAGTTTGATTTATTAATATTCATAATTACCTAAGCGGTGCTTTCCTTTAGATCCAGCGCATTTCGATATATCATATTAGCATCATACGTCGAGCTAAAGCATTTTTTAGCTAAGTCGACATTTAACTAAGGTTATAGGCCTCCTGTGGCAAAACAAAAAAAATTAAGTAAAGGCCAGTCTCGTCAGATCAAGGCTAATCATCAAAAGCGTATAAGCAGTGCCGATGCAAGGCCTGCTAAAAAAGGTGCGCAAGAATGGCAAACTGATAATTTAGGCCAAGTAGAAAGCGCTATTGTGATCAGTCGTTTTGGTCAACATGCCGATGTGGAAGTTGAAAGCGGCGAAGTACTACGCTGTAATATACGCCGCACTGTGTCTAATTTAGTGTGTGGGGATGAAGTACTGTTTCGTCGCGCTAAAGTAAGCGAAGGCGATTTAGCTGGTGTAATTGAAGCAACGCAAGAGCGTCGCTCACAACTTACTCGCCCTGATTTTTACGACGGTGTAAAAGTAATAGCTGCTAATATTGACCAAATATTAATGGTGTCAGCAGTATTACCCGAATTTACCCCAAGTATTATCGACCGTTATTTAATAGCCTGCGAAGATATGGGTATAGAGCCTATTTTAGTACTAAATAAAATAGATTTAATCGATGCGCAAGGTCTTAGTGAAATACAAAAAGTACTCGATGTATACCGCAAGCTCGACTACAAAGTTTTATTGGTTAGTAATATAAGTACCGATGGCATTGACGAATTAAAAGATGTACTCGTTGGAAAAAACAATATTTTTGTTGGTCAAAGTGGCGTAGGTAAATCTACTTTAGTTAATACCGTACTTCCAGATGCTGAAATTCTAACTAAAGAAGTTTCTGAAAACAGTGGTTTAGGCCAACATACCACCACGGTATCTCGCCTACATCATTTACCAAGCGGCGGTAACTTAATAGATTCACCAGGTATACGTGAATTTGGTTTATGGCACTTAGAAGTTGATCGTGTAACTTGGTGCTTTAAAGAATTTAGAGAATTTATAGGCGGGTGTCGATTTAGAGACTGTAAACATTTAAACGATCCGGGCTGTATAATTAAAGAAGCCGTAGCTGATGGCAAAATTTCGCAATTGCGCTTTGACAGCTACCACAGAATTTTAGAAACAATGGCCGATGGCCGTGCAGGCTCTCGCGCGCCTCGCGTATAATTTAGGAAACAACCAGTGAGTTTAGATAAATTTAAAATCGCAATGCAGTACGCAATGCCAAAACACTTTATTTCACGCGTAGTAGGAAAACTAGCCGCTGCTAAAGCGGGTGTGTTAACAACCACGTTAATTAAACTGTTTATTAAGCAATACAAAGTAGATATGAGTGAAGCTAAACACCCAGATCCTGCTCATTATGAAAGCTTTAACGAGTTTTTCACCCGTCCGTTAAAAGATGGCGCACGCCCAATAGTTGCAGACAGCGACATTATTATTCATCCAGTAGATGGCGCAATTAGCCAATTAGGCGATATTGTTGACGGCCAACTAATTCAAGCTAAAGGTCACGATTACAGCCTACAAGCACTACTTGGTGGTAATAAAGACGATACAACCCCATTTTTAGGCGGTAAGTTTGCAACTATTTATTTAGCGCCAAAAGACTACCACCGTATTCATATGCCAATTGATGGCACATTAAGTAAAATGATTTACGTACCAGGCGATTTATTTTCAGTAAATCCGCTGACTGCGCAAAACGTGCCTAACTTGTTTGCACGTAACGAACGTGTGGTTGCTATTTTTGAAACTGAAATAGGCCCACTTGCTATGGTACTGGTTGGCGCAACTATTGTTGCCAGCATTGAAACTATTTGGGCGGGTACAGTAACACCACCAGCTGGTAGCGATGTATTTAGCTGGAACTACCCAACCAAGGGCGAAAACGCTATTAGCCTTAAAAAAGGTGAAGAAATGGGCCGCTTTAAACTTGGCTCTACCGTGGTACTTGCTTGGGGCGACGACAAAGCGGATATTCTTGATGATCAACTTCCTGAAACAGTGACCCGCTTAGGCACCCCGTTTGCCAAAATTGATGATTAAGATATAGATATCGATATCAGGTAAAAAAAAACCCGCGTTTATGGTAATAAACGCGGGGTTTTTATTTTTCAGTGAGTTTATAAATTCAATCGCGGTGGAAAATAACTCGCCTACAGTTTGCTTAAATACCGAGTTTGGCTGATCTCTGCCTGATACCTAACACCTGAAACCCTGGCTTTACCTACACTCCTTACAGTCGATATCTTTCACCACTTTAAATTGTTGCTGCTGCAAAGTGAGTGCATTAATACTCATAAACACACAATCGCTAGAATGACCTAATAACATATTGAGTGTCAGCTGCGCCTGCATTGAGCCGATAATACCTAACAGCGGACTAATTACTCCGGCGTTATCACAATTGATAAGCGGCGCAATATCGCTTTGTGGAAAAATACAGCCATAACACGGGCTATTAGCATTTCTTAAGTCTAAGCTAATCAGCTGCCCTTTTGTTGCCAGTGCCGCACCGGAGATTAATGGGGTTTTATGCTGTACACAAAAGCGATTAACACTGTAACGAGTGGTAAAGTTATCACTGCAATCCAACACAATATCCGCATTATTGAGTAATGCTGCGCTATTATCTTGAGTAAGCTTTTCAGCGTGAGTAATTATAGTGATTTGGTTATTCAGACTTGCAAGCACTTTACCTGCTGCAACCACCTTTTTTTGCCCTAAGTGATTTACTTTATAAAGCACTTGGCGCTGTAAGTTCGAAAGCTCAACCGCATCATCATCAATTAAAATAAGCTTACCAATACCCGCAGCAGCTAAATACAGTAATGCGGGGCTGCCTAAGCCGCCCGCACCTACTACTGCAACACTTGCCGACTTAAGCTTTAACTGCCCTGCAAGTCCCACTTCTTTAAGCAATATATGGCGACTATAGCGCAGCATTTCTTTATCGCTAAGTTCATTCATTTGGCTATTAACCTGGCCCACTTTAATTTATTGCCGCTTGCAACGCACTTATTGCCTGCACATAATCATCGGCTTCGCTAATTGCACGTACCACAGCCACACTACCAACGCCTGTTTTAGCAACTTGGCTGGCGCGCTTTAAATCTATACCGCCAATTGCCACTGTTGGGTAGCTTTGCATCAAGGGGACAAATTTAAATAACTTTTCCAGTCCCTGTATTTGCCCTGTCATATCTTTGGTAGTGGTAGGATAAATAGCGCCAAATGCCAAATAACTTGGTCGGTAATTATGTGCGCGGAGCATTTCATAGAAGCCATGTGTAGAAAGCCCGAGCCTAAGCCCTGCATTTTTAATCGCCGCTAAATTAGTGCTTTCTAGATCTTGTTGGCCTAAATGCACACCATATGCACCATGCTTAATTGCAAGTTGCCAATAGTCGTTTATAAATACCTGCGCATTATATTGCTCCCCCAGTGCCACCGCTTTTGCCACTAATTCGTCAAGTTGTGCATCGTCTTTATTTTTAACTCGTAACTGCGCAGTTTTAACGCCTTGTTGTAAGCACTTTTCTAGCCAGTCAACACTATCAACCACTGCGTATAAACCTAATGATTTACTTTCGCAGGGTGCAAAATCTGCAGCCATATTAAAATCAAGCGGAACGTCAAAATCGAGTTCATCGCCTAACCAACTGCCCGCTTCTATTACTTGTGGGTAATCAGCTAAGTTGGTTGGAAATGAGGTTTGTGCTACTGGGCCAATTCCTTCTCCGTAGCGCACCGCTACTTTCAATCCTTGATTAATATAAGCTTTAGCTAAAATAAACGCATCTTTTAACGGGTAGTCTTTTGCTAAGCAAGCAGCAATAACCGAGGCCATACTGCAGCCTGTACCATGGTTATGTGGCGTTTGAATTTTTTCATTTCCCAGCCAGTATTCTTCGCCTTTTTGAGTGAAATTATTTATGCAGTAATCTATACAGTAGCCGCTTGGATAATCCCAATGTCCGCCTTTTATAACCACGGCTTTTGCGCCCCAGCTTAATAACTTATTGGCAGCTTCTTTTATTGCCGCGGGGCCAATTAAGTACACGCCAGTTAATAACTGAGTTTCGTGCGTATTTGGGGTTATTACATCCACCAGCGGCAATAAGCATTCTTTAATCGCACTAACTGTGTCTTCCTCTGTTAATAAATCGCCGCTAGTAGCAATAGCTACTGGGTCGTAAACAATAACAGGCGGCACTGGCCATTTAGCTTTGTAATGGCTTATATGTTCACTGATCAATTGAATTTGCTGCACATTTGCCAGCATGCCTATTTTAATTACTTTGGCTTTCATATCTTTTTCGAGCGCTAAAAGCTGCGATTCAATAATATCGGTTGATACGGCATTAATTGCCTCAACACCTAAACTATTTTGCGCAGTCAGTGCTGTAATAGCAGTGCATCCATGCACACCAAAACTTTGCATTGCTTTTATATCGGCTTGAATACCTGCGCCACCGCCCGAGTCTGAGCCGGCGATTGTCCATACTACGTTATTCATATTCGTCTCACTTATTCTTGATGCCAAAATGGCATACCCATAGTCGGGGTTGAAGGGGCTGCAACGTCTTTTTCAGGCATTGCTTTGGCGTTATATGCAAAACGTCCAGCCTCTACCGCGGCTTTAAATGCTCGGCTCATGGTTATAGGGCAACCCGCTCCGGCAATCGCCGAATTTAATAATACTGCATCATACCCTAGTTCAAGTGCTTGGCAGGCATGCGAGGGCAAACCTAAACCAGCATCCACTATTAACGTTGCCTCAGGTAAGCGCTCTCTGATTGTTTTTAAATTATAACTGTTTAACAAGCCTTTACCTGTACCAATGGGTGCACCCCATGGCATTAATACTTCACAGCCTAAAGCATTTAAACGCTGGCACAGCACTAAATCGTCTGTGCAATATGGCAGTACTTTAAAGCCATCGTCGATCAGTATTTTAGTTGCTTCTAACAGTGCAAACGGATCGGGCTGCAAGTTGTAATCGTCCCCTATCAGTTCAAGCTTAATCCAATCGGTAGCAAACACTTCACGGCACATTTTAGCAAGCGTAATGGCCTCTTTAACACTATGACACCCTGCTGTATTTGGTAAAATCTTAAGCCCAGTATTTTTTATTAACTGCCAAAAATCATCACCCGCAGCCGCACTTTGCTGACGCCTAAGCGACACCGTGACTATTTCAGCGCCCGATGCAACAATCGATTCATTCATCACTGCAGGCGACGGGTAAAGCGCCGAGCCTATTAGTAATCGGCTTTTTATTTGCTCACCATAAATAGTTAAATAGTCATTATTTAGCATAGCTGTTATCCGCCCTGAATCGGCGAGAGCAGCTCAATACTATCACCCTCAGTTAATTGATAATCGCTATGCTGGCTTTGCGGTATAAACTCACCATTAATCGCCACCGCAAATGGCGCAACACCACCAAAATCTTGCAAACAGTTAATGAGCTTATTACTGCTAATAGCTATTAACTCACCATTAATTGTTATGTTCATTTAATTTTCACTCTATGCATAAAAGGGCATTTGCCACTAAACTTGGCGCTAACATGTAACCATGACGATATAAGCCATTAATGCTAATAACTCGCCCAACGTGTGTTACTTGTGGGCGGTTATCGCAAAATGCCGGGCGTAATCCTGTTTGAATATTTAATAGCCGCGCTTCGGCAAAACCGCTGTGCACTGTATAAGCTGCCGAAAGTAACTCTAAAGCAGAGCGCACTGTGGCTGGGCCTGTATCTTGCGACTCTATTTCAGTCGCGCCAATTACGTATTCATTATTGGGTTTAGGCGCTATATAAATGGGGTAACGCGGATGCATTAAGCGCACGGGCCTCGTTAAACTCACCTCTGGCGCGTATAATCTAGCGACTTCTCCACGTACGCCCCGCAGAGGCTTATCATCTTTTGCGCCAAGCCCTCGGCAATCAATAATATAATCAAACTCTCGGTTATTAATTTTATTATCGTTAATCGTGACCCGTTGATTAAATACAAACTTTACTTTGCGCTTATTAAGTTGTGTAAAGCTGGCTTGATAAAATGCCTGATTATCTATTTGCCCGTCGCAGGGTAAAAATAATCCCTGACTAAAACGATTAGCAAGCTCAGGCTCTAACATTTCAATTTGCTGGGAGTTCACCGACTCCCCGGTATAATTAGCTAACGGTTTTAGCCGCTGAGCAAAGCTTAGTAAATCGCCTTTATCTTGCTGATGCGCGACAACTAATGTGCCCTGCTGTTGAAAAAAAACCTCACTATCAAGCTCATCAATAACCCCAGGCCAACGCTTTATAGAATCAAGTCCCATTAAAGCTAAATCAGCCTCGCACAATACCGACTCAGCAAGAGGAGCAAGCATAGCCGCAGCCACCTTGCCCGCACTGTTTTGGGTATGTTCATTATCAGCCTCAAATACAGTAACTCGGTGTTGCTTACTCAACTCAAGCGCCGCCAATCTACCGGTCAAACCAAACCCCACCACTGCAATATTGTAAAACATAAAAGTTCCTTTTAGCTGCGAGCTCTCACTACGAGCAGCAAGGTATTAAACTCCCCTCGCTGCTCGCAGCCCAATACCTTAAGCTGACTTATATCGCTTTATGATATATTTCTGATCCGGTTTTTTTAAACTCGTCCGATTTAGCTTTCATTTGTGCTTCTACATCAATCATTTTTATTGTAATCGTATCTGCAGCATTAGCAGGGTCAATGCCACGCGCTTCTAAATCTTTTGCATATTCGCGTACTTCTTGACTGATTTTCATTGAGCAAAACTTAGGGCCACACATAGAGCAAAAATGCGCTACTTTACCCGACTCTTGCGGGAGTGTTTCATCGTGATATTCGCGGGCACGTTCTGGGTCTAAACCAATATTAAATTGGTCATGCCATCTAAACTCAAAGCGCGCTTTTGACAGCGCATTATCACGCTCTTGCGCACCGGGATGGCCTTTAGCTAAATCGGCGGCATGGGCGGCAATTTTATAAGTAATTAAGCCTTCTTTTACGTCTTCCTTATTTGGCAAACCTAAATGCTCTTTAGGTGTTACGTAACACAGCATTGCACAGCCATACCACGCTATTTGGGCCGCACCTATACCCGAGGTAATATGGTCATACCCAGGTGCTATATCGGTAGTTAACGGGCCTAAAGTATAAAATGGTGCTTCGTCGCAATGTTTAAGCTGCTCATCCATATTGGCCTTAATCATGTGCATTGGCACATGTCCTGGGCCTTCTATAAATACTTGTACATCGTGTTTCCAGGCTAACTTTGTCAGCTCACCTAGAGTGCGTAGCTCGCTAAATTGAGCTTCGTCGTTGGCATCAGCAATCGAGCCTGGGCGAAGGCCATCGCCAAGCGAAAAACAAATATCGTATTGTTTTAAAATTTCGCAAATGTCTTCAAAGTGGGTATATAAAAAGTTTTCTTTATGATGCGCTAAACACCACTTTGCCATAATAGAGCCACCGCGCGATACAATACCGGTTACTCGTTTTGCGGTCATGGGTACGTAACGCAGTAGCACACCGGCATGAATAGTAAAGTAATCGACGCCTTGTTCAGCTTGCTCAATGAGCGTATCGCGAAAAATCTCCCAGGTTAAGTCCTCCGCTACACCGTTTACTTTTTCCAGTGCTTGGTAAATAGGAACTGTGCCAATAGGTACAGGCGAGTTACGTACTACCCATTCGCGAGTTTCATGAATATAACGCCCGGTTGATAAATCCATAACGGTATCGGCACCCCAGCGGGTAGACCACACCATTTTTTCTACTTCTTCTTCAATCGATGAGCTTACCGATGAATTACCAATATTAGCGTTTACTTTTACCAAAAAGTTACGCCCTACAATCATAGGTTCGGTTTCGGGGTGGTTAATATTGTTGGGTAATATAGCGCGGCCACGCGCAATTTCGTCGCGTACAAATTCAGGCGTAATAAAATCAGGAATACTGGCCCCAAACGACTCGCCTTTATGCTGCGCGGCTAATAATTCAGCATGAATTTTTTTGCGGCCCATGTTTTCGCGTATCGCTACGTATTCCATTTCAGGAGTAATAATGCCTTGGCGTGCGTAATGCATTTGCGTGACATTTTTACCCGCTTTACCGCGGCGTATTTTAGGTAAATGTTCAAAACGAAGATGATCAAGCCCTTCATCAGCCATACGTTGTTGCGTAAAGCGTGAAGTAACTGATTCAAGTAATTCGGTATCACCGCGACTTTCAATCCATTGTTCACGAAACTTTGCTAAGCCTTGGCGTACATCAAGCTCAAAGTTTGGATCGGTATACGGGCCTGATGTGTCGTAAACACGTAGCGGCTCGTTTGGCTCATACACTGGGTTTTCATCACTGCCGCCAATATAAGTATCGCTCAGGGTTATTTCACGCATTCCTACACGGATGTTGTTTTGCGTACCCTCAACATACACCTTATGCGAATTAGGAAACGGTTGTCCCGTTAAGTTATAAATATATTCAGATGCAGCGGCTCGCGTTTCACGACGCGATGATTTTTTTGCAGTATTCGACATGACTTACCTCATAGTTTATGGGTTGTCTTGTACGAAGAATTGAGAAGGCAAAATGCCTTATTGGATCGTAGATTGGTTAGGCAGTTTACTGTCATAGCCAATCTTGGCAGCCAACAGAACTTAATACCGGATGGTATAACTTGTACGCATAAAAAAAGACGCACAAGCGTCCTATTTTAGGCAGCTTGTTCCCTACGCAGGTATTAGCCTGATCAGGTTCACGGATCCCGCTTTCGCGATCTCAGCCTTAACTAATTATTTAGTTAGGCACTCCGACAAGTATTAATACCAATTATTAAATATACCTTTGCCACTTATAACTGCAGCTGCAATGCTAAGTTGCTTAGGTATCAAATTGGTATTTGTAATTTATTAATTTGCGAATAGTATCTAGCAAATCAGCGTTGAGTGTACGCCAGTTAAAAATCGCCTGCAAGAGGGCGTTTTTTATTTCGCAATAAATACAAATGTTTTCTCGCCCTGCATTACCAATTGCTGGTCTTGCATTTTAAGCTGCGCGCCTTGTTGCAGTGCGTGTAGTAACTGCTGCTCAAACTTATCAAGTTGTTGGCCACACGACTTACGGGTCATCCCTATTTTGTTAACTGTTAAGCTACTATCGTCCAGCTCACCTTCACCAAAAAATTTATTGCAGCCAGCAAAACCATTGACTTGCAGTGCTTCAATAAAACCCACCGACGCATTAAACGAAGGCGGAATAGCTAGGCCATCAATACGTGATAACTGCCATTGAGTATGTTTAAGCTGCTCTGAGGTAACCGTTTGCGTTGATGCACAACCAACACATAAACCGATTATAAGCATGGGTATTGCTGCTAATTTCATGTTATTACTAATTATTTGTCTAATTACTGTAATAATAACAATTTTTAGCGAGTTAATCCGTTAAAAATACATGTTTAAAGTGTAAATTTTATTCTAAGATAGTTTGAAAATTACGCTGTTTTTTTATTCAGAATCCGTTTTAAATAAATTATCTATTTGCGCTGGTAAAAATGGCCGACCTTTTTCATTTAAAGCTGTGCCGATTACCAATGCATTAAGCATTATTCTTTCATCGTGTTTACGGATCAGAGTTTGTTTAAAAGCAAATTTAAGTCGGCTAATACGTTGTGGCTCTACAGCTACATAAAATTCATCGCCCGGTAATAATGACTGTTTATAATCCATTTCGCTGCGCATCACGACCAGGTTAATTTTATCTTTGGCAAGCTGAGCAAAATCAACCCCATGTGCATGCAAAAATTCATGGCGCGCATGCTCTAAGTAATTAAAATACACACTATTATTTACAATGCCTTGTAGGTCGCATTCGTAGTCACGCACTTTAAAGTCTACTGTAAAGGTCATATTCGTAATCCAAATTATTTAACGTATAATTGCCGCGTTTATAGCACATGTACTGAAATAATTGCTACCATGCAAGTCCCTAAAATGGAGTTAAGTAACCTAATGAACTTACGTTTGTCTTTAATTACCGCCGCATTATTACCACTGTTTGGTGCATCAGTTACCGCCAACGCTGACGATACAGATCTAGAACGCATTGTTGTTACTGGTGATTTTCAACGAGAAAGCATTCAAACCTTAAGTGCTAGCGCCAGCTTATTTAGCGAAGATGAAGTTAATTTACGAGGTGCAACCTACCTAGATGAAATGCTTGGGAGTACTGCCAATATTAATTTTGCTTCTGGAGCTTCTCGCGGTCGTTATATTCAAATTCGTGGCGTAGGACTACGTTCACAGTTTGTTGACCCCATAAACCCTTCGGTTGGTTTAGTTATTGATGGCATTAACTACTCAGGCCTTGGTGGCAGTGCATTATTATTTGATATTGACCAAGTAGAAATTTACCGTGGCCCACAAGGTACACGCTTTGGTGCCGACGGTATGGCCGGTATGATCCAAATGCAATCGGCGCAAGCAACAAGCGATCCTAGTTTAAAACTACAAGTAGGTGCAGGCACTTATAACAGCCGCGAAGCTGGTCTTGCTGCAAGTACAGGTTTAACCGACGATACCAGCGCTCGTGTTAGCTACTTTCGTAGAAAATCAGATGGCTATGTAGATAACCTATACCTAAATAAGCCAACTCAAGGGCAAGACGAGCAAGTAGCTCGCTTTAAATTAAACAGCCAAGTGACTGCCAATTTACGCACAGAATTAAATCTACACTATATTGATATTAATAACGGTTACGATACCTTCGCACTTGATAACGGCCGTAACAGTGTTGCCGATGAACCCGGTGAAGATAACCAATTAAGTTACGCTATCGGTCTAAATAACACGTATACGGGCTTTGATTTATTTGACGTAAACCTAAGCTTATCGGCAATCGACAGTGAATTATTTTATAGCTTTGATGAAGATTGGGTATGTAACGATCCGAGTAAACCACAGCTTTGCGCCGCCGGTTTGCACCCTGAAGGTTACAGCTCAACTGATGTTTACAGCCGCGATCGCGATGATCAAGGGGTCGATTTACAATTTAAAAGCAAAACCGGCAACTGGGTTGCAGGTCTTTACTATCAAAACCGCGACGTAGATTTAGAACGCCAATATACCTGGTTAGCTAGCCCATTTAACTCAACGTATGAAACCAATAACGTGGCAGTATATGGCCAATTAGCGACTCCTATTGGGCCTAAAACCACCTTAATTACTGGCTTACGTGTTGAGCAATACCAAGGTGATTACACCGATAATAACGGTTTTATTGAAGATACCGACGACATTATGGTTGGCGGAAAAATAGCGCTTGAGTACCAAGTAATTGATCGCACCATGATCTACACCAGCATTACCCGTGGTTATAAAGCAGGCGGCATTAACTCAGAAGCGCTCGCTAAAGCCAAAGATGAAGGCTTAAACCTTGATGCTGAATTTTTTAAACAACACACCAGTTTTGATCCAGAATACTTATGGAGCGGTGAGTTTGGTGTTAAGGGATCATCCCTTGATGATAAATTTATTCTACGTTTAGCTGCGTTTTACATGCACCGCGACAACATTCAGTTAAAGTCATGGCAAGTACAAGATCAGAAGTTTACCGGTTATGTAGATAACGCGAGCTCTGGCAGTAACTATGGCCTTGAACTTGAAGGTAGCTATCAGCTAACCGACGATTTACTTATTACCGGTAGTGCTGGTTATTTAAATACTAAAATAAATAAATTTGTAACTAAAGCGGGTTTAAACCAAGACGGTCGCGACCAAGCACAGTCACCTAAATATCAATACGCACTGAGTGCTCGTTATAACCTTACCAACGAGCTTTATGCCATGGTAGGTGTTGAAGGCAAAGACGATTATTACTTCTCAGATAGCCATAATGCACAGGCACCAAACAGTAACTTAGTGAATGTAAGCTTAGGTTATGAAGCCGATAGCTGGGCTGTACGCGCCTGGGCACGTAACGTGTTTGACGAAACAGTACCTACTCGCGGTTTTGAGTTTGGCAACAACCCACTTGATGGTTACGCTGATCATACCTACACCCAACTAGGTGAGCCACGTGTAGCTGGCGTTACCTTTACACTTAATTTATAAAGTAAAGCTGACAGCTTTTAGTACTCTGTTAAAAAAACCGCGTTTATTAAAATAAATGCGGTTTTTTATGTGCTAGTCGTAGAGCCTGATCATGCGAGAGGTTAGTTACTAACTGACAGCCCCCCTGCATGTTAAGTTGCTTTAAGCCCTTGTCACATCAAACGCAATAACTTCTTTTATATTACTCTTTTGCGTGGCTAACATTACTAGCCTGTCTATGCCCAGCGCTACCCCTGCACAAGGCGCCAATCCATGTTCAAGCGCAGCAATTAAATGCTTATCCATTGGTACTTGCTTTAAGCCATTTTGTTTACGATATTCATTATCGTCATTAAAACGCTTAGCTTGCTCTGTCGCATTAGTTAGCTCGTTAAAGCCATTAGCTAATTCCATATTTTTATAATACAGCTCAAACCGCCCTGCTACGCGACTGTCATGATCGCAAATTTGTGCCAGTGCTGCTTGCGATGCCGGAAAGTGATACACAAAACACGGCTTATGTTGGCCAATTGTTGGCTCTACTTTCATACAAAATAAAAGCTGCAGTAAGGTATCTCTATGCGTTTCATTTTTAGCTATATCAGCAAACCCTTGCTCGCAGGCAAGTTGTTGTAATTGCTCTAAACTAGCAGTAAGAGGATCAAGTCCAAGTACTTGTTCAAATGCGTGTTGGTAAGTTAACCGTTCACTCGGCGCAACATCTAAAATAAGCTGCATTAGCTCATCTATTTCAGCCATTAATGCAAATTCGTCAAACCCTGGTCTATACCATTCCAGCATAGTAAATTCAGGATTATGATGGCTGCCAGCTTCTTCGTTTCTAAATGCTTTACACAACTGAAATATAGGCCCTGAGCCCGCCGCTAACAAGCGCTTCATTGCAAACTCTGGAGAGGTTTGTAAATATAGCTCAAGGCCGCTGGCGTGCCCTGGGCCTACAAATCGAGTGTTAAAACTCACTAAGTGTATATCGGTTACACTGGCTCCGCTTAAACTGGGGGTTTCTACTTCCATTACATTGCGAGCATAAAAGAACTCGCGAATACTGCGTAAAATAACAGCTCGCTGCTTAAGTGTTGCAATACTTGCACTGGGAGCCCAAAGATTTACTGACATATTTTCTCCAAAAAAAATCCCAGCTTTTAAGCTAGGATTTTATAAAGCGACGCTTAAAATTACTTAACGCGGCTTACGTATTCACCGTTACGAGTGTCTACTTTAATAACTTCGCCTATTTGTACAAATAGTGGAACACGTACTACAGCACCTGTACTTAATGTTGCAGGTTTACCGCCAGTTCCGGCTGTATCACCTTTAAGGCCCGGATCAGTTTCAGTGATCTCCAACTCAACAAAGTTAGGTGGTGTTACTACAATGGGATTACCGTTCCATAATGTAATTGTACACACGTCATTTTCAACTAACCATTTACCCGCATCGCCTAACGCTTTTTCGTCAGCAGCAATTTGCTCAAATGTTTCGTTATTCATGAAATGCCAAAATTCGCCGTCTGTGTATAAATACGCTAAATCAGTATCCATTACATCAGCACCTTCAACAGATTCACCCGATTTAAAGGTTTTTTCAAGTACTTTACCTGAAATAAGTTTACGGATACGAACACGGTTAAACGCTTGGCCTTTACCAGGTTTTACCATTTCATTTTCTATGATACTACTAGGCTCGCCATCCATCATAATTTTTAGGCCGCCCTTGAACTCGTTGGTGCTATAATTCGCCATCGTTTCCTCTATTTATATTTTTTCGAGTAATCTACGTGCCAATGATACAAAGAAATGAAGCAAATTTGCATAAAAACTGGCAAAAAGAATTAGCAAATGTAGTTACCTGCCCAAAAGTGTTGCTAGAAATGGTCGGTTTATCGAGCCAAGTCCATGATAACGACATAAAAGCTCGTAGCTTGTTCCCAGTTCGTGTGCCAATACCATTTATAAAAAAAATGCGTAAAGGCGATGCAAACGATCCATTATTATTACAAGTTATGCCGCGCCATCAAGAATTCTTAACTAAAAGTGGTTTTAATAAAGATCCCCTGCTTGAGCAAAGTAACCAGCAGCCAGGGCTATTACACAAGTATAAATCGCGTGTTTTAGTAATGTTTAAAACCGGTTGTGCAGTAAATTGCCGCTATTGTTTTAGACGCCATTTTCCGTATCAAGAAAACCAACTTAATAAGCGTAGCCTGCTAGATGCGCTTAGCTATATAAAATCCGACAATAATATAAATGAAGTGATTTTAAGTGGTGGCGATCCGCTTATGGCCAAAGACGATGCCATTAGTTGGTTTTTAGATGAGCTTGAGCAACTACCACAAATTAAACGCATGCGAATTCATACCCGTCTGCCGGTGGTTATTCCGGCGCGCATCACCGATGAGTTATGCGAAAGACTTGCAAGGTCGCCATTAAAAATTGTGTTTGTTAATCATATAAACCATGCCAACGAAATAGACGACGACTTTAAAGCCGCAATGCAAAAGCTTAAACAAGTAGGTGTAGTGCTATTTAATCAAGCGGTTATTTTAAAAGACGTGAACGATACAACTGCAGCACAAGTGAATTTAAGTGAAGCGTTATTTGATGCCGATGTATTGCCCTATTATCTACATTTGCTAGATAAGGTAGAAGGGGCAAGCCACTTTGACATTAGTGAGGAGCAAGCAATAAAAATAATGGCAGAGCTGTTAGAAGCCCTACCTGGTTTTTTAGTGCCTAAATTGGTCAGAGAGATTGGCGGTGAAAAAAGTAAAACACCTATCGATCTTAAGTTAATTTAAAGCAGTATTTAAACGTAAATGTTTACGTTATTACCCAGTGTTGCAGTCGCCGACTTAGTCGGTGTTTGCGCGCTGGATGACTGCGCAGCCCCCTCAATCAGTGCTAATGCAGCTGCGCCATCAGCTAGTTGCTGTTTTTTAGACAATGCAGCGCTCAACACCTCGCCGCCTTGGCTTGAACTTGGCATTACCGGTAAATTTCCACCTGCTATATTCATAAAATTAATCCACCTTTAATCAGTGTTTGTTGTGCAATAATTTAAAAGGAGTTAAACAAGGCACAGTGCTAAAAACCTGACTTTTAAATATAATCCAAGTAACATATGCAGTATACGCATGCTACATAATAAATTATCGGCAACTCAATACAAAGCTTTAGGAAAACCATGGATTCTATTATTGAACAACTCAACGCTAACTTAAAAATTGTTTACCGACAGGCGCTTGATGCTGACAAAAAACTCGACGAGTTACAACAGCAAGGTCACGGCAAATTTAAAGCACTCTTTACAGCCGACTCAGGTTTTACCTTTGAAGCTAAACGCTTTAAGCCATATGTGCTTGATGTAGCAGCCGACGTAGAGAGCTTATCTAGTGACGGTTTTAATGAAGAAAAACTTAAAACCACCGTTATTAAATTACAGCAACTACTTACTTTGTTAGCTACGTTTAAGTAACCCTAAATTCGGATAATAAGTGCAATTTCTCAGATTAGATGGCCAGCTGTTATAATTCGGCCATTTTCTCGCCAAAGGAAATTGCTTTAATGAAATATAAACAGCTGACACAAGAAGAAAGATACCAGATTTACGCGTTAATAAAAGCAGGAAATAACCAAAAGCAGATAGCTGAAGAACTAACTCGTTCACCGTCATCTATTTCTAGAGAGCTAAAACGCAATAAAGGACTTAAAGGCTATCGGCCTAACCAAGCCAATAACTTTGCTGAACAAAGACGTAAGTCATCTTTCAAAGCAAGTAAGTTAACAGAGGACGTCACTCACTGGATTAATAAATTGTTGCATGACGGACTTTCCCCTGAGCAAGTGGCAGGCCGCTTAGCTTTAGAGAAACAGGTCGTTTTACATCATGAAACAATTTATCAATATATTTACAGAGACAAGGCTCGTGGTGGCAAGCTACATAAGACACTCACTCGTGCATGTAAAAAGTATAAAAAACGCTATGGAAGCTATGATAAACGTGGACAGATAGTTAATCGAGTCAGCATTGATGAACGCCCAAGTATTGTGGATTCAAAGTCTAGGATTGGTGATTGGGAGGGCGATACAGTGATAGGTAAAGGGCGTAAAAATGCGCTTGTCACAATGGTTGAACGTAAAACGTTATATACAGTCGTTCACAGAATTGAAAGCAAGCATGCGAAAATAACAGCCGATGCGCTGATCAAGTGTATGACACCATATAAAGATAGGGTTATTACCGTGACGTTAGATAATGGAAAAGAGTTTGCTCACCATGAGCATGTTGCACAAGCATTAGAAGCTGATGTGTATTTCGCTCATCCCTATTCATCATGGGAGCGGGGCATAAATGAGAATACCAACGGCTTACTTAGACGCTTCTTCCCCAAGGGAACTGACTTTATGGCGCTAAGTGAAGCAGAGATACAGGCGGCAGTTGATAAGCTCAACCATCGGCCAAGAAAAACAAGAGGGTATAAAACCCCTCATGAATTATTTACGGGGCAATCAGAAATACTGGTGGCTGCATAATGATTGCACTTAATACTTGAATTCGAGAACGTAAACTTTAGTTAAAAAGTTTATTATTCTATAAGCATTAAAAGCGCCGCTATTTAGCGGCGTTTTTGTAAAGCTCAGTTAATCAACTTTCGATAATATTTCCTCACCAAACCACTCTGTAAGTAAGCGTTTTTCGTAATTAAATGGCTCATCTCGGCCCATTTTAATTTTATCCATAAAGCCCATATCTTTGAGCTTTACATCACTTGCTGCACTTATTACCTCACCTTTATCATTGGTAAGTGAATAATTAAGTTTGAGTTGCGGAAAATAAATAGGCTTAACCACCCTAATTTCATTTATACCGCCATAGCGTACATCGCCAGCTAAATCGACATCAGTAATCTCTAGGCTAAGTTTGTAGTCTTTTGGCAATTGCTCTGCAAGTTTAGCAACATGCTCTTCAATACTGCTCGCTATATGCTTATGGTACGAAGCTTTACCTTGATTGGATTCGCGTACATCACGATAGTCTTTAAAATCATGCCATTTAATAGCCGACTCACCCGCATGGGCAAGTGCTGGTAGTGCAAAGCACATTAACATTGCGATTTTGTTTACTGGATTCATATCACTCTCCAAAAAGGTGCGCCGAATATTACATTATTGCAATTAGGGGATGCTCAGTATTAACACCTAAATAACTGAGTTCATTTTAACAGCTGTTTATTAACTATAACTTAATCTTATGACATAAGTGTTATTTAAAGCGTTCAAAATGTAATCAAATATGTAAATCTAGCTTTTTTAAAATAACAGCGTATTTAAAGCAGATAATGCATGTAAAATATCGCAATTTATGGTGCAATCAACACTATTGATAAAAGGTATCCACGGAGCATTCATGACTATTTTAGTAACCGGTGGCGCAGGCTATATTGGCTCGCACACTGTTTTAGAACTTTTACAACAAAACAGTAATGTTGTTGTTATTGATAATTTAAGCAACTCATCATCAGAGTCACTTACGCGCGTTAAAAAAATTACCGGTAAAGAAGTAACTTTTTACCAAGGTGATATTCTCGATAAAGCATTTTTAGACTCAGTATTTGCTAAGCATACTATTGAAAGCGTAATTCACTTTGCTGGCTTAAAAGCGGTGGGTGAGTCGGTTGTAAAACCAATTGAGTACTATCAAAATAACGTACAAGGTACATTAACACTAGTTGATGCGATGCGCGATGCGGGTGTATTTAAGTTAGTATTTAGCTCATCTGCAACCGTTTATGGCGACCCAGCAAGCTTACCTATTAAAGAAGACTTTCCTGTTGGTGGCACCACCAACCCTTATGGCACATCAAAGTTAATGGTTGAAATGATGTTGCAAGATATCGCAAAATCAGACGAGCGCTTTGCCTTTGCTATTTTGCGTTACTTTAATCCAGTAGGCGCGCATGAATCGGGGTTAATTGGCGAAGATCCGAACGGGATCCCTAATAATTTATTACCGTATATTTCACAAGTTGCTGTGGGCAAGCTCAAGCAACTAGCCGTATTTGGCGATGATTACGACACAATAGATGGCACCGGCGTGCGCGACTACATTCACGTAGTCGACTTAGCTTTAGGACATTTAAAAGCGCTGAATAAAATTGCCACAAACACCGGCGCATTGGTTTATAACCTAGGTACAGGCAACGGTTATTCAGTACTGCAAATGGTGAACGCCTTTATTAAGGCCAGTGGGCAAGCAGTACCATATCAAGTGTCACCACGTCGTCCAGGCGATATAGCCGCTTGTTACGCAGCTCCTGAAAAAGCCCTGAATGAACTAGACTGGCAAGCGATGCGCGGTATCGATACTATGATGCAAGACACCTGGCGCTGGCAGTCAAATAACCCAAATGGGTATAAGTAGAAAACCATATACCTATAATCAATATGTCCCTATTTTTATAGGGGCATGTTAATTATGATTGGAGTAAGTCATTTATTTAATTCAATAAAGATATACGTGTTCAAATTTAAGCTCAGAGTTTAAGGTTTAGAGTTTAACCTAGAACCTAGCCCTGATTTACTTCCTAGTACGATTATTATTTTTACCAATTTTGCATTTCGACTATACGCGATTGCGTTCGTGCATATTCAAAGCTTAGTTTTTTACCTTGATACAAGGTGTCTATATCAGCCTGTGCATTTATAACCAGTAACTTATGGCAGTCATAAAACTCATCGACCAAAGCAATAAAACGTCGTGCTTCATCATCAAAAAAGTGCTCGTCTAGAGTTTGTTTTTCACGCTGGTAGCTGTCCTCTATACCGTGCACTATTACTTTACCGGTTGCGCCTACACCCATTTTTGGCACGTTTGCCACATATAACACAGAAAATTGCTGAGCTAAAAACATGTAATCGTTAGCACTTCGTGGGCCAGAGCACAACGCCATAAAATCAATCATTAAGGCATTTGCTGTTTTTAATAAATAAGGCAGCGCTCTACCGTGTACCGTGATATTGCCACAGTGCGATGCTTGCGGGTACTGCGTTAAAAATTTAGCTTTAAAGTCATTACTGGGTAAATTAATAAAGTAATGACTACTATTTTTACCATAACGAAAACGATGATCCTCCTCTCCCGCTACATTAACTATCTCGCAATAATTATTAATTAAATCTATGGTAGGTAAAAATCGTGCTCGCTGCAGGCCATTGTAATAAAGCTGCTCTGGTTTTACGTTTGAAGTGGCCACCAACACTACACCTTGTTTAAATAATGCATCAAACAGCCGGGCCATAATCATAGCGTCGCCAATATCGCTAACAAAAAACTCATCAAAACATAGCACCCGAATATTTTTGGCCCAATTTTTAGCTATAACTATTAACGGATCTTTTTGCCCTTGTAACTGCCCTAACTGCTGGTGTACCTGCGCTATAAAGTGATGAAAATGCAGCCGCTGCTTTTTACTTATAGCAACATTGTTATAAAATAAATCCATTAGCATGGATTTACCACGCCCTACCGGCCCATACAAATACACACCTTTTATGAGTGGCGACTTTTGCCACCAGCTGTAGTGTATTTGTAATTGTTCACTAAGCGAATTAAGTGCCTGTACGGCATTATTTTGCGCAGCATCGAAGCTAAGCTCGCCCGATGCAACCTTAGCTTGGTAAAGGCTTATTATTTGTGTGTCCTGCACTGTCATGGTATTTCACTATCCGTTATAATCGCGTCCATTGTAGCCGACTCAAAATGTGAACCCCAATGAAATTCCCTTGCCGCCTAGATAAATTTATTAGCCATTTAGCAGAGCTGCCACGCTCAAAAGCCAGAGCCAGCATTAAACGCCAAGCCGCACTAGTCAATGGTGAAGTGGTCACTGCTTTCGATTTTCAAATTAAGCAGCAAGACGAAGTAGTTTTTCAAGGTGAACAACTCGTATTTTTAGGTAAACGCTACTTCATGTTAAACAAACCCGTTGGTTATGTAAGTGCCAATAGTGATGAGCTACACAAAACGGTATTCGATTTAATTGACGAGCCAAATATGAGCGACTTTCACGTAGCAGGCCGCCTCGATATTGACACCACTGGCTTAGTTATCTTAACCAACGATGGCGACTGGTCGCATAAAATAACGTCTCCTAAAAACAATAAATTTAAAACCTACTTAGTAGAAACCCAAGAGCCCATTACTGACGACTCGTTAGAGGCACTGCGCGAAGGGGTACAATTACATAACGAAAAAGCTCTAACCCGTCCGGCAAAAGCAGAGCGCCTCGCTAATTACGGCTTACGTTTATCTATTTGTGAAGGTAAATACCACCAAGTTAAGCGCATGTTAGCCGCTGTAGACAACAAAGTGGTTGAATTGCACCGCGAACAAATTGGCAATATTAAACTAGATGAAAACCTAGCAGCGGGTGAATACCGCTTGTTAACAGCTGAAGAGATTAAACTGTAAAGTTAAAATTTTTAGTTGTCAGGAAAACATAAAAAACACCGTGCGCTACTAGTAATACGGTGTTTTTTATATCAACACTGCTAGCTAGAATCTGATAGCAGCTCTTTAGCCTGTTTTAAGACTTTATTTGCACTAAGTCAAAGTTCACCATGCCAGGCACTATGGCTTGTAGCCGGGATTCGGTCACATCAAGGGCGTTTAAACATTCGCAGTATTCTGCAGCTTTTAGTTCGAGTTGGCGGGCTTTTTCTTGGAGTGATTTATCTATTTCTGAAGAAATGATATCCATGCGTTGGCTCATGTCGTTCATTCTATCTTCAATATTACCTTCGCGCGATTTAAATGCATCGCCTAACGACATTAAAATAGCCCCGAGGGAGCCATGCACTGCCGAGTGAATTTTTTTGCTAATATCTTTAGTGAAAAAGTCGTCTATTTTGGAAAGTGATTGCGGCGCAATAAAGAAAAAATCATCGCCGCGTTTAAACTTATCCATTAGCGCACGTTCAACGTACTGCAATTGCGTTTTAAGCACTTCTGATTCTTTATCTGTCATGCCTTCAACAACATGCTCAATTGCACTGAGCCCTAAATTAACGCCATCGGTGGCTAAGTTAACGAGTTCAGGAACAGTTTGACGAATACCGCTGCTAAACTGCTCAAGGACTTTACTTTCGTCATCACTTAAGTCAATCCAATAGCCACGGATAAACAATTGGTTATTATTATTAATTTGTACGCGGGTTTGGCCCTTATCAACAATGCGAATAATATCATCAGTAATGATTAAACCGTGACGAAGCTCTACATCACACTGCTTTTGCGCAAATACGTTATTGCTTAAAAGTGCTACAGACAACGCCAATATCGAACGAGATAAAAACGCCATAAACACCTCAAAATAGCCACAACAGAAGGCGGGTAGATTAACAAAAAAACAACTTTATGCAAGCAAAAGTAACACAATAACAAAGACAGCCCTGCGTATTTAACCTATGCAATGAGTAATACAAAAAAACACCGCGTTTAAATTAAGCGCGGTGTTTTTTAATTTCTTAGTTAAAAGCCGCCTGCTGCTTTATTGCTAAAAGCGATCCTTTTAAATTGGCGAACCTGGCGGGATTGGCAATGCTTTAAAGTTATCTGGCCAGCTACCTGTGGTTAAAAACAGGTTAACTTGTTCAGCTAAATATTGTTTAAACGCGCTTTCACCTATACTGGTGTTGCTTAGTAGTGAATTTTGTTCAAAGTCATCTTTTAGCTTAGTTAAATAGTAACGCAGTTGTGCTTGTACTTCTGGACTTACGTTATCGCTGGCCACTAAATCAGCCATTGTTTTAGCACTTAAAAATTGCACTCGCTGAGTGATCTTTGCCACCATGTTATTGGATGGCAATGCCACAAAAACCTGCTTATAAAGCTGTAAAAGTAACTCATCTAAACTATAAAAATCATCACTGCGTGCTTGTTGTTGCGCAAGGCGATTTAAACGCTGTGCATTTAGTAATAACGATAAGCTATGCTGCACCGCAACTTCAGGTAACGCCATAGCATCAAGAGTTAAACCGGTGCGCCCCACTATACTTTCACGCGTCCTAGACTCACCATACGCTTTAGGTGGAATAAGTGCGAGTATTGACTCTGGCAACACTAAATTACTGCCCTCAAGAGTGGTTAAAATAGCTTTAACCGCTTGTTGTTGCGCTTGCTTAGCAACCACTTGCGCGCCTTTTACAGGTTTATCACCGCGTACTTCGTACTCGTAATTTACCCCAGCAATTAATTTAGCCACTGCCTCTACTTGGTAACGGTGAAATAAATACAAGGGCACCAGTTTTTCTTCTAATTGCGATAACGCCTCTCCCGTTTTTATATTATGAATACCAAATTGTGCGAGTGCTTGCTTACGCACTTCTAGTACTCTTAATAGCTCTTCGCTTGGTGCTGCGCCGTTATCCCACAAATGAGCCGTAGGATGCGCACCACCGGCAGCGCGTGCGTCGCTATCAGATATAAACTCGAGCCCTTTAGTGTTGTTTTCTTTTAAAATAGCCGCCAATGCTGCGGCTTCGTTTTGATTAGTAAAGTCGCTGTAGCCGTATTTAATAACTTGTGTATCCCACACGCCCATACCCGTAGCATAACCGCGTGACACATCAAGCTTGCCTTGTTCATCAAAGCTAAGCAGCGGATGCGGATAATCCATTACCGAGGCTCTATCGCCCACTGAAGCGGCAAAGTTATGAGAAATCCCCAAGGTATGCCCAATTTCGTGAGCACTTAACTGCCTAATACGATCAAGCGCCATGGCTTGTAGAGTTTTTGCTATTTCATTGCCGTTTAAGTAAGGCGCAGCCAGCGCTTCTGCAATTAAAATATCTTGGCGTACGCGCAGTGAACCAAGCGTTACATGCCCTTTTATTATTTCGCCGGTGCGCGGATCAATTACCGAACTGCCATACGACCAACCACGAGTAGCACGATGCACCCACTGCACTACGTTGTAGCGAATATCCATAGGATCAGCGTTTGTTGGTAGTACTTTTATTATAAATGCATTTTTATAACCCGCTGCACTAAACGCTTCATCCCACCACTGTGCACCTTCAAGCAATGCACTTTTTACCGGCTCCGGCACCCCAGGATCAAGGTAATAAACAATCGGCTCAATGGGCTCGCTAATAGGTAAACTCGGATCTTTTTTAGTTAACCGATGGCGCGGTATATATCGCACATACATAGACTCACCAAGTGCTGCAGCATAGTTTTTATGCTCAATACTCCAAAAACCCGATTGCGGATGGAAGTTGCGCGGGGTGTAGTTATCGTCTGGTAATTTAATTAGTGAATGGTGCATATGCACCGTTAACGAATAGGCGTCGGGGCTTATTTCGCGCACAAACTTACCCGGTTTAGTACCGGCAAAGGTAAGTACGGCTTCAAGCTCTGTATTATTAATAAATGCTTTAGAGCGGCCCATATAAACTGCACTACGCGATTCGTCTAGATTAAAGTTACCTTGTTTAGTCGCAGCCAGGGTACGATTTACACCGTGTACATCGCTAAGTAAATACGGGGTGTAATCGATTAATAGCGCCCGCTTATTTTGCGCAACCACTTTAAAGCCCGCTAATATGCTTGATGCAAACGCTTCATTAATACTTTGCTGCTCAGCTTTATTACTGGTATTTGCGCGATAGTAAGTATTTACAGCGCGTAGCATTACTTTGTCGCCAAAGCGCTCAAATTGCACTAAGTGTGTATTACCAAGCTGCCCTCTATCAAGCCCTATATCGTTAGAGCCCAAGCCATTTGGCAAACTTTGCTGTAGCAAAAATTGTTGCTCTAGTTTATCTACTTTTAAATAAACCTTGCCGTTTTCTGTATCGTAAAAAAATGAAAAATATCCCGGAAAATGATTCATCTTTCCAGTAAATTCATCAATAGACTTAATTGCTGCGTGCGCTTGAGTTATCATAGTGAGCAACACAGTAAAGAGAATGTAACCTAGTAGTTTTATTTTTTGCATAATCTTATCTTTGTTATTGGCGTTTTAAGTACGATTAGGTAACCCCATTATAGGGGGGAATTTAAACAATACAGTTATTTAAGACGAATTTCAGCGCTCCAAACTAATCCCTCTCACATTATGATTAGTTTAATCACGTTATCAGGAAAATAGAATGCGTAGACTTCCTCCAGTATTACTTGAAGATGGTTGCCCAAGAGAATTAATCTCTTTGATCAGAACTATTTTAGCCGCATGTAAAGAAATTTCATTTCGTGTTGGCCAAGGCGAATTATCGGGTGTATTAGGCTCAACACTTGACGAGAATATTCAAGGCGAAACTCAAAAGAAGCTTGATGTTTTAACCAACCAACTGCTTAAAGATATATTATTGGAATCGGGCTACGTAAAAGCCATCGCCTCTGAAGAAGAAGACTACACAGTTGCTGGTAATCCTGATGCAGAATATATTGTAGCGTTTGACCCACTTGATGGCTCATCAAACACCGACATAAACTCGTTAGTAGGTACTATTTTTTCAGTAATGAAAGCGCCTGAAGGCGCAGATCCTGCTGACCAAAGTATTTTTATGCAACCGGGTATTAATCAAGTAGCGGCAGGTTATGTATTATATGGTCCATCGACTATATTGGCGCTAACGACAGGTAAAGGCACCCGCTTTTTCACCCTAGATAAAACTCACGGCACCTTTTTATTAACTCAAGATTTTGCAAAAATACCAGCAGATACCAACGAATATGCCATTAATGCGTCAAACCAACGCCATTGGCAACCTGCTATGCAAAACTACATTAACGACCTTGTAGCTGGCGACACTGGCCCACGCGCTCGAAACTTTAATATGCGCTGGATTGCTGCAATGGTAGGCGATGTACACCGCGTATTAAGCCGTGGCGGGTTATTTACCTACCCAACCGATACCAAAAACCCAAGCCAGCCAAATAAGCTTCGTCTGCTTTACGAAGCAAACCCTATGGCCATGCTAGTAGAGCAAGCTGGCGGGATTGCCTCAACTGGCACCGAGCGCATTATGGACATACAACCTAATGCCATTCACCAGCGCGTAGCTGTAATTTTGGGCTCAAAAAACGAAGTAGAAACCTGCTTGGGATATCATAAGTAATAAATAGAAATACAAGGTTTTAGGTATCAGATTTTAGGCGAGAATTAAGCCAGCGCGGTGTTTAAGTTAACCGTAGATACAAGGCGGGGCTTTATGCCGCGCTTGTTAAATTTATAAAATGCGCGAGGTAAACTCCCGCCTACGGTTCGGTATTTTATCAACACCTGAGATCTCGTACCTTTAGTACTTGACTAAAAATCAGCCACGCTTTTACTCTTGTAAAAGCGTGGCTAATTTGGCGAGCTTTTCATAATTAAGCTCGCCCATTTGTTCACTGTTACTAAGTGCATAAATAACGTCCTCACATTCAGCGCAATCAATATCATCTCGCGCCTCAATCACATTTGCCCACAGTTCTAAGTCATCAAGTGCTATTTCATTGTGTAAACAACGCTCAAACACATTTAGCATGATTGACGTACTTAGGGTAAATAATGGCTGTTTTGCTGCTGCAGATACAATGACATCAATAGCCTCGTCTTTTTCTGGCCCGAAGGTAATAAACTGCGCTAATGCTTTTTGTATATCCATAATATTGTTATTCTGCGCTCACCGTGATTTAAAAGTAAAATAATGACCCAAATTAACTGCACGCAATGTAATACTGCTCTTACCTGTAATGTGACTGATATATCAGCATGTTGGTGCAACAAGTTACCCGCTATTTTACCACTCGATGATACAGCAACTAGCTGCTTATGCCGATCATGTACTCTTGCTAAAATTAATCGCTATTTAGAAACTATATATACTCAGCCAATTAAAACCCAAATAGCTTTCGCCAAACAATTTAGAAGCAATGATAATTTAATTGAAGGGTTAGATTACACCATGCAGAACAATTACATGGTGTTTAGTAAGTGGTATTTTTTAAAGCGTGGTACTTGCTGCAAAAATGGTTGTAAAAATTGCCCTTATAGTTAAATTAGCCACCCACAGCAATAGGCAGTGAGTTATCAGCGCCCCATTCACTCCACGAGCCATCGTACACACTTAAATTACTATAGCCGCATTCATCGGCAAACAGCGCAAGCGCACAGGCAGTAACGCCAGAGCCACAGCTAAATTGTAAGTGGGTTGCATTACCGACTAATTCACTAAACTTTGCCTGTATAAAGTCGAGTGATTTTGCTTCACCATTTTCTAATAGACTAGTTAAAGGTAGCGAATAACTGTTAATAATATGACCGCTGCGCATACCCACTCTTGGCTCACTACTTTTGCCAGTAAATCGCTCATAAGCACGCGCATCTAAAATGACAGTATTGGCATCCTTAGTAGCACTTAGCACCTGTTTTTTATCAATAAAGTAATCAGGCCGGTATTGAGCAATAAAATCGCCTTTTAATGATGCTTGTGTATAGTTTGATTCAACCGGAAGCCCGAGTTCAAGCCACTTAGCTAAACCGCCACTGAGGACTTTAACGTTATTAAATCCCATGGCTTTAAACATCCACCAAGCTCTAGCTGCACTGAATAACCCTGCATCTTCATAAATCACCACGAGTGAATCGTGATTCACTCCCGCTTTTTGCATCACTTGAGTAAATTGTTTTGCACTACACAAAGTATTAGGTAACGGGTTAGAACGATCTGCTAGTTCATTTTTAATATCAAAACGCTGCGCGTTGGGCAGCACAGCTTTAGCAACGTAGTTACCAGTTAAACCCGGGCGCAGCATACCCGCGTCAAATAATATTAATGCAGGATCATTTAATTGCGTATAAAGCTGCTCATTGGTAATTATATTTTTCATTTATCTATCTCAATGTTTGGCTGCTTTTTTTAAAAGTGAACAGCTGAGCGCTGCCCCTTTACAGCTCTTAAATCTTTATTATTTCACTGCGCAGTGGTGCCATTTTCGATATTATTTTATTTTGTACTGAATGGGGTATATTTTGCTCGTCCATCGCATTAATTAGTAGATCGACTACATGATTAAAATCTTTTTCATTAATATTCATGCCGGTATGAATAGCAACCATAGAGTCGCCTTTATACTCACACGGGCCGTTTGTTAGCGCGCATAAGTGGCTTATAAAGCCTTGGCGAAAATGAGTAATGTTACTGTGCTCAAAATAGTGAAACACTTGCCTGTCATTACCTATTTGATAAATAAAGCTATCCACTAGTTTTTCTATGCCGGCATTACCATTTATTTGCTGATACAAACTCTGTTTAGGCTTGCTGCTACAGCCAGCTAATACACTTGTAGCCAATAAAAATAGTATAAAAACTCTCATTACCAATATCCTATCACCGATAAATACCAACCGATTTGATCGCTTGCTCCAGCTATACTGCCTAAATCTAAGTAGGCGGCGGTTACGCTCATATGTTTATTTGGCATCCAAGCTACAAACACATCTTTCCAATCTTGCTCGCCTAATCCTAGGTTATTTGTTTTTTGACGATACTCAACACCTAACGCTACTTCACGGCTTAAAAATATCGCTGTGCTTGCCACAAATAACAATTTATTGCTGGTATTATTACCGCCATAACCCAGTAACCCTAGTTGGTTGGCTTTGCTGTAACGGGTGGTCACGTTCCAAAACCAGTTGTATCCTTCAATAGCACCTAAGTGTAATTTGCTTACCGCTAAGTAAAAGTCAGTGCCGCTGGTGCTCTGTGCACCCACTAGCTTTGCAACCGTGCCATCGTCTAACGACTTATGCTGTATACCCAAACTTACTTGTGGCCAACTACTGTAAACAATGTCGCCATATAAACGAACTTTAGCACCAGTTATCGACTGCTCTATTTGCGTACTCAGCGCGGGTACATCAAACTCTTGCTGCGCATAGCTAAGCTCAACGCGATTAAACAAATTAAGCTGTGCGCCACATACATCTAACGTATAGTCGGTTACATCTGCACGGCTACAAAAACCATTAACCGAAACCTCATCCTCACTGGCATACCCAGCAAGTTGCGCCCACGGAACAAGGCCACCGCCACCAGCCCCCTCAACTTGAGACACCCCAGGAGTAGCTAATAATTTACCGCTACTCGCAGCAGTAATAAAACTGGCTGTGAGTAATACCCCCGCCATAAAACACTTAATGTACGCCATCGTATTCCTCTAACCACTGCTCTAATAGCTCAGCTTTTAATGGTCGACTTAAATAATAACCTTGTGCGTGATCGCATTGCATCTGCTTAAGTAATGTTAAGGTTCCTACTGTTTCTACCCCTTCGGCTACTACCGAAAACCCTAATTGATGCCCTAAAGTAATACTCGACTGCACAATAAATTGATCTTTTTGCGATTCATCTAGTTTTAAAATAAAGCACTTATCTAATTTAAGCTCATCAATTGGTAGCATTTTTAAACGCCCTAACGATGTTTGCCCTACGCCATAATCATCAAGCGATATTTTTACCCCAATAGCTTTTAAGTTTTCGAGGGCAATTATGCCTTTTTCTTCATTTTCGATCATATCGCGCTCGGTGAGCTCAATGGTGATCAACGCAGGGTTAACCTTATGCTTTTTTAAAGTACGTACTAATGACGAATGAAACCCCGCAAACGCAATATCTTGTGCTGATACATTGATAGCCGCTTGTAAATGTATGCCTTTTTGCTGCCAAGCAGCAACTTGTGCAATTACAGTATTAACCACCCAGGCAGTGAGCTCTACAATTAATCCCGACTGCTCTGCTAAATCAATAAACACTTCAGGCGACACCCAACTACCATCTTTACGTTGCCAGCGAATTAAGGACTCAACCTTATCGACCTTTTGTATTTTCATATTTAGTTTTGGCTGATAGGTCATAAATAACTGGCCGTCATCATCGCTTATAGCTTGCTTAAGTTCATCAAGCATAACTAAGCGTTCTAAATGCGCTTCGTCTTCGCCTTGTTGATAGTAATGAATATTTTGATGATGACTGGTTGCGCTTTCTACTGCTATAAGTACTCGACGAATTAGATCCTCAGCTTGTTCACCGTGTAGCGGATATTGCACCACCCCCACACTAAAGCGTAAATTTATTTTTAAGTTTTGAATGGTGTAACCCGCTTGGAGCTGCGCCATTAAAGCAATAATGCCGCGTTTAAATTCGCTCACTGCCCCCGCCGGAAATACGGTTAAAAATTCATCACCACCAATACGCGCATGAAACCCGTCTAACTCATCCGAAAATTCACGAATACGATGTGCTACCGCCTTTAAGCACTTATCACCAATGCGTGCCCCTAACTTATCGTTTATATGTCGCAGGCCTTTAATATCGATAGCAACTAGCGTGTGTTCTGTGCTTTTATTTAATTGTTTAGCTAGCATTTCTAGCATGGCCGAGCGGTTATAAAATCCGGTTAGCGCATCATGGCGAGCTTGGTAGCTAATTTGCTGTTCACGTTCATTTATATCGCTACCCATGTGATGAAAAGCATCCATAAGGGTAGCTATTTCACTGCTTTGTTTGCTGCCTTTAAATTCAAAATTATAATTACCCTTTGCAAATTGCTTAGCCACCACGGCCAATTGCGACAGTGGTGTAGTTAAATTATTTGCTAATAAACTACTGGTTACTACCCCAACAATTAAAGTAAGTATGGCAAGTATAATCAGCGTAATAAATAGTTGTTCAAAATCGCGATAGCTTTGGGTTAAATCGGCACTGAGTAAAATTATTACCGGGTGCGCTTGCAGTGCAGGCAGCTCAATTTCACGATTTTTATACACTAAATAATCACCAAAAAAGCGCGACGTCGTTTTGCTATTAAAATAATTAACTGGTTGAAAATTTGCTGGAGGGGCTACCAGTGAGGTTTTTACTAAGCTATCTGCGTTCGCTATAAAGCTTACTTCCATACCGGTTAGGCTTTTAAGTTCTGAAGCTACATTACTGGTTATTTTAAAACCCACCAAACTGTAAGCTATGGTGCGCGGGGTTTTAACTGGCAGTAAAATAACCTGGTACAGTTGGCCATTTAATACCACAAAACTAGAGCGCTCCGCAGTAGTTAATAACTCACTCATTAAAGGCTGCAGATTATCGGTAAAGTTGTCCTCATCATCATTGGTTGATATTAACAGCCCCGACAAATCTAACAGCAGCATTAAATCGGCATTTATACGCTGGCTATGATTGTATAAAACACTGCTTATAGTAGCAGCGTCACGCGTGGCAACCGCTTGTTTAAAGCCAAAATCGGAGGTGAGTACTTTAGCGGCAGTTAATAGTAGGTTTTCTTTCGAGTTTAAATATTGTTTATAAACATTTTGTGCCACGCTTATGTCTTGATTGACTTTTTCTTCTTGAAACTTACTTGTAGACCACCAAAAACTCAGCAAACTAACCACAGTGGTTAATAACACCAAGCCTACACATAAAATGGTTATACGGTTTCGCAAATTGTTAGTCATTACCGCCCTTAAACTGACTGCCAAAGGTGTTACGTGGTGCTGGCGAGGAAGTATTTATGGTTATAGGTAAAATAGCTTGTGGCTCTATATTCATCATTTTTTTATTTTCTAAAGGCGCAGTTTGCAACGCATGCCAAATACTTATTTGCAAAGGCTGCGTAGTAACAGGCAAACTTACAACTCCGTTTTTATCGGTTTTATAAACTTGCTCACTCTTAGCCACATAGATATAACCCACCATAGAATCATGAATATTACAGCCTAGTACCACAACACCTTGAGTGTCAAAAATAATTGGCTCTTTGGGTTGCCCTGAGTAGAGTTTTAATTGAAAAGATTTAGCGCTTGAAAACGAATACACGTTATGGCGAATATTATCGCTATTAGGAAAGTTAACTAATTGCCCTTGCTGCACAATAAGTAGCTCAGGTAAAAACTGCTTATTTACCTGATCCATTACCGCAACGGGGAGCTTTTTAACACTTGGATTTGTAGGCTTAAAAGCAGTGTTTGCTTGGCCTATTTCAACAACGGCATTAGGTAACACCATACCGTGTTGATCTTTTATTACTAAATCAATATTTGCGCTAATAGCAGCGTGGCTAAAAAGCACACTTAAAGCGAATAAATAATGTTTTTTTTGCAAAAAATTGCAATGCTCGTTCAAACATAACCATACTCAAATATTAATTTTAAGTTCAGTTAATTAGAGACGAGCACCAATTGCAAGAAATATAGTTCAGTCACTAAAAATAAACATTTTAGCATTCATTTTTTAGCACTTTAGTCGTGTTATTTTATAATTAATCCATAATCGGCATCTAAAATAGCAATTACTTCTTGACGCGGATCAGCAGGAATAACAATCTCTTTGCCCACTATTTTACTGGCAATGCCCACGTAGGTATTTGACACTTCAAGCATTACTGACTCAGGTAAAATGTAATCTTTAGCTAGCTGCTCACGCTCATCCATGCGGTCTTTATTAAGTAGTACGTCGCTCTCTGGCACGTTATTAATTAACAGCTGACGGAAACCTTCCTTTGAGTTTTCAACAATCTTGCCATCTTTATAAGATGCCTCATCCCAAATACGTGATGAATCAGGCGTGCCTACTTCATCAATATAAATAAGCTGCTCTGCGCCATTTATATCTTCTACATAGCCAAATTCAAATTTGGTATCTACAAATATTTGCCCAAGCTTAGCCAGCTCGCCACTTATTAGCTCAAAACCTTCCACTAATAACTTTTCGTATTGGGCTACATCATCAGCCGCTCTAAAGTTAAATACGCTTAGGTTATTAGTAATATTGCTACGCGTTATATTTACATCATCAACTGGGGGAATATCTGCCACGCCAGTAATAATGCCTTTGGTAGAGGGAGTAATTAATACTTTATCGAGCTTTTGATTAGCTGTTAAACCTTCTGGTAAATTAATACCACAAAAGTCTCGTACACCTTTAGCGTAGTCGCGCCACATACTGCCGGTAATATATTGACGAGCAATCGCTTCAACTTTAACTGTACTGGCTTTACGAACAATCCATACGTATGGATGAGGTATATCAACAATGTGATTACCCGCCAAACCGGCTTCATTAAACATGTTAAACCAATGAGCAGCCACTGAGTTTAACGCAATCCCTTTACCAGGAACGCCATTTAGGCCATTTTCACCTTGCCATATGCAATCAAAAGCAGAAATTCTGTCTGAAATAACCATGATGGCCAGTTCAGTATCGGCAGGTACGTTATAGCCTTTTTCATTTATTAAGCGTTTGCTATCTGCATCGGTTAACCAATAAACTGAACGCACTTTGCCACTGTGTACTTTACCTTTGGTACGAATGGGTAAGTCATCGTTTACGTCTAAAACTTTATAGCTAGTCATGCTATCTCCGGGGTTTGGCATGCTCAAAGAGCAAAGTATGGAATTGGGGTTAGGCGCTCTATAATAATCTAGCCAACCACAAAGCTCAATCTTAGGCTAAAAACAAATCATCTCAGTATATTTATCTAGCTGGCGCATTGGGGTAAACTTGCATGATTACTTGCCCTAAGGAGCTAGCTTGAACTATTTAACTGCCACTAAGAATAAGAAATATTTAATGTATATTTCTCAAAATTATTCCTATGCTATTTTAAGGCCTTTGCAAGCAGAAATATTAGCTCAAGGAGGGGAAGTTAAATGGTTTTTAGAAGGTGATAATGTTAATCCTGACTTTTTGAAAAGTGATGAAAAAACACTAAATTCTATTCATGAAATAAATCAATGGGCGCCTGACGCAACCTTTGCACCAGCGAACTCTATCCCTACATTTTTTCCCGGAAAGAAAGTGGCTGTTTTTCACGGCTTTGATGCTGGAAAGCTAAATAAAAAAGGCCAAAACGATCACTTTAAAGTGCGGGGCTGCTTTGATTTATATTGTACACAAGGCCCAAATACAACGGCTCCATTTACGGCGTTACAAAAAAAATTGGGTTATTTTAAGGTAGTAGAAACAGGTTGGCCTCCCCTAGATCAATTTTTTAACGGTAACTCAAAGCCTAGCCACATTGATGAAACAGACTCTCGCCCAACAGTATTGATCTGCTCTACATTCTCAAAACGGCTATCTCTTGCACCTAAGCTTTTTGAACAAATAAAACACTTTAGTGAAAGCGGTAAATGGCGACTCTTAGTTCAGTTTCATCCTAAAATGGCACAAGAGTGGGTTAATAAATATCAAGCGTTAAGTAATGATAATCTAACCTTTGTTGAAACAGACAATGTTATTCCTTTATTACAATCTGCTGATGTAATGCTGTGCGATACTTCATCCATATTACTGATGTTTTTGGTACAACGAAAACCAGTTGTAACGTTTTGCAATAAAGCACCTGAAAAACACTTACTTGATATTACGGATAAAAATAACGTTGAAGCCGCAATAGACTACGCACTAACTTACCCAAAAGAACTTGTAGATAATATTGAAGCTTTTTGCCAAGAGTTACACCCATACACAGATGGTAAGTCAAGCCAACGAGTACTTTGCGCAACCAATGAACTGTTGCATAGTGATGAAAAGCTCAAAGCTAAACCGCTTAATTTTATTAGACAATTTAAAATGCGCAAAAGACTTAACTATTGGAGTTGGTAAGCCGTTATGATCAACCTTGAGAATGTCTCTTTCAAATGGCAAAAAAGCGCAGTCATCCCGACTCTCGCTATTAAGCAGCTTACGATTAATGCCGGGGAACATGTTTTTTTACATGGTCCAAGCGGCAGTGGTAAATCTACCTTACTAGCGCTACTGGCAGGCATTAATGTAACCACTAGCGGCCAACTTTGTGTTTTAAACCAAAACCTAAGTGCGCTCACCAACGCACAGCGCGATGTATTTAGAGCGGATCATATTGGCTATATTTTCCAAAACTTTAACTTACTACCTTATTTAACCCCATTAGAAAACGTGTGTTTAGGGTGCCAATTTTCGAAAAAACGTCAGCAACACGTGCTCAGCCAAGCCGATAATTTAGAGAGTGAAGCAGCCAGATTACTCAATGCACTGGGGTTAGAGCCGCACTTTCATAATCAAAATGTTGCCACTTTAAGTATTGGGCAACAACAACGTGTGGCTGCCGCGCGTGCATTTATTGGCAGCCCAGAATTAATTATTGCCGACGAGCCCACATCGGCGCTCGACACCAACAACCGCCAAAGCTTTATAAAACTGCTGTTTGAGCAAGCTAAGCACGCCAACAGTACTTTAGTATTTGTTAGCCACGACGAAAGTTTGCAACCACTTTTTAATCGCAGCATCGATTTAGTTAATTTGCAGGCAGCATCATGATCTTAATTAAACTCGCCTATAAAAGCCTATTAAACCGTCGTAGCAGCGTGCTGTTAACCTTACTTACCATCGCCATTAGCGTCATGTTACTGCTAAGCATTGAACGGGTACGCATAGACGCAAAAAGTAGTTTTAGTAATACTATTTCGGGCACCGATTTAATTGTCGGTGCGCGCACTGGCGATATTCAATTGCTGCTCTCGTCCGTATTTAGAATAGGCCACACTAACAATGGTGTGAGTTGGCAAAGTTATGAATACATAACCGGACAACGCGGCGTAAAGTGGAGCATTCCAATAAGCCTTGGCGACAGCCACAAAGGCCAAGCAGTATTAGGTACCACCCTTGATTACTTTAATTATTATCGGTTTGGCAAAAAGCAGCCACTGAGCTTTAAGCAAGGCCACGCATTTAACACGATTAACCAAGTAGTGCTGGGGAGTGAGGTAGCGAGTAAATTAAACTATAAACTGGGCGACAGCATTGTTATATCTCATGGTATGGGCAGCACCAGCTTTCATCATCATGATGACAACCCGTTTAAAGTGGTCGGTATTTTAAATGCCACCGGCACCCCTGTAGATAAAACGCTGCATATACCGCTGGCCGCTATCGATTTAATCCATGGTGGCCATAGTGCAGAGCATGACGAACATGAGCACGAGGAACATAGCAACTTAGTTGGCCACCCAAAACAAATTACTGCGTTTTTAATGGGCTTTAACTCACCACTTTACACGCTGCAAATTAGGCGCAATATAAACCAATATAAAAAAGAAGCACTGCTGGGTATTATGCCCGCAGTAACACTAAAAGAGTTATGGGAAATGCTCGCTATTGTTGAAAAAATACTGCTGCTATTTTCTGTTGTGGTAGTCATTATTAGCTTGCTTGGCATGTTAACCACGCTCCTAGCTAATCTTAATCAGCGCCGCAGAGAACTTGCCATATTACGCTCAGTAGGCGCTCGGCCATGGCAGCTATTTACGCTCATTAGCATAGAGTCACTGCTTACCACTTTACTCGGCTGCATTGTTGGGTGTGTATTATTTTATGCGCTGATGTTTTTTGGCGCAGGTTACTTACAAAGTCACGCTGGTATTAGCATTAATATTGCCATGCTCTCTTACTATGAACTCACACTTATAGGCGTTATTATGATTGCAGGATTTATTATTGGTTTAATTCCCGCTACTCGCGCTTACTTTTACTCGCTCAGCGATGGCATGAGTATAAAAATATAACTAGGACAATCATGACGTTTTTAAAAACAATTTTTCAATACATCGCCTTGGTAAGCTTAATGCTAACCAGCTTTGTTAGTAGTGCAAATCCACCCAAAGAAATTTTTTGGGAAGACCTAATTCCACAAGGTCATATGCAAATAAACACCCAAGCGCAAGCTAACCACGAAGGCAGTGAGCAAAACTGGGTTCAACCAGATCTAAACGCCCCTGTAGTAAAAGCACTTGATGGTAAATCGGTAAGCCTACCGGGTTTTGTAGTACCACTTGAAGGCGACAGTGAAGTAATTACCGAATTTTTACTGGTTCCTTATTTTGGCGCCTGTATACACGTACCGCCGCCGCCGCCAAATCAAATAGTGCATGTAACCATTAAAGGCGGTGTCCCCATAGACAGCCTATACGACGCTATTGTAGTGACTGGTGTAATTAGCACCCAAACATGGTCTGGCGAAATAGCCCAAGTAGGCTACACAATGAAAGCCGTAGGCGTAGCCCCGTTTGAACTTTAAAGCAGTTTAAAGCGCTCAGCTATGTGATTAGAACCTTGATAAAGCAATACTGTGTTTAATAAGTACTGCACTTGTATTCGATGGCAACATTAAGCTATTTAATTGCGATTTAAAACAAAAACACCGCGTTTAGCTACACGCGGTGTTTTAAATATAAATATGCTCTAAGAGTTTATATTTTACTTTTGAAAAGCGTCTTGTAGTGGTGGCACTACTTGCTTTTTACGGCTTAGTACGCCGTCTAGCCATACTTTTCCGTCTGCTGGTTTTTCACCATAAGCTTGCTCTACTAGGTTTGCGTCGTCTGATGCAATTAGCATTTCTGAGCCTTCTTTCATGATGTCGGTAAGCAGTAAAAATACTGAGTGGCGGTTACCTTCAGTTTTAAGCTTGGCGATATCGGTCGCTAAATCAGCTTTAATATCATCAAATACTGCAAGGTCGATCACTTCTAGTTGGCCTATGCCTACTAGGTTACCGTTCATGTTAAAGTCTTTAAAGTCGCGCATAACTAAGTCGCGTATAGGCGTGTCGGCAACTGCCGATTTAACGCGAAACATCTCCATGCCGAGCTCTTTAGGATCGTCAATACCGGCTATTTCTGCTAGCGCTTCAACACATTTAATATCGGCAGTAGTGCACGTTGGCGATTTAAAAATAACGGTGTCGCTTAAAATAGCGCACATCATAATACCGGCGATGTTTTTAGGGATTTCTACATTGTAAAAATCGTACATCATTTTAATTATGGTGTTTGAACAACCTACAGGGCGAATCCAACACTCTAGTGGTGCTGATGAAGTTAGGTCGCCAAGCTTATGGTGATCTACTACGCCGACTATGCGAGCTTGGTCTATATCATCTGGTGCTTGGGTTTTTTCTGTGTGGTCAACAATATACACATCTTCGCCGGCGTAGCTAAGCTTTAGCTCTGGCGCTTCGAAACCAAATTTATCAAGAATAAATTGAGTTTCTGGTGAAATTTCACCAAGACGCGTTGGAATGGCTGGTTCATTAATTTGGTTTTTTAAATAAGCGAGTGCAATTGCGCCGCATATTGAATCTGAATCTGGGATTTTATGGCCCACTACATACATTGACATTGATGAAACTCCTAAAAATTTGCGCGTATTCTAACAAAGTATAGTGGATTTAACATATAGACAGTGTAATTAAGTTTTGGTTACACTTTAAACTATTGAACTAATTAGGAACATCGAGCATGCAATTAAGCCGTAAAGGTTGGAACAACGTTATTATTTTTTCGATGTTAATTATGATCTTCTTTTTAAATGGTTGGCACAAAGATATTGGTGGTAATAATAACGAGCCGGTACTGCAACCAGTGTTACCAATACAAAGTTTTGTATTAACGTTGAGTTTTGTTGATCAAAAAATTGAACGTATAGGCACAAGTTGGCGTACAACCGCATTACAAAACGATGTGCCGCTTACTTGGCAAGGTACGGAGCAGCAGCTAGGCGAACTGGTTAACTTATGGCAAAGTGCTCAGCTTATGTCGGTTCATGAATCGGTGGTGTTTAATCCTAATGCACCACTCTCGGTAGCTACCTTTGAACTGGCGGGCGAACCATTACCTTGGGTGTATTTACTTTACAAGGACGATGGCCAGTATTATTTACTCGAAAAAAATAGTCAGCGTGTATTTGTGCTTGATTTAGCCGTAGTTAAACAGTTGTTTCCTAGCTCAACCCCGAGCGACCAATAACCTTTATAATAAAGTGAGTGTATAAATGCCTGAATTACCAGAGGTAGAAGTAAGCCGCATGGGCATAACCCCGCATGTTTTAAACCAAGTTGTTACTAAGGTAAATATTCATAATGGCAGCATGCGTTGGCCGGTGCCAGACGATGTATATCAGCTAACGGGTTTAACCGTAACGGGCGTTGAGCGCCGCGCAAAATATTTGTTATTACACTGTGAGTTAGGCTCTACTATTTTGCATTTAGGTATGTCGGGCAATTTACGTGTAGTAAGTGCTAACGAGCCACTTAAAAAACACGATCATATAGAATTTATTTTTGCTAACGGTAAAGCGCTGCGCTTAAACGATCCGCGCCGCTTTGGTTGCTGCCTATGGCAAGCGCCGGGCTCTGTTCATAAGTTACTGGCAAAGCTTGGGCCTGAGCCGCTTACTGACGAGTTTTTTGCGAAACAGGTGTATCAGCAATCACGCAATAAAAAAGTGCCGGTAAAACAATTTATAATGAATAACGCCATCGTCGTAGGGGTCGGTAATATTTACGCTAACGAATCGTTATTTAAAGCGGGAATAGACCCTCGCCGCGAAGCTGGTAAAGTATCGCTGAAAAGTTTTGAAGCGCTTATTCCTATAATTAAAGACACGCTAGCCGCGGCAATAACCCAAGGTGGCACTACCTTAAAAGATTTTGCCCAAAGCGACGGGAAACCGGGTTACTTTGCTCAGCAACTTTTAGTGTACGGTCGTAAAGGGCAACCTTGCTTGGTGTGTAAAAGCGAACTACAAGAAGTAAGGCTAGGGCAAAGAAGTACTGTGTTTTGTGGGAAATGTCAGAAATAGGGCTTCGTGGTGATTCATTTTTAATCTCCACGCTAATACTTATTACTGTATTTTATATAGGCATGGCATAAAGCCATGCCTATAACAATTTAAAGCCCCAAGCCCTGAGTATTAAAGGCATATTTGATCGTATTGATTAAACTTAATCCAATCCACCAAACAGGGTTAATAACGCAATAATTACTAAATAAAATAATACATTACGTTTTACCAGCTTAATCATACAAGTGGCTTCGTACGCGCAGTCGTAGTAGCGTTTTTCTACCTGCTCTGCAGCTAAAGCAGTACAAGTAACTACTTTACGATTAGCGCTTGTAAAATCAAGCGCGTAGCGTAACCAGCAACTAGTGCCTTTATTAAAGTTACCTATTACTAAATAGCCAAAGCTGGTAATACGCGCTGGTAACCAGTCAAGCCAAAATAATAATCTGTGCAGCATTTTAGAGTGCTTTGCAATTATTTCATCGTCATCTTGCGTTACTAAGTCGGCGAATGTACGTACAAGTGCATATAAAACAGCACCGGCTGCGCCTAATATTACAAACCAAAAAATAACCGCACAGTAAAACCTAAAATTAACCCACGCCAGGGTTTGCCCTACTGTTTCGCCGTCTTGTTCTTCTTCTGTGCGATTTTGGCCTATTTGCAGTGCATATAAAGTGGCTGCAGTTTTATCATCTCGCGTTAAAGCGTTTAAGTACGACTTATATAAAGCACGCTGTTTAGCACAACCAAAACACACGAGTAATATTGTTACATTAAAAATAAGTTGCCACAGCACAAAGTCAGATAACAAATATAAACAACCAATAGCCAGTACAGGTAAAAGCAACCACACTAAAAAACCAAAACCTGAGCCAAATACGCCTTTATTAGTAAGTAAGTTTGCCGAGCGATTTACATAACCGTCTGCATAATAGCTAATTTGCCAATGGGCTGAACGAGCACCTAAGCGCTCAAGTATTAATGCAATTATTATCGAAACCAAAATCATTGTTGTTACTCACTTAGCCTGATTGTTTAAGCATAGTTAAAAATAAATGCCAATTAAAGCTACTACCGGGGTCCGTTTTTCGCCCTGGTGCTATATCGCAATGCCCTACTATTCGCTCTATTGTTATATTTGGATAGCGTTGCATTATGGCTTTACTTAGTGTTTTTAAACTGGTGTATTGCGCTAAAGTATAAGCTGTGGTGTCGGTTCCCTCAAGCTCAATGCCAATGCTAAAGTTATTGCAGTTAGTTTGCCCTTTAAACTCAGACGCCCCAGCATGCCATGCTCGTTTAGTTAATGGCACGTACTGCACTAGCTCCCCGCTGCGTTTAATAAAGCAATGCGCCGACACCCGCACACCGTGTAAATCGCTAAAGCTGCTATGCGCTTCACAATTAAGCGTACCCATAAATAAATCATCAACATAAGGTGTACCAAACTGCCCCGCCGGCAAGGATATATTGTGAATTACCAATAAAGAAACATCAGTATCACTCGGGCGCTCATCAAAATGCGAACAACCACGCTGCACAGCACAATTTACCACCCCATTTAAATCTATGTTCATAATTTGAATAAAAAGATCGACATAACATCGATGCTAAAGGATTTAATTTAAAAATGATAGACGAAGCAATAAAAGCTTACCAAACCACGAACTTGACTTAGCTCTACTTAAAACCAGCCCTTTTCACAAAGAGAAGCCAATGAGAGTAAATGAGAAGCCACTTAAACAACTAATTTATTTTTTTACTTCTCTAAAGCGCAGCGCCTCTTAACCTCTTTGTGAGTATGTTTTTTCGCACTGCGTGCGCCCGGTGGCAAGCCCCTCGCCTACAGGTAATTTAAACACCGTGCTTGATTTGATCTCTGCCCAAAACCTGCTCTTTCCCTAAAACCTGCCTTTACCACAAAGCTGGTTATTACATTTCAAACATAGTAAAATTTGCTTAATTTATTTACTGTTATGAGCTTTTTCATGCCTATTCCACACACTTTAGTTAGTCAACTAGTTACTCTTGCACTTGGTGAAGATTTAAATTACCAAAATGCTGAAAATGGCGACATTACCGCGCAACTTATTCCTGCTAACGAGCAAGCCAATGCTAAAGTAATCACCCGCGAAGACTGCATATTTTGTGGTAAAGACCTAGTTATTGAAGTATTTAAACAAGTAGATCCAAGCGTTGTAGTAAATGTACTCGTAAACGATGGTGATGCTGTTACCGCTAACAGCACTTTATTTACAGCAACAGGCTCGGCTCGCGCTATTTTAACTGCCGAGCGTACAGCACTTAACTTTGTGCAAACACTTTCGGGTACTGCTACTACCACAGCTCATTATGTAAAAGAACTTGCGGGTACAAAAACCCAACTACTCGATACTCGTAAAACCATACCTGGTTTACGCATTTTACAAAAATACGCCGTTAAATGTGGCGGCGGTGCAAACCACCGTATTGGTTTATACGACGCGTTTTTAATAAAAGAAAATCACATAGCAGCGTGTGGCGGTATAAACAAAGCAATAGCGCAAGCTAAACAAAACCAACCAAACAAACCAATAGAAGTAGAAGTTGAATCACTTGTTGATCTAAAACAAGCGCTTGATGCGGGTGCCGATATTATAATGCTCGACAACTTTAACGTAGAGCAAATTAAGCAAGCGGTAGTGGTTACTAACAAACGCGCAAAACTTGAGGTTTCGGGGAATATGACCCTGCAAACGCTTAAAACTTACTCACAAGCAGGGGTAGACTTTATATCGAGCGGGGCGTTAACAAAAAACTTACAATCAATCGATTTGTCGATGCGATTTGATTGATTATCACACTGACCATAAATTAAAATAGTGCTAATTCATTGACAATAGCGGCTATAAAGCATTAAACAACCCGAAAGGATTAAAGTTTAATTTTTTGTTAACTAATAGCGCCTTTTATACCAGTTACCTATTTTAGCAATAGATAATATTATAAATACGTAACAAAAAATTATTAATAAAAAAGAGTTAAAATTAAACTGGTTATAGCACTAAAAACCAGCATCATTTATTACGTAGTGCATTTTTGTTTATACAAACTACAATCACTTTGCAATAAAGTTTATTTTTAAGTAAACCGGTAAAATAAACATAATACCCAGCACTTGTGCTACCTTTAATAGCGTTTATTTACCACAACATTATCCTTTAGGAGAGGAAACATGAAAACAATGACACAACAGAACCAAAAGGGTTTCACCCTAATTGAATTAATGATCGTAGTAGCAATAATAGGTATTTTGGCAGCAGTAGCACTGCCGCAATACCAAGACTATACAGCAAGAGCTAAAGCATCTGAGCTTTTACTTGCCGCAAGTAGCGCCAAAACATGCGCGAGTGAAAAGGCACAAATAGGCGGCAACCCAGATTCTTGTGATGCAGATTTCAGTGCAACAAAGTATGTCGAGACTCTTGCTGTTTCAGATGCAGGTGTAATTACTGTAACTTCACCAACAGATAGTGATTTAAAAGGCTTATCTATCACTTTAACCCCTAAAAAAGGTCTTGGTGATGATGCTGCTGATGCAGAAGCCGATGACTTTAGTGCTGGATTTGCTCTGAGTGAGTGGAAATGTACAGGAACTGTTCCTGATGATGCTAAAGCAAGCTGGTTGCCTAGCTCATGTAATAGCTAATATTTAAGGTTAATTTTCCAGGTAACTTTTTGTTAAAGCTACCTTTTTTGTTTATGGGGAAGTGTGATTAATACTTATGGTAAAACAACCTAATAAAAACCTAGACACTTTCCAATGGATAGGTGTTAGCACTCGAGGAAAGCGCCTTGAAGGTGAAATGACTGGTTCTAGCATTGCACTAGTTAAGGCACAACTACGTAAACAAGGTATTACTCCCTCAAAGGTTAAGCGAAAAGCCAAACCGTTATTTGGCTTAGCTAGTACTCAAAAAATCACCCCAAAAGATATTGCCTTAGTCACTCGTCAAATAGCCACCATGTTAACGGCGGGTGTACCGCTTATTCAGTCAATTGAAATGATAGGATCAGGCTCTTCCAATAAAAGTGTTAGTAAATTAATGGACAATATTGCTGGCGAAGTAAAAGCTGGCCAACCGTTATCGCAAGCACTAAGGCGCCATCCACGTTATTTTGATGATTTATATTGTGATTTAGTGGCATCGGGTGAGCAATCGGGTGCTTTAGATAAAATATTCGACCGTGTGGCCATTTATAAAGAAAAGTCTGAAGCGCTCAAATCAAAAATTAAAAAAGCAATGTTTTACCCTATTGCTGTATTAGTTATCGCACTTATTGTTACCTCAATACTACTAATATTTGTAGTACCGCAGTTTCAGGATATTTTTGCCGGCTTTGGCGCTGAACTCCCTGCTTTTACCTTATTTGTAATTGGCATATCTGAATTTATGCAAGAATACTGGTGGATAATACTTATAATAATGTTTGCCTTTGGTTGGGCTTTTAAAGAAGCACACCTTAAAAGTTTAAAGTTACGTGATGCTACCGACCGAGCAATATTGAAGCTCCCCGTTATTGGTATGATTTTAAATAAAGCGGCTGTAGCCCGCTACGCGCGTACGCTTTCGACCACTTTTGCTGCTGGTGTGCCGCTAGTAGATGCGCTGGATTCTGCTGCAGGCGCCTCGGGTAATGCGGTTTATCGTTATGCTATTTTAGATATTAAAGCCGAAGTAAGCTCGGGTAACCAAATGAACTGGGCAATGCGTAACTCTAAAATATTTCCTGATATGGTAATACAAATGGTGGCTATTGGTGAAGAGTCGGGATCACTTGATAGCATGTTAGCCAAAGTAGCGACTATTTATGAGCAAGAAGTTGATGACGCAGTAGATGGACTATCAAGCCTCCTAGAGCCAATGATTATGGCTGTACTCGGCGTATTAGTTGGTGGTTTAATTATTGCCATGTATTTACCTATATTCCAACTTGGCTCTGTTATTTAGTTTTAGGCTTCGGAAAAGTAGCATTATAGATTAGTGAATTGACGTTCTAATAAAATATTCACAAAGAGGTTAAGAGCACGCTACGCTTTAGAGAAGTAAAAAATAGATGAATTGTTTAAGTCGCTTCTCTTTTACTCTCATTGTTTTCTCTTTGTGCAAAAGGTCTTTAAGTAATTTATTCACAAAGAGGTTAAGAGAGCGCTACGCTTTAGAGTAGTGAAAAGTGATAGCTTAAAATGTTTAATAGCTTCTCATTTACCCTCATTGTCTTCTCTTTGTGCAAAAGGTTTTTAAGTAATTTATTCATAAAGAGGTTAAGAGCAAGCTGCGCTTTAGAGTAATGAAAAGTGATAGCTTAAAATGTTAACTTGTTTAATAGCTTCTCATTTACCCTCATTGTCTTCTCTTTGTGATAGTGTTTTTCACATAACTTTTATAAATAGTTTTTAGGTAATGCAATGCAAAATTTATTTCTAGATATAACTACAGTAATGCAAAACGAGTTGTGGTTTTATTTAACCACTATTGGCTTGGTGAGTTTATGTGTTGGTAGTTTTTTAAATGTAGTTATTTTTCGTTTGCCATTAATGATGCAACGCGAATGGCAAGGCGAATGCCGGCTGCTGTTAGAAAGCGAACTTAAAAATAATAAAGCAAACACCAACGAGCCTTTTAACTCAGATTTAAACTCTTCTTTTAATTTAGTAAAACCCAACTCTACCTGCCCTAAATGTAAAACCGCAATTAAAGCATGGCAAAACATTCCTATTATTAGCTGGTTATTTTTAAAAGGTAAATGCGCCAATTGTAGTAACCCTATATCGGCTCGCTACCCTATTGTAGAGGCAATAACTGCACTATTAAGCTTAGTTGTTGCGTATAGCTTAGGCGCTACCGAGCAGGCTTTACTTTATATAGCAATTACTTGGGCTTTAGTGGCACTTACCTTTATTGATATTGACCATATGTTACTGCCCGATCAAATTACCCTACCGCTTGTATGGCTGGCACTTATTGCTGCAGTGCTTGGCTATACCGTTACCCCAACTGATGCCATTATTGGCGCTGCTTGCGGCTATTTAAGCTTGTGGAGCGTATTTTGGTTATTTAAATTACTTACCGGTAAAGAAGGTATGGGCTATGGCGATTTTAAATTACTTGCCGTGTTTGGTGCTTTGCTTGGCTGGCAATCATTATTAACCATTATTTTGCTCTCGAGCGTAGTGGGTGCAATTATTGGTATTGTGCTATTAACTATTCAGGGAAAAGACAAAGCCACGCCCATTCCATTTGGCCCTTACCTTGCCATTGCAGGCTGGATCACCATGTTATGGGGCGAGCAATTGCAAGCTAGTTACTTTAATTTAATTGGTTACTAATATGAGTGAACAAACAGTTAAAGTAACGGGCATAAATAATTGGGTACTGGGTTTAACTGGCGGTATAGGCTGTGGTAAAACAGCTGTAAGTAACATGCTTGAAGCGCTGGGTATTTGCGTTGTTGATGCCGATATTATTGCACGCCAAGTCGTTGAGCCTGGCAGCGAAGGACTAAAGGCAATTGTTGCACACTTTGGTGCTGATATTCTCTTAGCCGACGGCAATTTAAACCGCAGTGCTTTGCGCGAGCTTGTATTTAGCAATAATGAGCATAAAAACTGGTTAAATGCCCTATTACACCCACTTATTCGCCAGCAAATTATTACTGATTTAAATAACGCCACCAGCCCTTATGTGGTACTTGTTGCCCCGCTACTTTTTGAAAACGGCCTAGATAAATACTGTAACCGCACTTTACTTATAGACGTGCCAAAAAACGTGCAAATAGAGCGTACGGTTAAACGTGATAACATAAGCTTAGAGCAAGTAAATAGTATTATTGCCGCGCAAATGTCGCGTGAACAAAAACAACAACAAGCAGATGATATTTTAAATAACGATCGCAGCCTAACTCTAGTTAAGCACGACTTAATAGCTTTGCATAAAGGCTATTTAAAATTGGCGTTAAAATAGCCATAAATTTTAAAAACAGCTATTTTAGTTGCTAAAATTAGCCTAGATTGTGATGGGCAATGTAATCCCTGCTTTTTTCTGATAAATTGCTAACTATTGAAGGATTTATACAGGTGCGCAATGAATATTAACTCACCGTTATTAAGAAAATTTATTACCCTTGGCCGTGTTGATGCCGATATAGTAAAAACTAAACAGCAAGAGTTTGCCTCTACCGCTGAGCTTATTGCTAAATGCGGAAAAATTGACAGTAAAGATTTAGCGGCGCAATGCATTGATTTATTTAGGGTGCCTTTTTTTGATTTAAAAGACTTTAATACTGCACTTATTTCTCCTGAGTTAATAAAAGAAAAACTGATCCGTAAGCATCATATTTTGCCTTTAGTACAAAAAGGCAGAAAAGTGTATATTGCCGCCTCTGATCCTACCGATTACGGCGCATTTGAAAACTTTGAATTTAGTACTGGTTTGTCTTGCGAAGTGGTAGTGGTTGACTACATTCAACTCGATAAAAAAATAGAACAATTGCTTGATGCCACTGGCAGCTTAAATTTAAGTGATGACGAGTTTAAAGAGTTTGCCGAACTAGACGCCGATATCCAAAAAGACACCTCTAAAGATGATGATAAAGACGATGCACCAATCATTGTTTACATCAATAAAATATTAATGGATGCGATTAAAAAAGGTGCGTCTGATTTACACTTTGAACCCTATGAGCACAAATACCGAATTCGTTTTAGAATTGACGGTATTTTGCACGAAGTAGCCAGCCCACCAAACAGCTTAGCTACTAAGCTTTCGGCGCGTATTAAAGTAATGTCGCGCCTTGATATTGCCGAAAAACGTAAACCACAAGATGGCCGTATTAAGCTAAAAATAACCGAGCGTAAAAGTGTCGATTTTCGGGTAAGCACCATGCCTACCTTATGGGGCGAAAAAATTGTAATGCGTATTCTTGATTCATCAAGCGCCATGCTTGGCATTGATGTATTAGGTTACGAACCCGAGCAAAAAAAGCTGTATATGGATGCGCTTGAACAACCACAAGGGATGATATTAGTAACTGGGCCTACTGGCTCGGGTAAAACAGTATCGCTTTACACCGGCTTAAATATATTAAACCAGCCTGAGCGTAATATTAGTACCGCCGAAGATCCAGTAGAAATTAACCTCGAAGGGGTTAACCAAGTACAAATTAATATTAAAGCCGATATGACTTTTGCTAACGCACTACGGGCATTTTTACGCCAAGATCCCGATGTAGTAATGGTAGGTGAAATACGTGACCTAGAAACCGCTGAAATATCAATTAAAGCGGCGCAAACAGGTCACTTAGTGCTTTCGACCTTGCATACTAACTCGGCGCCCGAAACCATTACCCGCTTATTAAACATGGGCGTACCGGCATATAACGTAGCAAGTTCAATTAGCTTAATTATAGCCCAGCGTCTAGCGCGCCGCTTATGCCCTAAATGTAAAACACCCGAAAACCTACCTAATGAAGAACTGCTACGCCAAGGTTTTAGCCAGCAACAAATTAGTGAAATGACCCTGTATGCTCCTAAAGGTTGCGAAAACTGTACCGATGGCTATAAAGGCCGTGTAGGTATTTACGAAGTAATGAAAATTACCCCAGAAATAGCACAAATTATTATGCGCGGTGGTAACTCACTAGAAATAGCTGAAGTGTCGCTTAAAGCCGGATTTAATAACCTGCGTTTATCGGGCATTCGTAAAGCAGCCGACGGCATGACCTCGCTAGCTGAGATTAATCGGGTAACGAGTTTTTAATATCAGGTATCAGGTATCAGGTATCAGATATCAGATATCAGATATCAGATATCAGATATCAGATATCTGAAAAATGATACGACTCTATAAAAGCCAATACAATACTAAAAGCATTTAAACTGACTTAGAGTTTGGCTATTAGACAGCACCATTTAAAACAAGATTGAGAGATTACTATGCCAACTATTGTTAACTGCCCAACCTGTAAAAGTAAGGTTGAATGGTCAGAGCAAAGCCCACACCGCCCGTTTTGTTCAAAACGTTGTCAGCTTATTGATTTAGGCGAATGGTCGTTTGAAAATAACAGAATTTCAGCCCCTATCACTTCAGCTGAAGATTTTAGCCAAGACATGATTGAAGACATAGAAGCCATGATGGCAAAAAATGAAGATGACTTTTTAAGTAATAAATAGGTTTAGAGAGCAGCAAAGTATATAAGCCAAGCACCTTGCTTGGCTTTGTCTTTTGTCTTGAACTTGTAGGCGGGAGTTTACCTCGCGCAATAGTTTTTAAGTTTTAACTAGCGCGGCATAAAGCCCCGCCTACAATAAACCCCCAACCCGTAGGCGGGAGTTTACCTCGCGCAATGTTTTTAATGTTAACCAGCGCGGCATAAAGCCCCGCCTACGGGTAATTTAAACACCGAGCTTGGCTTTGTCTTTTGTCTGGAGTTTGTAGGCGGGAGTTTACCTCGCGCAATAGTTTTTAAGTTTTAACCAGCGCGGCATAAAGCCCCGCCTACGGGTAATTTAAACACCGAGCTTGGCTTTGTCTTTTGTCTGGAGTTTGTAGGCGGGAGTTTACCTCGCGCAATAGTTTTTAAGTTTTAACCAGCGCGGCATAAAGCCCCACCTACGGGTAATTTAAACACCGTGCTTGGCTCTAGCTAAAACCAGCCCTTTTCACAAAGAGAAGTCAATGAGAGTAAATGAGAAACCGCTTAAACAATTAATTTACTTTTTACTCCTCTAAAGCGCAGCGCCTCTTAACCTCTTTGTGAATATACTTTTCGCACTACGTGCGCGCGGTGGCAAGCCCCCGCCTACGGGTAATTTAAACACCGATCTTGGCTTTTACTTTTGTCTGGAGTTTGCAGGCGGGAGTTTACCTCGCGCAGTTTTTAAATTTAACCAGCGCGGCATAAAGCCCCACCTACGGGTAATTTAAACACCGACTATTTTGAATGTTTTTTCTTACCCATGCGCTTTTGCATTTTTGCAAACTTTTCTTGCTGCTCTGCATTTAGAACTTGCCACACTTGGTGCTGAGTTTTTAATTTAATTAAACCCATTTCTTCACCTTTTTCGTGGCGTTGAGCTAGTAGCTCTTTTGCTGCATTTTCGTCAAACGTTGCTGCCGATAACAAGCTTTCCATTTTAGCTTTGTGAGCGGTGCGCTGTGCTTTGCGCGCTTCTTTATCTGTGCCTTTAAGTGCTTGCATTTGCGTTTTTTGTGCTGCAAATATAGCTTCTAATTTAGTTTGCTGCTCTTGTGTTAAATCGAGTTTATCAGCACCGCGCTCCGATAGTAAAAAGTGCGCTTGTGAGTGGCGACCTTGCTTATGCATATCGCCTTTGGCCATAACACTGGTTGCACCGAAAGTAGCGGTTGCTAAGCCACAAATAAGTACTAGTTTTGAAAGTGTATTTACTTTAGTCATAATCATTACCTTTACTATTGGATTGGTTGTTTTAATCTGTTGAGGTAACTATACCCGCTGCAATGCAAAGTAACGCAAAGCAGTGTAAAGGTTATGTAAAGATTCACTTTTGTACTATTTAGCAGGTAAAATCAGCTCATACGGCACAACCCAAGGGTTTGAAAATGAAACTATTAATGATTGATGACGACACAGGTTTGTGTGAGCTATTAAGCGAGTATTTAACCGCGCAAGGATTTAACGTGCAAAGCGTACACGACGGCGAGCAAGGCTTAAAACTAGCGCAAACGAACGACTACGCACTAATACTACTTGATGTAATGCTGCCTACCCTTGATGGTTTTGAAGTACTTAAACAACTTAGGCAAACCAAGCTTACGCCGGTAATTATGCTTACCGCCAAAGGCGAAGATTTTGATCGTATTTTTGGCCTTGAACTTGGCGCAGACGATTACATACCTAAACCTTTTAATCACCGTGAGTTACTTGCCCGAGTTAAAGCAATTACGCGCCGTATTGAACATATAACCACCATGAATGCCACTAGCAATAATAAATTAGTGGTTAACGGTATTACTATTAATTTGGCTGCTCGTGAAGCCTTAATTAAACAAACAACCTTAACCCTTACTGGCACCGAATACGAAATACTCGCACTCCTAGCCAAGCGCGCTGGTGAAGTAGTTAGTAAAGAGCAAATAAGTGAAGATGTACTTGGCAGGCGCTTAGCCTCGTTTGATCGCTCTATTGATATGCACGTTAGCAACATTCGTAAAAAAATAGCTGAACACTTACCTAACGAGCTAATTAAAACCATTAGAGGGACGGGCTATGTCTTTATTCAAGGCGAATAAATTGGCAAGTTTTAGCTGGCTTAAACATCCTCGGCACTATTTGTTTTTTAAAATTTTCACTTGGTTTTGGTTAACTATTATTGGCACAGGTGCGGCACTTATATTTTTAAGTAGTGTTACAACTATTAACTCTGTTAGTTATAACCCCTTGCATGGCCCGATGGAAAAAAACTTAGCTTATACCGCTAAAAACATTGAGCGCTCTACCATAAAGCACAAGCGTTCGCTTAACGATACGCTAAAGCACCCTCGACGTACTAATGGTAAGCTTTTATATTTAAATGCAGAGCAGCTAGAAGATTCGCTAACAAATAAAAGCATACCCGCCGATGTTGATTTAAGCTTGCTTAACTTTACTAAGAGCATGCCGCCGCAAGTTATTTATACCGAAAAATACCAAGCAATTGGGCCAATAAAAATTAGAGTACCTGAAGGTGATTTTTATTTATATGAAATAGATATTTACAACCATACGCCGCTATATCTGCGGTTAAAGTTAATGCCGGGTTGGATAAAAATATCAATTGCTATAATTGCCTCACTTATTTTAAGTTTTTTATTTAGCCGTAACTTAATTGCCCCTATTAATAGCTTAAAAAAAGCCGCTATAAAACTCTCTGCGGGGGATTTAACAGCGCGCGCCGCAATTTCGGTAAATCGTAAAGATGAGCTGGGAATATTAGGGCGCGACTTTAACCGTATGGCCGACCAATTAGCGCAATTAATTAGCGCACAAAAGCGCCTACTGGCTGATATATCCCACGAGCTACGTTCGCCACTTACTCGCTTAAAAATGGCGACCGGCCTTGCGCAAATGCAAGCTAACGAAGCCAGCCAATCATATTTACTACGCATAGAAAAGGAAGCCAACCAGCTTGATAAAATGATTGCCGATGTATTGCAAGTGTCGCGTTTGGAGGCAAATAGCCAAGCGTTATCGCTACACAAACAGTCACTGCAAGATATTGTTGATCATGTACTTAACGATGCCACCTTTGAAGCAAAACAGCACAACAAGCAACTGCAAGTAAGCGGCTCGGCGGCGGTAACACTAAATTGCGATGAAGCGCTAATTGCCAGCGCACTGGAAAACTTACTGCGCAACGCGATTAAATATGCACAGCACACTATTAGCCTTACCCTAAAGCACGGTGATGCCATTTATATTGAAATATGTGATGATGGCCCAGGTGTACCAAACAACCAGCTTAGTAAGCTATGTGAGCCGTTTTTTAGGCAGTCAGATGCGCGAGACCGAGTGAGTGGTGGCACGGGTTTAGGCTTAGCGATTGCCAAAAATGCGATTATTGCTCATGGCGGCAGCTTGGTTTTATCAAATAAACCACAAGGTGGCCTGTGCGCCATGGTTACTTTGCCAATAATAAAAGAGTAGAGAATGTTTTACAGTAGTGAAAACGAGCTTGTTAATAATCAACCCAGTATTAATGATTTTTATAACAACACCCTAGTTAAAGCCTATTTAAATACCCCTGCCGGGCAGTTATTTTACGCCTATGCAAAACCTGAGCATGCGCATACCGCGATTGTTATTAGCTCTGGGCGCATTGAAGGGCTTGATAAATACAAAGAGCTATTGTGGGAGCTGTACACTAATAATTTTGCCGTGTTTATTGTTGATCATCAAGGCCAAGGTCGCTCTTACCGACAGTTAGCTAATAAGCATAAAGGCTATGTAAAATGCTTTACTGATTATCGCCACGACCTGCATTTATTTAATCAACAAATTGTTGATAACCACTGGCAAGGCAAAAAAATACTGCTTGGCCACTCAATGGGCGGTGCAATTGCCTTTGACTATTTAGCCCACTTTGAAAATAGTTTTAGTGGATTGTTTTTATCGGCACCCATGTTTGATATTCACACTAAAAACACCCCAAAACCGTTGGCAAAACTAATTGCTAACGCAGCTGTGCTTTTCGGTTTTTCACAAAGTTATGCCCTTGGGCAAAACGATTACAGCCCAGATGAGTTTGCCTTAAATACATTAACTAGCAGCCAAGTGCGTTATAAAAACTTTAGGCAAACTTATCAAGACCCACTACTGCAACTTGGTGGCGTAACCTATGGTTGGCTACAAGCCGCATTCACCTTTATTGCATCGGTTGATAAGTTAAGCATAAATATTCCGCTGTTTATTGCCAGCGCAGAGCGCGACGAAGTAGTAGATAACACCGCGCAATATAAATTAGCAAACCGACATAATCAGGCAGTAATAAAAAGCTTTGCCGGTGCTAAGCACGAACTATTATTTGAGCGTGATGAAATACGCCAGCCATTGTTAACAAGTTTGTACCAGTTTTGTGAATAGGTGTGGAAGAAGCGGCCAGAAGTAAACGCTCTTTCGCGCTATGGTTTAACCGACCTTGAAAGAAAGCCCTAGCGATGCAAGCATTTTTGAACGCTTATCTATTGAATCAGATTCATTTTCAACAGATTGAGCTTGTATTAAATTTTCTGCTGAAGCCTCACTAATGTTAAAAATATTACGGCTAATTTCTTGAGAAACCATATTCTGCTCTTCAGCAGCAGTAGATATTTGCATTGCTAAATCTGAAATGTCTGTAATAGAAGCATGAACTTGTGAAACAATTTTTTGAGTTTGCTGCGTTTCTTTAACACAACTTTCAGCAGCATTTTTACCTAACTCCATCGTTTTAGACCAGCTTAATAAGGTTAATTGCATTTCAGATATAGATGTTTTTATTTGCTCCGTTGCTGAATGTGTTCTGCTTGACAATGCACGAACCTCATCTGCAACTACAGAAAACCCTCGCCCATGATCACCTGCTCGAGCAGCCTCTATAGCCGCATTTAAAGCAAGTAGATTAGTTTGATCTGCAATACCTTGAATTTCTTGCATTATATCGCCAATTTTCCCCGCTTCTTTTGCAAGGTCGGTTGCTGAGTTTGCAGAGTTATCAACCTCACGAGCCAATAAAGAAACCTCTTTCATAGTATAAGACATTGCTGTGGTAGCAGCTTCGCAATTTGCGTGTGCTTGATTTACTTTTTGAGTGGTAACTATGGTATTTTTAGCAACTTCATCGATTGAATTAACCATTTGTTCAACGGCAGAAGATACTTGATGGAGCTCAGCAGCCTCTTTTTCTACTCCCAATTTAGATTTTTGTGCTACAGCTTTGAGCGAGTTAGCACCTTTTTCTAGGCTTAGTGTGCCGTCAATAATTCGCCCTACAATGGTTGTTACCTTCCCTTCTAATAATTTAATTTGAAAATCGGCAAAACTAAAAGTATTCCTGCCTGAAAATACATATCGAGAAATACTATCTGACTCTGCTTTTCTTTTATTAACGTGGTGTTGCGATAGAACGAGTTGGTCATAATAAATAATAAAAGGAAGAGGAATAAAGAGTACAATAAAAAAAAGTGAGTAACTAATTAACCACGCTAAAAGTGCACTACAACACAAAAAAATAGGAAACTTAAATGCCGATATTTTATCGGTTAAAGTATTTATCGACTTGCCATTATTAATACGTTTATATAATTTTTCAGCGCTGTTTAAATACTCTGGCAATAATCGGCGTCGAACTGACTGATACCCTATTTTTTTACCATTTTCATAAATAGGCGTTACAAATGCATCAACCCAATAATACTGACCATTTTTACATCTGTTTTTAATTGCTCCTCGCCAAGCTATATTATTCTTTAAATTAAACCATAAATCGGCAAACGCAGCTTTGGGCATATCTGGGTGGCGCACCATACTATGGTTATTCCCTACTAGCTCATTGAGGGTATAGCCAGCAACTTCGCAAAACTTTTCATTTGCGTAAGTTATTACTCCTTGTAAATCCGTAGTTGAAACCAGCTCTTCATCAATACCAAACGTAACTTCCTGGTTAATCGCATCTTGATTCATTTGAATGATTTTCTCTTAAAATTCCATATATCGAAAGGATAATTTATAAATTCAAAAGCCGCAACTATAATGCTTTATTATTTCATTTATTTTAATAAACAATGAATAATCACTGCATTTACTACCAAAAAACACATATAATTAACTTACTATCCATTTGAATTTTTGCTTTTAACAAAGGTTGTTTTATAAATATTTATTATTACTGAGCACTAATTAAGACGAGATAGGGACTCTATTTCAAGCTATAAATTTTAATCTAAGCATTAAATATTTGTCCCTAAACTGCTAAACTATTTTTTGGATATTTAAATTTTAATACACACGTATTTTTCTTCTAGGTACTCATTTAACCCTTGATGCCCCCCTTCGCGGCCAAGGCCCGATTGCTTAACGCCACCAAATGGCGCTACAGGGTTAGAAATAACACCTTCGTTTACACCAATCATGCCAAACTCAAGACCTTCGCTAATGCGGTAAACCTGCTTAATATTTTGGCTATAAAAATAAGCGGCTAAGCCGTAAGGTACGTCGTTTGCTAGGGTAAGTACTTCGCTTTCATCATCAAAAGGAATAATTGTTAATACTGGGCCAAATACTTCTTCATGGTAAATATCCATGTCGGTAGTGACGTTATTTACAATCAGCGGGTTTTGAAAGCTGCCACCTAAATCACTGTTATCACCAATCAATATTGCCCCTTTATCTAGTGCGTCTTGTACTAGCTGCTGTACTTTTTCTTTCGCCTTAGGGTAAATAAGCGGGCCAATATCAACATCTGCTATAAAGCCATTACCGACTTTTAAAGCAGCCACCTTAGGGGTTAGTTTATTTAGTACCGCATCAATAATATTACGTTGAATAAAGATACGGTTTGCAGCAACACAAGCTTGCCCACTATTTCTAAACTTAGCCGCCATTACCCCCTCAATAGCTGCATCGAGGTCAGCATTATCAAAAATAATGAAAGGTGCATTTCCTCCAAGCTCCATAGAAGTGCGCTTAATAGTGCCTGCGCATTGCGCTAATAACTGCTTGCCTACACCCGTTGAGCCGGTAAAAGTAAACTTACGCACTATCTCAGAGTCGGTTAGTATTTTTCCTACTTTTTTAGCATTTTGCGATACTAAGACGTTAAATGCCCCTTTTTCAAACCCTGCTTGATCGGCTAAATAGGCAAGTGCAATAGCGCATAATGGGGTGTGCTCAGAAGGCTTTAATATAAAACTACAACCGGCTGCATAAGCGGGGGCAACTTTACGCGTGATCATAGCAACAGGAAAATTCCATGGTGTGATCCCTGCAACAACTCCTACAGCCTGCTTAAAGCTGGTTAATCTATGGCTATTGTCGGTAGCAGGTATAACATCGCCATAACTGCGCTTAGCTTCCTCGGCAAACCATTTTATAAAGCCTGCGCCGTAATCAATTTCGCCCAACGCTTCTTTAAGTGGTTTACCTTGCTCTTTGGTCATTAACTCTGCAAGCGTTTGCTTGTGTTTTATAACTAGCTCATACCAGCGCATCAAGGTTTCGCTTCGCTGCGTAGCATTGGTTGCTTTTAATTTAACAAATGCGCTTTGAGCTGCAACAATTGCATTATTCACACCCTGCTCATCAATATCGCTTACATCAACAATGCTTTTTTCGGTAGCAGGATCATCAACACTAAAGTGTGTGTCTGTTTTATAAAATTCACCATTAATAAACGAGTCAGAAAAAATATGATTACTCAAAATAAACCTCCAAATTACGTTTAAGGTGTTAGCTTTTAATGCGTGCCATAGAGCCAAGGCTAACTTTTTAGATAAATCTGCGCGAGGTAAACTCCCGCCTACCCTGCGGTGTACAAACAAAAAAGCCGCTGTATTAAACAGCGGCTTTTATTATATTAATCGTTAAAAGCTAGTGCTCTTCATTAACTATATTAACGTTATACTTAGGTATTTCAACCACTAGGTCTTCATCTCTAATAATTGCTTGGCAACCTAAGCGCGACTCTGGCTCTAAGCCCCATGCTTTATCAAGCATATCGTCTTCTAACTCGTCGCTTTCTTCTAGCGAATCAAAGCCTTCGCGGATCACTAAGTGGCACGTGGTACACGCACATGACTTTTCACATGCGTGAGCAATGCTAATGCCATTTTTAAGGGCAACATCAAGAACCGTTTGACCACTAGGTGCTTCAATTGCAGCGCCATCTGGACACAATTCTGGATGGGGAAGAAAAATAATTTGTGGCATTCTAATCTCTCTTAAATATTGTCTACTGACTGCCCAGTAAGAACTTTTTTAATTGATGCATCCATTCTGCGTGCGGCAAAATCGCTGCTGGCGTTATCCATTTTTTCAATCGCGGTTTTAATCTCGTTTGGTTGCTGCGCATTCTCACGCACTTTTACCAACTCTGCAATTTCAGCTCGTAAATGTACTAGCTGTGCTTCGTCAAGTAAACCACCGTCACTCGCAAGTGATGCTTCTAGTGCTTCAATTACACGTAGTGCTTCTACTTGTTGCTCTTTGAGCATACGCGCTTGCATATCGCCTTTAGCGTTGCTCATTGACTCTTTTAGCATATTAGATACTTGGTCGTCTGATAAACCAAATGACGGTTTAACTTGAATATCTGCTTGTACGCCTGTCGATTTTTCCATTGCCGATACACTAAGTAAGCCATCGGCGTCTACTTTAAACGTAACCCGAATATGTGCAGCACCGGCGGCCATTGGTGGAATACCTTTTAAACTAAACTTAGCGAGAGAACGACAATCGTCTACCAATTCGCGCTCACCTTGTAGTACGTGCAACGACATGGCTGTTTGGCCATCTTTAAAAGTAGTAAACTCTTGAGCACGTGCTACTGGAATAGTGGTATTACGTGGAATAATTTTTTCCACCAAGCCACCCATAGTTTCAAGACCTAGCGATAATGGTAATACGTCGAGTAACAACATATCTGAATCAGGTTTATTACCAATTAACACATCTGCTTGCAACGCAGCACCTAGCGCTACAACGCGATCGGGATCAATGGACGTTAATGCTTCTTTATTAAAAAAATCACTGACTTGGCTACGCACTAATGGCATGCGAGTAGAGCCACCCACCATAATGACTTGCAGCACTTCTTCGTTCTCAATACCAGCATCTTTTACAGCACGGCGACAAGAACGAAGCGTTTTTTTAACGAGTGGTATCGCAAGCTCATCGAGTTTTTCGCGCGTTACTTCAACCATGTGTTTTTCATCATCAAACTCAAGCCCAACATTAACTGTTTGGTATTGGCTGAGCGCTTCTTTACAAGCTTTAGCTTTATTAATAAATAAACGTAAGTTTGAAGGAGATAAACCAGTAACACCCGTTTGCTGCTTTAAGTAATCAACAATCAGTGAGTCAAAATCATCGCCGCCTAGGCTTGAGTCGCCGCCGGTAGCTAATACTTCAAATACACCTTGATGCAAGCGCAAAATTGATATATCAAAGGTGCCACCGCCTAAATCGTAAACAGCAATAATACCTTCTTGACCCGAGTCTAAACCATAAGCAACAGCGGCTGCTGTTGGCTCGTTTAATAATCGCAGTACGTTAATACCAGCAAGCTCTGCGGCATCTTTTGTACTTTGGCGCTGAGCGTCATCAAAGTATGCTGGTACGGTAATAACTGCACCTAATATTTCTTGATTACCAAAGCTTTGTTCTGCACGGGCTTTTAATGCAGCTAAAATATGGCTAGATGCTTTAATTGGGCTGATTTTTCCAGCAGCAGTTTCTATGGCAAGTGCACCATCGTGCTGACAAAATTGATACGGTAGTTGCCCATAGCTTTGTTCTATTTCTGCTTGGGTTTTACCTAAAAAGCGCTTGACTGAAATTAGCGTATTAACGGGATCTTGCGTTGCTGATTTTACAGCTTCGCTGCCTACAGTGATCCCACCCGCCTGATAGCGCACTACCGAAGGAAGCATTGCTTCACCTAAGTCATCTGTTAAGGTGCGTGCTTCGCCACTTTGTACCGTGGCTACCAATGAGTTAGTTGTACCTAGGTCAATACCTATGGCTAGTTTATGTTCATGTGGTGCCGCGCTCTGCCCCGGCTCAGCAATTTGCAATAATGCCATAATATTTTTTAAACTCGCTTTACCTTGCTTTATAAATTAGCAAGTTAGGTGATTAGTCATCAAATAAACTGTCTTCAATACGCTCTAGTTCGTCACGTAGTTTATAAACAAATTTTAGTTTACGAACATTATCTGCAGCAGCTTGGTATTGCTGCTCGTCGTTACTTGCTAATTGCTGTGCAAGTTGTGCACTGTATTGTTCGTTAAGTTGCTTGATTTGCTTTTCAAAATTAGCGATTGCAGTGTCAGGATCGCTCGCTGACGTTAGCTCTTCTAACTCTTCGCGAAGTTCCATTTGCTGCATTAAAAATGCCGGATCTTGCAAGGTTTGTTGCTCAGCACGAATATCGACACCCAACTCACTTAACATATATTCGGCACGCTTTACTGGGTGCTTTAATATTTGTAGTGCGTCGTTAATTTCTGCGGCGCTTTGCACGGCCATTAATTTATCGCGACTGCTGGCGTTGGCATGGCGATCGGGGTGCACTGCACGCTGTAGCTCTAAGTAGTGCTTGTTAACTATTACTAAATCAATATTGTAGTCAACTGGTATTGCAAATAACTCAAAATAGCGCATAACTTCAACCAATAATATTCAGAAATTAATTTCAAAAATAACAAAGCCCTACGTTTATTGGCAGGGCTTGTTTTATACCCAAGTAACTTAGGTATTCAAAACACGTTTAAATTTAAACGGTAAAGCTTTCGCCACAACCACACTCGTCAGCTTGATTAGGGTTAGTAAATTTAAACCCTTCATTCAAGCCTTCTTTAGTGTAATCGAGCTGCGTGCCGTCAATGTAAACTAAGCTTTTAGCATCAACAATTAAGGTAACGCCTTTTGCTACAAATGTTTCGTCGTCGTCGTTTAGCTCGTCAACAAACTCAAGTACATAGGCAAGACCTGAACAGCCCGTCGTTTTAATGCCAACGCGCAGGCCTAAACCTTTACCGCGATTTGCTAAAAATGATTGTACGCGGTTTGCTGCCGCATCTGTCAATGTCACTGCCATGGAACTCTCTTACTTCGCTTGTTTACTTTTATAATTTGCAATTGCTGCTTGAATTGCATCTTCGGCTAAAATTGAACAGTGAATTTTCACTGGTGGTAACTCTAGCTCTGCACTTATATCAGTATTTTTAATAGTCGCTGCTTGCTCTAGTGTTTTGCCTTTAACCCACTCTGTTACCAGTGAAGATGAAGCAATTGCACTACCACAACCATACGTTTTAAATTTTGCATCTTCGATAATACCATCGGCAGATACTTTAATTTGTAACTTCATTACGTCACCACATGCTGGTGCGCCTACCATACCCGTTGCCACTGACGGATCATTTTTGTCTAAAACACCTACGTTACGTGGGTTTTCTACGTGGTCGATTACTTTATCACTGTAAGCCATAATTCTATCCTCACTACCTGCTAGGTATGTACTCGCACTATTATTAGTGGTGAGCCCATTCAACTGAATCTAAATCAATACCTTCTTGATGCATCTCCCAAAGTGGAGACATTTCACGTAGGCGACCGATAGAGTTTTTCATTAACTCAACGGTGTAATCAATCTCTTCTTCGGTGGTAAAACGACCAATACTAAAACGAATTGAGCTATGTGCTAATTCGTCGTTACGGCCAAGTGCACGTAAAACATAAGAAGGCTCTAAGCTTGCTGACGTACAGGCTGAACCTGACGATACTGCAATGTCTTTTACTGCCATTAGTAACGACTCACCTTCAACAAAGTTAAAGCTGATATTTACAATGCCTGGTACTGATTGGTCTTGTGTACCGTTAAAGTACACTTCTTCCATATCACTCATAATACCGTCAATTAAGCGCTTACGTAGGGCGCTTATATGTGCATGGTCTTTTTCGAAATCTTGCTTAGCAACTCTAAACGCTGTACCCATACCCACTAACTGATGCGTAGCAAGTGTGCCAGAGCGCATACCACGTTCGTGGCCGCCACCGTGCATTTGTGCTTCTAAACGAGCGCGCGGTTTACGACGAACGTAAAGTGCACCAACACCTTTAGGACCATATACTTTGTGGCCTGAGAACGACATAAAATCAACTTTAAGCTGTTGTACGTCAATTAATACTTTACCTGCGCTTTGTGCTGCATCTACGTGGAACATAATTTTACGTTCGCGACACATTTCGCCAATAGTAGCGATATCTTGAATTACACCTAGCTCGTTATTAACATGCATGATGCTTACAAGTACGGTGTCGTCACGCATAGTGTCGGCAAGTTTTTGTAAATCAAGTAGGCCGTTTTCTTCAACATCCATATAGGTTACTTCAAAACCTTGACGCTCAAGCTCACGACACGTGTCGATTACAGCTTTGTGCTCAGTTTTAGCGGTAATAATATGCTTACCTTTCTTTTTGTAAAACTGTGCTGCGCCTTTTATTGCTAGGTTATTTGATTCAGTTGCACCCGAAGTGAAAACAATTTCACGTGGGTCTGCATTAATTAAATCAGCAACATCGGTACGTGCTTGATCAACCACTTCTTCAGCTTGCCAACCAAACCTATGTGAACGTGACGCAGGATTACCAAAATTACCGTCCATTGTCAGGCATTGCATCATTTCTTTGGCAACACGTTCGTCAACAGGCGTGGTTGCTGCGTAATCTAAATAAATCGGTAACTTCATTTCTCTCTCCGCTGCAGGTCAACCTTAAAGTTGACAGCTTACTTGAATATTTTCCAACTGCTTAATTGCATCATTAACACTGTTATCTTGGCGTAATGCGATTTCTTTCACATCAGATTTCTCTACCAATTCAGCAAGGGTAATATTATCTAAAAATTCTTCTATTCGTGCACTTAATTCTGACCACAAATTGTGAGTTAAACAGCGCATACCACTTTGGCAACCTATATCACTTTTTTGGCAACGTGTTGCATCAACTGACTCATCTACTGCATTTATCACATCACCAACAGAAATAGCGTCCGCTTTACGCCCCAATAAATAACCACCGCCAGGGCCGCGAACAGAGCTTACCAAACCGTTTTTACGTAAACGGGCAAACAACTGTTCAAGGTAAGACAAAGAAATTTCTTGTCGCTGTGAAATATCAGCAAGGGCAACAGGACCTACACCTGTGTGCAGTGCAACATCCAGCATAGCTGTAACGGCATACCTGCCTTTTGATGTTAACTTCATAACGCCCTCCGCACAAAAGAGTGCAAATTTTAATTACCAGAGTAAATTAGTCAAGTATTAAAACTTAAAACCAGTTCTTAGCTAAACACGTAATACCTGAGTGTTTTACTCAAGTATTACGTCCTATTGTAATTACCTGAGTAATTTAGTCAAGTATTAGCGCGTTATTTAATCGTAGCTTGTTATAACTAATTGCTATAACCATTATTATTTAGGTATCGACTTATTTATAGAGGTTAAAATACCACGTAAAATGTTCATTTCAGCATCTTCAGGGCGAGCACGATTAAACATACGACGTAACTTGGTCATAACCATGCCTGGGTGCTGCTTAATGATAAACCCAGTATTAAACAGTGTCTCTTCAAGATGCCCGTAAAATAACTCAGTTTGTTTTGAGCTAGGGTAAACGGTGTCATCTTCTTCGGCTATTTTAGGTTGCTGATTTAAAAACGCCATTCGCGTTTCGTAGCATAATGTCTGCACTGCCATAGCTAAATTAAGCGAGCTGTACTCTGGATTTGCCGGAATACATACATGATAATTGCAAAGCTGTAATTCATCGTTGCTCAAGCCGCTATTTTCACGACCAAACACCAAAGCTACCGGACCATTAGCTGCTTCGCTTACTAGCTTTTCACCACATTCACGTGGCTCAACCATAGGCCAAGATAGTGTGCGAGAGCGCGCACTCGTGCCAATAGTTAACGCGCAATCGGCAATTGCATCAGCAACAGTATCAACAATCACAGCATTACCTAAAACATCACTTGCTCCAGCGGCTAATGCACTGGCATGACTGTCGATTTCACATGCAGGGTCGACTAAATAAAGCTTTGATAAGCCCATGGTTTTCATGGCGCGAGCCGCCGAACCAATATTACCTGAGTGTGATGTGTTAACTAAAACAACGCGAATATCATCTAAGATCATTGCTGTGCTACTTTGTTTGCTGCAAAAAATTGCGCAAATTCTACCATGTAATTAAAAACACGGCTACGATAATACGCTGCTAACGCTGAGCCTTAAGCTTTTACCATAGCGGCTTTTACGTATACGTCGAAGCGGTTTTTTTTCGTTTTAATTTGCATGCTTGGGGTTTTGTCGTTTAAAAACGGGGCATAGTCGGGGCGCTTTACTACCACGCGCTTACTGGCGAGTGGGTAGGCAAATTCGAGTAAATCGTCGGCGTCGGTGTCGGCGCCTACTAAATCTTGAAATACGCGCATTTCTTTTTTAACTAAGGCTGATTTTTCGCGATGCGGAAACATAGGATCTAAGTAAACTACATCTGGCATGCTTTCGCATTGAGCAAGTAAGGTATGGCTTGAGCCAAATATGAGGCTCATGTTTTGCTGCATCCACGGACCAATTTCAATGTCGTTGTATGCGCGCTGTAGGCCATCGTATAAAAGTGCTGCAACTACGGGGTGGCGTTCGTGCAATATTACTTTACAACCAAGCGACGCTAATACAAAACCATCACGTCCTAGCCCTGCTGTGGCGTCGAGAACTACCGGAGTCGCCCCTTTATTTAAGCCTACTGCTTTGGCAATTGCTTGGCCTTTACCGCCGCCAAACTTTCGTCTGTGCGCTGCAGCGCCCGTAACAAAGTCAACGCTTATTGCGCCCAGTTTAGGCTCATCGGTTTTATATAAGCTCAGGCCTGTATCGTCGTAATGCAGGCTAAAACCACTGCTTTTCTCTGCCCAATGGGCTAAGCCAAAACGTGTTTCTAACTCATTTAAATAAGGACGGCACTCTTTAAAGGCACACTTAATAACCACTCTACACTCCGACGATAAAATACTTTTTTAGTATATCAAGCGCCTTAGTTTAAAGCATTTAAATAGCAATGAAAGGAAAACAATAGTCTTAAAGTCGAGAGTAATTAAAGTTCAAATGCTGTAAAAAAGCGCTCAGCTTTGCAATGAAAACTGAGCGCCATGTGTTTGTGTGTAGCTCAAAGTATATAGAGTTAACTCTATACTTTAGGCAGCAATACCGCTGTGGCGAAGAAGTGCGTCAACATTTGGCTCGCGGCCACGGAAGTTTTTAAATAATTCCATTGGCTCTTCGCTGCCGCCTTTTTCTAGGATGTGCTGCATAAATGCTCGCCCTGTTTCTGGGTTAAAAATGCCCTCTTCTTCAAATTTAGAATAAGCATCGGCAGAGAGTACTTCTGCCCATTTATACGAGTAATAACCTGCGCTATAACCACCGGCAAAAATATGGCTAAAGCCATGCTGAAAGCGGTTAAATTCTGGCGCTTTAATCACCGAGGTGCGGCTACGTACGTCGTTAAGCACAGCTTGAATATTACATGGCTCACCGGCTACGTAGTCGTTATGTATTTTAAAGTCGAATAACGAAAACTCTAACTGACGCAGCATTTGCATGCCCGAGTTATAGTTTTTAGCCGCTAGTAACTTATCTAGTAGCTCTTTTGGTAGTGGCTCGCCGGTTTCGTAATGCCCTGAAATAAAGCTAAGTGCTTGCTCTTCGTAGCACCAGTTTTCTAAAAACTGACTTGGTAGCTCTACCGCATCCCATGCAACGCCGTTAATGCCTGCAACAGGCGCTGCATCTACCTGAGTTAGCATATGATGAATACCATGGCCAAATTCATGGAATAATGTAGTTACTTCGTTATGAGTAAACAAGGCCGGTTTATCGCCTATTGCCTTGTTAAAGTTACAAACTAAATACGCCACTGGTGTTTGCAATTCGCCGCTAGCGCGTACTTTGCGCCCCATACAGTCGTCCATCCATGCGCCACCACGTTTATGATCGCGAGCATATAAGTCGAGATAAAAACGGCCACGTAACGTATTACTGCTGTCGTATATTTCAAAAAAGCGTACATCTTTGTGGTAGCTGTCAAAATCACTGACTTCTTTTACGCTAATGCCAAATAAACGGTTAACTGTTTCAAACAAACCACTTAATACTTTATTAGCTGGAAAATACGGGCGGAGTACTTCGTCTGAAATGGCGTATTTGTCTTGCTTAAGCTTTTCGCCGTAATAACCAAAATCCCACGCTGCTAGTTCGGTAATACCGTGTTTTTGCTCTGCGTAGGCTTGTAGCTCTGCAAGTTCTTGCTCTGCTTGTGGTTTTGATTTAGCCGCTAGGTCTTCTAAAAATGAGAATACTTGTGCAGGCGTCTCAGCCATTTTAGTGGCAAGTGACTTTTCAGCGTAGCTATTAAAGCCAAGCAGCTGTGCTAGTTCATGACGTAGCGCTAGCTCTTCGCTCATAATTGCTGAGTTATCAAATTCACCCGCATTAGGACCTTGATCAGACGCACGTGTAGAAAACGCTGTGTATGTTTCTTCGCGTAATTCGCGATTATCGGCGTAGGTCATAATAGGTAAGTACGATGGAAAATCGAGCGTAAATACCCAGCCGTCTAATTCTTTACTTTTTGCGGTATCGGCAGCTAAAGCCAACGCCGACTCTGGTAAACCAGCCAGTTCACTTTCATCGGTAATGTGTTTATGCCAAGCCAATGTGGCATCCATAACATTGTTGCCAAATTTAGAGGCCAGCTCTGATAAACGCGCGCTAATTTCGCCATAACGTTTTTGCTGCGCGGGCTCTAGTGCAATACCCGATAATTTAAAATCGCGTAATGCATTAGTAATCGACTTTTGCTGAGCGGTAGTGAGGGTTTTAAATTCATCACTGTTATATAACGCGTTGTAAGCTGCAAACAAACCTTGATGCTGCCCTACAAAAGTTGAGTACTCAGAAATAAGTGGTAAACATTGCTCGTATTGCTCACGTAGTTCGTCGTTATTCATTACTGAGTTTAAATGCGATACCGGCGAAAACATCCGTGATAATTTATCATCGCCTTCTTCTAGTGGCAGTACTAAATCGTTCCAAGTGTATGATTTTTTAGCAAGCACATCTTCAATGGCTTGGCGGCACTGCTCAATCCCGTGCTTTAGTGCTGGCACTACGTGCTCTGGCTTTATTTTTGAAAATGGCGGTAAGCCTTCAAGCCCAATTAATGGGTTAGTGTTTGCATTGGTCATATTTTTCTCAATTTTGTGCATTATAAGCATTAAAGTTGGGGCAAAGTGGCTAAATACAAGAGCATTTAAGCTTATGCTGATCGCAATAAGATCTTTTTCGTTTATACAAGGTGTATGGTAATTTTACCTATGCTGATTAAGTAATTTGCCTTGAGCATATGCTATCATCGGCACAACACAGTTAAATAAACTTTGAGGATTAAACATGGCTCAGCATTTTGATTATATTGCAATTGGCGGTGGTAGCGGCGGTATTGCGTCGGCGAACCGTGCGGCAATGCGTGGCGCTAAAGTAGCACTTATTGAAGCAAAACATATGGGTGGCACATGTGTAAACGTAGGATGTGTACCTAAAAAAGTAATGTGGCATGGTGCTCAAGTTGCTGAAGCAATTAATTTATATGCGCCTGATTACGGATTTAATGTTGAAGTAAAAGGTTTTGATTGGGGCAAATTAGTAGAAAGCCGCGAAGCCTACATTGGCCGAATCCATAAAGGTTACGATAATGGCCTTGCAAACAACGGCGTTACCGTAATTAAAGGTTTTGCTAAATTTGTAGATAATAAAACAGTTGAAGTAGATGGTGAGCATTATACTGCTGATCATATTTTAATTGCTGTTGGCGGTCGTCCAAGCATTCCAAACATTGAAGGTGCTGAGCACGGCATTGACTCTAATGGCTTTTTTGAGCTTAAAGAGCAACCTAAACGCGTTGCTGTTATTGGCGCAGGTTACATTGCTGTAGAGCTTGCAGGCGTACTACATAGCTTGGGCACTGACACGCATTTATTTGTGCGTAAACACGCACCACTGCGTAACTTTGACCCATATATAATCGATACGCTAGTTGAAGTAATGGCAAAAGAAGGCCCTACGCTGCATACCGAATCTGTACCACATAAGTTGGTTAAAGAAGACGACGGCTCAGTAACCTTGCATTTAGATAATGGTAAAAGCCATAACGTAGACCAAGTAATTTGGGCTATTGGCCGCGAGCCAACCACAAATGCAATTAATATTGCTGCAGCAGGCGTAGAAGTTAACAGCAAAGGTTTTGTTAAAGTAGACGAGTACCAAAATACCACAGCTAAAAACGTATACGCTGTGGGCGACATTATCGAAAACGGCATTGAGCTTACCCCAGTAGCAGTTAAAGCTGGGCGTACTTTATCTGAGCGCTTATTTAATAAAGAACTGCCAGATGATTTAAAAATGGATTACAGCTTAGTTCCTACGGTAGTATTTAGTCACCCACCCATTGGTACTATTGGCTTAACAGAACAAGAAGCTATATCGCAATACGGTGCAGAAAACGTAAAAGTATACCAATCAGCTTTTGCCGCTATGTATACCGCGGTTACGCAACATCGCCAGCCTTGTAAAATGAAGCTAGTGTGCGCAGGTCCAGATGAAAAAGTGGTCGGCTTGCATGGTATAGGTTTTGCTGTAGACGAAATGATTCAAGGTTTTGCTGTCGCCATGAAAATGGGCGCTACTAAAGCTGACTTTGATGCTGTGGTTGCTATACACCCGACTGGCTCAGAAGAGTTTGTTACTATGTAAATTTTTCTCTGGAAAAGTGAAACTTTACATTTGCTAACTCTGGAAAACGAACTAAGCTGACCAAGTAACGTACAATTTTTGGTCGGCTTTTTCATGCTCACAATAGTTCAATCAGATGATTTTAAAACTGAGATCCAAACTCCCTTTTGCAAAACAAAATCAAGCATTCAGCTAAAAGGCTTTCCAACTTTTTATGAAGATGGTGAATACGTCATGCCAATAAACCTTTGGATGAATCACCTCATTAACGTTAAGCGCGCAAAAAACATCAATTCAAACGTTCGTGCCATAAGTCGATATTGGCGCTTTTTAAAAAGCCATGAACTCTCTTGGAAAGACTTTCCAACTATCAAATCAAATAAGCCCACATATATTTTCCGAAACCAAGATCTTTTGGCCTCAGTGAAAGCCGGTGAGCTAAATAGTTCAACAGCAGCTGTATATATGAACCATATAATTAAATTCTACGAGTGGGCATATTACGAGAGGTTAATTAACTTCTCTAAGGAAAATAAACCATTTGAAGTAGAGTTTGTTAGCATCAAAACGACTGGGATGCTTGCGCATATCAATCGTAATTATGTTGTTAGAAGCTCAGACTTAAGGATCAGGGTCCCAAGGCGTACACCAGAGCAAAGCTTGAATCCCCTTACAGAAGATGAGGTAAAATTATATTCGCGAGCACTCAAAGAACAGTCAATTGAGTTCCAAATACATCAACTATTACAACTCATGTGCGGCCTTCGTATAGAAGAAGCCTGCACCTTTCCTGCTAATCTAGTGAATAGATGTGACCCGAATAAATACCATATTCAAGTTAGTATAGGACCTCATAACGGTGTACTCACCAAATTTGGCTCAGTCAGAACTATCGAAATTCCAACACTGTTAATGAACAAGATGCATCGCTACTTGATTAGTGAGCGTCGCCAGAAAAGAGAGTCTAAAACCGATAAACCGATTACGGAATTATTAATTACCAATCGAGGTAAACCATATACTACCAATGCAATACAGCGTCACTTTAGCTTAACTCGTAATTACATACGCAATGAGCTAAATACCCACTTTCAGCATAGAACTCACGATTTACGTGCAACTTACGGTACATTTCGCCTTGCGTCCCTTTTAGACGAAAAAGTTGGGTTGTCACCATTCGATGCTATGTCATTAATCATGGGGTGGATGGGACATAAAGATGAGAAAACAACTTGGCGATACCTGAACTTTATAAACCGAAGCAAGGCATCGATACGTGCAGTTTGCTTTTTAGATCAAGTTATGGAGTCAGTCATTAATGAGGATCTCTCGTGATTAACAAATCAAATTTAAATATTGACCTTAAACTTAAGTTAAATATTTATGGTGATCAATTTGTATACCCAGACTTTCAAAGATTTAGATACAAAGGCGTGCCTAAACTTTTTGAAATGCATCGGGGTACTTTGCTTAACCGAGACAACCAAATTATTAAGTGGTATCAAGCATTCAAAGCTAATACAGAATATACTGACACAACAATGAATACCCTTTTTAGAACATTTACACGGTATGTGAATATTTGTGACAGTATTCCAGTAAATCCAGATTCAAAAGAGGGTATCAATGCATTTGAAACAGCTCTAGTTCACAGCGTTAGAATTGGCAGCAAAAGTTCAAACACAGCAAAAGGTGAATTAAGTAGTATAAGAACAATAATGAAGATGCTAGATCACCCTGTTGATGAGTGGTTTTCTAAATTCAAACTATTTCGCAGCCAAATAAATCCAACTCAAGCATACTCAGAATCTGAATTGAAAAAGTTAATTAAAATACTAAAAGAACTATATTTTCAGCTTTCCAAGCAAATTCAAACCTCACCTAAAGAATACATTCAAGCAAGGAGAAGCGACCAATACGCGAGCTTTTCTTTTAATAAAATCGAAGTGCCTGTAAGTGGTGCTATTACCAAGTGTTACTGTGCTGCATATTTCTTACTTGCCTATTACACATGGGCAAACGCTAGTACGATAAGAGATATGGATATCCCCAAAGCTTCACAAAAAAAGGGACAGCAAGGTAAGTGGTTTGTGCAAACAGCGTTAAAGAAGAGAGCTAATAAATTTGTTACCATCGAGCTCGGCGATAATCTTAGCACAGACATTCCAAAGCATGCGCTAAATTTTATTAATGACCTTATCACCCTTACGCACGTGCTGTTTCCAGATGCCAATAGACTACTTCATCAATGTCTAAACGGGATAAATAAGCCCTTGTGCCCAACGCATATTCGTTCCAATATGAATTGGCTAATTAATATATTCGATTTGACTGATGACAATGGTCAACAACTTAGGCCTGAAGCTAAACGCTTTAGAGCTACAGGTGCATCTAATTACTTAGCACTCACAGGAAACTCACTCGAAACATCCATGTTGCTCAATAACACACCTGATGTAGTTCGAAAGCACTATAGCAGAGGTAACGAGTCAGAAAATAACGCCCAACTTCAAGCCACAGCTAACACCTTAGAAAATGCAATTAAATGTGGCGATATTAGTAGAGCACGAGAACAAACTCTTGAGCAAATGAATCTAGAAATACTACCCTATGATGAATTCGTAAACCGCTATGCTAAATCAGGGAATGGTCAAAAAACACCTTTAGGTACAGGTTGCAAAGACCCCTTTGATAACCATGGTGACCGTTTTCGACGAAAGGCCTCTATCGATAGCGTTGACATGACCCATCTTGCCTGTGCAGACTTATTAAATTGCTTTTCCTGCCCAAATCAAGTGCTGGTTGAAGAAGTTGATGATATTTGGTGTTTATTGAGTTTTTATGAAGCGTTAGAGGATGCCAAAGAAGATCACCTCAACATGTCACACTTTAAAAACAATTTTGATCGAGTACTAAGAAAAATAAAGCAAGTGCTTTTTAGTATCGACTTAAAAGTGCGCAGGCAAGCTGAGCGGAAGCTACATACAATTGGTCGCCACCCTTTTTGGCCCGATACGCTTAATTTGGTTTTATAAGGAAATGCTATGAAACCGTTACTTGCTGCACCAGAACAAGTTATAAAAGAGAATACTGTTTTTGTTGAACAGGCAATACAGTATTTTGAAAATAAGGATTGGGACAATTTAAACAAAATCCCAGTAATGATTGACCAAAATGGTAAAACCATAAGTTACTTTGGCGATAACACATGGGATTTAACACACTATGTAGATGTCAAAATTGTTTCGAAAAAGCGGGCTTCTTTTACTCATTTAACAACTATTTCCTTGTTGCAAGAACAAAAGTTACTCGCATTCCTTGGTTTATTTGCTGTCGGCACCTTAAGGCAAGGGGCAATGATAAAAACCACAACATTTTTAGAGAGAAATATCAATTTAACCCAAGTATATAAATACATAGAATCCATCAAAGCAGATTCGATTTGTGTCCTTAACCATCCCATACAGTTTTCTAGGTTTTGCGAATATTTAAAGTCACTTAAAATGAGTGGGCCATATACTTCAAAACTTATTTTCGCATTAAACTGGATCGAAGCGGTTAAGAACCAAACCCCCATAAAACTATCATTACCTTTGACGACATCAATTACAGAATTAGGCCGTCAATTAGGTTGCCCAACCAAACTAGAAAGTGAGCAGTATTACGCTATACCATCACGCTTGATGCAACTCATATACTCAAAGGCTATCGAGTATATAGATACTTACTATCCTATTCGAGATACATTATTAGATATCCATACCGAGCAGCAAGAAAACTATGAAATTGGCAAAGCGGCTGTTGATAACAAAATAAAATCAGGTCAATGGAACTGGTTAACATCTGATTCCCCTCACTACAAAGCTGAGATAACTAAAGCTAAACCCCAAACTTCTACCAATATACTTAAAAGCTATATTTCCAACGCTGATATCGAAAAATTAATTCCTAGTGATATACGAAGATTCAATTGGTTATACTCCCATATTCTAACTTGCTGCTTTATAATTTGTGGAGCCTTTTCGGGCATGAGAAGAAGCGAGATCTATAGTTTACACTCTGATAGCTTTAAAACATTAAAATTAAAAGACCAAGTGTTTTATTCGTTACAATCCTACCACAGTAAAATGACACCTGCGGTGCCTGAAAAAGCAGAGTGGTTGGCATCTCCAATTACTGGGAAAGCAATCGAGCTCGCATCACTACTCACTCAAAATATGAGAACTCAACTCATGCTCTCAGATGACCGAGTCGAAAATGCTAGAGCCTCAAGCATCTGGCTAGTTCAACAAATGAAATGCAGAAAGCCAAACATGCTGACAGGTCCACCTTTTGCTCTTCATCATAAGCAGCTAGTAGAAGAGGCTGGCGCCATCGTAAATGAGCAAGATTATGAAGAGTTTAAACTTCTAAATCCAAACCTAAACATACACGCTTACAAGCAAAAGATAGTTATAGGTAAGCCTTGGGCTTTTACAACCCACCAACTCAGGCGAACTTTTGCAGTATTTGGTAAACGCTATAATTTACTCTCTGACGTTGCCATTAAACAACAGTATAAGCATATATATTTACCAATGTCTCAATGGTACTCAGAAGGAGGCGTAGCAGCCAAAATAAAACATGTAAAAGTGGACTCAGAACTCAATAATTTACTTCAAGAAGTGGATAAAGAAGTCACTACACAACTATTGCATCAGTGGTATAACTCAGATGACAAGCTATATGGTAAGAAAGGTATAGATGTTGTTAAAGATAGAGAAGATACCGCTGTTAAATACTCATCCTGGGATGCTCTTTATGCTCAAGTATCTGCTGGTAGAATATCTATTGCTGGTACACTTCACTCATACTGCATGGCTGGTTATGAATGCAGAATGGAAAAGGTCGTATCACCAACCAACTGTTTTAACTGCGAGAACGTTGTCATAGACGAAACTAAAGCACAAGCTTGGCAAAAACGACATCAGTGGATTGTTGAGACTATAACTGAAATGGAGCAGCATACTAAACTATCTCAATCGCAGCTAAGCCATTTTATTACGCAATTACGTGCAGCTGAAAAGGTTATGGACTACTTTGAGATAAGCTACACTCCATACAAACCCGAAATTGAGATCAGACAGCTTTGAGTAAGTCAGAGAATACAAGGTTAGAGCTTCTAAGCGCAATTGACAGGATACTTTCTGGCGATACAGTACGTATTGATGCCAAACGAGGTTTAAGTGCCATTGCAGTTGAGGAAGAAGCTAACCTTGGTAATGGCTCAGCTTACTATTACTCAGACGTCATTGAAAAAATTAAACTACTAAAATCAAAAGCTATAACAAAAAAGCAAGCACAGCAAAACTCAGATGTTACTAAGTTACGTGAAAAGCTTGCCAACGAGAAACGGTTAAAAGAAAAATATCGAGCGGAAATAGCCAGCTTAAAAGAGCAAATGGCACAAATGGCTTCTACCCACAATGCCCTAGCGCTTTCAAATCACCAGCACTTAAAAAAGATTAATGACCTCGAATCTGAGTTATTTCTGCTTAAGGGAAGTAACTAGCAGAATGTACCAATTTATAGCATGTATTAGTTTAGACTTGAACTTACAGCTATATATTTTTATATCATAAGCTTAAATTTCATAATGAGAAAACGACAAAAGTACTGACGCTTAGGTGAGAATAAAAAGCCCTCTTCAATATTATGTACAACTAAAGCCTTCCTTTTCTCGAAAAAGAGCCAACTTTCATTAGTAAAGCGGCTTAAAGACCAGCTAATACAAAAATATTTTATAAAAAACAAATGCGACACCCATTTTAGTTATTACCTACTAAGCCTTACCTTCTAATTTAATTAGTGTCAAAAATACAAATTGAAAATTGACACTGTAAAAGCTCACAGTGCCAATTTACCTTTAAGCTTAGAAATCGTTCTTCGGTTTTACATCTAGTAGCTGACCATTTTTAGCTATTTTGAAATAAACGTGATCACTACCGTTATTATTTGATGCTTGAACAACATAATAGTCACCGTTCTTGCTTATGACTGAAAACGCTTCTGAAGAAATATCTTGCCAAGAATCATTTAATTTTCCAACTTCAAAACCATAGTCTTTAAAGGTCAATTTTTTTATTGATTTAGCTGCGATACTAATCGCTTGTTGATCATTAATGTAGCCATGGGCATGATCACTATGTGCTAAAACACCAGTACTCATTAACGTAATACAAACTAAGACGATTGAAATTAATTTATTCATTGTTTTCTCCGGTTAAATTTTAAGTTTACTTTTTTAAGCCAATCACTTTAAATTGACCTTTTACTAAAAGTTGTATAGCCACGGGGTTATCTGAGTTGTTTTTCCAGTACCAGCCATGTGAGCCCCCAAATGGGGCGGTAAAGCTGCCCTTCATTTCGCTTAAATTGGCAATTGCATAGCTTTCGAAGTAACCGGTTGTGTCTCCTGCTGGCTCTCCGTGTAAATCAAAATGTAAAGAAGCGCCATCGGTCATCCATTCGTAGGTCATTTTTTCATATTGTTGCATCTCAAATTTATATTCAACCCCGCGATTTGCAGGGATAGTGACTTCAATTGTTTGAAACTCATCACTGCCCACTTGCAATGAATCTGATGTTTTAAGTGGTTTTTGCGCTGATGCCTGAGCTATTTTAGTAACGCCCAGTTGTTTACCGATCCCGGTTGGATCAATGTTATATTCTGCCGGAAGGATAAATAGCACAAAGGCGATTATCGCAACTAATGAAGCGGTGATACTGGCTTTTATAAGTGTTTTTGAACTAACTGTATGTTGCATATATTTCTCTAAATTAATTAATTATATAGCCGGTTAATTGAAGGCCGACTAGCATTAAGCCGGCACTCATTAACGCACCGTTGATAAATGTTGAAAAACGATGAAATGACGGCCGTTTACGCCACACATTAATGGCAATTAAAATAACTGCGAGCGCTAAAAATTGGCCAAGCTCTACGCCAATATTAAAGGCGATTAGGTTTGTCAGTAATCCATCTTCGGGTAATTGAAACTCTTGTAACTTGGTTGCTAGACCAAAGCCATGAAACAAACCAAAAATAAGCACCGCCATTTTTGTATTTGGCTGCCAATTAAAACAACGCTTAAACCCACCTAAGTTATCAAAGCCCTTATAAATAACTGAAAAACCAATAATAGCGTCAATTAAATAGGCATTAATCTGAATATCGCCAAGCACACCTAATAGTAACGTTGTGCTGTGGCCGATGGTGAACATGGTGACATACAGCAAAACCTCTTTACTGCGATACAAAAAGAAGATAACACCGATTAAAAACAATATATGGTCGTAACCGGTGATCATGTGCTTTGCACCAATATAAATAAATGGCACAAACTGTACGCCTTGGTTTTGCTCTAAAAAAGCGCGAGTGCTGTCATCAACTCCATGGGCCAAGGTCTCAAAGCTAAGAAAAGCCAAAACAAGCACCATAATCATTATGCTAACGTTTATTATTTTAGTTGACATCATGTTGCTCCAACGTTTCACTTTCAGTCAAAATAGACTCCTTTTCATTGTGTAAAAGTCGATACAGTGCGGGGATCACAAATAATGTTAGTAAGGTCGACGAAATAATGCCGCCAATTACCACGGTTGCTAAAGGCCGCTGTACTTCTGAGCCAATCCCTGTATTAAGTGCCATAGGAATAAATCCTAATGAGGCAACCAGTGCTGTAGTTATCACTGGGCGAAGACGTGTTAATGCCCCCTCTGTTATCGCTTGATTAAGCCCCATTCCTGAGCTGCGTAATTCACGAATAAACGATACCATTACCAAGCCGTTTAATATGGCAATGCCGGATAAAGCAATAAAACCGACCGCTGCAGATATTGAAAATGGAATATCACGTAACAGCAGTGCTGCAATTCCACCGGTAAGCGCTAAAGGCACACCGGTAAAAATAATCGCAGCATCTTTAAGTGAGTTTAAAGCTAAAATAAGCAAGCCTATAATCATTAACAATGTAACGGGCACAACCACACTCAAACGCTCAGAGGCCGATTGTAACTTTTGATACGTTCCTCCGTATTCAATCCAATAACCAGCAGGAATAGTGACTTTATCTTCAATAATTGTTTGAATATCTCCAACAAAGCTTCCTAAGTCACGTCCTCGTACATTGGTAGTCACTACAATACGACGTTTAGCATTTTCGCGATTAATTTGACTTGCGCCATTAGTGAGTTTGATTGTTGCTAACTCTTGGAGCGGCACAGCGCGACCATTAGGTAAATTAATAGGTAAGTAACCTATCTCTTGCACATTATTACGCTGCTGCTCTTCTAAACGAACAACAATATTAGAGCGGATATCCCCTTGATAATACTTACCTGCAATAGTCCCTCCTAATGCGGTGGCTAACTGTGACTGAATGTGTGCTTTGCTGATACCAAACTGGCTTAGCTTTTCAGTATTGGGTACAATTTCAAGCATTGGCAACCCGCTTGTTTGCTCTACCATTAAATCGGCAATACCGTCAACATTTCCAATAGCGGATTCAATCTCCTTACCTAACGCAGCAAGTGTTTCAAAGTCATCACCAAACACTTTAATTGCCAGCTCAGCGCGTACACCTGCTAATAATTCATTAAAGCGCATTTGAATTGGTTGTAAAAACTCATAGCGGTTACCTGGAATTGGCTTAACTAAGGCTGCTAACTCTTCAACAATTTGTGCTTTTGACTTATCAGGGTTTGGCCATTGCTCTCGTGGTTTTAGAATAATAAAGTTATCGGCTACGCTAGGGGGTACTGCATCTGTTGCTACATCTGCGGTGCCAATTTTTGCAAATACACGCTCGACTTCAGGCATCTGCGTAATTTTTTCTTCCAACACTTTTTGTAGCTCAATCGCTTGGCTTAATGATGTACCAGGAATACGAAGCGCATGCATGGCAATGTCTCCTTCATCAAGATTTGGTGCAAACTCGCTTCCTAAGCGTGTCGCTTGATAACCAAAGAATGTTACGAGTAAACAAGTTATTAGCACCACAGCCCAGCGGCCTTTTAATGCTAATGAGAGTACCGGCTTATAAATACGACTTAACCCCAGCATAATATGATTAGGTTTTTCTTTAATTGGCTTTTTAAATAATAGGGCGATCATTGCAGGCACAAATGTGATCGAAAGCGCCATTGAACAAAGCAAAGCAATCACAACCGTTAATGCCATTGGATGGAACATTTTTCCTTCAACGCCTTCAAGCGCGAAAATAGGTAAATAAACAACGGTGATGATGAATACACCGAATAAAGCGGGTCGAATAACCTCTCGTGTAGCCGTAAAAACAATGTCTAAACGTGCTTTTAAAGAAAGAGGGGTATCACCTCTCATACTTAAACGACGTAAGCAGTTTTCGACGATAATTATCGTACCATCAACCAATAGACCAAAATCTAATGCCCCTAAACTCATCAAGTTTGCACTGACTCGCGTATGTACCATACCGGTTATTGTCATCAACATTGCAAATGGGATCACTAAAGCCGTTAAAAATGCGGCTCTGAAATTCCCCAGTAATATAAATAATACAACAATAACTAAAATGGCCCCTTCGAGCAGGTTAGTTTGAACAGTATTAAGCGTTTTATCTACCAGTTTAGTTCGGTCATAGACGGCTTTTGCAACTATACCTTCGGGTAAACTGCCATTGATTTCTTTTAACTTTTCACCAACGCCTTGTGCAACTGTGCGACTGTTCTCACCTATTAACATGAACACGGTGCTCATCACCACTTCGCGGCCATTTTGTGTAGCAGCACCAGTACGCAATCCTTTGCCATCACTTATAGTGGCAACATCTTTAATAAACACTGCACTGCCGTCTATGGTTTTGATGGGTAAATTAGTGATTTCAGTTAAACCAGCAACCTGACCTGGGACACGAATTAACCATTGCGCACCGCTTTTTTCAATAAATCCGGTGCCTTGGTTTTGGTTGTTTTGACCAATAGCATCAACAACATCTGCTGAGGTAAGATTATAAGCCAGTAGTTTTTCAGGTTTAAACGCAACGAGAATTTCACGCTCGTAACCACCAATAGGGTTTACTTCAACAACACCTGGTACCCGCATTAATTGAGGGCGAATTGTCCAGTCATGTACTGTTCGTAAATCAATGGGGGTTATATCACTACCGTCGGGATTTTTAGCACCAGGCACAGCATCAACCGTAAACATAAAAATCTCACCTAATCCAGTAGCAATGGGACCAAGCTCAGGTAAAAGGTTTATCGGCAACTCCGAACGTGCACTAGACAACCGCTCATTAACCAACTGACGAGCAAAGTAAACATCGGTATTATCAGCAAAAATAGCAATAACCTGAGATAAACCATAACGAGACACTGAGCGTGTGTTTACAAGTCCTGGTAACCCCGCAAGTGCGTTTTCGAGGGGGAAAGTAACGCGTTGTTCAACCTCTAACGGCGTATAGCCTGGCGCTTCGGTGTTGATCATAACCTGAACATTGGTTATATCAGGTACTGCATCAATAGGCAGTTTAGTAAAATTCCATAAGCCTAATCCTGCAATGGCTAATACCATGACAAGAACGAGGATATTGCGCTTTATAGCAAAGCGTAAAATCGATTCTAACATTACGCTCTCCTAGTGATCGTGTGACGCGCCAGATTTTTCAATATCGGCTTTGATGACATAGCTATTTTCAGTAACATACTCGGTACCGGCAGGCAGTCCACCTAGTACTTCTATCCATGTTGCATCTGAACGACCCAGCTCAAGCATCCTGACTTCATATTCATCAGCGACTTTTGCATACACGACCGTAAAATCACGAAAGCTCTGTAAGCCTATTTTCTTTACCGCTAAAGGAACTTCAAAAGAAGCAGTTTCAATATCGGCTTTAACAAAACTCCCTTCCAACAAAGGCTCAGTCTGTTGTGCCAACGTAACCCACACCATTCTTGCCTGATCACTTCTAACTTTTGGCTCTATAAATGATACCTTACCAGCAATATTCACAAGACTACCTTCTGCCTTAATGCTCACTAGAGTGCCTTGAGATACTTTGCTGTAATCGCTCGGGTAGACAGCTAATTTAACGACAGATTGACTCGCGTCTGTGATAACAAGCAGTTCACGGTTATTCGTTTGCTCACCTGAATTAGCCATTTGTTTTGCGACAAAACCAGCAATAGGCGATTTTATCTCATAGGGGTTTAAACTTTCATTACTTTCAATCGTCATTAAAGTTTGGCCTTTATTTACTTTATCGCCAAGCTTTACATTTAAGTGCGTAATAACACCTTCAAAACGTGCAAAAACAGTGCGGTGCGCACTCGGCGGTAACCAAACCTGTCCATAAGCAGGGATCGTTTGATGAAGCTTTTGAGACCCTGCAATTGCAGTTTCAATCGCCATTGCATCTACTACTGCGGGTTCGATTTTTGTTCGCCCCTCTAGGTTATCGTATTGCCAACGATATGTTTTTCCTTGGTAGCTCGCATTTACTGTGACAATAAAAGAGTGCGGTTCGTAAATTTCCATATCCCCACGTAAAAAGTCACTTTGGCTAATAAACTTAATATCATCAATCACATTACCTAATCGGGTTAACGTAACCGTTAATTCAACATCGTCGGGATTAATTGGGTTTTTATTATCTGTTAACCATACTCTAAACTCAGGTGGTACGCCTGTTTCGAAAATCGCTAACTCCAATGCGAAGTTTCCTTCACGAAGCATACGACCATTATGCGGCCCTTTTTCAGGCTCTGCTTGCTCTGTAGTAGGTGTTGATACTGCGCTAGCGGGTAAATGTACCCCCGCGCTGAGGCCGAGTAATACGGCAACGGTTATGGAGGAAATAAAGTTTGTCGTTTTCATAAATAATCTCATTGTTCTATCGATGCGCCAGTAAGACGCTGAATTTCTATATGTTGTAAATGTAAGCTTTCATAAGCGCTAAGTAGTTCTGATTGCGCGCTTAATTGCGCCTGACGCACGCTACTCCACTGGTTGTAATTCAATTTACCAACGTTAAATGCTTGTTTTGCTTGGGTAAGCGCGGTTTCTAGCGTGGGAATGATTTCATTTTTTGAGGTGGTAATTACATGAACAGAATGCTTAACTTCTTGAAGCAAAGCATAAAGCTGGCTATTAGCTTGTTGAGTTAAACTCTTCGCTTGCGCTGTTAATACATCTTGCTCGGCACGTAACTTAGCGACCGTTCCGGCATTGCTGCCAGATGCTCCCCACGGAATAGAAACACCGGCCACGAGCCCATAGTCATCCGTTGATTCATAACGACGTAAGCCTGTTGTAAATTGCCATTGTGGTTTTGCTTCAATTTGAGCTAATTCAATGTGTGATTGTGCAATACGTTTTTGACTTGCTAACTGCATCAAACGAGGCGCATTTTTAAAGCGCTCGAACTGTGACTGAAAATCTACAATTTTAGGTAACTGCAATAAGTTACCTGTAAGTGTAAAGTCAGTGCGAGGCTCTGCCCACAAGGCTGAAAGCTGATATTTTCCGCTGGCTATTTCATGCTCAAGATCTTCGACAAGTAATTTTTGTTTAATTAGTTCAGCTTTGGCTAAATTTTTATCAATAGCCAACGACTGACCAATACGAACTCGTTTATCTATTGCATTTACAACTTCATTCGCTTGTCTTACTGCCATTTTATTGAGCTTTAGTGCCTCTTCTTTCACCAGTAGTTGAATAAATTGCTTCGCAGTCATCGCGGCTAAATCAAGTGCAATAATTTGTTTATCTAAACGTAACTGCTCAAGTTCAGACTGGCTTGCTTTTACGCGACTATCAATTTGCTCTTGTTGAATCAGCCAAGAGAAAGTTAAGGTTGATTGCATATTTTGCAAACCACTATGCTCACCTGTCCCAAAAGCATCTTCAACCATTAAGCCTATTTGTGGTCTTTGGCCTATACTTGCTTGCTTTATTTTGCCTTGCTGGGCTTTATCTCGATAAAAGAAGCCCTGTAACTGCGGGTTGTTAGCAAGCGTGAATGAGATGGCTTGCTTTAGATTTAATGTTTGATAAGCCTCAGCACTTGCAAAACACGGCAGTGCTGTAAAAGCCATCAATACCCCCACAAAAAACCGACTGCCAATCGGTTTTTTGTGGGTGAAATGACTACTAAATGATTTCATTTTAATCCTTACTTAGTGGATGAAAAAAGTTTCGATAAGATGGTGGACACTATCGACAGTCGACAGTGTGAATAAACTGATAACCACAAAGCTAAACAAAGTGATCATTAAAAGTAGCTTAGGCGTAGTGGAGATTGGCATTAACAATGTTTGTATACGCTGAGTTATTTGCTCATTACTAAAATGACTCATGTATATATTGTCATTCGTAATATGTTGTTGTCGTTGAAATCGAGCAACATTAATAAGTGCTTGAGCCACATCTAAGCCATCAAAACTTTGCGTTGCACCGACATCAGCAATTTGTTCTGTTAAAGCCGTATAAGATTGCTGTAACGCCGCGCGCGTTGACGCAGGAAAACACCAACCAAATAGACTAAACAGTGTTTTAAAAAGCGGATCTCGGGCTTTTAAATGTGCTAGTTCATGCTGTATGACTATGTGTACTGTTTTTTCATCAAGTGCTTGTAATCCGCTGGTTATATATACTTTTGGATTGAAAAAACCAACAGTAAATGCCTCTGGTATAAGGTGTTCAATAACGTGTACAGACTGGTTTGGATAATCTTTGTGAGGTTGAGTATTTGATAAAGCCAACAGACTGCTCATTGCTGAACTATGTCTATTAAGACTAAAAAATGCATGTACGCTAGCACTTGCCATCAAACAAACAGCCGATATAAGCAATACCGAATGCCAACTATATACAGAGAAAACCTCAAGGTGATGCCAGTGAGCGACTCCTTGCCACCAATTAGACATTGGATTTTGATGTGCCTGCCAAAATACAGCTGCACACAATAATGAGATCCACCAAGGGCTGCTAATAGTTAACCAAAGCATGAACTTACGCTCGGTAAACTGGAAAATAGTAAGTTTTTTACAAAGCGAGGTGTGGAAGAAGGAAATCAATATGATCACACAAATAAAAGCGGTCACCGCTGCGCTCGCTAGACTTAAAAACACGGCCCAATTTCCAACAATCATGTTTACACTTTTCCGCTTCGTAGTTTTCGCTGCTGCTCTATAAGTTTTTCGAGCTCATCTAATTGTGTATCATTAAAATTAGTCGAAGTAGAAGAAAATGCAGCAATTAAACTGTTTTCACCCTCTTCAACAAAGTCAGCTGTAATATCATTTATTAAAGTAGCTATAAGCGAGTTACGATCAACTTTAGTTCGGTAATTATAAGCATGACCCTGCTTAGTTCTGCTAAGAAGGCCTTTTTTATAAAGTCTTTCAAGGGTGCTTTGAATAGTATTGAGAGTGCAGCCACGTGTTTTACCTAAACGACTGTGCACATGCTTTGCATCCGCTTCTTTAGAAGACCACAAATATTGAAGTACTAGTTTTTCTAATTCGCCTAACTGCATAATCAAATATCTCTTAACAACATAGCCATATCATGGCAAAATAAAAACCGATAGGCAATCGGTTTTTATTTTTTTATTTAAAAAGGAAAGTAATACATGGGTTGGATAATTTTTAAATACTTAGTGACAGCAGCAATTGTTGTAGCGGTTTCAGAGGTCGCAAAGCGCAGTGATAAACTCGGAGCACTAATTGTAGCACTTCCATTGGTAACCATTTTAGCGATGATTTGGTTGTACGTTGAAAAACAGCCGCCAGAAAAATTGCGAGTCATGCCTGGTACACATTTTGGTATGTTGTGCCTACCTTACCGATGTTTTTAATATTTCCATCATTACTACACCGATTTGGTTTTTGGCCATCACTCGGCCTCAGCGCCTTAATAACTTGTTTTATTTTTGGAGTGTTTGCATTCGTCGTTAGTAAATTTGGAATAAATTTATTACCCTAAAAGTTGTTTCTGAAATTAATAATATGGTGAAATCAAGGATGTAGCTGAGGCAATAATTTCGATACTTATCTCTAAAAAATTTCCCATTACTTAGCAGAGTCAAATAAAAGCTAGCCTTATTTATGTACTAAGAGTGATAATATAAACAGAAAAGTCCTATTACTCAACTCTGATGTTCAACTTATATTAACTGTATTTAGCTAAAGCATCTTTGAATATATTTTCACTCTCATCTTTAAATCTGCTTCTTTGGTTATTGAGTTCATCGAATTTTACATATAGGTTTTTATAGATAATTTCATGTGCTTTATTGTGAACTTCGGCTTCAGAAGGATCATCCATCTCAAAACAATCTTCTAAACACTTGTTAACTATAACCAGTATGTCCTCCTTAGATATATCATCCAACACTTTCCAAGAATCCCCATCCAAAGAAAACTCTCCTTTGCCATTAACGATCTTCAAGCACTTCATATTCTTTTCTCCTAACTGCATAAGGTTCACGACCTGCTTCTAAACAATCAAGCAGTACTTTATGATTATCAGTTTCCATGCCATCAAGGCCAACTAGTACCTTATCCGTTGGGTAACCTGTATATAAATCATACTCAACTTTTCCATCATTTACCCTCTTGCTTGTATACACAAGATAATCAGGCTTTATTGATGCACCAACGGTACTGTTGTGTGTCACCAGAATTACGGGCATGAAGCCAGACATTTCCTTTATAAGACGATTTACTTTTTTATATAAAAATATGTTGTCAAAAGAAGATTCTGGCTCATCAATCAATAGTAAATCAAATTGACTAGCATCACTTATTTCTTGTAATAATCGATATTCAGATCTCTCCCCGCCTGATACCTGGTACCCAGAAGAATTCAAAATATCGTAGTTAATTTTAACAAACAATTTGTGGTACTCAGTCTCGGCGAGTTCTTCTATTTTTCGTAATTCCTTCAAGTAACTAAAGCCAGTCTCTTCGTACTTAGAGAAGGAGCTAACGAAAGAAATCCTTCGACTTAATACACCACCAACATCACGAGCATTTGTAAATTTGCTTCTTTTTGCTACCTTAGAAAATCCTTGGATATCCTTACGAAGGAACTCAGTGTCTTGTTTTATATTCCGACACAGAGTATTAAATTTCTCGACCCTCTTAAGGTCTAGAGCATGCTTATATAGATTGACATCACTAATTGGAGCTGCGGCTGTATGCATTTTCAACTCACTTTTAATATTGTCTACAAGATCATTAACAAATGATTTCTTGAGTTCCAGGTCTTTATTTTTGTTATGTTCTTTTATTAAATCAACAACCAAATTTTTTAGATTATCATCCGAAACATATCTATTGATAATCTCTCTATACCCAGAGTTATCAGCTAAAACCATAGCCGCATTGATGAGAGTCTTCAATGAATCTAAATCATCAATAGTAAAGCCTGATTCAGTGAATAAATGAGCCTTAGCAAAAGCATCAAGTTTATGCGATTCAGCAGCATGACTCAGTAAAGAATCAACAAAGTCATTAAGCTCTCTATCTGAACGACTAATATCAACATCTCTCATCAAATCAACTGACTCTTTAAATTCCTTTAAATAGTTCTCGGTAATCCTGGATTGACTCGTCGAAAGACTCCTAGAAAAATCCCTTTCATCATCTTCATCTCTCTGTAACAGAGAAAACTGCCTAACATACTTAACTTTTACATCTTCAGTTGTATTCTGCTCCGCAATTAAATTGAGTGTATGTGACTTACCAGTCGAACGTTCGCCTAGAACAACGTTTAAACCTGTAGATAATTTCAAGCCATTATTCAACGCCTCAAAGAATTGATGCCCTTCTTCTTTTGAAAGATGTACTTTATACTTATCTGATAGTGCAAGCTTTAAAGCTTTGAGTGTAATTTCCCCAACATCAATATATGTATGCCTTGGAGGAACAACATTTAATTTATCTTCTACACGTAAGTCACTAAAACATACAGGCACGAGTGCATCTGCATCTTTAATACTGTAAATAAACTTCCTAGGGCTTGTAACCTCACCAGTCATTACATGCTCTCTCAGCTTATTGAGCGTCTCCTCTTTTATTTCTGGGGACTTTTTGTAATGAGGGATCAACAGGTAATTTGAAAGGCTTGTAAAAACTTCATGGAATTCTTCAAATGTAATCGAAGTATATTTATCAGGTATGAGTTCTGTAATCATGTCGCAGCGACTTTTAAAGTCATTTAACTCATTATCTTCAGCTATTACTAAAAGGTGAGTTCCCTCTATATCTACCTCAATTCCTGGAAAGACTTTAACTGCAAGCTGTTGTTGGATTATACGGAACTGCTCTAAATCAAACATATTATGATTAGTAATTGCGATGGCGTCTAATTTAGCCTCTTCTACATACCATTTCATCCGCTCCATACTAAAAGTAAATTTCTTATCGCTCGGTGTACTGACAGTATGTATGTGTAAATCAATTTTTTTCAAAGGCTTTCCATTCCTATTTTATTGAAGTCTTTCAAAGATTAGCATAGAAAATTAGATTTTGAATTAGTCTTTTTAATACGATGAAACCTTTTCGTGCTAGTAAAAAGTTTTTAAATTATCTTAATAATATAATCCAACGGTGTAACTCTTAAAAATGGAAAGTACAAAATCTGGAAAACTACTTTCCAGAACTCAAAAAAGTCCAAATTTCTTTGCGATTTTTCACTTTTTCTGGAAAAGCCTCCTAAACTAGATAATATGTAGGTTTCCAGAGTGTTTCCAGATTTGGATGTACAGAGTAAACAGGAACGATGCGCTAAGTATCGACTTTAAACTGCAAAAGGCCTTTACTATTTATTTAGTAAGGGCTTTTTTTATGCTCAATATATTTACACTTGCAACACACAACAAACCAACCAAACCATTACAAGAAAAACAACATAAAAACACCAATTGCACATTTAACCCATTAATTTAACAGCAAAAGTTTTAGACCAATAAATATATAAAAAGTTTCCATAATATTTTGGCTTTCTGTCCTTTTTGTAATTAAAATCTCGCGCATGGTCTCCTATGTGGATTTTTTCATGTTTTTACTACGATCTTTTATTTACTTATTATGCTTAGCTGGTGTTGCCTCATTAATTCAGCTTGAAGGCTTTGAATTACAGCAAAATGCACTTTATAGTGAAGAAACACTCACTGAGCACATGCAAGATATTTTAACTTTTTTAAGTGCTATTTTGTTTTTTTATGCCTCGCGTATTAGCTCGAAACTTAAGGTAGCTTCGGTATTACTTGCAGCTCTAACAGCAATGATGTTTGTAAGAGAATTTGATACATACCTTGATATGTATGTTTTTGATGGCGCCTGGCAAACTATCGTTTATTCAATACTTGCTTGTACATTTGTTTACCTAATAAGAAAAAGAGGGACTATTTTTAGCTCCATCCAAGCCTATACTCAAACACCAAGTTATGGCATTTGCTTATCTGGCTTGGTTACGTTGTTAGCTTTTTCTCGCATTATGGGCAGAGGTGAATTTTGGCACTCTATAATGGGTGAGAGCTACGTGCGTATAGTTAAAAACATTGTAGAAGAAGGGATAGAAACACTTGGTTATACTTTAATTTTAATTTCAGCTATTGAGCTTGTACTTTTGTGTCGTAAACAGCTTAATAAACAGCATCACCATGTTGGCAATGGAGTAACTGACTAACCCAACTTAATTTTTTTGAGGTTAAGTTTGCTAATTGGTTTCATAAATCAATATACTAAGCTTGTTTGCAATTACTCGTATTTTGGAATTTATGATCAAAGATATACTACTACACCCAGTTCTTATCTCAGTGGTGGTGCTCACTATCGCATTTAGTTTAAAAGTACTTGTTGATAAGTTGGCGCGATATAGAGCAGAAAAAAAAGAAAAAGATACTCGCTACATTGCACACAATATTAAGCACTTTATTAACTTTACTATGGTTTTGTTACTGCTGTTTATATGGTCGACTGAGATTCAAAACTTTGCACTGTCTATAGCCGCTTTTGCCGTTGCTATTGTGCTTGCCACTAGAGAGTTTATTCAGTGTGTAATTGGCTTTTTTTACTTAGTAACAACCCGCCCATTTAGAATTGGCGACTGGGTACAAGTTGGTGAATATTATGGCGAAGTGGCAGAGACCAACTGGATTAAAACCACCTTACATGAAATTGATATGCGAACTTATCAATTCTCTAGAAAAACAATATTTATTCCTAATAACAAATTAATTACCAGCCCGATAAAAAACTTAAACTTTGTTAAACGCTTTGCTACTCATCATTTTAATATTGTGCGCAAAGATAGTTTTAACCCGTATCCTATTTACGAAACTCTTAGCAATAAAGCCAAGCATTACTGCGAGGAGTTTGAAGAAGTGGCGAGCCGGTATAACTCTATTATCGAAAGAAAATTAGATGCAAAAATTTCAGGCCCAGAACCCGAGATTCACTTTGGTACTACTGAGTTAGGAGAATTTAGAGCAAGCTTCACCCTATTTTGCCCAACCGATAAAGCACTTGAAATTGAGCATAAATTAACTGAGTGCTTTATGGAGCTGTGGTATAGCGAAGCAACTAAAAGTAATGTTAAAAGTTAACTTTTAGATTAATAAAGTATTAAAAACACGTCTATTTCATAGCCCCTAGAACTTTTCGAAACTCTAAGGGCTATGATTCATTCTGAGCGCTGCTCTCGGCCTAATAAAGCCATAGCCGCTTCTTTCATGTCTTTATTTTCGTACAGTACTTTATAAATTTGCTCGGTGATTGGCATTTCTACACCGCTGCGCTGCGCTAATAAATACACTTCTTTGGTGTTTCTAAAGCCTTCGACCACTTGGCCTATAGACTCTATTGCAGCCTCTACGCTTTCGCCTTTACCTAACGCTAAACCAAAACGACGATTACGTGACTGGTTATCTGTGCAGGTTAAAATTAAATCGCCAAGGCCTGCCATCCCCATAAAGGTTTCGGGTTTTGCGCCCAAAGCACAACCTAAGCGTGTTAGCTCAGCAAGGCCGCGAGTAATTAGTGCCGTGCGTGCATTAGCGCCAAAACCTACGCCATCGGAAATGCCTGCACCAATAGCAATCACGTTTTTAACCGCACCACCTAGCTGTATGCCAATAAAATCATCATTGTTGTACACTCTAAATGAGCGACCGCAATGCAGTAAATCAGCTAACTGCTTGGCAAATTCTGTAGAGGTGGATGAAACCGAAATAGCAGTAGGCGATCCCATGGCCATTTCTTTAGCAAATGTTGGCCCCGAAAGCACCGCTAATGGAATTGCATCACCAAGCTCTTGCACTGCCACTTCTTGTAATAAGCGCCCGGTATTTGGCTCTAGCCCTTTCGTTGCCCACGCAACTTTTGCGCCTTGCTGTAAAGCTGGTTTAATTTGCTTTAAAGTGTCGCCAAATGCATGGCTAGGCACAACCACTAACACTATTTCATTACTTGCAGCAGCACGTTGCAAGTCGGCTTCAAGAGTTAAAGTGTCGGGAAAAGGAATATCAGGTAAGTAACGTTGATTTTTTCGCTCAGCTGCAAGCGTGGCAACGTCGTCGCTATTGCGACCCCAAAGTGTCACTTGGTGACCATTTCGGGCTAAGCAAATAGCAAGGGCGGTGCCATAAGACCCCGCCCCTAATACAGTAACAGCTGAAGTTGCTGTACTCATAATTTATGCGTCTACTGATGCCTGCTCAGCTTGCGCTGTGCGTTGTTGCATGTATTGTGCAAATAATGCGTCAAAGTTAACTGGCGCAAGGTTAAGCTGTGGAAAAGTACCACGGTTAACAAGGTTAGAAACTGCTTCACGCGCATATGGAAACAATACGTTAGGGCAAAATGCACCAAGCATATGAGCAAGTTGTGTTTCTTCAACGTCAGCAATAGTAAAAATACCTGCTTGTTGAATTTCACATAAAAAGGCCGTTTCTTCGCCAATAGATGCAGTCACTGTTAGTGCTAAAACCACTTCAAATACACCTTCGTCTAACTTATTAGAGCGAGTGTCTAGGTCTAACTTAACTTCTGGTGTCCATTCTTTTTGAAAAATAGCTGGAGAATTTGGCGTTTCAAACGACACGTCTTTTGTGTAAATACGTTGAATAGTAAATTGTGCGCCAGTTTCTTGTTGTGCTGCTGCGTTTTGCGTTTCTTCGTTCATTGTAATCCTTAACCTGTTCGTTATTATAATTAGTTAAAATTTAAGCGTTTAGCTTTTTATCAAGCTGGCCTTGTGCTTCTATTGCCATCATGTCGTCGCAGCCACCTATATGCTCATCATTAATAAAGATTTGCGGTACCGTGCTTGCGCCGCCTGCTTTGGCGATCATTTCATCACGCAGTTCAGGCTGTACACCAATATCAAAGTTTGTGTATTGCACGCCTTTACTGTCTAAAAGTGCACGAGCACGTTGACAAAAAGGGCAATACGCTTTGGTGTATAAAACAACATTACTCATAATATATCCTCTATCGGACTACTAATATTTATTAGCGACCGGTTGTAGTTGGTAAGCTCGCAGATTGCCACGCGCCCATACCACCAGATAACACACTTACCTGCTCAAAACCCGCTTTATGCATAGCGGTTGCAGTTCCTGAAGCGGTCATGCCTGTAGTACATACCAATATAATGGGTTTGCTCTTATACTTTTCAAGGCTTGAAAAGTCAGATTTTTTCGCATTTTCAGGGCTTAAATGCTGAGCACCGGCAATATGCCCGGTGTTAAACTCTTTTTGCGCACGCATATCAATAACTTGACCGTCTTCACGGTTGATAAGCAGTGTTAACTGCTGAGGGTTTATTTGGCGCACTGCTGAGAGTTTACTTTTGATCCAACCACTAACAATAAGAAACACAATACCCACCCAAGCTGCACTTAAGATTGGGTGATTGGTGATAAATTCAATATATTGATCCATTCGACATCCACTATAAAATTACATCCTAAAACGTGATGTTTTAGCTATTTTTTCGTTCAATACCAATTGCATTAACTCTATAAGCAAGTATAACAAGAGGTAAGCTACTCACAAACAACATAAAATTTAAACAGGAGTACTCACTTCTGTAAAGATTTTAAACACAATATATACCTAATTTACCTTACTCGCATACACAGCGCTTTAATAAAGTTGTTATTATACCAATTGCATTAAATTAATGGGCTATTAAAGCGTCAATATAATGGGTCAATAACAAGTAAAAAATGATGATATATAGTTGTTCTATATGAGTTATTTTTAACGCAGTTAGTGAGCTATTTAATCCGCTAAAATGTGCATGTTTTTAATAAAATTGGTATTAGCTGCGCAAGTATACCCAAATCAGCTAAAAATGCGAGTTAAGGCAAAGCATAATACGCTTTTACGAGGTGCTTTTAGTAAGAACAAAGTAATAGCTTGCTGTTAATTTTTAGCAAGATATTAAAAAGTTTTAATATCTTGTTTTGATTGCTGATCCTAGCTATAAAACACGGTATGCTTAGCATCAGCATGTTAGCGGTAATGTTAGCGTGTTTTATCGCAACGTTAACCTTGAGGAGTGACTATGTCAGAACATAAAAAACCACTGGTATTAATGATTTTAGATGGCTGGGGATACCGCGAAGATGAGCAAAGTAATGCGATTCTTGCTGCAAATACCCCTGTATTAGACGAATTATGGGCCACCCGCCCGCGCACATTAATTTCAGCTTCGGGTTTTGATGTAGGCCTTCCTGATGGTCAAATGGGCAACTCTGAAGTTGGCCACGTTAATTTAGGCGCAGGACGCGTTGTTTATCAAGACTTTACCCGTATAACAAAAGCGATAAACGATGGCGAGTTTGACTCTACCCCTGCACTAGTCGATAACATAGATAAAGCCGTAAGTGCCGATAAAGCCGTGCACATTATGGGGCTATTAAGCCCAGGCGGCGTACACAGTCACGAAGATCACATTGTGGCAAGTATTGAACTTGCTGCAAAACGCGGCGCAAAAGAGGTGTACTTTCATGGCTTTTTAGATGGCCGCGACACGCCTCCACGCAGTGCAAAAGCTTCTATTGAACGCATTGAAGCGGTATTTGCAAAGCTACAATGTGGCCGTTTAGCATCGCTAATTGGCCGTTATTACGCAATGGACAGAGACAACCGCTGGAACCGCGTAGAAAAAGCCTATAACTTACTTACGTTAGCACAAGGCGACTTTAGCTACCCGACTGGCGTAAGCGCACTTGAAGCAGCTTATGAGCGCGACGAAAACGATGAGTTTGTAGCCGCAAGCACCATTACACCTACAGGCGCAGAGCCGGTACAAATTAACGATGGCGACACGGTTATATTTGCTAACTTTAGAGCCGATCGCGCCCGTGAAATTACACGTGCATTTGTTGAGCCTAACTTTAACGGTTTTGCCAAACAAAAGTCACCTGCCCTTAGCGCATTTGTAATGATGACCGAATACGCTGCAGATATAGACGCCCCAGTTGCATTTGGCCCTACGCCACTGGTAAACGTACTTGGCGAATGGTTTGAAAAACACGGTAAAACTCAACTACGTATTTCTGAAACTGAAAAATATGCTCACGTAACGTTTTTCTTTAGTGGTGGCCGCGAAGACGAATTTAACGGTGAAACCCGCGAACTTATTCCTTCACCTCAAGTTGCAACCTACGATTTGCAGCCCGAAATGAACTCAGAAATGCTTACCGACAAACTCGTTGCGGCAATTAAAAGTGGTAAATACGACGCTATTATTTGTAACTACCCTAACGGCGATATGGTGGGTCACTCAGGTGTATTTGCAGCAGCAGTTAAAGCCTGCGAAGCAGTTGATCACTGTATTGGCCGCGTAGTAGCAGCACTTAACGAATATGGCGGTGAAGCGCTTATTACTGCCGACCATGGTAATGCTGAGCAAATGGCCAACCTTAAAACAGGCCAAGCCCATACTGCACATACTAGCGAGCCAGTGCCATTTATTTACGTTGGGCGCGATGCAACACCTTCTGAGGGTAAAGCTCTTAGCGATGTAGCGCCTACTATGCTGCACTTAATGGGCATGGAGCAGCCAACTGAAATGACAGGCAAACCTATCATGACGTTGAAATAATCTATGCATACACGTATTAATAGCGTTACTAAGCTAATTTTAATACTGACTTTTTTAGCGACTGCAACTGCAGTCGCTAATGAAGATCGTACCAAAAAAGATCTCAGCGAAGTACAAACGGCACTTAAACAAAGCCAATCTGAATACAACGCACAACGCAAAAAAATTGCCAACCTACAAAAAAATCTACAACAGCACGAACTCGACATAGCTAAAAACGCCAAAGCCCTAAATATGGCTGAGCAGTCGATTAAAAAAACCGAACAACAGCAACAACTGCAACAGCAAAAAGCCGATCAACTCGAACAACAACATGCACAGTTTCAACACGCATTAGCTGCGCAACTTAAAAGTGCTTATATGGCCGGTGGCGACGATGACTATGCAAAAATGCTGCTCAATCAAGAAGACACTGCTAAGTTTGAGCGCACTCTAAGCTATTATAATTATTTAAATAAAGCCCGTATTGAACAACTCGAAGAGCTAAAAGCGCTGCAGTTACAAATAGCGCAAAACCAGGCTGAACTGGCTAAAACAAAGCAAAAACTAGTCAACCTGCATGATGAACAAAAAAGACGCCAAACCGCATTAGTTAGTGCTCAAAGCGAACGCCAAGCCAATTTAAAAAATTTACAGACACAGCTAAACAGCACCAAAAGTTCAATTAACTATTTAAAAGAAAACCAACAAACGCTTATCACAACTATTGAAGAGCTAGAGAAAGAAAAAAATAAAAAAGTTGAATTACTCGGCCTCAATAACAGCAAAGGCAAGCTTAACTGGCCAAGCCGAGGTAAGTTAGAACACACTTTTGGACAACGAAAACACGGTGGAATTGACTGGAAAGGCGTATTAATTGGCGCAAAAGAAGGAAGCAATATTAACAGTGTTCATAACGGCCAAGTGGTATTTGCCGATTGGTTAAAGGGCTACGGCTGGGTAATTGTAGTTGACCATGGTGAGGGCTTTATGAGCCTTTACGGCCATGCACAAACCTTATTGAAAGATGTTGGTGACATGGTAAGAGAAGGCGAAACGGTAGCGCTAGTTGGCCAAAGCGGCGGGCAGACAAGTTCTGGTCTATACTTTGAAATGCGCCATAAAGGGCGTGCAGTAAATCCTGAAAAATGGTGCAAACGCATTTAGCAAATACCAATCTTATTAAAAATATGCCATTGGTATAAATTAACCGCTGCGCCGTATTGGAGCAGCCGATGGACAAAAAAAGCACCCTAGCAAAATGGTTTAAAAATACAGGCTTTACGCTTGGCTTGAGCCTGTATTTACTTGCCCTATTTATTTTTATTAGCTTTTCAGCAAATGTGTTTTCTAGTTCGATTAAAGAATTAAAAAACCAACAAATAACAGAAATCCTATTTAACATTCATACCTACTACGTTGAAGATCTTACCCTACTAAACACCACTCATACTAGCTATAACAACCAGCAATTTGCGCATTTCTATGCCCAGCTTGATCCCCATTCTAAATACCTTGATGAACACGAATTAAATGCTTTATTTGATAACACTAATGGCCGCTATACCGGTTTAGGTATTGAGGTTAAAAAAATAAATAATAACGTGACCATTGTAAATGTAGTGAATAACTCACCTGCTAAAAGTGCTGGGATTATGGCCGGTGACATTATTATTAACGTTAATAATCAAACAACACAACACAGCTCCGTAGAGCATGTTGCTCAGCTAATAACAGCCAGCAAACTTAGTAATATTAGCTTAACCATTAAACGTGACAACCAACCGCAACCACTTAATTTTAATATGAGCCGCCGCGAAATAAAACTCGAAAGCGTTACTAGTCACCGCTTAGGTTTAGGCCGCGGTTATTTAGCTATAAATAGTTTTTCTAACCACACTTTACATGAAGTGGCTTTGCAAATAGCAGCCATGCAAAGTCACTTTGGGGACCCACTTAAAGGCCTAGTTATTGATTTACGTGACAACCCCGGCGGTACACTTAGAAGCGCTGTTGCGGTATCGGATCTGTTTTTACAAAACGGTACTATTGTTACAACCAAAGGGCGCTATAACGAGGCAAATAAAGCTTTTTATGCCAAACACGGAGACATTTTAAAAGGCGCCCCTATTGTCGTGCTAATTAACGAAAACTCGGCATCAGCAGCCGAAATTTTAGCTGCCGCATTAAAAGATAATAACCGCGCCAAGGTTGTTGGCAGCCAATCTTTTGGTAAAGGCTCAGTGCAATCGCTTATTCCACTTGGTGATGGCAGCACTGCATTAAAGCTCACTACAGCTAAGTACTTCACTCCTTTGGGGAAATCAATCGAGGGTGTTGGTATTACGCCCGACGTGGCGATTAATCAAACAACCCTTTCACAAAGTGATAAAGCCGTTATAATCAAAAACCAGCAAGCTAAAGGTAAACAAACTCAACTAGCCAGCAAGGCAGCTGATTTACAATTAGTAAAAGCTAAACAGTTACTTAACCTGCAATAACTTAGCCTTACTGAGGTTAAGTTAATAAGCTCTAAAAATAATAAAAACTATAAATTAAAAAGCGATAAAGATGAAAGTAATTATAGGGCTGATATTGATGCTTGGTTTTGTGTCACTCAATGCTAAAGCCAAGCAAATAGCGATAGTAATAGACGACATAGGCTATCACCAGAGAGATTTAGAACTGTTAACTTTGCCCGGCCAAGTGTCGTATTCAATTTTGCCTCACACGCCTTATGCACAAGCTTTTGCCACTTTAGCCAGTAAAACAAATAAAGAGTTATTACTGCATATTCCCATGCAAGCACTTAACGGCAAGGAGCTTGGCCCTGGCGCACTTACGTTAAATATGAATAAAGAGCAGATACAGCAAATACTTGGCACTGCTTTGGCCAGTTTACCGCAAGTTAAAGGGGTTAATAATCACATGGGATCGGCGCTCACCCAGCAAGGTCAAGCTATGAGGTGGATAATGGAAGTGCTTAAAAAGCGACATTTATACTTTTTAGATAGCCGCACCACTGAATTAAGCCAGGCACAAAATGCCGCTAACTTTTTAGGCGTTGAAAATATTGGCCGTCATATTTTTTTAGATAACATAACCACACCAGAACAATTACAACTGCGCCTAGATGAGCTAAAACAACACGCTACTGAGCATAAGTTTGCCATTGCAATTGCCCACCCCTACCCTGAAACAATCGCATTTTTACGCCACGTTTTACCACAGCTCAGCAAACAAGGTTTTGAATTAGTACCCGTATCTAAGCTGGTAGAGCGTAAATATATACAACTGGCAGAGAAGTACTAAGGAAGAAAGGCGATAACGCATGCTTTAAATATAACCACCCTACTGCATAGCCATGTGCGAGCAGTAGGGTGGTTATTATGCTCACAAAATGAAGGTAGCGACTTTATCACTTAAATCTGCAGCACGGTCTTTAAGTACTTTTGCCTGACTTAAGTGGGTCATAGCTGATTCAGTGATCTCATCTGTAACATCTTTTATAGCTACTGTATTTTGAGTTATTTCATTTGTTACTTGCGTTTGCTCTTCTGCTGCTATGGCAATTTGCCCTGCCATATCAGAAATTATATTAACCGCTTGAGTAATTTCTTCGAGGGCTTGCGCTGCAGCATTAACGTCATCAACACTATTATTAGCTAATCCTTTACTGCTATCCATCAAGCTAACAGCTTGTTTGGTTGTGTTTTGCAAAGTTTCGATGGTGGTATAAACTTCTGCGGTAGAGTCTTGAGTTCGACGAGATAAAACGCGTACTTCGTCTGCAACAACAGCAAAGCCGCGACCTTGGTCACCAGCACGAGCAGCTTCAATAGCCGCATTTAATGCTAACAAGTTAGTTTGTTCTGCAATTTCCTGAATAGTTGTCAAAATACTAGAAATTGCTTGTGCATGAAGACTTAACTCACCTATAACCATAGTGGTTTCATCTATTTCAGATGCCAATGAATTAATGGTGCTGCGAGTTTTATCGACCAAGCTTTTACCCTGTGCACTGCTTTGGGCTGATTGCTGTGATGCTGCTGTGCTTTCTGCATTGGCTGCAATTTCATGAGTTGCACTAGACATTTCTGTTACAGCAGTAGCAACCATCGCTACTTCTTGCTGCTGACGCTGTAACTCTTCAACGCTCGTTTGATTGGTACATAAGCTTCTCTCTGCATCTAAATCAAGCTCAGTTGCAAGCTGGCGAATATGGCTAATAAGTCCATGCTGGCTACTCACAAAGCGATTAAAGCTATCAGCTAACACACCCACTTCATCTTGGCTATCGACCTCTATACGCTGCGTTAAATCGCCATTACCGTCTGCAATCCGTGATAATGCCTGAGACACTCGAGTTAATGGCCCGAGTAACAAACTTAACAACCATGAAATAGCCAAAACACTCACTATTAAAGCTAAAGCAGCTAAACCTAATTGAGTTAACATTAAGTTTGTTAATGGTGCTTCCAATGTTTTTTTATCCAGTACGAAAGCTAACTGCCAATCAGTATTAGGAATATCTACGCCCCAAAGTAATTTATCTCGGCCTTCAGTTTTAAAATAAGCAGGAGTAAGCTTCCCACTTTGAATACTCGATTGCACCAGCTTAGTATTTAACTGTTCATCAATATTACTGATTTGACCCATGACTTTACTTGCGTCTTTATAAGCAATCACTGTACCGTCATTGTGCATCATGATTGCATAGCCGTTGGCTGGCAACGCCATGTTATTGACATTTTCAACTAAACTAGCAATAGATACGTCACCGCCAACCACACCGTTGCGTGTAGGTTGGGCTATACTAACTACGGGTAAATTAGAAGTAACATCTAAATAAGGCTTGGTAATAATAGCTTTACCTGCTTGTTGGGCGTATTGATACCAAGGCCTAGTTAAGGGGTTGTAATCGGTGTTATCGATACTTGGATCAGAGTCGAACATTTTACCATCGCTGTTACCAAAATAAGTCGACTGAAAATCCCCAGAAGCTTGTGCTTGCTGTAACGCGTTTAGCATATCCCCTTCTACCTTTGTGGCCACCGAGCTAATAATTCGCAGGCGATCAGCAAGCCATTGCTCTATTTGCGCAGCTTGCTGCTCACCCGATTGACTCACCTGTTCTATACTACTTTTTAATAACAGATTTTTTTGGGTCGAATAACTACGCCATGATAGCAACGCTACCACAATTGCGAGTGCGAGAATAACCGATAACAATATCTTTTTCTTTAGTGAATATGAATGCATATTGAGTACTAACACTGCTTTTAATTAAATTGAAAGGTTGGTAAAAACACAGCTATTTGCCAGCCGAATTTTGTATATGAATTACGATGAGAAATCATCCCAATCCTCTATTATTTTCGCATACATAGTAAAAGAATAGAATTAAAATCAGGCAATTAAAGTGCAAAACAAACGCTAATAACATTAACAAAAACATAGATGTAAATTAAAAAGATCAAAACTTTATGCAATGTAAACAAAGAGGTTTTAATTGTATTTTTTGTGTTTTTATTTACTCAAAAATTTACAACTTCAGTTCCTATATACTACGAATATAAAGTAAGGCAGATTCAATATTTAAAACAAAAAAGCCCCGCATTTTATATGCGGGGCTTTTTTTTGTTAGCTAAATGGTTAGGTTTACACCATTGCAGCTTGTAGCTTTTTCATCGCTGTTTTTTCTAGCTGGCGAACACGCTCAGCCGATACACTGTATTTTTCAGCAAGTTCTTGTAGCGTTGCTTTATCGTCGGTTAACCAACGTGCGCTTACAATGTCTTGCGAGCGTTCATCTAGCGTTTTAAGAGCGCTAAACAAACGAGTATGTGATTGTTCTTGCCATTGTTGCTGCTCAATATCGTCAGCTAAGTCAGCAGTGCCATCAGTTAAATACTGTACTGGTGAATAGGTGCTGCTTGGTGCGCTGTCGTCGTCATCACCTGTAAGGTCAAAGCCCATGTCTTGGCCGCTCATGCGCGATTCCATTTCACGTACTTCTTTTTCACTCACACCTAGCTCGCTAGCTACTGTGCTAACTTCTGCTTGGTTAAACCAGCCTAAACGTTTTTTATTTTTACGAAGGTTAAAAAACAATTTACGTTGCGCTTTAGTGGTAGCAACTTTTACGATGCGCCAGTTTTTAAGTACAAACTCATGAATTTCTGCTTTAATCCAATGCACTGCAAACGATACTAAACGCACACCCACTTCTGGGTTGAAACGCTTTACCGCTTTCATCAGGCCAATATTACCTTCTTGGATTAAATCTGCTTGTGGCAAGCCATAACCCGAGTAGCCTTTTGCAATATGCGCTACAAAGCGTAAGTGCGACATAATGAGTTGCTTTGCAGCACTAAGATCACCTTCTTCCTGAAGACGTGTTGCCAGCTCTTGTTCTTGCTCTACTTTAAGCATAGGAATAGTGCTTACCGCTTGAAGGTAACCGTCCATGCTTGCGCTTTGCTGTCCAACTGTAAGTGCCATTGCGTATAAATCTTTACTCATTTTTCACCTCGGTGATAAACATTTGAAACCATCTTAGCACTCTTTACCTAAGAGTGCTAACCCCAATTTAAAACTTTTCTTAAGTATAAATCAAGTGGTTTTTTGTATTTTTTAAGTCTACGCTAAGCGACTGAATAAGTGATGAATTAAGCCTGCTATAGCTTTAAAGCACTTTTATAAAAACTGCTTTAAAAAGAATAATATAAAAATGTGACCCTTTTATGTCAGACCTTATCTGGCTCAATTTCTTTTATATAACGATTAACCGATAAGTACGAACCAATAAACCCTAAGCTAGTAGCAAGCAGTACCAGCGAGCCAAATTCTTTTAAGGTTAAGCCAATTAAAGAAAAACTAGTTTGGTAAACGCTTGCCACACTGCTAACCGCAGTTGATAGCCACCACATCATTAGCGCCACACATATAAATGCAAATAATCCGCCTATAACGCCATACCATATTCCGGTCCATAAAAAGGGGGCGTGAATAAAAGTATTAGTAGCGCCTACTAGCTTCATTACTTGTATTTCTTCTTTTTTATCCATAATAGACAAACGAATAGTGTTACCTATTATTAGCGTTACCGAGGTAAGCAATAGCAGCGCAATGGTAATAACACTTTCTTTTAATAGGCTTAGCAATGCATTTAGGCGCTCAAGCCAAGCTATATCAAGCTTGCCAAAATCAACTTCTCGCTCACTTTCAAGCTTAGTTAAAAGTACTTTTGCGGCATTAGGCTGTCTGTGTCGCGATGTTGGTATAACGAGCACAACATCGGGTAACGGATTGCTATTTAAGTAGCTTAACGCCTGACCAAATCCAGATACTTGCTTAAACTCTTGTAGAGCTTGCTGCTTGGAAATAAAGGTCACGCTTTCTACTTCTGGGTAGAGTGCTAAACGCTTTACTAAAGTTTGGGTTTCTTGCTCGCTCATGCTTTCTTTTACGAACAAAGAAATTTCGCTGGCCTCTTCAAAGCCACTGCTTACCTGTTGCACATTTTTAACCACTAAGTATAAGCTAGCTGGCAAGGTTAAGCTCAAACCCAGTACTGCAATAGTCATTAACGACGCTAGAGGTGTACGCCACATTTCACCTAAGCTATGTACGCCTTGGCGAAAAATATTAATAATAAAAAAATAACCGCCAGCAAATACTGATTTTTTTTGTTTATCGTTACTATTTTGACGACTTTTAAAAAGTAAACTCATAATGCGCCCTCGGCTAACGGATCTTGAATCATACGACCATCTTTTAGGGTTAAGCTGCGATACTTCATCCGGGCCACTAATCCTAGATCGTGGGTAGCAATAAGTACGGTTGTTCCATGGTTATTAAACTCTTCAAAAAGACGTAATATTTCCATTGAAAGCTCAGGATCTAGGTTACCCGTAGGTTCATCTGCTAATAATATTGGCGGGGAGTTAACAATTGCGCGGGCAATACCCACACGCTGCTGCTCGCCACCAGAGAGCATAGATGGGTGGCATTTAATTTTATCAATCAAGCCAACCTTATCAAGCGCGCCATGCACACGCTTTGCAATTTGCTTATGGTGTGTGCCTTCAATGATCAAGGGCAGTGCTACGTTATCAAATATAGTGTAGCGCTCTAATAAGCGGTGGTTTTGAAATATAATGCCGATGTCGCGACGGACATAAGGAATTTGCCGTGAGTTTACTTTGTTTAAATCGATACCGTTAATAAACACACTTCCAGCAGAAGGACGTTCCATTAAGCTAATTAGCTTTAACAGCGTACTTTTACCCGCGCCACTGTGGCCGGTTAAAAACGCGAGTTCACCAGGTTTAATATGAAAATTAACTTTTTCAAGAGCGCGATGCCCGCCTGGATAGGTTTTACTTACTTGCTGAAAATTTATCATTTTTTATTATGCCAACACTATTAAACATCAATAAAGCTGGTATTCCTCGCAATTAAAAAGGGAGCAAGCTCCCTCTTTTGGTAAATAAAAGTTCCACCTTTTAAAGGTGTGTTATAAACCACACCTACAGAACCGGAAAATCAAAGTACAAACATGACCATTTGGGTGAAGCTTTCACTTTATGAACGTCGCGCTGATCACTTTTCAACGCTTGTACTAATAGCTTGCTAAGCTTTAAGCGTCGTCTTCATCTTGGCTAAATAGCGCATCAATAAAGTCATCGCTTTTAAAGGCACGTAAATCATCAATACTTTCACCCACACCAATATAGCGAATTGGAATGTTAAACTTATCTGCTACCGCAAAAATAACACCGCCTTTTGCCGTGCCATCTAGTTTTGAAAGAGTAATACCGGTTAAACCAACGCATTGATTAAACAAGTTTACCTGGCTAATCGCATTTTGCCCTGTGCCTGCATCAATAGTTAACATTACTTCGTGCGGCGCATCAGGATCAATTTTTTTCATTACTCGCGCTATTTTTTCAAGCTCTTGCATTAAGTTGTCTTTATTTTGCAAGCGCCCTGCTGTATCTGCGATTAATACGTCAACGTTACGCGCTTTTGCCGCTTGAAAAGCATCAAAAATAACAGACGCACTGTCAGCACCAGTATGCTGTGCAATAACAGGAATACTATTACGTTCGCCCCATACTTGTAGTTGCTCAACCGCTGCGGCTCTAAATGTATCACCCGCAGCAAGCATGACCGACTTGCCTTCGCTTTGAAATTGCTTAGCCAATTTACCAATGGTCGTCGTTTTACCTACACCGTTAACACCTACCATTAATATAACAAATGGTTTTTTATCGGCTGGAATAACCAACGGCTGCTCTGCAGTTTTAAGCATTACGGCCATTTCTTGTTTCATTAGCTCATAAAGTGCGTCACCGTCTTTTAATTGCTTACGGTTTGCCGCATCAGTTAGGCGGTCTATTAACTTCATGGTGGTATCAACGCCTAAATCGGCGGTGAGTAATTGCGTTTCTAGCTCTTCAAATAAATCATCGTCTATTTTTTTACCGCTAAATATGGAAGCAAAACCAGAACCAATATTAACGCGAGTTTTTAATAAACCTTTTTTAAGGCGAGAGAAAAAACCTTCTTTTTTAGGTTTCTCTACTTTTTGAGCTGCTTCGCTTGCAAGTTCATCTGCAATACGCTGCTGCTCTAAGCGCTCAGCCTCTGCTTGCTCTGCTGCAATACGCTGCTGTTCTAACGCTTCTGCCTGTTCATCTGCAATACGTTGCTGTTCTAATTGCTCAGCTTCTGCTCGCTCTGCTGCAATACGTGCTTGCTCTAAACGCTCTGCCTCTGCTTGCTCTGCTGCAATTCGCGCTTGTTCTAATCGCTCAGCTTCTGCTTGCTCTGCTGCAATACGTACTTGCTCTAAGCGTTCAGCTTCAGCCTTTTCCGCTGCTGCTTTTTCTTGTTCAAGGCGCATCTGCGCTTCTTGCTCTGCTAAACGCTGCTGTTGCTCTAACTTTAATGCATGAGCATCGGCTTGCTGTTTTACGAGTAACTCAGCATTGGCTTTTTCAATCGCTAGCTTTTCAGCTTGCTCTGCTAAACGCTGCTGTTGCTCTAACTGTAATGCATGAGCATCTGCTTGCTGTTTTGCGAGTAACTCAGCATTAGCTTTTTCAATCGCTAGCTTTTCAGCTTGCTCTCTCTGTGCTTGCTCGACTGCAAGCTTTTGCTGCTCTAAATTCTCAGCTTCAGCTTGTTCTGCTGCTGCTTTTTCTTGCTCAAGGCGCATCTGCGCTTCTTGCTCTGCTAAACGCTGCTGTTGCTCTAGCTGTAATGCATGAGCATCGGCTTGCTGTTTTGCGAGTAACTCAGCATTGGCTTTTTCAATCGCTAGCTTTTCGGCTTGCTCTTTTTGGACTTGCTCCGCTGCTATTTTTTCTGCAGCCTCTTGCTCCGCTTTTTCAGCGGCCAGTCGCTGTTGCTCTAAATGCTCTGCTTCAGCTTTTTCTGCTGCTAAGCGCGCTTGCTGTTGGTTATCGGCCTCTTGGGCACTTTGTTCCGCTTGTTGTTTTTTATCTGACTTACCAAAACCTAACCAAGACAGTAATTTACTTTTTTTTGCCATACTTGCTAATAACCACTTATAAAATTCTGATAAACTAACGATAATAATAGTATGTGCGTTAACGGCTATTTTAAACTGTTTAAAGGCACAATCTATTGTCTAGGATGCTTATACTACCACTTTTAATGCAGTTGAAAAATAATACGCTATGATATGATTGCAATATTATCTGAGCTAGATAGCAGATACCAATTTTTAGTGAGCTAAATGAGAAAAAAAACAACGCAAAATAAAGTAACTAGCAAATCCAGCGATGGCTTTATTAGAGTGATCAGTGGCCAATTTAGAGGCCGAAAGCTGCCCGTCAAAGACGTACAAGGGCTGCGCCCAACAACTGATCGTATAAAAGAAACTGTGTTTAATTGGTTAATGCAAGATACCCGAGAGGCAAATGTGCTCGACTGTTTTGCCGGTTCTGGCGGTTTAGGTTTTGAGGCACTGTCGCGATTTGCTAAAAGCGCTACTTTTGTTGAACTTGACGCTGCCGCAGCAAAGCAAATTGAGCTAAACATTAGTACTTTAAAGCTGCAAAACGCACACGTAAAACATACCAATACACTGGCATTTTTAGAGCAAATTAATGGTAATGAGCCATTTAATCTAGTTTTTGTTGACCCGCCATTTCGTAAAAACTTGGCACAATCGAGCGCTGATTTACTAGAAAACAATCAATGGCTAAGCAGTGACGCTTTAATTTACATTGAGGTGGAAAGCGAGTTAAGCACCTTTACTGCACCAATCAACTGGTTGTTAATTAAAGAAAAAAAGGCTGGACAAGTTTTTTGTCGTTTGTATCAACGCCAAGTAAATTAACACTGTTTTAGATGCCAGCTTTCTGTTAATATTATCCTTTACATGTGGTGTTGCTTCGGATTACAATACCGCACCATTTTTGAACCACTTGATCAATGTTTGATCAACTTGAGCAACGCTCATAATTTAGGTAGGTGAATTTTTAATGCCAGTAATTAAAGTAAGAGAGAACGAACCGTTTGACGTAGCACTTCGTCGCTTCAAGCGTTCATGTGAAAAAGCAGGAATCCTTTCAGAAGTTCGTCGTCGCGAGCACTATGAAAAACCAACAGCTGAGCGTAAGCGTAAAAAAGCTGCTGCAGTAAAACGTCACATGAAAAAACTTTCTCGTGATAACGCACGTCGCGTTAAATTATACTAATATATTAGGTCTTGTATAAATGAGCCTTTTAATAACGCTAAAAGATGCGCAAAAAAATGCGATGAGAGCCAAAGACAAATTACGTCTTAACCCTATTCGCATGGTACTTGCTGAAGTCATGAAACGTGAAAAAGACGAGCAAATAACACTAGACGACGCAGGTATTACCTCCGTTATAGTGAAGCTTGTTAAACAACGTCGTGACTCTTACACTCAGTACAAAGATGCTGGGCGTGATGATTTAGCTGATATTGAAGCCAATGAAATAGTAGCACTTGAAACTTTCTTACCTCAAAAATTGAGTGAAGAAGAAATAATTGCTCTCATTGATGCGGCTATTGCTGACACTAACGCAGCAGGTATGCAAGACATGGGTAAAGTAATGGGTATAATCAAAAGCAAAGCTGAAGGTCGCGCCGATATGGGCAAAATCTCTGGTTTAATTAAGCAACGATTAACAGCCTAGTACTCCCACATACATTAAGTATGATTGAAGTAAACCGAGCCTAGAGCTCGGTTTCTTTGTTTTTGTATCCGATTTGTGTTCAAATCTACAAACGTGCTATTTGCACCCGCCCTATTTAATAGCAATTAATATATGCGTATAAAATCGCTTGGTTTTATTTGTAGGGTTATAAATTTAATCTCGCTTTCATTGTTATTCTAATTATCTCAGGACGTTATTTTACTAATGGCTGGAAAGATCCCACGTAATTTTATAGATGACTTGCTTGCCAGAACCGATATTGTCGACCTGATAGACTCAAAAGTCGGTCTTAAAAAAGCCGGTAAAGACTACCAAGCTTGCTGCCCTTTTCATAACGAAAAATCGCCTTCGTTCACCGTCTCCCAAGATAAACAGTTTTATCACTGCTTTGGCTGTGGCGTTAACGGTAATGCTATTTCGTTTGTTATGGAATACGAAAAACTTGAGTTTGTTGATGCTATTGAAGAGCTTGCAAGTTTACTTAATTTAGAAGTTCCCCGTGAGCAAGGTAGCGGCTCGGCACCTGAGCGTACTGCAGCGCAAAAACGCTCTGATTACGATTTAATGCTCCATACTGCAAGGTTTTATCAACACCAGTTAAAGCACCATAGTAATTCTGCCGCTGTTATTGAATACGTTAAAGGCCGGGGCTTAAGCGGCGAAATAGTTAAAAAGTTCATGATAGGTTATGCACCAAGTGAATGGGATGGTTTGTGCCTACAACTTGGCCGTAACAAAGAACAAAAAGAGCAATTGGTAGAGCTAAAACTCGCCTCAGAAAAAACACCTGGCAGACAGTTTGACTTTTTTCGCGATCGATTAATGTTCCCTATTCGCGATAAACGTGGCCGCGTAGTTGCCTTTGGTGGGCGCGTAATGCAAGCCGATCAAGGCCCTAAATATTTAAACTCGCCAGAGACACGTATTTTTCATAAAGGCTTTGAACTCTATGGTTTATATGAAGCTAAACAAGCACACAAAAAGCTCGACCATGTACTGATTGTTGAAGGCTATATGGATGTGGTGGCGCTGGCAGAGCAAGGTATTGAATATGCCGTTGCAGCACTTGGGACAGCAACAACCAGTGAGCATATGCACACTCTATTTAGAACAACAGATAAAGTAATTTGTTGTTACGATGGTGACCGTGCAGGGCGTGATGCAGCTTGGCGTGCGCTCGAAAACGCACTGCCTTATTTAAATGATGGTAAAGCATTAAACTTTGTATTTTTACCCGACGGCGAAGACCCCGACTCCTTAGTACAAGCCGAAGGTAAAGATAAGTTTGAACAACGCTTAAATGCAGCCGATGATTTCACTAAAGTGTTATTCAATAAGCTCAGCCTAGAAATAGATTTAACGCTTGATTCGGGTAAAGCCAAGTTACTTAGTGCCGCATTACCATTAATTGAAAAAATTCCTAGTGAGTTTTATCAAGAAAATATTCTTGAGCAGCTCGGGCGATTAATTGGCCGTACTCGTGAGCAACTCAATAATCGCTTAAAAACACCTAAGCAACAGCATTCAATTGAGCGAAAATTTAAAATAACCCCCATGCGCCAAGCAATCGGTATTTTAATTCAACACCCGCAAATGGCGAAAAGCGTGCCCTATTTGCCCGATTTAGCACAAATGAATATTGCCGGCATTGGTTTGCTACTACGCTTACAACATCAAGCGTTGCAAAAAGAAGATGTTACCACAGCGCAGTTGCTCGAATTTTTTAGAGGCACTGACGATTATGACCCGCTAACTAAGCTGGCAACGTGGCAACATCAAATAAATGAAGAGCGTTTAGAGACTGTTTTTCAAAATACTTTTAAATTTATTGAAGATCAGTGTTTAAATTATCGACTAGAGACCCTATTAATAAAGGATAAGACGCAAGGTCTAAATAGCGATGAAAGACTTGAATGTCATTTGTTAATGACAGCGTTAAAAGCGACTAACAGCTAGTCAAATTTGATTTAAACTGTTATACTACGCTATTCACTGCGTCACATTATTCTAGTTTAGCTTTAAGGCAAACTACATGATGGCGCCTGTTGTATCAACTTATCAGAGTGGAAGAAAAAATCTCTATGGATCCAACTCCTCAGTCACAATTAAAACTTCTGATTCTAAAAGGTAAAGAGCAAGGCTACTTAACTTTTGCAGAAGTAAATGATCACCTTCCACAAGATATTATAGACTCAGATCAAGTAGAAGATATCATTAGCATGATTAATGACATGGGTATCAAGGTTAGCGAAAACGCGCCAGATGCCGATGAACTAATGATGCAAGAAACAACGACAGACGAAGACGCAGCTGAAGCTGCCGCTGCAGCCCTTGCGACCGTAGAAAAAGAGATCGGCCGCACAACGGATCCGGTACGCATGTACATGCGTGAAATGGGTACTGTTGAACTTCTGACCCGTGAAGGCGAAATTGTAATCGCTAAGCGTATTGAAGAAGGCATTAACCAAGTACAAATTTCGGTTGCTGAATACCCTGAAGCAATTACTTACCTACTCGAGCAGTGGGATAAGTTTGAAGCAGAAGAAATGCGCCTTAGCGATATTATCGTTGGCTTTATTGATCCTAATGAAGACACAGCGCCAATTTCGGCAACTAATATTGGTTCAGAATTAAGTGCAAAACAACTTAATGACGACGATAAAGACGATGACGACAGCGACGAAGATGATGAAGACGAAGAAGAAGTAGACACAGGACCAGATCCTGAAGAAGCACGTGTTCATTTTGAAAATTTACGTGATTTATATAATAAAGCACGTGAAACGTTTGAAGCTAAAGGTCGCTCGCACCCAGATTCTCTTGCCGCTATATTTGAAATTGGTGAGTTATTCAAAACCTTTAAATTAATACCTAAGCAATTTGATCGCATGGTTAATAACATGCGTGAAATGATGGACAGAGTTCGCGTTCAAGAACGTCTCATCATGAAACAAGCAGTACAAATTGCTAAGTTACCAAAGAAAACGTTTGTTAAGCACTTTGCTAATAACGAAACGGATGCTACTTGGGTTGATTTAGAAATTGCAGCTAACGAAAAGTACTCGGCAAAACTTGAAGAAGTTAAGCCTGAGATCATTCGTAGTCTGAATAAATTACGTGTTATTGAAAGTAGCACTGGCTTAAATATTGAGCGTATAAAAGACATAAACCGTCGTATGAGTATTGGTGAAGCTAAAGCTCGCCGTGCGAAAAAAGAGATGGTTGAAGCTAACTTACGTTTGGTAATTTCAATTGCTAAAAAATATACAAACCGTGGTTTACAGTTCTTGGATTTAATTCAAGAAGGTAATATTGGTTTGATGAAAGCCGTTGATAAGTTTGAATATCGCCGTGGTTATAAGTTTTCGACTTATGCTACGTGGTGGATACGCCAAGCAATCACGCGCTCTATTGCTGACCAAGCAAGAACGATCCGTATTCCGGTACATATGATTGAAACGATTAATAAACTTAACCGTATTTCACGTCAAATGTTACAAGAAATGGGCCGTGAGCCAAATCCAGAAGAATTAGCTGAACGCATGATGATGCCTGAAGACAAAGTTCGTAAGGTACTTAAAATTGCTAAAGAGCCAATTTCGATGGAAACACCGATTGGTGATGATGAAGATTCGCATTTAGGTGACTTTATCGAAGATACGACCATTGATTCGCCAATTGATTCGGCAACTATGGAGTCGCTTCGTGGCGCAACTAACGACGTACTTGCTGGCCTAACAGCCCGTGAAGCTAAAGTACTGCGTATGCGTTTTGGTATTGATATGAATACCGACCACACCTTAGAAGAAGTAGGTAAGCAGTTTGACGTAACACGTGAACGTATTCGTCAAATAGAAGCAAAGGCGCTGCGTAAATTACGTCACCCTTCTCGCTCTGATTTACTGAAAAGCTTTTTAGACGCTAAATAATAAGCGGCTAATACATATTAAAACTAAAAAGGCCGCTCTTGCGGCCTTTTTTCTATTTACCCCCTTTATCTGGAAATAAACATGGCTTGGATCCAAATTCGTATTAACGCCAACGCTGATAACGCTGATTTAATTAGTGATCTACTAGTTGAAGCTGGTAGTGCATCGGTTACTTTTATTGACGCCAAAGACACGCCTATCTATGAGCCTAAAATAGGCACTGTGCAATTTTGGGCCGATACTACGGTAATAGGCTTATTTGATGCTAATCACGATATGGATAGCGTTGTAGCGCTGTTAAACGCAGATAAATCAGTTGCGCAAAATCTAACATATAAAATAGAACAACTTGAAGACAAAGATTGGGAACGTGAGTGGATGGATAACTTTCACCCGATCCAATTTGGCAAAAGACTTTGGATTTGCCCAAGCTGGCGCGACATACCGGATCCTGATGCAGTAAACGTATTGCTCGACCCAGGCCTTGCATTTGGTACTGGCACTCACGCGACTACCGCATTGTGTTTAAAGTGGCTTGAAAGCCAAGACTTAACCGATAAAACTGTGGTTGATTTTGGTTGTGGCTCGGGCATTTTGGGTATTGCTGCTATTAAGCTTGGCGCAGAGCGCATGATTGGTATAGATATAGACCCACAAGCACTAGAAGCAAGCTTAGATAATGCTAACCGTAATGGTGTTGCCGACAAATTAGAAGTATACCTGCCAGAAAACCAACCTGAATTTAGTGCCGATATAGTCGTTGCTAATATTTTAGCGCAACCGTTACGTGAACTGCATAGTGTTATTTTAGGGTTATTAAAACCCGGTGGCAAAATAGCTATGTCGGGGATTTTAACTGAGCAAGCGCAATCGGTTGCCGATGTTTATGCCCCCTTTATTGAGCTGGACGACATTGCTATTGAAGGTGATTGGACCCGTGTAAGTGGCACTAAAAAAGCATAAGCACTGCCCAACGCTATTTAGAGCTTTTACTTAAAACAAGCATCTGAAGCCTGTATTTAACAGGCTTTACCATTTATTTACAAAATAAAATTTATCTCTATTTTATACTAAAAATAAAAGCTGCTTAAATTTCAAACAAATAAACCGCTTTGTCATACGGTTATCAAATGTCAATACGAAAAGGGCAAAAAAAAGTTACTTTTGTTCAATTTATAGCCTTTGATTTTTGCTAAAAAAACCGTAAACTTAGCGCCCCTTGAAAAGAGGCCTATTGAATATAGTGCGTATCGGTAAATACCAACTTGAGAATAACGTAATTGTCGCGCCTATGGCCGGTATTACAGATAGACCATTTAGACAACTTTGTCGCCGCTTAGGTGCGGGGCTTGCTGTGTCTGAAATGTTATCATCGAATCCTGATGTTTGGAAAACCGAAAAATCGATGAACCGTATGGATCACAGCGGTGAGTCGGGAATACGCGCGGTGCAAATTGCAGGAGCTGATCCTGAACTTATGGCACAGGCCGCACAATTCAATGTTGCTAATGGTGCACAAATCATAGATATCAATATGGGGTGCCCAGCAAAAAAAGTGAACAAGAAACTCGCTGGCTCTGCTTTATTACAGTTTCCTGAACTTGTGGAAGAGATTATTGATGCAGTCGTTAATGCTGTTGATATACCTGTAACACTTAAAATCCGTACTGGATGGGATCTGGATAACCGTAATGGTGTAGAGATTGCGAGAATAGCTGAACGTTATGGCATAGCGTCACTTGCCGTACATGGGCGCACACGCGCATGTATGTACAAGGGTGAAGCTGAGTACGCCACGATTAGGGACATTAAACGTTCGGTGTCGATTCCTGTGGTTGCAAACGGTGATATTACATCACCAGAAAAAGCAAAGCAGGTATTAGATTATACGGGTGCAGATGCCATTATGATTGGCCGAGCCGCCCAAGGTCGCCCTTGGATATTTAGGGAGATAGACCACTATTTGCGAACCGGAGAGCATTTACAGCCACCTGCTATTGCAGAGGTGCGCAGTATTTTAATGGAGCATTTAACTAATCTCCATACGTTTTACGGTGAGCCAATGGGAGCGCGAATTGCTCGTAAGCATGTATCTTGGTATTTGCAAACCCATGACCGTGATGGTCAGTTTAGGCGAGTATTTAATACGATCGACAACCCACTTACACAAGTTGACGTATTAGAGCAATACTTTAAAACACTAGCAGCTAACTAAGAAAGAAAGAGATTAAATAATGTTCGAACAAAACGTGACTTCTCCATTTATCACTAACCCTCATGTTCAGGCACACGAGAAACCGCAGCCATTACGTGACGCAGTAAAGAAAGCTGTTCACCACTATTTAAAGCAGCTTAACGGTCAAGATGTGCAAGACGTTTACGACCTTGTTCTTTCAGAGCTAGAAGCGCCATTACTGGAAGAAGTAATGACGTATACACGTGGTAACCAAACACGTGCAGCAATTTTACTAGGTATCAACCGTGGTACTTTACGTAAAAAGCTTAAAAAATACGGCATGAACTAATACTTTTTGTATTGACTTGTAAGCATGCTTACTAAGCCAATACATAGGGTATAAATTAATAGCTATTTATGGCCGTTAATTTATATAAAAGCACCTTAGGGTGCTTTTTTTATGCCTGCTATTTAACCTGATTTCCAGCTAGTAAACCTATCTTTAGCAGCTATTTTCAACGCACTGAGTTAGTTATTTAATAAGCTAAAATGCTCATGTTTTAGTTGGTTGGTGTCACTAAGCGTTAGTATTATTCATGTAGATTGGCGTTGCCTTTTAAGCATAATTTAGGTTAAGTACTCAATTATGCTAGTAATAAATGCATAACATAAGGTTTAACCTTAGTTAATCCATAAGGAGCTGCATTATTGCTACAAGTGCTAATTGCAAAATGCTCACCCTTAATAAGTCGTTTTTTGAGTTGTTATCAGTTAAAATGCCCGCTTCTAAGCTAGCTCATAAACTGAGGAAATCAAACTACAATGGATACACATCGTCCCATTCGTCGCGCACTATTAAGTGTGTCTGATAAAACCGGTATAGTTGAATTTGCCCGCGCATTAGAAGCGCAAGGTGTTGATATTTTATCAACTGGCGGTACCTGTAAACTACTTGCTGATAACGGCATAAAAGTCACTGAAGTATCAGATCACACAGGTCACCCAGAAATCATGGATGGCCGCGTAAAAACACTTCATCCAAAAATTCACGGCGGCATTTTAGCGCGTCGCGGACAAGATGAAAGCGTAATGGCAGAAAACAATATTTCTGCTATCGACATTGTTGTAGTTAACTTATACCCCTTTGCGAATACTGTCGCTCAAGAAAACTGCAGCCTTGAAGATGCTATTGAAAACATAGATATTGGCGGCCCGACTATGGTTCGCGCAGCGGCTAAAAATCATAAAGACGTTACTATTGTGGTAAACGCCAGCGACTACGACCGCGTGATCAGCGAAATGCAAAGCAATAAGGGTTCTACTACCTATAAAACCCGTTTTGACCTTGCTATAGCAGCCTACGAGCACACCGCTCAGTACGATGGCATGATTGCTAATTACTTCGGTAAAATGGTTCCTGATTACACAGAGGAAGCCGCCGAAGATACTAAGTTCCCACGCACTATCAATATGCAGTTCACTAAAAAGCAAGATATGCGCTACGGCGAAAACTCGCATCAAGACGCGGCTTTCTATGTTGAAAACGATATTGTTGAAGCTTCAGTAGCAACAGCAACTCAACTGCAAGGTAAAGCGTTATCTTTCAACAACATTGCTGATACCGATGCTGCGCTTGAGTGTGTTAAAGAATTTGACGTACCAGCCTGTGTAATCGTAAAACATGCAAACCCATGTGGCGTGTCCATCGGTAGCAATATTCTTGAAGCATATGAACGTGCTTTTAAAACCGACCCTACGTCGGCATTTGGTGGCATTATTGCCTTTAACCAAGAGTTAGATGCAGCAACCGCAGAAGCAATTGTTGAGCGTCAATTTGTGGAAGTAATTATTGCTCCTAGCGTATCTGATGCTGCAGCCAAAATTGTTTCGGCTAAACAAAACGTACGTTTATTAGTATGTGGACAGTGGACAGGTAAAGCCGCAGGACAAGACATTAAACGCGTTAATGGCGGTATTTTAGTGCAAGACCGCGACTTAGGCATGGTAACGCAAGGCGATTTAAAAGTTGTATCTAAGCGCCAACCTACTGAGCAAGAGCTTAAAGACTTATTATTTTGCTGGAAAGTAGCTAAATTTGTTAAATCTAACGCCATTGTATATGCCCGTGACGGTATGACAATCGGTGTAGGCGCGGGCCAAATGAGCCGCGTTTACTCGGCTAAAATTGCCGGTATTAAAGCAGCAGATGAAAACCTTGAAGTTAAAGGTTCAGTTATGGCATCGGATGCATTCTTCCCATTTCGTGATGGTATTGACGCAGCTGCAGCCGCTGGCATAACGGCAGTAATTCAGCCAGGTGGCTCAATGCGTGATGCAGAAGTGATTGCCGCAGCAGACGAAGCTGGCATGGCAATGGTACTTACTGGTATGCGCCACTTCCGCCACTAATCACTTATAGAGCTAAACACTGAAGTTTGAGTTTAGCTCTGTTTGTTTGCAATCAATTAACGTATTCTGATTGTTCATTAAACTAACAGTGAAGAATAAAATGATGAAATTTGCTTTAAAATCTATACTTGTCGCCACTATTGCTCTTAGCTCTGCAGCAAGCTTGGCTCATAACCACAGTGAAAACTCATTAGTTGCTAATGCACTTAATGATGAGCAGCGCGCTGCTAAAAACAGTGAGCGTGACAAGTTTCGTCATCCAGCACAAACGCTGGCATTTTTTGGCTTAAAGCCGAATATGAGCGTGGTAGAAATATCGCCCGGTGGTGGTTGGTACAGCGAAATTTTAGCGCCTGTACTCAAAGATAATGGCAAATTTTACGCCGCGCATTTTCCAAAAGATGCGACTGGCTTTTATCAGCGTTCTCGCTCTGAGTTTGAACAAAAAGTAACGCAAGACCCACGCTTTAGTAAAGTAATAGTAACTGAGTTTGCTCCTGTTACTCACACCGAACTTGCCCCTGCAAATAGCGCCGATATGATACTTACCTTTAGAAATGTGCATAACTGGTATATGGGTAAAAATAAAGACGGCGCACTTAGTGCGTTTAAATCTTTTTATACCGCACTCAAACCAGGTGGCACTTTAGGTGTAGTAGAGCATAGATTGCCTGAAGCACGCGCCGATGACGATCAAAAAAGCAGTGGTTACATGAAGCAAAGCTACGTAATTGAAATAGCTAAACAAGCTGGGTTTGAATTAGTTGCTAGTAGTGAAATAAATGCTAACCCAAAAGATACAGCCGATCACCCTAAAGGGGTATGGACGCTACCACCAAGCTTACGTTTAGGCGATCAAGATGCCGATAAATATAAAGCCATTGGTGAAAGTGACCGCATGACGCTGAAATTTAAAAAACCGCTTTAAATAGGAATTTTTCGCCATGAATGTTTTAGTCATTGGCAGCGGCGGCCGCGAACACGCTCTTGCGTTTAAAGCCGCTCAAAACACCAAAGTAAACACAGTATTTGTAGCCCCTGGTAATGCGGGCACAGCACTTGAGCCAAAACTTGAGAACGTTGCAATGAATGTTGACGACTTAGACGGTTTACTTCAGTTTGCACAACAAAATAATGTTGAGCTTACTATTGTAGGCCCTGAGATCCCGTTAGTATTAGGTGTGGTTGATAAGTTTCGTGAACACGGCCTAGCTATATTTGGCCCAACAGCGGGCGCAGCTCAGCTTGAAGGCTCAAAGTCGTTTACTAAAGACTTTTTAGCGCGTCACAATATCCCTAGTGGCGATTACCAAACCTTTGAACAGGTTGCCCCTGCCCTTGCTTATTTAAAAGAAAAAGGCGCGCCAATTGTAATCAAAGCAGATGGTTTAGCCGCAGGTAAAGGCGTTATTGTTGCGATGACTGAAGCCGAGGCTGAAGATGCTATTCGTGACATGCTTGCGGGTAATGCTTTTGGTGATGCTGGTAGCCGCGTAGTTATCGAAGAGTTTTTAGAAGGTGAAGAAGCGTCTTTCATTGTGATGGTAGATGGCAAAAACGTATTACCATTTGCCACTAGCCAAGATCATAAACGCGCTTACAATGGCGATGCTGGCCCTAACACTGGCGGTATGGGTGCTTATTCACCTGCGCCAGTAGTTACCGATGAAATTCATCAGCGTATTATGAACGAAGTGATTTACCCAACGGTAGAGGGCATGGCGAGCGAGGGTCATCCGTACACAGGCTTTTTATACGCTGGCTTAATGATAGATACCGATGGCACGCCAAAAGTAATTGAGTATAACTGTCGTTTTGGCGACCCGGAAACTCAACCTATGATGCTACGTTTGCAATCAGACTTAGTCGAGTTAATTGAAGCGGCTAATCGTGTTGAACTGGATAAAACCACCATAGCGTTTGATCCACGTGCAGCCGTTGGTGTAGTACTGGCCGCTAAAGGCTATCCTGGTGATTATCCTAAAGGCGATGTTATATCGGGTTTACAGGTTGACTACCCTGCTGGCGAAAAAGTATTTCATGCTGGTACTAAACAAAACGGTAATGACGTAGTAACTGCGGGCGGACGTGTATTATGTGCCACCGCACTGGGTAATACCGTAACCGAAGCGCAGCAACGCGCTTACGAGCTAATAAAGCAACTCAGCTGGGATGGCATGGAATATCGTACTGATATTGCATATCGTGCTATTGCGAGAGAGCAAAATAGTTAAATAGCATTAATGTAGGTTAAATATAACCTACTGGTTAATATTACTATTAAGTGCAAATTTTAAAAGCGCAGCTTGGCTGCGCTTTTTTAGTGCTACACTATTTTAAAGGACTCAAAAAAGCACAGCATAATTTGAAGTTTAAAACGTTACGTTATCATCCGCTAGCCGCAGCGATACTTATATTAATATTTTTTATCAACTTTTGCCGTAAAACACCGCTCCTTTAGGTCGGTGATATAAGGCAATAGTCGCGAAGCGACTAAGTGGGTTGTTCCTTTTTGATTGACTGTATATAATAACAGTATGATTATTCGCAAAGCTTATAAATTTCGTTTAAAAACAACACCCGATATTAACGCTAAAATGGCGCAATATGCGGGAAATTGTCGATTCTTGTGGAATAAAGCCTTAGCGATTAACTTATTTAAGTTACAGAATGAACAAAAAATTTGCTACTACCAAGAGTTGGATTTCTTTTCCAAACTTTGGAAAAAAAGCGAGGAGTATGGCTTTTTAACACTATCGCCCGCACAAACTATCCAACAAACATTAAAACAGCTTGAACGCGCCTTTAAAGACGCATTCGATAAAAACCAACCACTCAAACGGGTGCCTACTTTTAAGAAAAAAGGAGAGGTGAATAGCTTTAGTTTTCCACAAGGCTTTAAAATCGACAAGAATGGGAAACGTATTTTTTTACCTAAAATCGGTTGGGTTAATGTTAGAAAAAGCCAAGCTATTTTAGGAAAAGCTAAAAACGTCACTGTTTCACAAAAAGGAAAGCACTGGTTTGTTTCAATCCAAGTTGAACAAGAAGTAGCACCACCTAAGCACCCATCAAACGCCATAATTGGCGGAGATTTAGGCGTGAAACGCCTAATTACCTTTTCTGATGGCAGTTTTGTGGAGCCGATAGATACCAGTAAACAGACAATCAGGATCAAACGATTACAGAAGCAACTTGCTAGAAAAGTGAAATTTTCAAGTAACTGGAAAAAATTAAAAGCAAAGATCACAACATTTCATACGAAAGTTGCCAATATTCGTCATGACAAATTACATAAGATCTCAACACAGTTGAGCAAAAGCCACGCAATCATCGTGCTAGAAGATCTTAAAATTAGAAATATGACGAAAAACAGCAAAGGCAACAGTGAGCAGCATGGAAAAATGGTGAAACAAAAATCTGGCTTAAACCGCGTCATTCTCAATCAAGGATGGGGAATGTTTAAAGAGATGCTGAAATATAAGCAGGATTGGCTCGGCGGTCAGGTTATTTTTGTTGATCCGAAACATACCAGTCAAACGTGTCCAGCGTGTGGTCATCAATCAAAAGATAACCGATTAACGCAGTCTAAGTTTGAATGTGCGAAGTGCGGTTATCAAGATAATGCGGATCATGTTGGCGCATTAAATATTTTAGCGCGAGGTCATCGCGTTCTAGCCTGTGGAGAGATTGACATTAGTCAGCTTGTTGAAGCAGGAACTTGCCTTATGAGTGATCATAAGGCCCCGATGGTTTTAAACTAATCGGAATCCCCCTCCTTTCCTGAACTTGTTCAGGCGCTTGGCGAGGTGGTGGAGGATGTCAACAATTACTATTGAAGGGGTAGAAACGCAAGAGGTTCACGACTTACTTAAAGGTATGAACGCCGATCACGCACAAGGATACCTTTACGCCAAACCACTCGCGTATGACGATTATTTACAGTACTTAAACAGCCAATATAATTTAAAAATGTTAGACTCCCCTTTTTAACATCTTTAAGGGCCAAGTAAAGATGCAAGGCACATTGCGTAAATTAAAATCGAGCTTAACCGAGCCGGTACAATATCACTTACCTGTGGGTGAGCACTTAGTCGACTTAAATGCATTTATAGGCAAAGAGCTAACGCTTACTTTTAGCGGCACAATTTTATGCTCTAGCTGCGGTAAAAAAACCAAAAAAAGCTATTCTCAAGGCCATTGCTTTGTATGCATGCGCAAACTTGCTAGTTGCGATATGTGTATTATGAAGCCAGAAACCTGCCATTACGATCAAGGTACTTGCCGCGAGCCAGAGTGGGGAGAAGAAAATTGCATGATCCCGCATTACGTCTACCTCGCTAATACCTCAGGACTAAAAGTGGGTATTACTCGCCACACGCAAATACCAACTCGCTGGGTTGATCAAGGCGCTACCCAAGCATTGCCTATTTTTAAAGTGCAAACACGGTTGCAATCAGGCTTAGTAGAAGTGGCATTGGCTGAATTTATTGCTGATAAAACTAATTGGCGCAATATGCTAAAAGGCCAAAACGAAGCGCTAGATTTAAAAGCTGCAGCCGCTGAGCTTATTCCACAAATTAGTGCAAAGCTAAATGAGCTAAGCGAGCTATTTGGCGCAACAGCTATTGAACAGCTAGATGAAGACGTAGTTGATTTAAACTTTCCGGTAAGCGAATACCCAACCAAAATCAGCTCGTTTAACTTTGATAAAGACCCGGTAGTAAGCGGTGTTTTACAAGGCATTAAAGGTCAATATTTAATTTTTGAAAAAGGCGTTATTAACATTCGAAAATTCACCTCTTACGAAGTAACCGTAGGCTAAGTGCCAGTTGGTTGAGTGCTCGCAGATAAGTAGTTTAACCGATAAAAATCAAACCATTGCCGCTGCGTTAACGGGCGGCAATAGTAATACCCCTGTATAACATTACACCCTAAGCTAATAAGGTAGTTTTTTTGAGCTAGCTGCTCAACTCCCTCTGCCACTACCATTAAGTTTAAATTACTTGCCAGTGCAATAAGCGCTGCAACTATTTGGCTATTGCCGTATTCATCAGGGATTTTAGCAATAAAGCTCGCGTCTATTTTTAATGTATCAAAAGGCAGTTTAGTTAAATAACTCAATGCCGAGTACCCGGTACCAAAGTCGTCTAATGCTATATGCACGCCCAGTTTTTTTAGTTGCTGCAACTGCGTTTTAGCCTGTGTAAATGAGCTAATAAAGCTGCTTTCTGTCAGCTCTATTTCAAGTAAATTACCGGGTAAATTATAATGTTTAAGCATAGTGCTAATATTGTTTGCCAGCTTGCCTTGGCTTAAATGACATGCCGATATATTAATTGCTAAGCGCCCAGCCACCAGTCCTTCTTTTTGCCATAGCGTTAGTACTTTACCCGCCTGATTAATAACCCATAAATCTAACCGCACTATCAACCCTAGCTCTTCAGCAAGCGGAATAAATTGCGCGGGCGATATCATTCCCAAATCGGGGTCGTGCCAACGCAATAATGCCTCAACGCCCATAATCTGTTCACTTTTAAGGCATTGTTTTGGCTGAAAATACAATTCAAATTCGTTATTATCTAACGCATGCTGAAAACGGCTCATCATGGCTAGGCGCTCTAGCGAGCGAGCATTCATAGAAGGTTTAAATAATTGAAACGAATTACGCCCCACATCTTTTGAGCGATACATAGCAATATCGGCATGCTTTAGCAGTGTTTCGCTGTCTAGGCCATCATCAGGGTAAACAGCCGCGCCAATCGAAGCTGTTACACCTACTTCAACATGGTCTAATTGAAACGGAGAGTTTAAGTTATTTAGTATTTTGTCAGCTAAACTAGCTACTGCATCAATCTTATTTATTTCGCACAGCACTACAAATTCATCTCCCCCTAAACGCGCTAAGGTATCGCCTTCGTTTAAAGTAGCCTCGATACGCGCAGCAACCAGAGTTAATAAACAATCCCCTGCGCTATGGCCTAAACTATCGTTTACTTCTTTAAAGCGATCTAGATCGATAAACATCACCGCCAATAAATGCTGGTCGCGGTGAGCTGCAGCCAAAGCCATTTTGAGCCTGTCGTTAAACAAACGTCTATTTGGTAGGCCCGTTAATTCATCAAAATAAGCCAACTGCACAATTTTATCTTCAGCATTTTTTCGCTCGGTAATATCACTAAAAATTGCCGCATAAATAGCATCTGAATTATTAGGCTCTTTAATTTCAATTATAGTTAACCACTCTATATAAATATCGCCATTTTTTTTACGATTACAAATTTCTCCCTGCCACACGCCCGTTTTGTTGATTGCATCCCACATTTTTATATAAAAGCTTTTATCATGCCGCCCAGAGCTCAATATACTTGGGCACTTACCTATAACTTCATGCTCTTTATAGCCAGTCAATTGGGTAAACGCTGGGTTTACTTGCATAATAGTGCAATTACTATGGGCAATCATTATGCCGTCTAGCGATGAATCTATTATTTTATTGGCTAAGTATAGGTTTCGCTGCGAGTGCTGTAGGGCTAAATCTCGTTGCACTAATACTTTTTCTAGCTCAGAACAATACGCACTTTCAATTTCATGTATTAAATGTTCGAGTGACAACACGCCTTCAATTTCATCATTGTCGCTCACCACTAAATGCCGTACTTGGCTATCTAACATTAATTTGTAAGCATCGAACAGGCTATCTTGTGGGGTTATTTTATAAAGCGGTCGACTTGCTAAATCCCAGCACACACTCTGCTCGCTCTGGCGTGTGATCAGGTGTAATAAATCGCGCTGCGTAATAATGCCATGTTCTTTTTGCTGTTGATTAAAAACTAAAATAACTTTTTCGCTGCGTTCGCGCATTAATTTCACCGCTTCATTTAGCGCTAATGAGCTAGGTACAATTGTTATGTTTTTAGTGTACTGGTCGTTAATAGTGCGAAACTGTAAGTAATGATCAAGCCCTTGATTGCGCACAATATCTGTAATGCTAATTACCCCACACGGTACGTTGTTGTTATCGGTAACGAGTAAATGCCTTACACCATGCTGATGAAAAGTTAGTGCGGTATCACTTAATAACTGCTGGCTAGGGACACTTAAGACCGGGCTCGTCATCACATCTTTAATGCTAGTGCTTGTAACTGCAGGATTGGTAAAGTCGAGTTTTAAACAGTCTGTTTCTGTCCAAACACCTAATATGCGTTGTTGCTGCGCAATAAATATTGCACTGATATTATGTGCCCGCATTAGTTTAACCGCATCAATTAATGGCGTATGCTTGCTACAGGTTATTACCTTATTAGTAAAAATATCACCTACTTTTTGAAAACGGCTACTGTGTGGCATTATTCTACTCCCTAAATTTGCACTAATAAGCGAGTATAAATCGAGCAAATATTCCCCCTTTGATGTAGGACAATAAATAAGCATGTCGTATCCAAAAATTATTATTTATAACAATGAAATTGAGTTAGCTGAGCAGCCTGATGAAGTAGATGATTTTGTATATGCGATGGATGAGCTGCAAAAAAGCAGAATTATTATTTTAGATAGTAAGTATAGTTATACAACATTAAGTGGCGAGCCAAAAACAGCCATTAGTGCCATTGAATTAGCAGATTTAGTGAAAGATTATTTGCTAAAAGAAGGTCAGTGTTGCCTAAGTAAAATTAAGCAGCTAACACCTGAGCAAGCATTTGCGTTACTCATAATCGACTAACGCTTTTACATGTGCAATTGCACTGCGACCCAATGCAGAAAGCGCATACCCCCCTTCTAAATACGACACTATACCGCGGCAATTATGCTGCTCACTAAAGCGGGCTAATTGCTCGGTTAGCCAGCGGTAATCTTCCTCTACAAACTTTAAACTAGCCATATCATCTTCGAGGTGAGCATCAAATCCTGCGCTAATAAATAACATGTCAGGCTTAAAAGCATTTAGTTTAGGCAGCCATTGCTGCTCAAATACCGCTTTTAAATCGTTACCGTCGCTGGCAATTGGCAAAGGTGAATTAACTAACGTGGTGTTATTTTCAACCACTGTATTGGGATAAAATGGATGCTGAAATAAAGAGCAAAACAAGACGTTTTTATCATCTATAAATATATCTTGAGTGCCATTACCATGATGTACATCAAAATCAACAATAGCAATGCGCTTAACCCCTTTGCTTTGTGCATATTTAACCGCAATAGCAAGGTTGTTAAATACACAAAAACCGGATGAGGTAGTGCGATTTGCATGATGCCCCGGCGGGCGCACCGAGCAAAATGCAGCATCAAGGTTGCCCTCTAGTATTTCATCTACCGCTAAAATACCGGCTCCTACTGCACGCTCAATTGCTTTTAATGAATCGGGACATAACCAAGTATCACCGTCTAAATCGACAAGCCCTTGGGTAGGTATTTTACTTTCAACGGAGCTAACTAATGATTCGTCATGCGCAAGTAAGTAATGCTCTCGTTGCGCTTTAGGCGCTTGCTTTTGCTCAATAGCAATATCTAACCCGCTTGCTAGTAAGCGATCGTTAATAGCATCTAACCGCTCTGGGCACTCTGGGTGATCATCAATCATTTTATGTTTACGACAATGAGGGTGAGAAATAATTGCGGTACGCATAAAAGCTCCTAACTGTATCATTAAACATAATATAACAAAGCCACCCTTGGGTGGCTTTGCGACTTTGGTGTATACCCTTTACGCTAGATATAGCAAATTAGGGATAGCAAAAACAGTTATTTTGCTGTTAATTTTAAATTTCTAAAGTCAAAACTAAAGTCGGTTACTTGCGTTGATACTGCACGCATTTTAGCGCTACTCACTCTGTTTTCTGTATTCATATTAAAGTTAATAAACGCATCAGCCTCAAGTAGCTTTTCATCCCACTTAACAATAAAAGTATTGCCAGTGTAATGCTCAAGCGAGCCTTTTAAGCCCTTGGTATGCGTAAAATCAATATGTAATTTGCCATCAAGCTGCTCAATAATTACATCGCCGTACCAATTATCGTGCAATGTACCAGTGTAATTAATATTAGGTAGTTGCGGTTGATAATCAGCTGGCGCTGCAGGCTTTGCGTTAGCGTATGCTTTCTCTTTGCTTTCAAAATGCTTTTTAGCTAAGTCTTCAACCCAATCTTTATCTTCAAGCTCAAGCGCATCTTCAAGCACTTCGTGGGTTACTGCCGCTAGTGCACCAAATGCTTGCTGATTACTTAAAATAACAATACCGAGTTTTTTCTCAGGTAGTAATGTAACCTGCGACACCATGCCTAAAATACCGCCACCGTGACCAAGCTTTTTAAAGCCGTGGTAGTCCTCAATACTCCAGCCTAGCCCGTAACCTCTAAATTGCTGATGATACGCCTCAAACGCGCTTTTAGACGCCATAGCCGTTATATGTGGATGCCACATTTGCGCTTGTTGTTTTTCGCTAAATAACTGCTCGCCATTTGGCATTGTGCCACCAGCAAGTTGCGTACGTAGCCATTGGCTCATATCGCTGGCACTTGAGGCTATTGCCCCAGCGCCTCTAAAATCTTCTAGGTAGTTAACAAAAAATGGATGGAGTTGGTTATCCATCGGAATATGCCCCGTTGCCCAGTTTTTATTGCTACTTGGAATGCGCGAAAACCCCGCTCGCGAGTGAGTCATATTTAGCGGTTGTAACATGTTTTTTTCGATATAATCGTTCCAACTCATCCCAGATACGCGTGCTACCACTTCCCCTGCGGTAACAAACATTAAGTTGTTATACGCATATTGGCTGCGAAAGCTGCTGGCCGGTTTTAAGTATTTTAAGCCGGCTAAAATATCATCAACCGACTTGTCGGTACTTGGCCAAATCATTAAGTCGCCTTGCCCAAGCCCCAACCCACTGCGATGGCTTAGCAGATCGCGAATACGCATTTCGCGGGTTACGTATGCATCGTATAGTTGAAATTCTGGCAGGTGATCAATCACTTTATCGTCCCAGCTCAACTTACCTTCATCAACCAACTTAGCCAGCGCCGCACTGGTAAATGCTTTGGTGTTAGATGCAATGCCAAACAAGGTGTCTTTATTAACCTTATTGCCGGTGTTTATATGGGTTACACCAAAACCTTTAGCAAATATCACTTTGTCGTTTTCAACAATAGCAACAGCCATTCCTGGCACATCAAAACGTGCCATGGAGGTTTTAATTACCTGCTCTATTTTATTGGTATCTACTTGTGCCCAGGTACTAAACGTAGCCCCTGCTAATAAAGCAATTGTGGCAAACTTAATTAACTTCATTGTTATCCTTTTTTATTATGATTATTTTTGATGTACTGCAAATTCAATTTCAGCACGTTCTAGGTTGCTGTCGCTTTTTTGCGCGCGGTTTAATATTGCATCACTGTATGCTTTTGGAACGCCGGCTTCAAGCGCGCCGCGATGAACGTGTTTAATGTACCAGTCGTAGGGTAGCGCTTCACTATCGTGGGTATTGGCAATATAGCAATGCGCGTTAACGTCTTCGCCGCTTAAAAGCTTTACGGTTATATTTACGCAGTCGTAACCTTTACCTTCTATACCATCTAAAATGACTTTTTCGGCGTCACTTATCTGATAAACAACCCCATAAACTAACGCATCTTCTGCATCACTTGGGCTAATACTGCATTTACCTGAGCCATCTTTAAAATACATATCAAAGGTTAGCTCATAGCCTTGTAATACTGCAGTACCAATACGTTTAGCATTAGGTAGACGCGCCAGTAAACGTTGAGACGACATGTTAGAGCCAAACGAAAAATTATAAAGCGACATACCTACTCCTAAAATTAAATAATGTAACTTAGTTTTAAATTACAACACGAATAGCCAAAGCTATTAAAATAACGCCAATGCAGCGATCAAACCAATAACCACTGCGCTGGAAAAAGCCACGTACCTTAGTTTTACAAAGCACTATTGATAAAATAGCCGCACCAACACCTGCACTAGTCCAAAGAGCATTGCGCCTACCTTGCTGCACACTTTGCTTTAATACCATAGCAAAATCGGGCCCTGGGCTTGCTACTGCAAAAAAGTGCGCTACGGCAATCAGTAAAAATTCGTCTAAGTAAGTCACACAATATCTCTGCTTAGTTTGGCATATACACTAATAACAGCGGGTTAGCTGAGTTATTGACTAATGCTTTAATTTCTTTTTGCGCTTTTTTAAATTGGCCGCGCAAATGCGGTTTTAAATGCTGCTTAGAGCGTTTATCATTTTTAAAGTAACTCACTAACGCATGCATAAATACCGTATGGGTTTCGTTCAACGACGCTTCGCGATTTGCATAAGGGTTATAACACGAGCCACAGCCGCCCTTAAACTGATATACCGTATTGCTCATCATTACCCCAAAGCCTAAAAAGCAAGCCAGTGCATCAGCAGCTTGCGCTAAGTAGTCTTTTCCGCCCGGTGGTAATACGCCTACATGATGAATTAAAATAGTCGCTAACGTTCCAGCAAAACTGGCAACTAAGTCTTGTGGCTGGTTTACTTGATTTGGATTAAACGAAATATTAATAGCCTGGCTAGGCGGTACAATTAATTTAGCGCCTTCGCCACGTAGTTGTTGGCTAAATTTAAACTGTGGAAAAACCTGTGGAGTGAGCTGCTGCGGTGCAACTAGTTGAATAGGCCACGCTGTCATACCCGCATAACTACTTACGCGGTTAAATACCTTAGTGGCCATTTCTTCAATACTCGATACCGAGTCGGGAAAGAACTCAACCGTGGGCAAAGTGATTTGCGTATGCTGGGTAAAAAACTCAACATCAAAGTTTTCAACTGCCCATATAAAGGTATCAATTAACCATTGCTGCTCTTGCTCAGCCAGTAATGGTTTGGGCTTAAATAACGCTAACATAGCTTACTCTCGCTCTTGCCCAAGCGCCCATTGCCATGCTTGTGTATTGTATAATGGTACAGTAGATAACGCATGATGATGACTCCCCGTAGACTCTTTAGTCGAGTACGACAAATACAGTAAGGTATGTGCTTTAGCATCGTAAATACGACGCACTTTTAATGATTTAAACAAAATACTTTTAGATGATTTAAATACCACTTCCCCAGATTTACTCCGATCAATCTGCTGCAATTGCTCTGCGGTAATAACCCCGGTTTGCCGACACGAAATTGACATGTCAGAAGGGTCTGAAAAATCTAAATTAGCTTCTATATGGCTAATATGGCACGTTACCCCAGTGACTAAAGGGTCTTGTTGCGAATTTACAATTACATCCTTGGTGGTAAATAACCCAAGGCTTACAGAGGCAACATCATCTGAGCACGCTGTTAAGGTAAGCATACCTGCGAGTAAAAAGCTGACTTTTAAATACTTCATCGTGTTCTCCAACATACTTAAAGAGGGATACGGTTTATTTTTCTATACTAAACGTATTTACAGCTACAAAACACATGTTATAAAAAATAAACATTACGCTATATACATTCACCTTTGCCGCACCATACCACTTCTTAATGGCTAATTGTGCAAAACAAAAAGATGCTAATTCAGCATTGTAGGGGTTAGCGGGTAACCTGGTATTTGGTATAATAAGGTTCACACATGTAGTAACTCATAATAGGAACGCCTAAATGCCGCACATTATTATTGAACACTCAGAAGACCTCCCTGTATTACCACAAGTACTTGTAGAAAAAATTCACAACGCCGCTTTCCAAAGTAATTTATTTGATTTAGAAACCATAAAAACACGCGCTATTTCCTATCAGCAATATCTACTTGGCGCAGGCGGGTCGGGGTTTATACATATTGCGGTACACATTTTGGCGGGGCGTTCTATTGAGCAAAAACAAATGTTAAGTGAGCAACTACTTGAGTGTTTAAAAACCTATTGCAGAGCATCAGACAGTTTAAGCGTTAATATTTACGATATTGAACATGAGATCTACCGTAAAAATTAATTAAAAAAAATCAAAAGTCCCTCACGGAACTTTTAATGCATAAAACTATAGTAAACATCTTTTAAAATGCGCAAAGGGCATAACTAAAATTAGACCGGGAGGCGCTATTAATCAGTTTTATAATATTTAACTTCGTTAAAATTAATACCTACTCACGGCTAGCACATCTTAACCCAAGACTCTTAACAGAGTTTGAGTGGTAATCATCGTCTAGCCCTGCTATTTTCTTTTAGGTATATTATAAACTCACCAAAATAGTAAAAACGCGTATTCAGAATAGGAGTAAGTTATTACGCATAGTCAGGTAACAACGCCTATATTATTTACTTATTCTTTAATAATCATAGACTGCTGATTGTACTAATTATTACAAAGCATGACAGTAAGATGGCAGATGAGCTTATTGAATTGCCACCAAATAATAATTATTATTTGGCTGGTCAAGAGTGTGGTGTGAGTTGATTAGAAATAAAATTCGTCAGTTAAAAAAGCCTGTTGGATCTAGCTTATTCAATGATTGGGCTGTCAATGCAAAATCAACTGCCCCTAACATTCAGTATCATATTAATTCTTAGGTGAATTAGATCTCTCTGATACTAATTTTTGTAACCAATAACCATCATGCTTTTCAAAAATATTAAGCCCTTCTTTAGTCTTGACTAAAACATTATTACCAACGGTAGTATAATAAAGTGGGTTTGGATCAATCGATATTAATGCATGTACAATTCCTATCAAATCATCTGCAAGATGATCTTCTAAAACACTAACGTCTTTAATACCAATAGTGATGTAGTCATATAACTGTTTAGCTGTTATCTCAGACTTTAATTTATGCACAGAGACATCTGCTACACCCACACAATTTGTATAAAAATCCAATCCAAGCATAGTTTGTTTGTTTTCACATAATGATAAGTCTGAAAACTGTGCAAAACATGTGCTGGGTAGTAATAAAATTAATAATTTTTTCATTGGGCCACCTGATAACGCTCTTCAATATTCCAGCTTCTCCAATCGGCAAATAATTTTTCAAACTGTTTAGGGGTTTGAGCAAAAGCATCCTCGATCGCTTGTATGTCCCACATAGCTTTAATCTGGACACCAGTGCTTAATGCATTTAAAACAGCAGCTGTTTTAAATGCTGGTATACCTGTTTTCATCTCAAGAGCCTCACCAGCAGCGTCTGCGGTAGCTTCGGCCATAAAAGCAGCTTTCGATAAATCTGAGGTTGGATCAGCAGCAGACAATATTTTAGGTATGGCCTTCTCGGCTATTAACTTAGTTAAATCTTTATACAGAGCTATTTTTATTAAGTTACATCGCTGACGACTGTTAACAATAAAGCTATATTGCGACTTAGATAGTTTTGCCCCTGATAGCATATCAGCGCTTGTTGCAATCGCAACACACCCCATAACGGTAGTTGTATCTGCGCTTCTAATTTTTTCGCGCAAAACACCGATATTTCGTTCGATCATAATTTTATTTGACATAACATTCCCTTGTTCAGTAAAAATAAAAGGGTACATCAATTTTTTATTACTTTCCACATTTGAATTATTTTGTCGATTAGAAACTGATAGTAGCTTTTCTTTTTCTATTTAAAAAAGTAGCACAGGGTAATTTCTGTTAGTAGATATTTACTTGGGAAGCTTGTAAAAATGGTGGCCCCTCCCAGACTTGAACTGGGGACCTAACGATTATGAGTCGTGTGCTCTAACCAACTGAGCTAAGGGGCCAACTTTTTGTATAACTGTAAACAGTTAATTTTTTAAGAAGCGTTTAGTCACATAGCGACTAAAGCGGGGTGCAGTATAAAAAGTTTTTAGGGGCTTGTCACTAGCAAAAGTCTTTATTTTAACAATCAATGGTCTAACTGCTTAAATAGTAATCTTTTTATGGGTGTAATATTAAAATTTGCAGAATTTAGGGTTAATACTGGCAGCTAAGTAAAAGTGAAATGGAAGGCTGTATATCGCGTAATTTAAAAATTGGGCTTTAAATAAGCAACTTACAGCTTATATTACGCGACAAACAGAAATGAATTATTTTTTTGCGATAATGTAGATTGCATGTATTACTCCAGGGAAGTAACCAAACAACGTAAGTAAAATATTTATCCAAAAATGTAAGCCTAAACCCACCTGTAAAAATACTCCCAGTGGTGGCAGTAAGATTGAAAAAATAATACGTATAATATCCATAAATACTTCCTTATTTATAAACAAAAAATTATAAGCAAAAACCCAGCAAAGCTGGGTTTTATAAATACTATATTACTTTGCAACTATCGTTAATTTATCTACTACGTCGCGAACATCTTCAGCATTTTTAGCAATTTTTACTGCAAGCTGTTTTTCAGCATCTGAGTTCACTGTACCGGTAAGAGTAACTACACCTTTGTCAGTATCTACATCAATGTTTGTACCACCAACTTCTGAGTTAAATAAATAACGCGTTGTGATGACTGTGGTAATTTTAGCGTCGGTTAAGCCGCTACCATCATCATCTTTCATGTTGTCATGGCTTTTACTGTTCATGCTTTTCACAACAGTAAGCTGGTTATCAACATCGGTTACGCCATCTAAACTCAGTACAAGTTCTTCTGCTAGCTCTTTGTCGAGTTCGCTATTAACTTTACCTGTTAGTATAACTTTGCCATTTTTTACATCAGTGTTGATGTCAAAGTTATTGAGGTTAGTGTTCATAAGAAGCACTGTTTCAGCCTTACCATCAATCCAAGCATCTTTACTTTCATTTTCCCAGCTGCTCGCTTGAGCACCCATAGCCGTAGTACCTAAAACTAACGCCGCAATGATAGATTTGTTAAATGTTTTCATAATCTTTCTCCTTTTGATTAAAGACACTTTAACTAATGCCAGCTTTAGGCCAACTTTAATAAACAAGTAAAATCATAGACTTAAGGTTAAATATAAAATAACTTCACTTTGTATACATCACTTTTTTACCGACTTATCGGTAAAAAGTTCTCAGTTGTGAAAATAACTAGATAATTACTATTTTGGTTAATGAATCGTTAATATGACAAAGTTATAAATAGGCTAAAAACATAACAAGCTGATTAATAACAATAATATTTTTGGTATGTGCTTTGCTTATATAGTGACAACAGTAAAATAAAAGGAATACCCTCATGAGCGTAAAAATAACAGACCGCCCGCTAGAGCAAGTGCGCGAAGAAGTGATTGATCAACTAATTTATAATTACAGCCACGGAGTTATTTCTGTAGAAGCATTTGAAAGGCGTTTAGATGAGGCAATGGCTACAAATAATAATGAAGTCCTTGTTAGCTTAGTTGAGGATTTAACCCTTAATACTGATCAGCAATATAATGCCCAAAAACATTCGCAATTTTCACCCAATTACAGCGCTCAGCAATTTAGCCAGAGTGACTTTACATTACGCAGTATTTTAGGCTCCAATGAAAGAAGTGGCCAGTGGATTGTGCCTAAAAATATTTACCTGACTAACTTTATGGGCTCGGTAGTACTTGATTTTACCGATGCTATTTTTACCCACCAAGAGATAACGATTCATGTTAACTGTATTTTTGGCAGTGATGAAATATACGTACCAGAACACGTTAATGTAGTATCAAAAATGTTTAGCATTATTAGTAGTGTTGAAAATAAAACAGTGGCACTTAACAAGCATCAAGGCCCGACCATCCATATTGAGGGAAAGGCTATTATGGGCTCGGTAGAAATAAAGATTAAGCGCACCATTAAAGAAAAATTTATTAGCTTTGCTAACCAATTAAAAACCCAACTTGGTGGTAAAAGTGGTACTCCAATGTGATGAACTACCTATAAAAGCATGTTCATAGCTTTTAACTTGGGCCCAGGTTAAAGAGTAAAAAACATGCTAAATTTTTAAAGCACTAGAACACATTTAAAAAGTGCTTTGCAGATTCATCAATGCTGAATTTGTATAAAATGCCCTGCACATCAAGTAAGTACAAAAAACAAACAAAAGTATTTAGGCTTTGTTGTTTACTTTATGGCAAAAGTCGCTAAAATACGCCAGCTAAAATATATAAACGTTCTTTTACAACCCAAAGGTAATACCATGCATCCAATGTTAAACATTGCGGTTCGCGCTGCGCGTAACGCAGGCAAAATTATACTTCGTGCAAGTGAAGATTTATCAAAAGTTGAAGTTCAACAAAAAGGCACTAACGATTTAGTGACTAACATTGATAAAGAAGCAGAAGCTATAATTCGCGACACCATTTTACGCTCTTACCCTGATCACTGCATTGTTGGTGAAGAATTAGGCGAGCATAAAGGTAAAGATGCAGATTACCAATGGATTGTTGACCCGCTTGATGGCACAACTAACTTCATCAAGGGTATTCCTCATTTTGCGGTTTCTATCGCACTTAAAGTAAAAGGTCGTTTAGACCAAGCCGTTATTTATGATCCAATTCGTGGTGAGCTTTTCACTGCCTCTCGTGGTCAAGGCGCACAACTTAATAGCAAACGTTTACGCGTTTCTAAAACAGTTGATTTAGGCGGTTCAATCTTAGCTACTGGCTTCCCTTTCAAGCAAAAACAACACCTAGATGCATACACAGAAGCGTTTAAAGCTTTATTCATACATACTGCTGATATCCGTCGTGCGGGCTCTGCTGCGCTAGACATGGCTTATGTTGCTGCTGGACGCGTTGATGGCTTTTTCGAAATTGGTTTAAAACCTTGGGATACTGCTGCAGGCGAGCTATTAGTAAAAGAAGCAGGCGGCATGGTTGTAGATTTTGCTGGCGGCGTAAACTATAACAATAGTGGTAACATTATCTGTGGCGCACCTAAGCTAACTCAAGCAATAATTCGCGAAATTCGCCCTGTATTAACTGAGTCATTACTTCGTTAATAAAAACTGCATGGTTTAAAAAAGGAGCTTAGGCTCCTTTTTTGTTGTCTGCAAAAAATTATTTATGACGATTAAACTGCTTGTTTTTCTAACCTAGCAACCACACTACTTGGCTTACTACGCCGACATAAAAACAAATGGCTATGAGCAAAGCGCTTTGCTGATTTTTTAGCATTACTTGCCAATGCTGCAACCTGATGGCTATTCTTATAATGGTGTAAATCGGGAGTAACTAAGCCTATTGCCAGTGTTACTAATGGCACAAATTGTGGCTTCCCTTCTCTATTTGCACTCCAATATCCCTTATTTTTAATATGTTCGGAACTAAAAAACACCTGTGATTCTATTTCAAATTGGCGAATAATATGCTCGAACACTGCGACAGCATTATTATCATCAAATAGCACCATAAAGTCATCGCCGCCAATATGGCCAACAAAACTGTTTGTATTACTACACGCCTGCATCGTAATATTTGCTAATAGTTTAATTACACTATCGCCGCTAGCATAACCAAACAAATCATTAAACTGTTTAAAATGGTTCAAATCTAAATACGCCAATGAAAACGCCTTTTGTGTAGCTAAACGCCGCTCTATGGCATCGTTAAGAGCTAGATTACCGGGTAACATAGTTAATGGGTTAGCGTGCTGCGCATGACGAATTTTTTCATCTGTTATATGTTTTAATATGTCGCGTACTGGCACAATGCCTAAATACTGCTGCCCTCGGGTGATCACTATATGGCGGCGAATATCAAAGTCGCATTCGGTAATTTGCTGACTAACGTTATCTAGCAGCTGGTTTTCATCTACTACTAGCGGTTGCCTGTCCATTACTACAGTGGCCGCACGCTTGTCATACAAAGCATGGCCATAGGCCGCTGCAAACACTTCACTAAGTTGCTCTTTGTGGAGCAAGCCAATTGGCTGACACTGCGAATTAATTACCACTAGGCTGGCAATTGATTTATCTCGTTCAAATAGCGCATGGGCGTCTTTACAACTGGTTTCGCTATCAATAGTTTGCTGCGCTACTGCAAGCCAACCAATAGCCATAGAGTTATTTAACTGGTTTGTATTTGCGGCAAAGCTCAGTGCTTGAATTTGCCTTGCTGAAAGCACATAACTTGGTTTATTACTTGGTCGTTCAAGTAAAAACCCTTGCACATAGTTGATACCCATTCCTTCTAACACAGTTAGCTCTTCTGCTCGCTCAATTCCCTCTGCAATCACTGTCGTATTGGTTACTTTTGCCAGAGCTGTTATTAACTTTAAAAACTCTTTTTTAACCACACTTTTATCGCAATGATCGATAAAATAACGATCGATTTTGACAAAGTCTGGGCATAACTCCGACCATTGCTTTAACCCAGAATACCCCGTACCTAAGTCATCAATTGCAATAGTGGAGCCTAAAGAGCGGTAATGTGCCATGGTTTTTTGTAGTAAAAACTCATCCTCGACCCTTTCTTGCTCTGTTACCTCTATCACCACCCGATGAGCTGCTAAACCAAACTGCTTAATGAGATGCAGTGTTTCGCCTTTAGGATGACTTGGGTCGAGTAACGTTTTAGGGCTAACATTTAAAAATAGTTTGCCCTGCAGCTTCAAATGCACAAAGTTCTCAATAGCTTTAGAGCGGCACAGTAGCTCAAGCTCTGAAATAAGACCATATTGATGAGCCACCTGAAACAGTGTATTAGGCATTTCTAAACAGCTATTTTTAGGCCCTCTGCTGAGTGCTTCATAACCGAGAATGGTCTGCCTGCTAATATCAAAAAGCGGCTGAAACAAGGTGGTAATTGTGCCATTTTCTAAAATTTCATTTAATAATTTACGCTGCTTCATTATTGCTAAGCTCTATTACGATTTACTCAAGGTAAAGTAGCAAGCGAATATGACATTTTTATGGCAATCTGCAGGCAATAAAAAACCGCCCAGATGGGCGGTTAATATCGGCTCACAAATCTATTACGGCATAGCGTCTAGATCAGCACCTTCTTTTTCAATCACTTCTGGTATTAAATCTTCTTTACTTACGCCAAGTGCAATAGCAACTGAGCTGGCAACGTAAATAGATGAATAAGTACCAATAACCACACCAAATAACAATGCTGTAGCAAAGCCATGAATGGTTTGACCGCCCCAAATAAACAAAGCAATTAATACTAAAATTGTGGTAATTGATGTTACTAAGGTACGATTAAGCGTTTGTGTTAAAGACATATCGATAATTTCTATCGTGTCATCAATACGTACTTTGCGGAAGTTTTCACGAATACGGTCAGATACTACAATGGTATCGTTTAGCGAGTAACCTATTACCGCTAATATAGCCGCTAATATGGTTAAATCGAACTCTAAACCTAATACCGAAAATAAGCCAACGGTAATAATAACATCGTGAATTAAGCCGCTTACTGCGCCTACTGCAAAACGCCATTCAAAGCGAAACGCTACATAAATCAAGATACAAATAAGCGCAGTTAACATGGCCAGGCCACCCTGCTCTTTTAGGTCTTCACCTACGCTTGGGCCAACAAACTCAATACGGCGCATTACTACGCTTTCGTCTGCTAGCTTTAATGCAGCAATAACTTGGTTACCAATAACTTCAGCTTTTACGTCATCGCCGCGCGGCGCTAAACGAACTAAAATATCTTGGCTTGAACCAAACAATTGTACCGATGCATCTGCAAAACCATTTTCGGCAAGTACATTACGCACCTTTTTAAGATCTGCAGGTTGCGAAAAGCCAGCTTCAACGGCAGTACCACCGGTAAAGTCTAAACCAAAGTTTAAGCCTTTAGTAAAAACCGATATAAATGCCGCTAAAATTAATAACGTTGAAAAACCCATTGCCACTTTACGAAGAGACATGAAACGTAGGGTTTTGCTACCCAATTTTAAAATTTGCATGGCTACTCCTTAAATTGAAAGTTTATCAACACGTTTACCGCCGATAAATAAGTTGATAATCGCACGTGTACCAACAATAGCTGTAAACATTGACGTTAAAATACCAATTGCTAACGTAACCGCAAAGCCTGCAATTGGGCCAGTGCCCACAGCAAACAAAATAACGGCAGCAATTAAGGTGGTAATATTGGCATCGAAAATAGTGCTAAATGCACTGTCATAACCAAAATGAACGGCTTGTTGAGGGCTACGGCCATCGGCCAGCTCTTCACGAATACGTTCAAAAATAAGTACGTTGGCATCAACCGCCATACCTACAGTTAGTACAATACCGGCAATACCAGGCAAAGTAAGCGTTGCGCCTGGAATTAACGACATAACACCAATAATAAGTACTAAGTTAGCAGCAAGCGCAAGGTTAGCAACCATGCCAAAGCCTTTGTAGTAAATAAGCATAAATGCAAGTACGAATGCAAAACCAAGTGCTACCGCGGTCATACCTGCTTCAATGTTTTCTTGCCCTAAGCTTGGCCCTACGGTGCGCTCTTCAACTATTTGAATTGGCGCTACAAGTGCACCTGCACGTAGTAATAAGCTTAAGTTATGTGCTTCTGCTGGGTTATCAATACCGGTAATACGGAACGAGCGATCAAGGCGTGCTTGAATAGTTGCTACGTTAATAACTTCTTCAACCTTAATAGGCGGAAGCGCTTTACCGTCGGCATCTTTTTTACCTGATGGTTTGTATTCAATAAATACCGTGGCCATGCGCTTACCAATAGCTCGCTTGGTAAAGGCATTCATTTTTGCCCCACCTTTGCTATCTAGCGTAATACTTACTTGCGGGCGTTGGTATTCATCGCTACCTGATTGCGCGCCAGTAATATGGCTACCTTCAAGAATAATACGTTTTTTAAGTACCACAGGGTAACCGTCACGGCTCATGATCATTTCAGTACCCGGTGGGATACGACCTTGAGCAGCAGCGCTAATATCGGCATTTTCTTCTACTTCGCGAAACTCAAGTGTGGCCGTTGCGCCTAAAATCTCTTTAGCACGAGCAGTATCTTGAATGCCGGGTAGTTGCACAATAATTCGCTCAGCACCTTGGCGCTGTACGTTTGGCTCAGCAACACCAATTTGGTTAATACGGTTACGAATAATCGTTTCGTTTTGCTTGATAGCGTAATCACGAATTTCTTTGAGTTTTTGCTCACTCATAGTCGCATAAAATGCGTTATCGTTACTGCTATCATCTATGTATACATTTAATGGATACTGCGTTTTTAAGAAGCGCTCTGCAGCGTCTTTATCTTCTTCGCTGCGCATTTCTACACGCATACGATCAGAGCCCGCTACACGGCGAACACTGCGATAACGAAGTTTTTCTTCACGTAGGTCGCTACGAAAGTCTTCTTCCATTTGCTCAAGCTGGTTATCAACGGCTGTCGCCATGTCAATTTCCATGGTGAAATGCACACCACCACTTAAGTCTAGGCCTAGCTTCATTGGGTTGCCGCCAACCGCTTTTAACCAAGCTGGTTGCGCTGGAGCCATGTTTATAGCAGAAATGTAATCATCGCTAAGAGAGTTACGCAATAAATCTTGCGCTTTTAGCTGCTCTTCAACGTTTCTAAAGCGAACGAGTATTTGCCCATCTTCGAGTTTCGTTGATTTAACACTAACGTTATGTTTTTTGAGGGTTGCGTTTACTTTGTCTATTACACTGAGATCAACATCAGCACCTTTAGCGCCAGAAACTTGTATAGCCGGATCGCGACCATACAAGTTTGGAGAGGCGTATAAAAGGCCAACGGCTACCACAGCTAAAACAAGTAAATACTTCCAAAGTGGAAACTTGTTTAACACGGGGTCGTCCTTATTATTTTTATAGCGACTTCATTGTGCCTTTTGGCAATACCGCAGTTACGGCTGATTTTTGTACTGTTACTTCTGCTTGCTCGTTTAATGAGATAACAACAAAATCTTTATCATCTGCAATTTTTACTATTTTACCCACTAAACCGCCTTGGGTAAGTACTTCATCACCTTTAGCCATCGCGCTCATTAAGCTTTTATGCTCTTTAACACGCTTCGCTTGCGGGCGATAAATCAAAAAGTAAAAAACTAAACCGAAAATAGCTAACATTATTAGCATTTCCATTCCGCCACCGGCAGCTGCAGAACCAGTACTTGCGTGGGCATTCGAAATAAATAAACTCATGATACTTCCTCTTTAATTTTTAAAATTTAATTTGTTATATCTGCAAGCTCTGGCACGTCTTGGCCACGGCGAGCATAAAAATCCTGAACGAACTCATCTAACTTACCTGCGCTAATTGCGTTACGTAAGCCTTCCATAACACGTTGATAATAACGTAAGTTATGAATAGTGTTTAATCGTGCGCCTAAAATTTCGTTACATTTATCAAGGTGATGTAAATAGGCACGTGAGTAGTTTCCACAGGTATGGCAATCACACTCAGGGTCAAGCGGGCCAGTATCTGTTTTATGTACTGCGTTACGTATTTTAACCACACCTGTGGTTATAAATAAATGACCATTACGAGCGTTACGGGTTGGCATAACACAGTCAAACATATCAATACCACGGCGTACCGACTCAACTAAGTCTTCTGGCTTACCTACACCCATTAAATAACGTGGTTTGTCTGCTGGCATTTTGTACGCGCAATGATCAAGAATATTGATCATTTCGTTTTTCGGCTCACCTACCGATAAACCACCTAATGCATAGCCATCAAAGCCTATTTCTTCAAGTCCGGCTTGCGATTGTGCACGTAACTCTGGGTACATACCACCTTGAATAATACCAAACAGTGCAGATGGGTTGTCGCCATGGCCTTCTTTTGAGCGTTTAGCCCAGCGAAGTGACAATTCCATTGAATCTTTAGCTTCTTTTTCGGTAGCAGGGTATGGTGTACATTCGTCAAAAATCATCACGATATCTGAACCCAAGTCGCGCTGTACTTGCATTGATGATTCTGGCGTCATCATAATTTTCTCGCCATTTACTGGGGAGCTAAATAATACGCCTTCTTCGGTAATTTTACGCATAGCACCTAGGCTGAACACCTGGAAGCCACCTGAGTCAGTTAGAATCGGGAAATCCCAATTCATAAACTTATGTAAACCACCGTGTTGCTTAATGATTTCAGTGCCTGGGCGCAGCATTAGGTGAAACGTATTACCTAAACAAACTTGCGCGCCTGTTGCTTTTACTTCATCCGGTGTCATGCCTTTAACAGTACCGTAAGTACCTACAGGCATAAATGCTGGAGTTTCTATTACACCACGGTCAAAAATCAAGCGGCCGCGGCGCGCTTTACCGTCTGTCGTGTCTAATTCAAATTTCATATTGTCCTCAATGTCGGAAAAACAGTCCAACAAGCTATAATTTAACCGCTCGATTCTACCCTTTTTACTGCGTTAATACTATTAACTGCGGTAAATTCAATGCTGATTTAAAAGCAAATAGCCAGCTTAAACAAGTAAATTTTGTGGTGTTTATTTACGGGTTAAAAACATCGCATCGCCATAACTAAAAAAACGATACTGCTGCTCTATGGCGGTGTTATATGCGCCCATAATATTGTTTTGTCCGGCAAAGGCACTTACCAGCATGATAAGCGTTGACTCTGGTAAGTGAAAGTTCGTTATCATGGCATCAACCACATTAAATTGATAACCCGGATAAATAAATATATCGGTATCACCAAAGTAAGTATCTAACTTACCACCGTGTACTTTTGCTGCAGATTCTAGAGAGCGTACAGACGTTGTACCTATGGCAATAACACGCCCACCATTGGCTTTAGTGTTTGCTACAGCAGCAACCACATCATCTGGCACTTCTATGTATTCTGAGTGCATAATGTGCTCATCTACCGTGGCAACACGCACCGGTTGAAACGTCCCTGCTCCCACATGCAGTGTAACAAAAGCCATTTGTACGCCTTTATTTTTTAGCGCGGTCATTAACTTATCGTCAAAATGCAAACCGGCGGTAGGAGCCGCAACCGCTCCAGGCTTTTCGCCGTACACGGTTTGATAACGCTCACGATCGGCTTCGTTATCGGGGCGATCTATATACGGCGGTAATGGCATATGGCCAATATCATTTAATATATCGAGTACGTTTTGGCTATGCTCAAACTCCAGCTCAAATAAGGTATCGTGACGCGCAACCATGGTTGCTTTTGCCTTGCCTTCAAGAATTACTTCGTTGCCTGGCTTTAGCGATTTACTCGCGCGCACATGTGCCAGCACTCTATGCTCATCAAGCACACGCTCTACTAATACTTCAACTTTTCCGCCTGACGCTTTTTGACCAAACATACGGGCGGGTATTACTCGCGTGTTATTAAACACCAACAAGTCATTTTCGTTAACTAATTCAAGCAAATCACTAAATACTTTGTGCTCAACTACACCACTTGGGCCATCTAGGCTCAATAAGCGGCTACTTGTTCTGTCTTGCTTAGGAAAACGAGCAATTAATTCGTCGGGAAGGTCAAAGCTAAAATCAGCCACGCGCATAGTTGGTAATCCACATCATTTAAAGTCGCGCCAAGTGTATATCTATCGCTTATGAAGCTCAAGAAATCAGGTAAATTCTCATTAAATTACACTTGTTTTACTGCATTTATTATCATGCCGTAAATACGCTTGTCCTAAGCGGTAAATATCATTACTCTTACTCTTTTGAATAATCGTGATTTTTTAGGGGTACTCTAAACGTGGTAAATCAGCTTAAATTGCTAATATTAAACGCCAGCAGTGCTGAGCGTGGCACTATTCGAGCCACTTTAGAGAAATTAAATGTTTTTGAATTTATAGAAGTATCTGATAGCCAACAAGCTTTAAAAATATTAAAAAAACAAGCCGTTAATATAATTATTACCGGCCTTGATGTAGGTAAAATTGATGGCTGGCGCTTTTCAAGAATGATTCGCTCGGGCTTATTAAACACCCCTAAAAATACCCCAATCTTACTTATTCCCCCTATTTATTGTGAACGAATAGCTGAAACTACTGCGCGCAGCTACGGTATTGATGCGGTATTACCTTTTGAGCGCCAAGACATGCTGCCGCAAGTGCTGGCAAGTGTGCTCGCTAACCATTTAGAAAAAAGCAGCCGTTTAAATCTATTACTGTTAGAGCCAACTAACACTAAAGCCAATGAAATCAGCAAGCCGTTACTGCTCAATTTTTCGATCACCCATGTTACCTCGAGCCAAGCCGCGCTTAATGCTTATAACCAGCAACAATTTGCAATTGTTTTACTCGACGCAACCGCGGCAAGAGCAGAAGAGTCTAGCGTGCTAGTATCTGAAATTTTACAACATAATCCTATGCAAGCAATTGTAACTATTATAGATAGTGATGATGCAGATTATGCGGAACAGCTTTTACTTTCGGGTGTCACCGACTTTATACGTGCCCCATACGATACGCCATTTTTAAATAAAGTATGCGACCATGCAGCGCGCCGCGAAGACTTTATGGTGAGCTACGCTGAATTTGCTAACAAAGTAGAGCAACTGAGCATAAGCGAAGTGCGATACCGAGATTTATTTTCTGCGCATCAACGTATTTTATTGCATTTAAATACTGTCGTTCTAGAACTTGATCAGCAAGGGCTTATTCGCTTTATCAACCCAGCGTGGGAAGCATTAAGTGGCTTTGGTGTTAAATCGACACTACAACAGCAATTAACTAATTTTTGTATTGCTGAATGCCAAGTAAAACTACAAGCAACAATAGACGACATTCTTTGTGGTGGTGAGTACAAACAACAAGTTGAAATAAGGCTACAACATAAAAATGGCAGCCAAATTTGGGTTGAATGTCGGCTGCAGCTCATACAAAACAGCCATAATAACGCCACTATTACCGCCACAATCGACAATATTCATGAACGTAAACAAGCGGAACTGCAGCTGCGCCATTTGGCACTTCACGATACGCTTACTGGCCTGCATAATCGCTATTACTTTGACCAACAGCTGAATCGTATTTGCCAACCTCAGCACACCCATTCTGATATTGAACACGCGCTTATTTATATCGATTTAGATCACTTTAAAATAATTAACGACAGTAAAGGCCATCAACAAGGCGATATTGTTTTAAAAGAAGTAGCGCAATTATTTATAACAAACATAAGTACCGAGCATTTAGTGTGTAGAGTTGGCGGCGACGAATTTGCTGTGATCCTCAAACATACCAACTTGCTTGACGCGCATTTAATTGCCGAAGGTATATGTAACGCAATTGAACAAAATCAATTTAAGTCTGAGGAGCAAATATACTCAATCAGTTGCTCAATTGGTTTAACTCAAATTACCGAAAAGAATTGCGACCCGAGCGAATGTTTAAAACAAGCTGATATTGCCCTGTATATCGCTAAAAATTTAGGTCGTAATTTAGTACATTGCTATGCAAAACAAGATGCCCATAACAATACGCTACAAACGGGTTTAGAGTGGGGTCATGGTATTCGCCAAGCGCTACAACAAGACAGCATTGAACTGCATTACCAACCAATTTGGGATTTTAGGCGCAATGAAGTTGCTTACTTTGAGGTGCTGCTGCGCTTAAAAATAAATGATGAACTAGTTTTCCCTAATCAATTTATTCCTTCATTAGAAATGCTAAACGATACTTTTTTAATGGATCAATGCGTTATTCGTAACACAATTGCTAATGTTGCCCTCTACCCAGAACTTAACCAAGTAGCTATAAATCTCTCTGCGCAGTCATTTTTAGATGAGCGTTTAGTGCCATTAATAGAGTCAAATTTAGCAAAGTATCAGGTTTTACCAACACAAATAATTTTTGAAATTACCGAATCTGCCAGCATTAACAACTTAGCAGCTACGCGTAAAATGATTGAAAAACTCAATATTTTAGGCTGCCACTTTTCGATTGACGATTTTGGCACCGGCTTCAGTACTTTTAACTACTTGAAACAACTGCCAGCACAGCATGTAAAAATTGATGGCTCGTTTGTTTGCGATATGCTCAACGACCCTATTGATTTAGCACTAGTAAAGGCCATTAACGACATTAGTCATTCACTCGATAAGCGCTCTGTGGCTGAATATGTAGAAACCGAAGAAGTATTTTTTGCATTAAAAGAAATTGGCGTTGACTACGGCCAAGGCTATTTTATAGCTCGCCCTATGCCTATTAAAGGTGTTAAAAGTGAACTTGAAAAGATTTTAAAAAATAAAACGTTTTACCAACAACTACCTAGCAAAAAATAAACAGCTGTAAACAAAATTAAGCTCTTTACTACTATCATAATCACGGCTAGCGCATTTTAATCCCAGACTCTAACAGGGTTGAGCGGTAATCATCGTCTAGCCCTGCCATTTTCTTTTTCCTCGCCATACTTGCTGACTTAGATGCATCTTGTTTAAAAAGCGCCATGGCTATCTTTCGCATTACATTAAACATTAATGGCCCTTGAAGTTTGCGTATTCTCGATTCATCTTCTCTGAAGTTCATATCAAGCATCCAATGCATGCTTTCAACCTGCCAGTGACTGCGTACCGCATTGAGTGCTTGCGCTGCATTTAAGTCTAATGAACTTATATACCAGCGTGTTTCAGTGGTATCCGACCCTGCCGACTTATCATGAACTTCAGCCCTGACCTTAATAATACTCGTTAAGCCAGGCCAACGATAATCCTTGCCTAACCAGCTTTTATCTATAAGTAACTGCTGGCATGTACGTGTTTCAACACGCCCATGTCCTGAGCTTATTTCGGTATGTTCATCACAATTATGCTTAGTTAACCTTTCACGCTCGCACTTGTGCCACCACGCTTCTAGTTCCTTTTGCATGCCTGAATGATTACCTTTAAGTGCAAGAATATAATCTGCTTTTTGTTGGATGATTTGTTTTGCTATTTCTTGTTGGCATCCCATCGCATCTAACGTAATGATACTGTTTTCAATATCGAGCAGGGTGAGTAATTCTGGTATTGCGGTGATTTCATTTGTTTTATTATCAACAGCCGTCTGCCCAAGCACTAACTGGTGTTGGCAACTCCATGCACTGACCGTGTGTAAGGCACTTTTTCTGTCTTTTGTGGTAAATGAACGCCGTGCGGTTTTGCCATCGATAGCGATGATATCTGCACCTGTGGTTTCAATCAGTGATGATATCCAAGATTGAAATGCCCTTTCTATTTCATTTGCTTTTAACCGACACATGACGCGCGCAATCGTGTCATGTTTTGGAATTCCTGCGTTGAACGTGCCGTATTTTTTTAACCAATCAAGTTTTAGGTGCCCAAAGTCTTCAATATCTTCCCATCCTTCTGCACCAGAGAGCACAGCGCTAATAGCAAGGAGAAGAATATCGATAAGTTCATGCTTTTTACAACGTTCAATGCGAGGATCTGTAATTGAATTAAAATGTTTCAGAAAAGTAGTGCTCATATTTATGCGACCAAGTAATTATTATGCCTTGATCTGATCACTACTTGCTCTATAAGTTCAATTTATAATGATCTTGCCGTGCTATCATAATTATCTTTCTCGGCTATACTTTACTTACAAACCAGCGGATGTCGCGCAATTTATACGATAAGCGCAAAAAAACATGACATTATAAATCAGCCCAAATAAGACGACAATTTGTTGGATGTTGGATGTTATTAGAGTTTAAGGAGGTAAATATGACACAGCTAGTTGTTTTATTACTACTTATGCATTTTGCAATTGCGTTTCAGTGTTACCGATATGCACACATTAAAGGTTATCCGGTTCGGGTATTTACTGTATTAGGGCTAGTGCCTTACTTTAATCTGGTTGTTTGGGTTTATTTACTTTTTTTACCTAAACTAGAACCATATGAAAGCCATAACCATGAAAACAAGCAGCTATCTTAGCTGCTTGTTGCTGTCTCTTTAGCAAAGTCTAAACTACATTGGTGTTTTAAAAACACCTCTAATTGCTGGCTGAACAATTTAAAGTCGCGAATTCGTCCGGTTGTTTTACGCCACAAAATACCAATTTCACGGTATGCCTCATTCGCCGATGGAGTTGCTAGCATATTTTTATTATCTAAAATGCCGGCATTAATCGCCATTTGCGGTAAAAAGGTCACCCCCAACTGATACTCCACCATGCTCAATAAAGTATGTAAGCTGGCTGCTTCAAACGGGTTTATGCAGCTGACACGGTTTAAATGACATGCACTAAGCGCGTGTCCGGTCATACAGTGCTCACGTTCTAGTAAGAACACGCTGGCGTCGGGTAATAAGTTAAAGTCTTGCACGTTCTTTGCTGGCGTGTAGTCTTTGTGATGTACCAAACTAAAATGATCTCTAGCTAACACCTGAGTATGAAACTTATCGGTTTGATACGGCAGTGCTAATAAGGCTAAATCTATCTGACCATGCTCTAATTTATCGAGTAACTTATCGCTAGTATCTTCTACTAATACCAGTTCTAAATCGCAAAATTCTTGCTTACAAAAGTGATACAAAGGCGCGGCAATAAAGCTCGCAATAGTAGGAATAACCCCTACGGTTAACTTACCACTCAGCGGCGTTAAAAAGCTTTTAGTGAGCTCTTTTAAACTAATTGTGTCGTGAATAATTTTGCGCGAACGTTCAACTACTTCCTCACCAATGGTGGTAAACATTAAACTGCGGTTTTCACGTTCAATAAGTTGGCAGCCTAATGTTTCTTCTAAGTTTTGAATGGCTGTACTTAATGTTGATTGGCCAATAAAGCACGCACTAGCAGCGCGGCCAAAATGTTGATATTGATGTACTGCAAGTAAATACTGCAGCTGTTTTATACTCGGAAGATTAGTCATTTTGTCTTTCCACAAATAAAAAGACCCCAACACCTAGGGCATTGAGATCTTTTCAAGCTAAAAGTCTTTAAGTACTTTTTTATTAAACCCCAAATGCGGTTCTTAGTACATAGAAAATAACAATAGCAAGGCCTGCGCCCACTGGCAATGTAATTACCCAAGAAACTACAATGTTTCTAATAACACCCATGTTCAGTGCGGCAATACCGCGTGCCATACCTACACCCAACACCGCACCCACTAAGGTTTGCGTAGTTGAAATTGGTAAGCCTGTGCCAGATGCAATTACAACTGTTGAAGCAGCAGCTAATTCGGCAGCAAAACCACGGCTAGGGGTTAAATGTGTGATCCCTTCGCCAATCGTTTTAATTACTTTTTTACCTAAAATAGCTAAACCGGCCACAATACCAAAACCACCTAGTGGTAATATCCACCAAGCAATAGCCGCTTGTTTTGCAATTTCACCGTTGTTTTCAACAATACTTACCACAGCCGCAAGAGGACCAATAGCATTAGCAACGTCGTTAGAACCATGAGCAAATGCCATACAACAAGCCGTTAAGACCATAAGTACTGCAAAAACTTTTTCAACGTTATTAAATTGCATTTTTTTATCGGCCTGAGGGTCGATTTTTAAACGTGAAATTGCAATTTTACCAATAAAGCCTACTACTACTGCAATCGCAATAGATAGACTAATACCTTCCACTGTGCCTAAGTTAATACCAATATGTTTTAAGCCTTTTTTAATTGTCACAAGTGACATAATAAAGCCAGCTAAGCCCATATAAATTGGCACGAAACGTTTAGCATTTTTAAGCGGAGTAGCCGTATCAAAAATAAGCTTTTGTGCGCTCATAAATATTAAGTAGGCAATAAAACCCGATATAGCAGGCGTTACTATCCAACTACCAACAATTCCTGCAACCTTGTTCCAATGAATCGCTTCACTGCCTACTGCAACTAAAGCAAAACCTATAATAGCGCCAATAATAGAGTGAGTAGTTGATACTGGCCATCCTAAGAATGATGCCATTAATAGCCAGGCGCCTGCTGCAAAAAGCGCAGAAATCATACCTAATATCATTAATTCAGGAATATCCATAAATGGCGTTGAATCAATAATGCCATTACGAATTGTCGATGTAACTTCGCCGCCGGCCAAGTAAGCACCTGCAAACTCAAAGATCATCGCGATAAAAATCGCTTGTTTAATCGTTAGCGCTTTAGAGCCTACTGATGTGCCCATTGCATTGGCAACATCATTTGCGCCAATACCATAAGCCATAAAAAAGCCAACTGCTGCGGCAATTAAAATTAATACCGTGCCGTAAGATGCAATGATATCCATTGTGTAACCTTAATCTATCGTTTTTGAACTGATTTTAAATTAACGAGCTAACATCAGCTCAAGACGTGATCCTACGCGCTCTGCAATATCTGCAAGCTCGCCAACCCATTCAATGATCTTATATAAAAACATCACATCAACCGGGTTTAACTCACCTTCTACTGCGCGTAGTTGGCGGCGTATTTTAATTTGCATTTCATCCGTGTCTTGTTCTATGGCATCCAATTTAACGAGCATTTTTTCAACCAAGGCCACTTCGCGACCTTTAAAACCTGTTTCTAATAGCTCTTCTAACTCATTTATTGCATTAGATGCTTGTTTAGTAGCATCAACACAACGTGTTAAATAAGCTAAAAAGTCGATTTGAATTACTTTTGGTATGATCATCTCACGACCAATTACACGCCCTGCAATGTCTTTTGCTTTATTGGCAATTTTATCTTGCTGGGTTACTAATTCGAGCAGATCTGTACGCTCTACCGGCATAAATAATCCACGCGGTAGTTGTAAACGTATATTTCTTTTCATTTCATCGGCTTCACGTTCTAAATTACGAATGGTTAAACGTAGCTCTTCAGCTTGTTGCCATTCTTCTTTAAATACGTGATTAAAAAAAGGAATCAAAGCTTTACTAGCTTGATGAACCTTTCGAATATGTTCTTCCATTGGTTTGATAGGAGATTTAGCAAATACTCCTAGAAACGCGTTAGTTTGCATAACTGACCCTTAAATCAATTTAGTATGCTGTGCGGCATGAATTTTACAGTATTAAGCTCGATTGTGAACGCTTTTTATTGCTCAACCGCCAGCAAACTAAAAAAAAATTATAATTCGTCGTTGTAATAAAAAGGACTTATTAAAAAAATTATAAAGACTTTTCTATATCTTCTTGAGATGTATGACGAATATCTTTTCCATTAACAAAATAAATAATATATTCAGCAATATTTTGACACCGATCACCAATGCGTTCTAATGAACGAACTGACCACACTAAATCCATAATTTTTGGGATTGAGCGCGGGTCTTCCATCATATAGGTCATAATTTGACGAATAATGGCTTCGTACTCTCTATCAACTTTAGCATCCTCTTTGTGTACTTCAAATGCACGTTGTACGTCCATACGTGCAAATGCATCAAGTACATCGTGCAACATTTTTGATACTTGGCGTCCCATATTTTCAATATTTACTAATAAAGCCTGTTGGTCTTTAGTAAATGAATCTAATGCAACTTTAGCAATTCGCTTTGCTTCATCGCCTATACGCTCTAAATCAGCAATGGTTTTTGCAATAGCCACCACTAAACGCAAATCGCTTGCAGCAGGCTGACGCCTGGCAATAATTCGCGTACATTCTTCGTCAATACTTACTTCCATTGCATTAACTTTATAATCATTCTCTCGCACTTTTTGCGCAAGCATAGCATCATTTTGGCTCACTGCATCTAACGCACTGTTAAGCTGTTGCTCAACCAGCCCGCCCATATTAAGCACAAGGTTGCGTACGTTTTCTAATTCTTGATTAAAACGGCCAGAAATATGCTTATTAATGTTATGTTCCATCGTTATTATCCTATCAATATTGTACACATAATATCGGCTGAATTAGCCGTAACGACCGGTTATATAGTCTTCTGTTTTTTTCTTATTAGGCGTTGTAAATAAAGTATTGGTGTCTGAGTATTCAATTAGCTCCCCCATATACATAAACGCCGTTTGGTCAGAAACCCTGGCGGCCTGTTGCATATTATGGGTAACAATTACCACTGTAAACTTGCTCTTTAAATCGTTAATTAGCTCCTCTATTACTAAAGTAGAAATAGGGTCTAGTGCCGAGGTAGGTTCATCAAGCAGTAATACTTCTGGCGAAATAGCAATTGAGCGCGCAATAACTAAACGTTGCTGCTGTCCCCCCGACAACCCAAAAGCGCTGTCGTGTAGCCTGTCTTTTACTTCATCCCACAGCGCTGCACCACGCAATGATTGCTCAACTACTTCATCTAATTTACGTTTGTCTTTAATACCTTGTAAGCGCAAACCATAAACCACATTTTCATAAATTGATTTAGGAAAAGGGTTAGGTCGCTGAAATACCATGCCTACGTTACGACGCAGCGCCGCTACATCAACGCTTTTATCGTAAATGTTTTGTCCATGTAGCAGTATTTCACCTTCTATGCGGCAAATATCAACTAAGTCGTTCATGCGGTTAATACACCGTAATAAGGTTGATTTACCACACCCCGACGGGCCAATAAAGGCTGTTACCTGGCCTTTTGGAATATTCATATTCACTTTACTCAGCGCTTGTTTATCGCCGTAGTAAAGATCGAGATCTTTAATCTCTAACGCTGTTTGCTCTGTGGTTAAATTGTCTAAGTCTAACTTCAAGCTGGTATTGGCTTGATTTACTTTTGGAGCGACTGAAATCATGTTTGTTACCTATTAAATCTTATTAAAGCTCAAGCGATCTGAATTTTTCACGTAAATGATTACGTATACCAATAGCGGTTATGTTGAGGGTAATAATTACCGACACTAATAAAAATGCCGTTGCATATACCAGCGGTCGGGCCGCTTCAACATTCGGGCTTTGAAAGCCAACATCGTAAATATGAAAACCTAAGTGCATAAACTTTCTGTCTAAGTGAAAGTATGGAAAGTTACCATCAAGCGGTAACGTAGGTGCCATTTTTACTACACCCACCAGCATTAATGGCGCTACTTCACCTGCTGCACGCGCAACAGCCAGTATTAAACCTGTCATAATTGCTGGGCTTGCCATAGGTATAACAATACGCCATAAGGTTTCTGCTTGTGTGGCACCAAGCGCTAATGATCCGTGGCGTACCGTACTTGGAATACGCGATAGTCCTTCTTCAGTGGAAACAATAACCACAGGCAAGGTAAGTATTGCCAGTGTTAAAGCCGACCACATAACACCTGGTGTACCAAATACCGGAGTAGGTGATGACTCAGGATAAAATAATTGGTCAAGGCTGCCACCTAGCATATAAACAAAAAAGCCTAAGCCAAATACACCATATACAATAGAAGGTACACCGGCTAGGTTAATTACCGCAATACGGATCATCTTAGTTACCGCATTTTTAGCCGCGTATTCATGCAAGTAAATTGCAGCAACCACCCCAAATGGCGTCACAATAACAGCCATTAGCATAACCATAAACACGGTACCAAATATGGCCGGAAATACGCCACCTTCGGTATTTGCTTCGCGAGGGTCATCTGATACAAACTTACCTAATTGGATAAAGTAATGGCCCAGTTTGGTTAAAAAGCTCATGTCGTTTGGAAACCACACATCTAATACTTGATACAATGGAATGGTGACTATTTCGCCGCGCATATCTTTAACCATAACTTGGTCGCGCTGTGCTTGTTTACGCAGTGCAAACAGTTGCTTTTCGAGCACCGCATACTCGGCACGTAGTTCTGCACGCGCCTCTGCAAGCTCAGCAACACGTTCGTCTGTAAGTTCATTATCAAGTAAGTAGGATTTTTCTTTTAGCCTTAGACGTTCCAGTTCATAGTTAATATGACCAATATCACCGTTTTGTAAATCAAGTGCTTCGTCGTTTAAATCAACTGCCCGTTCAACCAGCTTATGTAAATAGGCTACCTTATCGCCGGTAACAGGTTGTCCGTCTTCAATTACGCCTTCTACGTAGCCATAAAAATTACCATTTTTGCTACGCTCAAACACGGCAAGGGTGGTAGGCGTTGATTGGTTTTTTATGTCGGTGTTTAATATCCAACGAAAATCTAAATCTACATATTCACGGTTACCGGTTTTAATTAATAACCGCTCAAATTCTTCCCTATCATATGCCGAAACATCAACACCGGTTGCCGCTAAACGCGCTTTGGGTACCAATTCTCGATCGTAAATTTCACCAATAATAGTTTGTTTTGCAATTGAGCCTTCCAGCTCAAATTGCACTACCTCTGAAGGCCAGAAAAAGCTTAACCCTTTCCACGCTATCATAGCTAATAAACCAATTACTGAAATTAAGCTGATGCTCACCGCACCACCGGTCATCCAAATCCAAGGAGAACCAGACCTAAACCACTGCTTTACCATGTCGTGTTCTCCACTTACATTGAGCTGTATTTTTCACGCAGTTGCTGACGAACAAACTCAGCAATGGTGTTAAAAACAAAGGTAAATATAAATAATACAAATGCTGCTAAAAACAATATTCTGTAATGCGAACTACCCACTTCCGACTCTGGCATTTCAACCGCAATATTTGCCGCAAGCGTACGCATTCCCTGAAACACACTCCAATCCATAATCGGGGTATTACCGGTTGCCATAAGCACTATCATGGTTTCGCCTACTGCGCGGCCAAGGCCCATCATTACCGCAGAAAATATTCCAGGGCTGGCGGTAAGTAATACCACGCGTATCAGTGTTTGCCACTGTGTTGCACCCAGTGCCAGTGAGCCATTAGACAAATGCTTAGGCACGCTAAATACCGCGTCTTCCGCAATCGAAAATATAGTAGGAATTACAGCAAAGCCCATCGCAATACCCACTACCAAGGCATTACGCTGATCGAAGGTCATGCCAAGCTCGTTAGTTAAATATTGGCGCACGTTACCATCAAACATCCACAGCTCAACAGTTTCGCTCATCGCAAACGAAAACCAACCAATAAATAACACTACCGGTATAAGTATAATGGCATGCGATCCTTCAGGAATTTTATGGCGAATACTGGCTGGTAATTTAGTCCAACCAAGCGCAGTAGCCAAAATACCTAAAGGTAATAACACCAGTAAGCCAACTATGGCTGGTAAGTGCTGCTCTATTAAAGGCGCTAACCATAGGCCCGCTAAAAACCCCAAAATAACGGTAGGAAGTGCTTCCATTATTTCTACCGTTGGCTTAACCACTTTACGCAGTTCACTCGACATAAAGTAAGCGGTATAAATAGCAGCAGAAATCGCGATAGGTACGGCAAATAGCATGGCGTAAAATGCCGCCTTTAAGGTACCAAACGAAATAGGCACTAACGAAAACTTAGACTCAAAGTCGTCACTGGCTGAGGTTGATTGCCAAATATAACCTGGCTCTGGGTAACCTTCGTACCACACTTCTTGCCAAAGTGCAGACCAAGTAACTTCAGGATGTTCGTTATGAACTTCTAATACGGTTAGTTTGTTGTCAGCAACAATTAGCGCTGCATTTGCACGCGGTGCTATAGCAAAGTTTTTAATTGCTCCTTCGCTTACTTTGCCTTGCCACAATTTTGCTTGGCTTGTGGTGTAATAAACGCCTAACTCACCATTACTACTGGTAGTAAAAAAGGTACGGCGGTAAAACTCAGTAAATACGTTTAACTTACTTTGCTTTGTTGTTTCAAATGAGCGGATTTTTTGATATTCACGGCCACTATCGGTATTTATTTCAAACCACTGCGATACCTTTCCATTATCGTTTGCCAACATAAGAGAGTTAGCGCCCGCAAGTAATTGCGCCGCAACAATATTAGCGTTTTCTTCATTGGCAGACAGTAATTGAATTTGCTCTACTTCGCTTGGGTCACGCGTATCGTAAACATAAATTTGATTAGCTGAGCGCACAAATACTCGGGTAGTATCTGGCGACATAAGTAACTCATCTACTCGCCCTGCAACATCTAGCTCGGTGCGTTCCACAAGCCATTCTACTTCGCCGCTAAACATGTTTTCTTCAGCAACAAAGCTACTAAATAAAACGCGCTTGTCGGCTGTTAGCGCAACAACGGCTGTTTTGTCTTCAAAGTGGCTAAATGCAAAACGCTTTATAGCAGCACCTTGCTCGTCTACCTCTAAAGCAAGTTCGCCTAGCGGATAATCTAAACGTGGAGTTAATTTACGTTCGTTATTTGGAAACGTCACCATAAATTTAGGAATAACAATTTTTACACTGCCATTTTCTAAACCATATGCATATTGCCCCTGAAACGGTGCACTGGTAGCAAAGCTACTCACATCGCTAGGCAGGGTTACCTCTAGCGTTTTTAGCTTTTTACCAAAGTTAGCTTTTTCAACACTATAAAAGTCAACACTCCCTTGCTGGCTTAATAAATAAGCAACTTCAGTTTGTTCCTCAACGCCTACTCCCACTATTTGCTCTGCGTTTGTAAGATTAAAACTGTCGCGCTTTTCAACTTTAGCTGATTCAAAAATTGGCTGTACTATATAAAGAAGGTAGAAAAAAATTAATAGCAGCGCTATTAATACCATTACTCCACCTACGGTTATGCCAAACTGGGCAAGTCGGTCTTTAAATAGACGGCTTCGATCCGTATTAAAAGTCGGCTTATTCGGATTGGAAGTCATCAAAACATCCTTTAATCTTAACGTTGCAGTGATTATATTTCATCAAAGTGACAGTAATGTTACAGCGGTAATAATTATTTACCGTGTAATTTAAATATCTTTAAGATCAAATAGCAGCCGTGTTTATGCAGTATTGATGAACTAAATATTATATTTATTGGACAAAGTATTTATCGAGGTCAATACTCAGGAAGCATTTAGTTAATAATTATGGTTTGTTGCAAGGGCTGCACTGTAGGATTAAAGGTCTAACTTTAGCAACTAAATCATAATATTTAACCTGAACTCTGAATAGAGTTAAACAACACTTAATGCCTATGCATTACCTTATTTGGGCTTTAAAGAAGAGAACTATTTATGAAGCAGTTGGTTATAACCATTTTAGGACAAGATCGTCCTGGTTTAGTAGAGAGCATTTCATCCGTTATTTTAGAAAATCATGGCAACTGGCTAAGCAGCAACTTGAGCCATTTGCTCGGTCACTTTGCAGGTATTATTCAGATTGAAGTTAGCGAAGAGCATTTTCAGGCACTGCAAAATGCGCTCAATGCTCTGCCTAAACTTGATGTACGTATTGAAACAGGCAATACAGAAATAGAACCCGCCACACGTGAGCAACTTAACTTTGTTATTACCGGTAACGATCGCCCGGGTATTGTGCAAGAGCTTGCAAGTGTAATTCGTCATAAAGGAGCCAATATTACTCACTTAAACTCAAGGCAACAAAGCGCACCTAATTGGGGCGTGCCTATTTTTAGTGCTGTTGCTACAGTAACACTACCTAATGGGTTGAATAAAGAAGAAGTAATTAATGCATTAGAGTCGATAACAAGCGACTTAATTGTTGATGTAGAAAAGGTTTAACAAAATAACGGCGCTACACACCATAGTGTAGCGCCGTTATTTTTATTAGTTTTAACTGTATATAAATTTACATAACCTGAACTCTGGTTAAGAGATTTACTAACGTATTGAATCATAATTATATTTAACTGTATTTTCTCTAGCTAGAGATTTTCAGTGAAAATAAGGCGAATTTACGCGTCAATAGCTGGCCTATTGCAAGAAAATTCAACACAGTTAGCGCTGAAAATAGCTGCTTAAGATAAGTTTATTATCCGGAGATCAGGTTACATATCTATATGTCGGTTTATGCTTTGTACCATTTGTTTTAATCCTTGGTACTCAAGCTGCAGTATTTGTCCGAGTTTTTCTTTGCCGTCTGCAGTTTGTGTTTTTCCCTCTAAGTACTCATAAGCATTTATTACTTTTTGATGCTGATCAGACAAATAGCCCTGAATAGCTTGCTCATCTAATTGGGTACTTCGATCTAAATCAGTAAAATTCAGTAGCTCTGGATTTTCTGCAAAATACTCATAGCAGTAGGTATCTAACGTATTTATGGTGGTGATTGCTTTAAAGCCAATTAAATCTTCAGCGAGTTTTTTTTCGTATTTAGTACAGTAATCAACTAATTGAGTATTATGCTCACCTAATAGTTCCCGCACACTAAAAAAGTTGGCCGCCATTTGTGTATGAAACAAAATAGTCCAGTCATACATTTGTTGAATTGTTTTAACTTGCATCTGCATTCCTTACTTAAGCTGAGTAAACATAGTAATGCGTAAATCGTGCCATATAAAAAAGTGAGCAATATCAATAGCAAAGTTGCAGGCTATGTAACTTAATACTGTTTTTCAGTATAAGTTACATAACCAATGTAAATATTATAGGTCGCGTTTGCGCCACAATAAATACGTTGCCGGTATTACTAATAAGGTTAAAACAACCGCACTAAACATACCCCCTACCATAGGCGCTGCTATGCGGCTCATTATTTCACTGCCCGTGCCAGTGCCATAAAGTACCGGTAATAAACCTATCACTATAGTAGCTACTGTCATCATTACGGGGCGTACTCTTAGCCCTGCGCCCTCTGTTATTGCTTGCTTAAGCTGCTCATAATTAAGCGGCACACCAGTTTGTTGTGCTTGGGTAATTTTTTCTTGGTAGGCCTGATTTAAATACACCAGCATGATCACCCCAATTTCTACGGCCACCCCTGCAAGTGCAATAAAGCCCACCCCAACAGCCACCGAAAAGTTAAAGCCTTCTAGGTACATTAGCCATATTCCGCCAATCATCGCCAACGGTAAAGTAACGATAATAATCAATACCTCCGCAAAGCTTCTAAAGTTCAGATACAGCAGCACTACAATAATGGCTAACGTTAGTGGTAATACGTAAGCAAGCTTATCTTTAGCACGCTGCATATATTCATATTGCCCAGCCCAGGTAATTGAATATCCTGCAGGTAGTATCAATTGCTCATGCAAAATTTGCTGGGCGTTTTCTACATATGTACCAATATCAATATTTTCTATATCAATAAAGCTCCAACCATTTAAGCGGGCATTTTCACTTTTTATTCCGGCTGGGCCATCTTCAATAAAGACCTTAGCAACATCGGCTAAAGCTATACGCTGCCCGGCTGGAGTTACAATAGGAAGTAACATTAGCTCCTCAGGTGAATCGCGGTAACCTTGCGGGTATCGTAGATTTACCGGATAGCGCTCTTGCCCTTCTACGGTTTGGGTGACATTTGTGCCGCCAATAGCAGTAGCTACAACTTGCTGTATATCGGCAATATTTAAACTATAGCGCGCCGCTTTTTCACGGTTTATATCTACCTTAATATAACGCCCACCAGCAACTCGCTCAGAATAAACGGATGCCGTACCCGGTACATCTTTTAAAATGCTTTCAATTTGTTGACCTATTTTTTGAATTTCACTCAATTTAGGGCCAGCAACTTTAATCCCCACCGGGGTTTTAATGCCGGTTGCTAACATATCAATACGGGTTTTTATTGGCATAACCCATGCGTTAGTTACCCCAGGAAACTTCACTAAACTATCTAGCTCTTTTTTGAGTTTATCTAGGGTCATACCTTCGCGCCATTGATCTTTAGCCTTGAGCTGAATAAAGGTTTCTATCATGGTAAGCGGCGCTGGATCTGTGGCGGTTTCTGCTCGCCCTACTTTACCAAATACAGTTAGTACCTCTGGCACAGTGGCAATTAATTTATCGGTTTGCTGTAACAACTCCCGCGCTTTACCAATCGAAATACCTGGATAAGTAGTTGGCATATACATTAAATCGCCCTCATCAAGGGGGGGAATAAACTCGCTCCCCATTTTATTTACAGGATAAAAGCCAATCACTGCAATCAACGTAGCTAAGGCCAAAGTTGCTTTAGGAAACTTAAGTACTGCGTTAAGTAATGGTTTATAAGCATTTACCAGCATACGGTTAACCGGATTTTTTTGCTCTGAAATTACTTTGCCGCGAATAAAGTATCCCATAAGTACCGGTACTAAAGTAATTGCAAGCCCAGCAGAGGCAGCCATAGCATAGGTTTTAGTGTACGCCAGCGGGGCAAACATACGCCCTTCTTGCGCCTCTAAAATAAATACCGGCATAAAACTTACCGTAATTATCATTAAGCTAAAAAATAATGCGGGGCCGACTTCACTGGCCGAATCAATCACCACTTGCCAGCGGTTTTCATCGGTTAGTGGGGTTTTTTCCATATGTTTGTGCATATTTTCAATCATCACTATGGCGCCATCGGTCATGGCGCCAATTGCAATGGCAATACCGCCAAGCGACATAATATTGGCATTAATACCTTGCCAGTACATAATTAAAAATGCTGTTAAAATACCCAGTGGTAGAGTAATAATCGCTACTAAAGATGAGCGCACATGAAACAAAAATACAATGCAAACCAAAGCAACCACAACCAACTCTTCGAGTAATTTACTGCTTAAGTTATCAACTGCATCTTTAATCAAGTTGGAGCGGTCGTACACGGGTACAATTTCAACTCCCGCTGGTAACCCTTTTTTTAATGATTCGAGCTTTGCTTTTACCAGCTCAATGGTTTTTTGCGCGTTTTCACCGAAGCGCATTACCACTACGCCACCAGCCACTTCGCCTTCGCCATTAAGTTCGGCAATACCACGGCGCATTTGCGGCCCTAGACGAATATCGGCCACATCACGCAATTGCAGTGGTGTGGCATTAGTATTTACACCTAAAGGAATCGCTTCTAAATCGGCGACACTTTTAATATAGCCGGTGCTAGTAACCATGTATTCAGCCTCGGCCATTTCGACTACCGATGCGCCCATTTCTTGATTGCCTTGGGCAATGGCAGTTTGAATTAAGCTCAGTGGAATGCCATAAGCTCGTAACTTATCGGGGTCAACCGTAACTTGGTACTGTTTTACCATGCCCCCTACTGAGGCAACCTCAGATACGCCAGGTACGGTTTGTAATTCAAATTTTAAAAACCAATCTTGTAAGCTGCGTAATTGGCTAATATCGTGTTGATTAGTTTTATCTACCAGTGCATATAAGTAAATCCAACCAACACCGGTGGCATCGGGGCCAAGCTCTGCGCTGGCTGTAGCTGGCAAGCGGCTCGCTACTTGGCTTAAATATTCTTGTACTCGGCTACGTGCCCAGTACAAATCGGTTTTTTCATCAAATATTACATATACGTAAGAGTCTCCAAAAAATGAAAAGCCCCTTACTGTTTGCGCTCCTGGCACCGATAACATTGCGGTGGTAAGTGGAAAAGTAACCTGATCTTGCACTACTTGCGGTGCTTGCCCCGGATACGAGGTTTTAATAATTACTTGCACATCTGATAAGTCGGGCAAGGCATCAACTGGGGTATTTTTAACAGCAAATAAGCCCCCGCCAATTAAAATAACGGTCAGTAACAACACAAAAAAGCGATTAAGAACGGACCAACGTATAATTGCAGCTATCATATTGCCTCCTAATGCGCGTTATGCAATTGCATAGTGTGATTACCTGATGCGCTTGTAGAGTGCTCACCATTTATGTGGCTAATCACAAACTCCCCTTGCTGCAAACTAAAGGTAAAGTTTATTTGTTGCTGCGCTGCAAGTGCGGTTAAATCTATATCATCTGCAAAGGTAAAATCGAGCCTTGCAGGTTCGCGTCCCCATTTTTCTATTGCACCACGGCTAATATTTGCTATGCGCTGTGCTTTATCAATACTGTTAATTGTGCCCAAAACAGTTGCTGTATTTTTTTCGCTATTTGTTACTGTGCTTTTCATTATATGAATAGCCGTTAATACATAACTGCCATCAGCTTGCTTAGTCAGCTCAAAATGTAATGTTTGGCCATTTTCAAAAGCAGTAAAGTCAACATCATCAGCAACCGTAAAGTCCATTGTCATACTAGGCCAATCAAGTTCAGCTATCGGCTCATGGCTAATATTAACCATACGATGTTCCGCCATAATGCTATTAACAATGCCCTCGCTCCATACAGAGCTAACAGCTTGAGGGGCTTGCATACGTTTAAAGTCTGAGCTTTTACTTGATTCTGAATCTAATATAAATTGCGCCGAAACCACCACGTCATCATCTGCCATTATTCCTGATAATATTGCGGTGTTTTTACTGTCACTTCTGCCCATTTCTACAGCCACAGATTTAAAGCGCCCCTCGCCCAAGGCAACCACTACACGGTTTTGGTTACCGGTGCGGATCACCGCTTCTTTAGGGACTACTAATTGCGCTTTATTGGCTTGAGTATGAATATTTACTTGGGCAAACATATTAGGCTTAAGTTTATGGCCTTCGTTATTAAAGCGCAGGCGCACTCGCAAGGTCCGGTTTTTAGCATCGAGTGTTGGGTAAATATAATCCACTTTACCCTGCCAGCTTTGGCCACTTAAATAATCAAGCGTCATGCTTACTGGCTGGCCAATCTTAATTAGCTCAGCTTGGCGCTCAAACACTTGCGCTTCAACCCATACCTCATCAAGCTTACCAATACTCATCATAGTGGTGCCGGGGTTAACATAAAAACCTTCGCGCACATTTAGCTCTTCAACTACGCCACTTTGAATGGCATAAAAGGTAATGTTTTGCATTACTTGCTTACTTTTTTGCAGCCGCTCTACAAAATCATCCGATATATTAAGTGACTTTAAGCGTGCTTTAGCTGCGCGAATAAGCACCTGATTGTTACGATTGAGCGCTAATAGAAACTCTTCTTGGGCATTCACTAATTGCGGTGAGTACAAGGTATAAAGTGGCTCACCTTGCTCAACACTGTCACCCGCTGCTTTGATATAAAGCGTTTCTAACCAACCCTCTACACGAGGGTGAATATGAATAAGTTGATCTTGATTATATTGCACATAGCCAACCGTTTTAACTTCATTTTGTAACGCTTTGTACTGTACTTTGGCGATTCTTACCCCGAGATTATTAACCACCGCTGGCGAAATAGTCACAGCACCTGGGCCATCTAAATTGCTACTACTGCCTGGTGCTTCATCGTAAACAGGCACTAAGTCCATGCCCATTGGCGAAAGCCCGGGTTCATCACGTCGATAATTACTATCCATGGGTGCTACCCAGTACAGTGGTTGTTTTTCTGTGCTTGCTTTAATATCAGTATTGCTCGCGGGCATAAGCGATAATACTAATGCCGTTACTCCACCACCCACTACAGCTGCTATTAATAGTTTTAAATTAGTATTCACGATTTTGCTCTCCTAATTGTTCAAGCATCACAGCAGCGTCTTGGCTACTGGCATAATAATTTAGACGAGCAATAATAATTTGTTGGTCTATTTGAATATTTAAGCCGTCAATTTTGGCATTAAGCTCACTAATACGAGCACGCATAACTTCTGAAAAATCACCGTCGTCCCGCGTGTATGCATTGAGTGTGGCTTGGGCTTGCTCTGCCATTTGCGGTAATAACTTAGTTTGATAAAGCGTATCGCGTTTTTGTAGCTGCATTAATTGGCTAAACTCTTTGAAATACATCCCTTTTAACTTTTGCAGCGCTATTAACTTTTGAGTTTTAACTGCTTCAGCTGTCGCTATTGCAGCGTTAACTTGCTGATCTTGGCGGTTACTAGTAAATAACGGCAAATCAATACTTACCCCAACAGAGAGTAAATCGGCTCGTGAGTCTCCCATAGGCGTATCACCTCGATGGCTATAGCCCATATTTACTCCAAACTGCGGCTTATAACTTTGCTTTGCGAGCGCTATTTCTGTTTGCTTAGCTGTTACTGTTTGATCAATAGCAACAATCGCGGGATGCGCCATAAGTAACGACATTAGCGCCTCAAATTCCAGCGTGGTAAAACTAATTAACGGCTCAATAGCTGTGTTTTTAGTACTTACTGGTTGAGTTAGCATGCTCATTGGCAACCATTGCGACAGCCGTTTTTTAGCACTTTCAAGTTGCTGCGCTAGCATTACTAATTTATCTTCTAGGCGAGTGAGCTCTAACTGAGCGCGAATAATATCTTGCTGACGAGTTTTGCCTAGCGAGCTGGCATAACTTGATTCGGTTATATCAATCAGTTGCGAAAATAAGGCTTTATCTTGTTCGATAAGCGCAATGCTGCGCTGAGCTCTGTACGCATTAAGCCATGATTCAATAACAATTGTTTTTACTTGTGCAAGGCGATCGGCTCGCAACCAAGGATGTTGCTGCGCAGATTGTGCTAAGGCTTGCTGTTTTAATGCTAGGCTGTCGCCACGACTAAACATTTGGCTTACACCAATACTTAGCTGTGTCATACCTTCTTGATCTAAAGCAAAACCATCGGTTGGCACGCCCATTAAACCCAAAGTTAATACCGGATCAGGCAAACTACCTGCGGCTATACTTTGTGCTTGCTCTGAGGCTTGTTGGTACTGGCTTGCCTTTAGCCAAGGCTCATGGTTTAGCGCATACGAAAGCGCCTCATCTAGGCTAAGTTCATTGCTGTGTGCTGAGATTGCAGTTCCTAGCATTAGCGCTAAAAAACTGACTTTAAATACTGCAAAGTGATTCATCACTTACTCCACTAAAATTAAAAGATTAACTTAGAGGCAGAAAAGGTGAATTAAACGACTTGACCTAATTTTAGGTACACCTATCCTGCAATTAAGCAGACATAGGGGGGCGGTATAGCGAGCTGACTAAATGGTGTTGGTTTTGTGAGGGATAGAGCTGTATTTTTTCAGAAATAATCAGTGGGGTGCTAAATAAACCATCAACACTCAACATTGAGTACGCTGAACAAGCATTAATTGGGCAATTACATTCTTGCTCGGTTGCTGCATCATCGCAACAGTCCATATTCATCATACTGACTGACATTTGCTGATGTACTTTTTCAGTTGCAACATTAGTTGCAGCATGCTGTGTTTGGCTCATGTGCGGCATTTCACATAGCATAGCAACAGACGCAACAGCCTGACCCACAAGCGTGAGTAACATAGCGATGATCAGTAAACTAGAGTAAATGCGTTGCAAAAAGTTGCCTTATTGAGGTTCTAGGTTCTAGGTTCTAGGTTCTAGGTTCTAGGTTCTAGGTTCTAGGTTCTAGGTTCTAGGTTCTAGGTTCTAGGTTCTAGCGAAGTTTATGATAACTGAATAGTTAATACAAACCTTTATATATTTTTTGCATCTGTTTTAATAAAACTACTCGCGGCAATGGCAAATAAGCAATAACCGGTAAAATACCAAAAGCCATTCCCCAGTTCGGCGTGCATTTTAATTAGCCCACCGGTTTCACCCTCGGCATTGCCTGCAAGGTAAGTAACAATAAGTGCAATAACAAACACATCTACCATACTCCACTTACTCAAAGCGCAAATAGTTACTCCCAGATTTTGCTTAAACTTACTCGCTGGCAATAAGCAAAAGACTAATTGCATTAGTAACTTAATAGTCGGTATTACAATTGAAAAAAAAGCCACCAACACCGCCACTAAATAATTTTTATTATGAGCCAGTTCGTTAACCGTTCCCCAAATGCTGCGTGTTTTTTGATAAGCACTTATCTCACCTTCAAGTTTATCTAACCCAAACATGCTTGATGCCATCATCAGCATGTTTCGAGTGTTGCGGTCGCCTTCATCGGCAATCATCTCAATGCCTGTTTGCGCTAATTTAGACTTATCTATTTTCCCCTCTAGGGATAATACAGGCTGGGTAACACCGGGAACCAATAAAACTAAAGCAATTAAAATACTAACTATAGGGAGAAGTAAGCGCATAACATATCAAAAAAATAAACCATCATGCGCTTATCATACGCAAACTTAAACGCTGCGTCTTGCTCAATGCTAAACCGAGTTTGCTGTATTTAATTATTGTAATTTGCAGTTACAAACAAGATATAACCATACTTTTTATATGGATATGCGCTAATCCTTAGTGCAAATGTACACAAAGAGCCCAGATGGAGGTATAATAACCACATAATATTTTTGTAAAAACAGCATAAGGGCCTCCTATATGAGCATTGAACAAGCCTTAGTAGAACGTAGTAATAACCAATGTGAATTATGTGCAGCAACAGATACTTTATCTGTGTACGAAGTTCCGCCAGTTAAAGAAGCCCACTCAGATAAATGCATTTACACTTGCCAAGTATGTAAAGATCAAATTGAAGACACCGCTGAGCTAACCCCTACCCATTGGCATTGTTTAAACGACAGCATGTGGAGCCAAACTCCTGCAGTTCAGGTAGTGGCTTATCGTATGTTGAGCCGCTTAGCTGCCGACAATGGCTGGGCACAAGACGCCCTAGACATGATTTATCTAGAAGAAGATGCCCTAACATGGGCTCAACAAGTACTTGCTGAAGATGACGACTTAAAACATCTTGATAGCAATGGCGTAGTACTTAAAGCCGGTGATACCGTAACGCTAATTAAAGATTTAGATGTAAAAGGCAGCAGCCTAACCGCTAAGCGCGGTACTGCGGTACGTAATATTGGCTTAACTAGCAATCCTGAACATATAGAAGGGCGTGTTGATGGTCAACGTATTGTAATTCTGACCAAGTTTGTTAAAAAGTAAAAATATTTATTTAGGGCGCATAAGCGCCCTTTTTTACGCGTTGTAACAATCACTAAGCCAAACTTTTACTCCTCAATTAAGCCTTGATTAAGTAACTAAGCACTATCATCATTTAAAATCATCTAATTTAGTATTAAAGGAACAACGATGTTTAAACGTAAGCCAAGTTCAATTTTAAAATCGGTAGCAGGGATCAGCTTCTTAGCCAGTGGCGCATTGGTATTATCTGGATGTGATGATGCAAAGAACACTGCACAGGCAACACAGGCAACACAGGCAACACAGGCAGAGTCAACAGCAACGCTAACAACTGAAGTTAGTTACCTTGATCGCAGCATGTTGGCGCCTAATTCACAGCTAACAGTAACACTTGCCGATGTATCTAAAATGGATATTAAAGCAACCGTTATTAGCCAGCAGGTTATTGATTTAAATGGTGGTCCTCCTTATACAGTAGAGCTTGCCTACGACACTAACAAAATTAATAAAACACTTAGCTACAGCGTTAGTGCACGTATTGAAAATAATGGTGAGCTACTCTACACCAGCACAAGCAATAACAACCCATTCGCAGCAGATGCACAAACCAGCCCGTACAAAATTGTGGTTACAAAAGTAGATCAAAAACCAGATGTTGATTTAGCAAATACATATTGGAAAGCAATCACTTTAGCTGGCGATAATGTTACGGTTACAACAAAAGAACCTTTCATTCAATTTAGTAATGATGGCAAAGTGCATGGATTTTTAGGCTGCAATAACTTTAACGGTGGTTATGAAGTTAATGAGCAAACGGTGACTTTTGATCACATAGCGGCAACGCAAAAAATGTGTCATGAAAACATGGATCAAGAAGCTGCAATGTCTAGCATGCTAAGTAAAGCTGCGCAGTGGCAAGTTAATGGCGAATCGTTGAGCTTAAAAGATGAAAAAGGTGAGCAACTAGCTACCTTTAAAGCCGTTTACTTTAACTAAAATAACTGCAGTAATAATTAAAATGCCCAGTTTAACTGGGCATTTTGCTATGTGGGTTACTCTGCGACTAACTGCTCGCTGCGATAAAAACCACTTGATTCACTCAATATACTCACCAGCTCTGGCAACACCTCATCCATAACCTGTTTTAATTTCCACGGTGGATTAATTACTATCATCCCCGAGGCAGTCATGCCATGCACGTCGGTATCGGCTTTGGTAGCTAGCTCAAATAATTGAATATTACGCATGCCAGAGTCAATTAGGTCTTGCTCCATGTTGTCAATGCGGCTGCGGTCAACAACAGGATACCAAATCATGTATGTGCCTGTAGCAAAGCGCTGATACGCTTGCATCAACGTAGTAATAACAGTGTCGTAATCGTCTTTGACTTCATAAGGTGGGTCTATTAACACGCAGGCTCTGCGCGATGCAGGGGGTAATAAGCCAACCAAACCAGCAAAACCATTTTCGCCACGTACTCGAATCGAACGCTTCCCTTGCATGTTCTCCTCTAGTAATAACAAATCACGTGGGTGCAGCTCAAAAAACCAGCCTTTATCTTGGCGGCGTAAAAAGTGTTCCGCAATTTTTGGCGAACCCGGATAAAACTCTAAATCGGCTGTTTGGTTAAACGATTTGATCAGTGCAATGTAGTCGTTTAAAGCTGAGTGTTTACTAGTGTGTTGCCACAGTTTTTCAATGCCGTCTTGATACTCTTGTGTTTTTTGTGCATCGGCCGCTGCTAATTCGAAAAAGCCCGCACCCGAATGAGTGTCTATATAATCCAGTGGCTTATCTTTTAAAGTTTGGTAACCTAACACTTGTGCTAACACTAAATGTTTAAGTACATCGGCAGGGTTTCCGGCATGAAATGAGTGTCTGTAACTAAGCATTATTTATTTTCGCCATACGCTATTTAATAAAAACAGTGAACCATAAGCACTGTACTTTGACAACCTATCCCCTGATAAGCGGCCATTAAAATGAACCATTTCTGAATGAAAAAGCCAATACACTGAATTATCCCTTAACAGAGAATAAAAATCAGCTAAAACCAGCGTAAATGCTGGTAAATAAACAAACTTTGCTTTACATTTGCATTACCTTAATTACAGTTATATGAGCGCCTTTATGAATAACAACACTCTTCAACAACTCGAACAACTGATCGACCAATTAATTCAGCGTAATAATCAATTACAAGCTGATGTTTCTAATTTAAAAGAACAAAATAGTAAACTCGCTGACGACAACGAGCTTTTGCAATTAGAAGCCCTTGAAAACGAAGAAAAGCAAAAAGATGCCAGCACTACTTTATCTGGCCTGCTTGATAAGTTACAAAGCGCACAACAGGCTAGCTAATGTCTGAGCTGCAAAACCAGCGAGTCACTGTTGAATTGCTTGGTAAAGAGCAGCAATTTGCTTGCCCACCTGGGCAAGAAGAGGCACTTAAAGCGGCAGCTAAAAATCTCAATGATTTGGTTGAGCAAATGAAACAACGCTCTACTGTTAAAAATGAGCAAAATGCCCTACTTATGGCAGCCTTAAATTTAAGCCACGAATTGCTAGAAGCAAAGACTATAAAAGCCGTTGATCTGCAACACCAAGATCAACTCATTGATAAGTTGAGTCAGCACTTATCAAATGACTCTAAACATAATAAATAAAAGCGCCTAGAGCGCTTTTATTTATTACGCAGCTTTTAAACCATAATAGAGAGCGTTATATGAAGTCAGCCCTGCGTTTATTTAAATTAAGTAAGTACCTACTACTGCTTAACTCTTTTTATTTTGCAGCCAATGCTAACGCCGATGTTACGTGGGAGAAAATAAGTCCCAATATTCAATTTTTAAAACAACAACATAAACTACGTTTTTACGACTCAAACCAAGTATTAATTGAAGGTAGTAAATGCGCACTGTTAGTAGATACCAGCGGCAACTTTGCTGCAGTAGAACAACTTGCTAGCGATTTAAAAAAGCACTTAACAACACCTTTGTGTTACTTAGTGGCCACTCATTTTCATGACGATCATTTGCTGGGGATGGCTGTAATGCAGCACTTTTACCCCGATGCGCAATTAATTACCCATCAGCAAGTAAAAACTGACTTTGCCCTTTATCAGCAAGCATTTAACGATAAGCTAGAGGGATTCGAAAAAAGCATTGAGCTTAGCTACCAACGCTTAGCAACACTCCCCGAAAATGAGCAAGCGCAGTGGCGCACAAAGTTAGAACGCGCTAAACAGCGCCTATTCCGCTGGCAAAAATATCAACTCAATGCACCTGAAATAAGCATAAACACCAATAAAACATTAGACTTAGGCAATTTTGAAATTACTTTAAACGCCCACCAAGCACATACCAATGGCGATTTAACCATTACAACTAACAGTGGCAGCACTTTGATTGGTGGAGATATTGTTGACTGGCTTCCCTACCCTGGCCACGGCGAGCTAAGCAGCTGGCGCGCACTGCTACAACAATATATTAATGACTCAGTGCTAAAAACTATAATTCCTGGTCATGGTGAACTAACTAATAAGTCGCAACTGCAGCAGTCGCACGCATTTTTAACCGCCATTACAGAGCATGTAGCTAATAATAGTGGGCAAACAATAGAGCAGTTAATGCTGTCATTTCCTGATGTCGCGATTAAACCCTACATGCAAGAGTCGCTTAATGCCAAGTCGAGTAATTTATTTTTACAAGCAGGATTAATTCGCGCGATAAACGCAAAATAACTCAACACAACGGACTGTGTTAAAATAGTAAAAGGATTTTAATAGAAGTGAATGTTATGCGCAGTTTGGTTTTAGCTTGTTTAGGTGTTTTTTTATTTGGCTGTGAAACCACCAAGCCAGAGCCTATAGAAGCACCGCAAATATTTACTCACTTTAAGCCAAGTTACAGCGCCCCTAGTGAATTAAAAACACCGCAAAGCACAAAAACTAACTTACGCATAACGCCGCCTAAAAATACAAAAAATAAGATAATAACGCCACCGGCCAAAACAACTGACTTATGGCAGCATATCGCTAATAATCTGCATTTTCCTATTGAACAAAATAAAGCGCTGAAAAAGCGTATTAATTGGTATTTGCAGCAACCCGATTACCTGCAAGTTATGAGCAAACGAGCCGCTCCGTATTTATACCATATTGTAAAAAAGGTAGAACAACAGCAACTACCAATAGAGTTAGCACTGCTGCCTTTTGTAGAGAGCGGATTTAGACCCACTGCACACTCATCGCAGCAAGCCGTTGGCGTATGGCAACTGGTAGGAGCAACTGCACATCATTTTGGGGTTAAGTCTGATCAATGGTATGACGGCCGCCAAGATGTACTTGCCGCCACCGACGCAGCACTGGCGTATTTAAGTTACTTATATAAACGCTTTGATGGCAATTGGCTGCACGCTCTCGCCGCTTATAATAGCGGTGAAGGGCGAGTTAAACGCGCGATTAAACAAAATAAAAAGCACGGTAAAAGCACTGATTACTGGTCGCTAAAATTACCTCAAGAAACCGCCGATTATGTACCCAAGTTACTGGCACTAAGCTACTTAGTTAAACACCCGCAACAAGGTTTTAAACGCCCAAAGCTCGCTTACAAAGCATTGACCACCCATATGAATGTAGGCCAACAATTTGATTTTTCAATCATTGCCAAGCTCTCTGGAGTAGGCTCTAAGCAGCTACATGCACTTAATCAAGGGTATTTAAAAAATCAAAGTTCACCCAATGGTCCGCATACGTTATTACTGCCAATTGAGCAACAGGCACTATTAAACAGCTCGTTTTTTAAAACTAACTTTGCTGGAGAGTACATAGTTAAACAAAACGATACGCTTTACAGTATTGCTAGGCGCTTTGGCATGCCTTTAAGTGCCTTAAAGCAACTTAATAATAAACAAAACAACTTAATTGGCATTGGTGAAAAATTACTTGTTGGCCAGCCCAAAACACTTCCGGAATCATTGACTGTTGATTATAAAATTAGCCCCTACCTTGAGCATCAAGAAGTGGTAATTGCAACACTCGAAATAGACTATGAAGTGCAACCAGGCGATACCTTGTGGAGCATTAGTCAGCTTTACAATGTGCCGCACAGTGACCTAGCTAAATGGAATAAACTGTCAGCGTCGAGTATGCTCAAACCAGGTATTCAATTAGTGTTATTTATTCCTCAGGCCGAAAAGCCTCAAGTAACAACAATTAAAAAAGATTTATTGTTAGATCTACAAAAAACATTAAATCAGCCACGTTAAGTTTCTAAAAAAACATATTTCGCGTAAAATTACGCTCTAACTAATACAGTCAAAATTTAAAGAGATAAGCATGCAAATTAGTAAAAATTCAGCCGTTGAATTTCATTACACCCTTAGCGAAGCCGGTGAGCAAATAGAAACCAGCACTAACGAAGCGCCTCTTACTTATATTCATGGCAGCGAAGGCATGCTTCCTGGTTTAGAAAATGCACTGGAAGGCAAAGCCGCTGGCGAAAAGTTTAGCGTTACATTAGCGCCAAGCGAGTCATACGGCGAACGTGTTGATAACTTAGTACAACGCATTCCGTTAAAGCATTTACAAACACAAAGCAAAGTTAAAGTATGGAAACCAGGCATGACCGCAATGGTAAGCTCGGATCAAGGTCGTCATCAGGTAACGATTATTAAAGTGGGTCGTTTTAATGCAGATTGTGATTTAAATCACCCATTTGCAGGTAAAACACTGACTTTTGATGTTGAAGTAGTGTCGGTACGTGAAGCCACCAGCGAAGAAGTATCGCACGGCCATGTGCATGCAGCAGACGGATGTGGTCACTCTCACTAATTAAAAAGTAATAACAAATAAAGGAGCAAGTATGTCAAAAGTGGCTATTGTTACCGGCGGCACCAAAGGTATTGGTTTAGCGGTAGTACAGCGCTTACTAGCAAGCGGCTATGAAGTACATAACCTTGATATAACACCAAGTAACTTTGGTGAGTTTCATCATTGTGATGTAAGCGATGTCACTGTTGTACGTCGTTGTATTAATGCCATAGTTGAGCAAACGCAGCGCATTGATGTACTTGTTTCTAATGCAGGGAAACATTTAAGCGCCAACATAGAAAGTACCGATGAGCAAACTCTCGATGCACTATTTGCGCTTAATGTAAAAGGCGCGTATGCGGCAGTGCAAAGTGTATTACCAATAATGAAAACCCAAAACAACGGCGCTATTGTGCTTATAGCCTCAGATCAGGCAATTATAGGTAAACAAAATTCATTTGCTTATAACCTGACTAAACACGCCCTTGCTTCTATGGCAAAAACCACCGCGCTTGATTACGCGAGTTTTAATATTAGGGCTAATGCCGTGTGCCCTGGCACTATAGAAACACCGTTATTTCATAACGCCATAGACGCTTACTGTAAAAACAGTGGTGCCAATAAAGCACAAACAGTAGCCGAAGAGGCGGCATTGCAGCCACTTAACCGTTTAGGCCAAGCTGATGAAGTAGCCGCTTTAGTGAATTTTTTAGTCAGCGATGATGCAAGCTTTATCACCGGTAGCTTGCAAAGTATTGACGGTGGTTATACAGCGCAATGAGTAGTGCTATTATTGACCCCCATGTGCATTTTTTTAATCTACTTGAGGGGCAATATACTTGGTTACAAGGCGCTAACCCGCCGCCATGGCCTAACTTAGACAAAATAAAGCAGCCGATCAGTGCTGCGCAATTAATGCAAGATTGCGACTTTAAACTTGCAGGCTTAGTGCATATTGAAGCGGGGTTTGATAACAGCGCACCTATAAACGAGCTTAACTGGCTCACCAAGCACTTGGCTGGCATTACTTACAAAGCCGTTAGTTTTGCCCAGATTGATCAAAGCAATCAGCTATTTAGCCATGCGCTCAGTAACCTTTCCCATCCAAGCTTAGCGGGCATTAGAGATATTACCCAAGGTGATGACGCCAAACGTTTGCTCAGCAGTAATTGCTACAATAACTTTGAAACGTTACAGCAATTAAAATTACATTTTGAAGCCCAGTTTGAGCTTGAAAACCATATTATAGTTAAACAAATTGCTCAATACGCCAAACAGTTTCCACAGTTACAAATTATACTTAATCACGCAGGTTTACCCCACAATATGCCAGCGTGGCAGCAAGGCATTAAATTACTCGCCAAGTACCATAACATTGCAATTAAGTTTTCGGGATTTGAGTTACTTAAGCTCAATAGCGGGCAGCAAGCACTGTGCTTTAATATTATTTTGCAACACTTTGGCGAGCAAAGAATAATGTTTGCGAGTAACTTCCCCGTTTGCCAAATCAATACCCAATATAACGACTTATGGCAGGCACACTTTAACTTATGTAGTAACCAAGCACTTTGGCAGCAATTAAGCTATAAAAACGCTAAACACTGCTATCAACTCTAAATAAAAGCCGCTATATTTAAATTAATCGTTTAAAAATAGAGCTTCTTATATGCACTCTAAAATTCGTGACAAAAAAACAACAACACTCGCTTCCTTAGCACTGCTTAGCGTTTTATCTGGGTGTGGCGGCGGTAGCGATAGCGAGGGCCTTACTCCTAATAGCAATACCAATAGCTGGAACGCAGGGGTATTTGCCAGTGCCAGCCAATTTAAAGGACAATGCCAAGCAAGTAATGAAAAAAACTGGCTGCGTTCGTGGAGTAACGAAACCTACCTTTGGTACGATGAGATAATAGATACCGATCCAGCGCTTACAAGCGGCGTAGTTGCTTATTTTGATACCTTAAAAACCAATGAACTGACCGATTCAGGCGCTAAAAAAGATAACTACCACTTTAACTTACCTACCGATGAGTGGCAGCGCCAAAGTCAATCAGGGGTAACCTATGGCTATGGCTTTAATATAAAAATACTTGCTAGCAGCGCGCCACGCCAAGCCGTTATTAGCTATACCGAGCCAAATACACCTGCGAGTAATCAAAACCTTGCTCGTGGCTTTGAACTTGTTGCAGTAGATGGCATTGATTTTGTAAATACGACTTCCAGCAGTGAAGTTGCTCTTATTAGTGCAAGTTTGTTTCCTGAGCAAACAGGTAAAACGACCGAGTTTGTATTTAAAGACATAAATACTAACCAAAACCGTACCGTAACACTCACCTCGCAAAATATTACCTCGCAACCGGTAGTCAATGTGCGTACCGACTTAGCCGATGGCGATGTGGGTTATTTTCAGTTTAATAGCCATAATGCGATTGCTGAAGATCAGCTCTACAATGCATTTAACCAATTTGCAGCAAGTAATATTAAAGACTTAGTGATTGACGTACGCTATAACGGCGGCGGCTTTTTACAAATGGCCAGCCAAGTAGCCTATATGATTGCGGGCCGCGCGAACACCCAAGGAAAAGTGTTTGAGCGTACTGTTTTTAACGATAAAAATCCAAATACCAACCCGGTAACTGGGCAAACACTTAGCCCAATGCCGTTTACTAATCAGTTTGTGGGATTTGCTGATAACCCTGCAACTGTGCCCGGTAGCGCACTGCCAACATTAAACCTAAGCCGCGTATTTGTTCTCACGACTAGCAGCACCTGTTCAGCAAGCGAAGCCATTATTAATGGTCTGCGCGGCGCCGACATTGAAGTGATCCAGATAGGCTCTGGTACCTGTGGCAAGCCTTATGGCTTTTATCCTACCGATAACTGCGCAACCACCTATTTTACCATTCAGTTTAGCGGTATAAATAATAAAGGTTTTGGCGAGTATGCTGATGGCTTTGCGCCAAAAAACACTATTGATAACGCTTTTCAACCCGTACTATTAACTGGTTGTGCGCTTGCCGATGACTTTTCTCAGCCATTAGGTAATGCCAATGAAGCACTGCTTAAAACAGCGCTTAACTATCGTAATACCGGTAGCTGCCCTGCGCCAAGCTCCATAAACAGTAAACAAGGTTTTGCACCTGCTATTACAACTGATTCGCCTGAAGTAAAAGATACGCGAATTCAAACCTTGCTTGAGCAAAATACTATTCTTAGCGATAACATGAGATAAACCATGAAAGTACGCCGACTTACAGTAATCGCATTTATAACAACCGCACTCAGCGGCTGCTTAGCACAAAGCGCTGAGCCAACTCCTAAGCTGCAGCATGCGCTATTAGTAACACCTAATAGCATAGCAGTAGCTAATGCTATTGCCAGCTTGCTGCATAGCTCACAAGTGCAATTAGCCGATGATGTATTTACTACTAACAGTACTGTGACGCTCGATAAACTCAACCATAAAGACTCTATGGGTAATCCTATTATGGGTAAGCAGCTTAATATGCCCGACCAGTTTGAGTTAATGATTAAAGGCAAGCAATGCTTTGTTCGCCATCTTGATAGCAAAGCAACGCAGCAGTTAAAAGGCGTGCAGTGTAAAATTAATCAGCTATAACAATAACGCCAAATAGCAAAAGCCGCGTAGTGAGCTATCACTACGCGGCTTTTTAATCTGTATGATAAAACTATTTAATTTCTACACGCTGCGAGCGCATTACAATCTCATCGTTTAATTCAATACCAATACCTGGCTCTTCCGACACTTGAAAAAAGCCATTTTTAGGTTGAGGATCTTGCAGACACAACTCACGGTTCCATTTTTTAATCGCATAAGTATGATGCTCATGAATTAAAAAGTTAGGAATGGCTGTTTCTAAATGCAGTGAAGCTGCAGTCGCTACTGGCCCGCCGCATACATGCGCTTGAATGCGCACATCAAAAATATCGGCGTAGTCACACACTTTTTTCGTTTCGGTAAAACCACCACATAAACCAATATCGGGTTGCAATACATTAATACTTTGATCTTCTAAGTATGGGCGTACACCCCAGCGGTTATACAAGCGTTCACCACCAGCAATTGGCACGGCCACTTTATCAGCCACTTTGGCGTGTAATGAATGGTTTAAATAGTTAACGGGTTCTTCAAAAAACATGCAATCGAATTCTTTCGCTATTTCGCCCAATTGAATTGCTGAAGTCACCCCTGGTAAGCTATGGCATTCAAAAATAATATCAACTTCGTCGCCTACCGCTTCACGAATCGCTTGCATACGCGCACGGTACAACTTCATTTCAGCGCGGGAAATAATATTAGTGCGATCGTAGTAAGTATTGCCGTCTTTATCGTACTGAATTGGGTCTACTTTTACTGCATCGTAACCCTCGGCAACCGCTTTTAAAGCCGCTTCGGCATATTCTTGTGGCTGCACTAATGCTTTAAACTCGCTATCCCAGTCAAACTGCAGTTGCGATGCATAAGTGCGTAATTTATCGTTAACCTTACCACCAAGCAGTTGATACACAGGTACACCCAGTGCTTTACCTTTAATATCCCACAGAGCAGTATCAATCGCACTCATTGCAGCATATACAACAGGCCCACCACCTAAACCCCAAAAGCTTTCACGTAACATACGCGACCAAAGCTTTTCGGTTTGAAATGGGTCGTGGCCAATTAAAAATGCATCGGCCATTTCTTTGATCATAGCGGCAGCAGCGCTGTGGCCTAAATCGTATGCAAGGCCCGCTTCACCCACACCACTAATGCCTTCATCAGTATGAATACGTACAAATACTGGAGTCCAAGCAGGACGATCTGGGCAATGAATATCAAACACTTCAACGCGATTTACTTTCATGAATATTCCTTATTAACCTTTAAATGGTTATTTTGCAAAACTAGGATCAAGTCGGTACGCTTTGCGCAGCATAGCTGGCCACGCTAACTGCCCGCCAGTACTACCACTGTGCACTACATTTGCTTGATTATAAATATTGTCGATTATAGGCTGCGGGACGCTAATAGCCTGCTGCGAACTGGCTTGAATAGCGAGCTGTATTTCACAGGCGCGCTGTAAATCATAAAAGCGCATAAAAGCATCGCCCACCGTTGGCCCCACTGTTAAGCCACCGTGGTTAACTAACAACATATGGTTAGTATTGCCTAAATCATCTTGTAAGCGTTTTCGTTCATCATCGTTAACCGCTAACCCTTCGTAACCATGATACGAAAGCGACGGCAAAGAGAACATGGAATACTGACTTAGTGGCAATAAGCCATTTTTTTGTGTAGCAACAGCTATGGTTTCTTTCGTGTGTAAATGAATCACACAATGCGCATCGTCGCGTACTTCATGAATTGCGCTATGAATAGTAAAGCCAGCTGGATTAATATTAAATGGCGTGTCGTCAATAATATTGCCGCTTAAATCTACTTTAACTAAGTTAGAAGCGCTGATTTCATCAAAGGTTAAACCAAAGGCGTTCACTAAGTAATGATCACTGCCCGGTATCCGCGCCGATAAATGCGTGTAAATTAAATCGCCCCAACGAAAATGATCCACCAACCTATAACAGGCGGCTAGATCAACTCGTAGCTGCCATTCTTGTGCTGATACTTTATTTTTTAAATCGAGCTGGGGTAAATCAAACATAATAAGCCTTTAAATACACATAAGATCAATTGCGCAATAGATGTTTAGAAGTCTAAATTAGTATTTAGGTTATAGCAATCAGGAAATAGAACAGCCACACTAGGTGTGGCTGTTTTTTAATAAAAATAATTAACTGCGTTTATTATTTTACGTTTGCAAGGTAATCAGCAATTGCAGCAAACTCTTCATCTGTTACGGTTGCTACCATAGCTTTCATAGCCATAGACATACCATTACTGCGCGCACCTGATTTAATGTCTTTCATTTGTGCAACTAAATAGTCTTTATTTTGACCATTTAATTTAGGGTACATGCCCATGATAGGTGCTTTACCTTCAGCGCCGTGACACGTTTGGCAGTTTTTAGCAGTGTAAAGTGCAGCACCATCTGCAGCAGCTGCATTAAATGACAAGCTTGCGGCTAAACTAATACCCGCGCCTAATAAAAGTGTTTTAATTTTGCTCATTGTATTTACTCTTCTTTTTTTGACGGTTAAAAAACTGTTCTGGTGATTGTAGTCAACAACACTATAAAAAGCATACGTAACTAATAGCATTTGACGATCAATCAGAACAAATACATGTACAGCTCATTTAAGTTAACTTTAGCAAAAATTAAATGAGCCTACACTTAACTAAAATTTACCACGTTAAATCATCTGGTATTTCAAAATCGGCGTATGGATCGTCTTCGTCTTTTTCTTTGCTTTCTGGCTCAACGTGAAAAACAATATAATGTTCATCTACTTCAGCTACTTTACGTGCCGGTTCGTCTTCTAATACGTAAAATCGGCCTTCGAGCACACAAATAGCTAAGCGACCACCCGATAACGCTTTTTGCGTTCTTTCGTTTACTTCAATGCTCTTTACTTTGTTTTCGTAAGTAAAGTTAAAAGTACGCTCACCACGTATTGCTTCTTGGTTATGGTGTTCTAAAATTTGTTTAACACGGGCACTTTGCTCGCGCTGCTTTAAACTACCTTGGCGTGCCTGGTTAAGCTCTTCTGCTTTTTGTTGCTGCTCAAGTTTTGTTTGTTGAATATGCTTTTGTAAATCGCTAGGGTTACTGGTTGCACCCTTTTTTTGCTTTTTTTGCTGCTTACGCTTTTCTGATTTAGCAACTTTAGCTTTATGCGATGTTGTTAATCCTGCTTGGAGCAATTGCTCTTGAAGTGACCCCATGGCTCTATTCCACTAAAAACTAATATTAAGACTATTTTAATCACCAATGCCGGCAAATAACAGCGCTATCATCATTAATCTAACAAACGACGATAAAAACACCATGATTTAGCGCAAAGATAGCGACTCTTTTAGTAAACAATTACTTATTACTGTTTATGGGCATACCAAATAGTCGCTTAAAGTATTCGTTTTTAGATTATCAAACACAAGGGATTTTTAATATACTGCCACTTAACTATTAGTTACTCGCCAAGCTATATAATGCGCCTACCTCACTTGTTGCTTTGCTCTGTATTTATTTTTTTTGTACTTTACGCTCCACAACCACTGCTTGGCCTATTTGCAGTTGAGTTTGGTGTTGCCCCCGCCGTTGCTGGCAGCTTAATGACTGCGGCTATGCTACCACTGGCTATTGCGCCTTTAGTGTATGGGTTGTTTTTAACTAAACGTAATCCTTTATTTATATTACGCATTGCTATGTTGTTATTGGGAGGATGCTGTTTATTATTTGTTTACGCCCCCACCTTTGAGCTGCTGTTATTGGTACGCTTTTTACAAGGCCTAATATTACCAGCGGCATTAACAGCCATGACCAGTTATATTGGCATGAATTTTAGTGCCGATACACTGCAAAAAAATATGACAATCTACATTGGCAGCACCATAGTAGGCGGCTATTTTGGGCGTGTTCTGGCAGCTATTTTTAGCGATATATGGCACTGGCAAAGTTTTTATTATTTTATTGCCACCATGCTCATTTTGCTTGCGTGGAGTATTCCCCATACCCGCTTTAAAAGTAATAACGTTAAATCAATACTTTCACCACTAGACTATATTAAACAACTGCGTGAAGGGCCGCTGCTAAAAGTGTATGGTGCGGTATTTTGTATGTTTTTTTGCTTTGCCGCTTTACTTAATTATTTACCTTTTATTTTGCAAAATACTTTTTTAATCACTAATACTCGCGACATTGGCTTGGTTTACAGTGGTTATTTAATCGGCGCTTTAGCGTCTATTACAACACCTTGGTTACTTAAAAAAGTGCCCTCTGCATGGCATTTATTAACGGCTATATTTTTGTTTTACAGTATTAGCATTGTCATGTTAATGAGCCACCAGCTAATAGTGTTTTTAGCCGCATTTACATTATTTTGCGGGTCTATGTTTGTGATTCACTCAACTGCCGCTCCCTTAGTTAATACAATAAGTAAAGCACCACCAAGTGTTACTAATGGCGGGTATGTATCGTTTTATTACAGCGGCGGTGCACTTGGGTCGTTATTACCAGGGGTGATATACCAGCATCATGGGCAAACCGCATTTATGGCAGCTTTATTGGCTGTTTGCCTATGCGGCTTGATGCTGGTTATATGGGCTTACCTTAAAGGTAAAAATACTACGCGAGGCTGATGCTCAGTAAAGTTAAAAAACTGCTCTAAGTCTGCTTTATTAAGTAACCAGGTTTGGGTGTTTTCAAACGGATGACAATGAAATAGCTCACCTTGCCAAATATCTTGATCTAGCCAAACGCTTACTTCGTTTTGCTTGTCGTTCATTAGGCTAAGCATAGATACACACCCAGGTGCTACTTTTAAATAGCGCGCTAAACGCTCGCTTGAGGCAAATCCTAACCGCGATAACCCTTGTTGTTTTGACAATACTTTTAAATCAAGTTGCTTGTCATGGGCGGTTATAACTAAAAAGTGCCGCTTACCTTCATTATCACGTAAAAATAAATTTTTAAGTCGTGTACCTGGGCGCTCCACCATAAAGGCATCGGCATCTAAACTGCCATGTAATGGTGGGTGCTCTATCACCTCATAATTAATATTTAACTGCGCTAATAGCGCTGCTAACTTTGTTTTATCAGCTAACATACTACAAACAACGTCCTCTTAATTGCACACTTAAATCACGCCACAGTACCTCATTAATTTCATGCTTAACGGGGCAATAGTTGCGTGTTTCAAGCTCTTTATTTAACAATTCAACAGCTTGATCTTCTAACTGCAATTTTAAAATACTCGACTCTTCAAAATGCTCTTGCGCTGCAAAACGCTCAAAGTCACTGCGGGTAAACTTTTTATCTAAATTAATGTTCTGGCGGCTTTTAGCCTTTACCGATACTACGTAGGCAAATAGCTTATTTCCTTGTTCATCTTGTTTTTCATGAAACTGTTTATTATTTATTTCATAAGGTTGCTCGTCACTTGAGTTAGCACAGCCAACAAGCAAAACCATCAGTACTAAGGCATACTTTTTCATTTTTAATTGTCTTTTTACTGAATATTGTTGTTGAGTCTACCAAAATTTCATCTAAACGGTAAAATTAGTGAAAAAATACTTGACCTATTTTATAAAAAATCTTAAAGTTCGTCCCGCTTGAGAATCAGCAATCAAGCTTTTACGTAATATGTAAAATTTAGGAATGTGGGGCTATAGCTCAGCTGGGAGAGCGCCTGCCTTGCACGCAGGAGGTCAGCAGTTCGATCCTGCTTAGCTCCACCACTTTCCTACTCCCTCTTTAGTATTGTCTCAAAGCCATCAATTTATTCGCTATTTTATCTTAAGTTTCACTCTGTATTTAAACCCCAAAATATACGCCATATAGCTAACGCTATTGCACGCTTTTTAATTTTACTGGCTAGCGAAGTAGAGCCTAAGTTAGTTTATTGCACAAAAAAGCCGAGCTGCAGCTCGGCTTTTGAAATTCATAATATGTTTTGTCCTGAAATAAACTAAGTTTATTCGCGGATCTGACCGTCGCCATTAACTAAATACTTTTCAGTAGTTAGTGACTCAAGGCCCATAGGTCCGTAGGCATGTAGCTTAGACGTTGCAATACCAATCTCGGCACCTAAGCCCAGTTGTGAACCGTCTGAAAAACGCGATGAAGCGTTAACAGTTACTACCGAAGCATCAACACTACGTTGGAATAACTCTGCCGTAGCAGCGTTTTTAGTACAAATTACTTCTGTATGATGCGAACCAAATTGCGCTATGTGCTCTACAGCTGCCGCAAAACTTGGAACCACGCGAATGGCTATTTCTAAATCTAAATACTCTTCACCAAATTCATCGTCGCCCAGTACTGTTGCATTGTCAAAATACGTAGCTGCTTGGCTATCGGCATTAATTTTAACGCCTTCTTGACGTAACACTACCGCACACAAGTTTAAAAACTCATCGGCAATATCTTGATGTACAACTAAGCCCTCTAAAGCATTACACACGCCGGTACGTTGCGTTTTACCATTAAGCAGTAGGTTAATTGCCACTTCAAGGTCGGCGTCTTTATCAACATATAAATGACATACACCTTTAAAGTGTTGGATCACTGGAATTGTGCTGTTTTCGGTTACAAAGTTTATTAACCCTTCACCACCACGCGGTATAATTAAATCAATGCTGTCACGTTGCTGCATTAATTCCATTAATAAGCCACGATCGGGGTCAGGAATTACCGAAATAAGTGCTTCTGGTAAATTATGCTTTGCTAGCACGCTGTGCATTACGCTAGCAATTGCTTGTGAGCTTTTTAGTGCTTCTTTACCGCCGCGTAAAATAACGCTATTACCCGATTTAAAACACAATGCACCCGCATCTGCGGTTACATTTGGGCGCGCTTCGTAAATCATACAAACTACGCCTAGTGGTACGCGCATTTTACGAATTTTAATGCCATTTGGACGCTCGGTAATATCGCGTAGCTGACCAACCGGATCATCTAAGCTTACTATCACTTCGATGCCTTCAGCCATTGCTTCAACACGTTCATCGTTAAGCGTTAAACGGTCAACCATTGCTGCTGCTAAGTTATTGTCGCGTGCCGCGGCTAAATCGCTTTCGTTTTCTTTAATAATAAATGCTTTTTCTGCACGTAGTGCTGCAGCCATGTCCAATAGCACTTTATTTTTTGTCTCGGTATCGAGTAACGCTAACTGATGAGCAGCTTTTGCTGCCTGGCGTGAAATATCCGTAATTAAACTCATGACTTCTCCAATAATGCGATATGTTTTTCAGATATAACAGGTCCAATTGAGTCCTGCATTTTTTCGCTGAATTCACTCTGTTCGTTGTCAGCAATAAAGCTCAACAAACAGCTACTATAATTTGCGGTTGCTTTGGCTAAACGCGTACCATCTTCACTGCGTACTAAAATAGTGTCACCAATTGCGAACTCGCCATGCACGGCCATTATTTCATCGCCACGAATACAGCCTGTTTCGCCTTCGAGTGACTTATCAAACGAGCCATCTACAACAACTTCACCCTGCTCATTTGCAGTGTGCGTCATCCAATGTACAGAATCTTGCATTGGTTTTTCGTATGGTAAGAAAATAGTCCCAGGGTTTTCACCTGCAAGTAAACGCGTAAATGTCTCTTCTTTAAAGCCGTTAATAATATAAGTTGAAATCCCATGTGAGGTTGCTTTTTCAGCCGCTTCAATTTTGGTTTTCATACCGCCTGTACCAACTGCGCTAGTTGCACATCCTGCCATAGCATAAATAGAGTCATCAATTGATTTTATTTCAGGCAGTAAAATAGCATCGTCATGCAAGTTAGGGTTTTTATCATATAACCCATCCACATCTGAAAATATAAGCAGTGTGTCTGCATCAGCTGCTGCTGCAACCATAGCAGATAAGTTATCGTTATCACCTACTTTTAGATCATCGGTTGTTACTGCATCATTTTCATTAATAATAGGTAACACGCCGTGCTCAAGTAAAGTAAATACAGTTTCGCGAATACTTTGATAGCGTTCATGATCACGTAAGTCACCGTGGGTTAATAATAATTGAGCTGATGGAAAGTCAAAAAACCTATCCCACATTGCTATCATTTCTGTTTGACCTGCGGCAGCCATTGCTTTTTTCATCACGACTGAACGTGCTGTATCTGATGGGAACAAATGTGCCCCCGCAGCAACTGAGCCTGACGAAACTAAAATAACTTCAATACCACGAGCACGACAGCGAACAATAAACTGTGCAATGGTTAATATGTAACGTGAACGGCAGCCATCTTGATCCGGTGCAATTAAAGCACTACCTACTTTAAGTACTATACGTCGCCAATTTAACTTATTCATAAATGTTCAACTTTCCATTTTATTTGCGCTCATACAATGTGATGAGCTAAAACTAGTTAGCTAGGTTTAAAACATAGCTTCGAATTTGGTTTATCATTTAAAAACACTTTTTTACACACGCAAAGCGACTCTATCTAAAACTGTTGTTATAGATTTAAGCGCAAGTACTAAATAGCAACAACTCAACGGTGTTGAATAGTACTAACAAAAAATTTAAAAAGTGTTGTTTATGTATCGCTGTAAAAGCTGTGTGTGGCTTTTTTATTAACAACATACATAGAGCCTCTTAAGTCAGATACACCAACAGATAGGGTGATGACTTAAGGACCGAGATTTAACCGCCACGATGGGGGCTAAATATTGAAAGGTAATAATTCAACTCAAACCTTTATTTATTTAAATAGTTAAATAAACTTGTTTAGCAAAATCATACCAAAGAGTTCGGTAAATGATATTTATACTGCTCAAACCCTTAAATCACTAAAAAACAGTATTATACCGCTTTAATGTGACTCTAATATTAATAAGTTATTATTTTAAAATAACCACTTAATTAGACAACTAATTGTTTGAACACGAAGCATAATACGCTAAAACTGCAGGTAAAATCAAGGTTAAAATTCAAACTAAGTAAAATGCAGCTTGTTTTTCGAACTGTTTTTATATTAATTATCAAAAAGTTAAATCCTTTTTGTAGGGTATTTATTAAAATTACTGATAAAATAACAGACTTTAAAACCCGTAATATCTGATAAACAGCTAAAATTCTATTAGCAAAATTTAACTTATCCGTGTATACCCCTGTATTATAATTAACATAAGTTATACTTTTATCTATCATATTCACAAGGAATTCTTATTCTATGTCAGCAATTTATATAGCCGGTATCGCACTTTGCTCCGTGCTTGCCCAGTGGGTCGCATGGGCGTTTAGAGTCCCTGCTATTCTGTTTTTATTGCTTACAGGACTATTATTAGGGCCATTTACTGGCGTACTAGATCCTGACGCGCTTTTAGGCGATTTACTCTTTCCTGTTGTGTCACTCAGCGTTGCTATTATTTTATTTGAAGGCTCTCTCACCCTGCACTTCAGAGAATTAAAAGGCATCAGTAAAGTAGTCAGAAACCTGTGCTCTATTGGTATGCTCACTACGTGTATAATTATTAGCTTTAGTGCCTATTGGCTATTAGAGCTTAACTGGCGGGTAGCTGCTGTGCTCGGCGCTGTACTTGTTGTAACGGGTCCTACTGTTATTGCCCCTTTGCTAAACTCTATGCGACCAACTCAAGACATCGACCGAATACTACGCTGGGAAGGCATTGTTATAGACCCTATTGGTGCTCTTTTTGCCGTATTAGTTTTCGAAGCCGTGATGTTGGTTGGCGAAGGTCAAATATTTAGCCATACCATTATCGCGCTAGTTAAAACCTTAGGTGTAGGCTTAACAATTGGTGTTGTTGCAGGTTGGCTTACTACACAACTTATGCGCCGAGAGTGGCTACCATTTGAGTTGCATAAGTTTGGCATTTTAGCCCTAGTGCTTATAAGTTTTTCAGTGTCTAATCACTTAAGCCATGAATCAGGTTTATTAGCGGTGACTGTATTTGGTATTTGGCTTGCAAACCAAGATGATTTAGAAATTGATTCGGTGCTTGAGTTTAAAGAAGATCTATCGATGATTTTAATCTCAACACTGTTTATTTTACTTGCAGCAAGGTTAGAACTCTCTGATTTAATGATGCTAGATAGTGACGTTTTTATATTTTTAGCTATCGTGCTATTTATAGCTCGCCCTGTGTGTATTGCAATATCGACTTTTGGTACTGACCTACCAATGAAGTCACGCTTAGTACTCGCTTGGATTGCGCCACGCGGTATTGTTGCCGCAGCTGTTGGTTCTGTATTTGCGCTGAGCATGATGGAAGCTGGTGTTGCTGATGCAGAAAAAATGGTGCCGCTCATATTTACTGTTATTATTATTACCGTGGTGCTGCAAAGCCTAACTGCCATCCCTTTAGCTAAACTGCTTGGTGTACGTCAACCATCACCAAGTACCATTTTAATTATTGGTGCAAACCATGTATCGCGTGCTATTGCGCGTGGCTTAAAAGATCAAAATATTCCTGTGCATTTATCTGACCCTGCATGGGAAAACTGTAAAATGGCCCGTATGGATGGCTTGCCTTGTTACTACGGTAATCCGCAATCTGAACATGCTGAGCGTTACTTGCCTTTAACAACTATTCGTAGTGTGTTGGCACTGTCACCAAATCGCCATCACAATGCGCTAGGTGTACAGTATTTTTCTCACTTACTTAATGATAAAAATGTGTTTTCGCTACGCTCATCTTCATCGCATGCTAAAGCGAATAAAGACAGCGCGACTTTCTTATCGCGCCAAATTTTATTTGGTGAAAACGGCTCTTATGCACGCTTAAGCAGTGTGATAGCGAAAGGCGGTAAAGTAAGTGCTACCCGTATTTCTGATGAGTTTAGCTGGGAGCAATATCAAGAAATGAACCCAGAGGCAATTCCACTGTTTATTCTCAAAGGGGATAAAGATGGCGATGACGATGCGCCAGTTAAACTTAGACCCTTTACCAGTGATATGGAAAAACCACCGCAAGAAGGTGAGCGCATTGTTGCTTTGCAACCGGCTAAAATATCACTACTAAAAGATTCACAAGCAAAAGCTAAAGAAGAAAGTTAACACTTTTATTAAAAACTAATAAAAAGGCCTAACTCGCAAGAGTTAGGCCTTTTTAGTGTATTTTTGGTATATCAATATGCTTACATAGGTAGGCGAGCACGAGCCACAACGCTGGCTGGCATTTTTTCGGCTAACTGAGCTAATAAACGCGCAATTTTTTTATGTGTATTGGCATCTGCAACCTTGGCATTAAATAACCAACGATACATATCTTCAAAGTCGCGTGGACTGCCGTAGCCTTGGTTAAATAACTTAACTAAGCGAAACTGCGCTTTTAAATTTCCCTGCGATGACGCTTCACGCAAATAAGTGATTGCCATTGCTTTATCTTGTTGTACCAAACGCCCAATGTCGTAGTAACGCCCTAACTGCTCTAAAGCCGCTGCTAAGCCCTGCTCAGCCGCTTTTTGCATATAGTACACACCTAACTCTACATCGCGATCAACACATACGTTATAAGCTAGCATATCGCCATATAAAAACTGATACGATGGTAATGCCATTTTATTGGCTCGCGCTTCTATATCTTGTACTAACTGGCAATCATCTGCCTTAACCCGGGCTAAATGGGTGTTTTTATTAATTAGCGAAATTAACTCAGTCTCAGTATACAGTGGCACTGCTGCTGCCGTTTCTTCTGCTAAGCTATTGCTGCTCATCAATAAAGAGAGTGTCATTAATGGTAATAACAAAACTGAATGACTAAAAAGTAACTGCATCTTTATCACTTATAAAAATAAACCTATTAAATACTATACAAAGATCGTTCCAAAATTAATATTTAACCTGAACTCTAGTTAAGAGATTTACTAACGTATTGAATCATAGTTATATTTAATTTTATTTTCTCTAGCCAGAGGTTTTCAGTGAAAACAAGGCGAATTTACGCGTCAATAGCTGGCCTATTGCAAGTAAATTCAACGCAGTTAGCGCTGAAAATAGCTGCTTGAGATAAGTTTATTATCCGGATCTCAGGTTATTTATACTCTATTGTTATTTTTAGACATAAAAAAAGCTGCATTAAGCAGCTTTTTTCAAGTCTAGTTGATATTACGCAAACGGATTGCGAAGTATCATAGTTTCTACACGATCAGGACCAGTAGAAATAATATCAACAGGAACACCAGTGAGCTCTTCAATACGCTTAACGTAATCAATCGCTGCTTTTGGTAAACCATCAAGGCTAGTTACACCAACAGTATTTTCTGACCAACCAGGCATTTCTTCGTATATTGGCGTTACTTTTTCGTAACCTTCAGCTGCTAATGGCGTTACGTTAGTAACTGTGCCATCTTCAAGCTTATAACCAGTACAGATTTTAAGTGTTTCTAAGCCATCTAAAACATCAAGCTTAGTTAAACAAAAACCAGAAATACTATTGATTTGCACTGCACGACGCATTGCTACGGCATCTAACCAACCAGTACGACGAAGTCGACCAGTGGTTGCGCCAAACTCATGGCCTTTATCGCCTAAGTGCTTACCAACTGGGTCTTGCTTATCAAGGCCGTCGTAAAGCTCTGTAGGAAAAGGGCCTGAACCAACACGTGTAGTATATGCTTTAATAATACCAAGCACATAATCAAGGTGTAGTGGGCCAAAACCAGCACCAGTAGCAACGCCACCAGCTGTAGTGTTAGAAGACGTTACATAAGGGTAAGTACCATGATCGATATCAAGTAACGTACCTTGTGCGCCTTCAAACAAAATGTTGTCGCCAGCTAAACGCGTTTGATCTAAAAGCTCAGTAACATCAACAATCATCGCTTTTAAAATATCAGCAACGGCCATTGCGTCATCAAAGGTTTTCTGAAAATCAACAGCATCTACTTTATAGTAATTAACTAAAGTAAAGTTATGGTATTCAAGAACTTCTTCTAGTTTTGCTGCGAATAGTTCAGGATTAAATAAATCCCCTACGCGCAAACCACGACGTGCCACTTTATCTTCGTACGCAGGACCGATACCACGGCCAGTTGTACCAATTGGCTTATCACCACGTGCAGTTTCACGGGCTACATCTAATGCAACATGGAAAGGCAAAATTAATGGACATGCAGCACTGATTAAAAGACGCTCGCGTACAGGTACGCCACGTGCTTCTAACATGCCAATCTCTCTCATTAGCGCTTCTGGTGATAATACAACACCATTACCAATCACACATTTAACATTGTCACGTAATACACCCGATGGAATAAGGTGCAGAACTGTCTTTTCACCGTCGATCACTAAGGTATGGCCAGCATTGTGCCCACCTTGATAACGAACTACTAAAGATGCTTTATCTGTAAGGAGGTCAACTACCTTACCCTTACCTTCGTCACCCCATTGGGTGCCTAATACAACAACGTTTTTACCCATTGTAACTTCACTTAAAAAAATTAGGACAAGATTTTACCAGAAAACAAAGCCAAAGTTCACCCCGTTTAGCTTATATTTTCCGCTCGTATATTTATATGTATAAATATTAACTAATAACCACATAGATAACAGTGGTTTAATGCATTAAATCTGTTTCAATAAAAAGCCCCACTTACGCGAGGCTTTTAAGATTTAAATATATTGGTTAGCTTTATTGTGCAGTAGCACCTTTCATATATTTAAAGAAGTCGCTATCTGGTGAAAGAACCATTACGTCTTGCTTGTTTTTAAAGGTTTGTTTATACGCTTCTAACGAACGAACAAAACTAAAAAACTCAGGATCTTTATTGTACGCATTAGCATAAATAGCTGCTGCATCTGCATCACCTTGTCCACGTACTGTACGTGAATTACGCTCAGCATCGGCAAGCATTACCGTTACACGACGATCAACGCCAGCACGAATAGTTTCGGCTTTTTCTTGACCCTCTGAACGATGCTCTTTAGCAACCGCAGTACGCTCAGCACGCATACGTTGATAAATCGAGCTGCTTACTTCTTGTGGTAAGTTTATTTGCTTAACACGCACGTCAAGTACTTCAATACCTAGCTCGCGGGCACTTTCAGAAGCTTGTACTAACGCCTCTTCCATTAACTCGCTACGCTCACCCGACACTATTTCACGAATAGTACGCGTACCAAAGTTAGTACGTAGACCGTTATTTACTTTTTGTTCTAGCAGCGTTTCAGCATATTGCTTATCGCCACGAGCACGCAAGTAAAAAGCACTAAAGTCGTTAACACGCCATTTTACAAACGAGTCAACAATTAAGTCTTTTTTCTCGCTCGTTACAAAGCGGTCTGGTGTACCATCAAGCGTTTGAATACGTGCATCAATACGACGTACTTGGCTAAAAAATGGTACTTTAAATTGTAAGCCTGGGCTGTACACTATGGCTTGATCATCACTGTCTTTTTGTACTTTACTGAATAACAAAACAATTGCTTTTTGCCCTTCAGGTACAACAAAAACTGACGAGAAAGACATTACAATGGCAGCTAATAGTATGACTAAACTAAAGTTTTTCATTATTGTTATCTCCCATCATTAAAACGATCGTTGTTAAAGCGGTCATTTCCACTATTAACAGAGCTGTTGCGTGACGTATTTACTTTGTTACGTAAATCTTGAATATCACTTGAGCTAGGAAGTGCAACACGGGTTGCTGTGCCTTGCTTTTCCATAATTTTATCAAGTGGTAAGTACATCATGTTGTTGCCACCTTTTACATCAACAAGTACTTTAGAGCTATTGCCTAATACTTCTTGCATTGCATCAATGTATAAACGTTCACGAGTTACTGTTTTAGCCGCTTGATATTCTGGTAATAGCCTTTCAAAACGAGCAACTTCACCTTGTGCCTCAAGTGTAATACGCTCTTGATAACCTTCGGCTTCTTGAGTCATACGTGTAACTTGACCACGAGCACGAGGTTCAATTTCACGCGCATATGCTTCAGCTTCACGGATAAAGCGCTCTTCATCTTCTTGTGCAGCAATTGCATCATCAAACGCATCTTTAACTTCAGCCGGTGGACGAGAATCTTTAAAGTTCACGTCAGTCACAATTAAACCTAAGTTATAAGGTTCAATAACCTTGTTCAGCTCATCCCATGTATTTTGGCGCACAACCTCACGGCCGTTTGTTAGTACTTGGTCCATTTTTGCATGGCCAACTACATAACGTAGTGCACTTTCTAGTGCTTCTTCTAAGCTACTATCAGCATTAGTTACACTAAATTCATACAAGTATGGGTCAATAACACGATATTGAACTTGGAACTCAACGCTTACTACGTTTTCGTCTTCAGTTAACATAAAGCCAGACGTTGATAATGAACGAACAGCTTCAATATCTACTGGTATTATGGTTTCAATAAAGGTCATTTTCCAACGCAGACCAGGATCAGCAATACGATCATACTTACCAAATTGAAGAACCACACCACGCTCGGCTTCTTTCACGGTATAAATACCACTGAGTGCCCATACAATTACAGCAATTATAAGTATAAATGAAATACCGGCTCCGCCAAGTCCACCGCCGCTACCATTACCCGGTTTTTTGCCGCCAAATAAGCCACTAAACTTGTTACTGAATTTACGCAGCACCTCGTCTAAATCAGGTGGGCCTTGATCTCGTCCGCCTTTGTTATTCCACGGATCTTTATCATTGCCATTATTACCCGGTTCATTCCAGGCCATAGCTATACTCCATTGTTATCTAAATAAATAAGGAAATTGAGTTAAATCTAACAAATCTACTGCGTTTCTTATACAAAAACCGACATTAATTACATCAATTTTTAATCACAGACGATAAAACCAGCAATTTCAGGACCAAATTCTTTAATTAAACGATTCCACTCAACTACAGGTAACCTAACATCTAACAGCCAGTTACCTTGTTCATCAAAGCGCTCGTCGCTTACCGCACTTAAACTAAATAACGACGATCTTAACCGTCCATATTGTGGTGCGAGCAATAATGTTTCGCTAAGCATTTGTTTAGCAAGTAATTCGCTAATAGCTTCGCTAAGTAACTCGCAACCTTCGCCGGTTTGAGCAGAAAGCCATACCCTTATAGGTTGGCCTTCATCATCGCGATCAATACGCGCAGTAATATCATCCAGCGCATCAATTTTGTTATAAACCAATAATTGCGGTACTTCATCAGCTTCAATTTCTTTGAGTACTGACTGTACTTGTTCAATATTTTCTTTTAGTCGTGCATCTGCCACATCAATAACATGCAGCTGTAAGTCGGCTTCTCGCGTTTCTGTTAGCGTCGCTTTAAATGCCGCCACTAAGTCATGCGGCAAATGGCGAATAAAGCCAACAGTATCGGCTAAAATAACCGGACCAACATCGCCTAACTCAAGCTTTCGTAACGTTGGGTCAAGCGTCGCAAACAATTGATCCGCAGCATAAACATCTGAGTTTGTAATACGATTAAATAATGTTGATTTACCCGCGTTAGTATACCCTACTAACGATACAGTTGGTATTTCGTTACGGCTACGAGCTCGTCTACCTTGCTCGCGCTGTACAGCAACTTTATCTAGGCGTGCACGAATATTTTGCAGGCGGGCGTGCAATAAGCGTCTATCGGTTTCGAGCTGTGTTTCACCTGGCCCACGCAAACCCACGCCCCCTTTTTGACGCTCTAAATGCGTCCAACCACGAATTAGTCGCGTGGACATATGACGCAATTGCGCCAGTTCAACTTGCAACTTACCTTCGTGGGTACGTGCACGTTGCGCAAATATATCAAGAATAAGGGTGGTTCTATCAAGCACACGACATTGCAAAATGCGTTCTAAGTTACGCTCTTGGGACGGTCTGAGTTGATGATTAAAAATAACGACATCGGCATTGTGGATTTTAACAGTCTCAGCTATTTCTTCTGCTTTACCAGTTCCGACAAATAGTTTCGGATGTGGTGCTTGACGGCTGCCTTGCACAACCGCCAAACTACTAACACCAGCAGAAGATACCAACAATTCTAATTCGTGAAGATCTTCACGATCCCCCTCTTTAGGAAAGTCAATATGAACTAAAACTGCCTGTTCGCCAGATTTATAGCGGTCAAACAAGCATCACGCTCCTAATTTAAATGTTTCCAGCTTCAGGTTCTTCAGTGTCGTCATTTTCTTGAACACCTTGGAAATTAACTGCACGAGCAGGAACAACTGTTGAAATTGCATGTTTATACACCATTTGATTTACGGTGTTTTCTAGTAAAATAACAAATTGATCAAATGACTGAATTTTACCTTGTAATTTTATGCCATTAACCAAAAAGATTGATACTGGGATGCGCTCACGGCGTAGTGCATTCAAAAATGGGTCTTGTAACGATTGGCCTTTTGCCATGTTATTATTCCTTCGTTCTAGGTGTTATTATAATTAAGTGGCTGAACTTATTTAACAAAGCTAAATTTTATTCAACTACTACTAGCTTAGCGAACTTACTACACGATGCAAGTTTTCTTCATCACCCGTTGTTAACCATGTAACATCAGGCCAGCTTCTTAACCAAGTTAATTGGCGTTTAGCCAATTGACGTGTAGCCGCAATGCCGCGAAATACCATTTCATCATGGTCAATTTCACCCGCAAGGTAATCCCACATTTGTCTATAACCTACACAACGAATAGAAGGCATATTGGGGTGTAAATCCTTACGTAGATATAGGGTCGAAACTTCATTTTCAAACCCCTGTTCGAGCATTATTTTAAACCTTTTTTCAATTCGCTGATGTAATTCACTGCGCTGCGTTGGCGCAATAGCAAATTGATGAAAAGTATAAGGTAAAACCGGCTGTTTTTGCTTTTGCAGCTCGGTCATGGTTTTACCTGTTAATTTGTATACCTCTAAAGCACGATTAATTCTTTGTGAATCGTTTTCACTCATTTTTTGCGCTGCTTGCGGGTCTATTTTTACCAGTTCTTGATACAAATGTGGCCAGCCATATTGCGCAGCTTGCGCTTCAAGTTCGACTCTTATTTCCACGTTAGCTTCTGGCAGTGGTGATAAACCATCAATCAGAGCCTTGAAGTACAACATGGTGCCGCCAACTAATACCGGCACCATACCTTGCTGATGAAATTCATCTATTTTTATTATCGCATCACGTCTAAAATCAGCAACTGAATAAGTTTCACTTGGGTCAAGTAAATCAATTAAGTGATGCGGAGCACGTGCTAACTCTGATGCATCGGGTTTAGCCGTGCCAATATCCATACCCTTATATACTAACGCTGAATCAACACTAATTATTTCGGTATTTAAATGCTCGCACAATGAAATTGCCAACGCCGTTTTACCCGCTGCAGTTGGACCCATTAAAAATATGACTGGTAAATTACTCAACACGAATACCTTAATCTAATTGCGTTAAATAGTGCTCTATATCTATTTTAACTGCTTTTACACGCAAACGTTCAATTGTTTGCGGATTATTTTGCATGCGGGCTTGCTGCGCTAAAAAGATATTGCTGGAATAAAAACGCGCTGGTGTGTGCTGCATCTGCCACGCCAACCAGCTTTCTATGTTTTCAAGTGGTGCTTTACACGCTTCCAGCAGGCTTTCAACCGCGCTAGTAACGTCTAATAAATATAAGCACGCAGGAAGTTTTTTAACCATCACAAACTGTTTTTCAATAATTAGCTCAAAACCTAATAGCGTAAACCAAGACTGTTGCGCTGCTATTAGCTCACAGTCTTGCTTGGATAAATTAACCCGTACTGGCAACAACAGCGCTTTGCCCTCTAAGCTGCCCTGCTCTTTTATTTGCTCATGCCAATCATCAACTAATGCATATTTAAAATGTGAGCAATACAATTGCTGCTCGCTGCTAAACACACACACGCCTTCGTTGATGCTGATAATAGCAACCGTTTTTAAAGCAACTGCCTGCTCCACAGCGTGTGACTGGTTAACCCCAACAGATACGTGAGCGCCTTGGTCAAAATGCGCGGCATGCTGCTCACTCACGCCCTGATAAAAAGCATTAATATCATGATGATTAGTACTAGGTGCAGCTCTGTAGGCGCCGCCACTCCCTCCCGCACTACGCGAACCTAGCGATGCGCCGCCAGAACTGACACTATGAGATGATTGCAATTGCGATTTAGGATAATCAAATACCTCACCCGACTCAAAATTCCCAGTGGGAGAACGCGCAGTGTCTGTCTGACTAAATGCCGTATCGGCTAGGTTATTTAAAGGCTCATTAGTAAACTCACCTTGCAGTGGCACAACAACTTGTTTAATTGCTTGTAGTATAAAGTCGTGTACTAAACGCCCTTGATGAAAACGTACTTCGTGTTTTGCCGGATGAACATTTACATCAACTTGACGAGGGTCAATATCAATATAAATAACAAAACCGGGTAACTCTTGGGCACCACTTACTTCTTCAAATGCTTGGCGAATAGCGTGCAGTATAAGCTTGTCGCGCATCATACGATTATTTACATAGGTATACTGCACGGTGTTAGCAGAACCAACCGGCAATACCCAGCCATGGAGCTGCAAGCCCCCCTCGCCCGATTGAATATGCAAGCCTTGCTCAGCAAATGCTTTACCCGCCACTTGCGCTACACGGGCAATTGCTTGGCTAGGATCAGTTTTAGCACGGTACTGCCTGACTACTTTTTCATTATGAGTAAGGGTAATAGATACATCAAATCGACTCAGCGCAATGCGCTTTATAAGCTCATCAATATGGCTAAACTCTGTTTTTTCGGTACGTAAAAATTTGCGCCGGGCTGGCGTATTAAAAAATAAATCTTTTACTTCTATGGTGGTGCCATCTGGGTGCGCTACTGGTTTTACTTGCACAGCCATATCGCGACCTTGTGCAAATGCTTGCCAAGCGGCTTCTTGATGTTTAGTTTTTGAGCTTAGCGTTAAGCGCGAAACGGAACTAATTGACGCCAGTGCTTCACCTCTAAATCCTAGTGAGCAAATATTTTCTAAATCATCGAGGGATTTCAATTTACTGGTTGCATGGCGAGAAAGCGCCAATGTAAGCTCGTCTTGAGCAATACCCACACCATTGTCACGAATACGAATTAGTTTGTGCCCACCTCGCTCAATATCTATTTGAATGCGTGTAGCACCAGCATCTAGGCTATTTTCTACTAATTCTTTTACCACCGACGCGGGGCGCTCGACCACTTCACCTGCAGCAATTTGGTTCGCTAAACGTGCGGGTAGTATTTCAATACTCATTCAACTTCCTAACAAACATGGCTCTAATGATAAGCAATTAACTTTGCGGTATATCGAGTTCTTGGCCAATAAATAAGGTATTAGAGCTTAATTTATTCGCCTGCTTTAACTTGTTTATAGTTATGCCGTAGCGACTCGCTAACATGCTTAACGACTCCCCCGGGCGAACTTTATGCTTGGTTGGATATTGCGACTTTAACTTGGCAAATAAAGAATCGTCAGGTGGATTTTTTAAATAATAATTTTTAATTGAAGTAAATATAGCTTTGGCTAAACGCTCTTGGTGATTAGCACTTTTTAGCAATTTTTCTTCACGGGGATTAGAAATAAACCCTGTTTCGATTAAAATAGAAGGAATGTCTGGTGACTTTAATACTGCAAGACTCGCATGTTGAGGGTCTTTTTTATGTAACTTTGCCACCTTACGCAGCTCTTTTACTACTTCATCAGCAACGCTCAAACCGGTTTTCATCGAATGATCCATCGACATATCAAGCAGTGCTTGCGCTAAGTACTTTTCATTGGCGGCATCTTTTATTACATCTGCCGCGCCACCTAAAAGCTCAGAGTGTTTTTCTTTATCTTCAATCCATTTACCTATTTCTGAGTTAGCACGGCGCAGTGATAACACCCACACTGAGGCACCATTTGGACCTGGGCTCGTAAATGCATCAGCATGAATAGAGACAAAAAAATCAGCTTTTTTCTCACGAGCACGATTGGTGCGGGTATTGAGCTTTACAAAGTAATCGCCGCTGCGCACCATACGCGAAATCATCCCGCGCTCAGAGTCAATCATCCTCTCTAAGCGTTTAGCTATTTGTAATGTAATCGTTTTTTCATAGGTACCCGATGGGCCAATTGAGCCAGGGTCTTCACCACCGTGACCAGCGTCAATCGCAATAACAATATCGCGCTCTTGGCTTAATTGACGGTTTTTAGCCGCTATTTGCGCTGGTGATACTGCTGTGGATGATTCACTTTTATCATATAGATCAACAACCAACCTGTTTTTATAGGGACCCGTTGGTGCTAATGCAAAAACCACAGGCTTTACCGGGGCACTCAATTCAAATACAAAGCGCACGCTGTGTTTATTTTTTGGTTTAGAATAACGAAGCTTACTAACAATTTGATGCTCAGGCGGAATACCGGGTAACACTTTAAGCTCCCGTGTTTGCTCTAAATCAACCACTAAACGGCTAGGATTTTTAAGCATAAAATAACTAAAATCAGGCTTTTCAGTTAAATCAAATACCACCCGAGTGCTATCGGGAGATGGCCAAACGCGCACACTATTAATGGTATTTTGTGCCCATAGCGACGAACTCATAGTGATAGCTACAAGATAAATAAAGAGTTTAATTACACCGCGACTCATGTTGATAGTGACTGCCTTAACTATTTTATTATTTGTTATATAACCAATATTATTACTCTGAGGTTAAGTTATTTAGTTTTTCAATAATTACGCTACCACGCTCACTGGCACTATTAATAACGATATTTCGCTCATCGCCTACATAGCTTAAGGTAATATTTAAATCTGGCACAGGAATAAACTCCCCGCCTTTTTCTGGCCATTCAACCACACAAATTGCTTGCGCTGAAAAGTAATCGCGTATTCCCATATATTCAAGTTCTTCTGGATCGCCTAAACGATATAAATCAAAGTGGTAAACATTAGCGCGCTCCAGCTCATATGGCTCTACTAAGGTATACGTTGGACTTTTAACCTTACCTGTATGGCCAAAACCTTGCACTATGCCACGTGTAAAGGTGGTTTTACCCGCGCCTAAATCGCCATGTAAATAAATTACCGCACCTTGCTCTATAATAGCCGCAATTCGATTGCCCATTGTTACCGTGGCAATATCATCACTCAAGTGAGACTTAAAACTACGTGACATTATTACCTTTACCTCAAAAATTTATTAAAGCGCATATTTGTTAATCATACCAGATTATTTATTTAAGGTGATACAGCCAATTTTTAAAGATAAAAAAACCGGCTAAGCGCCTAATGCCGATCAGTTAAGGTTAATTGATCGGTTGACCGATCTAAATGATCGTGAATAATCCGTAATTAGTTTCGCTAATTACGGATTTTTTATGGATATTCAAACAGCTCTTTCGACCACTTTCTCATCTGCCGAGGAATTTACAGCGCTTGATAACTTATCTGGCATCTTAGATCCCGAATTACTTAACCAAGCTTTTGAAAAATCGGGTGTCGCCACCGTTCGTAAACGTCGCTTACCACTCGATGCTGTCGTTTGGTCTGTGATTGGTATGAGTTTATTTCGTCATGAATCTGTTTGGGATATAGCCTCTAAAATGGACATCGCCTTACCAGGTAAAGGGAAACTAGTTGCCCCTAGTGCCATGGTTCAAGCGAGACAACGCTTAGGTGAAGATGCTGTCGAGCAGGTCTTCAAGATGATGGCGTCACGGCATTATAATCATGCCCACTTCGATACATTTTGTGGCTTAAATCTATTAGCTGTTGATGGCGTTGTTTTTCGTACACATGATACGCCAGAGAATAAAGACGTATTTGGGTGTGGCTCAACCCAGTATGGTGAAAATACCTATCCTCAAATTCGGATGGTATGCCACATGGAGCTAACGAGTCATCAACTCATTAATTGTGCTTTTAACGGGCAGCATCAAGGGGAAATGACACTCGCTGAAGAGCTCATTGAAGGCACACCGGATAATTCATTAACCTTATTTGATCGCGGTTATTATTCATTAGGGCTTTTGCATCGTTGGCATCAAGCAGGGACTGAAAGACACTGGATGATACCTGTCAGAAAAGGCTTAACGGTTGATACCATAAAGAAAATGAGTAAAAATGACCAGTTAGTGCGTCTTAAAACATCGCCCCAAGCGCGAAAAAAGTTTACTGACTTGCCAGAGTTTATAGAAGCTCGGCTGCTTACTTACACGCATAATAATAAGCAGTATCAGATTCTTACATCAATGCTTGATGTAATGCGTTACCCATCAAAAGAAATCGCTGATTTGTACATGCATCGCTGGGAAATAGAAATAGGATATCGAGAAATAAAACAAACAATGTTGCACTCAAACTATATCCTACGCTCAAAAAGGCCGGATATGATAAGGCAAGAATTGTGGGGGTTACTAATTGCCTACAATATTATAAGAATAGCCATGCGTGAGGCAGCAGAGTTACTGGAAGTATGGCCAAATCAACTGAGTTTTTCTCATTGTTCAAGACATATCAATGTATTTCTGTTAACTATCCCACTGACAAGTCCGGGAAATTTACCAAAACACTATGAGCATTTATTAGAAACGCTGACGCTATTTCAGTTACCAACAAGGCGTCATGAGCGCAGCTTTCCACGATGTGTGAAAAAGAAACCATCTAAATATCCCTATAAAAAAAAGCCAGTCAGTGTTAACTGACTGGCATTAGGCTAAGCGCCGGTTTCTATTAACGAGGAATTATAGTCCCAATTTTTTCTCAAGATAGTGGATATTAGTCCCACCATTTTGGAAGTTTTCGTCTGCAAGAATTCTTTTATGCAGCGGAGTATTGGTTTTAATACCGTCGATAACCAATTCATTTAGTGCGTTACGTGCACGAGCAATTGCTACGTCACGGTTTTCACCGTAAGTAATTAGCTTACCAATCATTGAATCGTAATGTGGTGGAACCGTGTAGTCAGCATAAATATGGCTGTCCCAACGAATACCTAAACCACCCGCAGGATGAAAACGTGTAATTTTACCCGGTGACGGAATAAAGGTTTCTGGGTCTTCTGCGTTAATACGACATTCAATTGCATGGCCGCGAATAACAACATCATCTTGAGTGAACGACAATGGCTGACCAGCAGCAATTTTTAGCTGTTCTTTAACTAAATCAATACCTGTAACCATTTCAGTAATTGTATGCTCAACCTGAATACGGGTATTCATTTCGATAAAATAAAACTCGCCGTTTTCGTATAAAAACTCAAACGTACCAGCTCCACGATAACCAATTTCAATACAGGCACGCGTACAGCGCTCACCAATAAACTTACGTGTTTCTGCTGTAATTCCTGGAGCGGGTGCTTCTTCAACTACTTTTTGGTGACGACGCTGCATAGAACAATCACGTTCACCTAAATGCACAGCATTACCTTGGCCATCAGCTAAAATTTGTACTTCGATATGACGTGGGTTTTCAAGGTATTTCTCCATGTAAACCATGCCATTACCAAAGAACTGCTTCGCTTCTTGCTGAGTTAATGCAATTGAATCAATCAGTTCAGCTTCGCTGCGCACAACACGCATACCACGACCACCACCGCCACCGGCGGCTTTAATGATTACCGGATAACCAATGCGCTTAGCAATTTGCATATTGCGCTCTTTGTCATCTGATACTGGACCATCTGAGCCTGGTACACACGGAACACCTGCTTTACGCATTGCTGTGATTGCAGATACTTTATCGCCCATAAGACGAATTGTATCGCCAGTAGGACCAATAAATACAAAACCACTTTGCTCAACTTGATCGGCAAAATCAGCATTTTCTGCAAGAAAACCATAACCAGGATGAATCGCTACAGCGTCAGTTATTTCAGCCGCGGCAATAATACGCGGAATATCTAAATAACTTTCTGTTGCTGCTGGTTTACCAATACAGATGGTTTCATCTGCAAGCAATACATGCTTAAGATCGCGATCTGCCGTTGAATGCACAGCAACCGTTTTGATCCCAAGCTCTTTGCAGGCGCGCAATATACGAAGTGCAATTTCACCTCGGTTTGCAATGACTACTTTATCTAACATTAGAGTTGGCCTTTTAGGTTGCGCTATTATTCAATGATGAATAAAGGTTGATCAAATTCTATTGGCTCGCCATTTTCAGCTAAAATAGCTTTTACTGTACCAGCTTTGTCTGACTCAATTTGGTTCATCATTTTCATTGCTTCGATGATACATAATGTATCGCCAACTTTAACTTGAGAACCAACTTCTACGTATGCTGGCGCTTCTGGTGAAGCTGCAGCGTAGAATGAGCCAACCATAGGTGATTTAACTTGATGACCTGTAGAGGCTGCTGGAGCAGCGGCTTCAACTGCTGCTGCAGGAGCTGCAGGAGCTGCAGCAACTGGAGCGGCAACTGGTGCTGGTGCATATTGCTGTGGCGCAAACTGAGCATAGCCTGGGCCTGCACTCATGTTATTACGATTTATACGTACTGACTCTTCACCTTCAGTGATTTCTAGCTCAGCAATACCTGACTCTTCTACTAATTCAATAAGTTTTTTGATCTTGCGAATATCCATAAACGGCCCGCCTATTAGTTTGTGTGTTTAAAATTAATTTGAGTTTTGCAATTGGTTTACTGCAGCTTCAAGCGCTGCGTGATAACCCATTGCACCTAATCCACATATTACGCCTTGCGCCACATCAGAAAAATACGAATGATGGCGAAACGCTTCACGTGCGTGCACGTTGCTTAAATGCACTTCAAAAAACGGAATATCAACACTTAACAATGCATCACGTAATGCGACGCTCGTATGCGTAAATGCAGCAGGATTAATAATTATGTAATCAATCGCTTGCCAAGTATCGTGAATACGCTCTATCAGTGCTTGCTCACTATTACTTTGGAAGTGCGTTAACTCAACATTTAAACTATCAGCGGCACATGTTAGTTCGCTCATAATTTCGCTTAGCGTACGTGAACCGTATTTATCTGGCTCACGTTTACCTAGCATATTTAAATTTGGGCCATTTATAACTAAAAGCTTGAATTTTGCAGCCATAATACGCGATATATCCTATAAGTAATGAGTTAAGCAGTCGTTAGCTAATTTTTTACAAAAATGTGAGTATAAAAAACAAGATAACAACAATTTCTCACGTTAACCAACTATTATAGTGATTTCGACGTAAATAACAGCAAAATACTGGTCTTATCTCTGTATTGGGTACAAGCATTGAGGCAGTAGTAATAGCCCCACCTTTAAATTATGGGGGGCTATTATATTGCTACTTTACGCTGGCGCGTACTGTAGATAGGTGCTGAGCAAAATCTTCAGCATTCAAAAAGCCGGTAACACGTTGTGCACTTAGCTCCTCTCCTTGGGCATTAAAAAACAAAATACTCGGTAAACCAAACACCGTATATTCTTCCATTAGTTCGATTGTTTTGTTATCGCTGTCGGTTAAATCGACTTGAATAAGCTCAAAGTGACTAAACTCATTTTGCACTTTTGCATCGGGAAAGGTGTAATGCTCAAATTCTTTACACGCAATACACCAATCAGCATATAAGTCGACCATAACCAGTCGGCCTTGCTCATTAGCTTGAGCAACGGCTGCTTTTAACTCAGTTAAATTGGCTACTTGCTTAAACTCATTACTTTGCGCACTTACTTGCATTGTTTGCATGTGTACTGGCCAAAAATAATTTTTAGTTAAGTTAAAGCCACTAACAACGAGTAACGTTGCAGCAAACCACAGTGCTGTTTTTAATTTTCCTTGTGTTTGGCCACTTTGCCAGTGATGCAAGTAAAGCGCGGTTGCCAAGGCCAATACTCCCGCCATTAATAAAATAACATCGGCATCTAAAAGGCGCTCAAGTAATATAAGTGGCACAACTAGCATAATAAAGCCAAATAGGGTTTTAACTTGTTCCATCCAGCCACCGGCTTTAGGCAATAGCTTTCCGCCCGATGTACCGAGTAGCAATAATGGCAGTCCCATCCCTAAACTCAGTACATAAAGCGTTAATCCCCCCACTAAATAGTCGCCACTTTGTGCTACAAACAATAGCGCCGCTGACAAAGGTGCGGTGGTGCAAGGCGAGGCAATCAAGCCCGATAATACGCCCATTAAAAACACACCAACGTAGTTGCCACCTTTTTGGTTATTACTTACTTGGGTTAACTTGTTCATCATGCCACTTGGTAGCTTTATTTCGTACCAACCAAACATCGACATTGCTAATAATACAAACAATAAACTAAAGCTAATAAGTACATAAGGGTGCTGCAAATAACCTTGAACTTGCCCGCCAAGTGCGGCCACAACCAAACCTAATGCCGCGTAGGTCACTGCCATACCTTGAATATATACAAATGATAACGCGAAGGCTTTTTTAGTTGAGAGATTTTTTTGCCCAGCAATTAAGCTCGACAAAATTGGAAACATTGGAAATACACACGGTGTAAAAGCCAGGCCAACACCAACAACAAAAAATATCAGTAAATTAGTAATTAGCCCTTGGCTTGCTAACTGCTCGGTAAAGGTCAGATCTTTTTTAGGCGCATTGCTTGTCGGCGCATTAGCCTGACTTAATGTTGTAAATGCGTTTGCAGAGGTTGCACTGTGCGTAGCATCATCAGCATTTTGCAGCTGTTCACCGGCAATTTTGTTTAGCGGAATACTAATAACTTCAGGTGGGTAACATAACCCAGCTTCAGCACAACCTTGGTAACGCACTTTTACTACTGCTCCCTCAGTTACATTACTGAGCTTACTAACAATACTAAGTGCATTAAAAAAAACTTCTGTTTTACCAAAGAACTCATCTTCGATAACTTCTCCATTACCTAAGTCGCCTACTTCTATATTCGCGCCTTTGGCAATAATCTCTATTTTATTTTTATATAAGTAGTATTCAGGTGCAATATCCCAGCCTATAAATAAAGTATTATCTTGCTGATCAAAATCAAATACAAATGCTTGGTCTACTTGTAAAAAGGTTTGTTGTGGAGGTGCAAGTAAATCACCAAGTATATTATTAGCCTTAGCTGGAGCCGCTAATAATGCAACCAGTAACAAAAAGAAAAAACGCATTAATTAAGTACCTCATCCATCCAATTAAAATAAGCTAGGTTACCCGTTGCCACATCAACAACCTGGATCTCTGGCACTTCGTAGCTGTGTAATGCTTTAATAGTTAAAAATACATCGTTCATTTTATCTAACTTTGTTTTGATCAATAGTTTAGCTTCGGTTGCCTCAACTACTTCACCTTCCCATATATAAATAGAAGCTACCTTTGGTAGAATATTCACACATGCAGCCAGTTTTCTCTCAACTAATGCTTTTGCCAGCTCTCTTGCTTCATTTTCATCTTTGCAGGTAGTAAAAATAAGTTTAAATTGCGCCGCCATAATGAACCTTTATGTGTTTAATAATGTCTGTAAGCATAGTATCTGATAGCGTATGTAATGTGTAGGTGCTATAACTGCAAAAAAATAGTAATAGCGCTTACTGTATCCTTGAAATTAGACCGCTCCACCCTCACTTATATTTCATCAACTCTTTTGAGTTTCATTATTTAGAGAGCTTTATGTTTAGATTTTTATTTGTGTTGTTTATCATTATTCCTATTATTGAAATCGCCTTACTTATACAAGTAAGCAAGGTAATAGGTGGTTTTTCGACAATTGCGCTAGTAATTATTACCGCGATTTTAGGCGCAAAAATGGTAAAACAACAAGGTATGAGCGCGCTACAAAAAGCACAAACTCAAATGGCCGAAGGGCAAATGCCTGCGAAAGAATTATTTACTGGTATATGCGTTATTATAGCTGGCGTATTATTGTTAACGCCTGGCATTATGACCGACGTTTTTGGGCTACTATTATTAACGCCAGTAATTCGCAACAAACTGGCAGCCGGCCTTGCTAGTCAAGCTACTGTACGTATGAGTGCAGGTATGCAACAAGGTGGTTCACCATTTACCCAGCACAGTCAAACTGAAGCAGATCCTCATCAAGTGAACAAACCGACCATCATAGATGGTGAGTTTGAACGAAAAGATTAATTTTTTTAATTTTACGCTTGGATTTTGGCGTAACACCCCCATTATTGAATGCAACCAATATAAGCTTTTTTCTGCCCTTCGCAGAAACTGTTAGGAGAACTAAATAAATGAATATTCGTCCTTTACATGATCGCGTGATCGTTAAGCGTCTAGAAGAAGAAACAAAATCTGCTGGCGGTATTGTATTAACTGGCTCTGCAGCTGAAAAATCAACCCGCGGAGAAGTTGTTGCCGTTGGTAATGGTCGCATTTTAGAAAGCGGTGATGTTAGAGCATTAGAAGTTAAAGCCGGTGACACTGTGTTATTTGGCTCATATGTTGAGAAAGTTGAAAAGATCGAAGGTCAAGAGTACCTGATCATGCGTGAAGATAATATTTTAGGCATTGTAGGCTAAACCTACTTTTCGTTTATAAACATTTAAGAATTTAGAGGAATTTAAAACATGGCAGCAAAAGAAGTACTTTTTGCAGGTGACGCACGCGCTAAAATGCTAACTGGCGTAAACATCCTGGCAAACGCAGTAAAAGTTACATTAGGTCCTAAAGGCCGTAACGTTGTACTAGATAAATCATTTGGCTCTCCAGTTATCACTAAAGATGGTGTATCTGTAGCAAAAGAAATCGAACTTGAAGACAAGTTTGAAAACATGGGCGCACAAATGGTTAAAGAAGTTGCATCTAAAGCTAACGATGCAGCCGGCGATGGTACAACTACCGCTACAGTACTTGCACAGTCTATTGTAAACGAAGGCCTTAAAGCTGTTGCAGCAGGCATGAACCCAATGGACCTTAAGCGCGGCATCGACAAAGCAGTAATTGCTGCTGTTGCAGAGCTTAAAGCGTTATCTGTTCCATGCTCTGACACTAAAGCAATTGCACAAGTAGGTACTATTTCAGCTAACTCTGATAAAGAGATTGGCGACATCATTGCACAAGCAATGGAAAAAGTAGGCCGTAACAGTGGTGTTATTACTGTAGAAGAAGGTCAATCACTGGAAAACGAACTCGATGTTGTTGAAGGCATGCAGTTTGACCGTGGTTACCTATCTCCTTACTTTATTAACAGCCCAGAAAAAGGTACTGTTGAACTAGATAACCCATTTATTCTACTTGTAGATAAAAAAATATCTAACATTCGCGAATTATTACCAACATTAGAAGCAGTTGCTAAAGCAAGCAAGCCACTACTAATCATCGCAGAAGACCTTGAAGGCGAAGCACTCGCTACATTAGTAGTTAATAACATGCGCGGTATTGTTAAAGTATCAGCAGTGAAAGCTCCTGGTTTTGGCGACCGTCGTAAAGCAATGCTACAAGATATCGCTGTATTAACTGGCGGTACTGTGATTTCAGAAGAAATCGGCCTTGAGCTTGAAAAAGCAACAGTTGAAGACCTAGGTACAGCTAAGCGCGTAATTATCACTAAAGATGATACAACTATCATTGATGGTGCTGGCGAAGAAGCAGGTATTAACGGCCGTGTTTCACAAATTAAAGCACAAATCGAAGAAGCAACATCAGATTACGATAAAGAAAAACTACAAGAGCGCATGGCTAAACTAGCTGGCGGTGTTGCAGTAATCAAAGTTGGTGCTGCGACTGAAATGGAAATGAAAGAGAAAAAAGACCGCGTTGAAGATGCATTAAATGCAACTCGTGCAGCGGTTGAAGAAGGTGTAGTACCTGGCGGCGGCGTTGCACTAGTTCGTGCAGCAAGTAAGCTGGTTGATTTAGTTGGCGACAACGAAGATCAAAACCACGGTATTAAAGTTGCACTTCGTGCAATGGAAGCGCCACTTCGTCAAATCGTAACAAACGCAGGTGACGAAGCTTCAGTTGTAATTAACGCAGTTAAAGGCGGCGATGGTAACTACGGTTACAACGCAGCTACTGGCGAATACAACGACATGATTGAAATGGGTATCCTAGATCCAACTAAAGTAACACGCTCTGCACTACAATTTGCAGGGTCTATTGCGGGTCTAATGATCACTACCGAAGCTATGGTAGCTGAAATCCCTAAAGATGATAGCGCTCCTGATATGGGTGGCATGGGCGGTATGGGTGGAATGGGCGGTATGATGTAAACCCCCTCCTAAACCTCCCGGTTAAAAAAACCCCAGCCTCGGCTGGGTTTTTAATGTTATAGAAAAAATAAAAAACTAACTATACTCTTTAGTCACTTAAGTACTATTGCTTAAGATAGTTGATTATTGAGTTGCAAATAAAAATTACTTCAACGTATTCTAGTGCAATTAAGCTTATGCCGAATCATACTCAGAGTAAGTTTTATTTACATAAACATTATTAAGGATATTGAGTTGAATAAAAGACCTGAAATTATCATCTCATCACTAGATGCAGATAGACTATACGATTTAATCGAATCATTACCTGCAAACAGTTTTGCGGGTGAAAAAGAACTTGAAGCAGAGTTAGGACGTGCAACTATAGTTGATCCTAAAGACGTTCCAGCAACTATAGTTACCATGAATTCGACGGTAAATTTTGTTGTAGAATCTTCAAAAGAAGAATTTAATTTAACTCTTGTCTACCCGAAAGATCTTGACGCTAGCGGCCAAAAAATATCAATTTTAGCCCCTATCGGCGGCGCTTTACTTGGGCTATCACAAGGAGATGAAATTGAATGGCCTAAGCCTGGTGGAGGTTTAATAAAAGTAAAAATAAAAGAAGTAACCTACCAACCTGAAAGAGTCGGCGAACTGCATAGATAATTTAACGAAGCTAATAAATAGCTCCTAGCGCATTAAATTAATTAAAAACCCAGCTCATGTTGGGTTTTTAGTTTGCGCTATCATTTTAGCTCAAATCATTTCCAAAAATTTACTAACTGTTAAGCGTGATAATAACTGGGAGTTAATTCCAGCAACCCATTAAATATTCTAATTTATAATTAGTGCAGGCCACTAAACCCGATAAATAGCATTTGCTATCGATGCACTACGCAGTAGAAAAGCAACAATCTAGCTATTTATGATGCTCTTTATCGTGGGGTGTCGCTACGCTCGCCCAACCTACGCGGGAGACTTGTGTACATTACTCACCCACACTTCACTTTTCTGCAGACGTAAAAAAGCCCGACTATTTCTAGTCGGGCTTTCTACAATTTGGAGCCTGGCAATGTCCTACTTTCACATAGCAAATGCTACACTATCATCGGCGCTGTTTCGTTTCACTACTGAGTTCGGCATGGGGTCAGGTGGGCCCAAAACGCTATTGTTACCAAGCAAATTAGGGCGTTAATTCGTATCACTACAAATTAACTGAATTTGGAAAATATCTGATAATATTTTTTAAGTCTTTGCGTAAATATCTACTTTAGCAATATTAACTTCTTGCTTGAACTGTCACATAAAACGCGTTTGGCGTTGTATGGTTAAGCCTCACGGGTAATTAGTACAAGTTAGCTTAATGCCTCACAGCACTTCCACATCTTGCCTATCAACGTTGTAGTCTCCAACGGCCCTTCAGAGAGCTTATAGCTCTAGTGAGAAATCATCTCGAGGCCTGCTTCGCGCTTAGATGCTTTCAGCGCTTATCAGTTCCGAACGTAGCTACCGGGCAATGCCATTGGCATGACAACCCGAACACCAGCGGTTCGTTCACTCCGGTCCTCTCGTACTAGGAGCAACCCCTCTCAATTCTCAAACGCCCACGGCAGATAGGGACCGAACTGTCTCACGACGTTCTAAACCCAGCTCGCGTACCACTTTAAATGGCGAACAGCCATACCCTTGGGACCGACTTCAGCCCCAGGATGTGATGAGCCGACATCGAGGTGCCAAACACCGCCGTCGATATGAACTCTTGGGCGGTATCAGCCTGTTATCCCCGGAGTACCTTTTATCCGTTGAGCGATGGCCCTTCCATTCAGAACCACCGGATCACTATGACCTACTTTCGTACCTGCTCGACGTGTCTGTCTCGCAGTTAAGCTGGCTTCTACCATTACACTAACCGTACGATGTCCGACCGTACTTAGCCAACCTTCGTGCTCCTCCGTTACTCTTTAGGAGGAGACCGCCCCAGTCAAACTACCCACCAGGCACTGTCCGTAACCCCGATTCAGGGGCCAACGTTAGAACATCAAAACTACAAGGGTGGTATTTCAAGGTTGACTCCAACAAAACTAGCGTCTCATCTTCAAAGTCTCCCACCTATCCTACACATGTAGGTTCAATGTTCAGTGCCAAGCTGTAGTAAAGGTTCACGGGGTCTTTCCGTCTAGCCGCGGGTACACAGCATCTTCACTGCGATTTCAATTTCACTGAGTCTCGGGTGGAGACAGCGTGGCCATGGTTACACCATTCGTGCAGGTCGGAACTTACCCGACAAGGAATTTCGCTACCTTAGGACCGTTATAGTTACGGCCGCCGTTTACCGGGGCTTCGATCAAGAGCTTCTCCCTAAGGATAACCCCATCAATTAACCTTCCGGCACCGGGCAGGTGTCACACCGTATACGTCATCTTGCGATTTTGCACAGTGCTGTGTTTTTAATAAACAGTCCCAGCCACCTGGTCACTGCGGCTCCCGTCCGCTTAGAGAGCAAGTCTCATCACAGATAGGAGCGTACCTTCTCCCGAAGTTACGGTACGATTTTGCCTAGTTCCTTCACCCGAGTTCTCTCAAGCGCCTTAGTATTCTCTACCTGACCACCTGTGTCGGTTTGGGGTACGATTCCATATAATCTGAAGCTTAGAGGCTTTTCCTGGAAGTATGGCATCAGCAACTTCATCACCGTGGTGACTCGTCTCGTGTCTCAGGTTTAGTGTTCGTCCGGATTTACCTAAACAAACGCCCTACTCACTTTCACATGGACTACCAACGCCATGCTTGCTTAGCCTGCTCCGTCCCCCCATCGCAATTATATCGAGTACAGAAATATTAATCTGTTTCCCATCGACTACGCCTTTCGGCCTCGCCTTAGGGGTCGACTTACCCTACCCTGATTAACATGGGATAGGAACCCTTGGTCTTCCGGCGTGGGAGTTTTTCACTCCCATTATCGTTACTCATGTCAGCATTCGCACTTCTGATACCTCCAGCAACCCTCCCGGGTCACCTTCAACGGCTTACAGAACGCTCCCCTACCACTCATCCTAAGATGAATCCGCAGCTTCGGTGCATAGTTTAGCCCCGTTACATCTTCCGCGCAGACCGACTCGACCAGTGAGCTATTACGCTTTCTTTAAAGGATGGCTGCTTCTAAGCCAACCTCCTGGCTGTCTGGGCCTTTCCACATCGTTTCCCACTTAACTATGACTTTGGGACCTTAGCTGGCGGTCTGGGTTGTTTCCCTCTTCACGACGGACGTTAGCACCCGCCGTGTGTCTCCCGGATATTACTTTACGGTATTCGGAGTTTGCAAAGGGTTGGTAAGTCGGGATGACCCCCTAGCCTTAACAGTGCTCTACCCCCGTAAGTATTCGTCCGAGGCTCTACCTAAATAGATTTCGGGGAGAACCAGCTATCTCCCGGTTTGATTAGCCTTTCACTCCTAACCACAAGTCATCCCCTAACTTTTCAACGTTAGTGGGTTCGGTCCTCCAGTTGATGTTACTCAACCTTCAACCTGCTCATGGCTAGATCACCGGGTTTCGGGTCTATACCTTGCAACTATTCGCCCAGTTAAGACTCGGTTTCCCTACGGCTACCCTAATCGGTTAACCTCGCTACAAAATATAAGTCGCTGACCCATTATACAAAAGGTACGCAGTCACCCAACAAGTGGGCTCCTACTGCTTGTACGTACACGGTTTCAGGTTCTATTTCACTCCCCTCACAGGGGTTCTTTTCGCCTTTCCCTCACGGTACTGGTTCACTATCGGTCAGTTGGGAGTATTTAGCCTTAGATGATGGTCCACCTATATTCAGTCAAAGTTTCACGTGCTCCGACCTACTCGATTTCACTTAAAATGTCTTTTCATGTACGGGACTATCACCCTGTATCGTGGCGCTTTCCAGCAGCCTTCCATTAACACATAATAAGCTTAAGGGCTGTTCCGATTTCGCTCGCCGCTACTTTCGGAATCTCGGTTGATTTCTTTTCCTACGGGTACTTAGATGTTTCAGTTCTCCGCGTTCGCCTCGTTAACCTATGTATTCAGTTAACGATACCTGCAAGCAGGTGGGTTTCCCCATTCGGAAATCCTAGTCTCAAGTGCTTTTTACTAGCTTGACTAGGCTTATCGCAAGTTAATACGTCCTTCATCGCCTCCAACTGCCAAGGCATCCACCGTGTACGCTTAGTCACTTAACCATACAACCCAAACGGGTCTTTGTTGTGTGACAGTTTAACTTCGCCAGAAGTCAATATTGAATACTAAAGTAGATACCAATCAATCAACTCATAAGAGTTAATTAAATGGCACTGAATGGTACTGCTACCATTCTTTTTTTACTTTTGAAAACTCTTGATAAATAACAATGTATTCATCAGAATTTTATTATCAGCTTTTCCAAATTTTTAAAGAGCAAGAGAAATAAAAACTTCTCAAAATTAAACACACTTCATTCTCAGGTCGTTTATGACCCGATAAAGAATATTTATTTTTAAGAAGTAAAGTGGTGGAGCTAAGCAGGATCGAACTGCTGACCTCCTGCGTGCAAGGCAGGCGCTCTCCCAGCTGAGCTATAGCCCCACATATGCTGGTCTTACTGTTTGTATACCGACTTTTCTTCCAGACAAGGCGTGGGAAATCGACGTTTAGTTTACTAAACGAGATATTCCATAACGATGTATGGGAGTAAAGTGGTGGGTCTGAGTAGATTTGAACTACCGACCTCACCCTTATCAGGGGTGCGCTCTAACCAGCTGAGCTACAGACCCAAACAATAAGTGTTGTTCTCTTTACAATTAACAATCATCTGTGTGGACACTACGAACAAATAAGTTCTAAATCGTATAAGGAGGTGATCCAGCCCCAGGTTCCCCTAGGGCTACCTTGTTACGACTTCACCCCAGTCATGAATCACTCCGTGGTAAACGTCCTCCCGAGGGTTAGACTATCTACTTCTGGAGCAACCCACTCCCATGGTGTGACGGGCGGTGTGTACAAGGCCCGGGAACGTATTCACCGCGTCATTCTGATACGCGATTACTAGCGATTCCGACTTCATGGAGTCGAGTTGCAGACTCCAATCCGGACTACGACGCACTTTAAGTGATTCGCTTACTCTCGCGAGTTCGCAGCACTCTGTATGCGCCATTGTAGCACGTGTGTAGCCCTACACGTAAGGGCCATGATGACTTGACGTCGTCCCCACCTTCCTCCGGTTTATCACCGGCAGTCTCCTTAGAGTTCTCAGCATTACCTGCTAGCAACTAAGGATAGGGGTTGCGCTCGTTGCGGGACTTAACCCAACATCTCACAACACGAGCTGACGACAGCCATGCAGCACCTGTATCAGAGTTCCCGAAGGCACCAAACCATCTCTGGTAAGTTCTCTGTATGTCAAGTGTAGGTAAGGTTCTTCGCGTTGCATCGAATTAAACCACATGCTCCACCGCTTGTGCGGGCCCCCGTCAATTCATTTGAGTTTTAACCTTGCGGCCGTACTCCCCAGGCGGTCTACTTAATGCGTTAGCTTTGAAAAACAGAACCGAGGCTCCGAGCTTCTAGTAGACATCGTTTACGGCGTGGACTACCGGGGTATCTAATCCCGTTTGCTCCCCACGCTTTCGTACATGAGCGTCAGTGTTGACCCAGGTGGCTGCCTTCGCCATCGGTATTCCTTCAGATCTCTACGCATTTCACCGCTACACCTGAAATTCTACCACCCTCTATCACACTCTAGTTTGCCAGTTCGAAATGCAGTTCCCAGGTTGAGCCCGGGGCTTTCACATCTCGCTTAACAAACCGCCTGCGTACGCTTTACGCCCAGTAATTCCGATTAACGCTCGCACCCTCCGTATTACCGCGGCTGCTGGCACGGAGTTAGCCGGTGCTTCTTCTGTCAGTAACGTCACAGCTAGCAGGTATTAACTACTAACCTTTCCTCCTGACTGAAAGTGCTTTACAACCCGAAGGCCTTCTTCACACACGCGGCATGGCTGCATCAGGCTTGCGCCCATTGTGCAATATTCCCCACTGCTGCCTCCCGTAGGAGTCTGGGCCGTGTCTCAGTCCCAGTGTGGCTGATCATCCTCTCAAACCAGCTAGGGATCGTCGCCTTGGTGAGCCATTACCTCACCAACTAGCTAATCCCACTTGGGCCAATCTAAAGGCGAGAGCCGAAGCCCCCTTTGGTCCGTAGACATTATGCGGTATTAGCAGTCGTTTCCAACTGTTGTCCCCCACCTCAAGGCATGTTCCCAAGCATTACTCACCCGTCCGCCGCTCGTCAGCAAAGTAGCAAGCTACTTTCTGTTACCGCTCGACTTGCATGTGTTAGGCCTGCCGCCAGCGTTCAATCTGAGCCATGATCAAACTCTTCAATTAAAAAGTTTTATGTCTTTCGACAGCTCAATGAATTCTGAATTTATTTTAATATCTTTCGATATTGAATTGACTGTGCCGAAGCAACTTATAAATAAGTTACTTCTGTTGGTCACTCAGTTTTCAATTGAGACTCTAATTTGTTTGCCTTACTTAGCGAACTAAGCTTGGCTGTTAGAACTCAATCTGTACGAGTGCCCACACAGATGATTGCTTTATATTGTTAAAGAACGTTTTGAGTCGCTTTAGCGTCTCAAGGGATGCGTATAATACATCCTTTATTTTTCGAGTCAACACTTTGTTTTAAACTTTCTTTTTGGAAGATTTAAAACCGAAGTTTTATTTAACTCTCTGAGTAGTTGCTGCCTTGCTATGCTTCGGCGTTTCCCTTCTCAGTGGGGTCGCATTATAGGGAGATCCGAAAACAGATCAAGCCTTTTTTTAGATCTTTTTACTGTTCGAACAAAATGTAATCGATAGCAAGTGAAACATGATAAAAACATGTATAAAACGATGCTTTTTCACCCTGTTTTATATTATTTACTATAAATTTTATTGCTATGTTGAATTAAGGCGTTAAGATAGCAAGTTCACAATGTTAAATTAATGTTTATTTCCTGTTTATTGGTAGATCAAAATGAAATTACCCGATCAAAAATCTTTTATCCTCTCAGTTATTCTTGCTGTTGTTGGTTTTGTTATAGTTAAGTTCGCACTTGAAAGCCTAGAGTTAGACCCTGCACTACAATTTGCTGTTGGTTTGCTCATTGGTGGTATTGTTATTGCTGCGATGTCGTCTGACGGTGTAGTAGAAGCCGAAGTAAAAACCAAAACGCTTTATGTTGGTAACCTTCCTTATCGTGCAAACGAAGGTGTGGTACGTGCTTTATTTGAAGAGCAAGGCAAAGTGTTCAACGTTCGCTTATTAAAGGACAAAAATACAGGTAAGCGTCGTGGCTTTGGTTTTGTTGAAATGGCGCAAGCTGATGCCGACAATGCAATAGCGCAGTTAAACGATAGCGAGTTCCAACAACGTACCTTAAAGGTACGTGAAGCAAAACAAAAACAAGAAGATGATTCTAACGCTCTTCGTTCTGAGCCGGATCAATCAGTGTAACTAGCTTTACAGCTAACTTACTACTCACACTAGCCGTTGCATAATATTGCAGCGGCTTTTTTGTATCTGCAATATTGTTATTCGTTAAATTAAGCTGGCTAATTAAGTAATGAACTCGCTTAGCAATCGCTGCACCTGAATCAAGTAGCTGCACTTTCCTATTAAAGTACTGACTAATCGGCTCTGCCAAAATAGGAAAATGCGTACAGCCTAATACTAATACATCTATAGACTGATCTATGTTTAAACGATCGAGTTCTTGGTGCAGTTTAGTTGTATCTAAACTTTGTTCAAAAAACAGACGCTCGGCTAAAGTAACTAGTTCAACGCTACTATATAAGCTAACTGCTATATTGTTGGTATGTTCTTGTATGAGTGTGCGCGTATAGGGACTTGATATAGTTGCTGGAGTTGCCAGTAGGCCGATATGTTTAGATTGTGTAAGTTGCGCAGCAGGTTTTATCGCCGGTACCACCCCCACTATAGGAATAGTAGTAATTTGGCGCACTGCCCCAAGCGCAGAAGTAGAGGCGGTGTTACATGCAATAACAATTAAATCTACATTAAGCGCTTGCTGGTTAATAAAGTGAATGAGTGCGCATAAGCGGTTAATAATCGTTTGCTGTGACTGAGCGCCGTATGGCAATAGCGCATTATCCATAAAATAGCTGTATTGCGCATCTGGAATACTTTGCTGAATATGTTCAAGTACCGTAGTACCACCAATACCTGAATCAAAAACCATTATGTGCGCTGACAAACTACTGTCCTTACTCTAAGTTAAGAACGGCAGTTTGCCATGTGATTTTTATAAAAGAAAGTAGTTTAGTGGTACAACTATTGTTGATTGGCTAGCTCGTCCGTTGCTGCATTTAATTGATTAAGGTTTTCGAACATAGCTTTGGTGTAATCTACCAATTTATCTATTTCTGCTTGATCTTGATTTAACCACTGCACAATACCCGATAACTGGTTTTGTATGCCCAGCTCTGTGGCTTTATTAAACACAGCTTTTAAGTCGTCGTTAAACGGCGCTAATTTATCAGCTACTGCTTTTTCAGGAACTGGCTTGTACTCTTCGTAACCTTTAACTGTAGCGACTGTTTTGGTTTGTCGTAAATCCATTGAAAAAGCCACCAGCTGTTCGTTGCCTAAGCTTAGTGCTTGCGCCTCTTCAAATGCTTTGTCTAAGTCTCCACTGAAAAAGGTGCTACTTACACTTTGTAAGTCAGCCATTAGCTCATTAATCGCCTTTTGTTCATTCTCATTTAAATCGCCATTAACCGACATAGAAAATGACAACTCACGAGACTGCGACGACTCACTTACAAAAGATTCACTATTCCCATTTTGCTGATAACGACTGGCTGATTGTGACTCATAAGCATCAGCAAAACTAATACTCACTTCGTCTCCTTCGGCGGTAGTAAATTTATATTCTGCTTTGTTACTTAAACTTGCATACTGAGCTTGGCTAACAGAGACACTGGCGGGTTTAGGATTAAATAAATCGTCTTCAAATTTGTCCAGGCCATTAAATATGCCTTCTTTAGATTTATTAATACCCTGTGCGATATCGTCGTTAAACACGCCATTGCCTTTTAATTCATCAACCGCGTCATCAATCCCTATTTGCACACCTTTTCGAGCATCACCTAACATACCTTTGAGTTTTTCATCGTCGGCACCATTGGCTTTTGCTTTACGTACTGCACTGGTAACGAAGTCTAAAACATTTTTAACGATTTCATCAAAATCAAAAAGCGGTTTATCTTTTTTCGGCTCACTTATCGGTAAGCCAAGAGCTTGAGCCATTTTGTCACCGAGCACTTTGGCAGCAAGTTCTTTACCGCGCTGCTGATAGTTATCTTGAGGCGACTGTATTGTAGGTTGCTGTAAAGCCCCTTTATTACCGTATTTATTAATATTGTGGTTTGGAACAAAGCCAAAGTTACCGATTTTCATGATCCGACTCCTATCTATGCTTGCCTTACTTATCGGCACTGTAAGTTATTTCTGTAGCTAGATGCTCAAAAAAAAACCAATATATATTTCATCAAAACTAGACAAATACATCTCGCTCCCTACAATAGCGCCGATAAACAGCTCTCAAAGATAAGGTTATAGCGTTAATGGCAGTTATTAAAATAGACACCTCACAGTACGATGCGCAGTTAAGCGAAAAAGAACAGCGTATTGCTGCCCAATTTCAACGTTTTGGTGTGGATAAACTTGAGGTATTTAGCTCAGAGCCGATTAGCTACCGCCAACGCGCTGAGTTTAGAGTATGGCACGATGGTGACGATCTGTTTCATATAATGTTTGATCAACAAACTAAAGACAAAATTCGCGTTGATAGCTTTGACCCTGCCGCTCCTTTGGTAGGTGAAGTGATGCAAGTAATGATTGATAATTTAAAGTCGTGTGAAATTTTGCGTCGTAAACTATTTCAGATTGATTACTTATCTACGCTAAGCGGTGAGATTTTAGTGAGTCTGTTATATCACAAGCCACTTGATGAGCATTGGCTGAGTGAAATTAACGCGCTTAAAGAAAAGTTAAGCAATAAGTATAAAATTGACTTTATTGGCCGTGCCCGCAAACAAAAAGAAATGCTTGGTGATGACTACGTTACCGAACGCTTAAACGTGAATGGCCAAGAACTAATATATCAGCAGGTAGAAAACAGCTTTACCCAGCCAAATGCCAAAGTAAATATTAAAATGCTAGAGTGGGCGCAAGACTTATGTAAGCCACTTAAAAATGATTTACTTGAACTTTATTGTGGCAACGGTAACTTTTCTATTGCGTTAGCGGGTTCGTTTAATAAAGTGCTGGCAACCGAAATATCAAAGTCGTCGGTACACTCAGCGCAGTACAATATAGCGCAAAACAAAGTTGCCAATTTAGATATTATTCGTATGTCGAGCGAAGAGTTTACTCAAGCCATGAATGGCGAGCGTAGTTTTTCTCGCTTAGAAGGTATAGATTTAAACAGCTACAATTGTCAAACCATTTTAGTTGATCCGCCACGTGCCGGTATGGATACTCTAACGTGTGACTTAGTAGCAAATTACGAAAGTATTATTTATATTTCGTGTAACCCAGAGACACTAGAGCGCGACCTTGATCACTTAACCCGCACCCATGAAGTTAAACGCTTTGCGATTTTTGATCAATTCCCTTATACGCACCATATTGAGTCGGGTGTATTTTTACAAAAAAAGAATATTTAAAATTACCAGCTAAAAATTACCCATAAAAAAAGCTCCTTAGGAGCTTTTTTTATGGGATTAACTTTACTTGCTTGCCAAGTAGTTAATTAATTTAGTGATATCTGCTGGTTCGCTAATACCCGATTCGCGGCCTAGAAGTAGTTTGTACTTACCATTTACGATAAAAGTAGGTACGCCACGCAATGCACCTTTCTCTTTAAAGTAGTCTTGGTCGCGCTTCATTTTTGAGCTTAATGTACGTACCGAAAAGCTTTTAAATAACTTATCGAACTTATCGCCATCAACGCCTTGGGCTACAAACACATCTTTTACGTCGGCTAGCTCATTAAAATTTGCGCGCTTGGTATGAATGTGGCTAAAGATAGCCGCAATAATTTTATCTTTTTGTGGTAACACTTCAGCCGTTGCTAACGCTTGGCTGATCATTTGTTGATGCTCGGTATCGCGTACGCCAACAAAATCAACGTGGCTCTTTTTAAACTTTACGCCTTTATCAAGCATTGGTTTAATTTCGGCTACCAGTGGCTCCATGTTATTACATGCAGGACAGTAAAATGAGAAAAACTCTTTCACTTCTGGTTTTTTAGTTGCGCGCTCAGACACAACCTCATAATGCACACCTTCCTCAAAGGTTGCTGCAAAACTTGTTGCAGCAAAAGGTAGTAATACAGCAAGCAAACCTGCTTTAACTAATTTTATCATTATTATATGGCTCCAAAAATTTATAGTGCGAGTAAAAATGAAACTAACTCATCAAGCTCTTCTTGGCTCTTGATGGTATTTAGATTGATTTTATATTTGTCGTTTACAATAAAAGTAGGAACGCCTGTTAACGCACCTAATTTTGAGTATTTATTTTGTTTATCTTGCATTGCTTGTTCAGCTGCAATAATTGGCATACTGGCAATATCTTGATCAAACGTATCGCTACTAATGCCATTTATATCTAATAATTTTTTTAAATCTTTAATTTCAGTCAGTGGTGCGCGCTGAACATGAATACTTTTAAAAATCTTGTCTGTAATAGTATCAGCTTGCCCGTGCTTTTTAGCAACTAAATACGCTAGGCTCAAGTTACTTTGTGTTTGTGGCGACACGCCGCCTAAAAAGTTAACGTGATTTTTTATAAACACCGCACCTGTAGGTAGGTTTTCTTCAATTGCGTGTGCAACCGGTTCAAACTTGAAACAATGCGGGCAATAAAACGAAAAGTATTCGGTAACTTGTGGTGTAGTACTTTTTTCGATATCGATAACTGTATATTGATTACCTACTTCAAAGTTTGCTGCAAGTGCTGCAAAAGGTAGACAAAGAAGTAGTAGGCTCAGTTTTAATTTTTTAAGCATTAGTCTCTCGTTGTACATATTTTTGAATAAAATGTTATGGCAATAATTTTAACGGTGCTTCTTGCAATGCGGCAAGCTGCTCTTTAAGTGCTAAAATTTGTTGCTCCCAGTATTTGTCATCTGCAAACCATGAAAAGTTCCGCACAAAAGCCGGATCGCTCCATCGTTTTGCAACCCACCCCATATAATGGATGATACGCATAGCTCGAAGTGGTTCGATCAACTTAAGCTGCGAGTGATCAAAATCACAAAATTCTTCATAGGCGGTTACTAAGGTATCTAACTGTAACAGCTGCGTTTGTCGATCGCCACTTAGCATCATCCATAGATCCTGAATGGGTGGCCCCTGGCGACTATCATCTAAATCAACAAACATTAACGCATCGCCTGCCCATAATATATTGCCAGCATGGCAATCCCCATGCAAACGTATCGTTTTTACATTGGTATACTGTGTTTGAGCCTGCTTAATAACCAAATCTAAAATGGTATAAAAAGCAGTTTCTAATCCCATAGGTACTAAGTTACTTTTTTGCAGATGAACTTTTGCTGTATGTAAGTACTCTTCGCAGGTTAGGGTGGGCCTTTGTGTAAATGGTTTTGTTTTAGCAACTTGATGCATTCTGCCAATTAAGCGCCCTAGTACATCAAGTTGATCTAAGTTATCGACTTCAAATAAACGCCCGCCAACACTTGGAAATAAAGTAAATAAATAGCCTTGGTGTTCAAATAAGCTTTGCCCGTTATATTCCATTGGCGCAACAATCGGTACTTCGGCCTCTGCTAACTCAAAGGCAAAGTCATGCTCTTCTTGTATTTGCTCCTCGCTCCAACGCTCTGGACGATAAAACTTAACAACGTAGCGTTTTCCGCCTTCTGCTACAAATTGATACACTCTATTTTCGTAACTATTTAATGCCAATAAACCAGACTCAACATAAATACCAACACTTTCTATGGCATCAAGAATTAGATCTGGGGTTAAATCAATAAAGCTAAATTTACTCATACACTTCTTATATAAAATAAAAGCGGGGAACACCCCGCTTTTTGTTAAACTTTACCGCGCTTTAAAAAAGTTACTCGACTGTGATATTTGATTGTCGGGCTCGCCTACCGGCGATAGCACAAAGTTAAATTCTGTCATTGGCGCTTTTAAGTCATACGGATCCATAACCAGTGATAAAGGCACATTGTGCGATTGCCCTGCGTTAACTCTAAACGTTTGTTTACCTATGTACTTAAAGTTATCGAGCCCTTGCACTTTAATTGTAAAGGTTTGCTCATACTGCGCTTTGTTGATCACTTTTAAGGTGTAGGTGTTTTCTACCAACCCTTCAAAATCAACCCTATATAACTGATTACGATCGCGAATAATATCAAATTCCATCGTTTTACGCAGCGCAATATTGGCAACCAAGGCACTGGTTAAAATAACCAGGATCACTATATAACCAATAATTTTTGCCCGCAGTGGGTTGGTTTTATTCTCTGGCGTTTCTAAGTTTCGCTCAGTGGTATAAGAAATAAGTCCGCGTGGATAATTCATTTTATCCATCACCCCATCACATGCATCAATACAAGCGCCACAGTTAATACACTCTGCTTGTAAGCCATTACGAATGTCTATGCCGGTTGGGCATACTTGCACGCATAAATTACAGTCAATACAGTCGCCTATTTCTAAATCTTGGTGTGCCACTTTGCGCGAGCGTGGGCCACGGCTTTCACCGCGTTTTTCATCATACGATACTGTATAGGTATCTTTATCAAACATGGCTGACTGAAAACGTGAGTATGGGCAAATATGTAAACACATAATTTCGCGCATCCACCCAGCATTACCGTATGTACAAGCAGCAAAAAAGATAATACTCATTAAGGCATAGCTACCGGCATTAAAGGTAACAAAGTCAGGGAGTAGCTCACGAATAGGGGTAAAGTAACCAACAAATGTAATTGCTGTATATAAAGAAAACAAAATCCAACTGGTGTGCTTAGCGGTTTTGCGCCAAAACTTATCAAAGTCCATTGCTCGTTGGTCGAGCTTTTTACGTTGGTTTGCCGTACCTTCAAACTTTTCTTCAAACCAAATAAAGGTAAAGGTCCACACTGTTTGTGGGCAGGTATAACCACACCACACTCGTCCATAAAATGTAGTGACCAAAAACAAAGCAAATGCGGCCAACATAAAAATAAAGGCGAGTATGGTAAAGTCTTGCGGCCACAGAGTTAAACCAAAAATATTGTATTTTTGACCTATTAAATCAAATAAAACGGCCTGCTCACCATTAAAATTTATCCAAGGTAGCAGCATAAATGCCAACAGACCTAAAAAGCCAATTCGCTGCCTAAGAAGTTGGTGCAAGCCATTAACAGCACGCACGTAAATACGATTACGTGGATTAAACCGATCCTGTTGCCCGCTAAGATCCGGCTTTTGAATCTTTACTTCAACTGGTATATTTTTTACTTTAATTTGTTTGTCCATCGAAGTTCCTCAACACCGCTTGGAAATAAAAATTCAGCTATATTCAAGGTTTACCTTATAGTGTAATAACGTACTTATTACGTATAATATTTATAACAAGACTTGAATACTTTCAGATATTTCAGAAATATCTAACTGCTGTTAGCTATTATAACAACATTGGCTAAAATTACTGGCATAGATCGCTAATAATTTATTCACTTTAGTTACTTGCTTTTCAAATGCATTTTATTACACTGCAGCATCATTTTATGTTATTTGGATCAAAGTTTACCCAACTATGAAAAAATTTATTATTTTGGTAATAGTAGTCCTCGCCTTTTTCACAGTCGATCACCCTTTGGTGAAAGAGCCTCGTGAGCGGTTATTTAACGATGGTATTGACTTTTTAAGTGATGCAAGCAAAGTGAATCGCAGCCCTACTGCCAGTATGACTAAAAACAAAATTAGTGCGCAGTTAACGCTGTCTGAATCTGAGCGTGAGTACACCGAAAAAACATTTACTACCGATGACTCAATAAGATTATTTCACTTACGCTACTGCCGTGAACGCGACTTAAACCTATATTTTTATGATGAGCGGTTAAATACTGTATGTAAAATAGTATCCGGCTCACTAGAACACATGCGAGGTAAATAATGGACTTTTCTGGATTAAATAAAAAAGCCAGCGACTCATTTCACCAGCAACGTAATATGCTTAAAAAACTCACGCAGGGTAAAACGCTAAAGTGCGAAAAATGTAATGGGGTTTTAACACTCGACTTAGCCACCAGCGAGCCGGGTAAAGGGCTGATTAAGTGCAAGCAAGGCTGCACTGATATTATATTAGAGCTAGGCGCTTAAATTTATTCCACTGCTATATTTTGAGCTCAACTCATTACAGCGCCTAAACTAAACTACTCTTCCCAGCCTTCATCAGTATACAAGCCACTATTAAGCGCGACTATTTCCACGAGCTCTGCAAAGCCTAGCGCAAAGTCGCCCATTAGCTCATACTGCTGCTGGCAAAGTAACTGCTCATCAATACTGTTTTGTAACGCTATTTGGCTAATAGTTTGCTCATCAAGTGCAAAAAAGCTTAATGTGGCTTGAGCGCTTTCGAGGGCTTGTTTATATTCTGCCTCTAATGTGGTTGAGCTTAATAACTTTTGAGTATATGACGTTGTTGCAGTTACAAAGCCTGCGCTCCAATTACTGCAAAATTCGTAATTATATTGTGCTGGTAATTTATAGCCTACTTCAAATACTTGCTCACTAATTTGATGGTATAACGCCATAAATAAAAATAGCATTTCTTCATCTACATTATTAGCTGTATTAGGCAAAATTGCTGCCATCCACTCATGTACGTCTAGAGGCTCAGGAGAGCAAATTACGCCAAATAAATAACCTTGGCTTTGCGTTAGCGTCATCGCTTGAGACTGGGTGTCTAAAAATGTGCTGAGCTGCTTAGCGTGCTGCTCAGTAAATTGGGGTAATTGCATTAAAACTCTTTATATTAAACATTAAAAGTTGAGCGGGTAACGGCCTTGATTATCTGGACGACCTAAAAACTTAACCGCATCATGTACATCTTTTGGCAACGTGGCATCGGGCTTTACATAGCCTGATACTTTAAAGTCAAAATTAGCTTTTAGGGTTGCATCAGCTTCAAGCCCTAAGGTGTTATCTGGGTCGATAAGTATGGCTATGTCGCCCGATTTACAGCTTAGGTTACCACCAAGCGGGCCTATATTAAACCAACCGTTCAAACCTTGTACGTCAATATTAGGGCTCGCTATCTCGCCTTGCAGTGACTCACAATAAGGTGCGCCCGATGTATACTCTGCCAATTCCAAGATCACACGACCTTTAGCGGTTACAGGTAACGGAAGTTGTATGCGTTGCATCGCTCTTTCAACTGTTGAGCGCACTAATCCATTGGTTACTTTCACTTGCTTATTAAATAAACCAAAGCTCACATCTGCATAACCCGATATATCACTGCGCTCACGTGGGTCACCAAATTTTACATTGGCATTTAACTTACCGGTAAATAATGCCCACCCGGCAACATCCCAACGTACATTATTTAATTGCTCACCTTGGTAGCGCACTTGCATCATTTGCCCTTGCCAAATAGTGCCAACACTTTGCCCTACTTCAAGTTGCTTAGGAAAATAAGGTTTTGCTAGGTCAATGGCCACCGCTGCAGGTAACTTAATAATACAAAACACAATAAAACTAAGTAAAAATACAATGGATAAGGTTATTATTTTTTTCATTCATTACTTCTCTAATAGCAAACGGCTAACACGTACATAGCCCGACTTATCGTCACGGCTCAAATCTAAATTTTCGACCCGTAGACCATGTTGATTGACCAGTTCATCAAGCCACAGTATTAATTGATTAAACTCTACTGAGTCGAGCGTTAAACGTAGCGAGTTATTACTTGGCTGCATTTTACTAATATTTATTTTATAGCGTCCGCGGGTGGCGTTAACTATTTGGCTAATGTTTTGACTATTAACCACTTGTGTATTACCAGCGGCCTTGAGCTTTACAATACTTTCGTCAACCCACACTAGTAGCTCTTGCTGTTTTAATTGCGATTGCTCAGCACTTGCTATTGCATTATTTAAGGGTCTAAAAATGCCCATCACTAAAATAAACACAATAAAAATACCACTCGCAACGATTATTAACTGCTGCTCTTGCTCTTTTAGTGAGCGCCAATGTTTAATTAACTGCTGCTTCATACTGCACCTCGCAGTTTAATTTCGCCAACCACAAAGTCACCATCGTTACTTAACGAACCTTGATCAACCGTTAACCCTTGCTGTTCAAGTATGGCTTTAACTTTACCAAAGGTTTGAAAGTCTTTTGCGCGTGCTCTCATACGTAATTCATTACGTTTTTTGTCATAACGCAGTGTTTCAGGGGTAAAATTACTTACCTGCGAAAACACCCCCACTAATTCTGTGGTTAACTCTAAAAATCCAGCGTCGCTGGTATCTTGTATTTTTGCCAGTGCACCTTTAATTTGGTTTTTAATAAGGTGTGGGCGAACCTTAGTTCCCGGAAATGCCTTTTGGTAGCGCTCAATTACCTGTGCTTTAGCAAGTTCTAACTGGGTATTTAGCTGATGCAACTCTATAGCTTTAATCGTAATACTCGCTACTAAGGCAACGCTGGTAATAATGGCAGCACTTTTCCAGTACCCCCACCATAAGGTGCTTTTCTTTTTAAGCTGATACATACCTTGGCGAAGATTAAACTTAGTATGCTCTAGTTGCTTAGCAAATAAGGCCAGCGGTAGGTCGTAATCACTGGTTTGAGCCTGTAAGTTTACCGTTTCAGGAAACTGAGTCGCCGGACTAAAATGCTTTACATCTGGATTACCCATTGCTGTTAAGTAACCATTTAACCAGCTCGTCTCTACTGCACTTATACGCCATGGGCCTTGTTTAAATAACCACTGATTATTAAGTGCTATTGCCGTTACTGTGTCCTCATCTGCTGGGGGTAATAACAAAGCATCGGGTAATATTTTATATACCGATAAATTATGCTCTGCAAATAGCGCTAGCCACGCCTCAAACCATTCGCGGTCGGTCATAGCAACACGAACAGCATGCTGCTCGCCAATCATCACTGGCTCACCTACAGCAATAAATAGCTCATCTATATCGCACGCTATATCTTCTTCGAGCATATAAGGCAAAGCTTGCTCTAACTTACGATTCCATTTAGTCGGTAGCATTACCGTTTTTAATTGCACTTGGTCACAAGGCAATAATACAACGACTTCGCGCCCTAGCGATTTTTCGCTCAGTTCGTTTAAATAACTGGCATTAACTAGCTCACCACTGGCTATTATTTGTTGTTCTTGTGGTGAGTATATTAACCAATTAAGTAACTCTTGTTCGGTTTGACCCGTGCGGATCAACAGTATTTCTGTCACTGTACGCCTCCAAATTTTCGCGCCAGTATCGTTACGTCGCCGTCTTTGGCGTGCAGTAATGTGGTCATCGAAAAACGCAGATCAACAAAGTTTGCCTGCGTTTGTAATTTAAAATATTCGCTATTAATACTAAACAATTTTTCTACCGCTTTGACGTTTTGCCCGCCTTGCTGCTGAACTTGTTCAAAAAAGGCAGCTTTACTTTCAAAGCCTGCATCTGGGCGAGCAGCAATCACAGCTTCAGCACCCGATACACTTAGCTCATCTATAAGGGTACTCAAAATGAGTGCTTGCTCTGCTGCTAAGGTATTCACATTAATAGACAATAAAGTGCTACCAGGTATTACACAAACATAAGGCAGCACTTTTTCCATTACTAATGGGTTAAAACCTTTAACCAAACGCAGCTCTGAGGTTGATGCAAATAAGCTATTGGCGGTCATGTACGGAAATTGACGCGACAAGTATTCCCCTTCTTCTGCTCCTGAACGGTATGTAATGCTGTTTTCGTCTAGCCAATCAAACACACTGTCAGCCATGGTTTCCTCTGACTCTTGTGCCGGTAAATCTTCAATATTTTCAAGTAATGCGAACAAGGCCTTGTGCGCTGGATTGGTTTTGCTAGCACTATTTAAACCTGGTTCTACGGCTATAGCATTTAAGTTTAAACATGCTTGTAAATCCGTTATTTTTCCGCTTAGTGTGCCGTTATCAACTGGGTAAGGTATATCGCCTTGCTGCGCCCATATTTGATCTAACGTGGTTTTGTCAGGATCGTCTCTTTTGCTTTTAATCAGCGCTTTTATGGCAAGCTCTTCTGCACCATAGGCATACCACTTAGCTTGTTGATGACCCTGTAAGTTAGTACTTTTTTGCACTTGCACCATTAAGTTAGCACTCATTTCTACGGCTAAAATGGCCGCTAATGCAACAATAAACAGCACAATAACAAGTGCGGCTCCACGAGAAGAACGCAGCCCCATTACTGCCCACCTTCTTGCGGGTTACCTTCATCGGCCAGTGCATCATCAGTTGATGGGCTCGATGGTAGAATTTCTTTACCTTGTCCTGGCACTAAAAATACTCGCCTAATTGGCTCCGCCTCAATTTGTTGCAGCGTAACAGCAACCGCTTTAGGAAGTGCTTTAATTTGCCACTTAGCTTGCCATTCGTTTTTATCGTCTAAAAATTCAAACTTTAGCTCTTCAATGTTTTTTAAAACAACCTGTACACGCGGCTCCATATTGTCAAGCTGATCAACATATACCCGGTACACTCGCTCCAAGTTGTCGTTTATTACGCGATAACCCACAGCTTGTAATTCTGAGCGTGGTAATAAATTAATTGGATTTATCCAGCCGTCGCGCACAAAGCCAATGCCATCATATTGGCTATCTAAAACATAGCGTCCGGCTAGCAAATACTGCTCTTGCACATCGCCTGCTTCATTGCGTACAGCACGTTTGGTCATTTGACTAAAATCTTGATCCATTAACCTAAAGGTGGTTTGCAAACCATTTAGCTCGGCTATTTTATCATCCGAAGCCTCTTTGGCGCGGGTAGTGGTATCTAGTATTTGGTGCGTGGCCATAATAACAAAGCCTAAAATCCCCAAGGCTACCATCACTTCAAGTAAGGTAAATCCGCGTTGCTTCACTTATTTTTTGCCTTTATTTAAATAAGTTGCCAGCTCATATATTGAGTGTTCGTATTTTTCATCACTAAATATATTAATGGTTAATTTTACAAAGTCTTTATCTGCGGTTTTACCTATATCTTGGCGCCAAAACCATTCAACACCCGCCATAACTTCACTACCGCGCACGCCGTCTTTCCCTTCCCATTGTTCGCCTTTGGTACGCTGCTCTACCATAATGTTTTCGGCAACCCATGAGGCGTAAGTTTGCTCTTCTATGCTAGATAGATGATGAATGTGCTCACTGGTTGCTTGCATTGCTGCAATACCTGCCATAGCACAAATACTCAATGCCACTAGCACTTCAAGTAAAGTAAAACCTTTATTATACTGGCGCATTATTCGGGCTCTCGGCGTAAATTCACTGGCGCAGTAAACTCGCCTTCAATAAAGTAAACCGGCTCGCTTTGCTCTTTTAATTCGAGTGTTAATTGAAATGCACTTACTTCGCCCGAAGATAGTATTAGCACTTGCGGAATTTTAAACTTTTTAAGCTCCAATAAGCTGTCTTCGTCTCCGCTCATTAGCTCACGCCAATTTGCTTGCTCGAGTAAGTTATCTTGCGCCCAAGCTAAGTCGTCTAGGTTAAGCGCTAGTTTAAAGCGTGGATCAAATTCAACCGGCTCAAATAATGCTTCTCTGACAAAGCTTACCCACTTTTTACCATCAAAAACTAAAAACTCAAATACGTTGTTGTCTATATGAAAACCCAATTCAACTTGGTTTAAAATAGCAAATTCTGATGCCATATTAATGGTGGTATGCAGCCTAAGCGCTTGAGTATCTAACTCATCCTCAGCGCCGCCTTCTAAGCTATATACCACCATTTTTGTGGCAAAAGCGATGATCACTAATACCACTAAAATTTCGATTAAACTAAAGCCGCGGCTTTTTGCACGCAATCTCTCAGAGCTTACTTGCATAGTAAGCCCTGGGTATTAGTATATAAATACACTGCGCGATTGATGGCCATTACTGTTTTTCTTCGTCCCAGTTACCAATGTCGTCATCGGTGCCGGCTTGGCCATCTGGACCTAAAGAAAAAATATCAAATTTACCAATTTCTCCTGGGCTAATTAACTGATAAGTATTGCCCCACGGATCCTCTGGTAATTTACTAATAAAGCCACCATCTGGAAAACGTTTTGGTATTGGCTCTATGCTGGTTTTATTAACCAATGCTTCTAGGCCTTGCTCGGTACTTGGGTAGCTTTTATTTTTAAGCTTATAAAGGCTCATTGCATCTTCAAGCTGCTGAATATCTAAGTGTGCTTTATCGATAGCGGCCTCTTCTTGTTGACCCATAATATTAGGTGCCACAATTGACATGATCATGCCAATTATAACCAGTACGACCATCACTTCTAGCAAAGAAAAACCTGATTGTTTATTCACGTAATTACCTCATTATTCTAAAAACACTAAACAATGGTTTATTAAACCATTAATTTACTTTTAAGTTAAAGCCCTACAGCTTTATTCATTGCCATAATTGGCTGTAAAATTGCCATTACTATAAATAATACAATAACCGCCATTAAAGCGATCATTGCGGGTTCTAATAGTTTTAGCGATACATTAACCATACTTTCAAATTCGCGATCTTGGTTATTAGCAGCGCGTTCTAACATTTGCTCCAGCTCGCCAGATTTTTCACCGCTGGCTATCATATGTAGCATCATTGGCGGAAACAATTTAGTTTGCTGTAAGGCCGCTCTTAAACTTGCCCCTTCGCTTACTCTATCCGCTGCATCGGCAACTGCTTTTTTAATTTTTTCGTTGATCAGCACTCCACCCGCAATACGCATACCTTCAAGTAGCGGTACCGAGCTTGATGATAAAATACTTAAAGTTCGGGCAAAGCGGGCGGTATTAATACCTCTAGCTACTTTACCAATACCGGGCATATGCAATATTTTATCATCCCACCAAAAACGAATTTTAGGCTGTTTTAAAGCATGCTTAATCCCTATCGCTAGGCCCGTTATTACAATTAAACTAATAAACCAATAATTTTGTACAAAATGACTTCCCGCCATTACCCACTCAGTGGTCCAAGGGAGTACTTGCTTGGTTTTCTCAAACGTTTTAAGTATTTTAGGTACTACAGTACCTAATAAAACCGACACAATTGCAATAGCAAACACCACTAAAATAATGGGGTACACCATAGCTTGCGTTATTTGACTGCGCATATATTGGCGCTGTTCGGTGTAATCGGCAAGCCGGTTTAGTACTTGGTCTAAATGCCCTGACTTTTCGCCTGCGGCAACCATAGCGCGGTATAAATCGTCAAACACATGCGGAAACTCACTCATACCGTCGGCAAGGGTATACCCTTCCACTACTTTTGAGCGTACCGACATTAGCATGCGTTTTAAACGTGGTTTTTCACATTGCTCAGCCACAGCCATTACAGCCCCCTCAACTGGCAGAGCCGATTGAATGAGTGTTGCTAACTGGCGAGTTATAAGCGCCAAATCTGAGGTTGATATAGTAGGTTTAAACAAACCGCCAAGTAATGACGTTTTTTGGCCTTTAACCTGTTTATCACTTTGCGCCGCGGGTACAACTTCGAGCGGCGTTAATTTTTGATCGCGTAATATTTGGCGAATTTGTTTTGCTGTATCCGCTTCTAAAATGCCTTTTTTTTCTTTGCCTCGGCCATCTAAGGCACGGTATTCAAATGCTGCCATTATTAGCCTTCCTCACGGGTAACACGCAATACTTCTTCAAGTGTTGTTTTACCTGCAAGTACACGGCTACAGCCATCTTGACGAATACTTGGACTGAGCTTGCGAATGTATTTTTCAACGCTTTGCTCGCCCTTGCCATTGTGGATCATTTCACGAATGGTTTCGTCCACCACTAATAACTCATGAATACCAGTACGGCCTTTATAACCATTAAAGTTACATGCCTCACACCCCACTGCACGGTGTATTGTTGGTTTGCTTTCAAACGGTACGCCTAATAACTGGCACTCGCGCTCATCGGCTACATGTTCTTTTTTACAGCTTTTACACAGTGTGCGTACTAGTCGCTGCGATAACACACCGAGTAACGACGATGACAGTAAAAATGGCTCCACTCCCATATCTTCCATACGAGTAATAGCGCCAGAAGCAGTATTTGTATGCAACGTAGACATTACCAAGTGACCGGTTAATGATGCTTGCACACCAATTTGAGCGGTTTCTAGGTCGCGTATTTCACCAACCATCACTACATCGGGATCTTGACGTAAAATAGCCCGCAAGCCACGCGCAAAGGTCATACCTACTTTAGTATTCACTTGCGTTTGGCCAATGCCCGGTATTTCGTATTCAATGGGGTCTTCAACCGTTAAAATATTACGATCGCGAGAGTTTATTTGACTCATACCTGCGTACAAGGTGGTACTTTTACCAGAGCCTGTAGGCCCGGTTACTAAAATAATGCCATGGGGTTTACTAATTAAATTTGCAAACAATTCACGGTTTTGTGCGGTCATACCTAAATCTTCAAGATTTAAGTGAGCGTTATTTTTATCCAGTAAACGCAGCACAACACGCTCACCAAAACTCGATGGCATGGTTGATACCCGTACATCAACCGCACGCCCTGCAATACGCAAACTAATACGGCCATCTTGTGGTATACGTTTTTCGGCAATATCGAGCTTAGCCATTACCTTTATTCGCGATACCAGCAAGGATGCTAATTTACGATTAGGTTTAAGTACCTCTTTTAATACACCATCAACCCTAAAGCGAATAACCAGTTCTTGCTCAAAGGTTTCAATATGAATATCAGACGCCCCCTCTTTAATTGCTTCACTGAGCATCGCATTTATAAGTTTAATAATTGGCGCATCATCATCGCCTGCCAATAAATCTTCGGTTTGTGGCAATTCGTCTACTAATGAAAACAAGTCAACTTCGTTGCCAATGTCTTCCATCATTTGTTGCGTTTCAGAACTATCTCGCTGATACGAAGCCTCTAGCAGTAGCTCAAACTTGTCATCAGCAAGCTGCTCAAGCGTAAAACCATGCCCTGCAATACGGCGTACTTCTAACAGTACGTCAATATCAAGTTCGCCACGGTAATACACTATGCGCTGCTCTTTATTTTTACTCAGCAGTACACCGGCTCGCCGTGCGTATGAAAAAGGCAAACGTTTAGCGGGTAACTCAACTAAGTCGTCACTGGTTAATAGCTCGTCCGGATGATGCGTATTAGGATGAACCACATCTTGGTTTATCTCTTCAATCGCCTTAGTCATCTTTACGCTCTTGTGCATTTTGTTTACGTAAATGCTCTTCATACGTAGGTGGCAGTATTAGCTCATCATTCCACTCGGGTAAAATAGGAGTGTCGGTTCTTGGCATTAACTCTATACCATCTTCGCGCTGCTTAAATTGCTCGCCACGAATAAAATTATATTTATTAAAGCTCAACTTATTCATACTAATTCCGTCGCGAATAATAGTCGGGCGAATAAATACAATAAGGTTACGCTTACGTCGTGTGGTATTAGTTGATTTAAATAAGTGACCTAAAATAGGAATGTCGCCTAGTAGTGGCACCTTAGACACACTTTCTTGTACGTCTTCATCTATTAAGCCACCAAGTACCACCATACCGCCATCATCGGCCATTACTGTGGTTTTAATTGAACGCTTATTAACTGAAATATCAACAGCAGTAGCACCACTTACACTCGACACTTCTTGCTCAATAGTTAACTGCACAGCAGAGCCATCGTTAATTTGCGGGGTTACTTTAAGCTTTATACCCACTTCTTGGCGTTCAACGGTTTGAAATGGGTTGGTGTTATTACTCCCGGTTTGCGAGCCAGTAATTATAGGTACTTCTTGACCGACCAAAATAGATGCTTCTTCATTATCCATAGTAGTAATAGAGGGGGTCGCCAAAATGTTTGAATTACTATCGGTCGAAACGGCTTGAACAATTGCGCCCCAATCATTTTTTATCACCCCCATGGCTAAACCATTAATGCCACCGAGTAATGATGCTAATGGACCGTAATCACCCTGAGTGGTTTCATCAACCTGAGTAACAGTGCCGGTTTCGGTACCAATTATATTTTTAGATACGGTAGTATCGCGTGCTTGCTCAGCCGCTACAGCTAACGCACCAACCGGTACAGTTGTGCCATTATTAAACTGCAGCATACCGCCTTGCTCAGAAATCCACTGCAAACCAAAGTTAATACCGTCGCCTTCCATTACCTCAATTATAATTGCTTCAACCAATACTTGCGCACGGCGAATATCTAAACGCTCTATAACTGACTCAAGCGAGCGCATGGTATCGGGTTGTGCTGTAATAATTAATGAGTTTGAATCGGGGTGGGCTTCTATGCTGGTGTCGTTGTTACTGCGAGTACGTGTTTTGGTTGCGCTGCCGCCTTGAGTGTCATCTGTTAGCGACTTACTAACACCTTGCAATACTTTAACTAAATCTTCTGCTTTTGCGTAATTTAGATAAAATACTTTAGTGTTCCCTTGGCTTTCAAGCTCACCGTCTAAGCGCTTAATAAGCTCAATAGCACGGGTGCGTGCTTGGCCTTCGCCACTAACAATAACGCTGTTAGTACGGCCATCGGCAACCACTTTAGGTATTAAAAATTCTGGAATACTGCCTTTTCCGCTGTCTTTATAAATATTATCAACTACAGATACCACATCATCTGCGGTAGCAAATTTAAGCTTTACAATATCAACGCGCTTATCGCCCGCTTGATCAACCGAGCGTATTATTTCAACTAAGCGGTTTACCGATGCAGCATGCCCGGTGAGCATCATTACGTTTGCGGCATTAAAGTTGGCAACATGGCCGCCATCTTTTTGGTCGCTAAATTGACGAACCAAAGGACCTAGCTCTTGCACGCTTACGTTTTTAACCCGTACAACTCGGGTAATCATCATATCGCCACTGGCTTCACTGCCATCAGTAATTAGCGGTACGTTTGACTTTTTAGCATCCGAGCTTTTTTCAATTTTTATTATATTATTGTCCATTTCAATGGCTGAATAGCCATAAACTTCTAATACATTTAAAAAGAATTGATAATAAAGCGCTTCGCCCATTAACTCATAACTACGCACATTTACTTTGCCACGTACGTTAGGGTCAATAATTATTGTTTTATTAAGATTTTTACCAACAATATTAATAAACTCATTAATATCAGTGCCTTTAAAGTTAGCAGCGTATTCAACTGCAGCAACAGAAAACGAAATACTTGCTGCTAGAAAAAGTGCTGCGTACTTAGCTAACCCTTTTTTAATTTTTGTGAGGTGTAGCGCCTGAACCATTATATTAAAACTCCAATGCTAAGTTATTGCAGACTAAATTGTACGTCTATTTGCTGGTTATCACGTTCAATAGTGATAGTGGCATCTGTACTGTTACGCAGCTCATTAATGGCTGCCATGGCCTGTTTTAAATCTGTTAGTTGATAGCCATTAATTGCAACAGCTAAATCGTTATTTTGTAATCCCATCTGCTTAAATAGCTCAGGCTCTTTACCTGGACTCAAGCGATAACCAATAAGTTCCCCATCGCTCATCGCTTGTGACACGCGAATATAGTCAAATAACTTACCGGGCTCTTCGAGTAACTCTTCACGGGTTTCGATTAAAGCCTGTTTAATGTGTGGATCGGCAGTTATATCTATTTGTTGCTCACTTGGGGTAGGCCCTAATTGTGGGCCCATTTCAGCTTCATCACGCGCAGCTAAAACCGGCATAGATACCGTTTTTGTAAAGTCGAGACCATCTAACATTAATGTTTCAAATCGTCCGTTTACCGTTAAAATAACGCGGTCGGGTAATATCTGCGCTAGCTTAGCTCGCGTCCCTTGCACTGCTTCATCTACTAGGTAAGTTTCTTGCTTGCCTTGTGACTCTATAATAGCGAGCCCCGCTTTATCGTCGTTACTTACTGCAACAATACCAGTAAGATTAATACTTAAGCGCGTTTCAGGGGCATCATTTACAACTTTTGCAGCGTGATCATCGCTCTTGCTTTTAACAATTATTTTACCAAACATAAATTGCTCAATTATATGTTGAGAATAATTGTTACTTGCTGCAGTTGAATGTTGTCCGTAGTAGATTGGCGTGAGTGGTGACACAATAGGATTTGGCCACATAAGCCAAACGAGTTTAGACGATAAAAAAGCAATATAAACAACAACTAGTAATGTAACAACCGCACTCAATTTGGCATGCGGTAAACGGCTTATAAAATGTTTAAATTGTTGAACTTGCTGTTCCATAAATAGTATTCTTATTTTGGTTTTTACCTAATCGCTATGCATAGTACCTTTTCATTTTTCATTCAACAAGCATGCTAATATTAAACTTTGTAAACAGATTGATTTTAATTTAGCCGCTGTATAAAAACAGCTGTTGTAGTAATCCTTCATCGCAAATAGCTTTTATGGTAAATTTTAAAATCTAGGCAAACACTTATTAAAGGTGCTTTATGGCTAAAAAAAGTAATGCTAACCCTAATTTAGAACATAAAGATGAGCTAAAAATTAGATTAGACAAATGGTTATGGGCGGCACGATTTTATAAAACACGTGCTGCGGCTCGCGAAATGGTACAAGGCGGAAAAGTGCATTATAATGGCCAGCGTACCAAAGCAGGTAAAATAGTAGAAATAGGCGCTACTATAAAATTAGCCCAAGGGGTAGATGAAAAAATAGTAACTGTGCTCAAAATACTTGAAAAACGCCAAAGCGCCCCCATTGCACAGACCTTGTATCAAGAATCTGATGCCAGTATTGCTAAACGCGAAGAAAACTCTATCGCGCGCAAAAATAACAGCCTTTTTGCACCTCATCCGGATAAAAAACCGGATAAGAAGCAAAGACGCGAACTTTTAAAATTGAAATTAAGTTAGGTATAGTCGCTCATGCAACAAGATTTACTCCACCGTTATTTATTCGACAATCTCGATGTTCGTGGCGAACTCGTACAAATTGAGAATGCCTACAACGAAATGATCGCCAATCATAATTACCCTGACGCTGTTAAAGCATTATTGGGTGAACTGCTTGTTGCGACCTGTTTATTAACAGCCACCTTAAAATTTGAAGGCGAAATAGCTGTTCAACTACAAGGTGATGGGCCGGTTAAATACGCAGTAATTAATGGCGACGACAAACAAAACATGCGTGGTATAGCTCGCTTACAAAGTGAAGTCACAGGAAGCACAATAAAAGAGTTGATAGGCCAAGGCTATATGGTGATTACTATTACGCCAACCAAAGGGGAGCGCTATCAAGGTATAGTACCTTTAGAGCATGAAACCTTAAGTGAATGTATAGAGGCTTACTTTGAGCAATCAGAGCAATTAAAAACGCGTCTTTGGTTTGCAACCGATACAACCGAGGGGAATGCCAAAGCTTGTGGTTTATTTTTACAAGTTTTACCCGTTGATAAACAAAAATCTATTGAAGACTTTGCCCATTTAGAAGCTCTTAGCCATACTATTAAAGATGAAGAACTATTAGAGCTTGATGCTAACACCGTACTAACTCGTTTGTACCACGAAGATAACCCGCGTGTGTTTGAGCCACAAAGCATTCAATTTAAGTGTGGTTGTACCCGCGAAAAAACCATGACTGCATTAGTTAATATTGGCCAACAAGCGCTACTTGATGATGTTGCTGAGCATGGCGAAATCAAAATTAGCTGCCATTACTGTCTAAAAGATTATCTTTTTGATGAGCAAGATGTGAAAAACATTTTTAACTAATCGCGCATTAAAAGTAAATTATAAAAAAGCCACATACCATGTGGCTTTTTTTATAATTTCAAAATGACACCGGTATCATAAAAATAGCCGTTTTTATGATACCGGTGTCATTGAAATTATTCATGTTTTTTACCCAATATATGTGTTTTTAACACCTTCATAAGCTCGAATATCCTTAGCTCATCTGTTACTATTATCGCAGCTTAAAGGTTAACAAGACCCAGGCTATCCCGTTCAATCTCACACAATTTAGGTATAAACATGACTTCAAGCGCTACTCGTTTTGTCGATCTAACTGCAGCTGAACTTGTCGAACACGCGATCCGTCGTGGCGAGGGTACTTTAGCAGCCAATGGTGCTTTTGTAGCAAATACTGGTCATCGCACCGGTCGTTCTCCAAAAGATCGCTTTATTGTTCAAGAATCTAGTACTGAAAACGAAATCCAATGGGGCAACGTAAACCGTCCATTCGACGCAGATAAGTTTGATGCTTTGTGGGCACGCGTAGAAGCGTATGTACAAAGTAATGATCACTTCATCTCTCACCTTGAAGTAGGCGCTGATCCAGAGCACTATCTACCTGTTGTTGTTACTACAGAAACTGCATGGCATCATATTTTTGCTAAAAATATGTTTATTCAACCTAAATCTTACAACTCATCTGACGTACCTCAGTGGCAAGTAATGAACGTTCCTTCATTTGTATGTGAGCCTGAGCGCGATGGCACAAACAGTGACGGTACGGTACTCATTAACTTTGCACAACGCAAAGTGTTACTTGCTGGTATGCGTTATGCCGGTGAAATGAAAAAATCAATGTTCTCTGTACAGAACTTCCTACTTCCAGCGAAAGGTGTGTTACCAATGCACTGCTCTGCAAACGTAGGTGAAGCAGGCGATACCGCTTTATTCTTTGGCTTATCTGGTACAGGTAAAACAACACTTTCAGCAGATCCAACTCGCTTTTTAATTGGCGATGACGAACACGGCTGGGCATCTGGTAGTGTGTTTAACATTGAAGGCGGCTGTTACGCTAAATGTATCGACCTATCACAAAAAAATGAACCTGTTATTTGGGATGCGATCCGCTTTGGTACTATTTTAGAGAACGTAGTGCTTGATGAAAATCGTGTACCTGACTTTAACGATACTAGCCTTACACAAAATAGCCGTGCTGCGTACCCTCTTGAGCACGTTGAAAAACGTAAAGTAGAAAACCGCGCAGGCGAGCCAAAAGCAGTGGTATTTTTAACGTGTGACGTAAGTGGTGTACTTCCTCCAGTATCAATACTGACTGAAGAAGCGGCAGCATTTCACTTCTTAAGTGGTTACACTGCAAAAGTGGGCTCTACTGAAATTGGTTCTACAAGCGATATTGAGTCAACATTCTCAACTTGTTTTGGCGCACCATTCTTCCCACGTCCAGCAGGTGTTTATGCTGAGCTTCTAATGAAGCGTGTACGTGAGTTTGGCGCTAAAGTATACCTAGTTAACACAGGTTGGACTGGCGGCCCTTACGGTACTGGTAAGCGTTTTGATATTCCAACTACACGTGCTGTAGTAGATGCTATTGTATCGGGTAAATTAGCTGGCGTAGAAACTCAACACATTGATGTTTTAAACCTAGACGTACCGGTAGCAGTTCCAGGTGTAGACAGCAACTTACTTAACCCAATTAATACCTGGGAAGACAAAGCTAAGTATGCTGAATATGCAGCTAAACTTGCAGCCGATTTCACTGAAAACTTCACTAAATATGACGTATCAGACGAAATTAAAAATGCAGGACCTAAAGCATAATAGCTTTAACCTCGCATAACAAACGCCAGCTTAACGCTGGCGTTTTTGATCCCAGCCATAAATATAAATGACCAAAGTTAAAAGAGAGTATTAGCCAACCAATCAAGCCTAAGTGACTTAATGTAGCAAAGGTAATAACAGGACTTTAATTTAGCACTACAGCCCAGCCTTACTTCTTACAATGCCAATACAGTACACAGTATCAATCACAGCGACAAAACACCACTTAGCTACCCCATCGTAAGCCTGCCTAAATAGCCCCTCTTAAAATCACTAAGCACTCTTTTTATAGCTAGGTTCTAAAAGGTTTACTTTATATCAGGCATTAAAAAACCGAGCGTAAGCTCGGTTTTTTTAGTACTAATTAGCTAGGCTAATTATTACGCTACGATGTTTGCAACAACGCCAGCGCCTACAGTACGACCACCTTCACGGATAGCGAAACGAAGACCTTCGTCCATCGCGATTGGCGCGATTAGAGTAACTGTCATCTTAACGTTATCACCAGGCATTACCATTTCTACGCCTTCTGGTAACTGTACGTCACCAGTTACGTCAGTTGTACGGAAGTAGAACTGTGGACGGTAACCTTTGAAGAATGGAGTATGACGACCACCTTCATCTTTTGAAAGTACGTATACTTCTGATTCAAAAGTAGTGTGTGGCTTGATTGAACCAGGCTTAGCTAGTACTTGACCACGTTCAACGTCTTCACGCTTAGTACCACGTAAAAGTGCACCAATGTTCTCACCAGCACGACCTTCGTCAAGCAGTTTACGGAACATTTCAACACCAGTACAGATTGACTTAGTTGTATCACGGATACCAACAATTTCAATCTCGTCGTTGATGCGGATAATACCAGCTTCAACACGACCAGTTACAACAGTACCACGGCCTTGAATTGAGAAAACGTCTTCGATAGGCATGATGAATGGCTTATCGATGTCACGCTGTGGCTCTGGAATGTAAGAATCAAGTGCGTTTGCAAGCTCAACAATCTTATCTTCCCACTCTTTCTCGCCTTCAAGCGCTTTAAGTGCTGAACCTTGAATTAGTGGTAAGTCATCACCTGGGAAATCATATTCTGAAAGAAGTTCACGAACTTCCATTTCTACTAGCTCAAGTAGCTCTTCGTCATCAACCATGTCACATTTGTTCATGAACACGACGATGTAAGGAACGCCAACTTGACGAGAAAGTAGGATGTGCTCACGCGTTTGTGGCATAGGGCCATCAGTCGCAGCAACTACTAAGATAGCGCCATCCATTTGAGCAGCACCAGTGATCATGTTTTTAACATAATCGGCGTGACCAGGACAATCTACGTGTGCGTAGTGACGAGTAGGCGTATCGTATTCAACGTGAGACGTTGAAATTGTGATACCGCGCTCGCGCTCTTCTGGAGCGTTGTCGATTGATGCGAAATCTTTAGCAACACCGCCGTATACTTTTGCAAGTACGTTAGTGATTGCTGCAGTTAGTGTAGTTTTACCGTGGTCAACGTGGCCGATTGTACCTACGTTTACATGCGGTTTTACGCGTTCAAACTTTGCTTTTGCCATCTTAAAAAATTCCTATAAAGAAATTAAAGTCTAACTCACTATTGAGTTAAACAAGCTAAAAATCATATTACAGCGCGAGCTGAAATTATTGTCTCTGCAACATGTTTCGATGCTTCGGCGTACTTCAAAAACTCCATAGAGTATGAAGCACGACCCTGTGTTGCAGATCGTAAGTCAGTAGCATAACCAAACATTTCAGAAAGGGGAACCTGTGCATTAATTTGCTTCAGTCCACCTAATGCATCTTCCATGCCTTCGATCATGCCGCGGCGACGGTTTAAGTCACCAACTACATCACCCATGTTTGCTTCAGGAGTGAGTACTTCAACCTTCATTACTGGCTCTAAAAGTACCGGGCTCGCTTGCAGCGCGCCTTGCTTCATTGCCAATGAACCTGCTATTTTAAATGCCATTTCATTCGAGTCTACATCATGGAATGAACCATCATATAAAGTCGCTTTAACGCCAAGTAATGGGTAGCCTGCCAGCACACCTTGAGACATTTGCTCTTGGATGCCTTTGTCTACCGCAGGGACGTATTCTTTGGGAATAGAACCACCTACAGTTTCGTTAACGAACTCGTAAATTGGTGCTTCGTCATCCGTAATATCCATCGGTTCAAGTTTAAGCCAGACGTGACCATATTGACCACGACCACCTGATTGACGTATAAACTTACCTTCAACTTTAACAGTTGAACGGATAGCTTCTCGGTATGCAACCTGCGGCTTACCAACGTTACATTCAACACTGAATTCACGTTTCATACGTTCGACGAGGATATCGAGGTGAAGTTCACCCATGCCAGATATTATAATCTGACTCGATTCTTCGTCGGTTTGTACACGAAAAGATGGATCTTCAGCCGCTAGTTTACCCAGCGCGATCCCCATCTTATCTTGGTCAGCGATTGTGCGAGGCTCAACCGCAACAGAGATTACTGGTTCAGGAAATTCCATACGCTCAAGCGTAATAATGGATTTCGGATCACACAGTGTTTCACCTGTTGTTACGTCTTTGAGACCAATAGCCGCCGCGATGTCGCCTGCGAAGACTTCTTTGATCTCTTCACGTGAGTTTGAATGCATCTGTACGATACGACCAAGACGCTCACGCTTACTTTTAACTGGGTTGTATACCGCGTCACCCTGTTTAACAGTACCAGAGTAAACACGGAAAAAAGTTAAGGTGCCAACAAACGGGTCCGTTGCAATTTTAAATGCAAGTGCAGCAAACGGCGCTTTATCATCAGCAGGACGCTCTTCTTCGGTACCATCTTCTAGGATACCTTGAATTTGTTTCACTTGCGTAGGAGCAGGCATGTATTCAACAACGCAATCAAGCACTGCTTGAACACCTTTGTTTTTAAATGCGCTACCACACGTCATAGGAACAATGTCGTTTGCTAATGTACGTTGGCGTAAAGCTTCTTTTATTTCGGCTTCACTTAACTCTTCACCCTCTAAGTATTTATCCATTATTTCTTCAGTAGCTTCAGCAGCACTTTCAACTAAATGAGAGCGCCATTCATCGGCTAATTCCTGAAGTTCTGCCGGTATTGCCTCATAAGTGAAAGTCATTCCCTGGTCCGCTTCGTTCCAGTTAATAGCTTTCATCTTAATCAGGTCAATAACACCTTTAAAGCCGTCTTCAGCGCCTATTGGCAACTGAATTGGAACAGGCGTTGCTCCAAGACGAGATTTCACCTGGTCAACAACTGCAAAGAAGTCAGCGCCTGTGCGATCCATTTTGTTTACGAAGATCATTCTTGGAACTTCGTATTTGTTCGCTTGACGCCAAACTGTCTCAGTTTGCGGCTGTACACCAGATGAAGCACAAAGAACAACTACCGCACCATCTAATACGCGTAAAGAACGCTCTACTTCGATAGTGAAATCAACGTGTCCTGGAGTATCAATAATATTGATACGATGAGCGTCAAATTGAGCGTCCATCCCTTTCCAGAAACACGTAGTTGCAGCAGAAGTGATTGTGATACCACGCTCTTGTTCCTGCTCCATCCAGTCCATAGTTGCAGCACCATCATGCGTTTCACCGATCTTATGAGAAAGACCTGTGTAAAACAGAATACGTTCTGTTGTGGTGGTTTTGCCTGCATCTACGTGAGCGCAAATACCGATATTGCGATAGCGCTCAAGTGGAGTTGTACGTGCCATAAAATCCTCTTAAAGGTTAAGGGCAGATTACCAACGGTAATGAGCGAATGCTTTATTCGCTTCAGCCATACGGTGAACGTCTTCACGTTTCTTAACCGCAGTGCCTTTGTTGTCAGCAGCGTCAACGATTTCTTGAGCTAAACGTAAGCCCATAGATTTTTCGCCACGCTTACGAGCAGCGTCTACTAACCAACGCATACCTAATGCATTACGACGAACTGGACGTACTTCAACTGGTACTTGGTAAGTTGAACCACCAACACGGCGAGATTTAACTTCTACCTGTGGGCGGATATTATCAAGTGCCGTTTCAAAGATTTCTAGGTGCGACTTGCCTGATTTCTCAGCAGCCACATTTAGCGCACCATAAACGATTTTTTCAGCAGTAGATTTCTTGCCATCTAACATTACGATGTTTACGAATTTCGCAAGAAGCTCCGATCCGAACTTAGGATCTGGAAGAATTTTACGTTGACCTATTACGCGTCTTCTAGGCATTTTGTATCTCCGGTTTATTCAGGTTTGCTCTTATCGAGTCAATAACCCAAAACAATAATTAAAAATATTTAGTGCTTGGCCTTACTAACGGAGAACTATTAGCCTTTAGGGCGTTTAGTACCGTATTTAGAACGAGCTTGGCGACGATCGCTAACGCCTGCACAGTCAAGTGCACCACGAACGGTGTGAAAACGCACACCTGGTAAATCTTTAACACGACCACCACGGATTAGGATTACACTGTGCTCTTGAAGGTTATGACCTTCACCACCAATGTATGAAGTTACTTCGAAACCGTTAGTTAAACGTACACGAGCTACTTTACGTAACGCCGAGTTTGGTTTCTTAGGTGTAGTTGTATATACGCGAGTACATACACCGCGCTTTTGCGGACACGCTTTAAGCGCAGCTGAGTTACTTTTCGTAACCTTGCTACGGCGTGGCTTACGCACTAGCTGGTTAATAGTTGCCATTTAAATAGCTCCTGAAATTAGAATTACTACTGAAAAAATAAAAAATCCGCCCGTTTTTACAAGTTTGTTTTAAACGCACAGGTAAATGGGTGGCGGAATTTTAATGAGCAAAGATTGACCTGTCAACCTAAACCGCTCGCAAGGTAGAAGATATCTACCTTGCGAAAACCTAATCTATTGATTTAGTTTAGTTTATTGATTTCCAGATAAATCCGCATTTAAAGCATCAGTTAGCGCTTGAGTTGCCTCTTCTGCACTTACAGTCTGCTCTTCTACTACTTTGCTTTGTTTACGGCGAGCCATACGTTCTTGATGATACGAAAAGCCGGTACCGGCTGGGATCAATCGACCCACTATTACGTTTTCTTTCAGACCGCGTAACTCATCGCTCTTACCATTCACTGCTGCGTCGGTTAAAACACGTGTTGTCTCTTGGAAAGAGGCTGCAGAGATGAAAGATTCTGTTGCTAGTGATGCTTTTGTGATACCCATTAACTGGATTTCAAACTTAGCTGGGATCTTACCTTGAGCTTCAAGGTCGCGGTTTGCGATATTAACGCGTGCCACTTCAATTTGCTCACCGGCTAAGAAGTCAGTATCACCACCGTGCATAATAGTACATTTACGTAACATTTGACGAATAATAGTTTCAATGTGCTTGTCATTGATCTTAACGCCTTGCAAACGGTAAACCTCTTGCACTTCGTTAACAATGTAGTTAGCAACATGAGTCACACCACGTAAACGTAAGATGTCATGCGGTGATTCTGGACCATCGGCGATAACTTCACCTTTAGACACTCGTTCACCTTCAAACACGTTAAGTTGACGCCATTTAGGGATCATCTCTTCGTAATGATCACCTTCATCTGGAGTAATAACTAAACGCTTCTTACCTTTAGTCTCTTTACCAAAGCTAATTGTACCGGTAATTTCAGCTAAAATAGCTGGTTCTTTCGGTTTACGAGCTTCGAATAAATCGGCTACGCGTGGTAGACCACCCGTGATATCACGAGTTTTCGAACCTTCTTGCGGAATACGTGCTAATACGTCACCTGGGTTTACTGTCGTGCCGTCAACTACTTCAATCGTAGTGAATGAAGGAAGACGTGTTTCGTGTAAGCCGCGCTCTTCACTTTCAATGATAAGCTTAGGTTCTTTCGCATTCGCTTTAGAAAGATCTTTAACAACTATACGGGTTAAACCGGTTAGTTCATCTGTCTGTGTTTCAGTATTCGAGTCATCGATATCGCTGAACGATACTTTTGACTTATGCTCAAGTACGATTGGGTGACTATGCGGGTCCCAAGTAGCAACGATGTCGTTACCTTGAACTTCTGCATTGTCTTGTACTGTTAATACTGCACCGTAAGGTACTTTATAACGCTCTTTTTCACGGCCATAACTATCAATGATAGTAATTTCCGTAGAACGCGAAATAATAGCAATCTTACCGTCTGTATTTAATACGTACTTAGCGTTGTGAAGCTTTAATGTACCGTTAGTTTTAACTTGTACATTATTCTCAGCAGACGCTCTAGATGCCGCACCACCGATGTGGAATGTACGCATCGTTAACTGTGTACCTGGCTCACCAATTGATTGTGCCGCGATAACACCTACTGATTCACCTGCGTTGATGATATGGCCACGTGCTAGGTCACGACCGTAACAGTTAGCACAAACACCAAAGTCATTATCACACGTGATAACAGAACGTACGCGAACTTCATCTACTGAATGCTCTTCTAAAAGGTCACACAGTTTTTCGTCAAGCATAATGTTACGTTCAACAAGTACTGTATTAGTACCTGGAATAACAATATCTTCAGCAACAACACGACCTAGAACACGTTCACGAAGCGCTTCTACAACATCACCACCTTCAATAAGCGGTTTCATTGTTAAGCCATCTTCTGTGCCACAGTCATCTTCATTGATTACCAAATCTTGTGCAACGTCTACTAGACGACGCGTTAGGTAACCAGAGTTAGCTGTTTTAAGTGCTGTATCGGCAAGACCTTTACGCGCACCATGCGTTGAGATGAAGTACTGAAGTACGTTTAGACCTTCACGGAAGTTAGCTGTGATTGGTGTCTCGATGATTGAACCATCTGGACGTGCCATTAGACCACGCATACCCGCCAACTGACGGATCTGAGCAGCACTACCACGAGCACCTGAGTCGGCCATCATAAACACTGAGTTAAATGACGCTTGCTCTACTTCTCCACCTTGTGCATTAATAACTGTGTCTTTCGACAAGTTAGACATCATCTCACGTGATAAGTTTTCATTTACACGTGACCAAATATCGATAACTTTATTGTACTTTTCACCAGCCGTTACAAGACCTGATTGGAATTGTTGGTTGATTTCAGTAACTTCAGCTTCAGCTGCTTCAATGATCTGCGCTTTAACCGGTGGGATAACTAAGTCATCAATACCGATTGAAACACCTGACTTCATTGCATAATGGAAACCGGTGTACATAATTTGGTCAGCAAACATAACGGTGTCTTTAAGACCAAGACGACGGTAACACTCATTAATTAAGCCAGAAATCTGCTTTTTACCTAGCGGCTGATTGATTGACTCATACGGCATGCCTTTTGGTAAAATTAGCGACAGAATTGCACGACCAACAGTTGTATCGATAACAGTGATAGTATCTTCTACTACGCCGTTTTCGTTTTTAACTGATTGACTAATACGTACTTTCACAATTGCGTGAAGGTCTGCATTGCCACTACGGTATGCTTTTTCTGCTTCTTTTGGATCTTTAAATATCGCGCCTTCGCCTTTAGCGTTAATACGGTCACGAGTCATGTAATAAAGACCCAATACAACATCCTGTGAAGGAACGATGATTGGCTCACCATTCGCAGGAGATAGAATGTTGTTTGTAGACATCATTAAGGCACGAGCTTCAAGCTGCGCTTCAATTGTTAGCGGTACGTGTACCGCCATTTGGTCACCATCGAAATCGGCGTTGTAGGCCGCACATACTAATGGATGCAAATGAATCGCTTTACCTTCGATAAGCACAGGTTCAAACGCTTGGATACCCAAACGGTGAAGTGTTGGTGCACGGTTAAGTAATACTGGATGTTCACGAATTACTTCGTCAAGCACATCCCATACTTCCGGCATTTCACGTTCAACCATCTTCTTCGCAGCTTTGATTGTCGTAGCCATGCCGCGACGCTCTAGTTTGCCATAGATGAATGGTTTGAATAGCTCAAGTGCCATCTTCTTAGGAAGACCACATTGGTGAAGCTTAAGTGTAGGACCCACTGTAATTACAGAACGGCCTGAATAATCTACACGCTTACCAAGTAAGTTCTGACGGAAACGACCTTGCTTACCCTTGATCATATCGGCAAGAGATTTAAGAGGACGTTTGTTAGAACCTGTAATTGCACGACCACGACGACCGTTATCAAGTAGCGCATCTACCGCTTCTTGTAACATACGTTTTTCGTTGCGTACAATAATGTCTGGTGCTGCTAAATCTAGTAGACGCTTAAGACGGTTATTACGGTTAATAACACGACGGTAAAGGTCATTTAGATCAGACGTCGCAAAACGACCACCGTCTAGTGGTACTAATGGGCGTAGATCAGGTGGCAATACTGGAAGTACTGTCATGATCATCCACTCAGGGTTGTTACCTGATTGGTGGAACGATTCCATTAACTTAAGACGTTTGGTAATTTTTTTACGCTTAGTTTCAGAGTTAATTGTTGGTAACTCTTCACGCATTTCAGCAATTAATTGTGCAAGATCGAGTTCACGAAGCAAGTCTAAAACTGCTTCAGCACCCATCTTAGCTTCAAACTCATCACCATGCTCTTCAAGTGCATCTAAGTATTCTTCTTCACCTAATAGCTGACCACGCTCAAGCGTTGTCATACCAGGCTCAGTTACTACGAATGATTCGAAGTAAAGAACACGTTCAATATCACGAAGCGTCATATCTAGCATTAAGCCGATACGTGACGGTAATGATTTTAAAAACCAAATATGCGCAACTGGGCTCGCAAGGTCAATATGACCCATACGATCGCGTCGCACTTTAGTGAGTGTAACTTCAACGCCACACTTCTCACAGATCACACCGCGGTGTTTAAGACGCTTATATTTACCACATAAGCATTCATAATCTTTCACTGGGCCGAAAATACGGGCACAGAATAAGCCATCGCGCTCAGGCTTGAAAGTACGGTAGTTAATGGTCTCAGGTTTCTTTACTTCACCGTATGACCACGAACGAACCATGTCTGGTGAAGCAAGACCAATGCGAATTGCATCGAATTCTTCGGTCTTATTTTGTTGCTTCAGAAACTTAAGTAAGTCTTTCACCTTAGCTCTCCTGTCGGAGTTAATCTTGAGGACGGGTAGTCTCGTCCCTACATTCTATTCGGCCGTAACAGATGCTGCAGCGTTAACTGCAGCATCTAATTGGCTTAATTTTCTTCCAACTCGATGTTGATACCCAGTGAGCGGATTTCTTTTAACAATACGTTAAACGATTCTGGCATACCTGGTTCCATTTTATGGTTACCATCAACGATGTTTTTATACATCTTAGTACGACCGTTCACGTCATCCGATTTCACTGTTAGCATTTCTTGTAGAGTGTAAGCAGCACCGTAAGCTTCAAGTGCCCATACTTCCATCTCACCAAAACGCTGGCCACCGAACTGTGCTTTACCACCCAGCGGCTGCTGAGTAACAAGGCTATAAGAACCAGTAGAACGCGCATGCATTTTGTCATCAACTAAGTGATTCAGTTTCAGCATGTACATGTAACCAACGGTTACTTGACGTTCGAACTGATCGCCAGTACGGCCATCATAAAGTGTAACCTGACCACTTCTTGGGTAGCCCGCAAGCTCTAGCATGTCTTTGATTTCGTTTTCTTTCGCGCCATCAAATGCTGGAGTAGCTATTGGTAAACCACCTTTTAAGTTTTCAGCCAAACGACGAATTTCGTCATCTGTAAAGCTATCAATGTCTACTACTTGACGAGATTCGCCAATTTCGTAGGCTTGCTTGATGAAGGCGCGTAACTCATGCAGCTCACGTTGCTCTTTCATCATTTCTTCAATGCGTTCACCAATACCACGTGCAGCTAGACCCATATGTGTTTCAAGGATCTGACCGATGTTCATACGTGATGGTACACCCAGTGGGTTAAGTACGATATCTACCGTACGACCTTTATCATCGTATGGCATATCTTCTACTGGTACGATAGTCGAGATAACACCTTTGTTACCATGACGACCCGCCATTTTATCACCCGGTTGGATACAACGTTTAACAGCTAGGTATACTTTAACAATCTTAAGTACGCCAGGTGCTAGGTCATCGCCTTGAGTGATTTTACGACGTTTGTTTTCAAATTTCTTATCGTATTCAGCTTTAAGCTCGTCATACTGGGCTGCTAATTGCTCAAGCTCAGCTTGCTTGTCTTCTTCAGCAAGGCTTTGCGTAAGTAGCTTCTCAGCATTTAATAACGCTAATTTGTCTTCATCAAAGCCAGCTGCGATAAGTAACTTACGCGCACGGTCTAATACACCAGCTTCTAGAATACGGAACTCTTCGTTGAAGTCTTTCTTCGCATCGCGAAGCTGCATTTCTTCAACTTCTAACGCACGCTTATCTTTTTCAACACCATCACGGGTGAAAACTTGCACGTCAATTACAGTACCAGTTACAGAATTTGGTACACGTAAAGAGCTGTCTTTAACGTCAGACGCTTTTTCGCCGAAGATAGCTCGTAGTAGCTTCTCTTCAGGAGTTAATTGCGTTTCGCCTTTCGGAGTCACTTTACCTACTAGAATATCGCCGCTTTTAACTTCAGCACCAATATAAACAACGCCTGATTCATCAAGCTTGCCTAGTGCAGATTCGCCCACATTCGGGATATCTGCAGTGATCTCTTCAGAACCTAATTTAGTATCACGGGCAATACACTGTAGTTCTTGAATGTGGATAGTCGTTAGACGATCTTCTTCAACTACGCGCTCTGATAGTAAGATTGAATCCTCGAAGTTATAACCATTCCATGGCATAAATGCCACGCGCAAGTTTTGACCAAGAGCTAAGTCGCCCAAGTCAGTCGAAGGACCATCTGCTAACACATCGCCACGAGTAACCGGTTCGCCAACCATACAAGTTGGTTTTTGGTTAATACATGTATTTTGGTTAGAACGTGTGTATTTGGTTAAGTTGTAAATGTCGATGCCCGCTTCGCCTGGAACGCGTTCTTCTTCATGTACATTAACAACGATGCGACTTGCGTCACAATACATTACTTCACCACCACGTTTTGCAACGATAGTAACACCAGAGTCTTTCGCTAGTGTTAACTCAATACCAGTACCTACTAACGGCTTATCCGCTTTCAATGTTGGTACTGCTTGACGTTGCATGTTTGAACCCATCAATGCACGGTTAGCATCATCGTGTTCTAGGAACGGGATAAGTGCTGCCGCTACAGAGATCACCTGTTGTGGTGATACATCCATATATTGCTGGTCCATACGTCCCATAAAGGTAGATTCACCTTTGTGACGACATGGAATAAGTTCATCTACAAACTCATTGGTTTCGGTTAAGTTTGAGTTCGCCTGTGCGATAACAAACTGACCTTCTTCAATGGCTGATAGGTAATCAACTTCATCAGTTACAACACCGTCTACCACTTTGCGGTAAGGTGTTTCTAAGAAACCATAATCATTAGTACGTGCGTACGTAGATAATGAGTTAATTAGACCGATGTTTGGACCCTCAGGAGTCTCGATTGGACATACGCGACCATAGTGAGTTACGTGAACGTCACGTACTTCAAAGCCTGCGCGCTCACGAGTTAGACCGCCCGGCCCTAATGCAGAAATACGACGCTTATGCGTTACTTCTGATAGCGGGTTATTTTGGTCCATAAACTGTGATAACTGAGACGAGCCGAAGAACTCTTTAACCGCTGCCGAAATAGGCTTAGCGTTAATAAGATCTTGTGGCATTATCGCATCTAGGTCACCTAAGCTTAAACGCTCACGTACAGCACGTTCTACACGTACTAAACCTACACGGAATTGGTTCTCAGCCATTTCGCCAACACTACGGATACGACGGTTGCCTAAGTGGTCAATATCATCTACATCGCCAACACCGTTACGAATAGCAATCAATACCTTCATAACCGACACGATGTCTTCTTTGCTTAATGTGCCTGGGCCTGTATCGGTATCGTAACCGACACGGCTATTGAACTTCATACGACCTACCGTTGATAAGTCATAGCGCTCTTCTGAGAAGAACAAGTTCTGGAATAAGGCTTCAGCCGCGTCTTTCGTCGGTGGCTCGCCTGGGCGCATCATGCGATAAATTTCTACTAATGCTTCTAAACGGCTGCTTGAAGAGTCAATGTTCAAGGTATTTGACATGTAAGCACCGCTGTCCACTTCATTGATATATAACGTATCAATTTTAGTGTGACCGGCTTTAACCAATTCAGCCATTAATTCAAGCGTTAGCTCGTCATTTGCATTAGCTACAACTTCACCTGTTGACTCATCAACATAGTTTTTCGCTAATACACGACCAATGATGTACTCATGTGGTACTTCTAATTGCTTAATGCCTTTTTTCTCGATGTTCTTGATATGGCGAGCCGTAACACGACGACCACTTTCAACAAACACTTCACCGTCTTCGCTCTTAATATCAAAAGCGGCGGTTTCACCACGTAAACGTGAAGGTACCAGTTCCATAAGAACTTTACCGTCAGTTACTTCAAACGTAGTGTTGTCGAAGAAAATACCAAGAATGTCTTCACTCGAGTACTCAAGTGCACGTAAGATAATAGACGCCGGTAATTTACGACGACGGTCAATACGTACATATAAGTTATCTTTTGCATCAAATTCAAAGTCTAACCATGAACCACGATATGGGATAACACGTGCGTTATATAACACTTTACCCGATGAGTGAGTTTTACCGCGGTCGTTATCAAAGAATACACCAGGGCTACGGTGTAGCTGAGAAACGATAACACGCTCTGTACCATTGATTACAAAGGTACCGGTATCGGTCATGAGCGGAATTTCGCCCATGTAAACTTCTTGCTCTTTAATGTCTTTAACTGTGCCTGGAGCTTCTTTGTCCATAACTACAAGACGCAATTTCACGCGAAGTGGAGCAGAATAAGTCACACCGCGAATTTGACATTCTTTTACATCGAAAACTGGCTCGCCAATACGATAACTTACGTATTGCAGCTCAGAATTTCCTGAGTAGCTTTTAATTGGGAACACAGAACGGAAGGCTGCTTCCAAACCATGATCGCCATCAGCGTCAGGCACTAAGAATTTTTTAAACGATTCTAACTGTGTAGATAGTAAGAAAGGTATATCCAAAACTTGTGGACGTTTACCAAAATCCTTACGGATACGTTTCTTTTCAGAATAAGAGTAAGCCATGGGGTTCCTCAGCTTGCTGATCTTTGACCCGACCTGTTCTTGTAAGAACAGACTTAACTGGCATCTATGCCAAGATTTACAACATTTGATTGTTGTTCTAATTTAGTCCCACTTTAACACTAGCAAACTATAAAGCGTTGAAAGTAAAGAAAAAACCAGATTTTATTTGAACTAAAAGAGTGCATCACTCTATAGCGCAAAAAGGCCGGTGATTAAATAATCACCAGCCCTTGCCTGATTTCTCAGGCAGCGAACTTAGCAAAAGCTAAATTACTTAACCTCAACTTCAGCACCAGCTTCAGTAAGGTCTTTAGCAAGAGCTTCAGCTTCTTCCTTAGAGATACCTTCTTTAACAGGTGTTGGTGCAGCTTCAACAAGAGCTTTCGCTTCTTTAAGGCCTAGGCCAGTTGCGCTACGAACTGCTTTGATTGCAGAAACCTTGTTAGCGCCAGCGCCAGTAAGGATTACATCAAATTCAGTCTTTTCTTCAACTGCTTCAGCAGCTGGACCAGCTACCATACCAGCAGCAGCAGTTACGCCGAATTTTTCTTCCATTGCTTCGATAAGAGCAACAACGTCCATTACTGACATTTCAGCAATTGCGTCAAGGATTTGGTCTTTAGATACAGACATTTCAAATTTCCTAATAATTAACGGACTTTAAGTCCAAATAAATTTTACACCGAAAGGGATTAAACAGCTTAAAATTAAGCAGCTTGCTCTTCTTTCTGTACACGTACTGCTTCAATTGTTTTACACAATTTACCAGCAGACGCTTCTTTCATAGCGCTCATTAAGCGTGCAACAGCTTCGTCGTATGTAGGTAATGTAGCAAGCATTGCTGCATCAACAACATTTCCTTCAAAAGCGGCCGTTTTAAGCTCAAATTTCTCGTTCTTTTTTGCAAAAGCAGAAAAGATACGCGCAGCAGCACCTGGGTGCTCTGATGAGAAAGCGATTAAGCTTGGACCAACAAATGAATCAGAAAGGCACTCAAACTGTGTTCCTTCAAGAGCACGTTTTGCTAAAGTGTTACGGACAACTTTCATCCAAACACCATTTGCACGAGCTTCTTTACGAAGGGCAGTGATTGCGCCAACTGTTACACCACGAGAATCTGCAACAACTGCAGATAGAGCACCATTGGCTGCTTCGTTGACTTCAGCAACTATTGCTTGTTTGCCTTGAAGATTTAAAGCCATGGGTGTTACTCCTGGTTTAATGGGGTTACCGACACTCGGTGTCCCCTGTTCTACTCTTCCCTATCAAACAAGATAGAGATGCTTTTTACGGCGAGAGCCAGAAGGATTAGGAAAAATCTATCTGGGGTCTACACCGTCTACGTAGGTGAGTATTAAGGCCGAAGCCACCTACGGTCTTGGACGGAAGTCCAATTTATCGATTTACCCTAAGGTGCAACGAAATTATGGACTTCAACCCGAATTCTTTACTTTGCTGAAAAACGAATTAACCAACAAAATGGCGCGAAATTATAGTACAAATTTCACGCCATGTAAACACCGATTAAGATACAGTAGTGCTTAACGTGTTTTGGTCAACAGCAACGCCTGCGCCCATTGTTGTAGAGATGCTTACTTTCTTCACGTAAACACCTTTAGCTTGAGAAGGTTTAGCCTTCTTAAGCGCAACAATTAGTGACTCAAGGTTTTGTTGTAATTGCTCAGCAGTGAAATCAACCTTACCAATAGTGGTATGGATGATACCATTTTTGTCATTACGGTAACGTACTTGACCCGCTTTTGCATTTTTAACTGCTTCAGCAACGTTAGGTGTTACTGTACCAGTCTTAGGGTTTGGCATTAGACCACGTGGGCCTAAGATTTGACCTAGTTGACCAACAACACGCATAGCGTCTGGTGATGCAACAACAACGTCAAAGTTCATCTCGCCTTTTTTAACTAGCTCAGCAAGATCTTCCATACCTACTAATTCAGCACCGGCTTCTTTCGCAGCTTCTGCGTTAGCGCCTTGTGTGAATACTGCAACGCGAACGTCACGACCAGTACCGTTAGGTAGTACAGTTGCACCACGAACGTTTTGATCAGATTTACGAGCATCGATACCAAGGTTAACAGCAACGTCAACACTTTCTACGAATTTAGCTGTCGCTAACTCTTTTAAAAGCGCGATCGCTTCGTTGATTTCGTAATCTTTAGTTACTTCCACTTTTTCGCGGATAGTACGCATACGTTTAGTTAATTTAGCCATATTCTTAGTCCTCTACGCTCAAGCCCATCGCACGAGCAGATCCTGCGATAGTGCGAACCGCAGCTTCTAAATCAGAAGCTGTAAGGTCAGCTCGTTTAGTCTCAACAATCTCTTCAAGTTGAGCACGAGTTACTGTGCCTACTTTTTCAGTGTTAGGACGGCCTGAGCCTGATTTAACGCCAGCTGCTTTAAGTAGCAAGTATGCTGCAGGTGGAGTTTTCATGTCGAACGTAAAAGAACGGTCACCGTAAACAGAGATCACTACAGGAACTGGAGCGCCTTTTTCGATAGACTCTGTACGTGCGTTAAACGCTTTACAGAATTCCATGATGTTCACACCGTGTTGACCTAGTGCAGGACCTACTGGTGGACTAGGATTAGCCATACCAGCGGCAACTTGTAGCTTGATTAGAGCTTCAACTTTTTTAGCCATTATAAATACCTCATTAAGTGGGTCTCAGCCTTGTGCGCGCGAGGACGCGTACTCTAACGGCTCCCCAATTTAAAAAATTGTTTCGTACTTTTTGTAGCGTAAATTAATTTACCCAAATACAAAAAGGCCGCTGATTATAAGTTAATCAGCGGCCTTTTTCAAGCTTCGTGCCAAATTTTATAGAAAAATTAGCATCACTTTTTTAATCAATTACTTATCTTGTTCAACTTGACCAAATTCAAGTTCAACCGGTGTAGAACGACCAAAAATAAGTACCGACACTTTAACGCGGCTCTTTTCGTAGTCAACTTCTTCAACAACACCGCTAAAGTCAGCAAATGGACCGTCAGTAACACGAACAACTTCACCTGGTTCAAATAAGGTAGCAGGTTTAGGTGCTTCAGCATTTTCTTGTAGGCGATTAAGAATGCGCTCAGCTTCTTTAGGGCTGATAGGAGCAGGACGATCAGACGTACCGCCAATAAAGCCCATAACGCGTTCTGTGCTGTTCACTAAGTGCCAGCTTGCGTCATTCATATCCATTTGTACTAATACATAACCTGGGAAGAATTTACGCTCAGATTTACGCTTTTGGCCAGCGCGCATCTCAACAACTTCTTCAGTTGGTACTAGTATCTCACCAAAGCTCGATTCTAGACCTTCGATTTTAATATGTTCAATTAACGTTTGAGCTACACGCTTTTCGTAACCAGAAAAGGCCTGTACTACATACCAACGTAACTTAATTTCTTTGTTCTCGTTCTCATCCGACATGGGATCAGATCTCCAATCCAGTTAAAAAGCCTACAGCGCGGAATAAAATGCCATCTAATCCCCAAAGGATAAGTGCCATTATCACTGTTGCAACCATTACAATTAATGTCGTGTGGGTAGTTTCTTGACGCGTTGGCCAAATTACTTTGCGCACTTCAATTCTTGCTTCTTTAGCAAAAGTAAGGAAAGTACGTCCTTTAGCTGTTTGCGAGGCAATTGCTAAACCAGCTGCTATTGCAACTACAACGCCAATCGCACGTAGTAATACAGACTGATCTGCAAACATGTGATTACCAACAACTGCGCCTGCAAGTAGCACTATTGCTACTAACCACTTTACTGACTCCATCGCACTTGATGGCGTTTCTACATTCGTGCTCATAATATTATTACCTTAACTACAGACACAACAACCCTACGCTATGATAGGGTTAATCCATTAAAATCTAAACTTAAAAACAGACTTATTTAAACCGATTTTTAACCCCAGACTTACCCGCATCGCGAGTAATATTGGCAGGGGCGGAGAGATTCGAACTCCCAACCGTCGGTTTTGGAGACCGCTGTTCTACCAATTGGAACTACGCCCCTGCAAAGTGGATGCCTATTATACTTACGCAGTTCATTAACACAAGAGTAAAGATTGTCATCTGATAAAATCTTCACCGTTAATTTACACACCGCATTATTTAACCACTTAACCCGCTAAATTAATATTTATTTATGCAATAAAAAGTCATTCCTGCAATGAGTTACCGTAAAAAAATCAAAATAAACGTACCAACTCGCCACGATAGAAATCGCGTAGCAACCAAATTTGCTCAAATGCATGCGTTTGCGGCACACTAATCATTTTAAGCTGAGCATCAAAGTCGGCTTTATGCCAAATAGTGCTGGCATTGCGAATTAATAACCAAGTTCGCGCTGAATGATAAGATTTAGTGGCTTTTTGCTCCAGTAATCTCTCTAACGCTAGGCGTAACCTTTGCTCACTTGGGGCTTGCGCCATATCGGCCAATGCCCGTTGCATTGGAATTGACAGTGGCCGGCCAAGCACTGCCATTGCTTCGGTTTCACTGGCATATAAATGCGCAACTTCAATATCAAGTTGCTGATCGCCTTTGTAGCAGCTAACGTCGGGCTTATTGGGCTCATTATGCCAAATATGGCGCATATGAATGCCATATTGCTGCTCATAACAACGTAAAAACAACCTCGCTGCCTCGTGCTCTAACTGTTGTTTTTCTTGTTCGCTATCACGCTTCATTTAATACCGCGTACACATTAGTTAATAAACTTGATGCGCCAAATCTAAAGGTATTTGCTTGTAAGTAGTCATTACCCATAATAGTGCTTGCAAGGGTTAAGTAATCGCTCGCATCTGCAACTGTTTTAACTCCTCCCGCCGCTTTAAAGCCAACTAGCTTGCCCGATTCTTTAATGGTATTGAGTATAGTTTTTGTCGCATCAAGCGTGGCATTAACGGCGACCTTACCGGTACTGGTTTTTACAAAGTCGGCACCGCCTTTAATAGCTAATAATGTGGCTGATGCGATTAAATCAGGTGTTTGTAACTCGCCGCTTTCTATAATAACTTTAAGTAGAGCGCGCGACCCACAGACTTTTTTGCTCTCGGTAACATACTTAAGCACACGGCTTTTATCACCCGCTATTAGCGCTTTATATGGAATAACTAAATCAATTTCATCTGCACCGCGCTCTATGGCAATTAGTGTTTCGTTTATTACGGTATTTAAAGGTGCGTCACCCGTTGGAAAGTTAGTTACTGTGGCTACTTTTATATGGCTTAGCTCTCTGGTAGCTAAGGCTATTTTTGCTTCTGCTACAAAATCACTGTAAACACATACTGCAGCGGGCGTGCCTAATTTAGGGTTAATGCTGTTCACTAACGTATTAATAGCGGCACTATCATCGTTGCTATTTAAGCTGGTTAAATCCATTAAGGCGACAGCCAAAGCAGCCTCTTTTTGTTGTTTAATCATAGTAACCTCATCATATTTATACCGTGATTTAATACCTGTAATTATAGTAACCTAAACTTGCTATAGCTCATAACCAAACACTCTAAGCCCTTAGTTTTACATGCAACCGACCGCAAAGCCTTACTAATTAAGATTTCGGCCTTAAAAACCCACTCGTTATAACTTTTAGTTATAACGAGTGGGTTTTAATTATTTTTTACTTAGTGTGTGGCGCTATATTGTGGCTATCAGGCTAAACGAGCCATTTATTTTAGGGGTGTGATTAACGTGCAGTATTTACCTATCTTTACCAAACTCGACAACAAACCTGTATTGGTTGTTGGCGGTGGAGATGTTGCGTTGCGCAAATGCAGCGCGCTTTTAAAAGCGCGTGCCAGTATTACTTTAGTCGCTCCCAAATTTTGCCAACAGCTCATTGAACTTGCTAGCGAAAATAAAGTAACGCTTATACATGAGTACTTTAGCGAGCAACATTTAAAAAATATGATGCTGGTAATTGCTGCTACAGATTTAGAGCATGTAAATAGCCAAGTGTTTGAACTGGCTAATACTCATAACATTTTTGTTAATGTAGTTGACGATCAGCCTAAGTGCACCTTTATATTTCCATCGATTGTCGATCGCAACCCAATCACAATTGCTATATCCAGCGCAGGCACTGCCCCGGTATTAGCGCGCCGTTTACGCGAAAAACTAGAAACCCTAATACCGCAACATATTGGCCCGCTGGCAACGCTTGTGGGTGGCTTTAGAAGCAAAGTAAAACAACGCTTTAAGCACTTTGCCGATCGTCGCCAGTTTTGGGAAGGCGTATTCGACTCATCTGTTGTTAGTAAAGTACAAACCGGCGACACCCAAGCCGCAGAGCAACAGTTAGAACACATGCTAAATGCTAAAGCCGAGCCCGAAGGCGAGGTTTATGTAGTAGGTGCAGGCCCTGGCGATCCTGAATTGCTGACACTTAAGGCACTGCAACTTATGCAACAAGCCGATGTAGTGGTTTATGACTATTTAGTGTCTGACGAGATCATGGAGTTAGTGCGCCGCGATGCCGACCTTATTTGTGTAGGCAAGCGTTTAGGCGATCACAGCGTAGCGCAGCAAGACACTAACCAAATGCTGGTCGATTTAGCCAAGCAAGGTAAAAAAGTATGCCGTATTAAAGGTGGCGACCCGTTTATTTATGGTCGTGGTGGCGAAGAAGTACAAGTACTTGCGGCTAACAAGGTAAATTATCAAATTGTACCTGGTATAACTGCCGCTGCAGGATGCAGTGCCTATGCGGGTATTCCGCTTACCCATCGTGACCACGCACAAGCGATTCAGTTTGTAACCGGGCATTGTAAAAAAGACGGCCAAGAACTCGATTGGCAATCGCTGGCTAAACCAAATCAAACCTTAGCTATTTATATGGGCGTGATAAAGTCGCCACATATACAAGCTGAGCTTTTAAAGCATGGCCGCAACGCCAATACACCCGTTGCCATTATTGAAAACGGCACCCGTAAAAATCAACGCGTAATTACTGGAAAGCTGGGCGAGCTTGCCGATTTAATTACGCGTAACAGTGTGGTTTCTCCTGCACTGCTTATTATTGGCGAAGTAGCATCCTTGCACCAAGAGTTACATTGGTTTGGTGCCAAAGCGCAAACTAGCAGTTTTGCGCAACCACTTACCGATGTGGCATAAGCTTTATACATTTATTAGATTTTAACTTTTAATTATTTTAGTAGGACGACTAACAATGGCTTTAACTCACCTTCAGCAGCTTGAAGCTGAAAGTATCAAAATCATGCGCGAAGTCGCCGCTGAGTTTGAGAACCCAGTAATGCTTTACTCAATTGGTAAAGATTCGTCGGTACTTTTGCACTTAGCGCGTAAAGCATTTTACCCTGCAAAAATTCCGTTTCCGTTATTACACGTAGACACTAATTGGAAGTTTAGCGAAATGATTGAATTTCGTGACCGTATTGCCAAAGAATACGGCTTTGAGCTACTAGTGCATAAAAACCCAGAAGGCATGGAAATTGGTATAAGCCCATTCGAGCATGGCTCTGGTAAACATACCGATATAATGAAAACTCAAGGTTTAAAGCAAGCACTCGACAAATATGGCTTTGATGCCGCCTTTGGTGGCGCACGCCGCGACGAAGAAAAGTCACGCGCTAAAGAACGTGTTTATTCATTTCGCGATAAGCACCACCGCTGGGATCCTAAAAACCAACGCCCAGAGCTTTGGAATACGTACAACAGCCAAGTAAATCCAGGTGAAAGTATTCGTGTATTCCCACTGTCTAACTGGACCGAGTTGGATATTTGGCAATATATTTATCAAGAAAACATCGACATGGTGCCTTTGTATCTTGCTAAAGAGCGCCCAGTGGTTGATCGCGACGGCACCTTAATTATGGTTGACGATGAACGTATGCCACTTTTGGAGGGTGAAGTGCCAATGATGAAGTCGGTACGTTTTCGGACTTTAGGCTGCTATCCACTTACCGGTGCAGTGGAATCAACGGCCAGCTCATTAACCGAAATTATTGAAGAAATGCTGCTATCTACGTCATCTGAACGTGAAGGTCGGGTTATTGACCATGACTCGGCAGGCTCAATGGAAAAGAAAAAACGTGAAGGGTATTTCTAATGGCTAATCAAAATAACGACACATTTAACGAAGTAAAAGAAATAGGCATAGACGCTTACCTAGCACGTCAGCAAGACAAAAGCTTATTACGCATGCTTACCTGTGGCAGCGTAGATGACGGTAAATCAACACTCATTGGCCGCCTACTGCACGACAGCCACCAAATTTATGAAGATCAGTTAGCAGCACTACATAAAGATAACGAAAAAGTAGGTAACGCAGGTGATGACCTTGATTTAGCATTACTTGTTGATGGCCTACAAGCTGAGCGTGAGCAAGGTATTACCATTGACGTAGCGTACCGTTACTTCTCGACCGCTAAGCGCAAGTTTATTATTGCCGATACCCCAGGGCACGAGCAGTATACGCGCAACATGGTAACGGGTGCATCAACCAGCGATGTGGCCATTATTTTGGTGGATGCACGTTACGGCGTGCAAGTACAAACTAAACGTCACAGCTTTATTTGTGACTCGCTTGGTATTAAGCAATTTGTTGTGGCTATTAATAAAATGGATATCGTTGATTTTGACGAAACTGTTTATGAAAAAATTAAAGCTGACTACTTAAAATTTGCCGAGCAACTTAATGTAAGTAACATTAAATTTGTACCTATGTCGGCGCTTAAAGGCGATAACGTAGTTACTCGCTCTGTACATACGCCTTATTACACCGACAAGCCATTGCTAGAGTTATTAGAAGACTCGCCAGCAGCGCAAATCGACACTGACTTTGAAGCACGTTTACCGGTGCAATATGTGGCGCGCCCTAACTTAAACTTTCGTGGTTTTCAGGGCACGCTAGCCTCAGGCAAGTTACAAGTGGGCGATGCAATAAAAGTACTACCATCGGGCAAAACTTCTAGCATTAAAGAAATTGTTACCTTTGATGGCAACCTAGACAGTGCACAAGCTGGCCAAGCAATTACCGTTACGCTAAATAGCGAAATTGATATTAGCCGAGGCGATGTCATTGTACCAGCAAGCTCTACGGCAATAGTTACCAACCAGCTACAAGCTAAATTAGTATGGATGCACGAAACGCCGCTGCAACTAGGTAAAAGCTATAACTTTAAACTTGGTAGCAAAAACACCTCTGCTCAAGTTACTAAGATTGATCACACTATCGATGTAAATACCTTAGAGCATGGTAGCAGCGACACTCTACAGTTAAACGAAATCGCTATTGTAACGCTAGAACTTAGCGAAACTATTTTGGCTGATGAGTATCACAGTAATCACGAAACCGGCTCGTTTATACTTATCGATCGCTTATCTAACTTAACTATTGCAGCCGGTATGATAGAGCAAGTACTGCAAAGCCAAGCGCAGCAAAGTAACTTTAGTGCTTTTGAAGTTGAATTTAACACTTTAGTACGCAAGCACTTTCCGCATTGGCAAGCGCTTGATATATCAAAGTTATAATACTTTTTAGCCTGTTATAGGATATAAAGCATGATAGATCAGCTCATTTTAACAGGCATTATGCTTACTTTAGTCGGGTGCCTTTTTGGCACTCGGCTTAATCCTGCATGGCTATTTGTGGGAGCCATTGGTAGCAGCTACTTAGCAGGGCTAATAGATTTAGAAAGCATGTTAGTTAATTATACTAACCCGTCGCTAATTACTTTGGTGCTATTAATATTAGTGTCAATTGCGATTGAAAAAACCACCCTTATTCAAAAATTAGCGCAATCGCTATCGAGTGGTAGTTTAGTTAAATCAGTGACTAAATTGGGGCTTTCGACCGCGTTTTTATCGTCGTTTACCAATAACACCGCCGTGGTTGCTTCCTTAATTACCGCGATAAAAGACAACCCCAATCACTCGCCATCAAAGTTACTATTACCACTATCGTACACTGCTATTTTAGGCGGCACTATTACCCTTATTGGCACATCTACCAACTTAATCGTAAATGGTTTTGCCGTAGATGCGGGCATGGCGCCACTGGGCTTTTTTGACTTTACCTTAGTGGGCTTAGGCGCATTAAGTGTGGGCTTAATCACTATTTTAGTCATGTTAAAATACTTACCCGACAACGGTAAAAGCGACCAAGAAGTCGTGCCTTTTTATCTTGAAGGTAAAGTACAAGCCGGTTCAAAGTTAATTGGCCGCACCGTAGAAGAAAATGGCCTGCGTGAACTTAAAGACTTATTTTTAGGCGAAATAATTCGCGATAACCAACGCATTTGTGCGGTCACGCCACAGCAAATAATTAAACAAAACGACATATTACTTTTTGTGGGCGATATAAAATCAGTCCCCCTACTTACGCGTTTCGATGGTTTAAAAGTAGTGCACGACAATCATCAAAAAGACATAGAACACTTAGTAGAAGTTGTTGTAAGTCAGTCTTCAAAATTTATTGGTAAAACCGTAAAAGAAGCCCGCTTTAGAGAGCAGTTTCATGCGGCGGTTATTGCTATTCGCCGCGGCCACGATCGCCTGCAAGGTGGTTTAGGGCAAGTGCACTTACAAGCAGGCGACTCACTAATACTCGCCCCGGGTAAAAACTTTTACAGTTTGCCTAATTTAAAACGCGAATTTGTGTATATATCGGGATTTGATTTACAAACTCACCTAGCGCCTAAACAGTCAAACATTGTGCTGCTAAGCTTTGCCGCTGTACTGGGCTTAAGTATTATTGGCTTAGTGCCGCTAGTTAAAGGCTTATTAGTATTACTGATTGGCTTTATGCTTTGCGGTACTATTAAGCTTAGCGAAGTAAAACGTCGCTTTCCTATTGAGTTACTCGCCGTAGTAGGCAGCGCCATAGGCTTAGCAAAACTAATGATAGGCACCGGACTTGCTGGGCAAATATCGGCGGCTATGTTTGTAGTACTTGGCGACTTTGGCCCATACAGCGCCTTTATCGCAATATTTTTAATGACAGTATTATTTACCGAGCTGATAACCAATAACGCCGCTGCAGCATTGTCGTTTCCGGTTGCCTATTCACTTGCCGTTGGCTTTAACGTAGACCCACTGCCATTTATTATGGCGGTTGCGTTTGGCGCATCAGCAAGTTTTATATCGCCGTTTGGTTATCAAACTAACCTTATGGTTTACAGCGCGGGTAACTATCGTTTAAAAGATTATGTAGTGATGGGTTTGCCCCTTTCTATTATTTATTCAATAACAGTATTAACCTTGATCCCGCTAGTATTTCCGTTTTAATACCGGCACGCACAGCATAAAGAGATAACTCACTATGGATGAAAATATTGTTTGGCATAACTACGCAACCACTAAAGCACAACGTAGTGAGCAAAAAAAGCATCAGAGCGCTATTATATGGTTTACCGGATTTTCGGGCTCCGGTAAAAGCACTGTAGCAAACGCGCTAGAAGCCGCACTTAATCAACAAGGTATTCATACTTACCTGCTCGATGGCGACAACGTACGCCACGGTTTATGTAAAGACCTAGGCTTTAGCGACGCAGACCGAGTTGAAAATATTCGCCGCGTAGGCGAAACAGCAAAGCTAATGGTTGACGCTGGCTTGTTAGTGCTTACTGCGTTTATATCGCCTTTTAGAGCAGAGCGCGACATGGTACGCAGCTTAGTAGATGACAAGGAGTTTATTGAAGTATTTATCGACACCCCACTCGATGTATGCGAAAGCCGCGATCCTAAAGGCTTATACAAAAAAGCCCGCGCTGGCGAAATTAAACACTTTACCGGCATTGATTCCAGTTACGAAATACCCATCAATCCAGAAATAATTTTAGATACCAGTAAAAACACGCTAGACCAATCGGTTGTTCAGCTGATAACGTATCTAAAACAACAGCACATAATATAGGTTAACCCCAATGAACCAAACCGAACTGCTAGAAGAAACCCTGATCCTTGCCCGCAAAGCGGGTAGCGCCATAATGGGAATTTATCAAAAGGACTTTAACGTTGAATACAAAGCCGATGAAAGCCCTGTAACCGACGCCGACTTAGCAGCTCATAAAATTATTGTCGCAGGGCTACAGCAGCTCACTCCCGACATTCCTATATTAAGTGAAGAAAACGCCGATATAAGCTGGGAAGTTCGCAAGGCATGGAAAAGTTACTGGCTAGTAGATCCTATCGATGGCACCAAAGAGTTTATTAAAAAAAATGGTGAATTCACCGTAAATATCGCACTTATCGAAAATGGTATTCCGGTTTTAGCCGTAGTAGACGCCCCAGCCCTTGGCGTATCTTACTTAGCAAGCGAAGCCATAGGCGCATTTAAAGACAAAGGCGATGAGCGCATAGAGCTAAAAGTAACTACCAAGCCAAACACAGGGTTAATACGCGTAGTTGGCAGTCGCTCACACCCCTCACCCGATTTAGCCGAATTTGTAAAACGCTTTGACGAGGTAGAAATGGTTTCAAAAGGCAGCTCACTAAAACTATGTTTAGTGGCCGAAGGCAGCGCCGATATTTACCCGCGCTTAGGCCCAACCTGTGAGTGGGATACCGGTGCAGGCCATGCCATTGCCGCAATAGCCGGCGCTAAAGTGACTAAACTTGATGGTAGCCCGCTAATTTACAACACCAAAGATGAGTATTTGAATCCGTATTTTATTGTTTCAGCTATTGAAGAATAAAGCGCCTAGAGCTGCGGGCTTTTAGCTACTAGCAGCTCTATGTCAATTTAAACACCGTAGGTTGGGTTGAGTGAAGCGAAACCCAACGCATAACCGCTGTTAACCACAATATTTTAATCTTCCAATTTCACCTCAAAAAACACTTAAATCGGTGCGCGTAAAAAGTGTGTAACGCCTAATGTGTGTCCGTTTATTGTCATGTAATTGTCTTTATGTGATTGGGCTTTAAAACCACACTTTAATAGTACGGCTTTTGAGGCGGGGTTATTATCTAGCACTAAGGCTTCTAACTTGTTAACTGCATAATGCTGAGCGGCTATGCTAATTAATTCGTTAAGGCAAAAACTGGCGTAGCCTTTACCTATGCTATTTTTAGCAACTCGATAACCCACTGCGGCAGTGTTTGTTTGCCCTGTTATATCTTTTAAATTTGCGCGCGCAACAATTTCTCATTAACAATAAGCACACCACGGCTAGCGCATTTTAATCCCAGACTCTAACAGGGTTGAGCGGTAATCATCGTCTAGCCCTGCCATTTTCTTTTTCCTCGCCATACTTGCTGACTTAGATGCATCTTGTTTAAAAAGCGCCATGGCTATCTTTCGCATTACATTAAACATTAATGGCCCTTGAAGTTTGCGTATTCTCGATTCATCTTCTCTGAAGTTCATATCAAGCATCCAATGCATGCTTTCAACCTGCCAGTGACTGCGTACCGCATTGAGTGCTTGCGCTGCATTTAAGTCTAATGAACTTATATACCAGCGTGTTTCAGTGGTATCCGACCCTGCCGACTTATCATGAACTTCAGCCCTGACCTTAATAATACTCGTTAAGCCAGGCCAACGATAATCCTTGCCTAACCAGCTTTTATCTATAAGTAACTGCTGGCATGTACGTGTTTCAACACGCCCATGTCCTGAGCTTATTTCGGTATGTTCATCACAATTATGCTTAGTTAACCTTTCACGCTCGCACTTGTGCCACCACGCTTCTAGTTCCTTTTGCATGCCTGAATGATTACCTTTAAGTGCAAGAATATAATCTGCTTTTTGTTGGATGATTTGTTTTGCTATTTCTTGTTGGCATCCCATCGCATCTAACGTAATGATACTGTTTTCAATATCGAGCAGGGTGAGTAATTCTGGTATTGCGGTGATTTCATTTGTTTTATTATCAACAGCCGTCTGCCCAAGCACTAACTGGTGTTGGCAACTCCATGCACTGACCGTGTGTAAGGCACTTTTTCTGTCTTTTGTGGTAAATGAACGCCGTGCGGTTTTGCCATCGATAGCGATGATATCTGCACCTGTGGTTTCAATCAGTGATGATATCCAAGATTGAAATGCCCTTTCTATTTCATTTGCTTTTAACCGACACATGACGCGCGCAATCGTGTCATGTTTTGGAATTCCTGCGTTGAACGTGCCGTATTTTTTTAACCAATCAAGTTTTAGGTGCCCAAAGTCTTCAATATCTTCCCATCCTTCTGCACCAGAGAGCACAGCGCTAATAGCAAGGAGAAGAATATCGATAAGTTCATGCTTTTTACAACGTTCAATGCGAGGATCTGTAATTGAATTAAAATGTTTCAGAAAAGTAGTGCTCATATTTATGCGACCAAGTAATTATTATGCCTTGATCTGATCACTACTTGCTCTATAAGTTCAATTTATAATGATCTTGCCGTGATAAGCACACCCGAATAATGCGTACCTAATTGCATGTTTATAATGGCATCATAAATATGCATTTTAATGCCTAAATCGCGATAAAAGTAATCCTCTCTCGGCGGCAGCATTGATTCAAACCAAGCTTTATTTTCTGATTCAAATTGCAATAACATAGCTAAATGCTTAATTGACAAGGTTTCAAATATCACAAAAACTCCTGTTTTTAATCACTTTACAACCTAGGTGGAAAGTAGAGTTTACAATAATTATACTCTAGATTGCAGTGTGTAAACTTTAAACCTTATGGGGAAAAGCTATTAACCCTCTTTTTAAGTGCACCTTTCCTGCTTATTATTTTTAACGTTGAGCTAAAGCCACTGCCATTCTCTGCTCACTTTTATAACGCTGTTGCAAATTAATTACAGGCGTAACTGGTACGCTACAAATAAGCGAATATTAAGCTAGTTTATCGAATGAAATCATTAAGTAAAAACTATATGCTTTGCCGTCATTATTATTCTAAAAAAAACCTGGTGAGCTTATGCCCCCATCTCAAGATGCTACGCATTTTAATGCATCTACAGCAAAACAGTCTTCTTGGACTTTACACGACACACAGTGGACGTTAAGCCTATTTGGTACCGCCGTTGGTGCCGGTATTTTATTTTTACCTATTAATATTGGTATTGGCGGTTTTTGGCCGTTAATTATTATGGCGTGCTTGGCCTTTCCAATGACCTTTTTAGCGCACCGCGGTTTAGCGCGGTTTGTGCTGTCGTCAAAAAATAAAGATGCTGACTTTACTGATGTAGTAGAGGAACATTTTGGGGTGACCGCGGGTCGGCTAATCTCTTTACTGTACTTTTTATCTATTTTTCCGATTTTACTTATTTATGGTGTCGGTTTAACCAATACCGTAGACAGCTTTATGGTGAACCAGCTTGGTATGGAGTCGCCTTCGCGGGTGTTGCTTTCTGGTGTATTGGTTGCAGGTATGATTGGCTTAATGATGGGCGGCGAAAAGCTGATGCTTCGTGCTTTTGCTATTTTAGTTTATCCGCTTGTGGGCATATTGTTTTTTTTATCCTTGTATTTAATCCCTAGTTGGCAAATGCCGAATATGGCGCTGCCAGAAGTGGGCAGCTTTGGTAAAACACTGTGGTTGTCGATTCCTATTATTGTATTTTCGTTTAGCCACGCAGCGGCTATTTCGAGCTTTGTAAACGTACAACGCGGTCATTATGGTAATAAAGCGGTTGCTAAGTCTGAGGCAATATTAAAGCGCACCAGTTTACTGTTAATTACCTTTGTATTGCTGTTTGTGTTTTCGTGTGTGTTGTCCTTAACTGGCGAGCAAATGGCGGCGGCGAAAGCGGCAAATGTGTCGGTTTTATCGTACCTTGCCAATATTACTGACAATTCGTTTATCGCTACGCTTGGCCCATTGGTGGCGTTTATTGCGATTATGTCGTCATTTTTAGGGCACTTTTTGGGTGCACGCGAAAGCTTTACTGGCTTAGTAACTAAGCAGTCGAACATAAGCGCTAAAGTTGCCGATAAGGTAGGTGCTGTACTAATGTTTTTTGCTATTTGGTTTTGCGCGGTTAAAAACCCGAGCATACTCGATATGATGGATCAGTTATCTGGCCCTATTATTGCGATGATTTTATTTATTATGCCCATGATTGCTGTTTATAAAGTACCGGCATTACACAAGCATCGTAATCGTTTAAGCACCTTATTTATATTAGCGGTTGGCTCAATGGCGGTAATGGCTTTGCTTTACAGCATGCTTAAATAATACTAAATATATACTGGCTATAAGCTTTTTATAGCTTTTTAACACAAAAAAATGGCGCTCATTGAGCGCCATTTTTATTGACTATATTTTGCTATTTAATCTAGGTCTGGCAAGTTACGGCCATAGAATATTTCTTGCATTTCACGGGTCAGTTTAGAGCGAATTTCTTCCTCTTCTTCATCTGACAAATCATCCGTAGAAAGGCCGAATAAATAGGTATTTAAATCAGTCTCTTTTAACATCATTTTAGTGTGAAACAGGTTTTCTTGATACACGTTTACGTCCATCATTTGGTACGCTTCTTTGGTATCTTCTGTCATGAAGTTTTGAATTGAGCTAATTGCATGATCGATGTAGTGCTTAACGCCGTTTATATCGCGGGTAAAACCACGTACGCGGTAGTCAATTGTTACTACGTCTGACTCTAGGCTATGAATAAGGAAGTTTAACGCTTTAAGTGGCGATATTATGCCACACGTTGACACTTCAATATCGGCGCGAAAAGTACAAATACCGTCATCAGGGTGAGCTTCTGGGTACGTGTGTACACAAATATGGCTTTTATCTAAATGGGCAACCACTGAATCAGGTAATGGGCCTGGAGCTTCGTCAGCATCGTAATTTTGCTGCTCTTCTACCGGCTCTTCTGAAACCAAAATAGTTACGCTTGCACCTTGCGGTTCGTAGTCTTGGCGCGCTACATTTAAAATGTTAGCACCTATAATATCAACAACTTCACCTAAAATGTCGGTTAGTCTATCTGCACTGTACTGCTCATCGATATATTCAATATATTCTTTACGTTGTTGCTCGGTCTTTGCATAGCAAATGTCGTAAATACTAAAGCTTAAACTTTTAGTTAAATTATTAAAACCATGAAGTTTAAGTTTATCGAAGGGTTTGTTCATAATAAACCAACCTATAAATTAGTGAAATCTGCTCTAGCAGAATAAAAGTTCGCGGATTTTATACGAATTTTACTCATGGAAAAAGCGTTATTTTACTTGATCTTGCACAACTTCGTGGCTATGCGTAATTTTTACTGTTTTATCAAGCATTAATGCGACCGAGCAATACTTTTCAGCAGAGAGTGAAACAGCGCGTGCAAGGTGCTTTTCAGACACATTATTGCCCGTTGCTACAAAGTGTAAATTAACTTTGGTAAATACTCGTGGGGCAGTTTCGGCGCGCTCTGCCGTTAACTGTACTTCTACGTTGCTAAAATCTTGTTTGGCTTTTTTTAAAATGCTCACTACATCAACCGATGAACAACAACCGATTGACATTAATACCATTTCCATAGGGCTCGGTGCAGCACTGTCGCTACCACCGTCAAATACAACATTATGATTTGAATTAGAGCGACCAATAAAGGTATTACCTTCAACCCATTTTACATTTGCTTGCATTGTTATACCTCAAAAATTATTTTCTTGATTGTATACCAATCAGCTTTAATAAGTGAGCGCCCAGCAATAATATAAATTAGCTTGATCAAGGCACTTAAATTTATGCAAGGGTGGTAAAACCGTCAGCGCATTTAAAGCGTGCTACCGGAAAATATAGAAGGGTTGCGGGCTAAGAAACGGCGTTATCAAATAGGTTTTTAACCAAACCACCAAACTCATCAATAAACATGTGTTGCTCTACCGTAACAGGCCGCGAGGTGATGCTACTGAGGACTTCTTGTAAATCGTAAACTATGCCATCAACTTCACGCACAATTTGGCTACGCTGCTCTGTAGTGAGCTCTGTGTGCTGCTGACATATGAGCATTACGTTTTGTGCAATCACGTCTTCGATTAATTCCATAACCGTAGGTGCACCTGGTTTTATTTCACCCGGCTTTTCAAATAAAGCTAAGTTTTGAGTTAGGTACATAATTAAGTCGTCGTACCCTTGCCTATTTAAAACCATTACACGTATACCTTAAAAATAATTAATTCAGTAATTTAAGCAGAAAGCACTAATAATTACTAGCTTAGCGACATAGCTAATACAAAAAAAGCAGCCGAAGCTGCTTTTATAATTATTTAGTAGTAATTTTAGTCTATTTTTAAGCCTGGGCTTAATGTAGCTGGCATAGCAACTTTTTCAAGCTCTACTGATGCTACTGGGTATGCACAGTAATCGGCAGCGTAATACGCGCTGGCTCTGTGATTACCCGATGCGCCAATACCACCAAACGGTGCAGCACTTGATGCGCCAGTAATTGGGCGGTTCCAGTTAACAATACCAGCGCGAATACGGCGTAAAAAGTGCTCGTAGTCGGCAGCACTGTCGCTAAGTAAACCTGCTGATAAACCAAAGCTTGTGTCGTTGGCTTTATCAATTGCTTGGTCAAAGTCATCAAAGCGGAATACTTTTAGAAGTGGTCCAAAATGTTCTTCATCTGGGAAGTCGCTAATATTTGTACACTCAATAATACCTGGTGTTACAAAGCCAGTATTAACTGTATGCTCAAGCTCTACCAATACTTGAGCACCAAGCTCAACAAGTTCGTTTTGCGCTTTAACCATACCGGCAGCGGCGGCTGATGAGATCATTGAGCCCATAAATGGCTGATCTGCATCGTCATAATTACCTACTTTAATCGCTTTAGTTGCGGTAATTAAACGCTCCAGGATTACATCACCTTTGCTACCCGTTGGTAAAAATAGTTTACGTGCACAGGTACAACGCTGGCCACTTGAAATAAACGCTGATTGAATAATATCGTGAACAACCGCTTTAGTATCTTCAACGTCAGTAATAATAAGTGGGTTATTACCACCCATTTCTAGCGCTAAAATTTTACCAGGTTGACCCGCAAACTGTTCATGTAAAATATGACCTGTGCGCGAAGAACCCGTAAAGAACAAGCCATCAATACCTTTGTGAGCAGCAAGGGCTTTACCCGTTGCTACTTCACCTTGTACAAGGTTAATTACACCCGCTGGTAAACCTGCTTTTTCCCACAGCTTAAGCGTAAGCTCGGCAACTTTAGGCGTAAGTTCTGACGGTTTAAATATAACCGTGTTACCCGCTAAAAGCGCTGGCACTATGTGGCCATTAGGTAAATGCCCCGGAAAGTTATACGGACCAAATACAGCTACAACACCGTGTGGCTTGTGGCGGATCATTGCGCGCCCTAGTGGCATTGCATTTTCTACGTCGCCAGTGCGCTCTAAAAACGCTTTTTCAGAAATGGCAATTTTACCAACCATAGCACCCGCTTCTGTGCGAGTTTCCCACAGTGGCTTACCTGTTTCTTGTGCAATAGTAATGGCTAGCTCTTCGCTGTTTTCTTTTAATTGCGCTGCGAATGCTTTAACTATTTCTAAACGTTCAGCAAATGTTTTATCAGCCCAAGCATAAAACGCTTCGCGCGCTGCGCTAACTGCAGCGTCTACTTGCTCTGCAGTTGCTGAGTTTGCTTGGAAAATAACATTGTTATTGGCTGGGTTTACTGAACTAAATTCGGTTCCTTGGCCTTGTGACCATTGACCATTAATAAATTGTGCAGGATGAGTCATTATACTTTCTCCTAAATTAAATCGTGGTTGCGCTTACGCTATCGCCCGCTTGTAAATACAGTGCATCGGCTACTTGTTGCGTTATTACTATGCTGCTCATGCGCTCATCGAACGTCATAGGCACTACAGTTGCTCTAAAGTCTGTAAGCTTTTCGTTGGCTAATAACACCATGGTGTCGCCACTTGGTTCACCTATTTCAACTTTAAAGTGTTTAGCATTGCGAATGGTGGCAATGTTATCTACTTTTGCTTCAACTGTGGGGCCGGCATCAAAAATATCAACATACCCATTAAAGGTAAAACCTTCACTTTTTAATAGCTCAATTGCTGGGCGTGTGTTGTCGTGTACTTTACCAATAACAGCTTGCGCATTTTTGCTGAGCAAATTAACGTAAATTGGGTACTTAGGCATTAATTCAGCAATAAATACTTTTTGGCCTATGCCTGTTAAGTAGTCGGCAGTTGGAAAGTCCATTGAAAAAAAGTGCTCTTCTAGCCATTGCCAAAATGGGCTGCTGCCATTGTCGTCAGACACACCACGCATTTCTGCAATGACGGTTTGTGCAAAACGCTGCTGATGCTGCTTAATAAACATAAAACGCGATTTTGAAAGTAATTTACCGTTACTGTTTTTGCGGTATGCGTCTTTCAAAAATAATGTACATAGCTCTGTAGCGCCGGTGTAATCGTTACAAAGCGTTAAAATATCAACTGCTTTATATACGTTTAGAGTGCGTGAAGAATGAATCACTTTACTTAAATGATAGTGATAAAATGCATCATCTAAGCCAACAGCGGCTTCTATACCTGAGGTGCCAACTACTTCACCGGTTTCGGTGTCCTCTAGTACAAATAAATAACCTTCGTCGCCCGGCTCGGTAGCAGCTTTTGCAAATGAGCTAACCGAATGATCTATTTTCTTTTGCAATAACTTTTCATTATTAGGTAAAGAAGTAAAGCCATGACCCGATTCGTGGGCTATTTTCACTAATGCAGGGTAGTCACTTTGTTGGATTGGGCGAAGGATCATCATAAACCCGCTTACTCCCTTATATTATAACGGTAAATTAAAATTAGAGGGCAAACTAGGTCTGCCCTTAATAGATATTGTTTGGCTATGTTAAGCGCTTACAACACTGGCTACTGCTTTTTCAAAGCGTGCCATACCTTCACGAATGTCGGCTTCTGGGATAACTAATGATGGTGTAAAGCGAACCACGTCAGCACCGGCAACTAATGACATAAGACCGTGCTCAGTACCTGCCACTAAAAACTCTTTTGCACGACCTTTGTATTGCTCGCTTACTACTGCACCAATTAATAAACCTTGGCCGCGAATTTCGCTAAACACGTGGTATTTATTATTAATTTCAGTAAGTAGTTGGTTAAATAATGCTGCTTTTGCTGTTACACCAGCAAGTACTTCTGGGGTATTTACAGTATCGAATGCTGCTTCGGCAACGGCGCACGCTAATGGGTTACCACCATAAGTAGAACCATGCGTACCTACTTTAAGGTGTTGTGCAATTTCAGTTGTGGTGATCATAGCACCAATAGGAAAACCGCCGCCCAATGCTTTAGCCGTAGTTAAAATGTCAGGAACAACGTTTAAACCTTGGTATGCGTATAAGTTACCTGTACGGCCAACACCTGTTTGCACTTCATCAAAAATAAGCAGTGCATTATGTTTAGTACATAAATCACGAACGCCTTGTGCAAATTCGTCAGTTGGCGAAACAATACCGCCTTCACCTTGTAGTGGCTCCATCATTACGGCACATGTTTTGTCGCTAATAAGTGCTTCAAATGCTGCCAGGTCGTTGTAATCACAATGTACAATGTCGCCTGGCTTAGGACCAAAACCATCTGAGTATGCCGCTTGGCCACCAACAGTTACGGTAAAGAATGTACGGCCGTGGAAACCTTTGTTGAATGCGATGATTTGTGATTTTTCTGCGCCAAATTGATCAAGGGCAAAACGACGCGCTAATTTAAGTGCTGCTTCGTTTGCTTCTGCGCCTGAGTTGGCAAAGTAAACTTTTTCGGCAAAGGTTACATCAACCATTTTTTTAGCTAAGCGTAATGCTGGCTCGTTGGTCATTACATTTGATAGATGCCAAAGCTTTTCGCCTTGCTCTTTTAATGCGCCTACTAATGCAGGGTGGCAATGGCCAAGACAGTTAACGGCAATACCACCAGCAAAGTCGATAAACTCTCGACCTTGTTGATCCCATACGCGAGAGCCTTCGCCTCGAACTGGAATTACGCTTGAAGGTGCGTAGTTAGGAACCATTACGTGATCAAATAATTCGCGATTGACTGTCATTTTATTTCCTCTTAATTGTGTACATCACAAAGCCGTAAATAGCTGTGTGGTAACCTGTAGCATATGTGTTTTTTAGCAAACTCAGTATAGCGATATTTGCCTAAAAAGGGCTGTGTGGTTCAATTTTCAGACGCTTATTATTTCAGAAAACATTGATTATGTCTCTTCAAAAACTTTCATGTAACCCTTGATAATAAAGGGCTTGAGATATAATTTCATAGATAGTGAATAACTATTTGCTTGCTTTATGCAACTCGTTTTTAGCCAATAAAGCGCCTGAACAACGAGCGCGCCTCACTTTAAACGGGGAAATGTATTGAAAAGAGATAATAAAAAGTGAATGGATAGTCGCAAAAAAATTAACAAATTTAATCAATTTGAATAGCAAGATTATTAAAATTGCTTGCTTGGAGTGCTTTTAGCTCTTTTTTGGTGAACTTAAAGTACGAAAACCAACTAAGCGTTTCATCCGGTTCAACTAGCTGATGCTGCTTTAGCGTTAAGTACTGAGAGTAACATCGTGCTTTTAGCATTACCTGCGTTAAAGGCAGCGCTGTATCGCCTTTTTCTACCCCATTAACAAGTTGCTGCATTACGCTATTAAACGGCAAATACTTAAAGGCCATTTTTTCAATTATTTTAGCGCTAATAGCCAACGACTGTTCGCTCAGTAAGGTGGTTAAAAATAAAGGGTCTGGTTTTAGCTCTAACAATGCAGTATGCAAGCCTTTATTCGCTGTAGTGCGAGCAAATTGTACTTTTCGCTGCCAAATTTGCTCAAACACTTTTAAATATAAACGCACTAAGGCTATTTGCCCCACGTTTAATAACATCCCTAAAGTAAAAGCATGGCTTGGGTTAACCTCGTTAACTTCAGCAATTTTTTGTGCCGCAATAGCATTCGCCATGGCGCTTTCTTTTAAGCGCCTTTTTAGTAACGAAAAAGGCTCTGTGCTATAAGGCATCCAATGGCGCACTGCAAAAGTTGGTACTACTAGCTGTAAGTTATCTAGGCCAATATAACGCAGCGCTAAAGCGGGGCTATCTACTTTCACTGCGGTATTTTTGCTGCGCTGATTACGATAATAAGGCAAGTTAACTAAAGTAACTAACTCTCTGCCAAGCCAGCTTAGGTCGTTAACTAAAGGCTCTAAGCGCCCAACCGATGCGCTTTTTGTGGCTAAAATATCTAACATGGCACATACGCTGTCCTCTACACCTATGGTGTTTTGAATAACACTGTCTATATCGCTAAGCTGCTCAGACATCATTTTTTCTATTGCTTTATGCAGTTGCTCGCTCGCTGCTGCACGATATTTATGATGCGCGGTACTTTTTAGCTTGCGCTTTTGCTGAGCGGCAACCTCTACTTCAAGTAATGTGCGTTGCTTTAGTGGTTCGCCATAGTCTATTTCTAGCGTATGAATAAAGCCAATTTGTTGATGAGCAAAGTTATGACCAAGCAACAAATCATGTGCTCGTTGATTAAGCATTTTAACAATACGCGGTTGCTGCACTATTTCGGTCATGGCTCTCTGCCTTTAATGTAATGATATTTACTTAATACTATAAGCTTAGAAGCGAGTTAAAAAGTTATCAAGTAACGCTAAACCTTGCTCAGTTAAAATAGCTTCCGGATGAAATTGTACACCTTCAAGTGCTAAGTCTGTATGTAATAATCCCATAATTTCGTCAAACTCACCTTGCTGGGTTTGTGTCCAGGCTGTTACTTGCAACTCTTTAGGCAGCGACTGTGCCTCAACAATTAAAGAATGATACCGACATACCGTTAAGGGCTTAGCTAAACCTTTAAATACTCCTTGATCGCTATGGTAAATTGGCGATGTTTTACCGTGCATTACTTTTTTAGCACGCACCACCTTTGCTCCTAAGGCTTGGGCAATAGTTTGATGCCCTAAGCAAATTCCTAAAATAGGATACTGCCCTTTTAATTGCTCAACAATAGTTAATGAAATACCCGCTTCGCTTGGGCTTTTAGGACCGGGTGATATAACAATATGTTGAGGATTTAACTGCTTAATTTGGCCAAGCGTTATTTGGTCGTTGCGCTTAACCAGTACCTCTTGATCTAAACGCTGAAAGTACTGTACCAAGTTATAGGTAAACGAGTCGTAATTGTCGATCATTAAAAGCATGTAATAAAGCACTCAAAATAGTTATTGTTTGCGAGGAGTTGTTGCATTTTGTATTCTAACTTAAGCATCTTTGAGTGTCAGTGCTTTGTATAGTGATATATAAGTATTTCCGTAATAATAATTAATAACGGCTATGTGTTGATTTATACTCAAGCAACCCCCAGCTCTAATATTATGGCGTACGTGAACTACCCATCGACGCCGCTTCGCGTCGATCAATGGGTTTTCTCGGAAAATTTCGATAAATACCCATACAATCTGAATTTAACTAAACCCTAAGCGTGTTATTTTTAAAACACATTTATTACACGCACCGTTAAGGAGTACCTATGTTAGGCGAAGATCATTCATTAACTCAAGACTTTCCTGAGCACCTAAATACCATTAAAAAACTCAATAGCAATGATCCAGAGTTTGCAGATAAAGCCAAAAAATACAACGCGCTTGATAAAGAAATTCGTACCTTAGAGCTGCAAGACGCGCCTATCGATGACGAGGAAATGCTGCAATTAAAACATGACCGTGTGGTGTTAAAAGATTGGCTACATCAACAATTGTTAAAAGCCAGCTAAGCGCAATTTATACTCATTGTATTTAAGAGCCCTCTGACTTATGGGCTCTTATTACTCTTGCTTCTTAATATACACTGCCACCACCCTTGGTATAAATTACAGCGTTATAGCTATAACAGCCCTTCCTAATATTTAAAAAGCATTGCTATTAATTTAACTTGCAGACAAGCTATCTGTATCTAAGATAAATAACGTTAAGCTTATGTCTAAATACATACTCTCGATTGATCAAGGAACTACCAGCTCTCGGGCTATTTTATTTACCAAAGATGCCAAGGTAGTTGATACTGTTCAGCAAACATTCCCGCAGCACTTTCCCAATAATGGCTGGGTTGAGCATGACCCTAACGATATTTTACAAACCGTACTAAGTACCTGTAAAACAGTACTGGCTAATAACCAGGTTACAGCCGAGCAGGTCATTGCCATTGGTATCACTAACCAGCGCGAAACCACTTTAGTATGGAATAAAAAGACTGGCCAACCAATTTATAATGCCATTGTGTGGCAAGATCGCCGTACCAGCGAGTATTGCGAGCAAATACGTAGCGATAAACTCAGTAAAAAAATTAGCGATAAAACTGGGCTATTATTAGATCCGTACTTTTCAGCCTCTAAAATTCGCTGGATTTTAGATAATGTTGCCGATGCACAGCAACAAGCGCTAGCCGGCGAGCTAGCATTTGGTACGGTTGACAGTTATTTACTGTGGCATTTAACCGCTGGCAAAGTACACCGTACTGATGCCACCAACGCCTCACGTACACTATTATTTAATATACATCAGCAATGTTGGGATGAAGAGTTACTAACGCAGTTTAATATTCCACACTCTATGCTTCCAGAAGTGATGGACAGCGCAGCCGAGTTTGGCAGTACCAGCAGTGAAATTTTTGGTGAACCGATTAAAATTTGCGCTATGGCGGGGGATCAGCAAGCCGCATTAATTGGTCAAGCTTGCTTTAAAGAAGGCATGGCTAAAAGTACCTACGGAACGGGCTGCTTTTTAATGCTTAATACGGGCGATAAAGCCCTTACCTCTAATAACCGCTTATTAACTACTGTGGCTTACAGGCTCAATGGTAGAGTGACCTACGCTATAGAGGGCAGTATTTTTATGGCGGGTGCCACTATGCAATGGATTTTTGAGGGCTTAAAGCTACTTGAACATGCCGGCGACAGCGAGGCTATGGTCAAAGACGTGCCACTGGATCACGGCGTATTTTTAGTGCCTTCGTTTACCGGTTTAGGCGCCCCATACTGGGATGCCAATGCCCGTGGTGCTATTTTAGGTTTAACCCGTGATTCGGGCATTAGCACTATAGTAGCAGCGGCGCTGCAGTCTGTTGGCTATCAAACCAAAGATTTACAAAAAGCCATGGAAGGTGATGGCCTGCGCCCAAGTATTTTGCGCGTGGACGGTGGCATGGCAAAAAATAATTGGGCCATGCAGTTTTTAGCTAATATTTTAGGCGCAAGTGTGGAACGCCCAGCGCTAACAGAAACAACCTCTCTGGGTGTTGCCTATTTAGCAGGGCTGCAAACTGGGATTTATAAGTCAACGGAGCAATTAACTACTATGTGGCAATGCGACCGTCGTTTTGAACCAACCATGAGCATAGATGAACGTAACGATTTATACGCAAAATGGCAGCACTGTATAGCACAAGTCACACTTTCAAATAACGCAACAAAAGACGACTGCTAATGCGATAGTGTTATTGGCTATTGATATGCCATCGATTAAATTAATAAAGAGGTATTCAGTGAAATTACTCGATAATGAATATGATTTACTGGTTATTGGCGGTGGCGTTAATGGCACTGGTATTGCGGCTGACGCCGCCGGTAGAGGCTTAAAAGTATTACTGTGTGAGCAAAATGATTTAGCCTCTGCTACATCATCAAGTAGCAGTAAACTTATTCATGGTGGACTACGCTATTTAGAGCATTACCAATTTAGGCTAGTAAAAGAGGCACTTAAAGAGCGTGAAGTGTTATTAAAAAATGCCCCACATATTATGTGGCCGCTATCTTTTAGGCTGCCACATCAAGCGCATTTACGCCCTTACTGGATGATTAGAATTGGGTTGTTTATATACGACCATCTTGCCAAACGCATTACTTTACCCGCATCAAAATCAATTAAATTTACCCGCGATAGTATATTGAATAATACTATTACCCGCGGTTTTGAATACGCTGATGGCTGGGTTGATGATTCGAGGTTAGTTATTTTAAATGCGTTAGCAGCACAGCAAAAAGGTGCAACCATTTTAAGCCGCACGCGCTGTATTAAAGTAGTTCGCAATAACAATAATTGGAGTGTGACCTTAGAGCAACAAGGTAGCAAAAAGCAATGTTCTATAGTTGCTAAAGGAGTTGTTAATGCAGCGGGCCCTTGGGTTGCATCACTTTTTGATGAGGTAATTACTGGGCCGTCGCCACATAATATTCGCTTAGTTAAAGGCAGCCATATTATTGTGCCGCGTATTCACACTGAGCCGCAGGCCTATATTTTACAAAATAAAGATCAGCGTATTATTTTTGTTACCCCATTTGAAGATGACTATTCACTGATTGGCACTACAGATGAAGAATACAGCGACAATATAGCAGATGTAAAAATTAGCGATAAAGAAGTCGATTACTTAATTGGCATTACTAATAATTACTTTAAAAAACAACTTACTCATAACGACATAGTGCATACCTTTAGTGGTGTACGCCCCTTACTAGATGATAACTCATGCGACGCACAAGCCGTTACTCGCGACTACAAACTGATATTATCGAGCAATAATAACCAGGCACCACTGCTAAGTGTATTTGGTGGGAAAATTACCACTTATCGCAAGCTCGCTGAAAACGCAGTAAACGAACTCGCCAGCTTTTATCCGCATATGGGCCAAACATGGACAAAAAACACTCCATTACCCGGTGGCGACTTTTCATCAAAGGTAGTATTAAAGCAACAACTACAGGTAAAGTACGCATGGTTGCCTGAGTTTATTTTAAATCGCTTTATACGCAGTTACGGTACTGGCACTTATACCCTACTTACAGATGCCCAAAGCGTAGCTGATTTAGGCCAGCATTTTGGCCATGGTTTATACGCCACTGAAGTAAATTATTTAGTTAATAGCGAGTGGGCTCGCTGCGCCGAGGATATATTGTGGCGTCGTAGTAAGTTAGGTTTGCGTTTTAATACTGAGCAAATAACAGCGCTGAGCCAGTATATTCAAAATTATAATGGCTCAATACCGCTGTAAACATTTACCAAACTAGCTAGCCGGGGCTAAATGCTCATTAAGTGACGATTTTTCAGATACTGAAAGCGATTGCTTTGCTTTTGCTGCAAAATCGTAACGTACCAATACCGTTTTACCAACTGCACAGCAGTTACCTTGCTGGTGAGCTTCTTGGCGTAATACAAATGAGCTGGTACCTACATGCTCTACTGAGGTTTTAATGGTTACTTCATGGCCATAAAATAACTCACCAACAAACGACACTTCGACTTTGGCAATAATTAGCTTCCAGTCATGTGGGTTTAAATCTGGGGTAAAAAACCTAAAAATAGGCGCACGCGAAGCTTCAAACCATACAGGGAGTACGGTATTGTTAATATGTCCTAGCGCATCTGTTTCACTAAAGCGCGGCATCACTTTTTCAATAAACATAATAATCCAATAATAATTATATAAAGGTAAACTATGACGGACTTTATTCGCGTATACGATAACGCGCTCAGCAATGACTTTTGTGATAACTTTATCACTACCTTTTCTCAAAGCCCGCATATAAAACAAGGGATGACATCTGGCGGTATCGATTTAAATAAAAAAGATAGCCACGACTTGCACTTAAACAATCATCCGGAATACGTTGAGCAATTAAAACACATTCAACAAACCACTGCACAGTATGTTTTTAAATACATTGAAGAACATATTTTTATTATGATTGGTGCCTTTGGCCTAAAAGTGTATCACCCTAAAAGTGGCGAACCTGTTGACTTAACACACGCAAACTTTGATGAAGTGGGTAAACCACAACTGCCCTTATTAGTGCAGCAAATTTTTAGGCTAGGAAATATTCAGGCGCAAAAATACCAAGTTAATAAAGGCGGTTACCCGTATTGGCACAGCGAAGTTTATCCGCAGTTAAATCATAACGAGGCGCTACATAGAGTATTGCTGTTTATGTTTTATTTGAACGATGTTGAACAAGGTGGGGAAACGGAGTTTTATTATCAAAAGCGTAAAATTGCGCCTAAAAAAGGCACTATAGTAATAGCGCCCGGCTACTTTACTCACACTCACCGTGGCAATAAGCCAGTATCTAACGATAAGTATATTTTAACCTCGTGGGTACTGTTTAACCGCGCAGAGCAAATATACGGTGCGCCAAAGAGCTAGCGCACCTTTTTTATGTATATTAACCTAGTAGCTCATCAAACAAATTAAATAACTGATCAAGCTCTGCGGTGGTGTTGTAGTGCATGCAACCAATGCGCACTACGCCACCTTTATCAAGTACGCCTAATTGCTCACACAAACCTTGCGCGTAAAAGTTGCCGTCCCATACACAAATATGTTGCTTACCTAAACATTCAGATACAGCGCGCGGCTCTAAACCTTCAAAAGTTAACGCAAAAGTAGGCGTACGCTCATTTAAACGATCTAAGTCATCTATACCAAACAATTTAATACGCGGGTAATTAACTAAGCGCGTTAAAAAGTATTCACTCAGCGCCATTTCGTGTTGCTTGGTTTTAGCAAAGGCAACACTTAACTTTTCGCGGCGTGAATGGCTGTCGTCAAGCTCGCTAATTGCTGCAATGTAATCAACCGCCGCTATAAAACCAGCCATGGCTTCAAAGCTTTGTGTGCCAGTTTCCCAGCGACCTGGCGCTACGTCTTTAGCTGGCTCAACTTTATACGGGGTAAACCCTTCTAAATGTTCTTTTTTGCCATAAACCATACCTAAATGCGGGCCAAAAAATTTGTACGCTGAGCAGGCTAAAAAGTCGCAATTGAGTACTTGTACGTCTACAAGTTCGTGCGGTGCATAATGTACGGCGTCAACATATACCAGCGCACCTACGTTGTGAGCAAGCTCTACAATACGTTTAATATTGTTAATTGAACCTGTGGTATTAGAGGCATAAGTTACCGCTACCAGCTTAGTATTACTGTTTAGTAAACTCTCGAACTGGGCCATATTGAGTGTGCAGTCGGTTTCGTTAATAAGCGCAGTATTAACTTTAACACCTTTATCTTCTGCGGCTTGCTGCCACGACGAAACGTTAGAAAAGTGATCCGCGTTAGTGACAATAATTTCATCACCCGTTTGCCAGTCGCGTGAAATTGCGCGGCTAAAGCTAAACGTTAAGCTGGTCATATTCGGACCAAATACAATTTGTTGTGGGCTGGGCGCATTGAGTAAATCGGCAGCAGCTTGGCGAGCATTTGCCATTAGCTCAACGGTTTTATCGCTTGAGAAAAATGCTCCACCTAAATTTGAGTTGTAATAACCCAAATAAGCAGTCATAGCGTTAAGTACCGATTGCGGTACTTGCGAGCCACCGGGGCCGTCTAAAAACACGGGAGATTTACCATTAACGCTTTGCATTAATGCCGGAAATTGCTCACGTAATTGCGTTATATTCATGCTCATTCCTTAAGACGTTAATACAAAGCAATCCAGGTAACCTGGCTTACTGGCATCAAGTTTATTCATTGGAGTAGCGTTATGCCACACTTGACGGTCGTTAATTACTGCAAACATACCGTCTTTTATGGCCATTTTAAAACAGGGATCGGCTTGCTTGTTTTCGTATACAAGCAATTCACCGCCCTCTAAGTTTTCATGCGATACACCACATACACACACATGATCAAAACCATCTTGGTGCACGCCTTCTGGCGCTGCAGGCGTATCACTATCAATGGCTAACATACGAAATTGGTGAATTTCGATATCACGTTCTTCATCAATCCCGGTAATTTGACGAAACTCATTCACAATACTTTTCATGCCCGCTGACTCAAGTAGGCTTTGCTCTAAATTTTCGTAACTACGCTCAACATTACCCTGAAAGGTATTAATTGCATCATCTTGTACAAATGCTTTTGTTGCTTGTAGCTTTAGCTCACCATTTTGTAGTTTAACTACAGAGTAACGGCGTTTACGAAAGGCACCATCTGCATAAGGATTAGTCGGCAGGTTATCAAAAGAAGGCTTAACCAAATCAATATTTGTTTGGTTAATAAAACGCAGCTGCAGTAAATTCTGGGGGTTTAAAGCGGTCATAAAAATCCTGCTATAGTAATTATAATATTGCAGAGATTTTAATGCATGCAAAGAGGATTTATTGCTTTATTATTTAACTTCAAAACAATTAACCACCAAAATTAATACAATAAATGCAAAAAAACAACATTAACTATCTAAAATTTATTTTTGCCAATAAAAAAACCCGCAAAAGCGGGTTTTTAAATAAGCTGTAAAAATTATACTGCTTGTTGAATGATCACGTTGTCTGCTTTTTTAGTGTAAGCAGGCATGCGATGGAAGTTCAAGTAGCGATATGTATCTGACGCTGTTGCATTGATCTTCGCTGCATATTCTTGATACTCAGCAGCAGTTGGCAATCGACCGATAATTGCCGCAACTGCAGCAAGTTCAGATGATGCTAAAAATACATTTGCACCATTACCTAAACGGTTAGGGAAGTTACGTGTAGAGGTAGACACTACCGTTGCTTTATCAGCAACACGTGCTTGGTTACCCATACATAATGAACAACCTGGAGTTTCTATACGTGCGCCAACACGACCAAAGATGCCATAGTAGCCTTCTTCAATTAGTTGGTCTTTGTCCATCTTAGTAGGTGGAGCAACCCAAAGCTGAGTAGGTAGTTGACCTTTAAAGCCATCTAGTAACTTACCAGCCGCGCGGAAGTGACCAATGTTAGTCATACAAGAACCGATGAATACTTCATCAATTTTCTCGCCAGCAACATCAGAAAGTAAACGCGCGTCATCTGGATCATTTGGAGCACAAAGAACTGGCTCTTTAATCTCAGCTAAGTCGATTTCAACTACGTGAGCGTATTCAGCATCTTTATCTGCTTCCATAAGCTCAGGATTAGCTAACCAGTCTTGCATTGCATTAATACGACGTTCAATCGTACGTACATCGCCATAACCTTCAGAGATCATCCACTTAAGCATAACAATGTTTGATTCTAGGTATTCAGAAATAGACTCTTTTGAAAGCTTAACCGTACAACCTGCAGCTGAACGCTCAGCAGATGCATCTGATAATTCAAACGCTTGCTCAACAGTTAGGTGCTCAACGCCTTCAATTTCTAGTACGCGACCAGAGAACTCGTTGATTTTACCTTTTTTCTCAACTGTTAATAAGCCTTGCTTGATACCGTAGTAAGGGATTGCATGTACAAGGTCACGTAATGTGATACCTGGTTGCATTTCGCCTTTAAAACGAACCAAAATTGACTCAGGCATATCAAGAGGCATAACACCTGTTGCTGCTGCGAATGCTACTGCACCCGAACCAGCTGGGAATGAAATACCTAATGGGAAACGTGTATGCGAATCACCACCAGTACCTACGGTATCTGGTAATAACATACGGTTTAACCATGAGTGAATAATACCGTCACCAGGGCGAAGTGAAACGCCGCCACGGTTCATGATGAAATCAGGAAGCGTGTGATGCGTGTTTACATCAATAGGTTTTGGGTATGCCGATGTATGACAGAAAGACTGCATTGTTAAGTCTGCAGAGAAACCTAAACAAGCTAAATCTTTAAGCTCATCACGTGTCATAGGACCTGTTGTATCTTGCGAGCCAACCGTTGTCATTTTAGGCTCACAGTATTGACCTGGGCGAATACCTGCAACGTTACATGCTTTACCAACCATTTTTTGCGCTAGTGTAAAGCCTTTATCTGATACTTCAGTTGCTGTTGGTACTTTAAATATATCAGTAGCACCTAAACCAAGTGATGTACGTGCTTTGTCTGTTAAACCACGACCAATGATTAGTGGAATACGACCACCAGCACGAACTTCATCTAAAATCACTTCAGATTTAAGTTCAAACTTAGAGATTACTTTATCAGTACCATGCTGCTTAACAACACCTTCGTATGGGTAGATGTCAATTTGCTCGCCCATGTTAAGTTCATCAACATTTAGCTCAATTGGTAAAGCGCCAGAATCTTCCATAGTGTTAAAGAAGATTGGTGCAATTTTATTACCTAGACATACACCGCCAACACGCTTATTTGGTACAAACGGGATATCATCGCCCATAAACCAAAGCACTGAGTTAGTTGCAGATTTACGTGAAGAACCCGTACCAACAACATCACCAACGTAAGCTAGTGGTAAGCCTTTAGTTTTTAATTCTTCTAGTTGGGTGATTGGGCCTACTTCGCCTGGTTTGTCAGGAGTGATACCATCACGTTCAATTTTTAGCATAGCTAAAGCATGTAGTGGAATATCTGGACGAGACCATGCATCTGGTGCAGGTGACAAGTCATCCGTATTTGTTTCGCCAGTTACTTTAAATACAGTAACTGAAATCTTTTCAGCAACAGCTGGTTTATTAGTAAACCATTCTGCATTTGCCCAAGACTCAATAATTTGCTTAGCGAATGTGTTACCCGCTTTTGCTTTTTCTTCTACATCGTAAAATGCATCAAACATTAATAATGTGTTTGAAAGGCCTTTTACTACGATAGGTGCAAGTGTGTCGTCATCAAGTAGGTCTATCATAGGTGCGATATTGTAACCGCCTAGCATAGTTCCTAATAATTCTGCCGCTTTTTCTTTAGAAAGTAGTGGAGAATTAGTTTCACCTTTAGCAACTGCCGCTAAAAACCCTGCTTTGATATAAGCTGCATCATCAACACCTGCCGGTACACGATTAGCAAATAAGTCGAGAATAAATTCTTCTTCACCAGCCGGTGGAGTTTTGATTAATTCAATAAGATCAGCCGTTTGCTGAGCATCTAATGGCGCTGGTACGATACCTAACGCGGCACGTTCTTCTACGTGTTTACGATATTCTTGTAGCACAATATTGCCCTCTTGGTGACGTGAAAGTATTCGGTAGCGCTTCATAAGCGCAATGTTACCCAATACTTATAGTATTCTAACGCTTAATTATAAAGCTTTTATAGGTAGATGAAAATCTATCCAGTTCAGCAACTGATTATACCGACTATAAGTATTATGAATAGTAGATAAAGTAAAATCAATTTCTATGAATGTTTATTAAGTAAGAATCATTAGTATTTATTTTTAATTTGAGTTTTTAACAGGCATAAAAAAACCCAGCGTAAAGCTGGGTTCATATAAATAAATAGCTATTAACGCTTAACTTTTACTTTTTCTATAGCAGTTAATTGCGCTTCAACACGACGATTTTCTGCGTTTGCAGCACGTGTGTTAGCTGGGTTTTTAAGACGGTCTTCACCGTAACCCACTGTAGAAATGCGAGACTCTTCTATACCATCTTTAACTAACTCTGCAGCTACATCTTTTGCACGCTTTTCAGATAGTGATTGGTTATAGCTAGCATCGCCTGGTGCAGAAGCATGACCTTCTAATTGCACTGTTACTGCGCTATTTTCCTTCATGAAATCTGCAACTTGCTTGATATCATCAAAGTATTTATTTGGTACATCAGCTGTATTATTAGGGAAAGTTACTAATAATTTAACAGTTACTTCTTTATCTTCATAAAGTGTACAACCATCAGCATCAACAGCATCTACCATTGGTGTATTAGGGCACTTGTCGTCAGCATCAATAACACCGTCATTATCTGTGTCTACTGGTGCAACAACAGGCTCTGGAGCAGGTTGAACTGGCACAACAGGCGTACTGCTTTGACCAAATAAATAGTTAATACCTAATTTAGCGTTCACATCGGTATAACCACGGTCAAGACCTTGATAAACAGATGTTTCTGCGTTAACAAATAAGCCGTCTGTAATGAAGTGCTGGTAACCAACACCTGCGTTTAAGAAAGTATTATCTGTTGCTACTTTTACTTCTTTAATACCAAATAAACCATAGAAAGGACCGCCACCAAAGTGGTAAAGTGCATCAACACCAAAACGCTCGCCGTCTACGTCGTTACGATTACCATTAGGAATCGGATTTTTAAGAAATGCATTAAAGTCCATATCTGCATACTCAAGACGTGCACTCCAGTAATCACTGAAACGGTAGCCAACTTCAGCACCCCAACTTGCAGATTCATTAACTTCCAAGTTTTGGTGCATGTTTAAGTTTTTCCAAGATGCATCGTAATAGTCACCGAACACACCAATGTAAAAACCTTCAGTTTTTTCTGCTGCAAATGCTGATGCGCTAGTTGCAGCTAACGCGATTGCGATTGTAAGTGATTTTAATTTCATTGTTTTCTTCCCATTTTAACAATTAAAAAAATATAGCTAATTCGTTCTAGCTCAACCAGTTTTATTAATATTACCTGATCCTTTATTAATCAATACTTAACAAAAGATAAATTAATTCGTTTTCAACACTCTATATACAAGTATCAGTAAGTTTAGGACATATTAATTACTTTACCCAATCCCTAGATAATAAATACTATCGCTGGTATCTAAATTTATTAAATAACCATACCGACTTCACTAGCTGAGTTTATATTGAGCTCCAAGCTCCTAGCTTTAAATGCATATCAATAATATCAGCTCAGTTTATTGTGCTCAATAATAAAGCAGCGCTACGGCCGCTAAATGACCTTTTATAATCAGCAACTTAAATTTCAATCTAATAATTAAGTACCACAAAAAGTATAATACTCTTTATCGCTGCTAGGTGCATCCTGAAATTTTGCCAATTTGTCAGTATTTTCATAAGGTGTGTGCATAACCTGCATAAACTCATGCAGTAATTCACTTGAGCCAGTCTTATTATACTCACTAAGTATTTTTTCGATCACATGGTTACGAGGAATAACTCGTGGATTAGCTGCGCGCATTACGGTATAGCTGCGATCATCGGTACGTTTTTGCCACTTACCGGCCCACTGAACTAATACCTTTGGTATGCTCATTGCACCTGTTAAAGACTCGGTTAGTGCATCAAACGTGTTGGTATAGTCGAGTTGGTGCTCTTTTAATAACTGTAATAGCTCTGCAATTAACTCTTTATCGGCTGTATCTGTGCCAGCTAAGCCCAGTTTTGTTGCCCACATTGCACTAAATTCAACATTAAATTGCTCAGCAAAACCATCTATTATTGGGGTCATTAACGCCACAGCTTGTTCGTCGTCATCATTTACAAGCGGTATTAAACTCTCAGCTAAGCGGGCGCAGTTCCAGTTAGCAATATTAGGTTGATTACCAAATGCATAACGCCCTTGCTTATCAATAGAGCTAAACACGGTATCAAAATCGAAGCTGTTCATCATGGCACATGGGCCATAGTCGATAGTTTCGCCGCTAACCAGCGTATTATCGGTATTCATTACCCCATGTATAAAGCCTACTCGCATCCAACTAACCACCAGCTCAACTTGGTTTTTAATCACTGCAGCTAAAAATGCTAAATAGCGCTCAGGTCCTGTTGCTTGAATTTTTGGGTAATGACGCTCAATAGCTAAGTCGGCAAGGTTTTTAAGCCCTGCAACGTCGCCTTGCGTTGCTAAATACTGAAACGAGCCAACACGAATATGGCTACTGGCTAAGCGCGTTACAATAGCGCCAGGTTGAGGTGGGTTTCGGTACACTGTTTCGCCACTACCAACCACAGCTAAGCAGCGCGTAGTTTTTATACCTAACGCTTGCATTGCTTCGCTCATTATATATTCACGAATTGCTGGGCCAAGTGCACAGCGGCCATCGCCACCACGAGAGTAAGGAGTGGCACCAGAGCCTTTTAATTGAATGTCCCACAACTGGTTTTGCGCATCCTCTACTGCACCTAGCAAATGAGCACGCCCGTCGCCTAAACGTGGTGAAAAATGTCCAAATTGATGCCCTGAGTATCCCAGTGCAACCGCTGCAATTACTTGCTGTTCGTTGCCGCTAAAAGTACTGGCCCGTAACTCAGGAACGACATTAATATTAAACGCTTTAGCTAAGCTGTCATTCCAAAGTAATAGCTGTGGGGCGGCCACCTTAGATGGGCGATCTTCAATTGCAAAATTGTCGGCTACTTGTCTGTACCTTGGCATTAAATTCATAACTACCCTCTACTGTTGTTGGCTTATACCTACACGATTATCGCCTACACTGTAGGCTATAATTAAGCTTAGCTCTTGCATGCTCAAACCGCTTTGTTGCTGTAATTCATTAAAGAACGCTTGCGCTGCAGTTAACGACTTTTTAGTTTGTAAGCCACCATCAATAATTTTGTGCGCGCGCAAATAACTCTCAACATCCCGCGATAATAAAAAGGTATCTTTACCCAATGCACGCAAAGTATAAGGGCCGGTATTTCCACCCAAGCGTGCACCGTGTTTTTTTAAGTACGCCCACAAACCAATAATATCTTCACTTGGCCAGTCTGCAATAAACTGACTAAAGCTACCATGTTGCTGGGTAACCTCATGGATCATGAACGCATTTTCGGGGATCGTTTTTACTTTTTTATAATTGCGAACAATACGCTCGTCGCTGGCTTTTTGCTCCAACATATCGGGTGGCATCATTAATAATTTTTCAACGCTAAACTGCCAAAAAACCTCTCTAAAGCCTGCCCACTTGCTGTTAATAACCGACCAGTAAAAGCCACTTTGAAAAACCTTGCGCGTAAACTCTTCAAGCCAATCATCATCACTTAAAGCTACTAATTGTCGCTTAGATGCAGGTTTAGCGAGTAGTTGCTGTAGCATTTGTGTTGAGCCTTTTCGCTCTACTGCTCGCTGATAAATATCATTAAATTTTTCCATCTGCTTGAAACCTTATTTTGCAGTTACAAATTTCGCGCCGCGATTACCCCCTAGTTTAAGGGAAATCGTCCTTATACGTAACCGTTACCAAAATCGATGACACTATCTGCACTTAGCTGCTTGACACCCAGATGGCTAAAATGATTTAATCATCGCACTTACCCTATTTAATTATATTTGTATTGCTAGCAGTACAAATATAAAGGGCTGGAAGAGGTGCGTTATTCAGGTAGCGTATGTTAGGAGCACAAACTCCATTGAGCATACGTAAGGGGAATCAACGCCGAGAAACAACAATATTTGTGTCATTGTTGTTTCGGGCGACTAGGTTGAATCCTAGCGACTGTCACCAATAGCTATTTAAACGTAGCTTATTAGTTTGGTGGAGAGCTTCTGGTCTTAGTATAATAAGGCCGTGCGCCCTATTATTTAAGCCCATTCGCTCTTCGAATTATAACATACCCTACACGTGGGTATTTGTTCGAACGATGTTAATGTGGCTCTTTCATATATAGCTTCTTAACTCACCGAACATTCTATAAGTTCGCGAGAGATGATCAAAAACTTTAATTTAGATGACTACTCAGTCTGGACGGCGCTCGTTACTCCGTTTAATCGAAACGGTACAATCGACTATGGCACCTTAACCAATTTAGTTGCTGAGCAAGCTGCTGCCAATAATGCCATTTTATTACTAGGCAGCACAGGCGAAGGCTTAGCGCTAACACTTAAAGAGCAGCAAGCCATTGTTGAGCACGTGTGCCAATTATCACCTAATGTACCCCTAATGGTGGCTGTAGGTGGTATGAACCTCAAACAGCAATTAGCCTGGGTTGAATACTGCAACCATTTGCCTATTCATAGTTTTTTACTTGGCTCGCCGCTTTATGCAAAGCCCGGTGTAATTGGGCAAACCCATTGGTTTGAAAGCCTTTTAAATATAAGTAAACACCCTTGTATGCTTTATAACGTACCAGGGCGAAGCGCTGTCGATATTCCAGTGGCAACCATTCAAAACCTACAGCAACATAAAAACCTATGGGCACTAAAAGAAGCCAGTGGCAACATTGCGCAATTTGAAGCTTACCGTCAAGCGGCTCCTAACTTAGCTATTTTTAGCGGCGATGATGCGCTTATGCCCTACTTTGCCCAAGCCGGTGCTAAAGGGCTGGTATCGGTAGCAGCTAATGCTTGGCCGCTACAAACTCACGAATTTGTACAGCGTAGCCTAAGTGGCCAATACCCCAATTTATTTACTCAGTGGTCAAGCGCAATCAGTAGCTTGTTCACTGTAGCAAACCCCATTCCCGTTAAAGTACTCATGCATTTACAAGGGCGATTAACGAGTTCGTATTTACGCCCACCGTTAACTCACCTCGAATTAACGCAAACAACGTGCATTGAACAAGCAAACAACACCATTTTATCTTGGCATTAAACATAGGTTTTTATAATGAGCTGGTTAGAACTATTAAATAATTTAGAGTCGGGCGCAGTACGCGCAGCATCACAAAACGAAAGCGGCCAATGGCAGGCTAACGTTGCAGTAAAACAGGGTATTTTAGAAGCCTTTAAAAATGGTACAAACACCGAATTTGTCGGTGGCTTTGTTGATAAACATAACTTAGCTCCGCAAGAGTTTAGTGCCACCGATGGCGTACGTATGGTCCCGGGTGGCTCAAGCGTTCGCCGTGGTGCTTATGTAGCTAAAGGCACTATTATTATGCCACCAGCGTATGTAAATATTGGCGCATACATTGACGAAGGCACTATGGTAGATAGTCACGCTTTAGTTGGCTCGTGCGCGCAAGTAGGTAAAAATGTCCACCTTAGCGCAGCCGTGCAACTTGGCGGTGTGTTAGAGCCAATTGGTGCCAGCCCAGTGGTAGTTGAAGATGATGCATTTATTGGCGCAGGCTGCGTAATTGTTGAAGGCGTAGTAATTAAAAAAGGCGCAGTACTTGCCCCTGGTGTGCGTTTATCGGCCACAATTCCGGTTTACGACTGTGTAAACGAGCGCCAACTAGACAAAGGCGAGCCAATTCCTGAGTACGCTATTGTAATACCAGGCTCTCGCCCTGCTTCAAACGAATGGGCGCGTGCACAAGGTTTAAGCATGTCGTGCGCGTTAATTGTTAAGTACCGCGATGAGCAAAGTGATGCATCATTACTACTTGAAGAGGTTTTACGTTAATGAGCTTTTTGAGCACGGGCGTTAAAACGGCAATTAATGAATTATCAAGCCAACTCGATAGCCCATTTTTTGTTTACGACCTAGATACGCTAAATAGTCACTTGGCACAATTGGTCGCACAAACCGAGGTAAAACTTTGGTATGCGGTTAAAGCGAATCCGCTGTCTAAAATTATTCAATGCTTAGATAACGCCGGGTTTAATTTTGACGTAGCCAGTAAAGGCGAGCTTGAGCAAGTACTTGCTCAAGGCGTTAGTAGCGATCGCGTGCTCAACACCGGGCCAGCTAAAAGCCCAAAACAAATTAAACACTTTATTGAGCGCGGCGTACGTACTTTTGTTGCCGAAAGTATTAATCAAGTTCGCTGGCTCAATGAACAAGCCAAGCTACAAAACTGTCAACTACAGGTATTACTGCGCGTACAGTTACGTTGGCCCGAGGGCGAAAAAAACCCACTAGGTGGCGATAGCCTCACGCCATTCGGACTCGGTTGTACAGAGTGGCAGGCACTTAATATTACCGACTATGACGCACTTAGCTTTGATGGCCTGCATATTTTTCAATGGGGAAATATGCTCAGCACGCAAAAACTCAGTGAGTTGTGGTCACAAATGATTGCACCACTTAGCCAACTTGCCCGCGATTTAAATATAAACCTTAAAATTTTAGATTTAGGTGGCGGCTTAGGTATTCCGTATACGCAAAACGACATAACGCTTAATTGGGATGACTTAATAACTGCCCTCGCTAAAATTAAAAAACAGGCGGGCGTTGAAGAATTATGGATGGAGCTTGGCCGCTATGCCGTGGGTGAATGCGGACATTACGCAGCCCCAGTAGTAGAGCGCAAACAAAACTATGGCCAACAACAAGTTATTTTAAGTGGCGGTATAAACCACTTATTGCGCCCAGCCGTCACCAGTCAAGACTTTCCAGCAGCATTACTACGAGATTCACACACACCAACCCAAGCTATGAGCTTATACGGGCCACTTTGTACCGCACTCGATAGCTTGGGCGAGCACGCATTACCAAGTGATCTCAATGAGCACGACTGGTTGGTGTTTAGTCAATGTGGTGCCTATGGCTTTAGTGAAAGTATGCCGTACTTTTTATGCCACGAACTTGCTGGCGAATATGTTTTAGAACAAAACAAACTTAGCTGTTTGCGTGCAGCCGAAGATGCCAGTTATTACTTGAGATAATGTACCTAAGATAATGTACCTAAGATAATGTACCTGAGATAAAATTAAAATGTTGAGATACTCATGATCGCCTCACCAATTAGTCAAGAAAACATCGTCGTTGGTGAAGTTGCCAATGGCTTACCACTCACTATTCCTGTGTATCGTTTAAAAGGCGATGGCACGGGGCCAAGTGTGTATATTCAGGCCAACATGCACGGAGCTGAAGTACAAGGTAACGCGGTAATTTTTCAACTACTTGAACAATTAAAGCACCTTAATCTTAAAGGTGATATTACTTTAGTGCCCTATGCCAACCCTATTGGTTGCAATCAAAAGTCGGGGGAATTTACCCTAGGTCGGTTCGACCCTATCACCGGCACTAATTGGAATAGGATGTATCATTATAATACTGATTTAGTCACTCAGTTTGCACAAAACCATATGCAATACGACGATGCCATATTAAAAAGCGTGTTCAAACAGGCACTTATTGACGAAGTTGACAGTAAACTTAATGGCCCTGCTTATTTACTCAATACTGGTAAACGCATTGCGCTTAACTTACAAAAGCTCGCTCACCAAGCTGATATAGTACTGGATTTACACACAGGTCCTATTTCAAGCAAGCACTTGTACTGCCCAACCTATGCGACTAATAGCGCTCGCTACTTTAATATTGAGCACGTACTGCTTATTCCAAGTGACTTTGATGGTGCGATGGATGAGGCAAACTTTTGTCCGTGGTGGCATTTAAGCGAAGCACTGAGCAAGCAAGGCCGCGAGCTCAGCATACCTGTAGAAGCTTTTACTGTAGAGCTAGGCAGCCAAGAAAAAATAGACTTGAGCGAAGCACTAAACGATGCAAACAGTATTTTAAGTTACTTAAATTATAAAGCCGTATTTGTAAATGCGCCCCACACTCCAGCTAACATTACTCGCTACGCGTGTCATTTAAACGATTACTTTGCTTACTACGCGCCCATGGGCGGAATGGTTGAGTATATTGCCCCCCTAGGCGGGCATATAAAAGCCGGTGAGCCAATTGCTAAAATACTGCGCATGGAGCGTTATTTAAGTGAACAACCACTACAAACACTTTCCCTTGAATCTGACGCTATTGCCATACTGCATTTTGCCTCGGCGAGCGTTAATCAAGGCACTGAACTGTATAAGTTTTTTACTAACGTATTTGAGCTTTAAGCTCTCCCTTCTCATTGCGTGAGAGTAAGTTAACTATAGTTAATTTGCATTATAAAAGCGGCTTAGGCCGCTTTTATTTTGATCTAATTATACAATAATATACGTAAATTCAGTAAAAGTTCACCGCTGCATATGTAAAAAGAGGTTATAATTACGTTAATCTATTAAACCCTCCACACTCACAAAGGAATTACAATGAGCTGGCGATACTTGATCATACTTTCAACATTAGTTAGTACTACTGTTTTTGCTGAAGAAAAATCTAAAAGCAATGAGCAAAATAGTAATATTGAGCTGGTAAAACAATGTATTTTAAATGAAGTGATTGGTGGAGACGGCAAGCAAACACTCGATCAGCTTCGTAAAAAGTGCTCCGCTCTTGAAGAAGATAAGCAACTTACCGCCATCGATAAGCGCAAAGCACGAGAAGCAGTAAGCCAAAAAAACCGTAATGTGATTACGCCACATAAACGTAACTACATTTTACCTATTTCATATGTATCGCATCCGAACAATAGCTCGTTTGAAACATTTGACGAGCTAACTGGCGAAAAAAATGATGAGCCACTCGATAACTTAGAAGCCAAATATCAGCTTTCAATTAAAGTGCCTCTATTCAATGACTTTTCAGATAAAGACCAAGCTATATTTTTTGCCTTTACATTACAGTCATATTGGCAGCTTTATAACAAAGAAAGCTCATCACCTTTTCGTGAGACTAACTACGAGCCAGAGGTTTTTTGGGTTAACTATTTAGATCCAGAACACGTTCCTTGGGGCGACGAAATGGCTGTTGTTTTGGGTATTTCGCATCAATCTAACGGTAATAGTCAGCCAAATTCACGTTCATGGAACCGTATTTACGCTAACTTTATTTGGGAAAAAAATGGCTTTGTATTTAACTTTAAGCCTTGGTATCGTATTTCAGAAAGCGAGAAAGAAACACCTTTAGATCCAAGAGGCGACGACAACCCTGACATTTACAAATACATGGGTTACTTTGAGTTTAGCGGTGCGTATCGCCTTAATGAACATGAATTTAGCTTTATGACCCGTAACAACTTAAATTCAGACAATCGTGGTGCATTACAGCTCGATTGGTCATTTCCGCTTTGGGGCCGAGTGCGTGGTTATGCACAGTACTTTAATGGCTATGGCGAAAGCTTAATTGATTATAACGCTGATATAGAACGTATTGGTGTGGGTATACTACTTACCGATTTACTTTAATTAATGAGCGACTAAAGTAAACAAATTAAAAAGCCAAGCATTGCTTGGCTTTTTAGTGCTTAATTCAACTATAAAGTGCTAACAGCTTATTTTTTTACTACAAACTGCCCTTCAAATTCAGCCACTACCTTATCACCATCATAAATAATAACAGGTACTAAATAGCTGGCTTTACCCTCAGTTTCTAGCTCGCTGAGCTTACCCTTACAGTTTTGTATATCAACACAGCCGCGTGGATCACTGCTAAGCGGTTTTAAATATTTAATATTGGCATCGGCTAATACAATATTTCCTTCAAGCCCTGCTTCTTTAAGTGCTAAGTAGGTTGCCCCCCACCCCGTAAGGGTTGCTAAGCTATAAATAGAACCAGCAAACATAGTGTTATGTAGGTTTAAATTAGCATCTAAATCTGCGCTAGTCGTAAATTGCCAGTCGGTATAGCTCTCTACTTTAATGCCCATTGCATCACTAATTGGAATTGACTCACGCCAAGTGTTTTGCAGCACTTGAGTCCAGTTAGGGTGGCGAAACCAGCCAGGCTCTGATGGCTTTTGTTTTACCATTTTATAGTGTTGTACATCGCCGTACGCCAAATGCGCTTTTTCTTGTGTTTCATAACCATGGCGCTTATAAAATTCGAGTGCGCGCTCGCGTGCAAATAATACTAACTCTGCAGCGTCTTGTGACCATGCTATTTTTTCTAGGTCATGTAATAAACGACTACCAATATGCTGATTACGACTTTCTTCAGCTACAGCCATATAGCGAACTTGAGCTTGTTGCTGGTTATTAAAGTGCAGCCGCGCCACCCCTAATACTTTACCCGCTTTATTTTTAATAAAGCGATGCTCGGCATCTTGTTCTAAATCATCCTGCTCAGAACCACGTGGCTCACCCCAAGGGGCACGTAAAATTTCCCAGCGTAATTGATAATAGGCTTGCCAATCTTCACTACTTTGCGGTGTACTTACCTGAAACATACATACTCCTGCTGTTAAGCCGTAAATAAAATACAACGTCACTTAATTATGGCAAATACCATACTCCATCTAAAAAAAACTGCCAATACGACTTTGGTGATGGCAAATACAAAGTGTAAAAAATTAATGACAAAAGCCATTGCGCTTTGCCTCGGCTAGTTTATGCTGAGCAACATGAGCGAATACATAAACCCTGTAAATGGCCTAATTAATAGCTATTTTATTGAAAACAGCCACAGTATTGGCCAGTTACTTTATTGGCATAAATATGGGGGCGATCACATTCAAGTACGCCAACATCAGCAACTGCGTTGGCTGCTAATAAATGACACTCTGCAATCTGTGGTAACGCAGCAGCAACCAAGCAATTTATTACTTCCACACTTACAGTGCTTAGCACAGCATTGGCACACTTTAAGCGCCCCTAAAAAAGTACTCGAGCTGGGGCTTGGCGGCGGCGCAATTCGTAATTATTTGCTGCACCAATATCCACACGCAAAAATCACCTCAGCTGAAATAAATGCAGATATAATTAGTTGTTATAAAAAGTTTTTTACTACGCAGCAAGTGCCTAGTAATAATACACAGCGGTTACTTTGTGAGGATGCTCAGCAAGTACTGGGGCGCGCCCGCAACATAGATTGGATTATTTTAGATTTATTTAGCCAAATAGACGCGCCACGATTTTTATTCGCCCCCGCTTTTTATCAAAAAATACACGCAGCCCTTAACAACAACGGCACGCTATTTATTAATTTTTTATCGCAACATGAGTCGCAATTAAAACAGTTACAGCAAGTATTACTTAATGTATTTGGTTATAAAGTTAGCCCGCAAAAGGTAGCAGGCTATATAAATCATATTGTGGTGATCACTAAACAGCTAAATTAAAGGTCACTGGCCCATCGTTACACAAGCTCACTTGCATATCGGCACCAAACTCACCGGTAGCAACCGTTAAATTAAGCGCCTTGGCTTGCGCTACAAAGTACTCGTATAACTCATTAGCTTGGCTTGGGGTTGCCGCCGATGAAAAACTAGGTCGCATGCCCTTTTTAGTATTTGCCGCCAAAGTAAACTGCGATACCACTAATAGCTCACCAGCAATATCTTTTAGACTTAGGTTCATTTTGTCGTTTTCGTCAGTAAAAATGCGGTAATTACTAATCTTATGCAGCAACTTATCGGCCGCTTGCTCGTCATCTTGTTTTTCAACACCCAACAACACTAAAATTCCTTGACCAATTTCGCCAACTACTTGGTTATTAATTTCTACTTTGGCATGTTTTACACGTTGTATTAAACCTTGCATTTTACAGCGTATCCTTTGTATTTGGTTGCTCGTCTAGCTCTATTTCGGGCGTGTCTTCTACATTTTCAGGGCTAATACACGCCGTAAGCTCAGCGCCCAGCAACACCACTACCCACGACAAATATATCCACACAAACAAAATAGGAATGGTAGCAACTGCACCATAAATAACTTCATAAGATGGAAAGTGGCTAATATAAAGCGCAAAACCTTTTTTAGTTAACTCAAACAACATGGCAGCAAATAGTGCCCCAGGTATCGCCGCTTTAAACGACACTCGAGTGTTGGGCACCAAGGTGTAGAGCATAATAAAACCCACCATAGAAATGCCGTACGGTAATAACTTTAATAAAAAGCCACTAAACCCCGGAATCCCCTGATCAGCAAACGACACCAGCGATACAATATACGAAGTAACTGCAATACTACCGCCTAAAAATACGGGTCCTAAACTGAGTACCATCCAATAAACGGCAAACGAAATCATCATTGGACGCTTTTTCTTAATTCGCCAAATACGGTTAAGCGTGGCATCAACATTACGAATGAGTAACAAGGCAATAGCAGCTAAAAAACCAATACCCACTGCGGTCATTTGATTTGCATTGCCCGCAAACGAGCTAATATGCTCTTTAATAACATCTGACGAGGTAGGTACGAAGTTAGTAAATAAAAAGCTTTCAATTGCTAATCGAGTTGATTCAAACCCCGGAAAAGCCGAAAATATCGCCACACCTACGGCAATTAATGGCACCAATGAAAGCAAAGTTACATAAGCTAAATAGCCCGCATTAACGGTTATTTGGTCATCAATACAGCGGTTAATATATTGCATCCACCAGCTGGGTTGCTGCCGTAAAAAAGATCCAACTTGCTGTTTATAATAAGAGAGCTTATCGTTCATAACATTGACTTGTGCTAATATAATTTTGACCATAATAACAATCAGCACCATAATTTACAGCATTAACACACGTAAATAGGAAAGCAAATGAAAAAACAAACATTACTGAGTGTTACCGTACTTGCACTTGCACTAACATTATCGGGTTGCCAGTCGGCTTATTACTCGGCCATGGAAAAGGTAGGCGTACACAAACGCGATATTCTTATTGACCGCGTAGAAGAAACCAAAGACTCGCAACAAGAGTCTCAAGAAGAGTTTAAGTCAGCGCTTGAGCGCTTAACTACACTTATTGATTTTAATGGTGGCGAACTGCAAGACACTTACAATCAGTTAAACGATGACTATGAGTCGAGCTTAAATGCCGCTAACGAAGTGTCAACTAACATCAATAAAGTAGAAGACGTAGCAGAAGCCTTATTTGATGAGTGGAGCGATGAGCTTGAGCAATATAAAAGCGCATCACTTAAACGTGAAAGCAGTAAAAAGCTAGCCGCGACTAAGCGTCAATTTGATCAGCTATTACGCTCAATGCGCAGCGCAGAGAGCAAAATGGAGCCGGTATTAACATCGCTTCATGATAACGTTTTATACTTAAAGCATAACTTAAACGCACAAGCGGTATCGGCTATTAAAGGCGAGTTCACTAACCTTAAACGCGATATACAATTGCTTATGAACGACATGAACAAATCGATTGCCGACTCAAATAAATTTATTGAACAAATGAATAGTGCCGGTTAATTAGCTGATATTATATTTAAATTTGCCTGCATTATTGCAGGCTTTTTTATGGCTGCATGGCTGCTTTAGCACTATTTAAAACGGATTTAATTATGAAACACATTACCCTTATAATCTTTATAAGCTGTTTTTTATCAGCGTGTAGTACACCTAATCAGGTGCAAAAAATAGCTGATAAAAACTCAGTTATTGCTGTTAACAACCAAACAGGTCGTTACCATAATTTATATCAAGGCAAAAAGGTTTACCCAACCACCTGCGAGCAAAACTGCTACCCGCCACATCCGAACTTGATTTGCGAAACACCCAGCAGCAACTGCCAGTATCAAGGGAAGCAAATTAAGCCGCAGCTCAATACCGGTTATACGGTTCGTTGGTTAGGGCATGCCAGCTTTGTGGTCAGTACACCTAATGGACAAAATGTTTTATTTGATCCGGTTAGTGAGCAGTTTGATTCACCGGTTGATTTAGGCTTTAAGCTTGCCGGTGGGTTTTATCGCAAACCCGGAGCATGGCCAAATAAGCAAACACTTGAAAACATTAACGCCGTTATGTATTCGCATATTCATTACGATCACTTTAATAAAGCAGATATTAAAAAACTAGGTACTCAACCACGTTATTTAGCCCCCCTAGGCATGGCAGATAACTTCCCAACGGGTGGCTTTAATATTACTGAAATGGCGTGGTATGCAAAAACCAGCATTGAGGACTTAACCATACACGCAGTGCCTGCGCATCACTTTAGTAATCGGGTGCTTATCCCTTATATTTACGAAGATGATAATAAAGATTCTTGGAATGGCTGGCTGCTTGAACAAAATGGCAGCACCTTATTTTTTGCCGGCGATACTGGCTATTCACAACACTTTAAAGACATACAGCAAAAATACGGTGATATAGACCTATGCCTAATGCCAATTGCCTCTTATTACCATAAAACCAACGCTAAAGGGTATCGCTACGTTCATACCACGCCAGAGGATGCCCTTAATGCGGCCACAGAGCTTAATTGCAAAGTAATGATACCATGGGGATATGGCAACTCAAGCTGGCAAATGGGCGATCACAGCAGCCACTCAGCACTATCGCGCTTACTGCATATGTATAAACAAATGAATGCACCAATACCGCTGTATATTTTAAATGAAGGCGAAACAATTAAACTTTAAGTAATGTACGTAGGTTGGGTTGAGCGCAGCGAAACCCAACGAAAAATACCTTACCAACAAACACTAGTACTTAGCCTTATCGGCTGTTTTAAGCTCACTCTGCGTACAAAAGATCTTTAAGTGAATTATTCACAAAGAGGTTAAGAGGCGCTGCGCTTTTAGAGGAAAAAAATCAATGTAGTGAACAAGTGCACAGCACACCAATTATCGCGGTGGTGGTAATTTCTTTAATCTACCCTCTTTAACCTTTTATTTAGCTAACCCACAAACACAAAAAAGCCGCTGTATTTTGCAATACAGCGGCTTTTAAAATCATTATTCTAAATTAATAGATTATGACTTAGGAGCACGACCCGCACGTTTACGTTCGTTTTCTGTAAGATGACGCTTACGAATACGAATGTTTAGTGGCGTTACTTCAACTAACTCATCTTCATCAATAAACTCAAGCGCTTGCTCAAGTGAATAGTTAAGGTGCGGAGAAAGCGTTTGCGCTTCATCTGTACCAGATGCACGTACGTTAGTTAACTGCTTGCCTTTAAGGGCGTTAACTGTAAGGTCGTTATCACGGTTATGAATACCGATAACCATACCTTCGTAAACTTCAACACCGTGGCCGATGAATAAACGGCCGCGCTCTTGTAAGTTAAACAATGCGTTAGTCAGTGCTTTACCTGTAGCATTTGCAATCATTACACCATTTTTACGAACACCAATGTCACCACCTTTGTGAGGACCGTAATGATCGAACGTATGGTACATAAGACCAGTACCTGATGTAATTGTCATAAAATCAGTTTGGAAACCAATTAAGCCGCGACTTGGGATAATAAAGTCTAAACGCATACGGCCTTTGCCATCTGGAGACATGTTAGTAAGCTCACCTTTACGTAGGCCAACTTGCTCCATTACAGAACCCTGATGCTCTTCTTGACAGTCAATTGTTACTGTTTCAAACGGTTCTTCTAATACGCCGTCAACAGTACGCAAAATTACCTCTGGACGAGATACTGCAAGCTCGTAACCTTCACGACGCATGTTTTCGATTAAGATACCTAGGTGTAACTCACCACGGCCAGAAACACGGAAGCTATCTGGGCTAGCAGTATCTTCAACGCGAAGTGCTACGTTGTGCACTAATTCTTTATCTAAACGCTCACGGATATTACGTGACGTTACAAACTTACCTTCTTTACCACAAAAAGGTGAGTTATTTACAGAGAATGTCATTGTTACTGTTGGCTCATCAACACTTAGTGGTGGTAATGCTTCAACGTTAGTAGGACAACAAACAGTGTCTGAAATCTTAAGCTCGCCAATACCGGTTACAGTAACGATGTTACCTGCATAACCACGGTCTGTTTCAATACGCTCAAGGCCTAAGTAGCTTTGTACTGTACCAATTTTACCGTTACGTTTAGTACCGTCAGCACTAATAATAGTTACTTGTTGGTTTGGAGCAACAGAACCACGCTTGATACGACCAACACCAATTACACCCACGTATGAGTTGTAATCTAGTTGAGAAATCTGCATTTGGAAGTCACCTTCAGGATCTGCATCTGGTGGTGATACTTCGTCAACGATCATTTGGAACATGTCATCCATGTTATCAGATGGCTTGTCTAAATCTAATGTTGCCCAGCCATTGATTGCTGATGCATAGATTACTTTAAAATCTAACTGATCATCAGTGGCGCCTAAGTTATCGAATAAATCAAAGATTTGATCCATAACCCAATCAGGACGTGCACTTGGCTTGTCGATTTTATTAATTACTACGATTGGCTTTAAACCTTGCGCAAATGCCTTTTGCGTAACAAAACGCGTTTGTGGCATTGGGCCTTCTTGAGCGTCAACAATTAGTAATACTGAGTCAGCCATTGAAAGTACGCGTTCCACTTCACCACCGAAATCGGCGTGTCCTGGAGTATCTACGATATTAATGTGGTAGCCGTTCCATGAAATAGCGGTGTTTTTCGCTAAAATGGTAATACCACGCTCTCTTTCTATATCGTTTGAATCCATCACGCGCTCTTCATTACCGCCGCGTGTTTCTAATGTGCCTGAAAACTCAAGCAGTTTGTCAACCAGTGTAGTTTTACCGTGGTCAACGTGGGCGATAATTGCTATATTTCTTATCTTTTCGATACTCATTAATATTCACTCAGAGAAATTGAATCTCATTGATCCTGCAGGGGCTTACGCACTCACCTGCGTTTTCACGAGATGTCCCAGCATAGGATTTAAAAGGGCGCATATTATCCCTTATAAATGGAATGGATGAAAGTTTATCCAATATAAATTTGCAAACTTTCTGGTTTTTTTATTTAACCTACTGTTTTAAATTAACTAATTATAAAAATAAAATTTTTAATATTTTTATAAAAACCTCCACTTTAATGACTTTATTGCTATTTTGGTCAGTCTTTTGTATTTACTTTATGTTAGTCTATCACGATTAAATAGCGAGCAACTTTTTACTCTGTAACTGTTGCACTATATTGAAGCATTTACGCACCATAATGGTGCGCATTAGAAACAGCCGTTATTACTTTTGTATTTTTTATGTTTATAAACATTAAGTTACAATAGTGGCACAAAATCAGCTTATAAAACACAAAGCATTTAAGCAGCAATAACAAAACCTTATAGTTGGAGGACACATGTCGCAATCGGTTTTAGATTTTATTAAAGAAAATGACGTTAAGTTCATTGATTTACGCTTTACTGATACCAAAGGTAAAGAGCAGCATATTTCAATTCCTCATCACCAAATTGATGAAGACTTTTTTGAAGATGGTAAAATGTTCGATGGTTCTTCAATTGCTGGCTGGAAAGGCATAAACGAATCAGACATGGTGCTAATGCCTGTTGCTGAATCAGCTAAGCTTGACCCATTCACTGAAGAAGCCACATTAATTATACGTTGTGACGTAGTAGAGCCTTCTACATTACAAGGTTACGAGCGCGATCCACGCTCTGTAGCAAAGCGTGCTGAAGAATATATGCGCTCTACGGGTATTGCTGATACGGTTTTATTTGGCCCAGAGCCAGAGTTCTTCGTATTTGATGACGTAAAATATAAAACAGACATGTCTGGCTCTATGTACAAAATCGATTCTAAGCAAGCTGCTTGGAACTCAGATAAAGAATACGCAGACGGCAATACAGGTCATCGCCCTGGCGTTAAAGGCGGTTACTTCCCAGTTGCTCCTGTTGATGACTTTCAAGATTGGCGCTCTGCTACTTGTCTAGTATTAGAAGAAATGGGACAAGTTGTTGAAGCACATCATCACGAAGTAGCAACTGCAGGGCAAAACGAAATTGCTACGCGCTTTAATACTATGGTAATTAAAGCCGATGAAATTCAAGAAATGAAGTATGTTATTCATAACATGGCTCATTTATACGGCAAAACAGCTACTTTTATGCCTAAACCTATTGTTGGCGATAACGGTTCTGGTATGCATTGTCATCAGTCGTTAGCTAAAGACGGTGTTAACTTATTTGCAGGTGATAAGTACGGCGGTCTTTCTGAAGATGCGCTTTATTACATTGGCGGTATTATTAAACATGCTAAAGCAATTAATGCGTTTGCTAATGCCTCTACTAACTCGTACAAACGTTTAGTACCAGGTTACGAAGCACCAGTAATGCTTGCATACTCTGCACGTAACCGTTCTGCATCGATTCGTATTCCGGTAGTACCATCAGCTAAAGGTCGTCGTATTGAAGTACGCTTCCCTGATGCAACGGCTAACCCGTATCTTGCTTTTGCTGCCATGCTTATGGCTGGCCTTGATGGAATTAAAAATAAAATCCATCCTGGTGATGCAATGGATAAAGATTTATACGACCTACCTGCAGAAGAAGCAGCAGAAATTCCAACCGTTGCCTCTTCATTAGAAGAAGCACTGGCATCTCTTGATGCTGACCGTGAGTTTTTAAATCAAGGTGACGTGTTCTCTAATGATTTAATTGATGCTTACATTAAACTTAAGAGTCAAGAAGTTGAAAGACTTAACATGACAACGCACCCTATTGAGTTTGAAATGTATTACAGCTGTTAATTTTAATTAACAGTTATAAAATATATATTTAAGCCCGCTTTGCGGGCTTTTTTAATGGTAAATTAGTACTTTCTCCACTAAAGTAAAGTTAATGTAAAAAATGCAGGGTTGCAGAGTGAGTAGCAAGATTTTATTACTACTAATTACTTCATTATTAAGTATTTGTAGTTACGCTGGTGAAAAAAAAATTTACGCATGGAAAGATAAAAATGGCGTATTGGTGTTTTCAGATACCCCTCATATTGGTGCCAAAGAGATAAAACTCACCAGCCAAGATTTAACCATGCCTGCAACAAATACTGATATATTAAATAATCAAACTAAAGCGCAGCCGGTTGCATTTAGTATTGGTATTGCATCGCCTGAGCATCAGCAAACTATTCGTGAAAACACCGGCTCTGTGTATGTATCTACTCGCATTACCCCCCGCTTTGAAAACGACTTTACGATACAGCTATTTCTTGATGGTAAAGCCTATGGCGCAGCAAGTGATACCTCAACCTTTGCTTTAAGAGATGTAGAGCGTGGTGAGCACACTCTGCAAGTTAAGCTGTACAACAAACAAAGCCAAGTCATTGCGACAAGCCCATTGAGTGTATTTTTTATGCATAGAAAAGGCTTAAGCTTAGGTAATTAACTCCCACCCAATTCACATTAAAAATAGCAATTGCAGTGCAATTTCATTAAATTACTTGCCTGAAAACACAGGCGCACTAAAATGGTGCAACAATGCTTAGTAAAACACACTTTAGCCCTGAGCTACTCAATGCCATATGGCAAAATCAAACCACCGCCGTGATGCTTTTAAACGAAAGCTTTACGCTTATTTATGCCAATACCAGTACCAGTGAACTACTTGGTTTAGGCACTAAGCGTTTATTAGGGCAGTCTTTTGATGATTTATTTAACTACCATTCAATCGATTTAAAACGCATAGCGCAATACTCTTTAATTGATGGCGTAGATTGCCACCAGCATAGGGCTGACGTGGTATTTGTTGATTCTCGTCATGCTAAATTAGCAGTCAGTTCAAAACAGATAAAATACCAAGGTGCACTTTATATTTTATTAGAATGTCGGCAAACCGATGATGAAATTAAATTCGATCAAGCATCAAATCAAATGCACCAATACCAAGCCGCACGTAATTTAATTCGAGGTTTAGCGCACGAAATTAAAAACCCTTTAGGGGGAATTCGCGGAGCGGCGCAGTTATTGCAATACGAGGTAGACCAGCAAGAAAGAAATGAATGTGCCGAGCTTATTATTGAGCAAGCCGACCGATTGCGTGAATTAGTAGATAGACTGCTTGGGCCTAACCAATTACCGCAAAAGTCTTATGGCAATATACATCAAACCTTAGAGTCGGTGATCAAATTAAGTACCCTAGATAATAGTGACAATATTCGCTTGGTAAAAGATTACGATCCGAGTATTCCCGATGTTTATATTGACCAAAGTAAAGTGCAGCAAGTGGTGCTTAATATTGTGCGTAATGCCCAGCAGGCATTAGTTAATGGTGGGGAAATAAAAATTAAAACCCGAATTAACTATCAGCACCGCCGGCCCGGTAAGGCACCCAAAAAAGCCTTGTTAATTCAAGTGCTCGATAATGGCCCAGGGATTGATATTAGTGTACGCGATACTTTGTTTTATCCTATGATCACTAATAAAGATGGCGGCTCTGGATTGGGGCTTTCTATAGCGCAAACATTAATTGATCAACACAATGGTTATATTGAGTGCGATAGCTGGCCTGGTCACACCGAATTTAATATTTATCTGCCTTTTGCAGATTAACGCCTTGGAGTATGCATGAAAACAGTTTGGCTTGTAGATGACGATGCCTCTATTCGTTTTGTATTAGAAAAAGCGCTTACTCGCGCAGGTTTTACAGTACAAAGCTTTGCTGAAGCACAAAGTGTGCTTAATGCATTAAAATTTAGCCAACCGAGCGTGCTGATCTCCGATGTAAGAATGCCCGGAATGGACGGCATGGCACTGCTGGAGCTAATAGCTGAGCAAGTGCCCGGCTTACCGGTTATTATTATTACCGCGCATTCAGATCTCGATTCCGCCGTAAATGCTTTTCAAAAAGGGGCTTTTGAATATTTAGCCAAACCTTTTGATTTAAACGAAGCGATTGCCCTAGTTGAAAGCGCCTATAGAGCTAATTCTACAAAAAAAGTTAAACGTAAACTCACGCCCCCTAAAAGCGCACATATAATTGGCGAAGCACCTGCCATGCAAGAAGTGTTTAGGGCCATAGGTAAGCTTGCAGCCTCAAGCATGAGTGTACTTATTAATGGTGAGTCAGGAACGGGTAAAGAGCTTGTTGCCAGCGCCCTGCACAACCATAGTCCACGTAAAGAAAACCAATTTATTGCGCTAAATATGGCCGCAATCCCTAAAGAGCTGGTTGAGTCAGAATTATTCGGCCATGAAAAAGGGGCTTTTACTGGTGCAGATAGCGTGCGAAAAGGCCGTTTTGAACAAGCCAATGGCGGCACCCTATTTTTAGATGAAATTGGCGATATGCCCCTCGACGTACAAACTCGACTACTGCGGGTATTATCTGATGGAGAGTTTTACCGTGTTGGCGGGCATAAAAGCATAAAAGTAGATGTGCGTATTATTGCTGCAACCCATCAAAACCTTGAAGAGCTAGTAAAACAAGGCAAGTTTAGGGATGACTTATTTCATCGCTTAAATGTAGTGCGCCTGCGCTTACCAGCCCTCAGGGAGCGTACCGAAGACATTGAGCGTCTAGCACTGCACTTTTTACATAAAAGCGCTAAAGATCTGCAAGTAGAAAGCAAAATTCTTAGCCTTAAAGCAATTGAGCAGCTACGCTTGTTCAGTTGGCCCGGTAACGTACGCCAATTAGAAAACACCTGCCGCTGGCTTACGGTTATGGCTCCTGGTGAGCTTGTTAGCGAGCAAGACTTGCCACCTGAAATTATTAATGCCTCACTAACTCAAGAAGAAGGCGATTGGTTAGATGCCTTCCAGTTATGGCTTAATCAGGAACTTAAACAAGGTAAGGAAAATATTTGGCCTAATATTCAAGCGCAACTCGAAACCCGCTTAATAAAAACAGTACTCGCCAATTGCGCAGGCCACAAACAAGAAGCCGCTATAAAAATAGGCTGGGGACGCAATACATTGACCCGTAAATTAAAAGAGCGCAACATTAATTAGTTTTGCGCGTAATAACTCTTAGGTAATTAATGAAGTTAATAGAGAACATTCCGCTATTTAAACAGATGGAAATTATCAACCGTTTAGGATTTTTTAAAGAATTTAGCCTTAACGAGCGCCAAATACTTTTAGAGTCGTTTGGTTTATTATATTTAGTGCGCGAAAATTCATTTTTATTTAAACAGCACGACAACGATAAGCGCTTATTTATAGTGCTTAGCGGTGCATTAATAGTGTTTAAGCACAACCATTTATTAGAGCTCGGTACTATACGTCCTGGGGAGTTTATTGGTGAAGGCGCTTTTATTAATAACCGCGCACGCAGCATTAGCGCACGTGCTAAAACGGATGCAATTGTGCTTGCTATTACCTCTGATGCCCTTACTCGCTTACCCAATGTAATACGCGAAAAAATTAAAGATAGAATAATTGAAGGTATGAGCTTACGTATTGCCAAGTTGAGCGAACACATAGAAAACCATGGTTAGATTTGTATACGCACTTTGATGCAAAAATAGTGACTTCACTTTATACTAGCGTTAATGCGTTACCCCACCGAGAGCAAACATGAACGAAGAATATATAGAAATTGAATTAGAAGAAGAGCCGATTGAGCTGTGTAAATTATTAAAAGTACTAAATTTAGTAGAAGGCGGCGGCCAAGCAAAAAACTTAATTGCTGAAGGTTATGTGGGTGTTAACCATGAAATTTGTACAATTAAACGGAAAAAACTATACAGTGGCGACATACTAGAATTTGATGGTGAGCTTTTTCAACTTGCATTAACCGAAGATGCAACACCGGTAGAGCGACCTGCCGAGCAGCCGCAATCTGAGCCAAGCCAAGCAGCACCGCAGCCAGCGAGTCAGCCTGCAAAAAATAAACGTAAGCGTACTAAAAAACCTAAAGTAGATGAAAAAACCGGTCGTCGCCCTATTTCATTCGGTTAAATTATAGTCTTTTTTTGATTTTTTATTTATAAAACCAGCCAGCTTGTATAGTTGGCTTTTTTGATCTTTAATTACTTCACTAACTATAAAAAAAGTAAGGTAATTAAATGCTTGCACACCCCCCTCCTAAGTGGTTAAAACCACTCGCATGGGTAGCGCTTATATGGAACTTATGCGGCGTTATTGCCTTCGCACTACAAATGCTGATGACACCTGAAGTAATTAGCAAAATGCCTATAGATCAGCAAGCTGCATATTCTAACATTCCCGTTTGGTCAACCATTGCATTTGCTATTGCAGTCTTTGGCGGCACGCTTGGCAGTGCTTTATTGCTCGCTAAAAAGTCATTTGCACTGCCCGTATTTACCGTGTCGTTAATGGCTATTTTAATCCAACAGTATTACAATTTTATTGTTATTAACAGCGTTGAAATAATGGGATCTAGTGCGGTATTTATGCCACTGTTTGTGGTAGTAATTGCCATATTGCTACTTTGCATTAGCTTTAAAGGCAAACAGCAAGGCTGGTTGTATGCAAATTAAAAATATCTTTTGGGTAAGTCTAGCAGGCTCCCTTGAATTAAAAACTTTCAGCATCATCTCTATTGTAATGGCTGTTTAAAAATCACGCTTTAAACACTGTTTTTTATCTTGGTATACACTTTGCAATTCACAAACTATAAAAGGTCACTCTACACAACACTTATCTAATAACAAAAGGGGCAAATAATGAATAATAGTTTCAAAACCCAGCAGCAACTTACCGTTAATGGTGAGCAGTTTCATATTCACTCTCTTAAAGGCCTTGGCGACAAAGCCAAACGCTTACCTTTTTCTTTAAAAATACTACTCGAAAACCTACTTCGTAACGAAGATGGCGAAAACATTAAAGAACAAGACATTCAAGCCCTATTAGATTGGGACCCTCAAGCTAAACCCTCTGCTGAAGTAGCGTTTACGCCTGCCCGTGTTGTGATGCAAGACTTTACCGGTGTACCTGCCATTGTCGATTTAGCGGCAATGCGCGATGCAATGGAAAAACTAGGCGGCGATCCTGCAAAAATTAACCCGCTTTCTCCTGCTGAACTTGTTATTGACCACTCTGTGCAAGTAGATGGCTATGGTAACGAGGGTGCGTTTGACTTAAACGCCAAGCTTGAATATGACCGTAATAAAGAGCGTTATGAATTTTTACGTTGGGGCCAAACTGCCTTCGATAACTTAAAAGTTGTCCCTCCAGCAACCGGTATTGTGCACCAAGTAAATTTAGAGTATTTAGCGCGCGTTGTTTTTAATGATGAACGTAATGGCCAAAAGTACGCGTACCCAGACACCTTAGTGGGTACCGATTCGCACACCACTATGATTAACGGCTTAGGCGTACTTGGCTGGGGCGTAGGCGGCATTGAAGCCGAAGCCGCTATGCTTGGCCAACCTATTAGCTTATTAATACCTCAGGTTGTAGGGGTTAAATTAAACGGCCGTTTACCAGAGGGCACCACAGCTACCGACTTAGTACTTACCGTTACCGAAATGCTACGTAACCATGGTGTCGTTGGTAAATTTGTAGAGTTTTATGGTGATGGCCTTGCCGACTTACCACTTGCCGATAGAGCAACAATTGCCAACATGGCGCCAGAATATGGTGCTACATGTGGTATTTTCCCGATTGATGACGAAACCATTAACTATCTGCGTTTAACCAACCGCGATGAGAAACAGCTTAAACTTATTGAAGATTATGCTAAGCATCAAGGCTTATGGCGTAACGATGGCGATGAAGCTAATTACACCGATAAACTTGAACTGATATTAGATGACGTAGTACCAAGCCTTGCTGGCCCTAAACGCCCACAGGATAGAATATCACTTGATAAAGCGGGTGAAGCAATTAGCCAACATTTAAAAGAGTTTCAAGAAGAGCGTTTAGCAAAAATTAGCAGCAGTGATACACAGCAAGCACGTATCGAAAGCGAAGGCCCTGCAACTAACCCTGACGAGTCAAGTAATGAAGCACCGTTTATAGGGGCAGCCAAAGTAAACTTTAAGGGCCAAGAGTTTGAACTAAACGATGGTGCCTGTGTTATTGCCGCAATTACTAGTTGTACAAATACCTCTAACCCCAGTGTTATTTTAGCGGCTGGTTTAGTTGCTAAAAAAGCCAAGCAATTAGGGATTAATGTAAAACCTTGGGTTAAAACATCGCTTGCTCCTGGCTCTAAGGTCGTTACTGACTACTTAGAAAAAGCAGGGCTAATGGAAGATTTAGAAAGCCTAGGCTTTAACTTAGTTGGCTATGGTTGTACCACGTGTATTGGTAACTCAGGCCCACTAGCTCCTGAAATTTCAGATGCTATTCAAAAGCACAAACTGGTTGTGAGCTCAATTTTATCGGGTAACCGTAACTTTGAAGGGCGTATTCACCAAGATGTAAAAATGAACTTTTTAGCTTCTCCTCCGCTTGTTGTAGCTTACGCCATTGCGGGCAGAACCGATATTGACGTATATAACGAACCACTGGCACAAGATGCTAACGGTAACGATATTTACCTTAAAAACATTTGGCCAAGTGTTAAAGAAGTAAGCGATTTAGTTAAGGAAACGGTAACCAGAGAAATGTTCGAAAAAAGTTATGCTAACGTATACGAAGGCGATAGCCGTTGGCAAAAAATTCAAATACCTGATGGTAAACTTTACGATTGGGATGATGCATCAACTTATATTAAAAAAGCACCCTTTTTTGATGGTATGAGTATTGAGCCTCCGGGTATTCCAACCATTACCGGCGCACGTTGTTTAGCAAAACTAGGTGACTCGGTTACTACGGATCATATTTCGCCAGCCGGTGCGATTAAAGCAGACTCACCAGCAGGGTTATATTTACAAGATAACAAAGTAGGACAAGCGCAGTTTAACTCCTATGGTTCGCGTCGTGGTAACCACGAAGTAATGATGCGCGGTACATTTGCTAATATTAGGCTTAAAAACCTCCTTGCACCTGGTACTGAAGGCGGTGTTACCCGCACGCAACCTGATGATGAGCTTGCCAGTATTTATGATGCAGCCATGGAATATCAAAAGAACGATACGCCATTGGTTATTTTAGCTGGTAAAGAATATGGTACCGGCTCATCTCGCGACTGGGCGGCTAAAGGCTCGCTACTTTTAGGTGTTAAAGCTGTAATAGCACAAAGCTATGAGCGTATTCATCGCTCTAACCTTATTGGTATGGGAGTTTTACCGCTACAGTTTAAAGATGGCGAAAGCCATGAGTCGCTAGGTTTAACCGGCCAAGAGCAGTTTGATATTGAAGGCTTGCTTGATAAAACCAAGGAAGTAAGCGTTATTGCAACTAATAGTGAAGGTAAAAAAGTAAGCTTTAGTGCCGATGTACGTATTGATACGCCAAAAGAGTGGGATTACTACAAACACGGTGGCATTTTACAGTATGTACTTCGTAATATGCTCGATTAACTAATAGCAGCTTAAACTTACGCCTAAAATTTAATCATAGCCTAACAATTTTGTTAGGCTTTTTTATGCGCGTCAGTTGCGATAAATCAAGGTCATGCTTTAAAAACACCCTACACTAGTAAGACTATTAGTGAGGGCGCTATGTCACAAATCATAATTATTAGGCTACTTAAAATATCAATTGTACTTGGGTTATGCCTAATTGTGACTGGTCATGCGTTAATTGTATCAAGCTACTTTACTCGCCAGCATGGTATTAACGGCATAATTATAGCGGCAGCCTGCATTGCTATTGGCGTATTATTATCGTTACCCACTAAAATTTATTTAACTATTTTACTTATGGAAGCAGAAAAGCGTTATTTAAAAGCGCATAGCCATAAACACAAATAATGAATAATGAATAATTAAAAACCGTTTAAATCATTTAATTGTTTAGTACGTTGCTCTAATTTTTGTTTTGCTTTTTCAGCGTCATCAAACACCTTTTTAATTGATACTGGATCATAAACTCTAGGTGTAGCTGAAGTGCTATTTACTGCTGAGGATTTGGAACTGCCCGATAAAATAGCCGTATCTTGGGCAACCACCACGTTAATATCTTTAGGGTCTAGTTTTACTTCAACACTTTTACCATTAGGGTGAGGCGTATCTGAAAAATGCCATTGGCCTTGCCGATCTTGCCACTTAAATATTTTACTGCGGGTTGTTGAGGGTGTGTTCGACACGCTACTAACGGCTTGCTCAAACGTATTGCTGGTAAACGAGATTATTTTATCTTTAATTTGCTGAGATTCGTTGATCACAACAGATGTACTAAGCCATGTTTCTCCGTTTGGCTTTTTTAAATAAAACAGAGAAATAACAGCAATAATCATTACTGACACTGCTAAATAGGTAAAGTATTTCATAGCCTTCCTGCTTAAAATTAATCCTTTATTCGGCCAAGTTTAATCAAAAGCAATCAATCAGGCAATCCTTTTGTGTAAGTAAAAAACGCAGCCAAGGCTGCGTTTTATTAAGTATTGAGCGAGATAATCAATAATATTAAATACCATCACCATCAATGTGCAAACCACACTCTCGGTTTAAACCAAAAAAACGAGTTTCCTCTTCGGTCATACCGGGCTCTAGCTTACGTGTAGTATGTATGTCTCCCATAGAGACATAGCCTTCTTCCCAAAGAGGATGGTACGGCAAGTTATGCTTAGTTAAATACTGATATACATCGCGGTTTGTCCACTCAATAATTGGGTAAACTTTTACTGTACCACGGCTAATTTCAATTACTTGCTTATCAGCACGGCTTGATGCTTGGTCGCGACGCAGGCCACTAAACCACGTACCAGCATTAATTTCTTTTAAGGCGCGAGTCATCGGCTCAACTTTATTAAGCTGATTGTACTGCTTAATTCCGGCCTCTCCTTGCTCCCATAGCTTGCCAAATTTAGCTTCTTGCCAAGCAGGGCTAAGCTCTGATTTGTACACTTTTAAATTGAGTGATAAACGTGCCGTCATTTGCTCAATAAATTGATACGTTTGTGGAAACAAATAACCTGTATCTGTTAATACCACCGGAATATCTGGCTGTTGTGATGTTATTAAGTGCAACATTACGGCGGCTTGAATACCAAAACTCGATGATAAAAAATGTGTCTCAGGTAAGTTTTCAAGTGCCCATTGCACGCGCTGCTCGGCGCTCATGTTTTTCAGTATGCCATTGGCGTCTGCTAGCATGCTAGTTTGGCTTTGTTTATCTAACTGTAAAATGTTTTTAAATTCACTCATGGCAAATTCCAAACCTTAGCCAGTGTGTTGCACTGGCTTATTATTATGCGTGAAAATCGGTAACTGATACTTTAACTTCAGCAACAATGCCTTTGCGGATCACAAAATCACCAAAGCATTCACCGTCATTACGCTCATTAACCCATTGACCAATTAATTCATCAAAAGCAGCTAAATACACGTCTTCACCCACATTTTCTAAATATAATTTAGGAATACGTGTGCCTTCAAGGTTACCGCCTAGATACACATTATATTTACCCGGACCTTTCCCAACCAATCCCGCTTCGGCTAACATGGCACGCCCACAGCCATTGGGGCAACCCACAACGCGCATAATAATACTGTCATTTGGTACTCCATGCTTAGCCAATAAGCCTTCTATTTTTTCAATTAAACTCGGTAAGTAACGCTCGGCTTCCGCCATCGCTAAAGGACAAGTCGGAAGTGATACACACGCCATTGAGTTTTTACGTTGCTCTGAATCTTTGTCATCAATCAAACCGTGTTCACGCGCTATTTTTTCAATTATTGCTTTTTGATCAGCAGGCACACCGGCAATGATCAAATTTTGATTTGCTGTCATACGAAAATCACCTTGATGAATTTCAGCAATTTTGCGACAACCTGTTTTTAATGGCTTGTCTGGGTAATCCAAAATACGACCACTTTGGATAAATAGTGTTAAATGACTCTTTCCATCAATGCCATCAACCCAGCCGATGCGATCGCCACGATGAGTGAACTTATAAGGTCTAATCGGCTCAAATTTAACACCAACACGTTTTTCAACTTCTGCTTTAAAAACATCGCTACCAACACGGTCGAGCGTATATTTTGTTTTTGCATTTTTACGATTTTCGCGATTCCCCCAATCACGCTGAACTGATAAAACATGTTCAGCTACACTCAATGTATGCTCAAGAGGTATAAAACCAAATTCATCAGCTTTGCGTGGGTAAGTTGCAGTATCACCATGAGTCATAGCAAGGCCCCCACCCACCAACACATTAAAACCAACTAGCTTGCCGTTTTGTGCAACCGCAACAAAATTTAAGTCGTTAGCATGTATATCAACCTCGTTATTAGGTGGAATTGTTACCGTAGTTTTAAATTTGCGCGGTAAATAAGTCGCCCCTAAAATGGGTTCTTCTGTGGTTTCTGTCTTTTCACCATCCAACCAAATTTCAGCGTATGCTTTGGTTTTTGGTAATAAATGCTCAGAAATTTTCACAGCCCATTGATAAGCCTCTAAATGCAGTTCGGATTCAACAGGATTAGTCGTACAAAGTACATTACGATTAACGTCACCCGCCGTTGCTATAGAATCAATACCAACACTATCGAGTAATTGGTGCATGCCTTTTATTTCTGGCTTTAATACACCATGAAATTGAAATGTTTGTCGGGTAGTTAAACGAATGCTGCCATACGTTGTTTTATCACCGGAAAAATTATCAACTGCTAACCACTGTGCGGGTTTAATGATACCGCCAGGCATACGCGCGCGCAGCATAACATTATGTAAAGGCTCTAATTTCTGCTTTACACGTTCAGAGCGTATATCACGATCATCCTGTTGATACATGCCATGAAAACGAATTAACTGAAAGTTATCTGCGGTAAAACCACCAGTAATTTCATCTTTTAACCCCTGAGCAATTGTGCCGCGCAAAAAGTTACTTTCGCCTTTTAAGCGCTCGTTATCAGAAAGCTTTACGTTTTTATCTTGTTCGCTCATTTTAAATCCTAAATTTATTACAGTTACGATAATTAGATGTTAAATAAAATAAGAAGCGCGGTTAGTACACATCTTTCTGATAGCGATTTGCGCTGCGCAAATCTTTCAAGTATTGATCTGCATCTTCATAGCTCTTACCTGTGTTCTCGCTAATAATATCAACCAACGCATTGTGCACGTCTTTTGCCATTCGATTAGCGTCACCACAAATATATAAATGCGCGCCCGCTTCTAGCCATGCAAATACGTCTTTTGAGTTTTGGCGTAGCTTGTCTTGCACGTAAACTTTTTCTGCTTGATCGCGGCTAAATGCAACATCTACTTTGCTTAGTAAACCCGACTTTAAGTAACCTTGAATTTCAACTTGGTATAAAAAGTCTTGAGTAAAATGTGGATTGCCAAAAAACAGCCAGTTTTTACCTGATGCGCCACGCGCATCACGCTCTTGTAAAAAGGCTCGAAACGGTGCTATTCCCGTACCAGGGCCAACCATAATGATTGGTGTTTCATCATTCGTTGGTAAACGAAAATTATCGTTATGCTCACTAAATATCTTAACTTTACAGCCTTCCTCAGCACGGCGCGCTAAATAGCCCGAACAACCGCCTAAATGCTCACGACCAAAGGCATCAAACTCAACTAATGCTACGGTTAAATGTACCTCGTCTTCAACCTCGCTTTGGCTAGAGGCAATTGAATATAAACGTGCTTGTAATTTACGCAGGCAATCGACGAGTGTTTGCGCGTCGAGCTTAGCAGGGTTTTGTGCAACTACATCAAATATTTGGCGCGGCTCAATGTATTGATGCATTGCCGCTTTATCTTCAACCAATTTTAATAGTTGTGGTGTGCCTGTCGCTATTGCATATTTTTCCACAAAGCCAGGGTACGACTGCGTTAATTCAAGTTTTTCAATCAGTGCATCGCGAATACTTAGCTGTTCATCTGCAACTTTTACTAAACTAGCTGCATCAATTTGCGTGTGTGTAAGCAACTCATCAACACGGGCTTCGTCATTTAAAAAATACACACCTAATGAATCACCTGGTATATAACTAATGTCTGAGCCTTCAAGCGAAATTTCTACGTGGCGGACATCTTTAGTTGAATCGCGACCTGTAATTTTTTGCACTAAACCTAGTTCTGCGGCAAACGGGTTTTGCTTAGTATATTGGCTTGCCACGGTAGTTGACCCAGCAAACGGCATTGCGATAACTTGACCACCTGAGCTACCTTGCTGTGCTTTTAAATCCGGTTCAAAGGCATCCAGTGCGCCAGTGATCCAAGTTGTCGCTTCGTCTTCGTAATCTACATCTAAATCGGCGCGTTGATAAATTGTTTCTGCGCCGAGTGTATTTAACCGCTGCTCAAAGTCTTTTGCTGTTTGGCAAAAAAATTCATAGCTCGAATCCCCCAAGCCAATCACGGCTACCTTCACCCCATCTAACTTAGGCGCTTTTTTAGTGGTTAAAAATTCGTGTAAAGCCTCTGCATCTTCTGGTGGTTCACCTTCGCCGTAAGTTGCAACAACCACAGTTATAAACTTTTCTTTTTTTAGTGCAGTTGGTTTGTAATCGGCCATGCTCACTAGCTTTACGGCTAAACCGCGTGACTCTGCTTGTGCTTTTAACTTAGCAGCTACACCCTTTGCATTACCTGTTTGCGAGCCATATAAAATAGTTAATGAAACTGCCTCACCAACACTTGGAGCTGCGCCCATAGCACCGCCTAAGGCCGCCGTATTAGCATTTGCAGCAAGATAGCCGCTAACCCATGCTTGTTGAATTGGATTAAGCTCAGCCACTAAACCTTGCAGCTTTTGTACTTGCTCTTGCGATAGCGGACTTGCCGCAGCGTTTAGTTGACCTAGCAACATGAATCAATTCCCCGTAACCCTAAAAGTTAAACACAACGTACTGTTATACGTCGTTCAAAATGAGTTTTACCTCACCCAGAGACTATCTGTTGAGGTTTACTGAGCTTGTAGGATAGCGGGCAATGCAGAGTTAAAAAAAGAACAGAATCAACTTTGATATTCTATTTAGTTATTAACTTTAGTAAATATAGTTAAAAACAAATTAAGAAATGTATTTTCGAAGGATAAAAGGGGCTATTTGTGCCTGAGCTTTATTGAGTAGATAAATATTGTTGTTATGTATAAATACCACAATCATAAAAGAGCGCTAAATTAACTCTGAGTTGCTGATTGCTTGCAGCTCAAACTCGCAGCTTCGTAAAAACAAAAAGCCCCAGCAAATAAATGCCGGGGCTTTTTATAAAACAGACTTAATTAAAAATTAAGCTTGTTTTGGACGCTCAATAACTGCTACGAATGTCCAAGATTTACTCTTAGAAATTGGAGCACATTCACGGATAGTAACTACGTCACCAGCCTGAACTTCATTATTTTCGTCATGTACGTGTAGCTTAGTCGTGCGTCGAATGAATTTCCCATAAATTGGGTGCTTCACATAACGTGCGATAGCAATAGTGAAAGACTTTTCCATCTTGTCGCTAATTACACGGCCTTGAAGAGTACGAATTTTATCGCTCATTATTGACCTGCCTTCTGGTTAATAACTGTTTTTACACGCGCGATATCGCGGCGTACTGTTCTTAGCGTGTGTGTCTGAGCTAACTGACCAGTGCTTGCTTGCATGCGCATATTAAATTGCTCACGAAGAAGTCCTAGAAGTTCAGTATTAAGCTCTTCTACGCTTTTATCTTTTAGTTCGCTAGCTTTCATCACATTACCGTCCGAGTTACGAAAGTTGTTTTGAATGGCAATTTACGAGCAGCAAGGTCAAACGCTTCACGAGCAAGCTCTTCTGAAACACCTTCCATTTCGTAAAGTACTTTACCAGGCTGAATTTCAGCAACCCAATACTCAACAGAACCTTTACCTTTACCCATACGAACTTCAAGCGGTTTGTTCGTGATTGGCTTGTCTGGGAAAACACGGATCCAGATTTTACCTTGACGTTTCACGTGACGCGTCATGGCACGACGAGCTGCTTCGATTTGACGAGCAGTCATGCGGCCACGGCCAGTAGCTTTCAAACCGAAAGTACCGAAGCTTACTTTGTTACCGTTTTGCGCTAGACCACGGTTGCGACCTTTGTGCGTTTTACGGAATTTTGTACGTTTTGGCTGTAACATTACTCGCTACCTCTACTTAGCACTTTTTTTGGCTTTCTTTGGTGCGCGTTTAGCTGGCTTCTCTTGCTCTTGTACTAGTGGTAAACCACCAATAACTTCGCCTTTGAAGATCCAAACTTTAACACCAATGATACCATAAGTGGTTAAGGCCTCAGAAGTTGCGTAGTCGATATCAGCACGAAGAGTATGTAGAGGTACACGACCTTCACGATACCACTCTGTACGTGCGATTTCTGCGCCGCCAAGACGACCGCTAACTTCAACTTTAATCCCTTTAGAACCGATGCGCATTGCATTTTGTACCGAACGCTTCATAGCGCGACGGAACATAACACGACGCTCTAGTTGAGAGGCAATGCCGTCTGCTACTAGTTGTGCATCTAGTTCTGGTTTACGTACTTCAGAAATATTAATCTGAGCAGGTACACCAGCGATTTTAGTTACCGCTTGACGTAATTTTTCTACGTCTTCGCCTTTTTTACCGATAACAACACCCGGACGAGCCGTGTGGATTGTTACGCGGATTGATTTTGCTGGACGCTCAATAACGATTTTAGACACAGAAGCCGTTTTCAATTCCTTTGTAAGGAATGTACGTACTTTGTGATCGCCAAAAAGCTGTGCAGAGAAATCTTTTGAACTCGCGTACCAGGTAGAAACCCAAGGTTTAGATATACCTAGGCGAATACCAGTAGGATGAACTTTTTGTCCCATTACTTATATCTCCTAGCTATCTGAAACCATAACAGTGATATGGCTTGTACGCTTAAGGATGCGGTCTGCGCGCCCTTTAGCACGTGGCATAATACGTTTCATTGTAGGACCATCGTCCACAAAGATCGTTGTTATACGAAGCTCATCAATGTCAGCACCTTCGTTATGCTCTGCGTTAGCAATAGCAGACTCAAGTACTTTCTTTACTAATACAGCCGCTTTTTTCGGGCTGTACGCCAGGATTTCTAGTGCGCGATCAACCGGTAGTCCGCGGATCTGATCTGCAACTAGACGTGCTTTTTGCGCCGAACCAGAGGCGAATTTATGTTTAGCTAATGCTTGCATTTATCTTCCCCTCTTATCGTTTCTTCGCTTTCTTATCCGCAGCATGGCCACGGTAAGTGCGAGTTGGTGCAAATTCACCTAGTTTGTGACCGATCATTTCGTCTGTGATAAACACAGGAACGTGCTGACGACCATTATGGACAGCGATGGTCAATCCGATCATGTTAGGTATGATCATTGAACGACGGCTCCAAGTTTTAATTGGCTTCTTGTCTCCGCTTTCCAACGCTTTCTCTACCTTCTTCAGCAAGTGTAGGTCTATAAAAGGACCCTTCTTGAGAGAACGTGGCATGGCTATTCCTCAACTATTATTTAGTACGACGACGTACGATAAACTTATCAGTACGCTTGTTCTTACGTGTCTTAGCACCTTTAGTCGGCTTACCCCATGGAGACACAGGATGACGACCACCAGATGTACGACCTTCACCACCACCGTGTGGGTGATCTACCGGGTTCATGGCAACACCACGAACTGTCGGACGGATACCACGCCAGCGATTTGCACCTGCTTTACCAAGTGAACGAAGCATATGCTCAGCATTGCCTACTTCACCTAGAGTCGCACGACAATCAGCTTCAACTTTACGTACTTCGCCTGAACGAAGACGTAATGTTACATACTGACCATCACGAGCAAGGATTTGAACGTATGCACCAGCAGAACGTGCGATTTGAGCACCTTTACCTGGTTTTAATTCTACGTTGTGAACAGTCGAACCTACAGGCATATTACGCATTGGTAATGCATTACCAGGTTTGATTGGTGCATCAACACCAGACTGGATTGCATCGCCAGCTTTTAAGCCTTTTGGTGCGATAATGTAACGACGCTCACCGTCTGCATATAATACAAGAGCGATGTTTGCGCTACGATTTGGATCGTATTCTAAACGTTCAACAGTGGCTGGAATGCCATCTTTAGTACGTTTAAAATCGATTAAACGGTAATGTTGCTTATGACCACCACCGATATGACGAACCGTAATACGACCATTGTTATTACGACCACCTGATTTAGAGTTTTTCTCTAATAGTGGTGCGTACGGCTTACCCTTATGTAAATCAGAGTTAACCACTTTAACTAAGTGACGACGGCCCGCAGAAGTAGGCTTACACTTTTGAAGTGCCATAATTCTATCCCCTTATTACTCGGCGCCGCCGACAAAGTCTAGCTCGCTACCTTCTTTAAGAGTAACGTAAGCTTTTTTCCAGTCGTTACGACGACCGAAACGTGCGCCAGTACGTTTTGTTTTACCCTTAACGTTAAGTGTGCGAACACCCGTTACTTCTACTTCAAAAAGCTTCTCAACTGCTGCTTTAACTTCAGCTTTAGTTGAATCTTTTGCTACTTTAAAAACAATAGTATTGTTTTCTTCAGCAGCAATAGTGCTTTTTTCAGAGATATGTGGAGCAACGATCACTTTTAAAAGACGTTCTTCGCGAATCATGCTAGCGCCTCCTCAAGTTGCTTAACAGCAGCGGCTGTAATAAGTACCTTGTCGAAAGCAATTAAGCTTACAGGATCGATACCAGCTACATCACGCGTGTCAACCTTATAAAGGTTACGTGCCGATAAGAAAAGATTTTCATCTACTTCTTCAGTCACGATAAGAACATCTTTAAGCTCAAGTTCTTTAAGCTTAGCAACTAGTTCTTTAGTTTTTGGTGCTGCTAGAGCAAAACTTTCAACAACGATTAAACGCTCTTGACGAACTAATTCAGATAAGATGCTTTTAATCGCACCGCGGTACATTTTACGGTTTACTTTTTGGCTATGATCCTGTGGTTTAGCTGCAAAGCTAACGCCACCTGAACGCCAAATTGGGCTACGAATCGTACCAGCACGTGCTCGGCCAGTACCTTTTTGAGCCCATGGCTTTTTACCACCACCGCTTACTTCAGAACGTGTCTTCTGAGCACGAGTACCTTGACGAGCACCTGCTGCGTATGCAACAACTACTTGATGTACTAATGCTTCGTTAAACTCACGTCCAAAAGTAGCTTCAGAAACTTCAAGACCGCCAGAAGCGTCTTTAATTGCTAATTCCATCACTAAATCTCCAGGACTTATGCTTTAACAGCTGGTTTAACGATAACGTCACCGCCGATAGCGCCAGGTACTGCACCTTTAACTAAAAGCAAATTACGCTCAGCGTCAACGCGAACTAGTTCTAAGTTTTGAGTCGTTACACGCTCAGCACCCATATGACCGGCCATTTTCTTACCTTTAAACACCTTACCAGGTGATTGGTTTTGACCGATTGAACCAGGAGCACGGTGAGATAGAGAGTTACCATGTGTAGCGTCTTGCATGCTGAAATTCCAGCGCTTAACACCACCTTGGAAACCTTTACCTTTAGAAGTACCGGTTACGTCAACCTTGTTGATTTCGTTGAATAATTCAACAGTAAGCTCAGCGCCTACTTCAAAATCGCCTTCACCACCATTTAGGCGGAATTCCCACAGACCGCGACCCGCTTCAACACCAGCTTTAGCGAAATGACCCGCTGAAGCTTTGTTTACACGACTTGCTTTTTTAGTGCCTGCGGTTACTTGAAGCGCGTTATAACCGTCTGTTGCTTCAGATTTAATCTGAGCAATGCGGTTAGGTGTCGCTTCAATAACTGTCACAGGGATAGATACACCATCTTCAGTGAAGATTCGTGTCATACCCACTTTACGACCGACTAGACCTAATGCCATTTTCCTAAAACCTCTCTAATCTTCCGATTAACCCAGGCTGATTTGAACATCTACACCAGCAGCAAGATCTAAACGCATAAGAGCGTCAACAGTCTTGTCAGTTGGTTCAACGATGTCGATCAGACGTTTATGGGTGCGGATCTCGTACTGATCACGCGCGTCTTTATTAACGTGCGGTGATGTTAGTACAGTAAAACGTTCAAAGCGTGTAGGTAGTGGAATTGGTCCACGTACTTGTGCGCCAGTGCGTTTCGCAGTTTCCACGATTTCCGCCGTTGATTGGTCAATCAAACGGTGGTCAAAAGCTTTTAGGCGAATACGAATGCGTTGATTTGACATTCTTAACCTCAATATAAAGAGCATTTAAAAGAGCATAAAAAAACGACCGAAACAATCTTAAATATTAAGATGTCGGTTGTTAGATTATATCTACGTTGAGTTCCAAATCGGAACTCCTGTTTATTAGCTAGAAATCCTAGCTTAATTTATCCTTCCAAGTTCCCTTGGGAATTTTGAAAGCCTGCGTATTATAATTACATTGGTGATAAATGCAACAGCTAATTAGTAAATAATTACAGCCTGCTGGTTGCTCAAATATACTGCAACCTATTATAGAGCAGCTACAATCAAGTGTAATGCATATATATTAAGCCATAACGTACTGACTAATCGGCAACGCAAATTAAAGGCTTTTTTAGATCTTATGTTATCATATGCGCCAATTTTGCTTTTATATACCCAAATTATATGGGTAATTACTCTCTATATGGTGAGTCGATGCGTATTGTAAATTATTGCTTAAATGTTTTATCAGCTGGAGTAAGCCGCTTACTTGTAAGAAGTAAGGTACTGCCAGAAAAGCCGACTGAACAATATGAATTAAACTCTAAAAACCCTACCTTTTATATTGTGCGCCTAAACTCTCGCTTTGACTTAGCGGCGCTTGCTCGGGTATGTAAACGCCATGGATTACCCGATCCTAGAGAACAACAAGTATTAGGCACACAACGCTTAGACCGCTTTATAGGGATTGAAAACCCACCTCCATTAATTGGTGACATAGCAAAGCCAACTAATGCACTGGCGCAAGGCAAACAAATTATTGATCACTTATTAAGTAGTGGTCAAAAAGATGTACAGGTTATTCCTGTTACTATTTTATGGGGCCGAGCGCCCGGCAAAGAAAAGCCCGGACTTAGCACGCTCATAACACACTCATTAACACCAAGTTGGTTTAGAAAGTTATTTGTGGTGTTGTTTTCTGGCCGAGATAACTTTATCCGCTTTAGCCAACCACTCGACTTATCACTTTTAGTAGACGAAAAAGCGGACGTTAACGAGCTTCCACAAAAACTATTAAGAGTAGCCCGCGTGCACTTTCGCCGCCAAAAACTTGCCGCAACAGGCCCTAAAATGCCATCGCGCGAGCAGCTATTTAACTCATTATTAGCCTCTCCAACAATAAAAAAAGCCATACAAGACGAAGCAAAAGCTAAAAATATTAGCCAAGCGCAAGCACGTCAAAATGCGGTTAAGTTACTTAATGAAATAGCGGCTAATTATTCAGAGGCAATGATACGCGTAGCTGAGCGCTTTTTAACTTGGCTGTGGAATAAGCTATATAACGGTATAGATATAAAATACACAGAGCAAATTCATGAGCTGACTAATAAAGGCCACGAAATTATTTATATGCCGTGCCATCGCAGCCATATGGATTACTTACTACTTACTTATGCTATTTATCATCAAGGTTTAGTACCACCACATATAGCCGCGGGTATTAACCTTAACTTTTTTCCGGCAGGCGGGATCTTTCGCCGCTCGGGTGCGTTTTTTATTCGCCGTTCATTTGCCGGTAATAAGCTCTACTCTGCAGTATTTAAAGAATATTTAAGCCAGTTATTTATTAAAGGTTACTCTGTTAAATTTTATACCGAGGGCGGGCGTAGCCGCACCGGGCGTTTGTTACCACCTAAAACGGGTATGTTAGCAATGACCATGCAAGCTATGCTGCGTGGTATTGACCGCCCTATTTCTATTGTGCCGGTATATATTGGTTACGAGCACGTTATGGAAATTAACACGTACCTTAAAGAACTCGCTGGAAATGATAAAAAAGGTGAGTCTATCTTTGGAATTTTTAAAGCGATTAAAAATCTTAAAAACTATGGTCGAGGTTATTTAAACTTTGGTGACCCTATTTCCATAAACCAATACTTAAACGACAACCAACCCAATTGGCGTGACGACATACACCCTACCGATGTACAAAAACCACAATGGTTAGGCCCACAAGTGGCAAACCTAGCCGACCAAGTTATGGTTAAAATTAACAATGCAGCGGCACTTAATGCGGTTAATTTATTAGCGATGATTTTACTGGTAAACGACAAGCACGCACTGAGTAAGCCAAAACTTTTAGCGCAACTTGATTTTTACTTACGCTTACAACGCGACGCCAGCTACAGTAATAAAGTAACAGCTCCAGAGGAAACACCAGAGCAACTGTTAACGCATGCATTAAAGCTTAATAAGTTTGATGTGATAAGTGATGAATTTGGCGAAATTATCGCGATTAACGATAAAGAAAAAACACTCTTTAATTATTATCGTAATAATATTTTACATCTTTTTGCCGTACCAAGTTTAATTGCACTGCATTTGTTTAGAGAAAAAACCACAACAGTTTCAAAGTGTCAGCAGCTAATTGCGGCGTTTTATCCGCTGTTTGCTAAAGAATGGTATTTACGAGAGCTAGATGAGGATTACATTACGCGTATTTTGGCTAATTTTGTCGATCAAAACTTAATAGAACTTGATGGCGATAACATTCATATAACCAATACCAACGACTGTTTGGCTAAATTAGATATGTTAGGTAAAGCACTAAACTTTACGTTGCAGCGTTATGCCATTGTGATTGGCTTTATACAAACTAGCAACGGCATTGAAAAAGCGGAGTTAGAGCGAGAAAGCCAAGTGCTGGCACAACGCTTAGGTACTTTGCATGGGATTAAAACCCCGGAGTTTTTTGATAAAAAGGTGCTGGTCGGCTTTATTGATAATTTACGCGCACAGTCTTTAATTACTGATGGTGATGCAGGCTTAATAGGCAGCGTGCAATTATGTGAAACTTATATGCATCTTAAAGCATTATTGCCAGCACGTGTTTGGCAGTCAATTAGCGATATAGTACAAGGTCAGTGTAAATAAAGCCTTAGTTTTAAGTGAGTGCTACGCCGCTTACTTACCTGTTTAAATGTAGGTGCCGCATAATCTATATGGCACCTACTACCCTTTTTACTAGTGCGTAAGTTAGCGCTGACGCATAACCCCTTCTTGCATTGTTGAGGCAATTAAGTTGCCTTGGCGGTCAAAAAACTGCCCTCTTACTAATCCTCGACCAGAGCTTGCACTTGGGCTATCAACTGAGTATAAAATCCAGTCATCCATTCTAAATGGTCGATGAAACCACATTGCATGGTCAATCGTGGCAACTTGCATATTAGGTTGCATAAAAGACACACCATGCGGCTGCAAAGCAGTTGGCAAAAATTCAAAATCAGAAGCGTACGCTAATAAGTAATTATGAATACGTTGATCGTCTGGCATTTCACCGTTAGCTTTAAACCAAATGTGCTTAACAGGCTCCATTGCTTCAGGTTTAAATGGGTTATGAAAGGTCACCGGACGTATTTCTATTGGCATTTCACTAATAAATTGATTGCGTATAGCTGCGGGTATTTGCTCGGCGTTTTCTTTATAAAACTCTAACGATGAACGCAGCTCCTCGGGTAAAGGTACGTCAGGCATAGTCGCCTGATGCGATAATCCTTCTTCAGCCCCTTGAAAAGACGCTGTCATGTAAAAAATAGGCTTACCGTACTGAATAGCACTAACCCGACGAGTGCTAAAGCTTTTACCATCGCGAATAGCTTCTACATCATACACAATAGGCTTAGTGGCATCGCCTGGGCGTAAAAAGTAAGAGTGGAGTGAATGTACAATACGCCCCTCTGGTAGCGTTTCTTTTGCAGCAGATAGCGCTTGGCCCATAACTTGGCCGCCAAATACAGCACCAAAACCTAAATCTTGGCTTTGCCCTCGATACAAACCTTGCTCAATTTCTTCAAGTGTTAACAACGACAATAAATCATCTAATACTTGGCTCATTATTACTTCCTCAATTCTCTAATACCCAAATGATACTATACAATAGAGGGATGTAAATCATTCTACGAGTCCTGATATGGCGTATTGGCTATTTAAAACTGAACCCGATGCATTTTCGATTGACGATCTTAAAAATGCACAAAATCAAACCACACTTTGGGAAGGGGTACGTAATTACCAAGCACGTAACTTTATGCGCGACGAGGTAAAAGTAGGTGACCTCGTAATGATTTACCATTCTAGCTGCAAGCTCGTAGGCGTAGTAGGTATTGCTGTAGTAACAAAAGCAGCTTACCCAGATCCAACTCAGTTTGATTTAAGTAGTGATTATTATGATGCTAAAGCCACCAGCGACAACCCTCGCTGGGTAGTGGTAGAAGTAACTTATCAATCTCATTTAAACTCTCTGGTGAGCTTAAAAGAAATAAAAGCTAACCCTCGCATCACCGACATAGCGCTTAAAAAAGGCGGGCGATTGTCAATAATGCCCGTAACCAAAAGTGATTGGCAAGTAATTACCCGCATGGCTGAGGAGTAAAGTCTTTTATTACTTAACTTGAACTCTAGTTATTTAAAATAAGCGGTAAATTTATAAATAAAGCAATTCACTGTGCAACAGATATAACTCTATGACACTACTACAAAAGTATGTTGGTTTTTCTTATCTATGATAATTTGCTATAATTCGCCGCTTGTTTTTGTGGAGGAAAAATGAAGTTACTGTATTGGTTAGATGAGTGGTTAACCCTTTCGTGTGATGAGCAGCAAGCCAAACTGCCAATGTCTGGGGGAGATTTACTTGGCGATGTATATGTTAAGTACGACTTTATTGATATTAATAAGCCCCTACTATTTACCTTTTCGCCTGCTGGTACTGATGTGCAGGAGCAAGACCTTCACGCAGACTTCGCGCCCTGGGGTTATCACCTGGCACAAAAACAAAACGTAAATGTGATTGCCTTTCAGCACCTAGGGAAAAGTAATTGGTTTCGTAACCGCAATTTAATTTTTTTTCTGGAACAATTATCCCCACTGCTTACATCTTTTAAGACTCGATTGGGTTATGGCTTAAGCCGTGGCGGCTTTGCGGTTGGTGCTTTTGCAAAATTACTCCAGCTGGATCAGGTATTGTTTTTTCACCCTGTTAGCACTAAAAACAAAAGCTTAGTGCCATGGGACGACCGCTCTAGCACAGATATAGCTCAGCAATATGATTGGGAAGGCAGTTATGCCGATTTAGATTTAGGCAACGCCCAAGGCTATATTATTTACGACCCCACTAATCGTATTGATCGACTACATGCCAAGCGCTATAAGCAACTTAACCATTTACGGGTATTTGGTATGGGCCACGGCACTCACGCTACTTACTTAAATAAGTTTGGTTTTTATAAGCAAGTAGCTGTGGATTTTATGCGCCATCAACAAATTGATATTGCGCAATTTCGCCTGCAAACTAAAACCTTGCGCTTTAAAGAGGACTATTACAAAAGGCTCAATAAAGCGAATAAAAAATCGGCGCATCGCCTAGAGTTACTAAGTACTGCACATAATATTTTGATAGACGAAAAAACAGCTCATGTACAGGAGCATCAAGCCAGTATTGATATTCAGCCACTGATTGATGTAGCGCTTAAACATCAAGAGCAGCACCCCGATGATGCCATCCAATTACTCGAAGTCGCCAAGCAATTAGCGCCAAACGACCCTCTTGTGAAGCACAAACTGAAAGAGCTTGAATAGTACTAAAATTTAAACTAATGGCTTGTAATACCATTAATACCACTGCGACAACTACTTCCTATTGCCAAAAAGCCTTATATTTAAGGCTTTTTATTTTGCCTTTTTTTACGCCCATGTTTAGGCACTATGGCTAAATACATAATAAGCCCTAACCACGAAAAAAATACAATGCCAATTAACCAAGCATTTTTTTCGTGGCCTTGAGTACGCTTACTATTGAGTACAATAACCACAGGTAAAATATAGGCAATTAAAAGAATGATTAAAAATATAACTTCGTTCATGCTTTTGCCAAAGCCGGCCAGTCAACCTCACGACTTAATACTCGCTCTACTGCTATGTAGTGCAAAATGTCGCCGGCGTTAATTTTATAATCAAGTGGCGGATTTAAATCCATATTTTGTGCACTTAAATTGTGTGCCACACCAAGTAAAATAGCATCATGCTGATGTTTAAAATGATGAAACAAAGTACCAAACTCCATCTCTTTGCTTTGCTCTGGAATGGCTAAGCTAAACTGCGTATCGCCATGTAAAATTGATAGTAGCTCTTCGTGCACTCGGCTAGAACCTGGATCTTGCATAGAACGTACTAAAATTTCAGCTGATTTAGTGCTCGAACATTCCACGTTATGACAGTGCTCTAGTAGCATTTCAACTTTACTCTCATCATTAAAATGCGCGCTAATGTGGCAATCGTCTTTTACTAATTTGCTAATACGCAGTGCTGTGGTAAATGTTTGGTCATCATCTTGACCATCAATAATAATTTTATCGGCTTGCTTAATCGCTACACGTTCAAGCTCCTCACAGTCGGTAAAACTCGATAAGCGAACAAAATCAACATGGGCGTTAGCTAAAAAGGGATGTTCCATTTGCTCTGTCACCGCCAGCAAAATGCGTCTATCCATACGTTTTTGATCAGCCAAGATATAATCAATCATTTTTTTAGTGCGGATTTGATGCCAGCCAAAAATAATTATGTGATTGTTAAAATGCGAAAAACTTTTATCACCTGTCATAGCGCGCCTAATTAAATAAGTAACTGTTTGCCCTGTTTTACCTAACAGAACGACAAATAAAGCCAAACCAAATGGAATTTGCAGTACTGCTACAATCCATCGTCCCAAGTCTGTGCTGGCACAAAAATCACCATAGCCTACCGTTGAAGTCGTTACTATATAGTAGTAAACAAAGGTGCTAACGGGGCTTAATGCGGTTTCACCAGCTAAACCCAACAGCAACCAGATCAACAGCATATGCAGCAGTGTTGCGATAGCCACAGCTTGCCAGCTAACCTGATCAATATGATTTCTGACTAATAAAATAATCGTTTAAATATAAATGGCATGCCCACACTTGGTTATTTAGCTATCAATTATGCGATAAGTTACTGCAATGCTGAAATGATGGCAATGGCTGCGCAGCACATAACGACTAAGATTAGTATCTAGGCTGCTTTTTTTAAACATAACAGTGTAAGCTATACTTGAATTATTAATTATTTAGTCGAGTGTGTTATGTCAGGTGTATTAGCTTCTGTTGATCAGCGAACCCAGCTCGTTGGTGAAAATCGCTTAGAATTATTGCTGTTTTATTTACACAGCCGACACCTATTTGCCCTTAACGTGTTTAAGGTAAAAGAGGTGGTTAAACTGCCTCACTTAAATATTATTCCTCACGCTCACCCGAAAATTTCTGGTGTTGCTAACATTCGTGGCGAATCTATTCCGGTTATTGATTTGCGCCAAGCTATTTGTATGCCTGCGGCCAAACACATTGAAGACAGTAATCTGGTTATCACTGAATATAATCGTACGGTACAAGGCTTTTTAATAGGTAAAGTTGATCAAATCGTCAATATGACATGGTCCGATATTATGCCGCCACCGACTTCTGTTGGTAAAAACCATTACTTGACTGCATTGACCAAAATTCAACGCGATGGCCAAGAACAATTAGTCGAGATCATCGATGTAGAAAAAGTACTCGCTGAAATTGTTGAGTACGAAGTACAAATTTCTGATGAAATACTTGATAAAAGCATTGTGAACGAATTTGTAGGCCGCAAAATCCTTCATGCTGATGACTCACCCACAGCGCGCAAACAAGTGAGCGACACATTAACACAGTTAGGTATTGAGATTATCCCTGCCAGTAATGGTCTTGAAGCACTGAACATGCTTAAAGCCTGGGCCGATAAAGGCATGGATGTAGAAAAAGAGTTGCTGATGCTGATCACCGATGCTGAAATGCCAGCGATGGATGGTTATCGGTTAACCCACGAAATTCGTAATGATAACCGCCTAAAAAATCTCCATGTGGTACTTAATACTTCACTCAGCGGTAGTTTTAACCAAGCCATGGTTGAAAAGGTGGGCTGTAATGCGTTTTTATCTAAATTCCAGCCTGATTTACTGGTTGAAGAAGTACAAACACGTTTAAAAGCGGTGCTTGAACAACAAAAATAGCACCAATGTTTAAATTAACGCTTTTGATACGCGATATAATATTAAAACGACCAGCGCATTTGCCAATTAAGTACATTCGTGATTAATTGGCAAACACACACATAATAAAAATACATCATTATGCTCAATAAAATTGCCAAGCCATTTACTAAACTAGTCGAACGTTATCTGCCCGATCCGTTTATCTTTGTAATTTTACTCACCTTACTGACTTTTATAATTGCAACACTAGTTACGCCTTCCAGCCCACAGCAAGTTTTAACAGCATGGGGCTGTGGTTTCTGGAACTTACTCAGTTTTGCTATGCAAATGCTACTAGTACTTCTGACCGGCTATATGCTAGCAAGCACACCAATTATGAGCCGCCTGCTAACCCAATTGGCAAAACTTGCTAATACTGCGCCAAAAGCGATTATCTTAGTCACCTTAGTGTCATTGCTCGCCAGTTGGATCAACTGGGGTTTTGGTTTAGTGATTGGTGCTTTGTTTGCCAAAGCAATTGCGCGTCAGACACCGGTCGATTATCGCCTACTGGTTGCCAGTGCCTATTCTGGTTTTATTGTTTGGCATGGCGGTTTAGCTGGCTCAATTCCATTAACCATTGCTACTCCAGGGCATTTTGCGGAGCAAAGTATGGGCGTGATAAACACCAGCACCACCTTGTTCTCAGGTTTTAATATCGCCATTGTGGTGGGCTTATTCATTATTATGCCGCTAGTTAATCGCTATATGTTACCCAGCGCTGAAGACAGTATCTATGTCGATAAAAGCCGACTAGCAGAACCGATACCTAAACCCAACAATGCTACCCGCCCTGCCGATAAAATTGAGCACAGCAAATTATTAGGACTGGGCATTGGTATGCTTGGGCTAGTTTATTTAGCTAATTATTTTATCTTTAGTGGTGGCTCACTTAATTTAAATAGTGTGATTGCGCTATTTTTATTTTCAGCCATTTTACTGCATCAAACGCCATATAATTTACTTAATAGCTTACAACAAGCAGTGCCCAGCGGCGCAGGGATTATTATTCAGTTCCCATTTTATGCAGGGATCATGGCCATTATGGTCGACACCGGTTTAGCACAACAAATTTCGCAAGGCTTTATCGCCATAGCCAACGCAGAATCATTGCCGTTTTGGAGCTTTTTAAGTGCCGGCTTAGTGAATATATTTGTGCCATCAGGCGGCGGCCAATGGGCGGTACAAGCCCCCATTGTAATACCCGCCGCACAGGCTTTAGGGGCCGATATGCCTAGGGTTGCTATGGCGGTAGCATGGGGAGATGCCTGGACTAATCTGATTCAGCCATTCTGGGCTTTACCGGTACTGGCCATTGCCGGCCTAAAAGCCAAAGACATCATGGGCTTTTGTTTAGTGCAATTAATTATAACCGGCGTGTTTATTGCGCTAATGTTAAGTTTTTACCCTTAAAATAAGGCGGGTAAAATATATAAGACTCGCTTTACTAAACCAATAAAAAATGTCGCAATAGATGCGTATCGGAGCTTAGGGAATAGCTCTGAGATAATAACCTCACTATTTAGTTTTAAAGTATAAATATTGAGTGGCAAAGTAATGACTCTCAAGTCATAAAGCTCATTACCAATAGGTACTTCAATGTTATGCCAAGGTAGCCAAATTAAGTGCTTTGAAAATACTTCACTATCAATCTCAATCGATAAAGTAGCACTTAAAACACTGTACTTAAAAGTAACATGTGCCCCACTCAACGTCGCTTTTTTACTGTATTTAAGCATAAGACCTGTAAAAGGAGGGTTTCCACCCTCCCTATCAATAAGCTAACTTAATAAGCTTTTTTAGAAGTAAGAAGTGCCATGCCAAGCCCAAACAAAGCTCTTCCAGCAAGTTTTGCTCCTATAATCACTAAAGGTGCAACGCCACCATTCACTTCTTGAATTTCTTTTACGTTTAATTCACGCATTTTGTTATACTCCATAAATCCGATGCTTTTTAGTTAAGTCATCGGGTTGTTAATATGCTCAACCTTTACAATAAAGGTGAGCGGTTAATAGGCTGGCTTTAGCTGCTCGCTAAAGTTAACTAAAGCTGGCCGTCTTTTCGGTTGTTTGCATTTAGCAAACCACCAAAACTTTTAAATTATTTTTTACTACCCAACATTACGCACTTTCCGTTTGCTGTTGTATATTCACCAGCTCTCCACCTTTAAGTTCAAATACTTTATCTGCCATATTAATGGTTTCTTGGCGATGAGCAATCATAATCCGTGTGATGGGTAAGTGCTGTATTTGCTCACTTATTTTAGCCTCGTTATCTTTATCTAAATGGCTAGTTGCTTCGTCCATAAACAACACGCAGGGCGACTGGTATAACGCTCGCGCCAGTAACAACCGCTGTACTTGCCCACCGGATAAATTTGAGCCCATATCACCCACTAGTGAGTTATAACCCATAGTCATGCGGGTAATATCATCATGAATTGCCGCATGATGAGCGCACTGCTCTATTTTTAAGTAATTAGGCTGTGGGTCAAAAAAGCTGATGTTATCGGCTATTGAGCCAGCTAATAACGTGTCATCTTGCATTACGGCGGCTATTTTTTTACGGTAATTTTTAAGGCCAAGCTGGGTAATATCTTTACCATCAAGCAGCACTTTACCTGAGGTAGGTTGTAGTAACCCGAGCATTATTTTCATTAGCGTAGTTTTACCTACACCAGAAGGCCCGGTAATCGCAATCGAGTCACCCGCATTCAAGGTTAAATTTACATTATTTAGAGTGGGGGCTTGATCATCACTGTAACTAAAGCAGATATTTTCAAGGGTAAGCTGGCCTTTAACATTACCTTCGTCGTCACCGATATAGGCCATTTCACCGTCACGATTAGCTTCTTGTTTCGTGAGGGCTATATCAGCAATACGGTCAAGGTGCAGGCGCATCATTTTAAATTGAATTATTTGCTCTATTAAATTAGCAAAGCGACTAGTCAGCTGGTTTTTATAGGCAATAAACGCCAGTACCATACCTACCGACAGGCTATTGCTCATTACCAATGACGCTGCAAAGTAAATTACTAATACATTTTCAAGGCCAAATAACAGTTTATTAAATGAATCAAAACTTATGTTTAATCGTCCTAAACGGATTTCACTATTTATTACCTCGGCATAGCGGTTTTGCCAAATGCCTTGGCGCTGTGATTCATTACCAAACAGTTTTATGGTTTGCATACCGCGAATATTTTCTAAAAAGTTCGATTGCTCTTTGGCAGAGTTTTGAATCATTTCTTCAGTGGCTTGGTGCAGCGGCCGATACAGCGCCAAACGCACTAAGGTATACAGCACAATTGCGCCGACAACTACCGCAGTAAGTTTTAGTGAATAGATAAGCATCATAATGAGTACGGTAATAGCCATGACGCCATCGACCAGTGTTTCTACAAACCCTGTAGTCATGCGCTCCCGTATTTGCGCTAATGAGCCAAAGCGCGAGACAATATCGCCCACATGCCGTGACTCAAAATAGTTCATTGGCAAGCGCAATAAGTGCCTGAGCAAATTCACGCCCATTTGCATATTGAGCAAACTTGAAAGCCGTAAAATCAGCCAACTTCGCACCGCATTAGTCACCACCGAAATAATCGCAATAAGAGCAAACCCCATAGCCAGTACCGTTAATAACGATTCATCAAAACTGATTAAGGCTTCATCGACCACCCACTGCATATAATAAGGGGTCATTAAGGCAAATAACTGCAATACCAGTGATAACGCAATCAGCTTTATTAGCCCTGCTTTTAAGCCCTTCATGGTGCTCCAAAGCTGGGTAAACTTCATTCTTGCTTGTTCTTGTTTAGCTTCAAACTGACTGGTTGGAGTCAGCTCTAAACAAATGCCGGTAAAGTGCTTACTGAATTCTTCCGCGCTTAAACTACGCTTACCAACAGCGGGGTCGTTAATAGCAAACTTAGCCGCAACTCCTTTACCAGAGACTTTGGTCAGCACTACAAAGTGATTTAAATCCCAATGTAAAATACATGGCGTTTGTAATTTATGGACTTCATCAAGAGGGCATTGTAGCGCACGGCTAGCAAGCCCTAAGTTATCGCCCAGCTCAATCAGTTGCTGTAAGTTCATACCTTTTAGGTTAGCCGAAAAGCGTTTGCGCATAGCAGGCATATCCAACTTATGGCCGTGATAACACGCCACCATCGCCATAGAGGCTAGACCGCATTCCGCTATTTCGGATTGAAGGATAAGAGGAACTGATTTAGACAAAGAAAAATTTAATCCCACGTTATACATCTTTATTTTTCAAAAAATGCTTAAAGAAAATATGGTCGAACAACGTAAAAAGCACCGTAAAATAAATTGAGGCAAACAAAATATCAACAACACCCTCATAGGGGTAATCGATAATCTCGAAAAATGTACTAACGAATTTAAGAAGGTAAAGTGATACAAAAAATAGTAAATAATACAAAACTGCAACTTTCAAGGTTTTCATAGTCCAACTCCATTTCTTAAGTTTAGAAAAAATTAGCCACAATGAAGTTGTGGCTAATAAAAAACTATCGCATTGAGTGGCTGATTACCACAAATGCCGCACCTATGGCGGCACCAAAAATAGCACCACCTAGACCTCCAAAAATAGCCCCTCTAGCAGAACCCATTACAGCACCTCGAGCAACACCACCTAAGAATCCCATCGTTCCACCTTGTAACCCACCAGCACCAACAGCTCCCGGGCTTGCAATTGCTCCACCTTGTACTTGACAGATTTCATTTACGTTTAATTCACGCATAATGTTATACTCCATATATCCGATGCTTTTAGTTAAGTCATCGGGTTGTTAATGTGCTCCCTTTCAATAAAGGTGAGCGGTTAATAGGCTGGCTTTAGATATCCGTCTAAAGTTAACTAAAGCTGGCCGTCCTTTTCGGTTGCTTACATTTAGCAAACCACCAAAACTTTTAAATTTTTCTTTATTTCGTAGTACGCTATAGTTAACTTATTCGCCCTTTTAGGCTATACAGCGGCTCGAGTAACCATTCAATTAATGTGCGCTGCTCTAGCATAATATCTGCTTCAAACAGCATGCCGCTTTTTAGCTCAAATGCTTTACCATAAGCCTGCATTTGCTGCTGACTGAGCGTTGCCTGCAAGCGGTACACTGGCTCTTGTAGTACGATAGGCAAGCGTACTTCGTTTGGGGTAATGAGTGCCTTATCAATACGGCTAATTTTGCTGTTAATAAAACCAAAGCGTTGATAAGGGAAGGCATCAAATCGCAAACGCGTATCGTTACCAAGCTGTATAAAGCCTGCTGAGCGAGTAGGTAATAGTAATTCAGCCACTAATTCTGAACCTTCGGGAATAATATGCAGTAATGGTTTGGCTTGAGTGAGTGTTTCACCTTCTACTACTTGAATCCCCGTCACCACACCGCTGTTACTGGCGGTGATTGTATATTGGTAGTTACTTTTAATTTGTGTGAGCTGGTTTTGAATATCCGCTTGCTGGCGTTTAAGGCTATTTATACGCAGCGTATATTGCTGTGGTACGTTGGCAATACTAAAGTTAAGTTGGCTTAACTGGTTTTCTTGCTGCATCAGCAAACGTGCTAGGTTTTGTTTTTCTTGCTTAGCATCTAACAGGGCTTGCTGTTGTTGCTCACGCTCAATGTTTGATAAAAAGCCATTTTTATTAAGTTGATTAAGGTTGCTCTGCTGGCGGTTAAGTAGTGCTAGTTTTTCATCGGTCAGTTTTAGCTGGCTTTGTAATGCAGCTTGTTCATTAGTCAGTGCACGTTTTTGCGCTTGCAAGTTTAGTGACTCTTGCTTTTGTAAGGTATGATTTTGTGTGATTTCGTCATTAAGCAGCTGTATTTGCATACTTAGCTGCTCAACAAGCTGGGTACTTAAGGCAACCCCTTGGCTATTATTTTGCTGCACAATAATGGTCGCCAACGGCTGACCTTTATTTACGGCATCGCCCTCTTGTACAAATAGCTGCTCAATCATACCACCTTGATTAGCAAAGCTTTGGATAACCCCTATATTAGGCATTAAAAAACCGCGCACGGTTTCTTTGCGTGAATATTCTGCGGTGAATAAGAATGTAATGACCGCGACAGCAACACATGCCAAAATAGTCACAGTCAATTTTATTGATAAAGGTTGTGCGAGGGTAATAGCCCCCGTTAAACGCTCACTTTGCTGAGCGACAGCTTCCTTTCTAAACAACATCCCTGAACAATTCCTGAATAAATACCGATATCAGGACACTACATCTTCAGTTACAAAAAACAACAACAAACATACAAAAACCTTTAAAAACAGCAACAACCGAACAAAAAAAACAGCACAATGAATAAATTTTGAGCCATCATACTGTTATTATTGCTAACTCGATAAAATCTTCATCGGTAGGCTTAAAATTGCATTTTCAGAGTCAGCAAAGTGCATCATCACCGCGACGTGTCCTGCAACGACGAGTGCATACATTACCGCTGAAAAACCTTGTCCGTATTTGTCCAGTGGTAACAAATGCGAATAATGGCGGCCGCGCCACTCAAACACGATTTCCAGCGCACCAATGAATAAGAAAAACACCAATAGCATTAAGCCAAAGGTGTAACTTATCCATAAACCAAATAACACACCAAGCAAGCACACGCTTAAGCCTATCCAAGAGCGCATTGAAAAGCTGATGCTCTTTAGGACATGACCACCGTCGAGCGGTAAAATGGGCAATAAGTTAAATAAGTTAAGTAATGCGCTGAGTACCGCGACACCTGCAAAAATCTCCATCTCGGTGGCGTAATAAAGCACCACACCTAAAACAGAGGTGATCAAACCAAATGCGGGCCCCATAAGTGAGATAACCACATCTTGCCAACGGGTGGTAATTTTATCATCACTTACTGCAAGCCCGCCTACAAACGGAATTAAATAAATGCCTTTGGTTTTAATGCCAAAATATTGCATGGCACGCACATGGCCGTATTCATGCACCACTAAGCAAGCAATAAGCATAAGTGCAAACTCAATACTGAATAACCAGGCATAGCCGGCAACTGACGCTCCCGCTAACACCACCTTAATTACTTTGGCACTTTTAAATAACTTAAAACCAAGTGCGGCCAATCCTAGCCAGCCTTTTTTAGTTTCATCGCCAGTAGCTGCAGGTAAAGCAAGTTGCGTAGCAAACTCATCGTTTACAAACAACGAAATACTCTGCTCATTTACCAATGAGCTATCAATACCTATTAGTTTGTTATCAAAAGTAAATTGATAATAGTTGTCGCGGGGGTTATCAAAAGTAATCGCTTGTTGACTATGAAATATCTGCACAACTTTTTGCCCAGAAACCATTAGTGTAAAAGGCTGTTCGGCTAACTTAAGTTCTATTCTTATCATAATTAAAACCGTTTAAAACAATAGCGCTAGTATACCGACTCAGCTAAAAAACACGAGCGAGCATGATTAATAACAACTTTTTATTAGCCGGCTAATAAACACATTAAAAGAATGACAAACACATGAGAATCTACTACTTTTACAGTAGTACACACTATGCATTGAAAGGGATAACAGTGAAAAAAGTAGTGCCTAATATTCTGGTCGTTGATGACTCAAAAGCTATTTTAATTGTAATGGAAGCAATCCTCGCTGAGTTAGATATGTCGGATACCATAACCACTTGCCTAAGTGCTACAAAAGCGCTAGAAAAAGTTAAACGTGACATAAACTATTTTGATGCCATTTTTACCGATTTAAACATGCCTGAAATGGATGGCATGGAGCTAATACGCCATTTAGGAGAGCTAAATTACCAAGGCGCCATTATTATTATTTCTGAAATGGAGCATAAGGTAATTAGTTTAGCTGCCAACTTAGCCAAGCAGCATAATGCTCACCTTATCGGTAATATTTCTAAGCCCGTACAATTAACTCAAGTAGGCTCCTTATTAAATAAAGTTGCCTATTTAAATAGCCACACTTTAATAAAAGAACCTGCTATTTCAAAAACAGAGCTTATTAACGCATTAAAAAATGACGAAATAACGCCGTTTTATCAACCTAAAATATGTATTAATACCAGTAAAATAAAAAGTGCTGAAGTATTAGCGCGTATTGTATCAAATACCGACGGTAGTATAATTTTACCAGCTCGTTTTATTAGCCTTGCTGAGCAACATGATCTAATTAATGAAATTACATTTGCGCTCTTTGAAAAAGCCACCAGTGATTTCGAAAATATAAAAGAGCAGCTAGGACAAAATTTAAAACTGGCATTTAACTTATCCCCCATGCAGTTAAACGATCTTAGCTGCCCAAATAAGCTATTGCTTATATTAAAACTTAACCAGCTTAAACCTAGTGATATTATTATTGAGATAACCGAACAACATGCACTTTCAAGCCTAAGCCAATTAGAAACATTAAACCGCTTAAGAATGCATGGTTTTGGTTTATCGCTTGACGATTTTGGCGTTGGCTTTACTAACATGAGCCAGCTTAAAAACTTGCCCTTTACCGAAATAAAAATAGACCGCACACTTATTAGTAATATAGAAACAGATCAGTTTTCTCAAGTTGTTGTAAGCTCCCTCATCGACATTACCACTCAAGAGCATTTAGAACTAGTAGCAGAAGGGGTTGAGCGCCCCGAAGAGCTTGCCTATTTAAGGCATTACAAAACTCGCTTAGCAATACAGGGATTTTTATTTAGTCGTCCTAAATCTAAGAGTGAATTTATAGACTGGGCACAATATTGGATTAAAGTGACAGGAAATACCATTAACTATAAACCCCCAAGCTAATAAGGAGACCTCTTTAGTTGTCTCCTCTAGGGTGTTTATCCTCTTCAGTGACTAAGTTTTTACTATTTGCCAAACGTTTATGCCAACGCTGCTTCGCAACTGCACGCATATTAGTGGACTGATCACGCTCATCTACAATTTCTAACCCCATTAGCGCCTCAATCATGTCCTCAAGAGTGACAATCCCTTGTACGTCGCCATACTCATCAACTACTAAACAAATATGCGTGCGGTCTGTTAATAGGGTTTGTAACAACGACGACACATTTTGCGAACTAGGAACCGTATAAATTGGCTTTACTAGCTTACTAATTTTGTAATCGCTGCCTAAGCGATGACATGCCAACATAATATCGTTTTTATGCACAAAACCGATAATATCGTCAGTGTCTTTATCAAACACTAATATTCGAGAAAACGACGACGAACCATGCAAGTTCAAGTATTCGTTTACGGTTAAGTCTTTATGAACTTTAAAAATAACTGTACGTGGGGTCATTAAGTCGCATAATTTGGCATGTCTAAAATGTAATAAGTTACGAATTATTTCAGACTCATCTTGATGCAGCGCCCCCGACTCGGTGCCTATATCGGCCATAGCTTCTATTTCTTGGCGAATATAATAGGCTTGGTCATGCTTTGGTCCCATTAAATTTGTCAGCTTTTGTGCAAGCCATACAAAAGGCTTAAGCAATATAACTAAAAAGCGTAAACCGTAAGTCACACTTGGGGTAAGTACTCGCCAATAGTTTGCCCCTAACGTTTTAGGTATAATTTCAGAAAACACCAGCACAAATAAAGTCATCACTGCAGAGGCAACCCCTACTGCTGCATCCGAAAATACAATAGCTGCTTGCGCGCCAACTCCAGCGGCTCCGGCGGTATGCGCCACCGTATTAAGCGTTAAAATAGCCGCTAATGGCTGATCAATATTATTTTTTAGCTTTTCGAGCTGCTTAGCTAATACAGGCTGCTTTTTACGCAGTAATGCAACATAACTAGGTGAAATGCTTAACAGCACGGCTTCCATTACTGAGCATAAAAATGAAATAACAATGGCAACGACCATATAAACTATCAGTAATGTCATTTGCTCTCCGCTTAATTGAATATATGGGCATGATAACAATACATGCTATATTTGGCCAAAGACTCAATAATAATAGGTATAATAATGAAACTTAACGCACTTTGGCGTCATAGCAATAAACTATTTAAACACTCCTTTGCCCTTTTTACTCTTAGCAGCTTAAGTTTTACCGCGTTTGCAGCGCCGCTTGATAAATCTAAAATTCAATTTATTGGGCCACTGGCTGAAAACATGCAATTAAAGCCTTTTCAAACGGCCCAAAGCGATACCATAATTAGTAACTTATTACCCCAGCTACAACTCCCCGTAGCTAACTTTTCGGTGTTTGACAAAAAACACAGCTGGCAGCCATTTAATAAAATAAATGCACTCACTTTAGGCGGCTTACAGGCACTTAAGTTTAATATAGAAACCACGCGTTTTAGCCAAGGTACGTTAACCTTAAAAGGCATTGAACAAGGGCAATTGTTTATAAATGGCGAATTGCAAAAGGCAGACAACAGCAGCTACAAACTCGCCTTAAATAATGGTAGTCATACTGCTATTATTGTTGCGCAACAAGTTGCAAATTGGCACGATGTAATACTCGACTTTGCACCAAAAACACCGAGCGATAACATTACCCTTAGTACTTCACAAACTAAGCGTTTATCGGCAAAACAATTATTTGATGCTCCCACTATTAGCGGCTTATCATTAGCGCCAAACTCAGAGCACTATATTACGACAACGCGCCGCTTTAATGATAAAACACTAAATCAAGCAAACAATGTAACTGAACTTAAAAACACCGACAATCAAACACTGTATCGCTTTGAGGCAGAACAACCAAGCAACCTTATTTGGAGCCCAGATAACCGCTTTTTAGTGTATTTACTAAATGGTGAATTAAAACAACTTAACCGTAAAAATTTATCAGTAAAAACCCTCTCTACTCGCTTAGAAGGCGCTAGCGGTTTTACCTTTTATAACGAGCACAGTGTAATATTTAGTTGGTCTAACCCTGCATCTGACAAGGGTAATGACAAACTCACGAAGCATTATAAAGGGTTACAAGATCGCTGGTCATACGCACGTTCAGTAAGCCAAGTTTATATGCTTGATACGCAAAGTGGTTTAATAAAAACACTCAGCCAAGGGCCGCTTTCGCATAGCTTTGAAGACTTTAACAATAAGCGCGGCAAACTATTAATGAGCCGCCCTGTAGTCGCTATGCAAGCGTCAACTCACCCAGAAACAGAACTAGTAGAGCTTGATTTAAAATCAAATAAGCTTACTTCTTTGGGTAAATTTAAAACTTTTAATCAGGCCAAGTACGCCAATAAGGACGTGTATGTTGTTGCAGGTCCCGACTTTAAAAATGGGGCAGGTAGAGCATTGCCAAAAGAAATGCTAGCGAATAACTACGACGGTCAACTTTACCTGCTTACAGACGGCGGAAAAAACGTTAAAGCACTCAGTAAACAGTTTGATCCAGCAATTGGAAGACTGAGTGTTTTAAACAATGGCGACGCATTGCTAAAGGTTACTGAGCACGACACCCAACCGCTCTACCTATTTGATTTAAGTAAGCAGCGCTTTAAAAAATTAAATACCGGTTTAGATATTGTTGAGCAGTTTAGCTACTCAAACGAGCGCAACATTGAAATATTACTCAGTGGCACCACTGCTTCTAGTCCACAACAATTAAAGCGATTTAATATAAGTAAAAACACCGCTAAAATAGTCTGGGATTCAAAGCCACTTAGCTATGCAAATACACAAATTCCAACTCTCGAAGAATTTAATTTCACTAATAAAAATGGCGTTGAAATTTCAGGGCGTGTTTATATCCCAAATAACCTTGATAAAACTAAAAAACACCCAGCGCTGGTTTATTACTATGGCGGCACATCGCCAGTGACACGAGGCTTTACTGGACGTTATCCGTTTAATTTATGGGCGGCAAACGGGTATGTGGTTTATGTAATACAGCCAACAGGCGCTACCGGCTTTGGGCAAAAGTTTTCGGCGCAGCACGTTAATGCGTGGGGCAACTACACCAGCGACGATATAATTGCAGGCACGCAGGCATTTTTAAATAAATACAACTATGTAGATAGCGAAAAGGTAGGCAATTTAGGTGCCTCTTACGGTGGCTTTATGACTATGCATTTAGCAACTAAAACCGACTTATTTAGCGCATCGATTTCTCATGCTGGTATTTCTAACCTCACATCTTACTGGGGTGAAGGATGGTGGGGCTACTTATATTCTGGCGAAGCGTCTAAAAACAGCTTTCCGTGGAATAACCCCGAGCTTTATAGTAAACATAGCCCGGTATTTAATGCCGATAAAGTAACCACGCCTATGCTACTCATTCATGGTGACAGTGATACTAACGTACCCGTTGGCGAAAGCTTAACTATGTACACTGCACTTAAATTACTTAATAAAGATGTAGAGTTAATAGAATACAAAGGTGCGAACCATCAAATTATTGCCCGCGACAAACGTTTTGATTGGTGGAATACCATGTTAGCTTATTTTGATAAAAAACTTAAAAATGAGCCACAATGGTGGGATTATCTTTACCCTAACGACTAATCGCTAAATTATTTTTAATAATTAAGCAAACTTAGATTAAGATATTTATTCTGAGTACAGCAGGCTAAATAGCACCTTTAATAAAACCCTAAAGGTGCTAAATTTTCTAAACTGTAAACTTATTAACTACTTTTGAAACATTAGCTTACTTAAAAATAATAAACGCCCTTCTCAGCCTTTACTTAATGGTGCTACCATAGAAAACTATAAACATTAACAATAAAGTATTATGACTATTCATGTTTTATTGGTTGAGGACGACGAATTACTCGTTAAACGCATCCAAAATCATTTTACAAATACCGAGTTTACAATAGAAGTTGACCCTACTGGCGCCGATGCACTGAGCACTATAAGGTCGCGAGTTAATTTGCGCGGTGCTTTTTCATTAGCCATTATTGATATTGTTTTACCAAAGCGCGACGGCTTACAACTTGCAAAAGAGCTAAATACCCTTACCGATATTGGCGTAATTTTATTATCGAGCCGTGATTCACAGGCCGATCGTATTGCTGGCCTTGCCCAAGGCGCAGACGACTACATATGCAAACCCGTAGACTTACTTGAACTAGAGCTGCGCATGCGTGCTTTATATAAACGCATTGCACACTTAAATTCAGAAAATGATAAAAACGATGACAACGGCGAAGAGTTTATAGAATATGCCGACTTTAAATTACACCCCGACAACCGCACACTAATTACAGCTACAGGTGCTGAATCGCGCTTAACCGAAGCGGAACATAAAGTACTTATTTGTTTAATTGGTAACGCAGGTAAAGCAACTTCTCGCGAAAAAATATCTGAAGAAATAGGCCAGCCTGATTGGAGCCCAAACGATCGTACTGTTGATGTGTTAATTGGCCGTTTGCGTAAAAAATTAAATGATGAAAAAGATCAAAAGCGCATTGTTACCGTACGCGGCAAAGGTTATATGCTCTCTATTTAGTACTTAGTTAATTGCGCTAGTAAGCGCTCAAAGGCGCGGTAGTTAAGTGCTTCTTTTAGCTCATTTAAGCTAATACGCTCCGCCCCTTTTAAATCACTAATAGTACGCGCTACTTTAATTATTCTATGGTATGAGCGTGGCGATAATGCCAGTTTTTCACTCGCTCTGGCTAAAAACTGCAACTCAGTGGAAGCGAGATCACAATGTATACTCATTTCTTTATTGTTTAACCGCGCATTCACTTTACCTTGGCGTTTTAGCTGCAAATAATAAGCAGCCTCTACTCGCGCTCTTACTACTGCACTGGTTTCTTCGGGTTTGCTACTTTGTAACTCAACACTCGTTAGCCTTGGTAATTCAATTTGTAAGTCAATACGGTCAATAAACGGCCCCGAAACACGCGACAAATAACGCATTACTTGATCAGGCGTTGCCCGCTTATCATTATGGCAACCTGTAGGGCTGGGGTTTAGCGCCGTAATAAGCTGAAACTGCGCCGGAAACTCCATTTGCCTTGCCGCACGCGAAATAGTGACAGTACCAGTTTCCATAGGTTCACGCAGCGAATCGAGCACTTTACGTTCGAACTCTGGCAACTCATCTAAAAAAAGCACGCCATTATGCGCCAATGAAATTTCACCCGGTTTAGGGTTTGACGAGCTGTAGAAGTTACCAATAAGTGTCATAATCAGAAAGAATAAAACCGTAAAATATAGCTTATAGCTATTCATTACACTTGCCAAGATACAATTAGATGGCGTTAAGATTACAAATAACTGTCAAATCCACTACAAATATACAAATAGTTGTCAAAATATTATGAGTGTAGAAAAAACATTTCAACAAGTTCGCAAAATTAAGCCGACACGTAACAGTGTATCAGGGCATTTACCTTTTAAGAGCGATATAAGCTTGCCTTATGAATCAACCTTAGAACGGGATTTTTTGATTTACTTCACTTACCTTCAATCCGTAGAAGAAATAGTATCTCAGCCTACCCGTATCCCATTTATTAAAAATGGTGTGACATATTCTTATACACCTGATTTTTTTGTCCGCTTTAATGATGGAAGAAAATCAATGCTAATAGAGGTAAAACCTACTTCTAAATGGCGAGCTAATTGGCAGGATTGGAAAGAAAAATGGAAAGCGGCTATCGCTGTTTGCAAAGAGAATGGATACGTATTTCATGTTTATGATGAAAATAAAATCAGGCATTTAGCTCTTTTTAATATCAATTCTATGCAGCGTTACAAACGCTTGAAATGTGAGCAAGCTGATATAGACGCTATTATGAATCAAGTTATGTTAACCGGTGGCACCAATATAGATAATTTACTAACTCGTTTCTTCACTGGCTCACTTTATAGAACTAAAGGTTTACAAGTCATCTATCACTTATTAGCAACTAAAAAGCTTGCTTGCAACTGGTTTGATCCAATAAACGAATTTAGCGAAGTATGGAGTTATGAAAATGGATAATGAGTTATTTGAAAAAGGCATTATAGAACAACGTGAGCACAATCGTTTGCAGCGCGGGCGAATCATACTCAAAAAAGGCAATATCTACCTCCATCGTGATGATGGCAATCAATATGAATTAATTGAATATCTAGATGAAAATGCTCAAGTAATGATTCGTAACCTCCATACTCGAAAAAGTAAGATTGCTAGTATTTATCAATTAGAAAACATTAAAATCAATGAACGTGAAGATATATCAGTTGATTTGAGTACAATCGACGAAGACTATTGGGAAAAAGCATTAAAAAAATATGAAGCAATTAAACCTTTGCTTAATGCTGAACAATACAATCCCAATGCAATTAAAAAACGAGCACAAACGGTGGGTGTAAGCGACCGCACCCTATATCGCTGGTTACAAGCTTATAACTCTATCGGCTCTATTGCTGGATTAGTTGATCAAAAACGCGGTTGGCAAGCTGGGAGCTCTCGCTTAAATAAAGAACAAGACGAATTAGTTTCTCAAGTGATAAACGATTTCTATCTTCATAAACAACGCCCCACAATTGAACAAACTATTAGAGAAGTCCAACGCATAGCTAGTACTAAGAAAATAAATAGTCCAAGCAAGCGAACTATCCGTAAACGTATTTTACAAATCTCTGAGAATGAGCGCTTACGAAAGCGGGGACAAAAAGAGAAAGCCAATAATAAATTCACCCCAAAACCAAATAGCTTTCCAAATGCAGATTATCCATTAAGTGTGATTCAAATCGACCATACTCCAGTAGATTTAATAATCGTAGATAACAAATATCGTAAACCAATCGGCAGACCTCATTTAACCTTAGCAATGGACATTTATAGTCGAATGATTACCGGCTACTACTTATCACTTGATGAGCCATCTGTAACATCTGTCGCGATGTGCATTGCTCGCAGTATTTTACCAAAAGAAAAATTATTGCTGGATCACAATGTAAAAGGTGAGTGGAATGTATTTGGGTACCCGAATAAAATCCATGTCGATAACGGTGCTGATTTTCGCTCTCTTGATTTAGCAAAGTCTTGTGAAGCACATGGTATTGCTCTTGAATTTCGTCCTGTGGGGCGCCCTGAATTTGGGGGGCATATTGAGCGTGTTATCGGAACATTTATGAAAGAAGTTCATAATTTAGGCGGAACTACATTCTCTAATATTAAAGAAAAAGATAATTACGACTCAGAAGCTGAATCTATAATGACATTAGATGAGTTTGAAACCTGGTTATTAAATTTTATTGTAAATATTTATCATAAGCGAACACATTCATCTTTAGGGATATCGCCAGTTCAACAGTGGAGTTTAGGTGTTTTTGGTGATGAAGATCATATTGGCTGTGGTTATCCACAAATGCCTGTAGATGAGCAAACTGTACTATTAGACTTCCTGCCAAGCATGAGGCGTACCATCCAACCCAATGGAGTAACAATTGATGGTTTACGTTACTACGACGTAGCGTTAAATATGTATATTAATGATACTGATGAGGATAACAAGAGTAAAAAATTTCTCTTTCGGCGTGATCCTCGAAATATTGGACGTCTTTGGTTTTATGACCCCAAATTAAAATGTTATTTCCCAATTCCATTTGCAGATCAAACTTTACCTGATATGAGTATTTGGGAATACAAGCAAGTTCGTTCATATATAAAAAAGAATAATAGTGAAAAGTACGTTCACACGCAGCAAATAAACGAAGCTTTAACAGCAATGCGTGAACATGTTAATGAATCAGCACAGCGGACTAAAAAAGCTCGTAGGCAAGCACAAAGACAAAAAACGCACAAGAAAAGTAAGTCAATCATTAACACTAAGGTGCAAAATATTAAAGACCAAGAACCAGTAATGAAGCAAGCTAAAACGCTAAATGATGGATTACTTTCAAACGATGCTGAGTTCAGTTTTGGAGATGTTGAATAATGAATGAATTATATACATACGTTCATGAAAAGTTTCGTCATTTAGTGACCGCACCTAATGATATACGAATTGCTTTTTTAGACGAGCCTCGCTGGATTGGTTATGACATCGCTAAAGACATAATTGAAAACCTAGTTTCTCTGATGAATAAGCCCAAACGACCAAGAATGTTAAATTTACTTGTTATTGGTGATTCTAACAACGGAAAAACTACGCTAATTAGACGATTTTATGATTTATATGGGGAATCTCATGTTGACAGCCATTCAAACGGTATACGCCCTATAATCTTGGCTGAAGCTCCACCAAGTGCAAATGAGAAAGAGTTATATGTCTCATTGCTTGAGCGCTTCTATGTGCCTTATAGACCAACAGACAGTCTCGTGAAACTTCGCTATCAGACTATACATCTTTTTAGAGAATACAAAGTAAAAATGCTGATTATTGACGAGTTTCATTCTTTATTAGTAGGTACGCCTCGTTTGCAGCGCCAAGTAATGAATGCCATTAAGATGCTGTGTAATGAATTGCAGATTCCGATCGTTGGTGTAGGCACTCGGGACGCGATAAGAGTACTACACACAGATCCACAACACGCTAGTCGTTTTGATGTAGCTGAGCTACCAACTTGGAAACTTGACCATAAATTCCAACAACTGCTTTTTCAGTTTCAAAGTGTATTACCACTACAAAATTGTTCAAACTTACAGGACCCTGCACTGGCAGCTAAAATTCACACTATCTCCGGCGGGAACTTAGGAAATGTTCATCGTTTATTAGTGGCTTGTACTGTTGAAGCAATTACTAGTGGTACAGAACAAATTACCTTAGCGATTATAGAGAAGCACTCATGGGTACAACCAACACAAGGCTTACGAAAAATTATAGGATAAAAGACTCTTCAATTAAAACCGCAATTTATCCTGATGAAAGTATTACGTCTTGGCTAATTCGCTCAGCATTAGATTGTGGTACGGAGCCACTTGTTTTCACTGGCTTCTACTGGAGTGAATACCGTTTATGGACTTACGATTTAGACCGTGGATTTGAGTCTATAGAGCCACAAATTTATACAGACATCACGAGTTTATCAATTAATGATTCTGTTAAACTCCAAAGCCATTCTCTGTATTCAATTTTATATGAGATTAATGGTGAAAATACTTTTATTAATGGAAGTCCAAAATGGATTATTCCAAGAAGCTCTCGTAATCGGATACATCATATTGGACAGTTTTTTTGTCCTTATTGCTTAGGCGAAAAATCATACTTACGCAACCAATGGCGTTTAGCATGGAATTTTGGGTGCTTAAAACATAATGTTTTACTTAAAAACAAATGTAATGATTGTAAAACATTATACCAACCACATTTGCTTTCAGCAGATAATCGACATCTTAATAATTGCCATAAATGTGGTGAGAGCTTAGTTACTCAACAATCTACATCATTAAATCAGAGCCAAATAACAGCTCTCAAAAAGCTTAACATTACATTTAAAAAAGATATTGGCTCATGTTTGGGTCACTCGGTAAATAAAAAAACTTACTTTTCCGTATTACGTTATTTTATAAACTTACTGAGACGTGCCGCAATTATTAAGTCCACTCACGCAATAGCTTTATTTATAGAAAAGCTAAATATCAAGCATGAAGAATTATGCTCACCAAAAACAGGGCTTACTTTTGAGCTGTTACCTCTTACTGAACGAGAAAGCTTACTTATAAATGCGTTTTCTATCATTAACTTAACCAAATCAGAAGTAGTTACGGCCATAGAGCAAAGTAACATTACGCAAAAAGCATTATCATTTGAACCTTACCCTAAAGAATTACAGCTTATTTTTGAACATGCTTTAAATTCTAAAGTAGCTTCACCTAAGAAAACAAGAAAAGTCAGCACTGAATCAATTGCTTATCTTAGTAGAAAGTGGGAACGAATAAAGCGGAAATTACATATAGATGAGCAATAAAAATAAGCACCAAGATGCATAAACCTCAATTAAATACTTGCTCTGTGTGTGAGAAACAATTGAAAATTATTCGTAATTATAGAGCCGAAGCTTACTGTAGCAACTGTTACCCTCAGTGGTTCCCTCAAAAAAAATGCAAAATTTGTAAGAAAATACAACGAATTCACTTGAACGGTCAACTCTGTTTGAATTGCGAAAGATTAACCGATTGTGCCCGCTGTGGAAGACAAGCAGGACTATTCAGTATAGGGAAAATAACTAATTACGGCGCTATTTGTAAAACTTGTTATTTATACTTTCGTGAAAGGAAAGAGTGTGCTGAATGTGGCAAACTTTCTCGTAATGTTAGCAGATCCCCGTTGGCAAACCATAATCAACTTCTCTGCTTATCTTGCTATAGGAAATATAGCTTTGCAACCTGCAAAAACTGTAAACGTTATCGCAAGATTGACAACAAAAGAAAACAGCTATGTATAAAGTGCAATAACGTATTACTCTCAGCTTGCTCCAGATGCAAAAATGAAATGCCATCAGGCTATGGTAAAATTTGCTCTACATGTACAAAACGTACGCTCTTATTTAAGCTAATTCGCATAAATACCCGTTTATTCCACAATAAAGAGATAATAACTGCTTATAAAAAGTTTATTTTTTGGTGCATAGATAAGTTTGGAGTGAGTTTAGCTCTTCATAAATCTAATTCACATGTATCTTTTTTCATAACATGTGACGATAACTGGAGAAAAATCCCTGACTATAGTGTATTACTCACATATTTTAGGCCTAATGGATTACGCCATCACTTGACAGTATTACGCTGGCTAATTGATAACAACCTATTAGTTATTGATGAAAAATTAAAAGCAGAAATAGCTGAAACAGATAAAATTCAAGCCTTGTTTAATAAATTACAAAACCCTATTCCATGTATTGATAGTTATTACAAACATTTAAAACGTAAGTACAATGATGGAAAGACATCCATCAAATCCATTCGGTTAGCCTTACAACCCGCGATTGATTTAATGAGCTCCCAAACTAAAATCGTTTTACCAACCCAAACGCAACTCAATAATTACCTTGCTTTAAAGATAGGGCAAACAGCCGCAATATCTGGCTTTATTTGTCATCTAAATGAAGCGTACTATTGCGAGATTGAGATAGATCGTAAACATATTCAAACTATAAAAAGTAAAATATTAAGAAAGCATTGTGACCAGATATTAATAGCTTTGTATCAGCAAAAAACCTTAACCGAAAGTGAAAAAATAGAGTTGATTTATGCTGTACTTTACTCCTTGCATAACGTGCTTATCAGATATCCAAGGAAGGAGAACATTCTAGAATTAGAGGGTGCATATTACTACCATGAAAACGCGAAAATGTACTTCTTACCTACGGATGTGTATTCGCGTCTAATATAATATGAAACGATAATTAATAAAGATAACGTTCAATTAAAAGTGTGGCGATATAATGATAAATAAGCATTTATCTTTAAAGTTTAAATTAAATATTGAAGTTTAAAGTTCGTAATATTTTATAACTTTCTTTAACCTTCAATATTAAATTTGGTGTTTTAATTACTCTGTATTATCAGGTGTTCTAAATATTTGGACCCAGTGCCTCTGAGGTTTACTCGTTGGGGGAGCCTTTTCATTGTCTCTTATAGTACAGTATCTACCATGCTCTTGAACAATTCTATGATTAACGGTATCCATAGTGCACTCTTGAAATGAGCCTCCATCTCTACCAACCTCTTCACTAGGTTTTATATATATAGCCATTAAATTTCCTTACAATATAATAATTATTGAGTGTGCAATCCAAGTTACACTTAGTATCAATGGGGTGCTTGGTTAAAAATTCAACCTTAAATAATTTGAGGCATTAATAAAATGAAGCGATCACTCTAAGGTGAGAGAGTTTATTGTTCACCCTCATATGAAAATATAATCCGAGACTGGAGTGAAAGTGATCCTGTAGATGAATGGGAGTATGGACGAAAGGTACAGATAAAAAAGATCCAAAGACAAAATAACTCTATTGTTGCAGTTTTATGTTGTAGTAGTAAGTAATGAAGTAAGTTATTTCTTAAGAGTGAGAATGATAATAACTATAAAATGATAGCTCTATCGTTTGGATAATGTGAAGATTATAAATTTCATAATTCAGTTCACTAAAACTATTGCCAAACAGGCTCCTGCTCCCATTCAGATGGTATTCCCATCCTGTGAAGGAGATCTGGGATATGGTTGAATTTAATCAGTAGCTGTTGAAAATCTTGTTTAAAACAACTCCCATTTATTAGATTGTGTTTAGTCATTAAGTAAATAACCAAAAGTCCCAAATAAATCTTATTTTTCATTGTAGGGGGCATAGTCAAGCGAGGAGGTATAACTTTATTTTCATGGTCTACAAACCCACTCGGTAGTCTATAGTTCCGATTCCATGTACGACTACTGTGCGAGCAACAGTTTCTGATCTCTTTCACCAATGGCAACCATGATCGAAGCTCCTTCCAGTTGGTAGCGCCAAATTGAACTGCTAGCTTATCGAGTGGATTGTCTCTCTGAGGACCAATTTTTTCTTTGTTCAAATTCATGCATAAGTCTGTAAGCATCCCAAAAGTGGTTAGCTCCGCAGCAATCCAAAATGGTGGTAGATCTTGATAATACGAAGTGTTGCTTCTGTATTTTGATCGATAGTGCATAGCAAATTCATCGTGACTTCGCTTCATGTCTTTCTCAATTTTACTTCGAACATAATCAACAGAACGGGAGAAATAATCGTTTGAAAGATACCAAAATGGATTTTTGGTATGGGCTGTCAGCATCTGATCTAACTGGCTACGCAGTTTTACTTCCAGCTTCAAAAGGAACTTATTACAAAGGGTGCGTAACTCACTGTCAAAGTCATATAGTGCCAATCCATATGCGAACTCTGAACCCGGTTTGAAACGATCCGAGTCTAAATCAAGATATGGCAACAAGTAAGACTTGAATCGGTAGTAATTAACTTTAGAGAGAACATCTTCAGCTTGAGCTTCATTTTCTGGCGTAGTAAAGTTCAAGCCTTTATTTTTAAGATGCTGCACTAAGGCTCTTGGCTGCTTATATGGCTTATCATAGACTTTTTTGTTAGGCTTCTTAGCCATTTACTTTATCCCTAAAACGGAAAAACCCGCAGACGTCGACAAGGCATAGCCAAGCGAAAGTCGCGGGTGTTGTTAGGCATAATTATAGACTTTCCAGTCCCTATGTCAAATACTTTCTCTGCTTACCTATAATCCTTTGTAGAGTGTACTGCCCCCATAATATCTCTGTGATCTATAGCGTCGACCATGCACTAATTATACGGGCTTTATCCAACTTCGTCTGCTGTCTATCTCAGATTGATGAATTATGATTTAAATATTTGTGTCTTGAGTCTTAGGTAGTAACAATTTAGGTTAAATTACATTTCTTGAAAAATTACAACCTTATACTTTTATTTTAATGGACTTCTTTTATTATCTTTAGTTTTTGACTAAAGATATCTCTCTGAGTTTACCACACTTATTTTAGCTCAAAGCTGTACATTAACGCTTAACTAAAGGGCTGTTGTAAGCTGATTAATGAATTCAATCTGAATGCATTTTAATTCAAATAAATCGATTACCATTTCTTTTAATAATCGATATCTGTTTATAAATACTCTGATAGCTTAATTTTTTAAGTTCATTAAAACTAAAGCAATACATATAGTTACGAATGCCGTTGTAAATAATTATAAAAACAACTTTACAAGCTCAAAAAATAAACACAATATCGTATGCACAAAAATTGTATATACAAATAATATACATACAAATTATGTGTGAAGAGTAAGTAAATATGAAAGAATTTTCTAATCAGCAAATTGAAAGGTTTAAAGCACTTGAATACATGCTTTACTGGGAAGGTGGTACAAATGCTACGCGTTTATCTCATTTTTTCGGTATGCATTTAAATGTGATGTCAAAAGCAATTCTTTTATATCGGCAAACTCACCCTGAGAGTTTAATTTTTGATGGTTATTAGGCGACAATTAGCTTGGCCGAGTCGCGACAATTAGGTTGACCGGTTTTGGTACACTTCAGATATATCAAATTCAACAGAGAAAGATATGTCTGGAAAACCCATAACCAAGCAACAGGTTAATTTATATATGTCTTATCGTAAGGATCATAAACAAACAACAGCCGCAGCTCAGTCTGGTATGTCAGAGCGTACGGCTCGGCGCATCGACTCAGGTCAACATTCAACAGAAAATACCCCCAGAATCTATCGAACACGCAAAGACCCATTTGATGGTGCGTTTGAAGAACATCTAGTGCCATTACTCAAAGCAGATCCTAAGCTTCAACCTATAACGTTATTAGATCAGCTCGATACCCTCATGCCAGGTAAGTTTGGTCACAACCATTTACGTACGTTACAGCGTCGAGTCAAAAAGTGGTTAGCAACTGAAGGGCCAGAGCAAGAAGTTATCTTTCGTCAAAAGTACATGCCCGGATTTATGGGAATATCTGATTATACTTGGATGAACAAACTTGAAATATCCATTGCAGGCCAAGTATTCTCTCATAAGCTCTTTCATTACAAATTAGTGTTTAGTGGCTGGACATATGTTCAACTTGTCTTTTGTGGTGAAAGCTTCGAATCACTTTCTACTGGTTTACAAAATGCATTTTGGCGTAGTGGTGGTGTACCACAAACACACCGAACCGATAGCTTAAGTGCTGCATTTAATAACCACTATGAACAGGAAACGTTAACTGAACGTTATCAAAAGCTATGTGCTCACTATAGCGTCGTTGCGACGCGTAACAATAAAGGTGTGGCTCACGAAAATGGGGCGATTGAAGTAGCGCATAGTCATTTAAAACGAAAAGTAGATCAGCAGTTACGATTACGTGGCAGTCGAGATTTCGCGACAATTACCGAGTACCAATCGTTTCTTGATGTAATTGTCGCCAAAATTAATCGCCAATGCAAAACTCGATTTGATGAAGAACGAAAACATTTAAATGATTTGCCTAAACGTCGCACCAACGACTTCTGCGAGCAATACGTTAAAGTCACATCAAGCAGTACCATCAGTGTTAAACGCGTGACGTATACCGTACCTTCCAGACTGATTGGTTATCGATTACTGGTACACATTTATGATACCCGGCTGGATTTATTTCTTGGTCATGAAAAGACGTTATTCCTAACCAGAGTCTATGCTCAAGGACATCTAAGATCACGCGCAGTAGATTATAAACATGTGATCCACTCACTGGCGAAAAAGCCTAATGCGTTTAAATACTCGCAGTTACGAGAAGACTTGATCCCAGAAGGTGATTTCAGTTTATTGTGGCAGCAGTTAACATCTGAGCATGTCAGCGATAAAGACTGTCGTTATATGGTTGAGCTATTGTTACTCGCTCATAATTATAATTGCGAGCAGGCTCTTGGTCGTTATGTCTTGAAAAACCACGAGCAAGGTAAGCGTATAACCATTGATATGTGCCGTAAATTGTTTGGTCCTAGCACGGTCGTCATACCAAATATTGTCAGTCATCAACACAAAATAAGTGATTACGATAGTTTACTTGGAGGGTTACATGGCTAATGTTCAAAGCTTACCAATATTACTCAAAGAGCTGCGCTTAAGTGCGATAGCCAAAGAATGGGAGGCTCTTGCCCAAAAGGCTGTTTCACAGGAGTGGGAGCCAGAGTTATTCCTTGCCGAGCTATGTGAGCTTGAAGCTAATCATCGTCATGAAAGTCGATTAAAACGGTTACTTAAAGAAAGTAAATTACCCGTAGGTAAGCAGCTTCATCAATATAACTTTGACGAAGTAGAAGGAGTTACGTCACTGCAAATCAAACAAAAAGTTAGTCAGATTGATTGGCTTAGACAGGGCCATAATATCTTATTGTTTGGCGCTAGTGGTTTAGGGAAAACTCACTTAGCTTGCGCTATTGGCTACTCATTACTTGAAAAAGCAGTGCGCGTTAAATTCAGTACTAGTACGGCTATTGTTCAAGAACTTCAACGCGCGAAAGAAACGCTGGGTTTAAATGATGCCCTAAGAAAACTTGATAAATATGAGCTATTGATTTTGGACGATATCGGCTACGTGAAAAAGACTGATAGTGAGAGTCAGGTATTGTTTGAATTGATTGCTCATCGATATGAACGAGGTAGTTTGTTGATCACATCCAATCAAGCCTTCAGTGAATGGGATAACATATTCGGTGACAACATGATGACAGTTGCCGCTATAGACAGACTTGTTCACCATAGTAATATCTATCAAATACAAGGTGAAAGTTACCGTAAAAAACAAGCAATGAAACTAAACTCAAATACCGGCCAAGTTAATTGACGCCGACCGGACAAGTTAGTTGACGTCTAATAGATGGTAAAGATCCAGAAAAGCTCTTCATTCCGACCGCTAAATTTATTCCAAGATATACCCAGCTGGCATGGTCCGATTTTATAGATTTCATATCAAGTAATCCAAATAAATACGTAACAGAAACGTACGGCCCATCATCTTTCTCCAAAACACTAGCGGCTATACAGTGCCCAAAACCAGAAATTACTAGGCTGCTTTTCAAAGCAATACGGATGAAAAAAGAAGTATTAATTGATTATCGAAGTCGTTCTGAACCCAAAGGTAAAAGCCGTCTAGTTACGCCATTCGCGATAGCTAATGATGGTTTGCGTTGGCATTGTCGGGCTTATTGTCATATAAGGAAACGTTTTTCTGACTTTAACTTAGGTAGAATCATGAAGCTGGAGCTTAAAGGAAAGTCCAACATCAACTTCCAGCAAGACAATAACTGGTTTACTTTTGCAGAGATTAAAATAGGCCCTCATCCTGAATTAACTCAAGAAGAGCAAACTCTAGTACTTAATGACTTTGGTCATGATAAGCCATTTAGAATACGTACTCGAGCGGCTTTGGTTGATTATACACTTCAATATTACAGGATAGCTAAGTACCCAGCAGAAGTTTCTGGTAAAACTTTTCCCTTGGTCGTTCTCAATAGCGACGACATCAAAGAATATTATTTCCCTGAGGTATAAGATGAGTTTATATCCATATTTAAAAGCTATAAAGTCAGGAAGAACAATAAACGCAGCGCGTTTTATAACGCTGCTTAAAAATGAGAATATAAACTTTGATTCTCTGGGTGTTGCTGAATTTGTAAGAGCTGAACGATATTTTATACACATTTCAAGTTTAGAACTTTTCGAGCAGCTGTATGAAAAACACACACCTAGCCGCTCACGAATACACGCTGCTAAACAAGGTAACTCTCATCGCCATAGCACAAATTCGACATACCTAATCGCAAAATTTGGAGCAACAGCTCAGGTTCATATCGGCATCAAATGTTCACCTGAAAAAGCTCCTGAAGAGATGTCTAGTTTTGACTATTTAACCCCTATTATTCTTATTGAGAACAGTGACTGCTTTACATTTTGTGAAGATTTTCTGGTAGCTATGGAGCTTGAAGATATAAGTCACGAAGCACTCATTATCTTTTCTTCAGGTAACGCTATTACTCATAAACAAACACAGCGCTTTTTATCACTATTTGAAAGAATATATTACTGCCCAGACTATGATCTTGCAGGGTTAGAAATTTTTGAAACATTATATAAAAAACTCGGCAACAAAATCATATTCACGATGCCTTCTGATCTAGCTTGTTACTACGAGTATTGTCAAAAGCCTGACAAGCAAAAAAAGTTTATAAATGCGCTAGATAAAGCGGAGCATTGGAAATTTACCGAACTGTCTTCTTTGTTTTCTAAAGGGTTAGGTTTTATTGAACAAGAAATCTTTTTAGGAGAAGAATATGAATAATAGGTTCTCTGTAAACTTAAAACGAATAATCGCTATTGACTCTGCTTCATTTGCTTATGTCGAGGTGCCATTGGATAATAACCTCGTCTTATTAGCGACGGGCAACTGGGGTAAAACTAGCATAGTAAATGCAGTACGCTTCTTCTTACTTCCTGAGCTTAATTTAAATGATTGCGATAAAAAGTTTGCCTTTAAAACTCCTGAAAGCTCAACAGAACAAGAATACTATACTAAAGATGAAGTGAAAAACTATTACTTTCAATCGACTCATAGTAAGTTGATCTTAGAAGTAGAGCACAAGCTTATTGGAGGCGGTACAAGACGTCATTGCCAGATAATTTCTGCTGGTAACAACTACAAACTCAACCGATTTTTTATAGCGTCTCCATTTGAGGATATTTTGCACTTGTTTTGGGACAAGTCAAAAGGAGTTAGTGGCGGAAGACCTGACTTGTTGCCTGGAGACAACCTGCTAAGTGCGTTAAAAGAAATCAACAAAGCTACGACACTCATCAGAAATATAGATGAACTCAAAAAACAACTATATCAAGTAGATGTTTTGCATCCTAATGATTGCCCATTTGTAATTTATCCTCTACATGATTTATCAAAAAATTCAATTGAATCACTTAGAGCGCTCGTGAAACTGCTTTTTAACCAAGATAGCAAGTCATTACAATTGATGACGGCGACAGTTATTGACTCTCAAGAACAAGGCTCCCTGCCTCTGGAAATAGATGTAAAACAGCTTATTTATGATCATGAACGGTTGAAGAACGAGCGCGCTGAATTAGACCAGCTAAAAGTCAATATTTCTGCTTTCGAAGAGTTAAACAACGAATTTGAAACTCAAAAAGCACAACAAACACACGAACTTGATTACGCTCAGCTAATGGTAAATGTTGACGCATTAAGGCAACACTATGAACAAAGACATCATTTTTTCTGTCAGAAAGTTACTCCTCTAAAATCAGCCTATGAAGAAGCTGATAAGCTGTTAAAGGAGAGCGAAAATGAACTTAGAATGACTTGCCATGATATCTATAAGTATGAAAAAGAGCTAAAACAACGCGAGTCAACTTTAGAAAAATGCAAGCTTATATGTCAACCATATGTAGGGCTTTCAACACCTGAAGTCATAGGAGCTTTAGAAGAGCACCTCCAAGACAGAGAAGAAAAGTTAAATCAGTATGCAGATGCAAATGCACGAAAGGTTAGGTTAGATAAACTTAAAATACTTATCAAACAGAAAACTGACACTCTTAAAAAGCTAAAAGAACGAGAAGATAACCAAGCTTTAGCTATCAAAGCGCAATTGACCGAAAGCGAAGTTAGGAAGCTGTATGCAATTAATCCATTATTAGTTAATGCAAACCCACGACGTTTACTCCATGAAGATGAGAAGTATTCGATTTCCAAGTTTCTTCAGCTATTTACTATGAATACAGTCAATCTTCAGTTTTTTGACGAAAATATTGACATTAATGCTTATAATGCTGAACTTTCAATCAGTGAACAAATTATTGACTGTGATGGTCAACTTAAAGACTATATCAATGAGGAAAAGGAACTCTTACGCTTCAATGATAACCCTACCTTACATAATGCATCAGAGGTATCAAGGGCTCAGAAAGAAATTGCTCTAACTAAAGAGGACTTGAGTATACTTAATAACTTTGAATTTTCATTTCAACGAAGAAATGAAGTCCAAGAGGAATTAGAAAAGTTACACAAGATTAAAGATATCCAAAAAATTGAAAAAGAAAAAAAACTTAAAGTCCTCCATAATTCACGTCAAGGATATGATAATGCAGAATCTGAGCGAGAAGCCGCGAACAAGTTCTGTAAAGACATTGCATTACTAAATGAAAGTATAGTGAATGATTGTTTGCGTTTTCCACGAGTAAAAAATCTTACAAAGTCACTTAAGCCCAATGAATCTCCAGAAAAAAGTCAAATTCCATTTATCGGAGAGCTTCAAACCTTTGCTCAAAAACTAGAGCGAAGCAAAGAAGCAAGAGAAGCTGTTTATAATCAGCTATTACAGTTTTGTGTAAAAGGAATATTAAAAGATGAATATGGGATCATGGAAAACAATCGCTCAAACTCGTCAATTAGCAAGAGTTTCGATGCTTTAGCCATAAAATTCCAAACTCTTGACCAATCTCAAAGCCAACTTGAAAAAGATACTGCATTGCACAATAGCTACTTGCGTAATCGTTTGGAGCGTTTGGACAAAACAAAAATAAAAATAGAGCAAGCAGTTCAGAGCATTAATGAAGAACTAGCCAAAGCAAAGATAAATGACTTAGAGGCTGTCAAACTTAAAGTTGTACTTAATGGCTCCTTTGATGACTTAGTCTTAGGTTGGCGAGAATTTGATGATTTGAATTCAGCTGCAACTTTGCCTACAAACTGGTATGCCAGACTACAGGAGTTTTTACATTCTGATGCAGTGAATAGCATTGATGGCAAATTGCGTATGGAAAACATTATCAAGCGAGTAAGCTACACGATCAAAAAACCTGGTGAAATTTGGGATGAAAAAGCACAATCAACTTCAACACAAATTCTGATTAATATGCACTTTGCTGAAATATTCATTCAAAAGTTATGCGATGATATCTGCACTATTTCATTTCCATTGATCTTAGATGAAGTTGGCACAATCAGTACCGAACAAATTCCACCACTCATAAAAATTCTCAACGAAAAGGGTCACATACTTATCGGTGCAACCACTCATGGAAAAAGCGCGGATCTGATAGATGCATTTGGGCAATACCTATTCATGGATGAGATGAGTACAGCTGAACCTTATGATTTAAAACGTGTTAAAACATGCTTTTCACCCGAGCCAGAGTTTATTCGTAAGCATGAAACTCAACTTCACTTTTTGGAGGCATAGTGGCGAGTAAAATCACGAATAAACAATTTAGCACACTAGAAACTCTTCAGCGATTGCTGCGCTACCGAGAGGTGATGTTCAAAGCTATAGAATTTGCCGACATAAATCATGCTGGGGCAATCCCTGAAACAGTATTTTATTCATTCGTAATAGCATTAAAGGAACAACTACCTAATGAACAAGCAAATGAAGTGAGCTTATTGTTTAATATAGACAATCTACTACAAGCTCGAATAATTAATGATCGTCGTAACGTTGATGGAGTTACCAAGTTATTATTCAACACAAGCGTATTTGAAGTATTCCGATTATGCCGAGTAAGCTTGTACCGTCCCTTAACAAAAGTGTCATTAAATGCAGCCATGACACCACTATGGTCTTTGATGCGACAGGTTCAACGTGGTAAGTTAAGTACTATACTTGGAACAGATGATTACCTAGAGTGGGTTGACGATTTGGTATATCGTGTAAGCGATTTACTAGGAAAGATTCGAGCAAATATTGCAAAACTTCAAAATGTCGGTATTGAATTTGAAAAAGCAGCTACAGCAGATCCTCAAGGCTTTTCTCAACTGGATGTGAAGCGAGAATCTTTCAGCATGGCAGCTAAATTATATCAGCGAGAAATAGACCCGTTAAAGTTGTTCCTTGATAAGCATACTCGTTATGAAGAAGGTGATGGAATTTTTCTTACTTTGGAATATTTCCGTTCTTTTTTCAATACAGTAAATGATACAAGCCGCGCATACTTGATGTTGAGTTATGAAGTACAATATCTAGACCTGTTTTCACCAATTAAACAAGTCGCTAACCAAGTAAGTATCTACCTCCAAAAAACAGAACAATCATTACATGAGCACAGTGCAATCGACCATGCATATTCAGTTCTCTTAGGGGCCTATGAAAAAACCCTTGGGAGTGATCTGCGGAACAAATTTATTGATATATCTGACCTAAAGCCTTTAGGCATGTCAATTCAGTGCCCAACTCTATATAGAATAGCACCCTTTCGTACGGAAAAATCTCCATCATTTTTGAATGTTGCCTTCAATGAGCTAGCTGCGCGAGTCCAGAACTATGCCCCCGACAATAGTGAGAAAGTACTGCTCTCCGAGAGTATCAGTAAGGAAGCAGCTCAAAAATTACAGTACTCTCAACGCTTGGCTAGATGGGTTGATAATTTTGACTGGCCCTTAAATACAGACTTTTTAGCATTAGCATATAAAGAACTAAATCAGAAATGGCCAGATTTTAAATTAGCGGACTTATTTGAAATACAATCTAGAGTTATTAACTCAACCAAATACCAGTTAGAGTTGAAAAATCAATATCAAAAGTTAGTGGATGATACATACGAGGTACAATATAGGGTACGTCATCTAGTTTTGTTAAGTAATTAATAAAGGATAGTTATATGAATATTGAACGTAATACATTTTTAGACGCTGATGAACTTCTATCCCAAAAAATTTATCGTGCTTTTTATACTGGTAGCGTCATTAATAGAAAAGAATACATAACATCACAAGCCAAACTTTTAGAATCAACTCTTTATCTTGAAATTCGCAAGCATGAGAACCACTACAATTGCCTTTACCGGCATTTAGGTTATGAGCTCATTCATGACGAAAGTGGAGAATTTTTTTCTCTTAAATCAATAGCTGAAAGTGAAAGTGAAGATGCGGTATTCGATGAAACATCTTTAAAAATAATTGCGATATTAACATTAATAAGTCGATTTATGACACAGCGTGGGCAACCGCTTGCCTTGTTAGAAGAGCCTGTACAAGGAATTACAGGAAATGATGTTGCTGCATTGTGTAAGGATGAAACAACAGGTGCAATATTTAAAGCTTTGAAGCTAAAAACTCCAATAGATGCTCTTGAGTTTATCAAAAAGAGAGGCTTTGCTTTTCGGGTAAGTCATAGTAGATATGTTTTAAGTAAGGGGGCTATGAAAATGATTAATACCCTAATAGATCGAGAAAAAGAGTTATCTTTATCAAACAGCTTGGTTCAGTAACAATCCCCTTAAGAGTTCTATGTTCGTTTACTAAGGTTGGGTGTATACTTTTTCCTAATAATTTTACTGAGACAATAATCTTTGTAATTTATTATATTGATATATGTGCGACATCAGTAGAAGTGGGCTAAATTCACGTATTTTTAGTTACCCTTCAAAAAGAAAAAATAGCTAGAGTGGAGTCCATGATTTATCAATTTCCGTCATATACAAAACAGATAATCGAACTGCTTAGTAAACAGGATTGGTTTATTCATTCATTTCCTTTGAATAAAAAGGAGGAAATCTATAATCCAGCTGGTTTTTTGCACAATTTCAAAAAACAACACACCGAGTACACAATCCATTTGGATCTAAATATATATCAATACGTGTTGAATGCATTTAAAAAATCAAAAAATAACAACTTACATAGAAGTGCAATAGCTCTGGTGGTTTTTGCGAAGCTTACAAATGTAAAATTTGACCCTACGATAGCTATTTACGAAAAACTGAACTATAAAAATCAGTGTCCTGACGAACTAATTGATGACTTAATACTCTTCCGTCAGATTGATAATGCAGATATTGACTTGTTAGCTCTATTTTCTCTTGGACACACAAATAATATCGAACTACCTTATCCAGAAGAGCTAGAGCGATTACAGCTTAAAGCCCAACTAACCAAGTATCAAAAGCTTAAAAAATGGGATACATTATATGTGTTTGTCCTCAAAATAACAGAGTTGTACTTTTGTGAAAATAGTTTATCCAACGAGAGTAAGCTTGAGTCTTTCTGGTGTTGGTGCCATGAAGAGTTCTTATTTTCATTAGTCGCAACTTGCTTTGCAATAAAACTATTCGGTATGCAAAGCATCCCGAAATTAATGAAATATTCTCCAAAACTAACAGCGGAGGAAAATAAAAAGCACTTGACTAATATGACATGGGATTTATTTCTATTGGATAAATTTTTTGAGAAATGGGTGAATAAAACAGAACAGGAACAGTTTATTTATGCTAGTAATGATAAGCCATTAAAGGAAGTTTTAAAAATAGCTATTGAGGTGCAAAATAATGACAAGAAAGTAGATTTGAGTAAAGATTTGTCAGGACCGTTAATTAACTCATTTCTTATTACACTTGAAAAAATTATGACACAACAAGGCAGGCGTATTTCAATTGTGACTGATTTTAAGTCGTTTCGGGATGACATCATAGATGACTATGAGTGCTTACTTAAAGTCCGTGTATAAATCACTATAAGTATTAAAAGAGCTAGGTGGAGGTAGGGATTAAGCTTCATTAGAGCTCTAAAATAGATTGGCAGTTTTAATAATCGTACAAGCAAATAAGTACACTAATCAAAATTGGCTTTACATAGTCGTTGGTTAGGGTAACTAAACCTTTTAAAAATAGAGCTAAAGGTCGAAATTCGTTAAGGTAGACTTTTACGAATTCCCCTTAAGCCAATCAATGGCACTTGTTGCTATAATAAATACAAAAGCAAGCTGAGTAGCTCTTATCAAAAACACTTCTATGCGAGATTTCCATTTATTTAGAATAATAGTATTCCCTTTATGATAATCCAACGATGAATTCTGTTTATCAATAGTCTGCAATAATCTATTTCGCTCAGAAAAAAGATGTTGAAACCCTTTTTCTAATGAGATTTCTTCAACCTTTTCTTCATTCCATGATTTAGGCAATAAATCAAAATTAATTAAGGCATGAGCATGTTCTATCATATTCCATGCATCTGGATTGTCTTTGTGCCCCTTTAGTGTGCAACCGATATTTTTGTAAAAATGATTACGTAAAGTCCTCTCTTTATGATCCTTCCCCTGACTAGCAGCCAAGCTAAAAAAAAGCTCTCCAACAAAGTTATGATCAACTTTACTTTTGAGTTGGTTGAGAATTTTTATCATCATATATTTTCCCAAACCTCTATCTTTTGCCCAAGGTGTATCAACATAAAAATGCTTTGTATTTATATAGTACTTGTTGTCACCATAACGGCTCATCGTGATATCAAAACTCGGATTTTCAATCACTCTACCTTCATACCAGCATTCTTCTTTTGAGGATTCAAAAAGACTAAGGTTTATAGACACTCGATATTTTTCTGAAACAGCTTTATCTACTGATGAAGTGTCTCTTATTTTCGCTAGACAATAGAAGGTTCCATCACAACCAGGCCTTTGAGTATGGGGATGTACATATAATAATTGATATGATGTATGATCTTTACGCGTTATAGTCACTATTTTCCTTTTTTTTGAATGTTAAACAATTACATTTTACTAAGGTTTTTGAATATTAAGTAGTCGTACTTAAGTTACCAATTCCATTTATAACCCAATTATTATTTACTCCTGGTCTATGGATAAACTTAGCCATATTTCCATTTTTAGAATTTACATAGTCAGAACCAATAGAGTTCAACGATACAATCTCAACTAGTATCTTAAGTAAAGTGTCACAACTACCATCACATATATCATCATTGAAAAATATAGAAATATCATCAACCTTATACACTACGCTACTAAATCCCGACCCTTTTTTACTTTCTGGAAAACTAAATATACAAAAAGCCTGCTCTTGGATATCAACTCTGATAATCAATGCATTCGGTGGATAATTAGTATCCAACTGGCTACATATTTTACTTAACGAGATCAGTCTAAAATCATCATTCTCTTTAAATCCACATTTAGGTGTATACCAACAAACTTTGGCTCCCAACTCTGTCCGTAGCCGTATTGCATGCTCCCATACAATATCCAAACGAGTTTTTTCATCATCACCTACATCGCTATATATAACGTCGTAGAAACAATTAGCCATACCTGTACCGCCTAATGCACCATATTTTTCACCAACACCAAAGTTTGTAGGTTCTTCGTAAGAAATTAGTTTTGTGTTCAGAAGGTTTTCATGGGTATTTATATCTTGAATTTTATTAATTTTCCGTTCTTGGCCTATTAACTTTAATTGCTCTATAACACTGGTAGTAACAAGGTTGTTTATAGGATTCAGGGCTGTATCCACTTGTTCCATTTCATGTTCACGCTCTTGTTTAATAGTGCGGTATTTAACAATATCACTACCATCAGACTCGGATAACTTAACTTTTTTAGTTACAGCTTTGGGCGCTAAACATAAGTTGATATCCTCTCCCTGAGGTACGGTCATACCCGTAATTTGCATACAAAGCACACTACGACCTAAAGATATTCCATAAAAAGAAAGTGTAATGGCTTGAGTATGCCAACAAGGAATTTTATATGTCCCATCATTACCTTTAGAATTCAATATCTGAAAGTTTAATTTTTTTATTTTGTTTTTTGTATAATTATCATATCTCAGATGATATAGAAAAGTAGCATCTTTATGTGATAGATTGCGCGGCAACACCACCGGCAACTCACAATCAACGTTAGGGTTGTCATTAAGCTTTAGTTTTTCTTCTACTTTTTGCCAATTATAAACTGAAAGAATACGATTAATTTCTATAGAGTAGCCATAATGAGTAATGAAAAATTGCAGTGGATGTATTGCATATTTAACGCCGTCATTTTCTATCGTCAATAACTGATTTTTATCCCATTCAAATTTATTAATATCACTCGAGTGGATGTACTTCTGAAATTCAAATGAGGGTGTTTCATTATTAAACCTAGCCCAAGCAATTGATTTAATGGACAGGTTATTTCTATCTTCATTAATAGTAACTGTATAGGTCTGCAACTTAAAACGTTGATTTGATATGCCGTTAAGCCAGATACTACCGAATGGTATTTTATGTAAGTAATTAATAGGAACTTTAACTACCACACAACTTTGATATTCGTCACCGTTTTTACCGATATAAGTGGGTTTAGTCAATTCGATAAACTTTACAGCGACTAAGGTGTTTGTCTTTTCAGTAACGAGTTTATAGTCATACCAAGTGGCAACATATTCGTGATTTTTTTTAAGAAAACCACTAACAGTATTTCTTTCAAAAAATGGAGATAAATCTGGAGAGCAAAACCACTCTTCTCTTTCTAAATGACTAGCATTAAAGTATGACAAAAATTCCAATTCCACATCTTATAATGATAACTGGATAATAACGCTTTTTTAGTAAGATGACATCTATTTGTAACTTTAGACAATTATTTGTATATTCAACACGAGCCACCGACTAATGCAACGGCAGAGCAGGTATGGTGAGGATTGCGAAATGGCCGTTGTCGCCAATTAGTTAAATCAATCGACTGGCCAATAATAGAATAAAGCGCCGCAGTAGCAATTGCTTCATCATCTGACATGGTTGGCATAATGGTTGCCATACGTTGAGCCAGCATTGACTTACCCGTACCAGGGGGTCCTAAAAATAGTAAGTTATGGCCTCCTGCAGCGGCAATTTCGAGTACTCGCTTTGCCCCAGGCTGGCCTTTCACATCACTTAAATCAAGCAAAAAATCAGGAGCTTGCGTGCAATCTGGGTATTGTATATTTAACGGCAGTGGTTGCTGATTAAGTAAATCACCCCACACTTCTGCAATAGAGCTTACGGCTTTGCGTTTAACCCCGTTAACTAAACTGGCTAAGCTATCATTTGCCAGTGGTAAAAAACAGCAACGGTCCTGCTCTTTAGCAGCAAGCACCGAGGGCAAAATAGCATTTACGCCACGTATCTCACCGTTAAGTGCCAGCTCCCCATAAAATTCATATTTATGAATGTCAGAGCACACTATTTGCCCTGAGGCGACTAAAATACCTACAGCAATAGCAAGATCGAATCGGCCACCGTCTTTTGGTAAATCGGCAGGGGCTAAATTAACAGTAATACGTTGATCGGGAAAACCAAACTTAGAATTTTCAAGTGCGCTACGCACTCTGTCTTTAGATTCTTTAACCGAAGCCTCGGGCAAACCGACAATATGAAAAGCAGGCAAACCATTACCTAAATGCACCTCTACAATCACTTCGGGGGCATTTATGCCCACCTGAGCACGAGAATATATGCGAGCTAACGACATTCCCTATCCTAATAAATACCCTTTAGCTTTAGTTTAGTCGGGATATTTAAAAACGTGTAATACAATACCCCATTTTATGGCTGCAAAACGCAGTAATAGAGTCATCAACATACTCAAAATCATCGCAACTTCAACGATAAGCGAAAAGTTAATACACAAGGTGTACACTATTCCCCCTGCTATACAGGTGGTTGCATAAAGCTCGCCCTTTAACAGCATGGGGATCTCTCGGGCAAGTACATCACGAATTAGGCCACCAAAACATCCAGTAATAACCCCCATAATCACTGCTGTCATATCTGGCATACCGGCAAGCAATGCTTTTTGTGTGCCCATCACGGCAAAAAAAGCTAAACCAAACGCATCGGCAATTTGTAAGTTATAGTGGGGTATGGTTCTTTGCTTATTTATTAGTCGCGTTGTTAGTAGTATTGCAGCTAAAATTGCAGCAAAATAACTTTGGTCGTGCAGCCAAAATACCGGAACATTTAATATCACATCGCGAACAGTTCCTCCGCCGATAGCGGTTACGGTAGCAAGTACAACAACACCAAAGCCATCCATCTTCTTTTCATACGCTACCAAGGTGCCCGATATGGCAAATACTGCAACACCTATTAGATCAAACCAGTGGTAAAGTTCTGTCATGCCTACTCTTGCTAAAATATTTACGTTACTGCTACATAAGCTACGCTAAGTTTGAAAAAATAACTACTTTTAGCACTAATTAAGCTGCTAAGTTCCTTTTATATTCAAAACTAGTCTATAAACCCTATGAGTTAAATTAACCTTTATAGCCGTTTATTACTCCTTCCTGATTAGCCAATTGAACGTGGTAAACAGTAAAGCGACGGCTTTTGGGTTGTAAGTCATTCGCCAAACTTTAGACATAAAAAAACACTCTTTAAGAGTGTCTGTTTATTCTTATTTATTTCAGTGGTTGCGGGAGCCAGGGTTTATGAAGAGCGAACGCATCACGCAGTGACGACGACCTTCGGGTTATGAGTCACTCACTAAATTTTAGACATAAAAAAACACTCTTTAAGAGTGTCTGTTTATTCTTATTTATTTCAGTGGTTGCGGGAGCCAGGGTTTATGAAGAGCGAACGCATCACGCAGTGACGACGACCTTCGGGTTATGAGTCACTCACTAAATTTCAGACATAAAAAAACACTCTTTAAGAGTGTCTGTTTATTCTTATTTATTTCAGTGGTTGCGGGAGCCAGGGTTTATGAAGAGCGAACGCATCACGCAGTGACGACGACCTTCGGGTTATGAGTCACTCACTAAATTTCAGACATAAAAAAACACTCTTTAAGAGTGTCTGTTTATTCTTATTTATTTCAGTGGTTGCGGGAGCCGGATTTGAACCGACGACCTTCGGGTTATGAGCCCGACGAGCTACCAGACTGCTCCATCCCGCGCCTGAAATTGTATACTTATTTAAAGTTGCTTACATTACAACTTAGCTTCCAATTAGAAATTGGTTGCGGGAGCCGGATTTGAACCGACGACCTTCGGGTTATGAGCCCGACGAGCTACCAGACTGCTCCATCCCGCGCCTGTATATTTTAAGTCTATCGACTACTTTATTTTATCTCTTAAGCTAGAGTTTACAGTAACCTCAATCCTCTAAAGGAAATTGGTTGCGGGAGCCGAATTTAAAACGACTACCTTTGCTGGCTAATGAAGAGCTGAGACCGACAAGCTTTTCCTTAACTAACATTTACAGTAACCTCAATCCTCTAAAGGAAATTGGTTGCGGGAGCCGGATTTGAACCGACGACCTTCGGGTTATGAGCCCGACGAGCTACCAGACTGCTCCATCCCGCGCCTGTAATTTCTTTAAAACAAATCCGTAATATTTACGAGCCTGCCTTGAAGAGAGCGCTACTATATAGGAATAAACATATAATGCAAGGCTTTAGTTATTATTATTGTTTAAGTGAACAAAAAGCAAGCAAGTGGTGTTATAAGCATTCCCATTAATGTGGGTTAATCATTTTTTGCCACTCCCAATCAGGGTGCCCCATTACAATGAAGTCTGGATTTTCAGTGCTTTCACGCTGATTATAAGTTAGTGGGTTAAACTCTGCATCGGTAATACTGCCGCCAGCTTGCTCAACTATAATTTGTGATGCGCCCGTATCCCACTCACCAGTGGGGCCTATTCTTAAAAAACAGTCAGCCTTTCCTTCTGCTACAATACATGCCTTTAAAGAGCATGACCCTAAAGCAACGGTAGTAAATTGGGCGTTAAGGTACTGGCTCACTGCTTCAATTTTTTGGCGGCGGCTCACTGCAACCGTTAAGTTATCGGGTGAGGCTACAAATATTTGCTTATCGCTACCATTTTTACGCTTAAATGCCCCATTATCGGCGCTCGCAAAATAGGTTACCCCTTTTGTTGGCCAATGAATAACTCCCAGCACAGGTTGGTTATTCTCAATGAGTGCTATATTTACCGCAAAGTCGCCACTTTCTAAAATAAATTCTCCGGTACCATCCATAGGATCAAGTAACCAATAACGTTGCCAATGCTGCCTATCGGCTAATGCTGGGATCGGTGTTTCTTCTGACATAATAGGAATATTGGGTGCTAATGCCTCTAAACCAGCCACAAGTACGTCGTTAGCAGCAAGATCAGCTTTAGTAACTGGTGTGTTGTCTAGCTTTTGCTCTTTGCCAATATCACCATTTTTATAAATAGCCATAATGGCATCACCAGCACGCTCAGCCAATAATATACAAGGCTCTAGTAATTTATTCATCAATGACTCCTGATGCTAAATACTGATCTAATAATAATAAAGCAGCTACACTGCGTGCTTCGGTAAAATCGTCTTGTGTTAATAATGACCGCCAATCGGTTAATGGCCACTTAACAACGACCAGTGGCTCTGGCTCATCACCGGGCAATGTTTGTGAATACAATTGTTTAGCGACCATAATGTGCATGGTGGTATTAAAATGACTTGGCGCTATAGATACCGCTTTTAATCGTTTTAGGTAATCTGCACCAAAACCAACTTCTTCTTTAAGTTCACGGTTAGCGGCTTGCTCTGGTGTTTCACCTGGGTCAATTAACCCTTTAGGAAAACCCAGTTGATAGTCGTTAGTACCAGCGCAATATTCTCGCACTAGTAGTAATTCGTTATCTTTAGTTAACGGCACAATCATTACTGCACCTCGCCCGCCGCCACGAATTCGCTCATATTGACGTTCTTCGTTATTAGAGAATTTAAGTTCTAAAGATTCCACGGTAAATAAGCGACTTTTAGCTACAACTTTATTACTGAGGATTTGCGGTGGTATAGGGTGCTTTTTCTGTGTCATTGGCGTTAATTTGCTATCATGGCAGTTGTGCTTAATCATAAACTTTTCACAGGGAAAAGCCCATGCTAAATTGGTCAAAAATCGATACAGTTTTACTCGATATGGATGGAACATTACTCGATTTACATTACGATAGCCATTTTTGGCTTAACGTTATTCCACAACAGCACGCATTAGCAAAAAATATTAGCTTTGAAGCAGCGCAAGCTGATATTTCAAAACGCTACCAAGCCGTTAGCGGAAAAATACAATGGTACTGCTCAGATTATTGGGAGCAACAGTTAAACCTGCCTATTATGGAACTAAAGCGACAGTCTAAGCACTTAATAAAAGTGCGCGACGATGTGCCGTACTTTTTAACTGAACTTAAAAAAGCAGGTAAAGAGTTAATTTTACTTACTAACGCCCACCCTGAGTGTGTAATGCTTAAATTTGAGCAAACTGCAATTGATAACTACTTAGATGGAGTCGTATCGACTCATGAATATGGGGTAAGTAAAGAGCAGCAAAGCTTATGGCAACAGGTGCAAAGTGACTTAGGATTTAATAAAAGCCGTACGCTTTTTGTTGATGATAGTGTTCCTGTGCTCAACGCAGCACGCCAATACGGTATTGAACACTTGCTTGCGGTTGCTAACCCAGACAGCCAACAACCACATAACGATATAGCCGATTACTTAAATGTTACCGACTATCGCAAGCTAATTTAATTATTTTAGCGCAAACTATTTTGTTGGATATCGTGCCTCTAAGCCTTCGTACACTAATTTTGCAAAATCTGCATGTTCGGTATTAAGGCTTTTAACAACTTCTACTAAATGCTCGTTATCTTCTTGGCCATCCCACACTTTAATGTAACTGCCATCTTTATAGCCATGATCTTGGCGGAAGAAGTTTAAGGTATTTTTACCTACATAACCTCGGTATAAATCGTCAATATTCATACCTATTTGTGCCATACAACCTGCAAAAGCAGCCGCATTAAAAGTTTTATCTGCGACAGCAGATGCCGCCAATACTTCCAGTGTTTGCTTAAAGTCATCGGCTTGATGGGCAGTGCTTAATTCTAGCTCAAGCTGTTTAGCTATTTTTTCGTAGCTGGTGATACCGTCAATTCTGAGTGACAAGCCAAAATGAAAAATATCCACTAACTCTAAAATAACTTGTTCGGTATCAGGCGTTTGTTTTTTCCACCATTTCCAACCGTAATGATCGAGCATTTCTGCACACTCAACCCAAATGGCTCTGTACCAATCAAACCCTTGGCTAAACCATTGGTCATGTACTTTGGTATTCATGGCATTTTGCATTTCTAGCATCACTACTAGTTTGTTTAAATTGGCAGACATATCAATTCCTGTCGTTTTTGATTAGCTAAATTTTCATTAGTGTAATAATACAGATAAAATGCTTGTTGTGCATTGCTGTATATTTTCATTAGTGTGCTAACTATGTTTATCTTGAAGTCGTAAACTCATGCCATGAGTTTATTAGGTCTATAAAATCTTCAAAACCACAACCACTGCTTAGGCCATTTTCTTCAAGCATTAAATCGTCGTCTTGATAAGCCATAAGATCTTCACTGTCTTGGTGCAGAGCATGGGCTTCAAATAGAGCTTCGTCTTTCGTTAAAATTAAATCTATTTCTTGGCCCTTTAGCGTTAAAGGCTCAAAGCTTGAACTCACCGATGCAATAAGCGCTTGCACCATAGCTATTTTATCTTTGCCTATTTCTTCGTTTAACCAGCGGCCAATTATGGCATGCTCGCTACTTATTTTAATGCGTAATCCGCTAATTGGATCGCGAATAAATTGATATTCCATACGTATCACTTTTAAATCGTTAGTTGCGCAATTATATACGTAAATAGCTGCAGACGCTAAAAAGCAAAATAGCGCCAAAAGGCGCTATTTTATAAAGCTTTAATATTAATTACGTCACGATCTATAACGTGCTGCATCAATAATTGCCCAAACATATACAATAGCGGCAATTATTCCTGGCACAATTAAAAACCATAATGCCGCACCACCAAAAAATAATATAGCGAATATAAGCGCGGCAAGAATACGCCCTTGCACTAGCTGCCCCAACCCCGGGAAAAATATATTACATAATGCTGCGATTACGTTACCGCCTGAACCTTGTCCTGACATACTAACCTCTGTAGTTTATTTAATTTTTATATTTTAGCTATAGAATTACTTACACACTCTATGCCAATTTAATAAATGTTACAAATCATATAGTTGTATTTTTATCAGTTTAACGCTGTGGTGATTTTTACTAAATTGAGGTCAAATTAGCAATTTTTATTATATCTTTTTAACCTTTTCCGTTTTTGATTCGCTATCAAGCTACTAGTTTAGAACATAATTTTATGAATAGCTGTGTATAAAAACAGTATTTTATTTAGCCTAACAAAAACACCTGCTATACTGCCCGCATTATTGATTAAAAAGGCGTAACGATGGACGTTTCACAATTACTCGATGGCTTAAACGACAAACAACGCGATGCCGTTGCAGCCCCACTACAAAACATGCTGGTATTAGCAGGTGCTGGGTCTGGTAAAACACGAGTGTTGGTTCATCGTATTGCTTGGCTAATGCAAGTTGAGCAAGCCTCAGCGTATAGTATTTTTGCGGTTACCTTTACTAATAAAGCAGCTAAAGAGATGCGTACTCGCGTTGAAGAGACGCTAAAAGCGCCGGTTGGTGGTATGTGGATTGGTACTTTCCATGGTTTGTCGCACCGTATTTTACGCGCGCACCACCGTGAAGCAAAATTACCCGAAGCATTTCAAATTTTAGACTCAGACGATCAGCTACGTATGATCAAACGTTTATTAAAATCGATGAATATTGATGATAAAAAATGGCCCGCTAAACAGTTTGGTTGGTACATAAGCGCTAAAAAAGATGAAGCACTTCGCCCTAAAGATATTCAAGCCTACGATATTAACGAGCAAATGATGCTGCGCGTGTACGCGGCGTATCAAGAAGCATGCGACAGAGCAGGCTTAGTCGATTTTGCCGAAATACTACTGCGCAGCTACGAAGTACTCAAAAATAACCCTACACTACTGCACCATTATCAACAGCGCTTTGCACACATGTTAGTAGACGAGTTTCAAGACACCAACACCATACAATACGCATGGTTAAAACTACTTGCTGGCGACTCCAATAGTATTATGATTGTTGGCGATGACGATCAGAGTATCTATGGTTGGCGCGGTGCAAAAATAGAAAACATTAAACGTTTTTTAACTGACTTTAGCGCAGAGACCATTCGTCTTGAGCAAAACTATCGCTCTACCGCCACTATATTAAAAGCCTCAAATGCCCTGATCCAAAATAACTCAGAGCGTATGGGTAAAAGCTTATGGACCGACGGTAACGAAGGCGAACCTATTTCTATTTACGCCGCATTTAACGAGCTAGACGAAGCGCGTTTTGTAAGTAGTAAACTGCGTAGTTGGTTAAATGCCGGCAATGCGCTGCAAGATGCGGCTATTTTATATAGAAGTAATGCGCAATCACGTGTACTCGAAGAAGCCATGCTACAAGAAGGCCTAAAGTATCGTATTTATGGCGGCATGCGATTCTTCGAACGCCAAGAAATTAAAGACGCCCTGTCGTACTTACGCATAATAGGTAACCGTCAAGACGATGCTGCATTTGAACGAGTAATTAATACTCCAGCTCGTGGTATTGGCGATAAAACGCTAAGCCATATACGCGACTGTGCACGCGCCGAATCGTTACCACTTTGGTATGCAGCAAAAGCAATTGTAGAGCAACAACATTTATCTGGCCGCGCTTCTGGTGCAGTGAGTAAGTTTGTCGAACTAGTAGAGCATATTGAAGATAAAATTAGCGATCTAACGCTACATGAGCAAGCTAAGTACGTTATTCAAACTTCTGGGTTAATGGCAATGTACCAAGCCGAAAAAGGTGAAAAAGGCCGTGCCCGAGTAGAAAACTTAGAAGAACTTATTAGCGCTTGCGATCAGTACGAATTGCCTGAGGAAGAAGAATATAGCTCTCCTCTACAAGGCTTTTTAGCGCATACCTCGCTTGAATCTGGTGAAGGACAAGCAGAAGAGCACGAAGACGCCGTACAAATGATGACATTGCACTCAGCTAAAGGTTTAGAATTTCCGTTAGTGTTTATGGTTGGCGTAGAGGAAGGTATGTTCCCTTCTCAACAAAGTAATGAAGAGTCTGGCCGTTTAGAAGAAGAACGCCGCCTTTGTTATGTAGGTATGACCCGCGCTATGGATAAACTATATATTAGCCATGCCGAAAGCCGTCGTTTATACGGACAAGAAAAATACCATACACCATCGCGCTTTTTACGGGAAATTCCCGAGGACTGTGTTGAAGAAATTCGTATTAAAACCCAAGTATCTCGACCACCCGCTGCAGGGCGTTTTAGCGCATCAGTTAGTCACGCTGCATTTGAAGATAGCGGCTTTAACTTGGGGCAACGTGTACTGCATGCTAAATTTGGTATTGGTACAGTACTTAATTACGAAGGTGCGGGTGCGCAATCTCGCGTACAAGTCAACTTTGATGATTTAGGTAGTAAGTGGTTAGTAACGGCATATGCAAGACTACAAGCTATATAAAAAGCAGCTCATACAACTAGAGCAACAATTAGCTGGCGCGCATCACCGCCAGCTAGTGCTTGTTACTGGCAATGATAATTGGTGCTATGAGCTGACAAACTCACTAGTACAAAATACTAATACACTTACTCTATCTAAACATTGTGCACTTAAAAATGCTCAATGGCCTGCACACATTCACCAAATATTAGGACAAGAATTTACCCACGCCATTTACGATGGCTTTAGTGGCTTATACCCCGATAAGTTGGCCGCAATTGCTGGTACAGTTAGAGCTGGCGGAGTATTGTTTGTATTACTTCCTGAGCTGGGTAACCTAAATAACTGGCAAGATCCCGCATTAAAAAGTGTCCAGTCTCATGGCCACAGCAATCAATATAGTTTATTCAATCAGCGTTTCAGCTCTATTATTAAAAGCTTACCGGCCTTGCATTACAGTGAAGAATTTGGCTGCATCAATAATAATTATAACTATGTCCTGCACAGTAATATTGATTTTGAACCGCAGAAAAACTGCGTAGCACAAATAGTAAAATTAGCTCATGGACGCGCCAATAGACCGCTACTGATCAATGCAGATAGAGGCCGAGGAAAGTCAGCCGCATTAGGCCTAGCAGCCGCAAAATTAGCTGATAAAAATGTAATTATTTGCGCCACTCAATTTAGAGCAACACACAGCAGCTTTAAACACTTAGCTGCACAGCTAAATGTTAATTACGATCCATTACAAAAACAGCTTGCTAACATGCAATATATTGCGCCAGACGCTCTGTTAAATGAGCTTCCCGAGTGTGACGTACTCTTAGTAGATGAAGCTGCTGCTATCCCAGTGCCTATGTTATTAAGCATGTTAGCGCATTATCCTCGTATTGTATTTGCAAGCACCTTAGTAGGTTATGAAGGCAATGGTAGAGGCTATACAATTCGCTTTAGTCAATATATTAAAAACCACTACAAAGCTTCTAAAGTAATTACTCTTGATGAGCCATTGCGCTTTGCTAAGCAAGATCCACTTGAGCAGCATATTCGTAGTTTATTAGCACTTGATGCACAGTATCAAGAGACTAATAGCAATAAATCGCAGATTCCTAAGCATAGTGAAGTAACTCAGCAACAACTCGTAACTGATGAAGCACTATTGTGCCAAGTCGTTGCTTTACTTGCACTTGCTCATTATCAAAGTAGTGTGAATGATTTACGCCAGTTGTTAGATGCGCCATCGCAACGCATATTTATAAGCAAAATAGACAAGCTATTAGTGGGTGTATGCTTAATCGCTATAGAAGGCGGTTTAAGCCCTGAACTTACCGAGCAAGTTATAAGTGGTGAGCGCCGCCCACAAGGGCATTTAATGGCGCAAACACTTGCACAACTGAGCTTTAACAGTGGTTTTTTAACTTATTTAAGTGCGCGAGTTGTGCGCATTGCAATTGATCCAAGCTCACATAATTGTGGCCTAGGAAAAGCATTACTGGGCTATAGCGAGTCACAAGTAAAAGAACAATGTACTTGGTTTGGTGCTAGTTTTGGTGCCACTGCACAATTGCTAAACTTTTGGCAAAACCTAGGCTTTAATGCTGTTAAATTAGGTTACCAGCGCGACAAAAGCACTGCTGAGCACGCAACACTCGTTGTTAAATCTCTTAATGCACCACAGCAAAGTTTGCAGTCACTGATTAAGCAGTTTCAATACGAGCTGTTTTATGGCCTATTAAGTCACTTTAAATCACTAGAATGGCAACTGGTTAGCACATTACTGCGCTCATTTAATGATGAGGTAATAGCTTCTGATACGTTAAGGTTATTTACACAGCAACTCAGCAGTAACCGCTTTACTATTTCACCCACTCTCTGGCGTTTAATTAGCCAAAGCCCTGCTGCAATGACTAAGTTAACAAGTAATCAACAGCAACTTTTAATTCAAACAGTTTTACAACATCATACCGATGAGCAACTTATTAAAAATTTAAATCTCAGCGGCAAAAAACAATTAGAACAACAGTTTAAAAACACAACTAACATACTCGCTAAGCAACTTTCTTCATAAGGCTTTTGGCTTTTAGCTTTTAGCCTTTCACTTTTCTGCAGACGTAAAAAAGCCCGACTATTTCTAGTCGAGCTTTCTATAATTTGGATCCTGGTAATGTCGTAGTGCCCACAGCGGTAGAAAATCACAGTGCAAATGCACCACATTCATTGGCTAGTGGTGATATTTTTATGATTTGAGTATCGGGTATCGCGTTGCTCGCCCGACCTACGCGGGAGACTTGTGTACATTATTCACCCACATTTCACTTTTCTACAGACGTAAAAAAGCCCGACTATTTCTAGTCGGGCTTTCTACAATTTGGAGCCTGGCAATGTCCTACTTTCACATAGCAAATGCTACACTATCATCGGCGCTGTTTCGTTTCACTACTGAGTTCGGCATGGGGTCAGGTGGGTCCAAAACGCTATGGTTACCAAGCAAATTAGGGCGTTAATTCGTATCACTACAAATTAACTGAATTTGGAAAATATCTGATAATATTTTTTAAGTCTTTGCGTAAATATCTACTTTAGCAATATTAACTTCTTGCTTGAACTGTCACATAAAACGCGTTTGGCGTTGTATGGTTAAGCCTCACGGGTAATTAGTACAAGTTAGCTTAATGCCTCACAGCACTTCCACATCTTGCCTATCAACGTTGTAGTCTCCAACGGCCCTTCAGAGAGCTTATAGCTCTAGTGAGAAATCATCTCGAGGCCTGCTTCGCGCTTAGATGCTTTCAGCGCTTATCAGTTCCGAACGTAGCTACCGGGCAATGCCATTGGCATGACAACCCGAACACCAGCGGTTCGTTCACTCCGGTCCTCTCGTACTAGGAGCAACCCCTCTCAATTCTCAAACGCCCACGGCAGATAGGGACCGAACTGTCTCACGACGTTCTAAACCCAGCTCGCGTACCACTTTAAATGGCGAACAGCCATACCCTTGGGACCGACTTCAGCCCCAGGATGTGATGAGCCGACATCGAGGTGCCAAACACCGCCGTCGATATGAACTCTTGGGCGGTATCAGCCTGTTATCCCCGGAGTACCTTTTATCCGTTGAGCGATGGCCCTTCCATTCAGAACCACCGGATCACTATGACCTACTTTCGTACCTGCTCGACGTGTCTGTCTCGCAGTTAAGCTGGCTTCTACCATTACACTAACCGTACGATGTCCGACCGTACTTAGCCAACCTTCGTGCTCCTCCGTTACTCTTTAGGAGGAGACCGCCCCAGTCAAACTACCCACCAGGCACTGTCCGTAACCCCGATTCAGGGGCCAACGTTAGAACATCAAAACTACAAGGGTGGTATTTCAAGGTTGACTCCAACAAAACTAGCGTCTCATCTTCAAAGTCTCCCACCTATCCTACACATGTAGGTTCAATGTTCAGTGCCAAGCTGTAGTAAAGGTTCACGGGGTCTTTCCGTCTAGCCGCGGGTACACAGCATCTTCACTGCGATTTCAATTTCACTGAGTCTCGGGTGGAGACAGCGTGGCCATGGTTACACCATTCGTGCAGGTCGGAACTTACCCGACAAGGAATTTCGCTACCTTAGGACCGTTATAGTTACGGCCGCCGTTTACCGGGGCTTCGATCAAGAGCTTCTCCCTAAGGATAACCCCATCAATTAACCTTCCGGCACCGGGCAGGTGTCACACCGTATACGTCATCTTGCGATTTTGCACAGTGCTGTGTTTTTAATAAACAGTCCCAGCCACCTGGTCACTGCGGCTCCCGTCCGCTTAGAGAGCAAGTCTCATCACAGATAGGAGCGTACCTTCTCCCGAAGTTACGGTACGATTTTGCCTAGTTCCTTCACCCGAGTTCTCTCAAGCGCCTTAGTATTCTCTACCTGACCACCTGTGTCGGTTTGGGGTACGATTCCATATAATCTGAAGCTTAGAGGCTTTTCCTGGAAGTATGGCATCAGCAACTTCATCACCGTGGTGACTCGTCTCGTGTCTCAGGTTTAATGTTCGTCCGGATTTACCTAAACAAACGCCCTACTCACTTTCACATGGACTACCAACGCCATGCTTGCTTAGCCTGCTCCGTCCCCCCATCGCAATTATATCGAGTACAGAAATATTAATCTGTTTCCCATCGACTACGCCTTTCGGCCTCGCCTTAGGGGTCGACTTACCCTACCCTGATTAACATGGGATAGGAACCCTTGGTCTTCCGGCGTGGGAGTTTTTCACTCCCATTATCGTTACTCATGTCAGCATTCGCACTTCTGATACCTCCAGCAACCCTCCCGGGTCACCTTCAACGGCTTACAGAACGCTCCCCTACCACTCATCCTAAGATGAATCCGCAGCTTCGGTGCATAGTTTAGCCCCGTTACATCTTCCGCGCAGACCGACTCGACCAGTGAGCTATTACGCTTTCTTTAAAGGATGGCTGCTTCTAAGCCAACCTCCTGGCTGTCTGGGCCTTTCCACATCGTTTCCCACTTAACTATGACTTTGGGACCTTAGCTGGCGGTCTGGGTTGTTTCCCTCTTCACGACGGACGTTAGCACCCGCCGTGTGTCTCCCGGATATTACTTTACGGTATTCGGAGTTTGCAAAGGGTTGGTAAGTCGGGATGACCCCCTAGCCTTAACAGTGCTCTACCCCCGTAAGTATTCGTCCGAGGCTCTACCTAAATAGATTTCGGGGAGAACCAGCTATCTCCCGGTTTGATTAGCCTTTCACTCCTAACCACAAGTCATCCCCTAACTTTTCAACGTTAGTGGGTTCGGTCCTCCAGTTGATGTTACTCAACCTTCAACCTGCTCATGGCTAGATCACCGGGTTTCGGGTCTATACCTTGCAACTATTCGCCCAGTTAAGACTCGGTTTCCCTACGGCTACCCTAATCGGTTAACCTCGCTACAAAATATAAGTCGCTGACCCATTATACAAAAGGTACGCAGTCACCCAACAAGTGGGCTCCTACTGCTTGTACGTACACGGTTTCAGGTTCTATTTCACTCCCCTCACAGGGGTTCTTTTCGCCTTTCCCTCACGGTACTGGTTCACTATCGGTCAGTTGGGAGTATTTAGCCTTAGATGATGGTCCACCTATATTCAGTCAAAGTTTCACGTGCTCCGACCTACTCGATTTCACTTAAAATGTCTTTTCATGTACGGGACTATCACCCTGTATCGTGGCGCTTTCCAGCAGCCTTCCATTAACACATAATAAGCTTAAGGGCTGTTCCGATTTCGCTCGCCGCTACTTTCGGAATCTCGGTTGATTTCTTTTCCTACGGGTACTTAGATGTTTCAGTTCTCCGCGTTCGCCTCGTTAACCTATGTATTCAGTTAACGATACCTGCAAGCAGGTGGGTTTCCCCATTCGGAAATCCTAGTCTCAAGTGCTTTTTACTAGCTTGACTAGGCTTATCGCAAGTTAATACGTCCTTCATCGCCTCCAACTGCCAAGGCATCCACCGTGTACGCTTAGTCACTTAACCATACAACCCAAACGGGTCTTTGTTGTGTGACAGTTTAACTTCGCCAGAAGTCAATATTGAATACTAAAGTAGATACCAATCAATCAACTCGTAAGAGTTAATTAAATGGCACTGAATGGTACTGCTACCATTCTTTTTTTACTTTTGAAAACTCTTGATAAATAACAATGTTATTCATCAGAATTTTATTATCAGCTTTTCCAAATTTTTAAAGAGCATATTAATTAGTTATCCCGAAGGACAAGCACTAATTAACAATCATCTGTGTGGACACTACGAACAAATAAGTTCTAAATCGTATAAGGAGGTGATCCAGCCCCAGGTTCCCCTAGGGCTACCTTGTTACGACTTCACCCCAGTCATGAATCACTCCGTGGTAAACGTCCTCCCGAGGGTTAGACTATCTACTTCTGGAGCAACCCACTCCCATGGTGTGACGGGCGGTGTGTACAAGGCCCGGGAACGTATTCACCGCGTCATTCTGATACGCGATTACTAGCGATTCCGACTTCATGGAGTCGAGTTGCAGACTCCAATCCGGACTACGACGCACTTTAAGTGATTCGCTTACTCTCGCGAGTTCGCAGCACTCTGTATGCGCCATTGTAGCACGTGTGTAGCCCTACACGTAAGGGCCATGATGACTTGACGTCGTCCCCACCTTCCTCCGGTTTATCACCGGCAGTCTCCTTAGAGTTCTCAGCATTACCTGCTAGCAACTAAGGATAGGGGTTGCGCTCGTTGCGGGACTTAACCCAACATCTCACAACACGAGCTGACGACAGCCATGCAGCACCTGTATCAGAGTTCCCGAAGGCACCAAACCATCTCTGGTAAGTTCTCTGTATGTCAAGTGTAGGTAAGGTTCTTCGCGTTGCATCGAATTAAACCACATGCTCCACCGCTTGTGCGGGCCCCCGTCAATTCATTTGAGTTTTAACCTTGCGGCCGTACTCCCCAGGCGGTCTACTTAATGCGTTAGCTTTGAAAAACAGAACCGAGGCTCCGAGCTTCTAGTAGACATCGTTTACGGCGTGGACTACCGGGGTATCTAATCCCGTTTGCTCCCCACGCTTTCGTACATGAGCGTCAGTGTTGACCCAGGTGGCTGCCTTCGCCATCGGTATTCCTTCAGATCTCTACGCATTTCACCGCTACACCTGAAATTCTACCACCCTCTATCACACTCTAGTTTGCCAGTTCGAAATGCAGTTCCCAGGTTGAGCCCGGGGCTTTCACATCTCGCTTAACAAACCGCCTGCGTACGCTTTACGCCCAGTAATTCCGATTAACGCTCGCACCCTCCGTATTACCGCGGCTGCTGGCACGGAGTTAGCCGGTGCTTCTTCTGTCAGTAACGTCACAGCTAGCAGGTATTAACTACTAACCTTTCCTCCTGACTGAAAGTGCTTTACAACCCGAAGGCCTTCTTCACACACGCGGCATGGCTGCATCAGGCTTGCGCCCATTGTGCAATATTCCCCACTGCTGCCTCCCGTAGGAGTCTGGGCCGTGTCTCAGTCCCAGTGTGGCTGATCATCCTCTCAAACCAGCTAGGGATCGTCGCCTTGGTGAGCCATTACCTCACCAACTAGCTAATCCCACTTGGGCCAATCTAAAGGCGAGAGCCGAAGCCCCCTTTGGTCCGTAGACATTATGCGGTATTAGCAGTCGTTTCCAACTGTTGTCCCCCACCTCAAGGCATGTTCCCAAGCATTACTCACCCGTCCGCCGCTCGTCAGCAAAGTAGCAAGCTACTTTCTGTTACCGCTCGACTTGCATGTGTTAGGCCTGCCGCCAGCGTTCAATCTGAGCCATGATCAAACTCTTCAATTAAAAAGTTTTATGTCTTTCGACAGCTCAATGAATTCTGAATTTTTTAATATCTTTCGATATTGAATTGACTGTGCCGAAGCAACTTATAAATAAGTTACTTCTGTTGGTCACTCAGTTTTCAATTGAGACTCTAATTTGTTTGCCTTACTTAGCGAACTAAGCTTGGCTGTTAGAACTCAATCTGTACGAGTGCCCACACAGATGATTGCTTTATATTGTTAAAGAACGTTTTGAGTCGCTTTAGCGTCTCAAGGGATGCGTATAATACATCCTTTATTTTTCGAGTCAACACTTTGTTTTAAACTTTCTTTTTGGAAGATTTAAAACCGAAGTTTTATTTAACTCTCTGAGTAGTTGCTGCCTTGCTATGCATCGTCCGCTGCGCGTCGCCATATCCCTTCTCAGTGGGGTCGCATTATAGGGAGATCCGAAAACAGATCAACTGTTTTTTAAAGAAAACTTGAAATAAACTGCTGTTCGCTGAGTATTTGAGCTAAACACGTTAAAAATACAACATAACTAGCAAGCTATTAACAACTAAAGATATTTTTATACCTTCTCATATTTAAAAGTAGGGTTAAACGATCTTTATATAAAGGCTAATGCCCCAGATGATCACGACGATCGACAATGCAAGTGTTACTGCAGCAGATCCCATATCTTTGGCTCTACCTGATAATACATGCCGCTCTGTGCTTACCCGATCGGTTAGGGCTTCAATTGCGGAGTTTAATAATTCGACTATAAGCATAATCAGTAGCGTACTAACAAGTAGTGCCCAATGAAGTAATGACGAAGCTAACCAAAATGATAGTGGTAACAAAATAATGCATAGGAGTAGCTCTTGTCTAAATGCGACTTCTTCTTTAAACGCGGCTTTAAAGCCAAGGTACGAACAATAGCTTGCTTTAAAAACACGCTTGAGACCGAGGCCATTTGGTTTTAATACATCTTTCATTAATAAACTCTATAAATGAAGGTCAAAATAAAGCCCCGCATTGCGAGGCTTTTATTTACGCTACACCGTATTGGTCGCGGTAAGCTTTAACTGAGGCTAAATGCTGATCCATAGTCCCTTGGCTTTCAAGGTAACTAATTAGATCTGCTAGTTTTACAATAGAGATGACTTTGGTATTAAAGTCTCGTTCAACTTCTTGAATAGCTGATAACTCGGCTTTACCTTTTTCTTGGCGATCAAGGGCGATCAATACACCACTTAGATCTGCGCCATTCTCTGCGATAATTTCCATCGACTCACGAATAGCAGTGCCGGCGGTGATCACATCATCCACTAGCATGATTTTACCTTTAAGTTCAGAGCCTACTAATGTGCCACCCTCACCGTGTGCTTTTTTCTCTTTACGATTAAAACAATAAGGTACATCTTTATTGTAATGATCTGCTAGAGCAACTGCGGTTGTCGTTGCAATAGGAATACCTTTATAAGCAGGGCCAAATAATACATCGTACTCAATGGCGGCATCTTCTAATGCTGCAGCATAAAAACGGCCTAAACGCGCTAAATCTCGTCCTGTATTAAATAAACCAGCATTAAAAAAGTACGGGCTAGTGCGGCCTGACTTTAAAGTAAATTCACCAAACTTTAATACCTGCTTTTCTAAAGCGAACTCAATAAACTCTATTTGATAATCTTTCATATACAGTGATCCTTTGCGTTATGCTAATGCTTGCTTTTGTACGTCGATAATTTCACGAATAGAGTGCTTAGCTAATGTAAGTAACTCATCGAGTTCGTCGAACGAAAACGGTTCACCTTCGGCAGTTCCTTGAATTTCGATAATTTTGCCGGTTTCGGTCAGAATGACGTTCATATCGGTTTCTGCTGCTGAATCTTCTATGTACTCTAGATCACTAATGGCTTGGCCTTTATAGATGCCTACCGAAATTGCTGCAATCATGTATTTAAGTGGGTTTGAATTGATCATCCCTTTAGCACGCATATGCGTAAGTGCGTCAACTAATGCAACACAGGCACCACTAATAGATGCGGTACGTGTTCCGCCATCAGCTTGAATAACATCGCAATCAATAGTAATAGTGTTTTCGCCAAGCGCTTTTAAATCAACAGCAGCACGAAGTGCACGCGCAATTAAGCGTTGAATTTCCATAGTACGACCGCCTTGTTTTCCACGCGCCGCTTCACGGGCATTACGTGTGTGCGTTGCACGCGGTAACATACCGTATTCTGCATTGATCCAACCTTTACCTTGGCCTTTCATAAAACGAGGTACACCCGATTCAACTGTGGCAGTACAAAGCACCTTAGTATTACCAAACTCAACAAGTACTGAGCCTTCTGCATGCAAAGTATAATTACGTGTAAATGTAACAGGTCTAATTTGGTTAGCTGTTCTTTCGCTTGGACGCATTGACGATCCCCTTAATTCAGAATTTGCGACATTATAAGTGCATGTCGGTGTAGATGCCATGCTGATTGTAAAATATTCAGTCTATTAAATTTTCCCTAGAGCTTAAGCAGTGTTACGGTATAATCATTGTAATATTGTATTTATTAATTTTAGGAAACTATCCATGATCCACAGTATGACTGCTTACGCGCGTCGCGAAATAAAAGGCGATTGGGGCACCGGCACTTGGGAAGTTCGTTCAGTGAACCAGCGCTACCTTGAAACATTTATTCGTGCCCCAGAGCAATTTCGTGGCATGGAGCCAGTAATTCGTGAGCGCTTACGTAAACATTTACAACGCGGTAAAGTTGAAGTTTTCTTAAAGTTTGTAGCAAACCCTGCGCATGTTGGCGAGCTGTCAATTAATGAAGCACTTGCAGAGCAGCTAATAAATAGTGCTAAGTGGGTACAACAACACAGTGATGGTGACATTAACCCAGTTGATATACTACGCTGGCCTGGTGTTATGGAAGCACAAGAGCTTGATATGGATAGTGTAAATACTGCTCTTATTGCAGGCTTTGACCAAGTAGTAGAAGATTTTAAATCTGCACGTGGTGATGAAGGTGAAAACCTACAAGAGATGATAGCTACTCGCCTTGAAGCTATTTTAGAGCAAGTAGCTATTGTAGAAACGCACATGCCTGAAATTGCCAAATGGCAGCGCGAAAAGTTAGCGCAAAAACTCGAAGATTTAACGGCTAATATTGACGAATCACGCCTTGAACAAGAGCTTATTTATTTAGCCCAAAAACAAGATGTGGCTGAAGAATTAGATCGCTTAAAGTCGCATGTTAAAGAAACCAAAAAAATTCTTACAAAAGGCGGGGCATGTGGTCGTCGTTTAGACTTTATGATGCAAGAGTTTAACCGCGAAGCAAACACATTAGCATCTAAGTCTATCAATAGTGACATTACTACTGCCGCTGTAGAGCTAAAAGTGCTGATTGAGCAAATGCGTGAGCAGATCCAAAATATTGAGTAATGCTTTAATGTTCAAGCCTTAAAATTGAGCACTAAGAGTTAATTAAAGTGCAATAGTGTTATTAAAGGCTTGAGTTATTTATAACTCAAGCCTATTTATTTTAGATAGAGAAAAACATGGCTCAAACTCGCGGAAACTTATTTATTTTATCGGCACCATCGGGAGCGGGTAAATCAAGCTTAATAAATGCGTTATTGAAAAAGCATGCGGATATGAAGGTATCTGTATCACACACGACTCGCGCTAAACGACCTGGTGAAGAAAATGGTGTACATTACCATTTTGTATCAACCGATGAATTTAAAGTACTTATAGCTAAAGAGGACTTTTTTGAATGGGCGCAAGTGTTTGATAACTACTATGGCACATCAAAACAAGCTATTGAGTCGCAACTAGATGCTGGTATTGACGTGTTTTTAGATATTGATTGGCAGGGCGCGCAGCAAGTGCGTAAAATTATGCCTAGTGTACAAACTATTTTTATTTTACCGCCTTCAAAAGCAGAACTAGAGCAACGCTTGAATAACCGTGGCCAAGACTCGCAAGAAATTATTGCTGGGCGTATGGCACAAGCGCAATCAGAAACGTCACATTACAACGAATACGACTTTGTAATTGTTAATGATGACTTTGATACTGCACTAACCGACATAGAAACAATTGTTATGGCGCAGCGTTTAACATTAAAAATGCAAAGCGTTCGTCATCAAAGTTTACTAAATAGCTTACTTAAATAATGTAAGCTTTGCTTATATTGCTATTAAGCAAGTAAAACAGATAAAAATTAACCACTGGCTATTGGCGAAACAGGCTGCTTGCAGTAAACTACGCCTTTGCTTTTAAATTATTTTGGAGTGCTGAGATGGCCCGCGTAACAGTTGAAGATGCAGTAGATGCAATTGGTAATCGTTTTGACTTAATTTTAGTTGCGGCCCGTCGTGCCCGTCAAATTGCTGTTGGTGGTAAAAGACCACTAGTAGACCCTGAAAACGATAAGCCTACGGTAATTGCTTTACGTGAAATTGAATTAGGTTTGGTAGATAGCTCATCAATGGACGTTATTGATCGTGAAGAGCAACAACATCAAGAAGCAGCTGAATTAGCTGCTGTTGCTGCTATTGTTGGTGGCAACCAATAATCAACCTCCCGGTCTGATTTTAGCCAGCGGCGCAGTATTTCTTCACTAGCCGTTGGCAATCCTGTCTTTTCATCGTATATTCTTAACTTACCGTTTCCTATTTGCTTCACAAGAACATTGGAGTGTGAATGTATCTTTTTGAAGGTCTTAAAAAGAAAATCTCAGAATACTTGCCAGCCGCCGACGTTGAGCTGGTGCAAAAAGCCTATGTGGTAGCCCGAGAGGCCCATGAAGGACAAACTCGTTCAAGTGGCGAGCCCTACATTACTCACCCTGTTGAAGTAAGTCAAATTCTTGCAAGTATGCATCTTGACCATGAAACACTTATGGCTGCGTTGATGCATGATGTTATTGAAGATACGAATTTTAGCCAGCAAGACTTAGCTGAAATTTTTGGTGATACTGTTGCTGAGTTAGTTGAAGGGGTAAGTAAGCTCGATAAACTTAGCTTTAAAGATAAAAAAGAATTCCAAGCTGAGAATTACCGCAAAATGATTATGGCAATGACCCAAGATATTCGGGTTATTTTAATCAAGCTTGCCGACCGTACGCACAATATGCGCACATTAGGCTCACTTCGCCCTGATAAGCGTCGCCGTATTGCCCGCGAAACATTAGAAATTTATGCGCCAATTGCCAATCGTTTAGGTATTCATGATATTAAAAATGAGCTAGAAGATTTAGGTTTTCAGGCTTTATATCCGATGCGTCATCGTGCACTTAAATCTGAAGTTGCTAAAGCACGAGGTAATCGCAAGGAAGTTATTTCTAACATTCAAAACGAAATAGAAATGCGCCTTGAGCAATCAGGAATAAAAGCAACTGTGTCTGGCCGCGAAAAGCATATTTATAGTATTTATAAAAAAATGCTTAATAAAGAGCTGTTATTTAATGAAGTAATGGATATTTATGCGTTTAGAATAGCGGTTGAATCTATGGATACCTGTTATCGCGTTTTAGGCGTAGCACATAACTTATATAAACCAATTGAAACACGCTTTAAAGATTATATTGCCGTGCCAAAAACCAATGGCTACCAGTCTTTACATACCTCTTTAGTGGGTCCGCATGGGATTCCGGTTGAAATTCAGATCCGTACCCATGACATGGATCATATGGCAGATAAAGGGGTCGCTGCACATTGGATGTATAAAAAAGCAAATGATGGTGGCGCTGGAAGTACTGCACAGCAACGTGCACGCCAATGGATGCAAAGCCTGTTAGAGTTACAGCAAAGCGCTGGCTCGTCGTTTGAGTTTGTTGAAAATGTAAAAACTGAATTATTCCCTGAAGAAATTTACGTATTTACACCTGATGGTCGTATTATTGAGCTACCTATGGGCGCAACAGCGGTTGATTTTGCTTATGCGGTGCATACTGACGTGGGCCACACTTGTGTTGGCGCACGTGTTAATCGCAAACCTTACCCGTTGAGTAAACCAATTGATACAGGGCAAACGATAGAAATAATTACCAGCTCTGGCGCTCACCCTAATGCAACTTGGCTAAACTTTATTGTTACAGGTAAAGCGCGCTTAGGGGTTCGTAATTACCTTAAAAGCCAGCATCACGAAGAAGCACTCCTTTTAGGCCGACGTTTACTCGATTCTGCATTGGGTGAAAGTAAGCTCGACAGTATTGCCCAAGAAAATATCGACAGAGTACTTAAAGAGCATGAGCTCACTACAGTACAAGCGTTATTAGTTGAGATTGGTTCTGGCAATTTAATGAGTATGCTAATTGCAAAACGTTTATTGCAAAACGAGGATGGTGATGTAGCCAATATTGCCAAGCACGCCAAAGCAACCATTATTGGTACTGAAGGCATGCTAGTTAACTATTCTAAATGCTGCCGCCCTGTTCCTGGTGATGCTATTACTGCACACATCAGCCAAGGTAAAGGACTAACAGTTCATCGCCAAGAATGTAAAAACATTCGTGGGTGGGAAAATGATCGCTCTAAATACTTAGTGGTTAAATGGGATGACAACCCTGAAAAAGAATATATTGCGGCTTTACGTGTTGAAATTATTAACCACCAAGGTGCACTCGCTAAGTTAACTAATGTGGTTGCGACAACACAAGCTAATATTGTAGAAATTGCCACCGATGAAAAAGAAAGTAATTTATACGTGATAGATTTAGGGATTACCGTTAAAAACCGTATCCATGTTGCTAATATTATGCGTCGCATTCGTGTGATGCCTGATGTGCAAAAAGTCTATCGTAAAAAGTAAAATAGGAAACACATGAATAAAGCATTTATCTCTACCGACAAAGCACCTGCTGCAATTGGCACTTATAGCCAAGCAGTTAAAGTAGGCACTGCTGTTTATTTATCTGGTCAAATACCCTTAGTACCTGAGACGATGGAAGTCATATCAGAAGACTTTGCGCAGCAAACACACCAAGTATTTAAAAATATTGCTGCGGTATGTGAAGAAGCAGGTGGTCAAATTCAAGACTTAGTAAAAGTGAATATTTACCTTACCGACTTATCTAACTTTGCAATAGTTAACGAAGTAATGAGCCAATACTTTAAAAAACCATACCCTGCCCGTGCAGCTATTGGTGTAAGAGCTTTACCTAAAAATGTACAAGTTGAAATTGATGGAATTATGGAGTTACCTTCCACTAACTAACTTACTCTAAGAGCTATAGCCAAAGCTGTAGCTCTTATTCTGCTACTTCCTGCGCATTATTACCCTCAATTCTTGACTCAAAAGTAAATTTCTAGCACTCTATTAACAAACTTAGCTTTGATAATAAAAAGGATTAACCCGTGTTTAAGCTTGCTCATAACGGAAATGTATTACTTGATATCGGTAAGCACTCACCCCCTTCAGCCGCTTTTATTATTAAAGCACTGGAAGAGTCGAATTTTTGTGATTGTAAAATAGATTATGACTCTATTAATAACTTTTTTAAAAGTAAAAACCCTGAGCCTATTTTGGTAGTAGCAACTAAGCACGATGCAACATTAAGCGTGACTATTAGTGATGACAAAATGCTCGCTATTGGCGAATTAACCTTGGCTCAAGGCGGTAATGTTCTTAGTTTAGATGATGCAAAAATACAGCTGGTAAAAGCGCGGGTAGCAAGAGGTTATAAACAAGCTTTTTTAGAGCAACTCCTACAAAAACAATTTGAAATGCCTGCAGGAAGCTCAACTAAAGGTATTTTAGCTAAAGGCAGATTACCTATTGATGGCCAAGATACTAAATTTAATACTTTAGTAAAAACACTTAAAGATCGCCTAAAAGCGCCAAAACTAAAAGATGATGGCAGTGTTGATATGCGCGACTTTGGTAAATTAGCCAGTGTACATCCTGGCGAAAGACTTATTCGCCAGCAACCAGCCACGCCAGGTAAAGAAGGGTTTAATGTACTTGGCGACTTACTTCCAGCCAAACCAGGTAAAATAATCTCTTTAATTTCTGGTGCTGGGACTAAAATCTCTAAATCTAATCCACTTGAGCTTGTCTCTACTATTGCTGGCGTACCCGTTGAAATAAATAATGGCATGCGTGTTGATGATATTTTTACCATATCAGAAGTTACAGTAAAAAGTGGTCATATTAATTTTGATGGTAGCGTTATTGTTAGTGGCAACATAGAGCCAGGTATGCGAGTAAAGGCTAAAGGCGATATTACTATTTTTGGTACTGTTGAATCTGCACAATTAACAGCTGATGGTAACATTACCGTAAAACAAGGTAGTATTGGCCATTATAAACCTGAAGATAAATCACTCTCTTGCACACTCAACTGTAAAGGTGACATCTATATTTCACATGCACAATATAGCTACCTTGAAGCAACTAACATAATTATTGAACGCCAAGCAAGTCACTGCTCAATAAAGGCTGTTAATCTACTACAAGTTGGTCAAGCAGAGCTCCCCAAGGGTAGGCTGTTTGGCGGAGAAGTGCTAAATGCAACAACCCTTATTGCTGGGGAAATAGGCAATGAGTCGGGGGCAAAAATGGTCATTAACTTAGCTGCATCGGGGGCCGAAATCACTGCTGATACCGATAATTGCTTTCAAGACTTAGCAAATGCCGATAAACAACTTGATACCTTACAAGTAGCATTAGAAAAAGCCGATCTGCTTAAGGACATAGAAAAAAAGAATATGCTTATTGGGAAAATTGGCGCTACTCAGCAGCATTACTGCCAACAAGCCGAGCAGTTAGAAAAACGCCTATCCATACTAGAAAATAATTTACATGATTTATTAAATAATGCCAACTTAGCAGTCAACAACATTTTACATTCAGGGGTAGTGATACATATTTTTGATAAAGTACTCAAAACTACGCGAACTTATCCTCCGTGTAGTGTAAAGCTGCAAAATAATAAAATTGAGGTGGAATTTAAAACACATTAAAAATGAGTGCTTTAAAAGCACTCATTAAGTCAACCTACTTAACTAAGGGGCTATTTAAATTTGTTAAATTGCCCAAGCAGTTATACTAGTTGGCCTTATTATTTATAACAAGCCATCAAATGCAGCATGAGTGTGCTGCGGCCATGCACTCACTTGTACTTGGCCAATATGTGGTTTTTGTAATAACAACATAACAAGACGAGATTGACCAATACCACCACCAATTGTTTGCGGGAATTTATTTTGTATTAATGCCTTATGCCAATCAAACTCTAAACGGTCTTCGTCACTCGTCATACTTAATTGTTTTTGCAACACATCTGGACTAACTCGGATCCCCATTGAAGATAGCTCAAATGCGTCTTTTAATAATGGGTTCCACACTAAAATATCACCATTTAATCCTGCGTATTTGTCACAGGTTGGCGTTGACCAGTCATCGTAGTCTGGTGCTCTTGCATCATGAATTTTACCATCACTCAATTTACCACCAATGCCAATTAAAAATACCGCCCCGTACTCTTGTGCAATCGCTTTTTCTCGTTGCTTAGCACTAAAATCTGGGTACATTTCTCGCAGCTCTTCGCTATGTACAAATGTAATACTGCTTGGCAAAAATGGCGTAATACCAAATTTATCGCTAACAAATTGTTCCGTTTTTTTAATACCGGTATAGATTGCTTCAACTGTTTGTTTAAGTGTAGTTAGTGTGCGCTCGCTATCTTGGCAGATCACCTTTTCCCAATCCCATTGATCAACATATACTGAGTGAATAGGACTCAACGAGTCTTCATCTGGGCGTAACGCCTTCATTTGTGTATAAATGCCTTCACCATGAGAAAAGCTATGATCTCCTAATGTTTTACGTTTCCACTTTGCAAGTGAGTGCACTACTTCGTAACGGCTATCTGGAATAGCTTTTATATTTACAGCTACCGCATTTTCATGGCCACTTAAGTTGTCTTGAGTGCCATCGCCCACTCGAGCAAGTATAGGAGCTTGTACTTCTATTAATCCTAATTGCTGCTCTAGTTGCTGTGAAAAAAAATGCTTAACTTGACTTATTTGCTGCTGCTGCTGCACATAAAGTGAACTCATAATAATTGGCCTCATTCCCAGTTATTGTACTTTCGTAACTCATTGCGTCTTAAATAACGCTTCAATATGGTTATCGTAACAATTTAATTATTTAACTCAATAACCCACAATAAAAATAGCTTTAATATATTAAAAGCATCAATTAAATGCTATAAAACATTAAGATTCAACAATCAAAGAGTGTAAAGGTAATGGAAAATTATCAAATCGATAATCTCGATAAACAGATTCTGCATGCATTAATGGCCAATGCACGCACACCCTACGCAGAATTAGCAAAACGTTTTAATGTGAGTGCCGGCACAATTCATGTTCGTATTGAAAAAATGAAGCAAGCGGGGATCATCACAGGAACTCAGTTAACTATCAGCACCAAGCAGTTGGGCTATGACGTGTGCTGTTTTATTGGGATTAATTTAAATAGTGCACGCGACTATCCGCAAACCTTAATTAAACTAGAAGCACTAGAGGAAGTTGTTGAAGCTTATTACACCACTGGTAACTACAGTATTTTTATCAAAGTAATGACTCGATCAATCGATCATCTGCAAGATGTACTGATAAATAAAATACAAGCAATTGAAGCTATTCAATCAACGGAAACTCTTATATCGCTACAAAACCCAATTAGCCGCACAGTAATGCCTTAACACTAAAAATCTCGTATAATTACTGAAAAAAGGATAATCATGCAGCAAACTCGCTATCAAAGAATCGCAGACGTACTTTCGCGCCGACAAACTGACCTAACAGTGTGTTTAGAGGACGTACATAAACACCATAACCTTTCCGCTATCGTAAGAAGTGCAGACGCAGTAGGTTGTCATCATGTGCATGCCGTATGGCCAGAAAACCAAAAGTGGCTTACTAATAATACCTCTGGTGGTAGTAAAAACTGGCTGGAAACACATTTACATAAAAATATTGACGATGCGGCAACAGCCATGCGTGCTCGTAATCCCGATATACAAATACTCGCGACTCACTTATCAACCGATGCCGTTGATTTTAGAGAAATAGACTATACTAAGCCAACCGCCATTATTGTCGGCCAAGAAAAAACAGGGATCTCAGAGCAAGCTTTAAAACACGCTGATCAAAACATTATTATACCCATGCAAGGGATGGTTCAATCACTAAATGTATCCGTTGCAGCTGCATTAATACTCTTTGAAGCTCAACGTCAGCGCGAACTTGCAGGGCTTTATAATCGCAATATGTTGAGTGATGAAATTAAACATCCCATTTATTTTGAAGGGTGTCACCCTATTATTGCTCGGCAATGTAAGCTAAAAAAGCTTCCCTACCCGGTACTCGATGAGCACGGTGAAATAGTAGCTGATGAACAGTTTTGGCAAGCTTTAAAACATGCTTGATGCCACGTCGCACTATAAGTACACTTAACTCACTTACAAATAATAAGATTTGAGCCCACCTTGTCTAAACCTAGCTTAAGCCAATACCCAATAACAGAACTCAAAGGCGTTGGCCCTAAAATGGCCGAGCGATTGCTAAAGCTAGGTATTTCTACAGTACAAGACATGCTGTTTCATTTACCTCTTCGCTATGAAGACCGCACCCGGCTTTATACTATAAACGAGCTTTCATTACACAGCCATGTAAGCGTGGAAGCAACAATTGAAACAAGCCAGATCACCTTTGGTAAAAGGCGCATGCTAGTTTGCCAAATAAACGATGGCACCGGCAGACTTACACTACGATTTTTTAATTTTACCGCAGCACAAAAAAACGCCCTCAGTGCAGGAAAAATAATACGTTGTTTTGGTGAAGTTCGCCGTGGCCGTGTAGGCTTTGAAATGAGTCATCCGGAATATAGCATAAGCGACACACCCAATGAGCAGCCTACGGCTACAACGCTTACTCCGGTTTACTCAACCACTGAAGGTTTAAAGCAATTATCAATTAGAGCACTTAGCGATCAAGCTATTAATCTATTGCAAAAATATTCAGTAGAGGAGTTGCTTCCAGCGCAATGGCAACCTTCTAATTTAGGGCTAAGTGATGCCTTACTATTATTACATCGCCCGCCTAACGACATAGACGTAATTGCACTTGAACAAGGTACTCATCCAGCTCAGCAGCGGCTCGTTTTTGAAGAGCTACTAGCGCAAAATCTCAGCTTGTTAAAAATACGCCAACAAGGGCAACAAGTTAAAGCTGTCAGCTTAAATTCTAACAACGCATTAGAAAGCCAATTTTTAGCGCAACTCCCTTTTGATCCAACCAATGCACAAAGTCGTGTAGTCGCCGAAATTAAAGGTGATTTACAACAGCCTTACCCTATGATGCGTTTAGTACAAGGCGATGTTGGCTCAGGTAAAACATTAGTAGCAGCATTAAGTGCATTGACTGCTATAGCACAAGGTTTTCAGGTAGCTTTAATGGCTCCTACCGAAATTCTCTCCGAGCAGCATGGGATTAACTTTAATAACTGGTTTAACCAATTAGGTATTACAGTTGCCTGGCTTGGAGGTAAAACTAAAGGTAGAGAACGTGTAGCTACACTTGAAAAAATAGCCTCCGGTGAGGCGCAAATGATCGTCGGCACCCATGCGTTATTTCAAGACGAGGTGAAATTTCATAATCTCGTGCTTATTATTATCGATGAACAACATCGCTTTGGTGTTCATCAACGATTATCACTGCGTGAAAAAGGCCGCTTTGGCGACTGTTACCCACATCAACTAGTCATGACAGCAACACCTATACCTCGCACACTTGCAATGACCGCTTACGCCGATTTAGAGACCTCTGTAATAGATGAATTACCACCGGGTCGAACACCCATAACAACAGTGGCATTACCAGACACTCGTCGAGGCGATATTATCAAGCGCGTTAAATTAGCCTGCCATGAGCAAGGCAGGCAAGTTTATTGGGTATGTACGCTCATTGATGAATCAGAAGTGCTGCAATGCCAAGCCGCCGAAGATAGCGCGCAGCAATTAAAAGAAGCCTTACCAGAGCTAAGCGTAAGCCTTATACATGGACGGATGAAAGCTGCAGAAAAACAAGCCATTATGAGTGAGTTTAAAGCTGGTAATATTCATGTTTTAGTCGCAACCACAGTCATTGAAGTAGGGGTGGATGTACCTAATGCCAGTTTGATTATTATAGAAAACCCTGAGCGTTTAGGTTTAGCACAATTACACCAACTACGTGGTCGAGTAGGGCGTGGAGCTACCGCTTCGCATTGTGTACTTTTATACCATGCACCTCTCTCACATACAGCACAAAAGCGTCTGGGCGTGTTAAGAGATAGTAACGATGGTTTTGTTATAGCTGAGCGAGACTTAGAGATCCGCGGCCCTGGTGAAGTGCTCGGCACTAAACAAACCGGTTTAGCTGAATTTAAAATTGCCGATCTAACCCGCGACAAACACACTTTAAATCAAGTCAGGCCAATAGCGCAGCAAATGCTAATACAGCACCCAAAACAAGTAGATGCACTTATAAGTAGATGGCTTGGTAATAAATCCAACTACGCACTAGCTTAAAACTGCGCTCTTTCACAATATTGAGACTACCCCTAGTACTTTCCAGCTTAAATTACACTTTTCTGCAGACGTAAAAAAGCCCGATTATTTTCAATCGGGCTATCTCGATTTGGGGTCGGCGCGCTACTTCGTAGCGACAACGCTGTAAAATGTCGTAGTGCCCACAGCGGTAGAAAATCACAGTGCAAATGCACCACATTCATTGGCTAGTGGTGATATTTTTATGATTTGAGTATCGGGTATCGCGTTGCTCGCCCGACCTACGCGGGAGACTTGTGTACATTATTCACCCACATTTCACTTTTCTACAGACGTAAAAAAGCCCGACTATTTCTAGTCGGGCTTTCTACAATTTGGAGCCTGGCAATGTCCTACTTTCACATAGCAAATGCTACACTATCATCGGCGCTGTTTCGTTTCACTACTGAGTTCGGCATGGGGTCAGGTGGGTCCAAAACGCTATGGTTACCAAGCAAATTAGGGCGTTAATTCGTATCACTACAAATTAACTGAATTTGGAAAATATCTGATAATATTTTTTAAGTCTTTGCGTAAATATCTACTTTAGCAATATTAACTTCTTGCTTGAACTGTCACATAAAACGCGTTTGGCGTTGTATGGTTAAGCCTCACGGGTAATTAGTACAAGTTAGCTTAATGCCTCACAGCACTTCCACATCTTGCCTATCAACGTTGTAGTCTCCAACGGCCCTTCAGAGAGCTTATAGCTCTAGTGAGAAATCATCTCGAGGCCTGCTTCGCGCTTAGATGCTTTCAGCGCTTATCAGTTCCGAACGTAGCTACCGGGCAATGCCATTGGCATGACAACCCGAACACCAGCGGTTCGTTCACTCCGGTCCTCTCGTACTAGGAGCAACCCCTCTCAATTCTCAAACGCCCACGGCAGATAGGGACCGAACTGTCTCACGACGTTCTAAACCCAGCTCGCGTACCACTTTAAATGGCGAACAGCCATACCCTTGGGACCGACTTCAGCCCCAGGATGTGATGAGCCGACATCGAGGTGCCAAACACCGCCGTCGATATGAACTCTTGGGCGGTATCAGCCTGTTATCCCCGGAGTACCTTTTATCCGTTGAGCGATGGCCCTTCCATTCAGAACCACCGGATCACTATGACCTACTTTCGTACCTGCTCGACGTGTCTGTCTCGCAGTTAAGCTGGCTTCTACCATTACACTAACCGTACGATGTCCGACCGTACTTAGCCAACCTTCGTGCTCCTCCGTTACTCTTTAGGAGGAGACCGCCCCAGTCAAACTACCCACCAGGCACTGTCCGTAACCCCGATTCAGGGGCCAACGTTAGAACATCAAAACTACAAGGGTGGTATTTCAAGGTTGACTCCAACAAAACTAGCGTCTCATCTTCAAAGTCTCCCACCTATCCTACACATGTAGGTTCAATGTTCAGTGCCAAGCTGTAGTAAAGGTTCACGGGGTCTTTCCGTCTAGCCGCGGGTACACAGCATCTTCACTGCGATTTCAATTTCACTGAGTCTCGGGTGGAGACAGCGTGGCCATGGTTACACCATTCGTGCAGGTCGGAACTTACCCGACAAGGAATTTCGCTACCTTAGGACCGTTATAGTTACGGCCGCCGTTTACCGGGGCTTCGATCAAGAGCTTCTCCCTAAGGATAACCCCATCAATTAACCTTCCGGCACCGGGCAGGTGTCACACCGTATACGTCATCTTGCGATTTTGCACAGTGCTGTGTTTTTAATAAACAGTCCCAGCCACCTGGTCACTGCGGCTCCCGTCCGCTTAGAGAGCAAGTCTCATCACAGATAGGAGCGTACCTTCTCCCGAAGTTACGGTACGATTTTGCCTAGTTCCTTCACCCGAGTTCTCTCAAGCGCCTTAGTATTCTCTACCTGACCACCTGTGTCGGTTTGGGGTACGATTCCATATAATCTGAAGCTTAGAGGCTTTTCCTGGAAGTATGGCATCAGCAACTTCATCACCTTGGTGACTCGTCTCGTGTCTCAGGTTTAATGTTCGTCCGGATTTACCTAAACAAACGCCCTACTCACTTTCACATGGACTACCAACGCCATGCTTGCTTAGCCTGCTCCGTCCCCCCATCGCAATTATATCGAGTACAGAAATATTAATCTGTTTCCCATCGACTACGCCTTTCGGCCTCGCCTTAGGGGTCGACTTACCCTACCCTGATTAACATGGGATAGGAACCCTTGGTCTTCCGGCGTGGGAGTTTTTCACTCCCATTATCGTTACTCATGTCAGCATTCGCACTTCTGATACCTCCAGCAACCCTCCCGGGTCACCTTCAACGGCTTACAGAACGCTCCCCTACCACTCATCCTAAGATGAATCCGCAGCTTCGGTGCATAGTTTAGCCCCGTTACATCTTCCGCGCAGACCGACTCGACCAGTGAGCTATTACGCTTTCTTTAAAGGATGGCTGCTTCTAAGCCAACCTCCTGGCTGTCTGGGCCTTTCCACATCGTTTCCCACTTAACTATGACTTTGGGACCTTAGCTGGCGGTCTGGGTTGTTTCCCTCTTCACGACGGACGTTAGCACCCGCCGTGTGTCTCCCGGATATTACTTTACGGTATTCGGAGTTTGCAAAGGGTTGGTAAGTCGGGATGACCCCCTAGCCTTAACAGTGCTCTACCCCCGTAAGTATTCGTCCGAGGCTCTACCTAAATAGATTTCGGGGAGAACCAGCTATCTCCCGGTTTGATTAGCCTTTCACTCCTAACCACAAGTCATCCCCTAACTTTTCAACGTTAGTGGGTTCGGTCCTCCAGTTGATGTTACTCAACCTTCAACCTGCTCATGGCTAGATCACCGGGTTTCGGGTCTATACCTTGCAACTATTCGCCCAGTTAAGACTCGGTTTCCCTACGGCTACCCTAATCGGTTAACCTCGCTACAAAATATAAGTCGCTGACCCATTATACAAAAGGTACGCAGTCACCCAACAAGTGGGCTCCTACTGCTTGTACGTACACGGTTTCAGGTTCTATTTCACTCCCCTCACAGGGGTTCTTTTCGCCTTTCCCTCACGGTACTGGTTCACTATCGGTCAGTTGGGAGTATTTAGCCTTAGATGATGGTCCACCTATATTCAGTCAAAGTTTCACGTGCTCCGACCTACTCGATTTCACTTAAAATGTCTTTTCATGTACGGGACTATCACCCTGTATCGTGGCGCTTTCCAGCAGCCTTCCATTAACACATAATAAGCTTAAGGGCTGTTCCGATTTCGCTCGCCGCTACTTTCGGAATCTCGGTTGATTTCTTTTCCTACGGGTACTTAGATGTTTCAGTTCTCCGCGTTCGCCTCGTTAACCTATGTATTCAGTTAACGATACCTGCAAGCAGGTGGGTTTCCCCATTCGGAAATCCTAGTCTCAAGTGCTTTTTACTAGCTTGACTAGGCTTATCGCAAGTTAATACGTCCTTCATCGCCTCCAACTGCCAAGGCATCCACCGTGTACGCTTAGTCACTTAACCATACAACCCAAACGGGTCTTTGTTGTGTGACAGTTTAACTTCGCCAGAAGTCAATATTGAATACTAAAGTAGATACCAATCAATCAACTCGTAAGAGTTAATTAAATGGCACTGAATGGTACTGCTACCATTCTTTTTTTACTTTTGAAAACTCTTGATAAATAACAATGTTATTCATCAGAATTTTATTATCAGCTTTTCCAAATTTTTAAAGAGCATATTAATTAGTTATCCCGAAGGACAAGCACTAATTAACAATCATCTGTGTGGACACTACGAACAAATAAGTTCTAAATCGTATAAGGAGGTGATCCAGCCCCAGGTTCCCCTAGGGCTACCTTGTTACGACTTCACCCCAGTCATGAATCACTCCGTGGTAAACGTCCTCCCGAGGGTTAGACTATCTACTTCTGGAGCAACCCACTCCCATGGTGTGACGGGCGGTGTGTACAAGGCCCGGGAACGTATTCACCGCGTCATTCTGATACGCGATTACTAGCGATTCCGACTTCATGGAGTCGAGTTGCAGACTCCAATCCGGACTACGACGCACTTTAAGTGATTCGCTTACTCTCGCGAGTTCGCAGCACTCTGTATGCGCCATTGTAGCACGTGTGTAGCCCTACACGTAAGGGCCATGATGACTTGACGTCGTCCCCACCTTCCTCCGGTTTATCACCGGCAGTCTCCTTAGAGTTCTCAGCATTACCTGCTAGCAACTAAGGATAGGGGTTGCGCTCGTTGCGGGACTTAACCCAACATCTCACAACACGAGCTGACGACAGCCATGCAGCACCTGTATCAGAGTTCCCGAAGGCACCAAACCATCTCTGGTAAGTTCTCTGTATGTCAAGTGTAGGTAAGGTTCTTCGCGTTGCATCGAATTAAACCACATGCTCCACCGCTTGTGCGGGCCCCCGTCAATTCATTTGAGTTTTAACCTTGCGGCCGTACTCCCCAGGCGGTCTACTTAATGCGTTAGCTTTGAAAAACAGAACCGAGGCTCCGAGCTTCTAGTAGACATCGTTTACGGCGTGGACTACCGGGGTATCTAATCCCGTTTGCTCCCCACGCTTTCGTACATGAGCGTCAGTGTTGACCCAGGTGGCTGCCTTCGCCATCGGTATTCCTTCAGATCTCTACGCATTTCACCGCTACACCTGAAATTCTACCACCCTCTATCACACTCTAGTTTGCCAGTTCGAAATGCAGTTCCCAGGTTGAGCCCGGGGCTTTCACATCTCGCTTAACAAACCGCCTGCGTACGCTTTACGCCCAGTAATTCCGATTAACGCTCGCACCCTCCGTATTACCGCGGCTGCTGGCACGGAGTTAGCCGGTGCTTCTTCTGTCAGTAACGTCACAGCTAGCAGGTATTAACTACTAACCTTTCCTCCTGACTGAAAGTGCTTTACAACCCGAAGGCCTTCTTCACACACGCGGCATGGCTGCATCAGGCTTGCGCCCATTGTGCAATATTCCCCACTGCTGCCTCCCGTAGGAGTCTGGGCCGTGTCTCAGTCCCAGTGTGGCTGATCATCCTCTCAAACCAGCTAGGGATCGTCGCCTTGGTGAGCCATTACCTCACCAACTAGCTAATCCCACTTGGGCCAATCTAAAGGCGAGAGCCGAAGCCCCCTTTGGTCCGTAGACATTATGCGGTATTAGCAGTCGTTTCCAACTGTTGTCCCCCACCTCAAGGCATGTTCCCAAGCATTACTCACCCGTCCGCCGCTCGTCAGCAAAGTAGCAAGCTACTTTCTGTTACCGCTCGACTTGCATGTGTTAGGCCTGCCGCCAGCGTTCAATCTGAGCCATGATCAAACTCTTCAATTAAAAAGTTTTATGTCTTTCGACAGCTCAATGAATTCTGAATTTTTTGTTTTTGTTGCCAAAAACGAATTGACTGTGCGTTATTATTTTCACTTTTAAAAAAAGTGAAATCAAAACAGCTCAAGGCTGAATCTTTTAATAACATATGGTCACTCAGTTTCAATTGAGACTCTAATTTGTTTGCCTCGCTAATTACCCATAAAGAGTAAGTAGATTGGCTGTTAGAACTCAATCTGTACGAGTGCCCACACAGATGATTGCTTTATATTGTTAAAGAACGTTGCGACAATAAAGTAAAACCTTATCTCGCTAGGGCTGCGCATATTACGCTTTCCTATTTTTTTGTCAACACTTAAATGTAAACTTTATAAAAATCTAAATTTAAGTTTTACTCGACTCACTGATTGACTCTTGCCTCGCTAAGCGTTGCTGTCTGCCGTCTCAGTGGGGTCGCATTATAGGACGCAGCCAGTTTTACGCAAGCGTTTTTTAAAGAAAACTTAAAATAAAACGCTGTTCGCTTGATATTTAAACCAAGTGGTTATTTTAAACACTAAAAAGGCCCTTATGGGCCTGTTTAGTTAATTTACTATGAGCTTCCAGCCAAGTTTCGCTTGCTGCTTAGATTCTTGTTGCAGCTCGCTTGCCATTAATGGATGGTTTTTCAACCAGTCATTTTCAAACTGCAGATTTAAGACATCGTCTTTAACAGTTATCGCAAACTCAGGGAGTACATCATCTTGGCGACGCATACATAAAATGACAGCTATACGTATTAGTCTTACTAAATACTGCGCAAGTACACTATTTGCACCAAGAGAATCAAAATAGCCTTTTTGAAGATCAGAGCGATGCCCTTTAGCTACCGCAACAATGACTTTATGCTCTGACTGCGAAAAACCTGGCATTTCAGTATTTTTTAAAATATAAGCACTGTGTTTGTGATACTGCTTATACTCTATCAATAAACCAATTTCATGAAGCTGTGCAACTGCCGTTAATAAAGGCAACCCATTAAGTGCTTTTATTGGCCAGCTTTCATTTACTTCTGATGCTAAGTTTAATACGAGACTGGCGACGCGGCTAGCTTGCTTTTGATCAACATGGTAACGATCGATAAAGCCATCGATTGTACGTTTACGAATATCGCTATTATGCAGCTCTGGTAGCATGCTGTATAAAACACCCTCACGCAGTGCTCCACCTGCTAATCCCATTTTTTCGATCTCGAGCGATTCAAATAATGCAATTAAAATGGCAAGCCCTGATACAAATACTAAACGGCGATCTTCACTTAGCCCTGGTAGGTCTAATGCGGCAATCGTTTTATAAGCGATTGATTGCTTTTTGATAGTGTAGAGTTTTTCAAGGGTTAATAGCTCATCTAGGTTTTGCGCTATCATGATTTCTTGAATTGCTTGTACTGTACCCGAAGCACCTGAGGCTATTTGCCAGCCTTTAACTTTATACTCTGATGCAATTTCATCAATGACAGTACGTGCGGCTTTTATTGCGGTGTTAAAGTTTGCATTGCTTAATTTGCAATCTTTAAAATAGCGCTCTAGGTAGGTAACACACCCGATGTTCAGGCTTTTGTAAAGTAATGCATCAAAGTTCTTACCAATAATCACTTCAGTGCTAGCACCACCAATATCGATAACAAGCTGACTACCGGTACAAGATGAGGTATGAGCAACGCCTTTATATATAGTGCGCGCTTCTAGTTCGCCGCTAATGACATTAACTTTATGACCGAGGATTTTTTCTGCTTGCGCTTTAAATACATCAGCATTACTAGCTAAACGTAATGTGGCGGTGGCAACTATAGTGATATTTTGTTTAGGGATGTCTTGTAAGCGCTCAGCAAATAACGCTAGGCACTCCCATCCTCTATGCATTGCTTCTGAGCTTAATACATTGTCTATATCAAGCCCTGCAGCTAACCTTACTTTGCGTTTAACACGACCTATGGTTTGCAGGCCGCCAGCTATTGATTTAGCAATAAGCATATGAAAGCTATTTGAACCTAAATCAATAACTGCATATACATTTTTTTGCGGTTTAAGTTGCCCCACCGTTCAAAAACCTCTAATTACTATTACAGTTAAACTAACGGTCGTTTATGACCGTCCTTTTTGATAACTATTATTTGGGCGACGTCCGCTGTTGTTACTGCGATTACGTGGGCCTGTAGAAAAGTTACGCTTTCTATGAATAGTAGGTTTAGTTAAATCATCCAGTAATGCTGTTTTATCGTAATGTGATAAAGGAATACTGTGATCTATATACTCTTCAATTTCATGCAAGTTATAAGCATATTGTTCGCATGCAAAACTAATAGCGTGACCAGACGCGCCAGCGCGGGCTGTACGGCCAATACGGTGTACGTAATCTTCGCAATCATCTGGTAAATCAAAATTAAATACATGGCTTACTTCAGGAATATGTAGACCACGTGCTGCAACATCTGTTGCCACTAAAAAGTCTAAGTCGCCTTTACTAAACTCAGCTAAAATTGATTGACGTTTTTTCTGATTTACGTCACCGGTAAGCATGCCAACCCGATGTCCATCGGCTTTTAACCAGGCATATACGGTTTCACAACTATGCTTAGTGTTAGCAAAGATAATGGCTTTTTCAGGCCACTCTTCTTCAATTAACGTCAGCAGCAGCTTAATTTTATCTTCTTGTGAAGGATGAAATAGCTCTTCTTGAATGCGTTTACCGGTTTTTACGTCTGGTTCAATTTGTACGTGCTCAGGATTGGTCATATGTTCAAACGCAAGTTCTTGTACACGATACGATAGCGTTGCAGAGAATAATAAATTTAAACGCTTTGATGTATCTGGCATACGGTGGAACATATAACGAATATCTTTGATAAAGCCCAAATCAAACATACGATCTGCTTCGTCAAGCACGACTACCTCAATTTCATTAAGGGTGTAACAGCCTTGCTTATACAGATCAATTAAACGACCTGTAGTACCAATTAAAATATCAACGCCTTTTTCTAGTTGTGCACGTTGTTTTTCGTAATCTTCGCCACCATATACTAAACCTAAGTTAAGATTACAGTGCGGCGCTAAAATTTTTGCATCTTTGTGTATCTGAATCGCCAGCTCCCTTGTAGGGGCCATGATCAGGGCTCTTGGATGTTTACTAGGGGCTTTGCTAGATTGTAATAACCGATGGCACGTGGCAGTTAAAAACGCCAACGTTTTGCCTGTACCTGTTTGTGCTTGGCCTGCGATATCGCGACCCTCACAAATAAAAGGTAGGCATTTAGCTTGAATGGGTGTGCAATATTCAAACCCACTTTCGGTTAAACCGGCAACCACTTCCGGTGCAATAGCAAAGTCTGAAAACTTTTTATCGGTCAAATGTGTCTTAGTCATAGCGTTTAAGCATAACGTTTAAACTTGCAATAAGAAACAAGAGTGTTTAAATACGCACTAAATATTTCGCCTAACTAAACCGGAGAGCGCAATGAGCGAGAAAATAATCCAAATTACTGACGATAGCTTTGAAGCTGACGTATTACAATCAGACAAGCCTGTACTAGTAGACTTTTGGGCTGAGTGGTGCGGACCTTGTAAAATGATCGCCCCTATCCTTAGTGAAGTTGCTGAGGAATTTGATGGTCGCGTTACCATAGCTAAACTTAATATCGATCAAAATGCGGGTACACCGCCTAAATTTGGTATTCGTGGTATCCCTACATTACTTCTTTTTAAAGATGGCCAAGTTGCTGCAACTAAAGTTGGCGCACTTTCAAAAACTCAATTAATCGAGTTTTTAGAAAACAATCTTTAAATTTAAACAATAAAAAAAGGGCTTAATGCCCTTTTTTTATTATTTTTTTGTATAAACACTGGACGCTGTGTCAATGAGCTGCTAGTTTATAAAGCCAACTAATCCTTAGTTATATTCAACAAACCTCACTCAACGATCAAACAAAGCGATTTTGAGTATGACAACTGTAATAAAGAACCCACCAATATGCATTTACGCGAACTAAAAGACAAATCTATAAAAGAGCTTGTAGACTTAGCTGAGTCCATGGGGCTCGAAAACGTAGCCCGCTTAAGAAAGCAAGATATCATTTTTGCTATTTTAAAATCACATGCCAAAGGCGGAGAGAATATCTTCGGTGGCGGTGTATTAGAAATTTTGCAAGATGGTTTTGGCTTTTTAAGATCATCAGAAGCCTCTTACTTAGCTGGCCCAGATGACATTTATGTTTCACCTAGCCAGATTCGCCGTTTTAGTATGCGTACTGGCGATTCAATCTCAGGCCTTATTCGTCCACCTAAAGACGGTGAGCGTTACTTTGCTTTACTTAAAGTAAATGAAGTTAACTTTGATAAACCTGAAAACTCTCGCACTAAAATTCTTTTTGAAAACCTAACACCACTGCATGCAAACGAACGTTTTCGTATGGAACGCGGTAACGGTAGTAAAGAAGATATTACAGCCCGAGTACTTGATTTAGCCTCTCCTATTGGTCGTGGTCAACGTGGTTTATTAGTAGCACCGCCAAAAGCGGGTAAAACCATGCTACTACAAAATATTGCGCAATCGATTACTCACAATCACCCAGATGCAACATTAATGGTATTACTAATTGATGAGCGTCCGGAAGAAGTAACCGAAATGCAGCGTCTTGTAAAAGGCGAAGTAATTGCATCAACATTTGATGAACCTGCTTCTCGCCACGTACAAGTAGCCGAAATGGTTATCGAAAAAGCAAAACGTTTAGTAGAGCATAAAAAAGATGTTGTTATCTTACTTGACTCAATCACACGTTTAGCCCGTGCTTACAACACCGTTATTCCATCATCTGGTAAAGTACTTACCGGTGGTGTTGATGCAAACGCACTCCATAAACCGAAACGTTTTTTTGGTGCTGCACGTAATGTTGAAGAAGGCGGCAGCTTAACAATTATTGCTACTGCGCTTATTGATACCGGCTCTAAAATGGATGAAGTTATCTACGAAGAGTTTAAAGGTACTGGTAACATGGAACTACATCTTAACCGTAAAATTGCGGAACGACGTGTATTCCCAGCTATCGACTTTAACCGTTCAGGCACTCGTCGTGAAGAGTTACTCACAAAACCAGATGAGCTACAAAAGCTGTGGATTTTGCGTAAAATTGTTCATGACATGTCAGAAATTGACGCAATGGAATTTTTAATTGATAAATTATCGATGAGCAAAACCAACGATGAGTTTTTTGATTCGATGAAACGCCAGTAATTCCATATAAGTTTTAAAGCTTATAAAAAAACGCCTAACAATTGAATATCAATTATTAGGCGTTTTTATTTGCCTGCAAAAAAGTAGCGCTGTACCGCTTTAACCATGCTCTTTGTAGTGCAAAAATAAGGCTTGTAGTTTATCAACTAATACTGCAATTTTTTGTACTTCTTCTGGGCTTTTACACGCATCATCTAATGCTTTTGCAGCGTCTGCAATATCGCACAACTTAAACATTTGTGCTGCCCCTAAAATACGATGGCTATCTTTTTGTAACGCTACAAAATCGCCACTATTAAAGTGCTGGCTAATTAGCTCACTTTCTATTGATAAGCTTTGTTTGAAACTAGTCACTAAGTCACTTATATCTATATTTACGTTTGTGCTGTTTTGCTCATTTTTTATTGATGCGAGATGCTCAGCTATAGTGCTATAAAACTTCTCTTTATCAATTGGTTTAGCTAAGTAATCAGTAAAACCAAGTGCTAAATACTGCTCGATCTCATGGCTCATTGCATTGGCCGTTAAGGCAAATATTGGCTGCTCATAACCGCACTGCCTGAGCAACTCAAAAGCAGTAATGCCATCCATAATAGGCATTTGAATGTCCAACAGCACAAAATCAGGATACTCTTTTAAACATTGCTCTACAGCTTGCTCGCCATTTTCAACTGCAATAACGTCAAGCCCCATGGCGCGTAAATAACGGCTTATTAATCTGCGATTATCGTCATGATCCTCAGCAAGTAACACTTTAGCGCTTAGCGCTTTATAGCCACCATTTATATTGTCTTTAGCTGTAACTGCACATTCGCTTTTATCTACTGGTACGCACGGCACAAAAAATGAGAATTGACTGCCTTTTTTAAATTCGCTTTGCACACTAATATATCCCCCCATCATGGCAGCTAGTTGTTGTGACAAACTAAGTCCCAAACCAGTACCACCAAAACGACGGCTAATACTATTATCTGCTTGGCTAAAACATTCAAAAATAAGCTTTAGCTGCGCTGTATTCATACCTATTCCGGTATCTTTTACCGTAAGCACTAGCCCTTGCTCGGTATTATTGGCCACAATCGTAACTTGGCCACTGTGAGTAAACTTAATTGCATTAGCACACAGGTTTATTAATATTTGCTTTACTCGGGTTAAATCAAGCCTGGTATACAGTTCATTACCGAGTTGGTTGTCAAATACCAAGGATAAGTTTTTGGCTTTTGCTTGTACGCTAAACATCCCATGTATGTCATTCAGCACTTGTACAATATCAAAACAAGAAATAGACAGCTCCAATCGATTTGCTTCTATTTTACTTAAATCGAGCACATCATTAATTAAACTTTTTAAATGATCGCTTTGACGCTGAATAACTTTGAGCTCATCTTGTAACTGCTCAGGATCATACAAACCATTAATTAAGTCGTCGGTTTGGCTTAAAATAGCGGTGAGTGGGGTGCGAATTTCATGGCTTATATTTGCTAAAAACTGACTTTTAACATCGTTTGCTTCGCGCAGCTCTTGCGCCACACTTTGTAATTCTAACGTGCGTTGCTCTACTTGCTCTGTTAGTTGTAATTTTGCATTACTTTCTATTCTGCGACGATAAATTGCAATAACTGTAATTAAAATAAGAATTGCCACAATGCTAAGCAAAATAGTTAACTGTGAACGTTTTGCAATTTTTAATTCTTGTAAGCTACGTTCTTGCTTAAGCTGATTAATTTCTTGGTTTAGTTTATCTGCTTCAAATTGAGTTTGAAAAATACTAACTGCCTTTGAAGCCTCTTCTGTATTTATACTACGTTGATAGTCAACATACTGCTGATGCAATTGCAGCGCTTGTTTAAAGTCGCCTAAGCTTGAGTAAATCAAAGCCTCAATACCTAAGCCGTCTTTAATGCGCATGCCATTTTTATATTCTTTTGCTAATGCAATTGAGTGCTCTGACGTTGTTTTTGCATTTTCAATATCGCCCTGAGCAAACTGCGCAGTGGCAAGCACATGCAGTGCCGCCGCTAATAACGATTTATTCCCCGCATCAAGTGCAAATTGCTGCGCCGCCTTTGCATGATACAAGGCCACATCAAATTTATTTAAGTGCAGATTAATACTCGCTAAATTAGCGTGCTTAGTAGAGAGTTGGAATGCATTATTTATGCTCTGATAGTAACGCAGTGCCAGCTGATTATAATGCAGTGCCAACTGGTATTGCTTTGACTCAGTATAGGCAACTCCCATATTGCCATAGACTTGAGCTACACCATCTTCATCACCAAGTTGTTGAAATACCTTTAATACCTCACGATACATTTCAAGTGCTGATTCGTAACGAGAAAGGCGAATATATATCCCGGCAATATTGTGCAAAATATCGGCTTTGTCTTGCGCACTGCCCTCTTTTTCGTAGATCAGTTTTGCTTGCTGATAATAATCCAGTGCTAATTCCATGTTATACATATCAAAATAAGCCAAGCCTATATTACTTAATAAATTGGCTTGTTTTAATGAGCCTTTTAAACGTATGGCTAACCCTAAAGCCCGGCTATAATCAACCACAGCTTGTTGTACAAACCCTTGATAATACAACACCACACCTTGCATTTTTATTGCTCTAAAATACAGATCGGGCAACTCATTAAAGGTGATGCTACTCTCTAATAACTTATAATACTCTAAGGCATGAGGAAGGTCGTTGGCATTAAAGGCAAGTTCAGCTAAGTCGCTATATATAGCAATGCGCTGTTGGTGTGGTAAGTTTTTTTTAGTTAACAGTGTAGAGGCAAAGCTTTGTTTATCTGACCAACTTTCAGCAGACTTAAATTGTTCAAATAAGTCGGCTGGTGTAACAGAAAAACTAAATGTAGAAAAAATGCTGCATACAGCCATAAAGCCAACAAAAAAGAAGCGTTGTAACCAACCCTGCATAATTACATCCTTGAAACTTTTGTAGCCACTATGATAATTTACCCAAGATACACTAATAACTAGACTGTAAACAATGCTTAACCCACTGATAGATGAGATTTTTGAGTTACTTTTGCAAAAGAAAGTATGGATGGTACATACTTTAGCGGCAGAATTACAACAACGTAAAATGATTAACACGCTTGATGTTGCCCCTGATCGTGATTTATTCAAACGTAACTTTTTAATTATGAACGCGCTTTATCAGCTACAGCAGCAAATTATGCCTAAGCAGCAACTCCTTATTAGTGGTTTACAAATACAACTTATTACCACAGCCAGTAACACCCTCATAAAAAATACCGATCCGCTACGAGACTACTACCTTGATTGGCAAAACTTTGAAACCTCTAGCGCCGAAATCGATACTCTTTTAACCCAGTTTTGGCAGCGTTTTACCAAACACAGTAAATCTGCACAAATAATAGATCTAGACACTCATAAACAGCTATTAATAAAGTGGCAACTATCTCAGCAAAGCACGCTAAAAGAAGTACAAAAGCGTTGGCGGCAACTGGCGTTACAGTGTCACCCAGATAAAGCAGTTGGTAATGCAGAAAAATTTAAACAGTTAAAGGGTGAATATGAGCAGCTTAGGGCAAGCTGCTCAATAGATTAGTAATTATTGAATTAGTTATTCAGTACACTATTAGCACGTAAGGCGACGAGCGCGTATTTTACGGCCTTTAATATTACCTTCGGTTAATTTACGCAGTGCCGGTTTTGAAGAATTACGCTCTACGGCAACAAACGCAACGTTGTCGAGTACGTTTATTTTACCAACTTGACGCCCCGCAATACCGTCTTTACCGGTAAGTGCACCTAAAATATCACCTGCGCGTACTTTTTGCTTTTTACCAGAATCAAGCATTAAGGTTACCATTTCTGGTTTGTATGGTGGTTTTTCTAATAAGCTAAACGATGGCATTGGCTCTGGGATCACATCGCGCTCATAATGGTCACCAATTTGTGCAATTTTAAATGCTTCTGCCTCACCATAAATAGAGCATGCAATACCCTTTTTACCCGCTCGACCGGTACGACCAATACGATGCACATGTGTTTGTGTGTCGTGAGCTAAGTGATAGTTAATCACCATATCCATATCGTCAATGTCTAAACCACGCGCGGCCACATCGGTTGCCACTAGTATTGATGCACTTTTATTAGAAAAATGAATTAACGTACGCTCACGATCACGCTGCTCTAAATCACCATGTAAAGATACCGCACTAAAGCCTTCATCAACTAAATCATCACACAATTGCTGTGTTTCTACTTTAGTATTACAAAACACGACACAGCTTTGCGGGGTAAATTTAAGCAGCAATAATTTAAGTGTTGGGTAACGTTGTTTATTGTTATCCATTTTATAGAAGTATTGCTTAATAGTGCTTTTAGCTTGCTCTTCTTCTACCTTAACCATTACTGGATTGCTAAGCACACGCTTTGCAACAGCTTCTATTGCACGTGGAAACGTAGCGCTAAATAGTAATGTTTGGCGGTTAGTAGGAATACGCTCAATAATTGCATCTAAGGTATCTTGAAAACCCATATCTAGCATTTGGTCGGCTTCATCTAATACGAGCGTTTCTACATCATCTAAACGCAAAGTACCTTTACGAATATGATCGTCAACTCGCCCCGGTGTACCAACAATAATATGTGCGCCATGTTCAAGTGAGCCAATTTGTGGACCAATTGATACACCACCACATAAAGTAAGTATTTTAATATTATGGATGCCACGCGCTAATTTGCGCATTTCTACAGCTACTTGCTCTGCCAACTCACGTGTTGGGCACAATACTAAAGATTGAATGCGAAAACGTTTTACGTTTAATTTAGCCAATACGCCTAAGCTAAACGCCGCAGTTTTACCTGACCCCGTTTTTGCTTGAGCAATAATGTCTTTTCCAGCCAGTACTGGCGGTAAACTTTGCGCCTGAACAGGTGTCATGTGGGTGTAGCCGAGTGTTGATAAGTTATCAACTAACCCAGAAGGTAAAGCCAAAGATGAAAAAGCAGTTGTGGTCACAGTAAATCCCAATACAAAAAAATAACATGGGGGAAAGCCCCACTCAATATGCTGCTAATAATAGCAGAATTCCTAATTGGCAACCATTAAGCATTATAAAAAAACACACTAAAAGGCATTGCAAATGATACTGGTTTTCATTAAGGTTAACTCAGCGTTAATACTATCAACCCGGAAACAACTAATGAAACTAAGCCCACTTTTTATCGCACTGCTAGCAAGTACTACTGCGAGTGTTTATGCAAACGCAACAGATATAGAACATATAGAAGTAAAAGGAAGTTATTTTAATGACTATAAAGTAGACAATGCTAATGGCGCAATGAGAACGTCAGCTTCGTTACTTGATACCGCACAGTCGGTTACCGTTATTACCGACACCATAGTAAATGAACAACTCGCAACTACGTTAGGTGAAGTACTTACTAACGATGCCAGCTTAACGCCAGGTTCAAAGCAACGTAACCGTGAAGTATTTAATTTACGTGGGTTTGAACTGAGTTCATCTACAGGTTACTTGCGTGACGGCCATCAGCACTGGTCGCACTACCAACAACCTATCGAAATATTACAACAAGTTGAAGTTATTAAAGGCCCATCAAGTATTTTATATGGCCAATCGGGTCCTGGTGGCTTGGTTAATATGGTCACTAAAAAACCCACGTCACAAACATTATTTAAAGCCAGTGCCGATGTTGATCAACATGGTTCAACTCGCTTCATGCTGGATGCGGGCGGTGCACTTACTGAGTCGGAAGATTTACGTGCTCGCGGTATTTTAGTAAAGCAAGATGTTGATTATTGGCGTGAATACCAAAATGGTGAAAACCGTGAACGCGATCGCTTTTTAGGTGCATTAATTGTTGATTACGATATTAGCGATAACGCCTTAGTACGCGTACATTACGACCGCACAGATGACGAAGCCGGTTTAGATACGGGTGCCTGGATTGATAGTAATGCCAATGTAATTGGCGACGATAAAACAATTCGCGATATGTCTTGGGCGTTTACAGATATAACGGTAGAAAACCTAGGTGTTGACCTAGAAGTGTTTTTAACCGAAAACTGGCAAGTAAAACTTGGTTACAACGAGCAAACATTTGAGCGTCAACGTTTTGAGTCTGCGCCAAGTATGCCAAGTGGATTTGTTGAAGGCGACAGCTACACCTCAGAACCTTACGATCGTTTTGATGATTGGCAGTTTAAAACCGCCTTTGTTGACTTTATTGGTGAATTTGAAACCTTTGGTATTCAGCATCAATTTTTAATTGGCGCAAATTCGCTTGATTATTATTATGCTCAGTTAAGAGCTGACAGTACTTCATTTCCCTTCACTCTAGGCGATAGCGAGCCAGGTCGTCCAGATATCAGCTATAAAACGCCAAATAGAACAAGCGAAAGTGAATATGACTATTACGGTGTATATGCTCAAGACTTAATTAGCTTTTCGCCAGAGTGGCAAGTGTCAATTGGTGGTCGCTACGATAAACAAAACAAAGAAGGTGCAGATAACGAATCATTCGTGCCCAAATTTGCTGTGCTGTATCATCCCAATGCATCTGCAACTATTTATGCTAGCTACTCAGAAGGCTTTGAGCCACAAGGTAGCGATACTCTTGATGAGCCTCTGGATATAAATGACGGCATGAAACTTGACGCTGTTACATCTGAGCAAAAAGAAATTGGTATTAAATGGCAGTTATTTGATGACCGCTTAATGCTTACAGGTGCCATTTTCGACATAAGTAAAAATAACACGCTTGTTACTGAACAACTAAGCCCGGCGATTGGTTCATTCACAACTAAAACAACCCAAGTAGGCGAACAACGCCATAAAGGTTTTGAGCTAAGCGCACAAGGTGCCGCTACTGACCGCTTATTTGTAATGGCATCAACTATGTACTTAGATGCCAACTACGAGCGCGACGCAACATTGCAAGGTAAGCGCCCTACCGATGCCCCTAAATGGTCTGCATCACTTTGGACTCGTTACGAATTAAACGACGTAATTGCATTAAACGCAGGTGCATTTTACGAAGGCGAACGCTTTGCCGACAATGCCAATACCGTTACTAAAGATGCCTACACCCGCGTAGATGTGGGTGCAACGTATAAAATAAACTTAAACAATACCGACGTTAACTTACGCCTAAATATTGAAAACTTATTTGATACAAACTACCTAGCAGGCGGTGGTTTAAATAATGTAACCATAGGTGAAGGCGCGAGCGTACGCTTAGCAGCACAATTTAGCTTTTAATTAATACAGCCCATACACATTTAACTGTATGGGCTTATTTAACTATACGGTTGTTAAACAGGCAATAATTGTAAGGTGTGAATTAGCGCTATTTTTTGAATATTTTTAAATAAGCTAAATGTACAAGCACAACAACTAAGCCTGCTATAACACCTAATAAGCCATCAAATATAAGTGGTGCCAGCACTTCACCTGTAGTACCTACAATTGTTTGCCCATAATTGGTTACCGCTATTTGAATATGATGCAAAGCTTTAATGCCATGCACTAAAATGCCGCCGCCCACTAAAAACATTGCAACTGTACCCGCAAATGCTAAAAACTGCATAAGCCGTGGTGCTGCCGCTAACAACCCTTTGCCTAGTATTTCTTTAAATTTATTAGCCGATAGCTTAGATTGATTAAGTAAATATAGACCTGCATCATCAAGCTTCACAATTCCTGCAACTAAGCCATAAACGCCAATAGTCATAATTATGGCAATAACACACAATACCAATGCCTGATTTATTAATGTAGCAGCTGCAACTGTGCCAAGCGTAATTACTATGATCTCAGCAGAAAGTATAAAGTCGGTTCTAATCGCACCTTTAACTTTTTGCTTCTCGTATTCTACTAGGTCTAATTTGTCGCCCTCACTTTCGCTTTTATCATCATGAGGCAAAAACTTGGCAAATACTTTTTCTGCGCCCTCAAAACATAAAAATAATCCACCTAACATTAATAAAGGCGTAATTAACCAAGGTAACCATACACTTATTAATAACGCCGCAGGTACTAATATTGCTTTATTTAAAAACGATCCTTTTGCTACCGCCCACACCACAGGTAGCTCACGCTCTGCAGCTACACCGGTAACTTGTTGAGCATTAAGCGCTAAGTCATCACCTAATACACCCGCTGTTTTTTTTGTAGCAACTTTACTCATAGTTGCAATGTCATCTAGTAGCACAGTAATGTCGTCTAATAAGGTTAAAAGATTAGTACCTGCCATATAAATACCTAGCTTAAAAATAATATTATTAACATAACTTAAAGCCGCATTTTCACCAACGGTTAATTTTGCTTTGCTATGCTGATTAAAATTAATACGCAAATATCGATAATTACTTGCTGTTTGCACTGGAGATATAAATGAAAGCGCTGCTGATAATCGCATTAACTGTATTAGGCTTATCTGCTTGTAATGAGCCCACAATTAACACTCGTTATCTATGTAATCAAAAAGAAGCCACGCTTAGCGTTATCAATGATCAAACAGCAGCACTAACACTTAATAATAATACTTATCAGCTTAGCCGAGAAAAAAGCGCCTCAGGTAATAAATACATAAATAAAAATGTGTTGTTTTGGAGTAAAGATAGCGAAGCCATGCTTATTATTGAAGGGACAAAATACCACTGCCTACAACAGTAGGTAGTACAATAAAACTAATAAAATTAAACCGTGATAAAACAAGTTTAGTGATACAAAGTAACTGCATTTTTCCAAGTGCTAATAGCTAAGTAACTGAGCATGCAATTTTACGTTACTTGGGTATAATACTTTTAACTTTATTGCTTAATAGCGGCCCACAATGAAATACAAAGATCTTCGTGATTTTATCGATTTACTTGAAAAAAGAGGTGAGCTTAAACGCATCACTCAAGAAATCGACCCGTATCTTGAAATGACCGAAATAGCCGACCGTACATTACGTGCTAAAGGCCCTGCGTTATTATTTGAAAACCCTAAAGGTTACGATATTCCGGTATTGGCTAACTTATTTGGCACACCCAAGCGTGTTGCCATGGGTATGGGCCAAGAAGATGTAAGCGAATTACGTGAAGTTGGCAAGCTTTTGGCTTTTTTAAAAGAACCAGAGCCACCAAAAGGCATTAAAGAAGCGCTAGGGCAAATACCTGTTTATAAACAAGTGCTTAATATGCCAGCAAAAGAAGTAAAAAAAGCCCCCTGCCAAGAAGTTATTTTACAAGGTGATGAGGTCGATTTAACTAAGCTGCCTATTCAACATTGCTGGCCAGGTGATGCTGCACCGTTAATTACTTGGGGCCTTACCGTTACTAAAGGGCCTTATAAAAAGCGCCAAAATTTAGGAATATACCGCCAACAACTGTTAGGCAAAAATAAAATTATTATGCGCTGGTTGTCTCACCGTGGCGGCGCGCTTGATTTTCAAGAGTGGTGTAAAGAAAATCCAGGCCAACCGTACCCGGTATCTGTGGCATTGGGCGCCGATCCGGCAACTATATTAGGTGCAGTAACCCCTGTACCCGACACATTAAGCGAGTACGCTTTTGCAGGCTTACTGCGCGGCAGTAAAACTGAAGTAGTTAAATCAATATCAAACGATTTACAAGTACCCGCAAGCGCCGAAATAGTACTTGAAGGCTACATAATGCCAGGTGAAATGGCACCTGAAGGTCCGTATGGCGATCACACTGGTTATTATAACGAAGTTGATGACTTTCCGGTGATGACAGTAACCCATATGACCCACCGTAAAAACCCTATTTACCACAGTACCTTTACCGGCCGCCCGCCTGATGAGCCTGCTATTTTAGGGGTGGCATTAAACGAAGTATTTGTACCTATTTTACAAAAACAATTCCCTGAAATTGTTGATTTTTACTTGCCACCAGAAGGCTGCTCGTACCGCATGGCTATTGTTACCATGAAAAAACAATATCCTGGCCATGCAAAACGCGTAATGATGGGAGTGTGGTCTTACTTACGTCAATTTATGTATACCAAGTTTGTTATTGTGTGCGATGACGATATTAACGCCCGAGATTGGGAAGATGTTATTTGGGCTATTACTACGCGTATGGATCCCGCCCGCGACACCACTTTAATAGAAAATACACCAATTGATTATTTAGATTTTGCGTCACCGGTTTCTGGCCTTGGCTCTAAAATGGGTATGGATGCAACGAACAAATGGCCTGGCGAAACAAACCGTGAATGGGGCGAGCCGATTGAGATGGATAAAGCCACCAAAGATCGCGTAGACGACATTTGGCAGAGCCTCAACATTCTCTAATATCCTAGACCAATAGGCTATAAAACAACCCTGCAGATATGCTAGAATCAACACATTCTATTGCGTATCTGCTATGAAAAGCGCTGCTAAAAGGTAAAAAATGCAAACATTAAAAGCTGAAGTTGTTGCTATCAGCCCACTTACAGAATTTGTTCATAAAGTAATTTTAAAACCACAACAACCGGTTTCGTTTGAAGCAGGCCAATACATGCATCTTGTATTGAGCGAAAATGACAAGCGTGCATTTTCGATTGCCAGCCGCCCTTCACAATGCGATCAAATAGAGTTACATATTGGCGCTTCGGGAACCGATACATATGCAATGCAGTCGCTTGAACATTTACGCAATGCACTTAACGAAAAGCAGCTAATAGAGATAGAAGCAGGCTTAGGTATATCGCAACTTCGTTTACAGTGTGAACGTCCAATTATTTTACTTGCTGGCGGTACTGGGTTTTCATATGCAAAATCAATGGCTGATCACCTAGCTGAAATTAGCTGCGACCGCCCGGTATTATTATACTGGGGCGTAAGAGAAGAATCGGCACTTTATGCACACCGCGAAATGCAAGTGTGGGCCGATAGCCACAAAAACTTTCAGTTTATTCCGGTAGTAGAAAACCCATCGCCTGATTGGCAAGGACATACCGGTTATGTACACAAAGCCGTAATGCAAGATATAGTATCGCTAGCGCCTTACGATATTTACATGGCTGGACGTTTTGACATGATAGGCATAGTTCGTGACGATTTTATTGCTCATGGTGCTATTCGCGAAAACATGTACGCAGATGCGTTTGCATTTATTAAATAATTGCACTTAACGCTCTCATTTCAAATATTAAGGCATCTAAATAGGTGCCTTAATTGTTTTTATAACAATAAATAATTAATAGTTAAAATCTATCAACATCATCAACATAAACAATTTCCTAAAAGTCGATCTATAAACCATACTTTGTATAGAACATTCAGCGGGAGAGACCCATATGCTAAATACAAAAGTAAAAGACTTTATGCAACACAAGTTGCCAAACATTACCCCAGATACCGAAATGACCACTGCCATTGCAGAGCTGCAAAAATTTAAATTACTTGGTGCCCCAGTATTCGATAGCAATAAATTTTTAGTTGGCTTTATCTCTGAGCAAGAGCTGCTTAAACCACTCATGCAAAGCAGTTATTTTTGTGATGGGGTGGTGAAAGTATCGCAACTAATGCAAACAGAAGTCGTGACTGTAAATGGCGACACCAACATTATTGAACTTGCTGAGCAAATGAGACCCGGTAAACCGAAAAATTACCCTGTGGTTGACGGCGAAAAAGTAATAGGAATGATCAGCAGAGCCGATATTCTCAAAGCCCTTTACGATAACTACCTAGCTTGTCAAACACACTAAAAACACTAATTTATAAATACTTCACCTGAACTCTGGTTACTTAGATACAAAAATGCCGCTATTAATAGCGGCATTTTTTATACTAATAATATTAAATTAGCGCGTACTTGCCATTGTTAGCAGTGCTTTTTTATCGCTGTAACTTAAGTAGGCTATTTCAAGCGCATTAGCTTGCGCTTTTTCTATATCGGCTTGTGATAAACCAGCTTGTGGCGCTGCCACTAAGTATTCGTGTTCAATTTCAATACCTTCAACCGCTGGATCATCGGTATTAATACAAGCCAAAATACCATGATCTAAAAACTGTTTTAGCGGATGCTGAGCTAAATCATTTACGGTACTGGTTTGTATATTACTAGTTAAGCACGACTCAATACCAATACGCTTATCGCGCAGATAGTTCATTAATTCAATATCTTCAATTGCTTTAACGCCATGGCCTATACGGCTCGCACCTAGCTCGTTAATTGCTTGCCAAATACTTGGTGCACCTAGTGCTTCACCGGCATGAATTGTTGCTGCTAAGTATGCGTCGTGTACTTGCTTAAAATGCTCTACAAATAACTCACCCGGAAAACCAATTTCATCACCGGCTAAATCTACAGCCACTAAATCGTCTTTAAAAGCGAGTAAGGCATCAAGCTCTTGTTGGCAAACTTTTACGCCATAAGTGCGTGATAAAATACCAATTAAATTAGCTTTTACATTAGCGCCTTTGGTTGCCGACTTAATGCCATCTATTACCGCCTCAACCACACCTTGAGGGTGTAAACCTTGGCTTTGTGCCATATAGTAAGGGCTAAAGCGCAGCTCAACATAATCAAGCCCTTGGGCTTGTGCATCTTCAATATTTTCAATCGCTATACGTCTACAAGCATCGTAGTCACCTAATACAGTTACACCCCAATCTAATTTTTGTAAAAATGCCATCAGGTTTGGCTCAGGATCAATGACTTGTACATGAGGGATAAGTGCTGCAACGTTATCAGCAGGCAAAGTTATATTAAACTGACGACCAAGTTCTAATATGGTTTGCGCTCGTACATTACCATCTAAATGGCGATGAATATCTAGCAAAGGTAGTTTTCTATTGATCATAGTAGCAACTCAGTTAGGTTAAAATTGCGCGCATAATACGCAGCTATAGTAATAATTCAAGTCTAGTTTATTTAAAATATACTTTTGAGGCCATATGTCTGCTTTTTATGCAAAAAAGCAGATGATTTTATTTTTCTATCGCCGCTAAATAATGCCAAAGAGCTTTAAACAAAATATTCGCATCTATTGGTTTCGTTATATAGCTATTCATTCCACAGGCAAGCGCTTTTTTAACATCGTCATCATGGGCATTAGCCGATAAACCTATAATAGGCAAATCTAATAAGCCTAGCTCATTACGTATTACCTTGGTTGCTTGTAAGCCGTCCATTTTGGGCATTTGAATGTCCATAAGGACAATGTCGTAACTTTTTTCAGTTAACATTTCAATTGCGGCAAAGCCATCATTAGCAATATCAGCAACACACCCTTTGGTTTTTAAAATGGCAGTGGCTACATGTTGGTTTAACGAGTTATCCTCAACTAAAAGTACTGCGCTGTTCGCAAATGATACGTTTTCTATTTCCACGTCACTAAAGCTTTGCTCACTTTTCTCTACTTTAGGTAAAGGGGAGTTAAGCGGTAAACTAAAGGTAAATGTTGAACCTTGCCCTGCAGTGCTTTTTAAATCTATAGCGCCACCCATAAGCTCAACTAGCTTTTTACAAATACTGAGGCCCAACCCTGTACCGCCATATTGGCGTGACGTAGAGTTATCTGCTTGAGCAAAAGGCCTAAATAATTTCTTTTGTGCCTCTTTACTAATACCAATACCTGTATCGCTTACACTTAAATAGGTCATGGTTTTCGATTGCCAAATTTTCAGTGTAATACTCCCTTGAGCAGTAAATTTAACCGCATTATTGAGTAAATTTAGTAGCACTTGCTTTAAACGAATAGCATCGGTGTTAATCATCAAGTTTGTATTTTTATCATAATCTAGCTTTATTTCTAACGACTTAACATTTACTTCAAATTGTATTAAGTTAATTATCTCTTCAGCCAAGCGCCCTATATCTACGGGTTCTTGCATTAAATCAAGTTTACCTGCCTCCATTTTAGAAAAATCGAGTAAGTCATTTAATACTCTAAGTAACACCCCTAACGCACCATCAGCTTGCTCTATGTAAGTACGGGCTTGTTGCCAATCATTTTGTTGTAACGCTAAGTAGTGTAAGCCTTTAATACCATTAATTGGCGTGCGCACTTCGTGGCTCATATTCGCTAAAAACTGGCTTTTTATTTGACTCGCTTCATCAGCTTTTTGCTTTTCTTGGCGTAATGTGCGCGTTTGCCTAGCAACTTGCTCGCGTATTTGAACATTTGTGCCTGTAACAGAAATTAAAAATGCTACCAGTAACCAAACAAACAGCATCCCCACTATTTGTGCCAACCAATATATTAACCAGGAGGTTGTAACTAAGGGCTCGTGCAACTCAACCTGCCACATACGGTTACCAATGAGTAGCTGGTAGGACTTTAACAAGTCCATTGACTCGTTGTTGGCAATATAAATAGCGTGAGTATTATTGGTATTGTTAATATCTAAAAAGCTTGCTGTAACTAAGTTTTCATGATCAAAAAGCAACGACTGCGATAGTTTTTTTAAGCTCACTACCGCAACGGCAAAACCTTTAAAGTCATCTTCAGTCTCTATACTTCCAAATACAGGATGCAAAAATAACACCCCTAACTCAGCCTGGTTTTGCACCAACTTAACCGGTTGGCTAATGACCATTTCGTTAAGCGTTTTTGACTGATTTAATGCCTCTTGCATAAAGTCGTTTGATGCTAAATCAAAGCCAATAGCATCTTCATTGCCTTTTAATGGGTATGCGTACCTAATTGGATAATATACATCTCGCTCAGCAACGGCCTGCCATTGGTTGGTTGGTGATTTTTCTTTTACAAAAAAATGTTCAACATCGGCTAGTTGCGTCATTTGTTGATATTCTAACAGCGCACTTTTAGGAACATACGGTACCCATTCAAACGCCAATATTTCTTCGCTGTAGCTTAACTGTTTTGCCGTAAATTGCCGAAACTCTTTAAAGCTCACATCTTCACTGCTCGAAAAAAAAGTAGCCAGTAAAGCCAAGTGTGCAGAGATTTCATCTAATTTATGAGTAATTGAGTCTTGTACAGCTAATGTTTTTATCTCTTGTTTTTGAATGTTTTTTTCTTTTTTAACACTGGCAGCACCATAAAAGCTAACACTAATAAGAATGTAAATAAGTAAAGAAGGCAGGATAACTTGTAGCCGGTATCGCATCACTGAGTAATTAAATGCAGCCAGCATCAATGGCGTAAAAATGAGCACCCCAATACTGTCGCCAATCCACCACGCAATAAAACTATCTAGCGCGGCATGTTGAGCAATTATATTATTAAAAACAAGTAAGCTGGTGCCGACACTAGCACCAATAATACAACATACAGGGCCGGCTATAATTAAGCTTTGTACACTATGTTTTAGTGACGATAAATCGAGGGGGGCTTTAATAACTTTAATTATTATTTGCGCGCCAAGCCATGCTTGAAAAACAACAGCGATAGCAATTGCAGCGGCTTGGAAAAAAACTTGCCAGTTTAATATATCAACAACATTATCAAGGTGAATTAAGCTAGTAAGTAATGCACCAACAAAAATACCTAAAAAAGACTTACGGCCCCATAACAAAAAGCTTGCTACAGCTATGCCCGCAGGGGGCCAAGAAGCCACAGCGAAACCATCTATAGCAAGCAATAAATTACTAAAATAGCCTGTAATAAAGTAAGCGCAAGCTAAGCTAAAAGACAATTTAAACAAACCTTTCATCGCCTTTTGCTCCTTGCAATATTAAATGGTGTTTATTAAATGTAACTCATTATTTATAAAGTACCAATGCTTTATCTAGTTGTGCACTTTTTTCATAACTTAACTTTGCTTGCTGCATATATTGTTTTTTATTTTCATTATTTAGTGCTTTATCAAACACCCTTGCCGCTAGGTCGTAATCACCTTGCGCATTAGCAAGACAAGCCAAAGCGAGCAGTAATGAGTTATTTTGCTCATCTTTTTTAAGTCGATCTTGAATACTCGTTTGTAATTTACGGGCATTTGCCGTTGTTGCTTTACTTAATATGTTAGCTAATTGTGCATGTTGTTCTTCATGCTTAACCATTTTTATTAAGTCATTTTCAATTACGCTTAACTGCCCTGCAGCAGCCATTTGCGTTAAATAAGCGCTGTAGGCGTAGCTATGTAGCTTTTTAGGTAACTGCTTATATTTAGCTGTTACTTCATCAACAGGAAATGAGGCAAAATAGGCATTAAAAACGCGATGCCACTGCTCATTTGTTAGTACTTTTTTGCGTAAAAGACGCGGTAAAAATGCTTCTAAAGCACTGAAATGTTGTTGCTGCACTAGCACTTCGGTGTAAATTTTTAGCTCAAGTGCTGTCGCTTTTTTCGATTCTGCAATAACCCGTAGTTGCGACTCTATAGCGCTACTATTACCACTAGCTAGCCATAGTTTTGCTACTTTTAGTTGCTGCTCTGGGTTTATATCAAATAAGTACTCAAGGGCTTTGTCGGTTTGATTATTAGCTAGTGCCGCCTTAGCAAGCAGTGCTAAACGTATATCTTGATACTGATCAGGTACCTTGCTAGATAGCGCCTGCTCTATTTGTGCATAGTCGTCATTAATTACACTCCATAGCGCCTGCTCAATTGCAGCTTGCTTGCGCCCCTGGCTACGAGCAAAAAAACTATGCTTAGTATTGCGATAAATAGAGAATAAATAACGCACGAGTTTATAGGTTAAATAACTAACGACTAATACTGCGATTGTTAGCACGGCAAACGAAACAATTGTGCCTTCAATTGTGGTGTTGTTAAACGAAATTAGTACATAGCCTTTTTCGTCCAATAAAAAAGGGGCTGCTGCTAACACCACAACAAGTGCAATAATTAAAATGATCAACCCTATCATTTTGCCCACTCCTTAACTTGCTGCGTGCTTTGTAAGTTTACTTTAGGGTTAAAGTTTAGCTGCTCTTTTTCTAGATTAGACAGCGACTTTAAAACCATTTTTGTAACATCATCATCTTGTTTAAAGTATTCAGCCACTAAACGTTTTGCTTCGCTTAGTGCTGCAAAGTAAACACTGGCGTGCTTGCTCAATAATGCATCTTGCGCTTGCGTTATATAAAGCTTAACTCTTTGATTTACCAGGTGTCGCTGTTGTTCACTTAATAATGGCTCTATAGCAACGCCTTCACGATGACGAATAGTAATAAAACCATCTAAAAATTGATCCCAACTATTTTTTAAGTTTTGCTGCCAATCGCTAAGATCTTCACTTAATACCTTGTCATCAATTTTTGCTACTTCTTCAGGCAGGTTCACCGCATTAAATACCAATTCATCAATATTTTTCAGCACACTACTAAGCTGTAAATAAATAGCTTCAACGGCAATTGGTTTTATGGCATCTAAGGTTTGTATGTCTTGTGTAATGGCTTGGCGCACTGTAATTGTACCGGGGTGATCGCTAAGTAAAGCATCTAAACGTTTTAATACAGCGCTAGTTCCTTGATAGTCGTTTTCGGCCCACAACTTAAACTCAGCCATGCGCTGCAAGCTGGTAACTTCTTGTGGATTTAAAGACGAGCCTTGCTGCTGCGCTTGTTGCAAGGCAGCCTTTAGTTCTTGCTGGTTTTTTGTAGTACTTTCGCGCATTGCAGCTGTTACTTTTTGCTCAGACGTTAATAGTGTCTGTTGCAAATTAGCTTGAGCTAACTTAAGTGCTTGTAGCTCTTGTTGTAGTAATTTATTTTGCTCATTTAACTGATTAACAACTAAGCTTTGCGTCTTGCTCGCGTTGAGCTTTTGATAAAACTCAAAGCCAACTCCAGAGGCAACAATTAATGAAATAATAAGAGCTAAGCTCCCAACTTTACTTACTCGTTGCTTAGTGTTGCCAGCCTTATCAGTTGCTTTAAGCGTATCGCTTTTAGCCGTAGCTTTGCCATTGTTGGCTGTTGCATTAGTCGTTTTTTGCGCTGCTTTATCTACCGTTGACGGTACTGACTGTTCGCTCATTTTGCTACCTTGCTGATTAATGCAGGTAAACATAGCGTTATCGCTAGCTCCTGCTGCAATATGTATATTAGCCGAACTTACCTGATGCTGCTGTAAATAAGCGCCTATACGCTCACTAGCTACATAAAATCGGCACTGTTGTAACCATTGTCTTTGGGGTGCAGCAAGGTTTTTAAAAATAGCATCAACCGCCGCATTACTTGTTATGACTATACCGTGTACATTCTGGCTTTGCCAGTGGTCTATCCAGTTGTTAGGCTCAGGGTCTATGGGAGTACGCTGATACACTACGCAGTTATTTAAAAAGGCACCACGCTGCTTTAGTGTTTTAGCTATATCAGGACGCCCCCCTATTCCTTTAACCAATACAATATTACAGCTATCAACATCGGCAAGCGATTTAAGCGCTAATAACCCCTCTGAGTCGTGCTGTTTAGGAACAGCCGCTCGCACGCCAAACACCTCATAAATAGTGTCGGCTGTTTGTTGGCCAACCCCATAAAATTGCGCTTTTATATTAATATCTGGCTTTAATTCACTCAGCGCCAAAACCGCATCTTGCGACACAAAAATAATTTTATCGGCATTAGTTAATGGGCTGAGCTCAATACTATCGGGGGTTAAATACTCTATTTTTAATACGGGAAATAAAGACGCTTGATAACCCGCTTGCTCAAGTTGTTGTGCAAGGGCTGCGCCTTTTCCTTGGGGACGAGTTATCAAGATATTTAACATTACGCGTCTCTATATACTTCAGCTAATATTCTGTCTGCACCTTGAGCCAATAACATTTTAGCCAGCTCAACCCCTAGTTTTTCTGCGTCATTAACGTGGCCGCTAACTTCATCACGTAAAATTTCGCTACCATCTATTGCGCCTACTAAACCACGTAAGTGCACTTGATCGCCGTTAACTAGCGCATAAGCACCAATTGGCACCTGACACCCACCTTCTAAATGGCGGTTCATAGCGCGCTCGGCATTTACCCGAATACGTGTTTCGCTGTGCTCAAGTGGAGCAAGTAATGCTTTTATTGCTTCGTCATCAGTACGACACTCAATACCTACAGCACCTTGTCCATTGGCAGGCAATGACACTTCTGGCTCAATATAAGCACGAATGCGGTCTTTCATTTCTAAACGGATCAAGCCTGCTGCTGCTAAAATAATTGCGTCGTATTGGCCTGAATCTAATTTTGCTAAGCGTGTATTTACGTTACCGCGAAGGTCATGAATTTTTAGATCTGGACGTGATGCGCGTATTTGACACTGACGACGTAAGCTTGAAGTGCCCACAATTGCACCTTGTGGCAGCTCGTCAATATTGGCAAAGTTATTTGATACAAAAGCATCACGTGGATCTTCGCGCTCACAAATAGTGTGTAGTGTTAACCCTTCTGGAAACTCTACAGGCATATCTTTCATCGAGTGCACGGCCATATCGGCCAACCCTTCTAGCATGGCTTGTTCAAGCTCTTTAACAAATAAACCTTTACCACCAATTTTAGCTAAAGGGGTATCTAAAATAATATCGCCTTGGGTCGACATAGGCACTAATTCTACTAAAATACCTGGGTGATAATGCTCTAATTGCGCCTTTACAAATTCAGCTTGCCAAAGTGCCAATGCACTTTTACGAGTAGCAATACGCACTATATTTGTTGTTTGGGTCATAAAAAATACTCACTTAATAATTGCAATTTAGCTGGCTCAATCAGCTAATATTCTAAATTCTTTTTGAGCAATTAATTGGCCTTGCTCATCAATTACATCAACCCGCCATTGGCCTATTTGCGAGCCCATTATATTCTTGGTCGAATACGTACGATAACGAGAGGATGTTATATCTAACTCAATTTCAGCCACAATATCATCCTCAAAAAACCATACATGCTTTACCTGTTGGCCTTGTAAGTTTTTTAGCTCACTAAAAAACGATAACGTCTCGTCAAATTGACTTAAACGAATATCTGCAGCAAATACATTTACCGGCTCTCGCTTGCTTACTTTACGTGTAAGCACTGCTCGGCTTATTTTATCGGTATCTATTTGCGCGCCAAGTGCCACACTCGCTAGCTGCGCTAAAGGGGCAAAGCCCTGCGTGCTAGAGAGTGCAGTATCACTAATAGCGGCAACATCAGTATCAACTAATAAATCGGTAGTGGGTACTTGCTCAATATTAACCGGCTCTGGTGAGTTGTTTTTAATCTCAGCTTGCGGGATTACGGGTAACTCTGCCGCTGCTACTTTATCAGGCTCTGCTACTTTTTGCTCTGCAACTAAATTAATAGGCGCAACTAACAACTCACTTTCACTGTTTTGTGACGCAACTGTTGCCGAGGTATTTAGCTCTACTTGCGTTGTTTGTAATGAAGTAACAGCACGCTGGCTTATATCGTTACTTTGCGCCAACACTCTATCCTCTGGCTCATTGGGGTGTTCATCCTGCTCGGCACTAACGGCACTGGTTAAGCCATATATAACGGCAGCAGAGGTCATGAGTAGCAGCATAGAAATACTCACAATACGACGCCAATTCCACTCGTAGGTTAGTGTAGTTACACTTTCTTGTGGTTCGCGTTTAACATTTGCTTTAATAACTATTTTTTGACTCATTTTAACCTCAGCGGCTCCATTATTAGCTTAAGCGAGCAATTAACCAATGGCGAATAGCTTGCAGTTCTTCTGCGCAAACCTGGTGAGCCATAGGGTACTCTTGCCAGCTTACATCCATGCTAAGTGCTGTTAAAACTTCGAACGCACTTTTACCTGCACTAGGCGGTACTACATTATCTTGACTGCCATGCGCCATAAAAATATTTAAATCTGTGTGTAGTGCTTCATCTGCCAGCTTTTCTGGTACACACATATAGGTTGAAAGCGCCATTACACCCGCCAGCTTTTGCTCAAAACGTGGGGCTAAATGCAAAGCTACAACGCCACCTTGGGAAAAACCCGCTAAAATAATTTTATCAGCAGCAATACCATTGGCTATTTCTTGGTTAATAAGTTGCTCTACTTTAGCGGCAGAATCTCTTACACCTTGCTCATCGGCACGTTTATCTAATTCTATTGATTTAATATCATACCAAGAACGCATTTCCATGCCACCATTTATGGTGACCGGTTGTACAGGCGCGTGCGGAAAAATAAATCGCAGCCCTAGTTCATTTGGTAATTGTAACTGTGGTGCTACGGGTGCAAAACCTTCCCCCGAATCACCTAAACCGTGCAACCAAATAACGGTTGCTTTATGCTCACCTTGAGCCGGATATTCTACAAACTCTAAACTCATAACGATGATTGCCATTTAACGTCTTGGCCAGCTTGGCGAGTTGATGCCTCGTTAATAAACTGCCAAAACTCTGCGCCAGAGCGATTATCTATCCACTTATCACCACGTAATTCAAAATGATGTCCGTTAAATTTAGTCGCAACCCATACTTGGTGTAAAGGTGCTTGCTTGTTAATCACAATTTTACTGTTGTCAGGAAAAATTAGTTCTAAAATACCTTGTGCCGACTCATAATCTAAATCTGCTTCACAATCATCAACTTGTTCTTCAATTGTGAACATAAGTGCTTCGGCTAATTGGTGATATTCATGATCAGTCATGGTTAATTTCCTTTGCAGGCGAGCCGCCTAATAGTGGGTGCGTTTTTGTACAGCTAGTGTAACAGGAATAAAATCATCCGCGAATAGCTGCATTTTTTAGATATTCTGTTACTCTGCGATTATAAAGCCAGCAACACTATTAATCTAATGAAAGCGATACATACTTCACAATTTAAGCAACTAGTAATAAGCACTGTACTGCTAAGCGCATTAGCTGGCTGTGGTCAAAGCGGTCCGCTCTATTTGCCAGAGCAAAAAGCAGAACAAAATAAACCTCAAGACGTAGCTAATCCAGAAACTCAAACTGAGCAAACTAATACACCTAAAAAGCAGGAGCAATAAATGGATTTTTTTAATTATAAAAACAATCAATTATTTGCTGAAGACGTAAGCATTGCAAGTATTGCTCAGCAATATGGTACGCCATGCTACGTTTATTCGCGAGCCACCTTTGAGCGCCATTATTTAGCCTTTGCTAATGCTACTAAAAACCATAAATCCCTGGTGTGCTACGCCGTTAAAGCCAACTCTAATATTGCGGTACTCAATATATTAGCGCGTTTAGGGTCGGGCTTCGACATTGTATCTAAGGGTGAACTGGCGCGAGTAATTAAAGCCGGTGGCGACGCCTCCAAAGTGGTGTTTTCGGGTGTGGCTAAAACAGCAGACGAAATAGCCTATGCATTAAAGCTCGGAATTAAATGCTTTAATGTTGAGTCGGTCTCGGAGCTAGAACGTATTTCAGAAGTGGCCTGTGAGCTAAATTTAGCAGCGCCTATTTCTATTCGCGTTAACCCCGATATAGATGCAAAAACGCATCCGTATATTTCTACCGGCTTAAAAGAAAACAAGTTTGGTATAGATATTCAAACAGCTGTGAGCGTGTATCAGCATGCCGCTTCACTGCCTGGATTAAACATTATTGGCGTTGATTGCCATATTGGCTCGCAACTCACCGAAACCAGACCTTTTCTTGAAGCACTTGATAAGCTACTAACGCTAATAGATGAATTAAAAGCGTGTAACATCGAGCTTACCCATTTAGATATAGGCGGTGGTTTAGGGGTAACTTATAATGACGAGCAACCTCCGCACCCTAGCGAATATGCAGCGCAAGTTACTGAGCGCCTAGTTAATTATCGCCACCTTGAGCTTATATTTGAACCCGGTCGCGCCATTGCTGCTAACGCAGGAGTTTTAGTTACTCAAGTTGAATTTATTAAACAAAACCAAGATAAGTACTTTGCTATTGTTGATGCAGGCATGAACGACATGCTGCGCCCAGCGCTTTATCAAGCATGGCAAAAAATCATTCCGGTATCGGTACGCGACGACGAAACCCCTACTCATAACTTTGATATTGTTGGCCCTGTTTGCGAAACTGGTGACTTTTTAGGTAAAGACCGCGAGTTAGCACTTAAACAAGGCGACTTACTGGTACAAAGAAGTGCCGGTGCTTATGGCTTTACTATGAGTTCAAATTATAACTCTCGTCCGCGTGTTGCAGAAATAATGGTAGATGGCAGTCAACACCATCTTATTCGCGAACGCGAAACCATAGAGAGCCTGTATCAAGGTGAGAAAATTTTACCTTAAACGTTTTTGTAAGTCCCTGCTCTGTGGCATGATTAGCGCAGAGCAAAACCGAATTAGAGCGCTATGTTAGTTAATTTTTCCAAAATGCACGGCTTAGGCAACGACTTTGTTGTGATTGATAATATTACACAAAACGTTTTTTTGTCGCGAGATCAAATAATAAAACTGGCCGATCGCCATTTTGGCATTGGCTTTGACCAACTGCTAATGGTTGAAGCACCATATTCCCCTGATCTCGATTTTCATTACCGTATTTTTAATGCCGATGGCACCGAAGTAGAGCAATGCGGCAATGGCGCACGTTGCTTTGCCCGCTTTGTACGTATGAAAGGCCTTACCAATAAACACAAAATTACTGTGTCTACTAAGTCGGGTAATTTAACCCTATACATAGAAAAAGACGGCCAAGTAACTGTAAATATGGGCCATCCTAATTTTGAGCCAAGTAAAATCCCACTCAAAGCAACCAAGCGCGAACTGACCTATATTATTCGTACCGAAGAGCATACTGTTTTTAGTGGCGCGGTTTCTATGGGTAACCCACATTGTGTATTAGAAGTTGACGATATTACTACCGCAAAAGTTGATATTTTGGGTCCGTTACTTGAAAACCATGAGCGTTTTCCGCAGCGAGCTAATATTGGTTTTATGCAAGTTATTTCCAAAGAGCATATTAAATTACGAGTGTGGGAGCGCGGTGTAAACGAAACATTAGCATGTGGTACAGGCGCTTGTGCAGCAATGGTTATTGGGTTTATTCAAAATAAATTAATCAGCACAGTACAAGTAGACTTACCCGGTGGCAGTTTACAAATTCGCTGGAACGGTGAAGGTCACCCAGTACGTATGACCGGCCCAGCAGAGCATGTGTTTGATGGACAAGTAGCACTATGAGTGAGCTAAACGCGCAGCAAGTGGTAGATTATTTACAACACCACCCTGATTTTTTAATTCAGCACCCTGAGCTACTTGCTCAGCTTGAGCTGCAACAACAAGCTCAAGGTGCAACATCTTTGGTGCATATTCAGCAGCGCCAATTGCGCGAGCACAATACGTTGTTAAAAAATCAAATTGCCAGCATGAACAAATACGCTGCACAAAATGAGCAAGTGTATCGCTTATTTAGCCTATGCCATCAACAGCTTTGCAGTAATAACGACTTCGATGCGCTTGCCAGTAACTTACAAGATATTATTTGTAGCAATCCAGCTATTAGCGACTGTCGGTTAGTAAAGTACGACACTAAATATGCTCAACTTGTTGAGCATCGCCTGAGTAATTCAGGGCACTATTTAGGGCGTATTAATCAGCAAGAACGAGATTTGTTATTTAGCGATACGGCGCAATCAACGGCTATTTATTTAATTGGTGATATTAACAAGCCAATTGCTATTTTGGCTTTTGCCAGCAACAACGCCAACCACTTTGAGCCCGCACAAGACACCCTTTTTGTACTAGACTTTGTAGTCGCTCTGCAGTCATGGTTGCTGGAACTTGCATGAGTGACAACCCTGCGCCAAATATCAGCGACTTAAGCGATAACTGGCGCACTCCTATTACTTTATTTAGCGACTATTTAAAGTTTGAAAGGCAATACTCAGCGCACACTGTTAACCAATATGTCAGCCAACTTGGCTTTGCAGCGCTTTACTTTAGTAAGCTCTGCGACGACTGGTTTAGTGTACAGGGTGAGCATATTCGCCGTTACAGCATGGCACTGCGCTCAAAACAATTAAGTGGCCGCACTATTAGTTTAAAGCTCAGTTGTATTCGCAGTTTATATAAATTCTTAAAAGCTAAAAATATTGCTAAACAAGCGCATTATCATAACCCGGCGGTAGGCATAAAAGGGCCTAAGTTTGCTAAGCCTTTGCCTAAAAATCTCGATGTAGATCAAATGGCACGCTTGCTCGAAATACCCGACGACGAACCTCTGGCCATTAGAGACAAAGCCATGATGGAGCTTATGTACTCATCAGGTTTACGTATTAGCGAATTAGTTGGTGCTAACCTACAAGATATAAGCGCCGCAAATGGTGAAATATTAGTACGCGGTAAAGGCAATAAAGAACGCTTAATTCCGGTAGGCAGTAAAGCGCTAAACGCGCTAAAAAAATGGCTCATAATACGCCCTCAATTTGCAACCCCTGACGAAGTGGCGGTATTTTTAAGTAGCAAAAAAAATCGCATTTCGGTACGCCAAGTACGTTTAAGAATGCAAGAATGGGGCATCAAGCAAGGCATTAGCTCGCAAGTGCATCCGCACAAATTGCGCCACTCGTTTGCTTCGCATATTTTAGAGTCATCTGGCGATTTACGCGCGGTACAAGAACTGCTCGGGCACAGTAGTTTGTCGGCCACTCAAGTGTATACTCATTTAGATTTTCAGCATTTAGCCAAGGTGTACGACAACACGCACCCAAGGGCAAAAAAGCGAACTGATTAGGAAACCATAATATGATCCGCTTTAATCGTGCCATTGCACCTGTGTCGGTATTAAGCTTCGACCTAGACGATACCCTTTACGACAATCGCCCAATTATAAAAGCCGCCGTACAAGCGCAAACTGATTATTTAAATACCCTGCCGGGTTATCAACATCAGGGCTTGCAGCAATGGCTGCATTGTCGTGATTGTGCACTGCAACAGCAGCCAAAATTAATTGAAGATGTAACGCAGTGGCGTTTGCAAACACTGGGCTTACTTCTTGCTAAGCAAGGCTTTAATGCCGACGACGCAAAACACTTTGCAAGTGCTGCGTACAAGATATTTGCTCAAGCTCGCAGTAATATAACCGTGACCGATGACGTACTTAACTTGCTCGATAAGCTCGCTACTCGCTTTACCCTTATAGCCATAACCAACGGCAATGCCGATGTGAGCCAGTTTAATTTAAATAATAAATTTAACTTGGTACTGCAAGCGGGTTTACACGGTAAAGCTAAACCGCACAATAACTTGTTTGATCAAGCAGCTACACATTTACAGGTGCCACACAAAGCTATTTTACACATTGGTGACAGCCTAGATAGCGACGTGCAAGGCGCTAATAATGCCGGCTGCCAATCTGTATGGTTAAATAACCAAGCTGCCAACTATACTTACAAAGGCCTTGCCGATATTGAAATAACTAACATTAATGCCTTATCACACTTAATTTAAGTGCACGTGTACTAGTTTAATATAAATCAGTAAACAGATAGGTTAGAGTTAAGTATAAAAATAATCCTAAGGACAGAAAGTGACTCTAAGTGACTACCTAGAAAAATTGGCAAATGAGCCAAAAAGCATCGAATTTACCGACACTATGGCAATTATCGATACACATTACCGCTTCACACCTTGCGCATTTAATAATCATGGTTTACTTAGTGCTGCGAGCGAGAACAATGGTTCTTGCAAAATTTTCGCTTTTGCAAAACTAAACCAACTTAGTAAACAAAATACGCTCGATTGCTTTGGTCAGTTTTATCATCAAGATGTGCTTAACAACCCCAAAGGTAGCGATCATATGAATATTCGCACCTTTATGCTTGCTCCTGAAGTGACCCCGTTTTTAGGCGTAACCTTTACTGGCGAGCCACTTAACGCTATTTAATCACCCTGCAAGGGTTAAATAAGCGATTTTTCCATAAAATAGCGAGTACCCGTGCGCGGATAATTATTAAGTTGATACTTAACTTGGTAACCGTGCTTTTCATAAAAAGGCTTGGCTTGAAAATCAAGCGTATCGAGCTGCCCCCTCGTTGCCCCAAGCTCAACTGCAGCCGCTTCAAGTGCGACTAATAACTTAGTCGCCAAGCCATTGCCACGTACTAACTCGCTGCACCAAAGCCAATTTATCTGCAACCAATTGCCAAATACACAGCCACTAATCCCAGCGACCAATTCCTCTTGTGCGTCTAAAAACTGATAACCAATAGGCATACGCTCAGCATCAAAATGCGCGCTATTAAACGCCACTATTTTTTGACGAAGCGCCTGATTTAAGCAATCGTCATTATTTGCATATAATTGATACATTAACGCCTCTAATATTTATAAAATTAAAAATTATTAAACCAACAGCTGCTTATAAAAATGCATATTCTGTAGCGCCTAACACTAAATTTATAGCTATTTACCCACCTTCAGTAATGTTTACTTGGCAGCTTTGCTATAATCTGCTGCACACTTTTGCCAATGACTAACAGCAACCATTTATGAGCACCAAAATTCGACTCGCTAAATACATTGCCCATGCTGGTGTTTGCTCGCGTAAACAAGCCTCACGCTTAATTGACGAAGGTGCAGTGATAGTAAATAACCGCCCGGCTAATCATATTGACCATGTTGATGAGCAAGACCAAATAACAGTTAACGGGCAAATTATTAAAGGCACTGCTGAGTTAATTTATTTTGCTTATCATAAGCCTGTAGGTATTGACTGCAAGCTTGATCAGAATGACCCTGCTAGCCTTTATCACCACCTGCCTACTATTACGCGGGTTTACCCTATTGGCCGTCTTGATAAAGACTCCCGTGGCTTGCTTATATTAACCAACGATGGTGAGTTGTGTAACCAACTAATTCATCCCGACTTCCACCAGCCAAAACGTTACTTAGTTAGCGTTAATAAAAGCATTGATGCCGAGTTTTGTACAAAAATGGCCGCAGGTGTACCGGTAGATAAGCAAATAACCTTGCCCTGTAGCGTTGAAAAAATAGCAGACAAACAATTTAGTATTATTTTAAAGCAAGGGCTTAATAGGCAAATTAGAAAAATGGCACACTATTGTGGTTACAAGGTAATTGACTTGTATCGCGAGCAAATTAGCGAGCTAACCCTGCAAACGCTAAACCTTGCCCAAGGGCAATATATTGCAATTAATAAAAGCGATATTATAAAGTAAGCGCCTTTTAAAACGCTTTGGGGTTTTAAAATAAATTTAAAAGCTCACTGCAATCATTGCAATAGCTGTACTTATACCAACAAACCACATAATTGAGCGCATAATATCTAGGTTAAGGTAGTAAAAAGCACAAAATAAAACACGCGCTACAATGTGGCTCATCGCCAAGGTTTCGGTTACCGCATTAACATTATTAGTGCCTAATACCACCGCAAGTGCAACGGCAAATACTGCTAACGACTCAAAACAGTTTTGGTGTGCAGCTAAAGCGCGCGCTCCTAAACCGGTTAATTGAGTTTGTTGTTGGCGCGGATGCTTGTTGTCGTAGCCGCCCAATTTATTAAGTTCGATTACTGCGGGTATTCTTGCTAAATAAGGCATTACAACGGCCAATAAAGCACAAGCGATTAAAATAGTCATAGTACGGTTCTTTATTATTGTTAATTATTTAAAATAACACACCCACTATAAAAAAGCCGCCAGATAAGCGCCTGACGGCTAAACAGTAACATCAAGCCAACTATAAACTAATTTTACGGCAGTTAAACTGCGGCATATTGTCGCAGCTGAGCCTAAAGCACTATCGCTTTACTTTGTATACCTTGTTAACTTATCGCCCTCTATTATTTTTGTATTGTTATTATGACTTGGGTATTTTTCACTTTTTTAGCCGCTTTTATGCAGGCGTGGCGCAATGCACTACAAAGTAAGTTAAGTAGTAATGTGAGCGTAGCTGGCGTTACTCTATCGCGTTTTATTGTTGCAGGCCCTATTGCTGCTGTGTATTTGTATGGTTTATATCAATGCCAAGATACCGCTATGCCTAGTTTTAATAATGCTTTTTGGGGCTTTATTATTGGCGCAGGTATTATGCAAATTCTTGCTACTGGCTTAATGGTTAAATTATTTAAAATGAATAATTACGCTGTGGGCGCTGGGCTTGCAAAAAGTGAGGCTTTGGTTGCCGCTATTTTAGGAGTATTATTTTTTGGCTCGGCGTTAACCTTATTGGGTTGGTTGGGGGTATTTTTAGGGGCTATTGCCGTACTGCTAATGAGCGGTATAACCAGCATTAAACGCTTCGATGCCAAAACAGCTTTATTAGGGCTTGCGTGCGGTACTTGCTTTGCGCTTACTTCATTATGGGTACGTGAGGGCAGTTTAAATTCAGGGCTATTATTTCCTCACTCTGCTGCTTGGGTACTGCTTTTTGTTATTAGCTTACAAACTCTAATATTGCTGGGTTATTTATTATTAAAAGAGCCACACACCCTCAGTAAACTTTGGCAATATAAGGGCACAACTGTCGCGATTAGTATTTTTAGCTGTGTGGGCTCTATTGGTTGGTTTAGCGCCATGAGCTTGCAGCATGTTGCCTATGTAAAAACGCTTGGCCAAATAGAGGTGTTTTTTACCATACTCATTGCCGTACTGTGGCTAAAACAACCGCTTAAAAAACAAGACAGCGCCGGGTTATTACTTATTGCTGTTGCCGCTATTTTAGTCATGCTGCCCAATTAATTACTGGCAAAAAAAACGCAGGATTAAAAGCCTGCGCTTTTTTGATTAAACCGCGTTGAGTTTACTTTTTAATGACTTATTTTAAGTGTGATCACACCGCAAATAATCATTAATACACCGGCAATACGGCCAAAAGTGGCGGCATCACCATAAAACAAAATGCCCACAATAAATGTGCCAGCAGCGCCAATGCCTGTCCATACCGCGTAAGATGTACCCATAGGAATATCACGTTGGGCTAGCCACAACATAAAACCACTAACCACCATAAATGCAACCGCAATGCCAATACCTAACCAGCGGCTGTCACTTTGTTGCGAAATTTTTAAGCCTATTGGCCAGCCAATTTCAAGCAAGCCCGCAATTATTAAATACATCCAAGCCACTTAAAGCACTCACTCTATTAAAAATTTGCGGTATTTTAGCGAGCTAATTTATTCATTAACAGCAATAAACAAGATTAATGATAATTAACCAGCTCACACTTTAATAAGCTACCTATTTTGTAGTGATTAAAAGCTACTTTTTTGCTTATCCGCACTAACCTTTTTATCGTCACTCACTTTTTTTAGCATTATGTCGTATAAATCTTCACGTCGATCTTTTAAGTTACGTACTGTCCCTTCGCTGTGAAGAATTTTTAATTTATCCATATCAAGGTCACTAAATAACAACATTTCGGTATTAGTGGTTGCCTCATTGAGTGTTGCATCATGTGGGAATGAAAAGTCAGACGGTGTAAGTACTGCCGATTGTGCAAACTGTACATCTAGGCTTTCTACTTCTGGTAAGTTACCAACAGAGCCTGCTATAACCACATAACATTCGTTTTCAATAGCGCGTGCTTGAGCACAATGACGTACCCGTAAATAGCTATTTTTAGTATCAGTCCAAAAAGGTACAAATAAAATTTCTAAGCCTTCTTTGGCCATAATTCTAGATAGTTCTGGAAACTCAACATCGTAACAAATTTGAATACCAACACGCCCTGCATCAGTTTCAAATACCGCTATTTTGTCGCCGCCTTGAATAACCCAGTCATTTTGCTCATGCGGGGTAATATGAATTTTACGTTGCTCATCTATTTTACCGCTGCGGTGACATAAATAACTGACGTTATAAATTTTATCCCCGTCGGCTACTGGCATTGAGCCGGTAATAATATTGGCATTGTATTCAATTGCCATACGCGACATAGCATTTTTAAAGGTTTCTGTGTACTCGGCTAAATTGCGGATCGCTTCGGTTTGATTAACTTGCTCAGTTAACCCCATTAGCGGGGCATTAAAAAACTCAGGGAATAAAATAAAGTCACTTTGATAATCAGAAACCGTATCAACAAAATACTCGACCTGCTTGAGCATTTCCTCTACCGACTCCACCTTACGCATTTGCCACTGCACCGCACCTACACGCACAATCGACTTTACGATATTAATAACGGTGTCGGTTGGTTCGTACAATATGTTATTCCACTCCAGTAATGTGGCATAACCTACTGATTCTTGATCTTCGGGTAAATACTTTTTAAGTAAGCGTTTAACTTGAAAATCGTTTGCTAGCTGAAAACTTAAGATAGGATCGTACAGCTCTTTTTGATCTACTTTAGCTATATATTCCATTGGGGTCATTTCATTACTATGATTGTAATAACGCGGAATACGACCACCCGCTAAAATAGCGCGTAAGTTGTATTGGCGGCACAATTCTTTTCGGGCATCGTACAGCCTACGCCCAAGGCGCATACCTCTGTGCGTTTCGCTAATCGCAACATCTAAGCCATACAGTGCATCGCCAGCGGTATCACTAAATACGCGGTCATGACCATCGGCTATGTCTTCATATGTATGGGGGTTAGAAAAGCGGGCATAGTCTACTTGCACGCTTAATGCTAAGCCTACCAGCACACCATCATCCACAATGCCTATTTGCCCTTCTGGAAACTGGTCTATTAATCTAAAAATTGTATGGCTAGGCCATGCACCACCTAAATCTGGGTATGCTTGATCCATCAAGGTTTTAATTTGTGGGTATTGCTCTTTAGTTAAATTACAAATTTCGAGATGGGTTTTTTCTACCGTCATACACAACTCCTTGAGGAATGGGGAATAAAAAAGCCGAACATACGCCCAGCTTAATAAAATAGTTGATGTGCTATTACTTAATTCATTTTTATTGTTTTAAACTACGATAAAAAAGTGTAGTTACACGCTCTTTAGGTAACCAGCTAGCGTATTCAAGGCCAAGCTCTGCCAATGGGTCGGCGTTAAGTACTTGCTCTAAGCTCGCCTTGTTTTGCATTGCTTTAAGCATAACATCTTTGGCTTTTTGCACCAGCTTACGATACACCACCAGCCCTGAACGATCGCTTAGCGGACCATGTCCTGGGATCACTTTTGTATTATCGTCAATTTGTTTCACTACGTCATCTACAGCCGCTAAAATACCATCAACACTGCCACCACTGTCTACGTCTACAAACGGTAAGCTGCCAAAGTTAAAGAAAATGTCGCCCATGTGTACAATGTTAGCCTTGTTAAAAAATATGACTGCGTCACCGTCAGTATGTGCATGCTGATAATGCATTACATGAGCATGCTCGTTGTTAAAGTGCAGCTTTAAATCGTGGCTAAAACTAATCCGCGGTAAAAAATCTGACCCTTCACCATGCTCCGCTACTAAGCGCTTATGCACATTATCGTGAGCAATAACGTGGGCACCTGCTTTAGCAAAATTTTCGTTGCCTCCGGTGTGGTCGCCATGATGATGGGTGTTAATTACAAACTCAGTACTGCCGGGCTGTAAATCGCTAATCGTTTTTTTAATATCGCTTGAAAGCTTGGCAAATTGATCATCAATAATATAAATACCATCGTCGCCGACACTTACAGCAATATTGCCTCCTTGACCAAGTAACATATAAATATGCTCGCTCAGTTTTTGCGTTTTAACTACACTTTCATCGGCATAAGCCGCACTACTTAACAACAAGCCAGTGATTAATACGGGAAGTAATTTTTTCATTTTAGTGCTCACTTATATTTATAATTAATTATCGTCTATTTATGAAGAATAATTACACGACATAGACCCTGCCTTACCTAAAAACCAAACATACGGCTGTAAATTTAATCTCGAAAGATAAACAAGCTCTAGCTTAGTTCACTAAACAGCTACTTGCCTTTTGGCGATATTATTATTTGATGTACTAGCGCTTGTGGTAATAATGGCGTGTTTTCTGCATTAATATATTGACTAAAACCGGCACGATAAAAGTTTGATAATGGGTGCCCAGACTGCCCGCCAGGTACGGTTAAAATGGCGTTTTCTAAATGTCCTGGCTGTACAATAAAGCGCTGTGAAGCACCAAAGCTACGCCCCTGCACTGCTGGCATGTAACTATCACCAAACCCTGGCGTTTTTGGCATATTTAAAAAGCGGGCAAGTATTGGTACTTGTTTAGCAAACGGATGCTCTATAACCAGCTCGTTTACTTTGCCCCACTGCCAGCCTTGAATGTTATTACCGTATTGCGTACTGAGTTTAGCAATAGTTTGACTAAATGCCCCCTGCAGCTGCTGCTCCCAAGTTGAAAATTGTGGATTGAGCCAACTGCTTGGTTGCGCGTTAATAAGCTGCCAAACTGCCGGTTCTAAGTCACGCCTTACGTAGCTCAACGTGCCATTTTTCTCACTTAAGCTTTGCTGCAACGTACTAAAGGTAATATTAATCACTTCATCGCGATAATGCTTTACCAAGGTATAACCTACTGAGCTTGCACACGCGCACTGCTGCCAGTTTTCAACAGCGCTAATATACGCGGCGTTATTACCTTCATCGGCTTTGAGTTGCTTGAGCAATAAAGCGTGCCAAGGAATTAAAAATCGTGCTTGGTTATCAAGCTGTAATTGATAAAAATCATCTTCAACAAATTTTTGTTTTTCAAACAAGCGGTCGCGCACTTGTGTTGCACGCGCGCCAAGTGAATAGCCGCCGTTACCAAAGCGCTCGTTATCCTGAGCACTTACCACCCGTGAGTTTGCAGTCCATATTCGTCCACTTACTGGGTTTTTAACCACGGGGCGCTGCGCTTCATTTTGCAACCAAAGCGGCGAGTAATCAGTACTTTTCACACTAAGCTCGCTGGGTGTTTTACGCCCAGGAATTCCCCCCATTAACTTCCATGCGGCACTGCCTTGGCTATCAACTACAATTAAATTTTGTACCGGAATACCTACATCGCTGGCTATAGCTAGGGCATCATCAACTTCAGTTGCCTGTTCGAGCTGTAATAATTGCATGTTAACCGCATAACTTTGATGCGCCGCCCAGCTCAGTGCATAAGCTTGCCCGTTAATATATTTAACCGGACCATATTCGCTTAGGGTAAGTGTGTAAGTTTCGGCTTCATTATTCGGTAATGCAATTTGCTCATCTACTTGCCACGTTTTATCGTTACTTGTAAGCGCAACCCAATCCGCGGTATCAATATAACCATTGGTAAACCCCCATGCGATATGATTATTAGTGCCTACTACAATAGCTGGCGCCCCCGGTAACGATACGCCCGTAACTTGGGTTTTTACATTGTTATGTACATAATTTAGTTGCGCTTTGTACCAAATAACAGGCACTGCCATTGCTAAGTGCATGTCATCGGAGAGCATAGCAGATCCGGTTGTAGTTAATGCGCCGGTAACTGCCCAGTTATTACTGCCGCGCTCTTGGCTTGCTGCAAAAGAATTAAATGCATACATTGCTGGTGTTGATGATTGCACAGTGGATGATTGCTGCGTTTGTTGCTTGGGTATTGGTAGTTTAGGTATGCCTGCGCTGTAAGGTGCTAGTTGGCTGCCATCAAGCGCAGCTTGGTATTGACTAGGTTGCGTTAAAAATTTGAGCATATGTTTGCCGTATTGCTGCTCAATTTGAATTAATGCTTGGTCACGCTCAAAGGTGGCACTTTGTAAATCAAGATACATACTAAAAATTATTAATAGGCTGTCTTCGCTTTGCCATGACCTTTGCTGTGCACCAGTGAGCAAATATTCAAAGCTTGAGTAACCTATTTGCGCTAACCCTTCGTTAACCCCTTGAGCGTAGCTTTTAAGTAATTGCTTATCCGACTCAGGAAGATTTTTTAAAATAACTTGGCTGCGTTTACGCAATTGATGAAAACGCATTTTTTTATCTAGTGCTAGCGCCGCCTTACCAAAAATTTCGCTCAACTCACCAGCGGCATTACGTCTGAGTAAGTCCATTTGAAAAAATCGGTCTTGCCCATGCGCATACCCCAAACCATAAGCAGCATCGTTGTGGCTTTGTGCTTTGATAACAGCTTGACCAAGTACGTCGCGCGAAATAATGACCGGCTCATTAATCGCTTCGCTATGACCTTTGCCGTCAAGCGCTGGTAAACTCAAACTAAGTACACCATAAACAACCGCAGTACCGGCCAGCCCTAAAACCACTACTAACAGCAGCAAGCGCTTGATTACTTTAAACATCCAGCTATCCTTTAAAAATTCTAATAAAGTATTATTAACATATATTTACTATCCTTCTATTAAAAAGTCATATTCTGCGGCGCAAAGGATGAAATAAACCTCAAAATCCACGATAATAGCTAATCCACATATTGTGCAGCCCTAGTTGAGATGAGTATGACTGATAAAACATTTATAAAAGGTAAAGACCGCGATTTAGAATCGTCGATCTCTACTATGCAAAATAAGCTAAAAGCCCTTAATATTAATATTGAGGAAGCGTTATGGCTTAACCCTGTAGCTAACTGTTATTCGGTACATATTCGTGACCAAGACTGTGGCGTAATGTTTACCAATGGTAAAGGCGCAAACGACAAAGCATCGTTAGCTTCGGCATTAGGCGAATACTTTGAACGCTTAAGCTGTAACTACTTTTTTGCTGACTTTTATTTAGGTGAAGAATTTGCCCATGCAGAGTTTACCCATTACCCAACCGAAAAGTGGTTTACAGTAACAAACGATGAAGTGCCTGAGGGCATTATGGATGAAAGCTTATGGGACTACTTTGACCCAGAGCGCGAACTTAATGCATCGCACCTTTTCGATTTTAACTCTGGTAATGTTAAGCGTGGTATTTGTACTGTGCCATACACCCGCCAAAGCGATAACCAAGATGTGTATATTCCGGTTAACGTTATTGGTAATATTTTTGTATCTAACGGTATGAGTGCCGGCAATACTAAATTTGAAGCACGCGTACAAGGCTTATCCGAAGTATTTGAACGCGCTATAAAAAGCCGCATTATTACTGAGGGCTTGTGTCTGCCTATCGTGCCTGAAGAAGTAGTTAAGCTGTACCCTAAAATTCATGAAGCGTGTGAAGAGTTACGCAGCCATGGTTTTCATTTACGTATTGCCGATGCCTCTCTAGGCGGTAAATACCCAGTAATGAGCGTTACCCTTATTCACCCAGCTGATGGCTCTGTATTTGCTTCTTTTGGTGCTCACCCATCATTTGAAGTGGCACTTGAGCGTACCGTAACAGAACTATTACAAGGTCGTCGTTTAGATCAACTTGATGTGTTTCAACCTGCTACTTTTGATAATGATGAAGTTGCCTCTCCAGAAAACACTGAACTGCACTTTATTGATTCTAGCGGCTTAATTTCTCATGATTTTTTCCGCGCAAAAGCCGACTTTGACTTTGTGCATTGGGACTTTAGCGGCACAACTGAGCAAGAATATAACTTTTGTACCGACTTAATCCATAGCATGGGGCATGATATTTACATCATGGATTACACTCACTTAAACGTATATGCATGTCGTATTTTAGTCCCTGGTATGTCAGACATTTACCCAGTTGATGAACTAATTTGGCGTAACAACAACGAAGGCGCTAAGTTCCGCGAAACATTTTTATCACTTGATCAGTACGACGTTGAGCAATGGATGGAAATTTATGACTCACTAGAGGAAGCGGGCCATAGCGATATCATTCGCGCTGCCGAGTTTATTGGTTTAGTAACCGACCCTGATACATCTTGGGATACACTGCGTATTGGTGAACTAAAAGCACACCTTTGCCTAGCCGCAGGTAACGAAGAAGCCATTGATTGGGTTGACTGGATATTACATACCGGGCAAGTAAACGAAGATGCAATGCGTCACTTTCGCTGTTTAAAAGCTATTTTAGAAATAAAATACGATGACGAACGCGAATATGCAGACTATCAAGATGCATTAGGCTTAATGTTTGGTACTGCCAATGTAACGCTCGCAATTGAAATAGCCGAAGGCCGTAAATTATTTAACGGTTTAACCTTCCCAGGCTTATCGCTTACTGGCTTTACAAAGCATGCTGCATTACTCGATGGTTATCGCAAGCTCCATGTAGCTAAACAGCAGCATTGGGCACGCGAGGTTAGCGACTCGTAATTTAGTTAAACTATTAATTATAAAAATAAAATGGCGCATAATCTGATGCGCCATTTTTATTTGTACAATAAATTAGCTATAGTGGATACTGTCTAATATAAAAGCAAAATGTAGCTAATGTCGCCAATGAATAATAGTAAAAATAATAAAGTTCATAATTTTAAGCTGACCTTCTGGCTATCACTTACTCTTATTGTATTAGTAAGTGTTGTACTTGATCGGATTAACTATAACCGAGCAAAAGATGCACACCGATTACAAATACTCTCTGAAGTAAGCACTTACCGAGCACAACTTGAAGCTATTTTAGTGTCTAATATTCAGCTAATTCGTGGTTTAGGTGTTGCTGTTGCCGCAGAACCAAATTTACAGCAAGCACGCTTTACGCAAATTGCTGCCCCCTTATTTGAGACCTCAAACGAGCTACGAAATATTGGCGGTGCGCCCGACATGATAATTAAAATGATTTACCCGCTTGCCGGTAATGAACAAGCCTTAGGCCTTAATTTTTTAGATAATGAAACTCAACGTATCGATGCAATTAGAGCCAGAGACACAAATAAAATTGTAATGGCTGGCCCGCTAACTTTAATACAAGGGGGTTCTGCATTGGTTGCTCGCGTTCCTGTTTATAAAACAGATAAATCCTTTTGGGGGCTGCTTTCTGTGGTATTAGATCTTGAAAAAATATATCAAAACGCTGGTATTTACGAGCTTCAAGAGCAGTACAATGTTGCTATTCAAGGACGCCATGGCTTAGGTAAAAAAGGCGATTTTTTTTATGGCGATAAAAGTATAAAGCAACAAGACCCACTAGAGTTTACGCTTAACTTTCAAGGCGGAAGCTGGGAGCTTTATGTTGTACCTAAAAAGGGCTGGGCCCCGCCTAGCGCGACTATTTGGCCACTACGCTTAGCAAGCATAATTATATGCGGACTGATTATTTGGTCATTTTTGTTCTTTTTAAAAATGCTTAATCGGCAACAGCAAAATGAGAAAATGCTGGAAGTTATGAGTGATCTGGCACTCGTAGGCGCTTGGTCGTTTAATTTAGAAAATAAACAAGCGTATTGGTCTGATATGACCAAAAAAATATTTAAATACGCCCCTGACGAACAACCTCAATGGCCAAAAGATCTTGGCTACTTTAAGCCCGGAAAAAGCCGAGAAAAAGCAGCTAAATTAATTGAACGAGCAATTAAATTTGGTGAGAGCTACGAAGCTGAACTTGAAGTTATTGATGCTAAAGGCAATATTATTTGGGTATTGGTGCACGGTGAAGCTGAGCATAAAAATGAACGCTGTATAAGAATATTTGGCTCATTACAAAATATTGATACCCGTAAAAAAATAGAATTAGAAAATAATAAAATATCGCTATTTAACGAAGCCTTAGCGTCTTTAACAGTTAACGATCAAATTTTAAACGGGCAATTAAGCCAATCTAAAGATGTGATTACTCAAGCAATTTGTCAGGCGCTCAACATCGATCAAGCCAGCATTTGGCTATTTAGCGACAATAAAACCCAGCTCAAGCCTATTGCCTTTCATAATATAAACACCACAACAAATAACAACAATGAACCATGGTTACAAAAAGATATTCCTGATTTTTTTGAAGCCATAGAGCGCAAAGCCATATTTAGTGCAGCAGATGCACAGCAATGCCCTATTTTAATGCCAATTAAAGAGCACTACCTAAAGCCACTAAAAATAAATGCCATGTTGTGTGCAGTTATTCCTGCCGGAAGTGGGATCATAGGTATGGTTTGCGCCGAGCAATGCAATACAACCCGCGCTTGGGCGCACAACGAAGAAAGCTTTTTAATTGCTGTAGCAGCACTTGTTGGCAGCCTTTACTCTAGCCAACAACGCATAGAAACAGAGCAACAACTAGTAACCGCCAAAGAAACCGCAGAGCAAGCTGTAGCTGCAAAAAGTGAGTTTTTAGCGAGCATGAGTCATGAAATTCGCACCCCAATGAATGGGGTGTTGGGGATGCTTAATATTGTTAAAAACACCCAATTAGATCAACAACAAATGCACCACATAGAGCTTGCTCAGTCGTCGGCGCAATCATTACTGAATATTATTAACGATATTTTAGATTTTTCTAAAATAGAGGCTGGTAAATTAGATATTGAAAAGATTCAATTTAATTTACCACGTTTGTTAGGTGAGGTTGTTGAATCATTTGCGCTTAAAGCGGAGCAAAATAATACCATCTTAATTTTAGATGCAACCCTCATCACCGTCAGCGAAATAGTTAGCGACCCTAATCGGTTACGACAAATATTAAGTAACTTAATTAGTAACGCGGTTAAGTTTACATTTGACGGAAAAATAGTAGTCACCGCAAAAATTGATGAAACAACCGATGGTACATCTTTAGTTTGTTCCATTATTGATACCGGTATTGGCATAAAACCAGAAAAACACTCCACATTATTTGACTCATTTACCCAAGCAGACACCTCTACAACACGCCAATATGGCGGCACAGGCTTAGGGCTCGCTATTGTAAAACAGTTATGTGAGCTGATGGGAGGTGAAGTAAGCGTAACCAGTATGCTAAACGAAGGCAGTACTTTTTCGTTTTTAATAAAAATAAAACCTAAATTAAGTAAGCAGCAAGACCTACCTAGCCATTTAATTAAAAACAAACATATTTTAATTATTGATAGTTGCTTATTAAACTCAACCATAGCTAAAAAGCAGCTGATAATATGGCAAGCAAATGCCAATACCTTAACCGACTACACTGCTGTAAGTGCGTATTTTAAAGATCAGGCAACTACAACCCTCGATGCTATTTTAATCGACTATTATTTTTTTGAACAAGCGCCGCAATCGCAAATTACTGAGGTTAAAAATTACCTAGCTAAGCACAGTTGTAAGCTAATAATAATGGCACCTATGAGCTATTCCAAAGATGACTCTACGCTAAGTTTAAAAGTAGACTCAATGATTTTTAAGCCATTAACGCCCTCAGACTTATTTGACTCTCTTGCTAATGATAAATACATAGAACAACAGCAACAACAGGCACAACTACAAAATAAACTCACTGAAACGCCATTAGTTAATACAAATGAGCCACAAGTTTTATTAGTAGAAGACAATAAAATTAACCAAGTTGTTGCTGGGGCTTTATTAAAACAAGCCGGTATTTCATTTGATATTGCTGAGAATGGACGTGAGGCGATAAAGCAACTAAATGAGCAACCCGCTAATACTTACCAGTTAATTTTAATGGACTGCCAAATGCCTGAAATGGACGGCTACCAAGCAACTAAAGCGATTAGAAATGGTGACGCGGGTAAGCATTATCAAAACATAGCCATTGTTGCTTTAACTGCCAATGCAATGCAGGGAGATAAAGAAAAGTGCTTAGCAGCAGGTATGAATGATTACTTAAGTAAGCCACTCGATTTTAGTGCACTGCACCCCAAACTTCAGCAATGGCTTGGCACTCAATAAAAGTGTAAGCTAATCATATAGTTTATTAGTTGAGATAAGTTATGCAATTATCAGCAAATCAACAGCGTATTATTGGCTGTTTACTAGAAAAGCAAAGTACAACTCCCGAACACTACCCTTTGTCGTTAAATGCGCTAACTAATGCGTGTAATCAAAAATCAAATCGTGCACCGGTTTTAAACTTAACCGACAGCGAAGTGCAAATTGCACTCGATGAATTAATAAATGCCCGACTGGTTACCATTGATGAAGGGCTTTCTGGACGAGTAAATAAATACGACCACCGTTTTTGTAACACCGAGTTTAGTAGCTTAAAATTTAGTACGCAGCAGCGCGCAATTATTTGCTTGTTACTGTTACGTGGTGCGCAAACTCCCGGAGAATTAAAAACGCGATGCGCACGATTAGCAAATTTTAATAGTGTAGATGACGTTGAGCTTGCACTTAATAAACTAATTGAAAATGACATAGTAACCAAACTTGCACGCGAGCCTGGTAAACGTGACTGTCGTTATATGCATTTGCTTGGCGATCAGCCAATAAGTGAAATAACACACCCTGCAGAGCAAACGACTGATGAGTTAAAAAATGAAGAACTCAATGAGTTACTCGCCGAAGTAGACGAGTTAAAAGCCGAGTTACAAAAAATTAAAGCTCACTTAGGGCTTTAATTTGTTAGCCCTAAATCACATAATACAAGCGCTCTGCTGAGCGAAATAATTATTTAACCCTAAGGAGTTGGCCATGCGCGCCGAGATTATGGCTGCAATGAAAGTGCAGCCAGTTATTGATGTAAATGCTGAAATTAGCCGTCGTGTTAACTTTATTAAAGCCCGCTTAATAGCAGCCCATGCAACGTCTTTGGTATTAGGTATTAGTGGCGGAGTCGACTCTTCAGTGTGCGGTCGTTTATGCCAACTTGCTGTTGATGAGCTTAACCAAGAGCAAAGCATTACTGATTATAAATTTGTTGCTGTACGCTTACCTTACGGTGTGCAAGCCGACGAAAATGAAGCGCAACTAGCGGTTGATTTTATTCAACCTAGCAGCCGCATGACCGTCAATATTAAGCCCGCAACTGATGCGCTACACGAACAAACAATGGCGGCTATTGTTGGTAACGGTAAATCACTTCCTGAGCAAGAAAAAATTGATTTTATTAAGGGTAATGTTAAAGCCCGTCAACGCATGATTGCACAATACGAAATTGCTGCATTTTGCCAAGGTTTAGTGGTCGGAACCGATCACAGTGCCGAGAATATTACCGGCTTTTATACTAAGTTTGGTGATGGCGCTTGTGACTTAGCACCGCTTTTTGGCTTATCAAAACGCCAAGTGCGCGCTTTAGGGAGTACATTAGGTGCTTCGTCTGTATTAGTTAATAAAGCACCTACCGCAGATTTAGAAAGTGATCGCCCAGGACTTACCGACGAAGAAGCGTTAGGTTTAAGTTATGAGCAAATTGATGACTTTTTAGAAGGTAAACCGGTTACGCAACAGGTTGAGCAAACACTTAGCGCTATTTATCAGCGTACGCAACATAAGCGTCAACCAGTGCCAACTATATACGATGAGCTTTAATACAGTAATTATCGTACGATACCTAAGTAGTTTGACTGATCGACCGCTTAAAGTATTACGTAAGATTTTAATTAAATTGGTATTAATGCTGATCCCCTGCCAAAAGAGAGTTTTGTAGTATATATGACACCACCGATTTTAATTACAGGTGCTGGGCAACGCATTGGCCTTGCTTTAGCTAAACATTTTATTGCACAAGGGCAGCCGATAATTATTACTTATCGTACTCGTCACGCTGCGGTTGATTTACTGGAGCAGCAGGGTGCTGTATGCATTTATGCAGACTTTAGTACTGATGATGGTATTAGCACTTTTATTAAAGTACTTAAAGAGCATACCAGCTCACTACGCGCTATTTTGCATAATGCTTCAAGTTGGGACTGCGAAGCTAATAACGCCAACTTTGCGCAACTGTTTGACAATATGATGCGAATTCATGCAAAAACACCTTATTTAATTAATTTACTGTGTGCAGAGTTATTACTAAATTATCAAACAGAGATGAATACTCCCGCAGATATTATTCATCTTACCGATTACGTAGTAGAAACAGGTAGCCCAAAACATGTCGCTTATGCCGCAAGTAAAGCAGCGCTTGATAACTTAACCAAGTCGTTCAGTGCCAAGTACGCACCTAATATTAAAGTAAATTCGGTTGCACCATCGTTAATTATTTTTAATGAGCATGATGATGAACAATATCGTGCTAAAACGCTGAAAAAGTCATTAATGGGTATCGAGCCAGGATGCCAAGAAATAATCAATAGTATTGATTTACTATTACATAGCCACTACATCACAGGCCGCGCTATACCTGTAGATGGTGGTCGGCATTTAAAGTAAACCAAACTAAATTAACTGAGAAATTTATGCATAACGAACTAAAACAAAGCTATGAAAATATTATTACCGCTGTAGGGGAAGATCCTAACAGAGAAGGCTTACTCGACACGCCAAAACGTGCTGCTAAAGCAATGGAATACTTAACTCAAGGGTATCGTCAAACATTAGAAGAAATTACTAATAACGCCGTATTTACCTCTGATGCAGACGACATGGTATTAGTACAAGACATAGAGCTTTATTCTATGTGTGAGCATCACTTGTTACCTTTTACTGGCCGTTGTCATATTGCTTATATTCCCAATGGTAAAGTATTGGGACTGTCTAAGTTTGCCCGTATTGTTGACATGTTTGCCCGTCGTTTTCAAATTCAAGAGCAACTAACTCATCAAATTGCTAAAGCCGTTGAAGAAGTAACGGGTGCAACCGGGGTTGGCGTAATTGTTGAAGCCAAACATATGTGTATGATGATGCGCGGCGTAGAAAAGCAAAACTCAAGTATGCGTACCTCTGTAATGCTGGGTAACTTTAGAGCCGATCCAAAAACACGTAATGAGTTTTTGCAGCTAATAAAAGGCTAACTTATGGCTAATGCAATTATTAACGTAACCAATTTACGACTGCGTACTTTTATTGGCTTTAACCAAGAAGAGCGCGAGAAAAAGCAGGATGTAGTGATTAACTTAGAAATTCATTACCCTGCACACGACGCCTGTAAAACCGATGAAGTAGATCAAGCACTAAACTACAAAGTAATTACCAAAGAAGTAATCACTTTAGTAGAACAAGGCGACTTTTTATTACTCGAAAAACTGGTTGCTGAAATTCTTGCTGTTTGTCATTCACACCCAAGTGTTCATTATGCTAAGGCTCGCGTAGATAAACCGCATGCATTACGCTTTGCCGATTCTGTGTCTTTGACGTTAGATTGGGCGAAATAATACGTGTGGAGCAATTGATTTAGAATAAATAGGAAAGCTTAAATAAGTTTTTCGACACCTAAGGTAAGGGCGATAACGGCTAAGTAGCGTGCCCCCTTACCTAGTGTTACCAACAATAAAAACGTACTAAAACGCACTTTAAATATTCCCCCTATTACGGTAAGCGGATCGCCAACTATAGGTAGCCAGGCAAATAATAAACTATACACACCGTATTTATTAAACTGCTTTTGTGCTTTTTCAAGCCCCTGATCTGACACTGGAAACCAGCTTTTATCTTTAAAGCGCAGTACTTGAGTACCCAACCAGTAATTAACGCAGCTCCCTAATACATTGCCCAAAGTGGCAGCTAGCCATAACAACAATAAATTTACTTTACCTTGGGTCATCATAGCTACCATTACCACCTCTGACGAGCTGGGCAATAAAGTAGCCGATATAAAAGCGCTAAAAAACAGCGTGAGATAAAGCATAGTATCCTTAACAATAGGGAGTAAATAAAAAATAAACCCAGCAAAAGCTGGGTTTAAAATGCGCTATTAACAAACCGACATTGCTATTTTATCAAATTTAAACTCAACGGGTAGTCAAACTCTTTACCATCATTGGCTTTAACCGCGGCAATAACCACCATTACAAACGAAAATATAGCGACTATTGGCAGTAAAATTACACCAATAACAACAAACATTAAAAGAAAACACACAAAGTAAGCAATCATCATAGTGATTTGAAAGTTGAGTGCTTTTTTGCCATGAACATCAACAATCGGCATGTCATCTTTTTTTATTAACCACACAATTAACGGCCCAATTACAGAGCCTAATGGCACAATAAATCCAGACAAGGCACTTAAATGACAAAGCATTGCCCATGTGCGGTCATCTTTTTTGACGGGTTCCAGCTGTTGCTCATCATGCATAACGCGATCCTTATATTTACTATTTTTGCGTGAGTGTAAGTGTGTATCTCATAACTATAACTCAGTTTATAAACTTATTTAGCTAACTTAGTAATAAATTAAGGCATCACTTTTAAATGATGCCTTTAGCTTATTACTCAATGGTTGTACTTTGCTTACTCTTTAATACCCATTAAATCGAGCATAAATGTATAGTTTAGCGCGGTATCTTCTAAGCGCTTAAAGCGCCCTGATGCACCGCCATGCCCTGCTTCCATATCAATTTTAAACAGTAACTTATTGTCATCTGTTTTATAGTCACGCAGCTTAGCAACCCACTTTGCTGGCTCAAAATACTGTACTTGCGAGTCGTGCAGACCCGTAGTTACTAGCATATTAGGGTACGCTTGCTTAGACACTTGATCGTACGGCGAGTAAGATAGCATGTACTCATAGTATTCTTTTTCATTTGGGTTTCCCCACTCACCATATTCGTTAGTTGTTAGTGGAATACTTTCATCAAGCATAGTTGTAACCACATCCACAAAAGGTACTGCAGCAACCATACCTTTGTAAAGTTCAGGAGCTTGGTTTGCTACTGCGCCCATCAATAAGCCACCAGCGCTACCGCCTTGGGCAAATATTTTGTCTTTAGCGCCATAACCTTGTGCTACCAATGATTTAGTCACATCTATAAAGTCATTAAACGTATTCTTTTTAGTAAGTAACTTACCATCGTCATACCAGGGACGACCTAACATTTGCGAGCCACGAACATGTGCAATTGCAAACACAAAACCACGATCAAGCAAACTTAAACGCGCGCTTGAAAAAGTTGGATCCATAGTGGCACCATACGAGCCATAACCATATTGTAGCAATGGATTCGTCGCATCTTTTTTAAATTTATCTTTACGATAAACTAAGCTTACGGGTACTTTTACACCATCGCGGGCGTCAATAAATATTCGTTCAGATGCGTAATTATCAACATTAAAATTGCCTAGCACGGCTTGTTGTTTTAAAAGCGTTTTATCCGTCGTTTTTAGGTTTATATCGTAAGATGAACCCGGCGTGGTCATACTCGTGTAGTAAACACGTAACTTATCGCTGTTTATATCGTTATTACCATAAGCACTAATAGTGTAGGCACTGTCGTTAAAAGATAATAACTGCTCTTGATTAGTGCTTAAATTGCGTATTATTTGTCGCGATTGCCCCATTTCACGCTGTTGGTAAACCAAATAGTCATTAAATAACTCTATCCCCTCTAGCTTTATATCATCACGTGCTGGGATCAGCGTTTGCCAGTTTGCTTGATCATGGGCTTTATTAATAGCGACTTTCATTAGCTGAAAATTAACCGCATTTAAATTAGTGACAATATAATAACTCTCACCTAATTTAGAAATACTATACTCAAGATTCGCTTGGCGTTTAATTAAGCGTTGAGGCATTGCTTTAACGTTATTTGCGCTAAGCACCGACATACCTGATGCAGTGCTACTACTGTGCCAAATATAAATTTCAGTACCGTCTTTGCTTTTACTTAACCCTGTGTAATAGCTTGAGTCTGTTTCTTCGTAAACTAGTTCGTCATTGGCCTGCGGCGTACCTAAAGTATGGCGATAAACCTGGTAGCCTAACAAAGTCTGTAAGTCTTTTTTAATGTAATACAGTGTTTTGTTATCGTTTGCCCAAACAAGGTTACCACTTGTGCCTTCAAGCGTATCTTCGAGTAGCCTCCCGGTGCTTAAATCTTTAATTTTAACGGTATAAATACGTCTACTGAGAGTATCTTCACCGTAAGCCATTAAGTTACCGTTTGGACTCACATCTAAACCACTTACAGCATAATAGTCATGAGCCTTAGCAAGTTCATTTACATCTAAAATAACCTGTTGGTTAGTTCCTGAAAAGTCACTGCTACGTACATAAGTAGTGTACTCGTTATTGCCACGAGTTTGCGACGAGTAATAATAATCACCTTTTTTTATCGGTACTGAATCGTCATCTTTTTGAATACGCCCTTTAAGCTCGGCAAAAAGTTTAGCTTGCTGCGCTTGAGTATGAGCGAGCATGGTATTTGTATAGCTATTTTCAGCCTCAAGGTAACTAATAACATCGGCTGCTTTGCGTTCATCGTCACGCAGCCAATAGTAATTATCAATGCGGGTATCGCCATGAATAGTCATGGCGTGCGGTACTTTTTTAGCTATAGGTGCAACAACTTGAGGTAACTGCTCTGCTGTAGTACTTATAACGTTTGTTTGGACTGCTTCGGGCGCCTGATTGCAGCCACTTAAAATAGCTAAAGATGATATAGCTAGAACACAAGGGATATGTCTCATAAGATAAAGCCTTTATTTTAGTGAAGCTAAATAAAAAGGGAGCCGAAGCTCCCTCTAAGTAACAATTAAGTTATAAGCTTACTTTTGCTTACGACGACGCATAAATGCAAGCGGCGCAGTAAGTAATAACCAAGCCAATGAGCCCGAAGATTTTTTCTCTGGCTCTGGTGTTACAACAACCGGTGGTGGTACTACTTTAGTAATACTAACCGTAACCATTGCAGGCTCTGATACATTACCACGTGTATCAATTGCCACTACTTGTATCTGGGCTGAAGAATCACCTGTCAGTAAAGCGGTGTTAGTAACAACAACTTGACCATCGGCATCAACACCCAAACCTTGGTGAGTATTTGACTGAACGAAGTACTCTGAAATAGCTAAATCAAATTCAGACTCTGTAACTGTTAAAGCACCTACTACGGTACCGTTTGCTGCATCTTCAGAAACAGTAAACTCACCACCAACAAGCGCTGGCGCTGAAACATCTGGAACCTCTAAATCAGCAGCTGTCATTACTTTAACAACATCTAAGCCTGAAGCCTGTGTTAGCGCAAATGGACCACTTGCTGTAACAACTGCTTTCTCACCTGGTTTAAGTGTTGTAACTGCTTCACCTGTTTCGAGCGAGGTAAACGCTACTTGAGGTTGCATACCAAATACGGTTGAACCTGTAACACTATCAGTTTCTGTAAATACACCACTTTGATATGCAGCATAACCCACAGATGCTTTAAAGTTCATCTGCTCGCCTAGTAATGCCCCATCTATATTAAGTAGTTCAGAACAACCCGAGAAGGTAATGGTGTCCTCTCCCGCTGAATGATATAGCGGAGTTAGCCACATGAGTGAATCATTACCTGCGCCATCTGTCTCACCTATTACTGTAAGGCTACGTCCAGGGAACGCTGTATCACGGCCGCGGTCATTATAGTTTTGCATGACGTGGTCATACACACCGTCATTATCGGTATCAACTTCCAACCTATAACCCGCTTGGAAGGTATGCGTTAGTGGGTCACGTAGTTGAATCGATGAAGTAACAAATATGCCTGAATCACATCCGTCTAAAGCAAACGCTGAGAAAGTAGTTGCTAGAATATTAAATTCAGCTTCTGCAAATGTTTTCTCAACACCCACAGCAACAATACTTTCTGCTTGTGGCATAATTTCAGTTAGGCCACTATTTGTAACAACAAGAGCCATTTCACTATCGACGATTTGCGATGAAACGCTTAGCTCAGTAGCTGCTTTAGGCATTGCATGGTAAACAAGGTGTAAATCATGGTCAGTATCTGTGCTGGCATCATCAAACACCAAAGCACCATCAAACTCTATTGAAGTTAATGCTGCACTTCTTGCTGCAATATCTTCTGGGCTAAATGGGTTATTTAGATTCCACTCTGGTAACTTAGCTGGATCAACGGTTAATACTACGTCGAAATTAATAGTTTGGCCTGCAGGAACAGTAATAGATGCTGGGAAATCCCAACTAATAGCCGCAGTATCTATATCGCTCTGGTAACGCGCTTCTGTACGTAAGTTATAAGTTTTAGCGTCAGCTGAGAAGTTTTTAACTGTTACCGTTTTAGTTAACGATGCAGTTTCTGTCATGCTTTCTAAGCCAAAAGAAAGCGCTGCTTGCTTGGTATTAAACTTAGCATTATTTACCCATGCAGCAACCGGTAAATTAACCGCTTTAGCTACATCAACTAAACCTGCGCCAATCATACTAATAGGTGCTAACTCTGAAGCCGGGTTAATTGCTAACGGCTCATTTGTTACATTTAAATTAGCCGCATTCATTATTGTGGCTTTAATTTCGAAGGCATTACGATCTGGATGCGCTTCACGAATCATCGCAACAGCACCAGCAGTAATTGGACCTGAAAAAGATGTACCTGAAACTGGGTTAGTACCAGTTTGAGTACCAGCAGCTGCAACATCAATACTAGTGCCTGGTGCGGTAATTTCTGGTTTTAATAAACCATCCATTGAAGGACCACGAGATGAGAACGTAGCAACAGCGCCAGATGTAGTTTTAATGTCAATGCTAATATCAAACGTTGCCGGACCACCTGCTGCTAACTGTGCTTTTAAAGCCGCACCTGCAGCAAAATTAATGCCTACGTTTTTAATTGTTACAGCAGCATCAAAACCACCCATAGGAGCTGGTGTACCATCATCAGTATCGTTTGCAATCATCACAAACTCTGCACCATTTATTTGTGCGTTTAATACTTTGTCGGTAAATGCACAAGCACCACGGTCTATTAATACAGCTTTACCGGTAAAATCAACATCGGCCCCAAATGCAACACAGCCATCTTGATTGGTATCTGGATAAACTAACTCAATATCTGCGCCTGTTATTGTATAAGCTTCTTGTGGACCAAAGCTTGATGGCTGAATATCACCTTCAACACCAGCAATAGTGCCTGTAGCAACACCTATTTCAGTTGTAGGGTGCGTCATTGCACCTACAGACAAGGCATTAGGTGTGGTACTTGGGCCGCCTATACGGAATGGGTTATCACCATCGTTACCCGCAGAAATGACCATATTAACGCCTAATTCAACAGCACGCTGAATTAAGTATTGTGTACCGCCGCCAGTATATGTGTCGCCAAACTCGCCACCAAGCGACATATTCATTACATCTACACGGTCAGAAATATCACCATCGCCATTAGGATCCATTGCGGCTTCTAGTGCTGCAGCCTGTGCGGCACTTGGACAACCGCCACCACATACAGAGTAAACATAAAGTTCAACGTCTGGCGCAATACCATTTACTGAGTTTGAAGATGAAGTACCGTGGTTTGTTGGATCTCCTGTTACTGGAGAGTTAGCAGGATCGTTCTCTATCGGATCAGCGTCTTCATTAATAAAGTCGTAACCACCTTTAACAACACCTTGAGGCCAAGCCACTGTAGTAGGATCTGCTTGCGCTGCTAAATATGCTTCAACTGTACCTGCTCCACCAAATGCTTGGTGAGTGTAATCAATACCCGTATCTAATACCGCAACACGTTGACCTTTACCGCTTGCAATACCGTCTACAATAAGTGGTTTTGCGTTAATATAGTCAGAGCTTGCTGCAACATGCAGTTCGCTATCGAACATAGGTAATACTTTTGCTACTCGTGAATCTTTAGCAATTTTAGCAAGTGCTTCAGCCGAAGCTTGAACGATTAACGTAGGTGCTAATATTTTGGTTTTACCAATTATTTTCGCATCAAAATCTAAGCTATTTAACTCAAGAGTCATAGTGTCTTGAAGTTGCTCTATATTAGCTGTAACTTCACGATTATTTGATTGCTGGTAAGTACCTGCAACATAGGCGTCTACTGATGTTGTAGCGCGTAATACAATCATATGTGCCGATGGTTCTTTTTTATCTGCAACTTGTTCTTTTACTGCTTCAGCTTTTTGATAAGTAATATTAGCCGTAGGTAAGTTACTTGCACTTGCAAGTGTTGCAATAAATGCGCTTGAGACAGCTGTGGCAATTGCTGTTTTCTTTATTATATTTTTAGACATCATTTCCCCTAGGATAGGTTATGTATTATTGTATTTACTATATTCAACCATGGGCTTAAATATAAAACTTAAACCCATACGTGAGCAACACCTTAGTTACATTTAAGTTACAAGCAACACATTAAAACAGAGAAAACACTAGCAACAAACTGATTGCAAAGGAAAAAGAAAGAAATTAAGTTTGTGAATGATTGTAAACAACCAACACTTATTTTGAGATGTAAATGGATAACGAAGTAATTAATATTTTAAGCATGGCCAAAGTGATTCAAACCGCGGTTGCTCCCGTCTTTTTAATTACAGGTATTGCTGCCACTTTAGGGGTTTTATCAAACCGTTTAGCGCGTATAACAGATAGAGCTCGTTTGCTTGAACGTAGACTAAAAGTAAGCACTGATGATGACTTTAATCTGTCGCTAACCACCGAGCTAAGAGCGCTGCTAAAGCGCTCTCGTTGTATACACCTTGCATTTAGCTTGAGTGTGTTAAGTGCATTGTTGGTTTGTGCGGTTGTTATGTTATTATTTTTATCGCATATTCAATCAGTTAACTTAGGCGTAACGATAGGTAGCTGTTTTGTAGCTGCTATGGCTTTGCTTATATTTGCTTTTATGTCGCTACTTTGCGAAGTGTTTTTAGCCACTCGCAGTATGCGCCGTGGCATGATATTCGCCGACGTCGATATTAACGATTAAGCCTCAAGCAAACCAAACTATCGCTTTCACTTGAATAAAAGTGGCAGCTAAGATACAAAGATAGAATTAGAAACTTTTACTAGGGATAAGTTTAATGAAATTGAAGCAAGTATTTATCGGGGCATTATTATCAACATGCGCACTTAGCGTATCAGCAAATTCTGCATTTAAAGAGCCAAGCGACGCTATTGAATATCGTCAAGCTGCATTTTCTATGCTCTCAGTACAAATTAGTGACATGGGCGCTATGCTTAAAGGCAAAATTCCTTTTGATGCAGATAAATTTAAAGCACGTGCAAATAACGCAGCTGCACTGGCAAAAATGCCATGGGAAGCGTTTTACGAAGGTACTGATAAGGGTGATACTGCTGCACTTGCCGCTGTTTGGGCTGAAAACGACACTTTTATGAAAAAAGCAACTGCATTTCAGCAATACGCAGATGAACTTGCTGTAGCTGCACAGTCTGGCGATAAAGCTGTTATTGGTAAAGCGTTTGGCGCATGGGCCAAAGGCTGTAAAGATTGCCACACGCAATTTAAAGACTAAGTTTTTAAATAATAAAGGCGCCTATTTAATTCATAATCGGATTTAAATAGGCGCCTTTTTATTTTTAACCCAAGTTAAGTAAATAACTAAGTGGCTCACTGCCCCAAGTTGTCATAAGCACTACAAGCAATATTAAAAATACGACCCAAGCTAACCAAGGTGCTTTTGTAAGTATTGCTGGCTTTTCATTTGGCTGTTGTTTCGTTCCGGTGATCATCGCTTTCACTAAAGGCTTGCCTTTAATCTTATAAATTACAATTGCTAAAACATGCAAACCTATCGCATAAAGTAAAATATCAAAGTTTAAACTATGTAACCAATTAGCAAAATCAACTGTACTGCTCGACACGTACTGCGCTAAAGGCCCATCAGTTAAAATACCATCACTACTCATTAAGCCACTAACAAGCTGAGTAATAATAAGTATAAAAAACAACAACACCATATAACTCCCTGGCGCAGAATGCCCAAGCGGAGTTTTATTAGTTTTAAGTGAGGTTATTACCGCTTGCGGGGAGTGTATTAACGCGCTTAACTTAGCTGTTTTACTGCCTATAATCCCCCATATTAATCGCGTTAAAATAAGTGCTAAGGTAAAAAAGCCAGCAATAAAGTGCAGTTCAATCATACCTTCTTCAATACTAAAATAGAGCACAGCAATACTAAACACTAATAACCAGTGAAAGCTTCTGACAAAGCCATCCCATACTTTTACTTTAAACATTAGTTATCTCGCTAATTAAGTTATTGTTTCATTATTTCAAACTTTGTTTAGATTTGCATTAAACCTATTATTTAAAGCATGCTTTATGGCACACTTAAGCAATTAATTTTACTGGCTAATATTTCTGCAAATGAACAGACCATCGCGTGCAATTTTAAAAGGTTTTGTTGACATGTTACCGCTTTGTTTGGCGGTGATCCCTTGGGGAATACTCTGTGGCTCACTGGCTATTCAAAATGGTTTTACTGCCCTTGAAACTCAAGCGATGTCTTTATTAGTGTTTGCGGGCTCTGCGCAGCTTGTCGCTATTGAGTTAATTGCGGGAAATACGCCACTACTCACCATTTTGTTTACTACCTTTATAATTAGCTCTCGGCATTTTTTATATGGCTTAGCGGTACGTCATAAAGTAATTGATCAACCTTTGCGCTGGCGTCTACCTGTAAGCTTTGTATTGACCGATGAGTTGTTTGCATTTTCGCACCACCCTAAAGCCTATCGTACAAAAATACGTTTAATTTACGCACTTAGCGCCGGTTTTAGCTTTTATATTGCATGGAATTTATGGACATTTATAGGCATTGTTGCTGGTACTATGCTCCCCGATTTAACCCATTTGGGCCTCGACTTTGCTATAGCCGCTACATTTATAGCTTTAGTTATTCCGGGTGTTAAAAGCCTCGCCTCACTCGTTACAGTTATAGTCGCAGGCATTAGCGCTACATTGTTTAAAAGTACCGGATTTGAGTTATGGCTGGTGAGCTCTGCATTACTGGCCATGAGCGCAGGATACTTTACAGCAAGAATAACTGCCAAAAAGGAGCGCAACTTATGATGACCACTATTTTACTAATGGCCTGTATTACCTTTTTTACCCGTTACTTATTTTTGCACCGCGCTTTACCCTTTAAAGTTGGGCCTAAAATGCAACAATTTTTAAGCTTTAGTGCACCAGCGGTACTTACGGCTATTTGGGTACCTATTGTATTTTTAAACGATGATGGCATTAATTTACATTGGCAAAACCCTTATTTAAGTGCGGCTATAGTCGCTATTATTGTGGCTTATAAAACCCATAATATTTATTACACTACGATTGCGGGTATGGGGTTGTTTTTAATTTTAAATTAAAAACAACCTTAATATATACAACAACCATATTAAGCAATGTACTTAAAAGAGTAGATTGAGCATCAAAAAATATAAGGTAAAGCATAAATAATGCATAAGTTTCATCAGTTAAGCGCCACCAGTTTACAAGGTAACACCATTAATTTTAGCGAGTTTGCTGGTAAAGTCGTGCTTATTGTAAACACGGCAAGCAAGTGCGGCTTTACCTACCAGTACGAGTCACTACAGGCTTTGCATAATAAATATGCTAGCCAAGGCTTAGTAATTTTAGGATTTCCGTGTAATCAGTTTAATCAGCAAGAACCGGGAGATGCACAGCAGATAGAGCAAGGATGTTTAATAAACTACGGGGTTAATTTTTTAATGGCCGCTAAAGTAGAGGTAAACGGAGAGCATGCTCATCCGGTATTTCGTTATTTGAAATCGACACAACCAGGCTTTTTAACTCGCAAAATAAAGTGGAACTTTACTAAGTTTTTAATCGCAGCAGACGGCTCACCAATTAAACGCTATGCCCCCTTTACCAAGCCAGAAAAGCTAGAGCTCACCATTCAAAAAGCACTGCAACAAAGCAATAAGTAACGCCGCTTAAAAGTAATAAAGAGGCACACAGCCTCTTTATTGCCAATCTAATCAAAATTTAAACATACATAAAAGCGTACATTTAAAGTCTAATTCACATTGGTACTTTAGTTATACTAGCGCAATTTAATCGGTGTAATCGCTTAAATCGTCTTCGCCTAGGTTTTTACGCAAGCGCTTTTGCTCAAGGTAGTCTTCCAACTTTTTCTTAACCTTTTGCTTGTTCTTATCGTGCTGATTACGCCCGAGCATTTCGTACTCGTCTTCAACAAAATCGTCATCTAGCGCATCGTAACTAAATGTCTTACCCACAACCCACTCCATAAAGTGTTTGAGACCAACCAAGGATTTTATAATCGCAATAATTGGTAAAATTAAAATGTTCGACACATAAAGTGCAATGCAGTTTAGCGCCAAAATAAAGCCATGTAGCTATCTTAAATAGCCTTCATGTCAATACTGTGAATAAATAGCGCTAAATTAGCTTTATGGAAAGTGAGAGTTTTTTATCGTATCGATAAATAAAATTAATTATTGCTCTAGCTTTAGCCAATTTGACTAAAAAATAGTTTTTTTATAATAAACCTTGCTATGGTTAATAACATAAATAAAACCAACTTATTGTTTAATATAATAAAAAAACATTGGCACTAAACTTGTTATTACTTATTTATCATCAATAAAAAACTGAGAATAAATATGAAAAAATTACTATTAGTGAGCACTTTAATATGTGCACCTGCCGTTATGGCGCATAACGATAACGATTCAACAGTGTCATTTAATAATGAGCAATGCAATGTAGAATTTAAAAATGATGTACGTATTAAGCCTGACGAACTAGAGATTTTTACCGCCAATAAGCAAACTATGCAATTTAATACCAATGGCAATTTAACCATTAATGGTGAATCGGTAGCGCTTAATCATTCCCAGCAAAAGGCGCTAACTCAATATTCAGGTAGTTTACGCACGCAATTACCCGAAGTAGCAGATATAGCCTTAGAAGGCGTTAAAATTGCCGGTGTTGCACTGCAAGAAGTTGCTAATGCTTTTAATATTGATGGCCTCGATAATATCTCATCGTTAATGGACGACATTAAACTTGAAGTACAAAATACTTTTTATCAACAAGACACCTTTGTTATGGGCCAGCAAAGTTTTAATCAATTTGGTGAAAACTTTGAGCAGCAGTTCGAACAACAAATAGAGAGCGCTGTTGAGTCGGCTGTAATACAATCTATGGGGAGTATTTTAGTTGCTTTAGGTTCTGAATTACTTGGCTCAGGAGGCGACATGCAAGCCTTTGAGCAACGTATGGAAAACATGGGTACGCAAATAGAAGAAAAAGTAGAGCAGCATGCCGATGCGCTCGAAAAGCGTGCCAATGCCTTATGCGAAAATTTTGCCAATATAGCTAAACAAGAAGAGCAGTTAGTAGTCCAAGTACCTGAACTTAAAGGTTACCAATTATTTAGCTTTAAACAAAACTAGTTTGCAAACTTCACTTAGGTGATTATTTAACATCCCTTTGCAGCCGTTACGCTTAAAACTTAACGGCTGTTTTTTATTGTGCCGCAAAACTTGTTACAAGCTGTTGATCCCCCTTAAATTAGGCTACTTTTTTGCTAGTAAGGTAAGTTTACCTAGTGTGACAATTGCTTGCTCTATTTGCTCACTCCACTGCACACCATAGCTTAGCCTTATACAGCTTTTGTATTTATTTGAAGCTGAAAATATCAACCCTGGAGTAATGCTTATACCTACCTCAAGCGCTAATAAAAATAGCTTTTGGCTATCATACTCGCAGCCTAAGTCTAACCAAATAACACAGCCACCTTGTGGATCGCTGATCCGTGTACCTTTTGGCATGGCTTGCTGTAAGCAACGTCGCATATGCTCTTTATTCGTACGTAAACGCTGCCTAAGTACTTTTAAATTACGATCGTATTCACCGCTAAAAACAAATTCTGATAACGTCCATTGATTAATTAGTGAGGTAGAACAACTCAATGCTCTTTTATAACGCCTAGCTTGCCCTGCAAATTTCCCCGCAATAAGCCAACCAACACGATAACTAGGGGCAGCCGTTTTAGAAAAAGACGAACAACTTAGCACCAAGCCTTTTTTGGAATACGCTATAGCCGGTGTACCTCGTTTGGGTGTAAAGTATAGGTCGCCATATACGTCATCTTCAATGAGCACTACGTTATGGCTTTCAACTAGTTCCACCAGTTGTTCTCGATTTTCATCTGGCATAAAACTACCAACCGGATTACTAATAGCCGTAGAAAATAAACACGCTTTAATATCGTGCTCATTAAGCGCCTGCGCTAAATCGTTTAGCCAAATACCATTATCTGGGCATAAAGGTATTTCTAGTGCTTTAAGGCCTAAACTTTCTATTAACTCTATAATTCCGTGATAACAAGGGCTCTCTATGGCCACTACATCACCGGGCTTAGTTACGCATTTGAGTGCAATTGCCAGTGCTTCTTGCGCACCATTAGTGATCACCATTTCATCCATATTAATACCAATGCCAAAGTCTAAATAGCGATGAATAAGCTGCTTTTTTAACGGTGCATAACCATCCAGTGGCCCGTAATTAATAGCGCTACTACCGGCAAGTGTCATTACTCGGCGCATATTTCTGGCTAAGGCTTTATCGGTTGGTGCCGCAGCAACCGGGTTAGCTACTCCAAAAGGCACCACATGGGCCTGATGAATGGCTGTGTATACCTGCTCAATCAGCGCCTGCTTGTTTACAATCACGGGCTCGCGGCTTAACTTAACCCGTTTTGGTAAGCTGCTTGCCATGTTAACGGCTTTTAAAAAGTAGCCTGACTTTTCGCGTGCCTCTATAACCCCCTGATCTTCTAGCGCTTGATAGGCCTGCTTTACCGTAGGAATACTTATATTAAGGTTGCTAGCCATTTTACGTAATGACGGCAGCTTTTCTGAGGGCAATAAAGCCTGTTGAGCACTCATATCCCTGATCAGTTGAATAACTTGCTGGTACAAAAACTCATGACCTTGATGGCTAACCGCTTTTAAAATCATTACACCCTCAATCTGTATAGGTTACATATTCCATTTTCTGTACATGGTAAGTATACAGATAAGCTTTAAAATAGCAGCTTAATCGACTTTGGAGAGCAGTATTGAAAAGTGCAGCGCTATATATAACAACTGTTTTAATTTGGGGCTCAACCTGGTTGGCCATAGAGTTTCAGCTAGGCGATATTGCTGTTGAACTATCGCTATTTTATCGTTTTGCAATCGCGGCATTATTAATGTGGTTATATGTGGCATACAAAAAACCTAAAATGCGATTTAATTTAGTCGATCATGGTTTTTTCGTATTATTGGCCCTGTTTAACTTTGGCCTAAATTACTTAATGCTTTACTGGGCACAAAATCACCTTAGCTCTGCAATGACCTCGATTGCTTTTTCAATGCTATTAGTAATGAATATAGTTAATACCCGATTATTTTTTGGCAAACCTATTCCAAAACGAATTTATACCGGTGCTGTACTTGCCATTTTAGGTATCACCTGCTTGTTTTGGCCACAATTACAGCAACTCAACTTGAGTAACAGTGCATTCGTCGGGTTACTACTTGCTCTTGGAGGCACCTTTGTGGCTTCATTAGGAAACATGGTAAGTGTACGTAATTCACGCAAACAAATTGGTGTGTTACAAGGTAATGCTTGGGGCATGTTATACAGTGCCATTGGCTTAGCCTTATATGTATTTATAAGCGACGTGCAATTTAATTTCACTGCACCTACTAGCTATTGGCTGTCGTTATTGTACTTATCTATTTTTGGCACTGTAATCGCCTTTGCTTGTTACTTTGCACTGTTAAAAAATATTGGCCCCGAAAAAGCCAGCTATGTCATCGTACTGTTTCCTTTAGTTGCGGTAACACTAAGCAGCTTTTATGAAGGCTTTGAATGGCATGCAAATACCTTTGCAGGGTTTAGCTTAGTACTACTTGGTAACGCCATAGTGCTTACCCCAACAAAACGAATTAATGCCTTTTTAGCAAACAGAGCGGTTGCTAGAAGAGGCCCTGTCCCCAGTTAGACGCGTTATTAACGCAACTAACGCAAAAGCGCCTACTGTAAAGTAGGCGCTTTTTTATTGGTTAATATAAAAGCAGCTGCCAAGTGTTCGTTATAACTCCTAGTAATACTAACTTTATTAAAAACACCATTTTGCTAAAAAGCTAAGTAATTCACCCATGCAATGCAAATATAAAGTGCATTACACCAACTTTTTTTAGAACTTTACTGGAATTTCTTTAACGCTCATAAAGTTAATTTTATAAACACTAATTAAACAGCATAAAAAATCATTTAATTAAAATAATTTAATCTGAATAAATAACCAAAAAAGCCTGCTTTTATCGCATTAAAAATAAAAACAAACACAGAGACCCCATAACAAAAGGGATTTAAAAACTAACGGCGTGAATAAAAATGCAAAAACATCCAAACTCACCAAGTGAACGGCAGGTTAATAAAACCCTTTCGGATTAAAATAACTAATGCTTCGGGCTCAATTTTTATCGCTTTATTTTTAAACAATTAAGAGGCAGAATGCCCCCGTTTTCACCAACCACAACTCGGAGTTAAGTAATGAACCCAATTAACACATTAAATGAAACAGCTGCTACTCACATTGCCGTTAAACCAACAAATCGTAAAGCTAAAATGTTAGCAAAGCTTAATCGCTTCGGTAAAAGACTCGCTCTTGGTAGCACAGCTCAATATAAATAGTCACACAACCATGACTATTTATACGGTGCAGCAAGCACCCAACCACTAAATAAAGCTTCTTATTTAGCTCCCACTGCTTGCTGCAACCTATTTAATTTTACTAAAATTGTCTTTATTTCCCCTTATTTACAAAAAAAACCTCATTTTAGCCTAAATTTTAAGCAAACAGTCTTTTTGCTATTTACACATGCGTATGACCTAAGTATTATTCTGCGTCACGGAGAGATGGCAGAGTGGTCGAATGCACCGGTCTTGAAAACCGGCATAGGTTTGTAGCCTATCTAGGGTTCAAATCCCTATCTCTCCACCACATTTATATTGGTGGCTTTAATTTTTACTTCCATCAATAAAAAAACGGTTATGCGTTGGAGAGGTGTCCGAGTGGCCGAAGGAGCTCCCCTGCTAAGGGAGTATAGAGTTTGTAGCTCTATCGAGGGTTCGAATCCCTCCCTCTCCACCATACTTAATTTAAACCACTTAGTTGTGGTTTTTTTGTGCCTATAATTTAACACCAAGACTAAATTGGGAGGGTGAGATCCCTCGACAGGGTTCAACAAAATGTCGGGAACATTTTGGGCCGCTGCAAGCGTCGCGCAGCGATTGATGACATGGAGGTAAGCAAGTCTATCCCTCCCTCTCCACCATACTTAATTTAAACCACTTAGTTGTGGTTTTTTTATGCCTATAATTTATCGAAATTTTCCGAGAAAACCCATTGATCGACGCGAAGCGGCGTCGATGGGATGAATCGGAATAGTTAGCCCTGCTCTTGAATGTATTTTCGAATTGTATCAGCAGCCGCATTTCCAACAGAGCAAACAAAATATCCGTCAGACCAAAATGTTTTTTTAACCCAGAATTGCTTTTTAAACCATTTAAATCTCGACCATAGACTTTGCGTTGTAGATTGTTTAATTCTCCTAACGTAACTCGCAACACTGATATTGGGAGAGATCGTTAGCAATATGTGTATATGATCTTTGTCCACCTCGATCTCTTCGATATTAAATTCTGAGCGCTCTGCAATTTCAGTGATTTTTTGTTTTACAAAATCACCTACATCACCTTTTAACAATTGTTTTCTATATTTAACCACAAGTATTAAATGTAGCGCTATTAAATATTTACAGTGAGATTTAGTTTCATATTCCATCTTGACAACTCATTTCCATACAGTAGTCTATACAGTATATGAAAAAGACGCTTAGATACAACTACAGGCTAAATCCTACGCCAGAGCAAGAAGCTAAACTCGTTGAGTTTGGCGCGACAGCGCGTGGCATTTGGAACTTATTGTTGTCTGAGAACATACGTCGATACGAGCACGATAAAACGTTTTTGTTTTACAAAGACATGGCCTCACTACTTAAAGATATCAAGACGTTCGAAGAGTTTAACTGGATCAAAGCATTCGATTCTGCGGCAGCTCAACAAGTTGCCCGCGACCTGGAATTAGCGCTCAAGAATGTTTTTACTAAAGGTCGCTTGCAACGCTTTCCAAAGCACAAGATCTCATATAAAAAGAAAAAACGTCACAACGATAGTTTTCGAGCGGTCAATAACTCGCACTGTATCCGCATTGAAAATGGCGCTATCAGTATCCCAAAGGTAGGCAAGATACCCATTATCTTGCATCGCAAACTAGCAAGTAAAATCAAGACTGTAACTATCCAGTATCACCACGGAAAATGGGGATGCAGCATCACTCAGGAAGTTGAGTGCAAAACAGCTAAACAAGTTTTAAAAACAATCACAGGTTTTGACATTAACTCAAAGCAAACGGTAGTTGGCTCAGATGGTTTTGTGGTCGATAACCCCAAGTTTTTAAAGCAGTCAAAAACAAAGTTAAATCAATTGCAACGCCAGCTTGCACGCCGAACTAAAGGTTCAAATCGCTGGCAAAAAACCAAACAACGCATCAACAAATTACACGGCAAAATCTCACGGCAAAGGCTCGACTTTGCACACAAAATTTCACGCCAGATAACCAATGAAAATGACATTTTAGTGTTCGAAGATTTAAACGTAAAAGGGATGCAAAAGTTCAATGGCAGCATGGTTGCCGACAATGTGATGGGCTTAATTACTCAGCTTTCAAAATACAAAACTGAGCTTGAAGGTAAACTCTATCACGAGATTGGCAGGTTTGAAAAATCCACTGGGGTTTGTTCTGAATGCGGCCAACATCATGTTTTGACATTGAACGACAGATATTTCACATGTACGGCTTGTGAAACTTACCAAAACCGAGACTTGTCAGCGGCTAAAAGCATAGCAAAAACAGGTGAATTAGATTTGATTGCGGCTGGGATCGTCGCAAGGGTTACCCCCACATCTCAGCAGAAATCAGCCATTAAAACGAAAGTCTTCGAGCTATCGAAGTTTGCTGTTGGAACTGAGAAAAAAGAAGCAGCCTAGTCTCTAAGTCAAGGCTGTAGAAGCCCATTGATCGACACGGAGTGGCGTCGATGGGTAGTTCACAAAACTAAACAAATTGTACCAAACTATAACTTAGGGCATGATTAACTTAACTTTAAGCCAATTTAGGTTTAACTATGATCCGGGTTATATTGCTATCAATTTGCTTAACCGCGCCAACCTTTAGCTTGGCAGAAAACATTACTGTTTATAAATGCGTTATTAAAGGTGTTCCTACATTTAGCCAGCTGCCCTGTGCTCTAGATGCACAAGCCATTACGCTAAAAAATATTAATGTAACCACAGCCTATAGCGATACAACTGCTAGCAGTAAAATAACAGATACTTCTGTTGATGATTACTTAAAAACGCAGCAAATTAATCGTGATATAAAACGCTACCAACTGGCTATTAAACAATATCAGCAGCAATACACAGAAAAAAAACAGCAAATTGATTACATGACGCAAGATAAAGCCAATCGTTTAGGGGCTTCCTCTATTGCCAATGCGATTGCAACTAAAACATCAGCTCTTAAACAGTCATACGATGCTTTAATTGGGCAAGCACAGCAACAAATAGAGGCGTTAAATCAGCAAAAAGAGCAACTTAGTCAACAACCTTAATCGCTTTTTTTATAACCGCTATAAACTTATGTATTGCGTCGGCGCTATTATATATATGCGGTGAAACTCGTATACCAAGCTTTCTGGCATCCACACTAATCCCTGCACTATTAAGCTCATTCAATACATGTTGTTGCTGCATGTTAAAGTTTAAAATAGCAGTACCACTGCATTGATGCTGCAGCGTGGGCGACACAACATATTTACCCAACTGTTGCTGAATAAGCGCAAGCATTGCTAAATTATGCGACCTAACTTTATCAATTCCCAATGCGGCAAAATAGGCAATACTATTGGCTGCAATAATATAAGGTACAACTGAGGGAGTACCGCCCCAAAATTTAAGCGCTCCCTTGTTATAAATAAAATGATTTATATCAAACTCAAAGGGATTTTGATGAGAAAACCAGCCAACATCTTTAGGCTCACAAACAGCTATTTGCTGTGGGTTAACCCATAAGTAAGCAGCACCAGGGCCGCCACATAGCCATTTAACGCTAGAGCCAATCATAAAGTCAGCATTTAAGGCGGTTAAATCAAGCGGTATCACCCCTGCAGATTGCGCAACGTCAATGATTGATAAGCTATTCGTTTTTTTACTCAAAGCAACAATATCGTGTAAAGGGGCTTGTACCCCTGTATTTGAATATACGTGACTGATAAAAACTAAATCTATGTTATCCGTTAAATAACGCTGCCAAACGGTAATATCGGTTAAGTTTTCATGTTCAGGAATAAATGTTATTTGCGCGCATTTTGGCAAAGCTTTTTGCATCGCAAAGCCCATACTTGGAAAGTCGCTTTGCGTCATTAATACTTTGCAATTTTTTTGCTGTAATCGCGGATGCGACATTAACAATTTGGTTAAGCCGCTGGATAAGTTAACTTGTGGACAAAATTGCTCGCTAGGCGCATTAAATAACTGCCCTAATGCGGTATTAAATTGCTCTACTGCAGGTAACCATTGCTGCCAGGGTTCTTTATTTGACGATTCCCACGGCGAAAAATAATGAGCCGCTAAATGCTGCTGACTATTTTTCAGTGGACGCCCTACTGAGTGGCTTAATAAATAACAGCCTTCGGCCATACAAAAATCGTGTTGATTCATCTTATTTAATCCACTGTTTTAGCAAGTTTATATCGTCGTAACGTGTTTTTATATCGTCGCGTTTAGCGCTGGCACGTTTATCACGGAGTTTTTCTAACGAATCGAGCAAAACATGTAATGGTGGACCACTGGCTGTTACTTTACTCATATGTTGCTGTTGCATTTGCTTTGACGGTTGCGCAATAAATTTTTCAACCAATTGATTATGATGACCGATTGCAGTGTCACCATGTAATTTACACACCTGAATAAATAGCTTTGCGTGGTATTTAAACCAGTCATTGTCTTTATATTGCTGCGCCTGTAAAAAGTCATCCATAAAGCTTTGCATGCGCATTGCTTCGCGCAATATTTGCTGATCTTCTGGCATCATATATAAAAACTTATCCACCAGCATTTGTGAATAACTTGGCTCGTTGGCACTACACAGCCCAAGTAGCATATCGATAACGTTTATGCCGGCAAAATCTCCCGCATTAGCACCTCTGTATATCTCATTGCCTACTCGATGCGGTTTATAATAAGGGCGCACACAATTAAAAAAGCGCTCTGTGTCTAACTGGGTATAAAGTGCATTATTCGATTCAATTACATCTATTAACGCTTGTTTTGCTACTTTTAATAGCTCGGCACAGGTGGGGTGCGAAATACCTAATGGTAATATTTTTAATAATGCATCGCTGGCGCGTTTATATGCCAAAATACCTTGGGTGTTGTAATCAATAAATAGTTTTTCGTCGGGTAAATTAGTAAAACGTTTATACGTGCCATTTAGCGCTTTATTGTGCGTGGTTAAATGGGCAGTCGCAAAGCGTGGCGTTACTCCAATAGAGGCACCTATATGCATTGCTAGTGCCGACGCTTCTACCAATGGCGATGTGGTCTCACGGCTTGGCTCGGTAATTTCATGACGACGACACGCCGCCATAAAAAGCCCTACATTACCGAGTAAATTAAACGCACTATCAAAACCTTCATCGGTATTTCCCTCCGCTAATAAATTACTTATTAATGCGTTACCTTCATCTTTTAATTGCTGTTTTAAAGGCTCTCCCAACCCCTCTACATTGGCTTTATCATCTTGTTGCCAGTAAAGTTGCTCAAGCTCGCTGTTTATCTGTGGGAAGGCGCTTCTTATCCATCGATCAAAAATGGCTGTATGGGTGCTCATTATTGTTTCCTGTTATTATAGTTATCACTAAATGCTAACAGAGTTTAATGAGGGTAAAACGCTAAAAAATTAGTAATTATCAACATCATTAGCAATAATCACTACAAATATAAAAATAATTAATAAGAATCTATATATGCTCGATAAAAAAGATCAGCAATTGCTCATTGCCTTACAAGCCAACGCCAGAATGTCTGTTGCAGATCTTGCCAGTCATATTAGCCTCTCAGATACGCCCTGCCTTAGACGAATTAAAAAGCTAGAACAAGCTAGGGGCTGTTGATCTTTGTAGTACATATATCAATCAGCCCACATTGGTAGCCACATCATAGTAAATGCTAAAGCGAGCATTGAATGATAATTTCGTTCAAGCTTTTCATACCGCGTGGCTATCCCTCTATATTGCTTAATACGGCCAAATGCATTCTCAACCAAGTGCCGATATTTGTACATGCACCAGTCAATATCTTCATTGCCTACTAAACTGTTGCCCTTACGTGGAATAACGGGTGTAGCGTTATTATCACGAACAAACGCTCTCAGTTTTTCACTGTCGTAGCCTTTATCTGCGACAACCATATTACTTGTTGGGCAATTAGCTACGAGTGACTCTGCATGGACGATATCATGCGTATTTCCACAGGATAATTCATAATAAACAGGCAACCCTCCGCTATCGACTGCAAGATGAATTTTCGTAGAATTTCCACCTCGGCTCTTTACAATTGATTCATTGTCAGCAGTTCTTGCACCGCAACTATGTTGATGAGCCCTGACAATACTGCCATCAATGAAGACCCAATCCATGTCCGCATCACGAGATAATGCGCGAAACAGTTCATTCAAAATCCCTTTTTTGGACCATAAATTAAACCGTCTGTAGATAGCACTCCAACGGCCAAAATCAGAAGGTAAATCTCGCCATGGAATACCTGTGCGCATCTTATACAGTATGCCTTCGAGCGTTTTTCTATGGTTGGGCTTATTATAAATTCGACCACTTAAGTACATTACTTTTGATAAGACATTCCATGTCCCGTCTGTTAACATTAATCTTGGCATGTAGGTTCGGTGTAAAGTTTTCTGGCGAATTCAATTATACCTTATCTTCATGCTGTTTGTTTTTCATACCACAAAGATCAACACGCCCTAGTATTATTACCGGCTACCACGCTGCTATTAACCCCAAGGCACTTAAACTAAACGTTTTGGTGTATGCATTTGTACGTTTAAATCAAAATTCGGCCAGTGCTGCCCGGCAATTTGAGCAACACGTAGAAAAGCTCACTCATGTGCTAGAGTGTTCGGTAATATCGGGAAGTTACGACTATTTACTAAAAATAATTGCGCATGATTTAGAAAGCTATGAGCAGTTTGTTAAGCATCAACTAGGGAACTTAAGCTGTATCGCTAATATAGAATCAACCGTGGTGTTTATTAAACGACAATTACGGTGGCCGGTCTAGCGACAATTATCTTGGCCGGTTGATCTGATAAGGTTCGGTACAGCAGAACGGAGGAGTTCACTGTGCCGGGAACACGAATCACTGATCAGCAGGTCACTATTTATATGAAACATAGAAAGCGTAATAGCCAAGTTATCGCGGCTGCGAAAGCAGGTATTTCAGAACGTTCAGCAAGGCGCATTGATAAACTGGATAAGCAGCCATTGTCTAATAAACGCCAATGGCGAACGCGTATAGATCCACTTGAGTCTATCTGGGACAGTATTGTTGTCCCTCTACTTCAAGGTGATGCAACGTTAACTCCGGTGGGAATTTTTGATCACCTTTGCGAGTTTCACACCGACAAATTTAACCCTAGCTCACGGCGTACATTAGAGCGTCGAATTCATAAATGGCGGGCACTGTATGGCTCAAGTAAAGAGGTCGTATTCCTGCAAACACACGAGTATGGCCTATTAGGTATGTGTGATTTTACACATGTGAAGTCACCCGTTACCATTGCTAGTGAACCCCTAAAGCATATGTTGTTTCATTATCGTATGCCCGCCAGTGGCTGGGCTTACGCCCAAGTGATTTACGGCGGTGAAAGCTTTGCTGCTTTTTCTGATGGCGTGCAAAACGCATTTAAAGCAGCCGGCGGTGTGCCTAAAGAAGTGCGTACAGACAGTCTGAGTGCCGCCTATCGTAATCACACTAATGATAACGATTTTACAGAGCGCTTTAATGAATTAGTCACCCATTATGGCTTTAAAGCGACCCGCAATAACCGCGGTATTGCGCATGAAAATGGGGCTATTGAGAGCCCTCATGGGCATCTTAAATCGCAACTGGAGCAAGCATTAAAAATCCGTGGTAGTTATGACTTTCAGACAAGAGAAGTCTATGAATCGTTTGTTGCCGACATTGTAGCTCGCCGTAATCGCCGTGTAAGTGATAAATACGCAGTAGAGCAGCGACAATTACATGCTTTACCACGGACGATGAGCGTCAATTACACCGAGCATTATCTAACGGTGTCACGTACGAGTACTATTTCATTGAAACGTGTTACCTATAGCGTCCCGTCACGCCTTATTGGTAGCCGATTACTGGTTCGTTTATATGACAACCGTTTAGAGCTGCACTATGGCAGCGATTTAGTTCAAACGTTAGCGCGTGTCTATGCTTCTAAAGGATGCCGTGCACGTAATATTAGTTACTTGCATGTTATTGACGCACTGGTTAAAAAACCATTGGCATTTCGCTACTCACAACTACGTGACGACTTACTTCCAAGCGACAATTACAAAGCTATTTGGGAATACGTTAATGCCCACCTTTTAGCGGATGAAGCGAGCTATTACATGGTGAAATTGCTCCATTTAGCGAAGCAAAGTGGGTGTGAACGTCAATTAGGACGATTTGTAGCAGCGTCAATTACTCAGCGACAATTACCGGCCATCCGAGAATGTGAAGCGCAATTTTTAGTGATTGCATCAAACATACCCAAAATAACAATAAAGCAACACAGCTTGAGCGCTTATAGCAGCATGATACCGGGAGGCCTACATGGATAACTTCACGGCCTCGTTACCTTTAATGCTGAAACAATTAAAGCTTAGCACCATGCTTCAACAGTGGAATACCCTGGGCAAAAAAGCGATAGAAGAACAATGGAGCCCGCAGCAATACTTGTCTGAGCTGTGTCATGTTGAACTTGCGACACGCGATGATAAACGCCTTCAGCGGCTTTTAAAAAATGCAAAATTGCCCGTGGGTAAACACCTGATCTCTAAATTATCTTTATAGTGTCTAGTATCAATACTATGTATTTTTTGATAATAGAAAATAGTATTGGTACCTAAGAATATTAACTATCTGTCCACGTTTATCATAGCTTCCATAGCGTTTTTTATACTTTTTACATGCACGAGTGAGTGTCTTATGTAGCTTGCCACCACGAGCCTTGTCTCTGTAAATATATTGATAAATTGTTTCATGATGTAAAACGACCTGCTTCTCTAAAACTAAGCGGCCTGCCACCTGCTCTGGGGAAAGCCCGTCATGCAACAATTGATTAATCCAGTCAGTAACGTCGTCGGTTAATTTACGTGCTTTGAAAGATGACTTGCGTTTTTGTTCAGCAAAATTATTAGCTTGATTAGGCCGATAGCCTTTAAGTCCTTTATTACGTTTTAACTCTCTACTTCATTGAACATTCGAGACATCGGAGTATGAACGGTTTTATGTTGAATTTAGTGGCTGGATTGGTGGCTTATTGCTTAAAAGAAAATAAGCAACACCTTAATTTAACTGACGTAGAGTTCAATGCATTAGTTATCGCTTAAGCAGATCTCAGGTTACTTAGAGTTGCAAGGAAGTTCTAGTAATACAACATCTGAGCTAGAAAGGTTAACTATGCCACTGCAATATCAAATTATGTCATGTCTTTTTTCATCGTTCAGTGATTATATTCACTCTCTTTGTATTCATGACATCGGTCGCAAGTTTTACTTTCATGCGAGAATTTTTACCGTCGATGCTAAATCAAGAAGTAAGTTTATTTATTGTTCAAGGTTTAATTTCGGCTTGTATTGTATCTAACTCGCTTTGGCGTATTTGACTAGCATTCAAAAAGACCTTATGGATACTGTGAAGTTGTTACATAAAAGTTAACGTTTAAATACATCAAAAGGTCGAACATGCACACAATAAATAAAACAGCACTATCAATAGCCGTTGCGCTGGCTTGTTCAATGCCATTGAATGCTCAAGAAGCTTCTACGGATAAAAAGCAAGCGTCAGAAAAAGAAACAGTTTCATTAGAAATCATTTCGGTAACAGCAACTAAGCGCAAAACAAGACTAATGGAAACACCTGTTGCCATTACAGCATTAACTGAAGCCGAGCTGAAAAGAAACGGTGTTAATAGCGTTAAGGATATTGCTAACTTAGTTCCTGGCTTAGATATTTCAACTGCAACAGATCAAGCTGCGCCGGTTATTTCTATGCGAGGTGTACGCTCTACCAATATTACTGAGCTTGGCGATCCGGCTGTGGGTGTTCACCTTGATGGTATTTACTCACCACGTATGCAAGGCGCCCTTGCATTGATGTACGACATAGACAGAGTTGAAGCACTAAGGGGCCCACAAGGCACCCTATTTGGTCGTAACTCAACGGTGGGTAGTATCAATGTTATTTCAGCAAAACCAGAGTTTACCAACTTATATGGCAACGTTAGTATCGAAGCGGGAAACTTTAATAGTAAAAATATTGATGCCGTTTTAAATATTCCTATTAATGATGAATTTGCCGTTAGGTTTTCAGGAAAAGGCTTGAAACGGGATTCTTATTTAGAAGGGTATTACGATCCTAACCAATATGACTCAAGACGCTTAAGCGACGATATTCTTAATGCGCCGGTAATCTCTGAAGATTCTTATCAAGGCGTGGGTCAAACAATTACCCAACGAGAAAACTGGTGGATAGATGGCGCTGGCACAGATCCTGAAGCGCAAAAAGTTCGCGCACTAACACCAGCTGATAAAAGCAATTTTTACAATAATGCAGATGAATATTCATTTAGAGTTAGCACCCTATGGGAGCCTTTAGATGGTAATTTTTCAAACCACACCGTTTTTCAAAAGTATGTAAATGATAGCAATAACAACCTAGATTTAGTTAACTGCGATAAAATTCGTGGCAGAAGTGCTGAACTAGGGGGAGACTGCACTAACTTTTTACCCAGCGATAATACTTATCAGGCGGTTGTAAATGTGCCCGGTAAGCTTAATTTAGATATCACGTACTTAAGAAACACCCTTAATTACAACATAAACGATGAATATTCACTTGTCTGGTTATTGGGCTATGAAGATATGGAACGCTCTTCAGCACAAGATAGTGAAGTAGGTTTAGACCCTTGGGATGGCGCAACTTACTTTTTAGACGGCACTGGCGCAGAATCTTTTTCAACTGAGCTGCAAATACAATCTGATGAATATGGCGACTTTATCTGGATTGCAGGTATAAATTACTTTCATGAAAGAACAAAAACCTTAGGTTATTACGATAACCCTATGGATGACAAAGCGTTTTGGGATCAACCCGATCGTTCTACCGATGCCCTCGCATTATTTGGCCAAGGTACATACAACTTAACTGAAAAGTTACACCTAACACTTGGCTATCGATTTAGTGATGAAACAAAAGAAGATAAAGGCGGAAAAACCTATCGCTGTTCTAATGCTGATGGCTGCGCCGTAGGTTGGTTAAATAGAACTGATTTAAATAACCTTCCTGTTGATTACTACGAAGACCCTTCTATTTATGCGTCGTACTTTGAAAACGACAATAAGGGAAGCTGGAAACACCATGATTTTCGTGTCGGTTTAGATTATGACATTTCACCTGAAACCATGGTTTATACCTATCTTGCCAGTGGCTTTAAAGCCGGTGGTATTGGTGATGTTTACGAAGTGGTAAACGACAGAACCGGTGACGTTACTCGTTTTGAAACCAAGTTTAATCCAGAAGAAGTACTTACTTGGGAATTAGGGGCTAAATCGAGCTTTTTTGATAACTCATTAAACTTAAAAGCGGCATTTTTCTATACTGACTACACCGATATGCAATATGCATCAGTGGGCTCTATCGGTAATGTTGAGCGCTTATCTGTAGTCGAAGATGAGGATGGCTCTCCCGTTTTAGACGGTAATGGCGAGCCTGTTCTTGATTTTCAAAACAAACCTGTCATTGCTTATTACACACAAAATGTCCCTGGCTCAACAATAAAAGGGATTGAGCTTGAGTTTGATTGGAAGCCGTATCCAAATGGTCGAATTAGTGGTTACGTAACGTGGACTGATGCAAAAGTTACTGAAGATTGGAATACTAAATGGGATTACGACGCGGAGTATCTGTTTGATATTTCTTATGAAGAATCAAAAGATCCTGAAAATACCCTGTTAGCTACCAATCTTAAGGGGAATAATTTAGCAATGACCCCTGAGTTTACCGCCAATATCAGTTACACACATACACTCAACTTAGGAGAGTATGGTTTTGTTCACGCATGGTTAAATGCCAGTTGGAAAGATGAGTCGTACTCAACGGTATGGAATGTTGATAAACATTTAGATGACATGGATTTTCAAGTGCCAGATGAAGCAACAAAATATATCGATGATAGCCGCGATGCGTTTGCCGTATTTAACGCCTCTATTAAGTATGAGCCGCAAGGACAAAACTGGTTTGCAGAAGTGTTTGTTAATAATGCTTCAGATGAAACTATTCAATACTGGAATAATACTGGCAAAGGGATCCCCAAAGGCAGCTTTGGCATGCCGAGATACTACGGCATGAGAGCGGGTTTCTCATTCTAAATAACCGAGTAAAAAATTACCCTCCTACAGTCTAGAGTACTGTAGGAGGTGCTTGATTAAATAAGGAATTTAATAATGAAAACGAAGCTAATTTCAACCTTGGTTGCTGGCCTTATAGTTATTTCACCCGGCACACACGCTAACTATTTTAAAGACGATTTTTCGTGGGGATTTGACACTCGTATTTGGAGTGCACGTAGTGGCGATAATGGCTCGCCTTTTGGCTGCGAATTTACTCCAGGAATGATTAATCCAAGTCAACACGGCATCACTCTTTCCTTATCAGAAGGTGCGTGTGCTGAGCTGCAAAGTAATCACTTTTATAGTTTTGGTAAGGTACAAGGGAGTGTTAAGTCGGGCAATATCGCCGGTACCGTGTCTTCTATTTTTACTTACACCTCATGGTGGGATTCGCCAGGACGTGCGTGGCAAGAGATAGATATCGAACTATTACCTTCTTTAGGCAATGTCGTTCATACCAATGTTATCTACCAGCCCCAAGGAGGCACATATCAAAGCTGGGAAGAGGATATTGATTTAAGCCAATTCGGGCTTGATTACAGAGAAAACTTATTAACCATTGGCTTTGATTGGTCAAGTTCATCAATTCGTTGGTATCTCTTCGACTCACAAGGAAACGAGAAAACAATTAGAGTGATGTACAAAGACAATGGGGATGGCGTAATAGCTAATAATGAAATTCCCAGCTATGCGTGGCCAATTGATAAAACAAAAATAATGATTAACCAGTGGAATGGTGACAACTCGACTCAAGGAAATTACTTTCCGGGTCAATACTACGGCACCCCTTCATGGGCATATTATGATTTTATTGAATATATTCCACACTAAATTAATCAATCCGTATTTATAAAACAGTATTTAATCTCGAAGGTTTTAAATGTCGAAAATAAAACACCCTAAATTATTACTTTGCTTATTGCCTGTTTTTGGCATGTTCAACTGCCAAAATGTATTGAGTAAAGACAATCAGCAAGTTAATTGGCCTTATGTGAACACACAACTTAAGCGTGATCCTGCCGTTGAAAAACAGATTGATAAACTGCTCGCAACAATGACTATAGAGCAAAAAGTTGCGCAAATGATACAGCCAGAAATTGGCTATTTAAGTGTAGAGCAAATGAAAAAGTATGGATTTGGCTCTTATCTAAATGGCGGGAATACCGCCCCTTATGGTAACAAACGAGCGGATCAAGCTACTTGGTTAAAATACGCAGATGAAATGTACCTAGCCTCTATGGATTCGACCATAGATGGTATTGCGATCCCGACGGTGTGGGGGACCGATGCCATGCATGGGCATAGCAATGTGTATGGTGCTACGTTATTTCCGCATAATATTGGCTTAGGCGCAGCGCGCGATGGCGATTTAATAAAACGTATAGGGCAAGCAACAGCAAAGGAAGTGTCGGCCACGGGTATTGAGTGGAGTTTTGCACCCACAGTAGCGGTTGTCAGAGATGATCGCTGGGGGAGAACCTATGAAAGCTATTCAGAAGATCCTGACTTAGTTAAATACTATGCGGGTAACATGGTGACTGGTATTCAAGGTGACATAGGCGCTGACTTTTTAAAAGGCAGTAACCGTATTGCCACCGCTAAGCACTTTGTGGGAGATGGAGGAACTGAGCGAGGTATTGACCGCGGTAATACGCTAATTGATGAAAAAGGGTTAAGAGATATTCACAGCCCAGGTTACTTTTCAGCGATTAATGAGGGAGTGCAATCCGTTATGGCATCCTTCAATAGCTGGAATGGTAAACGTGTACATGGCGATAAACATTTATTAACGGATGTACTTAAAAACCAGTTAGGTTTTGATGGCTTTGTTGTAAGCGATTGGAATGCGCATAAGTTTGTAGAAGGCTGCGATTTAGAGCAATGTGCGCAAGCAATTAACGCGGGCGTTGATGTAATCATGGTGCCAGAGCATTTTGAAGCCTTTTATCATAATACTGTTAAGCAAGTGAAAGAGGGGGTAATAGCCGAATCAAGAATAAACGATGCGGTTAGACGCTTTTTAAGGGCTAAAATCCGCTGGGGGGTGTTTACAAAGGGTAAACCATCAGCGCGACCTGAATCACAACACCCGCAGTGGTTAGGCGCTAATGAGCATCGTACTTTGGCAAGAGAAGCGGTTCGCAAGTCACTCGTTCTATTAAAAAACAACGAAAACGTTTTGCCAATTAAAGCGCATAGTCGCATCTTAGTTGCCGGTAAAGGCGCCAATGCAATCAATATGCAAGCCGGTGGCTGGAGCGTTTCTTGGCAGGGCACAGACAATACTAATAGCGACTTTCCAAATGCGACCTCTATTTATGCAGGTTTAAAGTCGCAAGTATTAAAAGCAGGCGGTGAAATAAGCTTAAGTGAGTCTGGTGAATATAAAACCAAGCCAGATGTAGCCATTGTTGTTATTGGTGAAGAACCTTATGCTGAGTGGTTTGGTGATATAGAAATGCTAGAGTTTCAGCATGAAAGCAAACACGCTCTTGCACTGCTGAAAAAACTTAAGGCAGACAATATTCCGGTAGTTACCGTATTTTTAAGTGGTCGCCCGCTTTGGGTCAATAAAGAGCTCAATGCATCAGATGCCTTTGTTGCTGCATGGTTACCAGGCTCTGAGGGTGAGGGAGTTGCAGACGTATTACTAACAGATAAAAACGGTAACAGCCAGTTTGATTTTACTGGTAAGTTGAGTTTTTCGTGGCCTAAATACGACGATCAATTTAGCCTTAACTTAGGCGACGCAAATTACGACCCGCTCTTTGCCTATGGCTACGGGCTAACTTATCAAGACACAGTAAACATACCTGTTGTGAGTGAAACTACAAGCCCTAAAAAAATCGTTAAAAGCGATGCACACCCATTGTTTGTAAAAAGTTTAGCTAAAAATCTCACTTGGGCGTTAGCTGATACAACAGCAAAGGTTTTAACTAGTGGTTCATCGGCCACCAGTGGCGATAAAAAAAGTTTGTTAATGCAATCGGTTAATTTATCGTATCAAGAGGATGCAAGGCAGTTTAAGTGGCAATCTCAATCCTCAGATGCAACACTTAGCCTAAGTTACTTAAAACCTACGCTACTCGAACGCAAATTTAAATCAGGTTACCTTGAACTAAAGATGCGATTAGATAAAGCTCCAGAGCAAGGTGCCCAGTTACAAGTAATGTGTAATTTAGATAACTGTTTAAGAAGTATTGATTTTTCATCGTTTGAAAAAACAATGGCAGATAAGCGCTGGCATACTTTATCAATCGCACTCAATTGCGCCGATAGCGAACTGATTGAACAATCCATGTCAGATGTAATTCGTATTTCAGCTCAGCGTTTAAGTTTAGCAGTTGCAGATATCGCGTTGACTACAAAACCTAATAATGACGCATTATCAATCACGTGCTCAAAATAAATAAGGCAAAGGCAGTTGATAATAAGTAAGCTATTCAACTGCCTTTAAAGTTGGACGTATTAATTTGAATTCCAAAAATCCCAGAAGTCATCTTTTCTGGTTGTTTCAGAGCTGCGGTTGGATTGTGTATGCAATGCTGACCGAGCTAATGATAAAAATACCAAGCGACGAGCCATGGTCGATACATATTCCGCATTTAGTTATTGATGTAGCGTGTGGCTTTTTAATCACCTTGTTTTTAAGAAGGGCTTATAACTGCTCAAATAGGCAAGGGATTAAAGTTAAAATAGCACTGCACCTAGTGCTGCTGTTAACTGCCACATTAATTTGGACACAAATTAAATGGGCGTCTTTGCAGTGGTTATATGGCAATTGGTGGCTTTCAATGACATGGTTTGACTTTGGTACATGGACGTCTGCATCGTTAACTATGCTCTCAACGTGGACTGCTTTTTATTACGGGATAAAAATATATCTCGACAATTTAGAGCAAACTCAAAAAGCCGCAGAAGCGACACACCTTGCTAAAGAATCACAGCTTAAAATGCTTCGATATCAGCTTAATCCGCACTTTATGTTTAACAGCATTAATGCTATTTGCACCTTAATCTTAAAAAAAGAAAGTGTGCAGGCAGTGAATATGCTCGAAAAGCTTTGTGATCTTCTGCGCCATAGTTTGTATACCGATCCGCTTGAAAAAGTAGCGATTAAAGAAGAAATTGCCATTTTAAAAACTTACTTAGATATAGAGCAATGTCGATTTACTGACCGGTTAGAGGTTAATATTAACGTTGATGAACCATGCAACGATTTATTAATACCTTCTTTATTAATTCAACCATTGGTAGAAAACGCGTTAAAACATGGTATGCGAGCAGATCAAAAAATGGTGATCACAATTAAAGTTGAAAAAACAAAAACCGCATTGCTCATTAAAGTTGCAGATACTGGTAAAGGGTTTGACGATAATAAAAAATCGAAAAGGGGCATTGGCTTGGCTAATTGCGAGCAACGCTTAAAATTAATGTATGGAAATAGCCATCGCATTGAGAAAGGCAATGGCAAATCAGGCGGCGCATGGCTTTGTATTTCTCTTCCTATTAATGGTTTGCAATAATGATTCAATTAAAAACATTACTTGTTGACGATGAATACAGCGCTATTGAAGGGTTGCGTATTCGTTTAGAGGCCTTTGCTGAAATTGAAGTGATTGGCAGTGCACAAAGTGTTGATGAAGCAATTAAAGTACTTAACGAATATGATGTAGATTTAGTGTTTCTAGATATAGAAATGCCAACAAAGTCAGGTTTTGAATTAATTAAACATTTTCAACCAGAGAGCTGCCCTGCGGTTATCTTTGTTACGGCATTTCATCAACATGCTGTTAAAGCTTTTGAGGTGAGGGCGCTGGATTATTTACTTAAGCCCGTTAAGTTAGCTCGCCTTGCAGAAGCCATTGAAAGAGTTATTAAAACAGAAAAGCTAAACAGAAAAACCGAACTTATTGAAGTGCACCAATCGCTGGTGATCAATGAATCGCAACCACTTGAAGTGGCGGGTAATTCTGACTATAAGTTTGAAGCTGAGAATTTAGTTATTCAAGATGCTAAAAACCCAATTCAAATTATTCCGTTTAAAGATATTTTATGGATTGATGCGGCGGGGGATTATATGTGTGTACACACACCTACTGAAACACACGTAATGCGGGCGCGTTTAAAAGAGCTTGAAAAAAACACCTTGCCTGAAGATTTCCTGCGAATACATAAATCAACGATTGTAAATTTAAGCCATATAAAGCAACTTAACCCACTTAGAAACTCTGAATACACGGCTGTATTACAAAGTGGTAAAACACTTAAAGTCAGTCGTACCTATAGTAAAAATTTAAAGAGTTTGTTCAAACAATAAATATACCTAAATTCGGATAATAAGTGCAATTTCTCAGATTAGATGGCCAGCTGTTATAATTCGGCCATTTTCTCGCCAAAGGAAATTGCTTTAATGAAATATAAACAGCTGACACAAGAAGAAAGATACCAGATTTACGCGTTAATAAAAGCAGGAAATAACCAAAAGCAGATAGCTGAAGAACTAACTCGTTCACCGTCATCTATTTCTAGAGAGCTAAAACGCAATAAAGGACTTAAAGGCTATCGGCCTAACCAAGCCAATAACTTTGCTGAACAAAGACGTAAGTCATCTTTCAAAGCAAGTAAGTTAACAGAGGACGTCACTCACTGGATTAATAAATTGTTGCATGACGGACTTTCCCCTGAGCAAGTGGCAGGCCGCTTAGCTTTAGAGAAACAGGTCGTTTTACATCATGAAACAATTTATCAATATATTTACAGAGACAAGGCTCGTGGTGGCAAGCTACATAAGACACTCACTCGTGCATGTAAAAAGTATAAAAAACGCTATGGAAGCTATGATAAACGTGGACAGATAGTTAATCGAGTCAGCATTGATGAACGCCCAAGTATTGTGGATTCAAAGTCTAGGATTGGTGATTGGGAGGGCGATACAGTGATAGGTAAAGGGCGTAAAAATGCGCTTGTCACAATGGTTGAACGTAAAACGTTATATACAGTCGTTCACAGAATTGAAAGCAAGCATGCGAAAATAACAGCCGATGCGCTGATCAAGTGTATGACACCATATAAAGATAGGGTTATTACCGTGACGTTAGATAATGGAAAAGAGTTTGCTCACCATGAGCATGTTGCACAAGCATTAGAAGCTGATGTGTATTTCGCTCATCCCTATTCATCATGGGAGCGGGGCATAAATGAGAATACCAACGGCTTACTTAGACGCTTCTTCCCCAAGGGAACTGACTTTATGGCGCTAAGTGAAGCAGAGATACAGGCGGCAGTTGATAAGCTCAACCATCGGCCAAGAAAAACAAGAGGGTATAAAACCCCTCATGAATTATTTACGGGGCAATCAGAAATACTGGTGGCTGCATAATGATTGCACTTAATACTTGAATTCGAGTCATCTAAAAGCTTATTAAATTTGATAAACGATATTCTCGATATATCTAAAATTGAATCAAAACGGCTAGTGCTTGAACGTATTCCATTTGATTTAACCGCACTTATTCAGCGCATTAATACTATGTTTGAACAAAGTGCTGCAAGCAAAGCAATTGTGTGGAAAATAAATAGCAACATCCCTAAAGACACTTGGTTTGTTGGCGATCCAATGCGATTAGAGCAAATAATGCTTAATTTATGCAGTAACGCTATTAAATTTACTAACGCTGGCAGTGTTACTTTAAATGTAGATACGCAACTTATTGCGCCCAATAAAGCACAGCTAACAATTGCCGTTATTGATACCGGAATAGGTATAAAAGCAACTCAACATGAAAAGTTATTTAGTGCATTTACTCAAGCCGATAACTCTACTTCTCGGCAGTTTGGTGGCACCGGCCTTGGGTTAGCCATAGCCAAAGAGCTTAGTGTATTAATGAATGCAAATATAGCGCTACATAGCGAGCTTGATAAAGGCTCTACTTTTACATTTACATTAGAAATAGAGACGGTTAAAGCGCAAGAACCTCTTATAAAACCTACAGATAATACTAATATAGCCGCTTTAAAAATTTTAGTGGCCGAAGATAACCCGGTTAATCAAATGGTTATAAAAGCCATGCTTGGCTCACTAAAAATTGTGCCACAGGTTGTTGAAAATGGTGAGCTTGCAGTTAATATTATAAAAAAACAGCATTTTGACCTCGTGCTTATGGATTGCCAAATGCCAGTAATGGATGGCTATAGAGCAACGGCCCTAATCAGGCAATTTAAAACGGCTGAGGAACTGCCAATTGTTGCCTTAACTGCCGACGTTATGCCCGAAGACAAAGCACACGCTCAGGCGGTTGGTTTTAATCAACACCTTGCAAAACCGCTTGAACTAATTAAGCTAACCGAGTGTCTTGCTCAATATGCAGTGGTTTATGAACAATAATAGTGTGTTTTTAAAAATATTTTTAACTTGTATGCTTAGCTTTTTGCCTCACTTAGCTGTCGCTGAAAATTGTATTACGCAGGCAAGCGATTTTGAATTTATTAAAAAGAGTAAACAGCAAGGCCTATTACGCTATACAAAGGATCACCACCAAGCGTATTTTGATTACCAAGCGCGTGCCCCATTTAATAGCTACCTCAATCATGCGTATCAGTATATTAGTGTAGCTAATCCTCGCGCTGCTATGCCATGCCCTGTATTTACTCAAACGTATCAGCAACTAGTTACTCAAGGCAGTCGTAAGCCTAACCCCACTATTGCCGACATTATTGCTCCTTTTGAGTTAAAACATTCACAAAGTAAAAAAGCGGTATTACTCGTGCACGGCCTTACCGACTCTCCTTTTACCTATCACGATTTAGCCCAAGTGTATTATCAGCAAGGTTATACCGTACGCACTATTTTGTTACCCGGCCACGGCAGTGCTGCTAGTGCGTTACAAGATGTAGACCTACAGCAATGGCAACAAGCTGTGCGTTACGCTATAGAGCGCACAACACAAGACTTTGATGAGGTTATTTTAGGGGGCTACTCTACGGGGGCCGCACTACTTATAGACTATGCAACCACGCAAGCGCTTTCATCAAAAATAACGGCGCTTATGTTATTTTCACCGGGCTCCGAGCCGCATAATAAACAAGGTTGGATAGCCAAGTGGCTTGATTTAATCCCATTTTTAAATTGGATAGATAAAGACGCCGATGTTGATTTTGCTAAGTATGAGTCGTTTCCACTCAATGCTGCAGCAGCCTCATATGATGCAATGTCATTGGTTAGCATTAAAAACTTAAGTAAGCGCCCTGCTTTGGCATTGCCTGTATTTAGCGTAATAAGCGATATTGACGCGACAATTGATAGCCATGCCACCCTTAAATTATTAAATGCACTACATAATACTAATTTAAGTCGCTATAAAAAACTCGATACCCTAGTGCTTTATGGTAGCAGCACTATTTTACCCCCAAATTTTGCAGCAGATTACAGAGTATTAAATCCGCAGTGTGCCAGCGAAGCATGTCTAAAAATCCATGGTATATCGCATATTGCCATTGTTAACTCACCACAAAATCCGCATTATGGTATTAGTGCCTCTTATCGTAATTGCGGCAGTTTTATTGGCGGCGAAAAGTTATATAAAACCTGTAAAACCACAAAAAGCCCGCAATTTGGAGAACGTACCGCTGCTAACTTAAAGCAATATCCCACCTTACAACGATTAACCTATAACCCCTTTTTTCCTGAGCTTAAAAAACAAATAAGCACCTTTATAAAAAACGTAGAACACGCACAAGGTAAGTAGTAATGGCGACATTTTCGCATCAATGGTTTAGTAGTATTAATCAAATAGAGCGAGCGCATTGGCAACGTTTGTTTGGCGACGAGCCATTTACCCAACATGCTTTTTTATACGCATTAGAGCAAAGTCAGTGTGTTAATCAACAAAGTGGTTGGCAGCCTTATCACTTAGCTATTTTTGAGGGCGAAAATATTATTGCACTGGCACCTGGCTATTTAAAAAGCCACTCTTACGGTGAATATGTGTTTGATTGGGCCTGGGCAGAAGCATACGAGAAACATGGCTTAGAGTACTACCCTAAATGGTTATGCGGTGTGCCATTTTGTCCCATTGAAGGTAGCCGTATTGCTATAGAGCACAGCAATCCTAGTTTAGTGTATAAATATATTACAGAGTTACTAAACCTGCACAGCAAAGAGCAAGGCTGGTCTGGTTGGCACGTTAATTTTTGCAACTTAGCCCAAGCCACACACCTCACTGAGCAACACGCTATGCTTAGAGTGGGTGTGCAATTTCAGTGGTTTAATAAAGGCTTAACATGCTTTGACGATTTTTTAAATACGCTTAATTCACGTAAGCGTAAATCACTAAAAAAAGAACGCAGCAAAATAACTCAACAAAACATTACTATTGAATGGCTGCAAGGGATGCAAATTACGCCTGAAATTATGCAGCTATTTTGCGAATTTTATCAACGTACTTATTTAAAACGCTCTGGCCACTTAGGCTATTTAAATATGCCCTTTTTTAAGCTTTTACATGCGCTAATGGCCGACAAGCTAGTCATTATGCTAGCCAAAAAAGAGGACGCTATTATTGCCGCAACCCTTAGTCTAATAGGAGCAGATACACTGTATGGGCGGTATTGGGGGGCAAGCGAAGAGGTAGATTCTCTGCACTTTGAACTATGCTATTACCAAGGGATTGAGTTTGCAATAAAGCATAACCTCAGCTGTTTTCATTCAGGGGCACAAGGTGAGCATAAAATAGCACGCGGTTTTGCCCCTGTATTAACCTACTCAGCTCACCATATAGTTGATAATGACTTTAGCAACGCAATTAGCGATTACTTAAAACGTGAACGCCAGCATATTAATATTTATAAAGATCAATGCAGCGCATTACTGCCGTTTAAAAATCAGTAACTGATTATTAGCAGGCATGGCTATATCACTTATTAACGTTAGCTCTGCTTGCTTTGCTAATAGCTCAACTGCTGCAAAATCTCTAATACCGCTAAGTGGGTCGCGCTCTATTAAAAAGCGATTAAAGTCGTTATTACTTTGGCTAGTAAACTCGCCTTTATATTTAAATGGCCCGTAAATACATACTATGCCTTGGTCATTTAAATGCTGTTTTACACCCGCAAAAAAATGCTCTACAAGTTGCCAGCTTACAATATGAAAAGTATTAGCCGTGTAAATAGCATCCACTTTATCTATTGGCCACGCATTGTTTAAGTCAAGTTCAAGGGGAGTATGTAAATTGGTTAAATTAACCTCGCGGTGCCATAAATTAATACCTTCATGATTAATCGCTCTGTCGCTGCTATACCATTGTAAATGCGGCAACTGCTGAGCAAAGTACACGCTGTGCTGACCTGTACCTGAGCCTATTTCGAGCACCGTTTTGGCATTCGCTAACACAGGTTTTAACTGCGCTAAAATAGGCTGTTTATTATTTTCACACGCTTGTGAGAATGGCTTGATCATTTTTACTCTCAAGGTTAAAGACTGATGCGCAACAGTAAAACAAATTTAGCGTATTTTGTCGTGCGCTAATGTACGCTTTAAAGCCAGTTAATTAATCTATACTTTTATAGCTGTACTTTACATTGAAACACCTAGTTCAAAATGTAATGATAACTATTATCAAATAACCCTTGCAATTTACCACACCAGCCTACAGATAGAGTACAAGGTTTACTTACAATAAATAATTACCAAGCGAGTGCGTAATGAGCATTCTCAGCCGCTGGTTTAATCCTTTTAAGGAAGAATATTATGACTCAGTTTAGAACAGAATCAGATAGCATGGGCGAGTTACAAGTCCCTGCTAATGCACTATATCAAGCGCAAACTCAGCGCGCTGTGAATAATTTTGCCATCAGTGGTTTAGCTATGCCTAAGCAGTTTATAACCGCCCTTGCTTACATTAAACAAGCGGCAGCGCAGAGCAACTTTGAGCTTGGGCACCTAAGCCAAACTAAAGCTAAAGCAATAGAGCAAGCATGCCAAGAAATTATTGATGGTAGCCATTATGAGCATTTCCCGGTCGATATATTTCAAACTGGCTCGGGTACTAGCTCAAATATGAATGCCAATGAAGTGATTGCCACTTTAGCAAGCCGGCTAGGCGATGAAAGCATTCATCCTAATGATGATGTAAACATGGGGCAAAGCTCTAACGATGTGATCCCTACTGCCATTGCCCTGAGCAGCGCAATAAATGTGGTGTACGAATTACTCCCTTCACTAGAAAAACTATCACAGCATTTAGAACACAAAAAAGCCGAGGTTGGCGCTATAGTAAAAACCGGCCGCACTCATTTAATGGATGCTATGCCGGTTACTTTTGGGCAAACTCTAAGTGCCTGGCAAACGCAAATTAACCATGCCGCGGCTGGTATAAGGCATAGCCTAGAGCGTGTTTGCGAACTAGCGCAAGGTGGTACCGCTGTAGGAACAGGTATTAATGCCGATCCACAATTTGCACCGCTATTTGCTAAAAATCTCAGTGCCAACGTAGGTATTAGATTTACGCCTAGCAGTAACTTTTTTTACAATATTGGTTCGCAAGATGCCATTGTCGCGCTTTCAGGGCAATTAAAAGTACTTGCTGTAGCGCAAATGAAAATAGCCAACGACTTGCGCTGGATGAACTCTGGTCCATTAGCTGGTTTAGGTGAAATAGAGCTTGAAGCACTGCAACCCGGATCATCTATTATGCCCGGCAAAGTAAACCCAGTCATCCCCGAAGCGGCAGCTATGGTGAGCGCCCAAGTAATTGGTAACGACGCTACAATTACCGTTGCCGGCCAAGCAGGTAATTTTGAGCTAAATGTAATGCTGCCGGTAATTGCTTATAATATTTTACAAAGTATAGAGTTACTCGCTAATAGCGCCCAAGCACTGGGAGATAAAGCCATTGCTAGCTTTACAGTAAATCAGCTAAATATTGATAAGGCACTGGCTAAAAATCCTATTTTAGTAACCGCGCTAAATCCGGTGATCGGTTATGAAAAAGCAGCCAAAATAGCGAAACAAGCATATAAAGAAGCTCGCCCAATTATTGATGTTGCCGAGCAAGAAACTGATTTATCGCGCAGCGAGCTCGAAAAGCTACTTAACCCCAGCAAGTTAACCCAAGGCGGGCTGTAAATATTCACAGTAATTAATAACGGCTTTAATTGCTTGATAATAGAGTTTTTATTGCCGTAACAAATGCACAGTGTATGATAGTGGTGAATAATTCACCACTATCAGGATTTGTTATGCGTACACCATTGCTAGCTATATTTTTACCATTGTGTTTAACCGCTTGTTTAGATAACCCCGTAGCAGAAACAGAAAAAACAACTGCCAGCGAAGCAACAACGCCATCGCAGCAAAAACTACAACAACTGCAAAAAAGTAACAAAGCAGAATTACATGCCCCAGCCGAAAAACTATCAAATACTGCCATGAAAACAGTTACTCTTGATGACATTAAAACAGCTAAAAATGAATTAAATACGCTCATTGCTAATAAACAATGTGATAGCAGTACGCAGTGCCAAGTAGAAGCTGTAGGTAGCCGAGCATGTGGCGGCCCAAGTAGTTATATAGTGTATTCAACGACAACAGTAACAACTGAGCAAGTCACTGCATTAAGTAAAAAAATCACTACTTTTGAAAGTAACTATAATGCCCAAAATCAAATGGTCAGTATTTGCCAACATTTAACTGCGCCAAGCACGCAGTGTGTAGAAAATAAATGTGTTAAACTTGAAGGCTCAGCAGTAAGTGTATTTTAAGGATAAGGTTATGAGTTGTTTGCCATCAGCAATTAAACTATCAATTGTAAGTATTGCTACTAGTATTTTATTACTGAGCGGCTGTGCTAGCACAACATCGTCAAGCAATGATCACGGAACGAGTTTAGCGAGTCTTAATAGTCAACTTAACGATATTGTTAGTAACAATAGCTGTACAGCTAGCTTTCAATGTAAAGTGCTTGAAGTAGGTGCGCGTGCGTGCGGTGGGCCAAGTAAGTATACGGTGTACTCAACACTTAATACCCAACAAGAACAAGCTGAGCAGATTGCACAGCAAATAACAGCACAAGAAAACACGCTAAATAAGGCACAAGGCTTAACTGACTGCCCATCAGTGCTTGAAGTACAATCACTGTGCATTAATCAGCAATGCCAACCTTTTGAAATAAAATAATGCTGCAAACAATTTAATTTCAGCGTTATCCTAAATATGGGATTAACGCTGAAATAATTACCACCATTACTAAACAAATCCCCGCTTTAATAATATAGTGCATTGGCATTTTGTTAAGCACCCAATACGCATAAATAAAACGCACAAAGTAGCTTGCCGCAGTACCAAATAATGCAAAAATTAGTAAGTAAGCAATTAAAATTATATTCACGGCAACTCGTTATTTTATCGTTTTAGTTTAAGGGCATAGCGTCTATAACATAAAACTACTTAATTTTTTTTGTATGAGCAATCAAAAGTTCTGCAACGCGTTGCTTTACTACGCGCTTATCATCACTTTGCACATCAAAACGGCTTGCAAGCTGTGCTATTTCATCGTCGTTTAAATTAAACGATAGACGCTGTCGGGTTTTTTTAGACTTTACATCCAAACCGAGTATTTTGCGGATCATATCTGAAGGTGTTAGCTCTTGATCAATCGCTTGCTTTTTTATCGACTTTTGTACTTCGCTACTTAGATCAAATGCCATTTGCGTGGCACGCACTGCCTGCTCTTGGCGTAACCACTTTTCTTTAGCATCACTCACTTAGCGTCTCCTGGAAACAAGTCAACAATGTCGGTAATTGGCCGCGTTAAGGTAAGCGATACTTCGGTTTCGCCACCATCCCAAATCTCAATATTTAAACCAAAGCCTTTATCATCAGACTCTAAACAAATCATTTCACATAGCTCACCACCTTCTTGCTCATAACGTGGAAGAGCTTGATTGCGATAGTCTTTATTATGAAAATAACACACAAATGGCGATTCGCTTTGCTGATAGCTGTTAGCTAAAAACTGCGTAAAACGCTCTGGTATATTTTGCACTGTGATATGCGTTAAAGACTCTTCATCAAAAATACGCGCAAACTGATCAAGGCCAAATATATCTTCTACTTCATCACGTTGTACTTTTATAGAAAAGTTAGCCCATTGCTCACCATCTTCTTGCTCTATTTGTAAAAATACCACTTGGCCGCTGTCACTTTCCAACACAAACTCAGTGTCACTACTGTGTTGATACTGGTAAGTTTGTATATCAATAACGCGAAGAGTTTGCCCTTTTAACCACGCTGGATAAGCAAATGAATCAATGACAGTAAACATGTCACCTTTTTTAAGCTCACTGGCATGATTAAGCTGACGCTCTGGCTCTTTTTTAGATTTGAAAAAATTAAACATAGGAAGGCTGCCTTCTAAGCAAAAAAGGTAACTAAGCTAAAGCCTGGTTACCTTTTTAAATATGAACGTAATTATTAGCTATTTTGCTTGGCTTTAATACGCGCTAAAATATCAGCACTTTTTGGACTGCTGTCGCCAATTCCGGCTTCTGCCATTTTCGCTTTTAAATCGTCGCCGTTTACATCGGCTTCAAGCTCTTTAGCTGCACCTAACTGATCTTGACGGTCTTGCTGGCGTTGCTTAATACGCTCAAGTGATTGGCGAGCCGATGTCATAGACGAGCTGTTAGTGTTTAATGTGCTGTTTACAGCCATAGTAGCTTGTTGCACGCTTTCTGTGGTTTTAACCATAGTTAGCTGGCGTTGGTTTTCTTTAATCGACTTTTCAGCTTCTTTAACTTGCTGTTTAAGCGCTACAATATGATTGCTAAAACCAGATAATACTTGTTCGTTCTCTGCTTTTTCAGCTTCAAACTCGCCAATTTTTTCTGCAATTTCTAATGCTAAAGCTTCGTTGCCTTTTTCCAGCGCTTGCCCAGCATAAGCTTCATGCTCAGCAATAGATGCATCTACAGCGCTAATTTTACGCTTAGTTTGCATTTCTTTCGCCATAACTTCTGTTAGGCTTTTTTTAGCACGGTGCAAAGCATTTTGTGCATCTGCAATTTCTTGCTCAAAAATACGGATACCGTTTTTATCTACAATTGCTTCGCCTGCTTCACGCGCGCCGCCACGTACTGCTGTAAATAATTTTTTTAAAATACTCATAATCTTAACTCCACTAAATCGCTACTAATCGTTTAAATACATGGTCACGGCTTCTAGTGCATCAATAGCATTATCGGCTAATGTCACTAGTTCGTGGGTAATGTCATCTAATGATGAATTTACCGACAGTGCGCCAAAAATCGCGTATTTATTATCGATTTTAGCAAATGCACTTAATGGAATTGGCACGTTTAAACGTAGTAATGTTTCGTTTAACTCGTTACGTAATTCCGGCTTAACTTCATCTTCGTCAAACAAGTAGCTAATGCATAATAACTGCTCTTGTGTTTGCGTAACAAAAATTGGAAGCTCATCATTTTCATCAACAATGACTTGTAATACATCTTGCTCACCTGGATTAGCAATCAAGAAAGACTCAAAGTTAGCGCCTTCTGTTTCAAAAGAAGCTAATTTTATTGAAAGTTCATTTAATTCCATGTCTCTGCCTTTTGTCGTTTGACATATTATGTCTGAGTTAAGATTCTCATGATTGACATATTATGTCAATCATGTTTTATTAGTTTTTATACAACTCGCTTTCTATTTGCCATGCTGTACGGTAATAATCGTACAGTTGGCCAGAGCCTAACCTATTGACTTCAATATCTTTAATATGTTCGAAATAATTATTCGGAAAAATAAAACTAGCCAGTAAATATTCTTTACTGATCCACCTTGATGGTATCGGCATTGCGGTTATATCGTTGATTCGCCCACTAGCCGATTGCCCCATTTTGGTAGCTATAGTCCAGCCCCACTGTCCAAATGAAGGAATGTTTTGTTGATACTGCTCTACATATTCAAATCCAGCCGCTTTAACCGTTTTAGCAATACTTAAAAAGGCTTTTTTAGCATGATAAGGCGAAGTTGACTGCACCGCCATTGCGCCATCTGGTGCTAGTAATTGGCGTACATGATTATAAAAGTAGTCACTATACATTTTATTTAAATCGGGATGATTAGGGTCAGGTAAATCAATTAAAATAGTATCAAATTGCTTTGCCTGATCGAGCAACTTTTCAACTTCTAAAAAGGCATCACCAACGATAATATCTGCACGCGGATCATGCATAGATTTGCTATTAAGGCTTAACAACCGCTGGCTAATATCTTCAGGCGAAGTAAATTCAGCATCTTTATGGCCAAACAAATTAAGCAATTGCCCATCAAGGTCAATCAGGGTTACTTTGCTCACCGGCCACTTTAAAACATCTCTAAGTGCCAGCCCATCGCCACCGCCAATGATCAGTACCCGCTCATGACGGTTTGACGCCAACATAGCCGGGTAAACTAACATTGAATGATATATTTGCTCATCAACACTAGAGAACTGTAAGCGCCCATTTAAGTATAAATCGGTTATTGGCTGCGGCTGATTTTTACTTAACCGCTCGGTTAGTACCACATGTTGATATTTAGTGGCTTGAGAATAAATAACCTTGTCTTTGTATAAAACATTGCTCAAGTTATCCATCCAACTACTGCCCAATACCAATATAAACGCAAATAATACTAGTAACAACAGGTGACACGCTAATAACAGTTTGGCAAAGCGTACATAGGTGTGATACCGCCATAAAAAAGCAAGCCCAGCAATTATATTAAACAGCGCAGTCCACGCGGCTGCTTGCATTATGGGCATAGACAACATAATGCTAACCCAAATAGCCGCGCCAATTCCGGCGCCTATATAGTCGGCACCATAAATTGTTCCTGCGTTATTTTCTAAAAAACGGCCATAAACATGCTGACGAATACGCGCAATAAGCGGTATTTCCATACCAATAAACAAGCCAAGTATAAGGCCAAATACATAGGGTAAAAAACGCGACCACTCTTGTAGCTTTTGAAATACATAGCCATTGAGTACTACGTCGGGAGGTAAATTAAAAATACTCGAAAACATATGCGGCAGTGAATAGCTAACAGCAATAACGCCGGCAATGGCTAAAATACAGCCCATACCAATCAAAGCAATTATACTTTCTAGCCAAGCAAAGGCGGTAAATGCATCTTTAAACCAACGTGCTAAAAATGCGCCAATGCCCATTGCTACTATCATAGTGCCGATCATCGCATAAATAGCGCTTTCTACTGAGCCAAGTACCCGCCCCGCATAATGAGACAGTAAGTATTCATAAATAAGGCCACACCCTGCGAGTACGGCCATAACGGTAATAAGTAAAATATCGTGCCCAAGTAAACTAAATTTACTTGGGCTTTTTATAGTTGATGACACTCGATTATGCGCCTAATAGTGTTGCCATAGTTATACCTACCGCAAATGATAACGCTGCAGAAATAGCGGCTACACCCACATTTTTTTGACGGTTCACTTCATCTGAAATATCACAGCCAGATAAAATTATTTTAATTGTCACTAAGTGCAAAATAATAAATACCAGTAAACTCACTACTGCACTTATAGCCCAGTACAACAAACTCGCATTAATATTATCGGCTACATAAGGCGCAATCCCCGTTGCTGCGGTAATGGCTAATGCGCTGCCAATTAAAAAACCGGCATAACGAATACCCACGGCTAAGTTGCCATCAATAATTGCTTGCTGTAAGCAATCACCACTTTTATTGGTGCGCTTAAACAGCTGTACGCGATATTGGCTCACTAACAACAGCACTAGGCTGCCAATAACAAAAGCAGCAACCACAATTGGTAAACCATGCCAACCGTCGGTAGCCACCCACAACAATGCCGAGCGAATTACAATGGCGACACTAACAACGTGGCCAAAGTCGATAACAGCCGCAGTCACGTTACCTTTAACTATTTCGCTATGTAAGCTCACTTTACGCAGCGCAACTTTATCTTGAAAGAAATGCCCAAGCTTAATAAGTAAAATAGCCAGTGCACCATAGCCCAACATTTGCAGAGCTTCTTGCTGTAATGACACTGCAAAAGCACCGCTGCTTACACCTGTAAGCACAATCGCCAATGCAACTAAACCCGCAGCAAAACTAATACCAAATGCAAAGTTATCACGCTCAGTAATTTCATCATTAGCATGCAGGTTAGATACCCAACCCTTAATATATTTAAGACTCACAAACAGCAAAACAATAATTGCAAAATCAATCGCCAGCGCTTGTAGTGACCACATTGTTATTCCATTAAATTCATACATATTACTCTAACTCCAACTTTATTCTTTTACTTACCACGGCTCACGCCACGAGAGGTTCTACTACCGCTGTTACGAACTGAGCCCGAGTTATTGCTATAACTACTCGAACGAGAATAACTACTGCGACTTTTAGGTGGTGTGTAGCTACTTCGGCTTAAGCCTGACGCCCCCGTTTTTTTGCTCGCATAAGGGCTAGTAAACTGCTTACCTTGGCGTTGATATGATTGACGCGTACGTGTTTCTAGCGTGCTCTGCGCTTTAATTTGTTTTGGGCTTGAGTAGCGCGTGCGGCCGTAATCGTTGTAATAACTATATTTACGACCTCGGCTCCAGCTACCATATTCAACACGATTGAATACATCCCCTAAAATACGATACATACCGTACCATTGCCAAAAGCTAGTACCATTGCTGTTAGATTGCCAGTTACCATAATTAGGATTACCCACCATTTGGTTACCAACTCCAGCGCCTTCAGCTTGCTGACTAATAGCACCAATACGCGCTAAATTACCTTTAGACATATCCGCAAGCATATTAATAGGATCGGTTAACGCATCTGAAAATAACGTAGGCTTTGCAGCTTCGCGCAATAAGTCAATACTGTGCAAAGTATCTTCGTAAGGAGGAATAAGGTAGGTGCCCTTAATATCTTTAAGTCGCTGTGTTAAACCACTATAAAGTGCACCTTGACGAGTGGCGTCAAGGGTAATGACATCAACAACTTTTGAAAGTTCTGGTTGCTGATTTTTAAGCTGAACACCGTATTCTTTAAGTAATAATGCATTACGCAAACTACCATTATCAAGCGCAGTACCTAGCTGTGATAGCTCAACCTCCGCTTTTTTAATCGATTCTTGAATTGTTTTTTGCAGTTGCTCTTCTTTAGATTGGCAACCCATAAGCACCGCAAACAAACAAAACAGGCTGAGAAGTTTCCAAGCTTTAATATTTGACATTCATGTCACCTGATTTACTGAATTAACCTCAGTAGTTTTACACAGGTCACTTATTAAACCAACAGTGAAGTTGCAACAAAATGATTTTAAAAATGAATTTCTAACTTGAGAATACAGCGATTGTTAAAGGCTACAGGCTCCTTGAGCTATTTTTGATGCTCTTTATCGTCGGGTATCGCTACGCTCGCCCAACCTACGTGGGAGATTTGCGTACATTATTCAATTTCACCCACATTTCACTTTTCTGCAGACGTAAAAAAACCCGACTATTTCTAGTCGGGCTTTCTACAATTTGGAGCCTGGTAATGTCGTAGTGCCCACAGCAGTGGAGAGTCACATAGCAAATGCTACACATTCATTGGCTAGTGGTGATGTTTTTATGATTTGAGTGTCGGGTGTCGCTACGCTCGCCCGACCTACGCGGGAGACTTGTGTACATTACTCACCCACATTTCACTTTTCTACAGGCGTAAAAAAGCCCGAATCGTTAAATTCGGGCTTTCTACAATTTGGAGCCTGGCAATGTCCTACTTTCACATAGCAAATGCTACACTATCATCGGCGCTGTTTCGTTTCACTACTGAGTTCGGCATGGGGTCAGGTGGGTCCAAAACGCTATGGTTACCAAGCAAATTAGGGCGTTAATTCGTATCACTACAAATTAACTGAATTTGGAAAATATCTGATAATATTTTTTAAGTCTTTACGTAAATATCTACTTTAGCAATATTAACTTCTTGCTTGAACTGTCACATAAAACGCGTTTGGCGTTGTATGGTTAAGCCTCACGGGTAATTAGTACAAGTTAGCTTAATGCCTCACAGCACTTCCACATCTTGCCTATCAACGTTGTAGTCTCCAACGGCCCTTCAGAGAGCTTATAGCTCTAGTGAGAAATCATCTCGAGGCCTGCTTCGCGCTTAGATGCTTTCAGCGCTTATCAGTTCCGAACGTAGCTACCGGGCAATGCCATTGGCATGACAACCCGAACACCAGCGGTTCGTTCACTCCGGTCCTCTCGTACTAGGAGCAACCCCTCTCAATTCTCAAACGCCCACGGCAGATAGGGACCGAACTGTCTCACGACGTTCTAAACCCAGCTCGCGTACCACTTTAAATGGCGAACAGCCATACCCTTGGGACCGACTTCAGCCCCAGGATGTGATGAGCCGACATCGAGGTGCCAAACACCGCCGTCGATATGAACTCTTGGGCGGTATCAGCCTGTTATCCCCGGAGTACCTTTTATCCGTTGAGCGATGGCCCTTCCATTCAGAACCACCGGATCACTATGACCTACTTTCGTACCTGCTCGACGTGTCTGTCTCGCAGTTAAGCTGGCTTCTACCATTACACTAACCGTACGATGTCCGACCGTACTTAGCCAACCTTCGTGCTCCTCCGTTACTCTTTAGGAGGAGACCGCCCCAGTCAAACTACCCACCAGGCACTGTCCGTAACCCCGATTCAGGGGCCAACGTTAGAACATCAAAACTACAAGGGTGGTATTTCAAGGTTGACTCCAACAAAACTAGCGTCTCATCTTCAAAGTCTCCCACCTATCCTACACATGTAGGTTCAATGTTCAGTGCCAAGCTGTAGTAAAGGTTCACGGGGTCTTTCCGTCTAGCCGCGGGTACACAGCATCTTCACTGCGATTTCAATTTCACTGAGTCTCGGGTGGAGACAGCGTGGCCATGGTTACACCATTCGTGCAGGTCGGAACTTACCCGACAAGGAATTTCGCTACCTTAGGACCGTTATAGTTACGGCCGCCGTTTACCGGGGCTTCGATCAAGAGCTTCTCCCTAAGGATAACCCCATCAATTAACCTTCCGGCACCGGGCAGGTGTCACACCGTATACGTCATCTTGCGATTTTGCACAGTGCTGTGTTTTTAATAAACAGTCCCAGCCACCTGGTCACTGCGGCTCCCGTCCGCTTAGAGAGCAAGTCTCATCACAGATAGGAGCGTACCTTCTCCCGAAGTTACGGTACGATTTTGCCTAGTTCCTTCACCCGAGTTCTCTCAAGCGCCTTAGTATTCTCTACCTGACCACCTGTGTCGGTTTGGGGTACGATTCCATATAATCTGAAGCTTAGAGGCTTTTCCTGGAAGTATGGCATCAGCAACTTCATCACCTTAGTGACTCGTCTCGTGTCTCAGGTTTAATGTTCGTCCGGATTTACCTAAACAAACGCCCTACTCACTTTCACATGGACTACCAACGCCATGCTTGCTTAGCCTGCTCCGTCCCCCCATCGCAATTATATCGAGTACAGAAATATTAATCTGTTTCCCATCGACTACGCCTTTCGGCCTCGCCTTAGGGGTCGACTTACCCTACCCTGATTAACATGGGATAGGAACCCTTGGTCTTCCGGCGTGGGAGTTTTTCACTCCCATTATCGTTACTCATGTCAGCATTCGCACTTCTGATACCTCCAGCAACCCTCCCGGGTCACCTTCAACGGCTTACAGAACGCTCCCCTACCACTCATCCTAAGATGAATCCGCAGCTTCGGTGCATAGTTTAGCCCCGTTACATCTTCCGCGCAGACCGACTCGACCAGTGAGCTATTACGCTTTCTTTAAAGGATGGCTGCTTCTAAGCCAACCTCCTGGCTGTCTGGGCCTTTCCACATCGTTTCCCACTTAACTATGACTTTGGGACCTTAGCTGGCGGTCTGGGTTGTTTCCCTCTTCACGACGGACGTTAGCACCCGCCGTGTGTCTCCCGGATATTACTTTACGGTATTCGGAGTTTGCAAAGGGTTGGTAAGTCGGGATGACCCCCTAGCCTTAACAGTGCTCTACCCCCGTAAGTATTCGTCCGAGGCTCTACCTAAATAGATTTCGGGGAGAACCAGCTATCTCCCGGTTTGATTAGCCTTTCACTCCTAACCACAAGTCATCCCCTAACTTTTCAACGTTAGTGGGTTCGGTCCTCCAGTTGATGTTACTCAACCTTCAACCTGCTCATGGCTAGATCACCGGGTTTCGGGTCTATACCTTGCAACTATTCGCCCAGTTAAGACTCGGTTTCCCTACGGCTACCCTAATCGGTTAACCTCGCTACAAAATATAAGTCGCTGACCCATTATACAAAAGGTACGCAGTCACCCAACAAGTGGGCTCCTACTGCTTGTACGTACACGGTTTCAGGTTCTATTTCACTCCCCTCACAGGGGTTCTTTTCGCCTTTCCCTCACGGTACTGGTTCACTATCGGTCAGTTGGGAGTATTTAGCCTTAGATGATGGTCCACCTATATTCAGTCAAAGTTTCACGTGCTCCGACCTACTCGATTTCACTTAAAATGTCTTTTCATGTACGGGACTATCACCCTGTATCGTGGCGCTTTCCAGCAGCCTTCCATTAACACATAATAAGCTTAAGGGCTGTTCCGATTTCGCTCGCCGCTACTTTCGGAATCTCGGTTGATTTCTTTTCCTACGGGTACTTAGATGTTTCAGTTCTCCGCGTTCGCCTCGTTAACCTATGTATTCAGTTAACGATACCTGCAAGCAGGTGGGTTTCCCCATTCGGAAATCCTAGTCTCAAGTGCTTTTTACTAGCTTGACTAGGCTTATCGCAAGTTAATACGTCCTTCATCGCCTCCAACTGCCAAGGCATCCACCGTGTACGCTTAGTCACTTAACCATACAACCCAAACGGGTCTTTGTTGTGTGACAGTTTAACTTCGCCAGAAGTCAATATTGAATACTAAAGTAGATACCAATCAATCAACTCATAAGAGTTAATTAAATGGCACTGAATGGTACTGCTACCATTCTTTTTTTACTTTTGAAAACTCTTGATAAATAACAATGTATTCATCAGAATTTTATTATCAGCTTTTCCAAATTTTTAAAGAGCAAGAGAAATAAAAACTTCTCAAAATTAAACACACTTCATTCTCAGGTCGTTTATGACCCGATAAAGAATATTTATTTTTAAGAAGTAAAGTGGTGGAGCTAAGCAGGATCGAACTGCTGACCTCCTGCGTGCAAGGCAGGCGCTCTCCCAGCTGAGCTATAGCCCCACATATGCTGGTCTTACTGTTTGTATACCGACTTTTCTTCCAGACAAGGCGTGGGAAATCGACGTTTAGTTTACTAAACGAGATATTCCATAACGATGTATGGGAGTAAAGTGGTGGGTCTGAGTAGATTTGAACTACCGACCTCACCCTTATCAGGGGTGCGCTCTAACCAGCTGAGCTACAGACCCAAACAATAAGTGTTGTTCTCTTTACAATTAACAATCATCTGTGTGGACACTACGAACAAATAAGTTCTAAATCGTATAAGGAGGTGATCCAGCCCCAGGTTCCCCTAGGGCTACCTTGTTACGACTTCACCCCAGTCATGAATCACTCCGTGGTAAACGTCCTCCCGAGGGTTAGACTATCTACTTCTGGAGCAACCCACTCCCATGGTGTGACGGGCGGTGTGTACAAGGCCCGGGAACGTATTCACCGCGTCATTCTGATACGCGATTACTAGCGATTCCGACTTCATGGAGTCGAGTTGCAGACTCCAATCCGGACTACGACGCACTTTAAGTGATTCGCTTACTCTCGCGAGTTCGCAGCACTCTGTATGCGCCATTGTAGCACGTGTGTAGCCCTACACGTAAGGGCCATGATGACTTGACGTCGTCCCCACCTTCCTCCGGTTTATCACCGGCAGTCTCCTTAGAGTTCTCAGCATTACCTGCTAGCAACTAAGGATAGGGGTTGCGCTCGTTGCGGGACTTAACCCAACATCTCACAACACGAGCTGACGACAGCCATGCAGCACCTGTATCAGAGTTCCCGAAGGCACCAAACCATCTCTGGTAAGTTCTCTGTATGTCAAGTGTAGGTAAGGTTCTTCGCGTTGCATCGAATTAAACCACATGCTCCACCGCTTGTGCGGGCCCCCGTCAATTCATTTGAGTTTTAACCTTGCGGCCGTACTCCCCAGGCGGTCTACTTAATGCGTTAGCTTTGAAAAACAGAACCGAGGCTCCGAGCTTCTAGTAGACATCGTTTACGGCGTGGACTACCGGGGTATCTAATCCCGTTTGCTCCCCACGCTTTCGTACATGAGCGTCAGTGTTGACCCAGGTGGCTGCCTTCGCCATCGGTATTCCTTCAGATCTCTACGCATTTCACCGCTACACCTGAAATTCTACCACCCTCTATCACACTCTAGTTTGCCAGTTCGAAATGCAGTTCCCAGGTTGAGCCCGGGGCTTTCACATCTCGCTTAACAAACCGCCTGCGTACGCTTTACGCCCAGTAATTCCGATTAACGCTCGCACCCTCCGTATTACCGCGGCTGCTGGCACGGAGTTAGCCGGTGCTTCTTCTGTCAGTAACGTCACAGCTAGCAGGTATTAACTACTAACCTTTCCTCCTGACTGAAAGTGCTTTACAACCCGAAGGCCTTCTTCACACACGCGGCATGGCTGCATCAGGCTTGCGCCCATTGTGCAATATTCCCCACTGCTGCCTCCCGTAGGAGTCTGGGCCGTGTCTCAGTCCCAGTGTGGCTGATCATCCTCTCAAACCAGCTAGGGATCGTCGCCTTGGTGAGCCATTACCTCACCAACTAGCTAATCCCACTTGGGCCAATCTAAAGGCGAGAGCCGAAGCCCCCTTTGGTCCGTAGACATTATGCGGTATTAGCAGTCGTTTCCAACTGTTGTCCCCCACCTCAAGGCATGTTCCCAAGCATTACTCACCCGTCCGCCGCTCGTCAGCAAAGTAGCAAGCTACTTTCTGTTACCGCTCGACTTGCATGTGTTAGGCCTGCCGCCAGCGTTCAATCTGAGCCATGATCAAACTCTTCAATTAAAAAGTTTTATGTCTTTCGACAGCTCAATGAATTCTGAATTTTTTAATATCTTTCGATATTGAATTGACTGTGCCGAAGCAACTTATAAATAAGTTACTTCTGTTGGTCACTCAGTTTTCAATTGAGACTCTAATTTGTTTGCCTTACTTAGCGAACTAAGCTTGGCTGTTAGAACTCAATCTGTACGAGTGCCCACACAGATGATTGCTTTATATTGTTAAAGAACGTTTTGAGTCGCTTTAGCGTCTCAAGGGATGCGTATAATACATCCTTTATTTTTCGAGTCAACACTTTGTTTTAAACTTTCTTTTTGGAAGATTTAAAACCGAAGTTTTATTTAACTCTCTGAGTAGTTCGCGTCTCGCTAGGCGTTGACGTTTCCCGTCTCAGTGGGGTCGCATTATAGGGAGATCCGAAAACAGATCAAGCATTTTTTACTGAAAAACTAAAAAAAAACGACGTTCGCTCAGTAACTGAGCTAAAGCGCCTAAAACTGATAGTTTTATAAACAATTACTGCTTTTGTGGCACTTAAATAAGCTCTGCTGTTACACTCATAATTTAATATAACTGTTAGTTAAAGGTGCAGATATGACAATCCGTTCTTATAAAGGTGTTATCCCTTCATTTAATGCGTCTGTTTATATAGATGAATCATCGGTATTGGTTGGCGATATTACTTTGGGTGATGATAGCAGCGTGTGGCCGTTAGTTGCTGCCCGTGGTGATGTAAACTATATACGCATTGGTGAGCGTACTAATATACAAGATGGTAGCGTGCTGCATTTATCGCGAGCAACCAAAAGTAACCCCGAAGGTTATCCGCTTATAATTGGTGATGATGTAACGGTTGGGCACAAAGTTATGTTACATGGTTGTCAGTTAGGTAATCGTATATTGGTGGGAATGGGCGCAATTATTATGGACAATGCCATTGTTGAAGATAATGTGATTATTGGCGGGGGTTCATTGGTGCCACCAAATAAGCGTTTGGAGTCTGGTTACTTATATGTAGGCAGTCCAGTTAAGCAAGCTCGAGCGCTTACCGAGCAAGAGCTTACATTTTTAAAAGTATCTGCGGATAACTATGTACTGCTTAAAAATGAGTACTTAAGTGACGACGTTATATAAGCACTTAGCTAATTAAGCTGACTTCTATTTGGCCTGCCGAGTTGTAACTTTCATCTTCGATAAGTTGCTCGGCGCGCTCTTCGTAATCAAAACGATTTTTTTCAAAATAACTTGTTGCATGACTTTCATCGGTCAAACCTAAACTACTTACCGCAACAACACATTCCACCAGCATGCCATTTACTTGTGCAAAAAAGACTAATTGGTGCGCTGGCTCTCTAAATTCTAACCTATCTATAAATTGTATTGCTTGGTTCATGTAAGTGCTCCCTGTTTTAGTGCATTAACGACAGGTAGTATTGCAGGCATTTTATTACGCCATACATAATATGCCTGGGCAGCCTGACCAACTAGCATGCCGCTGCCATCCAACAATTTAGTCTTACTATTATACTGCGCTACCCAATTCATAAAAATGGTATTTTGCAGTGAATAAAACATGTCATACGCTACTTCACAGTTAGTAATATGTTTTTGATCAAGTGCTGGAAGCTCGTCATTCATACTGCTAGAGGTAGAGTTTATGATAAGCGCATAATCGTTTTCTGGTAGATTGTTAAAACCATAACCCGATACATTCCCATGTTGAGCAAACAACTTTGCTAAATTTTGTGCTTTTTCGGCGGTACGATTAACAATAACAACTTCCTGTGGCTGATGATCCAGCAAGGGTAAAACAACCCCCCTTGCAGCCCCGCCTGCGCCTATTATTAAAATACGTTTACCGGTAATACTGACATTATTAGCCAGCAGATCGCTTACAAAGCCGATGCCGTCGGTGTTATCGCCTAGTAACGTGCCGTCTGCTTGCTTTTTTAAGGTATTTACTGCACCGACAATTTTAGCTAATGGTGTGAGCTCATCTGCCATTGCAAAAGCCTGCTCTTTAAAGGGCATAGTTACATTAGCTCCCTTACCGCCTTGAGCAAAAAAATTCGATACTGTTTTTTCAAAGTTATCGATAGGTGCTAAGATTGCGCGATAGTCGATTTGCTCACCTAAAGAGATAGCAAATTGTTTATGTATCGCGGGGGATTTTGAATGTTTTATTGGATTTCCAAAAACCGCATATTTGTCCATTTTAAAGCAACCTCTTTGCAGTAGTAATACTGCCTATTAACGATGATAAATAATATGATTAAACGACTTTTTTCAAAATCTAAGCCCGCCACAATAGAGCAAACACCCACACCTGAAAAAACACCTTATGAAATACTAGGTGGAGAAGCAGGCGCACTTGCTATTGCAAATAGATTCTACGATATTATGGCTACAGATGAATACGCTAAACCATTATATGATATGCATCCTCTGCCATTAGATAGAATTCGCCAAGTGTTTTTTGAATTTTTATCTGGCTGGTTAGGCGGCCCAGACCTATTTGTAGCAAAACATGGCCATCCTATGCTGCGTAAACGCCATATGCCTTTTACCATTGATCAAGACTTGCGCGACCAATGGATGTACTGTATGAATAAAACATTAGACCTTGAAGTAGATAATCCATTACTACGAGAAGGCCTTAAGCAATCGTTTGGACAGCTAGCGAGCCATATGATTAACCAGCATTAAAGAAATAAGAGTGCCACTTTTTATTACTATTGTTTGCGCTAAGTCAAAATTCACTTTTTTTAAACACGCATAATAAGCATCCATTGTTTAAAAAAAGTGCCTGCGTGTGAAATCCATTCAACATAAAATTTATGCATTACTTGCTATAACTGGTTTGCTCGTATTGGTTGCGAGCATTTTTAGTAGTGCTAAGCAGCAACACTCGCTTGCTCAAGATACAGTACAAGACAATATAAAAATTCTAGCTGATAACTACTTTGACTCGGTTAACACCATGATGCTAACTGGCACTATGGCTAATAGAGGAATTCTCAGCGATAAACTCCAAAAACACCCTAATATAAAAGATGCGCACATTATCCGCAGCCCAATAGTGACTAAACTATATGGCCCCGGAAATAAAAACCAAGCCCCCAGTAATGAGCAGGAACGCTTGGCACTACAAGGCGAAGAACTATTACAAGTTCATCAGCAAAGTAATACACGGATAATGACCTATTTACGCCCCATGTTTGCAAGCAGCGATTATAAAGGCACCAACTGCTTAGCTTGTCATCAAGCACAAGAAGGCGACGTACTTGGTGTAGTTAAAATTAGCTATTCTTTAGCTGATATTGATACCGCCGTTACAAAAAATACTTTAATAAATACGCTATTATTATCAACCATTTTTATTATTGCCTTTGTGTTACTTGGTATAATGTTTAGAAAGCTTTTTATTGTTCGGCTTAAAAAGCTAGGCCATACCATGCACTTGGCAACAACGAATAAAGATTTAAGCTTACGTGTAGACGATAATGCCGAAGACGAACTCGGATGGCTGGCAAAAAGCTTCAACCAGATGATAGAGACGTTTAAAGAAAATATTGCTCAAGTTTCTCATTCTTCAAAAGTGTTAATTCACTCTGCTGAAACTATTTATACCTCCGCTGATACCACAGAGCGCGCTATTTTAGAGCAAAAAAGAAATACCGACTCGGTTGCTGCTGCCATTAACGAACTAGAAAGCTCATCTAACGAAGTAAAAAACACGACCTTATTTGCTTCTGAAAAATCAGAAAACAGTAACGAACTTGCTAAAAAGAGTATGCATATAGCCAAACATACAGAGCAGAGCATCAATCAGTTGGCACATGATGTGCGCCAAGCTGCAAATCAAGTCAGTCAACTACAAGCGCAAACACTTGAAGTAGGTAAAGTACTTGAGGTGATCAGCAGTATTGCCGAACAAACAAATTTACTTGCATTGAATGCTGCTATTGAAGCTGCTCGAGCCGGTGAGGCTGGTAGAGGCTTTGCAGTAGTTGCAGATGAGGTGCGCACTTTAGCCACCCGTACTCACGCATCCACGGATGAAATTCGACGTACTATTGATAAGCTTCAATCCGAAGCCGCGCAAACAGTAAAAACAATGGGTGAGTCGTGTAAAGAGGCCGATGAAAGAGCGCAACAAGTAAAAAACGTAGCTGTTGCTTTAAAAGATATTTCAATGCAGATGAATGAGATAAATCAGCTTAACGTGCAAATAGCACAAGCAACTGAACAACAAAGTTTAGCCGCTGAGGAAATAAATAGAAGTGTTGTCGGTATTAGCGATAATGCTGAGCAGTCTTTAATAGACGCTAACGATAACCAAAAAGTAAGTGAAGAGCTATTAACATTGGCTCGCACTTTAGATGAACAAGTAAGGAGCTTTAAATTAACAAACTAAACAGTAAAAATTTAGATCTTACTGTTTAGTGTTGAAATAATTGGCAATTAGCGTAATGATAACCAGTCTTGTGGCTTTAAAAACTCGTCGTATAACTTAGCCTCAGCACTCTCTACGTTGGGAGTGTAGTTATACTCCCAACGCGCTAACGGTGGCATAGACATTAATATAGATTCGGTGCGACCACCCGTTTGCAAACCAAACAGAGTGCCTCTATCCCAGACTAAATTAAACTCTACGTAGCGGCCACGACGATAAAGCTGGAAGTCGCGTTGCTGCGCTGTGTATTCATCTTTTTTACGACGCTCTATAATAGGTAAGTAAGCCTCTAAAAAGCCATTACCTACTGCTTGCGTAAAGGCAAAGCTTTGCTCAAAACCCAGTTCATTTAGGTCGTCAAAAAATAACCCACCTACACCGCGTGTTTCATCGCGATGCTTTAAATAAAAATATTCATCGCACCAGGTTTTGTACTTTGGATACAACTCATCGCCAAATGGTGCACATAAGTCATGTGCTACTTGATGCCAATGTACTACATCATCAAGTACAGGATAAAAAGGGGTTAAGTCAAAGCCACCACCAAACCACCATATTGGTTGTTCGCCTTCTTTTTCGGCAATAAAAAAACGCACATTGGCATGACTGGTTGGTATATGTGGATTTTTTGGATGAATAACCAATGACACACCGCAAGCATGAAAGCTTCGCCCTGCAAGTTCGGGTCTGTGTGCGGTTGCAGATGCGGGCATAGAGGCACCAAATACATGCGAGTAGTTAACACCGCCTTGCTCAATAATATTACCATTAGTGATAACGCGTGTACGTCCGCCGCCGCCTTCGCTACGCTGCCAGTTATCTTCTATAAACTTAGCTTTACCATCGGCTGCTTCAAGGCCTTGGCTAATAGTGTCTTGCAAAGCCATAAAGTAGGCTTTTACTTGCTCTAATAATTTACTTTGCATATTAACCTCTAAATACTTTGCCAATCATGGCATCTTTAATTGTACTTGGTTGCGTATTACCACCGAGTGGCTCATCAACATAATAACCTACCTGCTCAGTAAACTGGCTTTTAGCCTCGGCAATGCTTAATACTGTATTTTGACCGCTTAAATTAGCGCTAGTTGATACCAGTGGCTTACCAAACTCTTGGCATAAGCGCTTTACGGTTGGATGGTTAGTCACCCTAACTGCAATAGTGTCATACTGCCCAGTTAACCACTTTGGGGTGTTTTTAGCTGCGGGCATAACCCAAGTAATCGCATTTGGCCAACTTGAAAAAATGTCGGCACGTTTATCCATTGGGATTTTGGCATCATCTACATATTTTAATAACTGCCCGTAGTTATCGGCAATTAAAATAAGGCCTTTTTCGACCGGGCGCTGTTTAATAGCCAGTAGTCGCTCAACTGCTTGTTGATTATCTGGATCGCAACCTAAGCCATATACAGCTTCTGTAGGGTATAAAATCACTTCGCCTTGCGCTAAACATGTTATAGCAGCAGCTATAGTAGATTGATCTGACAAAATCGTCTCCAGGAGTTTTAAACGTTATTCAGTGGCTGCAAGTTTATGCATACAACTTTTTTGCGGGCATTGTAACACAGTACTATTAGCCATTTTTCTCTCAATCAGCAGTGGCCAGTTACATTCTGGGCACGATTGCTCAACCGGTTTATTATTCAGCGTATATTTACAGCTTGGGTAGCAATCGCATGAATAAAATATTTTACCAAATTTATTACTACGTGAAACTAAACGGCCTTTTTTACATTTAGGGCAACTAGGTAATGGCTCTTCATTTTGCTTTGCCTCGTTTTCATTGGCAATGTAATGACACTCTGGATACCCTGTACAACCAATAAACATACCGTAGCGGCCATTTTTTACCACCAGCTGCTTACTACATTGTGGACATGCGGAATCTTCTAGCACTTTTATTTCACTGCTATCGTGATGCGCCAACGGGCGAATAAAATCGCACTTGGGGTAGCTGGCACAACCTAAAAATGGGCCTGATTTACTATTGCGGATCACTAACTCTGAACCACATTGTGGGCATATCTCATATTCTTTTTCTAGGGCGTGCTTATTCGCCGAGAAAAGCGAATGGTCGATTTTACTCATGGTGATCCTAAAGGTTGGTGAATTTTCGCCTAATATACCCAAAACACTTAAAGATACAATAGCTATACCCATTACATTAAATTAGCGGCCAATTATAGCGTAAAAAGTACGGTGCAATAATAAGGCAAAGATTATGGCATATACTTGCTATATAAATTACTTTTTCGAAAGTACTTAAGCAATTTAATTTACTCGTATGCTCATGTTTTGTATTAAATAGGTATTAATAGGTATCTTGAATTTAGGTATTAGTGAAGTAAGTCCCCGGGCTGGTCAAATATAAGATCCTCCATTTGCTCACAAGCCACTTCTGCTCCGGGTATATTAAATAGCACCATTAACACCACCCACTTTAAATCGTCTAACCCTATAAAAGATTTATCTAGCGCTGCTAAGCGGTCCATTACCATTTCACGGGTAATACCATTAGTAACGCCAATGCGTTCAACAAACATTAAAAAATTACGGCACTGCACATCCAGCATTTTGCATTCGTGGTCGGTAAATATTCTCATTGTTTGTGGCGAGTCAGTGATTAAATATGGTGATGTGTCACTATGCTGTAATTCGGCTAGCTGCTCTAGCCAATCTAGTGCTTTAAATATTTCGGCTTGATTAAAACCAGCTCGTAATAATTCATCGGTCAATTCGTTAGGTTCAATGAAGAGCCCAGCGTCGTTGTGAATATAGTTTTCAAAAAGATACATAAGCACTTCAAACATATCACCACCTCGCATTTAGCTTAAGTATTTAACCTGATGTAACCATCTAAAACTCGCTCTATTTGATCATCTAGCTCCAAGTCCAGCAATCTGGCTTGCACTTTATCAATTGGCCACTGAGCACGGCGAACAATGTCATCAACACTGGTTACCTCAAAGCCAATACTATTTAACACCTCACACTGGGAGTCTTTATTGGTTTGGGTTGACTGCTCTGGAGTTAAAAAACCACTTTGATAAGCAAAGCTCACCTCATCAAGAATATCACTTACATTCTCCACGAGCTTAGCACCTTGCTTAATTAAAAAATGACTCGCTTGGGCAAGTGGGTTTTTAATCGATCCGGGAACAGCAAATACTTCTTTATTTTGCTCCAGCGCATAGCGTACAGTAATAAGCGAACCGCTTTTAATTTCAGCTTCAACAATAAGTACCCCCAGCGACAACCCCGATATAATACGATTACGACGCGGAAAATTATGCGCATTCGCGGCAGTACCAGGTAAAAACTCACTTACAAGCAAGCCCTGCTCTAATACTTGATTTGTAAGTAGCTTATGCTGCTTAGGGTAGTAAATATCAACACCGGTACCCAGCACGGCAATGGTTTTTCCGCTGCCAGCTAAGGCCCCTTTATGCGCAGCTCCGTCTATACCGCGGGCCATGCCTGAAGTAATAGTGATTCCAGCTAAGGTAAGTTGATATGCAAACTCAGCAGCTATTTCCAGCCCGGTGGGAGTGGCGTTACGGCTCCCAACTATGGCTATTTGTGGGCTAGTTAATAACGACACATCGCCTTTGCAAAAAAGCAATAAAGGCGCACTGGCTATTTGTTTTAAATCTTCGGGGTAAGCGGCATCAAAAATACTAATAACCGTTATATTATTGTGTAGGATTAACTGTTCATAATGCGTAATTTGCTGCCAATTAGTGTGCAACAAATTAGTAGCTTGATTAGCACTTAGTCCTAATTGCAGTAATTGCTGATGAGATAAGCCAAACAATGACTCAAGGGAATGGTTTTTAGATAGTGCTAAAAGGGTTTTAATACCCAACCCTTTACATATATAAAAGGCAAGCCAGTGGGCTAGCTTGCCAGATGACTGATCCATGCTCTCTCCTAGAGCACCGACTCGCTACTTAATGAATAACTGCAATATCTCCAACGCGAATTGGGTGCTGATTTTTAGTTATTAGCGCATAACTTACGTTGTCATACACCTTAAATACAATTAACTCACCTACTTTTTCTTTCGGCATTTTCCAAACCGTACTTCCATCATCGGGTTCAGCACCAAAAAACTCGTTAGCATTTGAAATTAACTTCTCAAAGCGACTTGAGTCCTCGGTGTAGCGAGGACCACGAGGACCATCTATAACGCTTGGTGATTGGCGTTCAATATCAAGTACATGACCCACTTCTACTTGCTGCTCTGACCCTAAGTTTAGCACCACTACATCCATAGTGCTAAATTCTCTAGAATCGCTTGGCGAAGCAATAACATAACCCAATACAGCCTGGGTAGGACGATGCATATTAAAATACGCTGGTAGCATTTGCCCTTCCATTGCTGGAAGTAAAAAGTCGCCTTGTTTTATTTCGCGCTTCACCGACTCAACTCTGACCGATGCAGGCTCGCCATTAGCGGCATCGCCTTTTCTAAAGGCGCGAGCCATACCAACATAAGCAGCACGATTAGCAAGTACCCTTCCAGTTTCTGGGTCTAAATATGGCTTACCTTTATGATAAATTGCATAAGCTTGGTGTAACTTTAAATCGCCTTTAACGTATAAAATATGCCCTAACGTTTGTGTTTTCGTGTTCTCGTTTGCCCCTAAAATATAAGGTTTAGCTTTTATATCGTCGCTATTTATAGCTTGCTCATAAGTTATATAAGGTCTGATCATTTCGAGTGGCAAGGTGGTAATTGCATTTTTGCCTTTAGGGGTAATTCGCCCCTGAGGAGACAGCTTTCGGTACGCTTTATTTATCACTAAACGTGGATTTCCCTGCGCATCGTAGATTAATGCTAAGGCATCGCCGGGATAAATAAGGTGAGGGTTATTAATTTGCGGGTTCAATTGCCACAACTCAGGCCATAGCCAAGGCTCGTTTAAATAAACCCCAGAAATATCCCAAAGTGTATCGCCTTTTTTCACAACATACTGTTTAGGTGCATCTTTTTTTATTTTTAGCACATCAGCATAAGTAGAAAATGCAGCACCTAATGCAACGATAATTGCAATTAATGGAGATTTCATTGGGCTTCCTTGTATTGTTTTTTCATTATTATTGACCAAAACCTGTTAAAGGGGAACGCGAATGGCTAAAATAAGAGCATACAATACCCTAAATTAAGCATAAGTGTAAAAGGTAACTATGGCTACGTTAGAAGTTTTAAGATTCCCAGATGAACGTTTACGTACAATAGCACAAGAAGTTGCACATGTTGACGACCAAGTCCGTGTGATTATAAAAGACATGCTAGAAACTATGTATGATGAAAATGGCATTGGTCTTGCTGCCACACAAGTTAATATTCATCAACGCATTGTAGTGATTGACGTATCAGAAGAGCGCAACGAACCACTGGTATTAATTAATCCACAAATCATTAAAAAAGACGGTACAACCGTAAGCGAAGAAGGCTGCCTTTCTGTGCCTAACTCTTACGCAAAAGTTGATCGCGCAGAAACGGTTACTGTTGCCGCGCTTAACGAGCAAGGCGAAGAATTTGTACTAGATGCAGATGAACTACTAGCTATTTGTATTCAACACGAACTAGATCACCTTCAAGGTAAGCTTTTCATTGATTACTTATCGCCATTAAAGCGCCAACGTATTCGTAAAAAGCTTGAAAAAGAAGCCAAATTTGCAGAATAGTAATAAGCACCTTAGGAAAACTCAGTGACTCAACCATTACGCATTATATTTGCCGGTACGCCGGACTTTGCCGCACGTCATTTACAAGCGCTGATACAAAGCGAACACCAAATAGTGGGTGTGTATAGCCAGCCAGACCGCCCGGCAGGTCGTGGTAAAAAATTAAAAGCCAGTGAAGTCAAAGAGCTCGCACTTGAGCACAACTTACCGGTTTTTCAGCCACAATCACTAAAAACAGAAGACGCCTTAAATGAGCTTACTAGCCTTAATGCCGACATCATGATTGTAGTGGCTTATGGCTTAATTTTACCTAAAGCCATTTTAGATGCGCCGCGATTAGGCTGTTTAAATGTGCATGGTTCTATTTTACCACGCTGGCGTGGTGCTGCCCCGATTCAACGTGCTATTTGGGCAGGTGATGAACAAACCGGCGTCACCATAATGCAAATGGATGAAGGGCTAGATACTGGCGACATGTTACATATAAGCCGCTGCCCTATTAGTGCCACCGAAACCAGTGCCAGTTTATATACTAAATTAGCTGATCTTGGCCCTGGTGCACTTATTGACACTATTAACAACTTAGCGAATGGTAAAATAACCCCTGAGCCACAAAATGATGCCGCGGCTAATTACGCTAAAAAGCTCTCAAAAGACGAAGCCAATATTGACTGGTCTATGAGCGCGGCGCAAATTGAGCGTAACATTCGCGCGTTTAATCCGTGGCCGGTATGCTTCACCCAAATGGGAGGGCAGCCAGTAAAAATTTATCAAGCACATGTTGTAGAGCAATCAAGCAACCAGCCTGATAATAACGGGCGCGTTCTGTCGAGCGACAAACATGGCGTTATTGTAGGTTGTGGCGAACATGCTTTATGTATTACGCAATTACAACCGCAAGGTAAAAAACCAATGGCAATTAACGACTTTTTAAATGGTCGTAGTGACTGGGTTACTCCTGGCACAATATTAGGCGAAAATAATGAGTAATGTTCCAAACGTACGAGCGCTTGCCGCTGAAACTTTATATAACGTAGTTGATAAAGGCGCTTCGCTTAATCAAGAACTACCATTTGCCAGCCAAGGCTTGCCACCTAAAGATAAAGCCCTGCTACAGCAAATTTGCTATGGCGTTTTACGCTATTTACCAAGCCTTGAAAACTACTGCCAACATTTAGTTGAGGAGCCGTTAAAAGGTAAGCGTAGAATATTTCAGTTTTTATTGTATGTGGGCATTTACCAACTACAACACATGCGTGTTCCGCCACATGCGGCAATTTCAGAAACTGTAAATGCACTACAACAATTGCGTGCTTTGGGTTTAAAAGGACTTATTAACGCTATTCTACGTAGTTTTCAGCGCCAACAACTTGAGCTTGAAGAAAAAGCCAAACTTATTCCGGTGTGTTTATACAATCATCCAAACTGGTTTATCAAACAAGTTAAAGAAGCTTATCCTGATAGTTGGGAAGATCTGCTTGCAGAAAACCAACAGCAAGCGCCTATGTGGCTGCGTGTAAATCAAGCGCAATACAGCACGCAAGAATACAGCGATATGCTAACAGCTAACGATATTGAGCATACACTTAACCCTGATTTTATAGATGGGATAAAGTTAGCTAAACCACGAGATGTATTTTCATTACCCGAGTTTGATACCGGTGCTTGTTCTGTACAAGATGCTGCTGCACAGTTAGCTGCGCGCTTTTTAGAGCCTAAAGATGACGACACTATTTTAGATGCCTGCGCCGCGCCGGGTGGCAAAACCTGTCATATTTTAGAATTGGCCGATGCTGAGGTACTTGCCCTTGATAGCGATGCAACTCGCCTAGAGCGTGTTAAGCAAAACTTAACTCGTATAGGCTTAGGTGCCGACCTACAATGTGGTGATGCATCACAACCACACACTTGGTGGGATGAAAAACAGTTTGATCGTATTTTACTCGACGTACCTTGCTCGGCTACCGGTGTTATTCGCCGCCACCCCGATATAAAGTGGTTGCGTCGTGCATCAGACATTGCCGATTTAGCAGCATTACAAGGCGATATACTCGATAGTATTTGGCCGCTTCTAAAGCCAGGTGGCACCTTGGTATACGCTACTTGTTCAGTACTCCCTCAAGAAAACCAACAACAAGTTGCTAAGTTTTTAGCTAATAACAATGATGTTGAGCATATTCCTCTACATGATAAAGACACGCCCACCACACCTGGTTTACAGTTACTTCCTGGTGAAAGCGATGGCTTTTATTACGCTAAACTAGTTAAAAAAATATAACCTATACAGCACACAACAATTAGCTATCTATCTTATTTTAGATAGCTAATACTTCATAGCAATAGGTACTTATAACACTGGTAAATAATGAAAATAATCATACTCGGAGCTGGCCAAGTAGGCGGCACACTAGCTGAAAATTTAGTTGGTGAACAAAACGAAATAACGGTCGTTGATATTGACGGCAACCGCTTACGCGAGCTTCAAGATAAGTATGACCTACAAGGCGTTGCTGGTCACGGCGCTCACCCAGATGTGCTTCGCAGAGCCGGTGCGGAAGACGCCGATATGATTATCGCGGTAACCAGTTCAGATGAAGTAAACATGGTTGCCTGCCAAGTTGCGTATAGTATTTTTAATACCCCGACTAAAATAGCCCGAATTCGTTCTGAGCAATATTTAAAGTATCGTGAAAAGCTGTTTCATAACGATGACTTGCCGGTCGATCACTATATTGCTCCTGAGGCATTAGTAACTAAGTACATTCGCCGCTTAATAGACTACCCAGGCGCATTGCAAGTGCTGCAGTTTGCCGATGGCATGCTCTCTTTGGTTGCTGTAAAAGCTTACTATGGCGGTTTATTAGTAGGTTATGCGCTATCTACGCTTAAACAGCATATTCCCAATGTGGAAACTCGTGTAGCCGCTATTTATCGCCAAGGAAAAGCGATAAAACCTCTAGGCACAACAATTATTGAAGCCGATGATGAAGTGTTTTTTATAGCAGCCACTAAACACATCCGCGCCGTTATGAACGAACTCCAAAGGTTAGAGCGTTCATATAAAAACATTATGATTGCTGGTGGCGGTAATATAGGCGCAGGCCTAGCGCGCTCACTGGAAAAAAATCACAGTGTAAAATTAATTGAGCGCAGCAAAGAGCGCGCCGAGCAACTCTCTGAAATGCTCGACAACACGATTGTTTTTTGCGGAGATGCGTCAGACCAAGAGCTATTGTCAGAAGAGCATATAGATCAGGTTGATGTGTTTATTGCGGTAACCAACGATGATGAAGTAAATATAATGTCGGCCATGCTAGCAAAACGTATGGGCGCACAAAAAACCATGGTACTTATTCAACGCAGTGCATACGTTGACTTAGTACAAGGCGGCGATATTGATATTGCAATTTCACCACAAGAAGCCACTATTTCGGCATTACTTACTCATGTTCGCCGCGGCGATATTGTTAACGTATATTCACTACGCAAAGGTGCAGCTGAAGCGATTGAAGCTGTTGCCCATGGTGATGAAAACACATCTAAAGTAGTTGGCCGAACTGTAAGGGATATAAAACTCCCAGCAGGTACTACCATTGGTGCTGTAGTACGTAACGACGACGTGCTTATTGCCCACGACGATACCATTATTATGTCGGGCGACCATGTCATCATGTTCTTAATTGATAAAAAGCACATTAATATTGTAGAAAAACTATTTCAGGTGAGCGCTATATTTTTATAGCAGTACATTGTTGGTACTTTAAACACAAAAAAGCAGCTTAGTTAAGCTGCTTTTTTAATATAGGGTACTAAAGCTTTATTGTACTTTGGCAAACTCTTCTTTAGAAAGTTCGCCATTACCGTCAGTATCTAGCTGATCAAATATTTTTACTAACTGTGTATTTGCCGCAGCTTCTTGCTGAGAAATAACACCATCGCCGTTGGTATCAAAAGAGGCAAAATCCACTGCTGCATAGGCTGCTGCTGAAGACGCTAAAACTAAAATCGCAAGTGATGTATTTAATACTTTCATAATAATCTCCTAAAAATGAGAGGTCCTTCTCAGAAATCCCTGGCTGTGAAAAATAACCGAAAAAGTAATTAGTAGTTAGCAAACTCTGCTTTAGAAAGCTCACCGTTACCATCTGTATCTAACTCTGCAAATTGTGCGATTAAATCGGAATCTACCGACGCTTCACTTTGGCTAATTGCGCCATTACCATCTACATCAAGGGTATCAAAATCACTTGCTGCAAAAGCGGCTGATGACGATGCTAGAGCGATAAGTGCTAACGTTTTATTTAATGTTTTCATAATCAATCTTCCTTCAAAGTTTATGTTAACTGCGATTAAGTGCTTCACTTTAAATCACGTTTAATGCAATACAGCTTAACTATTACAACTTCGATGCCAATATTTAAAATATCAATATCTTCAATTAGTTAAAGGTAACATGCACTTAAAGGTGATAATTGACTGTCTATTTTTGTTGCCTTTTTGCAACACACTTTAAGCCCAAACAATAAGTTCTAACAAATTCAATGCCTTACAAAAAGCAAAAAACGCCACAGATTATAAATACACACTGTAAGGAGACTGTTTAGCTGGGGTATTCAACTCGGTTACAGCTGAATAATTTTTGAAATGAAAATAACCAATAGCTTTTGTTTTTATAAACCATTGTTTTTTATGGATTATTTTATTTTTATCAATACAGGTATGCGTTATTTAAAATTAAATTTAATAAATCGCTATTTTGTTGCAAAATAGCGAAATGTACAGTTACTCGGTTTCTGATTCGAGTATTGAAGGGTCAATAAAGTGATCCCCCATAAAGCTTTTCATTTCTTCTTCGCTGGCTAATAGCTTTATTCCGCAGTAAGCACCTTGGGCATGCTCTTTAACACTACAAACTTCTCCCTTAAAATCTTTAGCTTGCCTATTACTGCTATCGAGGATGATTGAGCATTGCATCCCTTTAATATTTTCGGCCTGGGTTTTGTCTTTAAGATCAAACTTTATACCCGTTAGCGAAATATCTTTAATTACCCCATCGAGTATCCTGTCATCACTAAGTTTTAGCTTGGCCGATAATAAGGTAGGTATACGAGTTTGCGAGCGTAAATCGAATAACTGCACTTGCTTTGGGTAATTAATAAAAAGTAAGCGTGCGGGATGAGATGCAACTGACATTATTTGCTGACGAAAAGCGATAACCTGCCCACCACTTCCCTCTATTAGTGCTCTTACTACCACCATTACCCCATCGTGCAGGTAGTCGCTTGCTGTAGGCAGGCACTTTGAGCTCGGATAGTTTAAAATAATAAATCGATTTTCGAGCAAACCTATAAACTCTGTTTTTACACGCTTGCTGGCTGTTGGTGTTAAAATTTCAAGATCAACCATGGCACCAGACATTATTTGGTGTAACTTTTCTAGGTTAGTTGTTGGCATATCCTTTTCCCTAATACTATTTATAAACTAACAATTAAATTATCCGCGCCAAAATGTAGGCGTAAACAGCACTAATAAAGTAAATATTTCTAAACGGCCAAATACCATAGCAATGGTAAGCAACCATTTAGCACCATCACTAATAGACCCATAGTGCGATGCAACATCTCCTAAGCCCGGGCCAAGGTTATTTAAACACGCTGCAGTAGCAGAAAATGCTGTAATGTTATCCATACCGGTTCCCATCAGCGCTAGCATAATAATTATAAACACCAATGCGTACGCTGAGAAAAACCCCCATACAGCTTCTACTACTTTGTCTGGCAACGCTTTGCTGCCTAACTTGATAGAATATATAGCCCGAGGATGCACTAGCCTATTAAGCTCTCGCACGCCTTGTAAGTATAGTAAGAATACGCGCACCACTTTCATACCGCCACCGGTAGAGCCCGCACAGCCACCTATAAAGCTCGAAAATATAAGCAGTATTGGTAAAAATAATGGCCAAGCCGAAAAGTTATCGGTGGCAAATCCTGCCGTACTGCTAATTGAAACAGCATGAAATAGCGCTTGGTCGAGTGTTTCATCGCCATTGGCATACACTTCATGAGACGAAAGCACGGTAAAGCAAATAACCACCAGCGCTAACTGAATACATAAAAACACTTTAAACTCAGGGTCGCGAATATAAACACTGATATTTCTACTTGCTACCGCAGCGTAATGCAGTGAAAAGTTAATGGCTGCAATAATTAAAAAGAACACACAAATAAAGTTAATTACTGGGCTATCAAAATGCCCCATAGAGGCATCATAAGTAGAAAACCCACCAATGGCGACCGTTGAGAACGCATGGCTTATTGCGTCAAACCAATCCATACCTGCAATCCAATATGCCAAGGTACACGCAAGCGTAATTGACACATATATATACCAAAGGTGCTTTGCGGTGTCGGCAATTCGCGGGGTCACTTTAGAGTCTTTTACTGGCCCTGGTATTTCGGCGCGATATAGCTGCATACCACCGACCCCTAGCATAGGTAAAATAGCAACCGCCAATACAATGATCCCCATACCGCCAAACCACTGTAATTGTTGGCGATAAAATAATACCGATTTAGGCAGGTACTCTATACCGGTTAGCACCGTTGCTCCGGTGGTGGTTAACCCCGAAAACGCTTCAAATACCGCATCGGCCAATGATAGATTTGGCTCTTGTAAAAATATCAGCGGTAAGGATGCAAACGCGCCAAGTACCAACCAAAACAACACAACAATTAAAAACCCTTCCCGCGCTTTTAAATCGCCATCTTCGTGGCGGTTAGGGTAATAAGCCATTAAGCCAATAGTGACACTAAAAATAAAAGCCAAAACAAAAGGAACACCACCACCGTCTTTATAAATTAAAGACACGATTGCCGGAGGTACCATGGTAATACTAAACAGTGCAACAAGTTGCCCAAGGATTTTTATAATGGTACGAAATTGCATTTAGCGTATCGCTTTTATTATTAGTAAGTTTAACGAGTAAGATATTGTCTTACTCTTTAATGGTTAACTCAACCGCGCCGTGGCTTAAATCAAAAATATCTTTAATTGCTTGCGTCGCTTGGCGGCTATCAATAGTAATAACCCATTCAATATTAGCAGTAAATTGCTTATCGATGTTAAGCACTTGATACTTCGTTTTTAATAGTTGCTCAATAACGCCTTGCATACTGTATTCACTACTACCAATTAGCTCAATACTTGGCACTTTATTTATCGTTGATAAGTTAGCTAATGCATTATTTAATGTGCCTCCATAAGCACGTACTAAACCGCCTGTACCTAGCTTTATACCACCAAAATAACGCGTAACCACAGCGGTAACTTCACCAAGCCCTGAGCCCATAAGCACATTTAACATGGGTTTACCGGCGGTGCCATTTGGCTCACCATCATCTGAAAACCCATACACATGGCTTCCTCCTGGTTTACCCGCTACGTGAGCCCAGCAATTATGCCGTGCATCGGCATACTTAGTTTCAATACTTTTTATAAACGCTTTAGCTGAACTTAAATCTGGGGTATGTGCAATATGCACAATAAAGGTGCTTTTTTTAATCTCTTCTTGATGAAAAACATCTGCTGCTGGGTATTTATATTCTGACATTCGTTGATGAACCAAGTTATAAACCAAAAAATGGGGCCAACAGGCCCCTCTTTATAATACAGCTAGTCTAACGCGTGATTAATCTAGCGCTAAATTTCGTGTTATATTCTCAAGGCTATCTTCGTGTACTATGATGTTATCTTCAATACGAATACCACCATAAGGCTTAAACGACTCTACCTTTTGCCAATTAATAAACTGTTTATTATCGGTTTGTGCTAAATCGCCTAGCAAAGAGTCGATAAAGTATAGCCCAGGCTCAATAGTAAACACTTGGTTTTTTTCAATTATGCGAGTACAACGCAAAAATGGATGTCCCTCTGGAGCTGCTTGTTGTGCGCCCATTTCATCAGCCATAAAACCACCCATGTCGTGCACTTGTAAACCTAGGTGATGCCCTAAACCATGTGGGAAGAAGGTAGAGGTAATTTTACGTTCAACTATTTCCTCAGCCGGTAGCTTAACAATATCAAAGTCGCTAAGTATTTGTGCAACGCTATTGTGACACTCAACATGTAAATCACCATAAAGCATGCCGGGTTTTAACCCCGTACCTAACTCTATTTGCGCTGCAGTCATTGCTTGCACTAGCTCTGCAAATTCGCCTTGTTTTTTAAAGTCATACGTACGGGTAATATCTGCCGCATAGCCATTAAAATTAGCGCCTGCATCTATTAAAAATGAGTTGTGTTGCTGCGGTGCTTTTGCCTCAAAGTGCGTGTAGTGCAAAATGGCGCAGTTTTCGTTTAGCGCCACAATGTTGCCATAAGGCATTTCGTTTTCACTTTGGCGAGTTGCCATTAAGTAAGCTTGCTGAATATCAAACTCACTGCCACCATTAAAAAAGGTATCGCGGGCAGCTTTGTGGCCATCTACTGCAATACGGTTGGCGTTGCGTAAACATTCAAGCTCATATTGGGTTTTATAAGCGCGGTGGTAATGAAAGTAATTTAGTACCGGCTCAGGATTCATAACACTAAAGCCTAGTGCTTGTGCTACTTCTAAGTATTCGCCCACATAAGCGTAGTTAGCTTTGTCGTAGGGCAATAGCTTTTCAACCTGATCGGGCTGTAATAACAATTCAATGTCAAAATACTCAGCCCAAAAATCGCGCGGCTCATCTGGCACTTTATGCCAAAAATCAACCGGACGATAAAAAATAAGTTTAGGCTTGTCGCTACCATTTACCACAATCCAGCAATGTGGATTGTCTAGTACTGGTAACCAAGCTTTAAAGTGTGGATTAACTTTAAATGGATAATACATATCATCTAAAAACTGACGCTTAGCTTGGCCCGAGTGAATAACTAATCCCTCTAACCCTTCACGTTCACAAATTGTACGAGTACGTTGTTGCAGTGTTGCAATATGTTCGGCGTATAAAACGGCTAATTTATCCATAATAAACCCATCTGTTGTATTTAACTTGCTTTGAGTCTACCACACCCATAATCCATACCCAAAGCGCTCAAAATAAGGGGGAACATCTAACCTTATTAGCATCCCCTTACCTTTATTAATTATCCGCCCATTTTCATTTCGAGTAGCGGTGCCAGTATATTTCCCTCGCGGTGTAAACGCGTATGATAAACCTGCCTGTAGGCAAATACGTTTTTAACGTAATCGCGGGTTTCTCTATACGGGATCAATTCAATCCATAGCTCTGCAGGAATAGCTTCATCTGGTAACCAGCGTTTAATACGATGATACCCTGCGTTATATGAAGCCGTTGCCAATATTTCATTGCCGTGGTTTTTCTTTTTTAAATACTGCAAATAGCGCGTACCTAATCTTATATTTGTTTGTGGTTGATATAAGCGGCGGCTCGACACACTGCCTTTATTTACGTAATCGGCAGTACTGGGCAATAACTGCATTAACCCTCGCGCATTTGCTGATGAATGTGCATCGGGGGCAAATGAGCTTTCACGGCGCGCAATGGCAATACTCCACGCCACGTCTATTTTACTGCGCTTACTGTAGCGCTCAAATACATCTTGAAACGCAAACGGAAAACGCTGCTCTACGTTATCCCACGCTTTTATTTTTGCCAGTGTAAAAATAGTGCTGTCATGCCAACCCAGCTCTGTGGAGAGTATTGAAGCAGCTAACTTTTCTTCGTCACTCGAGGTGTTTGTTAGATAATTCCATTCGCGACGTGCCGAGGTAAAGCGCTCAAGCCCATAAAAAGCTTTCGCACGCTTGTAGCCCGGGGCATTTTTTACTTTATTAACAAGCGCCTGATCAACAACTAAAGGTTGGTTATTTAAATCAACCGGTAACCCTAATCGTGCCGCGGCTAAAAAACCATAATAATCGCGATTAGCTGCTACTGTTTTCCAAATAGCGTCTGCTTTTTGTTGCTCACCACGTTTTGCGTAGCTGTACGCTAACCAGTATTGCTGGCCAAGACTTAAGTTATCTTTACCAGTAAAAAAGGCTGCAATACCCTCCCAGTCTTGGGTTTTAAGCATATTACCGAGTTGCCACTGAATTAGTTTGCTGTCTTGGCGATCTTTTGGCACTTTGTTTAGCCAAAAGCTTGCTTGTTTATGTCCGCTGGAAGCAAGCGACAGTGCAAAGGTATAATACACATCTGCTTTAGCTGCATCGCTGTAAGTAAATATTTGCTCTAGCTTTTCCCATGCTTTTAAAGCAAGCTCTTTATCGCGCCAAATTAAACGCTTTACACCATAAAGAGCAATTTGCCCTTCTTTAACCGACTTATTTTTGTATCTGTATAATCCGGCTGCAGCACTTGGATCGCGGCGTACTTTTAAGTATAAATCAGCTAAGTAACCTTCATTACTGGGTAGTAATGTTTTTAAATAAGGTAATAGGCTTTGAGTACCGCCTTCTGCCGCCATAGTCACCCGCTGCCAAACAGCCTCTTTACTCATATAGCCTTTTTTACGCCATAACGAAAAAAGCCCATCGCACGCTTTAGGTTGCGACTTGCCTACCGTCCATAAATCAGTTACTTGGTTAAATATCGCTTTTTCTGGCGCACCTAAATCAAGTTGATAATCTAAATATGTACAAGTCAGTTCAGTATCAGAGGTTTTACGGTAATTGCGAATATACGCTGCTTTTTTATTATGCTTTTCTAAATAGCTTAACCATGCTTTACGCACTGGCCACTCTAGCGGCGTATGCTGATAAATAGTGAGGTAATCCTCTATTTCTGCTTGGTGTTTTATATCTGGATGTCGTTGCCAATATACTTTTTCAACATAAGGCTTTAATGGATGATCAAGATTACTTATAGCCATTTTAAAGTCTTGGTAATCACCATAGCGAACTTTTTTTTCAGCGTCTAAAAATGCATCGTTATCGATGTTTGCCTCAACGCAGTGAAGAGGGAAAATAAAAACCGCTGCCATAGCATTTAATAAATATTTTTTCATAATGCCTTCATAATAAAATTAAAATAATAAGCAAAAACTTTTGTTCCACCATAGCACCAAACAAGCTATATTTTAACCAACTGTTTTGTAACCAAGTTAAATTTTTCGTTGCATTTTTAATTCAAAGCAAGCACACTGATTAAATCGCAACTCATCGTACCAGTCTTAGTTCGTCAACTAGGGAGAATAATAATGTTATATAAAAGCGATTCCTTTGAAGTTAGCTTCATAAAGGAAAACATCGCCGAGTTTAAGTTTTGTGCTACAGGTTCTGTAAACACACTATCTCAGCAAACCCTTTCAGATTGCGCAACAGCATTAAAACAATTAGCTGCAAATACTGATATAAAAGGCATGATTTTTACCAGTGATAAAGAACACTTTATTATTGGTGCCGACGTATTCGAATTTTTACCTATATTTACTAGATCTGAAGCAGAACTAGTAACTTGGATAAAAGAAGCCACTGACGTTTTTGACGCTATCGAAGACTTACCATTCCCAACTCTAAGCGCTGTAAATGGCTTAGCACTTGGCGGTGGCTGTGAGTGGGTACTTGCTACCGATTATCGTGTAGCAAGCGAAACTGCACAAATGGGTCTTCCAGAAGTAACCCTTGGCATAATGCCTGGTTTTGGTGGCACAGTACGCTTACCGCGCATTATTGGTGCCGATAACGCCATGATGTGGATTACCTCAGGTTCTACTAACCGCGCAGCAGATGCCCTTAAAGTAGGTGCTTTTGACGCAGTAGTTAGTGCTGACAAACTTACAGAGTCAAGTGTATCAACACTTGAATTAGCAATTGCTGGCAAGCTCGATTGGCAAGCAAAACGCAATGTAAAGCTACAACCACTTAAATTAAATCGTGTTGAGCAAGGCATGAGCTTTGCAATGGCTGAAGGCATGGTAATGGCTAAAACTAAAGGCCACTATCCTGCACCTGTAATGGCTGTAAAAACCATTAAAGCAGCTGCTAACTGTACTCGTGATGAAGCAATGGCAATCGAAAATGCCAACTTTGCTAAATTAGCAGGCACGCCAGAAGTTGCCGCGCAAATTGGTATATTTCTAGCCGACCAGTACATTAAAGGTAAATCACGTAAACTTGCTAAGCAAAGCGATGTAGAAATTAAACAAGCTGCAGTGTTAGGTGCTGGTATTATGGGCGGCGGTATTGCATACCAGTCTGCTTATAAAGGTACACCTATTATAATGAAAGACATCCAACAGGATGCACTTGACTTAGGTATGGGCGAAGCCTCTAAGTTACTTGGCCAAAAAGTTAAACGTGGCCATATGTCGATGGAAAAAATGCTTGGTACGCTAAGCAAAATTAAACCGACCCTTAATGATTCTGATCTACAAAGTGCCGATATTATTGTTGAAGCCGTAGTAGAGAACCCTAAAGTTAAGCAAGCAGTACTTGCAGAGCTTGAGAAGACCATGCCAGAGGGCACGGTACTTACCTCAAACACTTCGACTATTTGTATTGATTTGCTAGCAGAAGCGTTAGATAAACCAGAAAACTTCTGTGGTATGCACTTTTTTAACCCAGTACCAAAAATGCCGTTAGTAGAAATTATCCGTGGTGCAAAAACCTCTGATAAAACCATTAACGCCGTAGTTGATTACGCGCTTAAATTAGGCAAGTCTCCTATTGTTGTTAACGATTGCCCTGGCTTTTTTGTAAACCGTGTTTTATTCCCTTACTTTGCAGGTTTTAGTAAATTAGTAGTTGAAGGTGCTAACTTTGCAAAAGTAGATAAAGTAATGGAAAACGTATTTGGCTGGCCTATGGGTCCGGCTTACTTACTTGATGTTGTAGGTATTGATACCGCTTTTCATTGTACTGGCGTAATGGCCGATGGTTTCCCTGAGCGCATGGCGCGTGCAGATAAAGACCCAGTGACTATTTTTGCTAACGAAAAGCGTTTTGGCCAAAAGAACAAAGCTGGTTTTTATAAGTACGAAACAGATCGTCGCGGTCGTCTTAAAAAATCGCATGACGAAACTGCAATTGAGCTGCTTAAGCCAATTACTGAAGCAGAAAAAGCATTCGATAAACAAGAAATCATTGACCGTTGTATGATCCCAATGCTTAACGAAGTACTACTTTGTTTACAAGAAGGCATTGTTGCATCACCACAAGAAGCTGATATGGCACTTGTTTACGGTGTTGGTTTCCCTCCATTTAGAGGCGGCGCGTTCCGTTACTTAGATCAAACCGGTTTAGCTAACTTTGTGGCAACTGCCGACAAATATGCTCACTTAGGTGCGATTTATCAAGTATCAGAGCAAACTCGTCAATGGGCCGAAGAAGGTCGTGTTTTCTATAAGGTGGAAGGTTAATATCATGAATAATCCAGTAATTGTAGATTGTATCCGCACACCTATGGGTCGTTCTAAAGGTGGCGTATTCAAAAATAAACGTGCCGAAGACTTAAGCGCACATTTAATGAAAGGCTTACTCGATCGCAACCCAGCAGTTGATCCAGCATCAATTGACGATATTTATTGGGGTTGTGTACAGCAAACATTAGAGCAAGGCTTTAACGTTGCACGTAACGCTGCATTACTTGCCGGTATTCCGCATAGCGTACCAGCAGTAACAGTTAACCGTTTATGTGGCTCGTCAATGCAAGCATTGCATGACGCAGCACGCGCAATAATGACTGGCGCTGGTGACACTTACCTAATTGGTGGTGTTGAGCACATGGGCCACGTACCTATGACTCACGGTAACGACTTTCACCCAGGTTTAGCAACAAGCATTGCACAAGCTGCTGGCTCTATGGGCTTAACAGCTGAATACCTAGCAACACTGCATGGCATTAGCCGTGAACAGCAAGATGAATTTGCGTACCGCTCACATCAACGTGCTCAAGCTGCAACTGTTGAGGGACGTTTTCGCCGCGAAATTTTAGCAATGGAAGGTCACGCAGCAGATGGTTCTCTTATCTTAGTTGAAGACGACGAAGTAATTCGTCCAGAAACAACGGTAGAAGGCCTATCAAAGCTGCGCCCAGTGTTTAATCCTGCATCGGGTACGGTAACAGCCGGAACTTCTTCTGCACTTTCTGACGGCGCATCTGCAATGTTAGTAATGAGCGAAGCAAAAGCAAAAGAACTTGGCTTACCAATTCGCGCACGCATTAAAGCAATGGCAGTAGCGGGTTGCGATCCATCAATCATGGGTTACGGCCCAGTACCAGCAAGCAAAAAAGCACTTACACAAGCAGGTATTACAATTGATGACTTAGGCGTAGTTGAGCTTAACGAAGCCTTTGCAGCACAATCATTACCTGTAATGAAAGATTTAGGGTTAATGGATGTAGTTGACGAAAAAGTGAATTTAAACGGCGGCGCAATCGCACTTGGACACCCACTAGGCTGTTCGGGTTCGCGTATTAGCACATCGCTTATTCACTTAATGGAAGACAAAAATGTACGATACGGTTTAGCAACTATGTGTATTGGTTTAGGCCAAGGCATTGCCACTGTATTTGAACGTGTTCAAGACTAATTAGTTTAAACATGTAAAACCATCTTGGTGATTAAAAAGGCGAACTGATTTTATGCAGTTCGCCTTTTTTTATTGGTTTATTTTTAGTTGTTTTATATGGTTAGATTAAAAAATCTGGAATACTGTGATCGGGTGTATTATTTGTTATTGCCACGCTCTATTGATTAAGTCCTTTAATTAAATAAGGTGTGTAACTTAGATATGAGTAAAATAGTTAAATAACGCTTTAAATTGCGCTAAACTCTACAACTTATAAAATGCAAAACCCTAATGTGCAGCAATCGCTTTAACTAAACAGGCAAATTTATTATGAGCTTTAATAACCCCGATCACCAATTAGATGCCATAGGCCTTCGCTGCCCAGAGCCAGTGATGATGGTACGCGCTGCTATTCGTAAAATGAATGATGGTGAAACGTTATTAATAACCGCTGATGACCCATCAACAACTCGCGACATTCCGAGCTTTTGTACGTTTATGGATCACACGCTGGTGGCTAAAGATGCAGAAGCAGCACCGTATAGATATGTAGTTAAGAAAGGGCTTTGAACTGGCGTAGGTTGGGTTTCGTTTCACTCAACCCAACCTACAGAAAATCTACTTCTTCGTTATCGTCACTTGTGGCTTGTCGTAATTACTGTAATCAATACTTACTATGTAGGTGCCTTTTATTGCGGGCGTATAGCTAAAGTAATTATAAATAGTATTACAGTCGGCAACTGCAGGTTGGCCTAGTGTTAGTTTTTGCCCTGCTGGCTGAGTATCGCTGTAGCCACAGTTGTAACCTTCACTAAAGTCGGCATCGGCAATTTTAAATTCGTATACTTTACCAGGCGTTGAAAATTTAACTTCTGCTTGATACAGCGATCGCGCTACTTGGGTAAATTGGTACTGTGGCTCTGCATCCCATAAGGTAAAGTCGCCCCTTAAATACACGGTACGATCTAATTTTTGTTGTGGTAATACATCATCAAGCGTTATTTGCGTAGAACAAGCAGTTAAAAAACTAACAAGTGCTAAGGTTAAAATACGTTTTATTGGGCTTTTCATTCGAGATCCTTACTTTATATATGCAGGTTAATAATACACCAAAATTAAAACTAAAAAGCCAGCAAAACGCTGGCTTTTTACATTATCGAATAATGTTATTTTTGTAGTACAGAAATGTCTGCAATACCTAAAAACAATCCGCTTAACTGGCTTAAAAGCGCCAAACGATTTTGCTTAACCGCTTCGTCGTCGGCCATAACCATCACGTTATCAAAAAAGCTATCAACACTTTGACGAATACCAGCCAATTGGCTTAATGCTTCTTGGTAATTACCACTGGCGTAAAGTGGTGCAAGTTCAGTAGCAAATTTTGCTACTTGTGCCGCAAGTACTTTTTCAGCGTCGTCGGTTAGTAAACTTTCATCTACATTACCTTCGCTGGTAATGTCATTTTTAGCAAGTATATTACTTACGCGCTTATTAGCGGCTGCAAGCGCTTCTGCTGCGTCTAATGTGCGAAAATGACTTACGGCTTTAACACGGCGATCAAAATCAACAGGTTTAGTTGGACGACGTGCAAGCACTGCTTGAATTACATCTACTTCTATACCTTCGTCTTGATACCATGCACGGAAACGCCCTAGCATAAACTCAAACACATCGGTTGATACATTAAGATTAGTTAGCTTATCGCCAAACAAGGTTTGCGATTTAGCAACTAGGTCTAAAATATCAAGCGGTAGCTCTTTTTCTACCATGATGCGCAATGCGCCAATAGCAGCACGGCGTAAAGCAAACGGGTCTTTGTCGCCTTTTGGCGCTTGGCCTATGCCAAAAATACCCACTAAGGTATCAAACTTATCGGCAATCGCTACTGCGCAACTAATTAAGTTGGTAGGTAAGCTGTCGCCTGCAAAGCGTGGCATATATTGCTCATTCTGCGCTAGTGCTACATCTTCAGCTTCGCCGTCAAAACGTGCGTAATGCATTCCCATAACACCTTGGATGTCGGTAAATTCCATCACCATTTCGGTCATTAAGTCAGTTTTACTCAATAAACCAGCACGTTGTGCTAGCTCTTTATCTGCACCAAGTTGCTGGGCAATATAACCGGCAAGCTCGCTAATACGCGCAGACTTGTCTTTAAGTGTACCTAACTGTTTTTGGAACAATACGCTATCGAGAGATTCTAAACGGCTTTCTAGTGTTTTCTTTTTATCGCTTTCAAAAAAGAATTGCGCATCGGCTAATCGAGGACGCACTACTTTTTCGTTACCCGAAATCACTACGCTAGGATCTTTACTTTCTATGTTAGACACAAACAAAAACTTATTTAAAAGTTTGCCGTTTTGATCTAAAAGCGGAAAGTATTTTTGATCGTCTTTCATCGTGTAAATAAGCGCTTCGGCCGGTACTGCCAAAAACTCTTCTTCAAATGTAGCCGTTAATGTTACTGGCCATTCTACCAGTGATGTTACTTCTTCAAGTAAATCTTCATCCATGGCTACAACCGCATTTATTGCTTTTGCTGCAGCTTCTATTTGCGCTCGAATTTGCGCTTTACGCTGCTCGTAATCGGCAATAACGTAGGCTGATTTTAAAACATCAAAAATATCATCAGCATGGTTAATGGTAATTTTTTCAGGATGATGAAAGCGATGTCCTTGAAGCTGATTACTTACCTGCTTACCCAGCACTTCACCTGTTACTAACTCATCACCCAATAAAATAGTTACCGTATGCACTGGACGAATAAATTGTGTTTTATTCGCGCCCCAACGCATTGGCTTAGGAATAGGTAATTTAGCCAGCGCTTTATTAATAACGTCAACCATCAGCGTTTTAGTTTCTTGCCCTGCTACTTTAGCAAGGTGCAGCAACCACGCGCCTTTGTCGGTTTCAAGTGTTTGCGCATCTTTTACTTCAATACCACAACCACGTGCCCAACCCATTGCAGCTTTAGTAGGATTGCCGTCTGCATCAAACGCTGCCTTAATTGCTGGGCCGCGTTTTTCTACTTCTTTATCTAGTTGTTTTGCATCAAGCGCTATTACGCGAAGGCCTAAACGACGTGGTGATGCATACCAGCTTACGCCTTGATGCGCTAATTCTAATGTCTCTAGTTCTGCAGTTAAGTTTGCAGCAAATGCTTCTGCTAATTTACGCAGCGCTTTTGGTGGCAACTCTTCGGTGCCAATTTCTACTAATAAGTTTTGTGCTGACATGCCTACTTATCCTTACACAGCGGGAAACCAAGCGCTTCACGTTTATCATAATAACTTTGTGCACACGCTTTTGATAAAGCACGAACGCGTAGTATGTAACGTTGGCGTTCGGTTACCGAAATTGCGTGGCGCGCGTCTAATAAGTTAAATGCATGCGATGCCTTCATTACTTGCTCATAAGCCGGTAACGGTAAGTTTGCTTCAATTAACTTTTGGCTCTCTGCTTCACATTTATCAAACTGAGCAAATAGATCTTCTACGTTGGCGTGCTCAAAGTTATAAGTAGATTGTTCTACTTCATTTTGATGAAACACATCGCCGTAAGTTACTCGCCCAAGCGGACCATCAGCCCAAACTAGGTCGTAAATACTGTCTACGCCCTGAATATACATGGCTAAACGCTCTAGGCCGTAAGTGATTTCGCCAGTTACCGGTGAGCACTCAATGCCGCCCACTTGTTGAAAGTAGGTAAACTGGGTTACTTCCATGCCGTTTAACCAAATTTCCCAACCTAGGCCCCACGCACCTAAGGTAGGTGATTCCCAGTTGTCTTCAACAAAGCGCACTTCGTCTGTTAAGGTATCTATGCCTACGGCCGCTAAAGAGCCTAAATAAAGCTCTTGAATATTATCTGGCGAAGGCTTTAGCACAACCTGAAACTGGTAATAATGCTGTAAGCGGTTTGGGTTTTCGCCGTAACGGCCATCGGTAGGTCGTCGACACGGTTGTACGTATGCACTCGACATTGGCTCTGGGCCAATCGATTTTAAAAATGTTTGCGGGTGGAATGTCCCAGCGCCCACTTCCATATCAAGTGGTTGAATAATAACGCAGCCTTGCTGCGCCCAATAATCCTGTAAAGCCAGGATCAAACCTTGAAAGGTTTTAACGTCATATTTTTGCATATTTGGCTTTTTACTATCTGAGAAGTAGCGTGAAAATTACCCTCAGTATACCTTGTGCACACGCAGGTTTTAAGCAGTTTGTGCAATTGAAAAAATAAAAAAGGAGCCATTGGCTCCTTTTTTGTGAGTAGTATTACTAATTATACGTCTAGGTTAACTACGCGTAGCGCGTTCTGTTCTATAAACTCGCGACGAGGTTCTACTTGGTCACCCATTAGCGTTGCAAATAACTGATCAGCAGCTACTGCATCTTCAACGGTTACTTGTAGCATACGACGTGCATCGGGATCCATTGTAGTTTCCCACAGCTGACTTGGGTTCATTTCGCCCAACCCTTTATAGCGCTGTATATAGAGGCCACGCTTAGATTCAGCAATTAGCCACTCTAAAGCATCCACAAAGTTATCAACAGGTTGTGTTTTCTCACCGCGTTGAATATAAGCGCCTTCAGTAATGATATTTGCAATGTTTACACCAGTAACAGCAATGCGCTGATAATCGCGTGAAGCTATAAAATCATAATGAAGTACGTGCGCTTTATCTACACCGTGCTGACGAATTTTCACTACTGGGTAGTATAAATTGCGCTCAGTATCGTGCTCTGTTGCAGCTTGGAAAATAGTAGCATCTTCATCACGATCAATTAAGTCATCAACTAATTCTTTAGTCCATGCTATTACTTTAGCTTCATCTGAAAGATCTTCTTTTTTCAGTTCACTTTGGTAAATAAGACGGTTCATTACAGTATTAGGAAACTTACGTTTTAGACGCTCAATTACCTTAACGGTATTTTGATAATCGTGAACAATTTTTTCTAGTGCTTCGCCTTCAATACCGCTTGCATCTGTACTGGTGTACAAAGTTGCATTATTTAAAGCAAGTGTTGTTAGGTATTCAACTAGTGCTGGATCATCTTTAATATAACGCTCTTGCTTACCTTTTTTCACTTTATAAAGTGGTGGTTGTGCAATATAAATATATCCGCGCTCAACAATTTCAGGCATTTGGCGATAAAAGAACGTAAGTAATAAGGTACGAATGTGCGAACCATCCACGTCAGCATCCGTCATGATAATGATACGGTGATAGCGCAGTTTTTCAGGATTATATTCATCACGACCAATACCACAACCTAATGCCGTAATGAGTGTTGCTACTTCTTGTGATGAAAGCATTTTATCAAAACGTGCTTTTTCTACGTTTAATATTTTACCTTTAAGCGGAAGAATAGCTTGGTTTTTACGGTTACGTCCCTGCTTGGCTGATCCGCCAGCAGAGTCTCCTTCCACTATGTATAGTTCTGATTGTGCTGGATCTTTTTCTTGGCAATCGGCTAACTTACCAGGTAAACCGGCTAAGTCCATTGCACCTTTACGACGTGTCATTTCACGTGCTTTACGTGCAGCTTCACGCGCACGTGACGCATCTATTATCTTACCTACAACAATTTTGGCATCTGTTGGGTGTTCTAATAAAAACTCAGTGAATTTTTCAGCCATTGCTTGTTCAACCGCAGACTTAACTTCGCTCGAAACTAGCTTGTCTTTAGTTTGTGATGAAAACTTAGGATCTGGTACTTTAACACTTACAACAGCAGTTAAGCCTTCACGAGCGTCATCACCCGTTGCATTACTGGTTGTTTTAGCTTTTTTGTTAAAGCCTTCTTTTTCCATATAGTTGTTAAGTGTACGTGTTAGCGCAGATCTAAAACCGGCTAAGTGAGTACCACCATCACGTTGTGGGATGTTATTTGTAAAACAGTATATGTTTTCTTGATAAGCATCATTCCACTGCATTGACACTTCAACAACAATACCATCTTCTTCACGCGTATGTGTAAAGTGGAATACACCTTTATGTATAGGTGTTTTATTACGGTTTAAATACTCTACAAACGCTCTGATGCCGCCTTCGTATTTAAAGTGATCACTTTTATTCTCTTCACGCTCATCATTTAAAATAATGCTTACGCCAGAGTTTAAAAATGAAAGCTCGCGTAAGCGCTTAGCTAAAATGTCGTAATGAAAATCTAAGTTAGTAAATGTTTGATCACTTGGCCAAAAACGTAACTCTGTACCAGTTGTGTCTGCGTCGCCAATTACGGCTAATGGCGCATCTGGTACACCATGAGAGTATGTTTGCTCATGAAGTTTACCTTCACGGCGAATTGTTAATTTAAGCTTTTCTGATAATGCGTTAACAACCGATACACCAACACCGTGTAAGCCACCTGAAACTTTATAAGAGTTATCATCAAACTTACCACCGGCATGCAGTACCGTCATGATTACTTCGGCTGCAGATACACCTTCTTCTTCATGAATTGAAGTTGGGATACCACGGCCGTTATCTCGTACAGATACCGAACCATCTAAGTGAATCGTTACAAAAATATCATCACAATGACCTGCTAAGGCTTCATCTATAGAGTTATCGACGACCTCAAACACCATATGGTGTAAGCCCGTGCCATCATCGGTGTCCCCTATATACATTCCAGGACGCTTTCTTACTGCGTCTAATCCTTTAAGTACTTTTATACTCGACGAGTCATAATTCTCAGACATGGTTAATCCCACTTATCTTGTTATTAGGTTGCCATGTTTCACGTGGAACATTTGCAGTTCTCGTTGCATGGGTTCCACCACAGCAGAAATACTTTCAGACAAAATTGAAGATATAAAAATTTGAGAACTGCAGTGAGCTAATAGTTGCCCCACTTTCTCTTTTGTATCTTCGCTTAACTCTGAAGGTAAATCATCTATTAGCAATATAGATTGCTTATCTGTCTCTGACTCAATTAAACTATTTTGCGTTACTTTTAACGCATAAAGTAATAGCTTTAATTGTCCACGAGAGAAAATATTCTCAACGCTACTGCCAGCGACACTAAAACTAAAATCAGCCTTATGAGGCCCTTTACTAGTAAAACCTTGGCGAGCATCTCGCTCAAAGTTTAACTCTAATGCATCGCTAAGAGATTCGCTCTCTTTCCAGCCGGCATTAAAGCTTATTTCTAAATCGCGTATTAGCGTTAATTCTGCACACATTTTATCAAAAAACTGCTGCTTAAACCTACTTATATACGCCATTCTTAATTTATTTATTTGCTCAGCCAGTCTAACAAATTCTTTGTCCCAAAACTTAATTTGGTCAAAATAATTCTTTGGCTTACTTTTTAGTAGCGCATTTCGTTGTTTTAACACTTTATTGAACGATTGCCATAAAAAGAAAAACTCATGTTCCACGTGGAACAAACCTAAATCTAAAAACTTTCTGCGTTCTTTAGGCCCACCAAAAAATAACGAGTAACTCTCTGGAGTAATTATTTGTACCGGCATAAGCTGTGCAAGTTCTGATATTTTTCGGCTCGCCTTACCTTGAATTTTTAAATTCGTTTCGCCCGCTTGGGTTTTACTAATACCAATAGGAATAGATAAGTCGTGTATAGCTTTACGGCCATGAATTACAAACTGCTCTTGCTGATGCGCAATAATACTTTTATGCTTTGATGTTCTAAAAGATTTGCCGTGTGAAAGGTAATAAATAGCTTCTAAAAGGCTGGTTTTTCCGCTGCCGTTTTCACCATAAATTATATTAACGCCGTTAACTGGTTCTAGCGTCAGCGCCTCAATATTACGAAAATATTTGAGGCTCAAATGACTTAAGCTCATTGGGTACTTATAGTCTTATAAACGCATAGGCATAACTACGTACATTGCTTCTTCATCGCCTGCACCTTCAATTAGTGCGCTGCTGTTTGAATCGGCCAATGTAAACAGTACATCTTCTGTTTTTAATGTGTTTAATACATCAAGTACATAAGAAACGTTAAAGCCTATTTCTAGGTCGGCGCCTTCGTAACCAACCTCTACTACTTCCTCAGCTTGTTCTTGCTCAGGGTTATTAGCAGTGATTTTTAACAAACCATTGGATAAGTTTAAACGCACACCTCTAAACTTTTCGTTAGATAAAATAGAGACTCGCTGAAACGCACTACGTAACCATTCGCGATTAGCAGTAATGACTTTATCGCCACCACGAGGTAACACACGGCGGTAATCAGGAAAGCGTCCATCAACTAACTTACTAGTAAAGGTAAACTCTATATCGATAATACGAATATGATTAGCACCAAACTGAATAGTGACTAGTTCTTCGTCGGCTACCATAAGGCGCATAATTTCTTGCACCCCTTTACGAGGTATAATTAGCTGGCGCTGCGTATTAAGCGATTGCTTTAATTGCTTTTGTGCAATAGCTAAGCGATGTCCATCAGTGGCCACTGTTTTAATGTCAGTATTGTCTACTTCAAACGACATACCATTTAAATAGTAACGTACGTCTTGATTCGCCATCGAAAAATGCGTGCTTTCTAGTAATTTTCGCAGCTCTAAACGCGTTAGTTGAAACTCAACTTCGCCATCCCACTGTTCTAAATTAGGAAAGTCTTCGGCGGCTAAGGTCGTTAACGAAAAACGACTTTTACCGCTGGTTAGTAATAACTGATGCTCTTGTAAGCTTAACGTTAGGTCTGAACCATCTGGTAGGCTTTTACAAATATCGAGTAATTTTTTAGCCGGTAATGTTAACTTAGTATCGGCAATATCATCACCTACAAACACGCTTGCAACGAGTTCAATTTCAAGGTCGGTACCTGTCATTGAAAGTTGCCCGTTTTCTACTGCTAACAATACGTTAGATAAAATTGGCAATGTATGCTTACGCTCAATAGCGCCCGATACTTGCACTAATGGCTTTAAAAACTGTTGTCTTGATATTGTTATTTGCATAATAAAGTCAGCCTTAAGATGACAATGTTCTTATTAAATTTTGGTAATCTTCTTTAATTTCGTGGCTTTCATCACGTAGTGATTTAACCTTACGACACGCATGCAATACAGTTGTATGATCGCGGCCACCAAAGGCGTCTCCAATCTCAGGTAAACTGTGATTGGTTAACTCTTTAGATAATGCCATAGCAACTTGTCGAGGCCTTGCTATAGAGCGACTACGGCGTTTAGACAGCAGATCAGAAATACGAATTCTGTAATACTCTGCCACAGTGCGCTGTATGTTATCTATGGTAACTAGCTTATCTTGTAAGGCAAGTAAATCGCGTAGCGCTTCTTTTACAAAGTCGATAGATATAGGACGACCGGTAAAGTTAGCATTGGCAATAACACGATTAAGCGCACCTTCTAGTTCGCGTACATTAGATCGTAATTTTTTAGCAATAAAAAAGGCGACTTCGTGCGGTAAATTAATTTTACTCTGCTGCGCTTTTTTCATCAATATAGCAACGCGTGTTTCAAGCTCAGGAGGCTCAATTGCAATAGTTAAACCCCAACCAAAACGCGATTTAAGTCTGTCTTCAACGCCTTCTATCTCTTTTGGATAACGGTCAGAGGTTAAAATTATTTGCTGATTGCCTTCTAATAACGCATTAAAGGTATGAAAAAACTCTTCTTGTGAGCGCTCTTTGTTAGCAAAAAATTGAATGTCATCAATCATTAGCGCATCAACACTACGATAGTAACGCTTAAATTCTTCAATCGCGTTATTTTGCAGTGCTTTTACCATATCTTGTACAAAGCGCTCTGAATGCATATAAACTATTTTTGCATCTGGCTTATTAGCCAAAATACCATTACCTACAGCATGCAATAAATGCGTTTTACCTAAACCTGTACCACCGTATATAAATACAGGGTTAAAAGCGGCACCTGGATTATCTGCAACTTGTGTTGCTGCTGCTTTTGCTAACTGGTTTGATTTACCTTCAACAAAACTGTCAAAGGTATAATTTTCTTTTATATTCGATTTATATTCAGATTTTGGCGCTGGCTCTACAACAGGTTTTGGTTGTCGTGATTGTTGTTTGGCTTGTGTAGTTGGCGCCGATTGCGTTCCAGCAACAGATACAGGCTGTGCATTTAATAAAGGCTTACTGCCTACATCAAAACGTAGCTCTGGAGCTTCAACACCACAAATCTCTACTAATAATTCATTAATTCTATTTAGGTATTTTTCTCTTACCCAATCTAGTACAAAGCGATTAGGTGCATAAATCGTCAAGGTATCTTCGGTACTTTCTGCTTGTAGTGGTCGCACCCACATACTGAACTGCTGCGAAGGCAATTCATCTTGCAATACATATAAACAACTTTGCCAAACCGACAGATACACAGTCAAACTCCCAGAGATATAATTTTTATTCCCGCACATCATTAATGATTAAAAATCACCTCTGTAATGCGTTTAAATGGCCCAATAAGCGACCCAAGACCGGCTATTATGAAGACACTTTATCCACAAGTAAAAGACTGATTTTTATAAAATTGTTGATATCACGGTATAAAACACTTAACACAATGATTTAATACAAGTTTAATTTTAAAGCCTGAGCATAGATCATAACAAAATTAGCTCTGGATCGCGAAACAAATCTGCGATCTAATTTAGTTTTCCCCTGCTTTTATTCACTTTTTATACAGGGGCTGTGGAAAACTTCTTATTAATGATGATCCTAATAGATCACTCTTTATGATCTACATTAAATAGCTGGTATACTCTAAGGGTAGTGCGTAATTATGATTGACTTTAATACACTTCATCTATAATATCTCGCGCTCGCAATGGCACCTGTGCCAGGATCGCGACCTGCATAGGATGTTTTAACTTTAACCGATCGGAAGAGATTGTTATGAAAAGAACTTTTCAACCAAGCGTTTTAAAACGCAAACGTGCTCACGGTTTCCGTGCTCGCATGGCAACTGTAAATGGCCGTAAAGTATTAGCTCGTCGCCGCGCTAAAGGCCGTAAAGTTCTTTCTGCTTAATTTATAAGTGGAAGACTTTAACTTTGGCAGGGAGTTACGTCTGTTAACTCCCTCGCATTACTCTCGCATATTTAATGAACCCGCCCGGGCTGCAACTCCTTTCTTTACTCTTTTAGCTAAACCTAATGACCAAGATCAACCTCGGTTAGGACTTACTGTTGCTAAAAAACGAGTTAAAAAGGCATGTCAACGTAACCGTATTAAACGTTTAGCTCGCGAATGCTTTCGTTTAAATAAACACAACATCGACAATATAGATATTGTGCTTATGGTTAAAAGTGGTATTGATGAGCAGTCTAATGAAGAATTAACCAAACAACTGACCAAGTTGTGGCGTAAAATTAATGAGCGCTGCAAACCGGGTGCGCCCAAACCACCACCTTTTAAAAAGCGCCCTAATAAATCAGTTAAATCAAATAAACAGACCTAATAGCAATAGAATTACAGGGTTAATTAAGGTATCTTTAGCTCACCTTTTAATCATGCATTTGAAATCTCATATTGAGTCTTTAAATACATGGTATCTATTTACTAAACTTACGTAGGAGCATATATATCATGAGGTTACTTAAACCACTTGTTGCTTTGCCAACGTATTGTTTAGTTTTATTTATCCGCGGTTATCAAAAGTGGATTAGCCCGCTATTAGGTCCGCATTGTCGTTTTAATCCAACGTGCTCTAGTTACGCTATTCAAGCAATTAATTTGCATGGATCAGTAAAAGGCAGTTGGTTAGCAGTTAAACGCATATTAAAATGCCATCCTTTACATTCAGGTGGGAACGACCCCGTTCCTGAAAAATTAACCCATATTAACCACCAACACGAGAAATAAGAGCTGTTATGGAATCGCAACGCACGTTTTTATTCATTGGCCTGATGCTGGTGTCGTTTTTATTATTTCAAGAATGGAATACTGATTACAACACGCCAAAAGCCGATCCGAGTGCCACCACACAAACATTAAACCCAACATCATCAGAATCAGAAGATTATGTACCAACTTCATCTGACTCTGCGTTACCTGCCTCAGCAACTTTAGCAAAACGCTCTGTAATTGAAATTACAACAGATGTTTTCAAAGTTAAAATTGATACCCGAGGCGGTGATATTGTTGAAACTTACTTACTTCAATATGAAGAAACTAAAGGCAGTGAAACACCTTATATGCTGCTTGGTGAGTTTGATGGTAAACAATACTTTTCACAAAGTGGTTTAATTGGCTTAAATGGTCCTGATGCTTCTGCACAAGGTCGCCCAACTTACCACGTAGAGCAAAAGTCATACACTTTAACGGGTGATGAGCTTAGAGTGCCGCTACAGTTTACTGATAGTAATGGTGTTAACTTTACAAAAACCTATGTATTCAAAAAAGGTCAATATGATGTTGCTTTAGAATACACAATTAACAACACCACTAGCACGCCACTTCAAGTACAGCTTTACACACAAGTTAAGCGCACTGTACAAGACAAAGGCAGCATGGTTGATCAAAACTATTTAGGTGCAGCATACGGTACTGATGATGACCCGTACGAAAAGTACAGTTTTTCAGATATGGCTGACAAAAACCTAAATAAAATTACACTTGGTGGCTATGTTGCGTTTATTCAACATTACTTTGTAAGTGCTTGGGTTCCAATGCAGGATCAGTCAAATACACTTTATAGTTTAATTACTAAGAGTAATGCTGCCATCATTGGTGTTAAAGACGAAGCGGTTAATATTCAAGCTGGTAGTGAGCAAACACTTACTGCGACTTATTATATGGGCCCTAAAGAGTCTGATGTACTTGAAGCTATTCACCCAGATTTAGATTTAACCGTAGATTACGGTTGGTTATGGTTTATCTCACAACCTTTATTTGTATTGTTAAAGTGGTTACACAGTATTTTAGGTAACTGGGGTGTGGCTATTATTGCCATTACTATTATCGTTAAGTCGTTAATGTACCCACTGACTAAAGCGCAATATACTTCAATGGCTAAAATGCGTGCCCTTCAGCCTAAAATGGCAGCGCTTAAAGAAAAATTTGGTGACGACCGTCAAAAATTCGGCCAAGCCACAATGGAAATGTACAAAAAAGAAAAAGTGAACCCTATGGGTGGCTGTTTCCCTATTTTGCTACAAATGCCTATTTTCTTAGCCTTGTTCTACGTGTTCTTAGAATCAACAGAACTTCGCCACGCTGAATTTATTTTTTGGCTAACTGACCTTTCTGCGAAAGACCCATACTACGTGTTACCAATCTTATTTGGCGCCAGTATGTTTATTACGCAAAAATTACAGCCTATGACGGTTACCGATCCAATGCAGCAAAAAATGATGACCTTTATGCCGGTTATCTTCTCTGTGTTCTTCTTATGGTTCCCATCTGGTTTAGTTCTTTACTGGTTAGTGTCTAACCTTATTTCTATTGTCCAGATGCTCATCATCTACCGCGGCATGGAAAAGAAAGGTATTAAAGTAAGAGGCTAATTAAGCTCCTACTTATATAAAGGCGACTTCGGTCGCCTTTTTTATTACCTGTTTTTCACCACAGCTATTCGCTACAAATAAATCCATAGGTTACAATACCGCCATAAAGTTACTCATTGTTGGCAAATTAATAGCATGATCAATCAAGACACAATTGCAGCACAAGCAACAGCCCCCGGACGTGGTGGTGTTGGTATTATTCGCGTTTCAGGCAGCCTTGCTAAAAGTGTTGCCGAAAAAGTAGTAGGTAAAATACCTAAAGTTCGCTACGCCGATTATGTGCCATTTAAAAGCCTTGCTGGCGAGCAACTTGATCAAGGTATTGCCATTTACTTTGCCGGCCCTAACTCATTCACTGGTGAAGATGTACTTGAACTACAAGGCCACGGCGGTCCTGTAGTACTGGATATGTTACTTAAAGAAATTAGTAAAATAGAGGGCGTTCGTTTAGCAAAGCCTGGGGAGTTTTCTGAACGTGCATTTATGAATGACAAGCTTGATTTAACACAAGCAGAAGCCATCGCCGATTTAATTAATGCAACCTCAGAGCAAGCCGCTAAAAGTGCCCTACAGTCTCTTCAAGGTGAATTTTCTAAGCACATAGAAACACTTGTAGAAAAAGTAATTCACTTGCGTATGTACGTAGAAGCCGCAATTGATTTTCCCGATGAAGAAATCGATTTTTTATCTGACGGTAAAGTTTCTGGCGATTTAGATGCCATTATTGCCCAGCTCAATACGGTAACCGATCAAGCTAAGCAAGGCAGCATAATGCGCGAAGGTATGCGGGTTGTTATTGCCGGTCGCCCTAATGCGGGTAAATCAAGCTTATTAAATGCCCTTGCTGGGCGCGAAGCCGCTATTGTAACCGAAATTGCCGGCACTACACGTGACGTACTACGTGAACATATACATATAGATGGCATGCCACTGCATATTATAGACACAGCAGGTCTGCGTGAAAGCCCTGATTTAGTAGAACAAATAGGTATTGAGCGCGCATGGGATGAAATAAACCAAGCCGACCGAGTGCTGTTTATGCTTGATGGAACCGACACTATTGATACTGATCCCCATAAAATTTGGCCAGAATTTATGGCTAAATTACCCGTTGGATTAGGGGTTACAGTGATTAGAAATAAAGCCGATTTATCGGGCGATGTTGTTGGTATGGAGCAAAATCAGCAATACCCGGTCATCAGTTTAAGTGCTAAAAATGCCGATGGTATTGAGCTGGTTCGCGAGCATTTAAAAGCCTGTATTGGTTTTGATGGTGCAACAGAAGGCGGCTTTATGGCACGTCGTCGCCACCTTGATGCGCTTGAGCATGCAGCGTACCACTTAGATACAGGTAAAGCTCAGTTAGAAATGCATATAGCGGGCGAAATACTCGCCGAAGAATTGCGTTTAACCCAGCAATATCTAAACGAAATTACCGGTGAATTCACCTCAGATGACCTACTTGGAAAAATATTTAGCTCGTTTTGTATTGGTAAATAAGTTGCCAAATATATTTTAAAGAGCCCTAGAGGCTCTTTTTTATTGTCAAAATCCCCTGCTTTCACTACCTATTTCCTCCCTAAAAACAGCTTTATTGCGCTAATATTAATGCCTGATAAGAGCTGGCCAGTCTTTATTTGTTAGAGTAATGTCGTTTTAACTAAAAATAATGCCACTTTAATAGCTATAAAACGGCTAATTTATAGCATTAATGCAGTCTGTTTTTTACAAAACAGACTGCTATTTTAACTGCAGTGGATCAATTTTACGGTGGCTATTATGGTAATACTTCCTATTAAAATAGCCTTAATTAAGCTTAAGAACTGCAATATATGTTTATAATTCATTCAATATAAGAGCCTATTTTAGGCTTTTATTGACTCTAAATTACGCATATTTATAAAATTGAGTAGAGCAACACAACACCAAGTAAGCGTGAATTATATTTTTGGTCGGCCAAGTTAGCTAAAATTAATGATGATCTGCGCTGAAAAAATAAATAATCTCAGATCAGTTATCCACAATTAGCCTTTATTACCTTTTATAGAGACTTAAATTTCCGTATTTAACTAAGTAAATATCCTAGATCCGCCATTAAAACTAACTATTTACTGTTAATTGACTCATTTAATAAAAAGATCAGCTTTATTTGATCTCATTTAAATTTATTTTATGATCTAAATAGCACTTATCAACAGGCATTCTATCCACATTATGATCAGGGTATATATTATTGCTTAATAAGCTCTATTTAAGCATTTTCATATTCTTTAAATCAATAACTTAGCGATCAATCATAAATAAAAAAGTGGCTTTAAACAGAGCTTTCCCCACTGTTATCAACAACTTGATCAGAAGATTACATTTAAAGATTATTTGTTAAACCCTATTTAATCAACAACTTGAGTCGTTATAAATAACCAAGGCTAAAATTACAGCTAAAATAGTTATACAAAAAAGCACTCTTAACTTTACTGTTATACAAACTCAGTTATTATGAGCGGTAATTAAAAGCTATGTGATCACAAAAATTAATGAGTGCAGTAAATATTATTATTGGCAGCCAAATGGGATCCGCTGAATATGTTGCAGAACAATTAGCTGATCAACTTAATGCTCAAGGTATTAGTACGCAACTACATGAACAGCCTGTATTTAACGATATAGATCAGCAAAATACTATTTGGTTAATATGTACATCCACTTATGGTGCAGGGGATTACCCTGAAAATCTGATTAGCTTTATTGACGATTTAACACAAGCTGATGATTTATCTAATATAAAATACTCAGTCATTGGTTTAGGCGATACCAGTTACGATACTTATAACCTTGCTGGGCGCAATATAGATGAGTTATTAGCACAAAAAGGTGCACTTAGAGTAGCCGAACGCTTAGAGCTTAATATTCTTGATGAAGCGCTACCAGAGGATACTGCACTGGCCTGGCTTGACTCTTGGCTAGCTAAAACAGGCTTAAATTAATAGATCAAGCTAAAAAACCAAATTAAAGTTACCCACAATTTACTAATAATTTAATAGTTTTTGTGGATAAACACTGATTAAACTGCATTTATAGCTATGCTTATCCATTGGATAAGATCCGGTTGATATTGCCCTGTGCATAAAGTACCTTTTTGATCAGAGCTTATTCGCTGGATGATCCGATCATGTTCACAACTTTAGATCTGATCTAATCGCATGTTTTAAATAAAGATCTAAACCTTATCAACAGAAAAGTGCTTCAGTAGTAGTAATAGTAATAAAAGATCTCTTTAAAAGATCCTTTATATTATTAGAGATCACACACTTAGATCTTGACCACTGTTAATCATTTATCTTCTGCTAAATTCTAGGTAGAATACGCTCCCTTTTGAAGTTTACTGGTTTGATTTAAGTAGGATCCCATTAATGATTTTTCACGAAAATTTTGACGTTATCGTAGTAGGTGGTGGACATGCTGGCACTGAAGCCGCATTGGCAGCCGCACGTATGGGGATGAATACCCTGCTGCTAACTCACAATATGGATACCCTTGGTCAAATGTCATGTAACCCAGCAATTGGTGGCATTGGCAAAGGTCACTTAGTTAAAGAAATTGACGCTCTAGGTGGTGCAATGGCACAGGCCATTGACAAAGGCGGGATCCAATTTCGCACACTTAATTCTTCAAAAGGCCCAGCCGTTCGTGCAACCCGAGCACAGGCTGATCGTGCTTTGTACAAAGCGGCAATTCAAACAACATTGCAAAACCAAGATAACTTAAAGATTTTTCAACAATCGTGTGATGATCTTATTGTTGAAAACGATCGTGTTACTGGTGTGGTTACCCAAATGGGTTTACGTTTTAGTGCTCCAAGTGTTGTGCTAACCGTAGGTACTTTTTTAGGTGGCCAAATACATATAGGTTTAGAAAACTTTAAAGGTGGTCGTGCAGGCGATCCTCCTTCAATTGCATTGGCTGATCGTTTACGTGAATTACCTTTTAGAGTGGATCGTTTAAAAACCGGTACTCCACCACGTATTGATGCCCGTACTGTTGATTTTAGTAAAATGCAAGAACAAGCAGGTGATACGCCTATACCGGTATTTTCATTTATGGGTAAACCAAGTGATCACCCACAACAAATACCGTGTTACATCACCTTTACTAATGAAAAGACCCATGATGTTATTCGTAAAAACTTACATCGCTCGCCAATGTATGGTGGTGTTATTGAAGGCATAGGCCCGCGCTACTGCCCTTCTATTGAAGATAAAATTGTTCGTTTTGCTGATAAAGACAAACATCAAATTTTTGTTGAGCCAGAAGGTTTAACATCATATGAGTTATACCCAAATGGTATTTCGACCAGTTTACCGTTTGATGTGCAAATTGAAATTGTGCAATCTATTACTGGCTTTGAAAATGCTCATATTTGTCGTCCTGGTTATGCTATTGAATATGACTTTTTTGATCCGCGCGATTTAAAACGTTCATTAGAAACTAAATTTATTGATGGCTTATTTTTTGCGGGCCAAATAAATGGTACTACCGGTTATGAAGAAGCGGGTGCTCAAGGTTTAATTGCAGGTATGAATGCTGCTTTAAAAGTTCAGGGTAAAGAGTCTTGGACTCCACGTCGTGACGAAGCTTATGTGGGTGTACTTATTGACGACTTAACTACTTTGGGAACGAAAGAACCTTATCGTATGTTTACTAGCCGTGCTGAATACCGTTTATTATTGCGTGAAGATAATGCCGATATTCGTTTAACTGAAAAAGGCCGCGAATTAGGCTTAGTGAATGATGAGCGTTGGCAGGCATATAACGAAAAAATGGAAGTGATCGCTAAAGAGAAACAGCGTATTAAAGATACCTGGATCCACAAAGATCATACTATGATAGATCAAGTTAATGCATTGCTAAAAACGCCATTAACGCGTGAAGCTAGTTTAGAGGAATTATTACGTCGTCCTGAAATTCGTTATAACGATCTAATGGCAATTGACGGCTTAGGATCTGAATTTACTAATCAAGCCGCGCTTGAACAAGTTGAGATCCATACAAAGTACGCAGGTTATATTGTGCGCCAGCAAGATGAGATCAATAAACAGTTACGCCATGAGCAAACAATTTTACCAAAAGAGTTTGATTATAAAACCGTATCGGGTTTATCAAATGAGGTTGTTGCTAAGCTGATTGATGCTCGCCCAGACACTATTGGTCAAGCTTCGCGTATTTCTGGTATCACCCCAGCGGCGATTTCGTTATTATTGGTGTATCTGAAGAAGCAAGGCTTGTTACGCAAATCTGCATAACGGCGAGGGTACCTAGTGTTACAGCAACAATTAACTACATTGTTAGCGCAAACTAATATTGCGCTAACCGAAAAACAACAGCAACAGCTGGTTCGTTACGTTGAGTTATTAACTAAGTGGAACAAAGCTTATAATTTAACCTCAGTACGCTTACCTGAAGAAATGATGGTTAAGCACATAATGGACAGCTTAGTTGTTGCACCTCATTTACCCGGTCATCATTATATTGATGTAGGAACTGGCCCTGGCTTACCTGGTATTGTATTAGCGATTGCATTACCTAACACTCATTTTGTGTTACTTGATAGTTTAGGTAAACGTGTACGTTTTTTAATGCATGTTAAACATGAGCTAGGACTTGATAACGTCACTCCGGTGCAGTCAAGAGTTGAAGAATATCAGCCAAGTGTTAAATTAGATGGTGTACTCAGTCGCGCATTTGCTTCATTGCAAGATATGGTTGACTGGTGTGGACACTTAATTGATCATTCAGGAAAATTTATTGCCCTTAAAGGTGTGTTCCCTAGCGAAGAGCTAGAGTCATTATCGACTGGCGTTAAGTTTGAGCAAAAAATTGCATTAGAAGTACCTAATTTAGATGCACAACGACATTTAATTATTCTTTCTAAAGACTAGGGATCAGAGACACTGTGGCAAAAGTCATCGCATTAGCAAATCAAAAAGGTGGTGTAGGTAAAACTACAACCGCTGTTAACCTCGCTGCATCTATGGCTGCAACAAAACGAAAAGTGTTGTTAATTGATCTCGATCCGCAAGGTAATGCCACTATGGGTAGTGGCGTAGATAAGTATGGCGACGTGCCAACTATTTACGATTTGCTGATAGAAAACAAGCCAATTGAAGAGGTTATAATTAAAGAAACCTCTGGTGAATATCATATGATTGCTGCAAATGGTGATGTAACCGCTGCAGAAGTAAAATTAATGGAATTATTTGCCCGCGAAGTACGTTTGCGTAATGCGCTGGAAAAAATTCAAGACCAATATGAATTCATTTTTATCGACTGCCCTCCTTCTTTAAATATGTTAACAGTAAATGCCATGGCTGCAGCCGACTCTATTTTAGTCCCTATGCAATGTGAATATTATGCGTTAGAAGGTTTAACCGCATTAATGGACACCATTACGCAACTTGCCAAGTTAGTTAATCCTAAGCTACAAATTGAAGGCATACTTCGTACTATGTACGATCCGCGTAATCGATTAGCTAATGATGTATCAGAACAATTAAAACAACATTTTGGCGATAAAGTTTACCGCACAGTGATCCCGCGTAATGTTCGCTTAGCCGAGGCACCAAGTTTTGGTGCACCAGCGATGTATTATGACCGGGCATCAAGTGGTGCTAAAGCATATTTAGCACTGGCTGGTGAAATGTTACGCAGAAAAGAAAAAACAACGCCAGTTGTCGCCTAACTTTGAGGTAAAAAAATAATATGTCTGCTAAAAAAAGAGGTTTAGGCCGAGGACTCGATGCGCTGTTAAGTTCATCAAAACCTGCACCAACAAGTAGCAATGAGCAAAATTCGTCAAATACAACTGACATTATGCACAATGTAACGCAATCTCAACAAAGCGAATTACAAAAATTACCGATCGAATTTTTACACTCGGGTAAATATCAACCGCGTAAAGATATGTCGGAAGAAGCATTAGAAGAGTTAGCTAGTTCAATTCGCGCGCAAGGCATTATTCAGCCAATTGTAGTGCGCCCTATTGCTCAAAATAGCTATGAAATTATTGCCGGTGAACGTCGTTGGCGTGCAGCACAAATAGCTAAGCTTGATACTGTACCTTGTATTATTAAAGATGTACCCGATGAAGCTGCGGTTGCTATTGCTTTAATAGAAAATATTCAGCGTGAAGATTTAAATGCCATGGAAGAAGCGGTTGCTTTAAACCGTTTACTAAATGAGTTTGAATTAACGCATCAACAAGTAGCCGATGCCGTTGGTAAATCTCGTACTACAGTGACTAATTTATTGCGTTTAAATAATTTAAATAATGACGTAAAAACATTGTTAGAACACGGCGATATTGAAATGGGCCACGCTCGTTGTTTATTAGCGCTTGAGGGAGATACGCAATCTGATGCGGCGCGTTTAGCTGTGGCTAAAGCACTTACAGTGCGAGAAACCGAAAAGCTTGTACGTTCAATTTTAGAGCCTGTAGCCGCTAAAGAAGCAACAGAAAAAGATCCAGATGTTAAACAGTTAGAGCAACAACTCGCTGAAAACATAGGTGCCAAAGTAGAAATAAACTATAACAAAAAAGGCAAAGGTAAGTTGGTTATTTCTTACACAAACCTTGATGAATTAGATGGCATTTTAAATCGTATCAACCAAGACTATTCCCAGCATTAATAAATAACATGTCTAAAATGAGACAATTGTCGTTATTTTACACCACAATACAGCTACTCAAGTTGCAAAACTGGCAGGATTAAGTATAATTTCGCCAGTTTTCATACCCTGACAATTAGAACGCCATTAAGGTTAACTAAACGTGACGAATAAGTTAGCAAGACCGTATAGGCTTGCCGCATTGAAATTAATTCTTCTGCAGGGAGTAGTAGCGTTAGTTACTACAGTAATTATTTTTTTAGGTTGGGGAATAAATGCCGGGTTATCAGCATTTGCTGGAGGCACCGTAGCAGTACTCCCCCACTTAGTATTTGCCCTCTACGCATTCAGATATATGGGTGCGAGTAAAGTAAATCAAGCGTATGCCTCGTTAAAGCGCGGCAACGGACTAAAATTTATGCTAACAATCATATTGTTCGCGCTAATACTAAAGCTTTACCCGGTAGTGTTACTGCCTTTTTTTAGTGCTTATGTGTTGGTGTTGTTTACTGGATTGTTTGCACCCGTTTTTTTTAAACATTAACTTTGGGATATAACATGGCTGCAGAAGAAGTTACTCTATCTAGCCATATTCAGCACCACTTGACCAATGCGAAGATGTGTTCGACCGATGCCGGTTTAGCCTTCAATAAAGCATGTGCGGATAGTGGATTCTGGACATGGCATGTGGATACCCTCGCATGGTCTATCGGATTAGGTCTAATATTTTTATGGATCTTCCGTAGTGCCGCAAAAAAATCAACACTTGGTGTACCAGGAAAATTTCAGTGTTTTATTGAAATTATCGTTGAGTTCGTTGGCGACAACGTACGCGATACCTTCCACGGTAAAAGTAAGCTTATTGCGCCATTAGCCCTAACGATATTCGTTTGGGTGTTCTTAATGAACTTAATGGACTTAATCCCGGTTGACTTTTTACCATCATTTGCAGGTTTCGTTGGTGAAACAGCATTCGGTATGGACTCACACGACGTGTACATGAAAATTGTACCGACTACCGATATTAATATGACCTCTGCACTTGCGCTGGGTGTATTTATTTTAATGGTTGGTTTTGCAATAAAAATCAAAGGCATTGGCGGCTTTATTAAAGAACTAACGCTTCACCCGTTTAGCTCTAATAACGTGTTTGTGCAAATTTTATTGATTCCTTTCAACTTGTTACTTGAGCTTATCGCATTGGTTTCTAAGCCATTTTCGTTAGCACTACGTTTATTTGGTAACTTGTATGCAGGTGAATTGATTTTCATCTTGATTGGCGCAATTGGTTTTATGCAGTTACCACTGCACTTTGTATGGGCAGTATTCCATATCTTAGTTATTACACTGCAAGCATTCTTATTTATGATGCTGACCATTGTTTACCTAAGCATGGCAAGTTCAGATAATCACTAATTTATAATCTTTACCTTTAATATTTAACTTTAATTACAATTGAAACTTTGGAGAAAAAAATGGAACTAGTATTAGGTCTTAAGTACATCGCAGTAGCTTTACTAATTGGCTTCGGTGCAATCGGTACAGCAGTTGGTTTTGGTAACATGGGCGGTAAATTCCTTGAAGCATGTGCGCGTCAACCTGAGCTTGCACCTTCGCTACAAGTTAAAATGTTTATCCTTGCTGGTCTAATCGATGCTGTAGCAATGATTGGTGTTGGTATCGCTATGGTATTGTTGTTCGTACTTTAATTTTATTTTTTGAACAGCTTACTATTTAAGGAGGAGCGGTTGTGAATTTAAACGCCACTCTTATCGGTGAATTGATTGCGTTTACGGTGTTCGTACTTTTTTGTATGAAGTTCGTATGGCCACCACTAAACGGTGCAATTGAAGCTCGCCAGAAAAAAATCGAAGATGGTTTAGCTGCCTCTGATAGAGCCGAAAAAGACTTAGAACTAGCGCAAAAGAAAGCTGCAGAACAGCTTAAAGATGCCAAAGTTCAAGCGGCTGATATCATAGACCAAGCTAAAAAGCGTGCTGTGCTAATTGTTGACGAAGAGACAGTTCGTGGTCAACAAGAGCGTGAAAAAATCATTGCTCAAGGGCACTCTGAAATTGAATCAGAGCGTAACCGTGTGACAGAAGAGCTACGTAAGCAAGTAGCAACTCTGGCAGTGGTTGGCGCACAGAGAATTTTAGAGCGTGAAATTAATCAAGCTGCACATAGTGACATCGTTGAAAAACTTGTCGCTGAGCTGTAACTAGGAGGGTATGAGCATGTCTGAATTGACTACTATCGCTCGCCCATACGCTAAAGCGGCTTTTGAACTTGCCGTTGAAAAAGGCACTATTGAAAGTTGGAACGAGATGTTATTTTTTGCTGGCCACGTTGCTAGCGATGAAAAAGCATCTGCGCTTCTAGCGGGTATGCCTACTGCTACTACACAAGCTGAATTATTTATTCAAATTTGTGCTGAGCAGCTCAACGAACAAGGTCAGAACCTAGTTAAGGTGATGGCTGAAAATGGACGTTTGATCGCACTACCAGCAGTTGCACAGTTATTTGCTAAATTTAAAGCAGAATACGACAAAGAAATCGACGTTGATGTGATTTCGGCAACCCCTCTTGTTGCAGCGCAACAAGAGTCATTGGTAGCGGCACTTGAAAAACGTTTCGCACGCAAAGTTAAGCTGAATTGTAGTGAAGACGCAGCAGTAGTTGGAGGCCTTATTATTAAGGCGGGTGACACTGTAATCGACGGCTCTATTCGCGGTAAATTAAACCGCTTAGCCACAACACTACAATCGTAATTGGGAAAAAGAGCATGCAACTTAATTCCACTGAAATTTCAGATCTGATCAAACAACGTATTGAGCAGTTCGAAGTTGTAAGTGAAGCTCGTAACGAAGGTACTATTGTATCTGTTACAGACGGTATCATCCGCATCCACGGTCTAGCTGACTGTATGCAAGGTGAGATGATTGAGCTTCCAGGCAACCGTTATGCTATCGCACTAAACCTTGAGCGCGACTCAATTGGTGCAGTAGTAATGGGTCCGTACGCGGATCTTACTGAAGGCGTAAAAGTATATACAACTGGTCGTATTTTAGAAGTGCCTGTTGGTCCTGGTCTACTTGGTCGTGTTGTTAACACACTAGGTGCTCCGATCGATGGTAAAGGCGCGCTAGATAATGACGGGTTTGAACCTGTAGAAAAAATTGCACCAGGTGTAATCGAGCGTAAATCTGTAGATGAGCCAGTACAAACTGGTTATAAATCTATCGATGCGATGATTCCAGTTGGTCGTGGTCAACGTGAACTTATCATCGGTGATCGCCAAACAGGTAAAACTGCACTAGCAATCGATGCAATCATCAATCAAAAAGGCACAGGCGTTAAGTGTGTGTACGTTGCGATTGGTCAAAAAGCATCTACTATTGCTAACGTAGTTCGCAAATTAGAAGAGCACGGTGCATTAGCAAATACTATCGTAGTTGTTGCATCTGCTTCTGAATCAGCGGCACTTCAGTACTTAGCACCGTTCGCGGGCTGTACTATGGGTGAATACTTCCGTGACCGCGGTGAAAACGCTTTAATCGTATATGATGATTTGTCTAAGCAAGCAGTTGCTTATCGTCAAATTTCATTACTACTTAAGCGCCCACCAGGTCGTGAAGCATACCCAGGTGACGTATTCTATCTTCACTCTCGTCTTTTAGAACGTGCTTCGCGTGTAAACGCTGAATACGTTGAAAAGTTCACTAATGGTGAAGTGAAAGGTACAACTGGTTCATTGACGGCATTGCCAATCATTGAAACTCAAGGCGGCGACGTTTCTGCGTTCGTACCGACTAACGTTATCTCTATCACCGATGGTCAAATCTTCTTAGAAACTGACCTATTCAACTCAGGTATCCGTCCGGCAGTAAACGCTGGTATTTCGGTATCGCGTGTTGGTGGTGCTGCACAAACTAAAATCGTTAAGAAACTAGGTGGCGGTATTCGTCTAGCCCTAGCTCAGTACCGTGAATTAGCTGCGTTCTCGCAGTTCGCGTCTGACCTTGATGATGCAACTCGTGCTCAACTTGAGCATGGTGAGCGTGTAACAGAGCTAATGAAGCAGAAACAGTACGCGCCAATGTCTGTTGCTGAAATGTCTTTGTCGTTATTTGCTGCTGAAAAAGGTTTCCTTCAAGATATCGAGATCGCTAAGATCATGGATTTTGAAGCGGCTTTACTTTCGTATGCAAATAGCACATACGCAGAGCTTGTGGCTCAAATCAATGAAACTGGTAACTACAACGCCGAGATCGAAGCGCAACTTAAAGAACTTCTAACGAAGTTCAAGTCTACGCAAACTTGGTAATATAGTTATTAATGGTGCGCTTTAGGAAACTAAAGCACACCTTGATTCGGAGAGAGAGTCATGGCCAGCGGAAAAGAGATTAAAAGCAAGATCGGTAGTATTAAAAATACTCAAAAGATCACTAGCGCAATGGAAATGGTTGCTGCGTCTAAAATGAAAAGGGCGCAAGAACGCGTTGCTACAAGCCGTCCATACGCTGCAAAATTACGCACAGTGATTGGTCGTGTTGCTCAGGCAAATCTTGATTTTACCCACCCTTTTTTAGAAGAGCGTGAAGTAAAACGAGTTGGTTATATTGTTATCTCTACAGACCGTGGTCTGTGTGGCGGTTTAAACTCAAATGAGTTTAAAAAAGTTGCACTAGATATTAAAGCATGGAAAGAAAAAGGTGTAAGCGCAGAGTTTGCAACTTTAGGCAGTAAAGCTGCTGGTTTCTTCCAACGCTTTGGTGGTCAAGTCCTTGCTAAAAAAGCAGGCTTAGGAGATAAACCTTCAATTCAGGATATAATTGGTCCTGTAAAAGTAATGCTTGATGCATTCTCTGAAGGTAAAATTGACCGTTTATTCTTGGTATACAACAAGTTTGTAAATACCATGAAGCAAGAGCCAACAGTAGATCAGTTACTCCCTTTGCCAAAAGCTGAAGAAGAAGTATCTGCCCACACATGGGATTACTTGTATGAGCCAAACCCAGACGCTATTTTAGAAGCGTTGTTAGTACGGTTTGTTGAGTCTCAAGTATACCAAGGTGTAGTTGAAAATGCTGCATCTGAGCAGGCTGCCCGCATGGTTGCAATGAAAGCTGCAACAGACAATGCCGGCGACCTTATGGATGAGTTACAGCTTATTTATAACAAAGCTCGCCAAGCAGCAATCACACAAGAAATTAGTGAGATTTGTTCTGGTTCAGCAGCAGTTTAATGCTTCAGGCAAAGATTAACGAGAGGAATAGACATGAGTTTAGGTAAGGTCGTCCAAATTATCGGTGCCGTTGTGGATATTGAATTTCCACAAAACAACGTGCCAGCCGTATATGACGCGCTAAGAGTAACAGATGGCGATTTAACTGGGTTGACTCTAGAAGTTCAACAACAGTTAGGTGGCGGTGTGGTACGTACTATCGCTATGGGTACTACAGACGGTTTGCGTCGTGGTGCTTCGGTAATGAATACAGGTGAGTCGATTCAAGTTCCAGTTGGTAAAGCAACACTTGGTCGTATCATGAACGTACTTGGTGAGCCAATCGATGAAGCTGGCCCAATCGGCGAAGAAGACCGTATGTCTATTCACCGTGCAGCGCCTACTTACGAAGAGCAATCAAGTTCAGTTGAGCTTTTAGAAACTGGTATCAAGGTTATCGACCTTGTATGTCCATTCGCTAAAGGTGGTAAAGTTGGTTTATTCGGTGGTGCCGGTGTTGGTAAAACCGTAAACATGATGGAACTTATCCGTAACATCGCAATCGAGCACAGCGGCTACTCAGTATTCGCCGGTGTTGGTGAGCGTACACGTGAAGGTAACGATTTCTACCATGAGATGAACGATTCAAACGTACTTGATAAAGTATCGCTTGTATACGGTCAGATGAACGAGCCTCCAGGTAACCGTTTACGCGTAGCGTTAACAGGTCTTACTATGGCTGAAAAGTTCCGTGACGAAGGTCGCGATGTACTTTTCTTTGTAGATAACATCTACCGTTACACACTTGCTGGTACAGAAGTATCTGCACTTCTTGGTCGTATGCCATCAGCGGTAGGCTACCAGCCTACACTTGCTGAAGAAATGGGTGTGTTACAAGAGCGTATTGCTTCTACTAAGACGGGTTCAATCACTTCAATCCAAGCGGTATACGTACCTGCGGATGATTTAACGGATCCATCTCCAGCAACTACCTTTGCTCACTTAGACGCAACTGTAGTACTTTCGCGTGATATCGCGTCACTTGGTATCTACCCAGCGGTAGACCCACTTGATTCATCTTCACGTCAACTTGACCCACAAGTAATTGGTCAAGAGCACTACGATACAGCACGTGGCGTTCAAACAGTTCTTCAGCGTTATAAAGAACTTAAAGACATCATTGCAATCCTAGGTATGGACGAGCTTTCTGACGAAGATAAGCAACTTGTATCTCGTGCACGTAAAATCCAACGTTTCCTATCTCAGCCATTCTTCGTGGCAGAGGTGTTTACAGGCGCGTCTGGTAAATACGTATCACTAAAAGATACAATTTCTGGCTTTAAAGGCATCTTAAACGGTGAATTTGATGACATGCCAGAGCAAGCGTTCTACATGGTTGGCTCTATCGAAGAAGCTCAAGAAAAAGCCAAAAGCATGTAACTTAGGAGGGGAGTATGGCAGCTATGACTGTACATCTTGATGTAGTAAGCGCAGAGCAGAGTTTGTTCTCTGGCCGTGTTGAATCGATTCAAGTTACTGGTAGTGAAGGTGAGTTAGGCGTTAATGCTGGTCACGCTCCACTACTTACTGCCCTTAAACCTGGTATGGTACGTTTAGTTAAGCAATTTGGTGAAGAAGAGTTCATCTACATTGCTGGCGGTACATTAGAAGTACAACCTAATCTAGTGACTGTTCTTGCTGATACAGCTGTTCGTGGTGAAGACCTTGACGAGCAAGCTGCAGAAGCTGCTAAACGTGACGCTGAAGCTCAAATGGCGAAAGGTGCATCTGCTGAACTTGATTATAATCAAGCCGCAGTGCAACTAGCTGAAGCAATTGCTCAGCTACGCATTATTCAGCAATTACGAAAAAAGTAAGCCTATCTGGTTTTTAAAAGCCCACATAACGTGGGCTTTTTTGTGCCTGTAATATAAATCAGCAATGTTATAAAAATTATAAATTTACTTTTTGTGCTCACTATTTATCCCTTGTTACTTATATCCATCACTAATCCCCGTTACAATAACGCCATTGAAGTGTCTGAGTGTTTCAGCCAAGATTCAGTAGTCAGTAATTAAGCTACTGAGTATTTGCACATGATGTGATTTACATAATCTACTGTGCACCAGTACGCGCTTATTTAGCTAAAACAACGAAAAAAGGAAATTGTTTTAATGTCTCTAACAACGGTTATTCTTGCAGCGGGTAAAGGTACTCGCATGCGCTCAGCGCTACCTAAAGTTCTTCATAAAGTGGCTGGCAAACCTATGGTGCAGCACGTTATTGATAACGCAAAAGCACTAGGTGCAACTACTACTAACTTAGTTTACGGTCATGGTGGCGAACTATTACAACAACAACTGGCCAACAACAACGTAAATTGGGTACTCCAAGCTGAGCAGTTAGGTACGGGTCATGCAGTAGCGCAAGCCAACTCTCATGTTAATGACGATGATACAGTGCTGATTTTATACGGTGACGTGCCTTTAACTAAGCAATCAACGCTTGAACGTTTATTAGCTGCGACACCTAAACATGGTTTAGCGGTATTAACCGTAAATTTAGCCAATCCAAATGGTTACGGACGTATGCTACGTGTTGATGGCAAGTTAGTGGGTATTGTTGAGCAAAAAGATGCCAGCCCAGAGCAATTACTTATTAGCGAAGTAAATACCGGTATTATGGCCGTTAATGGTCGATTGCTAAAAAGCTGGTTAGGCAACTTATCTAACAATAATGCACAAGGCGAATATTACCTAACCGACATAGTGGCAATGGCGCATAGCGAAGGTGTCGAAATTACATCAGCTCAGCCAGATCACCCAATGGAAGTAGAAGGCGCTAATAATCGTATACAACTAGCTGGCCTTGAACGTGCGTACCAAGCATGGCAAGCACAAGAATTAATGCTTAATGGGGCAACACTTGCCGATCCTGCCCGTATAGATGTTCGCGGAACAGTCACCACCGGTGAAGATGTACTAATAGATATAAACGTGATTTTTGAAGGCAAAGTGACTATAGGTCATAACGTTGAAATTGGACCAAACTGTGTGCTCAAAAACTGCAGCATTGGCGATAACGTTATAATAAAAGCTAATACACTCATAGAAGATGCAACAGTTGCTGCTAAATGTACGCTTGGTCCCTATGCCCGCCTTCGCCCAGGTGCAATTATGGAAGAAGACTCACATGTTGGTAACTTCGTCGAAATGAAAAAAACCCGTTTAGGTAAAGGCTCTAAAGCTAATCACTTAAGTTACCTAGGTGATGCTGAAATTGGCGAAAAGGTTAATATTGGCGCGGGTACTATTACCTGTAACTATGACGGCGTTAATAAAGCAAAAACCATTATTGGCAACAATGCCTTTATTGGTTCTAACTCATCGCTTGTTGCACCCGTAAATATTGGTGCAATGGCAACAATTGGTGCAGGCTCTGTTATTACGAATACAGTAGCAGATGAGCAACTAGCTATTGCTCGAGGCAAACAGCGTAATTTAGATGGCTGGAAACGCCCAGTTAAAAAATAACGACTTATATTTAGTTAAAAAGTATAAGTAGATAGAAGCGAGTTATTAACTCGCTTTTTTATTGTCTGAACGATATGAGCCCCCTACTCTACATCAGATATTTAACTGAGTATTTTGCTAAACCTTAAAAGGTGCAAAGTACCGGCTCTTAATTTATTTAGAGCTACTCAGTAAAGTACTATAACTAAGCCGCATTTAATTATTTAAACATAACATTTAAACTAAACAACCTACCTTCTACCTAGCGTAACTATAACTTCCCTATTACTGCCATTTATTTGGTGCTTTTTTAAGCTTAAACTTCATTGCAAGCCTTTGTTTGTATACCTTTTATACAATATTCATTTAATTGTCATAAAGCGGAAATAAAGTGTTGACCCTCACTCGTTTATCCCTATAATGCGACCCCACTGAGAAGGGAAACGCCGAAGCATAGCAAGGCAGCAACTACTCAGAGAGTTAAATAAAACTTCGGTTTTAAATCTTCCAAAAAGAAAGTTTAAAACAAAGTGTTGACTCGAAAAATAAAGGATGTATTATACGCATCCCTTGAGACGCTAAAGCGACTCAAAACGTTCTTTAACAATATAAAGCAATCATCTGTGTGGGCACTCGTACAGATTGAGTTCTAACAGCCAAGCTTAGTTCGCTAAGTAAGGCAAACAAATTAGAGTCTCAATTGAAAACTGAGTGACCAACAGAAGTAACTTATTTATAAGTTGCTTCGGCACAGTCAATTCAATATCGAAAGATATTAAAATAAATTCAGAATTCATTGAGCTGTCGAAAGACATAAAACTTTTTAATTGAAGAGTTTGATCATGGCTCAGATTGAACGCTGGCGGCAGGCCTAACACATGCAAGTCGAGCGGTAACAGAAAGTAGCTTGCTACTTTGCTGACGAGCGGCGGACGGGTGAGTAATGCTTGGGAACATGCCTTGAGGTGGGGGACAACAGTTGGAAACGACTGCTAATACCGCATAATGTCTACGGACCAAAGGGGGCTTCGGCTCTCGCCTTTAGATTGGCCCAAGTGGGATTAGCTAGTTGGTGAGGTAATGGCTCACCAAGGCGACGATCCCTAGCTGGTTTGAGAGGATGATCAGCCACACTGGGACTGAGACACGGCCCAGACTCCTACGGGAGGCAGCAGTGGGGAATATTGCACAATGGGCGCAAGCCTGATGCAGCCATGCCGCGTGTGTGAAGAAGGCCTTCGGGTTGTAAAGCACTTTCAGTCAGGAGGAAAGGTTAGTAGTTAATACCTGCTAGCTGTGACGTTACTGACAGAAGAAGCACCGGCTAACTCCGTGCCAGCAGCCGCGGTAATACGGAGGGTGCGAGCGTTAATCGGAATTACTGGGCGTAAAGCGTACGCAGGCGGTTTGTTAAGCGAGATGTGAAAGCCCCGGGCTCAACCTGGGAACTGCATTTCGAACTGGCAAACTAGAGTGTGATAGAGGGTGGTAGAATTTCAGGTGTAGCGGTGAAATGCGTAGAGATCTGAAGGAATACCGATGGCGAAGGCAGCCACCTGGGTCAACACTGACGCTCATGTACGAAAGCGTGGGGAGCAAACGGGATTAGATACCCCGGTAGTCCACGCCGTAAACGATGTCTACTAGAAGCTCGGAGCCTCGGTTCTGTTTTTCAAAGCTAACGCATTAAGTAGACCGCCTGGGGAGTACGGCCGCAAGGTTAAAACTCAAATGAATTGACGGGGGCCCGCACAAGCGGTGGAGCATGTGGTTTAATTCGATGCAACGCGAAGAACCTTACCTACACTTGACATACAGAGAACTTACCAGAGATGGTTTGGTGCCTTCGGGAACTCTGATACAGGTGCTGCATGGCTGTCGTCAGCTCGTGTTGTGAGATGTTGGGTTAAGTCCCGCAACGAGCGCAACCCCTATCCTTAGTTGCTAGCAGGTAATGCTGAGAACTCTAAGGAGACTGCCGGTGATAAACCGGAGGAAGGTGGGGACGACGTCAAGTCATCATGGCCCTTACGTGTAGGGCTACACACGTGCTACAATGGCGCATACAGAGTGCTGCGAACTCGCGAGAGTAAGCGAATCACTTAAAGTGCGTCGTAGTCCGGATTGGAGTCTGCAACTCGACTCCATGAAGTCGGAATCGCTAGTAATCGCGTATCAGAATGACGCGGTGAATACGTTCCCGGGCCTTGTACACACCGCCCGTCACACCATGGGAGTGGGTTGCTCCAGAAGTAGATAGTCTAACCCTCGGGAGGACGTTTACCACGGAGTGATTCATGACTGGGGTGAAGTCGTAACAAGGTAGCCCTAGGGGAACCTGGGGCTGGATCACCTCCTTATACGATTTAGAACTTATTTGTTCGTAGTGTCCACACAGATGATTGTTAATTAGTGCTTGTCCTTCGGGATAACTAATTAATATGCTCTTTAAAAATTTGGAAAAGCTGATAATAAAATTCTGATGAATAACATTGTTATTTATCAAGAGTTTTCAAAAGTAAAAAAAGAATGGTAGCAGTACCATTCAGTGCCATTTAATTAACTCTTACGAGTTGATTGATTGGTATCTACTTTAGTATTCAATATTGACTTCTGGCGAAGTTAAACTGTCACACAACAAAGACCCGTTTGGGTTGTATGGTTAAGTGACTAAGCGTACACGGTGGATGCCTTGGCAGTTGGAGGCGATGAAGGACGTATTAACTTGCGATAAGCCTAGTCAAGCTAGTAAAAAGCACTTGAGACTAGGATTTCCGAATGGGGAAACCCACCTGCTTGCAGGTATCGTTAACTGAATACATAGGTTAACGAGGCGAACGCGGAGAACTGAAACATCTAAGTACCCGTAGGAAAAGAAATCAACCGAGATTCCGAAAGTAGCGGCGAGCGAAATCGGAACAGCCCTTAAGCTTATTATGTGTTAATGGAAGGCTGCTGGAAAGCGCCACGATACAGGGTGATAGTCCCGTACATGAAAAGACATTTTAAGTGAAATCGAGTAGGTCGGAGCACGTGAAACTTTGACTGAATATAGGTGGACCATCATCTAAGGCTAAATACTCCCAACTGACCGATAGTGAACCAGTACCGTGAGGGAAAGGCGAAAAGAACCCCTGTGAGGGGAGTGAAATAGAACCTGAAACCGTGTACGTACAAGCAGTAGGAGCCCACTTGTTGGGTGACTGCGTACCTTTTGTATAATGGGTCAGCGACTTATATTTTGTAGCGAGGTTAACCGATTAGGGTAGCCGTAGGGAAACCGAGTCTTAACTGGGCGAATAGTTGCAAGGTATAGACCCGAAACCCGGTGATCTAGCCATGAGCAGGTTGAAGGTTGAGTAACATCAACTGGAGGACCGAACCCACTAACGTTGAAAAGTTAGGGGATGACTTGTGGTTAGGAGTGAAAGGCTAATCAAACCGGGAGATAGCTGGTTCTCCCCGAAATCTATTTAGGTAGAGCCTCGGACGAATACTTACGGGGGTAGAGCACTGTTAAGGCTAGGGGGTCATCCCGACTTACCAACCCTTTGCAAACTCCGAATACCGTAAAGTAATATCCGGGAGACACACGGCGGGTGCTAACGTCCGTCGTGAAGAGGGAAACAACCCAGACCGCCAGCTAAGGTCCCAAAGTCATAGTTAAGTGGGAAACGATGTGGAAAGGCCCAGACAGCCAGGAGGTTGGCTTAGAAGCAGCCATCCTTTAAAGAAAGCGTAATAGCTCACTGGTCGAGTCGGTCTGCGCGGAAGATGTAACGGGGCTAAACTATGCACCGAAGCTGCGGATTCATCTTAGGATGAGTGGTAGGGGAGCGTTCTGTAAGCCGTTGAAGGTGACCCGGGAGGGTTGCTGGAGGTATCAGAAGTGCGAATGCTGACATGAGTAACGATAATGGGAGTGAAAAACTCCCACGCCGGAAGACCAAGGGTTCCTATCCCATGTTAATCAGGGTAGGGTAAGTCGACCCCTAAGGCGAGGCCGAAAGGCGTAGTCGATGGGAAACAGATTAATATTTCTGTACTCGATATAATTGCGATGGGGGGACGGAGCAGGCTAAGCAAGCATGGCGTTGGTAGTCCATGTGAAAGTGAGTAGGGCGTTTGTTTAGGTAAATCCGGACGAACATTAAACCTGAGACACGAGACGAGTCACTAAGGTGATGAAGTTGCTGATGCCATACTTCCAGGAAAAGCCTCTAAGCTTCAGATTATATGGAATCGTACCCCAAACCGACACAGGTGGTCAGGTAGAGAATACTAAGGCGCTTGAGAGAACTCGGGTGAAGGAACTAGGCAAAATCGTACCGTAACTTCGGGAGAAGGTACGCTCCTATCTGTGATGAGACTTGCTCTCTAAGCGGACGGGAGCCGCAGTGACCAGGTGGCTGGGACTGTTTATTAAAAACACAGCACTGTGCAAAATCGCAAGATGACGTATACGGTGTGACACCTGCCCGGTGCCGGAAGGTTAATTGATGGGGTTATCCTTAGGGAGAAGCTCTTGATCGAAGCCCCGGTAAACGGCGGCCGTAACTATAACGGTCCTAAGGTAGCGAAATTCCTTGTCGGGTAAGTTCCGACCTGCACGAATGGTGTAACCATGGCCACGCTGTCTCCACCCGAGACTCAGTGAAATTGAAATCGCAGTGAAGATGCTGTGTACCCGCGGCTAGACGGAAAGACCCCGTGAACCTTTACTACAGCTTGGCACTGAACATTGAACCTACATGTGTAGGATAGGTGGGAGACTTTGAAGATGAGACGCTAGTTTTGTTGGAGTCAACCTTGAAATACCACCCTTGTAGTTTTGATGTTCTAACGTTGGCCCCTGAATCGGGGTTACGGACAGTGCCTGGTGGGTAGTTTGACTGGGGCGGTCTCCTCCTAAAGAGTAACGGAGGAGCACGAAGGTTGGCTAAGTACGGTCGGACATCGTACGGTTAGTGTAATGGTAGAAGCCAGCTTAACTGCGAGACAGACACGTCGAGCAGGTACGAAAGTAGGTCATAGTGATCCGGTGGTTCTGAATGGAAGGGCCATCGCTCAACGGATAAAAGGTACTCCGGGGATAACAGGCTGATACCGCCCAAGAGTTCATATCGACGGCGGTGTTTGGCACCTCGATGTCGGCTCATCACATCCTGGGGCTGAAGTCGGTCCCAAGGGTATGGCTGTTCGCCATTTAAAGTGGTACGCGAGCTGGGTTTAGAACGTCGTGAGACAGTTCGGTCCCTATCTGCCGTGGGCGTTTGAGAATTGAGAGGGGTTGCTCCTAGTACGAGAGGACCGGAGTGAACGAACCGCTGGTGTTCGGGTTGTCATGCCAATGGCATTGCCCGGTAGCTACGTTCGGAACTGATAAGCGCTGAAAGCATCTAAGCGCGAAGCAGGCCTCGAGATGATTTCTCACTAGAGCTATAAGCTCTCTGAAGGGCCGTTGGAGACTACAACGTTGATAGGCAAGATGTGGAAGTGCTGTGAGGCATTAAGCTAACTTGTACTAATTACCCGTGAGGCTTAACCATACAACGCCAAACGCGTTTTATGTGACAGTTCAAGCAAGAAGTTAATATTGCTAAAGTAGATATTTACGTAAAGACTTAAAAAATATTATCAGATATTTTCCAAATTCAGTTAATTTGTAGTGATACGAATTAACGCCCTAATTTGCTTGGTAACCATAGCGTTTTGGACCCACCTGACCCCATGCCGAACTCAGTAGTGAAACGAAACAGCGCCGATGATAGTGTAGCATTTGCTATGTGAAAGTAGGACATTGCCAGGCTCCAAATTGTAGAAAGCCCGAATTTAACGATTCGGGCTTTTTTACGTCTGCAATTTAATAAATAGCCAAAAGCCCATGCGAACTCAGTAGTGAAACGAAACAGCTCGAAGGCGAACCACGACCGATGATAGTGTAGCATTTGCTATGTGACTCTCCACTGCTGTGGGCACCACGACATTGCCAGGCTCCAAATTGTAGAAAGCCCGACTAGAAATAGTCGGGCTTTTTTACGTCTGTAGAAAAGTGAAATGTGGGTGAGTAATGTACGCAAATCTCCCGCGTAGGTTGGGCGAGCGTAGCGACACCCGACACTCAAATCATAAAAACATCACCACTAGCCAATGAATGTGGTGCATTTGCACTGTGATTTTCTACCGCTGTGGGCACTACGACATTTTACAGCGTTGTCGCTACGAAGTAGCGCGCCGACTCCAAATCGAGATAGCCCGATTGAAAATAATCGGTTTTTTTTACGTCTGCAGAAAAGTAAAATTCAAGTCATTAATAAGTAAAACTCAAAGATAAAAAAATACTATGCTGATAAACTCAAAGTACATTTATTTTAGACTTGTATGAGCATGACAGCATTTTCTAGCCGAGTTTATTTACTGCGACATGGTGAGCTTACGACTAAAGATGTTTTAGCGGGGCATACCGATTTTATATTGAGTAAAAAAGGGTTTGAGCAGTTAAATATCGCCTGTGGCAGGTTAGCAAATATTGATTTAGTTACCTCATCGTCTTTAAAGCGCTGTAGTGAGTTTGCTCGGCAATTTTGTGATTTTAATAAAATACCACTGAATATAACCGACGATATTAAAGAGTTTAACTTTGGTGATTGGGATGGCCAAAGCTATGATGAACTGTGGCAGCATACTAAAACACCGACAATTGGTGACTTTTGGCAAAGCCCTTGGCTCGTGACGCCACCTAACGGTGAAAGCATGGCTCATTTTTATCAGCGCATAACAACGTGGTGGCAGCAATTATTAGTTAATACTATTTGCCAAGGTACTCGCTCACAACTTGTAATTACGCATGCAGGAGTAATAAAGCAATTACTCGCTATTATTTGTCAGGTGCCAAAACAGTTAAATTATCAAAATATATTTACTGTGGGTTATGGCAAGGTTATTTGTATCGATATATTTTTTGATGAAAATGGCCAAGCTTGGCCTAAAATTATTTTTTAAAAACGCCTGATCCTCTTTTATCACAACGATATCAGTTGTGGGATTTAGCAGTTATCTTTTTACTTTTTTGAAAACGTGAGTTGCTACACAATGTTTAAAATAGCCCCTTTGAATAATCAATTTGACCACCTTATTCACAATAAAATAAATAATAAAACCAAACCCCTAGGGGCACTAGGTCAGCTTGAACTGATTGCATTACAGTTAGTAAAAATACTATCTCAAACGATAAAGAGTGACGTTGAATTTACTGCATTTAAAGCTGAGATTTGTAACCCTACTTTAGTTGTTTTTGCTGGAGATCATGGGATTGCAGCGCAAGGAGTATCAATTGCACCGAGTGAAGTAACTGCACAAATGGTCGCTAACTTTGTCGCTGGCGGCGCTGCTATAAATATATTTTGTCAGCAACTTGGCTGGCAACTTGAGGTTGTTGATTGCGGTATATTAGAAAAAAGCCCTGCTAGCAAGGTACATGATTGCCGACTTGGTAATATAACCGCCCCGCTTAACTTACACATGGCCATGAGCACTGCGCAAGTAAAGCAAGGGTTTAGTAATGCTAAGTCACTGGTTTTACAGCTTAAACAACAAGGCTGTAATACATTGGCTATGGGGGAGATGGGAATTGGCAATACCACGAGTGCCGCAGCTATTATGGCAGCAATATTAAATTTACCTGTGACGCAATGTGTGGGTAGAGGCACTGGCGTGAGTGACGAATTAATTGCGCGTAAAATCAATGTTGTTGAGCAAGCATTACAACTGCATAAGGCCCACTTGGCTGATCCAATAGCGCTGCTTGCTGCAGTGGGTGGCTTTGAAATTGTGCATATTACCGGTGCAATGCTAGCGGCGGCAGAGCAAGGTATGGCCGTTATTGTTGATGGCTTTATTTGTAGTGCTGCGGCTATGGTTGCGATTAAAATTAACCCTATAGTAAAAGAGTATTTAATTTTTGCTCATTGTTCTAATGAACAAGGCCATCAACAAATGTTAAGCAAGCTTGAAGTTAAACCCTTGCTACAATTAGATTTACGCTTAGGTGAAGGCACTGGCGCAGCATTGAGCTTACCTTTGCTACAAGCCGCTCTTGGCTTTTATAACCACATGGCAAGCTTTGCAGATGCCGGTGTTGAGCAGGTTGTATAATATGAGTGACAGTTCACTTTTAGATACCCCAAATAATAAATTACAAACCAAGGTCACGCAGTGGCAGTTAGTATTATTGGCGATTAGCTTTTTAACCCGCATTCCGGTTGCTTTGCGTTTTAATGTTACTAACACCCACCTTAATCAAGCCAGTCGCTATTTTGCATTAGTAGGTTTGTTACTTGGTGGGTTGTTGGCACTTAGTTACTGTGTTTTTCAGCTGTTGTTACCGCCGTCTTTAAGTGTGTTATTAATGATGGCTTTTGGCTTGCTATTAACTGGCGCGTTTCATGAAGATGGCTGGGCTGATGTGTGGGATGGCTTTGGCGGCGGTTGGCAGGTAGAGCAAAAATTAACTATCATGAAAGATAGCCGTTTGGGTACTTATGGAGCTGCGGCATTATTTATAATATTACTGATTAAGTTTCAGAGTCTGGTATTACTTAGTACTTCGCTCACAGCCATTATAACTGCGATATTGCTGGGTCAGTGTTTAAGTCGGGTAATAGCAACCAGTTTAATTATGAGCATGGATTACGTGAGTGAGGATGCCACCTCAAAAGTTAAGCCTATAGCTATGTATTTGTCGTTTAACAGCTTAGCTATTTTAACGCTCACTGCAGTAATTTTATTACTGAGTTTAATTTGTTTAAATATTATTGTATGGCAAACAGCGGTGATTATTATTGCCGTGTTGCTCATTTTACGCAGTGTATTAGTACGCTGGTTTAAGCACCAGCTAGGTGGTTATACTGGAGATTGTTTAGGCGCGGCGCAGCAGTTATCTGAGGTGATTATTTACTTAACCTTAGTGGGCTTATTATGAGCAACAACCATGCACTTATTTTAGGCGGTGCCCGCAGTGGTAAAAGTCGTTTTGCTGAACAATTGGCAATGAAGAGTAATAAATCGGTGATTTATCTGGCCACTGCACAGCCTAATGACGATGAAATGCAAGTACGTATTACGCGCCATCAAAAAGACCGCCCAGCAAACTGGCAATTAGTTGAAGAGCCCATAGCGCTTGCCAAACTACTTAAAGCCCATAGTAAAGCTGATAACTGTATATTGGTAGATTGTTTAACGCTATGGCTTACAAACTGTTTATGCCATAGCGACAAGCATTGCTGGCAAACGCAAAAAGCTGAGTTATTAGCTCAACTTAAAAGCTTACCAGGGCAAGTTATTTTTGTAAGTAACGAAGTGGGGCACGGTATAGTTCCGCTTGGCGAATTAAGCCGTACATTTGTAGACGAATCTGGCTGGTTACACCAAGCATTAGCTGCGCAGGTTTCCCAAGTTGAGTTTATTATGGCGGGTTTAGCGCTTACATTAAAAAATAAACAATAAACCCCTCCCTTAGAAACACACTGCTTAGTTATATATTGTACAACCTGCAGAGTAGGCTTTGTAGGTTGTTTTTAACGAATTACTGCTTCAAATATCTTTAACTTTAACCGCAGGATTTCCAACCACCACGGTGTTGGCTGCCACATTTTTTGTTACTATCGAGCCCGCTCCAATAACGGCGTTATCGCCAATAGTTATTCCAGCTAAAATGATTACGCCTGCACCAACCCATACATTATTACCTATACTAATTGGCTGGCTAAAGTTTTCTTTACTTAATCTTTGCTGCGGATCTAGCGCGTGAGATACAGCTAGCAATTGTACATTAGGGCCTATTAAACAGTCGTTCCCAATACTTATGGCCGACTCAGGTAGCGGAGAATCTAAAATGGTGCAGTTAATATTTATAAAGGTACGATCACCAATAATAAGTGTACTACCATAATCGCAGTGAAACCCGGCTTCAATGATCACTCCTTCACCACACACTGCAAACAAACTCTTAATGCGTTTTAAGTTGCCTTTGCTGGGACTTTTTGCAAATAACCGGCAAGTCTCATGGGCGGTTTTGCGCTCTTCAAACAGTAGTTTTTCTAGGCTATTGAATTGCATTAGATGAGTCATCGTTTTAGGGAGTTAATGAGTATGTATTGATAATAAATCAAAATTGGCTGCTAACCAAGCGGGACTACCTGTTGTTGTTGACAGTGATTCAATGAAACCCGACTTTACGCAGAATAAATTAAAGTCGAGTGTATATTTATAGCTTTATTCATGAGCATGAGGTGCCGGAGTCTTATTATCACTCATTTCGTAATGCCTTTATTGGATCTTGTCGTAACGTTTGGTTGATCGGAAAAAAGCTGGCAAGTACTGATATCGCTAATAAACCCAGCCAAATGACCGTTGTTAACCACCAGTCTATAGGCAGGTCAACCCCAGGTAATGACATACAATAGCCTATAATTAAAAATGCCAACGAAAAGGCTAACACTAAGCTCATTATTATGGGTTGCATGAGTTCTAATAAGCTTTCTTTTAGTAACCTATAATTGTCAGCCCCCATAGAAAGTTTTACGCCTAAGCTATATCTGCGCACTTTAACTAAATAGCTAACAATACCGTTTATGCCAATACACACCATCAGCAGCGATGTTGATGCCAACACAATAGCCAGCCATGCTGCATTTAAGTGACGTTGCCTTTTTTCATCAAACATACTTGTTAAAGATACTATGTTATTAATGTCTAATCGTTGATCTACTTCTAATACTGCTTGTTGAATATGGGCAATTGCATTATTTTCATCTGCAACAGTAATCAAATATGTAAATTGTTGCCAACCAGGGTAATCTTTAGGTGTAAAAACTTCAAAGTCTTCACTTTCAGGGCTGCCCGGTACATAGGTGTTGCTGACAATACCTATGATTGAGTAGTATTTTTTATTGTCAAAACTCACCTTACTATTGAGTACATCATTACTGTTTTTATTAAGTAAGTCCGCAAGGCGTTGGTTAATAATGATCGGTGGGTTTTCTAGTTGTTCATCCCCTTTGGCAAAGCCTTTCCCCGTTATCGTTAAGTTAAGTTCAGTAAAGTAATTGGCAGTTACTAAGCTATTACGTGCTTGGGCAATATACTGTCCAGCTTCGTTATATATTTGATTGACATTAACCGTTTTTGGCAGCCTCATTTCGGATGACACAGCTAAGCTGCTCACATTATTAAGCGCCAACAACCTCTGGTTAACTGCTTTGTGTAAATTAATACGTTCGCCGGATTTATCGACATTACTATAGTTTATTGTTAATGAATATTTACCTTCTGTATCCAGTCCGTTATTTCTGAGTGCTTCAGAAAGAGTTACTAAAACTACGTGGCTAGCAGTGGTTAATACTAAAAACGAAAACAAAATTTGCAGACCAACAAGTAAATGGCTGGTGGCTGAACTCATTTGCTTACCCGTTCCTTTACCGCTGCTTTGTAGGCTGCTCATTAAGTTTTGCTCTTTCACAACACTAAGTTCTATAAATGAATAAAGTGAGGCAATACTAATAATCAGAAAAGCTGAAAATAACAAAGTATTAAAGCTAAGAGAAAGCGTGTCTAAACGTTGAATGGCGTCAGCTGCTAGGTTTTGAATAACGATAAAGCCGATTTGAGTAAGTGTTAAAGCAAGTAACACTGCAATACTAATAAGTAAAATATTGTGTTTTAACGTTTCAATAATTAGTTGTTTTTTGCTTGCCCCAAATGCAAAGCTGATTGCAAGGGGTTTGATGCGCGTAATGGCTTTAGCGAGCTGCATACTAGAAAGGTTGATAAGAGCAATGAGCATTAATAAGCACACACCCAATAATAGCATTAATACAATCTTCCCGCTGTCGCCCCTAAGTGCATCATTAAATGCAGTAACACGCGCATTGACAGTAAAATCTTTTAAAATATTAGGCGCGTGTAACTGTGCACCTTTAAGTGATAAGTCAGCTAATTGTTCCGTGATCTCTTGCTCTGAGGCTGTGGGCTTAAATCTAACAACACTCTTATACGCGCCCATAAAACCGTTAGATGTTTTAGGGTTAAAAGCTTCGTCAGCATCAATGGGAAGCCATATTGCATCATTTATATTGCTGTATGAGGGTAATACGAGATCGTCAGGTGCAACACCTACAACGGTAAAGCGACGTTGGTTGAGTTGTATTTTTTTACCAACAATATTCGGGTCACCATTATAGTGGGTTTGCCAAGCACGGTAGCCTAATACGACCGACATTTGCTGAGTACCGAGTGCTTCTGATTTGTTGAATAACCGACCAAGTTTGGGTTGTACGCCGAGTAGATCAAATAAATTATGTGTGGCAAGTATTACGTCCACAGCAGGTCTTGTTGGTTTATCTAGTAGCTTGTAGTCAGTCCATTTATGGTAAGCAGCAACATCAGTAAAAACGGTATTTTCACTCTGTATGTAGCTCATTATTTTTGAGTTACTAGCGGGCCCTGAATAACCTTTAGAATTAATCGTGCCTTCAAGTAAGTATAAGTTATCACTTTGTTGATAAGGCAACGGTGAGAAAAACACTAAGTCCACTAAACTAAATGAGCTCAGCACCATAGAGAGCGTTAATGTCAGTGTAAATACAGTAGTAAAATAATATTGTTTGGCACGTTTAAAGGTATTGTAGACAGTTTTTAACATGGCTGAGCAACCTGTTCTACATTTGCAGGCGTGCTTGACACTAGCTCATCGCTTTGGGCAACTACAGTACCGTCTTTTAACTGAATATTCCGCGTAGCCATGTCGGCATAACGCGGATCATGGGTAACTAATACAATCGTGGTGCCTTGCTGATTTAGGTCTTTTATTAATGCCATGATTGCATCGCCATTTTTTGAGTCCAAATTACCTGTGGGCTCGTCGACCAACATAATGCCAGAATCACCAGCTAGCGCGCGTGCAATCGATACGCGTTGTTGTTGACCACCAGAAATTTGATTTGGGTGTAAATCAGCTTTATCAGCCAAACCTACTTTTTCTAGGCAATCTAACGCTCTTGCATGACGTGAAGATAGCGAGTCTCCTCGATATTTTAATGGTAAAGCGACATTTTCAAGTACAGTCATTTCGTCAATTAAGTTAAACGATTGAAACACAAAGCCAATACGATTACCGCGTACTTTCGCACGTTGGTTTGAGTCCATATCAGAGACGAGTAAACCGTCAATGTAATATTCACCACTTTGAGGGGTGTCGAGCAGCCCCATAATGTTAAGGAGTGTTGACTTGCCGCAACCAGAAGGCCCAGAAATAGAAATAAACTCGCCGTCGTACACGGTAAAGCTAATCCCTTTTAAAATTTGACTGACTTGTTCGCCATTAGAAAAAGACTTGCTTAGGTTATTAACTCTTAAAATTTCAGTATTCATATTATTCTTCCTTAACCAGCAATTTTTATTGTTGTTGTTTCAGCGGGGATATCTAATGTAGAAATAATGACTTGTTCACCAGGCTCAAGCCCTGACAACACTTGGATGAGTTGGCCAGATGCTTTGCCGTATTGCACTTCAACTTTAACGGCTTTGTTATCCATTGTGAGTTTAAATAATGAGCCATAACTGCCTTCGCTTGCACCTGTTGGTTGTTTTATATAATTCACCTCTTTTTGTACATCGGCAAAAATAGTCGCATCTACTTGTTGCATGGGTTTCATGGTGTCTGATTCAGAAACCTCGAGCTCAATATCAATTTGTACAGCACCTTCGCTGATCACAGGATCTACACGCACTACTTGGCCGCGCACCTGGTCATTCAACGTGCTAATTTGGGCTGTCATACCTATTTGAATTAAATGAGCTTGAATTTGCGGTACTTTTATTTCACCAACTAGAGGGGAGAGGCTCCCTATTAGTGCCAGTTCAGAGCCTGCACTGACACTTTGCCCTAAACTTAAAGGCAAGCGTTGAATAACACCATTCATTCCCGCTTTAACTGAAAGTTGCTCAACCATTAATTTGGCTACATCAAACTCGTCTTGCGCTTGGGCTATTAAGTCATCTTGAATTGAAAGCGACTCTTTTTGCATCTGTGCTAATTTATCAAGCTTAGATTCTTCAAGGTTAATACGCTTTGATAGCTGTTTGGCTTCGAGCTCATTTTTCTTCGCGCTGATCCCCGATACAATACCTGATTTAGCCAGTATACGTTCTGCTTCAACTTGCAGCATGGCTATTTCAGATTGTGCTTTTAGCTCTGACACGGTTGACTCGTTATTTAACAACTCACGCTGTTGCAGTAATACGGTTTGCCGTTTTTGGGTTTTGGCATTTTTAAGTTTTGCTAATGCCAAGCGTAGTTTACTTTCTAGTTCGGGGTTATTTAAAGTGATGATCACTGTGTCATGTTTAACCACAGCACCCGCTTTTAGTTTTATTTCGTCAACCACCGCATTACTTGTTGCTGTGAGAAGCCGTTTATTGATTGATTGCAATGAACCATAGCCATCAACCTTTATTGAAAAATCACCGCGCTCAACCTTCGCAATAGTGACAGAGTCTTTTGATATAATTTCGGCATTATCGGCAAAACCTAGTTGCCAACCTGAGATAAGCATAACGACAGATAAACCTATCAACCCTTGATAGATTAGTTTGGATGTAAATTTCATAGCTATTCCTTTTTTCAACGAAAATACGGCAACAAATAAATTAGGCAATAATACATAAATAATTTTACTGTAACTAAGTTGTGACTATGTTTTAAATCAATAGGTTAAAGGGTTGTAGTAATGAAAAATTGCATAGGTTATGATTGGGCTAAGTAGAAACAATTGGTCGTTAAAAGCTGCAATGGACGTATGTTGATTCAATTAGGTGAGTATTACTTAGACACAGACGAAATGTCTCTTCGAGTTAATGAGCAATCTGTTGTGCTAGAACCAAAAGTTTTTGCTGTATTGATGTATTTTATTGAGCATCATGAGCGTTATATATCAATGGATGAGTTGCATGAAAACTTATGGAAAGACCGTTGTGTGTCAGATGCAGCTGTACGGCGTATTATTAGTAAAATACGCATAGTTTTGAATGACAATCATAAGGATCCTAAATATCTTCAATCGCTCTCTAAACGTGGATATAAATTAATTTGTCCTGTCTCAACAATTCCTTCCCCTATAGAAGAAAAACAAAAAAGTATAGAAAAAACAGAGCACAAGAATGTTAAAAAAGCTAAGGTCTATTTTTACCTTATTGCAATAGCGATTCTTTTTCTTTCGTTAGCTTATCTTTTATTTAAATACAATGTCGATGAAGTTTCAGTTACTGCTAGGGTGGTAAATACTGTCGTCTCAGACAAAAAAGCCTTTGCAGCCTCCAGTGAAGGTCGATACATTGCATTCACTAGTAAATTAAGTCATGAAAAGAATTATCATATTTATTTAAAAGACCAGAAAACAGAGACTATAGAGGTGCTTGTAGATAATACAACCCTGCCTACAGGTTTGGTTTTCTCTAATGATGGGGAGCGCTTGTACTTTTCCGATAATTTAGGTGGTATTGCTTTATTAAAGCAGGTAGATCTAACAAATAAAGCGCATGGAATAGGTACGTTAGTAGCTGATTTTTATTTTATCACAGATGTGTTTATCGACAAAAATGAAAATGACGTAATTTATTTTTCTGGGCAAAAAGATCAGCAAAGTGCATTACTTATCTATAAATTCAACTCTGAAAAAGGCTTGCTTGAAGAGATTACTTCTGTTCCTCAAAAAGGATTTCATGATAGTCGTGCGGATATTTCTCCAGACTCTGGTAAGTTGGTTGTACTGCGAATTTATTTGGGTAGTAAGCGTAATTCTATTCGAGTACACGATTTAAAGACTGGCAGAACTCTTTTTCACCATGATCAAAATACAACTATCTATGATGTTCATTGGCTTGATGATGAGCATATCATTTTATTAGATGATAAGAAGCTAGCTAAAATAAATGTTAAAACAGGTCATTCAAATATTATTATCGATAAAAACAAAGGCCTTATCGCATTAGAACGAGTAACCCCAAATACACTATTAGCTATCAGAGATAATGATATTATCAATACTCTGATAGAGAAAAAGCTGCCATTAAGTGATTTTAAAAATGTTGAAATGATTCAAAAGAAACAACCTGAGCAAGATAGTAGCATTATTGCCTATCAACCTTTAGGTAACAAAATCTGGACGGTTATAAATGAGGGAGGTGTTAGCTCCTTAATTTTTTATGAAAAAAGCAAGGTTACGAAAAAAGCAACACTAATGAGCACTGAAAACCCACTAGAGTTGCTCGGCGCCTCTCTGTCTGGACAATATGTATTATTAAAGCTTCAAGACCGCATAACAATTCTTAATACGTTTGATAATAGCCTGACATACCTCTCTAAGGCTGATGAGTTGATTGGCGATGTTACTCTTTCATTAAATGAAAAATCCATTCTATATACGCGAAAAAGTAATGGTGAATGGCAAGTATTTGAGTATGTTATTGAAGAGAAAACTAAAAACCTTATCTTTAAAGGTTACCGCTTTATTCGCCAATTTGAAGGGGGATATGTATTAGGTGATAATACGGGGAGGTTATCACGGTTTGATGCGAATGAAGAAACGATGACTCCAATGCCGGTAAGCATTTCCACTGAGACAAACACGAATTGGGCTGTAATAAACGGTAAAGTATTATGGAGTAATCATAATTTGATAAATACGACCTTCTATGAAATAGACTTAAATGATGTGGATACTTCTAATCTAAAGTCAAAAACGTTTGACTTTAGTGTGATTAGACCAAGTTTTTATGTGGACAAAGTGAATGGTTTAATTATCGTTGAAAGTTTAGGTAGTAGAACTAGTGAAATTATTTCCATTGATATTCAATAGGTTAAAATTTGTTTTTGTAAAGTTATAGAAAAGTTATCTCATTATTGATAAAATCTACCGTGTAGCTCAAATTTAATGTGAACAATATAACTACAACATAAATTAGGGGCTACACCACGATGAATAACATATATAAAACATCATTTATCTATACAGCTATTTTTACTTTCTTAACAGTAATATATCCCACGGCAAGATCATTATAAATTGAACTTATAGAGCAAGTAGTGATCAGATCAAGGCATAATAATTACTTGGTCGCATAAATATGAGCACTACTTTTCTGAAACATTTTAATTCAATTACAGATCCTCGCATTGAACGTTGTAAAAAGCATGAACTTATCGATATTCTTCTCCTTGCTATTAGCGCTGTGCTCTCTGGTGCAGAAGGATGGGAAGATATTGAAGACTTTGGGCACCTAAAACTTGATTGGTTAAAAAAATACGGCACGTTCAACGCAGGAATTCCAAAACATGACACGATTGCGCGCGTCATGTGTCGGTTAAAAGCAAATGAAATAGAAAGGGCATTTCAATCTTGGATATCATCACTGATTGAAACCACAGGTGCAGATATCATCGCTATCGATGGCAAAACCGCACGGCGTTCATTTACCACAAAAGACAGAAAAAGTGCCTTACACACGGTCAGTGCATGGAGTTGCCAACACCAGTTAGTGCTTGGGCAGACGGCTGTTGATAATAAAACAAATGAAATCACCGCAATACCAGAATTACTCACCCTGCTCGATATTGAAAACAGTATCATTACGTTAGATGCGATGGGATGCCAACAAGAAATAGCAAAACAAATCATCCAACAAAAAGCAGATTATATTCTTGCACTTAAAGGTAATCATTCAGGCATGCAAAAGGAACTAGAAGCGTGGTGGCACAAGTGCGAGCGTGAAAGGTTAACTAAGCATAATTGTGATGAACATACCGAAATAAGCTCAGGACATGGGCGTGTTGAAACACGTACATGCCAGCAGTTACTTATAGATAAAAGCTGGTTAGGCAAGGATTATCGTTGGCCTGGCTTAACGAGTATTATTAAGGTCAGGGCTGAAGTTCATGATAAGTCGGCAGGGTCGGATACCACTGAAACACGCTGGTATATAAGTTCATTAGACTTAAATGCAGCGCAAGCACTCAATGCGGTACGCAGTCACTGGCAGGTTGAAAGCATGCATTGGATGCTTGATATGAACTTCAGAGAAGATGAATCGAGAATACGCAAACTTCAAGGGCCATTAATGTTTAATGTAATGCGAAAGATAGCCATGGCGCTTTTTAAACAAGATGCATCTAAGTCAGCAAGTATGGCGAGGAAAAAGAAAATGGCAGGGCTAGACGATGATTACCGCTCAACCCTGTTAGAGTCTGGGATTAAAATGCGCTAGCCGTGTAATATATCCCGCTGACTCGTATGTAGGTATTGACACTCAAATTATTGGTAATGACTCGCCAAGTTCTTCTTGTGATGCATTTCCTATACTCTGTAAAAGTAAGTCTAAATCGAGTTCTGCATATGATAAATATGAATGAACTACATTCAAGAATTGAGCTTATAAACTCAATACATGGCTTTAATGGTTTTTTTGAAGATATAAAAAATAATTATAGCTATGTTCAAGCAGGATTTATTATTTTTGATCTCTCCGATTTATTTAAGTTTGATACTCATTATTTCGGTGAATTTGATGATTCTTTTTTAAATGATATTAATTCCTGTAAGGGGTTGCTTCATTATTGCTTAAATGAAACAAGAGCAATTCAGCTAAGTGAGTTAATTGGCAGCTATGAGTCGGTATTAATAATTCCTACGGGTTTACAGAAGAATAAATTTGCTTGTCTAGTGTTGGAATTGTCAAATTTAGGCGCTGAACCTCGTAAAGTGAAAATGCTAGGGGATTACTGGCGAATTTTTTTAGTTGAAATATTTGAAGCTTACCGACGCTCAACAAGTCTTGAGGCTGTAAAAATTACGCGACGTGAAAAAGAATGTATTCGTTGGGCATCTGTTGGAAAAACATCTTGGGAGATCAGTCAAATACTCAGCATTAGCCAAAGAACCGTTGATTTCCATTTAACAAATTGTATTAGAAAGACAAACAGTACAAACCGACAGCATGCCATTGTTAAATGTATTTTGAGTGGAGAATTGCTAAGTCCTCAATAGAATTTCCCTGACCAATTAAAAGCGCATATTGCGCTTTTTTTGATCTACACCTTGCCATTTTCATAGTTTCGTTTAAAATCTCGTAACTTTCGAAACGAAACTTAAATGGTTTACTTAATGACTAAACGAAACACCCAGCAACGACGTCACAATATATTGGCTCAGGTTAATGAGCTTGGTGAAGTGGTCGTGGAAAAGTTAGCTGAGCAGTTTCAAACCTCAGAAGTGACCATTCGAAAAGATTTAACTGCGCTTGAAAAGAGTGGCTTATTACTGCGCCGTTATGGCGGTGCTATTGCATTACCAAAAGAAATCGTTAGTGACGAAATAGATTCAAAACGTAAAGTGGCAATAGCCAAAGCGGCAGCCGCACTGATCAAAGATCATAACCGTATTATTATTGATAGCGGGCGAACTACAGCAGCAATGATCCCAGAGCTTGCAAGTAAACAAGGCTTAGTTGTAATGACTAATGCTATTAAAGTTGCTAATCGCTTGCTAGCGCTCGAAAACGAGCCAACATTATTGATGACCGGTGGGACATGGGATCCGCATTCAGAATCATTTCAGGGGCAAGTTGCAGAAAGCGTACTATGCTCTTACGACTTTGATCAGCTATTTATTGGTGCCGATGGCATAGACGTAAAGCGCGGTACTACTACCTTTAACGAACTAGTTGGCTTAAGCCAAGTAATGGCAAAAGCAGCACGTGAAGTTATAGTGATGGTTGAATCAGATAAAATTGGCCGAAAAATCCCAAATTTAGAATTACCGTGGCAAATAGTAACCACCTTAATAACCGACAATGGCTTAGCAGACGATAAACGCAAAGCAATTGAGGCATGTGGTGTAAAACTAATTTGTGCAGAGATTATGGAATAGCTACCAGCAAGTAAGCTGTTAGATTGCAAATATTTAAAAAATTAATGGAGACACTATGTGTGGAATAGTTGGGGCAGTTGCAGAACGTCCAGTAAATAAAATTTTAGTTGAAGGCCTTAAACGCCTTGAGTACCGTGGTTACGATTCAGCAGGCGTAGCACTGCTTGATGGCAACACCCTTAAAACTGTAAAAGCAGTTGGTAAAGTAGTAAACCTAGAATCGGCACTTGAGCAATCAGGTGTTAGCGGCCATACAGGTATTGCACACACTCGCTGGGCTACTCACGGTAGTGTAACTGAAGCCAATGCACATCCACATGTTTCAAGCGGCCAGCTAGCACTAGTACACAATGGCATCATCGAAAATCACGTAAGCTTGCGCGCCGCACTTAAAGGCGACGGTTACGAGTTTTTATCAGACACCGACACCGAAGTAATGGTGCATTTAATTCACCAACTTCGCCAGCAACACAAAACCTTACTCGCATCAGTACAAGCTGCCGTTAAGCAATTTGAAGGTGCATTTGGTACAGTTGTATTTGATAAAGACAACAGCAACGAAATTATTGTAGCGCGCTCAGGCAGCCCACTTGTTATAGGTTTAGGGCTTGGCGAAAACTTTATTGCCTCTGATCAATTGGCACTACTACCGGTTACTCGCAGCTTTATATTTTTAGAAGAAGGCGACGTAGCACGTATTACACGTGACACAGTAGAAATTTTTGATGCCGATGGCAACGCTGTAGAGCGTGAAGTGGTTGAATCAAACATCACTCAAGATGCATCAGGCAAAGGCGATTACCGCCATTACATGCTAAAAGAAATTTACGAGCAGCCACTTGCTGTACGTAATACCCTTGAAGGGCGTTTAAACAACGACCGAGTAGCAATTGACGCTTTTGGCGACAGTGCACAACAAATATTTAAAGATGTAAAACACGTACAAATTATTGCCTGTGGTACGTCTTACCATTCGGGTATGGTTGCACGTTACTGGCTTGAGCAATTTGCAGGCGTAAGCTGTAATGTAGAAATTGCCTCAGAATTTCGCTACCGCCAGTCGTTTGTACACGAAAAAAGCCTACTAGTAACTATTTCACAATCAGGCGAAACAGCCGACACACTTGCTGCACTGCGTTTAGCAAAGCAACAAGGTTACATGGCGTCAATGACCATTTGTAACGTACCTGGCTCATCACTTGTACGCGAATCAGACCTTGCCTTTATGACCAAAGCCGGCGCCGAAATTGGCGTAGCATCTACTAAAGCGTTTACTACGCAATTAGTTGGTTTGTTAATGCTTACTGCGTCTATAGCGCAAGAAAAAGGCCTTGATCAAAGCGCAATTGTTAATGCAATTAAAGTACTACCTGCAAAATTAGAAGAAACTTTACAGCTTGCAGATAGCATTGCCGAGTTAGCAGAAGAGTTTGCCGACAAGCAGCATTCACTATTTTTAGGCCGTGGTTCACAATACCCAATCGCAATGGAAGGCGCGCTTAAGCTTAAAGAAATTTCGTACATTCACGCAGAAGCCTACGCTGCAGGCGAGCTTAAACATGGTCCACTAGCACTAATTGACGCCGACATGCCGATTATTGTTGTAGCACCTAATAACGAACTGCTAGAAAAACTTAAATCAAACGTAGAAGAAGTACGGGCGCGTGGCGGTATTATTTACGTATTCGCAGATAAAGATTCTCACTTTGAATCAGACAACACCATGCGTGTTATCAACGTAAATCACACTGACGATATTATTGCGCCAATTGTTTACACCTTACCATTACAGCTACTGTCGTACTACGTAGCGGTAATTAAAGGCACAGACGTTGACCAACCTCGTAATTTGGCTAAATCGGTTACTGTTGAATAACAAGAAGTTAGTGTTATAAGATAAATGTGCGACCATAATATAGTTTGATGTTTTATAATATAGTTTGATGTTTTATAATAAAGTTTGAACTTTTTTCTTCCCCTGCTATCTTAAAATAATAGCAGGGGAAGAAAAGCATGCATGATTCAGAAAGACCATTAGACCCAAAAGATGAAAAGCGTCTTAAAACCAGAGGTAAGGGAGCTGGTAGTAAGTATGAACCTTTCATTAAAGTCCATGAAATTAGTAGTAGAGGAGAAAGTTTTCGAATTTTTGGCCGACATTCGTCACGCCCCCACCATTTACTCTCCCGCTTAGAGTTATCTGCTTTCCTTGTTTTTGATCGGTACCATTTAACGATAGATATAAAAGAGCAATACCCCATTCCTATTGTGGATTCACTGAGTATTTGTCAGAGGTTAGGTATCAAGCACCCACAAATATCCGGAAAATTAAAAGTAGTTACAACTGACCTAGTTATAGAAATGAAAAATAAGTTAGGGGTGGCTATTGCGGTAAAATATGCGGATGATTTGGACGAGCAAAGAACTGTTGAGAAATTGCAAATAGAAAAGTGCTTCTGGGAACAGCAAGGATATGAATGGAAACTATTTACTGAGCAAGAAATAACACCAGCTATTAAAGAAAACTTAGAGTGGCTACATGCTGCTAATCAAAACTCTAATGAACTTTATAAAGACTTGTCTACTTCAGATATTCAACAAGTATTTGAACGCCTAGAAGAATCAAAAAAAAGCTTATCAGCAACTTGTTCATTACTTGATGATAGTTATTCATGCGAGCCCGGCTTTCATATTGGAGTTATGCGTAGAGCGATTGCAGCTAATATTATAGATGCCCCTTTAAATAAGGTCTTTAGGCAATGGATATGCTCAGATCTTAGGCTTATTGGAAATCTTGCTTTGGTAAGGGGAGATATCGAAGATGTTTCTTAATCAAGTTTATAAAGATCCGCATTCAGAGCAACTAACTCAGCTACGAGTTGTTTTTGAGCATATTGATTACTTAATGCTTATTGATATTAACGACGCTAATGCATGGCCTTATCGAGTTGATATAAATGAATTTTACTCATTAGGTTTAGTTAAAGAGCCTGACCCTATTACTTTAAGAACTCCTGAACGAAGCTCAAAAACAGAGAAAGCTAGAGATCGAGCTTTTACTACTATTTCACCTTTACTAGAAAATTACGTCGATTTATTTGATAAGAAATTACGGAATACCCACATAAGATCGATTATTGAGATGGCAGGTGAGCCTCGTCTTTATATTACTCGTCAATTAAGGCGTTACTGGCAGAGAGGTATGGCACCCGATGCTTTAACTCCTGACTATTCTAAATGTGGTGCCCCCAGAAAAGCACGAAGAAATACGAAATCAAAACTAGGAAGAAAGCGCTCTGTTTCACCCGGACAAGGCATGATTATTACAGACGAAATTGCAGAGATATTCAATTTGGCGATAGAAGGGTTTTATCTGATAAGAGAAGATGTTGACTTACCAAAGGCTAGGGCAAAAGCAATTGGTTTTATAAAATCCAGATACCCAACAATACGCGAAAGTGAATTACCAACAGATATTCAGTTTAGGTATTTTTTTGAGAAAAATTACAGTAAACCTGAGGTAATTAAAGCTAAAAGTTCAAGCATTGAGTATGAAAAAGATATAGCACCATTAAGAAGTACCGCCGTTACAAATAACTTTGGTCCCGGAGCTCGTTATGAAATTGATGCAACCATAGCAGATGTGTACTTAGTATCTAACCAAGATCCTGATCGTATTATAGGCCGACCAATCATCTATAAAGTCAAAGACGTGTTTAGCCGCCTGACAGTTGGGTTATATGTGGGTCTTGAAAACCCATCTTGGGCAACTGCATCAATAGCTTTAGCTAATACATTTTGTGACAAAGTTGAATATTGCAAGCAGTTTGGTATAGATATTTCTCATGCTGACTGGCCGAGTATAGGCATTCCAGCAACTATTACAGCTGATAGGGGAGAATTGCTTGGTAAGCATGGAGATATATTAGTTAATCGGTTTGGGATTACTTTATCAAATACTCGGGCATATAGAGGGAATGATAAAGGAATTGTGGAAAAGTCATTTGATACAATGCATGTAGATATACTTCCTTATGTAGAGGGTAAGGTTCAACCCTTCAATGGAAAAAAGAAAGCGGGTAAGCGTAATGAGCTGTCAGCAAATTTAACATTATTTGATTTTACTAAAATGGTAATAGTCTCAGAAATTAACCGTAATACTACCACTCCATTAAAGGACTATGATTTTGAAAGTGATATGCCCACAAGTCTTGCTCCTATACCAGTTAAATTATGGCTGTGGGGGATTAAGAATCGAACAGGACTGCTACGCGAAATTGACCAAAAATTAATAACGATTAACTTGCTACCTCATGATAATGCGACTGTGTCTGTTATGGGGATTTGCTTTAAAGGCCTTTATTACACTTGTGCGGAGGCTGTTAGTGTAGGTTGGTTTCATAAAAATAAATCAGCTAAAAGACCCAAAAGCGTAGAGGTGGCCTATAACCCGCTTGATACAAATATTATTTATATTAGGCCAGATAATCAATTCGATAATTATTGGACGTGCTCATTACAATCTCGAAGCCGTAGATACCTTGATATGACTTTTACTGAGGCGGTAAGTATTCTTAATGAATCTAGAGGAACAATTGCTGCAACGAAACAAAAAGCAGACTATAAAGCTCCTGATGTGCAAGCAGAGTTAGAAAAAATCACTAAAGTAGCAGCTGAGCGACAACAAAAAGCTGATATATCAAATTCTTCTCAAAGGTTGCATGGCATTCGTGAAAATCGTACTAAAGAGAAGGACTTAGAGCGTCAAAAAAATCGTGATTCACAAAAGCAGTCTAATACTGACAATAAAGCAACTGTGACGCCTATTAATTCAAACTCAAATACGAAAGAAGATGTTGGTTTTGACTATCCTGATCTTGATGACTTTTAAGGAGTGCATTTAAGTGCCTTATTTTGAAAATGCCGTATACATAAATGCTGAAATCACTGAATACGAAGGTCACCCACTAATAAATGCGTTGCCGCCAATAAATTCACCACAGGACACTGCGCAATTGATTCGGCGCATACCAGAAGTGCGTCCAGAAGAGGTTGTTTTACCTGCGTATATTCGCAGGCATGCTATGCTTCGAATAATGGATGGCTTTTTATATCCAACAAAAGCACATTTACAACTTGAACAAACAATTTCATCGATGATTAGACAGGGGTATCTGAGTCGTAATATTGCAGATAAAAGCTATCAAGAAACCCTTAACAATACCGCAGATTTTCAAAGTATGAGCCGAAATGCCGGTAATGAGGCTCTAGTAAGCTCAGTAATTGGTTGCTCAGGAGCAGGTAAGTCCACAGCGGTTGAAGCTATTTTATCTGGCTACCCTCAAGTTATAATGCACTCAGAATATCAACACGTGCAATTAGTTTGGTTAAAGGTTGAATGCCCTCATGACGCATCAATAAAAAGCCTTTGTATTAATTTTTTTAGGGCACTTGATAGTGCGTTAGATAATAATAGTCAATATGAAAAGCAATATGTAAAGCCAAGAGCAAATGCAGAGGTGTTACTCGGGGACTTTGCACGGATTGCTGCACTACATTCAATAGGGTTATTGGTTATTGATGAAATTCAGCATCTTGAGCGTTCCAATTCAGGTGTATCTGAAAAAATTCTTCGTTTCTTTGTGCAACTTACAAATACAATAAAATTGCCAATTTTGTTCGTTGGTACACCGAAAGCCTATGAAGTTTTTTCGCCAAGTATGCGTTCAGCGAGACGTGCATCACAATTTGGCAGCATTAATTGGAACCGATTTAATACAGCCGATAAAACAGGTAAAGGAAGTGATTGGGATCGGTTTTTTACTCAGCTTTGGTCATTGCAATGGTTTAAATCTTCTCAGCCATTAACTGATGAAATTAAAAATATTTTTTGGGATTACTCACAAGGAATTGCTCATGTTGCGGTAACCCTTTTTTACTTATGTCAAACAAGAGCTGTAACTATTGGCCGTGAAATAATCAACGAACAATTAGTTGAAACCATTTTTGATGAAGAGCTTAGTATGATTCGCCCAATGATTAGAGCCTTACAAAGTGGAGTTGAAGACGAAATTCAAAAATATGCAGATTTAGAAATACCTAAGGCTAGCTTAATTCAGCATGATAAGACATATATTGAGCCAGAGGGTTCTACAGATAGTAAAGACAACAATGATGATCTAACTAAGCTACAGCAACTTACAAATATGTTAGGGCAAATGGGAATTGGTGATGATATTGCCCCTGTAGTAGCTGAGCAGGCATTAGAGGAGCTGCCCAATAGCAACTTATTTGACTTGATTGCACATATTAAAAACTTACAAGAAAAAGAACAGCCAAAACCACAGGTAAAACAATCAAAGGTAGTAAAGCTTACACCTAAATATATTGATAAAGATCTAAGGTTGATGATTGGTAATAAAGGTACTACTTATAAAACTATGAAAAATGAAGGGGCTATACTCCGCCTCGCAGATTATTTATAGATAATTAAAGAAAAAGATGATAAAGCATAATCTAAATTATTGATGGGGTAATTTGGAAGATTTTATACCATACAGAGAGCCTGTAACGGATTCTGTGTAACTGCCCGTTTTTACATTTTAAATATGTTTATTGAGGCGTTCCTCAAACTCAATGATAAAACGACTCATTTCATTACGCCAGTCTCGAATTGGCATCGTTCATTTTTTCGATGCCTCTTTTATTGCCAAATAAATCATTTTTCTTGCAGAATTATCATTTGGAAATATTTTACGCTTTTTAATCGCTCGGCGAATAACGCTGTTGAGTGATTCAATAGCATTCGTTGTATAAATAGCTTTTCGTATTGCGTCAGGGTAATTAAATAACGTATTTAAGTTATCCCAATTCGCACGCCATGACTTCGCTATTTGCGGATATTGATTGTCCCATTTTTCTGCAAACCGCTCCAATTCTAGCAGTGCCTCTTCTTCTGTCGACGAGCGGTAAATCAGCTTCAAATCAGCCGTGACGGCTTTATAATCTTTCCATGAAACATACTTCAATGAGTTGCGAACCATATGCACTATACACAACTGAACATGTGTTTGAGGGTAAGCAGTATTAATTGCATCAGGAAATCCCTTTAGGCCGTCTACGCACGCTATTAAGATATCTTCAACGCCCCGTTGACTTAATTCAGTGAGTACACCTAGCCAAAACTTAGCGTCTTCATTTTCAGAAATCCACATGCCAAGCAGTTCTTTATGGCCGTCAATATTAATACCTAAGGCAAGGTAGATAGACTTTTTGATAACACGCTTATCTTGGCGTATTTTTACAACTAGGCAATCCAAATAAACAATAGGGTAAATAGCATCCAGTGGTCGAGATTGCCATTCTGTAACCTGCTCCATCACAGCACTGGTTACACGTGACACCAATGTAGGAGAAATATCAGCGCCGTACCACTCATGAAATGCATTTACGATATCACGGGTGCTCATTCCTTGGGCATACAACCATAATATTTTATCATCCATTGAGGTAAATCGAGATTGATGCTTTTTAACAAGCTGCGGCTCAAAAGAGCCTTCACGGTCGCGGGGCGTATCAAGCTCAAATTCACCATCTTCTGTTTTGATACGCTTGCTTGTTTTACCATTGCGGCTATTAGCACTCGTGGATTTACTGTGTTTTTGATAGCCTAAATGCTCATCCATTTCTGCATTAAGTGCTGCTTCAACGGTTATCTTTTTTAACATCTGACTAAATTGATTTAAATCGTCTGGTGTTTTAATGCTTTTAGCCGCTTCCTTAGCAAACGCTTCGAGTTCTTCTTTATTCATGTTCATCGCCTAATCCTTAAACTCTTGATAGAGTAAATTATGATAGGCATTTACACAAAATTAGTTACATCCTCTTTTATGCTTAACTTACTTATTTTCATGGCGTTACGATTATGTCCCTATGAAAATCATATCGATATATTTAGGTTCAGAAGTTCTGTTAGTCTAAAGCCTTTTATGTTTTTTCTTTAGTTAGCCATTTTTCTACGCACTGTATTTTAACGCTTTTCGTTTTCTCGTTTCTTTATTCATACGGCTACTTCCTTATGAAAATTAGGCGAGTATTACTTCTAGCTTTCAAGGTCGAGCGAATTGTTAAGATCTGGCAGTACAATTATTCAACCCAGTTGAGCTAAATTTAAACAATCTCAACATGTATTTTTTGACCATTAATCCTCATAATGTCATTCACTATATTTGTTGTTACATACATCATTTGACCCGTCTCCAATGTTTTCATTTGCCATAAAAGATTTGCTTCCTGTCGAGATACTCAAAAATGGCAGAGTGAAATCATAGTTATAATTTCCAGTTTTTTACCAGTCTAAAGGGTCCTGAGCGTCCTTCTTGTAAAACCTGAGCATCCTCTACAGCCCTTTATTTATGCAGTATTCAGATATTCTGAGTAATTCAAGGATTAACCAAGGGTTATCCAAGGCGTGAAGGGGCTGCTTTTCTAAAAAAATCCAGCCAATGTAGCGTCATCGAAATAAACGACAAACGATTGGTGAAAATCTCGGACGCAATTGCGGTATTGCAAACTTCATCAATCTTACATGACAACCCACCGCAGCTGGAGAGATAGATGAGTGACACCACCCAGGTATTAACTTCACCCATACAGGTGGCCAATTGGCACGAGCACCAACGTTCTGCACCGTCACGATTCAAGGTCGCGGCTATTTCAGTATTGATTTCTTCTAAAAACGCAGTCGCGTCACCTAAGAAATTTGCAGAAATCGAACCTTTATTTAATGAACTGCTCGCCACTTATGAGATTTTCCGTACAGGCTATTACACTAATTCTCAAGGTATTGTAGAGCAGTGTATAAACTCGAACATGTCGGTTGAGTATCAATATCACCCGCAAACTTCAGGTGTAACCTTGGATCTCGATGCATTTAAACAAGGTCTTTTCGATAGCCGATGTGAGCGTGATTTAGCAACGTCATGGTTGGCGATTGATGTGGTCGAACTGGATGGAGACACTCATTGGGTGAGTATTATGCTGCCCACGATGAACGCTGACTTATTTACTCTAAAGCAACTGATGCAAATGTTGCTCTTAGCTACGCAAAATGGTCGCCAAGCTGTACTACAGCAGCTCAGTGATGAAGAAGTACAGTATTCGGATATCGCTTATTGGCTCAGTGATTTTCTTATTAATGATGAGTTAGAAGAAGCTCGTCAATACTGGCAGACAGAGCAGTTTCATGCCACTGGAGCAGATAAGTTTCATTTACGTAACTATCTTGATACTGGCACGGCTGGATGGAAAACCAAAGAATTAGACCTCTGTGAATCTCTACACCCTCTCAAAGATCTTGCTCAACATTTGGGGGTCGTTTTATCTGATGTGATTGCAAGTGTGCTACGCCAGGTTATTCAGCAGTGCTCAGAATCTGCCATCATGACCCGCTTGTTGGACAGCCGGATTGATGAAGCATTGTTCAGTGCTATGGGGCCATTAAGTCGGAGTGTACCGATGCACTATCAGACAGTGCAAGATATCCATGTGGATGCTGGCGCTGAAATGGCTGCCAGAGCGTTATCTCAAGACTACCTAGAGTGCTACATCAAACCTGATGAACTGGAGCACCAATATTTTCCGTTTGCTTTCTCTCATCTTGAGTGGCAGGACTCAGCAGATGTGCAACTGGATGAAATTCATTATGCTGCAGAGCCTACAAAGGTTGATTTCTGTTTCGTTGAAGGCGAACAAAAAGCGACTATCCAAGCCAACTTCGATACTAGCTATATCAACGAGCAAGCCCTCCACACTCTTTTTAGTAAGATTGAACGCCAAATTAGTCGATGTATCACAAATGCACAGCAGAACACTCCCTCTTCGTTCTTTCAATTAAACGGACCTGAAGCCAACTACGCGACAAATGATGTTGTCAGTTGGTTTGAAAGTATTGCTGATAGTCACTCGGGGAAAGTGACGAGTGTTAAGTTAGCTCTCGCTAAGGAACCTTTACACAGTGAAAGCTTCTCGCAAATAAATAAACGAGCAAACCAGTTGGCTCATTGGTTAATAGAGCAGGGCATAGAAAAAGGCGATCTGATCGCCATTAATATGCTTCGTTCTGTGGAATTTGTTATCGCGTTGCTCGCTTGTGGTAAAGCTGGCGCAGCGTATTTACCCCTTGACGAAGAGCTGCCCCAAGCGCGTGTACAGGACATAGTCGAAGAGGCTAAACCTGCACTCATTCTCAGTCAGCATGCGCTTGAACTTGAAGGTTGTCGTCAAGTTCGCTGGTGTGATATTGACTTAGAACAACAGGCTCAAACCGCCCTCAATATTACCCGTCAACCGGAAGATTTGGCTTATTTGCTGTTTACTTCGGGGTCTACTGGCAAACCTAAAGGCGTAGCTATTAGCCATAGAGCCTTGAATAATCACATGCAGTGGATGTTACAAGAGTTTGATTTTAAAGACTCTCATCGATTCTTACAGCGCACTTCTGCGGGCTTTGATGCGTCCGTATGGGAGTTTTGGGCACCTATGTTGTGTGGCGGCGATATGATCATCGCTGAAAAGGCTTTGACTCTAAATGCTGTTGCACTACAGCATACGTTAATCGAACATAGTATCAACGTCATGCAGATAGTGCCCTCTATGCTAGAGGTTTTGCTGGATGAGCCTGACTTGGAGCAATTTCCGACTCTGAGTTATTTGTTTTGCGGAGGTGAACAGCTTACTAACGCTACAGCTCAAGCGGCGCTGAAACAGTTTGATTGCGAAGTCATCAATCTCTATGGTCCTTCAGAATGCTGTATTGATTCTACTTTTTGGCGCTTTGATGCTGCACTTAATACCAATGCTGTGCCTATTGGTATGCCTATCGACAATAACCGCTGTCGGGTGGTAAAAGCAGATGGAAGTATAGCTACGCCTGGCGAAGACGGTGAGTTATGGATTGGTGGCGCTGGGGTTTTCAGTGGTTATCTTGGGCAGGAGCAAATGACTCGTGACGCCACATGGTATGACGAAGAAGATGGCCTTTATTACCGCAGCGGTGATCAAGTACGAGTGCTTCCCGATGGGAATTTGTTCTTTTTAACTCGTAATGATAATCAAATAAAACTCAATGGTCTGCGTATTGAACTGAGCGAGATCACTGAGCTACTGCGCAACCGGTCGTTGGCCGAGCAGGTCCAGAGTGTTTATGACAATGAATACAAAAGTATTTATCTGTTTGTACTTGATCAAAAATCTGCTTCTAATCGAGAAATTCAGACTACCTTAGCGGCACATCTACCTGAGTATATGCAACCGCAAAAAGTGGTTCGTTTGGAGAGATTTCCCACTTTATCAAATGGTAAATTGGATCAAAAGGCCTTAATTGCTCAAGCCAGAGACTCTGGGGAAACGAACTATCAGCCTCCAAAATCAGACACTGAAATACGTCTTTATCAACTTTGGCAAGAGGTGTTGAGCTCGCAAAACCGCTTTGGTATCAATGAAGACTTTTTTGCACTCGGTGGTCATTCATTGATGGCGATGAAGCTAATGGGAAAAATTTCTCGTTCGTTCAATATTGACATCAATGTGCGGGATCTTTTCGCCCATAGAAACATAAAGCAGTTAGCTGATTTTGTAGATTCACAGGGCTCTAGGGTGCAGCAAAGCATTGAGCAGACTGACAAGACAGTACCTGTATTCTTATCGCATCAACAGCAGCGCCTTTGGCTGATTGATATGATGGAAGGGGGCTCTCCACAATACAATATGCCTGTGGCCTTTGAACTAAAGGGACAGCTCGATGTTCAGGCGCTACAACTAGCATTGAATGCGGTGGTAGAGCGCCATACCATTTTACGCAGTACCTATCATGAAGAAAATGGTACTCCTTATCAGAGCATCCAACCTTTGAAGAAAGTGCCATTGCGCCTAGAGAGCATCACTGAGGCTCCCATCGCGCAGCGCTTGGAGCTCATAGCTGAATTAGTAGCTGCTGAGGCTGGAAGGGTGTTTAAACTGCATGAAGACGTGCTACTGCGAGCTTGTTTGATAGCTGTGGCAGAAGATCACCATGTGTTGCTATTCACTTTACATCATATCGCAGCTGATGGTTGGTCAATGAACACCTTGGCCCAAGAGTTTGCTAGTCTTTACGACAGCTTTACCGCCGACAAAAATGCAGATGCCTTATCTGCACTACCGCCATTGTCAGCACAGTATGCTGATTATGCCCACTGGCAGCGTCAACATTGCAACGAGAATTATCTTGGTGAGCAACTAGCATTTTGGAAAGGTACTTTGGATGGTTTGCCGCCAGTACACAGCCTGCCACTTGATAAAGTGCGCCCTGAAATCCAGAAGTTCAATGGTGCGAGCCGTAAACAGCTTCTTTCCCAGTCCTTGTTGGAATCTTTGACACAGTTGGCGAATAGCCAAGGTAGCACTTTATTTATGTGCCTCCAGGCTGCATTTTCTCTATTTTTGTGTCGTTGGAGCAATGTCAAAGATATCGCAGTTGGTAGTCCCATCGCAGGGCGCAACTCACCAGATGTTGAATCTCTAATCGGCTTTTTTGTTAATACTCTAGTATTTAGAACTCGTCTTGATCAGGAAATGAGCTTTTTGCAGTTATTAGAGCAAAACAAGCGTTACGCTCTACAAGCTTATGCAAATCAGGATGTCCCTTTTGAAATGCTTGTGGATGAATTGCAGCCAGCTCGAAGTACCAGTCATAGCCCTCTGTTCCAGATTTTGTTCTCTTTACAAGATGATCAACAAGCCAGCCTGAGCATGGCTGACTTGGAAGTATTTGGTGTGGCAGAGCACAATCATATTGTGCGTTTTGATCTTGAGCTAACCGCAGCGCAGTTGGCTGATGGTCTAGTACTTAACTGGGGATATGCTACGAGCCTTTTCCATGCTGACACTATCGAACTGATGTCTAAGAGTTTTGAGTTGTTTTTACAGCAGCTAGTGTCTAACCCTGAGGCCTCAGTGTTTAGCTTGCCGTTGTTACCAAAGTACTATCAGGACGAGCTATTAACACCACCTCAGCCTGCGGAAAATAACCTTTGTTTGCATGAGCTTTTTGAGCAGCAGGTTACTTTGAATCCCAACAAACCAGCAGCGAGTGATTTGCATCAGGAGTTTAGTTATGCAGAACTCAATACTTTTGCCAACAACGTCGCAGTAGCGCTTGAGCAAAAAGGCGTAAAAGCCGGTGATCTTGTGGGTTTATGTTGTCGTCGCGATGTGAGTATTGTGGCTGCTATTTTGGGTATTTTAAAATGTGGTGCTGCCTATGTACCTATGGATCCCACTTATCCAAAAGCAAGACTGCAAGCTATCACAGAAGACAGTGATATTCGTGTCGTAGTAAACAATACAGATACAGTTGAGCGTCTCAATCAAGACACTCAAAGCGGTCTGTTCAGTAGTGTAGAACAGTTGCTGTTAGATACTGTTAGCCGTGACCACAGTTCGTCAGAACTGAAGTGGCAGATAACTAGAGCTGCCATTCACCCTGATAATTTGGCATACGTTATTTATACGTCTGGCTCAACGGGTAAGCCTAAAGGTGTTAAAATTCGTCACCGCAACGCTGTTGCCATGCTACGCTGGGCTGAACGCACGTATTTAGCTCAAGAACTCAAAAAGACCTTAGCATCCACCTCGTGTAATTTCGACTTATCCGTATTTGAGATGTTTGCACCTCTGTGTTTTGGTTACCAATGTGTCGTGGTGGAAAGCGCCTTAACGCTAGTAGCAGATGCCCAGCATGACAGTCTTAAAGGTATCACCCTTATTAATACTGTGCCCTCGGCAGTTAGATTGCTGTTGAATAGCCAGGCAATTCCTGACTCGGTATCTACTGTAAATCTTGCTGGGGAACCGCTAGATGGACCGCTTGTCAATCAGCTGTTGGCTTTACCCCACTGCCACAAAGTCTATAACCTTTACGGCCCATCGGAAGACACGACCTATTCAACTGGCGTGTGCTTTACTCAGCCCCTATTTGATGCTCCCAGTATAGGTAAGCCTATAGATCATACTCAGGCTTTGGTTCTTTCTTCCGAAGGCCAGTTATTACCAAAAGGCTCTGTGGGCGAACTTTATTTGGGTGGTGCAGGTGTTTCGGCAGGCTATTTAAATCAGGAATCGTTGACTCGCGAGCAATTTGTTTACAGTCCTTGGGATCTCCAACGGGAAAACGTGCTCTATAAAACTGGCGATCTAGTTAAGTACTTACCGGATGGCAATCTACAGTATGTGGGCAGAATCGATCACATGGTCAAACTCCGTGGTTTTCGTATTGAATTAGGAGAAATTCAGCATGCGTTTGTGGCTTCTCCGTTAGTGGCTGAGGCACAAGCCATGGTGGTCGATAATGGCGATAATCCTATTCTGGCTGCATTTATCACCGCAACGGGCATGCACAAAGGGTCCAATGAAGACTTAGAAAGCATGGTTCGCGAGTTTGTGTCAGAGCAACTACCAGCCTATATGTTGCCGAATCATATTATTGTTTTGTCTCAATTCCCCCTCACGGCCAATGGCAAGGTAGACAAGTCTGTGCTGTTAGAGATGTTGGATAACGTGGATGAGACAGAACACCTTGAGGCGCCCACCACAGAAACCGAAAACCGGATTTTGGCTATGTGGAGCAAAGTGCTGGGTAAAGAGGTGCTTGGCACTAACATCAACTTTTTCACTGTCGGAGGTAATTCACTACGGCTTACCCGACTGTATATAGAAATCAAGCGCGAATTTGGGTTGGACATCACGCTTAAGTCGCTATTTTCCCGCAATACTGTCAAATCACAGGCTGAACTTGTTGACGCCCATCATTTGATTAATCCCAATTTTGAACTCAACCCATCGGCTGAAGATGAGCTAATTGAAGAGGAATTTTGAGCATGTCAGTGGATCTACTGAAGGAAGCCCGCAACATGGGTGTCCACCTATATCTGAGTAATAACAAACTTAAAGTAAGAGCGAACAAGGGCGCTTTAACCAGCGAGCTTCGAGCCAAAATCGTTGCGTCAAAAGATGAGTTGATCAGCTTATTGCAAGAGCTGGAAAGTGTATCTAGTAATTCAGGCGAAGACACCATTAACTTGGTGGCGGATCGCGTTCAAGGACTGCCATTGTCGTTTGCCCAGCAGCGTATGTGGTTTATCGACCAGTTGGAGGAAAATAGCACTCAATATAATATCCCCATGGCCCTTAAACTCACAGGGGATTTAGACCTTGATGCATTTCAGGCGGCCATGAATGATTTGGTGGTTCGTCATGAGATTTTACGTACGACCTACAGCAAAACAGAGCAGGGTCCCGTGCAATATATCAACCCAGCTCGCCCAGTGCTAATTAAGCAACACGATCTGAGCAACACGAATGGTGTTGAGCAGCACGCTCAGTTTAAAGCGCTGGCTAAAGCCGAAGCTGATAGTCCTTTTGATCTGAACAAAGATCTGATGCTCAGAGTGGCACTGGTTAAACTAGCAGACGATCAGTTTAACCTGTTATTTACGCTGCATCATATCGCAGCAGATGGCTGGTCAATGGGCTTGCTCGCTCGTGATTTTGGCGCGCTTTACCGCGCTCGTTTGCAAGCTACTGACAGTGGTTTACCCCCATTAGATGTGCAGTATGCTGATTTTGCAAATTGGCAGAGATCGCGTCTAGACGGCGATAAGATTGATGCACAATTTGCTTTTTGGCAAGAACAACTAAAAGCACTTCCTGAGCTGCATAATTTGCCGTTAGACTTTCCAAGACCTCCCCAACAAAGTTTTGAAGGTGATTCTCATATTCAGGTGTTGTCTCCAGAGCTGGCGTCTCGTTTGAATGCCTTAGCCATTGAGTCAGGCACCACTTTGTACGTATTGATGCGCTGTGCTTTAGCCGTACTATTGGCTCGTTGGAGTAATGAGCAAGACATCGTGATTGCAGGTCCTTTAGCTGGCAGAACGAATGGGCAAATTGAAGAGCTGATAGGCTGTTTTATTAATACTCTCGTGTTTCGCCACAATGTGGAGCTCAACAAGCCCTTCAACGAGTTTCTTAAATCCGTCAATGAGTTATCAATGCAATGCATGGATAACCAAGACATTCAGTTTGACCAGCTTGTAGAGCGCCTAAAACCTGAACGTAACTTAGCTTACAGTCCCCTATTCCAGATTATTTTCACTTTCCAAAACAACGAAGCGGCACACATGGAATTGCCAGGCTTGCAACTGGAAGCTGTGGAAGACAATGAAAAGGTAATTCGCTTTGATTTACAACTTACGGCCACAGAATCAGCAAACGGCATTAAGTGTGATTGGCGTTATGTTACTAAGCTTTTCTCTGCTCAAAGCATTGAGCGTTTGGCAAGGGCTTATGAAACTCTGCTAGAAGGTATCCTCGATAATACTCAGCCTAGTTTGGCAGCGCTACCTCTTATTAATGAGAGTGAACAGCAGCAATTGCAGTCGTTTATGGCGGAAGATAAAGCGCCTTCAGGCACTTATGCGGATATTGTCCCCGAACTTTTTGCTCGCTTCGCCGCAGCTAACCCTGAGCAGATTGCAGTTGCTGATAACAGCGAAGAGCTGACTTACGCGCAGTTGGATGCTAAGTCTAATCAGCTAGCCCACGCTTTGTTAGCTCATGGGATACAGAACTCCGTGCCGGTGGCTATTTGCATTGAGCGCAGCACGGAATGCTTAGTAGCTATCTTAGCAACATGGAAAGCCGGTGCAGCTTACTTACCGCTGGCTCCAGAACATCCAACTTCTAGATTGCAACATCAACTAAAAGACAGTGGTTGCCAGCTGTTGTTGACCCAATCTAGCTTGGTGCATAAATTCGATGATGTGGAGCAAAGCAGTGTTATCCGAATCGAAATTGATGATACTCATGCCTTGAATGGGTATGCAGATACTGCGCCCGAAGTGAAGGTTAAACCGGAAGATCTGGCTTATGTGATTTACACCTCTGGCTCAACTGGTAAAGCCAAAGGTGTCTGCATAGAGCACCGCAATCTCGCGCACCTTGCTGCCAATATGGAGTCTTTGTTAGGCCGCCCGAAAAACTGGGGCTGGATAGCATCTTATGTATTTGACGCATCATTACAAGCTATCAGCCGAATCGCTTATGGTGGCACTTTGAGCATCTATACCTCACCCCACAAGCTAGATGCACAAGAGATGGCCGCGTTTTTAGAGCAACACAAGGTGGATTTACTGGATTGTACTGCGAGTATGGTCGAGGCTTGGTTTGAACTGGGTTTGGAGGCCCAACTACCAGATCTAGTAATTGGTGGTGAACCTATCTCTGAATCACTGTGGAATAAGTTGGTATCTTGGCAGGCACGCTTTGAGCGAAGAGCTTTCAATGTTTATGGGCCTACAGAATGCTGTGTTAATGCCACTTGGACTAGGATCACACAAGCGCAACCGCATATTGGTCGGGCGCTTGGTGCGACTCAACTTAGAGTATTAGATCAAGATGGTGAACAGCAACCCATTGGTGTTGTGGGTGAGCTTTTCATTGGCGGGCCAAGTGTCGCTAGAGGCTACTTGAACCGTGCAGCGCTTACAGATGAAAAATTTATCACTCTACAAGATGGCCAGCGCTATTACCAAACTGGTGATCTAGTGCGCTGGACGAACGAGGGTAATTTAGAGTTTATCAAACGAGTTGATGACCAGTTGAAGATCCGCGGCTACCGCGTGGAGCCGGGAGAAATCGAAAACGCACTTACCAATAATGATGGCGTACGTGAAGCCATGGTCATGCAACCCCTTGATGAGCAGGGCAGCAAGCGCAACGATTTAGCGGCTTATTGTCTCGTTGACACGCAAACTGCCCCAGCTGCGAGCCGAATTCTTAGCATGCTTGAAGCTGAGCGTATTAAGCCGGAGGATCTCATTGAGGTGCCAAACGGTATGGCTATTTGTGGAGTGAACAAGAGTGAAACTTTGAGCATTTATGACGAGATTTTTGTTGCAAATGTGTATGAACGCCATGGTGTTAAAATCGAAGAAGGCCAAGTAATTTTTGATGTAGGTGCCAATATTGGTGTGTTTGGCACATCGCTTACAACCCGTTTTGAGACACTAGAGGTATACAGTTTTGAGCCTATTCCTGACACCTATCGCCGTCTGGAAGCCAATGTTGAGATTTACGGTAATGGTCGCAATCACATCCATTGCTTAGGTTTGTCTGATCAGCCCAAATTCACCGAGTTTGATTATTACCCATATAACACGGCGTTGTCGGGTATTTCTAAAGACGAAGCTGCACCTTTGCAGGTAGTTAAGCAATATATGCTCAATACCAATAAAGAGAAGGGGATTGCTGAGCATCAAGTGGAAGACTTTGTTCAGGAACGGTTGGAAAAACGCAAAGTACAGGTTGAGCTATCGACGGTTTCTGAGCAAATTAGAAACTATGGTATATCGCACATAGACCTGTTGAAAATTGATGTGGAGCGCAGTGAACTGGATGTGCTACGGGGCATTGAAGAGTCAGACTGGCCTAAGATCAAACAAGTAGTGATTGAAATCCACGATGAAGATGGTGCCCTAGGCATTATCTCTGAAATGCTTAGCAAACAGGGCTTTGACGTGTATGTTGACGAAGAACAGGAACTCAAAGATACCGGTCTGTATAACATTTTTGCGATTCGCAGTTGCGGACGAGACCATACACCCACTATCGTAAGAAACGAAGAAAAATGGCGTTCAGTTAATACGCTTTGTGCTGCATTACAAGATAACCTTGAAGAGCAGCTGCCTGAATATATGGTACCTAAAAGCATTGTACTGCTAAATCAATATCCATTAACCCAAAATGGCAAAATAGATAAAAATCTCCTAACTAGTAAGTACAACGGTGTGACACACGAGGATGACAATACGGCTCCTAGAACACCGCTGGAAAGCACTTTATGCGATATCTGGCAAAACCTTTTAAAGGTGGATAACCTGAGTATTCACGATAACTTTTTTGCCAGAGGTGGTGACTCTATCTTGTCTATCCAGGCCGTAGCCCGAGCGAAAAAGGCCGGAATTGAAATCACCACCCGACAGTTATTCGATAAACAGACCATTGCTGAACTGGCAAAAGTTGCTAAAACTGCAACGGCTCAGTCAGGCGCTAAATCGAAGCTGGATCAAGATCAACAAGCCACAGGTACATTGCAATTATTACCTATTCAAAAGCAGTTCTTTAATGATGATGCTGATGCGGCTAACCACTTCAATCAGTGGCTACTGCTAACTACTCCACAGGGTTTTAATGCTGAGAAACTACGTCAGCTATGTGAAGCGGTTTATCAACGACACGATGTTCTGAGGTTGCGCTTTGTCAAAAGTGGCGAAAACTGGCAAGCCAGTTACACCCCGTATTCTGACAGCATGTTACAGCAAAGTATCGTCATAGAAGCTTTACCTGACGATGAAGCTCAGTGGTCTGAGCACATTACTGCTCGCTGTCAGTTTTATCAGCGCAGCCTGAATATTGTCGATGGCCCCCTGTTTAAACTCGTTTATCTTGATGGCGGGGCACAGCGACAAGGCAGACTGTTCTTGGTAGCGCATCACCTGATAGTAGACGGAGTTTCGTGGCGTATCTTGCTAGAAGACATAGAATTTGCGTACGGGCAGCTACAACAGAACAAAGCGATTGCATTATCATCAAAAACTGCGTCTTTTCAGCAGTGGAGTGACGCTCTGTATCAGGCAGCCAGTGAAGAGGTATTTGATAAAGAATTGGATTATTGGCTGTCTCAACAGAGCCAGAATGTACCTACATTACCTTTTGATATCGACAGTGACGAAAAAGCAACTCATGCCACCACTCAACGGACTAGCTTAAGGCTGGATGCGGCACTTACTGAAGGGCTGCTAAAGCAATGTTCTAACGCTTATGGCACTAAAATTAATGAGTTGTTGCTTTCAGCTGTGTACCTAGCGTTACGTAACTGGCAGCAACAAAGTGTCTTCATGTTAACGCTTGAAGGTCATGGTCGAGAAGATATATTTGATGATATTGATACTTCTCAAACAATGGGCTGGTTTACTAGTGCTTATCCTTTGGTGTTACATTGCGAAGATGAAACCACCAGTGGTGTTATCAAAGCCATAAAAGACAAATACCGTGCTATTCCTAACAATGGTATTGGTTATGGCGTGCTATGCGAACTCTCAGAGCAGCGCCAGTTAACCCCACTCAAACATGCGGATATTTCCTTTAATTACCTTGGTCAGTTTGATCAATCAGTCAATACTGAGAGCGCCTTTGTTGTTGCACCTGAGCACACAGGAGATGCTATTGATCCGAACCGTATGCGAGCCCATTGTTTGGGTCTCACGGGTATGGTGGCTGGTGGTGAGCTTGAATTTATTATTGACTTTAGTTCTCAGCAGTTTAGCCACAAGTCTATCAATGCTTTGTCTGACTTGTTAAGTGATGCGCTTCGGGAAATTGTGAGCCATTGCCAAAGCATCCACAAGACTGTACTGACCTGCAGTGACTTCCCATTAGCGACATTGTCTCAGGCACAGATTGATAAACTGCAAACGCAGTATGCTATTGAGAATTTATACCCAGCTACTCCGATGCAAAAGGGCATGATATTCCACAGTGCGTTGGAATATTCGGCTTACGTTTCTCAGGTCACTTTGGTATTTAATGGTGAACTGAAAACCGACTTATTCCGCAAGTCTTGGGAAAGCGCTCTGGCAAAATACGATATTTTCCGCACGGCCTTTGTCGGCAGTGGTGAAAGTCTTCATCAGTTAGTGAGCAAAGAAGTCAAACTAGACTGGCATCAGGAAGTATGGTCCGACCTAGCTGTACAGGAAAAGCATACGCGTTTTACTACTTATCAGCGTCAGGACAAAGCGAAAGGTTTTGATTTAGCCAACGCGCCTCTGATGCGTCTGGCTGTGTTTGAATTAGCGCCACGACGCTTTCAGCTGCTTTGGAGCTTCCACCATACAATCATGGATGGTTGGAGTACACCGTTGGTGTACAAAGAGGTGATGAACACTTATCAGGCTCTACTTCAAGGACAGTCTGTTCCCGACGCGAATACGGTACCTTATCAAAAGTACATCCAATGGTTGACCTCACAAGATCAGCAGCAGGGTGTTAACTATTGGCGTGATTATCTCAACGGCTTTGAGCAGCCGACCCCCTTGTTGTTGGACAAAATTAAAGTCAGCGAAGAGCAGGGTTATCGCAAGCAAACTCTAGATGTAGGCGAGTCATTTACGGCACAACTTGAGCAGTTTGCTAGAAGCCGAAGTACAACAGTTAATACCTTGCTGCAACTGGGGTTGGGACTGGTATTGCAAGCTTACAGCGGTACTAAGGATGTTGTATTTGGGGCCACTATTTCTGGTCGTCCGGCACAGGTATCTGATATCGAGTCTATGGTAGGCATGTTTATCAACACTGTACCGGTGCGTATTAACCCTGATCAGCAATGGTCGGTGATGGAAGCTGCCCAACAGTTGCAGACACAATTTAATGATAGCAACCACTTTGGTTATTTGGGACTGACGGACATCCATAAGCAAACTGCGCTAAAAGGTCACCAATCTTTATTTGACTGCTTGCTGGCGTTTGAGAACTACCCCATTGAGGCTCAAGAAGCTGTCAATGCAGAGCAGTTGCCTATAACAGTAGAGGGATTGGAGTCCGACGAGCAAACCAATTATGGATTGACCTTTATTGTCACCTTGAAAAACTCTCTAGTAATTAACTGTGGCTATAACGTGGAACGTTTTGCCAACAGTAGTGTTGGCATGATGCTGAATCATTTAAAAGCAGTACTTGAGCAGCTGATGGAAGTGAAAACGCTGAGTCAGATTGCAATCCTAAATGACGAGGAAGTGACACTGTTTGATGAGGTATGCGAGCAAGAGAAGAGACTAGCAGCTGAGAACTCAGCCGTTGACTCACCTGCTGCAGAGGAAAATGTCATGCCTCAGAGCACAATTCAAAACACATTGGCGGCTATTTGGGGAGCGGTGCTGCCACAGCCAGTGGAGTCGGTACACAGTAACTTCTTTGATTTGGGTGGCAACTCGTTGCTGGCTTTACAAGTAGCCGAAACCTGTCAGGCAGAAGGACTGGACTTACATGTTGCTCTTATCTGGAAACATCAGACCATTGCGGCTATCGCACAGGCACTTGAGGAGGCTCTGTGAAATACGGTAGTTCGGGGGAGTCTTCACAGACCGTTATTCAGTTAAACCAAAGTCAGTCAGAACACAAAGTGTTCTGTCTGCACACGGCAGGCGGTGGTGTCAGCTTTTACAAGGGACTGGCTAATGAGCTTTCGGATATGGCTGCGTTTATTGGACTGGAAGATCCAGTACTGCACAGGCAGTTTAATTATCGCAGTCTCAGCGAGTTGGCTTATTACCACAGTAATATCATTCAAGCTCAGCAGCCCAGTGGTCCTTATTATTTAATGGGCTACTGCTCCGGTGGTCCTTTGGCGTTTGAAACGGCATATCAACTTGAGAGCCAAGGAAAAGAGGTCGCAGGTCTTGCGCTGTTTGGTGAGCATATAGTGGGTTTTGATAGTGACGAGCGCTGTCGATATCAGTTCTTGGCAGGCTATTTGCGCTCTCGCTTTAACCTGTCGCTGCCTAGTTTGAACTGGGTAAGTCTGGAATCTAAATCTATAGACGAAGTGGTAGAAATAGTGGCCGAAAATATCGGTAAAACTTCCTTGCCTGGCATTAAGGGTGACGCTACTTGGATCAAAAAAGGGTTGCGGGCATTGCTATTAAGCCGCATCGCATCACGACAATATCAGCCTCAACAGGCTGGTTTCAATGTGGATCTGTACCAGCGCCATGTCAATTGGGAAAAAGTCGGTGATGTTCCGCCTTGGTGCAATTGGGAAAAACTGACCCGTAGTCAGCTTCGTACCATTGTGCCACCTCCGATTGTAGATGGGCAGGATGACATCCTATTTCCTCCATATCTATTGGATACGGCGCAAAAGGTAAGGGCGCTGACGTTACATAACTTGGCTATCAGTGTAGCGACTTCAAAGCAAGGCCTGTCATCTGAATATTTGCAAGATGAGCAAGCCCATAAATTTTAGCCAACGGTACCAATGCCGTTTGAACTTAGGATATAAAAATGAAAAAGCAAGACTTAATAGTTATTGGACTGTCGTTTGGCTACCATGATTCCGCTTGTTGTATTTTGCGAAATGGTGAGTTACTTGCAGCGGCGCAAGAAGAGCGATTTAGTCGGGTCAAAAACGACAAAAACTTTCCAATTCAAAGCCTTAAATATTGCTTAGCGCAGAATGACATCAGCATCGATCAGGTTGACTGTATTGCATATTATGAGCAGCCTGAAAAGAAGCTGTCTAGACAGTTGTGGATGGGTAGCATTGATGGGGCTGATAGTAAGCGACGTCAGGAAGTATTCGCTAACCTAACAGCTCCCACACCAGAAGAAATTATGCGTGAAACCCTTGGGTTCGATGGGAAAATCGTTTACTTCGAACATCACTTATCTCATGCGGCCAGTAGCTATTATTACTCAGGATTTGATGATGCTGCCGTCTTGACTGTTGATGGTGTTGGTGAGTGGGCAACCACTACATATGGTCGTGGTGACAAAGAAAAGTTGGAATTGTTTGAAGAAGTCACTTTCCCTGATTCCATTGGTCTATTCTACAGTACCATTACCAGTTATTTGGGCTTTAAGGTCAACAGTGGTGAATACAAGGTCATGGGTTTGGCACCATACGGTGAACCTATCTATGCAGACAAGCTACGTCATCTAGTGGAAGAGGGCGAAAATGGCCAGTATCACTTAAATCAAACTTATTTTAACTTTCTACAAACAGATAGTATGTACTCCGATGCGCTTGTGGAACTGATGAGTCAGCCACCGAGAGAGCGAGAGTCTGAGCTTTCCCAGTTTCATAAAGATGTAGCGAAAAGCTTGCAAGTGGTGCTCGAAGAGATGCTGCTTAAAAAGGTGGAATACCTATACAGTAAAGTGCCAAGCAAGAATTTGTGTATGGCAGGCGGTGTGGCACTTAACTGTGTGGCCAATGGTAAAATTTTGGCACAGGGTCCTTACGAAAACTTATTTGTACAACCCGCAGCAGGAGATGCCGGTACAGCCCTAGGTGCGGCGGCTCTAGCGCACGTGGAGCTTACGGGTCATCGCAATGGCTTCAGTGAAATGCAACAGGTTTATCTAGGGCCTGGAAACAACCTTCAAGACATCGAAAAAGTACTTAAACAATCAGGAGTTAAGCACTTAGATTTTCGCCATGATGAATCTGCCCTATTAGCTTATACCGCAGAGCAGTTGGCGCAGGGCAAAGTAGTCGGCTGGTGTCAGGGACGTCAGGAGTTTGGTCCCAGAGCACTGGGTGCTCGCTCTATTATTGCCGATCCCCGAGTACCGGATATGCGCGCACGCATCAATGCTTTGGTGAAAAAGCGCGAAGATTTCCGTCCATTTGCACCGGTAGTGGCTCTGGATAAGTCCCTTGAACATTTTGAATTAGCAGCTCCGTCTCCTTTCATGTTAGCTACCTGTCAAGTGTCGTCGTTGCTGGATTTACCCGCTATTACGCACGTTGACAATTCAGCTCGTGTGCAAACAGTCAATCCCGATATTAACCCGCGGTTTGCGGAATTGATCAACCGTTTCGATGAATTAACAGACTGTCCTATTTTGCTCAATACCTCATTCAACGTGCGTGGTGAACCCATAGTTACTAGTGCCGTGGAATGCATTATCTGTTTCATTCGCGCCAATATCGATATTTTGGTGTTGGATGATTTCGTGATTGCTCAAGATGATATTCCCTCTATGTGGCGTCGAGCAGTTGAAAATACCCCGGTGGTACCACCTCGCAAAAATGCTGCGCCGGGTCACCTTGTTTACACGTTTTTATAAGGCAGGAATTCTAATGAAAGAGATCACTAAAGCACACATTAATCGCGCTGATCGTCTGGCTAATATGATGCAGCATCAAGAAAGCAAAGAGCTGGTGCACCTGCTCAGACAATTAGGTCTTGAACCTGGTGATACAGCTCCTAAAAAGAATAGCAAACAGCACAACCACATAGGTATTTGGAAACTTGCAGACCAAGATAAACAGCAAGGCGTTGAATCTGCTGCCTATGAGCGAGATCCTGCCATGGCCGATGTTTGGCCTATGTGGGCTCAAAACCCACGTATTGAAGCGGTAACTCAGAAAAAACGCATTGTCTATCTGGGTGAGTCAGCTGCACGTGGATTCTTGTACGACCCTATGTATACGCCTGCTCAGGTATTGCAGAGTATTTTGCAGTCCCGTTTTGGAGAAGAAGAAGTGGAAGTTGTTGATTTGGCCAGAACCAACGCTGATCTCACCACAATTTCAGAACTAGCCGAAGCAGCTGTCGCCTTAAACCCTGATGCATTGGTCATCTTTGCAGGTAATAACTGGGGCGTGGGGGCTAATCAGGACGCACCATTGCTGGCTACCCTTGCTGATGGATTACGAGAGCAAGGCGTTAGTGGTTTTCGTCGTCAAATTGAAACCTGTTTAGAGGCCGATATTAAAGCGCTGGTAGACAAAGTTGATGACCTATACGGCAAGAATGACATTCCCGTTAGTTGGGTAATTCCTGAGTTTTGTCTACAAGACTGGCGCGATCCACCTAGCAATGCACCTTGGTTAGTTACTGGCCGAAATCAGCAATGGCAGGAGCTATATGCGCAGGCAACTGCAGCTATTCATGAGGCTAAATTTGACAGAGCACAAGAGTTGGCGAATCAGATGTTGGTGCTGGATGAAGAGAATTGTTCAGTAACTCATTATCTGCTGGCTGAAGTATACGAACAACAAGGCGAAACACAAAAGCGCCGTGTTCATTTGCAGGCTGCCTGTGATGCAGCATGTTGGGATTTTATGCGCAGTAACTCACCTCGTATGTTATCTGTCAGCAGTAATACATTGAAAGCTGAAGTATCGTTAAATAAACAGCATGTTATTGATTTACCTGAGGTATTTAGTCAGTACTTAAATGCTGACAGCAATGCTTGTGAAAATAAGTTACCAGGTAGAGAACTGTTTTTAGATTACTGTCACCTAAGCAGTGAAGGCATCAAAGTCGCCATGGCAGCTATTGCTAGTCATCATATCAAACTTTGGGCTGGAGAGACCTTCGAGTTGCAGCCGCTAATGGGAAAATCCACGGACATTAGCCTGCAAACCGAGTCTGAAGGACACTTTCTGGCGGCTATCCACAATGCTCATTGGGGGCAAAGTGCTGAACTGGTTGAGTACTTCTGCGAGCAGGCTCTGGAGAAAGATCAAGCGATTGCAGAGGTAATGCAGTTGTTTATGGAGGTGCAAACTCGTAGTGATTTACCGTTATGGATGCATAAAGCCTCTGAGCAATTAATGGAACAAGTCTCACCGAATTTGCAGCGTTACCTATTTAATATGGAGTTCAAGTGCTTCGACAAAGTGTTGTTCGATGCGATGACCAGTGCTTTAGAGAAACGAGGGATCAAAGCTGGCCAGAGACTACTAGAAACCCGTTTGTCGAATTTGCAGGTGAACGAACAAGCGACAGATCTGTTAAACCCATTCTTTCATAGCACTGCTATATCGAATGCTCAAACGGGTAAAGGCAATGAAGGCGGTACACCTGCATATTTTCAGGCTTATGACCTGCAAAACCATTTTAGTTTTGTCGCTAGAAATGATCGTGATTTATTACTTACGGCCACTTTACGCCTAGGTGTTCAGTTAGCCTCAGAGCTGCCAGTGAAGTTGTTGTGTAACGGCGCAATCATAGCCGAAATTCAAGCTGGTAAGCGATGGAAAACACAAACCATCACTATGGCGGCAGAGTTATTAAACGAAGGTGTGAATCAATTAACTCTTAGTTGGAAGAGTGAGTTACCTCAATCAGAGGATAGACTCAAACTTGCTGCGAATGCTTTAGAGTTGCGCCAAGTACCTAAGCTCTTTCCTGTATTCGGTAATCTGTTCCAACTGTCAGTGAGACAAGCTGATGTTGCCAGCAAGGAGTAAGTCGTAATGAATGAACAGGCGTCGAAAAAATACCCATTACCCCTTGTCATCAATGCGCCAGCAAGCGGTGACGACTTGTTGCAATGGTTGGAGCAGAACGCAGAGGCAGCGAGCGGTAAGCTACCTTTGCATGGTGCCATTCTATTTCGCGGGTTTGCACACATGAGCGCAGCGGAATTTGAACAAGCCGCTGGAAAACTGAGTGATGTTACTTTTAACAACGTGGAAGAAAGCTCTCCTAGAAGCAAGATTAGTGGCAATGTTTTTACTTCCACTGATTATCGCAGTGATGAAAACATCTTCCTACACAATGAAAACTCCTACATGCAGAGTTTTCCTAATAAGTTGTTTTTTTATTGCGATCAGCCTTCGCCGGTAGGGGGTCAAACCCCCCTAGCCGATTGTCGTCGCATATATCAAAGGTTGCCTGCGGATGTGGTTTCTCGGTTTTTAGAAAAGAAATGGATGTACGTTCGCAACTATGGCACGGGAATAGGAATGACCTGGCAAGAGGCGTTTAAAACTACTCGTAAACAGGACGTTGAGGATTATTGCCATGCAGCAGGCATAGCTGTGGAGTGGATGTCTGATGAGCACTTGCGCACACGTCAAATACGAGAAGCAGCATTAAAGCATCCTGTAACAGGAGAGCGGTCGTGGTTTAACCATATTACTTTTTTCCATTACTCCACTTTGCCAGAAAGTGTTCGTGAAGCTTTGCTGAGCATTTGTGGAGAAGAAGGTCTGCCGAATAACACCTATTACGGGGACGGTAGCCGCATTGAAGATGATGTACTGACGTTACTACGTCAGGCGTATTTGGAAGAAACTGTCGACTTTAGTTGGCAAAAAGGCGACTTGGTATTGTTAGACAACCTCATCACCGCCCACTCTCGCAGACCGTTCGAAGGGGAGCGCCGCATTATGTTTTTGCAGGCAGATCCCATTCAGCGCAACGATCTGGTTATAGGGTAACGCTATGGAAAGGTTAACCACTGATTTAGATAGGGATTCATCGGCATCGCCGAGCTATGTTGCACAAGCTTCAGCTGGTGTGTGCTCTGACGATACCCCTATCGTGTTTAATATAAATACAGGTGCCATCAAGATACAAGATTGGGCATTGCAGCATCGCCAGCAGGTATTGGAATTGTTGCAACGACACGGTGCGGTGTTACTGCGAGGTTTAAAAGTTAACAGTAGCAAGAAGTTCAGCGAAGTATTGACCAATCTGTTTGACTCTGAACTTTTGGAATATCGTTACCGTTCGACGCCTCGTACCGGTATGAAAGGCAATGTATACACGGCGACTGAGTACAGCTGCGATGAAGTAATTCAGCAGCACAATGAAAATGCGTACTCCGATAGCTGGCCTGATTATTTAGGCTTTTTGTGTCTAATTGAGCCTGAACAAGGAGGGCGTACTCCCATTTGTGATAGCCGTGAAATCTATCGACAGTTGCCTAGGGAGATTGTATCGGCTTTCGAGGAAAAGGGCGTTATGTATGTGCGTAACTACGGAGATGTTGACTTGCCTTGGCAAGAAGTCTTCCAGACGACTGAGAAGCAAGACGTAGAAGCCTATTGTCAGGCTCACAGTTTGCGTTTCATCTGGTTGCCGGGTGATCGCTTACGTACCATCCAAGTTAATCCAGCGGTACAAATTCACCCCCAGACGCAAGAGCGGATATGGTTTAACCAAGCCCATCTTTTTCATGTTAGCAGCTTTGCGCAAGCTGAGCAGGACGCGTTGTTACAGTCATATGGGGAAAAAGGATTACCGCGTAATGCTTATTTTGGTGATGGCAGTCCCATTCCTTTGGAGTATTTGCAACAGATAAGACAAACCTATGAACGTAACTTGCGTAGCTTCGATTGGCAAAAGAACGATCTTCTGTTGCTGGATAATCTGAAGTTTACTCATGGTAGAGAGCCGTTTGTTGGGAACCGTAAGATACTCGTAGGTATGGTTAAACCCAGTGCCGACTTAAATAGAACTAATTAATGGAGAAACAGCATGGATATAGCCAAAACCCCAAAAAAGCCGGCTAAGAAATTGAACTCACGCTACTTTCACGTGGCGCTGGGTGTGTTAGCTATGGTTTTTGCTGCTTTGATGATTCAAAGCAGTAATGAGGATGACATACAACTGGAAAAAGACTCCATACTCATCGGTAAAGTGCATTATGGTGCATTTTCAGTGGAAGTCTCAGGATACGGACACCTTCGCTCAGGTGAACAAAAACTGCTTACTAGTTTAAGTAATGCAACGGTTGAAGAAATTGTTCTAAAACCAGGCGCTCTGGTAGAACCCGACAGTGTGATTTTACGCCTGAGCAATCCCGAATTAGAGCAGGAGTTAAACACAGCGATGCAGGAATTGGCTTTGCGAAAAGCGACCCTACGTCAACTGATCTTGCAGCATAAACGTGAGGTATTGCAAGAGGAAGCTGGGCTGGAAGAGATCCGCGCTCAATATGCTACTACCAACGCTCGCCTTGGAGCACAAACTAAACTGCTGGCAGAGGGCATTGTAAGTCAACTGGATTATCAGGAAACTTTACTCAAATCGGAGCAGCTAAATAAGCGAATAGATATTTACCAAAACCGCCTTGAGCAGTTGAAACAGGTAAATCAAGAAGCCATCAACATCCAACAAGAGCTTATCAAGCAAAGCGAAGGTAAGCAGCAAACCATTCAACGTCGGTTCGATAACTTAACCGTGCGTGCTGGTATGTCAGGGGTCTTGCAAAAACTGCATATTGAATTGGGGCAAAGCATTACCGCAGGGGCCAAGCTAGTGTTGCTAGGCAGCACGAAGGATTTAGTGGCCCTTATCAAAGTGCCTCAGGCCAAAGCAGAATTTATCGCTGTAGGTCAGGAAGCTATCATAGATACTCGCGCCGACAAAATAATGGGGCAAATTAAGCGCATTGATCCTACTGTGGAAGAAGGCACTGTCACGGTGGAAGCCAAGCTTATCGGTGAACTACCAAGTAGTGCCAGATCGAACTTGAGCATCGACGCCACAATCGTGACCGAAAATATTCCTAACACTTACTATGTGCAGCGCCCAGCAAATGTCTCTGCCTATTCTGAGGCAGTGGTGTTCTTGCTTTTAGAGGATGGCCAAAGTGCGCAGCGCCACACCATGAAGTTTGGTGCGGCCTCAGGGCAGTACATTCAATTATTATCTCCAATCTCCAGCAATTCTACAGTTGTATTGTCGGACACCTCGGCTTATCGCTCGGCTGAGACTATCAAAATTATTTAATTAGGAAATTTGAATCATGAGACAACCTATCATCAAAATGCGCAATATCACTAAGATGTACTCAACCGAGACAATGGAAACCTATGCGCTCAAAGAGTTGGACATGGAAATAGCTAAAGGCGACTACGTATCAATTTCTGGTCCATCTGGTTGTGGTAAATCCACGCTATTGACCATCATGGGACTGTTGGATGCCCCGTCTGGTGGTGAGTATATATTGGATGGTCAAGATGTGACGGAACTTTCTTTGGCTGACGCCGCTCAAGTCAGAAATAAAAAAATAGGCTTCGTTTTCCAGCAATTTAATCTTATTGACGAACTGTCAGTCTTTGAAAACGTAGCCCTACCATTGCGTTATAGCGACGAGCAACTTAGCGACGATACCATTCGCGCTCGAGTAGAAGATAGCTTGAAAAAAGTGGAAATGGGTCATCGCATTAATCACAAACCTAATCAACTTTCTGGTGGACAGCAACAGCGCATCGCAATTGCCCGAGCATTGGTAACTGAGCCTGCCATTTTACTGGTAGATGAGGCAACGGGGAATCTGGATTCCAAAAATGGTGAGCTGATCATGCAATTGCTAGATACCTTAAACCAGCAAGGCACAACTATTTGCATGGTAACGCATGATCCTCGCTATGCCGATATGGCAAAAACCAAATTGTCCTTATTTGACGGACAAATCAACTTTGGTACTCAGAATTACGAGGAGATAGCATGAATTGGCGTTATGAACTAAAGTGCGGCCTGCAAAATGTGCTCAACCGCCCAGGACTAAGCCTGCCTGTTGTGATCACTCTTGGTCTGGCTATTGGTACCTTGTTGAGTATGTTTGCTTTGAGCTATCTACTGCTTGTTAAACCACTGCCTTACCCTGATTCCGAACAGTTGCACGTTGCCGTTGGGCAGCGTTACGACGGCGATAAGCTCAACTTAAATGGCTTTTATCCTTACCCCGGTGTTGAGTTGTTGCAAAAGCAGCAAACGGTGTTTGAATCCAGCGCCATTCTTAACTATGCAGAAACGGCTATTTTAAATTTAACTGACCAGCCTAGAGTTTTTGTGGTGCATAGCTCTGCACAATGGTTTTCTTTGGTGGGGATGGCTATGGAAATAGGCTCTGCTTTTAGTACTGAGGATGAGCCTGTTGCAGTTATCAGTCACCGTTTGTGGACAAGAGAATTTGGGCAACGTCACGATATACTCACTGAAACAGTAGAACTATCAGGCAAAAGTTACCGCATTGTGGGAGTGGCTGCCGAAGACTTTGTGGAACCGAGTATCTTCAATACCAGTTCCGTAGCCGATATCTGGGTGCCTTGGGAGTTTAATGATTGGAATGAAGCTTTTAGAAAAGATTGGCAATCGGCCACTGGAGCGCTGCGTTTTGTTGGGCGTTTAAAGCCTGATGTGACGGCTGAACAAGCCAGTGCACAGTTGTCGACAGTGCTGAACGAGCGGTTCAAGCAAGAAACTGTAGGGGTGGGCTTTTTACAAAACGCTCGTATCAATATTGATGTGCAATCGTTCAAAACGTTAATTGTTGGAGATAGCTATCGCACTGCATTAATGCTATTCGCTGGAAGTATTTCATTACTGTTTATTGCTTGCGTTAACGTGGGTAACTTACTGCTTTCAAGAGCCGCGGAAAATCAGCGCAGGTTGGCTATACAGGCAACGGTAGGAGCCGGACCAAAACAAGTGTTTGGTACAGTATTGGCAGAGAACCTAGTATTGGTGGGTTTCTCAGGCCTGTTTGCTTTGCTGGTGCAAACAGTAGTGAGCAGTTTGTTAAGGCATTTTACAGCTGGTGTGCTCCCTCGTATTGATGAACTAGCGCTAGGAGCGCAAGGCCTGATCTTCGCTCTTGTGCTGACGGTGCTGTTGGCTATTTGTTTTGCCTTTATTGTTTGTCGCTCCTTGGATTACCGCAAACTCAATGGTTTCATGCAAAGTAGTGGTAAAGGTACCGGGTTGCAGATCTCGAAAACTACGAGAAATTTGCTAGTAGCCAGCCAAATTGCGTTGGCGTCGGTATTGATCTTCAGCATCTTAAACTTGCTGAATAACTCTATCGAAGTCATAAGCAAACCTTCCGGTTTTGCTACCGAAAACAGAATACACTTTACCTTAGGTTCGGGGACACAACAATTTAGCCGAGATGAGCGCATTCAGTATATTGAAAGTGTTCGTGAAGTTTTGCTACAGCAAGCCGGTGTTGAGAATGTTAGTAACACGCTGTTTGCCCCGATGATGACTAGCGATTGGACATCACTATTGGCCCTCAATCAGGCCGGTGATGGTCGATTGTCACCGAATACCAACTTGGTGGATGATCAGTACTTTTCTATTATGGAATTGCCTTTGATAAAAGGTCGCAACTTCTCCAGTGAGGAAGTGCGCGATACCAGTAACAACATTATCGTGAATGAAACTTTAGCAAACCATTTAGTGCCTGGCGGAGATGTTTTGGGTAAACGCTATTATTGGCAAAATAAACCTGATCCCTACACTGTGATTGGTGTGGTGAGAGATATCAGTATTCCTCGTAGTTCGTCGACGTTCCGAGTGTATGTCACTCGTACCACTGGCTTTAACTTTATTGTCAAAATGCAGCCTGGACAGATGTTAAACAAATCGCAAATCAATCAGCTGGTTAAGCAAGTAAACGGCAACTTCTCATTATACTCGTACAGTAATGTGCAAGACGCCTATGACAATTTGCTACTAAAAGACTATGTGGTAATAGCGATCACCATCATGTTGGCGGTGATGACTTTATTACTGGCTGCGCTGGGAATTTTCGGTGTACTCAGTTATGGCGTTAAACTCAGACAAAATGAATTAGGCATTCGCATGGCCATTGGTGCCAAGCCCAACAGCATTATAAAGTTAGTATTGAAGGATAATAGTGTTGCTACAGTCATGGGGTTATTCATAGGCATGCTGTTAGCCGCTGCAGTCTACTTTTTTGCCAAAGAGTACTTTGACTTCTCGTTGCCTGTGTACATCTTGCCAACACTGTTTACGGTGATCGTAATCCTGTTAACCACAGTACTCGCCTGTATTTTGCCCCTGCGTGCAATTGCTTTCAGGATGCCGAACTATTCATTGAGGAGGGATTAAATTATGAGCCAGCAGAAAGTTAATCTAGTGTGCTTACCCTTTGCTGGTGCCGGGGCGTCTTTTTTCGCGCCTTGGTCAGGTCTGAACCCGTACTTCAATCTAGTGCCGATTCAGCTGTTAGGCAGAGAAAAGCGCTTCAGTGAACCTTGTTATACCTCTGTCGTTCAGGCTGCTAAGGACATAGCACAAGAAATCCCCGAATTAGTTGACAACAGCCTGCCAACGGTGTTGTTCGGTCACAGTTTAGGAGCGGTATTAGCCTTTGAAGTAGCTCATCAAATACTTAAACAAGCGATTCCTTTGTCGTTGCAAAGCTTAATTGTGAGCGGCTCCCCAGATCCGTGGAATCCTAGAGAGGCTCGCGCAACTGGTTTGGACGATGATGCCTTTTTACAGCAGGTTGCGACTTTTTCAGGGTACACCCATCCTGCTTTAACGGATCCTTTTATGCGGGAACTGCTATTGCCTACCCTTCGAGCGGATGTAGCGATGCACGAGAGCTATAAGCCTGATTTCTCGCAAGGTATCCAGCTGGATATCATCGCCTTGCGAGGCATAGACGATGAGTTGGTAAGTCGTGAACAGCTCTTAGGCTGGCAGAAGGCTACACAGCAGTCTTTACGCTGTGGGGAAATGCCTGGTGGACACATGTTTTTTGTGGATACTCCAGCAGATCTATTAAACGCCATTGAGCTATCACTAAACTAGTCAGGGTAGATAAATGAGACTTGTCAATAAAACAATTATCGTCACGGGGGCGGCCAGAGGTTTAGGTCGTGCCTGTGCCCAACAATTCAGTGCCAATGGTGCCAACCTCGTATTGTTGGATGTAGCACAGAACATACCTGGGGTACCCTACAACTTGGGCTCTGAAAGTCAATTGCAGCATACCGCACAGTTATGCAGACAGCATGGATCGATTGTGACTACCATGAATGTGGACATTAGAGATGCTCGACAGGTGAATGAAGCTATTTATGAAGCTGTTAAGCGCTTTGGGCGTATTGATGTTTTACTCAACAATGCCGGAGTTGTATCACCGTCAGGCAAGATTTTACATGACACCAGTGAAGGAGATTGGCAGCTCATGCTGGACATCAATTTAACCGGTGCTTGGCGATTGATGAAAGCGGCAGGGAAATTCATGGTGGAACAACAGCAGGGCAGTATCATCAATATTGCCTCCACCGCGGGCATAGTGGGTTACCGATACTTTGCGGGCTATGTGGCATCAAAGCATGGTGTGATTGGCCTTACTAAAGCCGCTGCGCTGGATTATGCGCCGTCAAAAGTACGGGTGAATGCGATTAGTCCTGGCTCAGTACGAGATTCTCAGAGTGAAGAGGGAGAGATGCTGGCAGAGATCGCCCGCTCTTTACAAATAGATAGCACAGAATACGAATCTTCGTTTATTGAGTCTCAACCCATGAATGCGCTTGTGGAGCCAATCGATATTGCGAATGCGGCTGTGTGGTTGGCTTCGGATGAATCTGTGCGAGTAACCGGCAGCAACATTACAGTTGATGCTGGGTTTTCCATCAGGTAGTTTGGGAGTATTTAATGCAACATACCTTATTTTCTAACTCACCAGTTACCAGCTCGCAAAAGGCTTGCTACCCCCTTGTCCAATGCCGAGCACTGCGTTGCCGCATTCATGAGCAAGATGTTATCCGAGCAATGCTTAATTATTACAAAAGACCTTTTGCAAGCGTTCAAGGTGAACAAGACAAACTGTCACAAAGGGCTACGACGGTACACATTGATCATTGTCATAGCTATAGTCATACTGAGGCTGCAGAAGAGTATGTCAAAAAGCATCTATCACAGCCTATAAGCCGTCTTGTAAGCTGTGAAACCAGAGTTGTGCTTCTTACCTTTTCTGATGGAATTGCAGATCTCATTATCATTAGTGCGAACCCCCTAGTATATTGTGGCGAACTCCAGCAACTGGCACAAAAGATAGTTGCATGCGAACCTGCTCAACAAGCGGGCATAAGCGCTCCCCATTTCCTTGATTTAGCACCTGTAAAAATCCCAGGGTATGGCTCTCCGGTAGCCAGCTGGGCAAAACTAGATCCTGTTGATGTCGAGGATACACGCCATACTGGGGCTCAATGTATATATGAACAGCATCGAGCTTTTATCCCAGGGGCGCAGAATTTGGCTACTTTGCTGATTGCCGTGGCGCGGGTACTGACAGTGTTTTATGGTGAAAGCTCGCCTGTTATAGCGGGGGCTGAGCTTGTTCAAACTGATCCAAAAAGTGCTAGGCAAACAAGTGACAGGCTTAGGTTGATACCATTAGCGATTTCGTCACCCAAAAGCAGCATCACCCAAGAAGGTGAACGGCTTTTAGAAGCTTGGCAAAGCGCTGTATCTTGTCCTCGCGATAGGCTGGATACGGATACGGTTAGCATTGGAGTATTTTGGGGAACGTGGTTATTGCAACCATCTGAGGTTTTTGCTGAGCAACATTATTACCCTTATCTCGCGCCGCCGTTACCGTTGAGCATAGAAGCGCAGCCATTAGAAACCGGTGTTGCTTTGGTATTCAATTTTGACACTGCTCATTACGATCAGACTGGTGTAGAGAACCTAGTTGATTGTATAAATAATGTGGCATTACAGATTGTTAATGAAGAGCGTTTAAGTAAACAAGCTACCGAACATCGGGCACTCAGTTACGCTGAACTGAGCATTATAGATAAAGATCGATTGAGTGCAGATATGGCCCTGTTGAACAATGTATCCGATGATGCAGAAAATACTCAGGGAAGTCGCGAATTACGTATCGAACAGGCTTTTTCAGTACAGGTAAAATGCAACTCTGATGCTGTTGCGCTCACCTTGGAAAGCCAACAAGTTAGCTATGGCGAGTTGCAGATGCTCGCTAATCAATATACTCGGGCATTGCAAGAAGCTGGCGTTAAACCGGGTGATAAAGTAGGTATCTGTGTGATGCGCTCTCCTCAATTAATCGCATTGATGTTGGCTACAATGCATGCAGGTGCCGTTTATGTGCCGATGGATCCCAGCTATCCGGCTGAGCGTCTACAATACACGGTAGCGGATGCTGCAATGGCACTGGTCATTGGGGAGTGTCCGTCGTGTGAAGAGACCAATATCATGAGTCTTGAGGCGTTTACACTTGCAGCCTCTACACAATCAAATGCGCCAGTTCAATCAAGTAGCTCTGATGCTGGGCAGGCGGCCTATATGATTTATACCTCAGGTTCCAGCGGTAAACCTAAAGGTGTGATGGTACCACATCGCAATGTGATCAGTTTATTAGCGGCCACCAAAGATAACTTTTCCCTGAGTGGTCAAGATGTTTGGACATTATTTCACTCAACAGCTTTTGACTTCTCAGTGTGGGAGATTTGGGGGGCTTTGTTAACTGGTGGCAAGCTGGTGATAGTCCCTTATTGGGTATCTCGCTCTGCTGAAGCTTTTTATCAACTAGTGGTAGATGAAAAGGTGACAGTGCTAAATCAAACTCCGTCGGCTTTTTATCAGTTTATAGAAGCAGAGTTCCAGCACTCGCGAGCATGTGACGTTCGTCTGGTTATCTTTGGTGGAGAGCCGCTAGATGCTAAGGCTCTACTACCTTGGATGCAACGCTACTCAGAGTTAGAGTGTCGTCTGGTGAATATGTTTGGTATTACCGAAACTACCGTTCATGTGACTTGGCATGATGTCACTCGTCAGGATGCGCTTGCGGGAAGCAAGTCCGTTGGTACAGCACTGCCAAGTTGGTATTGTTATGTCATGGATGAAAAGATGAACCCCTTGCCGCCAGGATTAGCTGGGGAAATTTGTGTAGGCGGTGCTGGTGTTGCTCTGGGGTACCACGGCAAGCCAGAGCTTAGCGCAGAAAAATTTGTTGACGACCCTCTTCGTTCTGGTAATCGCTTGTATCGCAGTGGTGATAAGGGGCGCTTAATGCCTGACGGTTCTTTAGAGCACCTTGGGCGTCTGGATCAACAAGTAAAACTGCGAGGTTACCGCATTGAGCTAGGAGAGATCCGCCACACATTGTTGGGGCTACCTGATGTTCAAGGTGCTGCTGTTTTATTGCAGCAACCCGAGAAACAGGATGCTGCTTCTGCCCGCTTAGAAGCATATTTACAAACTCATTGTGAAGATCTGACACCTCTGAAACAACTGGCTGCGCAAACTCTACCAGAGTATATGTTGCCTACAAAGTGGCATAGAGTTAGTGAGTTCCCGTTAACCGCGAACGGAAAACTAGATACAAAAGCCCTTCCTGAGCGAATCATAAACTCGGCATCAGCAAACGAGCCAGTTGCACACGAGCAAACCGCTGCACAGATGTCTCAATCAGAAGCTAGTGATAGAAAAAACACTGCTCATAGCGAGTCAAATGGTCGCTCTCAAAGCAATGCAGATAAGATGTTGCAACAAATGATTGCCATCTGGCGGGAGGTACTTGGGTGTGAAGTCTCTGCTAATGATAACTTTTTTGATTTAGGAGGGAACTCATTATACGCCATGCGCATTATGTCGGAATTGAAGAAGCGCAATCTTCCTAGTTTTAGTACCCGCGAATTATACGTACATCAAACGATATCGGAGCTATCCTGCTCCTTGTCGTATGATTAATAAAGGAGTTGATTTGATATGACAAAAATTCAAACCGATTGCACAATGGACCAGCAACCTACGCGGGTTTGTGCGCATGAAACAGAGCAAAACCAAACTGCAGATAACTTTTACTCGACCTTAAATGGCAAGCTCCTCAGTTTGCTCGTGAGTAAACCGCAAATGCAGAAGTTTAATATTTGTAAAGAGAAACAGGTAAAAGACTTTGTTAACAAATATCAATGCGCTTTTGGTTCTTGGCCGGTAATCGTTGATGGACAGCTAATTGACCAACTACGGGAAATAACCAGCCCCTTACCCTCGCTGTGCTATCGTGCTCTAGAGCTGATGTTCGAAGGTGATGCGCAGGCTTTCGCTGATTATTTTCAATTGCCAGCTAGCTTTTATAACAACCTGACATGCAACACGGTTAAACGAGAACAGTTGTTGATGCGCTATGATTATTTATATCAGCAAAAAGAAGCTAAACTGCTCGAAATTAATGCAGGCTCAAATGTGGGAGGATGGGAGCTGGACAGCCTAAAAGTGATTATCGAAGGTATGTTCAAACAGTTTCCACAAACCCAAAACTGGCGGCTGTCCTATCGTCAGGTGATGATAGAATTTATGCAAGCTTTAGTGGGCATGGGGCAACCTATTGCTAAAGCTCGACAACGAAACCCAAATATTTTGTTGTTGGCAGTTTTTCCTGATTTTTCTACGAAGTTTCAAGTAGAATCGCAGTTGAACCTCATCTATAACATGCTGCAGGAGCAACATCTTCCCAAAGGCACGTTATCCATAACAGAGTCCACCAACAATATTCAAGTGGATGAGAATGACGCTATTTACTTTGGTGGCAAACAAATGGACATCGCTTTTGTAAACCATCCTGAGCTGCCGAGCGAGCTTTACGAGCAGTTATTCAAAAGTCACCAAAGTGAACAAATCGTCTGTCCTGATACCTTGGCCCATCGGTTTGTAGGTAATAAATTGTTATTTGCGCTTTTGCACGAACCTAAAGTGCTGGCGCAGTTAAGTCCGCAAGAACAAACGTTAGTCCAAAAGCACATCCCGTGGAGCTGTAAAGTGAAAATGGACGCCTGTATACAGGAAAACCAAGGAGCTGTAAAAGTCGTTTCCTCGCTGGGGGAATCTTTGACTGACTATGCCAAGGCAAACAAAGACATTCTTGTGTTGAAAAAAGCCGAATCTTTGAAAGGCGATCATGTTCGTGTAGGTAAATTCATTACTGCGCAGCAATGGGCTGACGATTTAGAGGTAGCCATTGCGGAAGGAGACTGGCTACTGCAATCCTACTGTTCACCGGATCATAGCACCACCTGTGTTTATCCGCAGCAGCCTAGTGCCCATCATTTTATCTGGGGGGCCTTTGATTTCGCTGATAATTACGGTGGCTCTATTGTGCGTGCTGTCCCTGTGGAACAGGAGAGCGGAGTTATTAATGCGGCAAAAGGGGCAATTGTTATCCCTGTGGTGGAAGACGCTAGCCGGTCACCAGCTGATATGGCAACATTAAAGAGGTGATTAGTTATGAATGAAATAAAGCTTAAAGAAAAGTGGTTTATAATACCAAAGCCAGTCTTCAAACCTCGATTGCGGGTGTTTTGTTTCCCATACGCAGGGGGGAATGCTACCACTTATATTCCTTGGGCCGAACACATGCCTCATGGCGTTGAGTTAGTGGCGGTACAGCCGCCCGGTCGTGCCACCCGTATCATGGAACCTGCGCTTGATGAGATGGACAAGATCATAAAGGATCTTATGCTGTGTTCTGACTACATTACTGAAACGCCATATATTTTCATTGGGCATAGTTTGGGGAGCCGGATGGCGTTTGCATTAGCAATTGCTTTAGAAGCAAGCGGTTTTGACGGCCCTCAACACTTCATTGCCTCAGGAAGTAGGGCGGCGAATATTTGTGCGCTGGATAGTGACTTCCATACATTGCCGGATAACTTGTTCATAGAAAAGCTAAAAGATCTCAATGGCACGCCTCAAGAGGTATTAGATAACCTAGAGCTTATTCAGTTTTTGCTACCACTGCTCAGAGCTGATTTTAGAATTGCCTATAAATATCAGAGTCCAGAAATCAAAATTCACTGTCCTATAACCGTACTTGGGGGGGACGCTGATGATGAGGTTACCTCATCGCAACTTGCAGCATGGGAGCAGCTTACCTCTTATCAAACCGAGATACACTACGTTAAAGGTGATCATTTCTTCATTGATCACAATCGCTATGTCGTGATTGATAAACTCCACAGTATCATAGTAGGGCTGAAACATGGGATCCCGACCAAACTGACAAAGCCCCAGCACTCAAGATTACTTGAGGCCTTTAATGAATAAGCAGTTGCTGACGCATGAAGCTGATAATGATTTTATTAGGAATGTAGGTGTTACTCGGTTGGTCTCAAATATTGTGATTGCCCAAACAGAGTTTCAGGTAACAAGGTATGAGTCTACCCTGTTTTCTGAACTGGGAATTGTATTCCCTATCGAGTTTGGGAGGGCGGTGGCAAGGCGACAGGCAGAGTTTTTAGCGGGTCGTTATTGTGCCAAAATAGCTTTGACTGAGTTGGGTACCAGCGATACACATGTGAGCATTGGTTGTCACAGAAATCCTATTTGGCCACAGAAAATCGTCGGTTCTATCACTCACAGTGATAATGTGACACTTTGTGCGGTATCTTTTAGCCACTGTAATGATTTTATTGGTATTGATGTAGAGCCATTGATGTCACAATATGTGGTCAGAGACATTCGTTCCAATGTGGTTGGCTCTCAGGAAGAACGGTTGTTGATGCAAACCGGTATGACATCAGAGCAGTATATTACTTTAGCTTTTTCAGCAAAAGAGAGTTTGTTCAAGGCGGTTTTCCCTTATGTCGGTGAATACATGGGGTTTGAGGAATCACAGGTGCGAGCAATATCACTAACGGAGCAAACGTTGGAGTTGGAACTGGATAAGTGCTATGCCGAGCGGTTGAAAGGACAACGACACTTTACTTGCCATTATCAGTTACAGGCAAATTACTTGATTACCCGAATAGCTGGGCGGTTACCAAAATAGTCCTATTGCGGTAACCGCTTGTATTCATCAGTGCTTTTCTATGGCTAAGGAGGACGTTAACGTTTTTGCTGCTAACCCAAACCAACCCATAGTTAGCACTGCCCATAATCGCTGGATAAGGCCGTTGTACTCATACGGAATAAAATTGGCATAAATAGACCAAAAAACAAGCACATGTATAAAGCTAAAAAGCAGGCAGACTTTTTCAAAGGTCTCAGACTGAAATTGGGACTTAAACTCTACAGCGAAGAATACCGGTACCAAAATCATAAAAATCGATAGGTTATAAAGTAGATGTAACGGCGTTTCAAGGGTCCAGATCCCCGCACTTATCATACTTAAACCTAACAATGAGATCACTACGGTGGAAAAAGGTAGCCAGCCCTTGTGGAGTCGGATTAGCGAGAAACTAAAAAAACACATAGAAAGACCGATAAGCACGTTGGCAGTTCTGTGTGACCAAGCAAAAAAAGGGGCTTCGAGAGCCACTTCACTGATACTTTGGGATATGGCGTCAAACCCTTCGATAAAAAAGCCAATTCCAATATTATAAATAGAAAAAATCCAGACTAGGTGGCCTGCTTTCAATCCCAAATTGTTCACAGATAATCTCTCAACGGTCAATGCTCCTTTTAAGCGTAAAATCAGTATATCACTGGCAAGCAAAGCACTCAATAAACAAAGCTGTATAGGAGCACAGCCGCCATACCAAGCAATACAAGCGGATGCGCAATGAGTTGAAGAAATTGGAATTGTATCTCGCGGGTATTGCGCGACATTCTTCGTAAGTTGAATACTGAGCTGTCAGCTGAGATGACCATTCAACTTAGACAAGCAAAAAGCGGTTGAAACAAGTTAAATTCAGCAAATCGAAGCTATATTCTTTGTACAAACCACGCGCTGCCCCGTTTCTTGAAAATTATAGAGAATGACACTTAAGATTTAACCGTTAGAAAGGGGGGCGATAAACTCAATGGTATTTTAACTAGCGTGGGTGAGAATTTTTGAAAAGGTGAAATCTTACAGGCAATTTTTTACATCTGAATTTTTGTTGTCTCAATCTAGCTTTCGACGAAAAAACCGATATTTTCAGGATCGACTAATTCTATTTTAACGTGAGCAGCAGCCAGGGGGTGTGTCCACTTCCCCGTTAGTGAGACACATCTCAGCCTATATTAAGGTGATAGTATTAGGCAAATATTCCTGTTTTTGCTTCCTGCTATGAACAACATTCAACAGCACAAATAATTATCAGAATTTCAGTCCAAAATGAGCATATTATTGGAGCTTATCGAATTACCAAGTTATGGCATTATTGGCACTTATCGAATAGATAATTGCTAAACTTACGTCAACTCTCATATTTTTCGTATCCCTGAATTTTTTTATTTCTCTTATGACACCTTCATTGTTATTTTTGATGCATTGGTAACCGAAATAGGCTAGGCATTGATGATATCTTTGTGTAGAATCGATGTTGCTTTATTGTCAATTTGGTAATTTTTTTGTTTTAAGTTGTAGTGAATGGTTGCAAGGTTTTGTTTCTTTTTTACTTTTGGCAGGTTGTTGCGCCGATAAATACATTTTGACATAGCAAGGAGAAAGCAGATGAAAAATCTATTTGTATTATTTTTGAAATTAAAAATACTCAAAACTGACATTTTGTTGTGGTCTAAAAGTGCCCTAGTAATTTTTAGAGTGCTTGTTCAGACTGCTTTGTAAAAACAATGACAATGATACTTTTCAAGTTACTGTGAAATTTAATGATATCTAATTTAGGTGTCTGTTCTATTAAAGGAGTGCAGGAAGCAGTCAATGAAATTTTATATTGGAACTTTCTGGAAGTTTAACCCTAAAAATCAAGAGCTAACTTTTAGTGATGGCAAAGTTGTTACTCTACCTTCAAGGCTAAACCTTTGTTTGGAGACATTGATTGAGGCTCATGGACACACGGTTTCCTATGATGAACTATTGCTAAAGGTTTGGGGTACTGTCCATCGTGATTCCAGTACAATCACATCTGTGATTTCTGAATTGCGAAAAGCTATCAGCAATGGTCGAAATGATGTGAGGCTGATTCAAACTGTGCCGAAAAAGGGGTATCGGTTTGTGGGTGAAATCTCTCAAGTAGAGGAAAATGTAGACCCCAAAGCGAATACACCTCATACCGATTTCACAATCGCTTCCCAAAAAGACTTCAATCAGTCATTTCCTTTTGAACCGCCATCTCCAAACTTGTCGAATACCTCAGAGACACAGGAGAATACAGGTTCTTCGTTGCTGAACCCGAATCTTCAATCCTCTAAACCACAGAGTGAGCAGGTTAACAATGTTGCTATCTCCCGTAAACCAGCTGGTCGTCATGGCGACTCAGTGTTTTCAAAATGGTACTTTTATGCGCTTATTTTGACTATATTTTCGGTTTCTGCTTCGTATTTTGGCGTCGAAAGGCTAGGAAATGCTGATGTATCTGAAATTGGAATAAAAAAGTATAGTAATGCAGAAATCCTTACTTTTGAAAGAGGCCTAGAACTGGAGTTTGATATCAGTTCTGATGGAAAGTGGTTGGTGTACACCCACCAAAACGTAGCGAACAGACAAAAGCACATAATTGCGCGCAATTTGCTGCACGGCACACAATATCAGTTGCCTTCTGAAGTAGGCGTTGATCATCGTTCACCAAACTTTTCTCGTGATGCTGGGCGAATAGTTTATATTTTAGACAACTCGGAAGAGTGTGAGGTCTGGATCATGGACTTTAACAACGGCTTTGTGCGCGAATCGGCTAAGAAGGTATCTGAATGCGGGTTATCTGGGCTTTGGACAACACCCAAATTCTCAGTAGATGGCAATAAAATTTATTTTTCTCGATCTGAAGCTCTTTCTGAGCCATTTCAAATCATTTTACATGACCTCACTACATCTTATGAACGCAGCTATAGCGCCCCCACATCTGATGGCCGTGGAGATTATGCTTTTTCGATTTCTCCAGATGGTAACCATATGGCAATTGTTCGCAACTTGCACTGGGGCGCTACGAATATACTGATTAAAAATAATTCCAGTGGGGACATGGTTTCATTGGTTCAGTTTCCCTACTTAATTGAACATGTTACCTGGATGAACGATGACGAATTAATATATAAAAATGAAGATGGTCAGCTGGTAAAGCATCATGTTTACACTGACCAAAAATCGGTCATAAGTGAAAGTACACTACCGCTGAGTTATCCCGTTGTATCAGAAGGTAGAGTTTTTGCGTACCGTGGATTTATTAGTAATTCAGACATCCTAAAGCTATCGAATTTGGATCAAGATAAAGTCACCGTAACGGATGTGGTTACAACGCTTTACGCGGATTATAATCCAATGACAGCTCAAAATTCAGGCTTATTCTTTTTGTCCAATCGCTCTGGCAAATTGCAAATTTGGGAAAGAGTTCAAGATTCAGTAAGGACAGCTTGGGATTCTAAGTTGCCTCCGCAAATTCAGAAGCTGCAATATTCAGATAAGCACCAAGCTTTTTTCGGCATTTCTAATAACCGTATTTTCAAACTATCTTTGCAGAGCAAGGAAATGACTTGGTTGGGTCAAGCTGAAAAGGAGGTGGTGCATAATATCAGGCTAAGTCGTAATGAAGACTATCTTTACTTTGCCACGGTTAAAGACGAGAACTGGAGTTTGCAGCAGATGGATTTGGTATCTGAACAGATGGAACCGTTGGGTATCAACGGGTTTGTTGTCATGGATTCGGTTGATGGCTACCTATTCACTCGGTTTAGGACTAGAGGATTGTGGAAGTTTGATATAACTACAGGACAAGAGTCCCTGCTCATTAAGGATTTTGAATCTTATTCTTCTGTTATGTGGGACGTTTTACAAGATCAAATTATTTGGGCCAGCGGAGATACAGTGCATCGATACTCGATATCTCAAAATATACGCTATGAGAGTGTAAAACTAGACGGTAACATTCGAAATATTCATTGCTCAGAAAAACTGGAGGGTTGTTTAGTTGATGTTTTTGGCTCTGGAGAGAGCGAAATCATTGAACTTAGATAAATGGGACTAATGCCAAGGGATTTGTGAAGTACTTCATCTTTCCGAATTGGTAAAAATTTATAAGGTCGGTGGCGTTAATTTATAAAGCGCCCAGACAAGAATGATAATTCGACTTATTAAATTTTTACAGGAGGAATGCCATGAACATCTTTACGATTATTAACCATCACTTTTCTAAAACGCTGACTGTTGTTGCCACTACTTGCGCGTTAAATATGTTGGTAAGCCAAACTGCTGTAGCGGCAACTGCAACCAGTGCACAAATGAACACCCCCACAACCTGTGGTGTAAACAGTACGTGCAATCTGTTTACATCAAAAACTCGCACCGACACCAGAACTAAGACTGATGACTCTGACAGTTTCACTTTTCCTGTGCCACTGATTTGTAGCGATTTTCCACGCTGCGCACAAGAGCACTAGTGGCCCTTCAGGCAAGTAAACCACCCCTTGCCCCGACTTACCTAGGAGTAATTACATGAGCTTAGCGACAACTATTTTTGGCCGTTATCCGTTGATGTCCCGTTTTCTAATTTGGGTGCTTATGCCCATTATAGGTATGCTGATTTATATATATTTTTCAGCGACTCGCTCACTGCCCCCTCAAGTAGAGAGCAGGTCGGTGCAGCATATCAGCTCAAAGGTGGTGGTTGCGCGAGATATAAATGGGGTGGCGAATATCACAGGAGAGGTTGCCGATGATGTGTATTTCGCCACCGGTTTTGTACATGCTCAAGACAGGCTTTGGCAGTTGGAAGTACAGCGCCGGATGGTGTATGGCAAATTAAGTGAGATCTTTGGGCGTAGCCAACTAAATACGGATATTTGGATCCGTACACTTGGTATATACGAAGCGGCAGAACGGGCGTGGCCGCACTTATCACAGGAAGCAAAAGCCTCGTTACAAGCATATACAGCAGGCATCAACGAATTCATCGCTACCGATCCGACATTGCCCCCAGAGTTCACCTTGTTAGGGATCAAACCTTCAACTTGGACACCTATCGACAGCCTAGCGTGGGCAAAAATGTTTGCACTTAACTTGTCTAATGGGATGTGGTCAGACTTAAGACGGTTTGCTGCACTACAGAAGTTTGATGAACAAACTGTAGAACAATTGTTTCCTAAATACCCCAAAGATTCTCCCGTCACAGTGCGTAAAGAGGAACTCTTGCCTCCAGAAAGCATTGCTGGCCTATTAGATATCCGACAAACATTGTCCAGTGATTATGGAATCGGTGGTGAATATGTGGGGAGTAATGCATGGGTTGTGGCTGCGAAATACACTACTCAAGGCGTACCCATTTTGGCCAATGATCCTCACTTGGGACTGCAAATCCCATCGTTGTGGTACACCCTTACACAATCCAGTGATGCCCTTAATGCTAAAGGGATGAGCTTAGTAGGCTTGCCAATAGTCGTGTTTGGTCAAAATACAAAGATTGCTTGGGGGGGCACTAACATGATGGCTGATACCCAAGACTTATTTGTTGAGCAAGTAAATCCTGAAAACCCTAAGCAATATTGGGATGGAGAAAAATGGCACCCATTTGATGTCAGAACCGAGCAAATTTTTGTAAAACCTGATTTTCCAGCATTTCTTAGAGAACCGCTAAAGCCCGTCGAAGTTAAGATTCGAAAAACGCATCGTGGACCTATTATCAGCGATGTGGTGGATAGCTTTCACGATCAACCGATATCCCTTCGCTGGACAGCGCTTGATGATGAAGACACCACTTATGAAGCTTTTTACCAACTAAATTACGCCAATAACTGGCAGCAATTTAAAGATGCACTGAAATTGTATGTGGCTCCCACCATAAATATGCTCTATGCCGATGAGCAAAATATAGGCTATGTCGCGGCAGGTCGAGTGCCTGTGCGTAACAAAGGGACTGGAAATTTACCATTCCCAGCCAATGACGGCTTCCATTGGCTTGGTTATATTCCATTTGAGGATATGCCAACCAGTTTTAACCCTGACTCTGGTCTTATTGTTTCTGCAAATAACAAAATTATTGGTGACGACTACCCGTATTTCTTGAGCCATGACTGGGCTCAGCCATACCGAGCCATCCGTATCGAAGAGATGTTGATGAATAAACTCGCTGAAGATGGTGAGTTGGACATGGAAGACATGCGAACCATACAAGCTGATCAGCTTAATCTTGGCGCGTTGCTTTTAAAGCGAGTATTGACTGAGCTTTTGAATGGCGATGCTGATATAGGTGATACCTTATCCGTCGTTCGAGATTGGAATGGCGAAATGACGCAGGACAGCGTCGCAGCTACCTTGTTTATTAACTGGATACGTCATATTCGTCAGACTATCTATCAGGACGAACTGTCTGCTTATTGGAATCAGAGTAGTAAAAAGCAGCATTTAGAGTTCTTGGTACAGGGGGTGTCTTATCAACAGCTGCTAACACTCATCAGCTCAGATCGTGATCAAAGTTGGTGTGACGATATTAACACTGAACAACTAGAAGATTGCCGCATGATTGTTAAGCAGGCCCTGCAAGAGTCTTTGAAGGAATTGACCCGACTTATGGGATCTGACATAGAGGAGTGGCAGTGGGGAAAGGTGCAGCATGCCTATTACACCCATACACCGTTTAGTGAGGTTAATATTTTAGACTCGCTATTCGAGCGCAGCATTCACAGTGGTGGCTCTCCCAATACAATCAATGTTGCCAGTGGTCAATTTACAGAATCAGATGGCTATAAACAAAACTTTGGAGCTGGATTTAGACAGCTGATACAGCTAGGAGCAGGCCCCGCTCGTCACCTCTACATGAATTCTACAGGTCAGTCAGGCAACGTACTTAGTCAGCATTATGATGACATGATTAAGCCTTTCAACCGTGTCGAGTACTTTGATTTAACAGGCACTGAATCTAACGAACAAGGCTTGTCGGTGTTGACCCTGTTACCAGAAACTAACCCACATTTGGATGGTAAAAAATGAAACTATTTGATGCCTTTACTAAGGCCGCACCTAATGTGGTCTTTTTCTCTGTGCTGTTAGGCGCATTTTCGGGAATATTGTATTCGTTGCTCATTCCAGTTGTTATGCTGGGTCTTACGTCAGAGCAAGGTGGCCTTGACCCAGTGTCTGCCCAAGCGCGTACATTTCTCTCGTTTGAAGTGGCCCAGTACCATATTGCCGCCCTGTTTTTAGGGGTGTGCATCTTGATACTTTTGGCTCGCTCGGCTTCACAAATTATGCTCGTACGACTGGCGACGAACGTTACAGCACAACTGCGTAAAAGACTTTATTATCGAGTCTTAAAAGCCCCAGTCGCGTCGGTTGAGCGAGTCGGCCAAGCCAAGATCATTGCAACTATTACCACTGACATCGCCCGAATAGTTATCGGAGCAAGAGTGTTGCCCGATATGCTTATTAACCTAGTGACAGTTATGGGAATGCTGGGTTTCTTACTTTATCTCAATGCTGACGTATTTGTGTTAGTAATTGGTGCCATTGTGTTTGGCGTAGTGACTTATCAAATTCCAATGTTCTTTGGTAACCGATATTTCTCTCGTGCAAGACAATATGTCGACGACTTACACGAGAGCATCCAGGGTTTGTTAATGGGTGTCAAAGAATTAAAGCTGGATAAAGAAAAGCGCCAGAACTTTTTGGATAAAAACCTGTTATTGAACGAAGAGCAGGTGCTGGAGGCGGATAAAAAAGGTAACACTATTATTCGTGCTGCGGTGAATTATGGCGACCTTATCAGTTTCTACGTCATTGGCGTTACGACCTTTATTTTCGTCAACTACCACTCAATTGAGCAAGCTGAGTTGATTGGTGTGGTGATGGCTCTGCTATATATCACAGGCCCTGTGGCTTTTGTAATCAACAGTTTGCCCCAAATTGCTCTCGCTAGAATTTCTTTGAATAAGGTGAATGGCATTCTGGAAAGTTTGCCTGAAGAGAGGGCAAAAGAAGCAGCTTGCGCTATCCCAACTTGGCAAAGCATTCAATTTCACAATGTGTTTTACCGCCACGAAAGTGACAATCACGAGTTTGTCATTGGACCGATTAACCTAGAGTTAAATCGCAGCGAAATTACTTTTATCACTGGGGGGAATGGGTCTGGAAAATCAACCCTAGGCAAAGTCATCTCTCTACATTATGCAAAAAACTCAGGTGAGATCATCTTCGGTGACACGCGGGTAAGTGATGCTACATTAAACGCCTGTCGTCATGAAATCTCTGCCATATTCACGGATTTCTATCTGTTTGATCGAATTCTAATGGAGTTGGATGAGGCTAAGCAAACCGTCATTACAGAATACCTCAAGGATTTGCAACTGGATGAAAAGATAACGGTTACTAATACAGGTTTCTCCACAACGGCATTATCCGACGGACAGCGTAAGCGCTTAGCGTTGGTGCTCAGTTTTATAGAAGACAAGCCTCTTTATATTTTCGACGAATGGGCCGCGGATCAGGACCCAATTTTTAAAGAAATATTTTATCACAACATCCTGCCTGATCTTAGAAACAAAGGTAAAGCTGTCGTCGTAATCAGTCACGATGATCGATATTTCTCTGTCGCCGATAAACTCATTGTGATGGAAAACGGCAACATTATAGATGTGAAGTACAACGATATGTCGTCAACTACCATGCCGCCCTCAGGTGGACTTGCCAAGACCGCGGGACAGTCATCACTGGATCTTTTGGATTGAACTGAAGATGCGAAGATCCAAAACAGATAAGCGTAATAAAAAATGAAAAATATCATAAACATATTATCAGAGCACGCTAAAAACCAACCTAATAATGTGGCTCTGACCTTTATCGAAGACTCTGGTAAAGAAGCCAGTTTAACGTATGCACAGCTGCACAGTGCAGCCTGCTCGTTGGCGCTCAAGTTAGAGGCTGTGAATACCAACAAATCACCAGTGGCTATCATGATCCCACAAGGGCTGAATTATATCGTGTCCTTCTTTGGTTGTTTGTATGCTGGGGCGGTTGCAGTGCCTTTGTATCCGCCAGGTAGTAGTAATCATGCAGATCGTATCATCAAGGTTGTTCAAGACTGCCAGTGTGAACTGGCTCTCACGAGTGAAAAATTACATTCATTGGTGGAAGAAAGCTGCCAGCAAATAGCCAACTTCCAAGTATTGGCGGTGGGCAGCTTATGGGCAGACGATACTAAACAATCGTTGCCCAAAAGTCATGAGGACTTTTTACCAATTAGCCAACAAGACACCGCATTTTTACAATATACCTCAGGCTCTACGGGTAACCCTAAAGGGGTGATGATCTCTCATAGCAACATCATTGCCAACCTTGATGCGCTCATCGAAGCAACATCCGTAAACGAACAAGACATTTTTTGTAACTGGATTCCACTGTTTCATGATCTTGGCCTGATAACGGCTATGATGTTGCCTCTATACATGGGCGCTCATTCGATTCTCATGTCTCCTGGGCGCTTTATTAAAAACCCCACACACTGGCTAAACGCCATAAGCCGTTTCAAGGCCACGACCTGTGGCGCGCCAAACTTTGCTTACAACTATTGTTTAGAAAAAGTACGCGATGCCGATTTGGAGCAACTTGACTTGTCAAGCTGGCGCATTGCCTATAACGCTGCAGAACCTATTGATGTTGAGACTTTAGACAAGTTCAGTGAAAAATTTGCGCCAACTGGTTTTGAGAGAAGGTATTTCTATCCAGCCTACGGGATGGCAGAAGCTACCGTATATATAGCCTCTGGCAAGCCGGAAACTGAGTCTGTGAGTCGTTGTTTTGACGCGCAACAACTAGAAAACAACCAAGCTTCACCTGTGACGCTGGAGCATGAGAATCGCCGTAATTTAGTGGCTTGTGGTAAGGTGCAATCCTCGCATGATTTACGCATTGTCGACCCGCAAACGCACGAGGAGTTAGCTGATGGTGACATTGGTGAAATTTGGTTCTCAGGTCCCAGTGTTGCTGCCGGTTATTGGGGAGATAAGGCTAAAACGGCAGAGACCTTTAACCGCACAATAAAAGGTCAGCAAGTCGGTGGCTTCATGCGTACAGGAGATCTCGGCTTTAAGCTTGATGGGCAGCTGTATATAGCGGGTAGACTGAAAGATATTTTGATCGTTAACGGGCGCAACTTTTATCCGCAGGATCTAGAAAAAGTGTGTAGCAAAGCCTACCCAGATCTCATTAACGGCGGCACTGTGGCATTTGAGTCTCTTGGAGCTGTGACACTGGTGCAGGAAGTGAAGCGTACAGCCATAAAAAAGCTGGATTTCGAGCACGCCAGAGCAGCTATCCGCAATCAGATTTTTGAGCAGTTTCAGGTATATGTCTCTGATATCAAGTTTGTCAGAGCAGGTTTGTTGCCCAAAACTTCCAGTGGCAAAGTGCAGCGTCGTCTTGTGAAGAAAAAGTGTCTCACCCACACCATGGAGGTATTGCAGGGCTCGCAACAGGATGTAGATGCTAACTCGCTATCAGCCACAGAGATACGTTTACCAGAAACTAAAACACAGAAACAGCTGGCTATCCTATGGCAAGAATTATTGACTTTGGATGAAATCAGTATCACCGCTAACTTCTTTGAGTTGGGTGGTACATCACTGTTATTAAATCAGATGATTAATGCTGCGGCGCAACGCCATGGATGCTATTTGCAGGTTAAAGATGTCTTTAATCACCCTAGCATTGCTAAATTAGCTACCTTTATTGATGCAAGTGTTAAAGATAAAATCGCAAGCACGCATGCGCTTGAGCATCAGAGCAACCTCACGCAAGCGCCTCTCAGTGCTACCCAATTTCGCATTTGGTTTACAGAGCAGATGGAACCAAACACAAGCAAACACTTGCTGTGTCGTGGCGTGAAGTTGACCGGAAGTATTGAGCATAGCCGCCTTGAGCGGGCATTACAGGCCTTGTCAGAGCATCACGAGTTATTACGTGGACAAATCATCTCAACATCTGAGCATCCGTACCTTAGCGTTCGTCAGAATCATACTATACCAATTGAAACTCTAGAAGCAGCAGATGATGCCGAGGCACAGATCTTGGTTGATGCGTTTTGCCAAACAGCTATTAGGTTAGATGCGCCTTCTTTGTGCGAGGTGTTACTGGTATCGGTATCAGATAGTTGCCACTACCTATATTTTAAAGTGCATCATATTATCGCTGATGGTTGGTCGTTGGTGACCTTATTCAATGAGTTAATGCAGCTATGTAGACAGGCTGTAGATAGTCAGTCACCGAAGCATCTACTTCCGGAAAATAGTATCAACTTCTTGGACTTTAGTCATTGGCAACAGCGCTTTTTAGATAGCGAGGAGGCAGCTCAACAGGAAGGTTTTTGGAGCAACTATCTTCAAGATTGCCAGCACCAATTACAGCTTCGCAACGTTGGGGAGGGGGGGGCATCTAGCGATGTTGAGCAACTCAACGAGTCACGCTCAAACAGCATCAGCTTAAATCAGGTTGTGACACCTCAGCTGCAAACTCGACTGAGTCAATTGGCTCAGCAGTCCGGCGGTAGCCTTTTCAATGTTATTCATAGTGCATTGTTGATAGTGCTCAAACGGTTAAGTGGAAGCGACGATATCAATATTGGTGTGCCATTGACAGGTCGCAATCAAGCAGGTTTACATAGCATTGTTGGGCCGTTTGTAGCCAACTTTCCCGTGCGCAGTCAAATTGACGAATTACAAACTTTTAAACAGTGGCTTAGAAGTCAGATCCGCAATCTTGCTGATGTGCAATCCAATCAAGATATTCCGCTGGAACGTATCATTGAACTGACGAATGCGAAGTCTAAGCAAACAGGTAATACACCACTATTTCAAATCTTTTTGAATATGCTTAGCTTGCCGGATATGGCGTTGTCAGGCTCAGAATTATCAGCTGAAATGCTTCGTGAACAAACTGTAGATGCTATTTTTGATTTAACTATCTATGTTTCCAGCACCCAGGATGGCATTAGTTTAAGAGGCTTGTTTAATCAACAGGTCTATCAAGTAGAAACCATTAAACAACTGTTGCAGCAGGTAGTTTTTGTTCTGGAGCAGGTTGCACAAAACCCTGATGTGATGTGTCGTGAGCTGAGTGTGCGAACCCCAGCTTATAATGTCCAAAATTCCAGCCTGCCCCAGCTCAATAAACCTGTGAGCCAAGACTGGTCTGGTGCTGTACATCATTTGTTTACTGACGTTGCAAATCGCCAACCTTGTGCAACTGCAATTGTTTACCATAACCGTCGTTGGAGCTACGCGGAAGTTGAATCATCAGCCAACCATTATGCTCGGGTATTACAAGAGCTAGGTGTTAAAAAAGGCGAAGTGATCCCTATTTTAGTAGAACGTAATGACTATTTGGTGATTGCTACACTGGCAGTATTAAAAACAGGCGCAGCCTTTTGTATGTTGCACTGTGACACCCCTGAATTGCTTAGCGCGCAACTTGCTCAGTTGGATTCAAGGTATATTTTGTCTGTTTCTGAGGCATCTTGTTCAAAAGAAAATGCAGATAGTGAACTGCTCGCTCAGTGTCAATCATTAACGCTTATTTCTTTGTGCGATCATCCAGTAAATGCAAAGCAGACAGTTGTCAGCGAATCAGTTGAACAACAAGATCTTGCTTATATTGGCTTTACCTCAGGTAGTACTGGAAAACCTAAAGCCATTAAAGGTAGCCATAGTGCTCTTTCCGCTTATATTCCTTGGTACAGCCAACAGTTTCAGGTGACAGAGCTGGACACATGGGCAATGGTGTCTGGTTTGACACATGACCCGTTACAGCGAGACATGTTTCATAGCCTATGTGCTGGTGCTACGTTAAGTATTCCTACAGCACAGCAGTACGAGCCCGAGAATCTATTACCTTGGCTGGAACAACAGCAAGTTACTAATATTAATTTGACCCCCAGCCTGATGACTTACTTTTTCACTGGAAGTGATGTGCAGCTACCCCATTTACGCAATGTGTTTATGGGGGGCGAAAAACTTAGCGGATCAACGCTCATGCAAATTCGCGAGCATGCGCCACAGGCGAACATCATTAATTTATACGGAGCGACCGAGTCTTGTCGAGCTTTAGGCTTTTATCAACTAACACCACAGGACATGCAGCACACATTGGATGCAAACAACCCTGTTCCTGTAGGTAAAGGCATTGCAGACACTCAGCTGATACTACTTAACGACGCTTTGCAACTTTGCGGGGTAGGTGAGCTTGGACAGATTGCTATACGCAGTCCGCATCTAACCCTAGGTTATCAAGATGAAACTTTTGCTACACGTAAAGTCTTTTTGCAAAACCCGTTGGCTTCTAATGAACGAGACATGTTGTATCTCACGGGTGACTACGGTCGCTATCTTGCAAATGGCAATGTCGTGGTTGAAGGACGTCAGGATCGTCAGATTAAAGTACGAGGCTATCGTGTTGAGCTGGATCATATTGAGCGTCAATTACAAACCGATATTCATGTAAATCAGGCGTTTGTGAGCAACCGCACTTTAACCAATGGCGATGAACTGATAGTAGCTTATGTTGTTTTGATTGGGGAGGGCACAGAAGAAACGTCCTCACAAGAGTTGCTAAACAAAGTGCGCAAAGAGATGCGACGCAAACTGCCTGATCATATGCAACCTGCTGAGTACTGTGTTCTGGCTGAGTTGCCTGTTAACGCAAATGGCAAAGTTGATTCAGCCAAACTGGCAAAAATTGTGGTATCGGAAACACAGGAGCGTACTTTAATCGCGCCTTCGAATCAGGTGGAACAGCAAATCTACGACTACTGGTTATCGTTGCTAGGTAATAAACCCTTCTGCGTGACAGATGTCTTTTTTGATATTGGCGGGCACTCTTTGTTAGTTACCAAAACCATTGCTTGGTTAAAAACAGAGTTCTCCTTTGCTATCAACTATCAGGATTTTCTGGCTCACAGCTCGGTGGCAGAGTTGTCTAAAAAAGTTATTGCACATCAGAATTATAAGTCTGTTTCAGTTGCTTCTGAAAAGACCCAAAAGATTGTCTTATAGGTATACGGATTTAGTCATGAATAATAGCCCAATATCCGCGCATAACGCGTTTTACTCGAAAAAATATCAGCAGTTACTAGAGTCACTGCGCAATAACGACATGATGCGCAATGAAGCATTACAGACAGGCAGCATAGATAATTTTATGAGTGATTATCAATATCCCTATGGATGTTGGCCAATCATTTTATCTAAGCCTCGAGTGGCGGAATTTACTCGCTTTAACAAAATGCTGCCAGTGCTAATGCACAAGGTTATACGCAGTTATTTTAAAGATGATCCTCAGGGGTTCGCCGACTATCTCAACACTTCGTCATTTTTATACCACATGATGGCAAAGCTAGATGTGGATTCTCGAGATTTGTTTCTGCGCCATGATATGGTGTTTAGTAACAATGAATTTAAGTTATTAGAGGTTAATGCTGGCTCCAATATTGGCGGTTGGCAAATGGACTGGGTTATCCCTGCATTACAGAAGATATGGCAGGGATATCCTGAAACTCAGAGCCTGAACTTACGTACGCGCAATGTGGTACGAGAAATTTTTGAAAAAGCCTGCCAAAGTATGATGCGTTTACCGCGTTCAGGTGTGGTGGGTAACCTGTTATTAATCACTTCTACTGTGCCTAATTACCAGCGCATGGAGCAGGATCTGACTGAATTGTATGAACAAATTAAGCCATCAGCCCTGGCAAAGGGTAAGCTGATTTGGATCAACAATACCAATGATATTGAAGTGCGCGCCGATGGCTTGGCTTATTACAAAGACCAAGTGATGGATGCGGTGTTTTTAAATTCCGATATGGCGCGTGACATTCCTCAGCACAAGATTATGAATTTAGCCAAAAGCTATGTAGCGGGGAATCTAGTTTTCCCTGACAGCCCGTTTCATAACATTTTAGGTAACAAACACTTATTAGCGCTGCTGCACTTAGCAGCACAACAAGCCAAAGACCCTGCTAACAATAAGATTTCTCTCACAGATGAAGAGCTGCAGCTTATCGAGAGGCATATACCATGGACAGTAAAACTCAACACTCCCGTGGTGACTTGGCAGGGCGAGTCCCATGCTCTACCTGAGTTGCTGAAAAGCCATCAAAGTCAGTTTGTCATCAAGAAGTCACTGTCGATGCAAGGGTTGGATGTCTTGATCGGCAAGACCACCTCCAAAGCACTGTGGCATAAGGCAATTGATGAGCACTGTCACGATAACGACTGGTTGGTACAGCAATACTGTGAGCCGGACCCTGTGACCACATGCCACCCTGATTATGGATTGGCTGAGAGTTCCCTCATCTGGGGGGTGTTCGACATTGGAGGAGATTACAGCGGTGCATTTATTCGCTCTGTTCTGGCGGATACCCAACAACGAGTCATCAATTCTGCCAATGGGGCAGTGGAATTCTTAGTTGTGGAAGAAGGTGAGAAAACTCATAAGCTGGTGATTTAGCTGCTTCCTATCAAAACAACAAAACAAAATTATTAGGGAATGTATCATGGATATTCAAGCAATTTTAACAATGTGCGAACAGCAGTCAGTAAGTTTATCGGTCGAAGAGGGTAATTTACAGGTGTTGTTTGATGACATGCCAACAGATGAGCTTTTACAGCACCTTAGAAGTAACAAGCCGCAAATTATAGAGTTTATGCAACAGCAGCAGACTCATCAGGTTCAAAGTGGCAACCATGTACCATTGGTAGTGTTGGACCGCAAGCTGGGGCGTTTTCCTGTGTCTCATTCACAGCAGCGCATGTGGTTATTGAACAACATGCAAGGCACAGACAACCAAAACAATGTACAGGCAGTTCTTAAGATCAATGGGCCATTGCAAAAAGCCTGTTTGCAGCAAGCGGTAAATAGCATTTTGGCACGTCATGAAATCTTGCGCACCCGTTATGTAGAAAGCGCCGATGGTGTGCAGCAAGAAATTGTCGAAGTTGCAGGTTTACCTCTAATAGAGCATGACTTAATAAAATCCCAGTCCAGTTTAGAAAGTCAAACGGGTATTGCTACTGATGATTTAAACGGCTCAACAGTCGAAGCTATCATAGATAACTGTGCACGCTATGCATTTGATCTTGCCAAGGCACCTTTATTACGGGCCAACCTGATATGCGTGGCAGAACAAGAGCACCTGTTGGCATTAACTTTACCTATGATTGCAGCTGACGGTGAGTCTTTGAAGATTCTTGTTCAAGAAGTCACTAGGCTATACGCAAGTCTGACTGACAAGCAGGCCGCAAACGTAACTATGCCAGAGCTAAGTTTCCAATATGCCGATTACGCTTCTTGGCACCGGGAATATCTGCAAAGCGACGGTGCACAAGCATCATTGCAGTACTGGCGAGATACTTTGGTGGATTTACCCCAGCTACACAGTTTACCAACGGATCACGCTCGTCCAGTGGCTCAGCAGTATGAAGGAGAGGTGCATTCGTTAGCTTGTAATCCAGCCCTAGCTCAAAAGTTAGAAAAGCTGGCAACTAATAATCAAACATCCCTGTTCGTATTGCTGCAAACGGCTTTTGCCTTGTTAGTGGCTCGCTGGAGTAACGAACAACGCATCGTTATAGGTACTCCGGTGGCGGGTAGAACCCAAAGCCAGTTGCAACACAATGTTGGATATTTTGCAAACAACCTAGTGAACTTGACCCAGTTCAGTGATGAGCACACTTTTATTGATGTTCTTAGTGCCAATAAAGTGAGCTTTGCGAATGCTTTAGATCATCAGGATATTCCTTATGAATATTTAGTGGAGAATATCCAGTATACCCGTACCCAAAGCCATACGCCGTTGTTTCAGATCATGTTCCGCTTACAGCACATTAGTGAACAGCTGATACAAACCAAAGATACTGTTTTTAGTCTGTACCCTTACAAACAATCATTGGCAAAATTTGATTTAGATCTTTGTGTCAATCAGTCTGAGTCAGGTTTGAGCTTTAGTTGGACTTACGCCAAAAGTATATTCCAGCAAGCCTCAATTGAACGCTTAAGCGAGGCGTTTATTAAGCTGCTGGAGGGCATTGTTGTCACTCCACAGGCTAATATTTATGACTATCCCATCGCATCGGAATCAGATTTGGCAAAGATAGCCGCTTATAACGATACTGACATTGATTTTGCCGAAACAGTGACCTGTGAAACCTCAATGCATGGTTTATTTATTCAACAGGTAACACGCCAGCCAAGTGCAATTGCAGTTCGAGATCAATACGGTACTGTTAGTTACGAGGCTCTATTGCGCGCAGCTTACGGTTTAGCGCAAAGACTAAAAGAATATGATTTGCAACAGGAAGAGTTGATTGCTGTTCGTTTGCCAAAGGGTAGAGAGCAGGCGATCGCTACACTGGGTATCTTAATGGCGGGAGCAGCCTATTTACCGCTGGAGGAAAACTGGCCAGCAGAGCGCTGTGACAATATTATCAGCCAAGCGGGTTGTCGATTGTTGGTAAGCCATCAGGAATCACCTTTACTTCTTTCTGAAAAACTGACTTGCATTGATGTGCACAGCATTGAGCCTTGTAACGATGAACTAGCATCCATTTTGGAACGCGTTCCCACAGAGGGAATGGCAAGTCAATTGGCTTATGTGATATTTACTTCAGGTTCAACAGGTAAGCCTAAAGGTGTGGCCATTGAGCACGGTATGGCAGTTAACACCCTGTTGGATATTAACCGCAAATATAGTGTCACTGAGAAAGATAGTGTATTGGCAGTATCTGCCCTGAGTTTTGACTTGTCGGTGTATGACTTATTTGGTTTGTTGGCTGCCGGTGGTGAAGTAATTTACCCCAATGACCACAAAGCCTCAGATCCTAATGAGTGGATGCAGTTACTAGAACAGCACAACATTACCTTGTGGAATAGCGTGCCAGCCTCTGCTGATCTGCTGACGCTACAATTTGAGATGGCAGGGCGTGTTAGTACAGCACCATTGCGCATCGTGATGATGAGTGGTGACTGGATCCCGACTGGGTTGCCAAGCAGACTCTGGCAGCGATTTGAACAGGCTAAGGTATACAGTCTTGGAGGCGCAACGGAAGGCTCTATTTGGTCTATTCATTATCCTATCACGCAAGACTGTAGCAACCTTCCCAGCGTGCCCTACGGTATGCCGCTGGCGAACCAGTACTTTTATGTTCTTAACAAGGCACTACAGCCTGTGCCACTGGGATGTCAGGGCGATTTGTATATTGGCGGTAAAGGTGTGGCCCGAGAGTATTTTAATGACTCTCAAAGAACCCAAGGGAGTTTCATTTGGCATGAGAGATTACAACAGCGTCTATACAAAACCGGTGACCTTGGGCGGCTGCTGAGTGAGGGCTACATTGAATTTCTTGGACGCAGTGATAATCAGGTGAAAATATTGGGCTTCAGAATCGAAATGGGAGAAATTGAAGCCCAACTAAGCAGTGCTGAGCAAATTGAAAAAGCGGTTGTCATAGCGCTAGGCGAGCGCCAAGACAAGAAACTGGTCGCTTACATTGTGCCGACACTAGAGCATCGTCAAGCTGATGAGGAACAGTTCCTGATCCGGGCCATGCAGGAGCGTTTGGCAGTAACATTGCCCGCTTATATGATGCCCAGCGCTTTTGTGGTATTGCACGAATTACCGCTGACAGCAAATGGCAAGTTGGACTTAAAAGCCCTACCTGAAGCTCACTTTTTTGCACCTACTCAGATGGAGGCAGCGCAAACCGACACTGAGCAGCAGTTAGCGAATATTTGGAAGGCTATCTTAGGGGTAGATGAAATCTGCGTGGCGGCTAACTTTTTTGAGTTGGGAGGAAACTCCTTGCAATTGTCTCGTCTTATCTATGAAGCACAAGAAGCCTTTCAGGTGGAGCTTAATATGATGGAAGTGTTTGAACTCGCCACCATTCGCACTATCGCACAATGCATTGATGACAAGTTGTTGAGTCAAAAATTGTCCTCTATTGAGTTAGATGAACAAAGACAAGAACAGGAAGTGTTAATATGATGTCAACTCTGCATAAATTGATTAGTCAGTGCATTGATTTAAATATTGGGTTTGAGCTGGCACAAGACAACATTCGAGTTGTAGGCAACAAAGCTGCTTTAACCCCAGAGTTGTTGCAAGAAATCAAAGCGCAAAAGCCGCATTTGTTGGAATGGTTAAGGGCAAGAGATAACAGTCCTGCCAAGATGAATCAGCGTATTTCTCGTAGAGCCGATTTGGAAGGGCCGGTGCCTTTGTCTTTGACACAGCAGCGAGTGTGGTTAGCTGAACAGTTTAACGATAATAGCAGTCAGTACAATATTTCCGGTGCTATTAAATTGGATGGTCAGCTGTGTATCGATGCGGTGCAGTTTGCGTTGGATAATATACTAAAGCGACACAGTATTTTTCGCAGTGTGTACAGTAGCAGCGAAGACCAAGCTTACATGCGCATTCAGGAGGTGGAGAGTGTACCACTTCCGATAATTGATTTAAGTGCAGATGTAAGCGCAGATAATGAGAGTGACTTACGACAACAACTCAGAAATACTCTTTCAAAATTAGCTAACGAGCCGTTTGATTTAAGCTGTGACCTTAGTCTTCGCTGTCATTTACTAAAACTTAGTGAAGACTCTTATATATTGCTAAGTGTGATGCATCATATCGCCTCGGACGCTTTGTCACTGGGTATCTTTACCCACGAGTTTGCGGTGCTGTACCAAGCGTATGTGGAAGCACAGCAAAAGTCTTTACCGGTGCAGCAACCATTACCACCACTGGAAATTGACTATGCCGACTTTGCCCTGTGGCAAAGAGAACATAACACTGAAGATAATTTAAAACAGCAAATTGCCTACTGGGAAAAGCAGCTAGATGGTATTCCTATGGTACACGAACTACCGTTGGATCACCCCAGAAGTAAATATTCAAATCGCGAAGGTCATGTGTTGGTACAGGACATCCCTAAAGCACTTTTGAATAAGTTGCAGCACTTTGCCAACCAGCACGAAGTGACTTTGTTCATGCTGTTGGAAACTTGTTTTGCCTTGTTGTTATCCCGTTTTAGTGGCCAAAACGACATAGTGTTGGGAACACCTATCGCAGGCCGTACGCAAAAACAATTAGCACCCTTGATTGGATTTTTTATCAATAATGTTGCTTTGCGCACTCAGTTGGATAATGAAACCAGCTTTTTGTCTTTGTTGCAGCAAAACAAGCAAATGATATTGCAGGCATTTAAGCACCAGCAGGTGCCATTTGACATGTTGATCCCAAAACTGGTGGACGAACGACAAGATAGCTTTGCACCAGTATTTCAAATTGTGTTTGGGTTACAACAGGTAAGTGATGCTGAAAAATCTCAATCTTCAAATTTCCAATTGCCAGGTTTACAATTAAGTCATATAGATGCTTCACAAAATCAGGTGAAGTATGATCTGGAGCTTACCGCCTTCGTACAGTCTGATAACCTGTTGTTAAACTGGAGTTACGCGACTGCGCTGTTCTCTTTTGAAACGATTGCGAGATTATCACGCAGCTTTCACTGCTTGTTGGAAGCTGTGATAGCTACGCCAGAGGCTTTAACGAGTACTCTGCCCGTTATCTCTGAATCTGATCGTGCATTTTTACAGGACGTTAATTGCAACCCGCAGGACTACCCAAAGCAGTCTACTGTTATGGAGCTGATCCGCAAGCAGAGCGAGCGGCACCCGCATCGTATTGCGCTAAGCTATGTGGCAAAAGAGGGCATACCGGGGCTGCAACTCTCTTACGCCCAGATGCAGCGGAAAATTGATTTACTCAGTAACTACCTCATCGACGAAGGTATAGAACCGCAACAGCGCGTAGGTGTGCTTATCGACCCGTCATTGCATCTAACGGTTGCCGTTTTAGCCATAGCTCAGGCTGGGGCTGTGTACGTGCCACTGGACTCACAGGCTCCCTCTGAACGACTAGATTTTATTCTCAAAGACGCTGGCATTGAACAGGTTATTTGTGTTTCTGATGTTTTGGCCAAGTGTCCTCTACCAAACACCGATGTGTTATTAATTGATGAGATGTTGGAAGATGACTGGCTGGAGGAATACGCCGAGGATACCTTTCACCTTGAGGTCAAAGTGACGCCACAGGATTTATTGTATGTGCTTTATACATCAGGTTCCACTGGCCAACCCAAGGGGGTAAAAGTTCCCCACTACAGCGTGATAAATTACTTATCTCACGCACTTGAAAGCTACATGGAAGATGACTTTCAAGGGGCTGTAATGAGCTCCCCACTGAGCTTCGATGCAACGGTAACCACCTTTTTCACACCTTTATTGGCTGCTAAGCAACTGGTTATTCTTAACCAAGAACAGGAGGAGTTGTATCAACAACTCTGTCACTACTTGTTTAAAGGTGATGGACAGTGGTTGTTTAAACTCACACCAGCCCATTTAGATTGGTTAGCACAGGCGGGCCTTAGTAGCACTACCAGACACCATATCGTCCTAGGAGGAGAGCAGTTAACGGTTGCCACACTTATGCCTTGGAAACGTGAATTGTTACCAGACAGTATATTCACTAACGAATACGGTCCCACGGAAACAGCGGTGGGCTGCTGTATTTACACTGTTAATCAACTGAGTGATATTCCTAGTGACAAAGTGGCTGTGCCCATCGGCAAGCCAATTGCTAATACCCAGCTTTACGTGATTAACGATGAAAAACTCGCGCCAGTTGGGGCGGTGGGAGAGTTATTGATTTGTGGTGATGGTGTCACCGAGGGGTATTTAAACAGGGATGAGCTGACCCAAGAAAAATTTGGTAGCACTATCCCCAATGTGACGGAACAGCGCTTTTATCGCACAGGAGATAGGGTTCGCTATTTAACGGACGGTAGCTTGGAATTTGTCGGACGCATGGATGACCAGGTTAAAATCCGAGGGTTCAGAATTGAGTTAGGCGAAATAGAATCGTTGCTACTAAAAGATTCGGGTGTGCAGCAGGCGAAAGTTTTGGTCTCGGGCAGTGGTAGTGACAAACAACTAAGAGCCTTTGTGGTGCCCAGCGGTGAACAACCTACAACGTGTGACGAGCTGTTTGCACGGATGCAAGCAAGCTTGCCTCCAGTTATGGTACCTACAAGCATTAAATTCTTGCCGGAACTGCCTTTGACAGCTAACGGCAAGGTAGACAGCAAAGCTTTACAGCAGCTATCCACTGACACTATTCCAGCAAAGCTGGCAGAACCGCAAACTGCTGCCCAGCGTAAAATGTTGGCGTTGTGGCAACAGTTATTACCGGCTGAATTTCTGAACCTGACCGATAGCTTCTTCCGTCAGGGGGGGCATTCATTATTAGCTATGCGCCTCATTAGCGCTATCAGCAAGTCCTTCGGTGTAGCTTTGACTTTGTCGCAGTTGTATGAATACAACAGCATTGAAAAATTGGCTCAGTTAGTGGAGGCCGTTGAGGGCTCTGGCGTGACTAGAATTGCCAAGGTTGATCGAAGTAAAGCTAAGCACATACATCTTCAAAGTGAGCTTGATGATATTGCGCTACTGCCTTTGTCCTTTTCACAACAGCGTTTGTGGTTTATCGATCAGCTTGGTAAAGGCAGTGCTCAGTACAACATGCCAATATCTTATCGAATTAAGGGTAACCTCAATACCCACGTGCTGCAGAAGGTCTTTAATACCATATTCTCCCGCCATGAAATTCTGCGTACTGTGTACTTAACGCATGAAGAGCAGGTGTATCAGCGAGTGCTGGCGGATGAGGCTGAACCTTTGTTCACTATGGATTTGACGCAGCTTGATGACCAGACAAAGCAGCAAAGAATCAAAGATTTTCTTCAATCTGAAGCTGAGACTCCATTTGATCTTAGTTGTGATCGCATGATGCGACCTAGATTGCTAACACTGGCACCACAGGAATACATACTGACTCTTACAACACATCACATTGCATCAGATGGTTGGTCAGAAGAAATCCTTGCCACTGAATTTGAGCTGCTCTACCGAGCTTATCTGGCAGGGGAAGAAAACCCACTTCAAGCAGTGGATATTCAGTATGCGGATTTTTCTGCGTGGCAGCGTAGTGAGCTAAACCATAAAAAACTGGAAGAGGATCTGCAATTTTGGCAAGGCCATCATGCGACTAGTCCAACTCTGCACGCTTTGCCTTTGGACAAGAAGCGCCCAGCAAAACAACAATTTGAAGGCGCTCAGTTCTCTAGATTGCTATCTCTTGAGGTTGCAGATCAACTGGACAGTTTTGCGCGATATCACGACACTACACTGTTTGTCGTATTACACAGTGCTTTTGCCTTGCTGTTGAGTAAATGGAGTCGGGAAAAAGAGATTGTGATAGGTGTACCAGTCGCTGGGCGAAACCATCCTGATGTAGATAATTTGATCGGCTTTTTCGTCAACTCCATCGCTTTACACTCTAGTGTCCATCTCGAACACAGCTTTGAGACCTTAGTGCAACAACACAAGGACATGACCGAGGCGGCATTTCGCCATCAGGATGTGCCCTTTGATATGTTGGTTGAGCACTTGAATGTACCTCGCAGCCCAAGCTATACACCGCTGTTTCAGATCATGTTCAGCCTGCAAAATCAGGCTATGAAAAACCCACAATTTAACGCTGCGCAAAAACAAGTGGCAGACTTGGTGTTTGAGAGTCAGTGGGATGGTAATGTTGGCAGTAAATTTGATTTAGAGCTAATGTCCACTCTGGATGAGCGGGGGTTATGGTTAAATTGGAACTATGCCACTAGTTTGTTTGAGGCCAGTACAATTGAAAGCCTCGCGTTAAGTTTTGAGTGCTTAATAAGCCAATTATTAGCGTCACCTCAACAGCCGGTTAAGCAACTTAACTTTCTTGAATATACCGATTTTCAAAAACAAAAATGTCTTGCCAGTGGACCTGCAACGACTACACCAAAAACTCATATTATTGATTCCTTTAGCGCCATTGTTAAGCAGCACTCACAGGCTATAGCATTGCAAGATAGTGATGGACAGATAACCTTTGCTCAGCTGGAGCAACGCAGTAATCAGCTGGCCAACTGGTTGATGCAACAAGGCATTGGAGCAGGTTGCATAGTGGCTTTAGCCCTGCCGCCTTCGATTGCTCAGGTATATGGTCTGTTGGCTATTATGAAAACGGGTGCCGCTTATCTTCCGCTAGAAACATCATTACCTGAAGCGCGTTTGCAGTATATTGTAGAGGATAGCCAAGCTAAATTAATACTTACTGACACCTCAAGCGTTAGCAAGTTTGAAGAGATTGCCGTTCAAAAAGCGTGCATTGATGATACTCATTTGTTTAGTGACTTACCTGTTACAGCGTGTAAAACGACGTTGAGTTTACAGGATATATGTTATGTGATTTATACCTCCGGAACGACTGGAAACCCAAAAGGTGTAAAGGTCTTGCACGAAGGTTTGAGCAACTACCTAGAGCACGTGACAGAGCGTTATTTTGAAGAGGATACCTGCGGTGCGGTAATGAGCTCAACGTTGAGCTTTGACGCCACAGTAACCACATTGTTTGGCGCTTTACTGACGGGTAAACCTTTGCACATTTTGGACTTGTCTGATGCCTCAATGCTTGCCTCTCAGCTGGAGCAATACCTGTTTCACGATGGCCGTTCATGGCTGTTCAAATTGACTCCTTCACATTTACATTGGTTGCGAGAATGCGGCTTAACTAGATCTACCCGGCATACTATTGTTTTGGGTGGCGAGCAATTAACTAGCAATTGCTTGTTGCCTTGGAAGCAAACATTGCTTCCTGAAGCTGTGTTTGTTAATGAATACGGTCCAACCGAAACTGTTGTTGGCTGCTGCGTCCATTTTGTTCGTACTTTGCAAGATCTTGATGTCAGTCGCGATACCGTAGCCATTGGCAAACCTATTCAAAATACCCAGTTATGGCTTTTGGATAACGACAACTCAGTACCTTTTGGTTGCGTAGGAGAGCTGTATATTGGTGGTCAGGGTCTCGCCCAAGGCTACCTTAATCGAGAAGGGCTTACAAAGGAGAGGTTTGTCACACTAAGCATCGGGCAGAATATGTCACCAGCAGCAACGGTGCAGCCTGAACGACTGTATCGTACTGGTGACTTGGTACGTTATCGAGATGACGGCAATCTAGAATATTTAGGTCGGACCGATGAACAGGTGAAGATCCGAGGCTTTCGAATTGAACTGGGCGAAGTAGAGTCAGCATTGGAACGTCATGAATCAGTAGCACAAGCTTGTGTGCTGGTAGCAGGAAGCGGATCAGACAAGCGACTGGTAGCTTATTTACTGTTGACTTCGCAAAATGACAAAGCTAGCGCTGATGATGTCTCGGTAAGCGTTCGTGAAGTACAGCTGTGGCTTAGAACACAACTAGCCGAATATATGATACCTGCACAATTTTTAGCTTTAGAGGCGTTTCCTCTAACACAAAATGGCAAGGTAGACAAAGCTGCACTGCTGACCTTAAATCCGGCTGATACTTTCGATTTACCTGAGCACGGCAATGATACGGAAATACAGCAAGGGTTAGAGCAGCAGCTCAGCGATATCTGGTGTGAACTATTGCAATTAGAGCGGGTTAGCCGCAATGCCAACTTCTTCGAAATTGGTGGCAACTCAGTATTGAGTATGCAATTGAAAAGCCGTATCGAAAAAACCACCGGATTATCGCTGGAACTTACAGAACTGTTTGAATTCCCAACCATTAAGCGCTTAGCGGCACACTTACAAAGCACACAATCCGATAGTGATGGGACAATACAGCAACAGAAGTCTGGTAAGTCGAGCGGGAATACGCAGCAAGTGGATGAGGATATTGCCATTATTGGCATGGGTCTTCGCTTCCCTGACGCTAATAATCCCTCTGAGTTTTGGGATAACGTGCGCAGTGGCAAGGAATCCCTGCAAGTGTTTAGCGAACAGGAGTTGCTGGATTCCGGTGTGAATAAGGACACTATCGATAATCCCCGCTACGTCAAATCAGGTACATTACTGGATAAAATAGATAAATTTGATGCGGACTATTTCTCCATGACACCCAGAGAAGCGGAGATTATGGATCCACAGCAGCGCTTGTTATTCGAGTGTGCCGTTGAAGCCCTCGAACAGGCGGGTTATGGCGATGATACCCAGGCGCGTCATGTGGGCGTATTTGTGGGGGCTGCTGAGAGCAGTTATCTAGTGCAAAACCTAATGAGCAATGAATCATTGATGCGCAACATGGGCTTGCAGGTCATGCATGCAAATAGTTCCGCATACAGCGCTACTCGTCTGTCTTACAAACTCAACTTGACGGGGCCAAGTATAAATGTTGTCACTGCGTGCTCTACTTCTTTGGTCGCGGTACATCAAGCGTGCAGTAGCCTGCGTATGGGAGAAGCTGACATGATGTTGGCGGGCGGCGTTGGAGTATCCTTGCTCAATAAACAGGGCTATTGGTACGAAGAAGGTGGAATTGTCTCAGCTGATGGGCATTGTCGTGCATTTTCAGAAGACGCTGGTGGCACTCGTGCTGGGAATGGAGCCGGTTTGGTGGTGCTTAAAAGGCTTAAAGATGCCCTCAGAGATAAAGACACCATCTACAGTGTCATTAAGGGAAGTGCGGTGAATAACGATGGGGCCTTAAAGGTTGGCTTTACCGCCCCGAGCATTCAGGGACAAAGTCAGGTTATCGAAAATGCGCTAACTCAGGCAAAAATACCTGCCGATAGTGTTGGCTATGTGGAAACGCACGGTACAGGGACCCCATTGGGAGATCCTATTGAAATAAAAGCGTTGAGCCGAGCATTTAACAGTGGGCGATATCAGCATTGTGCACTGGGCACTCTTAAACCCAACATTGGACACCTTGACACCGCCGCAGGCGTCGCTGGGCTTATCAAAGCAGCATTAGTGGTGAAAAACGGGGAGTTACCTTCTTGTATTAATGTTGGTCAAAGTAACAGCAAAATTGATTTTGCAAATACGCCGTTTTATTTGAATACTGAGCACAGAGCTTGGCCCGAGTCATCATATCCTCGTAGAGCAGGTGTTAGCTCCTTTGGTATCGGTGGCACGAATGCTCACGTGGTATTGGAGCAAGCTCCAGAATCATATAATGATAAAGGACAACTCTCAGCTCCGCTCAAGCGTAGTACCCAATTGTTGACACTTAGTGCGAAAACACCAGAGGCCTTGGCTGAGCTAAAACAGCGTATGGCAGATCATCTTGAAGTTGCCTGCGATACAGTGTCGATGGCAGATATTGCCTACACCTTACAGGTGGGGCGTTCGGCTCATCAATATCGTTATTCGTTAGTGGCGCAACCGAACGTAGAAGTCACAATTAAAAAGCTAAGAGCCAACACATCGCAAAAGGCTGCGGCGCTTGATGAACCGCAAGCCGTATTTATGTTTCCAGGGCAAGGCTCTCAGTATCTAGAGATGGCTAAAGGCTTATTGACCAACGAGCCTTATTTTGCCGAGGTGTTTAACCTCTGTTGTGACCTGTTTGAAGAACATTTAGAAGCCGATCTTCGTTCTGTTATATACCCAGCCTCCGGTAGTGATGAAGCAAAACAAAGTCACTTTGAAAAACTGAATGACACATGCTGGGCACAACCTGCTATTTTTAGTTTGGAATACAGCCTTGCCATGCTATTAAAGCATTGGGGTATTCAGCCGAAAGTGGTGTTGGGTCATAGTATTGGTGAATATGTGGCTGCATGTATTGCTGGCGTGTTCTCTATCGAGGATGCGGTTCGAGTTGTTTCGGCAAGAGCTAAGCTGATGCAAAGCACTGCGCCTGGTAACATGTTTAGTGTCAGAGCTAAGAGTGACACGGTCGCGGCACTTATATCAGGTATCGCTGAAATTGCGGCAATCAATAGTCCTGAGCATTGCGTTGTCTCAGTATCTAAATGTGCTACAGATGAGCTGCTGGATATATTGCGCAGCAGTGAGCTTGAATATCGTTCACTGGCGACCTCGCATGCCTTTCACTCAGCATTAATGGATCCGATTTTGGCCCCCTTTAAAGCTGTGCTAGAAGAGGTAAACTTTACCGCACCACAATGCTTGGTGTATTCCAACCTGACAGGGAAACCTGCTTCAGGTGATGACCTAGTTACCCCACAATACTGGATTGATCATTTAAGACAAACGGTACAGTTTTCCCAAAGCATTCAGAGTGTGATGGATACCACGGAACCTTATGTGTTGATTGAAGTAGGTGCTGGTATTGGGTTGAGTACTCTAGCTCGCAAGCACTCAGCGCAAGGTGCTATGTCCATCGTCTCTACTATGCGTCATGTTCAACAGGAGTTGCCAGACGAACATGTTCTGTGGCAGGCGATTGGAGAACTTTGGTGTTCGGGCATTAAGCTTGATTGGCAACAAATACATCAAGGGCAATCATGTCATCGTGTACCGCTACCTACTTACCCTTTCCAGCGAAAGCGCTACTGGATAGATAAAAAAGACGATAAGTCAGCTACAACTAAACTGGCGAAACGGTCATTGGATAATTGGTTTTATACCCCAGCTTGGCAACGTAAACCGTTACTGGCTGCTAAGCCGTTGCCGACAGGCGAAGCTGAAAACTGGTTGATGATTTCTCAAAACCCCCAGTTGCTGGAGGCGATGGTTAACGTGCCTAGTTTATCAGCGCTGAATATTTTGCCAGTTGTACTACAAGAACTGACGGCAACACATGACCAAAGCATCCGTGCTACCGTTTCTGGCTTCAGTCATCATGTGATACGAAAGGGCATTAAAGACGACTACTTGCAGTTGCGTCAGCAGTTGGCTGAAAATGGCCATGAAGTTCACCGAATTATTGACCTCTCCAGTCTTGAGTTGTCGCGGGAGTTGATTTGTCAAAACACAGTCAATAACGAGAACTTTACACCAGAACAGCAAGTTTGCTCTGTAGGTAGTGGCCAAATTAATCACTTATTGAACCTAGTGCAGGTATTTAATAGCGTCACTGCTCAGTTATGTGTCCTGACTCAAGGAGCAGAGGTGGTATTGGGGGATGAAACTACTTCAGCCCTTGCTGCACTGGTATCAGGTTTTAGTAAAGTGGTACCTCAAGAGTACCCGGCGTTGACGGTTCGTCAGCTTGACTTTGATAAGCTGGATTTTGACCTGCCAGATATGTCGGCGGATGTATTTGCACAGAAACTTAAAGCGGATTTGTTGAGTGATTGTAACGATGCGTTTGTAGCATTTCGTCATGGACAGCGCTGGCTGAAGCAGTTTAGTCAAGAATCGCTTCAATGGGATAGCCAAATAAATACCTATGAAAGTGTCAACCTTCATCCCGTTAAGGTCAGAGAAAAAGGTGTCTATTTGATCACCGGTGGGCTTGGTCAAATCGGCCTGACTTTAGCAAATCACATAGCTGAACAAGCACCCGGAGCTAGATTGATTTTAACCACTACCAGTCAGTTCCCTGCTGAGCATGAGTGGAAGGCTTTACTTGATGATGCTAAGAGGAATAGAGCATTGAGAGAAAAAGTGTCAGCAGTACAATCGCTGCGTGAAGCTGGAGCTGAAGTATTGGTGCGCCAAGCTGATGTAGCTAATATGACTCAAATGCAGCATGTCATACAGGACATTGATGAGTTGTTTGGCCAGTTGCATGGGGTTATTCATTGTGCTGGCAAGGTGCATGGGTCTATGCAAGGAATTGGAGAGCTTACGCCTGAAGATGTGGCGCTTCAGTTTAGTGCCAAAGTACAGGGGACTATGGTACTGGCTCACCTGTTAGAAAAGCAGACTGTGGATTTTTGCATGGTGATGTCTTCATTATCCAGCGTATTAGGTGGACTAGGGTTTGCTGCTTATGCTGCCGCTAATGCCTTCTTGGATACCTTTGTACAGCAACAGCATCAGGCCGGTCATGTTCATTGGTTGGCTGTTAATTGGGATGGTTGGCACTTCAATGAACAGGAAAATGAAAGTTCTGATACAGTCCGCTTTAGCATTTCTGCCCGAGAAGGAGCCAGAGCGTTCAGTTATGCCCTCAATTTTGTGGGCACACCGCAAGTAATAGTGTCCGTACCTGATTTGCAACCAAGATTGGCTCAGTGGGTGAACAACTCTACTGTACGTAGCAATAACACTGAGATGGTTAAAGCGACTACTGTGGACAAGGTTGATCTCGACTTTACCAGTTCTGGAAATGTTGTAGAACAAATGCAGGGCGCGCTCATTGCGTTATGGCAGGATATTTTGGGCGTGCAAGACATTAAACCTGATGATCACTTTTTCTCCATTGGCGGAGACTCTCTGTTGGCTACCCGACTGGTGAGTATGATTAGAGAAGCATTTGGCGTTAGTGAAGAAATGTTTTCCATTCGAGACTTTTTTGCCCAGCCAACCATTGAGCAAATTGCTGAGAAATTGCAAGAAGCCAAGACCGATAGCATGCTGAACTTAAAAAAAGCTGAATTGCTACAGGATGTTGAGGAACTAGAGGAAGGGGTGCTGTAATGTCGGATTTAACTCATGAAGCTCGGCGCATCGTCGCCGAGGCGGAAGCGCAAAACATTGTGTTGTATGTTAAGAACAACCAGCTGGCATTTATGGCTGAGCGGGGAAAATTCCCAGACAGTTTGAAGCTGCAAATCAAACACCACAAGCCGGCTATTATTGACTACCTGTTGAGGTGTCAATTGAATGCAAAAGCCAAGCAGCAAACTAAATTGATTGCAAAAGCACCAGCAGATATGGAGTTGCCCTTGTCGTATGCACAACAGGGGTTGTGGTTTATTGACCAGTTAGACGCGGGTAGCAGCCAATATAATGTGCCAGTTACGCTTGAACTAATTGGTGAGTTGCAAGTTACGGCAGTGGAAAGTGCCTTAAATCGTATAGTGCAAAGACATGAGATTTTACGCACCGTGTATAAAGAAGTGGACGGCAGTCCAATACAGCAGGTCATGCCAGCTCAACCTTTTCATCTAGCACAATATGATTTATCTGAAGTACCTGATGTGGAACAATCCAAGCGCATTCAGGAGTATGCACAGGTAGAGCTTCAGCAGCCATTTAACCTCAGTTTAGATCTGATGCTAAGAGGCTGCTTGTTGCGCTTGTCAGAGCAGCAGCATGTACTTTTTTTGACCATGCACCACATCGTATCTGACGGTTGGAGCCAGGGGGTGTTTAGCTATGAATTCACCTCTTTTTATAATGCTTTTTGTCAGGGCCTACCCGATACGCTCCCTGAGCTTGAGATTCAGTACAGTGATTTTGCGTGGTGGCAGCGACATGAAGTAACGCAGGATAAATTAAATGAACAACTCAACTTCTGGCTAGAGCAGTTAGCAGATATTCCTCTGCAACACAGTTTACCGTTAGACAGGCCTAGACCTGTACACCAGCAGTACCACGGCCAAACTTATAGTTGGCAAGTCGATAACCGGGTGTTAGAGCCGCTGAAAGCCTTAGCGGCGGAGTATAAAACTACGTTATTTGTTGTGATCCACAGTGCATTATCGGCTATGCTAGCCCGCTACAGCGGACAGCAGGATATTGTTTTAGGATCGCCGTTAGCGGGTCGGAGCAATAGTCAGTTGTCTCCGCTATTAGGCTACTTTATTAATACTCTGGTGTTTAGAAGCCGCATTGATTTAGATATGACTCCCCGAGATTTGTTGCTGAAAAACAGAGAGTATGCTGTCAATGCTTTTGCAAATCAGGAGTTGCCCTTTGAGTGGTTAGTGGATGCTTTGAGACACCAAAAGTCCTTGAGCCATAGTCCACTGTTTCAAATCATGTTCACTTTACAAAATAATCCTCCTAGTGAGCTGGTATTAGAGGGCTTAGAAGTTGCTCCTTTTAGTACACAAAATAGTATCGTAAAATACGACATGGAATGGGTGGCAGAAGAAACGGCTGCAGGTTTGCAGATGCACTGTAATTACTCGACAGCTTTGTTTGACCGCTCGACAGTGATGCAAATGGCGGAACATTTAGAAGTCATGCTGTTAAGTTTTATAGAACAAGCAGACGACACTATTTGGCGCTTGCCATTGCAAGGGTTAGAGCAAGGGCGAGAAGCACAGGATCATTGGCAACATTTGAGCTATCCACAAGCTATGGAGGCCGCTTTGAAATGTCGAGGTATTGCACAAAACGCTTTGATTGTGGGGCCAATAGAGCTGGCTCAGAAGATTTGTATTTTACCTAAAAACACGAATACGCAGACCATCGAAATAAAGTCAAAAGCCCAACTACTAGCCGCTATTCCTGATTACCTCACACCAGATGAACTCCTATTTATTGAGTCACCACCAAGCGGTATGACTAAGCGGGACGGAGTGACCATCTTAGAAACTCAGTTTAATGAATGGCACCGTAGGGTGCTTGCGATTAAGCGTAAAGCAATGGCTAGAGCAACTGATTTAAACACCATCACAGGTGGGCAGAGGACGGGGGCGCGAAATAGCGAAACACTTAGTAAGCCTTATAGCAGAGATCAACAGGCTACCCTACAGTTGTGTGCTTTAGTGAGTGATAAATTGCAAAACTCAACATGTAAGCTTGCGATTAGTGAGGGAAGTGCACAGCCTGACTTTAAATCATTACAGTTAAAAATGCTTATAGCCCTACAAGTGTTGTTGCAAATTAGATGGCCAGACCAACCCTGCTTGCTCAAAACGGGTAGTTCCCCTTATTTTTCGACGAATGAGACTCGGTTGCTGTACTTAGATCTAGAATCTAGTACTCAGTTAAAGGATGTTTGTTCGAGTTTTATCACTCAACTTAATAACACTTGCTACTTGCCTCATGATTGGATGTTGGCGCACACAGCGCATGTGCTCCAAGAGCAAGGCCAACAAGTTTTGACAATGGGTTGTTATGCCGTTGATGAGATTGCTCAGGCTGAAACCTCAAAAGAGTTTGGGCTTTTCTATCGCCTTTTCCAAAAGCCAAAGGGCATAGACGGCATCGAATTACATTGGCGTCTTCCTGCCAGCTATAGCACACAGGGCAACCCTGAGAAGTGTCATGAACAATTTCAACTTATTTTAACTAGCGTGCTGGATGCACCCCATCAGACCCTGTCTGATATTCAATGCCTTTTACAACAAGGTACTCAGGCTAAAGTACAAAAAGCCAAACGTTCATTCAAATCTTTCAAAACAGGGTTGACTAAGGAGCTCTAATGAAGTTTGCAAAATGGAAAACTGAAAAAAAAGACAATGCTAGTGCTAACATAGATGCAATCGTAAATCGTTATTTTTTCAAACACGCCCCCAAACTACCTTTGGTATATCACTCCCGATTACCTTCTTATGATCTGAATCGTTGGTATGAGCATAATCGCAGTGTAGTGGAATCGGAGTTAAAGCAATACGGAGCCATTGTATTTCGTGGTTTTCAGATTAAAGACCAGCAAGATTTTTCCCGTTTTACTGAAGTAGCCATTACCCAAAGGGCCGCATATGTTGAAGGAGCGACTCCTCGTACCCACTTAGACGGTGGCATATATACTGCAACTGAATTTCCATCGGATCAGGAAATCGCGCTGCATAACGAGTTATCTTATGTTACCAGCCCGCCGTCCAGACTGGCATTTAGTTGCTTGCAGCCACCCCAAACGGGCGGTCAGACTCAGATCTGTGATGTGCAGGCGGTATTGCGAGCTCTTGATCCGAAAGTCGTTGAGGCTTTTGAGCAAAAAGGCGGTTGGCTACTTAGACGCAACTACCTTGAGGGGTTCGGTCCCACCATCTTTAAAGCCTTTGGTAAGTCTACCTTAGAAGATATAGCCAACTACTGTAAGAGCGTAGACGTATCAATGAAGGTGCTCTCGCCTAAGCATGTTGTTACTGAACAAGTCAGGCCCGCTGTGCATCAACATCCTCAATCTGGACATGACGTCTGGTTCAATCATATCGCCTTTTGGCACCCTTCTAGCCTGTGCCCTAAAGTGCGCGAAGAAATGGATAAGGCGTTTTCAAATGCAGGTTATCCTTATGCCACGTATTATGCTGATGGTTCAGAGATCCCAGAAGAGCACATACAGCATATTCGTCAGGTATACCTTGATAATGAAGTTACCTTTGACTGGAAAAAAGGCGATGTGATGTTGTTGGACAACTGGCAGGTTTCACACGGTCGCAAACCATTCACTGGTAGTCGTCAGGTTTTGGTAGCGATGGGGTAAAAAAGTGTGACAAAATAAGCAATATGGATAGGTACTATTTATCCTTCTATTAACACATGAGGAGTCGTTTGAAAGCACTCCTCATTGAACTCATGCTCTTAATCACGCCATTCAGACTCAATTACACGAAAATAGCCTTAATGCTGTATTGGTAGAGCATTGGCGAACCTCCAAACCATGTTACAGCATATCTATAAACTGCTTGTAATGAATATACAAGCTTGTTCGAGCGTGTTGCTGGATGCAGCAAGTAGCCAGATAAAAGCGTTCAAGGTACCTTGAAGGGAACATTTTATTTTGTAGCTGATATAATGTGAAACATTCTCAGAGGAACGCAGCGCTATTATTGATGAATAATCCTAGGGTGGCTGCTTCATTTGTGTCTTCATGAATTGTGAAATCTAAAAAGTCAATATTGTTTCAAGCTGACATTATGAAGCCTCCCATTCCTATGTTGTGAAAGGGTAGAACGAAACCATGATGTATCATCTTTGCAGCTTGAGGGTGAGATTACTTTCGCACTACCTAGGAGCGAGAACATACGTCTGATGTTTTGATTTCACATGAGGTGGGGTTACAAAAACGCACAAATCTTGCTACTGCTCAGAATAAAATCGGGGATTATCTCGAAACCATTGATTGTTTATATAGCCAAGATCAGCGAAAATAGTGACCAATCACGATTAACAAGACGGGTTTGACTGACGAAGAGCTAAGTGTGCGTTTCTTCTCAAAGTATTTACAACCCCGTGTAAAGACAAAAGAATTCATACTTGGCAAACCAAGATTTTCTTAATGAAATCAATAAGATAATGGCGTTCGCTATCATTTCGCACCCTGATGCCGCCCAGCCTTTCAACGCTTAAAACCACCTTTCATTGCACACCACAATCACATCTCTACGTACTGAATTTAAAGGCTTTTTGTCTTTTTCTTGTTTCTTTGCTTTTCAATGATGTTCAAGCGTAACCTCGGAAAGTGTGTACAAACTTGAGTACAAATTCCGTTTTAGAGGCCTTTGGCGAAAATTCCATGACACAAACCTGGCTGTAGGCCATGTGGTTAGTGGGTTTGACGCAATGAGGAGACTAAAGCTTTTAATAGTTTTAAGGACTTACTTACTCAATCAGCAATTTCTTATCAACATATCATCGAGAATGAAAAAGTCATTAAATATGTAATTTCATCTGCTCATAAAAAATTAAAAAATATAAGAGCTTTTAATTCCGATGCCGCAGGATTGATCGTTGCTTCATCTGTCGGTCACGCTACCAAAATAGCAGTGCTTATGAAAGCTTGGTTTAATGAAAACAGTACTGTAGTGACATACAGAGAAAGTGACTCAACTACTATTATTCAACAGTTTAGACATTCAACAAGTAAGTGGATTATTTTAGTTGGGATGATAAGTGAAGGTACTAATATTCCTCGACTACAGGTTTGTTGCCACCTAACTAATATTAAAACAGAGATGCACTTTAGGCAGATTTTGGGGCGAATTCTGAGAGTAACAGATTCTACAAACCAAGAAGCTATTATATATATGCCCGCAGAGCCTAAACTGGTGGAATACGCCTACCGTGTTAAACAGGACGTCCCCTTTGAAGCAGATATAGTTAAATTTGATACTATAAAGCCAGAAGTTGATACCGGTATTAATGCAGAAGAGGTGACTATTTTATCTGGTGATACTAATTTGAGCCCTTTTAAATATGAGCTTCAACTTAGAGATATTGATACTGAAAAAACAGATTTTGAGCAGGCGAGTGATGTATCTGAAAAGTGTTTAATATCTTCTTATGAACAGACAGTAAATATATTTGGCCGGTTTAAGCAAGAGGCGATAGCATTGGGGTTAAGCGAGTTAAGGTAATTGCCGTTAAGCTCTCACAGCTTTTTATTCACGCTTCAAACTAATAGCTAGTCATTCTTTGCGTACAGAGGTGCTACTATGATCATGCAATTTCCGATAGCGCACAATGATGAGCTACTTGTAAGTATCTTAGCTCGCTTTGTAGCAAGACAAGGATTAAAAAATGACAAAGCTGCGTTAGATCTATTATTTGGTACTAGAAATATTGTCCCTTCAGCATTACTGCAAGGCCATATACAGCCTTTATTGTCGAATGTAGGGCATTTATGGTCTGTTAGCGAGACTGATGTAATCAATCGACACTCACTACTGCCTTTTTTTCAGTCATTTATAGAACCTCAAAGAATTGAAGCCGTACAAAATAGTTTGATATACAGTGAAAAATCAACGGCTCTGACGACTATAGGGAAAAACGCTTCAAATATTCATTGGCCTATGTATTATCGGTATTGTCCGAAATGTGTTGCCGAAGATAATAAGCTATTGGCTTACTCGTACTGGCGTAGGTCTTTTCAACTTCCGGGGTTAGTTGTTTGCCCTAAACATTTTGTTTATTTACAAAATAGTCACTTCAAACTGTTTCCAAGCAGTAGGCATGGATTCTGTAATGCATCTCAGGTTATTACTTCAGATAAGTTAATACATATAGATGTTGATTCAAACAATAAGCTGTCAAAACTCGCAATTCATTTACAGCAGTTACTACAGATAAATACTCCTTATGTTTCACCTTTACAATGGGCAATATTTTACCAAAAAGCGATCAGAGACATTGGCCTTGTAAATGGTGCAAGGCCCGATCACCTTAAGATTAAAGAAAGGGTTATATCCTACTGGGGTATTAAATTTTTATCATCACATGGCCTTGGGATACATAATGAAAATAGCTGGCTACTTGCTTTTTTCCGCAAACACAGACGGCATTATACAGCTCTACACCACTTAGTTTGTATGATGGCTTTATTTCCTTTTCAATCAATTTTTGGTGCGATAAACGAAGCGTCTTTGATAATCCCGGAAAGACAGAAAAAGAAGGTTTATACGAACAGTAAGCTTGAAGATAAAGTTGATGAATACCGCACTAATTGGTTGCTGATTTATTCCCAGTTCGATAGCTTAAAAAGCATTCGGGGGACTAGGGAAGGAGCTAGATTGTATTTATGGCTTTTTCGGTATGATAATGCTTGGCTACAAAAGCATTTACCTAAGCGCATTTATTACAATATAGGGAAGGTAAATTGGGCAAAGCGTGATCAAGAGCTAGTTAAGAAGCTGATTCTAGTTCGAAATAAAAGCTATGATAATTTAAGCTTACCTCGAATGACTCAAACTTGGTTCATTGCTCAAGTGGGGGTTATATGGGGGGTTACTAGTCATTTAGAGAAGCTTCCTCTTAGTAAGTGCTTTTTTATTAAATATACAGAGTCAATTGATGAGTACCAAATTCGTAGAGTTCTGGCTATTATAATAAATTGTATAAATAAAAATGAGCCTTTACCCAGACCTTATGAAATTGAACGTCTTGCCGGACTTAGTAAACAGCGTAGTCGTGAGCCTGTCAAATGCATCCTCGAAATGGATTTCGAGGAATTTTCCTGCTTTCAGATCCCTTCGAGAAAATGTTGAACTTAAAGAAGTGGTCGGTGTTTTCAGTTCAAATATATTATTTAAAAATAAGCGCGTATATATAGGTGTGCAATGGCAAGATGGACAGTATTCATCTTTGCCTATTGAAATGGCAAGTTTGGCGGCTCCGGGAAGAATATTTGAGAATAAAAAAATATCAAAAGAAACTGAATTTGAAAGGCTTAAAGTAACCATTTTAGAAGGAAAAGGCATAGATAAGTCATCAGATCATTATAGATACCTATATCAAACAGATATGGGGGTTATATCTATAACGGGATTTGAATTAGCGAGGATATTATTTTTTCATAATAGACATCTGGTAGATGCAGCTTATATGGCAAACGGCTTGTCTCAACTTGCATTTATTAATAAAGTGACCTCTCCCATAAAAATTAGCTTTCCAGAATCTACGACGTATCCTGTTAGTTATTTAAAAACTAAACAACAAAGGACACATCTTGCATGGCTTTTACTAGATAAAAATGCAAGAAAAAGCCTTTTCTCGATTTACCGAAGCTTTCAAAAAAACTCAAGTTTAATGGCTTTCGACTTTACTCCACCACTCTTAAAAGAATGGCAGGTTGAATTGTCAGTCATAAAAGATAATAAATCGGGGAAATTACTCGTACAGAGGATTGAGTCTATAGTTAATGCACATATTGATAGGGAGTATCCCAAAGTTGAAATTAGCCATCCTAAAAAAAAGGATGCAGCAGCACTTTCGAGTAAAGAAAAAGCAAAACTTACTAAGGCACCTAGTGTAGACATAGATCCTGAGCTTGATCTAGGTGATATTCCGGGTTTTTCTAAGCGGCTTCATAGTCTTAATTCAACAAGTTTTTCATTTAATATATCAGGTATCCAGAGTGCAACTCTTTCTGATGGAAAGAAGGCTTTAGAACGCTCAGCAGTCATTAATGACAGTGGCGATTTTACTCCTGAAAAAGCTGGCGTTGGTACGCCAGAGGTCGAAGGAAGTGCTCAAGAGTTCGACCCTATAATAAATCAGGAAGATGATTTTGAAGAAGCCGAAGAATCGCCTCAGAAGTTTTTAATTTTTAAAGATGTGGTAAATGAGCTAAGCGGCAAAAAAGGAATCGAGCTTAAAGCAATTAATTGTGGTGTGTTTCCAAATCCAACAAATGGAAGTATGGCTATCTTTAAGACTAAAGATAAGCAAACATTAAGGTTCTTTAGGGCTATTATTGTGGTGCAGCAGGTGGAAGTTGTAATGCTTGAAGCTGATACTACAAGCTTGATAAAGGCAAAGGGAGCAAGTACTTTAATTTTAGGACTGAAAGATGATGCGAATATTCGTTTTAAGGAAATTATTCAGAATTTTTCTGACAACGGAGCTCAATGGAAGCATCAATTTATCAGAGAAAGAGCTCATTTATTTCAAGCTTGTAATCACCCGAGACTAAAACATAAAGGTAAGACTTTAAATGAGGGTGAATATAAAGAAAAATGGGTTACTAGTTTACAAGAAAAGTTAAATCAACTTATCAAAGAGCTACAAGGAACCATTTAAAAAATATCAAACTTTATTATAGGATCGCTAGAGGCTGAGAAGGAATAATTATCAAACTTTAGCTAATTTATAGCTTTTAAGGGGCTATATTTTTATCAAACTTTATTATAGTCGCACAATAAAAAAGACGCGAAAGCGTCTTTTTTTTGCCAGTAACTAAATGCGATTTAAATCACTAACCCCTACTTAATAAGCGTTAAATACGCTAAAATTGCAGGCTAATTTTTAGCAATGAGCCCACACCTTTATGACCTCAGCCACAAGCCCTAGCACTTTTAACGAACTTGGCCTTATTCCAGAGCTATTAGCTCGTTTAACCGATTTGGAATATACCCAGCCTACGCCAATTCAAGCTAAGGCTATTCCTAGTGTGCTTGCGGGCAGTGATTTAATTGCTGGGGCAAATACTGGCTCAGGTAAAACAGCAACGTTTGCGCTGCCAATACTACAAAAAATGTTCCTTGAACAAGGTAGTAAAAGCGCAGCCAGCAAAGGTAACTTTGTAACGGGGCTTATTTTAGTACCTACTCGTGAGCTTGCTACTCAAGTAGCCGATAGCGTTAAATCGTATTCTGCTAACTTTAATGGCGCAATTAAAACGATTGCTGTGTTTGGTGGTGTATCGGTTAATACACAAATGCAGGCACTTCGTGGTGGCGCTGATATTATAGTGGCAACACCAGGGCGCTTACTCGATTTAATCTCAAGCAATGCTATTAAGCTTGATAAACTAAATACACTTGTGCTTGATGAAGCCGACCGTATGCTAAGCCTTGGCTTTACCGAAGAGCTTGCTGAGTTATTAGCGTTAATGCCTGCTAAAAAACAAACTATGTTATTTTCAGCAACTTTCCCAGAGCAAGTTAAGCTATTAACACAAGATTTATTAAACGACCCTGTTGAAATACAAGTTCAAAGCAAAGACGAAAGCACTTTAGTACAGCGTGTATTTAGCGTTAATAAAGGCGAGAAAACCACTGTTTTAGCGCATTTAATTAAAACCCATAAATGGCGCCAAGCACTGATTTTTGTTAATGCTAAAAAAGATTGTGAACACTTAGCGCAAAAGCTTGAAAAGCGCGGTGTTAATGCACAAGTTTTTCATGGCGATAAAGGCCAAAGTGAACGCACCCGCGTAATAGAAAAGTTTAAAGCAGGCGAAATTGAAGTGCTAATAGCAACTGATATTGCAGCACGTGGTTTAGATATTGAAAAGCTGCCAGTGGTTATTAACTTTAATCTACCACGCAGCCCAGCTGATTACATGCACCGTATTGGCCGAAGTGGCCGTGCTGGTGAAGTCGGTTTAGCGTTATCGTTAATTGATTATGAAGACTTTCATCACTTTAAAATTATCGAAAAGAAAAACAAGCTACGCTTAGAGCGAGAAGAGGTTGCAGGCTTTGCAGTAAACCAAGCGAATCTTGATGCAGCTGATGCGCTTAAAAACGATAAACCCATGGCCAAGCCTGAAGGCACCGGCAAGAAAAAGAAAAAAAATAAAGCCAACCCAGAAGATGATGTGTGGAGTGGCTGGCGAGGCCGTTCTAAGTAACTATTTATAGTAACTTTATATTAGGCAGCTATCTCTACGAGACGCTGCCTTTTTAATGCTATTTAAGGCAAATTTTAAAAGGAAATTAAGTGAACTTACTACCAACATGGCTGTTATTTTTTGTGCCTTTGCATGCTTAAAATTAAGCGCAAATACCCCTTACGAAATCCCCAGAAGTAGTGTTGTAGAGCTTACTGAGCCCTCAACTAAGCGTGTTTATTCTACTTTTATTCAATTGCCTAAGTCATATTCAGAGCAGCCTAATAAAACGTATCCTGTTATTTATTTAACCGATGCGCCGTATGCATTTCCTATCGTTGCCGGTGCCACACGGTTTCCAATGAATAGCGGCAAGATGCAACAGGCTATTATTGTGGCGATTGGCTATGAAAAAGGCTCAAGAGGAGCTAGTAGTCGAGTTAGGGATTATACACCCACTCAATCCCTGAGCTGGAAAAAGCAAACCGGTAACGCTAAAAATCATGCACTGTTTTTAAAAAATACTGTGCTGCCGTTTATCGAAAAAAGTTACCGAGCAAGCAACACGCAAAGAACGTATATAGGTAACTCGTTAGGCGGTTTATTTGGCGCCGCTGTTTTATTTACGATGCCTGAGCTATTTAGCAATTATATTATTGGCAGCCCGTCGGTTTGGTTTGATAATAATGCACTGCTAGCGTTAAAAGCGAATAAGCCCCAAATACCAATAAAGGTTTATGTATCTGTTGGGGCAAAGGAAACTCCAGCCTTTGGTGAAGGGCAAAATATGGTTGAAGGCGCAGCGCAACTTGTGAAAAAAATTAATGCGCTCAATAGCGATAATATAAAATTAAAAAGTGTTGTTATTGAAGGGGCACAGCATGCAACCGCATTCCCAACCACAGCAATACAAGGGCTTGATTGGGTATTGGGAAGCGGTCAATAAGCTCGCAATGGATTTTCGATGCTTTTATAGTTAAATAATTGATATTAAATCGCTTTAATGTCGCTTTTCCACTTTACCAGCGCTGCTATAAATTCGGGGCCAATACCACAGCAGCCGCCAATAATTGTTGCGCCTAGGCTATGCCATTGTTTAGCAAATGCTACATACTCAGCAGGTGATAAATCGCGGTAACCTTGCGAGCCTTCATTGGCTTTATAATCACTGGCGATTGGTGTAAAACCATTCGCAAATGCTCCTAAATCAACATGTTTATTTTGCTGTTTTAGCACGCGATTAGTGTCGCGCAGCGCTTGTTCAATAACCTCGGGAATAGAGCAGTTAAAGAATATGCCCGCTATTTTATATTCGAGTAGTGCTAGGATAGCGTCTGATACTAATTCACCAGAGCGCAATGTCGCTTGTTCGCTTACTTCATCACTTAGGGTAAATGCGTAATAACATGGCTTGTTTGAATTCTTCAGTACGCTTGCCATTACCCGCGCTTCTTCAATGTTTGATATGGTTTCACCAATCCAGATATCTACATATTCGTCTTGTGCTTTATACAGGGTATCTAAAATAGTAAATGCGCGATCACTTTGGAAAAAATCAGCACGATACGAGCCAAAGGCAGGAGGCAGTGAGCCGGCAACGAGTACCGTTTGCTTTGCGTTTTGAGTCACCTTTTTTGCAATAACCGCTGCTTGCTCAGCAAGCGCAGCACCTTTTGCTTGGTAAAGCGTTTCACCCAAGTGAAAGGGGACACATGCATAGCTGTTAACAGTAATTATTTCAGCGCCAGCATCTATAAAACCTTGGTGTGCTTGGGTTACACATTGCGGTGCTTCTATTAAAGCTTGCGCACTCCACAGTGGCTGTGAAAACGGCGCGCCCATGCGTTTGAGTTCACGACCCATGCCGCCATCTAATATTATTAACTTGCTCATAATGGACTTCTATACGTCTAAACAATTAAAGCTATTCAAACATACTTTTTGAAAATTCATAATGAAACTTCATCAGGTTGAGTATGAAAAAAGTTCAACATGTTAAAGCTGTTTTTAAAAGGCACAAAAAAAGCGACTACCCAGTAAGGTGTCGCTTTTCTTTTTACAAGTAAGCTATTACTTGTAAAACGCTTCTACAGTGCCTTTTACTTTCATAAGTAATGGCTGACCGCGACGGTCTAGCGCTTTAGGTGCCGCTACTTTTATCCAACCTTCGCTGATGCAGTACTCTTCAACGTCAAAACGCTCTTTACCGTTAAGTGTAATACCGATTTCATGTTCAAATACTTCTTCTACATAAAATTTGCTACGTGGGTTAATAGACAGTTGATTAGGTAATTCTGGTTTGTTTGTATCAGTCATAATAGTGATCTGCGTTGAATTAATTATGCGCTATTGTAGGCAATAGCAAGCTTAGGCTCAAGCAAGAGATCAATAAACTAATATATTGTGACGTGCTTTTATAGAGCTGTTACATATATTATGAGAAGAGTTAAGCAGTCGATGGAAATACAAAGTAGGTGTTATTGATATAAAATTTGGCAGTCACCTTCTTGTCATTAAAATTACCTTTATTAGTAACATCTATTTCCTATAGTGCAGCGGTTGATGTTTTTGAGCTCACAGTTTTTAAAAATAACCACTACATAATGGGAATTACGGATGAAAATTAAAAAAGTCGCTGCGGCAATCGCATTCACCTGTGCGTTTAGTGCCGTTAGTCATGCCAATGTTCTACCGCAAAGTCAAAAAGACAGCAGTTGGTATAGCGCTGCGCAAACAAAACTAACAACAAAAACCACCCAAGCGCAGAGTGTTAAAGCCACCAAAGCTAAAAACGTAATTTTATTTGTTGGTGATGGTATGGGGGTATCAACACTAACCGCCGCACGTATTTTACAAGGACAACGTAATAACCAATCGGGGGAGGAGGGGTATTTAAGCTTTGAGACATTTCCGTATTCTGCACAAGTTAAAACCTATAACGTAGATGCACAAACCCCCGATTCTGCGGGCACTATGACCGCGATGATCTCGGGTGTAAAAACCGATGTTGGTGTAATTGGTGTTAACGAAAATATAGAGCGTGGGATGTGTTCAACAGTTGCGGGCAACGAGTTACTAACAGCAACAGAGCTGGCAGAAATTAAAGGCCTAGCAACTGGGGTTATTTCAACAGCGCGAATTACCCATGCAACGCCTGCAGCAACGTATGCTAAATCGGCCGATCGTAACTGGGAAGATATTTCAGACATGCCAGAGGATGCAATTGCAGCTGGCTGTGAAGATATTGCCTCGCAACTAATTAACTTTGAAAAAAACCTAGAGGCACGTTTTGTTGGTACTGATATAGATGGCCTTGATGTTGTTATGGGCGGCGGACGTCGGCACTTTTTACCCAAAAACGTAGCAGCTAATTCAACAGACGCAGTAAGCGCAATAGAAGGGGATCGTACCGATAATCGTAATTTGATTAGTGAATGGCAAGCGCAATACCCTACTGCAACGTATGTTATGGACCAAACCGGCTTTGATAATATTGCCGATGACGCTACTAAAGTATTTGGCTTATTTAACGAATCCCACATGCAATACGAAGCAGACCGCGCAAACGATATTGCTGGCGAGCCTTCACTTACCGATATGACTACTAAAGCAATTGAAGTGCTGGGCAAAAACGACAAAGGCTTTTTCTTAACCGTTGAATCGGGTCGTATTGATCACGCGCACCATGCGGGCAATGCCTATAATGCACTTAACGACACAATAGAGTTGGCCAAAGCGGTACAAGCTGCGGTTGATAACACCAATCCAGAAGAAACCCTCATTTTAGTCACTGCCGATCACAGTCATGTATTTACTATTGCGGGCTATCCCAAACGCGGCAACCCTATTTTAGGTCAAGTTGTGGCCGTGGGCGAAACAGCCCCCAGCCTAGCTGCCGATAACAAGCCCTATACCACAGTTGGTTACGCCAATGGTTTAGGGTTTAGAAACTTAGGTGATGAAACAGATGCCGATGCAAGCTATGCAAGTGCTGCTGTGGCAGGGCGCGTTGAGTTACAAGGGATTGATACAACAACCCCTGGTTTTCATCAAGAAACAACAGTGCCATTGGCCTCGGAAACACACGCAGGTGAAGACATTTCATTGCATGCAACAGGCCCCGGTGCTCAGCTTGCACAAGGCGTAATTGAGCAAAATGTAGTGTTTCATATAATTAATCAAGCTCTTGAACTAACTCAGCAATAATGGCGGCTAACATGAAAAAATTAACGGTACTTTCTTTAGCAGTAACTCTTGCACTAACGGGTTGCTCAAGTGACAGCGATAAAAACCAAAATAGTATATTAACTGTCAATAACGTAATTGCTGTCGGGTCTGAGCAATGTGTTAACGGCGGAGTAACAACACAAACAGGCGAAGATACCAACGGTAATGGAATATTAGAAAGCAGTGAGGCTACATCAAGTAACTTAGTATGTAATGCACCAGCTACGTCGCTTAGCAGCGAGCAGTTAGCATCGCTTACTAGTAATGCTTGGTTTAGCGATGCACAAACCAAATTAGCAACCACAAAAACAGCAAATGCGAGCATAGTGACTGAGTCAGGCAAGGCTAAAAATGTTATTTTATTTGTTGGCGATGGTATGGGAATTTCGACAATAACTGCAGCGCGTATTTTAGCCGGGCAGTTAGAAGGTGAAATGGGTGAGGAGCATCAATTAAGCTTTGAAACTATGCCGTATTCAGGTTTTGTAAAAACCTATAACGTAGATGCACAAACGCCCGATTCGGCCGGCACTATGACCGCAATGGCCTCAGGGGTTAAAACCGATGTGGGTGTAATTGGTATTGATGAAGCGGTTGAGCGTGGTAATTGTGCATCAGGCAAAGGACATGAGCTAGTTACCTCACTAGAGCTTGCTGAAATTGCGGGTAAAGCGACCGGTATTATTTCAACTGCCCGCATTACTCATGCAACACCTGCGGCTATGTACGCAAAATCGGCCGATCGTAACTGGGAAGATATTTCTGATATGCCCGCGAGCGAGTCAGCTAATTGTGAAGATATTGCATCGCAACTGGTTAACTTTGAAGCCAACCTAAAAGCGCGCTTTAATGGTGTTGATGTAGATGGCATTGATGTTGTTATGGGTGGCGGGCGTCGTCATTTTTTACCAAAAGATGCTGCGTTTAATTCAGCCGATGCAGTAAGTGCAGTTGAAGGGGATCGTACTGATAATCGTAATTTAATTAGTGAATGGAAAACGCAATATCCAAATGGTACTTATGTAATGGATCAAACCGGTTTTGATGCAATTAGCGATGATGCTACTAAAGTATTTGGGCTGTTTAACGAATCCCACATGCAGTACGAAGCAGACCGCGCAAATGATATTGCTGGCGAGCCTTCGCTTTCGCAAATGACCGAAAAAGCCATAAATGTACTGGGCAAAAACGATAAAGGTTTTTTCTTAACCGTTGAGTCGGGTCGTATTGATCACGCGCACCATGCGGGTAATGCATATAACGCTTTAAACGACACCATTGAATTGGCAAAAGCAGTACAAGTTGCCATGAATAACACCAATCCAGAGGAAACGCTTATTGTTGTAACAGCCGATCACAGCCATGTATTTACCATTGCGGGTTACCCTAAACGCGGTAATCCTATTTTAGGTAAAGTGGTGGGCGTAGGCGAAACAACGCCAAGCCTAGCGGCCGATGATATGCCATATACAACGCTAGGTTATACCAATGGTGGTGGTTTTAGAAACCTCGGTAGCGAAACAGATGCTGACGTAGGTTATAACTTTGCACCAGTAACAGGGCGGGTTGATTTAACCAATGTTGATACTACTACCCCTGGTTTTCATCAAGAAGCGCTGGTACCAATGAGCTCAGAAACACACGCAGGTGAAGATGTTGGCGTATATGCTATAGGCCCTGGTGCGCACTTAGTGACAGGCACTAATGAGCAAAGCTTTTTATTTCATGTAATGGACTTTGCCGCAGATTTAGTTAAAACAGCAAACGACAAAGTGGCGCAGTAGTAAGTTTATAAATTGTGTGTGCAAAACAACTCGTACTCTGTGCGGGTTGTTTTTATATTATATTTTGTCATAAAACAGCCATTATTTTTAGCTATGTTAAAAGCATAAATTAGAGCCATTTAAAAAGAGTACCCAATGAAAAAAGCATTATTAATGATGACCGTATTATTCAGTAGCAGCGCTTTTTCCCAGCAATGCAATGTTAACCCAGCGCTATTAAAAGCAACTTACACTGTAACCAACAATAAAAATAACGAGCCAACAACTCAAGCGCTAACCCTGTGGCGAAACCAGCAACAAGTAGCGCATCAAAACGAAATAACGACCGAACTGTGGCAGCATTTAACTAATAAGCAAATACGGCCAATTCGTTACTTTAATGCTCAGCAGCGGGGTATTGAATACCAACCGTCAGAAGTACGTGGAGTACAAAACTGGAGTGCAAAAAACCAGCTGGTGGATGCGCATTTAATAGCAAAAATGACGTTAGTAAATACTCAGGGTACAGGTTGTGATGAAGTAAAAAACTATGTGTTAAACGAAGCTGAAACTGAGTATAAGCTGGCTTTATTTACACAGTCAAAGTTGGTTAAAACATTTAGTGTCAGCAGTAAAAAAAGCCAAGTAAGCACCTTACTCAGCCTTAATAATGTAAGTAGTAACGAGCAAGCGATAGTTGCTCAGTTTGCTAAATGGGATAACTTTCAAACTACCGACTATGCCGATATAGGCGACAACGAAAACGATCCCTTTTTAGCTAAAATGATTAACCTTGGTTTTATTGAGCATAGCGCCACTGGCTTTTATAACCAGCAGGGGCAAGCTATCCAAGGTGAGCATTATCATTAGATTTTTTGGGCTTGGCAGCGTCCTCTGTTAAGCCCGCAATATAGTCGTTGTCGTCGCAGGTATTTAAATCTTCTTGTGCTTGTTTGTCTTGTTGTAGCACTTGTTTTAAATCTTCCATACGCTGGCGTACAGCTACACCGTAGCTAATATCGTCGCCCCATAATTTTGCTAACTGTAATACACTGGCGCGGTCGTGATCTCTAAATAGCTTACCAGCTCGCTCGGCATCGGGTTTATTGTTACCTAATAACTCGAGCGCTTTAACTGCAAGGCTGATGGCAGAATCAACAGTTTCACGATTAAAGGCATCTACTTTTAAACTAAGTAATTGATAAGCGTGACGACGGTCGATAGCACGTGCAACAATTTTTAACTGCGGGTAGTTTTTTTGCGCAAGCTTAATAATTTCTAATGTTTTATCGGGGTTATCTATAGCCACTACCAGCATTTGTGCTGTTTTTGCACCTGCGGCTTCAAGTAGCTCCTGACGCCCAGCATCACCATAAAATACCGTTTTACCAAAGCGGCGTAATAATTCAATTTGCGTAGGGCTATGATCAAGTACTGTTATTTCGTAACCCTGGGCATGCAGTAAACGCCCCATTACTTGGCCAAAGCGACCGTAGCCCGCAATAATGACATGTTTAGCGCTGCTAATATGCTCGGGTTTATCAAATTCAGGCTTTACGCTGCTATCGCTTTTTTGCAGTTGCTCGTAAAACATTAATAATAAAGGGGCTATTAACATAGAAATAGCCACCACTAAGGTTGTTAATGCGGTTTGTTCGGGCGTTAAAATGCTTAGCGTACTAGTTACACTTAATAATACAAAAGCAAATTCGCCTCCTTGTGCCAAAGCCAGTGTAAATAATAGTTGCTGCTTTTTATTTATTTTAAAGGTAAAAGCCAGCGCAAATAAAATACAGGCTTTAATTACTATCAATAAAACAACTAAGCTAATCACAGTGCTAAATTGATTAAAAAACAGTTCAAAGTTAATCGACGCGCCCACAGTAATAAAAAACAGCCCTAATAGCAGACCTTTAAAAGGCTCTATGTCGGCCTCTAACTCGTGCCTAAATTCACTTTCGGCAAGTACTACGCCAGCTAAAAAGGTACCCAGCGCAGGTGATAAGCCAATACTTTGCATAACCAATGCAATGGCAACCACTAAAAAAAGCGCAAAAATGGTAAATATTTCACGTATATGTGTTTGCGCTATATATCTAAAAATGGGGGCCGATATATATTTACCGCAAGCAATAATGGCGGCAATAACAGCAATCGATGCACCTACTTGTTGCCAAACCGGCCAGTTGGCAATAATTGAATCACTAACCTCGGCGTTGCCACTCAGTGGTGCAAATGCGAGTAAGGGTAATAACGCTAAAATAGGAATAATAGCGATATCTTGAAATAGCAGTACAGAAAAAGCATTTTGCCCAGCTTCTTGTTTTAGTCAGCCTTTTTCTTCTAGGCTTTGCAGTACAATAGCGGTAGAGGAAAGCGCCAGCATTAAACCAATGGCAAGGGCTGTTTGCCAATGCATGGCAAACAGCCAATAACAAGATGCAAAAATAACGGCTGCGGTAAACACTACTTGTAAACCACCTAACCCTAAAATTGAGTGGCGTAATGTCCATAAACGTGAAGGTTGCAGCTCTAAACCAACTAAAAATAGCATCATTACTACGCCAAATTCGGCAAAGTGCATTACATCGGTTTGATCGCCAACCATAGCTAAGGCATAAGGGCCAATAAGTATGCCTGCGATTAAATAACCCAGCACCGATCCGAGTCCTACTCGTTTGGCAATAGGCACAGCTACAATTGCTGCCGCTAAGTAAATTAAAGCTATTTCTAACACGTGTTTTTCCTAGGTGAGTTTTTAAACCCAAGTGGTTTGCGTATAAATAGAATGACTGACACGCTTATAAAATACAATAATTTAAGTGGCTAAAAATGCTGTTTTTTTTAAAATTTTACAGCCTTCAAAGTATTATTAACGCTGACATACCCTAGCTCTGCTTTAATCATAATGAGATTTTTTTTCAGGATTAACGCGAATGTTACTTATATCAATCGTTAAGCAGCAAAAAAAGGATGCGTAATGCATCCTTTATAACTTTCAACTTTTAGCTAGCACTTTTATTAAAAGCGGTAAGTAATATTACCGTATAAAAAGCGGCCATCTAAACTGTATGGCACGTAGGGGGTGTACGGGAATATTTGACCAAAGTTAGAGTAACCAATGTTATCTACAGTTGCTTGTGGGTACTGATCAAACAGGTTGTTAGCGCCTACGGCAAATTTCCATTCATCGTTAGGGCTATAAGCCACTTCAAGATCGGTTATCCATTTTGCATCTAGGTATTCATCTCGGTCGCTGCTTGTAGAAATATCAGCAACTTCGCCATAGCGCGTGGCACGCAGTGTAGTTTGCCATTCGTTAAAGCTCCAAACAGCCGATAAGTTTAGTTTGCTATCTGGTGTGCCTTCTTCAAAACGGCCCACTTCACGCCGAGCAAATACAACATAGTCATCACCTAACGAATTGAGTTCTTCAGGGTTGTCGTCTATATGGGTGACTTTAGTGTCGTTAAAGTTAACCGCTGCGTTTAAGCGTACGTCGCCTAGGTTATCTAGTTCCAGTAAATAAGTTGCAACTATGTCTACACCTTGCGTACGTGAGTCTATTGCATTGGTAAAGTAGCGTACGCTTTCGGTGTTTAGCTCACCAGCGTTTGCTAAAATTTGCGCAACTGCTGCACCGGCTAGGTTTTCAGAGAGTACAATCCGGTCATCAATATCAATACGATATGCATCAACCGTTAGGCTAAAATTACCTTGAGTGTAGACAAAGCCAGCGGTTAAGTTTACAGAGTCTTCAGCGTCTAGTTTTTTAGCGCCTAATGCTTGTGCTGCTGGAGAGTCACTTGGAAATAAACCTACTTCAAACGCTTGATTGTTTTCAAGTATGGTTGATATTTGACGATACGAGCTTTGTGCTAGCGATGGCGCGCGAAAGCCGGTACTTGCTGCACCACGTAACGATAAGTTATCAGTAATACTGTAACGCGTTGCTATTTTTGAGGTGAATGTGTCGCCAAAGTCGCTGTAATCTTCATAACGGCTGGCTAAAACCACATTCCACTTTTCTGTTAGGTAGGTATCAAATTCAACAAAAAGTGCTACGTTGTGGCGGCTTTCGTCGGTAACACTTTGCGGACCAAAACCAGATAGTACCTGTGCACCACCTGCTGCAATTGGGTTGCCGTTACTATCAAGCGCGGTAATATAAGAAGCTTCTTCGCCTTGTTCTATTTTGTAGCTTTCGTGGCGGTATTCAGCACCTATAGTAAAAAATACGTCATCTGGTAAACCTAAATCAAATGCTGTGCTGGCATCTCCATTAACAATAAATTGGTCATAAACCAATGCGCCGTTATCAAATTCGGTTTGGCTGGTGGCACCTAAAGATGTATTTAAGCTATTTACTACGCCTAATGCAAAGTCGTTGCGGCCGTAGTTGGTACTTACATCCCATGTCCAGTCGCCTGTTTCACCTTGTAAACCAAGAGCGAGAGAGTAATCTTCTACGTCGGTTTCAATTTGCGGCAAAAAGCCATTAGGGTAAACGTCTAAAATGTTATTTTTATCTACAGCTCGGCGATAAAAACCACCTGAATTACCTTCGCGTTTTGAGTAACTACCAAACGAGTATAGGTTTAAGCCATTATCTAAATCGTAACTCATGTTGTAAAACAGTGCATAGTCTTCAAGCTCTGCTTTACCAAAGCGGTGGTTGTAACGGTCGATAGTAAACTCGCGTGGATCTAGGCTACCATCATCAAGGCGGCTATATTGCTCGCGAGGGTCAAAACCAGAGCGCTGGGTAGAGTCGTTATCACGATATTCAATAGACACGTTTACAAAACCGTTATCAGCTAACGAAAAACCAGAATTAGCACTAATAGTACGCGTTGCGCCATCGCTCATTTTACGATCGTCGCCAGTATTAAATGCTAAGTTGCCGTTTGCATCTGCGTACACGCTTTCAAGCTGAGGTACTCCGGCCATTTGAGTATCATATTGTCCGTAAGTTACGCTTACACTGCCGCCCTGCGCTGCATCTTTAAGAATTATATTAATAACCCCTGCAATAGCATCTGAGCCGTATTGCGCTGCGGCACCGTCGCGTAATACTTCTACGCGCTTAATTGCTGAAGTTGGAATCATGTTTAAATCAACAGCAGTAGAGCCACGGCCAACTACGCCAGCTAAGTTTAATAGCGCACCTGAATGACGACGCTTACCATTAATAAGCACTAGGGTGTGATCGGGGGCTAAACCACGCAAAACTGCAGGTTTAGCATGGTCTGTACCATCGCCCATTGTTGCGCTTGGGTAGTTAAAGCTTGGCACTTGGTTTGCAAGTACTTGGCTGATTTCAAGCTGACCCGTACTTTGCATATCACCGCTGGTAATAATATCTACAGGTACAGTACTTTCGGCAATACTACGTAAACTTCTACGTGTACCAGTAACCGAAATGACTTCAATACTTTCTTGAGCTTGTGTGTCTTGCTCAGCAGCAAACGCTGGTGAATAAGACGCGCTAAGCGCAGAGGTAACGGCCAGACTAAGTGCTACTTTTTTGGCTGATAATTGCTTTAACATGATGTTGATTCCCTTAAGGGCTGCTGACTATTGATTTTTAGAAGGAGCGCATCATATAGAAGCGGCTACCCTAGTGCAAAGATAAAAACTATCTAAGATATTCTAAGTTGTTAACACATAAGGCCAGTGTTTACGAACGATAGAGACGTTTGGATCGTTTCAGTTGCAATCTTGTGTCGAATGGTTGCGAATTCAAGGGGGAGCGTGGATAAAAGTTATTAAAAAGTAAAAAGGCCAAGCAAGTGCTCAGCCTTTATAAGGTGCTAACCTACGTGAATAAAATTATTCAGGCGCAACTTCAAGTGTTGTGAATAAAGCATAACGGCCAGCGTCTACGCCTTCTTCGTTTACTTCAACATCGTTAGATGTTTCTATTAGGTATAAGCCAGGCTCTTTCCACGTAGTTGTGAACATACCATTTTTATCGGTAGTTACTTTTACTTCGCCACGCTCGTTACGGTAACGAGTGTCACCTTTTAAAATACTTACTTCAATGCCTTCACCAGCAGATTTACCATCTTGTAGTAATTGAAAACGTGCTTGCTCACCTACAAATAAATCGTTTGGATGCGTTGGACCGCTAAGCTCTAAGCCTAAACCTAACTGTGCAGGCTTTGAGGTGCCATTTCGGCTTACAAATGTATCTACTGTTGAAACAACCTTCGTTGTAGTTACATCTTTTGCATTGCTAGGTAACTCGGCGTCTGTTTTTTTACCAAATACGCGCTTGCGCTTACCTTCTTCGTTTTTATAGAAGGTCATGTACATTGGCTTTTGGGTCATTGCAATATGGTAAGTGCCTTGCTCTGTTAAGCTTACTGCAGCTGAGCTTTTACGCTTTAAGTAATAAGCACGAATGGTGTCGCTTACTGGCTCACCATTAGGCGCAAGTGCCATTAATAATGTGTCGTCGTACTCGGCGCCTTTTTCTTTAGGTTTAAAGGCTTTGTCTGGTGCAAAAATTTCGTTTGAAATACTTGCGTCAATCATTACGTAATGCGCTTTATCGCCTGATAAAGATGTATGCGAAGGTAGTAACCAACGTCCGTGTGCACTTGCTGAAGTTGACACTAAAGCAGATAAGCTCAATGCGCCGATTAATGCCGTTTTTAATAAATTAATTTTCATTGTATTTCCTTAAATTCAAATGATTAAGTAGCAGCTACTTAGTGCTTACAGTGACGAAGCTTTTAGAAAGCTCGTTTTTACCATCAATTGTTAGTTTGCCTGATTTAGTTAAATCAAGCTCAACGCGGGTGTAGTCTCTGCCGCCTTCTTCGCGTACAACTTCAATATTTAGTAAGTATTTACCTGGTTTTACTGGGTTACCGTCTAAATCATTACCTTGCCAATTTATGGTGTAAGTACCTGCGCGTTTTGTTGCGCCGCTAATGCCGTCAAAGTTGGCATCGCTTTTACCGGCTTTACGCCACCATTGGCGTAAGTCTTTAAACCATTCTGCTTTTTGCACCCAAAGTGCAAGCGTTGTAACGTGTTTGCGCTCTGGTGTTTCAAGCCAAACTGCAACGTATGGGCGGTGATACGGTTGTACTTCTAAGTCAGGAAGCGTTAATTCAACCTCTAGCTGTGGTGTTTTTGCATGCGCCGTTGTTTGAAAAAACGCAGCTACGAGCAGTAATGCGGCGCTTATAAATAATTTAAATTTAACCATTAAGACACTCCTTTTATTTGTGGAACCCAACATAAATAAATAACCAGTGGAGTTGCCACTCCTAGTACGGTTATCCATATTCCTGCTAAGCGTTTTTTTCTATTTTGAAACAAAATAATCATGCCGGTGATGGCAAATAAAATCATTAGTACGGCAGATATATCAATTACCCAACTCCATACTTCACCGCTGTGGCGGCCTTTATGTAAGTCGCCAATAAGGCTTAAAAAGCCACCTGTTTGGTAATCAAGGTTTAGTGTGCCACTTATAAAGTCGAGCTCGGCGTAGGCAAACCCCGCGGGTAATGGGTAGTCGAGCATTACCAGTGCGTCCTTTTTTTCCCATTCAATGCTTTTTACGTTAGTGAGCGCATATTGCTTGGCTAAGTAAGCTTCTATTTCGGGGTAGAGTGTAGGTAAGGTACTTAACTGCGCATTTGCTTTGGCAGCCAATGCACTTGGAATTGGAGTTGATATTTGGCCATTATTTTTATCATTTTTAAGCCAGTCAACATGGTTAAGTACTATGCCGCTAACACAAAATAAAATAAGCAAAAAAAATAGCGCTGTAGAAATATAAATGTGTAAAGCCCGGCTGGTGCTATATAAAGCTCGTTTGTTAATAAACGCCATAATAACTGTAAACTAATTAATATTTACCACATGATAATGATTTGTATTAGCCATTACAAATATACTTACTAAACTTTACATTAAGTTTTTATAAACAGCGGGTATTTACGTTGTTAAAGCGGGATATTCAACTTTTTGGTATGGAAGAGGGTCTTAAAATTAAATAAATCATTACAGCCACTTCAATTATGGCAACTAAAAAAATAACCCAAACAGCAGGAGATGAAGCCAGTAAAAATATAAAACCAACCAGCATACCCAAAGCGGCGCAATATTTGGCTTTAACAGGCACTACTTTATGTGCTTGCCACTGGTGCAGGGTAGTGCCGTATCGTGGATGATTTAAAAGCCAATGCTCAAGTGCAGGCGATGAGCGAGTAAAGCAGGCCAGAGCTAAAATAAAAAAGATGGTGGTGGGCATAACCGGCAGTACTATACCTATAATTCCAAGTACAACTAGCATTAAGCCAAGTACTTTAAACCATACCTTTTTGTAATATATATAGGTTGTTTTTATATTCACTTAGGTTAGTTTTATTAAATTATAGTTAGTTTGATTATAGAGTAATTAATGCCGAAATTTAAGCGCAATTGCAGTTACTTAATACGTGGGCATAAAGGAATAAATAAAATTAGCGCAGCAAAAAGGGCAAACAAAGTTGCCCTTTATAAGTAACTAATTAACTAGCTAATTAACCTTGCTTGGCTTAAAAGTAATAACCAAGGTTAATATTAAAGCGGCTTTCTGTTTCGCCGTTACCCGCGATAGAACCGCCTACAAATGGCTGATTACGCGCATGTACATAATCGATGTAAGTAAATAGTCCACCGGCGGCAACCGATACACCCGTTACGTTCATCCAGGTATTTGCGCTGTTGTCTGATTTATTGTAAATAATACCGTAGTCGTTATAAAACTGTAGGTTGCTTACCGGTCCCCACTGTACTGGTACGCTATATGCTACGTTAAAGGTGCTGGTAGTAGCATCGGCGGCAATTGAATCATAAAACCCGTATGCGCCTACAGCCATGCGATCTATATTATCAACATTGTAGTTATACTCACCGTGTTGTAGTTGAATATTCCAGTTATTAATATGGCTATTTAAGTGCAGTGCCCAAGCATTGTAATCACCCGCACGATCGGTCCCATCATGTAAGCCACCCGCAAGTGCTGAAATACCTACTTCAGTAGTTATGCCTTCGCCGTGTTCAAAATGGTATGCAAAACGACCGGTAAAGGTGTTGTATTCGCCAAGAGGGCTTCCACCAATAATGCTAGGGTCAGCAGTTGGGTCTGCTTTTGTTGCAGGGTCTGCGTAAATACCTTCACCGGCACTGCGGCTTCCAACAATATCGTACGAATAACGATGGCTACGATCTTCTACATAACCGTCAACACCACCAAGTTCATCATTTTTGAAAAAGCCAAGGTCTAGTTGCCAGTTATCGCTAACTTTACGTTTAAACATAATACCTAGATCGTGATCATCCTCTAGGCCAATATAATAGTTAGTACTAAAAAAGTAATTATGTGAGTTATACGGGTCGTTACCAAATGGTACTTTAGTAATACCTGCTTGTACTTGCCACTCATCATTAAGTTGATAACCAGCCCACGCCGACTTTATAACGGTCATGTAATCAAAAAAGCGAATTTCACCGCCTAAAAGTACACCACCAACTTCACCTGAGAGGTTTAAACGAAAAATATCAAAATCAAAGTCACCAAGGCGGTCTTCATTACCTTCACTATACGAGGTAACACTGTAGTTAGTACGAATAGCACCACCTACGGTTATACCAGCAGATTCTTTCTCTTCAGCTTTAGTGGCAGCAACCACAGTTGTTTGTTCCGCTTTTTTACTTATTTGAGCAACTTGTTGTTCGTGTTGCTCATTAATTTTCTGTTGTTTGGTTTTTTCAGCTGCTAATTGCTGCTCTAGCATCTGCATTTGCTGTTTAAGTTGCTTAAGCTGAGTTTGAAGCGTGTCTAGATCTGCGGCGAATACATTGCTCGACGCACCAGCTAGCATGAGGGCAAGTGTTAATTTCGAAAGTTTAGTCATAAATTGCTGCTCAAATTTTGATTGAAAATTTAAGATGTAAAAGCACATCCTGTGTAAATTTATTATTTAGGAGCTTGAGTAAGCGCACCCACTTCTAACAGAGGCGATGCATCAAGTTTATCTGCATCCATCATTGCGGCAATGCGCTGCATTGACGACAGTAATAGGCTCTGCTCCCACTCTGCAAGTGCCGAAAACTTAGCAATAAAATGCTCTTGTAGTGGTTGCGGTGCTTTATCAAGTAACTCCTTTCCTTTATCGGTGAGGTATAAACTCACTCGACGCTTATCCATTTGGCTACGTACCCGAGTTACTAAGTCTCTACCTTCTATCCTATCAAGAATATTAGTAACGGTTGCCGGGCTTAAATTTACATTTTGAGCTATACGGCTTGCTGTTATCCCATCTGTATGGGAAACCTCTTGCATTATAAGCAGTTGTGGCCCAGTTAAGCCTGAAGTTTTATTCAGTTGCTTAGAGTGTAAATCGATCGCACGAATCACTTTACGTAAAGAAACCAATAACTCGTTATGTTTTTGCATTTAGCTAATCTCGTTAAAAGGGCGCAATGGTTTGCCATAATCGCGAAATGTTACACATCAAGTAAATTGAATTCAAATGATATATTGCATTTTAGCCTGCTTTTTGTGGTTTTTATTAGTTTGAGCAGTAATTAAAATTTGTGTTTTTTAATTTTTAATCTATGTCTGTAGTGTTTTATTCGCTAATGGCTGTAGTATACCTTTAAGCCTTTAGAGTATAGATAATGAGTTTTTTTTATCAATTTATAAGTATTGCTAATTTGTTGCAGATGACATTTATAAATAAGTATTAGTACAAAGTAATTATTTATAAATACTTTGCAGGTATTACCGAATGAAAATAAAGCGATCGATATTTAAATTATTTCGCTTATTATGTAGATGATTTATAAGCTTACTTGACTATTTAGGTGCACATTTAACACTACGTGCCAGCATTATAGGAAATAATATGAAGTTATCACCTTCCGTTAGTATTTGTCATACTGATACCGGTTTAGAATTTATTAATATAAATAGCAGCCATTGCGATGCAAAAATATTTTTGCAAGGCGGGCAAATTACCGAGTTTACCCCAAAAGGTAAGCAGCCATTGTTATGGGTATCTCAAGAAGAAACATTCCAAGAAAATGCCAGTATTCGCGGCGGTATCCCAATTTGTTGGCCTTGGTTTGGAGCACACGATAACAGCGATTTTCCGGCGCATGGTTTTGCTCGAACGAGTTTGTGGCAGGCCGATGAAGTGCATGAAACCGAATACGAAGTTATTGTTAGCCTCAAATTACCCATGAAACTAGTTAATCTTGATTATTGGCCGCATCAATCAAGCTTACGAGTTGAGTTTGTACTAAACGAGCAGTTACAAGTGCGCTTAACAACCACAAATTTAAGCAATACACCGTTTAGCTTTTCGCAAGCGCTGCATACTTATTTTCCAACATCAGATATTAACAATACCAGCGTTGATGGTTTGCAAGGTGCGCAATATACTGAATTTGGCGAAGCTCCAGTAATGCAAAGTGATGTGGTTAGTTTTGCCCGCGAAACCGACATGGTTTATACCCAAGCAGCGCCAGTGCAAACCATTAATACTCCCGAGGGTATAATTAGTGTGGGCCGAGAAAATTCCAGCTCTTGCGTATTGTGGAATCCATGGATAGAAAAATCAAAGCGTTTATCTAACTTTGCTAATACTGAATATAACAACATGCTTTGCCTTGAAGCAGCCAACGTATTAAATGATGCCGTTACGCTCGCGCCAAAACAAAGCCATACCTTAATTACCATCATTAAATGGCTGAGTTGAGCCTTGTATTTATATAAGTAATAGTGAGTTTAAACAATAATATGGTGTTTAATAATCAACAAATAACCAACTTACCACAACATAGTAATATTGAGTTTAAGCCATTGGCGGCTAACGCTTTGCTGCATGTGCAACTTAATTGGCTGGCGTTTTATATTCCTTTAATAACCGGCTTAGTGGTGGCGTGTTACTTAAATGCTGCTTTTGCTAATCTAGCGCAAACGTATTTGTTGATTGGCATGCCAATAATTATCATATTATCAATGTTTTATAATGTAGTGAGCATAAAGCTGCAAGGGGTAGCAATGCGCACCCACGATATCGCGTTTAAAAAGGGAATTATTTGGCAGCAAATAGTTATTTTGCCGCTAGCGCGAGTACAGCATATTGAGGTGCACCGCGGGCCAATTGAGCGCAAACTCGGCTTAGCGAGTTTAAAGCTATACAGCGCTGGTGGCATGAGCGCCGACCTGCAAATTAGCGGCTTAACTCACGACGATTGTAAAAATATGCGCCAGTTTGTACAAAACTACCGCAACGACGATAACATCGCACAAGTAACCCCTGCAGATGAGTAACGCTGGTAGCGCAAGTAGTTTACATTGGCAAGCTGTATCGCCTTGGGCGTTAGTGTATTTTGTTGTCCATTTTATGGTGCGAGTTATAAGAGATGGCATATTTAATTTGCTACCTATTACGATTGTGTTTGTAACTCAAGTTGAAAACAAACTATTTTGGGGACAAATTGCCGGAGCCGTCGCGCTTGTTGCTTTGCTTATTTACTCTTTTTTATATTATAAAAGCTTTCGTTTTTGTATTTCTGAAGAACACGAAATTTTACTCAAAAAAGGCGTATTTAAAAAAGAGCGTTTAACCCTTAAATTTGCTCGCGTACAAAACGTAAATATTGCTGAGCCGTTTTATTTTACCCCTATTAACTTAGTAAATTGTATTTTTGATGCCGCAGGTAGCGTAGCGCAAGAAGTGGTACTGCCGGGAATAACCAAAGAACACGCACAACAAATGCGTAAACAAATTTTTGCTTACAAAGCCCAGCAGCAAGATACTGTAACTGACAATGTAGATCACCAAGTAACAGCACAAAGTAGTCTATTTATTAGCAATAAAGAAATTGCTAAGTTTGGTTTAATATCAAATATGGCTATTTTAGCCTTTGCAGCTATTGCGCCATTTATAAATGTTGTTATCGATTTTTTAGAGCAAAAGCTGATTGCTAAAATGGAGGGCTTTTACCAGCAAGAGCTAGGTATAGTGGCCAATGCTGCCATGTTTGCGGTGATCACCTTAATTGTTTTGTTGGTTATTATTGCGGTGTTGTTATCGGTTGGCATGTCGTTGATTCGGTTTTATAACTACGAGCTGTATTTTAAAGGACAAAAGTTTAAACGCATTGCTGGCTTATTAGAGCGCCATCAGTTATCTATGAGCTTAGATAAGGTGCAATCAATTGTTATAAAACAAAACTTAGTTGCCCGACTATTAAAACGCTTTACCGTTGAATGCTTGCAAGCGAGCAGTGGTGGTATGGTAGCAGGCGTTGCTGCTAAAAATAATAAACAAACCTTGCTCTTACCGGTATTAAACGCGGCACAAGTAAACAGTGTTTGCCAATGGATTTATCCTTGGTTTAATAGCAAAAACCTCGCATTTACAGGCGCAGAGCGCGCACTACTATATAAAAACTTAGTTTTTTATGCGCTTTTACCGAGCATATTAGTATTTGTTTTTTGCTTAGTAGCTGAGTTTAATATGTGGCTTAGTTTAGGTGTATTTGTTGCATTTGCTGGTTTAGTTACCTTGTCGTATCAGCGTTATGGCTATTACTTACATGAAGATAATGGCCGGTATTATATGGTGGTGCGCAAAGGCTTGATTGGCGTACATTATCGGGTGTTTGAACTGTATAAAACACAAAGTGCTCGTAGTATAAGTACCTACTTAATGCGTCGCTCAGGGTTAAAAAGTGTGTATATACAACTCGCCTCAGGTTACGCTTTTATGCCCTATATAAAGCAGCAAGATGCTGACTTTATAATTGATTTTATACTTATGCAGGTTGAATCTGATCCCCGTAGCTGGATGTAACTTCACTAAAAGCATGTGTAATTTGTAGTTAACTGCGCTTTGGCTAAGTTATTTCTCCATTTGTAGATACAGTAACTTAGCCTGATATACAGCGAGTTTTTGGTTGTGGGGTGTAATTAAGAGTTTGCTGCGCGACGTTTATTTAAACGGTTTTGTCGTGACTGCTTTTTACGTGCACGGCGGGTAAACCATAAATAAAAGCCAGTACCTGCAAGCCATACAGGGCTTAAGCCAATAACAGCCCACAGCACCTTACTTACAAGCCCTGCAAAGTAGCCAAAGTGGAGCTTTCTAAAGCTATCAATTACTTGCCAGCCAATTCCTACTTCGCGAATATCCCAGTTAGCCATGTGCTCGCCAGTTAGCTTACTGTAAGTAATTGTATTGGCGTATTCACTAGCCAGCGGATTGGTTGTGCTTACTTCACCAAATAAGGTAATGTTTTCGTCTGGCTCTAATGGCAAAACTAAAAAAGTACCGTTAAAAGTAGAGATTTGTTTTTTGCTGTCATCGAGTATTTGCTGCAACGAAATGTCGTGACTGTATAAGGGGTTGGTTAGTACATAATGCTCTTCTTGTGCGTGTTCTATCACTTCATGATACCACACAGCCCAGTTAAAGTAGCCGCCAGTAATGGCTAAAATAATAATAATGGGTGAGCCTAACACGCCGGTCATTTTATGAATGTCGCTAAGCACTATTTGTAGTGTTGCACGCCAGCGTACGCTAAATAAGCGTCGCCAAAATTTGCGATAAATAATCAGGCCGCTAATACCCAATACGAGTAAAAACACCGCAAAAAAGAACCCTAATACAGTGCCTGTTTGCCCTGGTAAGTTTTTAAAGTCGTTAAGTAAAAAAGTGTAATGCAGCTCTAAAAACCAATCGGTGAAATAATGGCTGGTGCCCACAGGCTCTGACAAAATATCACCAGTGTATTGGTTTAAATGTAACTTAGCCCATTGCTCTGTACCGCGCTTTATTAAGTAAACCCGATCAGCAGTATCATCGTTAAATATTTCCCAACTAGCTACTATATAATTAGGGTAAGTACGTTCTGTTTTTGCAATTAACTTATCAATAGGCAGTCGTTCAGGGAGTGCCTTTACCACAAAGTGGCTATTTGGCATTAGCAGGCCATCTATTTCGCTTTTAAATACTAAAACACTCCCTGTAATGCTAATAACAATAAGGGGGATGATAGCAATAAGGGCAACCCAGCTATGAATTTTAAACAGTGTTTTTCGCATATATAAAGCAAGAAAAGATGATAAGTATTACGTATGATAACAATTATCAATTGCAATTCAAGTTTTGCAGATGGTTATGCTAAAAACAGCAAAAGCGTGAACTTAAGCTAACGATTTTTGTATAGCTAAGTTGCCAGCTGCTAAAAAAATATTTTCAATTTAGTTGAGTAAAATCTAGTCGCCACTACAATGCCGTCATAAGGTAAAACCCTTTAAAAACATATGTTTATTATATGTTTCTATTTTAATTCCTATTAACACTTACGTAACGAACGAGGTTGCTTTGGCACATTTTCTGCCTGTATTGTCTTCATTTATTTTAGTCTTTAGTTTTTTACCACTGCTAAATAAAATTCGTAAAAATCGCAGCGTGTCGGGTTTATCGCTGTTGATGATGACCTTTGGTGTTGCACAAAGTACGTACTTTATTGCCTTTAATCTGTATTTTGAGCGCTTTTATATGGCGCTGCCATTTGTAGTAACAGGCATATTAAGTGGTTCTATTTTATATTATTTTGCGCGTTATAATGCTGAGCGAAAAGAGCGTATTCAGTTACTGTGTATGTTGGCTTTTTCGCTTATTCCATTTACGTTATTAGCTAACCCAGCACTCGATACAGCTAAGGTACTAACATGGTTAACCTTTGTTGGTTTGGTAATGAGCTCGGTGCGTGTAATGCCACAAACGTATAAAACTATTCGCAGTGGTGATATTAGTAATTTAAGTGCACGTTATTTTAGCTTGCAGTTTGTGGCGGGTATTTGTGGTTTATTTGCCGAGTTTGCTATGGCTACGCAAAGTATTGCGCATATTTTAACGTTTGTAATGATTTTACTCACCAACGCTGCGCAGCTTGGTTGCATTCAATATTATAAAATGCGCCCTAATACAGTATAACGTTTAAAATAGTAGTGATAATTTAATTTAACTGTGGCAGGTTTAAGCTATTCGTAATTATAAAGTTTAAACCATGCAATTAACTATTCATCAAATAGATGCGTTTACTAATGAATTATTTAAAGGCAATTATGCCGCAGTGATCCCCCTAGATACGTGGTTAAGCGACGATTTAATGCTAAAAATTGGCGCAGAAAATAACGTGTCTGAAACCGCTTTCACTTGCCAGCAAAGCGATGGCAGCTTTGCTATTCGCTGGTTCTCACCTTTGATGGAAATTGACTTTTGTGGCCATGCCACACTGGCAGCTGCTTATGTGCTTTGTGAGCAGCATAATTTAGCGCAAGTGCGTTTTTATGCTGCTGCCGTGGGCGAGTTAGTCGTTAATAAAAATAGCGATGGTAGCTTTGCCATGACCTTTCCAAAACAAGCCCCGGTTGCTGTATTAAATACCCCTTCTGCACTGCTAAATGGTTTATCAAAAGCGCCCACAAAAGTGCTAAAAAACCGCCAAGCTTATTTTGTTATTTACGATAATGAGCAAGATGTAACTCAGCTTAAAACCGATTCGCAGTTACTAAAAACGTTATTTCCGCTCGATGTGGTTGCCAGCGCGCCTGGAGATAAATACGATTTTGTGTCTCGCTACTTTTGGCCCGCCAGTGGTGGCGATGAAGATTATGTAACAGGCTCTATTCATACCGGCCTTGCCCCTTATTGGGCGCAGCAATTAACTAAAACAAGGTTACGTGCTTATCAGGCTTCGAGCCGTGGAGGGCAGTTACTATGCGATGTTGGTGATACATATGTAACGATCACAGGGCATGCGGTAAGGTATTTAACCGGCACTATTTTTATTTAGCAAAGCGCTACATACTTTCTAAATTGTGTATAAATAAATCATGCTATTACTCTTGCGCTGCGAATAAAACGTTTTTATTTAAAAATATAATTTTTGAAAGTTAGCACAGGCGACGCAGCCGCCACTATATACTTATTACTTCAAACCGCGCCTCTACTATTCATTCTTGTTTAAAGTTATTGATTTATAAACTTAAAAATTACAGCTTTAATTTCTCTGTAGTATTACTTGTTATTCTTTTTATTAATTGAGAGCTATTTTAGAAATAGTTACTTACAAATGCGTCGTTAATATTTGGTTAAGCTCTGTTATTATGTTGTTAGTGAGTTTTTGAGGTAATTAAGTTATGCAAACAAGAATACTTAAATGGGTTTTTCCTTTTGTTGCACTTGCCATTGGCATAGTGAGCTTTATGGGAATTAACGCTATTGCAGAAGAATCGGCAGAAAAAAAACCAGTAGATACACGCCCTACCGTTAAAGTGGAAAGTGCTTTGGCAAATAATCATCAGGTTATTATTAATAGTTACGGTGAAGTAAAGCCGCTTGAAAATACCCAATTGTCGGCGCAGGTGTCGGGTGAGGTATTAAGTTGGCACCCTAACTTTATTGCCGGTGGTGTAGTTGGCCGTGGCGAAACCCTATTTACTATTGAAAAAGATAATTACCAAGCAGCCGTTTTAATGGCTGAAGCTGAGCTTGCACGCGCACAAGCAGGCTTAATTGAAGAACAAGCACAAGCGCAAGTAGCAGCAGACGAAGCAACACGCTTTCCTGGTAAGGCCCGTACAGATTTATTTTTACGTAAACCACAAGTTTTGAGTGCACAAGCGTCGGTTAAATCGGCGCAAGCTGCCTTAAAGCGTGCGCAACGTGACTTAGAAAATTGCGAAATAACTGCGCCATACGATGCGCTCGTTATTAGTCGTAATATTGGTGTGGGTCAGTTTGTATCTATGGGTTCGCAAGTGGCCGAAATTAATAACATAGAAACCGCAGAGGTGATCATTCCTATTGCCGGCTTTGATAGTATTTTTTTACCAGAGCGAATTAAAGGTATTACTGCAACAGTGATTCAAAAAGGACTAAATAGCTTTACTCGTGAAGCAGTAATAGACCGCGATTTAGGTATTGTAGATAGTGCTACCCGCATGAGTAGTTTAGTGGTGCGAATTGACGACCCTTACGGTTTAAAAAGCAAACAACCAGCAATTAAATTTGGCAGCTACGTACAGGTAAGATTTGCAGGCGCTATGCTCAGTAACATTTACCGTTTACCGCAAGCATTAGTGAATAATCAAACGGTATGGATAGTAAATGAGCAGCAGCAACTTGAGCCGCGCAAAGTAACGGTTATTAGAGAAGAAGGTGAGTTTTTTTATATTAACAGCGGTTTAAATGCAGACGATAAACTCGTTGTTACCTTGCCAGAGTATCCGCAAAAGGGCATGGAAGTAAAAGTGGCTGGTACTAGTACTAACAGCGCAACTGAAAGCTCAGAGACAAGCAACTCTAATACTCAGCAGTTGTAAGGCAGCAAATATGAATGAACCAATAGAGCAAAAACAAACGGGTATTATTGCCTACTTTGCAAAGAATTCGGTAGCTGCCAATTTAATGATGTTTTTTATCATTGTAATGGGGATTATTAGTTACTTTACTATTCAGCGCCAAATGTTTCCTAATGTAGAAATTAACTACATTAATATTGAAGCTAACTATCCAGGTGCATCGCCACAAGAAATAGAAGAAAGCATTCTCATAAAAATTGAGGAGTCGCTTAAGGATGTAACCGAAATTAAAAAAGGCGTGTATCGTGCGTTTCGTAATGGTGGCCGTGCGAGCTTAGAAATAAATACTGACGTTAAACTTACCGACGTGCTCGATAAAGTAAAACTTCGCGTAGATGGTATAGCCACGTTTCCTGGCGGTATGGAGCCGGTAACAATTAGCCAAGTAGAGTTTAGACAAGACGTAATAGGCATGACCTTAGTAGCCGACCTGCCACTGAGCGAGCTTAAGCCAATTGCAAACCAAATAGAGAGTGAGTTATTGCAGCTTTCTAATGTATCGCTAGTTGTTAACGATGTGCCACTTGATGAAATAGCCATTGAAATTGAACCCGATACGCTGCGCCAATATAACTTAACCTTAAGCGATGTAATGAATGCAGTACGCAGATATTCAGCTAACTTTTCGGCAGGGCAGCTAAAAACTGACTCGGGAGTTATTTCGGTACGCGTAGAAAATCAATTTTATAGCGGCGAAGAGTTTCGAAAAATACCGGTAAAAATTGGCGAGTACGGCGCAAAAGTATTATTGCAAGATATTGCCATAATTAAAGACCAATTTACTGAAGGTGAGCGCTACTTTAAGTTTAATGGGCAAAATGCGGTGTACCTTTCGGTTAAAGCAACCCAAGAGCAAAACATGATCCCGGTTGCTGAGTCGGTTAAAGCATTTATAGAACAAAAAAATAATCAGCTGCCGCCCAGTATACGGTTAGAGCCATTAATGGATATGACTTACTATCTAAATGCTCGCCTTGATATGATGAAAGCTAACTTGTTTCAGGGCGCTATTTTAGTGGCAATTATGTTGTCGTTATTTTTGCGTTTTAAACTGGCGTTGTGGGTAATGCTAGGGCTGCCAGTGTGCTTTTTAGGTGCAATGATGATGATGCCGGTATTTGGTATTAGCATTAATATTATTTCGTTGTTTGCGTTTATTATGGTGCTGGGAATAGTGGTGGACGACGCCATAGTCATAGGAGAGAGCGCCTACACCGAAATAGAAAGAAGTGGTGGTGGTGTTGAAAGCGTAGTGCGCGGCGCTAATCGTGTTGCAACGCCTGCGACCTTTGGCGTATTAACCACAATTGCAGTGTTTGCACCATTTACCTTATCGAGCGGCCCAGAAAGCGCGTTTTTTTACGGTATAGCGGTAGTGGTAATGCTGTGCTTAGTATTTAGTTTGGTTGAATCAAAACTAATTTTACCGGCGCATATTGCTCATACGCACTTTGCACCTATTAAAAAAGGCAGTTGGCGCGATCGCTTTAATACCCGTTTTTTTGGCTTTGTAAATGGCCCGTATAAACGCTTTATTGTGCGCTGCGTAGAATGGCGCTGGACGGTGATGTTTGCATTTATAGCAATGCTTATTCTTAGCGTTGGGTTAATTACCTCAAACAAAGTACGTACTGTACCCACCCCTAAAGTACCGCACGACTTTCCACAAATACGCGTAGAAATGAATGACAATGTTTCAGACATACAAACCATTGCAGCTATTCGCGACATTGAAGCTATGGTGCTGCAAGTTGATGAAGCAACCGAGCGTGAATTTGGTAAAAAAATGATCCGCGATATCTTGGTATTTAACCAAGGTAGAACAGAGTCACAGTTATTAGCGCCATTAGTTGATGAAGACTTGCGTCCGTATAACGCCTTTGAGTTATCGCGTCGTTGGCGTGAGGCTATGCCAACCATAGCTGGCGTTAAGTCGTTAACTATTCAAGATGATGCTGGCGGCGGCGGTGCCAACGGTAATGGTGAGTTTGGCTATTTATTGTATGGCTCAGACATAGACACGCTAAATAATGCAGGGCGTCGTTTTATTCAATTACTGCAGCAACAAAAAGGTTTGTTTGATATTAGCTCGACCATTGATCCTGCTAGTAAAGAAGTGCAAATGAGCTTAAAACCGGTTGCTTACGACTTAGGTTTAGATCTTTCGAGTGTTGCCACCCAAGTAGGTGCTAGCTTTTATGGTGGTGAAGCGCAGCGCGTGATCAGAAACGGCGAAGAAGTACGTGTAATGGTTCGTTACCCTAAGCTTACTCGCGAAGCATTTTCATCACTTAAACATGCAGTGATCACCACACCACAAGGGCGTGAGGTATTACTCGGTGATGTAGTTGAGCTAACCGAAACACCAGGCATTAGTTATATTCGCCGTGAAGGAGGCTATCGTACAGTTTATGTATATGGCAGTATCGACGAAGAACAAATAGAGCCAGGTGAAGTAGTTAAACAAGTTAAAGAGAACTTATTACCGCAGCTTAAAGATGAGTTCCCTACAGTTAAATCTGAGCTTGGTGGCGCAATAGAGGAACAACAAGCGCAAGCAAGTGAGCAAATGATGTTTTTTATTGGTGGCATGATCCTCGTTTATATTTTACTGGCTGTGCCATTAAAAAGTTACTCGCAACCGCTTATTGTTATGTCGGTTATTCCGTTTAGCTTAACGGGGGCTATTTGGGGGCATTATTGGTTTGGTTTAGATATTAGTTTAATGTCGGGCTTTGGTTTAATAGCCGCCGCAGGGGTAGTAATAAACGACTCCCTAGTTATGACCGATTATGTAAACCAAGTGCGCCGTAACGGCGTAAGTATTAAAGATGCCGTTATTGAGGCAGGCTGTGCGCGTTTTAGAGCTATATTACTCACCTCAATTACTACCTTTGCAGGGGTATTACCTATTATGTTTGAAACCAGCCTACAAGCTAAATTTGTTACCCCAATGGCAGTAGCCCTGGGCTTTGCTGTCATGTTTGCTACTTTAATAACACTGATTTTAGTACCGTGTTTATATATTATTTTAACGGATATAGGCGCGTTATTTAAACGCCCGTTTAGTAAAAAAAACCACTAAAGCTACAATTTAAAATAGCATTGTTAGTAAGCAGCAAAGTAAAAAGCCAACCGAATTAGGTTGGCTTTTTTGTTTTATATAGAGCTTAAGTATTAGATTTAAATTCTGGTTACATTCTTTTGTTTGATTGTTGCAAGCTTGCGAATTATAATCTTCATCTTATTAATAAACTGAGCTAATATTTAGTTTACATTTGTTTGTTTATTGCTCTAAATGTCTTGGCTGTGTATTTGTGTATTACCAATGCAAGGTTTGGATTTTAAGGTGTTGCTGTGTTTATGCATACGTCATTGGTCTGTGGAAAATGGACACCAATAGGTTGCTTAAATCAGGATGTCCAATTATCTATTGGCGATTCTGTGGTAGTAACCTTTTATGACATGCAAGGAGAGCTAGTCGATTTATCATTTAGTTATGAAGTGACGGTATCTGAGCAGGGAGGGCCTAATGCGTGGCCGCGCCTAATAGCAGAATATATTAATGTGCATGTTCCCTTAGTTAGCGCAGGGCGCATGACCGATACAGGGCTAGTAGTTGCTTATCGTTATAATCAAATATTTGCACTAGAATCAAGCGGTATTTGTAAAGCGGATGTTAGTTTTAATTGTTTGGCTAAACGCAATGTGTCGGTAATAGAAAATAGCGCAGAATACGATAGCGTTTATCCCGCTGGTGGCGATAACTATAATGCGGGCATAAAAGTATTGCAGCCCAAAACAGGGCATATTTATCAGTGTAAAGCATGGCCATTTAGTGAATATTGCCGTGTTAATGGTGAGCAAAGTGCCATGTTTGAACCCGGTGTGGGTAAAAGCTGGGCTATGGCTTGGCAGCAAGTAAAATAAATAGCTTGTATACAGTTTTGAATTGGAATTATTTCTCAAGGTATTTTTCTTAAGATATTCTTCTTGAGGTACTCTCCTCCCAAGGTGCTCTCTTCCCAAGGTATAAAGACAACAATAAAAATTGCAGAAATTTTAGTAATTGTACTTATACCGTTTAGCCCGCTCAGCAATGAGTGGGCTTTTTTATTTTTATGGTAAACTGGCAAATATTGTTATTTTTTAATCGGTTTATTTGTGTCTACTTCTGATTTTTCTTTGGCCTTGCTGCCAAGCTTCCCTATTGCTGAAAAGCAAGCCTATACCCTTAACACACACGATAAAACACGTATCGATAATTACTATTGGATGCGTGATGACGAACGTCAAAATAAAGATGTATTAGCGCATTTACATGCTGAAAACAGCTATTGTGAAGCGCAATTAGCGCCAATGCAGCCATTGCAAAACATTCTTTTTGAAGAGCTAAAGGGCCGTATTGTAAAAGACGACAATACAGTACCGGTTAAAGATGGCAAATACTGGTATCACTCTGAAGTGCGTGGCGATGACGAATATTCTCGTCATTATCGCAGTAGTGATATGAGTACTAGCGATAAGCAAATTTTATTAGATGTAAATAAGCTAGCGGCCGGATTTGAATTTTTTGAGCTAGGCGAAGTAGCACTGAGCCCGTGTGAGCAATTAATGGCGTACTCAGAAGATACTGAAGGGCGTCGTATTTATACCGTGCACTTTAAAAATATAACCACTGACGAAATGCTCACCGATAAGTTAGAAAACACCGAAGGCCAAGTGGTTTGGGCTAACGACAATAAAACGGTTTTTTACGTTAAAAAAGATCTAAAAACATTATTAGGTTACCAAGTATTTAGGCACGTGCTGGGTACAGAGCAAAGCCAAGATGTAATGGTGTACGAAGAGCAAGACAGCAGCTTTTTTATGGGGCTGGGCAAAAGTCGCGACGAAAGCCTTATTATTATTGATTTAGCCAGCACCGAAACTAACGATACTTGGGTACTTGATGCTGACCAGCCAAACGGCGAGTTCAACGCATTAATACCACGCGAAGAAGGCCATGAATTTGACGTTGATAAGCTTGGCGATACTTTTTACATAGTGACGAATTGGCAAGCAAAAAACTTTCGCTTAATGACCGCAACCAGTCAAACCATTGCCGACAAAACCCAGTGGCAGCAGCACACAGCTCATCGCGATGATGTACTGCTTGAAGGTGTTGAATTATTTAACGACTTTTTAGTATTAAGTGAGCGCGAGCAAGGGCAAGCCCGTTTTGTGGTTGTTAATAAACAAGGTGAACGCATGACATTAGCGTTTGAAGATCCTTGCTACTACGCCGCCATAGCAATGAATCCAGAGCCAGAATCACGCAGTGCCCGTATTTACTACTCAAGCTTAACTACGCCTGGCTCGCTATACGATGTTGATTTAACTACAGGCGAAAAAACCTTACTAAAACAACAGCAAATATTAGGAGACTTTAACGCCGATAATTATCAGTCAGAACGCCTAATGATAACTGCACGCGATGGCGTAAAAGTACCTGTATCTGTTGTTTACCGTAAAGAGAGCTTTAAAAAGGACGGTACTAATCCGTTGTTTCAATATGGCTATGGTGCTTATGGCTATACTATTGATCCTAGTTTTTCGAGTACATCATTAAGCTTACTCGATCGCGGCTTTGTGTACGTTATTGCGCATGTGCGCGGCTCAGAAATGTTAGGCAGGCAGTGGTACGAGCAAGGTAAAAAACAACATAAACAAAACAGTTTTAACGACTTTATAGACGTTACTAAAGCGCTGGTTGAGCAAGGTTACGGCGATAAAAATAAAGTATTTGCATCGGGTGGCAGTGCGGGTGGTTTATTAATGGGAGCCGTGGTAAACCAAGCACCTGAGCTTTATTGTGGCGTTGGTTGTCATGTGCCATTTTTAGATGTGTTAACCACTATGTTAGATGAAAGTATTCCGCTAACCACCAACGAATACGACGAGTGGGGTAACCCTAACGATGCGCAATTTTATGATGTAATTGCAGCCTATTCGCCGTACGATAATATTTGCGCGCAAGAGTATCCGCATATGCTAATAACCACAGGGCTGCACGACTCACAGGTACAATATTGGGAGCCGATGAAGTGGGTAGCTAAAATGCGCGAGCTAAAAACCGATAATAATATTTTAGTATTTAAAACCGATATGGATGCCGGACACGGAGGCGCATCTGGGCGTTTTAAAAGCTTAGAAGAAAGAGCGCTCGAAATGGCCTTTTTTATCGCCTTACTAAATAATTAGGCAACAATTAAAAAGTGCACAAATAAAAACATCGCCACTGTAAAGTAGGCGATGTTTTTATTTTATAGCTGCTTAAATACAGCGGTTAATGCATTTAACTTTTATTAATCTAAGTAAGCTTTTAACATCCAAACAAGTTTTTCTTGCTCTGAAATATAATCACTCATTAGCGCGGCTGTACCTTCGTCGTTTGCATCGGCTGCTTGGCTTAAAATTTCGCGCTGCATTTTAATCAACACACTGTAACCTGCAAGTAAGTTCTCTACTGCAGCTACACCGTCGCTAATACCTTTAGCTTCTTTAATTTTACTTACTTCTAGGTAATCTGAAAACGCATGCAGTGGCGCACCATCTAGCGTTAAAATACGCTCAGCAACTTCATCTACTTTTAAAAGCAATAAGTTATAAATTTCTTCAAACTTAATGTGTAGTTCAAAAAAGTTACGGCCTTTAATATTCCAATGAAACCCACGTGCGTTCATGTACTGAATTTGATAGCTGCTCAGTAGCGAGTTTAATGACTTAATAATGTCTTCACTTTTTGCACTGTTTAAACCAATAGCATTTACCTGTGACATAGCTTGTTCCTTAAATAACCGTTAATAACGTTAACTGCTAATGAGTATTGCCTATCATCAGCCGTTAGTAAAATAATTTAAATAGATGGGATTAATAGCTTAAATAAATCGTGTACTTACATTACTTATAAAAATAATAAATAGATCATTAATAGTAATGGGTCGGATTAATTAAAATACCACCCCTGAAGGGAAAATATATTTTCAACACTACAAATCATGATCCAAAACAAGCTTTAAACAAGTTAAGTGCGCCGCTGTCGCATTAATTGATTTAGGTCAAAAATCATTCGACTTGATAACGCATAATAAGGAGGTAGCAATCATTAGGAGAAATAAAGTGAGCACAAAAACAGCTAAACAACATAAAGCTGAATTGATCGTAACGGGTATCGCCGTGGTAGTGTTTTTAATTGGCGTAATAGCGCATTTAGCCAGTGCCAGCTTTGCTAACTTTGATACTTTTGGTTATATAGCCGCACCTATACCACTAGTATTAGGTATTATATTTTTAATTAGTTATAAAATTGCAGCAGCGGCAGAAGATTAATCGTCTTCGTTTAAGCGCTCTAAAATATAATCGAGTACTTGGCGAGAGTAAATCATACTGGTATGGCTTAAATGAAACACTTTATGTTCGGCCATACCTTTGAGCTTGGTTTCATCAAGTAATACAGTGCCATCAGAGCAACTGCCTTTAACAATAAGCGGCATAAGCCCTATGGGTAAATCACCAGCAATACTGTAAAGTTTGGCTTTAAAAGGCCAATTACCGTTTTTAGAAAGTAAAAACTCTACGCTATTTTTTAAAAAAGATTCAAACCCTTTTTGCTGCATTTTTTGCGCAATATGGCTGCCTTTATGTGGGGTGCCTAAAGTAATTACTTTTTCAACATGTTGGCTTGCAGGCGAGTTCGCCTCAAGATACGCACGAGCAACAAGCCCGCCCATAGAATGGCAAACAAAAGCCGAAGGCTGATCGCCTATAAACTCATCTATTTGCGCAAAAATAGCATCGCGATTAGGAGTGAGCGTATTGTAAGTTAGGTTTAACACTTTTACGCCAGAACTTTTTAAGCGAGAGCACAACGGGCGCATCACAAAGCCAGACATATATAAGCCGTGTAAAACAATAACCTGCTTAACCTTCATACGCCCCTCACCTTGGTGTTATCACATTAACTGCTGTGGTTTTATTTCAATATTGGTCGTGTCGGTATTAACCCACATCTCGCCATCTTGAATAGTAATAGCAAGCTTTATATTACGATCAACCAAATTGGCCAAAGCTTGGGTAACACCATAATCTAAACTAAAGATACTAAGGTTTTTAAAATCACGTAATTTAGGCTGCTGTTTTTGCCACCAAATAGCTTGGTTGTTTTCGCCATAAGTGTAAAGCACCACTTTTTTAGCTTTATTACAGGCTTTTTTAAGGCGCTTTTCGTCAGGTAAACCCAGCTCTATCCACAGCTCTATTTCTTCACTGTAGTTTTTATGCCACAGCTCGGGCTCATCGTCAGAACTTAACCCTTTGGTAAATTCTAAACCATCACAGCTATTGAGTGCAAAAGCGAGTAAGCGGATCATCAAACGTTGTTCGGTTTCTGAAGGATGCTGGGCCAAGGTTAAATTAAAATCTTGGTAAACGTGACGGTCCATATCGCTAAGCGACAACTGCACTTTCATAATGGTGGATTTAAGAGCCATAACTACTTATTTGAAAAAATTTGCGCCAGTATAGCGCAATTAAATGAATTGCCTGTGAAAATAGCAAGAAATTTACAATAGTGTTTAACTGCTGCCATATCAATTTACTGAGTAAGATTAATAATTGTTAATTATGTTTTATAGAGGTTGATTGGGTTTTATTCATGGGATTGAATTTTTTGTTTTTAGTTTGTATTGGGCATGAGGTTATTTTATTAGTTGTATACCTTATAGGCTGAAAAATAAAGAAAATTTGCTCAATGTTGCCACATACTTTTTATCCGAGCGTAAATAAGATATTTTTCTATCAAAGCTTAAGCGCGATAGCATGATTAAAATTTCAACGGCTAGTTTATTTTAAGAAGAATTAAATCCTCTTTGTGTAGTAAACTGACACTATTAGCCAAGTACAAAAAGTGTAATTGTACTCTTTAGTACCCCACACAGTACCCCATGGCGTTATGGGTTAGAATAAAAGGTTTGCAAATCAAATGAGTAGAGCAGGAATACAGTGGTTCCCTGGGCACATGCATTAACTTCCGAAATAATCCTGAGTTGTATTTAACCCCGTATAAAAACAATGGTTTATTTTGTTTTTGTTCCGTAGCAGTCCAGCCTCATCTTGTTATTTCCACTATTTTTAATACCCACCTTAGTACCCATGAGGCTGTGTTCTATATATACTAGTCATAATTAGTATTGTGGAGCTTATTATGGCAAGGCCTGTAGTTCGTTTAACGGATAAGAAAATAAAATCAATTACTAGCTCCGACAAAGAGCAAACGCTTTCTGATGGTGGCGGACTTCAATTACGAGTTTTACCTACGGGAACTAAGTCTTGGCAGTTTAAGTTCAAAAATCCAATAACTGCAAAGTTCAACAGAATGCCTCTTGGGATATATCCATCTCTATCACTTGCTAACGCCCGCACTAAAGCAATTGAGTATCGGGAGCTACTAGCGCAAGGTATTAACCCAAAAGAACATGAGTTAGCTAAAAAGAAAGCAGAAAGCCGAAAAGCAGCCAATACATTTTTAACTGCCGCAGAGCTTTGGTTTGAACGAAAACAACCTACTGTGACCGCGCATCACGCAGCTAGAGAGTGGCGAGCGCTTGAAATGTATATATTCCCTAAGATGAAAGATATACCGTTAGAAAGCATTACAGCGATAGGCACAATTGAAATACTCAGGCCACTAGAGTCTGACGGTAAACACTCCACAATTAAGCGTATTTGCCAAAGCTTAAACCAGGTCATGGATTACTCAGTAAACCATGGTTTTATTAATGCCAATCCACTAGCAAAAATCATAAAAGTATTTACTAAAAATACGGTTGAGCACATGGCTACAATAAGGCCTGAAGAGCTTCCTGATTTTTTAACCGCTCTGAATGGCTCACAAACCATCCAGAACAAAACCAAGCTTTTAGCCTTGTGGCAATTGCACACAATGACTCGCTCAAAGGAAGCCGCAGGCACTAAGTGGGCAGACATTAATATAGAAGAAGCTGTATGGGTTATACCTGCTGAAGAAATGAAGCGCAGAAGGACTCATAGAGTGCCTTTAACACCTGCTACCTTAGCAATACTTGAGCAAATGAAGCCCTTAAGTGGCCATCATGAGTATGTTTTCCCAAGTGAACGTAATGAAGATAGCCATGCAAGCACCTACACGGTCAATGCAGTTATAAAGCGAAGCTTAGGCTACAAAGATAAGCTAGTGGCCCATGGACTGCGTTCTGTAGCCTCTACAGCACTTCATGAGAAGGGATACGATAGCCTGTTAGTTGAAGCCTGTTTAGCCCATGCAGATGAAAATGAAACAAGAGCGGCGTATAACCGCTCCGATTATTTAGAGCAGCGAAGGTCAATTATGGGATGGTGGAGTGAATTTATAAATAGTTCGATGTCTAATTAATATTTTGAAGGGGAATAAGCTTATTTAGAACTATCAGTGATATTTCGTGATCAAGTTTACCTTCAGCTTTCATTTTAAGGTAAGTATTTATAATTATCTCAAGTTCGAGGTTTAGAGGTCTACCTTCTTGAGTGGCTGACTGCCTTAGTATTTTAATAGTCTCTTTAGTAAGAGTGTAATTAGTTTGAACTTTTGTTGCGTTTATTTTTCTGTTTTTATATTGTCGCCAAGCTTGCATAGCATTTGCTTTTGCTAATTTTTCAGATGAGTTAGGTAATGAATAGGCAGTTTTTATGCAAGGTACTAGTGGTTTAGTACCGTACAATGTCGTACCTTTTATCTTTCCAAGATAATTTGAAAACCAACTAGCTTTATCGGGTGTTTTATCTTTACACCAATCACACCCTTTCCCATTTGAACATTTTTGAAATTTCACTAAGCATACTTCCAAATAAAACATGATCACTCTAATTTACAGTATAATTTACCAGCATACCAGCATATGTTGCTAGTATATGTTGCTAGTATGTGTTACTAGTATTGAAAGTGGTTTTTGTGGCCGTGTATTAGGTGTTTTTATGAGAATTGCATTGGGGTTAGGGCACAAAGAGTTTTTATTTTTTTTATATTTCTTTAGTGAAAATAAAATTGATTTGGAAAGATATACATCAATTAATCGTATTTCAAAGTTCTTTAAAATTGATGCGCAAGCATGTAAGAAAGCATTAACTTTGCTAGAGAAAAAATCGCTATTACTAATTGAAACTCAATATAGTCAGAGTCAAGGCAGCCCTCGTAAAATCTATTTTAGAGATGAAAAACTAGTGGGAAGCTTTTTAGGTATTCCTTCAGAAAAAGTACTAAACTCTTTCTTAAAGGATATTGTAAAGGTACGAAACGATGAATCTTTAAATAATTTTCAGCGCGCTATTATTTTAAGTTTTCGGTACTTTGAGTATGCTGACTACTCAGTACGAATAGTCAAAATTAAGGATGTTTCTTTATTTTTGAAAGCTACAGAGCGTAGAGTTCAATCGACAGTTGAGGAGTTAAGTAATAGAAAAACTACTGAAATAGGAAGTTTAAATAAAGTTTTATCCCCTTATAAAGCTGTAATTGTTAGTTCACACAAAACCTTACCAAAACGATTAGATGTCAAACAGAAAAATGACTATAAGTGCCCCTCCAATTTTTATGCATTTACAAAACGCTATAATGCGTCCCTAAATTTTGAGCTCTATAAGATCCTTAATTTAGTTATTCAGAAACTAAAAATAACAAAAGTACAGTTAGAAAATGATAAATTTAGTTTAAATATCGAGCAGCGAAATTATTTTGATTTGGCAATTAGTAAGTCATTTTTCAATTGGCCTGGCTATTCAGGTATTGAAGAGCTATTAACATACGAAAAAACAAGAGAGATTCTTGAACTACTTCGACTTATTAAAGATGATAAGAATATTAGATATTTCATAAATGAAGAAATAGGAAAAAGGATAGTTAGCTGCTTTGTTGGTAACAAGGAATGGTCGGTAGGTATAGATGGTATTGATTTCGTTGAAAGTTTATTTATGAAGATCGGGAAAGGTGTAACAGGACGTGGTGCTTCGTCGCTAACTGAATTATTGAATATTATTTTCAGGGGAATTATTACATCAATAGAGAGCGCAGTAGCTCGAATGTTAGCTAAAGTGTTCGAATGCGAAGATATCTATCTAACAGTTTTGAATCCGCTCCAATTGATGGATGAGCCTGATATTTATATTTTATACGGGGTTGCAGAGGCAAACATGATTTATAAGAAGAAGAAGCCATTACCTACTTTAAATCTACTTGGCTTTAATCTTTGGAGTGACAATAGTAAAACAAACCATTTGGGTACAATGCTATTGAAGTTTTATTAAAATAGGGATCATAACTCCAGAGTGAATGATAAAATTATCTTAAAGGTATGAAAGGCTACTTTTCTAAAAAGTGTTAAAAGGTCTTTGTTTCTTTCTTTTGTTGTATGTCGGATAGGTAAGATATACCTATTTAACTTAGTTATTTATAAGTATTGATGATGTAATAAAATACATAAGTGCCTCTTTGTATACTTACAAAACAAAGAGCACTAAAGATGATCAAACAACCAATATATAACCCAGGATACCAACAACGTATCGAATTAGTTTTAAACCATGCCATTGAGCAATACCCTCGATTGAATGTAGTAAGATTTGACTTATACCTCCCTGATTATTATCAGTGTCTTGATACACCTAAAGCAGTAGCGAATAATTTAATATCAAGGTTCTTTGCTTCATTAAAAGCAAGGCTTAGCAGTGACGCAATACAGCGTAGACGTTTAGGGCATAGAGTTCATGACACGGAGTTGTACTATGTCTGGGCGAGAGAGTTTGGAGAGATTGCTGGTAAAGAGCACTATCATATTGCTATTTTTATTAATAAAGACAGGTTCCACTCTTTAGGTAGCTATGACAGTAATTCTGGTAGCCTTGCTTCACTAATTATACAAGCATGGGCTAGTGCACTCGATATCCCCGTGGATGAAGCGAAAAGCCTTGTAAACTTCCCTGACAAGGCGTGTAATTGGATTGAAAGCAATTCTAAAAATTATCTATCACAAAGGGATACATCTGTATCTCGATTAAACTACTTAGCAAAAAATAAGACAAAAGTTTATGGTACCGGTAATAGGAATTTTGGAACCAGTTACATACCTAAACAGTATTAATGACTTGCTATTAAAAGCGCCCCAGATAGGGCGCTGGTTTATTTAATATCATCTTCATAGATTTTCTGAATTATTTTCAATATAGCAATCGTATGAATAATGATTTTTACCGTATTAGTATTTAGCAATATACCCTCCTCTTAGTTATTACTGTCTAAACTCAATAGCTGCCTTTCTGCAAAAGAAACACATGTTTCACCTACGATAATGTGGTCAAGCACTGTCACGTCTATTAGCGCTAAAGCACTTTCCAGCTTCTTTGTAATGAGTTTATCTGCTTGTGACGGCGTGGGATCGCCTGAAGGGTGGTTATGAGCAAAGATAACGCTGGTGGCATTTTTATTAAGCACAGATTTCACTACCTCTCTCGGATAAACCGATGCAGCATTAATCGTCCCAAAAAAGAGTTCTTGATAATCAATAATCCGATTTTGGCTATCCAAATACAACGCAGCGAATACTTCTCGCTCATACACACCTAGTTTTGCCTTTAAAAAGTCTATGGCCGTAGACGGGCTGTTAAGGGCTCCTAGGCGAGCATACCTTTGCTGCATTATTTCAGCTGCTCTTTCTAAAATTTTATCTTCTAAACATTTATATTGTGATTCGTATTGCTTGGTTTTAATTAAAGCCATGATCAAGTCCTCAGGTGGGTAATGAATACACTTGAGTGATATATGCCTTCAATATTTTTGATTTTGCCACCAGCTTAAAAAGTAACTTTCTACATAACTGACATATCTCTTGAACCTATAACGGAGATAGAAAAATGCGGTTAATCAAATTAAAAGAAGTTATTCAAAAAACGTCACTTGGCCGTTCAACAATTTATGAGTTTATGACTAAAGGCACATTTCCTAAGCAAGTTTCTCTAGGTGCCAAATCGGTGGCTTGGGTTGAGGCCGAAGTTGATGAGTGGATTGAAGAAAAAGTTAGGGGGAGAGGCTAATGAATCTTCCATTAAACAAAGGTAAAGTGTTGTCGTGCTTAGAGAAAGTGTTGAGCAACATTACAGGGATTAAAGTTGTTACTGCAACAAATGATGAATTAAGAGTGTGCAACTTCTTAAAAGGTATATATCAACAACTAGCTCATTTCTTCTCTGAAATTTTAATTCGATACACTCAAATGAAGTGCATCGAATTATACTGCTTAGGAGAAGTTTAAACCTAATTGCTCTTCAATATTTAGTATTTGTTTTGCTAATTGCTCCGCTAACAATGGTGATACCGCATTACCAATTTGTTTTCCGATAGTTGTAATTCCCCCAATAAAAACAAAATCATCTGGAAAAGATTGAATCCTAGCAGCCTCTCTAGGCGTGATGGTTCTATTCTTTTCAGGATGTACGATTCTGCCTACCGATGGTGTGTTTATTCTAGTTGTTAATGTGAAGGCTGGTTTATGTTTTTCCATACGGCCCCAAGAGCCACTGTGAACTGATTTTGTGTGCATATGCTCTGGTAGGTCAGATTGTTTTTTTCCACTGTTAATTAGTTTCAGTTTCTCTATAGTTTCTTTGCTATGAGAAGATGCTTTATGATTGTAGATTATATTTTGAGTTTGAGCCCCAAGCTTTAATTGGTAGCTTGTGTATTCTGCGTGGTTACTTTTAACCAACAAATCAACCCCTTCTCCACTCTCTATAGGTGGTAGATCGCTAATAGCATCCCAAGTTGAAGTATAGTCTCCTGGGCTATGAGTAGGTGAGGGAATTAGTGACTTAGGATCCACTGACTTTCTCGTACCGAAAAAGAAGGCTCTTTTTCTGAGTTGAGGAACGCCGTAATCAGCAGCAAGAAGCACCTTAGAGTCAAGCTTATATCCAATTCCTTCGAAAAGATTGTATATTTCATCTCTAACCGTTCCACCGTTATAGTTTAATATCCCTTCTACATTCTCAATAATGAAGTAAGAGGGGTTTAAAGCTTTAACAAACCGGAAGAATTCCATAAACAATTCATTTCTTTCGTCGAACTTACCCTCGAAACTTTTACGAATCCTATTGCCTGACATTGAAAAGCCCTGACAAGGGGGGCCTCCAATAATAATGTCACACTCAATGCCTTTCTCTTGAAAGTTGTTAACTATTGTTTCAGTTGGTAAACTTCTAATATCGACATTATGTAAAATGGTTTCAGGATGATTTTTACTATATGTTTTTGCTATTTCATTATCAAATTCTACAGCTGCTACAATAGTGCAGTTGGCCTTTTTAAAGCCTGTTGAAAAACCACCTGCACCAGCAAAAAGATCTAATACGCCCAAAGGTTTGTTGCTTGGTTTTGATTTGTTCTTCCAGTAGTAGTTATTATTTTCTTCAAAATAAATAAATTCTTTTTGTAATAAGTTTTCAATATCAATAACTTTTTTATTTTCATCAATAAAAGCGTGATTTAAGATAATTTGAGGGATAAGAAACTCATATAATTCAGCTGCTGTACACTGTTTATGCGACTGTAGGTAGTCAAATGCCATACCTTTTATGAGGGCATAAGCATTTGGATGATGTGTAAAGACAGTGTTCGCTGGTTCATCTACCTTCATGAAGTTATAAATGAAGTCACCTTTTAAAGTGTTATTTTTATTTATTCCTTGAGTGCCTGATGATACAGCTTGAGGTTGCATAACAACATTTACTAATTGAAAGCCATTTCTTAATAGAGGTTCAACAATCGCCTTCCACACCTTCAAATCTCTATTGTGAAAGGAGAAAGATAAGTACTTACCTTTTTTTAGTACGCGATTTAGCTCTTTGAAAACGCCATTCATCCCCTCTTCGAAACTATCTATTCGTTTTTTACGAAAAGGATCTATAATTATTTCGTTAGAGTAATCAGGCTCAAAGCCAAGCCATGAGTTCCATAAATGACTTAGGCCTAAATATGCAATACTTTCACCATATGGTGGATCAGTCCAGATATAGTCAATTGATTGGTCATCTATCTGACTTAGGAATCTCGAATCTTGGTTGTATGTTTTAACAAATTTAGAATCAATTTGCGTTGTTTCACTTTTACCTTTAAGAATTGCTTTATATCTTAATTGAATACACTCAAATACGTTTCTTTCAGTATGGACTTTGGGAACCCAAAATTTACTTATTACCCAGCCTGATTTGTAAGATGCTGTTTTGATATCTCCAGGGAGCATTTTAGAGCAATTTGGTAGTGCTGAGGAAAACACAAAAAGTAGCAGGTTTCTTACGGCTTCATCTTTTTCTTCATTAATGTTTCTAAGAAAAGAGGATAAAATAATTAAAGCACGCTTTGAAAAAAGTTCATCTATTCTTTCATTTCCACTGCGTTTCACATACTGAAGAACTTTATCAGTAGGAAAAGCATTACCTTTAGTTAACAGTTCAAAGTTTCCTACTATGTCATCATAAACTTTAATATCTATAGCTGTGGCAGTTTGAATAACTTTTTTACAGCATGGACAGTTTTGCCTTATTGTTTCTAGCCCTTCCTCACTCCATACAAGGGAAGATAGCTCAACATCGGCATCGCACTTTGAGCATTTTGTGATATAAAAATGCCGATATTGTTCGAAAACTTTTTCGTAGATGGACTCAAATGCAAGCTGAAACTTTGGAATATTAACTTTATTTACAGTGTTATCGACAATGAATTTGCTCATAGGGTTTAGATCTACACCTATAACTTCTCTCTCTAGTTTTGCACCTTCAATAACAGTTACACCGCTGCCCATGAATGGGTCTAAAACTCGTTCACCTTTTTGGGTATGGGCTGCTATATATTCAGACACTACATTATGAGGCTTTCTACCCCAATACTTATGCATTAAGTAATGTGCGGGATGTGACTTTGGTGAAATGGCTCGTGAGATTGGAATAGTATGAGATGTTTTTTTAATTTCTGTATTCAAAATGTTTTTTAACCCTAAAACTTCATTTTTACAAAATAAACGATGGTTGCTGGCATTCCTATATGAGGTTAATTTCTCCTCAGACTCCCATCTCTTAATAGTTGCTTCAGACCTTTCTAGAATCTTAGCCACCTCAGTTGTTTTAATAAAATTTGAATCGTTCATAACTTGGTTCTTTATATATATCCGCTCATTTCATTCTAACCTTAGAAGCCTAATGAAGGCTAGATAAATATATGAATTTGTTTAATAATATTTGCAACTACTTAACGCATATACGAATTTATTTTATGAATATTCAAGAATATTGTTTAGAGAAAAACTTCTATTTTGACGATGATACCTTATATAACTTCCACTGCTGCTTGCAAACAAAGCCATTTACCATTCTTTATGGGCCATCAGGTACAGGGAAGTCTAAAATAGCAGAGTTATATGCGGATTTTATTTGTGATAAAAATGGTTTGGATCTAGATAAGCACCTATGTTTTGTACCTGTTAGACCCAACTGGACTGCGCCATCAGACTTGATGGGGTTTTACGACTATCTGAATGGGCAATTTGTACCATCAGACTTTTATAACTTCATGGTAAAAGCTGAAAGCGACCAAGATAACCCATATTTTTTAATATTGGATGAAATGAATTTATCCGTTGTTGAGCATTATTTTTCTGATTTCTTGTCATGTTTAGAGAGCCGTAGATTGATTCGCACTATTAACCATGACTTAGAAGATTGGGAGAGTGAGGTAGTTGAGCTAACTCCGAAGACATTAAGTCAAGCGGTAATTGCCGCGTTTTTTGATTTAGTTGAAAAGGGTGACTTAAAAATTAATGACACTTTCGACAGAACCATTTTGAGAGAGCACTCCATAGTAGAGCGCTGGGTACAAACTTATTCAAAAACATACTCGTCAACAAAAGATAGGGGATTTCAAACTCCATTCAAAACAGAGTTTAATAGCAAAGTTAAAGGCACCCAGATTCCTGATAGGTTAGCCGGTAAGTTTTTTCAACATCTAGGACCAAATCAAGCCAAATTATCTAATACTAGAACTTACGACTTGAATGAGTTATCAGAAGATATTGTTCACTCATTACTTAAGCACACTAAAAGTGGAGAAATAGCACAACACTCACTTGAAATCTACAAGATACCTAATGGCGCCCCAAAGAGAATGGAAATTCCTTTAAACCTTTATATCATCGGCACAATTAATATGGACGAATCAACACATGCGCTTAGTAGTAAGGTATTGGATAGAGCAAATACGATTGAGATGAATAATGTATCAATAGATATTTTAAATACTCAAGTTGCTCAAGGTGGCACCCTGAAAGTTGATAAATTAAGTCATACTTTTTCAAAAATAACGGCATTACCAACTATAAACAGTGCAAAAGCACTTGCTCAAAAAAAACCTAAACTTATCGAGTTGATATATGCAATTAATGATGGATTAATTCCGTACAGGACAAATATGGGGCACAGGTCAATATTTGAAATTACTCATTTCATTAATAATTATATTGCAGAATGTAACGATGAAAGTTTAGCTGAAGAGGCCTTAGATCTTCAATTTTGTCAAAAGCTAATACCTAAATTAATGGGGGCAGATGAAAGGGTGGAATTAAGTATATTGCATACTGTATCAACTATTACTTTAGGAGTATTGAATAATTCTGATCATGTTCTAACAGCTGATATGTCTCTGCAAAGCTATCCAAAAACACTGAATAAATTACAAAGAATGTATAAATATTATACACAGAACGGCTTTGTTAACTTCGCGAATGTTTAACTATGTTATTCAGAATAGTTGATATCAAAAGTAAGAGCGAGATTGGTTACCTCAATAATGAGTTCGTCATAGAAGAAAACAGAAAATATAAAGTTATTGATGAAACAGGGGCATTGAAACCAGAAGAGTTTACAACGATTGGTGATTGGTTATCTCCAAATCTTGCAATAATAACAAGCACAAACAAGGTTGCAGTATTTCGATTAAAGAATATTGATATTAGGGTTCGCTCTAAGCTTGGTGATGATTTTTTTAATAAAGTAAAAGACGAAATAGCGGAGATTGAGAAGCAGTTACTAATATCATCCAATGGTTTAGAAGAAACGCTTGCGTTGACTCATGGCTCTTTCCTAGAAGATGTTGCGACTTCTCTTTTATTAGAATCATGGAATAATGGAAAGCTTCATTGCGTACTTCGTTTTTTATTTGAAAACCCTAAGTTTGGCTTTTTTAATAAAAGCATTGAAAAGGACTTAACTAAAGGTGGTGTATTATCTAGCGCTGACTTTCAACATTTAGGCAAGTCTACTAGATCATTTATATGTCATAACGGTAAGGTCATTCCGACTAAAATTGATACAGTGATGAGATCGCAAACTCATAACGTTATAGAGATGCGCTTTATCAAGTTTTTCTTATCGTTTTGTTTTAATTTATTAGAAAAGCGAATTATTAGGCAAGGCATTGAAATAGCTGAACTGAAACGAAAAATTCAAATTGCAAAGTTGGAAGGTAACAACAATAATATTCTTTTATTAGAAAATACACTTCGAGCTTTAGAGAGTAAACAAACAAAAAATAAAAAGATTAAGTTGAATTTTAATGTTTTTCTGAGGAATAAAGTTTTGGATAATGTTAAGTTTACAGGAGAGATTGACTTCACATCGTTAAAATTGCATAACCAATTTCATCTTAAATATCTGCTTGATTTATACCTTAAAATGCGAAAGTCTTTTGAGACTTTAAGTAGCCATAATTTGGTTTATTTGGATATCAATTCCCTAGAAAATCTTTATGAATACTACTGCTTAATTCGGTTATTAAAGGATTATGATGTTCCAACCGAGAATATCAAAAATTTAATCAAAAAGGAGAAGTCAGGTTGGGTTATTGATAAATCCATAGCTATCCCAATTGGAGTGTATTGCGACTTCTCCCTTACTCTCTACTTTAAAAAGAATTTTAAAGGTGGAAGTGATACTTACTCACAAAGTTATGATCCTGATTATACAATCGAGCTAAAAGATAGAAATGATAAAATATCCTATTTACATCTTGATGCAAAGTATAGGCACTACAAGTATCAGGTGAAGAAAGATGATATTGATAAGATGCACACATATACGCATGCGATAAAGAAATCTGTAGGCGCAATTGTTTTATTTCCTGGTAAAAAGAAAGCTTACTATAAGTGCTTAAACTCTTTAGTTGGGGGTCTTTACTGTAATCCTTTAGAACCACTAGACTTGAAACGTGGAGTTCAAGATTACTTAACTGAAATAAAATCTCTTAATACTGAATAACTAATTTGTTACCATTTAACTTTTTTGAGGGGTTATATGAAAACGTGGTACTTAGTGACCTGTAAGTCACGTCAGGAAGATAGGGCCGTTACTAATATATGTAATCAGGAAATAGAGTGCTTTTATCCAAAGCTAACCACAGAAAGACTTCAAAGAGGAAGAAAAACCACTAAGGAGTCGGCTTTATTCCCTGGCTATCTATTTGTTTGTCTAGACGATGAGAATGGTAATTTTTCAGGGGTTAAAAATACTCGTGGAGTAAATGGTTTCGTAACATATGGATCTAGATATCAAAAAATACCAAGTGAGTTAATTAATAGTTTAATGCGTGACCGTACAGTAGAGAATTTAGTACCCAAATCAGGAGACGTTGTTCATGTCAACAATCTATCTTTTAAAAATATTGAAGCCATTTACAAAGAGCCTGATGGGGATATTAGAAGTATCTTATTAATAAATATGTTAAATAAAACGGTAGAAGTTAGTATTGAAAATACAGATATGACTCTCAGAAAAGAATAGGAAATGTTCAACAACTTGTGTCTGAAATTGTCACACTACCCCGCTAGCCACGGTCATGTTCTTTTTTACTTAATCAGTGAGTTACGTGGCTTTGTTGTGAGCATGCTAAAAATAGTTTCAAATCAGTGTAACCCTCACACTCAAATACTATTTTACCTCCACCAGCATAAACCTCCGGTAATTCACTAGTTCCCTCATTAATTGCCTCTACAATTACATATCTAGGCGTATCTTCTTCTCTTTGTTCTACGTCAGCATAATCTACCCATAACACGTAGTACTGTTCACCTACTTTGAAATAAAAGCTTGGACATTGATCGTTATGCCAGCTTTTATCTATTAGATAAGGGTGATCTTTGAAGTCAAAGCCTAGGTCAAAGTTTTGACCAAATTCTTGTTTGTATAATTCCATGTTGCTTCTCTTTAAAGTTAATAAGTCGATGCTAATGCATCGGCCTTATGCCGCAATTTATAAACTAATGCCTAAATCTTCTTCTGTTAGGTAGTAGCAGCTATCATCAGGTTCAAATCCACATTCATTTGCGTAAGTCGGCACGCCATTGTTAAAACTAATAGCCAAATGAGGTGTTGGGCTATCGTGACGAACTATATGAGTTTCATGCTTAATTAGTTGTTTATATGGAACATTCAGTGCAACGTTCACTGCTTGCGTATGTGATTGCTTATACCAATGGTTTTTTCTATCACAGAGTTATAAGTGTCTAATTCAGCCTTGATAATTTTCTCCTCCTCCCAATCACTTAGATACTCAGACCACAAGTGCGCTCTCAAATCAGATCTTTCATTGAAGTGTGAGGCATTCCATATATTTACCTTATGACTACCATCGCGATAATGTATAACTACCTCTGCCATTTTTGATTTGATAAGCTCTTCTTCAAACTCACTCCCTGAATTATGGTGAAATGATAGTTCTGGTTTATTAGGTTTTTGTGTTTTGATGTTTGTATCGTTAAGGTTCTCTATGATGTCTAAGAGGCGAACAATTGTTTTATCAGGCGTATCATCAAAGCCAACAGCATACTTTTCAATGCGCTTATAAGTGGTTGTAGTGATTGGAAAATCGATTAAGTCAGTTTCATATTCTTTCATGCAAGCTTTCCTTTGCTATGTATTTGCTTTTGTTGGTATACGTAAAGTTATTATTTTTAATACATATATGATTCTAAAATGATAAATGTCGTTAGCTGGCATCGTTAAACATCTAATAACACAAGCACCTGCAATAACTTCAAGTAATGTAGTAAACTTACATCAATATCGAAAAGTACAAAAGCATAGTTTTACTTTTAGTACCCACATTAGTACCCATGGCCTAAGGCCTTAAATTAAAGGTCATAAAAATCAAATGAGTAGAGCAGGAATACAGTGGTTCCCTGGGCACATGAATAAAGCCCGCAACGAAATTAAAGAAATAATGCCGCAAATGGATGTGATTATTGAGGTGCTTGATGCGCGCATTCCTTATAGTAGCGAAAACCCTATGGTGGCGACGCTGCGTGAAGGTAAACCGGTAATTAAAATTTTGAATAAAGCCGATTTAGCCGATCCAAAAATGACTCAAATATGGAAAGATTACTTTGAGCAAGAAAACGGCGTAAAAGCAATTGCTTTTGGTAATGATAAAGCGGCTGAAGTACACCGTATTAATGAGCTGTGTAAAAAGTTAGTGCCTCACAAGGTGGGTGCCGATAAGCAAATTAAAGCCATGATTATGGGTATTCCTAACGTGGGTAAATCTACGTTAATTAATGTGTTAGCTGGGCGTATAGTTGCTAAAACAGGTAACGAGCCTGCGGTAACTAAAGCGCAGCAACGTATTAAGCTTGAAGACGGCATTATGCTTTACGATACGCCGGGTATGCTATGGCCAAAAGTTGAAAATGAAAACTCGGGTTACCGCTTAGGCGCAACTGGCGCAATACGCGATACAGCACTTGAGTATGAAGAAGTGGCGAGCTACACAGCTGAGTATTTAATAAAGGCGTACCCTGAGCTACTAAAAACACGCTACAAAATAGATGAACTACCAGAGAGTGACTGGGAGTTTGTTGAATTAGCGGGTAAAAAGCGTGGTTGTATTCGTGGTGGTAACCAAATAGACACTTACAAAATGTCGGAAATTTTAATTAACGAACTACGCGATGGCATTATTGGCCGCATTACTATGGAAACCCCACAAATGCGTGAGGAGGAAGAGATAATGGTTGCTGGTTTACGTGCGGCTGCGGCGGCTAAAAAGCAAGCCAAAGAAGACGAAAAGTTACAACGCCGAGCGCGAGCGCGTAAAAATCGTCGTTAATAATTAACCTGAATTTAGATAACTGAAAGTAATTTAATAGCTAAATTACAGACATAAAAAAAGCCCGTAAGGGCTTTTTTAGTTTCATATCTACCGTCACCGATATGAGCAATGTAGCAAGTAAAATAGTAGGGCGGTTACTCGTTATCAACATCAAGGGGCGTTGTGTTGAATTTACAAGTAACCATAGCAGTTAACGTGCGCTACACGTTGTTCCAGGGTCGAGAAACAAATCAGTTTATTTCGTAACAAGTTAGGATGTACTCCTTTCTTGTTGATAGTGATTATCAATTAGATTTAGGTTTGTGTCAACACCTAAATGCAAATAATTCTTATTTATTTTGTCGTGCATGTTTTGAATTGTTAGCACTAAAGTGGGTGCTGCTTTTTTCTGCAAAAACACATATGCTAGATAAATAATTATAAAAATAATTAAAAGAATAAAACAATGTTTTCTATTTGGTCGATTAGCTTAATTGCCGTGGTGTATTTAGGCATATTGTTTGCTGTTGCAGGGTGGGCCGATAAGCGTAAGGTTTTACCTTTTAAAGGCTTAACTTATGGTTTGTCGTTAGGGGTTTATTGTACCTCGTGGGCTTTTTTTGGCACTACCGCACAGGCTGCAAGTAATGGCTGGTGGCTCGCCCCTACTTATGCGGGCACTATTATATTATTTATTTTTGGTTGGCAGCTATATTGCCGCATTGCGCATATTTGTCGGCAACAAAAACTTACCTCAATGGCCGACTTTATAGCCACTCGGTATGGACAATCATCGAGTTTGTCGGGTTTGGTGTCGCTTATTTCGGTGATTGCAATTGTGCCGTATATTTCTTTGCAGCTTAGTGCTACGGCGCAAAGTATTAACTTGCTTACCGACCGAGCACCCACGCAAAGTAATGCAGTGTGGGCCGACAGTACTTTTTATATCACCTTGCTTTTAGCTTTATTTGCTATTTTATTTGGTGCTAGGCGGTTACGCCCAAGCGAGCATAACCCAGGGCTTATCGCCAGTATTGCGTTTGAGTCGGTGGTAAAGTTACTGGCATTTATTACAGTGGGTTTATATGTTTGCTTTGCACTATTTGATAACCCAGTCGCCTTATACGAAAAAGCCTATGAGCTTAAACTACCCACCCAAGTTACCGCTACGCAAAGCCCTGTTTATGTATATGTTGCGCACACCTTACTAGGGCTTTTAGCTACGTTATGTTTGCCGCGTCAGTTTCATATGAGCTTTATTGAAAACAATAACGACAATGAACTGGCCAAAGCGCGGTGGATATTTCCACTTTATTTGCTACTAATTAATTTATTTATTTTACCTATAGCTTACGCCGGCTTGGTTTACTTTAATGGCAATGATATTGGCCACGATTCTTTTGTATTAGCATTGCCTATGGCGGCAAACAATACCCTGGTAACGTTTGGCATTTTTAGGTGGGTTTTCGGCAGCAACCAGCATGGTGATTGTATCGTCGATTGTATTATCGGTAATGATCACTAATGATTTTATCATTTGAGCCGAAAAACTCCGTCCTTTAGGTCGGGGATGTAAGGTTTTAGCGCAACGCGCTAACAATAGAGCTTGAATCTTACAAAAACACTGTGTATCTTGTAAGGCATGAAAGAGATAGCGGTTAAACAACGGTTCTACCCAACACCTGAGCAAGTAACCTTACTTGAACAGACGTTTGGCTGTACGCGTTTTGTTTACAACTCTATTCTTCGTTGGCGTACTGATGCTTACTACAATGAGCAAATCAAGATTAACTACAGCAAAGCATCAAGCTATCTAACTGAACTCAAGAAAAACCCTGAGTTCCCTTGGCTTAATGATGTTTCTAGCGTTCCTTTGCAGCAAGCAATCAGAAACCAACAAACTGCTTTTAAGAACTTCTTTGAGGGTCGAGCTAAATACCCAACTTTCAAAAAGAAGCGCTCGAAACAAAGCGCACAACTAACCAAAGCAGCATTCAGATATACTGATGGTCAGTTGTTCATGGCTAAATCTAAGCAACCTATAAATGTTCGTTGGTCGCGAGAGCTGCCTAGCGAACCAACCACCATTACAATTAGCAAAGACAGTGCGGGTCGCTACTTTGTATCTTGTCTGTGTCGCTTCGAGCCAAAACCACTATCGATTAGTAAAAATACAGTCGGTATTGATTTAGGTTTGACTGACCTTGTTATTGCCTCCAACGGTTTCAAGTCTGGAAATCCCCGTCACACCAAGCGTTACGCTAGTAAACTAGCTAAGACTCAACGTGTGCTATCGAAGAAGAAGAAAGGTTCTTCTAACTTCCACAAAGCCAGAAAGAAAGTCGCTCGCGTTCAAGCAAAGATTGCTGATTGTCGTCACGACTTCACCCACAAACTGACTTCCCAATTGATAAACGATAATCAAGTGATTAGCTGTGAAAGTCTGAGCGTAAAAAACATGGTCAAGAATCGAAAACTTGCTAAAGCAATTAGCGATGCCAACTGGGGCGAGTTCGTGCGCCAACTTACCTACAAAGCTGAGTGGTACGGTCGAACTGTAGTTAAGATTGATAAGTGGTATCCAAGCTCTAAACGCTGTAATTGCTGCGGTTACGTTGTCGATCCCTTGCCGTTACATATCCGCAAATGGTCGTGTCCTCAATGCTCTAGCGAGCTAGACCGCGACATAAATGCGGCACTGAATATTAAAGCTGTCGGGCAGACAGTGTTAGCCTGTGGAGCGTAAGTAAGACTTTAGATTCTTTTGAATTTAAAGCGATACGCTATGAAACAGGAATCCCCTCCTTTCCCGACTTGTCGGGCGCGAAGCGAGGTGGGGGAGGATGTCAATAATCAGTTTATTTTACGTCGCTCGCAGCTTACCTCAAGTAGCCGTGGGTTAGATAAAAACAACTTATTACATGCGCGCAAAATTGTTATTGTACTCATTTTACTACTTAGTTACTTTACTCACCGAGTACTTGGAGAAACCAGTACTTTAGCCACAGTGGGCTTAATGTCGTTTACTTTAGTGGCGCAGTTTGCACCTACCATGATAATTGGTTTGTGGTGGCGACATGCCTCTTGCAGAGGCGCGCAACTGGGTATTTTAACCGGCTTTGTTATTTTGGGTTATACCTTACTATTACCAAACTTGGCCAGTGGCCTGGGTAGCCAAAGTAGTTGGCTAACAGAAGGGCCATGGCAAATAGCTTGGCTGGCACCTACCGATTTATTGTCGCTTGGTTTGGAGAGTATTAGCCAAGCGTTATTGCTATCTTTAGGTGCAAATTGCTTAGTGTATTTATTAATGCCCTTTTTTAGCCAAGCCACTCTTGCTGAGCGATTACAAAGTAATAAATTTATTGCACAACCCCATGATTCACGCCTAGACACTACATTGCATCCGTTGAGTTATCATGACCTGGGGGCTTTATTGCAGCGTTTTGCTGAAAAAGAGGCCAGCCAATCGTTAGTTAATCATTATTTTCCTGATGATAAAAGCCAATGGAAAAGCCCGGCTAAAGCCGAGTTAGAGTTATTGGTAGAGCGTGAAATGTCGGCAGTAATAGGCGGTGCATCGGCACGGCTTATTTTAGACGTAGCTAAAAATGAGCAACGCCAACCATTAGAGCAAGTGGCCGAGTTTGTAGATGAGGCCAGCCAAGTACTTAAATTTAACCGCGATCTTTTACAATCTACAATTGAAAACATTCAACAAGGTATAAGTGTGGTAGATAGTGAATTGCGTTTAGTGGCGTGGAATAAAGGCTATAAACGTATGTTTACTTACCCAGACGATGCTTTATATATTGGCCGCCCAGTAGCCGATATTATTCGCTTTAATGCGCTGCGAGGGTTATTTAATAGCAGTAATATTGCCATTGAAATAGATAAGCGCTTAGCGTATTTAAAGCAAGGCAGTGCTTATAATTTTCAGCGTTCGCACAGCGATGGCCTAGTGTTCGAAATGCAAGGCAACCCATTGCCCGGTGGTGGCTTTGTAACTACTTATACCGATATTACCGAGTTTGTAAAACAACAAAAAGCACTAACGCTAGCCAATGTAAGCCTAGAGGAAAAAGTAGCAACTCGTACCGCAGCATTAACGCAAGCTAACCAAGAGTTATCGCAGGCAAAACAAGTAGCCGAACAAGCTACTGTGAGCAAAACCCGCTTTTTTGCGGCGGCCAGCCATGATTTATTGCAGCCGTTTAATGCCGCCAGCTTGTTTTGTTCTTTAATGAACGAAAAAGCACAAAGCTCTGAGCTAAAAGCGCTAGCACTCAATATTAAAAACTCATTAGGCAGTGCAGAAGAGCTGCTTAGCAGTATTTTAGAATTAACCAAGTTAGATTCTGGCTCATTTAAAGTGCAGGCCAGCGAGTTTGATGTTAGTAGTTTAATTGAGCCGCTACGCAACGATTATTCGGCATTAGCAGCAGAAAAAGGCCTTAAATTTATTGTAAAGCAATGCGATGTACGCATACATACAGATAAAGCACTGTTGCGGCGGGTATTACGTAATTTACTTAGTAATGCCATACGCTATACCGAGCGCGGCGAGGTACGCTTAAAAGTGTTGCTTGAACATGACAGCCATGTGTCGTTTGTTATTGAAGATACCGGTGTGGGGATTGCCGCAAGCGATCAGCAAAGTATTTATCAAGAGTTTAAGCAGCTGGGCGAAAAGCCCAATGCCGAAGGCCTAGGGTTAGGACTGTCGATCACTAAGCGTATTTGCGACTTACTGCAAATACCTTTGGTTATGGGTTCTGAGCTAGGTAAAGGAACGCAATTTACGCTCACGATGGCATGCACAGTAAGTAAAGCGGTACAACCTACTCAGCGGGTAATGCTTAACCCCGATACCGAACTAGGTCGCTTGCGTATTTGGCTGCTTGATAACGATAAAAATGTGCTTGATGCACTTAAGCAACTCCTGCAAAACTGGGGCTGCGAAATAGCCACGGCAACTAATTTAGCTGAGCTTGAGCAATTAAAAGCAAGCGCTGCATTACCACAACTACTTATTATTGATTATCAGCTCGATGATGGTGTAACCGGGCTTGAGGTGCTTAATAAGGCGCAGCTTACTAACTTGCCGGTAATTGTAAATACAGCAAATCATGATGAAAGCATACGTGAGCAAGAGCTTGATGCTGGTTATCCGCTATTGTATAAACCGCTAAAAGCACCGGCATTAAAGCGTATGATTAAGCGACTAACCAAGTAAGTTAACGGTGTAGTGTTTGTGGGCTAGTTTACTTCTAACTTACCGACTTGCGATAGCTGGTTAAATAAAATGCCAGCTTGGGTGCGGTTATAAACGTTGAGTTTGCGTAAAATAGCAGAAACATGCTGCTTAATAGTGGTTTCTTGAATCGACATTTCAAAAGCTATTTTCGATTGCGCCTAAAGCGCAGCAAATTAGTGAGTTTTTAGCCAACTAGGAGGCCTGCATGAGCAAAACAATTTTAATAACCGGTGCAGCCAGCGGTATTGGCTTATATATAGCACAGCAATTAGCCGCAGCGGGTCATCATATTATAGTAACCGACCTAAATGCAGCGCACGCAAAAGAAGCGGCAGAAGATATTGTTACTAATGGCGGAAAAGCCCAAGGTTATGCATTAAATGTGGCCGACAGCGAGGCAATTACCGCTTTTTTAAGCAGTTACCGCAAGCTGTTGATGTACTTATAAATAATGCTGGCATTCAGCACGTAGCAAAGCTTGAAGAATTTCCGGCTGATAAATGGCAATTTTTGCAGCAAGTAATGCTAGTTGGGCCCGCAATGATGACCCAAGCGGTATTGCCTAAAATGTGGGAACAAAATTTTGGCCGAATTATTAATATTGGCTCTATTCATGCCATGGTGGCCTCTAAATATAAGTCGGCCTATGTGGCCGCCAAACATGGCTTAATTGGCTTTAGTAAAACCATAGCGCTTGAAACAGGAGATGCCAATATAACCATTAATACCGTGTGCCCCGCGTATGTGAAAACTCCGCTAGTAGAGCAGCAAATTGCCGCACAAGCCAAAGAGCATGGTTTATCTGAGCAACAAGTTATCGATACTATTATGCTAGCACCCATGCCAAAAAAAGCCTTTATTGGTTTAGATGAAATACACCATACGGTAACCTTTTTAATGGCTGATGCGGCGCGAAACATTACCGCACAAGCTATAGTAATAGATGGCGGCTGGACCGCACAATAGGAGCTAACAATGGCAGGATTCGATAAAGTAGTAAGCAGTTACAGCGAAGCAATGGCAGGGCTTGAGGATGGCATGACAGTGATTGCCGGTGGTTTTGGCTTGTGCGGTATACCGGAGGGACTTATTGGCCAAATTAAACGCCAAGGTATTCGTAACTTAACTGTGGTGTCTAATAACTGTGGCGTAGATGGTTTTGGTTTAGGCGTGTTACTAGAGGATAAACAAATACGCAAAATGGTGGCCTCGTATGTGGGCGAAAATGCCTTATTTGAGCAGCAACTACTTAGTGGTGAGCTAGATATAGAGCTTACTCCACAAGGTACACTGGCTGAAAAAATGCGCGCTGGTGGTGCAGGTATTCCTGCTTTTTATACCGCCACTGGAGTAGGCACGCCAGTGGCTGAGGGCAAAGAAACGCGCAATATTAATGGTCGAGACTACTTGTTAGAACACAGTATTACCGGTGACTTTGCCATTGTAAAAGCCTGGAAAGCGGATCGCTTTGGTAATTGTATTTATCGCCATACCGCGATGAACTTTAATCCTATGGCCGCCACCGCAGGTAAGATAACTGTACTCGAAGTAGAAGAAATTGTAGAGCCTGGGGAGTTAGAGCCAAGCCAAATACACACTCCCGGTATTTATATCGATCGGGTTATAAAAGGGGTGTTTGAAAAACGCATCGAAAAAGTGACCACCCAAGCAGCAAAGCAATAAGGAGTAAGCTAATGGCATTAACACGTGAACAAATCGCCAAGCGAGTCGCGATGGAATTACAAGATGGCTATTACGTTAATTTAGGCATTGGTATTCCTACCTTAGTAGCTAACTATGTCCCCGATAATATTGCAGTAATGCTGCAATCAGAAAATGGCCTACTGGGTATGGGGCAGTATCCTACTGCCGATGCGCTCGATGCTGATATGATAAACGCCGGTAAAGAAACCGTTACTGCCGCCACTGGCGCAGCAATTTTTAACTCAGCCGAAAGCTTTGCGATGATCCGCGGCGGTCATGTTGACTTAACCGTATTGGGTGCCTTTGAGGTTGACCAAAACGGCAATATTGCTAGCTGGATGATCCCCAATAAGTTAATAAAAGGTATGGGCGGTGCGATGGATTTAGTGGCTGGTGCAAAAAACATTATTTGTACCATGACCCACGCTAATAAGCATGGTGAGTCAAAATTACTCAGTGAGTGCAGCTTACCGCTCACCGGTGTGGGGTGTATTAATAAAGTAATTACCGACTTGGCCTTACTGGAAATTAAAGATGGTGCATTTCATTTATTAGAGCGCGCCCCCGGAGTGAGCGTAGAAGAAATTCAAGCGAAAACACAGGGGCGTTTAATTATCCCTAAAAACACACCCGAAATGACATTTTAATAATAGCTTATTAATTAAGCCCGCATTGTTGCGGGTTTTTTATAACTTAAAAAGCTACCAATTTATTATAAAACCACTCATGTTAAGTAGGTTAGATCAAGCTCTGGCACGTTTTGAAGCTCGCCAACAATGTTTTTCGGCTGCTGTTGAGGTGACGAAGTCTATGGTTGATACCCTATTTGGTTCAAAAGAGCGTGTTAGTACCACAACACGCTTACCCAAAGGAGTCGACTCGCTTACCTTAAAAAAATAATAACTGCATTTAATGAACATAAAGAAACAGCATTTACAGCTCAGCAAATGGGTGATTTAGTGGGTGTAAGCCGATCGACTGCGCGGCGATATCTTGAATATATGCTGGAAGCTGAACAAGTTAAAGCGGATCAAAGCTATGGCAGTATTGGTCGTCCAGAGCGTTGCTATAAAATTCGTTAATAAAATAAAGCGCATAGCGCGCAGCTAACGAACTATGAAGCTAAATTGCTTGGTAACTTAGAGCGCAAAAAATATCGATTTCAAACCGCGCATAACTTTTTTCTAAAATTGACTGCATTTTAAGCGACTTCTATGGTGATGTTCGCTTTAAGTGATGTTATACTCCGGCCGAATAATTTTTCGACTTTATTAAGAGTAAACTAAATGGCAGATTTATCGAAGTACAGAAACATTGGTATTTTCGCGCACGTTGATGCGGGTAAAACTACCACCACTGAGCGTATCCTAAAGCTTACTGGTATGATCCACAAAAGTGGTGATAGCCACGACGGTACAACAGTAACAGATTTCATGGACCAAGAAGCTGAGCGCGGTATTACTATTCAGTCTGCGGCTGTAAGCTGTTTCTGGAAAGATCACCGTTTTAACGTTATCGATACTCCTGGACACGTTGACTTCACAGTAGAAGTTTACCGTTCACTTAAAGTATTAGATGGCGGTATCGGTGTGTTCTGTGGCTCTGGTGGTGTTGAACCACAATCAGAAACTAACTGGCGTTATGCGAATGAGTCAGGCGTTGCACGTTGTATTTTCGTAAACAAATTAGACCGTATGGGTGCTGATTTCTTCCGCGTAGTTAAGCAAGTTAAAGACGTACTAGCTGCAACGCCATTGGTAATGACGTTACCAATTGGTAGAGAAGACGAGTTTGTAGGCGTAGTTGATGTTTTAACTAAAAAAGCATACGTGTGGGATGACTCAGGTCAGCCTGAAAACTACGAAATTAAAGATGTTCCAGCGGACATGGTTGACCAAGTAGAAGAATACCATGAAATGCTTATCGAGATTGCTGTAGAGCAAGATGATGACCTAATGGAAGCGTACATGGAAGGTGAAATGCCTTCAGAAGCAGATATCAAGCGTTGTATCCGTAAAGGTACTCGTGAGCTAGCTTTCTTCCCAACATACTGTGGTTCAGCATACAGAAACAAAGGTATGCAACTTATTCTTGACGCAGTAGTTGATTACCTACCAGCTCCTACAGAAGTTAACCCTCAACCTCTTATGGATGAAGAAGGTAACGAAAATGGCGAGTTTGCTATCGTATCTACAGACCTACCATTTAAAGCGTTAGCATTCAAAATAATGGATGACCGTTTTGGTGCATTAACGTTCGTACGTATTTACTCAGGTAAGCTTAACAAGGGTGACACTATCCTTAACGCGTTTACTGGTAAAACTGAGCGTGTTGGCCGTATGGTTGAGATGCAAGCAGACGACCGTAACGAATTAACTAGCGCACAAGCTGGTGACATCATTGCTATCGTAGGCATGAAAAACGTGCAAACTGGTCACACATTATGTGATCCTAAGCACCCAGTAACACTTGAGCCAATGGTATTCCCAACTCCAGTAATCTCGATTGCTGTACAGCCTAAAGATAAAGGCGGTAATGAGAAAATGGGTGTTGCAATTGGTAAAATGGTTGCAGAAGATCCATCTTTCCAAGTTGAAACAGATGAAGATTCTGGCGAAACTATCCTTAAAGGGATGGGTGAGCTGCACTTAGATATCAAAGTAGATATCCTTAAGCGTACTTACGGCGTAGACCTTATTGTTGGTCAACCACAGGTTGCTTACCGTGAAACTATCACTAAAGAAGTTGAAGATAGCTACACGCATAAGAAACAGTCTGGTGGTTCTGGTCAGTTTGGTAAAATTGATTACCGTATCAAGCCTGGCGAAGTGGGTTCTGGTTTCACGTTTAAATCATCTGTTGTTGGTGGTAACGTACCTAAAGAATTCTGGCCTGCAGTTGAGAAAGGCTTTAAGTCAATGATGAACGAAGGTGTTCTAGCTGGCTTCCCAGTACTTGACGTTGAAGTTGAACTGTTTGACGGTGGCTTCCACGCAGTGGATTCATCAGCAATCGCGTTCGAAATCGCTGCTAAAGGCGCTTTCCGTCAGTCTATCCCTAAAGCGGGTGCACAACTTCTTGAGCCAATCATGAAAGTTGACGTGTTCACGCCAGAAGACAACGTAGGTGACGTAATCGGTGACCTTAACCGTCGTCGTGGTATGCTAAGCAACCAAGAAGCTGGTTTAACAGGCGTTCGTATTAAAGCAGACGTACCATTATCAGAAATGTTTGGTTACATTGGTTCACTACGTACAATGACATCAGGTCGTGGTCAGTTCTCTATGGAGTTCTCACATTACGCACCATGTCCTAATAACGTTGCTGAAGCTGTAATCGCTGCAGAAAAAGAGAAAAAAGCTGCTAAGTAATTAGCACCTTAACTCTTTAAAAAAACCCGCACATGTTGCGGGTTTTTTATTGCCCATAATAAAATTGATATATTAGGGTGTGCTTATCTTTCGAGGTTAAATTTACAGCATTGCGTTTCCTTTTAAGGTTAGGTAATGACGGCGCATAAATGCCCAGCATGCGTTAATTTGGCGTTAAATATAACGGCTACAGTGAGCTAAGTGAGTTGTTAACTTAGCTGTGCGTATGCAAGTGGGAGGAGTATTACGATGATGCGCTATACACCATGATATTATTGTTGAGTGGTATACCTTTGCCTATAAACGTTACTAATTTAATACAATTAATAAAAAAGGTGTAAACAGCTAATTGCCGACAATAAAAAAGGAGCTATTTGTAGCTCCTTGTTTATTTTAAAGTGTGGCGCTAGCTAAGCTTTTTAATTAGCTTTTCTTTTAGCGCTTTCATCTTTGGCGAGCGTGACTTATTAAAGCTTTGTATTGGCATGGTAACCAAGTGCTCTTTTGGCAATGCGGGTATAGTTAAAGGGTATTGCCCTGCGGTGGGTACCGAAATCTCTTTAAGGTGCACTTTAAGTGCCTCTAGCATGGTATCGTTATCTACTTCACTAGGGCAGATAAATATACCTAGCTTTCTGAGTTTAACCCCCAGTTTTATACTGCTTGAATAACGCACTATAGGTGCAGCTAGTACTAAACCTAGTAATATAGGTGATAGCCACCAAAAAAATACCGGCGTGAAGTAATACGCTGTGCTACCCCAAGCAATAGCGACCAAAGTAGAAAATAACGTATAACTAAACGCTTCTCTCCATGGCACCATACGGCCTTCTCGTGGTTGAGCATCCCACTTAACTTTTTTGCCTAAAAACACACAAACAACAAAATAAGCATGAAACACCATCATTAATGGAGCCATGACAATAGCAAAAACTGTTTCTATAATTGCGCCTAACGTAAGCTTAATAGCACCACCGAAGCGGTTTTTTCTGTGCACCAAGGTTACGATTATACCCATTAGTTTTGGTAGCAATAAAATAACAATAGTAAGATAGAGCAGAGCATCAATTAAATCGGTTTTAGCTATTTGCCAAGTAGGGAACAATTGATAAGCGCGGTTAAAATAAACGTCGCTATTTAAAGCACGTGTTACGGCATCAACCGTACTTAACGCGAGCATAAGTAACCATATTAATGACGAAATATAAGCGGTAGCGCCAAGTAAAAAGTGAAATTTGCTCATCAGCTTTAACTTTGGTGACGGGAGTAATCCAATGTGTTGAATATTACCCTGTACCCAACGTCTGTCGCGCACGGCATAATCTAAAATATTACTTGGGACTTCTTCATAGCTGCCTTCAATATCTGCAAGTAGTAATACTTCCCAATTTGCACTGTGTAGTAATGATGCTTCTACAAAGTCATGGCTGAGTATTTCACCACCAAAAGGAGCATTGCCTTTAAGTGTGGGTAAACCACAGCAGTCAATAAATGCGCTTACTCTAATTATGGCATTATGGCCCCAGTAGTTTGCTTTATCGGTTTGCCAAAATGCCGATCCTGTTGCCAGCATAGGGCTATAAAGTACCGAAGCAAACTGTAAAAAACGACCAAAAAAGGTATCTTGGCGTACCGGAATAGGAATGGTTTGAATAAGTCCTACTTGCGGGTTGTTAATCATGCTTGCCGTTAGCTCTAGCATGCATTTACCTGTCATAACGCTGTCGGCATCAAGCACAATCATATGATCGTACTGGCTTCCCCAGCGCTCACAAAAGTCGGTTAAATTACCTACTTTACGGTGTTTATTATCTTCGCGGCGACGATAAAACAACTGCTTTGATGTCTCGCCTAGGCGCTCACACAAAGCATGCCAAGCACTTAGTTCATTTTTAGCTATTGTTGGATCTTGTGTATCACTGAGTAAATAAAAATCAAAGTTGGCTAATTCCCCAGTCTCTTTTAATGACTGTAAGCTCACTTCAAAGCCTGCAATAACACGGTGTGTATCTTCGTTATAAATAGGCATTACTATGGCAGTTTTTTGCTGAGAAAATGCCTGACTATCAAGCTTTATAGGTTTTATGCGCCTAAGGGTAAGCGGATCAATACGCAGTAACTGCAGTACAAACCCTATAGTACCACTACAAAATGCGGTAACAATCCATGCAAAGGTAATTGAAAATAATGCCAGCAAAGCATATTCAAGTGGTGTCATACCATTTGAGTTTAAAATTTCAAACATAATAGAGATGCCATACGCAGATATACCAATTGCGGCAATGGCAAATAACCAAATACGAAGTGCCTTAAAGGGCATAGATATTTTGGTGGTTTGTTTACTTGATGTCATTTGGATACCAAACATAACTCCATACCTCGCTAATTTCTTTATCATGCAGCTTTAACGATAAGCGCATGTCTACAGGTTTGCCGTTTTGTGGAGCTATTTTAAAAGCAACTCGCCAGCCTAATGAATCAGGTAATTTTTGCACAGTTACATCTCTAACCTCACCCGTTGTTAATTGGATGTCGGCATTTAAATTTAACTTTTCTGAAAGCTTATTTATATCAGGCCCAGCAAAATCAACCGTAAATTGGCGATGGCTTTTAGGTGGCGGATTATCTTCACCCGGTAATGCCGCGCTACCAATGCGAGTGCGAACTGCGCGTGCCTTATCATGCTGAGTTAAGTAAGCATTAAAGGTGGTCATTTTATAGCTTAGCTTTAACGAATCGCCTGCTTTAAATGGTTTTTCAGGTACCCAGTAGCTCACTATGTTGTCGTTTGTTTCTGTATCTGTCGGTATTTCTACCAGCTCTACTCGACCATTTCCCCAGTCACCTTCAGGCTCTATCCACAGGCTAGGGCGGTTGTGATAATGCGCTTCAATATCAAAGTAATTATTAAATTCACGATCACGTTGCGCTAAGCCAAATCCCTTAGGGTTCTCGTATGAAAAAGAGGTTACGCTAAGTTGCGACGGATTATTAAGCGGACGCCAAATCCAGTTGTTATCCTGAGATTGGGTTAACAGTCCGTCTGAGTCATGCACTTCTGGGCGGTAATCGTCAAAAAATTTAGTGCTGTTTTCGCCGTGATAAAACATGCTTGTTAGTGGTGCTACGCCTAATTTTTTCACGTCTTTACGGGCAAAAATTTGCATATCTACTTTAACGCTGGTGTTGGTGGTAGGGTCAATACTAAACTTATAGGCGCCGGCAACCGATGGGCTATCAAGCAGTGCAAAAATGATAATGTTGGTTTGTTCTGGCTGTGGTTTTACTAGCCAAAACTCTTTAAACACAGGAAACTCCTCACCAGACGCTTCAGCAGTATCAATTGCTAACCCTCGCGCCGATAGGCCATACACTTGATTAGGCCCAACAACTCTAAAATAAGAAGCACCTTGAAACACCATTACTTCATCTTTGTACTCAGTGGTATTAATTGGGTAATGCAGCCTAAATCCAGCATGGCCTAATTGTTTATTGGCAATACTCTTGGCTATTTCATCTTTTAAAGGTGCTGCAGTATCATCGTACTGATAAAAGTCAGTACTAAACGGCAAACGGCTAAGTTTAGAATCGCTATCAACTGTATTAATTGTTACTGGTGTTTTATATAAAAAGCCGGGGTGAAACAACTGTAGCTCGTAAAGACCTTCATCTTTCCACATTGACTTGTCTTGTTTAAAACGAATAGAGCGATAATCTTGATATTCAATATTATTTAGCGCATCTAGCTCGATGTTTTTAGGGGCAATATACTCCTCACTCGCTAATTTTTGAGCGCGGGCGCTGATCACATCAAATAAACTGTCTTGCGGGATGGCAACGTCAAGCGTAGCGGAAAATGCTTGCTGAGCTGAAAAAACAAGAAACAAGCTAAGTAATGGTACTGAGGCTTTTTTCCATGTTGATATTAGGTGAATTGGTGCTTTCATTTTCGTTCCTTTATAAAAACATGACTTATTTTTACAGTTAAGATTAATATCGATTTATTAATTTGTTTCATTGGTACTTTTAATAATAAACGTATAAAAAGGCTCAAGTATGCTTTGTTGTTTACAGGCTAAATACGAGAGTGAGTAGATTTAGTACGGATAGTACACAAAGTTTACTGAAGCTTGTCTGAATTACATTTGTATATATTAGGTTTTAATTGGTACAAAATTAATCCCAATTAAATAAAGCAAAGAGGAGGGCTAATACTGGTTATGTAGGTAGCAGTTTTTGTTGAGTTATAGCAGCGTAAAAATGATGTAGCACTATTTAAGTTTGTAATTAAAAATAAAGTAAGGCGGGCTTGTTGCCCGCCTTGTAAAGCTTACTTTTTAGCTAAGTATTGTGCAGCTTGCTTAGAAAAATAGGTAAGAATACCGTCGGCGCCAGCACGTTTAAATGCCAGTAGCGACTCCATAATAGTGGCCTCTTCAGCTAACCAGCCGTTATCAATAGCAGCTTTGTGCATAGCGTATTCCCCACTTACTTGATAAGCGAAGGTTGGCACGCCAAACTCATCTTTAACTCGGCGTACAACATCCAAATATGGCATGCCAGGTTTAACCATTACCATGTCGGCGCCTTCTTGCAAATCAAGCGCGACCTCGCGAATAGCTTCGTCAGAATTAGCTGGATCCATTTGATAGGTTTTTTTATCAGCACCCTTTAAGTTACCGGCAGAGCCTACCGCGTCTCTAAATGGGCCATAATAGCTTGAGGCGTATTTAGCTGAGTAAGCCATAATGCGAGTGTGAATGTAGCCATCGGCTTCAAGTGCCTCGCGAATAGCGGCAATTCTGCCATCCATCATGTCAGAAGGGGCAATAACGTCAGCACCTGCTCGGGCGTGCGACAGTGCTTGCTTAACTAGTATGTCAGTTGTGATGTCGTTAATTACATAGCCACTTTCATCAATAATGCCGTCTTGTCCGTGGGTGGTAAACGGGTCTAGCGCGGCATCAGTAATTACACCTAACTCAGGGAATGCTTCTTTTAATGCACGTACTGTACGTTGTGCTAAACCATCATCGCTATACGCTTCTTCAGCATGTAATGACTTTTTGTCGGCCGGTGTTACCGGGAAAATAGCAATGGCGGGCACACCGAGCTCAACCAGTTCTTTGGCTTCTATAAGCAGTAAGTCAATTGATAAGCGCTCGATACCGGGCATTGATTCAATTGCTTCACGACGGTTTTTACCTTCGAGTACAAATACCGGATAAATAAGATCATTAACGCTAAGCTGGTTTTCAGCCATAAGACGGCGTGAAAAATCATCGCGGCGCATTCTGCGCATGCGAGTATATGGGAAAAGATCTAGACCAGATTGGGCCATATTTATACGCTCCTACTTTGGGATTGTGGGATTGGAAAATTAATCACTTGGTTACGACCATGCTGCTTGGCAAAATACAGTGCTTTGTCGGCACGTTCGGTAAAAATTTCAGGATTATTTATATCTTCAGCAACGCTAGTATACACTCCCGCGCTGATTGTAAATGAAATAGTAGTGCCAGCCACATGCACATTATTAGTAGCAATAGCGTGGCGAATTTTTTCAGCAATGGCTATCGCGCCATCATTTTGGGTATTGGGTAATAACACCACGAATTCTTCGCCGCCGTAACGTGCTACTTCATCAAGCGGGCGCTGTAATTGCTTTTTAATAGTATCAGCAGCAGTACGAATAACCTGATCGCCAGTTAGGTGGCCATAGGTATCGTTTATTACCTTAAATTTGTCTATATCAAGCATAATAACACTTAATGGTGTTTGTTCGCGACGCGAGCGGCGCAACTCCATCACTAATTTTTTATCAAAAAAGCGCCGGTTTTTAATACCAGTTAAGGGATCTTCCATGTTTAGCTGTTCAAGCTCACGGTTTTTTTCTTCTAGTTCTCTTAGTGTTACTTGTAACTCAAAAGTACGCTCATCTACTTGTGTTTCGAGCTCTTGACGCACGCTTTCTTGTAAAGATAGCCGCTCATGTAATAAGGCATCTTGGGCAGCACTTTTGGCTATTAAGGTTTGTTGAGTAGTTACTTGTTCATCGCGCTGTAAAATAAAGAGTTTCATCACCGCATATCCAAGGGAGAAAGCGCAGCTAAGAGAGCAAATAAACACAAAAGCCACTCTACTGTTTGTAAATATATAAAGCCCTGAAACAGTAATAATAAAATAAACAATTGCGGCTAAAAAGCTGCATAAAGCTAGCAAAAGTGCTTTTTGGGGTTCAGATGGGTTTTGGCGAATACAAAGTAAGGTTGTTACAACATAGTAGCCTAAAACAATGGGAGTGGTAATAAAGCAAAATAAGGTGACAACAAGTGTGGGAAAAAGCCAAACAAACGCAATAAGCAGTGCATATATAGCTATTATAATTTTTTGCACTTTAAACCATGTAACGGTTTTAGGCTGACATACCTGTTGCTGTAGAGGTAAGAAAAGTACCGTTATCAGCATCACCAACATGGGGATCATAAGTTGTACTGTGCCCGCAGAACGTGTGTGGATGAAACTAAAGCCACAAATAAAATATAATAAGATGCTGAGCATTAATGTTATAGCGCCCGTGTAAGCAAAGTATTGCTTACGCGAAAAAGCATACAAAATAAGACAGCTAATCGCTAAAGAAAAAACAAAGCCAATTAATAATCCGTAAAGCAAATTAAGCTTACTTTTATATGTAAAGAGCGCATCTGCCTGCCATAAGGTTAAAGGCACGCGTAACCCTGAGCTATTGCTCACTTTAACGATAACAGTGGTATTACTGCGAGCAGGAAGCGTTAATTTTACCAGCAAAGGTTCGTTTTTTATTTGTTGTTGTGGCAGTAAAGGAGGGGCATTAATATTTATTGAGGAGGATCGTCGCTTATCGAGTAAGTGATATACCTGTACTTCATTTAATAGCGGATTATCGATAGAGAGTATTGGCGTTACACGCGTATTGAGCGTATTTTTAATTGTAAATTGGATCCAAACAGGGCGTTGTTCAATCCCTAAATTAAGTGGTTTGTTGGTTAACGTTTGCCACTGTTTAAGATCGCTCTGCTGGGCAGTTGCTATGGATGTAGGCGCAAAAGAATAATAAACAGAGTTAATTTTTTCAGATGTAAACTGCTCATCGATCTCTATCGTATTAGCGGCTGCTAAACCAGCAAAAAGGATAGTTAATAAGCTTAATAACACCCCAATAACTTTCATTACTTAGCTTTTAAACCAAAAACATTATAAAAGTTTAGAGTAGTTTGCTGCGCTATTGCCTCAGGAGTAAGGTTATATAATTGGGCAATTGTTTCGCACACATAAGTTAATAATGCAGGTTCATTACGGCGAGATTTAGGCTTTGGGCTAACGGTGCGCGGAATCAAAAAAGGCGCATCAGTTTCTATTAACAGTTTATTAAGAGGGATACTGGGGATTAATTGTTGTAGTTCTTTTCCACGGCGTTCATCGCAAACCCAGCCGGTAATGCCGATATAAAGCCCTAACGCTAAGTAGCTTTTTAATGCCTGAGCGTTACCTGTAAAGCAATGTAATACGCCGCGTACATTAAATTCTTTTAAAATACTGAGCATGTCTTCGCTGGCATCACGTTCATGCAAATATACAGGTAAGTTTAGCTGTTCAGCTAGGGCAAGCTGGCGCCTAAGCACGCTTCGTTGTACATCGCGAGGCGAAAAATCACGGTTATAATCAAGGCCGCACTCCCCAATGGCTATAACTTGTTTATGGCTTGCAAGTTGAGAGAGTTGTGTCTCAAGCTCATCAGTAGCCGATTTAGCATCGTGAGGATGTACGCCTGCTGTAGAAAATTGCTGATGCTCTATAGCCAGCTCAAGCGACTGCTCACTGGCTGCTACATCGCAGCCTATAATCAGCATATGCTTTACTCCCGCAGCATTAGCGCGGGCAATAATATCTTGATGCTGTTTATCAAACTGATGGTTAGTTAAATTAACCCCAGCATCAATTAAGCTGTATGGCATTATTGAGTACGTTTAACGCGTATAGAGCGGTTTTGACCTTCTTTTTTTAATAAAAAAGAATTAAATACACCACGACTAATAACCACGTTGTCATCTTCTTTTAGCGTTATGCCGTCAGATCCAATTTGGCGCCATTGTTGGCCGTTTTCTAGAGTAATAATTAACTCACCATAAGCTGCTTCTTTAATGGCTGATACAGTTGAGCTAATAGAGCTGTCATTTTCTTTCGCAATATTTTTATGCTCTAAACCAAACTCTTCTGCTTGTGTTACCGCTACAGCAACAGGTGCGGTGGCTTCTGTATTTGTTGGTGAGAGTGTTTTATTTACAGTAGGCTTGCTCAGCGGTTTACCGGCAACCGTATTATCGTAACAAAGCAGGCGGTTAAAGTCGTTTTCAATAAAGCTACATGCTTGCAGTGCTTGCTCGTTAATAGCTGTGGCTGCAAAAGTCGGTGCGCTTAACAAAACTAATAGTGAGAGTAGTTTTTTGTTCATGTTATTCCTCAGGTTCTTGTTGTGGTTTAGCGGTATAAAATTTAGCTAAAATTAGGCCTAGCTCAAACAAAATAAGCATAGGTAGCGCTAATAAAGTTTGTGACAATACATCGGGCGGTGTTAAAAACATCGCTACTACAAAAACACCCACTACAATATAGGGACGTTTTTCTTTTAAGCTTTGCGTTGTTGTAGCGCCGCTCCAGCACAGCAGCATAATGGCTACTGGAATTTCGAAAGCGACACCAAAGGCAAAAAATAGTTTTAGTACAAACCCTAAGTAGCTACTAATATCCGGTGCTAAGGTGAGCATTGCAGGACCCGCACTGGTAAAAAAGCCTAAAATAATTGGCAGTACTACAAAGTAGCAAAAGGCAATACCACCATAAAACAAAAAGATGCTTGAGGCGAGTATTGGCATTAACATGCGTTTTTCGTGCTTATACAATCCCGGAGCTATAAAACCCCAAACCTGGTGTAATATCCACGGAATAGAGGCAAATAATGCGACAAATAACGTTAGTTTAAAAGGGGCAAAAAATGGCGCTGTGACATCAGTTGCTATCATGGTTGCAGTGCTTGGCAAATGTGAAATTAATGGCGCTGCAACAAATGTATAAATGTCGTTTGCAAAATACACTATTGCAATAAAAATAACTAAAATGCTTAATAGTGATTTAATCAGCCGATCGCGTAATTCAATTAAATGCGCGACAAACCCCGATTTTACTTCCTCAGCCATTATTTTTTATACCATTTAGTAAGTTGACCACAAAGTGAGAAATTAATTTCACTTTGTATCATCAATATTTTGCTTATTAGAGGGATCGATTTGATTTTTTTTATAACTGTGGGTCACAGACTGAGCGGCCTGTTGAAGTTCAGTTAGTGAACTTTGTAGTTCAGGACTTAAATCGGTTAAGTTTTGTTGCTCCGCTTTTTTAAGGTTTTCGTGTAATTCGTGCACACGCAACTCTTCGCTCACTTCAGCTTTCACTGAGTTAGCAAGCGACTTTGCAGTTTTTATCCATCGGCTTACCGTTCTAATTGCTACAGGTAAACGCTCTGGACCAAGCACCACTAAACCAACAATTAAAACAACAATTAGCTCCCACATCCCCATGCTAATTAAACCTTGTTATTGTCTTTATTTTTTTCAGTATGGGCAGAATCAAGCGGTGCACTTTCTTCTGATTTTTGAATCTGCTCTGGCTTTTCTTTATCTGTATTTTTTTCGTCAGACATTGCTTTTTTAAAGCCTTTAACTGCTCCACCTAAATCACCACCAATACCGCGTAATTTTTTAGTGCCAAACAAAAGTACAATAATTGCTAATACAATCAATAACTGCCAAAGACTAATACCGCCAAATCCCATGTTTATCTCCCGTTTTCATAATTATAAAGTGTATATTTTAAATACTAATTATACGCCTAAAAACGTAAATAGCACTTAGTTTATGTGCTACGCCATGCTGCTATAAAACCAATAATAGCGCTACTTATAGCGATACTTGCAGCAATTAAATCGTGCTGTAAATAAAATAATGCAGCAATAACCATAGCCGCACTGCTAAACAAACCTAAAACCAAAGGTTTATGAGATCCCTTCGGAGCCTGTACTTGAATTTGTGGTGGGCGTTTTAAGCTTTGATAAATTAGATCGGGCAGCTCTGGCATTTTTTCGGCCCAAAAGGGTAATTGTGCATACATTTGCTTTATAACCGATAACGGACCAACTTGTTGCTTAACCCAGTCTTCTAAAAAGGGCTTAGCGGTTTTCCATAAATCTAATTGTGGATAAAGCTGGCGGCCTAAACCTTCAACATACAGTAAGGTTTTTTGCAGTAATACCAATTGTGGTTGTACCTGCATATTAAAGCGCCTTGCAGTATTAAATAAATTAACCAATACATGACCAAACGAAATTTCAGCTAAAGGCTTATTAAATATAGGTTCGCAGACAGTGCGAATAGCAAATTCAAACTCTTCAATACTGGTGTCGGGCGGTACCCAACCCGAGTCCACATGCAACTGCGCAACTTGGCGATAATCACGATTAAAAAAGGCTATAAAGTTTTCCGCTAAATAGCGTTTATCTTCTTTGTTTAAGGTGCCTACAATACCGCAATCTATACCAATATATTTAGGGTTTTCGGGGTGCTCACGAGAAACAAAAATATTACCTGGGTGCATGTCAGCATGAAAAAAGCTGTCTCTGAACACTTGGGTAAAAAACACTTCAACGCCACGCTCAGCCAGTAGTTTCATATTGGTGTTTTGCGCTAATAAAGCATCAGTATCTGATACCGCAATACCATAAATACGCTCCATTACTAATATATTATGGCGGCTGTAATCGCTATAAACGGTAGGGATGTAAAGCGAATCTGAGTCTTCAAAGTTACGTTTAAGTTGAATGCCGTTTGCACCTTCGCGCATTAAATCAAGTTCATCAAGTAGAGTCTTTTTGTACTCTTTTACTACTTCCACAGGACGCAGACGTTTTGACTCGTGGTGTACTTTTGCTAACACCTTAGCGAGCTTTTCCATTAAGGCTAAGTCGGCGTTAATTTGTTGATTAATGTTAGGGCGGATTACTTTAATAACTACATCTTGCTCTATACCATTTGTGTCAACTAACGTTGCGGTATGTACTTGTGCTATTGATGCCGACGCCAGTGGTGTTTGTGAATACTCACTAAAACGCTCGCTTATGTCATTAATTTCGAGAGCTTTTTCTATTATTTTTTGTGCAAGTTCGCCGGGAAAAGGTTCAACCTGATCTTGCAAAAATGCCAGCTCTAATGCAATTTCGTGCGGCAGTAAGTCACGACGCGTAGAAAGCATTTGGCCAAACTTAACCCATACTGGGCCAAGCTGTTGTAGGGCTAAACGTAATCGCAGCCCTGCGGGCTTATCTTTATGCTGATTACGCAGCCAAAATAAACTACCTCGGGCTATTTTCGCAAACCAAGGGATTTTATGTTTTGGTACTAACTCATCTAATCCGTAGCTAAGCAGTGTTTTAGTGATGTAATACAGTCGTGCAGTTGACACAAAAAATCCTTAGCGGGTAGTCAAAGTGGTTAGTAAGGCATTAATACGTTGTTCTATAGCAGCAACTTGGCCTTTAAGCTCACGGTTTTGTTGTTTAAATTGTTTAAGCTCTAACGGATGAATGGTAATTGCCAATTCATCTTGGCATAAGCTTGTTAGGGTGCGGCTTAACTGCGCTTTTGCTTTATTGCCGTGTTGCTGGAGCGTTTTGAAGTGTAAATATAATAGCTGTGCGGGAGCATCACCAAGGTGCGATGAAAGCTGCTCAGGCCAATCTATATCTAGTGTTGAAAATGCATTGCTATAGGTTTGAGCTATGTTTAAATCGCCTTGTAAATCAAGTTTGTCTTGGCGAATTAGCTGGGTAAGCATGGCTGGGTTTTTTAGCGCAAGCAGGGTGTTAAGGTCGGCGCTAATCATGCAATCTGCGTCTGTATCACTGGTTGCGCTATATAAATGAAGTTGCTTGTCGCTAAACACTAGCAGCAGCTTTAGCTGAGAGCCCCTAACATCAACGACTAAGCGCTGATGTTTAACTGCTGCCAACATTCCCGATAGGCTTGTATCGAGTTTAAGTGCTTGATTAAGTATTCGCTCCACGAGCGAAAGTACTAAGTTGGGTAACATAAAAAAATCAGTTGAGGGAGCCTCAGTAGAATTTTTTTCGGTTGCTTGCTCAAGCGCCATAATTATTTACCTTAGTATTTAAAGCCGCGATGCAGCGCAACAATACCACCGGTTAAGTTTTGATAAGTGGTTTGCTCAAAGCCTGCATCAGACATCATGCTTTTAAGCGTGTCTTGATCTGGATGCATACGAATCGACTCAGCTAAATACTTGTACGATTCGCTGTCGTTTGCCACTAACTTACCCATAGTTGGTAATAAGTTAAATGAATAAAAGTCGTATGCCTTACTGAGTATTTCATGCTCTGGCTTTGAAAACTCTAATACCAGTAAGCGCCCGCCTGGTTTTAAAATGCGGTACATTGAACGTAATGCTTTGTCTTTGTCGGTTACATTACGTAAACCAAATGCAATAGTGATCAGATCAAAGCTATTATCTGGGAATGGTAAGGCTTCAGCGTTCATTTGCACGTAGTCAATATTGCCAACTAAGCCTAAATTATGGAGTTTTTCACGGCCCACTTTTAACATAGACGAGTTAATATCACCGAGTATAACCTGACCGGTTTCTCCGACTAGTTGGCTAAATTTTGCAGTTAAATCGCCCGTACCACCGGCTAAATCTAAAACATGGTGGCCTTTACGAACGCCAGAGCTGGCTATTGTTTGACGTTTCCATAAACGATGTACCCCAAAAGACATTAAGTCATTCATTACGTCATATTTTGCCGCAACTGAATGAAATACGTCTGCAACCATTGAGGCTTTATCGTTTTCGGCTACCGTTTTATAGCCAAAATGCGTGGTCTTTTGTGGTGTTTCGCTCATCATTAATCTCTATCGTGGTAATAAAGACTAGTGTACTTGATTGTGCCCTGAAGGTGCAATTTGAATATGATTTATCAGCTAATTAATGCTCCGCAGTAAAGCTATTTTGCCCTAAAGAGCGTGCTTTAAATGCCGCATTAGAAGCACTTTTGGTTAATTGCTCAAAGTCAGCTTGTTGTTGCTGTGCAATCCCCAAAGAGAGCTTAATTGCAGGTAATGCCAGCGCGTTTTTCGAGCTGATAAAGCGCAGCTTTGCAACACCAGCGCGTACTTTTTCTGCAATTAAATTGGTTGTTTCACAATCTACGTCGGTAAGTAGTACAGTAAATTGATCTTTTGCAGTACGCCCCGCTAGGCCGCTTTGAAACACATATTTTTGTACTTGTTTAGCCACTTTGCTTAAAATTGCTTCTGCGATTACATCGCCAAAGTTATCAATAAAGTGATCTAAATTGTCTATTTGAATAGCAATAGCACAAACCGGTTTATGTTGATTTGCCCATATTTGCACTTGCTTGGTTAAATAATGACGTTTATACAAGCCAGTTTGACTATCAATAATATGTTGTTTACGCAGGGTGTTAAGCTGCTTTTTAGTTTTTTCGTGGAGTTGTTTAGCATTACTTAATTGTTGTTTAAACTGTTTGTGTTGCGTTAACAGTGTTGCTGTTTGCTGATCTAGCCTTGTAAGTGCGATCCGGCTATTTTTAATGTTATTTTCATCAAGCGAATGCATACACTCGCTAATATGGCCGGCAAAATTAATAAATTGTTTTTCAGTGTGTTGTGCGCTTTTAGACAGCGAGTTAATTACCCCATTAACATTCTCTATCATCGACACTTCAGTGGCATGGCCTTGATTTAAGTGCTCAAAGTAGAGTTGCTCGGTAAATAAACTGTCAATAAGAGTGTTACTTGCAATAGCGCGCTCAATGGCGCTATTAAGGTCGTTGTTTACTTGGCTAATATAAGTATAAACAACCTGATAATTAAGTGGTGTAGGTGGCAAAACATGGCGCTCTAAAAATACACACACTTTTGTCATTTTATCTTGTGCTACAGCCATAGAGTCATGGAACATCATTTGCAAATACCAACTAAATACATATGCGTATTAATTTATAAACTCATCCAATGAAGCGTTTCGCATCCAAGCACTTGTACCATAATCATTATATCGGTTATTTAAAAGTAAAAACGACAGTTAGTTATCTAAATTGTAACTTTAGCAACATAATGGCTGCTTTTATCATCAATTACTTTTTGTTTTATTCAAAAGCATGTTTTATTACTGGTTATTAAATACCAACCTGCTTATATCAGTCGTATTAGTTTTTGCGTGCTTGGTCGTATTTATCTTGCTATTTATTTAGCCTGCGATAGGTTTACAAAACCTATTTAATTGTGAAGCTATATAATAATGAATCAACTTTTATCTCGACCATTACGCCACTCGCTACTGGGAATTACTTTTTTATGCACCTTAAGTGCATGCCAAACAACCTCACTTAATGCTGATAAGCAATTTACTCAAGTTGCCGAAAACATTGTGCAAAATAGACAAGATGCTAGCCCCTACAGTAATAATCCTCAGGGGGTAGATGGCTACTTACTACCTAACTTAACTGCCGAGTATTTAGCGCAAGAATATAAAAAAAATACCCAGCTACTTGCCGATTTAGATACGGTAAACATTGATAAGTTAAGTGATGAAAATCGGATTAACTTTAGTATTTTGCGTGCTCAAGTGCAAAATAGCGTGGATGAGTATGTATTTAATGCCCACTATATGCCGCTTACATCTGAATATGGGTTTCATTCAAGCTTGTCGTTTATGGTTAAAAGTTCACAATATAAAACGTTACAAGATTATAAAAATTATTTAGCGCGATTAGCTCAGGTACCACGCTTTTTTGAGCAAAATATTTATTGGATGAAACAAGGTTTAGCAATAGGGTTAACGCAGCCTAAAGCTGTACTTAAAGGTTATGAAGATTCAATTAGTGTTTATATTGTTGATGATGTAACACAATCTGAATTTTATCAGCCATTTTTAACGAATACTGCAGGCTTAAGTAGCAGCGAATTTTATGAGCTGCAACTCCAAGCTAAAACAATAATTAAAGAACAAGTAATAGCAGCATATAAAGATTATCTCACCTTTTTTACTGAAGAGTATCAAGCAGGTGCTCGAGACAGTATTGGTATTTCGGCAACGCCTAATGGGGCTGCTTTTTATGCTAATCGCGCCAAGCATTACACCACTACAGATATGACCCCAAAAGAAATTCATGAGTTGGGCCTAAAAGAAGTGGCACGTATTCGTAGCGAAATGGAAGAGGTAATAAAAGAAGTTGGTTTTAAAGGCACGTTCGCTGAATTTATCCACTTTTTACGTACTGATCCGCAGTTCTACGCAACTACTCCAGAGCAGTTACTAAAAGAAGCTGCTTATATTGCTAAAAAAATGGATGCGCAACTGCCTAGATTATTTCATACCTTGCCGCGCAAACCTTATGGCGTAGTGGCTGTTCCCGCCAATATTGCTCCTAAATATACTACAGGGCGTTACTCGGGTTCGAACCGCGACGATCAAGCTGGTTATTACTGGGTAAACACTTATGCGCTAGATAAGCGACCTCTTTACGCGCTAGAGGCGTTAACGCTGCATGAAGCTGTACCAGGGCACCATTTACAAATATCACTTAATGCTGAGCTAGAAAATTTGCCGAGTTATCGTCGTGATGCTTATTTATCAGCATTTGGCGAGGGGTGGGGGCTTTATTCTGAGTACTTAGGAATAGAAGCTGGGTTTTATCAAGACCCATATAGCCGTTTCGGACGTTTAACCTATGAAATGTGGCGCGCTGCACGTTTAGTTGTTGATACGGGAATGCATATGTATGGCTGGAGCCGTGAACGCGCGATGAACTTTATGGGCGATAACACTGCTTTGTCGTTGCACAACGTTAAAACTGAAACAGATCGTTATATTTCATGGCCTGCGCAGGCGTTATCGTATAAAATTGGAGAATTAACTATTAAGCGCTTACGTAAAGAAGCGGAGCAGGCCCTTGGCCAAAAATTTGATGTGCGAGAGTTCCATCATCAAGTGCTACGCCATGGTTCAGTACCGTTATCTGTACTTGAGCAGCAAATTCGTTTGTATATTAAAAACGAACTAGCTAAACAGGATATTTAATTAATCCGCATCAATCGTAATGGCTTATATGAGAGCGTGTTTACCTTTAAGGTTAATATGCTCTAAGGTTATAAATTAATAAAATGCGCATATCATCTATAATAAGTGATATGCGCATTTGTCTATTAAAGCCATTTTATTTTATTGGCGAAAAAGTACTGCAGAGGGGTTTTGAGTGAACAATTTTATAGTTCTAAGTATTAATGTATTTGCGAGCCTTTTTATTGTTGTATTAGGGTTTATAGTTTTATCGGTTATTATTTTTTATTTTAGAGATATAACCCAAACAAAGCATGCAATTAGGCGCAACTATCCGGTAATTGGTCGGTTTCGATATTTTTTTGAGCGCCAAGGCGAATTTTTCCGCCAGTACTTTTTCGCACTTGATAGAGAAGAAATGCCGTTTAATCGTGCTGAACGTAGTTGGGTATATCGCGCTGCAAAAGATGTTGATCATACTGCTGCGTTTGGCTCGACTCAAAGCCTTGAAGTAACCGGTACAGTGATGTTTATGAACTGTGCATTTCCTACTTTAGATGAAGAAGCGCTCGATCCTAGTAATGTGACTTTAGGCCCTTACTGTAAAACACCTTACACCACTAATTCAATATTTAATATTTCAGGTATGAGTTTTGGTGCTTTGTCAAAACCTGCAGTACGTGCTTTATCTAAAGGAGCTAAGCTTGCTGGCTGTTGGTATAATACCGGTGAAGGCGGTTTAAGCCCGTATCATTTAGAAGGCGGGGGAGATATTGTATTTCAAATTGGTACTGCTAAATACGGTGTTCGCGACGATAATGGCAATTTAAGCCCTGCTAAATTAAAAGAAATAGCAGCTCACGAACAAGTAAAAATGTTTGAAATAAAGCTAAGCCAAGGCGCTAAACCAGGTAAAGGCGGTATGTTACCTGGGCGAAAAGTTAACGCTGAAATTGCAAAAATACGCGGTATTCCCGAAGGGCAAGATTCAATTAGCCCTAATGGCCATCTTGAAATTAAAAAGCCGTCAGATATTCTTGATATGTTGGCAACCGTACGTAACGCAACCGGTAAACCAACCGGCTTTAAAGCGGTAATTGGTGAGTATACTTGGTTAGAAACTCTTTTCGCTGAAATAAATCATCGCGGTGTTGAGTCAGCGCCCGACTTTATTACTATTGATAGTGCAGACGGTGGCACAGGCGCCGCACCACAGTCATTATTAGATTCAGTGGGCTTACCACTGCGAGAAAGCTTGCCATTAGTAATTAACTTGTTAGAAAAACATGGGCTCAGAGAGCGAGTAAAGGTTATTGCCTCAGGTAAGTTAATCGTACCCTCTAAAGTTGCATGGGCATTAGCACTGGGGGCTGATTTTGTTGTATCTGCTCGCGGCCATATGTTTGCACTAGGGTGTATTCAAGCAATGCAATGTAATAAAGACACTTGCCCTACAGGGATCACCACGCACGACAAGCGCCTGCAACGTGGCTTAAATGTGGCAGACAAAGCACAGCGTGTGGCAAACTATAATAAGTATGTGCACTATGGAGCGGGCTTAATCGCGCACTCGTGCGGCGTATCTAGTGCGCGAGAGTTAAAACGTGAACATGTGCGTATAGTTCAAGAAAGTGGTCTTTCAGAGCCATTAGATAAAATTTACGAAAATTATAAATAACACAGTGAGCATTAAATATATGAGTGCTTAAGCGCACTAAACTAAGCTGCTTTTTTATGCACTCAATATTTATTAGGTCATTAATTAAGGCCCATTGTTACGTAATATAACAATGGGCCTTAATTTTATTTATTATTTGCTTGAATGCCGGTAATTTTTAAACGCTCTAATTCACAGCTAAATAAAAATTCCAGCACTTCTAAGTGACGACGAACTTCATCAATATTTCGCCCTACAGCATATAAACCATGGCCACGTATAAGCACTCCGTGTTCAATAGGAGTGTGTAAATGATGGTCGCTTACCAATAAACTTAAATGGTCTATGTCTTGGTCGTTATTAAAAATAGGAATGCTTAGGGTTTCTAAATGCGAGGTAAAACCGGTTAAAGCTTTTTGCATTTCGTAGCCAGTTAAATCGAGTTTATGACTTTTTGTTATTTGCGAAAGCACGGTAGCCGCAACAGAATGCGTGTGCAGTACACATTGCGCTTCGGGAATTAGCTGATACAAGCTCAAGTGCAGTTGTGTTTCGGCTGAGCGTTTTTTTGTTCCTGCCAAAGGCTTGCCTTGTAGATCTAGCTGTAAAAAGTGCTCATTGGTCAACTTGCCTTTATCTTGGCCACTAGCTGTTATTACAAAGCCCGACTCAGTTCTTGCTGAAAAATTCCCACCGGTTGCGGGTATCCACTCTTTTTGGCTAACCCACTTCCCAGCTTCAATAAGTTGCGAAATAGCGGTATTGTTGTTTTGCATATATTCCTCACAAACGAGCATCAGTTAATTGTATTTAGACGGCTAAACTTCTATATTAAGTGATGGTAGCACCGCTTTGCGTGCAAAACCACAATTAAGGATATAGAGTGTTAATAACTAAGCTACCAGCATAAGGTATGTTTTATCAAACTCTAATAACAATTAAGTTGGTCATTTATACTTAACCTGATCTCCGGATAATAAACCTATCTCAAGCAGCTATTTTCAGCGCTAACTGCGTTGAATTTACTTGCAATAGGCCAGCTATTAACGCGTAAATTCGCCTTATTTTCACTGAAAATCTTTGGCTAGAGAAAATAAAGTTAAATATAAATATGATTCAATACGTTAGTAAATCTCTTAACCAGAGTTCAGGTTACACTAAAAACTTAAAAGAGGGCGGCACAAAGCTATGTCAACTTTAACACTTACATTATTGCAAAGCTCACTACACTGGCTCGATAAAGACGCTAATTTAGCTATGTTTAATAAGCAGTTAGATGCAGTGACTCAGCAGTCAGACTTGATTTTACTGCCCGAAACCTTTGCCACAGGCTTTGCAATAAACTTAGATTGCGCTGAGCCTGAAAACGGCAAAGTACTTACCTGGTTAAAGGCGCAAGCGCATAAACATAATGCAGTAATTGCAGGCTCAGTATTTGTTACGCAAGGCAGTAAAAAGGCCAACCGGTTTTATTGGGTGCAGCCCAATGGAGAAGTAGACTTTTACGATAAGCGTCATTTGTTTTGTTTAGGCAACGAAGGCGACTTTGTAGTAGCAGGACAAGCGCGCAAAGTGTTTACTATTAATGGCTTTAAGCTATTACCACAAGTGTGCTACGACCTACGCTTTCCGGTATTTCAGCGCAATAACAACGATTACGATGTAATGATTAATATTGCTAATTGGCCCGCAGTGCGACGCCATGTTTGGGATACATTATTAATGGCGCGAGCGATGGAAAATGTATGTTATGTGGTTGGGGTAAATCGCATTGGTGATGATGCCAATGGTGTTGCTCACAATGGTGGCACAGCGGTATATGACTTTAAAGGTGATGCTTTAGTAAAAGCTGCAGATAATAGCCAAGCGCTAATAACCATTACTTTGCACAAAGCACCATTAAATGACTTTAAGGCTAAATTTCCGGCGCATTTAGATGCGGATGCTTTTAACTTAGTATAAAGCAGCTTAAATTAGCCAGCGGCTAATTAAGTGTTAAATTAGCCAGCGGCTAATTAAGTGTTAAAATAGCCGCTGATATTTATTGGCGGCAGCACTATGAACAACTCTTTAATCACTCCAGTTATTTTAGCGGGCGGCATTGGCTCTCGTTTATGGCCGTTGTCGCGCCAAGCAATGCCAAAACAGTTTTTACCCTTACTCGATGCTGAACCTACTGGGCAGTCGTTATTACAAAATACCCTAACACGGGTAACCGGTAGGGTATTCAATCGAGCTATTTTAGTGTGTAACGAACAGCACCGATTTATTGCCGCTGAGCAAGCTGCTAGTGCAAATCCGCGCGCATTACTTTTAGAACCCACAGGTAAAAATACTGCCCCAGCAATTGCTTTAGCTGCGCATTATGCGCTACAAAATGGCATAACAGGGCCACTGTTAGTTATGCCAGCGGATCATCATATAAATAATTTTAACTTACTCACCGAGCAGTTACACGGCGCGACAATATTAGCTGAGCAAGGTAAATTAGTTACCTTTTCTATTACGCCTACCGAGCCACACACAGGTTACGGGTATATAAAACAAGGAAGCGCCATTACCGGTACTGACTGCTTTGAAGTAGCTGAATTTAAAGAAAAACCCAGCTTAACCACCGCAACAAGCTACCTGTTAGATGGAAGTTATAGTTGGAATAGCGGTATGTTTTTGTTTACTGCTGCAGCGTATTTACAAGAGTTGGCTCGCTTTGCACCTAAAATTGCCAATTGTGTGGCTAACGCCGCCAATTTTAGTCAGGACTTAGGCTTTACACGCCCCAGTGCAAAAACGCTCGAAGCTTGCCCGAGTGACTCCATAGATTATGCTATTTTAGAGCGCAGTGATAACGTAGTTGTCATGCCTGTTGCCTTAAACTGGAGTGACGTAGGTGGTTTTTCATCACTTGCTAAGTTGCTAAAAAAAGATCCGCAAGGCAACAATGTAAATGCTAATTATGTAGCGCAAAACAGTAAAAACAATCTAATAATAAGCGAAACCGATCATACTATTGCCACCTTAGGGGTAAGTAATTTAGCTGTTATTCATACCCACGATGCCACACTTATTGCGAATCAAAATGAGCTTGATGCACTGCCGTTATTACTCAAAAAAGTAGCGCTTACGCAAACAGACAAGTTAACCCACCACCAAGTTGTTTATCGGCCGTGGGGAAATTATCGTACCTTGGTAGAAAGCAGTGGATTTAAGGTTAAAAAAATAACCGTAAACAGCGGCGCTAAGCTCTCTACGCAGCGCCATCAATATCGTGCCGAGCATTGGGTAGTTGTATCTGGGGTTGCCGATGTATGCATTGATAAGCAAGCACTAACACTCAGTGCAGATCAGTCTTGTTATATTGCCGCTAAGCAAATTCATAGTTTGGCTAATAATAAAAATGCGCCGTTAATAGTAATTGAGGTACAAACAGGCACTATTTTAGATGAAAGCGACATTGAACGGTTTGATGATAAATATGGCAGAAACTAACAACGCTTTACTGCAGCCCTTTGCGTACACACCTTAAATACTCTTCTAAACTTTGCTGCCAAAGGTCGAGCGCTTCATTGATGGCGTTTTTTAGCGGCTTTTTATCAAGCATACGACGCTCTATTTTTTTCAGCGCTAAACCATAACGGTTAAAGCCCAGCTGTAGTGCGGTATTGGCTTGGCGATGTAATAATTTAATGCATTGCTCGGGCTGTTGTTCTACGAGCGCTTGGCAGCGATTTAGTTTACTGCGGGTAGAGAGCACAAACTCGTTATAAATAGACGACACTTCATCAATACTAAAAGAGCTGGTAAGCGTTTCGCTAGCGCTTGCGTCATATAAAGTATCAACCAAATCTACAGCTACAGTAGCCGTTTTAGTTGACTGTGAATCGCTTAGTGCTTGGCGCAATTTTTGGTGTTTAATAGGTTTACCTACAATGTCTTTTATACCCAGCGCTAAGTACTCTTTTACCTCACTAGGGCTTAAACTTGCAGTAAAGGCTAGTACGGGAGTGCGCTGGTTTTTATGCTCAATTTTAGCCAATGTTTTAAGTACTTGTTGGCCGGTCAAATCAGGTAGGTTCATATCGAGCAGCACTACATCAAAATGATGCGCTTGCATTAACTCTATTGCAGTTTTACCGTCTTTTGCTAACTTAATTTTATGTTCGTCGTCGGCCATAAATTCTACGGCTATTTTTTGATTTAAATCTAAATCCTCTACTAACAACACCTTTAAACCGGTTAAATAATCTTTACTTTGATGACGTTGCGCTACTAGGCTGAGTTCGCCCAGCGCACACGTAATATCAAAGCTAAACACGCTGCCACTCCCTAGGCTACTGGCTATTTCTAACTTGCTATGCAGTTTTTCGAGTAAGCGGCTGGTTATTGCTAAACCAAGGCCTGTACCGCCTTTTTCTTTTCCGGCGCTACTTTGCACATAGGGTTCGGTTAGGTAGGCTATTTCGTCATTCTCGATGCCGGGGCCTGAGTCTTTTACGCTTATTTTAATAGTGTGTTCAAGTTGTTTTTCAGTGATTAGATCAATTTGAATTTTAACGCTACCTTGGTCGGTAAATTTAATTGCGTTACCCACAAGGTTAATAATAATTTGTCTGAGTTTTTGCTGATCGCAGTAGTAACAGGCTTGATCGGGTATATTGCAAAGTAGCTCAAACTTTAGTTGCTTTTGCTCTGCCAGAGGGCTTAGTAATAAGCATAAATTTTGTATCCAAGTTTTAAACTCAATATCTTCTTCGTAAAGAGCTTCGTCGCTTTGATCAAGGCTGGCGTAGTCGAGTACTTTATCAACCAGTAAATTAAGGGATTCGGCAGAGTTAATAATTGCCTCGCAATAGGCTTTATTGCGAGCATCACTTGTTTGGTTCATAACTAACTGAGCACTGCCTAAAATGCCGTTTAAAGGGGTGCGAATTTCGTGGCTGATAGTTGATAAAAACAACCCACGTATTTCTAGATCTTTACGGGCTTTTTTAGTGAGCTTATTAAGATGCTGCTCTCTGCGCTCATTACACAACAGTGCCATGCCAGCGGCATAAAACATAGGTGCTATAACCCCGTTTAAAAAAAGTAACGAGCTAAACCAAGGGCTTAATAGGGTGTCATGTTGCTCAATTTTTTGCATAAATATCGAGCGGGCAATAAAGCTTACGGCAACTAAAGTTAAAATTATAATATAAACAATGCTGCCGTTGGGATAGGGCTTACGTGCATACTTTATAAATATAAACAGTAAAAATGCAGCTTCAGCTATATGCTGTATATCAGATATAAACAGCCTATCTTGAATAGATGGCGACAAAAAGCTGTAATAACCCAGCATTACGCTGCTAAAAGCAGTAAATGCACAAACAAGTTTAAAGCCAATACCGCGATAATCTAAAAACTGGCTAATAGCAAGGCAATGCACAATTGAGGCCGCAAACATCAATATATTGGCAATGCTAATGGCGACAAGTTCAGGGACTCGCCCGATCAGAGTAAAGCCAATAATAACGCCGAGCAATAAAACAGGATAAAAAATATAAAGCAGAGTGCCTGGAGTGTGTTTATTGGTGCGCCAGGTTAAAAAATTTAGCAGGGTCATTACAACCATAACGGCGATACTGGCAAAATATAGGGTAAAAGAGTCGAGCATTGAGGCACCAATAGCGTGTTATTAGATTAAAAGTATAACAATAATTACTTAACCGAAAATAGCTCAATATATTGTTTAACACCTTGAGCTGTATTGAAATTAAAACGTATACTTTATTCGCTGGGGAGCGACTTATTATTTAAAATTTGAGCTTGCTGATTAAGCTTGCCCAGATACAAAAACAGACACGTATGTGCCTGTTTTGTGTTTAAACTAAAGTTTAAATTAACGTATTTCGTCTGGAATATGCTGCTGTGCCCACGATAGTAGCTCAATACGGTTACGACATTTTGTTTTTCTAAATGCGCTGTATAAATGAGTTTTAACTGTGTGTGGGCTAATGCTTAGCTCTTCAGCAATTTCTTTATTTTTTGAGCCATTACTCATTAATGAAATTATGGCTTTTTCGCGCTTGGTAAGTTTAACTGGCTCAATATCGCCTTCGGTAAGCTTATGCAGTGCATCTTTATTAAACTGCAACATACGATTTAATGCATTACACATTATATCTCTGCGATACCAAAGTTGATCTTCAAGTAGTAAGCGAATACCTTTCATCAATACATCGGCGTTATCTGTGGTGTAAAATACACCACGAATTCCGCTAAGTAAGGCACGATTAGCAAGCTCTGGGTTTTCATCCAAATTAAATAATACGATATCGCATTTAATCCGTAAATTAACCAGTTGCTCTTTTAATTTTCCCCACGCATCTTTGCTCGATGTTTCGATAAACAAAAGTCGTGTTCCTACAGGCACATCTAAAATATTGGTGCCTGTGGTTACGCTAATACCTTGCGTTTTTAACAAAGGTTCTAAAACGTTAATACCAATAGTGTTAATGGGCTCTTCATCTAATAACAAAAAGGCTGAACTGCTCATATTATTTTTACTCTTTTATAAAGCTTATGATTAAGTTTACCACGACCTCCACACCTTTTGTATTAGAAAGTCGCGTTGTAACGCAAAAAGCAAGTACGATATTATGATTATTTAAACATAAAATGTTGCAAATAAGTAATTATTTATTGATTGCGATTACAAAATAAAACAACCTAAAAAGCTTATAACTAATTGTATAAAATAAATAGCTGTTTATAGCGCCACTTTTTTGGTGTTTTGATAAGGAGGCCAGCCCATCTCTTTACCTGCAAGCATATGTAAATGAATATGATATACGGTTTGGCCACCATGTTCATTGCAATTCATGACCACTCGGTAGCCATCGTCGGCAAAGTTTAGTTGCTTGGCTAATTTAGCCGCTACTACATATAAATTACCTACTAAATGCGAGTTTTCAGGCGTTACATCGTTAATAGTAGCAATTGCCTTTTTGGGGATAATAAGCGCGTGAAATGGCGCCTGAGGGTTTATATCTTTAAAGGCGAGAGTATGCTCATCTTCATAAATAATATCAGCTGGGATCTCACGATTAATTATTTTAGTAAAAATAGTCTCTTGGCTCATTATATGGCCCCTAATTAAGTATGATTAAAGTAAGCTCCACTAATGACAAACTTTACAAGCAGTGTCAAACTGAAATCAAATAAAGGAGAAAATATGCGTAAATCAATATTATTAGGTAGTGCCGCAGCGCTATTGTTTAGTGTGTCGAGCATGGCAGAAAATATTCACTTTCCTGAAGAGTTTGTGCCTCTGCAAGTTGGGGAACGTATTATTGAAAGCTCGATATTTAGCCGTGTTGATGACATAGAGCTAGCACCGGGTAGTTATAAATTAAAGCTTAAATACACTGACTTGTATGACCTAGGTTACGACGATCACGAAGTGGTAGAGTCTGAACCATTTTGGGTAAATGTAACTATTGAAGCGGGTAAAGATTATACTTTAGAGTTTAATCGTGCCAAAAATGCGGTTGCGGCTAAAATATTTGCACAGTCGCCACAAGTAAGCTTAAAAGCAAAAGGAAGTGCACTGGCTGCGCCATTAAGTGTAATTTCTAATGCCCAGCTTACAAACACTGTGCCAGTACAGCAAGTTAGTAATACAACGGCAATGGCAACAAGCGCCGGCGAAGTAAGTAAACTCGTTGCACCTATTAATGGTAAAGGCATGCCCAGCGCAGCAGCAATGCTCGACTTTTGGTGGCAACAAGCAACCCCAGCTCAACAACAAGCCTTTTTAGAAAAAGTAACCAAGTAGCTTTTTTATGCAATTAAAAAGGGCCGAATGTCGGCCCTTTTTGTATTTTAAACACTCGCTTATTAAGCTCGTTATTATTTGAATAATTTATTCAAATAATGCGTCTATAGTGCCATGTGCTAGTGGGTGATAACCCGGGCGTGCTTTTAAGTACACGCTTTGTGCCCAGTCTTTTTTGCCGTTATCAATAAGTGACTTATAAAGCGGGACAATTAGCTTGCGACGACCAATACTGGTTAAGTGCTTATCAAGCGCCGGATAAATTGGCTGGTAGCCATTACCTACCGCTAGCATAAACCAAGCAAATGCACGCTCAGCGTTAGTTGATTGCGTTAAGTTATACGCAGTATCAAGCTCGCTCATATGTGTTTGGCTTAAATCGCGCGGTAAGTTATTTAAAAAGTGCAACCATTCATGCACCGACCAATTAGCTGTAGGCAATTGCGCTGCTGTGATATCGCCATTTAACCAAGTAGCTGTTGCTGTATCTACTTTATCAAAAGCATCTGATGTTGGGTTAGGTGTATCGCTTGGTAAGCCTGGCGCAAAAATCCATTCATTTACTTTATCCATGCTCACAATACCAGGGTACTTATCAATTAAGTTAGCTTTTAGGTAAGTAACAAATTGTGCAGTGGTTAAAGATTTAAAGGCAAATTCGTTAAAGTAAGTTTTTACAAAGGCGTCAAACTTATCGCGGCCATATTTTTCTTCTAGGTAAATTAAGAATAACTGCCCTTTGGTATAAGGTACAGAGCTAAACGCATCATCAGGATCGCGGCCATTAAGCTTTAAGTTAAGGCGCGTGTCTGGTGCATCAAGCGTTTTAATTTGCGCGCGAATACCTGCTGCATCAAGAGCTTGTTCCATTACTGCGCGGTCGCGACCAAATACTTCTTCCATAATGCGGTTTTCAACGTACGAGGTAAAACCTTCGTTTAACCATAAATCTTCCCAGGTTGCATTGGTAACTAAGTTACCAGACCAAGAATGAGCAAGCTCATGGGCAATTAGATTTACTAAGCTTTTGTCGCCTGCAACCACGGTTGGGGTAATAAACGAAAGGCGTGGGTTTTCCATGCCACCAAACGGAAAACTTGGCGGTAGCATAAGCAAATCGTAACGACCCCATGCATAATCGCCGTAAAGTGCGTTAGTTTTATCGATCATCGCTTGGGTGTCGCTAAATTCGGCAACTGAAGCATCTAAAATAGTTGGCTCAGCAAAAATACCGGTTTGATGCGACATTGCTTTAAATTCTAAATTACCTGCGCCAATAGCAATTAAGTAAGGCGAAATAGCTTGTGGCATATCAAAAATATAGTCGCCATCTTTATAAAGTGCGTCTTTATTGTCGGCACTCATTACCGCACGTATATCTTTAGGGGTATGAATGCGCGCTGAGTACGTTACTCGCATTGCTGGCGTGTCTTGTACTGGGATCCAGCTACGTGCATGAATTGCTTGCGATTGGCTGTACATAAACGGGTGTGTTTTGCTGGCTGTTTGCTCTGGTGTTAACCATTGTAGGCCAGACGCTTCAGGGCGGCTATTATAGTAAATACGTACTTTTGGCGCTTGGCTTTTAAAAGTAATAGTTAATTTTGAGCCTTTAACATCATCGCGTGTTGCTAAACTAAATTTAGCTTTATGCCATGTGCCGTTTTGCGTTTGATACATTACTTTATCAATATCTAAATCGCGAGTATCGAGCACTAGAGTTTTACTGTTGTTATTTTGCCATTCTAGGGTGTGCTCAACAAAACCTTCTAATTGCTTGTCGGCAAAGTCGACATCTAAATCAAGGTTTAAATGCGTAGTAATAACGTCATTAAGATTAGCATACGAGTTTTGATCAATAGCATTGGCCATTGCTTGTGAGCACATACCAGCCATAGCTAGGCTTAAAAAAAGAGGTGTGATTTTCATAATTACCCTGAACACAAATAAATAAGTGTTGGTTTTATATCATGATTGGCGAGGCGGGTTGAGCAATTTTTACATTCAGATGCGCTATTTGCGACAATGCGTTAAACTAACGCGATTAGTTACCGGTATATTTAGAGAGCTTTGTGGCGCACTCATTACAAACGTTACATACATTTGCATTAACCAGCCAATGCCAACAATTTGTTAAAATTAATAACCTAGAGCAGCTTAAAACGCAAAGCTTTAAGCCTCCATTTTGCCTATTAGGCGAGGGCAGTAATACGGTATTTTTAAATGATTACACCGGTACTGTTATTAAAATGGCAACTCAAGGTGTACAAATAAAAGAGCGCGCAAACGATTACTTAATTAGCGTGGCCGCTGGCGAAAACTGGCATCAACTAGTCAGCGAGCTGTTGACTAAAAACATTCCCGGGCTTGAAAACCTAGCGCTTATTCCCGGTACTGTGGGTGCTGCGCCGGTGCAAAATATTGGTGCCTACGGAGTTGAATTGGCTAAATTTGTAGAGTCGGTTGAGTATTTTGATATAGCAAACAAAACCTTTAATACCTTAAATAATGCGCAATGTGAATTTGGCTATCGCGATTCTATTTTTAAACACGCGTTAAAAAATAAAGCGGTGATCACTACTGTGCATTTAGCCTTGCCTAAAGAGTGGCAGCCGGTATTGAGTTATGGACCGCTGCAGCAACTTGCAGCCGTTACGCCACAAGCGGTATTTGAGCAAGTAATAGCAACACGTAACAGCAAATTGCCCAATCCTTATACCTTACCTAATGCAGGTAGTTTTTTTAAAAACCCCATTATTACTAATCAATGTTTAGCTACCTTATTAACTACCTTTGCAGATTTACCGCATTATAAACACGGTGCAAAGCACCATAAAGTGGCTGCGGGTTGGCTAATAGAGCAAGCGGGTTTAAAAGGCTACCGCATTGCAGGTATTGAGGTACATAAACAACAAGCCCTAGTGCTAGTAAATTACGGCCAAAGCCAAGGAAGCGATTTAATTGCGATGATTAAACATATTCAACACAGCGTATTTTCTCGTTACAACATTATATTAGAGCACGAAGTACGCTTAATTAATAACAATAGTGAATGCCATATTACAGCGGAGCCAACGCCATGAAAGCACCCGATGGAAATAAACTCGCCATTTTAAATGCCCTCAATCAAGGTGGTTTTATTTCAGGGCAGGTATTAGGCGAGCAACTGGGTATTAGCCGCGCAGCTATTAGTAAGCATATTAAAAGCTTACAAGAAATGGGTTTAGATATTTTTAAGGTAACTGGTAAAGGTTACAGCTTAAATAGCCAAGTCGGGCTGTTAAACCAAGCGCAAATACAACAACACTATCAAGCGTTAGGTGCAACTACCGCCAAAGTAGAAGTACACCCCATAATAGACTCCACTAATAGTGAGCTAATGCGCCGCATACAAGCAAAAACTGAGCTTGAATCGGGTACTGTTATTGTGGCCGAAATGCAGCAGTTGGGGCGTGGGCGTCGGGGCCGGGTTTGGCAGTCGCCATTTGGAGCCAACTTATATTATAGTTACTTTTGGCGTTTAGATGATGGCATACAAGCCGCTATGGGCGTATCTATAGTGGTTGGCTTAGCTGTATATGATGCTATTAAAGCGCTATACAACATAGAAGTAGAGCTAAAATGGCCTAACGATATTTACCTCAATAAACAAAAGCTCGCTGGCGTATTAGTTGAGCTCGACGCGCAACCGCAAGGTCCTTGTCAGTTAGTTATAGGCATAGGTATTAACTTACAAATGCCAGAGAGCTTTAGTCAGCACATTGATCAAGCATGGACTGATTTAAGTCAACATACGCAGCAGCTTAATAAAAATCAGTTGGTTGCCTCGCTTACTTATTATTTAGAGCAGCGTTTAGAGCAGTATAGTGAAAGTGGCTTACAGAGCATGCATCAGCAATGGAATGCTTTAAATGCATTTGCTGGTGAATGTGTAGAGCTAAATACCGGACATCGTAGTTGGCGCGGAATATGTGAGGGAATAGACCCACAAGGCGGAATTCGTATTCGCCAAGATGGTGAAGTAAAAAGCTATTACGGCGGCGAAATATCGCTCAGAAAGGCGCAACTATGAAATTACTCATAGATGTAGGCAATACTTCACTTAAAGCTAAGCTGTGGCAAAACGAGCAAGTTCAAGCATGTGATTTAAATAATTTACCTTGGCATGCAATTACACACGTTATTTATGCTTGCGTAGGGCGCAGTGAGCTACTTAATGCTATTTTAGCGCAAGCCGCCTTTAATAGTATTAGCTGCTTTGAAGCTAAAGTAACTAAAACGCTAGGTGGGCTCACCTGTGCTTACGAGCATTTTAATAATTTAGGCATAGATAGATGGCTGGCACTTATTGCAAGTTTTACCTTGTATCCAAATAAGGCCTGCATAGTTGTTGATGCCGGTACGGCTACCACAATTGATGTACTCAATTGTGACGGGCAGCATTTAGGTGGCTGGATTTTACCTGGCCTTGATTTAATGACCCGCTCGTTAACGCAAAATACCCAGCGCGTTTTTGATGATGAAAATACGCCATTTACTAATCAACTGGGAATAAACACCCCAAATGGTTTAAAAAATGGTGCCTTGGTTGCCACCATAGGAGCAATTAACCAAGCTAAACCTTATTTAAATGATAAAAATACGCAAATTATTTTTGCCGGTGGTTATGGTTCGTTATTACAACAGCAATTCAAAGAGAGTATTTTTGATCCCATGCTGGTTATTAAAGGCTTAAATTATTGGTATGAATTAGATGAAAACAGCAATAAATTATAAAAAAGCCGGTTTTTGCCTGAATTGTGAGCATTTAAACAATAAATTCTCATTTATTTTAATTTTATAGTTGCATCCCAATAAAGCTTACTCTAATATCTCGCCCCGTACTAAAGCAGTGCCGACTTAGCTCAGCTGGTAGAGCAACTGACTTGTAATCAGTAGGTCAACCGTTCGACTCGGTTAGTCGGCACCACTTTCCTTTTTACCGAAAGTGCATTAGTAAAGAATTATCGTGGAGGGGTTCCCGAGCGGCCAAAGGGATCAGACTGTAAATCTGACGGCTCAGCCTTCGCTGGTTCGAATCCAGCTCCCTCCACCACTTTATTCTTGACGGTTAGAGGTATTTTAAGAACAGGTTCCTAACGCGGGCATCGTATAATGGCTATTACCTCAGCCTTCCAAGCTGATGATGCGGGTTCGATTCCCGCTGCCCGCTCCAGTTTATGGTGATGCTGATATAGCTCAGTTGGTAGAGCGCACCCTTGGTAAGGGTGAGGTCGGCAGTTCGACTCTGCCTATCAGCACCAGTTTTAAGAACCTCCTTAAGCGCTTCCTTTATCTGTCAGAAAAAACTATTTGAAATTTGAAAAAATCAACTTAATCTACCTATGGTGGATTATTTTCATATGTAATATAGATACACAAAACTGATAGGTTCCGTCATGGCAAAAGCAAAGTTTGAACGCGTAAAACCGCATGTTAACGTAGGTACAATTGGCCACGTTGACCACGGTAAAACTACATTAACTGCAGCAATCACTAACGTACTTGCAAAAGTATACGGCGGTGTTGCTAAAGATTTCGCATCAATCGACAACGCTCCAGAAGAGCGCGAGCGCGGTATCACAATTTCAACGTCTCACGTTGAATACGATACGCCTACTCGTCACTACGCACACGTAGATTGTCCTGGTCACGCCGATTATGTTAAAAACATGATCACTGGTGCTGCTCAAATGGATGGCGCTATCTTAGTAGTTGCTGCGACTGATGGCCCTATGCCACAAACGCGTGAGCACATCCTACTTTCTCGTCAAGTTGGCGTTCCTTACATCGTCGTGTTCATGAACAAATGTGACATGGTTGATGACGAAGAGCTACTTGAGCTAGTAGAAATGGAAGTTCGTGAACTTCTTTCAGAATATGATTTCCCAGGTGATGACTTACCACTAATTCAAGGTTCAGCACTTAAAGCGCTTGAAGGCGAGAAAGAGTGGGAAGATAAGATTGTTGAGCTTGCAAACGCACTTGATTCTTACATTCCAGAGCCACAGCGTGACATCGATAAGCCATTCATCATGCCTATCGAAGACGTTTTCTCAATTCAAGGCCGTGGTACTGTTGTAACTGGTCGTGTTGAAGCTGGTATTATCCGCATCAACGACGAGATTGAAATTGTTGGTATCCGTGATACAACTAAGTCAATCTGTACTGGTGTTGAAATGTTCCGTAAACTGCTTGACGAAGGTCGTGCTGGTGAGAACATTGGTGCACTTTTACGTGGTACTAAGCGTGAAGACGTTGAACGTGGTCAAGTACTAGCTAAGCCTGGTTCAATCAAGCCACACACTACTTTTGAATCAGAAGTATACGTACTTTCAAAAGATGAAGGTGGTCGTCATACTCCATTCTTCAAAGGTTACCGTCCACAGTTCTACTTCCGTACAACTGACGTAACTGGTGACGTACAGTTACCAGAAGGCGTAGAAATGGTAATGCCTGGTGATAACGTTAAGATGACAGTTACTCTAATCGCGCCAATCGCGATGGACGAAGGTCTTCGTTTCGCTATCCGTGAAGGTGGTCGTACTGTAGGCGCTGGTGTTGTTGCAAACATCGTAGCGTAATAATTAACGTTTAAGTTAATTGTTAGAAAAAGGTCACTTAGGTGGCCTTTTTTAATGCCTGTAATAAAGTGCAGGTTTCAGGTTTCAGGTATTAGGTTTTAGATATTAGGTACGAGGCTTCAGGTAGAGCAGAGCGGTGTTAACTTTATCGTCGTAGCGTGGGTTGAGGCTTACGAACCTCGAGGATAAAGTATGAGGGTGGCGTTGTTGGCTTAGACTTATGCAAGTTGAGGATAGAAAAACGCGGCCATTGGCCGCGTTATATATTAAAGTTAGTGTTCGCTATGCTTTTCTAACCTGATACCTGATACCTGATACCTGATACCTGGTACCTAGAGCCTAATGCTTTTTCGCATACGCTTCGGCTTGTTTCCAAACGCGTAGTGTATTGCCGCTTAAAATCTTTTTAATGTCGGTATCACTGTAGCCCCTGTCCATCAAACCTTGAACTAGGTTAGGGTAGCTAGATACATCCTTTAAGCCGATAGGCAGTGAGTCACCTACGCCGTCGTAATCAGAGCCAATACCAACATGCTCTATACCAATTAACTTCACAACGTGATCAATATGATCAAGCACTTGCTCTAAGCTTGCAAATGGGTAAGGGTTTTTAGCGCGGTACATCGCATCAAAATCTTTACTTAACTTAGTACCATCTTTTTTTACCGCTTCTTTATTACTTTTTAACTGTTTGCCCCACGTACCTGCTTTAGCAGTAACAAAGCTTGAACCAAAGTTAATTTGAATAACACCACCGTTCTTTTTAAGAGCTAATAACATGTCGTCATTCATATTACGCTCAAAACCTGGTGTGTATTTACGTAGTGATGAATGTGATGCAATAACAGGAGTTTTCGACAGCGCCATAACTTGGTAAAACGCATCATCAGATATATGTGATACATCAATCAGCATGCCGATATTATTCATCTCTTTTACTAGCTCTTTACCAAATGGGCTTAGGCCTTTCCACTTGCGACGAATATCGTATGATGAGTCAGAAATATGGTTGCTTTGCGAGTGAGCTAGGGTAATATAACGCACACCACGGTCAAAAAAATGCTGTAGGTTGTTTAAATCGCCTTCAATGGGTGAGCCGTTTTCCATGCCCATAGCAATCGACATTTTACCTTGCTTAAATTGTGCTTCGATATCGCTTGTTGAGCTGGCAATGGCAAACTTGTCAGGTGCACGTTGTGCAATTGCTTCCATACCATCAATAAGTTGATTCGCTAATTGAAAGCTTTTGCCTTTGCCTTCAAACTCTAAATGAGCAGGAATATAAATCGACATAAATGGCGCGTTTAAACCGCCTTTTACTGCACGAGGGTAATCAAAATCGCCGCCATCAGTAGCTTTAGTCACATCCGCCCATTTATCATGAATACGGTAAGGTACATCAATGTGGGTATCGATTAAAATGGTATCGTGTGCAAGCTTAATTGCTTTATCCGAGGGAGTAACTTGCGTAGCGTGTGCCCCTGCAACGGTGAGTGCGATGGCGCTAAGTGCTAGACGTAATTTCATGTTCTTACCTGTTTTATTATAATAATGCTAATGATTGTAACAACAATCGATTCGTCCTGCCTACTATCCGTTTATCCTCTTTTTTAGCCATTAATCACTTATTACCCTAAGGTATCAAGCGTAATCGTTATAGTTCTAGCCAACAAAGACTCAGTATGCATCTAAGGCGTACTGCAATTTAAGGGGCATCACTATGCAATTTACTATCAACAATAAGCAGTACAAACTATCTTTAAAATCAACCTTAGCAGTATTATTACTGGGATTGTCATCAATTAGTTACGCCAATGAAACAGATGATAAAACCGATTTAGTGCTTAAATTCCATGAGGGTTTCTCTGTTGACTTTCAAACAGCAAAAATAAAAGACGTGTTTGATGGTAACGGTGTTGGTATTAATTACCAAGCTTCATTGAGCGAGCTTTCAGAAGACCAGCTTAATGGTAAGGTTGATCTTTATGGGCGTTTGCAGCACCAAATAAATGAAGAGGGCAGTAAATCTAATTTAACTCAAACCGAAATCACCTTAGGGGTTAATTGGGCATATTCAGATAAGACACATTTTTATATCGAAAGTGCATTAATGAAGCAGCAACTTGAAGTTAATAATCGCGTTGGTTCTCAAACATTTAATATTACGCGTCTCGGTGGCAAATATAATTTTTATAAGGATTTTGTGGTGAATGCGGCTCTAGAGCATCGTGATGCGTTAAAAAACGAGACTGGGTATAAGTTGGCACTTGAGACAACCAAGGCAAAATATGCTTTATTTAGCGCGGGTTACCTAAGTGTAGGTAATAATCAATCAATGTTTTTTACTTTAATATCAAAGTTTTGAGTAGCAAACTAACATAGCTTGGGTACAATACTGTGTATTATCAAAGGAGTGTACCCATGCGAACTTATTGGCTTTGTCAGTTTTTAGTTTTTATTAGTATTGTGCTTATAAATTATGGTTTAGGAGTTGCGTTATTAAATACGTCAATTGAGCACCATGCTAATTTGCTGTTAAGGACTATCTCGCATGCATCTGTATTTGTTTTATTGACACATTTTATCCTTTACACCCTAGGTAACAGGCTATGTGGTAAGTTAAAAATAGCACGACTCAATATTTTTTTGCTAAGTGCATTGTCTATTTTGTTAGCGCTAATGCAGACGCTGAATGTGATTTATTTTACGCCTTTCATTTTACCTGAGAGCGCGTCGAGTATGAGCATACAAATGTATGGAGAAACAGCCGTAGATTTGAATGAGAAACAGTTTACCGGAATAATCTCAAGCTTTTTAAATGCATTAGTAATGAGTTTAATATGGAGTGGTTGTTACTTAGCTGTTGTATCGCGAAGAGAGAAAAAGCTTATTATGAGCCAGCTGAAAGAGCAGCAACTTGAAAGCCTTAAAAACCAAATAAACCCTCATTTTTTATTCAATACTTTAAATACAATTCGCGGCATGATTTACCAAGATCAAGATAAAGCTGCTGATATTGTTACTCAGCTTTCGGAGTTATTTAGATATAACCTCACCACAGACTTACAAACCCACGTCAACTTTGATCAAGAGTGGAAGGTATGTGAACATTATTTAGCGATTGAAAAAGTAAGGTTTGGTAAACGGCTACAAGTTTCAATGCAGTGTGATGACGCGTTAAAAAAAGTCGTATTACCGAGTATGGCTTTATTAACTTTAATTGAAAACGCTACAAAGCATGGCATTGCTCATTTAGAAGAGGGTGGAGAAATAAAAGTAAATGTAGTCAGAACAGGGGAAACTGTCACGATTACAGTGAGTAACCCTTTTGATGAAACGAAACTTAAGTCCGGCACCAAATTAGGATTACAGAATATTCAATCAAGACTTGAACTAATGTTTGCGCAACGAGGTAAATTACTCATTCAAAAACAGAGCGGTCAGTTTAATGCAACTTTGGAGGTGCCCTATGCTGCATAATAAGCCAACCATAACAGCATTAATTGTTGATGATGAGCTCCTTGCTCGAAATGAGTTAGCTCGGTTATTAAAGCCTTATAAGCACATAGATATAATTGATGAGGCTGAAAATATTAGCCATGCCAATGAATTAATAAAAAAGCATAAGCCTGATGTTGTTTTTCTTGATATTGAAATGCCGGGCGGCACAGGTATTGAGCTTGCAGAGCAGCTTGCAGGTGAGACACCTATTATATTTTGCACAGCCTACAACGAGTTTGCTGTAGATGCCTTTAGTCTTAATGCCGTTGACTATTTACTAAAGCCCATTGTAAAAGAGCGTTTAGAAGGCACCTTAGAAAAGCTGGAAGGGCAACTGACACAGCGCCCTGTTAGTTACTTAGATGATAACTTTAAATTGATGGTTAAATTTTCTGAGAACATGAAAATTATTAAATTGGCAGATATTTTAAGGTTTGAAAGTATTGGTAATCATGCGGCGATCTATACTGCTTTCGGGAAGGCCTATATTCATAGCTCTTTAACTAAAATTGAAGCTCGCTTAAATCCAGATTACTTTTTACGAGCAAGCCGCAGTGACATAATACGACTAGACGCGATAATAGAACTCGAAGAAACTATTAACTATGGGCTATTAGCAAAGCTCAGTAATGGTGCGCAAGTTGAAATATCTCGTCGTCAAGCAAGTAAATTAAAGCAACAATTAAGCTTTAATTTATAGTTATTGCTGCTGATGTCGCTCTTCACTTTGTAGTGCTTTGAATTCATTTTTCGAGATAATGGTGACCGACTCGTGCAGTTCAGAGAAAAACACCATAGCTTCGCCGCTTTTTAATTGCTGATTTACTTGCGCCACTTTGCTTTCAATACTGAACTCTTGTTCGCCATAATCTGTGCCTTCGCGCAAAACGTAGCTTTCAATTAGGTTGTACAGTGTGTCTTTATCAAGTTGTTCAAAAGGAATAATCATAGCCACTCTTTATCGGTGTTATTAAATACACATTGCTTAAAATAATCAGGCACCACTTGCTCTAACCAAAACACGGGTTTAAATGGGTTGTTACCGCTAATAAAACCTACGTGGCCGCCCTTCTCTGAGATACGCAGCGTAACATGCTCACTTACATCCTGACTACTTGGAACTGCTTTAATCGACAGCATAGGGTCGTCTTTGGCATGAATAATTAGTGTGGGTGTCACAATATCTTTTAAATACGGCATGGCACTGGCTTTTTTGTAGTAATCGTGTGCATTCTCAAAGCCATGTAGCGGTGCTGTAAGCTGGTTATCAAATTCTAATAAATCGTCAATTTCCATTAACTGATCGGTGGTGATCGGTATTTGCTGTTTAATTTGTGGCAGTTTGCGTTGCATCGACTTTTTCATCCGATCGAGCAAATATTTTTGATAAATTTTACCTAAGCTTTTACGAATAACATCACTGGATGATGACAAATCATAGGGCGCAGATATCACAGCAGCTGCACTAAGCGGGCAGTGAATGTGTTCTTCCCCTAAATATTTAGCCAGCACATTACCACCCAATGAAAAGCCAACCGCTACAATCGGGCGCTTTGGAAATTGCTGTTTTAAATGGTTTATAAAAAAAGCTAAATCGGCAGTGTCGCCACTATGGTAGGCTCTTGGCAGGCGATTGACTTCGGTTGAGCAGTTTCTAAAGTGCATTAGCACCACTGCAAACCCTTGCTTTTTTAATGCTTTCATCATGCCTTTGGCATAAAAACTATTTATGTTGCCTTCAAGTCCATGAAGTACCACTGCGAGCGGCGCCGTTTCGTTATGCGGGAGTGACCAAGCAAGCTCAATAAAGTCACCATCGGGTGTATCAAGTTGCGCAAGTTCGTAGCGAGTATGGTGAAAAGGGCGAAAAAAACGCGGCATTATGGTTTGAACGTGTCGGTTGGTCATCCACCATGCGGGTTTGAACTTATGGATCATGTTTGTACTACACACTTTGCAATAAACGAGGCGCTAGTGTAGCAAATTTTTCGGCTAGGAAAATAAAAAGCGCCTAATCAGTAAACTGATAGGCGCTTTGTGCGTCGTGCTTAATTTTGGTCAGGAATTTCTGCTTCTTGTACTTTCTTAATAAAGTAGTATACAAAGAAAAGGCACAAGCTAATAACGATCCCCAGAAAACCAAACGATAAGAACAGTACTGGGTCGGTAAAAAAATCTCTGAAGAATACGTCCATAACTTGCCTCCTAATGTCTATGGGTTAATCATAGTGCGAGTTGGCAGAGGCTGATATGATCCAGATCAAGCTATTTTGTTGATTATAAAAAGCGTGATTGAGAAGTTGATTTGGATCAATAAAGTTAAGTCAAGTGGCGGAATGACCGGTAAGGAGGGGTTAGATAAAGTAAAGTAAAACAAAATTGAAGTAAAAAAAGTTTGACATGTTCAAAAACAGCCTTAACTTAGTTGGTGTCAAAAATATTTTACTTGGAGTTGATTATATATGACTCGTTCAGAAAAGTTGAAAGAGCTTTTACAAAGTATAAGCTTCAGAGAGCTTACGCTTAGTATCGATTTATTGGTCAGTGTATATATTTCGTTTTTTTATGTAGACAGCTTAATTAACGCAACTACAGAGCAGCTCGCTTCGGTCTCTTGGCTGTCAGGGTTACTGCTACAGGTATTAACTTACTCTGTGGTACTTATGGTATTGAGCTATTTATTGCTCGCATTCATTAGTGATAACGAGTTAAAACAGCCACTTGATGTTAGGGAAAAACAAATAAATTTAATTGGTTATAAGTATAAAGCGGTAATTTTACAAGTGGGTATTTGTATTGCTATTTTTCAATATCAAATTGAAGCGAATGGTTGGGGGCCTGCTATTGAATACAACATTCCTTATTTACCTATGCATGTGATGGTAGGTGCTTTTTTAATTGCTGAAATAACGAACTACATAGCGCAGTTATATAAAGGTAGAACGGGTGATATCTATGAGTGAATATGCAATCAGTAACTCTATTCGGACATTACGGTTTTTATACAATGAAATGACCCAAAAGCAACTCGCCGATGCTATTGGGGTAACGCGTCAGACTGTGATGGCGATTGAGGCAAATAAGTACTCACCGTCATTAGAAGTCGCCTTTAAAATTGCCGCCGTCTTTAAGTTACCTTTAGAGGAGGTATTTCAATATCGGGCGACCAATACGTAGCATGATATACGATATTAAAGTGGGGTGTAATGATAGGGGTTTACTGGCTCTTCTATAAAGTACAGTGTCTACTTTATCTGAGTTCGACGGCGCTGAGTTAATGATAGAAAAGCAGTTACAAGGTAATAAATTTCTGTAGGTCGTCATTTATGGCGATTTATGGCGATAATTTTTTTGAAGTAAAGTGATAAGCTAAATCACGGCTTTGCTTTACTCTTAAGCGAAGCGTCTCTTGACTTCTTTGTGAATAAATCACTTTAAGATCTTTTTGCACAAAGAGAAGGGAATGAGAAGTAAATGAGGGGGAATGAAAAATTTGGTTACCCGTAGGAAATAGCTTTAGCCATGAATTATTTCGTTATTAAAATTAACCCGCTAAAGCACGACCTACATGAGAACTTTTACAAATATAACGATGTGTTATGTGGCGTGCTGCAAGGTGTTAGCGCAAAGCTATTAATTGTGGTTATCAACAATTGCTGTTGTTGTTTTTCAAGCTTAAGCTCGGCACTGAGCAGTTCTTTACGAATTGCAGCATAATCTGCAATTTCGGTTTGATTGGTTTTTAAATAGCCGCGGGTGGCGCGTAGGGGCTTTAATAGCTGTTGGTCAAACTCACTAATTGATTGTTCAAGCTTGTTTAGCTGGGCTTGGCTAATTACTAGATTGAGAGAATCTAGGTAATAAAGCAGTAAGCACAGATTGACGTTTTTACCTTGCTGATTTTGATAAGCCAACAGGCGCGTTTGCATGTCGCCTGTGCTGTAAAGATGACATGCAAATTGCCAAAAATCGTTGCTGTTAAGCAAGTTCATCGGCAAAGGCCTGTTCTTTTTCTTCCATCTCTTCAAGGGCCATAAGTAGCTCTTCTTCGATGTCATTTACTTTGGGTGTTAATGTCGCTTGTTTGCTAATTAACTCTTTTAATTTCGCTTTGTTGTCATCGTTATAAAGCTCGTTATCGCCAAGTGCAACTTCCACTTCGCTAAGTTCTGCTGAGTGTTTATCAAGTTGTTTTTCAAGCTTTTCAATTTGCTTTTTAAGTGGTTGAACAGCTTTTCTAAACTCGGCTTCGAGGCGCTTTTGCTCTTTACGATTTACTTGTGAGTTTGCTTTTGGCTCATCGTCAGCTTGTGTGGCTTTTGCCGCTTCTTTGTTGGCGTTGAGTAGCCATTGATAGTATTCGTCTAAGTCGTAGCCAAATTGAGTTACTTCACCGTTATCGACTAAGTAGTATTCGTCGGCGGTGTTTTTAAGCATATGGCGGTCGTGCGATACAGTAACCATAGCGCCCTCAAAGCCTTGCAGTGCCATAACAAGTGCATGGCGCATTTCTAAATCAAGGTGGTTGGTTGGCTCATCGAGTAGTAATAAATTTGGCTTTTGATATACCAGCATGGCAAGTACTAAACGTGCTTTCTCGCCCCCCGAAAAGGGTGCTACTGGCTCAAGCGCTTTATCACCAATAAAGGCAAATCCGCCTAAAAAATCACGCAGTGATTGCTCAGTAGCCTTTGGGTTTAGTCGTTGTATATGTGTTATTGCATTGGCTTTTAAATCAAGAGATTCAAGTTGATGCTGCGCAAAATAACCAATATTTAGCCCATGGTGCTGAATAACTTCGCCAGCTTGAGGCTCTAAATCACCCGAAAGCAGTTTAATTAGCGTTGATTTACCCGCGCCATTTCGGCCAAGTAAAGCAATGCGGCTGCCTGGTACTAAGTTTAATTCTATATTATTTAAAATGGTGATATCACCATATCCCGCTTTGGCTTTATCTATTGTCATTAGTGGGTTTGGTAATGCTTTTGGCTCGGCAAACTCAAAGTTAAATGGTGAGTCGGCATGTGCTGGAGCTAATTTTTCCATACGCTCAAGTGCTTTCACGCGGCTTTGTGCTTGCTTAGCTTTACTGGCTTTTGCTTTAAAGCGAGTTATAAACTGTTCTAGATGAGCAATTTGCTCTTGTTGCTTATCAAACATGGCTTGCTGCTGTAGCATGCGCTCGGCCTTTTGACGCTCAAACTGCGAGTAGTTGCCTTTGTACACGTTGATAAGTTGTTTATCTATATGCCAAATTTGATCAACTACGGCATCTAAAAACTCACGGTCATGCGATATCAGCACTAAAGTGCCAGTATAAGCACGTAAAAAACGTTCAAGCCAATATACTGCGTCTAAATCAAGGTGGTTAGTGGGCTCATCAAGTAATAACAGGTCGGCATCGCGAATAAGCGCTTGGGCTAAATTTAAGCGCATACGCCAGCCACCCGAAAATGAACTTACCGGGTTTTCTATTAAGTTATTAGCAAAGCCTAAACCATGTAATAGCTCACCAGCGGTTGATTCAATGCTGTAGCCTTTAATGTTTTCAAGCTGAATATGTATTTTAGCTTGTGCGTCGCCATCGTTAGCTTGCTCGGCTTCACGCAGTGCAATACGCATGGCGTAATACTGCGGATGACCTTGTAGTACATAGTCTATTGCGCTTATTTCCAGTGCGGGAGTTTCTTGTTTTACTGACGCTATAGACCAGTCTTTAGGTATAGTAAAGTTACCGCCATCGAGCTGTAGCTCTGCTTTGAGGAGGCTAAATAGGGTTGATTTACCACAACCATTAGCGCCTACTAGGCCTACTTTATGCTCTGGAAATAACGTAGCAGATGCATTTTTTAATAAAGCTTTACCGCCACGAAGAAGTTCTATTTCTGAGATTTGGATCATAAATGCGTTACTTTACTGTGCCCTAATTGAATTGCCAATATGATAACACGGATCGTATTGGGCATATCAACCGTATCAACGCATCACGTAATACGATAAAATAACATTAGGTCAAACTGTGGGAAAAATCTCGTGAAACAAAAGAAGCGATTTATAGCTGGGGCAACATGTCCTGAATGTAAAGCCATGGATAGGTTAATGCTTTACAAAGAGCATGATGTAGAAAAAGTAGAATGTGTAGAGTGCGGCCATAAAATGGCACAGCCGGAACAGGCTGTGCAGGCGTCAACACGCCAGTTTGAACAAGTTATAGGCGTGTTTAAACCAGGAGATTAAATCCTTTGCTGCATAGCTGCATATTAATAATGCGGCGGCGGTGGCTCAGGTTCGTTTGACATCATCGATGATGATGACTGCGATTCTTTAATTTTTTCAGCCAGTAGCTCTGTTTGGCGTTTCATTTTTGCCAACAGCTGCTGGTGAACTTTTATTTCGTCATTTAAAATATCAATTGTTTCGTCTTGAAAAGCCACTTTGGCCTCAAGTTCCATTAAGCGATGTTCAATTGTGTTCATTATTCTCTCGTATAATAAATCGCTCTGCGATACCGCTGGAGCTTTCGGTTAATAACGACCTGCCGTTATCTGTAAATGTTACATCGAGCACCACGGCCGATTTAGGCTTACTGCCTTCACGTGGTGTCACTTGCCAAGTTTGAATTTTTTCACCGCTCGATATTTGCCATAAATCAATGCGTTTATTAGGCGACCCAGTTGCCAGCAAATCACCTTGATCGTTAAAGCGTACCGCCGTAAAAATTTTCTGACGCGCAATATACTTCAGTTTACTTACAAGGTCACCTGTAGTCAGCTTCCATACATTTGCTTGTGCCATACTGTCGGCCGTAAATGCATAGCGACCTTGTGGGTCAAGCGTAACTTGAGTAACACGAGTAGGGTGGTTAAAGCGATGAATCACTTGCCCTGTACGCGTATCCCAAAAGTAAGCAACGTAATCGTTTGAACCACTTAAAGCATAGCGCCCGTTAGGGGCAAGATCGACCGTGTTTACTTTTTCTTGGTGGCCTAAAAACTCAATACGGCGGCCAGTTTCAAGGTTAATAAACACTACTACGCCATCGCTGCGCCCGTATAGTACGCTACGGCCTTGATTGCTTATAGCAATATCGCGAATACTGGATTTTTGTATTTTGTAGTAACCTTTATTTTCGCCGGTGGCAATATCCCATACCGCAAAGGTGGTTTTTTCGGCGGTAACAGCCACACTGTTGTCAAAAGCGATCGCAACGGCATAAACCAGGCTATCTTGGGCTTGTTGCTGAAACCATTGGTATTTAAGTGCTTGCTGTTGATTATCCCACAGCGCGACCCCATGGTTAATGGAGGAGACTAAGCTGTATTTACCATCATGCGATAGCGCCGATGAAAACGCGCCTTGTGCAGCATGCTCATAACTGGCAACAGCTTGTTGTTTTTCATCACTACAGGCGATGGCCGATAAACAGCAAAACACGATAAAAAAAGTACGAAATAACGGCATATTACAAGCATTTCCTCTTAACTCTTAGTGATTGAGAGGTTAGACTAGGTCTCGTTGAAGGCCTAGGTTGTTTGTCTAATCACTGGATATGTTTTTAGTTTAGCTAACAACGTAAATTTTAGTTATTAAACAAGCAGCCTATCATGTAGGTCGTTAATCTTTAACTAGTAATAATACAATAAATGGCAACTGCAAAGTGTGTCGGAGATTTAAAATGAAAAAGACGATTAAATTGTCATTGATTGCAGCGTCAGTTTTAGCGCTTACAGCATGTAATCAAGAAGCAAAAAAAGAGCAAGCTGAAGTTAAACTAGACACTGTAGCGCAGCAACAAGCATACGGTATTGGCGCATCGGTAGGTAACTTTTTAAATAAAGACTTAGCCGATAAAAAAGAAATTGGTATTGAACTAGACCAAGCGCTGTTAATTCGTGGTTTTGAAGATGCACTTGCTGGTAATGCAAAAATTGACGAAGAAAAAATTCGCGAAGTATTAACTGAGTTAGATACATCAGTGCGTACTAAGCAAGAAGCACAAGCAAAAGTAGAGTCTGAAAAAAGCAAAGAAGCGGGTGTAAAATACCTAGCTGATAACGCTAAAAAAGAAGGCGTTATTGTTACTGAGTCTGGCTTACAGTACGAAGTGATTACTCAAGGTGATGGCGAAAAACCAGCTGCAACTGATGTAGTTAAAGTACATTATAAAGGCACACTTTTAGATGGCACTGAATTTGATAGCTCATATTCACGTAACGAGCCAACAACTTTCCCTCTTAACCGTGTAATTACTGGTTGGACTGAAGGTTTACAACTTATGCCTGTTGGTTCTAAATATAAATTTACAATTCCTTCTGAGCTAGCTTATGGCGACCGTGATTTAGGTAAAATTCCTGCTAATTCAACACTTGTATTTGAAGTGGAATTATTAGAAATTCAAAGTGATGCAGATGCTGCAGCAGCAGAGTAAATAAGAGATAAGCTAAAAATAATTTAGCCTACATATACAAAAAGGGACTTTAAGTCCCTTTTTTAATGCGTATAAATAACGGTGCGCTTGTTAATCCGTATGATTAGCAAATAAGTTATCAATAAGCTCATCTTCTAGCGCAAAGCGCGCTTCAAGTGCTTCACCAAGAACAGATAAGTCATTGTCAAAGCCTGCTAGTAAATCTTCTTTATCAACTTCAGCGTATTTATCGTTAAAATCTAGCGCAATGTCGGTGGTATCTGTTATTTTTGGGTAAATAGCATTTGCTAGCAATTGGCTTTCTGGGCCTTTACTTTCACAAGCCTTAGCAATGTCATCGTATATTTCAAAGTGACCGGCAGATAAGTAATCCATTAAAATTTGGCAAAACGTTTCAATTTGTTGTGGTTCAGGCAGGGCATGATCTTTTTTATCAGAAGGTGAAAACCCAGCTAGCTTACAATAAAGCACAATGAGGCGTTGTCGCTCGTTTAGCCATTTATCAATTACAGTATGGCTACCCCCCCACTTTTGTTGAGCATTTTCTACACGCGTCAGCATAATCGTTCTCCTAAGCTGGGTTGGTTTTTTAGTTAAAAGTAAAAATTGTTTATACCTCAAGATATAGTTAATTGATGTGTATATCAACTAGTAAAATAGATGATCTAGAAGCAGTTTATTTTATTTGTAGGGAATTGATAATTTATTGCAGGCAAGAAAAAACCACCTGTTACGGTGGCTTAATTTTTTTCTATGGCTTGTTGTAACAAGCTTTCTTATTTTTATTAGAAGATTTTTGTTATTGTTATTTTAAAACTTTTATTTTTATTGTTTTAAGATTTTTATTATTGTTTTTGTTAACGCGGGATAAACAATACCAAGGATTTAAGTATGTTGCAAACATATTAATGAAAAGTTTTAAATGTTGCTACTGTTTGCTTGTTTAATAGTCAAAAACAGTTAAAAACTCAAAACATCTTGATCTACCTCCTGTTGCTGTCAATTTAATCGCTTAGCGATAGAGAGGTAATGAATATGGTGGTACAATCTTGCTCAATTTCTATAAGCATTAGGATTATTTTACGCTATGAGCGAATTAAAAAACGACCGTTATTTACGTGCACTTGCAAAACAACCTGTTGATGTAACTCCAGTATGGATGATGCGTCAAGCAGGACGCTATTTACCAGAATACCGTGCTACACGTGCACAAGCGGGCGATTTTATGAGCCTGTGTAGAAATGCTGAGCTTGCTTGCGAAGTAACACTACAACCATTACGCCGCTACCCGTTAGATGCCGCTATTTTATTTAGTGATATTTTAACCATTCCAGATGCTATGGGCTTAGGTCTGTACTTTGAAACGGGTGAAGGTCCAAAGTTCGAGCGTCCAATTTCATCGCTTGCCGATGTTAAAAAAATTCCTAAGCTAGATCCAAACGACGATCTTGGTTATGTAATGAATGCGGTTAGTACTATTCGTCGTGAACTAAAAGGCGAAGTACCATTAATTGGTTTTTCGGGTTCACCGTGGACGTTAGCGACTTATATGGTTGAAGGCGGCAGCAGCAAAGTATTTGGCAAAATAAAAAAAATGGCATTTGCAGAGCCGCAAACGCTACATTTATTACTCGATAAACTAGCTGATTCGGTTATCGATTACTTAAATGCGCAAATTAAAGCCGGTGCACAATCGTTAATGGTGTTTGACTCATGGGGCGGTGTATTAAGCCCGCGCGACTACAATGAGTTTTCATTGCAGTACATGCACAAAATTGTTGATGGTTTAATTCGTGAATACGATGGCCGTAGAGTACCAGTTACTTTGTTTACTAAAAATGGTGGCCAATGGATTGAAGCAATTGCAGCAACTGGTTGTGATGCTATCGGCCTTGATTGGACCATTAATATTAGCGATGCTAAGCGCCGTGTAGGCGACAAAGTAGCATTACAAGGTAATATGGACCCGTCAATGCTGCACGGTACGCCAGAGCGTATTCGTCAAGAAGTAGCGACTATTTTAGAAGACTTTGGCACAGGTAATGGCCACGTATTTAACCTTGGCCATGGTATTACACCAGATGTAGACCCTGAAAATGCGGGTGTGTTTATTAATGCCGTGCATGAGTTCAGTGCTAAATACCATAAGTAATTAATACCAAATAAAGTACTGAGTGTTTAGTGTGTTACTTTTCATAAATAAGTCTTAAATGTGTAAACACATTTAAGGACAAAACAGCTAAACAACAAAAAGCCCGCTTACTATTTTTAGTAAGCGGGCTTTTTAATAAGGCGTGTTTGGCACTTATGCGTCGTTATTGCCTATTTATCAAATAACCACATTACATAGGTTATTCCTAGCTTAAAAGCTTTACTTAAATAAGCGATTTAATCCATTTAACGCTGCAACTCGGTAGGCTTCAGCCATAGTTGGGTAGTTAAAAGTGGTATTTACAAAGTATTCAATATTATTGCCGCCATTTTTTTGCTCCATTATGGCTTGGCCAATGTGGACAATTTCTGAGGCGCGCTCACCAAAGCTATGTACACCCAGTACTTCTTTGGTTTCTGTATGAAATAATATTTTTAAAGTACCCACTTCAGTACCCGCAATTTGCGCACGCGCAAGGTGTTTAAATTGCGCACGACCTACTTCATACGGAACTTTAGCAGCAGTAAGTTGCTGCTCGGTTTTACCTACTGAGCTCATTTCAGGAATAGTATAAATACCCGCTGGAATATCAATAATCAGCTTTTCATCACAGTTGCCACAGGAAATTGCATCTGCTGCAATACGGCCTTGGTCAAATGCGGCACTCGCTAGGCTTGGGTAACCAATCACATCGCCTACAGCGTATACGTTGTCAATTTCGGTTTGATAGGTTTCGTTTACTTTTAACTGACCACGGCTATCAGGTTTTAAGCCAATTGCTTCAAGGTTAAGCTTGTCGGTATTACCGGTGCGGCCATTAGCAAACAAAATACAGTCAGCTTTTACGCGTTTACCCGATTTTAAATGCATAATTACACAGTCATCACGGGTTTCAATATGATCAAACTCTTCGTTATGACGAATTACAATACCGCTATTCCAAAAGTGATAACTCAGCGCGTCAGATATTTCTGTGTCCATAAAGGCAAGTAGGCGGTCGCGAGTGTTAACTAAATCAACTTTGGCACCTAAGCCTTTAAAAATAGAGGCATACTCACAACCAATTACACCCGCACCATAAATAAGTACGCGATGTGGATCGTGGGTTAACCCTAAAATAGTATCGCTGTCGTAAATACGAGAATGGGTAAAGTCTACTTCTGGCGGACGGTATGGGCGCGAACCTGTAGCAATAACAATAGTCTTGGCCGTTAAACGCTCAGTTGAACCATCTTGGCGAGTTACTTCAACTGTATGTTTATCAATAAAACGCGCGTCGCCTTGAAACATTTGAATACGGTTACGGTCGTAAAAACTGCTACGTAAATTAGACTGCTTAGAAATAACTGAGCTGGCATGGCGTAAAATGTCAGGAAAAGTGAGTCGAGCAAGTCGATCACCGGTATTAAATAAAGGGTTTGTTTTATATTCTATATAACGGCTAACCGAGTGACGTAGGGCTTTAGAGGGAATGGTTCCCCAATGTACACAGCCCCCACCTACGGCTTCGTGCCGTTCAATAACAGCCACTTTTTTGTTATTTTTTGAAAGGTTCATAGCGGTACCTTCACCGCCAGGACCCGTGCCAATAATTACTGCATCATATTGGTATGTCACGGGTGTTTTTTTCTTTTCTGGTTGTTTGGCCACAGCCACTCCTATATTAACTAAAAGAGGCTTTTAATAACCTCGCATTAAGTGCTAGCCATGCCTGCTTTTGGTTTTCCCAGGCGGCTTCCAGCTCATGGTATTGTGCCATTAATGCTGAACGTTCACACTGCTTTGCCATGTTATTTTTTTTAACTTCTAACACTTGTTTTTGTAGTGAACAATAATTTTGCAGTTTTTTCAGCAGTAAATCATATTCTTGTTGTAATAATGTAAGCTTATCTTGTGCTAAAGGCAATTTTGCAAGACGAACTTGTGTTTTGCTCATTAAAGTTTCGGCCTTAGCTTTTTCAATGCGTTCAACCGGTGTGCGCTTTAGTTTACTGGCTAAACCAAGGGCAGCTAACGAGCGAATAACCCATTTAGTGGGGTCATAATGAAACCACCTAATGCCGTTACGGTAATCACTGGCAAAAATATGATGAAAGTTATGATACCCCTCGCCATATGTAAATAAGGCTAAAAAGCCGTTGTCGCGGGCGGTATTTTTTTCGGTGTACGGACGAGAGCCCCAAATATGGGCTACCGAATTAATAAAAAAGGTAAAGTGCTGACTAAGTACTAAGCGCAGTAAACCGGCAAGTAATAACATGCCCCATACATCGCCAACTAGTAATCCTAGCGTAAGAGGTAGGCCTACATTCATTAAAAGAGCTAACTTTAAATAATGTTTGTGTTGCCACATTACAATTTTATTGCGTTGTAAATCGCGACAGTTACTGTAATCGCCGTAGCTATCAGCTTGATAGTCACGTAACATCCAGCCAATATGGCTATACCAAAAACCATTGGTTGCGGCATAAGGGTCTTTTATTGGGTCGTCAACTTGGCCGTGATGCACACGGTGGTCGCTGCTCCAATGTAGTGCACTGTTTTGCAGTGCAAATGCACCGCCTAAGGCAAACACAAACTCAACCGCCGGATGGGCGTTATAGGTTTTATGTGCCCACAATCTGTGGTAACCGGCAGTAATTGATAAGCCTGCATAAAACATACAGCCGACAAAGGCAATCCAGTGGGCACTAGAAAATCCGTAGTTAATACCATACCAAGGCACAAGCGTTATCGCGGCCAAAAAAGTAAGGCTAAAAAATAGGACGTTGGTCCAAATAAGTGGTGGTTTGTTCATAATTCTCTATCTCAGCGTACAACTGTAAGCTAAAATAATATTTCAAACTCTTGGCGTCAAGTATTAGACTGAGTAATTAAACTATTTTAATCAAAATTTGCTATAAATTCATTCAGGGAGCTGTTGATGTCGGGTGTTAGAGCGCAACAGAAACAAAAAACACGACAAGCGTTAATTGAGGCGGCATTCAATCAGTTGAGTGCCGATCATAGCTTTTCAAACTTAAGTTTACGCGAAGTTGCGCGTGAAGCCGGTATTGCACCAACTTCTTTCTATCGACATTTTAAAGATATGAACGAACTGGGTTTAACCATGGTTGATGAAGCGGGTTTAACCCTGCGTCAACTTATGCGCCAAGCGCGCCGACGCATTGCCAGCGGTGGCAGCGTAATAAATACCTCGGTGGTGACCTTTATGGAGTTTATTGACAACTCGAGTAATCAATTTAGGTTATTACTGCGCGAACGATCTGGTACTTCAAAAGCGTTTAGAGCGGCGGTAGCACGCGAAGTTAAGCACTTTATTTTAGAGTTGGCGCACTACCTAGAAAGCGAAACAAAATGCGATGCCACCCATGCGTATATTCAATCTGAAGCCATGGTAACACTGGTATTTAATGCTGGAGCAGAAGCGCTTGATTTAGAGGGCTTACAACGAGATGAGTTAGTAGAGCGTGTTATTTGGCAATTGCGCTACATTACTCGTGGTGCAACGCATTATGTGCGAGAAACAAATAAAGAGATTTAAACAGAGTAAAAAGTTAATCTAAGCACTGTGCTTTACAGTGCTTAGTAATTTAAGCACTTTGTGGTGCTTTATTGTTAAAAAACCTCACCAAACCTTACTTTAGTGCATAATTATTTCTGTTTAAAGCGATGTTAAATACAAAAATTAGAATTTTTATGCTTGCACCTTGTGCATGGTAATGTTAAAAATAAGCCTCACTCGACACAAATAAGAAAGCAAGATGCATATTATTCGTTTAATTACACTAAAACTGAACCTCTTACTGCTATGGCAAGTGAGCGGGGATTAGTGTGTTTGCATTGAGCTAAACATAAAAAAACCCCGCACTTGCGGGGTTTTTTTTATCTCGCGGTAGGATAAGTTAACAATAAATAGCATTGGAATGAGAGGCTGTTATGCAAGACCAAGATAAAGTATGGATTTTTGATACCACATTACGTGATGGTGAGCAGGCGCTTAAAGCAAGCCTTACCGAAGATGATAAAATTCAGCTAGCGCACACCATTAGTCGCTTAAATGTAGATGTAATGGAAGTGGGTTTTCCGGTATCGAGCCCAGCAGATTTTCGCTCCGTGCAGCGTATTGCTACCGAGGTTAAAGGGCCAATTATTTGTGGCCTAGCGCGCTCAGTTGCTAAAGACATTGAAGCATGTGGCGAAGCACTTCGTAACGCGCAGCAAAGTCGAATTCATACTTTTATTGCTACCAGTCCTTTGCACCTTGAGCACAAGTTACGCATGAGCTTAGACGATGCCACTGCTATGGCAGTTAAATCAATTAAATTAGCACGTAACTATACCGATGATGTGGAGTTTTCGTGTGAGGACGCCGGACGTACACCGCATTGGGATTTATGCCGCATTGTAGAGCAGGCAATTAAAGCCGGTGCTTCTACTATTAATTTACCCGATACAGTTGGCTTTGTAACGCCGGACGAATACGCAGGCATGATCCGCCATTTAATGAACAATGTGCCAAATATTGATAAAGCACGCTTAAGTGTGCATTGCCATAACGATTTAGGCTTAGCTGTTGCCAACTCTATTGCTGCTGTGCAAGCGGGTGCTCGCCAAATTGAGTGTACTATTAACGGCATTGGTGAACGTGCGGGTAACTGCTCACTTGAAGAAGTGGCAATGATCATGAAAATGCGCAAAGACCACTTAAACGTGTATACCGATATTAAAAGTGAAGAAATTTATCGCGCATCTCGCCAAGTGGCTAAAATTTGTAATATGCCAGTACAGCCTAATAAAGCCATTGTGGGCGAGAACGCCTTTGCACACAGCTCAGGTATACATCAAGACGGCGTATTAAAAGCGCAAAACACCTACGAAATCATGTCGCCAGAAAGTGTAGGAGTACCGAGCAACCAATTAAATATGACTTCACGCTCTGGACGCCATGTTATTGAACATCGCTTAGAAGAATTAGGCTATCAAAAGTCTGATTACGATATGGATAGTCTATACGAAAGTTTTATAGCCTTGGCTGATCAAAAAGGTACTGTATACGATTACGACCTTGAAGCGATGATTTACTTTAATCAAATTAACGACAAAGACGAAAAGTACCAATTAGAATTTGTTAACTCGGTATCTAACTCACAATCGGTAGCCAGCTCTACTATTGGCATGTTGATAGATGGCGAAGCTAAACAAGAAGCAGCAACGGGGAATGGTCCAGTTGAAGCCTCTTTTGCTGCTATTGAGCGCTTAACCGGAATGAGCGTAGAAATGATTGAGTATAACTTAGAAGCCACAGGCCAAGGTGCAAGTTCACTTGGGCAGGTAAACATTATTGCTAAATTTAACGGCCGCCCTTATCACGGTGCGGGCATAGCAGCAGATGTGGTAGAAGCGTCGGTACGCGCTATGGTTCGTGTTTATAATTTAATTTATCGCGCACAAAAAGTGTCTGATTTAAAACAACAAAGGAAAGCAGGATGAGTAAAACAAACTACAGTGTAGCCGTATTAGCGGGTGATGGTATTGGCCCAGAAATAATGGCAGCAGCAGAGCAAGTACTGGATGCAGTGAGCAATAAGTTTGGTTTTACTCTAAACCGCGAACACCATGCAATTGGTGGGGCAGCCATCGATAAGCATGGAAAAGCCTTACCACAAAGTACAGTTACAGCCTGTGAAAATGCCGATGCTATTTTATTTGGTGCTGTTGGTGGTCCAAAGTGGGAACATTTACCGCCCGATGAGCAACCTGAGCGTGGATCACTGTTACCGCTGCGTAAACACTTTGGCTTGTTTTGTAATTTACGCCCAGCGCAATTATTGCCAGCATTAAGCACCGCATCGCCATTACGCGCTGATATTAGCGAGCAAGGCTTTGACATTTTGTGTGTACGTGAGCTAACCGGTGGCATTTATTTTGGTGAAAAAGGGCGCAGCGGCGAAGGCGAAAATGAATCAGCATTCGATACGCAAAGATACTCACGTAAAGAAATAGAACGTATTGCACGTTTTGCCTTTGAAGCCGCAAAACTGCGTAGTAGCCATGTTACTTCGGTTGATAAAGCCAACGTTTTAGCATCAAGCGTACTATGGCGCGAAGTTGTTACCGAAGTAAGTAAAGACTACCCAGAAGTAAAACTTGATTATATTTACGTAGATAACGCAGCAATGCAGCTTGTAAAACAACCAAGCCAGTTTGATGTATTACTGTGCGATAACTTATTTGGCGATATTTTGTCTGATGAGTGCGCGATGATCACCGGCTCTATGGGGTTATTACCATCGGCTAGTTTGAACCAGTCGGGCTTTGGTTTATACGAGCCAGCCGGTGGCTCAGCCCCCGATATTGCAGGTAAAGGCGTGGCAAATCCGATTGCACAAATTTTAAGTGCCGCACTAATGCTGCGTTACTCATTGGGCCAAGACGAAGCTGCACGCACCATTGAAAAAGCAGTAGCTGAAGCCGTTGCAGCGGGCGTAGGTACGCCAGATATATTTCCAAACGCTGGCTATACCACCAATGATGTTGCTGCAGCGATTGTTGCGCGCATTTAACTAAAAACACATTTTAATGCCGCAGCTCCGTTAGGCTGCGGCTCAAAACAGATTAGGGGATTAGCAAGTGGCCCAAACGTTATACGACAAAATTTGGCAAGCACATACAATTGCCAGCATCAACGAGCAAACCGATTTACTTTATATTGACCGTCATTTAGTACACGAAGTTACATCACCACAAGCCTTTGCTGGTTTGCGTGAAAAAAACCGCACTGTACGCTGCCCAGAAAAAACCTTTGCTACTATGGATCATAATGTATCGACCAAAAGTCGCTCATTGGATGCTGCTAGCGAAGTGTCGAAAAATCAATTAATGGCGCTAGATGCAAACTGTAAAGAGTTTGGCATTGTGCTTTACGATTTAAACTCAATTAACCAAGGCATAGTGCATGTTATGGGGCCAGAGCAGGGTATAACTTTACCTGGCACTACCATAGTATGTGGTGACAGCCATACGTCGACTCATGGTGCATTTGGTGCGCTTGCTCACGGTATTGGCACCTCAGAGGTTGAACACGTATTAGCAACGCAAACATTGCAACAAAAAAAGGCTAAGTCGTTAAAAATTCAAATAAATGGCCGTTTGCGTCCCACCGTTACTGCAAAAGACTTAATTATGGCGGTTATTGGTAAGTTAGGTACAGCGGGTGGCACGGGCTACGTTGCAGAATTTTGCGGTGAAGGAATTGAAGCGTTGTCGATGGAAGCACGTATGACGTTGTGTAATATGAGTATAGAAATGGGTGCCAAAGCAGGTTTAATTGCTTCTGACCAAATCACTTATGATTACCTAAAAGGTCGCCCATTTGCTCCTAAAGGCGCTGATTTTGACGCAGCTGTTAAGTATTGGGAAACATTAAAAACAGATGACGGTGCGCAGTTTGATCATGTTGTTGAGCTGGAGGCCAGCAGCATTCAGCCACAAATTACTTGGGGCACTAGCCCAGAGCAAGTGATTGGCGTAGACGAGTGTATTCCTGATCCTGATAAAGAACCTGACCTAATTAAAGCTGATGCGATCCGCAGTGCATTAAAGTACATGGGCCTAAAAGCGGGCGAAAAGTTATCAAGTGCAAAAGTAGATACCGTGTTTATTGGCTCGTGCACCAATAGTCGTATTGAAGATTTACGTGCAGCAGCAAAAATAGTCGAAGGCAAAAAAGTAGTTGCCGGTATTGAAGCGTTAATTGTACCGGGTTCTGGTTTAGTTAAAAAACAAGCCGAAGACGAAGGCTTAGCAGATATTTTTAAAGCAGCTGGCTTTGAGTGGCGTGAACCGGGTTGTTCAATGTGTTTAGCAATGAACGACGACCGCTTAGGTGCAGGTAAACGCTGTGCATCCACCTCAAATCGTAACTTTGAAGGACGTCAAGGCCGTGGCGGGCGCACCCATTTGGTTAGCCCTGCAATGGCCGCTGCGGCAGCTATACATGGTCACTTTGTTGATATTAGAGGAGAAGCCTAATGAGCATTTATTTTAGTGGCTTAATGGCCCCATTGGATAAAAACAACGTGGACACGGATCAAATTATTCCAAAGCAGTTTTTAACCTCAACCAGCCGCGAAGGCTTTGATGCCGCGTTATTTTATGATTGGCGCTATTTAGAAAATGACGAGCCAAACCCTGATTTTATTTTAAATCGCCCTTGCTACCAAGGCGCGCAAATATTACTAACGCGCGACAATTTTGGTTGTGGGTCATCACGCGAACACGCGCCATGGGCACTAAAGCAATATGGTTTTGAAGTGATTTTGGCTGAAAGCTTTGCCGATATTTTCTTCAATAACTGTGGCAATAATCAGATGTTAGCCATTGCACTGCCTGGCGATACGCTAGAGCAATTATTTGTGTTAAGTGAGCAACATGACGATATTCATATCGATATCGATCTTGAAAATCAAACACTGACTAGCACTAAATTTGCCCCCATTAGTTTTGATATTCGCAAAGACGTAAAAGAGCGTCTATTAAGCGGCCTAGACTTTATTGGCGTAACCGAAACGCTAAACCCACAAATAGACGCGTTTGAGCAGCAACTTGCTGCAGAGCGTTCTTGGCAGTAAGTTGTTAAAATAAATTAAAAGACGTATTTAGCGCAGCATAAGCTGCGCTTTTTTATTTTAGCGGCAACACATTAATTGTTTTATCAATTTGTTCAAAATAAAAATGCAGTAGCTAAACTAGCGGCGGAAATGGCTGCTATTATTAATAAGTTTATCCTTTTAAAGGTTTGAAAACGGGTTACTTTCGAGTCATCTATGGTCGCAAAAAAGCCATTTTTAAATGATTCAGCAAGGTTGGCATGTGCTGTTCCATCTAAAGAGTTTTGGGTAAGCTTTTGCCATTCATTTGGGTGTTGCTGAGCTAGGTATTTACATAGGGAAAGGTAATAACGATTTTGTAAAATCAATAATAATATGACTATTATTAAGCCTATATAATTTGTCATTTGGTTCTGCGCTCCATGCTAGTTATTAATTTTACAGTTGGCAGTATTTAATTATTATATTTTTTTGCAACAATTTATATTTTAAAATTATCAGCGAGTTGCAAGTATCATTTGTTGGTTACTCCTGCACTTTGGTGGTTCATCGTGATTACTTCCTTTAAGTGAGTTAAAGGGCTATGGTACTAAAAACTATTATAAGGAATATGTGATGAAATTATTAACTGCAGCCACTTTATTATTGGCTTCATCAACTGTTGTAGCAAGCCCTGCGCCTTTGGTGTCTATTGCTAGCCACGATGCGTTTTTTAGTAATATTGCTGCACATTGCGGTAAAGCTTATGAAGGCAAGGTAAGTGTTGATAACGCCGCGGGACCAAGCTCATTTGCGGGCAAAAAATTAGTAATGCATGTACGTAAATGTACCGACAGTGAGCTGCAAGTGCCATTTCATGTGGGTGATGATGCATCGCGCACTTGGATTATTACTAAAACGGGCAGTGGCTTAAGCTTAAAGCACGACCATCGCCATAAAAATGGTTCTAACGACATCTCAACTATGTATGGCGGGCATACAAATGATGCTGGCTTTGCACAAATGCAGTCGTTTCCTGCCGATCAATATTCAAAAGAATTATTTGTTGCACAAGGGATAGCACAGTCGGTAGGTAATACTTGGCAAATGTATATTTATCCTGAGGTATTTACTTATCGTTTAATTCGTCAAGGCCGCGAATTTAAAGTGGATTTTGATTTAACTAAACCCATCACTCCGCCAGCAGCCCCTTGGGGATATACAGACTAAAATTATTCATCTTCGCACTGTAGTAAAACACTTAATGCTGGTTGGTAAGCTCTAGGGTTAGTAGGCATACTTTCGTACTCTTGCACGCCATCCAGCACTTTAAGCATAAATGTTTTATTAAGGCACAAGCGATTAGCATGGCGTAGTAAAAATACACTCTGATTTGCAAAGTGTTTGTAATCGTCTGACTGGATCTCTATTTTATAGTTATCATCGTCGAGTTTTGTTTGGTAATAATGTACTTTATTATCAAAGTCGTAGAGTTTTTCTGCTTTTGCTTGTTCGGCAAAAGCTGTGCCTACGCTTGAACAAGCTAGCAAAGCACTGCCAATAACTAAGCTAATGTTTAATCCTTGCATAAATAATTCCTTTAATTTGCGAACTTTATACCCATTAATACTATCAGTATTAAGCGCTATTTATTTATATTAAGTTTAACACCCAATAAGGGAAAGTGTGATGTTCAAACAAATAAAACAACTTTTTTCTGTATTCGATGAGCAACAGCCAAGTATGCAAGAGCATGATTTAAAAACAGCGGTTGCTGCATTATTAATTGAGGTAATGCGCGCCGATGCTAAGTTAGATGATGATGAACAACATACTTTAACGACTACCTTAAAACGCTATTTTGCATTAAACGATGCAGACGTAAACGAGCTGCTAAATAATGCAAACAGTAGCGTGGATAGCGCGACAGATTATTTTCAGTTTTCAAAACAAATTAACCAACATTGTAGTGCTGCGCAGCGCATTGAAATAATAGAGTTATTATGGCGCTTAGCCTATGCCGATGGTGAGATTGATCCGCAAGAAGAGTACGTAATACGTAAAGTGGCAGGCTTGTTATATGTAACTCATGTAGATTTTATCGCCGCTAAAATTGCGGCGACAAAATAGAGCTTTAGCAGGTTAGCTAAGCTTGCTGGCAACAGTTACTAATTGTTGTGCTAATGCAGACACTTTTTCTGCTGTATTTGGGTTATTAATTTGGCCATTTTCATCGAGTACAGTATGCACAGCCGGTACTGCTAGCTGATCGGCAAGTACTAATGAGCCAACACCACTTAAAATATCACGCACGTGGTTTAAGCCACGTAGACCACCTAATCCACCGGGCGATGCTGCAAATAACGCCACTACTTTATTGCGAAAAGCAGGTACTGCACCTTGCTCTGTGCGAGAAGCCCAGTCGATTGCATTTTTAAGCGCTGCAGTAATAGAGCCATTGTATTCAGGGCTGGCTAATAAAATACCATCTGCAGCACGTAACTTCTCTTTTAACAGCTGCACATCGGCAGGAGTACCTTGCGCTTCAATATCTTGATTAAAAAGTGGGATATTTAAATCGGCAAGTTTAATTATTTCTACTTCTGCACCACTTTCTAATGCAAAGCGTGCTGCTTCATTGATCAGTTGTTGATTAAAGCTGTCTTTACGTAAACTACCTGCTAAAGCAATAATTTTTGGTGCTGTCATGGTTTATCCTGCTAATGTGTTAGTAAATCACTTAACCAAAGTTCGGGCTAATGTAACCTGATCTCCGGATAATAAACTTATCTCAAGCAGCTGTCTTCAGCGCTAACTGCGTTGAATTTACTTGCAATAGGCCAGCTATTGACGCGTAAATTCGCCTTGTTTTCACTGAAAACCTCTGGCTAGAGAAAATAAAATTAAATATAACGATGATTCAATATGTTAGTAAATCTCTTAACCAGAGTTCAGGTTAATGTAGATAATATGGGGCTACTTTACCAAAAAATGACTTGAAGAAAACCCGAATAAACGCAACACTTATGTGCGTATATGCACATAAGTTTAAGGTAGCACAGTATGGCGGTTAAGTTTGAAGATTGGCAAGATGTTAAAGTGGCTTTTGAGGTTGCACGTTTAGGTACCTTAACTGCGGCGGCAGAGGCGCTTAATGTGCACCATAGTACAGTGCTTAGGCGAATTAATAATCTTGAAAAAAACTTAAACACACGTTTGTTTCATCGCCATGCTCGTGGCTATAAAGCAACAGAAACAGGCGCTAAGCTGTTTAGTACCGCACAAGTGATCGACAGCTCTCTTGAGCAGTTACATAATGATATTGCTGCGGCTGATAGCACACTGCGTGGCAGTTTACTGTTAACCACGGTTAGTGGCTTTATGGATGTGCTTGGCGATGTGTGCGAGCAATTTCAGGCGCTACATCCACAAGTGCAGCTTGAGATGATTTTAGAGCAAAAGCGTTTACGGCTCGATCACGGTCAGGCGCACATTGCCGTACGGGCAGGGCCAAGGCCCGATGAAGGCGACTATATTGCACAGCATTTGGCTCAGCTTAACTCGGGTTTATATGCTAATCAGCGATATATTAATAAATATGGTATGCCTAAATCGCTGAGTGATTTACAGCAACATAACTTTATTTCTGGCGTGGCGGGCTTTAATGCGCGGGTGCCGTATTTTGAATGGGTAGATCAGCATATTGCAGCGCCGCAAATAAAACTGCGTGTGTCAGAAACCTCAGAAGCTACGCGTGCTGTAATTAAAGGCTTAGGAATTGGTGGGTTACAGCACAATGTTGCGGCTCAATACGCTAATTTAGTACCCATTTTATCTAATGAATTAATCTGGTGTACTGATATATGGCTAGTAACGCATCATTTGGTGCATCGTACCGCAAAGGTACAGGCGTTTAGCCAATTGTTAAAAACCTATTTTCAAACCAATAAAGCAAGCTAATGTGGCATTATAAAAACTTAGGAGATGCTATGTTTGCAGATGCAGAGCTGGCTAAAATAAAACAGCTAGCAATGGCTACCAACGCACCACTTTACGTTAAATATTACGCAAAAAGTGGACTGCATTGTGAAGTGTTACTGTATTTTTCGCCGCACTATCAATCGCTTGCTGCTCTGCTGGGGGCTACTTGCTGTAAAGCCCCTAACTTAGATGAACTGACGGTTTTATAGCTATTTTATAGCGACTTTTTGACTGAAATACCTAAGCGTTTAGCCAAGCGAACTAAGTTTGCACGGTCTACTTTTAAGGTGCGTGCTGCACTTGCCCAGTTATAATTATGTTGCTCAAGCTGCTGACTAATTAAATGATGGGTAAAGGTATCGGTTGCTTGCTTAAGTGATAAATTTTGCTCTGCTATGTTAGTGCTACTGCCAGTGGTGGTGTTTGTGGTACTAGCAGGTAATGATAACTGTGTTGTATTACTCGCACTAAGGTTTAGCTCACAGTGCTCGGGCTTTATGGTAATAATGGCTTGTTGCCATTGGCTTTGTTTGGCCTTTAGTGCTGCGCGGCTAATTACATGTTCTAGCTCCCGTACGTTACCCGGCCACTGATATTGGGTTAACAATAATTGTGCATCGACACTTAACTTAAGTTGTTTTATTGCTAATTTTCGTGCGGTTTGCTCAACAAAAAAGCCAGCTAATAAAACCACATCGTTTTCACGCTGGCGTAACGGCGCTACCGTTAGCGGGTAGACACTTAATCTATGGTATAAATCGGCTCTAAAGCGTCCTTCGGCTACTTCTTTTTTTAAATTACGATTAGTAGCAGCAATAACCCGCACATCAACATATTTCACTTCGTCTTCGCCTACTGTTTGTATTTCGCCACTTTGTAATACCCGTAGCAATTTACTTTGTAGTACCAGTGGTAGCTCGCCTATTTCGTCTAAAAATAAAGTACCACCGTGCGCTAGCTGAAACTTACCTTGGCGCGCATGATCCGCCCCAGTAAAAGCGCCTTTAGCATGGCCAAAAAACTCACTTTCGGCGAGATTTTCAGCAAGCGAAGCACAGTTTAAATGAATAAGTGGCTGCTCACTGCGTTTCGAGTGTAAATGAATATTACGTGCAACCAGCTCTTTGCCTACGCCGGTTTCGCCTAAAATTAACACACTAAAATTAGAGGCGGCGACAAGTTTTATATCATTTTTAAGTGCTTGTATTGCTGAGCTTTGACCAATAATTTCGCCGCCATCACGGGTGAGTGCTTCGCGGTTAAGCTCTTGCACTAAGGCGCTAGAATGCTGTGCATGTAATTTGTAATGAGCCAGCTGTAATGCCGTTTTAAAATGTGCGCTGCATAGCGTTTGTAAGGTGCTAAGCGTTTGCGCACTAATAGCGTTAAAGGCATTGGCATTTAGGCTGTCAAACGTAATCACACCTAATAACTGTTGTTGATAAAATAAGGGTAAACCTAAGCAAGCATGTACCGGAATGTCGCCAGTTTTTGCTAGTAGTAAGCCGTCGTACGGATCGGGCAATGGACAGTCATGGGCAAATTGCAGTGGTTGCTGAGTATTACAAATAGCTTCTAAGCGCGGATGCTCACTAAGCTTAAAACGCCGCCCTAGGCTATCTGGCATTAAGCCTTTAATTGCAAGTGGCTTGAGCTGCTCACCTTGTAGCTCAAGCAGTGCGCTGGCATCACTGGCAATCACTGTTTCAAGGACAGTAAGTAATTGCTCAAAACAGTTTTTATCTAATGTGCTTTGAGCCAGCTTTACCGCTACGGCAGTGAAGTTAACTGCGCTGTTCATGTCAAAATGACTCTTATATGTTTTTTTGGTTTGATTTATGGTAGGTCATAAAGACATAAAAAGCAAAGGTGGATAAGTTAGTTCATTGAAATATATATGTTTATTTTATTGGCACGATAAGTGTAATAGGTAGTTAAGTGCATTAGTTGTTGAGGCCGTTATGAACACCTTGGTTATACATAATCCAAGCTACAAAATTGAGACAGCTTGTTTACTGAAAAAACTACTGCTAGTGGCAAACTCATTATTAGCAGCTAGTTGTGCATTACTAATAACCAGTATTTTAATTAGCTACCCTTTTGCCGATTACTTTTCTATACCGGTGCAAATTTCGGCACATATTAGCACTATTGTTATTGCTGCTATTTTAAAAATTAGCTATGTGCTGCGTTGTATCGCACTGCATGGCATGGGGAAGGAAGTTCGTTAATGCGACCTATTAATTTATCTCAGCCGGTACCGGCTAATATTCGCTTTTACCAAATAACGCAGTGGCCAGTATGGATGCTGCCATTTAGACCCTATTTTTTAGCCGCAGGCTTGTTGGCTTTTAGTTCAATAGGCTACTGGTTATTAATTTTAACGGGTAGTGCAACTTGGCAGTTAACAATCCCCGCTACATTATGGCATGCCCATGAAATGTTATTTGGTTTTGCAGGTGTTGTTGCAGTGGGTTTTTTACTTACCGCCGCGCAAACTTGGACTGGAGTACCTAGCATTAGTGGCAAAAAGTTAATGCTATTAACGCTGTTATGGCTTGGGGCGCGAGGCGCATTTTTTGTGTCTTTGCCTGCTTTTGCACAATTTAATTTATATGCGGTGTTAGTGTTACAGCTCGCATGGTGGCTAGGTGTTATTGCAGCATTAGCTAATATGTTATTAACCGCTAAAAGCAAAAATAACTATCAATTTTTAGTGTTATTAGCGGCGCTGTGTACGTTAAATATTGTTTACTTGGCCCTGCTGATTGAACAAAACATGCAGTTTGCGCTCGCCATTGTTGATACAGCAGTATTACTGATGACCTTATTAATTGGCATAGTAGCAGGGCGTGTATTGCCATTTTTTACCAGTAAAGGCCTTGGTTTAACAGCGCAGGTACGTACAGCTAACGTTGACTCAGTATTACTGTATATGAGCGTTTTTAGTATTGCGGTGTTTTTTCTTAGTCAGTTATTTTTTAATCAGCTAAACCCAGGCTGGGCACTTGCTGTTGTTGCTGTGCTGCATTTAATTCGTAGTTTTTATTGGTGGGATAAAAACGTACTTAAAGTTCCTTTGTTATGGTCTTTGCATTTTTCGTACTTGGCACTAGGTGTAGGTTTAATGCTGGTAGCCGTGAGTTTTTACAGCAGTGTTATTTTATTTAAAGATGCATTACACCTCATTACCATAAGTACCATAGGGATGATGATTTTAGCCATGATGACACGCGTATCTCATGGGCATACCGGGCGCTCTTTGACTATTCCACATTATATGGCGGTTGCTTTTGCTTTAGTGTTAGTGGCTGGGATTACTCGTTCTTTACTGCCTTTTGTTATTGGGCCACACCTAGCTTGGCAGCTAAGTGCTGGGCTGTGGCTAATTGCCTTTTTATTATTTTTAATTCACTGCACACCTATTTTAACACAGCGTCGTGTTGATGGGCGTCGTGGTTAACCTATACCTATTTTATTAATTGGGTATTATTCACACGTAGGAAAACCTAGATGTTATCTGATAAAACTATTGAAATTGTTAAAAGTACTGTTCCTTTATTAGCAGAGGCAGGTACGGTTGTTACTGATCATTTTTACAAGCGTTTATTTAGTCATAATCCTGAGCTTAAAAATATTTTTAATATGAGCAACCAAGATACCGGCCGTCAACAATTTGCATTATTTAACGCATTGGCTGCTTATGCACAAAACATTGATAATTTAGAGGTGTTAAAAGCGGCACTTGGACGTATTAACCATAAACATACTAGTTTAAATATTTTGCCGGAGCACTACCCAATTGTTGGTGCACATTTAATTGGCACGCTGAAAGAGCTTATTCCTGAGCAGTTCACGCCAGATGTTGAATATGCTTGGCGTGAAGCGTATGGCGTACTTGCTGATATTTGTATAACTGAGGAAGCTGCTTTATACGAGCACAGCAAAAATAACTTAGGCGGTTGGGCAGGCACACGTCAGTTTGCAATAACTAATAAGCAGGCAGAGTCAGAGCTGGTAACTAGCTTTACGCTTACGCCAGTTGATGGCGATGCAGTAATTGCCCATAAACCGGGTCAATATTTAGGTATTAAAGTTAAGCCAGAGGCTAGTGAATATGAAGAGATCCGCCAGTATTCTATTTCGCAAAAAAGTAATGGTAAAAACTACCGTATTAGCGTTAAAAAAGAGTTATTACCAAACCCTGGCATGGTGTCTAACCATTTACACTCACTAGAGCAAGGCGCAATAGTAGAGCTATATCCGCCTGCAGGGGATTTCTTTTTACGAAATAACACCAGCCCTGCTGTGCTTATTTCAGCGGGTGTTGGGCAAACGCCAATGGTAGCAATGTTAGAGACGCTATTAAGCGATACTTCTAATCAAAATATTATGTATTTGCATGCTTGCGAAAATACTCAGCAGCACTCATTTGCTAATTATTTAAATGAACTAAGCACTGTTTACCCGCGCTTACAAACCATGACTTGGTTTAATCAAGGCGATGCAGGAGCTGATTTTACCGGTTTTATGGATTTACACGCAGTACAAGCGCAATTGCCACTGAGCAACGGCGACTTTTACTTGTGTGGACCCGCTAATTTTATGGCCTTTGTGAAAAAACAACTGTTAGAATTAGGCGTTAATAACGGACACATTCATTACGAAATTTTTGGTCCGCATCAAGACCTGTAATGCTTATAAAATAAAACTAAATTAAAAAAGCGCGCTATTGGAAATTACTTCAACCAATAGCGCGCTTTTTTGTGCAGTTAAATATTAAACTGGCTCCTAATACCTTTAAATTAAAGCTTTTTGGTATTGGTTTGCGCGGCATACGCTTGTTGTTGCCAAGCATTAAATAACTGCTGTTGTTTATTTGATATTTTTAAGCCGTAAGTTTTTTGCATATAGGCATAGGCGTCGGCTATTTGTTTACGGGCATAAAAAGGAGGCTCTATTACTCGTTGTTTAAAGTTAACTTTAACTTCACAGCGACCGTATTGGGTGGCGCTTTCACTAAGCATTCCAAATCGATAATTAGAACGATCTGCGTTAATTTCACCAATAGCAGGAGCTAAGTTGTTTATATCGGCTTCCATCTTTCTAAACTTAGCACTTACTTTACGGCAGTTTTTACGCCCGCCATCTTGCCAGCATTGTAATTGGTGGCCAAACTCCCAGGCAGGCACAATATGCTCCCATTCTATGCGTAAAGCGCGTGCATTTACGTTACCTGAGCGGGTATGTGTATTGCGTGGCACATAGCCACAGTTAGTGGGGTCGGGAACTAGTTTTTTACCCTGTTTTTTTATATCGCAGCCACAGTAAATACTTTTAGCATTACTAGGGAGGGTTTTAATTAGGTGTCTTTTAGCGGTTGAAAACCGAGTGAATTCTTCAGCCGATAGCGAAAAGCATACAAAAAAAGCCAACAAGGCTAAAATAAATCGAGTCATATCCATCACATACGTGAACTACAGGAGCGGCTAGTTTAATGACTTGAAGCTAAAAGATAAAGTTTACTTAAAGCCATATTTACCGTTCTTTAGTATTTAACCTTAGCTCTGGTTAAGAGATTTACTAACGTATTGAATCATAGTTATATTTAGTTTTATTATCCGGAGCTCAGGTTATCTACTTTAAATTGTTGTTTAAATAAACAAAAGTTGTTACTTAAAGAGTATGATGAAAGCTCATAAGTTTGTGATTTGGATTGCGAATGAAATTTGTAGATTATTATGCCGTGCTTGGAGTATCGCCCGATGCAGACGATAAAGCGGTTAAGGTAGCTTATAAAAAGCTAGCTAGAAAATATCATCCAGATGTAAGTAAAGAACCTCAAGCCGAGGAAAAGTTTAAAGAGATAGGTGAAGCTTACGAAGTTATTCACAACAAAGAAGAGCGCGCTAAATACGATGTGTTACGTCGTAATCAACAAAACCGTGCTCAGCAGCAAGCAAATTATGGCGGTAGCTATGGCTCGTCACAAAACCACTATCAGCAAGGTGATCCCCAAGCCGAACAGGAGTTTTCTGATTTTGTAAATTCAATGTTTGGCGGCGCAGGTGGGTTTAACCATGGCGGGCAGGGCAGAACTGGTGGCGCTCGTGCGCAAAAAGGACAAGATGTGGAAATTGAATTCCCGGTATTTCTTGAAGAAACGTTAGTCGATACCGTTAAACCAATTGAGTTTATGCTGCCGCAGCGAGACAGTAGTGGCCGTGTATCTGAAGTTAAAAAATCGCTTAAAGTTAAAATTCCTGCAGGCTCGGTTAATGGTGAACGCATTCGCTTAAAAGGCCAAGGTGGATTAGGTTCGGCAAATGGCCCTAATGGCGATTTGTATTTGCAAATTCGCTTAGTGCCTCATCCATTATTTGACGTTGAGGGGCATAACCTAAACATAGTGGTACCTCTTGCACCATGGGAAGCTGCTTTGGGCACTAAAATAAATTTACCTACATTAGCCGGAAAAATCCAACTAACTATTCCAGCTAATAGTCAATCGGGTCAACGTTTACGCATTAAAGGTAAAGGGTTAATTAGTAAAAAAGCCAAAGGTGACTTATTTGCTGTGATTAAAATTGTTAATCCAGCATTGAGTGATGATGTTAGCAAAAAGCTTTGGCAAGAGCTGGCCGAAAAAGCCCATTTTGACCCCCGTAGCAATTGGAGCAAGTCATAATGAAAATTATCGAGGCACCACAAGGCAATTTACTCACTAGCCAAGAATTGTGTGTGAGTAGTGATATTAGCGAAGCCATATTATATGAATTGGTTGAGCACAGCATTGCTATTCCTATTGAGGGCGAGCGCGTTACAGAATGGCAATTTACGATATCAACAGTGATCTTAGTTAAAAAGGCTGCGCGTATTCAGCATGACTTATCGTTAGATTGGTCTGCTATTGCTTTGGTTTTACAATTATTGGATGAACGGGATGAGTTGATTGCTGAAAACCAAATGTTAAAGCAGCACTTAAGTCGATTTAAACATTTAGAATAAAAAATAGTGGTTAAATTTTAAATGCGAGTAGCTAGCTATTTTTATTGATCTAGCTCAGCACTTTTATAATAGTGAGCTTTTGGTGCTTAAATATTTTTTATTCGTGAAATAAGAGTAAGTAAAGCGTCAATAAATGCGTAAAAATAGCCGACTATTCAGATAAAAAAGGTGAATATTGCAGAGTTGATTTGGTATAAGCGTAAAACTGCGTTAAAGTTTACAGCGAACTAATTAGAGGATAAACAGTAGACAATGTCGGAAATTCAATTTTTAAATGTAGACCTAGAGCTTGAGTCAAAGCAAGATATTAGCGTGCTTGTAGCTGACCTAAAAAAAATCGCCACTATTTTACATTATGATAAAGACGAATACCGTCAGTTAGCGCGTATAGAAGTAACAGGCGAAATATCTTCACCGGATAAAGCAATTAACCACTTATGTGAGTTAGTAGAGTCATGCTCGCGGGCTGCACTTAAGCAATGGTTGAGTTGTTCGCGCCGTACCTTTGATATTGGTTTTGAATCGGGCACTTCGCCAAAGTGTTTTAACCAAGCGCTGCACGCCGATACATTATTACGTATATCGGCAATTGGTGCAGGCATGGAAATTACTATTTACCCGCTAGAAAAATAGCCTTAGCCTTTGCGCTCTACAACAGCTGCGGTCATTTTTGATACGCAGCAAAGCTCGCCGCGACTATTCGTTATTTTTATTTCCCATACTGAGCTACGCTTGCCAATATGAAACGCTTTTGCGGTGGCGGTTAAGGTGCCATTACGCGAGGCTTTTAAATGGCTGGCACTGATCTCTTGCCCTACACAATAAAATTTAGTGAAGTCGACCACAAAATTAGCCGCGTAGCTGGCAACACTTTCGGCTAAAACCACGTTTGCTCCGCCATGCACCATGCCTATAGGGTTATGGTGCGCAGGAATTGCTGGCATAGTGGCAACTAAGTAATCATCACCAATTTCAGTTATTTCAATCCCCATGGTTTTCATCAGTGTACCTTGGCCATTTATGCCTTGGTCTAACTGCTTACAAAACGCTAAAGTAATAGGTTGATGCCAAATACTCATTGTTACTCCTTTAAAGGTTGAAAACGATAACCGATAATACGATTTTTCATGGCGATATGATAGCCAAATTAGTGCAGCTACTGCATGGTAATACAGTGCTACTTTTTGCTTTCTACATAGTGCTTAATTTCATCGAGGTCTTTTTTTAGCATTTTACGCATCGAACTTTTAAGAAAAAACCCTATCACTGCAGAGAGCATTTTTACCCAAATAGACTCAGAGCTATCAGAAAAAGTCATGGTTAAACAGGTGCTAGGTTCGGCGGCGGTAAGTGACAGCATATTGGCACTGTTTTCGATGTCAGTTATTGCCGCCCATACTTTACGTTTAGGACCGTTAATTATTACCGCTACAGTGATATTCATAACACTCTCCGTTAATTCACATTGATGAAGTTAAGGCCCATTACAAAAACGATAGCTAACTAATTTTTAATAACAGCAACAACTTAGTAGTTATGTAATTAATGTAACGTAAAACTAACACTATCGTGATCTGCGTAATTTTATCTGTAATTTACTTGGTAATTTTAAGCTTAGACCAATGCCACCTTTGGCAGCAAAGGCGAGGAGTAATTTAAATTTGCGATTTTCAGATAACTGTATATACTCACAGTTAAATGTACTGTATGGAAAACCAGTTGTATGCGACCATTAACTAACCGCCAAGCGCAAATACTCGAACTTATTAAAGTGTTTATTAAAGACACTGGTATGCCTCCTACACGCGCAGAAATTGCACAAACATTAGGCTTTAAAAGTGCTAATGCAGCAGAAGAGCATTTAAAAGCGCTGGCTAAAAAAGGCGCTATTAAAATGAAACCAGGCGCTAGCCGTGGTATTCAACTTATTGAAGAAGATGAACCAGAACAACTTGGTTTACCGTTAATAGGCCGTGTAGCTGCCGGCGAACCTATTTTGGCGCAACAACATGTTGAGAGCCATTGTAAAATTGACCCGTTAATGTTTAAACCCGCTGCCGATTTTTTATTGCGTGTAAATGGTATGAGTATGCGAGATATTGGTATTATGGATGGTGATTTACTGGCTGTTCATCGCACTCAAGTTGCCGAAAATGGCCAAGTTATTGTTGCCCGCGTTGATGACGATGTAACGGTAAAACGCTTAGAAAAAGCAGGCAAAAAAGTATTATTGCATGCTGAAAATAAAGAATTTTCGTCGATAGAAGTGGATCTTGAAAAGGAATCTTTTAATATTGAAGGCTTAGCTGTTGGGGTTATTCGTAATGCTGACTGGATGTGACAATTAAGCTGTTATAGCTATGTAAAATATCGGCATAATTTAATAGCTCAGATAATTAATGCGCACTTTTTAGTGCGCTTTTTTTTGCTTTTTTTTGTGAAAATTCCGCTGCAATGAAAAAATTATATTAAGTTTATGTTTTTTATCATTTAAGTATTTAATACTCGTTATCGCTGTCTTTTTATTTGTAACCCTTGCTGTTGCTCACTTCCTGCTTAGAACAAAATTAAATAAATCCCATATTTACGCTAATCCCCTAATATTATTTGATTGTTTTTCAAACTAAAACTTGCTAGTTGTTCAATTATTAACTAATTGTTAATAGGCTGGACTAACAATAACTCACAGCTTTAGTTTTGAGAAAATATATTTATATATCCGGCAGCAATACAAAAATAAAAAATAACAAATTGGCATTTAAAGCTTATGTCTTTTTGTTTTGCACTCGCAACAGTATTAAAGGAGCTGTCACATGGGTAAATTGAGCTCTACCTTGTGGCTTATATTGTTTGTTTTTCCGCAGTTAGCATTGGCAAATAGCCAATATAATATGCGCAAAGGCGTAACCGATATAAGTAATAATGTTTATCAACTACACATGACCATATTTTTAATATGCTGTGTAATAGGCGTGATTGTATTTGCCGTTATGTTTTGGGCACTTATTCATCATCGTAAATCTAAAGGAGCAGTTGCTGCTCAATTTCACGAAAGTACCAAAGTAGAAATACTCTGGACAGCAATTCCATTTGTTATTTTAATAGCAATGGCAGTCCCCGCAACTAAAACATTAATAGCGATGGAAGATGCCAGTAAAGCGGATATCACTATTAAAGTAACTGGTTCACAATGGAAATGGCATTACAAATATATGGGGGAAGATGTTGAGTTTTACTCAATACTTGCCACACCGCAAAATGAAATTGCTAACCTAGCCGATAAAAACCCCAACTATTTACTTGAGGTAGATAAGCCTCTGGTATTACCGATCAATAAAAAAGTACGCTTTTTAATGACCTCCGACGATGTTATTCATTCTTGGTGGGTGCCCGATTTTGCTATTAAAAAAGATGCAAACCCGGGGTTTATTAACGAAACGTGGACCAACATAAACGAAGTCGGTATTTATCGCGGTCAGTGTGCTGAGCTATGCGGTAAAGATCATGGCTTTATGCCAGTGGTAGTAGAGGCTAAGTCAGAGGCCGATTTTAAAGTTTGGCTAGCAGATGCTAAACAAGCAAAGCAAAAAGCAGCAGCAGCAGATGCTGCATTACTTGACCAAACACTCCCTAAAGAAGAATTAATGACTTTGGGTGAGCAAGTGTATATGGCCAATTGTGCTGCATGTCATCAGCCCACAGGGTTAGGTTTGCCAGGCGTTTTTCCTGCACTTAAAGGCAGCCCGATAGTGCTTGGCGATATAAAAGACCACATTGATATTGTTATTCACGGAAGCCCCGGCACAGCCATGCAAGCCTTTGCTAAACAGCTCTCTATAAAGCAATTAGCAGCGGTAATTACTTATAAGCGTAATGCATGGGGTAATGATACCGGTGATGTAATTCAACCAAGTGAAATACAGGCAGCACTTGATGCCGATGGGGAGGCGAACTAATGAGTAGCATAGTAGAACAACCTGACATTAATGAAGCTCACCACGCTCATCATCCTGCTAAAGGCTTTAAGCGTTGGTTATATACCACAAATCATAAAGATATAGGTAGCTTGTACTTAATTTTTTCGCTAACTATGTTTTTTATTGGTGGTGCTATGGCTATGGTGATCCGCGCTGAGTTATTTCAGCCAGGATTGCAATTAGTCGATCCTCACTTTTTTAATCAAATGACCACGGTTCATGGGTTGATTATGGTATTTGGTGCCGTTATGCCGGCCTTTACTGGCTTAGCTAACTGGATGGTGCCATTAATGATTGGCGCGCCTGATATGGCCTTACCCCGAATGAATAACTGGAGTTTTTGGATTTTACCATTCGCGTTTTTAATTTTATTATCATCGCTATTAATGCCCGGTGGCGGTCCTGCGTTTGGTTGGACTTTTTATGCGCCGCTGTCCACAACCTACAGTAATGACAATACCGCCATGTTTGTATTTGCTGTGCATATTATGGGTATTAGCTCCATTATGGGGGCAATTAATGTAATTGTAACCATAGTTAACTTGCGTGCCCCAGGCATGACTTGGATGAAGGTCCCTATGTTTGTATGGACTTGGCTGATAACGGCATTTTTATTAATTGCGGTTATGCCGGTACTCGCAGGTGCAGTGACCATGGTGCTCACCGATAAATACTTTGCAACCAGCTTTTTTGATGCAGCTGGTGGCGGTGATCCGGTGATGTTTCAGCACATATTTTGGTTTTTTGGCCACCCCGAAGTATACATAATGATTTTGCCGGCTTTTGGCATTATTTCTACTATAGTTCCTACCTTTTCGCGTAAAAAACTTTTTGGTTATTCCTCCATGGTATATGCCACGGCGTCAATTGCGTTGTTGAGTTTTACAGTGTGGGCGCATCATATGTTTACTACCGGTATGCCGGTGGCTGGCGAGCTATTTTTTATGTACGCGACTATGCTGATATCGGTGCCCACTGGAGTAAAAATATTTAATTGGGTAGCCACTATGTGGCGCGGTTCAATTACGTTTGAAGTCCCCATGCTGTTTAGTATTGCTTTTATTGTGTTGTTTACCTTAGGTGGTTTTTCGGGATTGATGCTGGCCATTACACCGGCTGATTTTCAGTACCATGATACCTACTTTGTAGTGGCACATTTTCATTATGTACTGGTAACGGGAGCGGTGTTTTCTATTATGGCAGGCGCGTATTATTGGCTGCCTAAATGGACTGGCAATATGTATAACATAGCGCTGGCTAAATGGCATTTTTGGTTATCGCTGGTAAGCGTAAATGTATTGTTTTTTCCTATGCACTTTGTAGGGCTTGCAGGCATGCCACGCCGTATACCCGACTATGCGCTACAGTTTGCTGACTTTAACGCCATTATTAGTATTGGCGGCTTTGCCTTTGGATTATCGCAGTTGTTGTTTGTAGCTGTAGTGATTAAATGCGCACGCGGCGGCGACAAGGTTCCTGCAAAAGTGTGGGAAGGCGCAGAAGGACTGGAGTGGGAGGTAGATTCACCTGCTCCGTACCATACATTTTCAACACCACCGGAAATTAAATAATGATACACGCACCGCTACTTAAGCGCTTAGTTGTTATTTGCTTAGCCATGTTCGCATTTGCATTTGCGTTAGTGCCTTTGTATGACGTGTTTTGTGATATTACCGGCATTAACGGTAAGCCATCATTAGAGCAAGCAAAGCAAAGCACGCAAGTAATACAAAATCGCGAAATAAGTGTGAGCTTTACCACGCATGCACAAAGCGGTGCACCCTTTGCTGTGAAGTCTAAAGAGTACAGTGTTGCGGTAAAGCCCGGTGCTATGCGTGAGGTAATGTTTAGCGCCAAAAATAATAGTGACCAAGATAAAGTAATGCAGGCAGTGCCTTCGGTATCACCCGGTAGAGCAGCAAAATACTTACATAAAATAGCGTGTTTTTGTTTTGATCAACAGCCATTAAAAGCAGGTGAAGAACTAGAGTTTACGTTACTTTTTTATGTTGATACCGCACTACCAAGTGACATTGAAGAGTTAACTTTATCTTATACGGTATTTGATATTAGTGAGCGGCTAGCAGCCAATAACAACTAGCCTAACTAGTGACAACCAGGAGCAAATAAAATGAAGCAAGAATATGAGCATTATTATGTACCAGATCAAAGCCCATGGCCGATTGTTGGCGCAGTAGCATTATTTTTTATTGCAGTAGGTGCAGCTCTAACCGTAATGAGTGCCGGTAAAGAAGGTGGCAGTGGCATTTATATTTTGTACGCAGGTATAGCAGTACTGCTGTATATGTTGTTTAGCTGGTTTAAAAACGTGATTGATGAGGCCGGGAAAGGCTTATATTCGGCGCAAATGGATCGCTCTTTTCGACAAGGAATGAGTTGGTTTATTTTTTCTGAAGTAATGTTTTTTATGGCATTTTTTGGCGCACTTTTTTACGCCCGTATGCTTTCTGTGCCTTGGCTTGGTGGTGCCGATAACAATGCCATGACTAACGAAGTGCTTTGGCCTACATTTGAAGCTGTGTGGCCATTAATTACCACGCCAGGGGGCGACACTACCCAAGCTATGGGATGGCAAGGTCTACCGCTGATTAACACCTTAATTTTATTGACCTCATCAGTTACTTTGCATTTTGCCCATGTGGCAATAGAAAGTGATAAACGCGGCCAGTTAAAAGTGTTTTTAGGACTGACTATTTTATTGGGTGCAGTTTTTTTAGGCCTACAAGTAGAAGAATATATTCATGCGTATAACGATTTAAACTTAACATTAGATGCCGGTATTTATGGCAGCACGTTCTTTTTACTTACGGGTTTTCATGGCATGCATGTGACCTTAGGAACTATTATTTTATTGGTAGTATTTTTACGAATTTTAAAAGGACACTTTACTAAAGATAAGCACTTTGCTTTTCAAGCGGCGGCTTGGTACTGGCATTTTGTTGATGTAGTTTGGTTATGCTTATTTATATTTGTGTATGTGCTGTAGTTATTAAAGGGGCGTTATTGCCGCTAATAAAGCCAAGTTTTAGTGCGGCAATAACAACTATTAATACCACCACAGAAAATAATACGCGACGACCTAAAAAGTGAGACATAGGTCGTCCTTGGGTTTTTCCAGAGACCATAATAAATAAAGCGCGAAACAAGTTAAAAAGTATAAATAATAACAACAATACAATAAAAATTTTAATCATCACTAGGTTGACCCTTTATGCAGTTAATTAGATGGCGTGAACAAAAGTTTAGCTCAATAATCACCATTTGTATGGTAGTGATTGTAGTTTTGGTGTGTGTGCGTTTAGGTTTTTGGCAGTTAGAACGTGCGACACACAAACAACAGCAGTTAGCTTCTATTGCAACGCTGCAAACGCACGGTGTAATGAGCTGGCAGCAAATGCTTAAACTACCTAGTAACTGGAATAAAACAGGATTGTTAGTTGAGTTAACAGGGCATTTTATTAACGATGAATATTGGCTTTTAGACAACCAAGTTTATAACGGGCAGGTGGGTTATGACTTACTGGCACTGTTAAAGCCAAATAACGAAACACATGCCATTTTGGTTAATTTAGGCTGGATAAAAGCTCCCCTATCGCGCAATGCATTACCCAAAGTAACCCTACCTAAACACGCTTTTACGCTTACTGCTCAAATAAAAGAAAATAACCTCACTGCTTTTAGCCTCGAGAGTAAAACCAATAACATTGATTTACCAAAGCGAGTGCAAACAATTGAATTAAATAAGTTGAGCGAAGAAAGCCAGCAATTATTAGTTAATTTTATGGCGTATCGCCAAGGTAGCGGCGATGCAATAGGTATACCTCACTATACCGCGGTTGTTATGAGTCCACAAAAACACCACGCTTATGCGGTGCAATGGTTTTTAATTGCTCTGGCGTGCGTTTTAGTGGCTATTTTTGCAAGTAAAAAAAGGACACATAATGAAAAATAACCCCCTTTTACTGTTTGTCATTTGCTGCGCTATTCCGCTAATTTTAGCGTACAGCGCGCTTAAATTAGATTGGTTACCTACCGCCATTACTAACAATGGTGAGTTTTTACAGCAACAGGTTAAATATGAAAATTGGCCGCAAAACAATCATAAGCAATGGACTATTGCCCTAAATTACTCCAATGGATGTACTACGCCTTGTAGTGAGCAATTAGCCGCACTAAATAATTTATACATAGCGCTAGGCAAAAACCAGAATAAAGTAGATGTCGCCGTGATAGGCGAAGTAAAAGCTGCCAACTCCCCGTGGAAAAGTATAGATGCGCAACCAAACTTACAACCGGCTAGTTTGTATTTAATCGACCATATGGGGCTTGTAGTGCTTGAGTATCCATTTAAAACACAGCCACAGGAAAATAGATTAGTACAAAAAGGACTATTAAAAGATCTAAAAAAATTACTGAGTTATTCTCGTTCGAGCTAAGTAGGAAGATGCCATGTATAAAAATTATAAAAACTGGGTATTAATAACGGGCTTATTGGCTTTGATAGTAGTGGCGTTGGGTGCTTATACTCGCTTAAGTGATGCCGGGTTGGGTTGCCCAGATTGGCCAGGATGTTATGGCTTTTTAACTGTACCCAAACATGAAGCCGATATAGCGCAAGCAGCACAAAGTTATCCCGATATGATGTTTGAAACCGCTAAAGCATGGAAAGAAATGATTCATCGCTACTTTGCCGGTACGCTAGGCTTGCTCATATTAGCCTTATTTGTATATGCTTTTTTAAAACGTCAATCGCCAACAACGCCAGTTAAATTACCATTACTACTGTTATTGTTAGTGATATTTCAGGCTGCATTAGGTATGTGGACGGTTACGATGAATTTACAGCCGTTAATAGTGATGGGTCACTTACTTGGTGGCTTTAGTATTTTAGCGCTGCTCACTTTATTATATTTACGATTAAACGCCAAGCCAATAATGGGGGGGGATGCAGGTGCAAGACGCTACTTTGCTTTAAGCCTAGTGGCGCTTAGCGTACTAATTATACAAATAGCGTTAGGAGGTTGGTTGGCTGCAAATTACGCTGCTCCGCATTGTAATGGCTTGCCTTTATGTAGTAATGCCCAGCCATTTTCGCTTAGTAGTGTGTTTCAGCTCCCGCTTGAGCATGGTAACTACGAGTTTGGCGTCCTGTCGCAGCAAGCACGTATGTCGATTCATTTATTACACCGTATTTGGGCATTAATTACTTGCATAGTATTGGCATTAATTATGTGGCGAATATACAGCCGTGCCTACTCGCAAAAAATAAAAAGCTGCGCCGTTAGCGTGTTAGTTGTCTTATTTTGCCAAATTGCTTTAGGCCTCGCAGTGGTGCATTGGCATATTCCGTTAAGTATGGCACTGGCACATAACTTAATGGCTGCCATACTGTTATTAACTTTAATTAGATTATGCTATTACCTCAAAGCACGAACTTAAAAGCACGAACCTAAAATTACAAATAGAAAGGAGCGTTGTTATGGCACTTACAATAGATAAAAAAGCAATACAACCTATAAATACACTACCGCTAATTACACGTAGTTATAATTTACTACAAGATTATTTAGCCATTAGTAAATTTAAAGTAGTCGCTATGTTGGTACTGACCGCGTGGGTTGGTTTGGCGCTAGCACCCGATGTAGGCAGAGGCATGGGTGTACAGTTTATAAGCTTACTTGGCATAGGATTGCTTTCAGCAGCAGCAGCGGTAATTAACCATGTTGTTGATAGCGAAATAGACAGCAAAATGGCGCGTACTCGTCATCGCCCAGTAGCTAAAGGCCGCTTAAGTAAGGCACATGCACTGAGTTTTGCAGCAATAATAGGTGTGGCAGGTTTTATTATGCTAATGCTATGGGCAAATACACTTACCGCCATATTAACCTTATTTGCGCTGGTGGGTTATGCCTTTGTATACACCTCTTTTTTAAAGCGCGCTACACCACAAAATATTGTTATTGGTGGCCTTGCTGGCGCTATGCCACCCTTATTGGGTTGGGTGTCTGAAACAGGGCAAATGGCAGCTGCACCTTGGCTATTAGTAATGATTATTTTTACGTGGACCCCTCCGCACTTTTGGGCCTTAGCTATAGCTCGTAAGAGCGATTACGCACGGGCTAAAATTCCTATGTTACCGGTTACGCATGGTATCGATTTTTCTAAAACCTGTGTGGTTGCTTACTCTGCGTTACTGGCAATTGTGTGTATATTTCCTTATTTGATAGGAATGTCGGGGTTAATTTATTTAATCGGCGCATCTGGATTAAATGCGGTCTTTATTTATAAAGCGATTAAATTAAAACTAGCCGCTAACGACGACACTGCTATGGATTTATTTCGCTTTTCAATTATTCATTTAATGGTACTCTTTATCATATTATTTATAGATAAATGGCTATTATTATGAAGCAATTATGGCTAGGGTTAGCTATTGTTTTAACACTGTTTTTATCGGCGTGCTCAGATGATAATGCACCGCCAGACGTTAATGCTTTAGTGTACGAGAATGCTAAACCTTTAGCCGACTTTAGTTTAGATGATCAACATGGCGAATTGGTTACTAAGCAGCAATTTTTAGGGCAATGGAATTTAGTGTTTTTAGGTTACACCAGCTGCCCCGATATTTGCCCGTTAACACTGGCTAAACTAAATGCGGTGTATAAAAATTTACGTAGTGATTACCCAGTGCAAATTTGGTTTGTATCGGTAGATCCCAAACGAGATACCCCAGCAAAACGCAAAGACTATATTGATTACTTTAATCCCGATTTTTTAGCGGTTTCGGGGGAGCACAAACAGCTTTTTCCTATGGTGAGAGGGTTAGGCTTAATTTACGCTATAAGTGATAGTAGCGAGTCAGAGTATGCAGTTGATCATAGTGCTTCAGTGGCTATGGTCGATGGCAATGGGGCGGTAAGAGCTATATTTAAACCTGAATTTAAACAAGGTAGCGTGCCGTTAATAAATTCCAAAGAGTTAACTCAAGAATTTAAAAAAATAGCTGATTATTATAAAAACTAGTTATTTAAACAGTAAATTAAAAAGGAGCCCTAGGCTCCTTTTTTACTGCTGTAATTAAAACTATTCAATAACCCAAGGCTGCGAAAACCAAAAATAGCTACCAGCATTGTTAATTGCAGGGGCGGTACAATTAAAGCGCGAACGACCTTTATTGAGCGCTTTAGGTGAGGTGACTTCTACTGTGTTTTTATTTATCCAGGTTAAATTAGCCTGGCCAACACTCGATACATAACAAGCAAACTGACTTTTATGAAAATCCCCCATAGTAAACTCAATAGTGAGTTTGGGTGGGTTTTGCGCCGTTACACTGTCTTCATAAGTGAGCGCGGTTATATTAAATGCGCGAGAATTCAATTTAGTGATTAGCGTATCTAATTTACTATAAAAGCCCGAAGCCGGAAAACGCGGTAAGCGACTAAAGTTAGAATCTTTATTTACAGCGCCAGAATGCTGACCTATACCAATAAAACCAAGCTCGGTTACTAGGGCTTGTAACTTATTGTTAAACTCGCCATACGGATAAGCTAAATATTTATAATCATGGCCAATTTCTGTTTTTATACGCTGCTGTGAATGTAGGATGTCTTGTTTAATGCGGGCTTGCCATTGTGCATCGCTTTCGTTTGCAAGCATATGGTGTAAGTAATCGTGTTGGCCACTATGATTGGCAATAAGTGCGCCTTTTTTTGCTAGCTCTTGGAGTTTATCCCAGCCCATTACATAGCCTTTACCTTCGTCTATTAGCTTAGGATTGACAAAAATTGTGTACGGATAGCCAAACTTTTCTAAAATTGGCGCTGCTTGCTCGTAATTATTGTTGTAACCATCATCGAAAGTAATAGCGACGGTTTTATCTGGTAAAGTGTGTTTTTGCTGCAACGCAGTTATCAGCTCATCTAAAGGAATAACATTAAAGTTATGCTCTTTTAAATAACTTAAGTGCTCAGTAAAAGTGCTCGCGCTAACACTGGTTACCGCCGGAAGGGTTTCACTAACGTGATGATACTGTAAAATAACGGCTGCTTGAGCGCGCAGTGAAATACTAATAAGGATAAATAATACTAAATGAAACAATTTCTTATACATAATAAAGCACACCATAAAAGCTTGTTGTTGTTAGCGGGTCCGATGATATTATCAAATATTACCGTCCCACTGTTAGGAATTGTTGATACTGCAGTAATTGGCCACTTAGGGAGCGCTCATTATTTAGCCGGTATTGCGCTGGGATCTGCGGTTATATCAATATTATTTTGGCTCGCAGGCTTTTTAAGAATGAGCACCACAGGGTTAGTGGCACAAGCTTATGGGCAAAACGATTTAACCCAATTGGCGGCGTTATTAAAACGCAGCTTAGTGCTTTCTTGCTTTGTTGCCGTATTGCTTATCGCCTTATCGCCTTTAATAAAACACGCCATTGCATTTTTATCGGCGGCCAATAGCGACGTGCTTACGCAAGCGTATCAGTATTTTAGTATTCGTATTTTTAGTGCGCCTGCGGCCTTATGTAATTTAGTACTATTAGGCTGGATGCTAGGTATGCATTATGGCCGTGGGCCGTTTTATTTATTATTAGTGACTAATATTACCAATATAGTGCTCGATATATATTTTGTTGTATACCTAGATTGGGCGGTAGCAGGCGCTGCATGGGCGTCACTTATTGCCGATTACACCGCGTTAGTTTTTGCCGTGGTGTTAGTTATTAAATTAGCTAAAAAACGCGGCATAAAACTAAGCGTACCAGGTTGGTTTAGCATTACAAAAATGGCAAACCTACTAAGCTTAAACCGTGATATTTTTATTCGCTCATTTATTTTACAGCTCTGCTTTAGCTTTATGACCTTTTACGGCGCACGAATTGGCGAAACCACGCTAGCAGCAAATGCAGTATTACTTAACTTTTTAATGTTGGTAAGCTTTGCACTCGACGGCATTGCTTATGCCAGTGAGGCAAAAGTAGGGCATGCTAAAGGTCAACAAAGTGTAAAAATATTGAGCTTTGGGTAAAAATAAGTGTGTTTTGGGGCGCGCTATTTGCCTTAGCATACAGTTTGTTTTTTGCTATATTTGGCCGCTATATTATTACGCTATTAACTAATGTGCCGGAAGTGATCACCACGGCTACGCTGTACTTGCCTTGGATTATAGCCTTGCCATTATTGGCAATGAGTTGCTTTTTATTTGATGGTGTATTTGTTGGACTTACCCGGGCAAAGGCAATGCGAAATAGTATGTTGCTCTCAGCAAGTGTTGGTTTTTTTGGTGTATTTGCAGTGTTTCATCAGTGGGAGAATAATGCTTTATGGTTAGCAATGAGCTGCTTTATGCTAATGCGAGGAGTAACATTAATAGTGAAATACCAAAAGTTAAAGGCAAATAATCAGCTATTAGATTAAGGTAATTTGGTGGCTTATTTCCATAGGTCGGGGTCGTGGTTTTTAGGCTCAATATTTTTAAGTACTTGTGAAAAGCGATTAGCAAAAATACCGCTGTAGCCCCAAGCAGCAAAAAACAAAGCTGGCACTAAAATAACAACGCCAATAATTTGCAAGCTGTAGTGACTGTAATAGCCTAAAAAAATAAATATCACGGCTAGCACAAACAGTGCTACGCCGCGAAAAAAACGCTTTAAGCTAAGCTTAGGGCTGCTCCCTAAGCTATATATAAGCGACTTTAGCATTAAAAATGCTTATTAATAGTAAGAATGATCGCCCGCTTGGTGCTCAGTAATATCGGCAACACCAGTGATCTCTTCAAACTTTTCGATCATCTCTTTTTCAATGCCTTCTTTTAACGTGACATCGATCATAGAACAACCATTACAACCACCGCCAAACTGTAATACAGCAATACCTGCAGCGGTAATTTCCACTAAGCTTACTTGGCCACCGTGGTTAGCAAGTTGTGGATTTACTTCGGTTTCTAGCATGTGTTGTACGCGTTCGTTTAACGATGCATCACCGCTAATTTTACGCGCTTTAGCATTAGGTGCTTTTAGTGTTAACTGAGTACCCATTTTGTCGGTAACAAAATCAATTTCAGCGTCTTCTAAAAAGGGTGCACTTTCTGCATCTACAACGCCGTCAAAACCATTAAAGTTTAGGCGAATATCGCTGTCTTCTACAGCGTCTTCTGGACAATAAGAAACACCACATTCCGCTTGTGATGTACCAGGGTTTACAACAAAAACACGAATGTTGGTTTGTTGTGCTTGATCTGCTAATAGTTTAGCAAAATGCGCTTGTGCTGTTTCGGAAATTGAAATCATAAGACCGTCTATACTTGACTAAATTACTCGGATACTGCATATCATACCCCGCTCATCGTGTTGCGGCTAGTGTTGAGCGTAAAAAGTTGGCATCTATTTTAAGCAATGCTAGCGTGCGAACAACAAACATTTTATGAGTAAATTATATGCGTATAATAATAAAAATAACATTAATGATAATGGTGGCAATACTGAGTTTTTCAACTCAAGCTAAACCATTGTCTTACTACTTTGCAGAGGATGTTGAGTTTGATCCAAGTATACCCACTCCAGAGCAAGTGCTTGGTTATCAAGTAGGTGAGTGGCATGTAAGGCACGATCAGTTGGTGCGTTATATGGAAATACTAGCACAAAAAAGTGATCGAATTAATTTTGAAGTAATAGGGCGCACGCACGAACAGCGACCATTAGTGATGCTGACTATTACCGCCGCCAATAAATTAAAAAATATAGAGCAAATTCGCCAAGCCCATTTAGCGCGTTTAACGCCTAGCAACACGCAATCATCAGAGCAGCCTGGTGTTGTATGGATGGGTTACAGCGTACATGGTAATGAGTCGTCGGGCAGTAATTCTGCATTGCTGGTGGCGTATTACTTAGCCGCAGCGCAAGGTAATGAAATAAATGAGTTATTAAATAATACCGTTATTTTACTCGACCCTTCACTTAATCCCGATGGTTTAGCTCGTTTTGCTAATTGGGCTAATAGTAATCGTGGTATGAACTTATCGTCAGACCCCGTTACCCGAGAACACGTGGAAAGCTGGCCAAGTAGCCGTACTAATCATTACTGGTTTGACTTAAACCGCGACTGGTTATTACTACAACACCCAGAATCGCGTGCGCGTATTGCAAAGTTTCATCAGTGGAAACCAAATATTTTAACCGACTTTCATGAAATGGGGCCAAACAGCAGTTACTTTTTTCAGCCCGGTATTCCATCGCGCAAACACCCTATTACGCCTGATGAAAATGTCAGCTTAACTAAAGCAATTGCAAATTATCATGCTAAAACATTAGACGAAAATAATGCGCTATACTTCACCGAAGAAAGCTTTGATGACTTTTATTACGGTAAAGGCTCAACTTACCCAGACTCGAATTCAAGTATTAAGTGCAATCATTATGCAGCCACCAGTATTTCTGATTGCCCCGTAAATAATTCATGAGGGGTTTTATACCCTCTTGTTTTTCTTGGCCGATGGTTGAGCTTATCAACTGCCGCCTGTATCTCTGCTTCACTTAGCGCCATAAAGTCAGTTCCCTTGGGGAAGAAGCGTCTAAGTAAGCCGTTGGTATTCTCATTTATGCCCCGCTCCCATGATGAATAGGGATGAGCGAAATACACATCAGCTTCTAATGCTTGTGCAACATGCTCATGGTGAGCAAACTCTTTTCCATTATCTAACGTCACGGTAATAACCCTATCTTTATATGGTGTCATACACTTGATCAGCGCATCGGCTGTTATTTTCGCATGCTTGCTTTCAATTCTGTGAACGACTGTATATAACGTTTTACGTTCAACCATTGTGACAAGCGCATTTTTACGCCCTTTACCTATCACTGTATCGCCCTCCCAATCACCAATCCTAGACTTTGAATCCACAATACTTGGGCGTTCATCAATGCTGACTCGATTAACTATCTGTCCACGTTTATCATAGCTTCCATAGCGTTTTTTATACTTTTTACATGCACGAGTGAGTGTCTTATGTAGCTTGCCACCACGAGCCTTGTCTCTGTAAATATATTGATAAATTGTTTCATGATGTAAAACGACCTGTTTCTCTAAAGCTAAGCGGCCTGCCACTTGCTCAGGGGAAAGTCCGTCATGCAACAATTTATTAATCCAGTGAGTGACGTCCTCTGTTAACTTACTTGCTTTGAAAGATGACTTACGTCTTTGTTCAGCAAAGTTATTGGCTTGGTTAGGCCGATAGCCTTTAAGTCCTTTATTGCGTTTTAGCTCTCTAGAAATAGATGACGGTGAACGAGTTAGTTCTTCAGCTATCTGCTTTTGGTTATTTCCTGCTTTTATTAACGCGTAAATCTGGTATCTTTCTTCTTGTGTCAGCTGTTTATATTTCATTAAAGCAATTTCCTTTGGCGAGAAAATGGCCGAATTATAACAGCTGGCCATCTAATCTGAGAAATTGCACTTATTATCCGAATTTAGGAGACGTAAATGGTGGCGTAGGTATTTTATTTGAACAAGCCAGTTCGCGCGGGCATATTCAAGAGACCGTAAATGGGCCTCTCAGCTTTGCTTTTACTATTAAAAACCAGCTGCTTACTAGTTTATCAACATTTAAAGCCGCGATAGACAACCGCCAAGCCTTACTCGATTACCAAGCTAAGTTTTATAACCAGGCGATAGATTTAGCAGCCGATGAAAGCTTTCAAGGTTATGTAGTTGCAGGTGCAGCCGATAACACCCGAGTTAACGACTTTTTAAGCATACTGCAACAGCACCAAATTAACGCTTACCCTTTAACAAAAGAGCTAAAAGCAGGTGGTGAAACTTATTCTAGCAATAGCTATTTTGTGCCTTTAGCACAGCCACAATACCGTTTAGTTAAAGCTATTTTTAGCGAACAAAAAAACTTTGCCGATAACACTTTTTACGATGTATCTGGCTGGACACTAGCGCATGCATTTAATTTACCCTTTGCTAAAGTAACCAGTAGTTGGGGATTAAAAGTTGCTGATAACGCATGGCAACAAGCCGCTACACCGCGCTTTGCACAACTTAATGAAGGGTATGCATTTGGCTTTTCGTGGGATGATACCTTGGCGCCAAAAATGCTCAATAGTTTACTGCAGCAAGGGGTAAAAGCCCGTGTTGCATTAAATTCATTAACGGCTAAGTCAGTAAACAGCGAAGAAGTAAATTTTGCAGCGGGGAGTATTATTATTCCTGCAGGGTTACAAACAAATAGTGATTGGATAGCACAGCTTAATCAGGCGCAAAATGAGTTTGGCATTGCTATTAAGCCAATAACGTCAGGATTAACCAGTAAAGGTGCCGATTTAGGGTCACGCTCAATGGCGGTGCTTAGCGCTCCCAAAGTGCTGCTGTTAGGCGGTAAAGGGGTAAGCCAATATGAAGCTGGAGAAGTGTGGTACTACCTAGACCGTTTTGTAGGTGTTGCTCCAACCATTGTTGAGCTAGAGCGTTTGGGCTCAATTGAGCTAAGTAATTACAGCCATATTGTGCTGGCTCATGGTAACTACAGTGGTTTATCTGACGCTGATAAAGTGGCCATAAAAGGTTGGGTTAGAAAAGGCGGTGTTATTTGGGGTCACAAAGGCGGTGCTAAATTTTTAGCGGATCAGCAACTATTAAAAGCCAGCTACTTGTCTCGCAAAGAAGTAGCCAGTGCGTTTAAAACCGACGGTTTAAACTATGCTGATAAAGAGCATTTAGCTGGGCGTCAGCGTATTGCAGGCGCTATTTTTAATACCCATGTAGATTTAACTCACCCACTTACCTTTTCATTACCACGTAATACGCTACCTGTATTTAAAAATAGCACTTGGTTGCTGGAGACCTCAGAGGCACCGTTTGTTAATGTGCTTACCTATACTGAGCAGCCATTACTTGCGGGCTTTACCGATGCTGTAAATGTTACTCAAGTTGCCGGCGCAGCAGGCTTAATTGCGCACTCTTACGGGCGTGGAGCAGTAATTGGTATGACCGACGATCCGGTGTTTAGAGGTTATTGGTACGGTACGAGTAGGTTACTTAGTAACGCATTGTTTTTTGGCCACACGTTTCGGGTAAGTGGCGACTAACTATTAAAATTTTAAATAGGCGTTAAGCAAGTGGTAAAAGCCCACACTTGTTTAGCGCCTGCCTGTTTTAAAGCCTGGGTGGCTGCATTAAGTGTAGCGCCTGTGGTCATAATATCATCAACAATTGCCACCGTTTTACCACTCATATCTGCAGTACATATAAATGCGTCTTTTAAATTTTTAACCCGCTTAGCTTTAGTTAGCTTAGATTGTGCGTGCGTTTTTTTATTACGTAACAGCGAATCACTAAGTAAATTAAAAGATGATAAACACGGTTGCCATACTTGTGTTACTTGATTAAAACCGCGCTGAAAAAATCGACTTTTATGCAGTGGTAATATAATAAAGGTATCGGGCAGCGGGTAATCAGGAGTAAAAAAAGTACTCAATTGTTTAGTAATAACTTGTTGTAATGCATTTTTATAATGTATTTGATTCTTAAACTTAAGTTGCTTCAGCCATTGCTCAAAAGGGGGCTGGTAAAACGCACAGGAAAATAACTTATCAAATTCGCAGTTAGGAAACATTTCAATAATATCAGGGCGATATAGCAAGTTTTTTTGCTCGCTTAAATCAAATAATGGTAAATCTTCTAAGCAATACTCACACAAGCCGAGCGCGGCTGGGACTGGGCCTTGGCAAAGTACGCAATGCGACTCAAACAGCCAATTTATAAATGCGTGCTTCATTGGGTAAATATACTCATTACAATCGCCTAGTTAAACGTTATTATAAACTTCAGTTTGGTTAAGGTTTGGCAAATATGCAAAATGAATTAGTGTTACTACATGGTTGGGGTATGAACAAAGGTGTATGGCAATTAGTGCAGCCAGAGCTAGCATTTATTCATAATAACAACGTACGCAGTATTGATTTACCTGGCTACGGTAGTAGTAAAACATGCCCAAACCCTTATACCTTACACAGCGCTGCAGCACTTTTAAGTGAGCAGTTAAAACCACACTCTATTTTAATGGGTTGGTCTTTAGGTGGGTTATTTGCACTATATATTGCTAAACATTGGCCCGAAAAAGTAGCTAAAGTGATACTTGTTGCTGCTAGCCCCTTTTTTGCAGAGCAAGCGCCGTGGCCGGGTATAAAAGCACAGGTTTTAACGCAATTTAAAGAGCAGCTTGTTAATCATGGTGAAAAAACCATAGAACGATTTTTAGCTATTCAGGCAATGGGCAGCGAATCGGCTCGTGATGACGTAAAACAACTTAAACAATTGCTAAATCAATATAAAGCCCCTGAAAATGAGGCTTTGACTGCGGGTTTAGATATTTTACAAAATGAAGATTTACGAGCGCTATTTACTCATTGCCCTGTGCCTATAAGCGCTATATTTGGTCGTTTAGATGCACTTGTTCCTTATAGAGCAATTGCCCAAATGGCAGCACTTAATACTGAGTTTGAGTATGAAGTATTAGATAAAGCGTCACATGCTCCTTTTATTTCTCATAAAAATGAATTTATATCTGCCGTTAAATCAATGCTTTAAAATAGAGCGACGAATAGCGCAGGTTAAAGCTTTATTTTGCGCATTAGTTGAGCGATAATTAAACAATATTTATTTTAATGGAGATTTAATATGCCAATAGGATCTGCATTTAATAGTGGCCTAGAAGGGTTTAACCGAGCTAGCCAAGGAATTGAAAGAGCCAGCGCAGAAATTAACCGTGCCAGTATTGAACAACAAGACGATGCGCAACTAGCACAGCAGCGCCAACTTACGGCTGCTCGCTCAGAAGAAGCGGTTACTGCGCCAGTAGCAAAACCTGCCCGTATTGATGAAGCTTTGGTAAACTTAAAAGTTGAAGAGTTTAACGCTAAAGCGAATACGCAATCGATTCAAACTGCCGATGATGTGCTCGGCACATTAATTGATATAAACGTTTAAATATTATGAATATTGTCACGCCATTCCCGTCTATTAATATAAACACCGCAAATGTTTATACCGAAACTGCACGGCGTGATAATCAGTTGCGAGAAGTTATTCCCCCGCCAGCATCAAGTACGGCTAGTAGCACCGAAAATAAAGCCCAAAGTGATGCCGAAAAAGCTAAATTACCGGGTAACAGTGACCCAGCTACTTACGACGCGAAAGGAAAACTGGCCGGTGAAAAGTCTGTTGAGGCACGTGACGAAAGTTCAGGCAATTCAGATAATGCTGAGCAAGAAAACGAGCAAGAAAAAAACCAAACAACAGAACAAGAAGCAGCCAAAGAAGAGCAGCAGTTAGCGCAACAAGCACTACAAATTAAAGAGCTTAAAGCGCGTGATACCGAAGTACGTGTGCACGAACAAGCGCATGCAGCAGTGGGTGGGCAACATGCGGGCTCGCCTAGTTATGAGTATCAGCGTGGCCCAGATGGCACTAATTACGCTGTGGGTGGCGAAGTGCAAATAGATGTGGGGGCTATAAGTGGCGATCCACAAGCAACCATAGAAAAAATGCAAACAGTACGTGCAGCAGCACTTGCCCCAGCTCAACCATCGGGTGCAGATAGAGCAATTGCTGCCGATGCCACGCAAAAAATAGCCACCGCACAGGCTGAACTTGCAAGCCCAAAAAGTAATGAAGACGAAAAAACAACAAGTAAAGCAGCCGCTTCACTTTCAAGTAATGATAGCAGTGAAGAAAAAATAGCAAAAAGTGCAGAGCAAACTCGCGATACACAAGTTGAAGCACGCGCTGGGCGCATTGCTAATTTTTATCAAATGGCGACATCGCCCGAAAGCAACAGCGGTTTTTCAGCGCAAATATAGTTAACCTGAACTCTGGTTAAGAGATTTACTAACGTATTGAATTTATAATTATATTTAACTTTATTTTCTCTAGCCAGAGATTTTCAGTGAAAATAAGGCGAGTTTACGCGTCAATAGCTGGCCTATTGCAAGTAAATTCAACGCAGTTAGCGCTGAAAATAGCTGCTTGAGATAGGTTTATTATCCGGAGATCAGGTTAGTTATGTAGCTTAAGCAATACTGAGCTTAAAGCTCTTATCAAAATACCCAAATAAAAAAACCGCTAACGCGGTTTTTTTATTTTTAGCTAGATTTATTCGGAGCTATATAAGTATTACTTTTTCAGTTTAGCGTTAGCAAATGCATCAGCAAACGCATTGCCCATTAGCGCATTACCATTATCACGCTTTGGCTTAGCAGCTCTTGGCTGTGAGTTGTTGTTAGCGCGTGGCTTTTGCGCAGCAGGAGCTGCTGGCTTATTAGTGGTATCAATGTCGTCATCTAGGCGCATGGTAAAGCTAATGCGTTTACGTGCGGCATCAACTTCAACTACTTTAACTTTTACAATGTCACCGGCTTTAACAACTTCACGCGGATCAGAGATAAACTTATTAGTAATTGATGAAATATGTACTAAACCATCTTGATGTACACCTACATCAACAAAAGCACCAAAATTAGCAACGTTAGATACAACACCTTCTAAAATCATTCCTGGTTTTAGATCGCTTATTTTTTCTACGCCGGCTTTAAATTCAGCAGTTTTAAACTCAGGGCGAGGATCGCGCCCAGGCTTATCAAGCTCGCTAATAATATCGGTAACGGTAGGTAAACCAAATTTATCGTCAATGTAGTCGTTAGCGGCTAACTTATTTAAAAAGTCGCTGTTACCCATTAAGCTATTTACATCAATGCTATTGTGCTCACAAATACGCTTAACAACAGGGTAAGCCTCAGGGTGAACAGATGAGTTATCTAGCGGATCGCTGCCGTTGTTAATACGTAAAAACCCTGCGGCTTGTTCAAACGCTTTTGGCCCTAAACGCTCTACTTTTTTAAGCTCACTGCGTTTTGCAAACGAACCATTAGCATTGCGGTAGTTAACAATATTTTGCGCTAAGGTTTTGTTTAAACCAGAAACGCGGGTTAGTAATGGCACCGAGGCCATATTTAAATCTACGCCTACAGAGTTTACACAGTCTTCTACTACTGAGATCAGGCTTTGCCCTAATTGGCTTTGCGATACATCGTGCTGATATTGACCTACACCTATGGCTTTAGGCTCAATTTTAACCAGCTCAGCTAGAGGGTCTTGTAAACGACGGGCAATAGAAACCGCGCCTCTTAGAGAAACGTCTAAATTAGGAAATTCATTAGCAGCAAGTTCTGAGGCAGAATAGACCGATGCACCCGCTTCGCTAACCATAATTTTATTAAGTTTAAGCTCGGCATTAGCTTTCATTAGTTCAGCAATTAACTTATCAGACTCGCGAGACGCGGTGCCATTACCAATCGCAATAAGCTCAACCTTATGTTGACGACAAAGTAACTCTAAGGTGCGTACAGATTTTTCCCAGTGATTTTGTGGCGCATGTGGGAAAATAGTTTGTGTGGTTAAAAGTTTGCCAGTGCTATCTACAATCGCAATTTTACAACCGGTACGTAGACCAGGATCGAGCCCTAGAGTAGTACGCGGGCCAGCTGGTGCGGCCATGAGTAGGTCTTTTAAGTTTTTAGCAAATACATCAATTGCACCGGTTTCGGCTTTTTCGCGCATAGCCGCTAAAAATTCATTTTCTAAGTGTAAGCCTAGTTTAATTTTCCACGCCCATTGCACCACAGTTAATAGCCAGCTGCTAGCTGCTTGGTTTTTAATATCTAAGCGATAATGATCAGCTATCATTTGAGCACAAAGTTGCGCTGAATTTTCTGAGCTTGGTTCAGGATTAATATTAAGCTGTAAAATGCCTTCATTACGGGCTCTAAGCATAGCAAGCGCACGGTGCGAAGGTACTTTTTTAAGAGCCTCTTGATGCTCAAAGTAGTCACGATATTTAGCGCCAGCTTGTTCTTGGCCTTTAATTAAGCTGCTTTCAATAACCCCATTTTGACTAATGTAGCTTCTGAACTTCGCGAGTAACTTGGCGTCTTCGGCAAAACGCTCCATTAAAATAAACTTAGCACCTTCAAGGGCTGATTTTGTATCAGCTATGCCTTTATCGGCACTTACAAACTGCTCAGCTTGCTGCTCTGGATCTAGGTTGGCATCATTAAATAGTGCATTGGCAAGCGGCTCTAATCCCGCCTCTATTGCTATTTGCCCTTTGGTACGACGCTTTGCTTTATAAGGCAGGTATAAATCTTCAAGCTCAGTTTTACTTTGTGCAGCATTAATATCGGCGCTTAGCGCTGCAGTTAGTTTTTTTTGTGACTCTATAGTTGATAAAATAAAGCTACGGCGCTCTTCAAGCTCTCGTAAATACGACAACCTTTGCTCTAACAACCGCAGTTGCGTGTCGTCTAGTCCGCCGGTTACTTCTTTTCTGTAACGGGCAATAAAAGGAACCGTTGCGCCTTCATCAAGTAACTTTGTTGCTGCAACAACTTGTTGCTGTTGTGCGTTTAACTCACTGGCTAAACGTGCAGAGATATCGCTCATGCAAAAACCTTATAAAACAAAAATAAGACCAGTTAAATTAACTTAACTGGCGGGTCAATTGCTTGAATAATATCACAGGGGAGGGTAATAAAAAGGTCTTAAAGCAAGCTATTTTGCTTGCTTTAAGATGTAACAATCAAAGCGATAACTTTAATTGTTGTAAAGCGCTTTAATGGGGGTGATCTACGCTCTCTAGTACTTCACTAAATGAGTTAGCAATAGGGGTTATGTGCACAGGTATTTGCAGTGTTTTGGCAATTTCGCGAGCTGAAATTAAGCCACATATTTCATTATTAGCAGTAGTCACTAATAAAAACATAGCGCCACGGTGCTCCATTGTTTGTAGTGCATCGCCAATACATGCGTAGCTTAAGCTTTGCATGCTTACACCGAGTAAATTAGTTAACGGGGTCATTAAGTGGTGTAAGTTAACTTCGCTGCGCGGCAAGCCTATACGCTGGGCTATTATCATTGTTTTTGAGCTTTGTAAGTCTGCACTCGAAACAATGCCTATTAGCTTATGCTGCTCGTCGGTGACTAAAATAAAGTTTGAAGGTTGCACACTAAGTTGTTTTAGCGCTTGCTCAATGGTTGTATCGAATGATGCACGCACTGGTATTTTATTCGTAAAGTTATTAATCATTTTAATAGCAGGAGAGGTTAAATCAATAAGCGGTTGTTCAACAGCAAACGTGTTAGCAATAACGCCATGAGAAATATCTTGAATACGAAGTTCTTTAAAGTTAGACATATTAGTCACCTTATTTAGTTATAAAATTTAATAGTTTGAAAAGTAAGTTATTAAATTAAATAGCTAGGTGGGCCTCGCTGATGCGCGCAGCTAAAAGGTTTGTCTAAAATAGTACTCTGGTAATAAGAGTAGGGTGCTTTAGGGAGTGGTTGCAGTACCCTAAGGCTAATAACATAGGCATGAGAATCAAAGTCTATGTCGGGATTTGTTTGATCAGGAGTGTCACAAGCAATAAAGTGGGGAGTAACTATACTTGAGTCTAGTTGTGTGTTTTTAGGGCTAGCATGCAAGGTCAAACTTACACTCATGAAGAGTGCAAACAATACGGCATTACTTAATATGCGCGATACTATGTTTGACATAAATACGACCTTAATTAACGAGTCTCAAATTAAAATTGTGTAACTTGAGTTAAATCAGTTATAGCTCATTGCATTAAGTTACACAATAAAAAGTTAATATGATCTGAATCAAAGCAGCTTAACTATTTTTTTGATAGCTAATGCTATTTACGTACCACTGTTTTTTGCCTTGAGGGGTGATAACGTCAAACTCGTCATCTACTTGTTTTTTTAACAACGCTCGCGCCATTGGTGAATCAATCGAAATATAGTCTTTACGCTCGTAAATTTCATCGGGACCGACAATTTTAAACTTTTTAGTCTCGCCTTGCTCATTTTCAATTTCAACCCAAGCACCAAAAAACACTTTGCCATCTTGCACAGGCGAATAATCAATAATTTTTAAGTCGGGTATGCGCTTACGTAAGTAGCGCACACGGCGGTCTATTTGCCGTAGAAGCCGTTTATTATATTGATAATCTGCATTTTCAGATCTATCTCCTAGGCTGGCCGCCCAGCTTACTATTTTGGTGACTTCAGGGCGTTTTACATTCCATAAATGGGTATGTTCTTGTTGTAATTGTAAGTAGCCTTCGCGGGTAATTAAGTTTGTTTTCACGCCATGTTCTTTTTTAATACTCATACAGAGCAAGGTATTAAAATAACCCAAACTTGTCGAGTGTATTATTAATAAAACACGCGCACAAATGAGTTTGAAATGTTCAGTAACAATCTAAGCGGCTAATAAATTGTTGCTTACAGGTTTTTTCATTTATATTAATGGGTAATAGATTATAAAAATAAGAAACACAATGGGACACGAAACGACAAAAGTATTGGTTGTAGATGATGACATGCGTTTACGCAGCTTACTGGAGCGCTATTTAGTAGAGCAAGGCTTTATTGTAAGAACAGCGGGTAATTCAGAGCAAATGGATCGGCTTATCGAACGTGAAAACTTTCATTTAATGGTGCTCGATTTAATGCTGCCGGGTGAAGATGGTTTGTCTATTTGTCGTCGTTTACGCCAAAAAGAAAACGACATTCCAATTGTTATGCTTACCGCTAAAGGTGATGAGGTTGACCGTATTATTGGCCTTGAATTGGGAGCAGACGACTACATTCCAAAACCATTTAATCCACGAGAGCTGTTAGCGCGAATAAAAGCTATTTTACGACGCCGTGCCAAAGAAGTGCCGGGCGCACCTGCTGCAGAAGAAAACTTGATTGAATTTGGGCGATTTTCGCTTAATTTAGCCACTCGCGAAATGAGCGAAGGCGATAAAACAATTTCCTTAACCAGTGGCGAATTTGCAGTGCTTAAAGCGCTGGTCTTGCATCCACGTGAGCCGCTGAGCCGTGATAAATTGATGAACCTAGCGCGCGGGCGAGATTACAGCGCACTGGAGCGCAGTATTGATGTGCAAGTGTCGCGACTTCGCCGCATGATTGAGTTAGATGCCGCCAGCCCACGTTATATTCAAACCGTTTGGGGCTTAGGGTATGTATTTGTTCCCGATGGTGAAAAGTAATTTATATGGGACTATTTCCGCGTAGTGCATTTGGGCAAACCGTTTTTTTAGTGGCGGCTTTGCTGTTAATAAATCAAATAGTATCTTACGTAACGGTGAGCTTATACGTAGTAAAACCTACCATTGAGCAAGTTAATTTAATGCTGGCTAAGCAAATTAAAACCGTATTTATTGACTGGGAAGATGGTGTTGAAGTAACCAATGAAGTATCGGATAAGTTTTTTGAAATTACCGGTATTGAAGTCATGACTCAGCATGAAGCAATGCGCAGTGGTTTGGGGCAAAGTCGCGAATATTCGGTATTATCGCGTAGTATGTCTGAGCAGCTAAATGGCTCTGCGCGGGTGCGTATTAGCCAAACCGATCCACTCATATACTGGGTAGAAGCCCCGCAAGCATTAGGTTATTGGGTAAAAGTGCCGCTTAGTGGGTTTAAAGAAAATAACCTCGAGTTTTTAACCTTTTACTTATCAAGTATTGGTTTTTTAAGTGTATTAGGTGGTTGGTTATTTGCTAGGCACTTAAATAGGCCGCTAAAAGCATTGCAACAAGCGGCGGTTAAGGTAGGTAAAGGCGATTTTAGTACTAAGTTAGCCGAACAAGGATCGAGTGAAGTTATTGCTGTAACACGGGCATTTAATCAAATGTCGCGGGGTATTGCTGCGCTTGAAAATGATCGTCGGCTGTTAATGGCAGGGGTGTCTCATGATTTACGCACTCCACTAACCCGCATTCGTTTAGCCACCGAAATGATGGCAGATGAAGATGACTATTTGCGTGAAGGCATTATTTACGATATTGAAGACATGAACGGCATTATCGATCAGTTCATTGAATATTTACGCCATCACAAACGTGAAGAGCTAAGCTGTGAGGACATTAACGCGTTAGTGGCAGAGGTAGTGCACACTGAGCTTAAACACCAGCGAGTAATTACCTTTAAAGGTAATCCTAGTATTGGCAATATACCTATTAGTGCAGTGGCAATTAAGCGTGTAATAACCAATATGATTGAAAATGCGCTGCGTTACTCAGAAGGTGATATTGAAGTGCTCTGCTATTTTAATAGCAATAAAAAGTATGTTGTTATTGCGGTAAACGATAGTGGCCCGGGTATACCAGAGGGTGAACTGGAGTCGGTATTTGAGCCGTTTAAGCAAGGCGATACAGCACGTGGTAGCGAGGGCAGCGGTTTAGGGCTGGCTATTATTAAACGCATTATAGATATGCATGACGGTAAAGTTAAATTATCTAACCGGCCTGAGGGCGGGTTAAGTGCACAAATTTACTTACCAATTAAAGTATAATACCAACCCACTTTACTGCAGCGGGTTGGTATTAAGTTGTGCTGGCCAAAATTATAAATACGCAGTAAGCGATTAAAGTGCTTTAAAACGAATAGCCGTACCGCCACTGGTGGCCAGCTTAAGCGTTAATTTATCGCTTGCAGTAACAAGGCGTTTTTCGATAGTTAAATCGTACGGATTATTTTTCCATTCGGCATTCTTACCATCTTTATAAATATGTGCCTCAAACTGTTTGCCGTTATCTAAAAAGTCTAAACTAATCTCAATAGTACGCGCTTGCTCGTCAGTCACTGCGCCTAAATACCAGTCGTTGCCGGTATATTTGTCGCGCTTTCGCTCTTTTCGCGCAAATACAATAAAGTCACCTACTGCACCATCAAGGGCAATGCTTTGTTGCCAGTCGGTCGGTACGTCTTGAATAAATTGAAATGCATCGGGTTTAGCTAAATAATTTTTAGGTAGGTCGGCCGCCATTTGAATCGGACTATACAATACAACATACAATGCTAGTTGTTTAGCCAGCGTAGTTTGCGGGCGATTAGTATTAGCGCCTAAACCGTTAAAACTTAAATCGAAAATACCAGGAGTAAAATCCATAGGCCCAGCAAGCATGCGGGTAAATGCCAGCATAGCAATGTGCTCGGGTGGATTAGGAGGAGTACCCCATGCGTTAAACTCTTGTCCGCGTGCGCCTTCTCGAGTGATCCAGTTTGGATAAGTACGGCGCAGTCCGGTATCTTTAATCGGCTCGTGGGTGTTAATACTTATTTTATGTTTAGCAGCTAGCTTAACGTTATGTAAGTACTCGTTAACCATAAATTGGCCGTCGTGCCACTCATGGCGAGCTATGCCGTTTTTGTCAATGCGCTTAATGTTTCCGCCATCGGCTACGTAACCGGTTTTAACTTGGCTAACGTTAGATTTTTCATACAATGCAAAGGCATCTGCCATTTGCTTGCGATAGTTACTGACGTTGCCGGATGTTTCGTGATGGCCAATGAGTTGCACGCCTGTTTGCTTAGAATATTTTGTTAGCGCTGCTATATCAAAATCATCGTAGGGCTGAGTAAAGCTAAACACATCACCATTAAAAAACCAGTCGCCATCCCAGCCTGTGTTCCAGCCTTCAACTAATACGCCATCAAAACCATATTTGGCGGCAAAGTCCATGTAGTATTTGGTGTTTTTTGTAGTAGCGCCGTGCTTGTCGCCGCTGCCCCAAGTGTGTGTGTTTATATGCATACCCCACCAAATACCTATGTATTTACCTGGTTTTACCCACGACACGTCACCGAGTTTATTCGGCTCATTTAGATTTAAAATGATATCTGAGTTAACTAAATCAACGGCTTTTTCGCCAATTTGAATAGTGCGCCATGGGGTATTAAACGCGCCCTGTTTTTTAACGGCAACACCGCTCGACCATGGCGTTAAATCGGCTTGAAAAACCCCAGGGCGGCGTTGATTAAGTACCATGGCGGCGTAATCAACAAGGGCGGCTTCATGAATACTAATATGCACACCATCTTGGTTTTTAAAGGTAAATGGCGTATGTACCAATGCGGCATCGTTTAATGGGGTGGTATTATATACATATTCGTAGCGATTCCAGCCGCGGGCAGGGATCCACCAAGCTGTAGCTGTGTGGCTGTTATTAACAGCAAACTCGGTAAGCTCTTTGGTTATTTCAATATTGTTAAGGCCTGCTTGTTTTGGTACTTCGTATCTAAAACCCACGCCACTATCAAACGCTTTAAAGCGCACGCTATAAGTACCGCCTTGAGGTTGTGGCTTAGCAAAGGTTACAGTTACCTCGTTATGCTGATCTACAACCGTTTGTCGCTCGCCCCAAGGTTGTTGCCACTGAGTGTTGGTACTTTGTTGTTGAACTTTGGTTATTTTAAAGCTGTTACTAAACGGTGCATGTTGTTTAAATTCAAACCCGAGAGCAGAATTATTAATGACTGTTTTATTTTTAAAACTAATAGAATAACTAGGTGTACTCTGCTCGTCTGAGATGATTATTTTTATATTACCGTCAGGCGATTGTACGGTAGCTGTTTGAGCAACCGTGATACTTGAAAAAGCCATGAGTAGCAGTGCCAATGTGCGCATAATAGTTCCTTGGGTTAGCGACGTGTTTGGCTATCAAGCATAAAGCGAGAGGGTGGTGAATACGACAGGTTGCATACGTATTCAGGGTGATAAAAAGTGAGCAGTGAGGTTGCTTGTACGCTAAGTAATAAAAAAGGGCTCTGTTGAGCCCTTAATTTAGTATTGCTTAGATTGCGAGATTATTTTTTATCAAAAGCGCGTTGCATAAAGTTTGGCGTAGCTAATGCACCGTGATGAATGCCGTTGTTGTAGTATTCGCTGTTCTTTGCAATATCGGCTGCTGCATCTTCTCTAAAGCCATTAAAGGCTGCAGATTTACGCGCTAAAGTTACTGACCATAAACCACTTGGGTATATAGGTTGCGGGAATGGCAGTGTTTGTAAGTCGTTAAAACCTACCGTTAGCATAGCTTCGCGCATTTCAACTAATAACGGCATATGCATAAGCGGTGATTCGCTTTGTTGTACTAAAATGCCACCTGGGCGAAGTGCGTTTAAGCAGCTAGTGTAAAATGCATGATTAAATAAACCTTCACCTGGGCCTACTGGGTCGGTGCCATCAACAATAACAACATCGATTGATTCGCTTGCGGCTTCGCGCATGTATTTAATGCCGTCGTCAAACATAACTGTTGCACGAGGATCGTTGTTAGATTCACACAGCTCTGGGAAGTATTTTAACGACATTTGCGTTACTACTTCGTCTATATCTATTTGCGTAACGCTCTCTACACCAGGGTGCTTTAACACTTCGCGTAAGGTACCGCAGTCGCCGCCGCCAATAATAACTACATTTTTAGGTGCTGGGTGCGCTAAAAGTGCAGGGTGGCTGATCATCTCATGATAAAAAAAGTTTTCGCGGCTACTTACCATAGTGCAACCGTCGATGATCATTAAATTACCAAAGTCGGTGGTTTCGAACATTTCTACTTTTTGAAAAGGAGACTGTTTTTCATCTAACTTTTTGTTAATACGTAATGAAAATGCGCTGCCATCGCGGTCGCTAATTTCAGTAAACCACTTACTTTGATCTAAATTTGCCATAGTTACTATTACACTTTTTTAAGTTGAGGATGAAAAAGGGGGCAATTTTGCCAGTGCTTGACGTTTTGCTCAATGACATTTTAACTGATTTAACCAATAAAGTTAGTTAGGAATGAGGGAAAGTTCAATTTTTGTTAGCCTAGAGGATAGCGACGTATTAAAATGCGTCATTGTATTTAATTGATTAAAGAAGAGTTGCCATGACTTGGGGTTTAGAAACAGCACGTGCCACTTATAATGTTGCACATTGGAGTGAAGGCTATTTTGATATTAACGCACAAGGCGAGTTGGTGGCCTACCCAGATGGCGACCAAGCAAAGGCCGCAATTTCTTTAACGCAATTAACCGAACAATTTAAACAACAGGGTTTAACCTTACCAGTATTGGTGCGCTTTACCGATATATTACAAAACCGGGTAGATACGCTTACCAATGCCTTTACTCAAGCACGAGCAAATCGTGAGTATCAAGGCGAATATACCTGCGTTTATCCAATCAAAGTAAATCAGCAGCGTTCTGTAGTGAGTAAACTTTTAGCTCACCCTAGCGGGCTGGTTGGCCTTGAAGCTGGCTCTAAACCAGAGCTAATGGCTATTTTAGGGGTGGCAAAAGAGCCCATTACTATTGTGTGTAATGGCTATAAAGACAGTGAGTTTTTACGCTTAGCCTGTATTGGTCAGGCTATGGGTCACAAAGTTAAAATAGTGGTAGAGAAGCTCTCGGAGTTAACCACCTTACTGGAAGAAATTGATAATTTAGGCATTGAACCGGCTATTGGTATTCGTATTCGCCTAAACTCAGTGGGCAAAGGTAAATGGCAAAACACCGGTGGCGAAAAAGGTAAATTTGGTTTAACGGCAGGGCAAGTGCTTAGCGCTGTTGAAGTGTTAAAAAAACATAATAAATTGCACTTAATGCAAATGGTGCATTTTCATATTGGCTCTCAAATAGCCAATATTCGCGATATTCACCGCGCTTTGCGTGAATGTGCACGCCATTTTGCTGAACTTACTCAGTTAGGTGTACCACTTAATACCGTTGATGTAGGCGGTGGGTTAGGGGTTGATTACGAAGGTTCGGGTTCACGTAGTGCGTGTTCAATGAACTATACCGTTGCAGAATATGCCCGTAACGTAGTAAATGCGTTTTCTGAGGTGTGTGACCAACATCAATTAACTCATCCGGCCATTATTACTGAATCAGGGCGTGCGTTAACCGCGCACCACGCGGTATTAATTACCGATGTAATTGACGTTGAAAAAGCGCCTAATCACTTAAACCCAGAGGCGCCTGCGCAAAACAGTACACTGGTATTAGATGAAATGTGGCAATGTTTACAGCGTTTAAGCCCGCGTATGGCGCTGGAAATTTATCACGACGCAATGCACTTATTTAGCGAAGCACACGATCAGTACGTACACGGTTTAGTGAGCATGCTAGAGTGGGCGAAAATAGAGCAACTTTACTTTACTATTTTACATCGGGTGCGCTCATCTTTGAGCAATAATGTGCGTGCGCATCGCGAAGTACTCGATGATTTAAACGAAAAATTAGCTGATAAATTATTTGTTAATTTTTCACTATTTCAATCGTTGCCAGATATATGGGGAATTGGCCAATTGTTCCCAGTAATGCCTATTGAAAACCTCACTCAACCGCTTACCCAGCGCGCTATTATTCAAGATATAACGTGTGATTCTGATGGGCAAATTCGCGAATATGTAGAAGGTGCAGGTATAGAAACAAGCTTACCTATACCTGAATATACACAAGGGCAGCAGTATCATATTGCAATGTTTATGGTTGGCGCTTATCAAGAAATTTTAGGTGACTTACACAACCTATTTGGCGACACCGACTCAGTGCATGTGGAGTTAAACGATGATGGTTATGTACTTACTAACGCCATTAAAGGTGACAGCGTTAAGGATGTATTAAAGTGTGTTGACTATGATAGCGCCATTTTAGCAGACAACTTTGCAGAGCAAATTAATAAGCTCGATGTGTCTGAGCCATGTAAAGCAGGCTATTTAGCAGAGCTTAATGCGGGACTAGAAGGCTATACCTATTTTGAGGACTAACCTCAGCCATTATTAATTAAGTATAAAAAGCGCAGTAATTAGCTGCTGCGCGCTATTTAAAGGAATAGAAACAATGTCAGTTATCCGCAGTGTATTTAGTATTTTGTTGTACTTTATAAATACTCTTATTTGGTTTGTGCCAATTTTTATTTGTGGTGTTATTAAGCTTATACCAATTAAGCCGCTACAAAAGTTAATGAGTTGGGCCGCCAAACAATTTGCCACTATTTGGGTTACCTTTAACAGCTTAAATCAAAAATTATTTACGCCAACTAAAATTAACGTTACTGGGCTTGAAGATATAAAGCTAAAAGATTGGTATTTAGTTATAGCTAATCATCAAAGCTGGGTTGATATTTTAGTATTGCAACGCGTATTAAATCGCAAAATACCCTTTTTAAATTTCTTTTTGAAAAAAGAGCTTATTTACGTGCCTATATTAGGTTTGTGCTGGTGGGCGCTTGATTTTCCGTTCATGACTCGTACGAGTAAAAGTCAGCTTAAAAAGAACCCTAAATTACGCGGTAAAGATTTAGAAACCACGCGTAAGGCCTGCGAAAAATTTAAAGAAATGCCAGTAAGTGTGGTTAATTTTGTAGAAGGTACGCGCTATACGAAGCAAAAGCACGCTCGCCAAAACAGCCCTTTTCCACATTTGTTAAAACCCAAAGCAGGAGGCGTTGCCTTTGTAATGCAAGCTATGGGAGAGCAAATTACTAAAGTAGTTAATGTGACTATTCATTATCCTGAGGGCATTCCGACCTTTATGGATTTTGCCAGCGGTAAAGTAAAAAATATAAACGTACATGTTGAAGTAAGACCGGTCAGTGACGAGCTAATTGGTGACTACACTAACGATCCCGACTTTAGAGTGCGCTTTCAAAGTGAGCTTAATCGGTTATGGAAAGAAAAAAACCAAACATTAATAAACCTTGAACAAAAATAAATGCATAAAAATATGAGCCTACAGTTACGCTAAAAACACTTAGCTATTCACGATCAATACAGATTAACTTAGGTAGTGTTTTTTAATGTCACTTTGCTTGGCTCTGTTAATTTTACAGCGGGTATTACCCGCTGTAGTTACTATAATTGGTTATGCTGCAATGGCGCTTTTTACTCTAGCTAGCACTGTAATTTTAAACCTAACTCCCGCAAGGAAATAAAAATACCATGACCGATACCCACTTACAGAAGTTAATAGCGCCTTGGTTTGAAAAAGTGCCCGACGCTTTTTTTCTAAGCACTATTACTGCCGTCGCCATTGGTATATTTTCATTATTATTTGTGTACTTATTTACTCGTCGCTTAATGTTTCCTGCGATCCAAAAAATTGTTACTAAAATCTCACCTGAACGCATTGGCTTACTTGCACCTATGCTAAACAAGCTCAATAAGCGCATAGCTTGCTTACTTTGCTGTGCATTGTTTCTAGCCACATTTGATAGTGTGTACCCGGTGAATGAGATTGCAGAGGAAATTTTAAAAACCTTAGGCCAAGCGCTGCTCATTATTTATGCGGGCTTTATTTTTAGTAGCATAGTGAGTATTGCGGGCGCTATTTATAATCAATTAGATTTTGCCCGCGAAGTACCCATTCAGGGATTAATTCAGGTTGTTAAATTAATTACCTTTATTGTCAGTGTTATTTTAATTGTTAGTATAGTGCTAGAAAAATCACCTACTTATATTCTCTCGGGTTTTGGTGCTATTGCCGCCGTCACTTTATTAGTATTTAAAGACACCATATTGGGGTTTGTCGCAAGCATTCAAATTGCAGCCAATAGACTCGTTACGTATGGCGACTGGATCCAGGTAGATAATTATGGGGCCGACGGAGAAGTAATTGATTTAGGGTTAAACACAGTAAGAGTGCGTAACTGGGATAATACTGTAACGACTATTCCTACTTACATGTTAGTAGCAGGTTCATTTAAAAACTGGCGTAGTATGCAAGAGTCTGCCGGGAGGCGCATGAAGCGCTCGCTTAATATTGATATGAATAGTATTTTTTTAGTTGAAGATGATTTTCGCCAGCAAATAGAAGCGGCTATACCTTTGGCCGACTACATTCGTACGTCTTCATTGCCTGATCCTGTGTCTAATTTAGGTTTGTTTCGCCGTTATGCCGAAGGTTACCTAAAGCAACATAAAAAAATCAATACTTCACTGACCTTGCTAGTGCGTGAGTTACAGCCGACAAACCACGGCTTACCGATTGAGTTTTATTGCTTTAGTAGCGATAAACGTTGGATATCGTATGAGCATTTACAAGCCGAAATAATGGATCATTTATTGGCTGTGTTACCTATTTTTGGCCTGCGTCCGTATCAAAGTGTGAGTGGCCAATTTAGCCCACCCACAGCCGTGCCTACAAGCGAAAAACCTAAAATTAAAGTGCCCAATAATACTGAGCCAACCCCGTAGCAATAAAGAGTATTAACAGCCACCAAATAGGTGGCTTTTTTAATCTTAGCCAAGCGAATGCTGCAATAACTAGCGCAATGTGCCAAAAATTGTGCACCGCCGATGTCCAAATAGGTGAATACAGCGCCGCGGCTAAAAACCCCACTACAGAGGCATTAAGTGCGGCAATAACACTGGCAAAGCGAGGCTTGTTGGCTAAGTTTAACCAACTTTTTTGAAACGCAAGTATGAGTAAAAATCCGGGCATAAATATAAGTACCGTGGCTATGATAGCGCCTAATAAAGGTTGTTCGGTACTTAGTTGTGCACCTAAGTAAGTAGCAATGGTAAACATAGGCCCAGGCACAGCTTGCGCGCTTGCATAGGCGCTCAAAAACTGATCGCTGCTTAGTGCAGGTACGCTTGCTTGCAATACAGGTAATACTACATGGCCACCACCAAACACCATGGCACCTGCTTGATAAAAGGGGGCAAACAAAGCTAATTCAGTAGTCAAAGGAATGAAACTGAGCGCTAGCAGCAGTGTAAATAACCCTAAAGCGAGCCAATTTATATTACTTTTTGACTTACTTTGCTGTGCGGGTTCAGGATTTAATTTTAATAATGGCCATATTGCACCCACAGCAGCCGCGGTAATTAAAATAGCTATTTGTGTGCCCAGCAGAGGAAAAAGTATTAAGGCTAACGTGCTTAGTACGGCTAATAGCTTTAGGGCTGCGCTAGTGCAAAAGCTTTTTGCCATACTTAATGTGGCATCGGCGACAATAACCACAGCAAACAGTTTTAACCCAGCAATAATGGCAAAATAAACAGCATCAAACTGATGCGCACTTATAGCCAATAGCAACATAATTAAAAATGATGGTAGGGTAAAACCAATAAAGGCAGCAATGCCACCAAGTACACCCGCGCGCTCTACCCCAATGGCAAAACTAACTTGGCTAGAACCAGGCCCAGGCAAGGCTTGGCTTAAGCTTATAAGCTGTGCATAACGGGTGTTAGTGAGCCAATTTAGGGTATCGACAAAATGGCGCTTAAAATAGCCTAAGTGAGCAGCAGGGCCACCAAAACTCATGCAGCCAAGTAAAAAAAACTGTCTAAAAATAGCAATTAACATTACGCCCCAATCCTCGTTATAAATTATAAAATTATCATCCAGTAGTATGACATATTTATGAACTCAGCTATCGATAGAATTTTAGTTGTTATACAGCATAAAACGCTAATTATAATAGATTCTTCATGGCTTGTTCATTCATATATTTGCATAATAGCGCAAAATACTAAATAGATAGGACATAGCATGACTTTAACTAAATCACTTTTAAGCGTAACGGTAGTTGCTGTATTACTTAGCGGTTGTGAAATGAATAACACAGGTAAAGGAGCGGCAATTGGTGCTGCAGCTGGTGGTGTATTAGGTAAGGCTACTGGTAATCATAAAGATAAACGTATCTTTATTGGTGCTGCAATTGGTGCATTAGCTGGTGCTGCAGTAGGCGATTACATGGACAAACAAGAAACCGCTTTTCGTGACGAGTTAGCGGGTTCTGGTGTTGAAGTGGTACGTGAAGGCGATAACTTACGTTTAGTTATGCCGTCAAATATTACCTTTGCAACCGATCAGTCGTATATTTCGTCGGGCTTTCACAATACGCTAAGTGCGATTGCTAAAGTGATGAACAAATACGAAAAAACTTATTTAAGCGTAGAAGGGCATACCGATAGCACAGGTAAAGATAGCTATAATATGAGCCTTTCACAGCAACGCGCTCAAAGTGTTAAAAGCTATTTAGTTAATCAGCAAATTATGGCTGAACGAATTAGCACTACAGGTTATGGTGAAACACGTCCAATTTCATCAAACGATAGCGCAAATGGCCGTGCACAAAATCGTCGTGTAGAAATTCAAATAGTGCCTAACACGCAATAAGCACATAAAAATCTAGTCTTTATTGAACTGTAGTTCACATAAGCGCTGGTACAACGGGGAGCTTTGCAGTAATTGCTGATGGCTCCCTGTTGCTATTATTTCTCCGTGTTCCATTACCACAATCATATCTGCATGTTTTACCGTTGCCAGACGATGCGCAATGATCAACGTTGTTCGGTTTTGCATTAAGTGCTCAAGTGCGGCTTGTACATGGTGCTCGCTTTGTGCATCGAGTGCGCTGGTGGCTTCATCGAGTAATAGTATTTCAGGGTCTTTTAAAATTGCTCGCGCGAGTACAATGCGTTGCTTTTGACCGCCCGATAGTCTCACTCCTTGTTCCCCTAAAAAGCTGTTATAGCCTTGTGGTAGCTGTTGAATAAACTCATCAGCATGGGCATGTTTAGCCGCCGCATAAACCTGCTCGTCGGTAGCATCTGGATTGCCGTAGCGAATGTTATGCATTACATCTGAGCTAAATAAAATAGGGTTTTGTGCCACCATGCCCATTTTATTACGCAGCGTATTGAGTGATAAATCTTTAATATTTACATCACGAAACTTAATAGCACCGCTAGCAGGATCGTAAAAGCGTTGTAGTAATTCAAATAAGGTGGTTTTCCCTGCACCAGAAGGACCCACAATTGCCACTGTTTGCCCTTGCTGTATGTTTAAACTCACATTATTAAGTGCGCTTACATCGGGACGAGATGGGTAATTAAAGCTAATGCTTTCAAGTGTAATGGCAGAGTGGTTAGTGCTACTTAGGAGCTTTTCGTCTTGTGGGGAAATAGGGTTTTCAATTTCGCTTTTTACAGCGAGTAATTCTAGTAGCCTTGCAGCAGCACCTGCTGCGCGCTGCAGCTCACCATAAACTTCTGCCACAGTTGCAACCGACATGGCCACCATAATAGCGTAAAACACAAAGGCACCTAGCTCACCTCCAGTCATAGTGCCGGCTAGTACATCGCTGCCGCCAACCCATAACATAGCGCTGATGGCACTAAAGGTTAAAAATATAACGGCGGCAATTAAAAACGAGCGTTGTTTTATACGGCTTTTAGCGACGTTAAAGGCTTTTTCGACCTCCAGAGCAAAAGCTTGCTGCTCTCGCTGTTCGTGGCTATAGCTTTGCACTACTTTAATATTTTGAATGATCTCACCGGCGTAAGTACTTATATCGGCAATAGCACTTTGGCTGCTACTGGCTAACTTTCTCACTTTGCGGCCAAATACCATCATGGGCACCAGTACTAAAGGTACACAAGCAACGACCACTAAGGTCAGTTTTAAATTGGTAAACAGCAGCATGGCTAAACCACCCACTAGCATTAATGCACTGCGTAGCGCCATTGAAAAAGAAGAGCCAATAATAGATTGCAGCAAAGTGGTGTCGGTGGTTAACCGCGACATTAATTCGCCACTGCGGTTTTCTTCAAAATAACTTGGGTGCAAAGTAACAATACGGTTAAACACCGCTTTACGAATATCGTTACTGACACGTTCACCAATCCACGACATTAAATAAAAACGACTAAAGGTGCCCACCGCTAATAAACTAATTAAGCCTATAAGTACCAGTACTGCTTGTTGCAACTGTGCTTGAGATCCTGCTATAAAACCATGGTCAATAACAAATTTAACGCCTTGGCCTAATGATAAATTAACCCCCGCCGTCACTAAAAGAGCAATAAGAGCGGCAATAACCATCAGTTTATACGGTTTAATAAACGCAAAAACAGGTAATAAACTACTAAACGCGGCTTTTTCTGCAGCAGGGGCTTGAGACATAGTGGGTTCTTTTTAATGATTGAGCTTTATATATGGCGTCTGTAAACTAAAATTCAATAGTGCTAAAAATAATCAGCAAGGATAAGTGATGACAAATAAAACGGATAATAAACAATGCAAAAAATAGTGGAATTTAAAAAGCGTGGATTTTTTAGCCACGCTATAGATTTAGATGCATTGAATGAGCGTATTTACCAATTAAATCAAGATGGATGGCGAGTTATTAGCGTAACAACAGCAACGGGCTTTCAAGGGCAAATAACGGCTTATGCCTTATTAATAGAAAATAATGAATTATAAAGGGTGATTAATGGTTTTATCTGTTTGGCTAAGTTTAGCGTTAGTTTGCATAATGGGCGCAATGTCGCCTGGTCCTAGCTTGGCTGTGGTATTAAAGCATACGCTAAGCGGTGGGATGAAAAACGGTATGCTTGCGGCATTGAGCCATGGCGTAGGAGTAGGATTGTATGCAGCTGCATCTTTACTCGGTTTAGGTGCCTTAATGGTGCAGTTTCCTAATGTTTATCAATTATTAGTCTATTTAGGAGCAGCATATTTAGCTTACTTGGGAATTAAAATACTGCTGGCTAAACCTAGTAATAATGAGCTACAAGTACAAAAGAGTGAAGTAAGTGCATTAAAGGCGCTACAAGATGGCTTTGCAATTGCATTTTTAAACCCCAAACTCGCTATCTTCTTTTTAGCCTTATTTTCGCAATTTATTGACCCGCAAAATCTTACTCTCAGCATTGGTATTATTATGTGCTTAACGGTATTTGTAATTGATACCGGCTGGTATTTACTGGTGGCACTGTTAACTGAGGTTTCTAAAAATCGCTTTGGTTTTACTAAACAAAACCCATGGCTAGATAAAGTGTTAGGTGCGGTATTTATTGCTTTAGCTATAAAAGTAGTAGTGAGTGTTTAGCTATTGCTGCTATTTATGGCTATATAAATACCTATAAACAGAGTTAACAATGGTGTTGAGTGAGCGTTAAAAAACGAGCACAACTAGGTGCTCGGTAAAGTTATTAATTAAAAGTGATAAGTGATAGACATCATTGCAGTCGTGAGATTGTCGGTGTCTATAATAGGCGAGTCTTCAATATCAGCATCTAGCTGATGATATTTAACTAAGGCGTTAATATTTAAGTTTTTATTGATTTTGTATGTTGCTAACAAGCCAATATTATAGTTAACCGTAGAGCTAAGCTCGTATGCATCAAAAGTGCTAGATTCGCCCTCAGCCACACCGTAATAATAGTTTGATAACTGGCTACTATTAATTTCAACCCCAACGAAAGGCGCTAACATTAGCTCTTTTGTTAACTTAACTGGGTAGCTGTAGTCGGTTTTAAACTTAGCGCCATCACCGTTGCCCAATATATCATGAGATACACTTGCGCTAACGCGGCCAAAACTGGCAGCGTAACTTACCTTTGTACCAGCGTATAGTGACATTTTACGCTCATTTAATGCTTTAATAGCAATATTATCAGAATCTGTAGAGTCAAAAAATTGTCCAGGCTCAAGAATAACTGACCAATTTAAACCTTCATCACCAAGCAATTTATAATCAAGCATGTATCCTTTAAGGGTTAATCGCTCGCCTGTATAGTTGATCATAGGTAACCCGAGTGTTTTATTATCGGTATCTGCATATGGCGACTCTACAGAAATCACCCCGCCTGCAACCGACCAACGCGACTCAGCATTAGCAGCAGATGCTGTGAAAATTAATGCAGTTACTAACACTCGTAAACTGTTTGTCATGTACGTATTCATAATTACCTTAACTATTTAAGTTATAAATTGATTTATGATCTAAGGTAAATATTGTATAGCTAATAGCCCAAAAATGGTTGTAAGTTAATGTATGAAAGTTTGTATCGATGTAAATGCAATAAAGGATTAGGTAACCTTTGTATAGGTTGAGCTTTTAAATTGCGGGGCCGTCGGGAGAAGGGGAATTGGTGTCGTTACTTGCTTTGGTGAACGCTAGAGAATTACGCAAAGTAATCTTAACTCAAAAAGATAACCTCACAGCGCAGCAAGTAACTATAGCTTAAAGCAATCAAGCATAAAGCTATAGCTAATTCGGGTATCACCTACAGCGTAAAAACATTGAGCAAATGCTAGGGTGAAAAAGCACTAAATTTAAAAAACGCTACAAATCTCTTCGGCATTACAAGTGATCACAGTTACATTTTCGTAGCCAACGCGAGTGAGTGCTTCGGCGCCAAGAGTAGCGCGGGCTGCACTGGCACAGTGTAAATAAATTGGCCGTGTAGCGTCTTTTTCGATTTCCATTAATTTCATTTCGAGTAAACCACGAGGGATATTTATCGCGCCAACAGCCGCTTTATTTGCATGCTCTGCTGGTTCGCGTACATCGATAAGTAACCCTTTGTTGCCCTCAAGCTCTTGTTTTGCCTGTTGTGCACCAATACGGCGCTGATTAGGGATAATTGTTTTTAATAAGTCGGGAATAGATGTAAGCATTTGTTATTCCTTAACGCCAAGTTTGCGTAATAGTGTGATCATTGGGCACCAGCAGGTAAAAGCTGATTGCATTAGATTTAGTGCTATAAATACAGTAAACCATATCCAGCGTGGGTCATGAAAGCTTTGTAATAAAACAGAGATAATAATCATGATGCCAGCAATTAAGCGCAGTGCATTATTAAGCTTCATTATAGTCGGTCATTTTAATGAGTATGTATAGCTACTATATTAGGTTTTTATACATTAGCAAGATCTAATGTTAGACATGGCTGTTCTAGCAACCTATACTTACTAACAAATTAAGTATAAGAGCACAGTATGAATATTGACTTTACTGCCATGGCTGCCAACGTAGAAAAAGCAGAGAAATTATTAAAAATCTTAGCCAATAAAAATCGCTTAATGATTTTATGCTCCTTACAAGACACCGAAATGAACGTGTCGCAGTTAAATGAAGCTGTACCTCTTGCACAATCGGCACTCTCTCAGCATTTAGCTGCATTGCGTAAAGCAAATATAGTGGCTACTCGACGCGAAAGCCAAACAATTTATTATCGTGTTATTGATAAAGATGCTGTAACACTGCTGGCAACTTTATATGGGTTGTTTTGTAAGGAATAACACAATGAACGCTATAGATAACGCTGTAAAAAGCAGTTTAAGTGGCCGCGTACCAATTATTATTTTTGTGTTGTCGGTACTGTGTGGGTTATTTGCTTTACAGCAAACGCCGCGTGAGGAAGAGCCACAAATAGTGGTACCTATGCTCGACATTTATGTGTCGGCACCTAATGTAGAAGCCCCTGAAGTTGCTAGGTTAGTCACCGAGCCATTAGAAAAGTTATTGGCGCAACTTAGTGGTGTAAAACATATATATTCAACTACGCAAAGTAGTCGTGCTGTGGTTACTTTGCGCTTTGAGGTAGGGCACGATCGCGAACAAGCCATACTCGATACCTACGCCAAGCTCTATAGCTATCAACATACTATGACTCCTATTATTAAAAGCTGGCAAATACGCCCAGTAGAAGTAAATGATGTGCCTATTGTTATGCTTGGGTTATATAGCAAGGATCCTAAGCTTTATAGTGATTATGAATTAACCCGCTTTGCAAACGAAATAGCCAATAATTTACAACGAATTGAACACACGAGCGAAGTAAAAGTAATTGCGGGGCGTAACCGCGCCATTACCGTTAATTTAAATGCCACCGCTTTGGCTGCACACCAAACCACATTAAGTGATGTTTATTATGCGCTTAGTGTATCTAATCAACTCACCGAGGTAGGTAGCGTGGTAAATGCCCAGCAGCAAATAATTTTGCAAGCGGGCGATGTATTAAGAACTAAAACAGCGATAGAACAACTAGTCGTTAATGTTGTTAATGGTAAAAGTGTTTATTTAACCGATGTAGCCCAGGTTAGTGATGGCCCCGCTGAGGCGCAAAGCTATCAATGGCTGGCGCAGTCAAATGAGCAACAGCATTACCCTATGGTAACGCTGAGTATTGCCAAACAAGCAGGCACTAATGCTGTAGCGTTGGCAAGCGATGTACATGCCATGATGGCAGAGCTAAAAACAAGGTTACTACCAGCAGAAATAACGTACTCAGTACTGCGAGATTACGGCCAAACCGCCGACGAAAAAGTAAATAATTTAGCCTCAAGCTTAGTGTTTGCAGTATTTACTGTGGTTATATTTGTGGGCGTATTTTTAGGTTGGCGCCCGGCAATAGTAGTTGGACTTGCTGTACCCATTTGTTATGGCATTACGCTCTCGCTTGATTTTGCCTTTGGTTACACAATTAACCGAGTGACCTTATTTGCGTTAATTTTATCTTTGGGGTTACTGGTTGATGATCCGATCACAGGTATAGATAACATCAGCCGTTTTATAAATAAAAAGGGTGATAAAAAACAGCAAATTGTGAATGCAATGAGCGAAATTCGCACCGCACTATTAATGTCGACCCTAACTATTATGGTGGCATTTATTCCACTGGCTTTTATTACTGGAATGATGGGGCCTTATATGGCGCCAATGGCATTTAACGTACCTGTGAGTGTTATGGTATCAACATTAGTGGCGTTTTTTGTAACCCCATGGCTTGCCATGAAATTACTAAAACCTAATAGTGAAGAGCCCGATCAAGCAAATAACAAAACGAGCCTTTACGAGCGCTTACTAACCCCCTTACTGGCCTCAAAACCACGTGCTAAATGGGTACTGTGGATCACGCTTGCGTTATTTATTATTAGCGCCATGTTACCTGTGATGCGATTAGTACCGCTGAAGTTATTACCGTTTGATAATAAAAATGAACTACAAGTACTTATTGATATGCCAGAGGGCACTAATTTAGAGCAAACAGCTGCTTTTACCCGACAAGTGCAAACGCTCACATGGCAATTAACCGAGGTAAGTGAAATAGCCACTTATGTAGGCCAGCCTTCAAGTATGGACTTTAATGGTATGGTACGCGGTTATTACCGACGAGAAGCACCGAACTTAGCTGAACTAAGAGTGCTACTACTAGATAAAACAGCGCGCGAGCATCAATCTCATGCGGTGGTAATGCGTTTGCGTAAACAGTTAGCACCATTAGTAAATAACGGCATAGTGATTAAAGTAGTTGAAGTGCCGCCAGGGCCGCCGGTGTTAAGTACTTTAGTGGCAGAGGTTTATCGAGATACATTTATTGATAGGCAAACGCATTATTTAGCCGCAGAGCAAGTTGCAACGCGCTTAAAACAAGAACCTCATGTGGTAGAGGTTGATACTTCAATGGTTGCAGCAGCCCCTTTGCAGCGTTTTATTACTGATAAAACGAAAGCGGCGCATAGTGCTATATCTACCGAAAATATCACGCAAACACTTAGCATAGCGTCACAAGGGCAAACGGTTGGGCAGCTTTATGTCAGCAACGAAACTCAGCCTGTGCCAATAAAACTGCAGCTATCTTATAGCGAACGCAATCAATTTGCACAATTGCTAGCATTACAACTAAGGGGCGACAGAGACATAGCTAAAAATGCGAGTAAATTTGGCTTAAGCAGTGCGCCGCGGCCTTTAGTTGCGCTTTCTGAGCTTGGAGAGTTTACTCAATTAAATGTAGCGCAAACTATTATGCGCAAAGATCAGCGCGAAGTTATTTATGTTATGGCAGAGCTAAATGGTAGAACTCCCGCAGCAATAATTGCCGATGTAACTGCTGATTTAAATATATCAACAGACGATTTTGTAAAAACGCCTTGGTTAGCGCGGCACTTTTTTAATAATGGTGGCACCGCACCTTGGCAATTACCGCCAGGTACGCAAGTAACATTTAGCGGTGAAGGAGAGTGGCGTATTACCATAGATGTATTTAGAGATATGGGGATTGCCTTTGCATTTGCACTTAGCGCCATTTTTATTATTTTACGGCTACAAACACGCTCAGTAAGCTTGTCGCTTATTATTATGTCGGCAATACCACTCACTGTTATTGGTATTATGCCTGGTTTTTGGTTACTTAATCAGTTTGGTGAGCGCAGTATTGCATCAGCTCCCGAGCCGGTTTTATTTACCGCTACTGCGATGATAGGCATGATTGCCTTGGCGGGTATTGTGGTGCGTAATTCACTTATTTTAGTTGAGTTTATTAATCAAGCACGCGCCCAAGGTATGGCAATAAAAGCAGCGTTAATTGCAGCAGGAACAGTGCGCATGCGCCCCGTACTACTAACCGCAGGCACTACATTATTAGGTAACTTAGTGATTACACTAGATCCGGTATTTAGTGGCTTAGCAATTGCGATTATTTTTGGCATTGTGGCATCAACGTTGTTTTCGTTATTTGTAGTGCCGCTTGTTTATTACTTAGTATTTGCAAACACAGAAACCACTGCGGGAGAAACGCATGCAAGGTAAATCAAAACTAGTTGGCTCGTTACTCGCTTTATTAGTGGTAGTAGGCGCCGTATTGTATATGGCGGGCAGCTTTTCAAATAAGCAAGTTGCTGGTTTAAAAACGACCAACGCTAACAATTACCACGGTAAGCGGGAAACGGTTTTACTACAAAAAATATCCCGTAGTGAATGGGTGCCAGGCAGTATTATTGCGAAACAAAATACCCAAATTTCATCGCGAGTTATGGCGCAAGTTGAGCGTTTAAGTGTACGCGCGGGCGATAAAGTAACCAAAGGTGATTTACTCATTACCTTACAACAAGATGACTTTAAAGCGCAATTAGCACAAAGTGAGGCGCAAATTAATGCTATTCAAGCCGCATTAACCCAAGCTACAAAGCAACTTAAGCGAATTGAAAGTGTGTATGCGCAAGGCTTAGTATCGTTAAGTGAGTTAGATAATGCGAAGGCAAATTTTGATAGTTTATCGGCCAATTTAATTGCCGCTAAGCAGCAGCAAACACAAGCCAAAGTTGCGCTGAGTTACACTCGTATTACAGCGCCTATTTCGGGGGTTGTAGTAGAGCGGTTAGTCGAACCTGGTGATACAGCTACGCCTGGGCAGGCTTTATTGGGATTATATAACCCGCAGCAGCTACAAGTTGAGTTTAGTGTGCGAGAAATGCAAGCGGTTAAATTGCAGTTAGGGCAAAGTTTAACCATAAAGCTGCCTGCGCTTAATTTAACCTCGCCAGCCACAGTGGCCGAAATAGTTCCGGTTGCCGATAGCGGCTCACGTAGTTTGTTAATTCGCTTAGACTTTGACTCTTCTGTAGGGGTAATGCCCGGCTTGTATGCGCAATTAGAGTTAGTATTACCCGATGAACAAGGAATATTGCTAGATAGTAGCTGGATACATGAGTTTGGCCAATTAACTATGCTGTATGTGATTAATAGTGACAATGAGCAAATAGAACGCCGGTTTGTGCGCTTAGGTGAAATAATTGGCGCAAAGCAGCATGTAGTTACTGGGCTTAACCCCGGCGATATTCTAGCGGTAGATTACTTACCTAACTTAGCGCATACAGCTAGGTAACGCTTAGCTTGTTATTATTGATAGCTTTAGAGAGCCGTATTTACTACGGCTTTTTTGTGTTTCTAAATCGTATTAGCTCATTGGTTAGCCAGCTATTTGCGGTTAACTTAGCACCACTGCTTAAAATTACCGTGTAGGCTTTACCACTCCATGAACTTTTACTAGCTAGATTATTAATAAAGTCGTCGGCTGTTTTTGCATAACGTTTAGCTTTACGGTATTTCATGGCTAAATGCTCGGCGGCTTCTTTGCTAGTATGCTCATCGCCATTGCGGATAAAAGTGGCGTTGCTGTTGCTAATAAAGGTAATTAAATACTGCACTTCTTGGTCGGGTTCTCGATTAGGTAATTGTTTTGGGGGTGCAGCTAGGCTTGTTTGGCTAAAAAAGGTGAATAATATGGCCAGTAGCCAAGCAGAATAAATACGAGTTTTTTTCATGTTATACATCATCAATTTTTAAAGTGGCTAAAATAGGGTTGTGATCAGAACTGGTATATTCGCTTACTAAAGTATCAGAAATAACAACACCACGAGCCCACACTTGATCCAGGGCTAAACCAAATGCTTTTGTACGCTTGTCATCTACGTATATAGCTTCTTTAAGGCCCAGTTTAGTCAGCGCGTCATTAACTAGCTTTTGGCGTGCATCGCTCCATGCGTTTAAATCGCCCGCAAAAAGAATTGGCCCTTTGTGTTGTTGCATTATTTTTATACTGGCTTGTAACTGTTGCGCGTAGGCTTTAGTACCAAACGTAAAGTTAATGCCGTGCAAATTAACGCTCAATAAGCGTTGTTGGTTAGCCATTGCATATTCAACAATGTTAGTTGCTTTTGGGCTTCGTAACCATGGCTCTTTATGAATAAAAGTACAATGTACAGTTGCAGGCCAGCGGCTAAGCGTCATTACACCAGATTGTACATTGCCACTTTTATAACCGGGCGAAAAACGCCAAAAAGGTTTAAGGCTAGTAAGGCGTGTATCTACAATAGCCTCTTGTAATAAAACAATATCAGCAGTTTCATTAAGGTGAGTTAAATCTTTATATAGGCCTTGGTTTTGTGCCTTATAAATATTCCATGAGAGTAACCTAGCTTGTTGAGGAACAATAAACTTACGGCTGTATGTTTTTTGCCTACTTGCCTGTAGTTGCTGATTACAACGCAGAGGAGTATATGCGGTTTCGGTTATACCTTGCGCTTCATCTGATGGGTTTAGTTGTGCTAGCGCCAAGCTAGAGTTTATAGTTAAAAAAGAGCATGCAGCAATAATGCAACGTATTAGCTTTTTGTGCATTTAATACCTTATTTAAAATTAGCCGTGAGCAATATCAATAGTGTGTACTTTGGGTGGTTTAAGCGTTAAAAGTTCATTTTTTAAGTGATGTTTAAGTAGGGTAATACTTTGTGCTTGAAGTTTAAAGGGAGTTTTAATCACTGTGTTAATTATGTACTTGGCTTACATCCTTGTAAGCAACTACAATGCTGTTGTTACTCGTAACGCAGTGCATCTATAGGGTTGAGCCTGGCGGCTTTAATGGCTGGGGCTAAACCAAACACCATGCCAATTAATGAAGTAAAACCAAACGACAACATTACCGCCCATGCCGGAATATACGCATCTGGCATGCTAGGAACCATAAACGAAATAAGCCCCGCTGCGCCATAACCAATGGCAAGTCCAATCAACCCGCCAAATAGCGATAACACCACAGCCTCAACTAAAAACTGCAACATTATAAAGCCGGGTGTAGCGCCTAGCGCTTTAAGGGTGCCAATCACGCGGGTGCGCTCAGTTACCGACACTAACATAATATTCATTACACCTATGCCACCAACTAATAAGCTAATACCAACAATACCTGCGGTTATGGCAGTGGCACTACCGGTAAATTTATCTACTTGGGCGCGGGCTTTTTCAGCAGTTTCAAATTCAAAGTCATTGTCGTCGCCGTCTTTAAGTTTATGTAACTGGCGCAGTATACGAGTAATTTTTGCTAGTACCTGCTCTTCGTTAGCGTTGTCTTCAAGCCTAAACATAATTTGTACATTACTTTGCGTATTGCCTCCCTCTAACGCACTCATAGTGCTAATGGGAATATTAATATAATCGTCTTGATCAAAGCCCAAAAAGCTACCTTGTTTTTCGGCTACACCAATAATTCTAAACCATTCGCCACCTAGCTTTATGTATTCGCCTACCGGATTGCTGGGTAAGTTTAATTTTTCGATAATTGACGGCCCAATAAAAGCTACGCGGCGGCGTTTTTCGTCGTCTTCAGCGCGAATAAAACGGCCTAGATCGGGGTAGGTACGGTATGCTTTTTGATAGTCTTGCTCAGTACCCATAACCCGCGATGAATGACTTTTATTACCATACTCAGCTCCGCCCGAAAAACGCCAAGTAAACATTAGTGCGGTGAGTGTTTCTGCTTCTTTTACTCGTGCTTTTAAGGTTAAAAAATCGTCGTAGCTAAGTTTTGCATTTTTACCAACCATTTCTAGCTCAATACTGGTATACGCCTTAATAGTAGTTACATCGGGCGACATATCAGCGAACTGATCGTTTATTTGCTTGGTAAAGCCTTGCATTACAGCAACCACAGTTACTACTGCGGCCACGCCAATAATAATACCTAAACAGGTGAGGGCAGAGCGCATAGCATTTGCTTTAATTGCCGAAAATGCGGCTTTAGTGCCTTCCATAGTGGCCAGTGCAAGTTTAAACATGCTGCCTTGCTCCTTGGTTTTTAGTTACGTCACTCACTACTTTACCATCCACTAAGCGAATTACCCGCTGACAGTGGTCGGCAATTTCTTGCTCATGTGTAACCAAAATAATGGTATGCCCTTCGTTATGCAGCTCATCAAATAAGGCCATAATTTCGCGGGTGGTTTTACTGTCTAAGTTACCGGTTGGCTCATCACCTAATAATATATGCGGTTTAGTGACTAAAGCACGAGCAATAGCAACTCGTTGACGTTGCCCGCCCGACAGCTGGCTTGATAAGTGATTTACTTTGTCGGCTAAGCCCACGCGCTTTAGCGCCTCAAGGGCTTGCTGTTTGCGTTGTTTGCTAGGGGTAAAGCGGTAAACTAAAGGCTGCATTACATTTTCTAGCGCCGATGCGCGTGGTAATAAGTTAAAGCTTTGAAATATAAATCCGACGCTTTCGTTGCGTTGGTGCGCAAGCTCGGTTTCGGTCATACTTTTTACTAACTTATCTTTTAAATAATACTCGCCGCTGGTGGGGGTATCTAAGCAGCCTAACAAATTCATTAGGGTAGACTTGCCAGATCCTGAGGGGCCAATAATGGCCACATATTCATTGGGCATAATGCTAATGTTTACATCATCAAGTGCTTTAAATATCTCAGCGCCCATTTTGTATTGTTTATTAATATACTCAAGCTTGATCACCGCAGTCATTAGTTGTTTTCCTTCGCAGCGGCTTTTACTTTTACTGTGTCGCCTTCTTTTAAAGTACTAATAGGGCGAGCCGGGCCAATAACTATTTTGTCACCTTCATTGAGCCCCTCGGTAATTGCTTGTTCAATATCTGATGATATACCAACAGTTACGGTTACTTTACTAACGCTGTTGTCGTTATTTAGGCGCCAAACAAAGGTGCTGTCGTCTTGTTTTTGAATTGCTTCTATTGGTAACTTTAAACCATTTTCGGCAACGCTGGTGGCAATTTCTGCTCTACAGCTCATTCCGGCATATAGTTGACGATCGGTAGCATCGAGTAATACTTTTACCTTAAATGATAACCCTTGTGAGCCAGGCTGATTTTTAGCCGAGGTACCAATGTTTATTACTGTGCCAGTAAAAGGATTATTAGGATAAGCAGCGGCATAAATATTTGCTTTTTGGTGGAGTTTAATACTGGCTATGTCGGTTTCATCAACCCGCAACTCAGCTAAAATAGCACTGGGGTCAGCAACCAGCATTAAATCAGAGCCTATTATATTGGTCGTTCCGGCAATAACCGTTTCGCCTTCTTTAATATTAACCGAAGCCAATAGGCCACTCATAGGCGCTTTAAAAACACTTTTATTTAACCGATCTTGGGCAATTTGCAACGACGCATGAGCTTGGTTAAACGACTCTTTACGAGATTCAATATCTATTTTGGCTAAGTCGCGGGCACTTGCTAGATTTTCATAGGCCTCTTCGTTGCCCAAACCGACATCGTAAAGCTCTTTTTGTCTTTTTAGTTGGCGCTCAAAGTTAACTAAGCGAATTTGGCTATGTTTAATTTCTATTTCGGTGGCACGTAGTAGCGCTTTATTGCGGGTTACTTCAGATTCAAATGCAGTGGTATCAAGGCGCATTAAAATATCGCCTTGTTTTACACTTTGGCCTTCTTCGACAAATACTTTATCTACTCGGCCGGTAACTTCAGAGCGCAGCTGAACTTGAGTATTAAATACTAAGTTACCAGACGCCATTATTGAGTCGGCAATATTGCCTAGTTCAATATGGGCGATATTTACCTCGGGCTGTTTTTTATCACCAGAAATTTGTTTTGATACAATTAACGCTATAAAAGCGGCAATAGCGAGTGTGATGATAATGGCTTTTTTCATTTTATCGGTCCGTGAGTGAAAATGTGCAGAGGCTAACTTGCCTCTGCATAATAATTAAAGTGCGGCTATAATCGCCCAAACACTAAAAATAATAATACTTGGTAAGGCTGCAAACAGCAGTGCTTTATTAGTTGAGAAATTAGTCCAGCATTTTAGTCCAACCATGCCCAGCGCAATGCTCCAAATAGTGAACAGGTTAATTGATTCTAGTAAGGTATAAAAAGTATGTGTGGCATCAAGCCCAACAATGAGCTGATTGATAGAAGCGTAACTAAACACCGCTTGTTGCGAAATTTGATCTGTGTTGGCCATTAATACTAAGGCGATAGTGCCAAGGCTTGAAATAACCGTAGGCATCATTGTCCATAATGAAAAGCCATACCAAGCACCGTAACTATGTTGTGAGTTAGGATCGAGTTTAGCTATCAGCATATAATAAAGTGCAACTAAAGCATTCATTATTACTATGCCAATAATACCGCCGATCATGCCAAACCACATTTGGTTTGGGGCATTTTGTTCAATCGCTTGACGAATCATTTTTTGCTCGCCAATAGTGGCATCAACACTTGAAACGGCTACTTGCTCATTAATTAAAAACTGTATATCAACACTATTATAAAAAACAAACATACTCGCGGCGGTGGCAACTGCTATACAAATAAGGGCCAACCATGACCAGCCTTTTGCTTGCTCTATACCATTAAACGCTTTACTTGGGCTGATATAAATATCGATTAGTGCGCTTAGCGCGTTAGGTGACTTCATTATTATTCCTTAATAACCTAATTTGGGGGGAATTACTGGCTATAGCATAAGGCAAAATGAGGATAAGGTGATTATTTTATTGTAACGGTTTGTTAACGTAGTTTGTTTAGTGGCCAGGTTATTTATGCTGCTAAAACTAAAAAAGAGCCTTTCGGCTCTTGGGTTGCAGCAATTACAGTGTAATTTTTAAAGTGTAAAGTCTACTGAATAAGCAACATAGGCTTTTACGTCAGAGCCATCTATATCGGTATCAGATAAACCAAAAGTGAAACCATCTTTAGATACTGCTATGCCATAATCAATAATATTGTCATCACCTATAAAATCACCAGAGTAGTGGCCTAAATGAAATGCTATTTCGGTGCCGTTATTGCCAACAGCAAAAGCATAATCTGCCGTTAGGTAAAGTGAGTCAGCAAAGTCTGTACCGTCACCACTTGCTGCAGAGGTTGCTAATACAGCAGCACCAAAGGTGAAGCCTTTTACACTTATACTGCCGTAAATCTCAGAAAAGTCAGCATGAGCCGTGGAAGCTGCATCTGGGTATGCATAATAAATGTAACCAACATCGTAGCTCACGCTTTCATTAATAGCGCCACCAAAGCCTGCATACAAGTCTAATTCATAGGTCATCTCATCGGCCCAAGAGGCATTTGATGCCCAAGCACCGGCATAAAAACCAGACTCGTTGGTGTAGTCAATGCCGCCTGAAATGGCAGCATCACCACTGGTTTGTTCTTGTCCGCGCCATAAATAGTTTGATGTTGCTGCCGCATTAGCGGTTACTTCAGCATAGGCTGCTGTTGATGCGACACTAACTAAAGAGAGTGCTGTTATTGTTATGACTTTTTGTAGTTTTAGCATGTTTTAGTTCCTGTTATATGATTGCATGCCAAAGCTTTGAGGCTTATAGCTTGGCAGCATTTTATTATTTAACAGAAAAGAAGATTGCACGGGGTATGCCAGCTTCACTTTATTGCAGTGAATATGATTTTAGGTGTTTTAAAACAATAGCTTATAATTAGTAGAGGGAGAGGTGCAGAGATAAGATTTTAAGGGGTTTTACATTTGTGGTGCATAAATTAACCTAGCTGCACCAAATCGGCGCTGCTAGGTTAGTTATTAATAATTAACCAAAAATAGTACGCATTAAGCTAATTGTTTCGTTAACTCCACGACCTTTTTGTACTTCATTAATAATAGAATCACGTTTGCTACGAATATGCTCAGGAATATCGTCAGCTGCAAGTGCACGGTCTACTAAAATTTCTGCAGATTCTTTACCTCTACGCTTAGTTTTACCTGTACCTGAAGTACTGCGCTTTGGCTTGCTTAGCAGCTTGATGTAATTAGAGCTATCGGCTGTTGTGGTGTCTGCATAGTAAAAAAAGCACGGAATAAGCGCTTTAATGCTTACCAGCTGCTCTTCTAATTCGTTGTCTGCTTTAGCCATTTTAAACCAAGACAGAGTTTGAATTTTCTGTACTATGTCTTGCCAGTAACGCTCAAAGTCAGTGTTTTTTAGCTTGCTAACACCCAGTGCGCCACATAAAGCATCTAATCTATTATTGCTAATAGGAGTAAATACGTCAGGACGACGCATCGCTAATAAGCGAGTTGCTGGAGCGAGCGTTGGCTTTTCGTTACCATCGCTAAAAGCTTTTAAGTAAGCAGCAACAAATTGCTGGTACTCATAATGAGTAATATTACCTTCCAACGGAATATTGCTAAGTGCATCATCAAACGCATCAGGCATATCAGCCAGTAGTTGATGAAACGCTTTAGCGCTTTTAGTTGATGCAAACCATTCAACATCAAAGTTGTAAGTGCTTGGATCAAGCGATGCCATGTGCTTACCACTAAACGCAAGTAAGTCTTCTGGGATCATATCTTTAAGTGATTGCGGGCGAATGCTTGCAATGTAGCTTGTTAAGCGAAGCTGCTCATCAAGTGCAATAAGATCTTTGTGCTGCTCAATAAATGTAGTTACTACAGGCCAAGGCGCTACACGTAACGTTTTAACTTGTAAAAAGCTAATAGCAGAAATAAGTTGGTCGTGCAGTTTTTTTAGTACTGGTAACTGTTGCGGCTCTAGCAAGTCGTAATTCATACGATCTTTGCTTGCGTTAAGCAGTTCATAGCACCAAAGTAAAAAATCATCTGGGTGGTTTTCTACTTTCACGGCCATTAGATTTAGGCTGAGTTCTGAGGATTGCTTCAGAATGTTTTGGTATATTTGGTTTTCTTGCTCGCCTAGCGACATTTGTGACGGTGAAATTAGCAGTTTTTTCATGCCTTGTAGAACCTCGAGTTAGATGCATTTTTTAGCTGGTCTATTTTAGCGCAAATCTTGCAATAACAACAGGGGCATATACAAGCCTTAAGAATACAACAGTTAAAGTGCTCATAATTATTAATTTATTAAAACAATAAAATAGTTAACTTAAGTGACGAAAACTCAATTAGTTTAGATTGTTTGAAAATCATACGACAGTGTGTTTTTCATGTCTTACTTGTTGAAAAGTAATGATTTGTTGTTTTTTATAAAGCGATCATGTGTTGTTTGTTAATATTTAAATAGTGTTGATATTATTAGCGCGTAGATTCATCATTAAAAAATAAATTAGTTGAAAGTTATTTTTTTTAGTACTGACAATGATTTTAGTGATAACTCTCGCTATGATATGAGTATTATTTGCACATTTGAAAGGACGATCATGAAAACCTTATTTAAAATTATAGGTGTAATACTGCTGTTATGTATTGCACTTATCGTTGCAGCACCCTTTTTAATTCCTACTGATGCTATTTTTAATAAAGTCTCTGAGCAGGTAGAACAAACCACAGGACGTACATTAACTATTAAAGGCGATAAAACGCTGAGTGTATTTCCTGCATTAAAATTAGAACTTAATGATGTACATTTTGCCAACATGAAATCGGGCTCTCGCGCCGATATGGCAAGTATGCAGCAGCTTGCAGTACACATCCCTTGGCTATCGCTATTAGATGGTGAATTTAAACTCGATAAGTTTGTTATTAACGAGCCTGATATTTTATTAGAGACCGATAAAAACGGTAAAGCTAACTGGCAGCTATTTGATGCGGTAGCTGAGCAGCCTAAAGAGCAAACAGGATCTGCGGAAGCTATAAAATTACCTGAGAACTTTGACATTGAGCTAGGGGAAGTTGCCATTTATGGTGGTACCTTTACTTATTTAGATGGTAAAACCGGGGTTAAACAGCAAATAAGTGATTTAGAACTGGCTATTTTACTTCCATCACTGCGTAAAACATTAGAAGTAAAAGGCGCAATAACTTACATGCAAGAGCGCTTTGAGCTTGATGTAAAACTAGATACGCCAGCAAAAGCGATCGAAGGCACTACTTTTAATATTCAGCAGAGTTTAGATTCACGTTTAGTTGATTTAACCTTTGAGGGAACTATTGCTAAACAAGGCCAAGATATAAAAGGTCAGTTAGCGCTAAGTGGAGACTCGGTAAAAAATATAGCCAAATGGCAAGGTGTAGAGTTAAACGCCAAAGATAACGCCTTTAATGCTTTTAGTGTAAATGGCAAAATGCATTTAGCGGGTGAGCAATTTAAGCTTGAAGAGCTTATTGCCACATTAGATGCACTGCAAATAAAAGGTAAAAGTGAGCTTAATTTAGGTAAACGACTTGCTGTAATGGCAAACATTGACTTAGGTATGCTTGACTTAAACCCATACTTACCAGAAGCCGTAGCTAAAAAAGAGCAGCCAACTACAGACGAAACTAAACCAGCAGAGCCTATTGTATGGGACGACACTAAAATAGACTTAAGTGCCTTAAATACGCTTGATGCTAATGTAGTAATACGCTCAAGCGGTTTAAAAGCTAACGATATTAAACTCGGTGCAAACCAATTTACAGTAGCGTTAAAAAATAGTGTCGCTAAATTAAGCTTAGATAACTTTGCAGCCTATGAGGGAACAGGGAAAGGGGCAATTAATATTAATGCCCAGCAAATACCTTATAAAATAACCACTAATTTTGATTTGGCAGGTATTGATGCACAACCGTTATTAACCGATGCCGCAGGATTTGATAAATTAATGGGTAATGGCTCATTAAATTGGAACTTAACCACAAATGGGGAAAGCCAAAAAGAGTTTGTTAACGCACTTAATGGTGAGTTAGGGTTTGAGTTTGCTAATGGCGCAGTACAAGGCGCAAATATAGCTGAAATGATTCGCAAAGGTAAAGAGTTGCTTAAAGGTAATGTAGGGGCTGTATCAGAAGGACTAGATACTGGCTTTGATAAGTCACAGCAAACCGACTTCTCTGCATTAACGGGTAGCTTTAAGTTTACTAATGGGGTGGGCCATAATAACGACCTGTCGTTAATCAGCCCACTGATCCGTATTTCAGGCGAAGGTGATGTGGATTTACCTAATACTATTATTAATTACCGACTAGTAACCGGTATAGTCGGTTCTATTGAGGGGCAGGGTACAACCGATGATAGTACCGGCTTTAAAATACCACTGCGTATTAAAGGGCCATTCCATGATGTAGGCATTAAGCTTGATTTTGGTAATGCGCTTAAAGAAGAAGCAAAAGAAAAGCTCAAAGAAAAAGCAAAAGACAAACTTAAAGATAAATTGAAAGGTTTGTTTGGCTAAAACCCTGATAAATAATCTACAAGGCACTAAGATAGTGCCTTGTTTGTTTTGTAACCATATGTAAAATAGCTAGATAGCCGTAATTACTCAATATTAATTAGCTTTCCCTCATAATTAATTAAAAAATAACCTACCGCTCCCCCCGTAATGCTGGTACAATTGCCCGCCCTTAAGAGACAACTAGCTTGTTTTTTGAGTGGATTTCAATCGAAATGTCTTGATTTTAAACGAATTTAAGACAAGTTGTAATTACTACACCGGAGGTCATTAACATGATCCAAATGCAAACTCAGCTGGAAGTTGCTGATAACAGCGGCGCTCGCAAAGTGCAGTGTATAAAAGTCCTTGGTGGTTCTCACCGTCGCTATGCAGCGATTGGCGACATCATTAAAGTTTCTGTAAAAGAAGCTATTCCTCGCGGTAAAGTGAAGAAAGGTGATGTTAAAAACGCGGTAGTTGTGCGCACCAAAAAAGGCGTTCGTCGTCCAGACGGTTCTTTGATCCGTTTCGATAGCAATGCAGCTGTTATCTTAAATGATAACTTGCAGCCTATTGGTACTCGTATCTTCGGCCCTGTGACTCGTGAACTTCGTAATGATAAGTTCATGAAAATCGTTTCACTAGCCCCAGAAGTACTGTAAGGAGTCTATCATGGCAGCAAAAATCCGTCGTGATGACGAAGTAATCGTTCTAGCAGGTAAAGACAAAGGTAAGCGCGGAAAAGTGCTTTCAGTTGTTACTGAATCTGGAAGATTATTTGTCGAAGGCATAAACTTGATCAAAAAGCACCAAAAGCCGGTTCCACAATTGAACCAGCCTGGCGGTATTGTTGAGAAAGAAGCGTCTATCGACGTATCAAACGTTGCGATCTACAACTCGGAAACGAGTAAAGCAGATCGTGTAGGTTTCAAGATTGAAGATGGTAAGAAATTACGTATCTTTAAATCTACTGGTAAAACTATTTAATAGTTGGAGTAGAATGATGGCGAAACTGCATGAAGTATATAAAGACAAAGTAGTAGCTGAACTTCAAGAGAAGTTTGGTTTCAGCTCTGTCATGCAAGTCCCTCTGATCGAAAAGATCACATTGAATATGGGCGTGGGCGAAGCCCTAGCTGACAAGAAAATTCTAGATAACGCTGTTGCGGATCTAGCTGCAATCTCTGGTCAGAAACCTCTAATCACTAAAGCACGCAAATCTGTTGCTGGCTTCAAAGTGCGTGAAGGTTACCCGATAGGTTGTAAAGTAACCCTACGTGGCGAACGTATGTGGGACTTTTTTGAGCGTTTGGTATCAATCGCTATCCCACGTATTCGCGACTTCCGTGGCGTAAGTGCTAAGTCTTTTGATGGACGTGGCAACTACAGCATGGGCGTACGTGAACAAATCATCTTCCCAGAAATCGATTACGATAAAGTAGACCGTGTACGCGGTATGGATATTACTATCACTACTTCTGCGAAATCTGATGAGGAAGGCCGTGCGTTGTTAGAAGCGTTTAACTTCCCATTCAAGAAATAAGGGTAGGGTTATGGCAAAGAATTCTATGAAAGCGCGCGAAGCAAAGCGCACAAAACTAGTTGCTCAGTTCGCTGAAAAGCGCACAGCACTAAAAGCTATCATCAGTGATGTTAATACATCTGAAGATGATCGTTGGGACGCGGTACTTAAGCTACAAGCTTTACCACGTGATTCTAGCCCTGTACGTCAGCGTAATCGTTGTAACATTACGGGCCGCCCACATGGTTTCCTTCGCAAATTCGGCATGAGCCGTATTAAAGTTCGCGAAGCAGCTATGCGCGGTGAAATTCCTGGCCTTAAAAAAGCTAGCTGGTAAAAGAATCACGGGAGTAAGACTATGAGCTTGCAAGATCCTATCGCGGATTTGTTTACACGAATCCGTAACGGTCAGTCAGCGAAGAAAGTATCTGTAACGATGCCTAATTCAAAACTGAAAGTAGCAGTAGCTAAAGTATTAAAAAATGAAGGTTACATCGCTGATTTCGCAATCAATGGCGACGTAAAACCTGAGCTTTCTATCGAATTGAAGTACTTCGAAGGCAAAGCTGTTATTGAAAATATCCAGCGTGTTAGCCGCCCTGGTTTACGTATCTATAAGAGACGTGACGAATTACCAAAGGTAATGGGTGGTCTAGGTATCGCTATCGTATCAACTTCTAAAGGCCTAATGACAGACCGCGCAGCACGTAGTGCAGGCGTTGGTGGTGAAATCATTGGTTTTGTAGCTTAATCGGAGGGGAACTATGTCTCGCATAGCAAAGGCACCAATTAGTGTTCCTGCCGGTGTAGAAGTTACATTAAAAGGCCAGGAAATCACAGTTAAAGGCAAAAACGGTGAATTAACTCGTACTATCAACAACGCTGTTGAAGTAAAAGTTGAAGAAAACGTTATTACAACTTTACCTCGTGAAGGCGTAACAGATGCATGGGCTCAAGCAGGTACTGCTCGCGCTCTAATCAACAATATGATTGTTGGTACGCATGAAGGTTACGAGAAGAAACTTCAGTTAGTAGGCGTTGGTTACCGTGCAGCAGCTAAGGGTAAAACATTAGATTTAACTCTTGGTTTCTCGCACCCAGTTCATTTCGCAGTTCCTGAAGGAATTACGATTGAAACTCCAAGCCAAACAGAAGTTCTAGTTAAGGGCGTAGATAAGCAGTTAGTTGGTCAAACAGCTGCTAACATTCGTGCATACCGTAAACCTGAGCCATATAAAGGCAAGGGTGTTCGTTATTCAGATGAGAATGTGCGCCGTAAAGAGGCTAAGAAGAAGTAAGGTAAGACGATGGATAAAAAAACAGCTCGTCTACGTCGTGCTAAACGCACTCGTAGAAATTATATTGAACAAGGCACAACGCGTCTTGTTATCCACCGCACGCCACGTCACATATACGCTCAAGTAGTTACTGCTGAGGGTACTGTACTGGCTGCTGCTTCTACTGTTGAAAAAGCTATTTGCGAAACAGTTAAAGGCACCGGCAACGTTGCAGCTGCGCAAGCAGTTGGTAAAGCGGTTGCTGAACGTGCGGCTGACAAAGGCATCGAAAAGATTGCTTTTGATCGTAGTGGCTTTAAATATCACGGCCGTGTGAAGGCGCTAGCTGATGCTGCGCGTGAAGCCGGTTTGCAATTCTAGGAGTAGACAATGGCTAACGTAGAAGCAAAGCAACAACAGCCTGATCTAGCTGAAAAGCTAATCGCGGTGAACCGTGTGTCTAAAGTAGTTAAAGGTGGTCGTATCTTTAGCTTTACAGCACTAACAGTAGTTGGTGATGGCGCAGGTAAAGTAGGTTTTGGTTATGGTAAAGCACGTGAAGTTCCAGCTGCTATTCAAAAAGCAATGGAAAAAGCACGTCGCAATATGATCAATGTAGACCTAAATGGCAACACATTACAGCATCCTGTTAAAGGACGTCATGCTGGCTCACAAGTGTTTATGAAACCAGCCTCTGAAGGTACTGGTATCATCGCTGGTGGTGCAATGCGTGCGGTACTAGAAGTGACTGGTGTGCAGAACGTACTTTCTAAATGTTACGGTTCTACTAACCCAATCAACGTAGTGCGTGCAACAATCTCTGCTCTTGAGAATATGAATTCTCCTCAGTCGATTGCTGCTAAACGTGGTCTTCGCATAGACGAGATACTGGGGTAACCATGGCAAATCAAACTGTAAAAGTAACACAAGTAAAAAGCTCTATCGGTCGTTTACCGAAACATAAAGCTACATTACGCGGTCTTGGTTTACGTCGTATCAACCACACTGTTGAGTTAGAAGACACAGCATGTGTACGTGGTATGATAAACCAGGTTTCTTACATGGTTAAGGTAGAGGGTTAATTTCATGCATTTGAATACACTTTCACCTGCTGCAGGTTCAAAAACTGCTCCAAAACGTGTTGGTCGTGGTATCGGTTCTGGTCTTGGTAAGACTGGTGGCCGTGGTCACAAAGGTCAAAAATCACGTTCTGGCGGTAAAGTACGCGTTGGTTTCGAAGGCGGTCAAATGCCTATGCAACGTCGTCTACCTAAGTTCGGTTTCACTTCTCGCAAATCATTAGTATCTGCAGAAATAAACCTATACGAAATCGCTAAAGTAGAAGGCGATGTGGTAGACCTAAGCGCGTTACAAGCAGCTGGTCTAGTTAAAAAGAACGTTTTGTTCGTTAAAGTTGTTAAATCTGGCGAAGTTTCACGCGCTGTTACCGTTAAGGGCCTTAGAGCCACTAAAGGTGCACGCGAAGCTATCGAAGCTGCCGGAGGCAAGGTAGAAGACTAAGGAAGTACTAATGGCTAAACCAGGTCAAGATATGCAAAGTGCACAAGGTGGACTTTCGGAATTGAAGCGCCGATTACTCTTCGTATTAGGTGCTATCATTATATACCGTCTAGGTTCATTTGTGCCGATCCCTGGGATTGACGCCGCTGTACTTGCCGATTTCTTCGAGCAACAAAAGGGCACCATTGTTGAGATGTTCAACATGTTTAGCGGTGGTGCGCTTGAGCGAGCTTCAGTGTTAGCACTGGGTATTATGCCGTATATCTCGGCTTCGATTATTACGCAACTATTAACGCATATGTATCCTCCGTTTATAGAGCTTAAGAAAGAAGGTGAGCAAGGGCGTAAAAAAATTAGCCAGTACACACGCTATGGCACGCTTGTGCTTGCTACTATCCAATCAATCGGTATTGCCACAAGCTTACCGGGCATGATGGAAGGGTTAGTTGTTAACCCTGGTATGGGTTTCTATTTCACCGCAGTGGTGAGTTTAGTGACTGGTACTATGTTCCTTATGTGGTTGGGCGAACAAATAACAGAACGTGGTATTGGTAACGGTATCTCTGTTTTAATATTTGTTGGTATTGTAGCTAACCTGCCGTCTGCTATTGGTTCGACAGCTGAAATGGCGCGCCAAGGTGATTTGAATGTTTTTGTACTGTTGATGGTTGCGGTAATCGTATTCGCTGTTACTTATCTTGTAGTGTTTTTTGAACGTGGCCAACGACGTATTGTTGTTAACTACGCTAAACGCCAACAAGGTCGTCAAGTATTTGCTGCCCAAAGCACGCATTTACCACTAAAAGTAAATATGGCGGGTGTTATTCCACCAATTTTCGCTAGCAGTATAATTCTGTTCCCTGGTACAATTGCCAGCTGGTTCGGCCAGGGTGAAGGTCCGGTCGCTGATGTGTTACAAGCTATAGCTACAACGTTGACCCCAGGTCAGCCATTGTATGCAATGGTTTTAGCAGCAGCTATCATCTTCTTCTGCTTTTTCTACACAGCGTTGGTGTTTAACCCACGTGAAACAGCAGATAACCTGAAGAAATCTGGCGCATTTATCCCAGGTATTCGTCCAGGTGAGCAGACATCTAAATACATTGATAAAGTGATGACACGCCTGACATTGGCAGGTGCTTTGTATATAACCTTTATCTGTCTGGTGCCTGAATTCATGACAATGGCATGGCAAACGCCATTCTACTTCGGCGGTACATCAATTTTGATTATCGTAGTTGTTATCATGGACTTTATGGCACAAGTACAGACTCACCTGATGTCTCATCAGTATGATTCTGTGCTGAAAAAAGCGAACCTTAAAGGCTATGGTCGATAAGGTCAGTTTACGGAGTTGAGCAATGAAAGTACGTGCTTCCGTTAAGAAAATATGCCGTAACTGTAAAGTTATTAAACGTGCTGGTGTAGTACGCGTAATTTGCAGTGAGCCTAAGCATAAGCAAAGGCAAGGTTAAGTAAACAGCGTGCAGGCTGAGTTTTCTCGGCCTGTGTTTTTAGTAGTGATTTGGTCTTCGTTTGAGTATCCTTACGGGCTCTTCAAACAGATGATTACCAAATTCGAATATAGGAGATGTGTTAGTGGCCCGTATTGCTGGCATTAACGTCCCTGATCATAAACATGCAGTTATTGGTTTAACAGCTATTTATGGCATAGGTAAGACTCGCTCTAAGGCTATCTTAGCAGCGACTGGTATCGCCGAGACCACAAAAATCGGTGAACTTTCAGACGAAACTCTTGACGTATTGCGTGATGCAGTTGGCAAGTACACCGTTGAAGGTGATCTTCGTCGTGAAGTTACTTTAAATATCAAGCGCCTAATGGACCTTGGTTGTTATCGTGGCCTACGTCACCGTCGCTCTTTACCACTACGTGGTCAAAGAACTAAGACTAACGCGCGTACCCGTAAGGGTCCTCGTAAGCCTATTAAGCGATAAGGGGATAGTATTATGGCTAAGACACCAATTCGTCGTAAAAAGGTTAAAAAACAAGTTGCTGATGGTATGGCTCATGTTCATGCTTCTTTCAACAACACTATTGTAACGATTACCGATCGTCAAGGTAATGCACTATCATGGGCTACTGCCGGTGGTTCAGGTTTCCGTGGTTCACGTAAATCTACTCCATTTGCTGCTCAGGTTGCTGCAGAGCGTGCAGGTACTGCTGCTCAAGAATACGGTTTAAAAAATCTAGAAGTTTTCATCAAAGGTCCAGGTCCAGGTCGTGAATCTGCTGTACGTGCTTTGAATGCTGCTGGCTACCGTATTACCAACATTACTGACGTGACGCCAATACCACATAATGGTTGTCGTCCACCGAAGAAACGTCGCGTTTAACAATAGGTTAGGAGAAATAACATGGCAAGATATTTGGGCCCTAAGCTCAAGCTGAGTCGTCGTGAAGGCACTGACCTGTTCCTTAAGAGCGGCGTAAGAGCTATCGACTCTAAGTGTAAACTTGAGACTGCACCTGGTCAGCATGGCGCTCGTAAAGGTCGCTTATCTGATTACGGTTTACAATTACGTGAAAAGCAAAAAGTACGTCGTATCTACGGTGTATTAGAAAAGCAATTCCGTAACTACTACAAAGAAGCTGCTCGCCTTAAAGGTAATACAGGTGAAAACTTGTTACAGCTATTAGAGCAACGTTTAGACAATGTTGTATATCGCATGGGTTTTGCTAGCACACGTGCAGAAGCACGTCAGTTAGTAAGCCATAAAGCGATTTTAGTTAATGGTCGTGTTGTGAATGTTCCTTCGTACGTAATTGCTCCAGAAGATACTGTTGTAATCCGTGAGAAGTCTAAAACACAAGCACGTATCATCGCTGCTCTAGAGTTGGCTGAGCAACGTGAAAAGCCGACTTGGGTTGAAGTTGACGGTAAGAAATTGGAAGGCAGCTTTAAGCGTCTACCTGAGCGTTCAGATCTGTCTGCGGACATTAATGAACAACTAATCGTCGAACTTTACTCTAAGTAAAGTTAAGAGTTAAGAGAGGATAAAATGCAGGGTTCTGTTACAGAATTTCTAAAACCAAGGTTAGTCGATATCGACGCTATCAACCCAACACGTTCTAAAATAGTTTTAGAACCACTTGAGCGTGGCTTCGGTCACACTTTGGGTAATGCCTTACGCCGTATACTGCTTTCATCTATGCCTGGATGTGCAGTAACTGAAGTTGAAATCGACGGTGTATTGCATGAGTACAGCGCGAAAGAAGGCGTTCAAGAAGACATCATTGAAATACTATTAAACCTAAAAGGTTTAGCAGTAACGTTAGAAGGCAAAGATGAAGTTTTTCTGACCCTGGCTAAATCTGGTGTAGGCCCTGTGACTGCGTCAGATATTCAGCACGATGGCGATGTAACAATTGCTAACCCAGATCATGTTATTTGTAATTTAACAACAAATAACAGCGAGATCAGCATGCGTATTCGTGTTGAACGTGGTCGTGGTTATGTGCCGGCATCTAGTCGTTTATCCTCTGATGACGATGAGCGTCCAATTGGTAGATTGTTGCTTGATGCATCATTTAGCCCAGTTGAACGTATTGCGTACTCGGTTGAATCAGCTCGAGTTGAGCAACGTACAGATTTAGACAAGTTAATCATTGATATGGAAACAAACGGCACTTTAGATCCAGAAGAAGCGATCCGCCGTGCGTCTACTATCTTAGCTGAGCAATTAGATGCATTCGTAGATTTACGTGATGTAACTGAGCCAGAAGAGAAAGAAGAGAAGCCAGAATTCGATCCTATTCTACTTCGTCCAGTTGATGATCTTGAACTAACAGTACGCTCAGCAAATTGTTTGAAAGCCGAGCAAATTCAATATATCGGTGATTTAGTTCAGCGCACTGAAGTTGAGCTTCTTAAAACGCCTAATTTAGGTAAGAAGTCTCTAACTGAAATTAAAGACGTGCTAGCTTCACGTGGACTTTCTCTAGGCATGCGCCTAGAAAATTGGCCACCTGCAAGTTTAGCTGAATAATCTAAATCACTATATTAGTTTAGTTAGAAGGATAGGGTCATGCGCCATCGTAAGAGTGGTCGTCAATTAAACCGTAACAGTAGCCATCGTAAAGCGATGTTTAGCAATATGGCAGGTTCTTTGGTGAAACATGAAATCATCAAAACTACTTTGCCTAAAGCGAAAGAGTTACGTCGTGTAATTGAACCTTTAATCACACTGGCTAAGACTGACAGTGTAGCAAATCGCCGTTTAGCGTTTGCTCGCACGCGTGATAATGAAGTTGTTGGTAAGTTATTCAGTGAAATCGGTCCACGTAACGCGGATCGTCCAGGTGGTTACACTCGTATTCTTAAGTGTGGCTTCCGTACTGGTGATAATGCACCAATGGCTTATATTGAACTAGTTGGTCGCCCAGCGACTAGCGAAGCAGTTCAAGAAGACGCACAGTCTGCAGAGTAAGTCTTAAAGAAACCTAAAAGCCGAGCCTATGCTCGGCTTTTTCTTGCCTAAAATTTGTTAATCTATATGAATCAGTGATTACCTTCTATTATGATCGTTTACGAGTACTGACTCATAGATTCTAAATTGATAAGTTGTTTTAAGACCTGCTTTAATACCCCTACCTAGTTACTCTTTACTTATTACTCATTCAAAATAGCCTATCAGATCATGGTTAAGGATTATCTTCATTATATATTGTTCGTTTAGAGCTATTATATAATACAACTCCAAAATTTAGATTATCCAGTAGAGCGGCCCACTACGAAGTTTATATTTATCATTTGAGCCGAAAAACTCCGTCCTTTAGGTCGGGGATGTAAGGTTTTAGCGCAACGCGCTAACAATAGAGCTTGAATCTTACAAAAACACTGTGTATCTTGTAAGGCATGAAAGAGATAGCGGTTAAACAACGGTTCTACCCAACACCTGAGCAAGTAACCTTACTTGAACAGACGTTTGGCTGTACGCGTTTTGTTTACAACTCTATTCTTCGTTGGCGTACTGATGCTTACTACAATGAGCAAATCAAGATTAACTACAGCAAAGCATCAAGCTATCTAACTGAACTCAAGAAAAACCCTGAGTTCCCTTGGCTTAATGATGTTTCTAGCGTTCCTTTGCAGCAAGCAATCAGAAACCAACAAACTGCTTTTAAGAACTTCTTTGAGGGTCGAGCTAAATACCCAACTTTCAAAAAGAAGCGCTCGAAACAAAGCGCACAACTAACCAAAGCAGCATTCAGATATACTGATGGTCAGTTGTTCATGGCTAAATCTAAGCAACCTATAAATGTTCGTTGGTCGCGAGAGCTGCCTAGCGAACCAACCACCATTACAATTAGCAAAGACAGTGCGGGTCGCTACTTTGTATCTTGTCTGTGTCGCTTCGAGCCAAAACCACTATCGATTAGTAAAAATACAGTCGGTATTGATTTAGGTTTGACTGACCTTGTTATTGCCTCCAACGGTTTCAAGTCTGGAAATCCCCGTCACACCAAGCGTTACGCTAGTAAACTAGCTAAGACTCAACGTGTGCTATCGAAGAAGAAGAAAGGTTCTTCTAACTTCCACAAAGCCAGAAAGAAAGTCGCTCGCGTTCAAGCAAAGATTGCTGATTGTCGTCACGACTTCACCCACAAACTGACTTCCCAATTGATAAACGATAATCAAGTGATTAGCTGTGAAAGTCTGAGCGTAAAAAACATGGTCAAGAATCGAAAACTTGCTAAAGCAATTAGCGATGCCAACTGGGGCGAGTTCGTGCGCCAACTTACCTACAAAGCTGAGTGGTACGGTCGAACTGTAGTTAAGATTGATAAGTGGTATCCAAGCTCTAAACGCTGTAATTGCTGCGGTTACGTTGTCGATCCCTTGCCGTTACATATCCGCAAATGGTCGTGTCCTCAATGCTCTAGCGAGCTAGACCGCGACATAAATGCGGCACTGAATATTAAAGCTGTCGGGCAGACAGTGTTAGCCTGTGGAGCGTAAGTAAGACTTTAGATTCTTTTGAATTTAAAGCGATACGCTATGAAACAGGAATTCCCCTCCTTTCCCGACATGTCGGGCGCGAAGCGAGGTGGGGGAGGATGTCAAAAATCTGATTATAAGACATAACGTGTACTCATTTACCTATTTACCTATTTACCTATTTACCTATTTACCTATTTACCTATTTACCTATTTACCTATTTACCTATTTACCTATTTACCTATTTACCTATTTACCTATTTACCTATATACCTATATTAAGAATCTCATATCAAGGTTGAGTATTACGGCCTAAGTAAACTTACTTCTTAATATTATTAAATTATGATTAAACATAGCTCGATCAATTCAATTTTCGCCTTTTGATTACTTTAAATGATTTTAAGTAATACGAGTCTTCTCATATTGGTTAGTTATTTAGCATAGATGATCCAAATATGTCTTTATTCATTAGTAGTTGTCATAACTTTAATTTCAAATAGCGCTATAAATTTCTTAACGATAGTAGTTTAGTTGTGTTTTTAAGCGTTTAGCTCAAATACTCAGCGAACAGCAGTTTATTTCAAGTTTTCTTTAAAAAACAGTTGAACTGTTTTCGGATCTCCCTATAATGCGACCCCACTGAGAAGGGAAACGCCGAAGCATAGCAAGGCAGCAACTACTCAGAGAGTTAAATAAAACTTCGGTTTTAAATCTTCCAAAAAGAAAGTTTAAAACAAAGTGTTGACTCGAAAAATAAAGGATGTATTATACGCATCCCTTGAGACGCTAAAGCGACTCAAAACGTTCTTTAACAATATAAAGCAATCATCTGTGTGGGCACTCGTACAGATTGAGTTCTAACAGCCAATCTACTTACTCTTTATGGGTAATTAGCGAGGCAAACAAATTAGAGTCTCAATTGAAAGCTGAGTGACCAACAGAATAGTTATTTCGGTAATTATTCGGCACAGTCAATTCAATATCGAAAGATATTAAAATAAATTCAGAATTCATTGAGCTGTCGAAAGACATAAAACTTTTTAATTGAAGAGTTTGATCATGGCTCAGATTGAACGCTGGCGGCAGGCCTAACACATGCAAGTCGAGCGGTAACAGAAAGTAGCTTGCTACTTTGCTGACGAGCGGCGGACGGGTGAGTAATGCTTGGGAACATGCCTTGAGGTGGGGGACAACAGTTGGAAACGACTGCTAATACCGCATAATGTCTACGGACCAAAGGGGGCTTCGGCTCTCGCCTTTAGATTGGCCCAAGTGGGATTAGCTAGTTGGTGAGGTAATGGCTCACCAAGGCGACGATCCCTAGCTGGTTTGAGAGGATGATCAGCCACACTGGGACTGAGACACGGCCCAGACTCCTACGGGAGGCAGCAGTGGGGAATATTGCACAATGGGCGCAAGCCTGATGCAGCCATGCCGCGTGTGTGAAGAAGGCCTTCGGGTTGTAAAGCACTTTCAGTCAGGAGGAAAGGTTAGTAGTTAATACCTGCTAGCTGTGACGTTACTGACAGAAGAAGCACCGGCTAACTCCGTGCCAGCAGCCGCGGTAATACGGAGGGTGCGAGCGTTAATCGGAATTACTGGGCGTAAAGCGTACGCAGGCGGTTTGTTAAGCGAGATGTGAAAGCCCCGGGCTCAACCTGGGAACTGCATTTCGAACTGGCAAACTAGAGTGTGATAGAGGGTGGTAGAATTTCAGGTGTAGCGGTGAAATGCGTAGAGATCTGAAGGAATACCGATGGCGAAGGCAGCCACCTGGGTCAACACTGACGCTCATGTACGAAAGCGTGGGGAGCAAACGGGATTAGATACCCCGGTAGTCCACGCCGTAAACGATGTCTACTAGAAGCTCGGAGCCTCGGTTCTGTTTTTCAAAGCTAACGCATTAAGTAGACCGCCTGGGGAGTACGGCCGCAAGGTTAAAACTCAAATGAATTGACGGGGGCCCGCACAAGCGGTGGAGCATGTGGTTTAATTCGATGCAACGCGAAGAACCTTACCTACACTTGACATACAGAGAACTTACCAGAGATGGTTTGGTGCCTTCGGGAACTCTGATACAGGTGCTGCATGGCTGTCGTCAGCTCGTGTTGTGAGATGTTGGGTTAAGTCCCGCAACGAGCGCAACCCCTATCCTTAGTTGCTAGCAGGTAATGCTGAGAACTCTAAGGAGACTGCCGGTGATAAACCGGAGGAAGGTGGGGACGACGTCAAGTCATCATGGCCCTTACGTGTAGGGCTACACACGTGCTACAATGGCGCATACAGAGTGCTGCGAACTCGCGAGAGTAAGCGAATCACTTAAAGTGCGTCGTAGTCCGGATTGGAGTCTGCAACTCGACTCCATGAAGTCGGAATCGCTAGTAATCGCGTATCAGAATGACGCGGTGAATACGTTCCCGGGCCTTGTACACACCGCCCGTCACACCATGGGAGTGGGTTGCTCCAGAAGTAGATAGTCTAACCCTCGGGAGGACGTTTACCACGGAGTGATTCATGACTGGGGTGAAGTCGTAACAAGGTAGCCCTAGGGGAACCTGGGGCTGGATCACCTCCTTATACGATTTAGAACTTATTTGTTCGTAGTGTCCACACAGATGATTGTTAATTAGTGCTTGTCCTTCGGGATAACTAATTAATATGCTCTTTAAAAATTTGGAAAAGCTGATAATAAAATTCTGATGAATAACATTGTTATTTATCAAGAGTTTTCAAAAGTAAAAAAAGAATGGTAGCAGTACCATTCAGTGCCATTTAATTAACTCTTACGAGTTGATTGATTGGTATCTACTTTAGTATTCAATATTGACTTCTGGCGAAGTTAAACTGTCACACAACAAAGACCCGTTTGGGTTGTATGGTTAAGTGACTAAGCGTACACGGTGGATGCCTTGGCAGTTGGAGGCGATGAAGGACGTATTAACTTGCGATAAGCCTAGTCAAGCTAGTAAAAAGCACTTGAGACTAGGATTTCCGAATGGGGAAACCCACCTGCTTGCAGGTATCGTTAACTGAATACATAGGTTAACGAGGCGAACGCGGAGAACTGAAACATCTAAGTACCCGTAGGAAAAGAAATCAACCGAGATTCCGAAAGTAGCGGCGAGCGAAATCGGAACAGCCCTTAAGCTTATTATGTGTTAATGGAAGGCTGCTGGAAAGCGCCACGATACAGGGTGATAGTCCCGTACATGAAAAGACATTTTAAGTGAAATCGAGTAGGTCGGAGCACGTGAAACTTTGACTGAATATAGGTGGACCATCATCTAAGGCTAAATACTCCCAACTGACCGATAGTGAACCAGTACCGTGAGGGAAAGGCGAAAAGAACCCCTGTGAGGGGAGTGAAATAGAACCTGAAACCGTGTACGTACAAGCAGTAGGAGCCCACTTGTTGGGTGACTGCGTACCTTTTGTATAATGGGTCAGCGACTTATATTTTGTAGCGAGGTTAACCGATTAGGGTAGCCGTAGGGAAACCGAGTCTTAACTGGGCGAATAGTTGCAAGGTATAGACCCGAAACCCGGTGATCTAGCCATGAGCAGGTTGAAGGTTGAGTAACATCAACTGGAGGACCGAACCCACTAACGTTGAAAAGTTAGGGGATGACTTGTGGTTAGGAGTGAAAGGCTAATCAAACCGGGAGATAGCTGGTTCTCCCCGAAATCTATTTAGGTAGAGCCTCGGACGAATACTTACGGGGGTAGAGCACTGTTAAGGCTAGGGGGTCATCCCGACTTACCAACCCTTTGCAAACTCCGAATACCGTAAAGTAATATCCGGGAGACACACGGCGGGTGCTAACGTCCGTCGTGAAGAGGGAAACAACCCAGACCGCCAGCTAAGGTCCCAAAGTCATAGTTAAGTGGGAAACGATGTGGAAAGGCCCAGACAGCCAGGAGGTTGGCTTAGAAGCAGCCATCCTTTAAAGAAAGCGTAATAGCTCACTGGTCGAGTCGGTCTGCGCGGAAGATGTAACGGGGCTAAACTATGCACCGAAGCTGCGGATTCATCTTAGGATGAGTGGTAGGGGAGCGTTCTGTAAGCCGTTGAAGGTGACCCGGGAGGGTTGCTGGAGGTATCAGAAGTGCGAATGCTGACATGAGTAACGATAATGGGAGTGAAAAACTCCCACGCCGGAAGACCAAGGGTTCCTATCCCATGTTAATCAGGGTAGGGTAAGTCGACCCCTAAGGCGAGGCCGAAAGGCGTAGTCGATGGGAAACAGATTAATATTTCTGTACTCGATATAATTGCGATGGGGGGACGGAGCAGGCTAAGCAAGCATGGCGTTGGTAGTCCATGTGAAAGTGAGTAGGGCGTTTGTTTAGGTAAATCCGGACGAACACTAAACCTGAGACACGAGACGAGTCACCACGGTGATGAAGTTGCTGATGCCATACTTCCAGGAAAAGCCTCTAAGCTTCAGATTATATGGAATCGTACCCCAAACCGACACAGGTGGTCAGGTAGAGAATACTAAGGCGCTTGAGAGAACTCGGGTGAAGGAACTAGGCAAAATCGTACCGTAACTTCGGGAGAAGGTACGCTCCTATCTGTGATGAGACTTGCTCTCTAAGCGGACGGGAGCCGCAGTGACCAGGTGGCTGGGACTGTTTATTAAAAACACAGCACTGTGCAAAATCGCAAGATGACGTATACGGTGTGACACCTGCCCGGTGCCGGAAGGTTAATTGATGGGGTTATCCTTAGGGAGAAGCTCTTGATCGAAGCCCCGGTAAACGGCGGCCGTAACTATAACGGTCCTAAGGTAGCGAAATTCCTTGTCGGGTAAGTTCCGACCTGCACGAATGGTGTAACCATGGCCACGCTGTCTCCACCCGAGACTCAGTGAAATTGAAATCGCAGTGAAGATGCTGTGTACCCGCGGCTAGACGGAAAGACCCCGTGAACCTTTACTACAGCTTGGCACTGAACATTGAACCTACATGTGTAGGATAGGTGGGAGACTTTGAAGATGAGACGCTAGTTTTGTTGGAGTCAACCTTGAAATACCACCCTTGTAGTTTTGATGTTCTAACGTTGGCCCCTGAATCGGGGTTACGGACAGTGCCTGGTGGGTAGTTTGACTGGGGCGGTCTCCTCCTAAAGAGTAACGGAGGAGCACGAAGGTTGGCTAAGTACGGTCGGACATCGTACGGTTAGTGTAATGGTAGAAGCCAGCTTAACTGCGAGACAGACACGTCGAGCAGGTACGAAAGTAGGTCATAGTGATCCGGTGGTTCTGAATGGAAGGGCCATCGCTCAACGGATAAAAGGTACTCCGGGGATAACAGGCTGATACCGCCCAAGAGTTCATATCGACGGCGGTGTTTGGCACCTCGATGTCGGCTCATCACATCCTGGGGCTGAAGTCGGTCCCAAGGGTATGGCTGTTCGCCATTTAAAGTGGTACGCGAGCTGGGTTTAGAACGTCGTGAGACAGTTCGGTCCCTATCTGCCGTGGGCGTTTGAGAATTGAGAGGGGTTGCTCCTAGTACGAGAGGACCGGAGTGAACGAACCGCTGGTGTTCGGGTTGTCATGCCAATGGCATTGCCCGGTAGCTACGTTCGGAACTGATAAGCGCTGAAAGCATCTAAGCGCGAAGCAGGCCTCGAGATGATTTCTCACTAGAGCTATAAGCTCTCTGAAGGGCCGTTGGAGACTACAACGTTGATAGGCAAGATGTGGAAGTGCTGTGAGGCATTAAGCTAACTTGTACTAATTACCCGTGAGGCTTAACCATACAACGCCAAACGCGTTTTATGTGACAGTTCAAGCAAGAAGTTAATATTGCTAAAGTAGATATTTACGTAAAGACTTAAAAAATATTATCAGATATTTTCCAAATTTAGAGGTGACTCTTAGCGCGTAGCGTTAACATTGAGGCACCTTGCGCAAAGAAAATGGTAGCACTACGTGCTTGTCATTTATTCTTTGCACCATATTTGCTTGGTAACCATAGCGTTTTGGACCCACCTGACCCCATGCCGAACTCAGTAGTGAAACGAAACAGCGCCGATGATAGTGTAGCATTTGCTATGTGAAAGTAGGACATTGCCAGGCTCCAAATTGTAGAAAGCCCGACTAGAAATAGTCGGGCTTTTTTACGTCTGCAGAAAAGTGAAGTTCGTACAATTAATGCACACTCACATCCCCTAACACGTAGGTCGGGCGAGCAACGCGATACCCGATGATAAAATCATAAAAAAATCACCACCGGCGAATAAGGTTAAACTTAACTTGTGAGTATGATTGAATTGATAATGTTGTTATTCGTTTTTTATCACTAAATACAGCACATAGGCGTAGTTACTGTTGATAACTTTCGCTAATTTTTGATCTTATTATTTGCTATAATTGTTTTATAAATAGCCTGTATAGCCGTATTGAGAGAATCAGCACAATGGAATTTGAACAAGATAGCACTTTAACCCTTCCTTTATTTCTTTTTGATGACACTTTAAGTGACAGAGATTTAGAGCAACCTGACTTTGAAATTTCATTGCCACTAGATGACGAATTGCTGACTCAACTATGTCAAAACCCTAGTGAAGACAGTAGTATAGCAATTAGTGTTGAGAGCTATCAGTTAACAATAGTTAACCCTGAACTGGCAGATATTGCAGAGCAACAGCATGATGCACAATTAACTTTAACCCGCGGGCCATTATTAAGTGCAGTACTGATTACAGCAGATCAACAAACATTTGTTTCTCCACAAATGGATATGATGCCTACGTTTGATTTAGGCGATGAGGACGAATGATGAGAAAAGTCGTAATAAGTACGCTAATACTGATTATTTTAAGTGGCTGTGCGTATTTAGGTAATGCTCATTACAATGATTTATTTGGCCCTGAGCAAACACAAGATCGTATGGTTTTACATAGTACAATTGAGGGGGCTGATTTTTTACAAAATGTAAAGCCAGTGCTTGATACACGCTGTGTAGTTTGCCACGGTTGCTACGATGCGCCATGTCAGCTTAAGCTCTCATCTCCCGAAGGCATTGATAGAGGTTTAAGTAAAGAGCTGGTCTATGATGGTACGCGTTTATTAGCCACTACACCGAGCCGTTTGTTGTTTGATGCAGATAATACCCAGCAATGGCGTGATAAAGGTTTTTCGCCGGTGCTAAATGAGCGCGAGCAAAGCATAGAAGCAAACTTAGCAGGCAGTGTGTTATTTAATAGCTTAGTGCTAAAGCAAAGCTCTGATATTGCTAACAATGAAGTACTTGATGATGATGATTTTGATTTTTCGTTAAGTCGCTCTCAAACCTGTGCCACTATGGGAGAGTTTGATAGGTTGGCGGATGATCAACCACATGGTGGTATGCCTTATGGTTTGCCAGGCGTATCGCGTGAGGAATTTAAGCACTTACAAAATTGGCTGAAAAACGGTGGTAAAATGGCCAATATTGCACCGCCAACAGCGTTTGAGCTACAACAAATTAAGCGTTGGGAAGCATTTTTAAATCAAGATAGTTTAAAGTATCAGCTTTCTGCGCGTTATATTTACGAGCATTGGTTTTTAGCAAATATCTATTTCACTCCAGAAAACACGCAAACCTTTTTTAAATTAGTGCGCTCAAGTACACCACCCGGTGAAGATATTAAACTCATTAGCACACGTCGTCCTTATGATGATCCTAATGTTGAACGTGTTTACTATCGAATGATGCATGAACGCTCAACTATTTTGTCAAAAACACATTTGCCACTTAAATTAAATGATGCAAAGCTAACGCGTTTATATCAGCAGTTTATAGAGCCTGAATATACGGTAGCGAGCATGCCAAGCTATGAGCCAAAGGCTGCCTCTAATCCTTTTAAAACCTATGAAGTGATTCCAATCGACTCAAAATATCAGTTTATGCTTGATGAAGCTGAGTTAATAATTATGGGCTTTATTAAAGGGCCGGTTTGTCGTGGGCAAATTGCACTTAACGTCATAAATGATCATTTTTGGGTTGCATTTGCTGATCCTAAAAAAGTGGCTACTCCTGCTGTAGGTGAAATGCTGATTCAGCACGAAGATGCGCTTGAGCTACCTGCCGCTGAAGAAAGTAACGCATTAGCGATTAAAAGCTGGATTAAATATTCGGTGCGCGAAAAACGTTACTTAAAAGCTAAAGTTGAGCTGGCTAATGAGCTGTTTAAAAATGGCGATCACTTAACCACTAATTTATTGTGGAAAGGTGATGGTGTTAATAAAAATGCTGCGTTAACTGTATTTCGTCACTCAGACAGTGCCACGGTTGTGAAAGGCTTAATTGGACAAGAGCCTAAAACTATGTGGGTGCTTGATTATGCTTTATTTGAGCGCATTCACTATTTATTGGTTGCTGGATTTGATGTATATGGCAATGTAGGGCACCAACTCGTTACACGTTTATATATGGATTTTTTACGTTTAGAGGGAGAGGGTAACTTTCTTGGCCTATTACCTGAAGATAAACGAGAGCAAATTAAAAGTAGTTGGTATCGTAAGTCACCGCCTAGCTTATCTAAGTTCTTTAAAAGTAACCAAGAGTTTAGCCAACCTAGCGGAATAGTTTATAAAACCGATGATCCGCAACATGAGCTTTATGGCTTAATTAAAACGGCATTATCGCCCGTACTTAGTGAGCATTACGATTACACTAGCGTTTCTGGGCCGTTAGCAAGTATTAATACTATGCCTGTTAAGGCAATTAACTTATTGCCACCTGTATCTTATGTATTGGTTAAGCAAACAGACAATAGCCATAAAGCGTATACCATTATTCATCATAACGCACATTACAATATCTCTAGCTTACTTAACGAAGAAGGTCAGCGAGCTTTTGAAGAAGATACTGTCACTCTAGTTCCTGGTTTTATTGGGGATTATCCAAGTGCTATTTGGTATTTAAATAATCAACAGCAAGTTGCAGCATTTGCAGAGCAGTTACCACTGATGCAAATTGAAGCTGATTATCGTGCGTTAAAATCTAAGTTTGGCATTCGCCGTACTCATCCACAATTTTGGCAGTATAGCGACATTTTACATCGGGCTGCTAAGCAGTATCGTGGTGTTGAATACGGTATGTTTGACTATAATCGCTTAGAAAACCGCTAGTTTTAATGAACTAAACGCAAGCCCAGCACTAAGTTGCTGGGCTTTTTTATTGCTTGCTGTTTATTACTTGAAATAATTTACAGTGCAGGAAATAGCGGTTGCTTCGAAGTTTAACTTTGCGGTAATTTAAATTAAGTAGAATAAATAATAAGAGTAAACAGTGCAGTCAATTCAGCTTCAAGCATTTAGTGGCTATTTACAAGGCCAAGGGCAAAGTCGTTACCATATCAATGACCTAAGTTGGCAGGTTAACCAAGGCGAGCATTGGTTGTTGCTTGGCGCTAATGGTGCCGGCAAGTCAGCTATTACTGCTGCGTTAGCTGGCGAAGCTAAGCACAGTAGTGGTAAGCGCAGTTGCAGTATAGATGCTGTGCAATTGGTTTCATCTGATGCGCAAAAACAGCTTATTAATAAAGAACTAAAAAATGACAAACAAAGCTCAGTGAAAGAGCTGTTATTGGGTACAGCCAATTATGATGTCGATTTGGCGCAGCGTTTAATTAACATATTAGACTTTGATAAATTACTAGCTCGTCATTTTAGGGAGCTTTCAACCGGTGAAACTCGAAAGTTATTATTAATTAAAGCGCTGAGTTCGCGGCCTAATTTAGTGGTGCTTGATGAGCCCTTTGACGGGCTTGATGTAGAGTCGAGTACTGCGCTTAATGTCATTTTGGCGCAATTAAGTGAATATATTAGTTTTGTGTTTGTAGTGAATCGTGTAGACGAAATCCCTGCTTTTATTACTCATTATGGTTATGTAAATCAAGGGTGTTTACAGTCTATTTTAGCGCATCCAAATGCAGAGCAAGTAGCCGATTTACTCAAGTTACTGCACTTAGAGCACAGCCAACTGAATATTCCAGAGCGAGATAGCGCGCAAGTTCAAGGAGTGTTTACGGGCAATACCTTGGTAAAGCTAAGCCAAGCAAGTGTAAGTTATAGTGGTTTGAGTATTTTTACAGGGCTTGATTGGACTATTAATAAACATCAGCATTGGCAGTTAAGTGGTAAAAATGGCTCAGGTAAAACCTGCTTATTAAATTTAATTACTGGCGATAATCCGCAGTGTTATAACAACAATATTGAAGTGTTTGGCTTTAAGCGTGGCACAGGGGAGAGTATTTGGGATATAAAGCAACATATTGGCTTTATATCGAATGCGCTACACATGGATTATAGGGTGAGTATTTCGGCATTAAATACTATTGTTTCTGGCTTTTACGACAGTATAGGTTTGTATCAAACCCCAAGTGATGCACAAATTAATATTGCCAAACAATGGCTCGCGTTAATAGGTTTGGAGGAGCAATATAATACCTCGTTTACTCAGTTATCGTATGGCGATCAGCGATTGTTACTTATTGCCCGCGCTATGGTTAAGCACCCAACTTTGCTTATTTTAGACGAGCCCTGTTTAGGGTTAGATGAGGCAAACCGACAGCGAGTGCTATTATTGATTGAAAAAATATGCGCCGCAGGCAGCAGCACGGTAATTTATGTAAATCATCATGCGGCAGATAAAATTAACGGTATAGAGAATTACTTAAAAATGGAAGATTTTAATTAAAACTGAGAGAAAGGTTGAATGAAAAATCACTCAACCTATTTTTTATTTTAAAGACGAGTAACGTTAAAACCTTTATCTTTTAATTGTTTAAGTAAGCCGTGTTGTTCAGGTAAGTGCAGTGCGCCGACGGCAATAAATAGTTGCTCGTTTACTAAACGTGGTGTTAGTTGTTTAATCCAGTTGTTGTTGCGGTTAATGAGCATTACTTGCTCACTAATTTCACCGTAATTACTATCATCAAAACTAGTATTGTAATAATTGGTTAGAGTTTGCATATCGCCATTTTTCCAGGCATCAACTAGCTTAATAAAGTAGGTATTAATGTCGGCAAGCTGCTCAAAGGTTTCTGCAATCATTTCATTACTTAATAATTCCATACCATCAAACATTTGTAGTTGTTGTTCAAGAGTCTCCAGCTCCCCTACTTTAATATCTTTATTTTTGGCGTAAGCGAGTACTTGCTTATCAATACCTGTTTTATCTGAATAACCGGCATTTTGAAACTCAATTTGCATCATAGTTACCATTACCGCCCATGGCTTTAAGCCATTAAACATAGCCACATCAATCGACTTTTTGGCAAAATAATCTTTAAGTTTATTGTAATTTTCTGCAGAGAGCTCAGTTTGCAATGTTTTACCGTTTTTTAGTAGCATGAGTGGCATAGAGCGCTGCTGCATTTGCAGTGGCGTTAGTTTGTTTATATCTACCTCTACAATAACTTGAGAGCTTGCATCAATTGCATCAGTTACATTTTTAGGCAAGCCTTGCATGCTGGCGTCGCCTACGTGCACAGTGCCAAATAAATAGGAATTAACTCCGTTTTTTTCTATTTTGTATAACGCAGGAGCAGCATAGCTGTTAAGGCTAAATGTTATAAGTAACGCCACAATAAAAAAGTGGCTAATACGAGTAAGAGCATTCATGGTTTGTCCTTAAAATCTCAAAAATTAGTAGTGTAAATACTAACCTAAATTTACCCGGAGGGCAGCGTTAATATAAACGTTAGCGTATTGTTTTCGGTATTACTAGCCGTAATAGTAAAGCCATTTAAGTTACATAAGCTCTGCACAATAGATAACCCTAAACCGTGACGGTGGTTATTAGTTCTAGATGAATCTAGCTGATAAAGCGGGTCGAAAATAGCTTGTAATTGTTGTTCGCTCAATACTGTAGCCACTTTATTACTTAATGAAATGATAGTGGATTTTGGGTTACTTACGGCACTTAATTCGATGTTGTGCTGCGTTAAACCATAAAATAACGCGTTATCTATTAAATTACATAAAATAGTATTAAGGCTAAACTCGTCAGCAATAATGGTTACATTATTTGCAATAGTATTATTTATACGGGTGGCAATATTAGGGTGTTTAAAGGTTAGCTCATTAATTGTTTGTTTGAGCAAATTATTTAAAACGATAGTTTGCGCGTTTAATTCTATGCTGCTAGTTGAGCGCTGCAATAAGAGCAGGTTGTTTACAATGGTTTTCATACGCTCAGAAATACTGAGTACGTCACTGGTATAGGTATCGCTAATACGCTTGTCATCTGGGTATTTAAGTGCGACCTCGGATAAGCTTATTAGCTCTGCAATGGGAGTTTTAAGCTCGTGCGCTATATCGCTGGTAAGGCGTTTTTCATTACTATAAAGCTGCTGATTAGTAGTAATGAATTTATTGAGTTCATTGCGTATAGGCTCTATTTCTTCTACTTTAAAGTCGCTTTCTATAGTTTGTGCCACGGTTGTAATATCGAGAAGTTTTATTTGCTCGTTCAGGTTGTGTAGCGGAAATAGCCCTTTATTTACAATGCGTGTAACCAAGTAGCGCACGCCAAATACACCAATCACACAGGTGAGAATAAACACCACATCAATAATGATCAGTACTTTATTAAGTTCGGCCGTTGGGGCTGCTATTGCCAGGGTCATACTGTTAATAGTAGCTGATGCGTTGGTGTTTCTAATATCTTTTTTAGCAACAAAGTGGCTTATAAGTACTCGGCCGCTTTGTCCGTTAGGTAAGTCGTAATCAATTATTTTAGATTCGTTTATAGGTAGTTCTAAAAAAGGCAGTTGAGTGTTTTTATACAGTTGTAACGATTGAGAGCGCTCAAACACCTCGCTGCCATGCCATAATTGGTAAAACTCACTGGCGTCGGCTTGTTCGTATTCCGACATGAATTTACCCGAAAATTCAAACTCAACTTTACCGTTGTCATCCTCTACTAAGGTTTTTAAGTAGTTAGCTTTATTAGTGAGGGATTGATTAAACTGCTCCTCTACCCAAGAATCTACACTTAAATCAACAGTTAAAAATATAGTGAATAATATAACGGAGATCACCGCGCTAATATTATTAACGAGTTTACGTTTTATTGAGTGACTTTTACTTTGTTGTTGCGACATAACCAAACCCACGTTTATTTTTTATAGGGAGTTCGCCATCAAACTGTCTTACTTTTTTACGTATGGTTGATATATGTGCTTCAAGCGCATTTTTAGAGAGCATATCGAACTGACCGACCACCGCTTCACTTATAAGCTCCAGCCCTAATACTCGCTCGGGGGCATTAAATAAGCACTCTATTATTTTGTATTCATTACGAGTGAGTTCAATGGCATGTTGCTGGTAATGAAGTGTTTTTAGCGAAAGATCTAATACACAGTCACCTACGGTAAGCGTATTTTGTTGGTTTTGCAGTGAACCACGGCGAAGTAGCGCAAGCACGCGAGCGTGAAGTTCTTCAAACGAAAACGGCTTAGTTAAATAATCGTCAGCCCCTTTCATAAGGCCATTTATTTTATCTTGCGGCTCACTACGAGCAGATAAAATAAGTACACGGCTTTGGTTATTACTGCTGCGCAATGCTTGCAAAATACTCATGCCATCTACACTGGGTAGCATTAAATCAAGTAATATTAGGTCGTAGTTTCCACTAAGTGCCATGCTTAATCCTTCTGAGCCGTCACCGGTTTCATCTACGGTAAAACCAAGGTTGCCAAGGCCTACTTGCAGGCTGCGCCTTAGTGCTTCTGAGTCTTCAATAACGAGGATGTTCATCTTTGCTCGATTTGTAAAAATAGCCTTGTTACTTTAACAAGGCTTTATTATCAAGTCACTTTGTTAATGATACCAACCATTTGTATAAGCTAAGTTACCTAGGTTGGCATGGGCTAGGGCTTTTTTAATCAGTTGCTCATCGTTTTTACATGGCACAAGCTGATTATTACTATACGTATAGGTGGTTGCTGGTTTTTGCGGTTGTAGCACCACCACTTTATTGTCGTGCATATAGGCAAAGTTTTTGTCGTATTGCATCATTGCGCGTTGTTTGTTGTCGCTAATAGGTTTTGATAAATCATGGCCTATCATAGGGTGTTTGCCACTTACGCCAATTAAAGATAGTAAAGTAACGGGAATATCGAGTTGGCTGGCTAGTTGATTATCGCGTTTATGGGCAATGTCTTTACCAAAAATAACCGCTGGAATTCTAAAGTGATCAATTGGCACCAAGCTAGCGCCTGATACACGCGAGTCGTGATCGGCTATTACAATAAATACCGTATCGTCCCAGTAGCTCGACTTTTTAGCTTTTTCAATAAATGTACCTAGCGCGTAGTCAGCGTATTTTGCCGCATTATTGCGGGTTTGTTTTTGTTTGTCGTACAGGGTTATTTTATCGTCAGGAAATTCATACGGGCTATGGTTGGAGCTGGAAAATATAAGACTTAAAAATGGTTTATTTTGTTTTTTAAGTTTAGTGAGTTCGATATCAGCTTGGTCGTATAAGTCTTCGTCTGATGCGCCCCACGAGCCATTAAAGTCTATTTTATTAAAGTTATTTGTATCTACAATATCTTTAAAGCCATTACCTAAAAAGAAGCTTCGCATGTTATCAAAGTGGCTTTCGCCGCCATAAATAAATTGGGTGTTATAATTTAGCTTCGCTAAAAAGTCAGCGATAGTAAAAAAGTCACGTTGTGATTTATCAAGCTTAACAACTGCACGTGAAGGTGTAGGCGTAAAGCCTGTAATTATCGCTTCAATACCACGCACCGAGCGCGTGCCAGTGGCATATAAATTATCAAACCCCCAACCTTGTTGATAAAGGGCGTCAATATTAGGCGTTAGCGGTAAACCGCCAAGTGTGCCTACATAGCGTGCCCCTAAGCTTTCTTGTAAAATAATGACTAGGTTTTTTGGTTTAGTGTTATTCGTTGCGGTATGAAAGGTGTTTGTTGGCGCACTTTTATCAGTAAATGTGGCTTGGCTATCTTGCATATTATTGCGCACTATACTGAGCAGTTCATCTGCTGGCATTTTTCCGTAATAATCTTGGCTAGATTGCTCATTAGAGAGCTGCTTTACCGCAAATGCTACGCTATAAAGTGAGTTAAGGGTTAAGTCGTTAAGTAAGTGATCGGTCGAAAACGATACCATGGCTGGGTTAAGTGGTCTGTGCCCTAATGAATTACGCGCGCCTAAAATAGTTAAGCACACTAAAACTAACGCTAAAATTGATTGATTTAACCTTGTTAGTGACGACTTACTTTGCCATTGATGGCTAAATACTTTACCTGCAAATTTGCAGCTTAAAATAAGTGCTATAACAGCAATAAGTATTTCTAATTTATAGCCCGAAAAAATCATTTTAGAGACTTCTTTAGGGTAAATTAAATACTCTATAAATAAGCGGTTTGGGCGTAAATCATACTCGTTTATAAATGTAGGGGTAATCACTTCAAAAAAAACGAGTAAAGCAGACATACCCACTAAGTAAATTTTAATTAGGCTGCGTATTTTATTTTGCCAACCTACGCTCTGCATCAGTAAAGTAAGTAGCAATACGGGCATAATAATGTAGCTTAAAGTGGCTATATCAACTCTTAAACCACCTACAAATATAGAAAACCACGCATGCGATCCAAATACACGCTCCCCTTGCCATACACTTAAACCAAAGCGAGCAAGTGTTAAAAAGCCAAGGGCTAAAACAGCAAATACAACAAAAATCCATACCGGGCCAAGTGCATTTTTCACCTGAGGTATTACTTTAACTATTAGCCCCGTTATTTTAGGTATAAAATTTAGCTTTAAGCCCATAATACAGCCCACCAAATAAGTGCGGCAATTAACATGGCTATAAACACACTGGCAGAGGCTATATCTTTAGCGAGACCCGAAAGCTCATGGTGTTCGCTGCCAATCCTATCAACTACAACCTCAACTGCCGTATTTACTAGTTCAGCAAACAATACAAAAAGCAGGCTGGCTATAAGTAGTAATTTATCGCTTAGTGCAATTTCTTGCAGATACACAAACACACCAAGTAACGAAAACAGTGCTAACTCTTGTTGAAACGCCGCTTCAAATCGACTCATCCATTTTAAGCCGTTAAAAGAATGGTTTAAGGTAAAAATAAGGCGCATTAAGCCTTGGCGTTTTATAACGGTTTTATTGCTCATAGTTGTATTTCGCTTGGTGTTGTTTGGAAGCTCGCAAGTAGATCAAGCGATGCCTGATACGTTTTGCTGTTAATGCCAATTAAATTTAAAAGGGTGTGGAAAATATTGTTGTGTGAGCGTGCAGCATTGGTGTCTAAATTAGCTAAGCAGGTATTGGTAATGCGCTGATTATGCTCATCAGCCCACATATAAAGTGGTACGTGGGTTTGTGTGCTAGGCGCAAAGCTATACGGAAAGCCATGTAAATAAGCACCGCCCTCGCCAAGAGATTCACCATGATCTGACACATATAAAAATTGCTTATCTATTTTGTTTGGCAGCGTTTTTAATTGCTCAATTACTTGGGCGTTAACAAAGTCGCTGTACGCAATGGTGTTGTCGTAGGTATTAACTAATTCATCAAGTGAGCAATTTTGAATATCGCTTCTGTCGCAGGTTGGGGTAAATTGTTTAAATTGTTCAGGGTAGCGTTTAAAGTAAGTTGGCCCGTGCGAGCCCATCATATGCAGCACGATAACGGTGTTAGCTTGGGTTAAATTAGCCAGTTTGTGTTTAAGTGGAGCTAATAGCGCTTCATCAAAACAGTACTTACCATCACATAAAGTAGTTTTTGTTGTAGGTATGTCGATAGTAACTACTCGCGTACATACATCTTTACAACCGCTGTTGTTATCAACCCAGAGTACATCACTGCCTGCGTGCTGGGCCAAATCAATCAAGTTTTGCTGGCTGTCGGCTTCGAGTCGATCAAAGTTTGTTTGTGTTTGCAACGAAAACATACAAGGTACAGATACCGCTGTAGCCGTGCCGCAAGACGCCACATTATTAAAGTAAGTAACGCCGTGTTTTTGGGTATAAAAATTGGTGTTACGTTTATAACCTTGATAAGCAAAGTTTTCTGCTCGTGCAGTTTCACCAACCACTATTACGGTTACGCTACTGGTATTAGGCGCAATTAGGGTAGGTGCAGCATCTATATTTTTAAATTCCATATTGGTATACAGCAGCTGATCGCGCATATATTTATAGCCGCTAGAGAGATACTGAAATGGAATAATTTCTTTTTTCAAAATGCGGTTATTGCGGCCCGTTGCAGCATAGTCGGCATAAAAGTTTGTAACCACCAATACTATAAGCGCCAAACACGCTACAACTAGCTTTACACGGCTAAGTACTTCTTGGTGAGGGCGGGTAAAGTGTATTTTTATTTTGCTTAAAACAAAAACAGGCAGGGCACAAAACAGCAGTAAAAAGCCAATAAGCTGCGGATTTAAATAGCTTAATGCTTCGCTTGAATCAGTTTCGAAGGTGTTTTGGATCATAGAATAATCAAACACCACGCCATAATTTAAGGTGCCGTAAAGTACTGCACTGGAAATAACCAATAAAAAGTAATTAAGTGGCTTTAATAACCACCGAACCGACACTATCGAAAAAAATATAATTAGCAGGCAGAGTAGTAATAGCGGTACTGAAAATAAAAATAGCCACGAAAAAGAAGCTAAAGAAGTAATGGCGCTAAAAGAGCCATGAATGAATGGAATATTTATAACCAAGCAATAGTAGCAGGCAATCATTACTACAAAAGCGTTGGCGCTACAGTGAATGTAAAACCGTTTACCACGATTAAGTTTTTGCTGTGTAGATATAGGACTAAGTGAATGCATATTTAGGCTCGTTTAAAACAACAACGCCATGTTATGCAACAACACTTAAGAACTGCTTAAGAGAAGCTACGCATTTCCTGAGGGGGTAAAATAAATTTATTCCCAGAGTATTATTAAAAATTAATCAAACCATAAAAAGGGCATATTAGAATAGGGAATTTATAGCGCTTAACTATTCACATAAAAAAACCATAGCAGGTAATTATAGTGAATATTAAAACCACTTAAATTGCTTATTTGTCTTTTATTTGAATTGAATTTGATGTTGACTTAAGGGGCTCAGCACGGTATTAATATAAAAAGAGAGCAAAGGAATAACCTTTGCGATAATTTAACAACATTTGGTATTAATTACATGCTTGCAAACGCACTAAACCTAGTCCTGATTATTATCGTGGTGATTATTCCCGCGAGGGCTTCGTAGTGCTTTAAAAAACTTAAGCATTTAAAAGCCCTCCGCACTTAACCGTTCGGGGGGCTTTTTGGTTTTAGCGGCAAAATATGTGATTGAATTGTCACTGAGGAATGAGGGTTTTATTAATGACAGGCGCAGAATTAACAATAGATTTATTAGCCAAACACGGCGTAAAAGAAGTATTTGGCTACCCAGGCGGAGCTATTATGCCAATTTACGATGCTTTGTATGGCGCGCCAGTCAAGCACTACCTTACTCGGCATGAGCAAGGTGCAGGCTTTGCGGCAGTAGGTTTTGCTCGTAGTACGGGTAAATTAGGAGTGTGTTTTGCAACGTCAGGCCCTGGTGCCACTAACTTAATTACTGCTCTTGCCGATGCGATGATGGACTCAGTGCCATTATTAGCAATTACCGGGCAAGTGCCTACCGCAGCGATTGGTTCAGATGCCTTTCAGGAGATAGATGTGTTAGGTATGTCGCTGTCGTGTACTAAGCACAGTTACATGGTAGAGCGAGCCGAAGATTTAGCCGAAATACTGCAAGAGGCCATGCACTTAGCGCAAAGCGGTCGCCCAGGGCCTGTACTCGTAGATATCCCAAAAGACATTCAAATGGCGCAAGTGCCATTTCAGCCTTGGCTAGCAGCAGACGAGTACTTACCAGAACTTGATTTAAAGCAAGTCGCTATTGCTAATCAACTGCTTAGTGAAGCTAAACAGCCGGTTGCTTATGTAGGTGGTGGAGTGCAATCAGCGGATGCACAAGCCCAGTTGATGCAGTTTTTAAATAAAACCCACATGCCAGCGGTTGCCACACTTAAAGCGCTGGGCAGTGTGTTACCCGATTACGAGTATTACTTAGGTATGCTAGGTATGCACGGCGGCCAAGCTGCTAACTTAGCGGTGCAAGAATGCGATGTACTAGTGTGTATTGGGGCGCGGTTTGATGACCGTGTTACCGGCAACTTAGCAAAGTTTGCTGCAAACGCTAAAGTAATTCATTTAGACATAGACGCCGCAGAAGTCGGTAAGCGTAAACCAGCAAAAGCTTCTTTAATTGCTGACTTAAAAACGTCCTTACCTGCATTAGAGTGCTTTGTAACTCCGCAAGCATGGTGCGATTATAACAAAGCAATGATGGTTAAATATGCATGGCGTTACGACTATCCGGGCGACAAGGTATTTGCACCCTATTTACTTAATCAACTTAGCCAACGTATGCCTAAAACGGGTGTCGTGTGCTGCGATGTAGGTCAGCACCAAATGTGGGTGGCCCAGCATATGAAATTTAATCATCCCAGTAATCACTTAAGTAGTGGTGGTGCAGGCACTATGGGCTTTGGTTTACCTGCGGCAATTGGTGCACAAGTAGCGCGCCCCGATGACTTTGTTATTACGGTATCTGGTGATGGCTCTATCATGATGAACATTCAAGAGTTGGCAACAATTCGTCGTAATAATTTACCAGTAAAAATACTTATTTTAGATAACCAACGCTTAGGTATGGTACGTCAATGGCAGGAGCTGTTTTTTGAAGAGCGCTACTCAGAAACAGACCTTTCAGATAATCCAGACTTTGTGCAGCTAGCAGCGGTATTTGGTATACCAGGGCAAACCATAACCCATGCTAATCAAGTTGACGATGCAATAACTGCACTGGTTAATAGTAAAGGTCCATACATAGTACATGCCTGCATTGATAATAAAGAAAATGTATGGCCGCTAGTACCACCAGGTGCAGCTAACGATGAAATGATGACGGGGAAAGCACAATGAAACATAGTTTAACAATCGCCTTAAAAAATCAAAGTATTGCTGTAGAGCGTTTTTTACGCGTAGTACGTCATCGTGGTTTTGACTTAACCCATTTTCAACTCAATATAGACGATGGCCAATACCATGTAACCATGACGGTAGACAGCGATAAGCCAATTCACTTATTAACCAGCCAGCTAAATAAGCTGGTGGACGTAAAAGCCGTTACTTTACAAAATTTACAGCAACAAGCGGTTTAAGTGTGCGCGCAGTAAACAATTGCAGAGTGGGTTAATAAACTTACTCAATAACTAAGAATGAGGAATGCTTGCTTATAAAGCAGCAAAACAGAGGTAACCATGGCAAAATTAAGAAGTGCAACAACAACCGAAGGTCGAAAACGTGCAGGTGCTCGTGCATTATGGCGTGCAACAGGAATGACAGATAGCGATTTCGGAAAGCCGATTATTGCGGTTGTAAACTCATTTACACAATTTGTACCTGGGCATGTGCACCTTAATCAGCTGAGCGAACTGATGGCTGAAACCATTACCCAAGCGGGTGGCGTGCCAAAAGAATTTAACACCATAGCTATAGATGATGGTATTGCTATGGGTCATGGTGGCATGTTGTATTCACTGCCATCACGCGACCTAATTGCCGACTCGGTTGAGTACATGGTTAATGGCCACTGCGCCGATGCGATGATTTGTATTTCAAACTGCGACAAAATTACCCCAGGAATGATGCTTGCAGCGTTGCGTTTAAATATTCCGGTTATATTTGTATCGGGTGGTCCGATGGAAGCCGGTAAAACTAAACTTGCTAATATCGATATTAAACTCGATTTGGTAGACGCCATGGTTAAAGGTGCAGATGAGTCGGTAAGTGATGCAGATTCAGAGCAAGTGGAGCGCTCAGCATGTCCTACATGTGGTTCGTGTTCAGGCATGTTTACTGCCAATTCTATGAACTGTTTACTTGAAGCCATTGGTTTAGCACTACCGGGTAACGGTACTACGCTAGCAACGCATAAAGACCGTAAACAATTATATGTTGAAGCGGGCGCACGCATTGTTGATTTGTGCCGCGAGTATTACCAAAAAGATAACCAAGAAGTATTGCCACGCGCGATTGCTAACAAAACAGCCTTTATGAACGCCATGGTAGTAGATATAGCCATGGGCGGCTCGTCAAATACGGTATTACATTTACTTGCTGCGGCGCAAGAGGCAGGTGTTGATTTTGATATGTCGCACATTGATGCACTATCTCGTAAAACGCCCTTTTTATGTAAAGTAGCACCCGCTACGCCAGAATATCATATTGAAGATGTACACCGCGCTGGTGGCATGATGGCAATTGTACGTGAGTTGGGTAAAGCAGGCTTAGTTGATATGTCGGTAAATCATGTCGCTGGGTCAACAATGGCTGAGCTAGTTAAAAAGTGGGATGCAACAGACCCAACTAACGAAGCTGCTCGCAAATTTTATCGTGCAGGCCCTGCGGGTATTCGCACTACTAAAGCAATGAGCCAAGAATGCCGTTGGGATGAGGGCGATAACGACCGCGAACATGGTTGTATTCGTAGTGTTGAACACGCTTTTCGTCAAGATGGTGGTCTAGCCGTACTGTCGGGCAATTTAGCGGTTGATGGCTGTGTTGTAAAGAGCGCGGGTGTAGTTGATGACATGCTACATTTTGAAGGTACTGCCGTGGTGTATGAGTCGCAAGATGATTCGGTAGAAGGTATTTTAAACGACGAAGTAAAAGCCGGCGATGTAGTGGTTATTCGTTATGAAGGGCCAAAAGGCGGGCCTGGAATGCAAGAAATGCTTTATCCAACCAGTTACTTAAAGTCAAAAGGCTTAGCAGAAAAATGTGCCTTGATCACTGATGGTCGTTTTTCTGGCGGCACATCAGGCTTATCAATTGGCCATGTATCACCAGAAGCGGCTAGTGGTGGTGCGATTGCCTACGTTGAAAACGGCGATAAAATAATTATTGATATTGCTACTCGCGAAATTACTTTAGCGCTTAGCGATGCAGAGCTCGAAGCTCGTAAACAAAAACAGCTAGCGCGTGGCAAGCAGGCTTATAAACCGCTTGATCGTCAGCGTTATGTATCATCTGCGCTTAAAGCATATGCGCTACTTGCTACCAGTGCCGATAAAGGTGCAGTGCGCGATTTAGCCAAACTAGAGGAGCTTAGTTAATTATGGTTTCTCAAGAACTCGATTATTTTCGTGCAATTATTCAAGCAAACATGGAGCCGCTGGCTAAAGTAACTGAGGTTAGCAAAATGGCCGAACTCAGTACTAAGCTGGGCAACCATGTGTGGCTAAAACGCGAAGACCAGCAGCCGGTGTACTCATTTAAATTACGTGGTGCATTTAATAAACTTAACAAGCTGCCTAAAGGCTCAGTAGTGATTACTGCATCTGCGGGAAATCATGCTCAAGGTGTGGCGCTGAGTGCCTCACATTTAGGGCATCAGGCAACTATAGTTATGCCAGTAACTACCCCAGAAATAAAAGTAAGTGCAGTGCGTGCACTTGGTGGTGAAGTAGTATTACATGGTCATCATTTTGATGCAGCTAAAGCCCATGCACTAGAACTTACAGAGCAACGCAACGGTATATTTGTACCGCCATTTGACGACCCAGACGTAATTGTAGGCCAAGGCACAGTAGCCCGTGAGCTAATGCAGCAGTTAAACGAGCTTGATGCGGTATTTATTCCCGTTGGCGGCGGCGGTTTGCTTGCTGGTATGGCGGTATATATAAAATCACTGCGCCCTGATATTAAAGTAATAGGGGTAGAAGCCGACGAAAGTGCCTGCTTACAAGCCGCACTAAAAGCGGGTAAACCAGTAGAGCTTGATAGAGTTGGTAGTTTTGCCGATGGTGTGGCGGTTAAAATTATTGGCACTGAAACGTTTAGATTAGCGCAAAAGTTTTGCGACGACGTAGTTACCGTAAGCAGCGATGAGATATGCGCCGCCATGCAAGATATTTTTGTATCTACGCGTGCCATTGCCGAGCCCTCAGGCGCACTTGCCACTGCCGGGCTGAAAAAGTGGAGTCAGCAATCGGGGTTAAAAGGGCTGCATTTAGCTGCCGTGCTTTCAGGAGCTAATTTAAATTTTGATCGCTTACGTTATGTAGCAGAGCGCACCGCACTTGGCGAAAAAAACGAAGCGCTATTAGCCGTTACCATTAATGAAGAAAAAGGCAGTTTTAAACAATTTTGTGCCTCGTTAGGTGGGCGCGCTATTACCGAGTTTAATTATCGTTATGCAGGGCCCGGCGATGCGCAAATATTTGTAGGTATTGCGCTACGTCAAGGGTTACAAGAGCTAGAAGAGTTAAAGCGAGATCTAACCAATAACAATTATCAATTTTGCGACCTATCGGATAACGAACTCGCTAAGTTACATGTGCGTTATATGGTTGGAGGTAAAGCACCTGAGCAATTACATGAACGTTTATTACAGTTTGAGTTTCCTGAATACCCGGGCGCATTAGCACGCTTTTTAGATACCTTAGGCAGTAATTGGAATATTACTTTATTTCACTATCGTAATCATGGTGGCTCTACGGGGAATGTATTAGCAGGTTTTGCAATTGAACCAAGCCAATTTGATGTGTTTAATGAGCACTTAAATCGCTTAGGCTATAACGTACAAGATGAAACAAATAACCCGTGTTTTACCCAGTTTTTAACCTCGCAGCCTCAGGGCAAAAACGTCGATAAACTCGCTTCGGCATAACCCTCTTTATTAACAAGCACCTCGTTGAGGTGCTTGCTTTATCATGTTTTTTACATATTATTATCAATAAATAATAATATGCTTTGAGGGGAACTCGTTGCTAATTAAAGGACTAATCATTGTTTTAGGGCTTTTTTGTTGCCAGCTACAGGCGCAAGAACCGGTTACATTGCAATTAAAATGGACTCATCAATTTCAATTTGCCGGCTATTATATGGCCAAGCATAAAGGCTTTTATAAAGAGGTCGGGCTGGATGTAAATATACTCCCTGCCAAGTTAAGTATGCCCGACAGTTTTGATGCAGTAGCACAAGGTGAGGTGCAGTTTGGCATTGGTCATTCTGGTGTTTTACAGCAACGCATTGCCGGTAAACCTTTAGTGGCAATGGCTGCTATATTGCAGTTTTCCCCTTATTGCTGGATGGTTAAAGACAGCTCTGATATTTTTCATGCACGAGACTTTATTACTAAACGAGTCACTACCAGCGGTAAAAGAGAGAATACTGAGTTATTAATTATGCTCCAGCGCAGTGGCATTAATACCGACCGCTTAGCCCATTATGAAGGTGATAATCCGACCCGCGCATGGATTGACAATAAAGTAGATGCAATGCAAGTGTATGTAACCGACCTACCTTATTACATGGCGCAACAAGGAATTGCCCACAGACTTATTTGTCCGCAAAGGTACGGTATGGATCTGTATGCCGATATTTTGTTTACTAGCCAAAGTATGCTTAAAACCACCCGCAAACAGTAGAAAGCTTTTATCAGGCAAGTCTTAAAGGCTGGCGTTATGCAATGATGAATATGGATGAAGCGATAGCAGTAACTCAGCAATATGTACCGCATAAAAGCCCCCATCAGCTAGCTTATGAAGCCGAGGTATTAAAAGGCTATGTTACAGTACCCAGTACTCACCTAGGTAATATGTCGATGGCAAAGTGGCGCTTAATAGCTGATTTATATGGTGTTGAACAAAGTGATTTTGACAAAGTAAAAACTAGTTTTATATATAAGTATCAGGAGCCCGAAAGATTACAGCTTTCATGGATGTTACAGGCAGCAATTATTATCAGCATTATTTCTATCCCGCTGTATTTACGTTTAATCTTCAAAAAATAACCACTTAATGACAGTGGACTGAGCTGCTATAATTAATTGTGTTTATTTATTTTAAGTTGATATGACCTTAGCTGAGCAGTTTTCTGCACTTGATTCTCTCCTTATGCGTAATCGCCAATATTGGCAATGTACGGCATTTGATTTTGATGCACTACCTTGGCCTGAGCTACAAGAGCCTTTAAATAATTTAACGGATGAAGAAGTTGCCCAATTAGATGGCAATGAAGAACAGTTATATCAATTTTTTGAGCCGCATATTGAGCAACTTGAACAGCTGGTAAATTTGTGTGAGTTACCAACAGCGAACTTAACGCGCAGTGACTATCCGTTTTGGCTTAGTAACGGTATAAAAGGGCGGAAGTTTCAGCAGCTGCAAGATTTTGTAGCGGCTTTACCCAGTAGTACCAAGCCTGTTTTAGAATGGTGCGCGGGTAAAGGACACCTCGGGCGTATGCTAGCGTTTAATGGTGCTAAAAGCGTGCACAGTATAGAGCTGCAACCGCAATTATGTGAGCAAGGGCAGCACAGTGCAAAGCAGCAAGGCTTAGCTATGCACTTTAGCCAAGCAGATGTATTGAAGGATGACATTACTGCTTTTTTTAAAGCCGATATGCACGCAGTAGCTTTACATGCTTGCGGCGGTTTACATCAAGCTTTTATGCAGCAGGCCAGTGTAGCTAAAGTCTCTAACATTAGTTTTTCTCCTTGTTGTTATCATTTATTTACCCCAGATAATTACCTAGCAATGAGTACGCTTGCACAACAAAGTCTCCTTAACTTAACTCATCGCGACTTAAAGCTCGCACTTCAAGAAATGGTCACCGCGCCTTCACGCATAGTTAAAGTGCGTAACACTGAAGTTGCATGGCGACTCGGGTTTGATGCCCTGCGAAAATCGATTACTAATGAGCAACATTACGTCAGTGTGCCGTCGGTTAACAAGGCGGTGTTTTCAGATTCATTTAAATCGTTTTGTGCATGGGCTGCAGACAAAAAGTCGTTAAAGTTGCCGCAAGAAATTGATTATAATAAGTTTTTATTTATTGGGCAGGACAAAATAAAAGTAACTGATCGTATTGAACTGGTTCGACATGTGTTCAGAAGAGCAATAGAAGTTTGGCTTGTGCTCGATCGTGCTTTATATTTACAGCAGCAAGGCTATCAAGTCAGTATTAAAACGTTTTGCGCAAAACAGTTAACACCGCGCAATATTTTGATCTTGGCAAATTACCCGTCTTCGAACTGAAAAGAGATGCAATGAGAAAGCTAAAAAATTTATTCGACAATAATAAACGTTGGGCAGATCGCACTAGTAAAGCGGATCCTGACTTTTTTAAAATACTATCAATGCAGCAAAATCCAGAGTACTTATGGATTGGTTGTTCCGACTCCCGCGTGCCAGCCAATCAAATTGTAGATTTACTCCCAGGTGAGCTATTTGTACATCGTAACGTAGCAAACGTAGTTGTACATACAGATCATAACTGTTTATCGGTAATGCAATATGCTGTTGAAGTATTAAAAGTTAAACATATTATGGTGGTGGGGCATTATGGTTGTGGTGGTGTACAAGCAGTACTAGATGAAGCCCGCTTTGGCTTTATTGATAATTGGCTGCGCCATGTTGGTGATGTAAAAGAGAAGCACCTAGAGCAATTAAATGCAGTGCCTGAAAAAGAGCGTTTAAGCCGTTTAATAGAGCTTAATGTAATTGAGCAGGTACGTAATGTAGCGCGTACTAATATAGTACAAGACGCATGGGCACGTGGACAAAGTTTATCGATTCATGGTTGGGTTTACGGCCTAGAAAATGGCCACCTACATGACCTAGAGTCAGTAGTAACTTGTGCATCAGAAGAAGCCGACACTTATAAAAAAGCCGTGCAACACGTGTTTTCAAAACTTGACCATGGATAATTAAAGCGATGACAAAAACGGCGGTAATTATAGGTGCAACAGGGTTAGTAGGAAATGAGTTATTAAAAAAGTTACTACAAAGCGCGTATTTTTCTAATGTAATTGCCTTAAGCCGTCGTGCGCTAAGCATACGTCATCCAAAACTCGTTAATCATATAATTGAGTTTGATGAGTTAACTCAATATGCTGCATTATTTAAAGGCGATGTGTTTTTTTCTTGTTTAGGTACTACTAAAAAGCAAGCCGGCTCAATTGCGGCGCAGCGAAGAGTTGATTTTGATTATCAATTTATTGCCGCGCAATTAGCCGCAAGTAATGGTGTGCAACATTACTGCTTGGTGTCATCAAGTGGTGCAAATGCGCACAGTACTAGCCCTTATTTAAAAATGAAGGGGCAACTAGAGCAGCAGGTTAAGCAACTGCCTTTTGCACGTATCAGTATTTTTCAGCCGTCGTTATTATTAGGTAACCGTAAGCAGTTTAGAGTGGCTGAGAAAATTGGCAGTGTTATTTTACCCATTATAACTCGTCTGCCACTTTTAAAACGCTATAAACCAATAACTGGGGAGCAAGTAGCGCAAAAAATGCTGGTTGTGAGTTGCGCGCAGCAGAGCAATTTAGCTTACTATGTACTTGATGAGCTATTTAACCTGAGCTCCGGATAATAAATCTATCTCAAGCAGCTATTTTCAGCGCTAACTGCGTTGAATTTACTTGCAATAGGCCAGCTATTGACGCGTAAATTCGCCTTGTTTTCACTGAAAACTTCTGGCTAGAGAAAACAAATATAATTATAATTCAATATGTTAGTAAATTCCTTAACTAGAGTTTAAGTTATTTAATTAATTAGCACTATTACAAAACAAAAAAGCAGCCTTGGCTGCTTTTTTACTTTAAGCGTATATATTATTCAGCATTTGGCTGAGTGCTAAGTTGTTGCTCTAACAGTGCAACTTTAGCTTCAAGCTCAGTTAGCTTTTCGCGTGTACGGATCAGTACTTGGCTTTGTACATCAAACTCTTCACGACTTACAAAGTCCATCTCAGCAAGCTTGTTTTGTAAAACTTGTTTGGTTTTACCTTCGAGTGTATCGGCTAAGTTTTTTACGCCTTGTGGCATATTACTAGTGATTTGCTTTGCAATTTCTTCAAGTTTTGCTGGATTAATCATGTTCGTCCCTTGGCTGTTGCCCAGAATTTATAATAACTAATATTACCTTATAGCCAGTGTATTTAACACAGGTTGATCTTTATCGAATTAATTAGTGCAATTGCTATGCTCGCTGTAATGGTTACGTTAAAATTGCCCGTCTTTTTAAATCTCTTTGGTCGTTATGAAACTCAATCCTAAACAAGATGAAGCGGTAAAATATATTAGTGGGCCATGCTTAGTGCTTGCTGGAGCTGGCTCTGGTAAAACGCGTGTTATTACTAATAAAATCGCATATTTAGTGAAACAGTGTGAGTATAAAGCGCGTAATATTGCCGCGGTTACTTTTACCAATAAAGCTGCTAAAGAGATGCGTGAGCGTGTTTTGCAAACACTTGGCAAGCAAGATGCCAAAGGGCTTTGGGTATCTACATTTCATACGCTGGGTTTAGAAATTATCAAAAAAGAACTTAGTACACTGGGCTTTAAGCCGGGTTTTTCGCTATTTGACGATCAAGATACCAACCAGTTATTAAATGATTTAACCGAAGACGAACTTAAAAATGATAAAGACCTACTCAAGCTATTAAAAATGGCAATTGGTAGCTGGAAAAACGAATTAATTTTACCAGAACAAGCAATCCGCGAGGCGCAAGAGCCACAAAAAGCATTATTTGCACAGCTTTATGGTCGCTATCAAAACCAGTTACGTGCTTACAATGCACTAGATTTTGATGACTTAATAATGATCCCTACTTTGCTCCTTACTAATAATGCCACCTCACGGATGCGCTGGCAGCAACGCTTTAAATACTTGCTGGTGGATGAGTACCAAGATACCAATACCAGCCAATACCAACTTGTTAAGCTGTTAGTAGGTGAGCGCGCCCGCTTTACTGTGGTAGGCGATGACGATCAATCGATATATTCATGGCGCGGTGCGCGTCCGCAAAACTTAGTGTTATTAAGTAAAGACTTCCCCGGGCTTAGACTTATTAAGCTGGAGCAAAACTACCGTAGTGCAGGGCGAATACTAAAAGCGGCTAATATATTAATTGCCAACAACCCGCACGACATTGAAAAAAAGCTGTTTAGTGAGCTCGGTTATGGTGAGCCAATTAAAGTAATTGGTTGTCGTGATGAAGAGCATGAGTCTGAGCGCGTAGTGGCTGAAATTATTTCGCATAAGTTTATGAAACGCACTAGCTACAAAGATTACGCTATTTTATATCGCGGTAATCACCAAGCGCGAGGCTTTGAAAAATCGTTAATGAGTAACCGTATTCCATACAAAATTAGCGGTGGTATGTCGTTTTTTTCGCGCTCAGAAATTAAAGATATTATGGCCTACTTACGGCTGCTGGTTAATCAAGATGATGACAATGCATTTTTACGTATAGTAAATACGCCACGGCGCGAAATAGGCACGGTGACACTTGAAAAGCTGGGTACGCTCGCAAATGAAAAGCACATGAGTTTATTTGCTACCTGTTTTGATAATGACCTAGGTTATAGGCTAAAAGGGCGTGGTTTGAACGCACTTACTGGGTTTGCACGTTGGGTTGTGGAGCTATCAGACAACGCGGTGCGCGGTGATACCCTAGAAGCGGTTAAAGATTTAGTGCGTAACATTAACTACGAAGCGTATTTATACGAGTCATCACCTAGTGCCAAAGCGGCTGAAATGCGGATGAAAAACGTATCGGAGTTATATCGGTGGATCACCGACATGCTAACCGGCGACGCCGATAACGAGCCCATGACCTTGGCCGAAGTAGTGAGCAAACTTACATTACGCGATATGTTAGAGCGTAACGAAGAAGAAGATGAAGCCGACGCGGTGCAGTTATCAACCTTGCATGCATCAAAGGGACTAGAGTATCCGTACGTGTTTATGGTGGGTATGGAAGAGGGCTTGCTACCGCATCAGGTAAGTATTGATGAGGACAACGTAGATGAAGAGCGTCGCCTTGCGTATGTTGGGATCACCCGAGCTCAACAAGAGCTCACCTTAACTTATGCTAAAATACGTCGTCAATTTGGCGAAACATCACAAACAGAGCTCAGTCGTTTTGTACAAGAACTACCACAAGACGATTTAGCATTCGAGAATAAAAAAGCACCTAATAGCCAAGCCGAGCGAATGGAAAAAGGTCAGGCGCGTGTGGCTAATTTACGCGCTATGCTTAAAAAACCTGAATAAATTGGTTAACGTTGCAGTGATTCAGAGTGACTAATAGAGGGCTGCAAACTACTGTTAAGTGTAGACTGTTTACCGATAAAAAATCCTAGACCGTGTTTATCTAATAGAGCTCTAAAATTTAATATAGCAGGGCCTTTTGCTATTACTTTAGTGTTTTTAATTTTAGTAATGGCAAGTACTCCCTGCAGTTGTAGGTCGTAGCTAGCTTGCTGCAAAATACGTTTACTAAATGTCGAGCTTAGTAGTAGGTAGTCAAAATCAATTTCGCTAAGTAAGTTAAGCTCGCATTTATCTTTAGCAAAATTATTTAACCCAATAGAGTAGCCGTTTAAAGATAATTGCTTTAAATTTTCAATTTGTGTTGCACTAGCATAACGAATTTCTTGCTCGTCAAAGAGTAAGCAAAGCTGTGTTTTGTTTTCGCATTGGCTCAAAGCATCAGTAAATAAAATAAACTCAGGATGGGCCAATAACAAACTAGAGCAAGGTAGTAAGCCGACGTTTAAGTTAGCGTTACTTGTTTGTGTGTATGCTTGTTGCAGTAGCTGTAGTTCAACATTAAGATGTTGCTCTTTATCGCAGGCAAACTTTTTTAGAATATCAAAACTGGTATAGCCCAATATAGGGTGCTCGCCAAATGCCTCTAGCAATGACTCAGACTGGCAATTTTCATCAAGAGTAATGATCTCAGAACTTCTAAAGTTCATCGGTAGCTGTTCAAGGTAATGCAGTACTGGTGATTGCTGCTCTGGTATTGCTTGCGTTAATAGCGGGTGGAATAGCTCATAGCGGTTTCTACCTGAGTTTTTAGCGTAGTACATAGCGGCATCGGCATCACGAATTATTTCATCCGTATTTTTATAGCTTTGGTTAGAGTAAGTTATACCAATACTTGCACCACTTTGCAGTGACGAGCCTTTAAAACAAAATGGTTCTGCCATTAAGTTAATTATTCTATTTGCAACATCTTCAGCTTGTTGAGGCTCGGTTAAATGAGTCAATAAAATTACAAACTCATCCCCCCCTAAGCGCGCTAATAAGTCGTGCTCGCGAATACACTGCGAAAATAGCTTACTCACGCTAATTAAAAACTGATCCCCGGCATGATGGCCAAGTTGGTCGTTAATACTTTTAAACTTATCTAAATCAATAAATAATACGGCAAAGTGTTGCTCTACAAAGCGATGATATTCTTGCAGGGTTTTTTCAAGTTGAGTTAAAAATAAGCTTCGGTTAGCTAAACCGGTCAGCGAGTCGTGATGCGCGTCGTGATAAAGCTGCTGCTCTATTTTTTTTCGCTCATCAATTTGCATTTGTAAATGTAGGTTAGCTTGGCGTAACTCTTTAGTTTTTTCGTCAACCCGAAACTCAAGCTCCTGATGACTCTTTTTAAGTGCGATATTAGCTAATTTTGTTTGTAATACTGTAGCAATTTGATGGGATAAAAAGGTGATGAGTTCGCAATCATCTTGGCTAAAAATATGTTTATTGTTATACGCTTGGCAAACAATTAAACCAATAACACCTTGTGATGTTTTTAATGGTGCGCCAAGCCAGCTGGTAGCCATTTGCTTTTCAGGCACAGGCAAAGTACGTTGTACTGTGCCATCTTGTATAAGCGCTTTTGCTCTATCGGGATGTATAAGCTGAGTTTCTTCGGTGCTAATTACTAGCTCACTATAGCCTTTAGAAAAACGCCTTGATTGAGGGTTCTTTTTAAATTCATCTACGTAATAAGGAAAGCTTAGCCAGCCAGAATCTTTGTTATAAAGTGCAATGTAAAGGTTATCAGCATAGGTTATCGACTTTATAATTTCATGCAGTTGTAAATATACATCATCAATATTTTTAGCTTGTGTTGCCAGCTCCGATATTTTAAATAAAATTTGCTGGCGTTGTAGGGCTCGTTTACGTTGTTCGACTTCAAGGTTAAGCGCTGCGTTACTTTGCGTAAGTGCTTGGGTGCGAATTTTAACTTCGGCTTCGAGTTGCTCGCGCTTTTTTACTCGCTCTATTGCGGTAGCTAAGTACAGCGACATAACCTCTAGTAATTGTATTTGTTGTGGGCTGTATCCTTGCTCTGTGTCGTAACTTTGTGCTGCAAGTACGCCTATAATGCTTTTTTCTTGAAATACAGGCACGCCAATCCAGTGCTCAGCAGGCGTACCTAATGCTTTAAATAAACCACTATTAGCAGCATCTTGCATTTGTTGCTTAGTAAAGTAGGTTGTTTTACCTTGTTTAAATACATAACCAGTTGCACCTTCGTTAAAACTATTATGCTGATTAAGGGCAATAGCAAGACCATCTTTTTCGTCTGAAAAATAAGAAAGTTCTAATAAGTTTGTGTGTCTGTTGGAAAGTACAAGATAAAAACTTTTGCTTGGTACGTACTTTTGCAAAATATCGTGTATAGCGGGATAGAGCAAGGTAAGTTCTGCAACCGTGCTGGCTTGCTCTGATAATAGGATCAGGGCATTTTGTAGATGATGTGCATGCTTGTACTTTTTCAGTAGCGCTTTAAGACGTTTATTTTGATGCGCTAAGTTACTAGGTACTGTTAATTTATCTAATTTATCTTCCAATGATGTTAACCAGCTGTGTTTTTATTGTATAATAATTGCGCTTATAATTTCATTTTTAACTATTAGCGTCAAGCATATATTCGTTAAAATAGCGGTTAAAAGTAGATAAAAAGCATTAAAAAAGGCTTACCTTAAGTAAACCTTTTTATTTATTGATTTTAGTAGGCTTTTACTTAGTTGTCATAAAGTTAATTGCGGCACTAATTTCGTCTTCAGAACAATCCATACAAGTACCTTTTGGCGGCATTGCATTAAAACCATTCAGTGCGTGATCGAGTAATACATCATTACCTTTAGCAAGGCGAGGTGACCAATCATCAGCCGATTTAGGTGCGCCTAACGCACCAGTACCGTGACACGCAAAACATGAAGCTTGATATACTTGCTCGCCAGAACGTGGGCCAGTAGGGGCTGCAGGAGCGGCCACTTTGTCACCCTCAAGGTATACAGCACCAATCGGTGCGAGACGTTTTTTGATTGCATCGGCAGTCATAGAGTTATCATATGGCTGTGCGTATGCGGTGGTTGCTAGCATTAGTAATGCTGCAGCTGATAGTTTTTTCATTTTGCCTTGCCCACTTCAATTTGAACGTGATCAATCACGATTGTAAATGACGGAATTTAAAACAATTATAACTCCCCTAAGCAATTTATAAAATGCTAAGAGTAGATTTTATTGATTAAATCGACTAAAGATTGCGTTAACTCAATAAAAACAGCAGTTTACTAAATGGTTAAACAGAGTAACTGTTATTCTAAGTTACAAAAATCTAAATAGATCATATTGCTCAAAAATCAGCTTAGTGCGAGCACTTCACTCACCAGTTTAGCTATTCCAGCATCGGCATCGAGTATAGATTGTGCCAGCATATAGGCTGGTGTTGTTACTAGCTTGTACTGCTGATCTACAACAATATCATCTACTGCGCAGGTGACATGCTGAGCACCTAGGGTGTTAAGTGCATTAGCTGTGTCACTATCATTACCTATAGTTAGGTGTGCTTGCTGATAAATAAAAGGAATTAAATTAGGAGCAATACACATATAGCCCGCTGCTTTATTGGTATTGGCAAACGCTTTACAGGCATGTAACACGTCAGCATTAATACTTGCCAGTGGCCCTTTTATAGCAAAGTCAGATAGATTTTTTGCAGCACCAAAACCACCCGGTACAATTAAAGCGTCAAACTGTGTAACGTCCAGCTCAGTAATCGCTTTTACTTCGCCGCGAGCAATACGCGCTGCTTCTACAAGTACATTACGATTATCGGTGGTTTCTTCACCAGTGAGGTGATTAATGGTGTGATGCTGCGCTATATCGGGTGCAAAGCATTGATAACTTGCACCATTTTTTGCTATGTGTAATAAAGTCAAAACGGCTTCATTAATTTCACTACCATCATAAACGCCACAACCGGCTAAAATTACTGCAACTTTTTTCATTTTTTATCTGCTCCGTTTAAGTCGGCAAACTAAAATTTAGTTCGATAGATTAGGGTCTGTTAACCTTTGCGGATTAAAATTTGTTCAAACTAGGAGCGATTTGATCGCGGCGCGCGGTTTGTAACCTAGTAGGCTCGATAACTGCTCCTGCGTTATTCTACTGGCTTACATCTATGTGTAAATAAGTAAAAACAGAGCAAAGCTTTTGCATCCTGCTCATGCCCCTAACAAAGAGTTAACCGCCCCTAGACAGACCCTTCGGGCAGCGCATGTTTGGCATTAATGCTGCGTTATCGCCTATTTATGGGGAATAACCACACCACATAGGCTCTGCCTTGCCTAAATACCAAACACACTGCTGCAAACTCAATCTTGAAAGATCAACAGACCTTCAAGTTTAACATGGCAAAAATAATCTGTTTGAAAAATTATTTGTATAGTTACTGTTCGCTAAGCGAGTGATCATAGGGTATATGCCATTTGGTGATCAACCACAGTGAAAAAAATTATAAAGGATCGCTATGATCTTTGATCCATTATGCTAGAATGCTCGTCCAGTTATTTAAATGGATGCAAATAATGGCAATGACTAACAGCGGATGTAACGCTTAAAACTTTTTTCCACATTGGTAAAAAAATAATAAAAAAAGAACCTCGTATTATCTTTTTTAGTAAAAACAACCAGTTAACTTTATTTCTAAGCGTTTTTTAATGCTTTGGAAGAATGGTCTGTGGCTGTTATCTACAAAGTTATCCACAGTTTGTTCTGAATTAATCAACATCAGTAGTATTAATTCGCAGTCGTTTTATTCACTGCCTTATGGCATGCTTATAATTATCTTACTTTTTGTATTTAGGATCCAAATTCACCATGGCTCAGATCCCCGAAAACCCACTTATTTTAGTTGATGGCTCTTCATATTTATTTCGTGCTTATCATTCACCGCCACATTTAACTAACTCAAAAGGTGAAGCGACCGGAGCGATATATGGTGTGATCAACATGCTAAAAAGTTTGATCAGACAATATGATCCCTCGCATATGGTGGTTATATTTGACGCTAAAGGCAAAACCTTTAGAAATGACATGTATAGCGAATATAAAGCGAACCGTCCGCCAATGCCAGATGACTTACGCACGCAAATAGCGCCAATCCACCGTATTATTAAGGCAATGGGTTTTCCGCTTATTAGCATTGAAGGTGTTGAAGCCGACGATGTAATTGGTACGTTTGCGCGCATAGCTTCAGAGCAAAAGCGCCACGTACTGGTTTCTACCGGCGATAAAGATATGGCGCAGTTGGTAAATGAACATGTAACGCTTATAAACACCATGACCGACAGTATCTCGGATCCTGTTACTGTAGTTGAAAAGTTTGGTGTGGGCCCAGAGCTTATTATCGATTATTTAGCTTTAATGGGCGATAAAGTAGATAATATTCCAGGGGTAGAAGGGTGTGGTCCTAAAACTGCGGTTAAGTGGTTAGAAAAATACGGATCGCTACAGGGCGTTATGGATAATGCCAGCGAGATCAAAGGTAAAATAGGAGAAAAGTTAGCAGCTGCGCTAGATCATCTGCCTTTAAGCTATCAACTTGCTACTATTAAGTGTGATGTTGAGGTTGAGTCGGATCTTGATACCTTTAAGTTACAAGAGCCCAATAAAGATGAGCTAATTGCGCTTTATGGTGAATGTGAATTTCGTCGTTGGTTAGCTGAGTTACTCGATAACCCTAAAGATACCGAAACACACTTAGCTGTTCCCACTGAGGCTAACGAAGTACCAAAAGTAGCAGAGGCACAATACGAAACTATTTTAACCGAGAGCCAGTTTGATGCATTAATAGAGCAGCTAAATGATGCTGAGCTATTTGCCTTTGATACAGAAACAACCAGCCTTGATTACATGCAAGCACAGTTAGTAGGTATGAGCTTTGCGGTAAAAGCCGGTGAAGCTGCTTATTTACCCGTTGCTCACGACTATCCGGGTGCACCTGAGCAACTAAGCCTTGAGTTTGTAATGCAAAAATTAGGACCTATTCTAGCCGATGCCAAAAAAGCTAAAGTAGGGCAAAACCTTAAATACGATAAAAGCGTATTAGCAAATGCGGGTTATGAATTAAACGGTATTAAGTTTGATACCATGCTTGAATCGTATGTGCTTAACAGTGTGGGTACGCGCCATGATATGGATTCACTGGCACTTAAATTTTTAGGCCATAAAAATATCAGCTTTGAAGATATTGCTGGTAAAGGTAAAAAGCAACTTACTTTTAATCAAGTAGAGCTAGATAAAGCCGGCCCCTATGCCGCTGAAGATGCAGATATTACGCTGCGTTTACACCAAGTTTTATGGCCAAAATTAGCCGCTGACGAAAAACTAAAATCAGTATTCGAAGATATAGAAATGCCACTGGTTAATGTTATTTCTGATATTGAACGCACTGGTGTAGCAATAGACAGCAAAATGCTTGCTGCGCACAGCCAACGCTTAGGCGAGCGTTTATTGGAGCTGGAAAAAGAAGCGTATGAAATAGCGGGTGAACCATTTAATTTAAGTTCTCCAAAACAACTACAAGTATTGTTGTTTGAAAAACTGGAACTGCCAATAATTAAAAAAACGCCTAAAGGCGCGCCTTCTACCGCAGAAGAAGTATTACAAGAATTAGCGCACGACTATCCACTGCCTAAAGTAATTATTGAGCACCGTGGTTTATCAAAGCTTAAATCAACCTATACCGACAAATTACCGTTAATGGTTAACGAGAAAACGCAGCGTGTGCATACCTCGTATCATCAAGCCGTAACGGCAACTGGGCGTTTAAGTTCAACCGATCCTAATTTACAAAATATTCCAATTCGCTCAGAAGAAGGGCGTCGTATTCGTGAAGCGTTTATAGCGGCCGATGGCTATAAAATTGTCGCTGCCGATTATAGCCAAATTGAGCTACGTATAATGGCGCATCTTTCACAAGATAAAGGTTTATTAAGTGCGTTCGCTAATGGTTTAGACGTGCACAGTGCCACTGCAGCAGAAGTATTTGGTGTAAGTTTAGAAGAAGTGACCAGCGATATGCGTCGTAAAGCTAAAGCGGTTAACTTTGGCTTAATTTATGGCATGTCGGCATTTGGTTTAGCACGTCAGCTGGATGTGCCACGCCATGAAGCGCAGCATTATATTGATAAATATTTTGAGCGTTTCCCAGGTGTTTTAGAGTATATGGAAACAACGCGTGAAAAGGCCGCTGAAAGCGGTTATGTAGAGACTATTTTTGGACGCCGTTTATATTTACCAGAAATAAAAGCCCAAAATGGTGCACGAAGAAAAGGAGCTGAGCGCGCAGCAATCAATGCGCCAATGCAAGGCACTGCTGCCGATATCATTAAAAAGGCAATGTTAAGTGTACACAGTTGGGTATACGAGCAAGCTCCCAATACCGTTAAGCTATTAATGCAAGTACACGATGAGTTGGTATTTGAAATTAAAACAGACTGTGTTGATGCTTACACAAAGCATATTTGCGAACTAATGTCGCAAGCGGCTACTCTTGATGTACCACTTATAGTTGAAGCTGATGAAGGCGACAACTGGGAACAGGCTCACTAAGTTTATATAATAAAATGACAAAAAAGTGCCTAAGGGCACTTTTTTTATGTCAGTATAAAAATATAAATTACTTAAATAAATAGCCGCATTAGTTACATAAAAGTTAACTAAAGAAAAGACCCATGTTAAATCATAAGGTGTTGGCAAATATACACAAATTATCTAGAATTTTATTGTACTAGTGCGCTGGCTTTTGTTAAAGTCGCGCCGTCCTCATCCTGTAGGACATCCTGTTGATGATGCATCTGCGAAGATGCAATTATTCATAGCTTCTCCCCAGTTTGCTATACCGGCCTATCATATATTTGATGGGCCGTTTTTTATTCCTAACCTTAATTATTCCCCATTTATTATTCTATAATTACACTTAATCCTTTAGGTGATACCATATAAGCTCATAAAAAGTACTTTCTATTCATTTGTGGTTCTAATGAATGGGGTATTGTTCATTTATAGAAGGAATTCGTCATGTTTAAAGCATTAGCTATTGCAGGTTTGTCGTTATCAAGTTTAGTTATTTCTAATATCGCTCAGGCCGATTGGCAGTTAGTAAACGATAAAAGCCAATTAAGCTTTGTTTCTATCAAAAAAAATAGTATTGCTGAAGCAAATCACTTTACTAATATTGAAGGCAAGTTATCAGATAAAGGTGAGTTTAGTGTAAATGTAGACTTAACCTCGGCAGAAACACTGATCCCCATTCGTAATGAGCGTTTAACAAAATTATTATTTGAAGCCGATACATTTGCAAATGCCATATTAACCGCAGATCTAGCATCGCAGCTCAGCAGTATTAAAAAACCTGGCCAGTATGTGCTTAAAGGGATTAATGCGGAACTTGATTTTCATGGTAATAAAAAGCCGCTTACTATAGATGTGCTGGTTAGCAGTGCAGAAAATGGTGATTTAAGTGTGTCTTCTTTCAGTCCTATTATTATTAATAGTAATGATTTTGCAATTACAGAGGGCATTATGGAATTACAAAAATTAGCGGGTTTACCGTCAATTGCGACTGCCGTACCTGTTACTTTTGCACTGACATTTAAAAAGCAGTGATTTCCCTTAGCCAACTAAGCAAGCAATTAAGCGAGCCAAGCAAACCCTTTGATAGTTGGCAACCAACTCACTGTGGATCATTGCCAATGGTTATTAACGACCAAGGGCAATGGTTTTATGCTGGCAGTGAAATAACACGCCCGGCTATGGTAAAGCTGTTTGCCTCGGTATTGTGTAAAGAGGGTGAGCAGTTTTATTTAAAAACGCCGGTCGAAAAAATAGCCATCACGGTTGAAGACGCCCCCTTTATTATTGTTGCCTGGCGATTTGAAAATACCGAGCAAGGACAAGTGCTTTGTTGTATAGATAACCTAGACAGACAATGGCTCATCAGTGCTGAGCAACCTATATATATACAAGACTACAAAGATGCAGCCGTGCCTTATATACAACTCCCTTATGGGTGCTGTGCACGCGTGGCAAGAAGTGTATTTTATCAATGGGCAGAAATAGCCCAGACAGACAAACAGGGTTATTTTATAACATCTGCCGGGGAGCCGTTTTATTTATCCTAAACTCGAGTAATAGCGGATAATAATGGCTTAGGTTTGTAATGCGTGCGTGGCAAGAAGTGTATGCTATTAATGCAATGGGCTAAAATAGCCAATACTGATAAACAGGGTTATTTTATAACATCTGCCGGGGAGCCGTTTTATTTATCCTAAACTCGAGTAATAGCGGATAATAATGGCTTAGGGTTTGCAATGTGCGCGTGGCAAGAAGTGTATGCTATTAATGCAATGGGCAGAAATAGCCCAGACAGACAAACAGGGTTATTTTATAACATCTGCCGGGGAGCCGTTTTATTTATCCTAAACTCGAGTAATAGCGGATAATAATGGCTTAGGTTTGTAATGCGTGCGTGGCAAGAAGTGTATGCTATTAATGCAATGGGCTAAAATAGCCAATACTGATAAACAGGGTTATTTTATAACATCTGCCGGGGAGCCGTTTTATTTATCCTAAACTCGAGTAATAGCGGATAATAATGGCTTAGGTTTGTAATGCGTGCGTGGCAAGAAGTGTATGCTATTAATGCAATGGGCTGAAATAGCCGAGACAGATAAGCTCGGCTATTTATCGAATGTGTAAGCTTTTAAGCCTTGCAGAATAAATTAGCTTGCTGGGTTAGTGCCATCGTTAAGTATTTTTTCAGCAGGTGGTACCGCTACAACTGGGCCTAAAAACCATTCATCAAGTTTTTTGGCAACGTCTGGCAAGCCAGTACCTTTTAGTGATGAAAATGCATGTACCGTAATATCACCATCAAGGGCGCTTAATTCACGGCGAACTTTAAGTACTTGTGATTGACGCGGACCTTGTTTAAATTTGTCTGCTTTAGTTAATAGCGCTAAAACAGGAATTTCACTGCTAATAGCCCAATTAATTAAATCACGGTCTAAATCTTTTAATGGATGACGAATATCCATTAAAATTACAATACCTTTTAAACTCTGACGCTTTTGTAAATATTCGCCTAGCGACTTCTGCCATTTCTTTTTCATTTCAATTGGCACTTTAGCAAAGCCATAGCCTGGTAAATCGATAAGGCGCATGTCATCAACATCAGCAAGTTCAAAGGTATTTATTAGCTGAGTACGTCCAGGAGTTTTACTGGTACGCGCTAATTTTTGGTCGGTAAGTGCATTAAGAGCACTTGATTTACCTGCATTGGAGCGACCGGCAAACGCAACTTCAATTCCCGTATCAGCAGGTAATTTAGTAATGTCTGGAGCGCTTGTAACGAAAGACGCGGTATTATATTTGATACGAGATTTGAGCACGGGCTCTCCTAAAACTTAAAAATGATCACATTGAGCTAAATTCGCTCATGGGGCGTATTTTATACTATAAAGGAGTTATTAAAAAGCTGTTAAACCACCATATACAGCACATTTAAACCAAGTTAAAGCTTAACCTAAGGCAAAACCCTATAAATTATAAGTTTAATATGAGTAGAAAACGTGCCAGAGAATTTATTATCGTGTAGAATATAAAAATCACAACATCCATATTGTAGATGATACAGGGTCGGAAACAGAGAATTCACCATGAAAAAAATAGCACTATCTTTAACTATATTGCTTGGTGCGTTGTCAGCAAGCAACGCAACAGCATTTGAAGGCGATGTAAACGCAGGTAAAGAAAAATCAGTAACGTGTGCGGCTTGTCACGGCCCAGACGGTAATGCACCGATTAATATCTATCCTAAGCTTGCGGGTCAACATGCCGATTATATTTATAAGCAACTTCAAGACTTAAAACTAGGTATGACCTCAGGTGGCAAAAAAGGTCGTATGGATCCGGTTATGAGCGCAATGGCTATGCCATTAAGCGAACAGGATATGAAAGATTTGTCGGCTTATTTTGCATCACTAAACATGAGCGAAGAAGCTACGCCTAAAGACGTAGTTGAAACCGGTAAAATACTTTACAAAGCAGGTGATGCAGATCGTGGTATTCCAGGATGTGCTGCATGTCATGGCCCTCGTGGTAATGGCTCGTCACTTGCAAAATTTCCAAAAGTTTCTTTTCAGCATCCAGGTTACGTTAAAGCGCAACTTGAAAAATTTCGTGATGGCACACGCCAAAATGATTTAAATGGTGTGATGCAAGATATTGCAAAGAAATTAACAGATAAAGACATTGAAGTACTTTCGCAGTACTTAGGTGGCTTACACTAAAGTTGTATTTATTTAATTATTATTAATGTAATAAACTACAATATGTACAAAAAAGCAGCTTAGGCTGCTTTTTTTGTGCTTAAAATTACTTTTATAGTCTTTATTCATGTAAGACATTGACCATGCATAGCTGTGAGATAAGTCTTATTTTAAAAACCATTAAATTGTTAACTTGATGTAATGTAATGGTTTTTGTGTTTTTTGTTATAATCCTTTTAATAAAAGATATATAAATTAGTTGTAACAAAATTATTAACAGGTACATTAACCCCTGTCGCAAAAAACAATAACAAAATGGAATAAGCTATAAGGACAGTAGCGCGACACGACTACATAGCACAAATTGGTGCTAGCAAAGGAAATAACAAAAAAGCGTTAGGAAGACCGAAAATAATAAAAACTCATGGAAGTTTAATAATAAAAACAAAATGGAATGCTACACGGAAGGTAAAAATAATAATAATAGGGATAGGTAAAAATAATAACAATAATAAAGACTAAAAAGTCGAAGGGAGAAGTGTCCAGATAATGGCGCTCAGATTAGTAGGCGGTAGAGATGTTTTCTCTACCGCCTTTTTATTTGTCCTGTTACAATAGCCACCGTTTAAAAACGAGCAGTAAGCTGTTTTAAGCGCTAAATAGAGAAACCCAGCCTCTAAAGCGCAAACTGAATTCTTCTGGCTAGGCCAGCATTGCGATGCCCATTGATTTGCGCCTCGCCCAAAACCTCTTAAGTGAGATGATCAAGATATGAGTAGAACTAAAAAGTCACGCAAAAGCCCAGCAAATGGACCAGTACGTTTAAGCCAAGATAAGCTTAAAGAAATGCGTGCATTAAAAGAGCAACGTGTTAAAAAAACCAAAGGTGCTAAGCCTGGATCTCGTAATACCCCTGAGCTATTAAATGATGATAGCCAAAAAAGTAACACGGGAACTAAAGATAAACGCATTGGCAGTAAAAAACCTGTGCCATTAATAGCTGTTGCAGCTGCACCTAAAGTAGAAATAAAACGTAACTTAAAGCCAACTGTTGAGCTTAAAAAGTCAGCAGAGCCAGAGTTTACGCCTGAGCAAGAGCTAGAAGCACTTGAAAATGATGAGCGCTTACTTAAATTAGTAGAGCGTCATGAAAATGGCGAAATGCTAACGGGTAAAGATGCTAAGTACTTTAATAGTCGTATTGCTCGTCATCAAGCATTGTGTAAATTGCTTGGTATCGAGGATGAAGATGAAGAAGAGTTTGAAGATGACTTTAGCGAAGAAAGTAATTCAGACTTCGATCAGTATTTATCGAACGATCTTGCTAACGAATGGTTAGACGAAGAAGACAAGTAATAAGGGTTATTAAATGAGTACAGCGGTGATCTTAGCCTTATTTGTAGGTGCTGCTATTATAGTGGGCTTAGCATTTTATGCGGGTCAGTTGCTTTATAAGTTAAGCGCGCAAAAAAAACTGATTGTTAAAAAGCAGGCTGAGCAACAGCAAAAGCTTAAGCAGTCACGTTTAAAGCGTAACGCCAAATTAGCCGACAGCATTCATTTAATCGCGCGTGCAATGCATGAACAGCAGTGTGAGTTTTCAGAAGGCTGTTTACGTATTTGGGTACTTATGTCGCAATATGGTTTTGAAGACGAGCAAGATTTAACGACAAAATACTCGGGCATTTATAAAATGTACCAAGTAGTTAAAGAAATGCCGACTCATGATGCGCGTAAAAAATATACCAAAAAAGAAATATTTAAGTTAGATACAGCTCGCTGGCGTGCCGAAGAGACACATAAAGATGAGATTATAGCTGACTGCGCTAAAATTATTATTGAGTTTAAAGCCGCCCCTGGCAGCGAAAACGTGGTATTTAATTAATCAGCGTTTAAATAATTTAAAGCACAAAATACAAAAGCAGACCTCAGGTCTGCTTTTTCGTTTTAAATTTACTACTCGGGCTGAGGGTTAAATAACCCGAGAAAAACGCGTTGCATTTAGCTGTTTTTGTAAGTGAGCGTCAAAGCACATACAAATAATACGAATAAATAAATTACCTCTAGCAGTGACACTAATCATATTATTTTCAATAGTGACCATCCCATCAGCAATTAAAGGCTCAATTGCCGTTAGTGCATCAGCAAAGTAGTGGTTAAAGTTAAGTGCATGTTTGGCACTAAATGCCTCTATATCTAACTCAAACTGGCATATAAGCTGTTTAATTGCATCAGCGCGTATTACATCATCGGCACTTAAGTGCATGCCTTTGGTGATGGCACAGCCGCTTTGCGTTTCTACACTATGATAATAATGCTTTAACTCTTTTTGATTTTGTAAAATGGCAGTGCCAATTTGCGATATAGATGAAACCCCTAAACCTAATAAATCGCAGTTTCCGTGGGTAGTATACCCTTGAAAGTTACGGTGTAATTGCCCCGCATTTTGTGCCACAGCGAGTTCGTTATTAACTTTAGCAAAATGGTCCATACCAATAAATTGATAACCGGCTTGAGTCATTTGCTCTAAGGTGTTTTTAAACATAGTTAGCTTATTGTGTGCACTGGGTAAGTCGGCATCTTTAATTTTACGTTGTGCTGCAAAACGCTCTGGAAGGTGAGCATAATTAAATACCGAAACACGATCAGGGCTAAGCTCAAGCAACTGCTCTATGGTTTGTTTAAAGCTTTGTGGCGTTTGCAATGGGAGGCCGTAAATCATGTCGGCATTAATCGATTTAAACCCTAATTCACGGGCTTGGGTGATTAACTGCTTTACTGTATCGGCATTTTGCGGACGGTTTACTGCTAGCTGCACTTCATCATTAAAGTCTTGAATACCAAATGATACGCGGTTAAAACCTAAGTTACTTAAATCAACCAACATGTTATCGGCAAGCGATCGAGGGTCAATTTCAATACCACGCTCAGTGGCGTCGGTAAAATTAAAGTGCAGCTCCAAAAGTTTAACTAAACGGCTCATTTGCTGCGTAGTTAAAAAGGTAGGTGTACCACCGCCTAAATGTAGTTGCTCTAGGGTGTAGTCTTTAAATAGAGGCGCTTGGGCTGCAATTTCTATGGCTAAAAAATCAAGGTAGGTGTCGGCTTTTGACTGATGGCGAGTAATAATTTTATTGCAGCCACAGTAATAACAAAGCTGACTACAAAACGGAATATGTATATATAAAGACAATGCACGGCTGTTTGATGACTCAATCGCACTGAGTAAGTCTTGCTGTTGATAGCCCTCAGTTAGCGACAGTGCCGTGGGGTACGATGTATAACGTGGGCCAGACACATTATATTTATTTATTAGGGTTTGATCCCATTTTGGAAGTTTAATCATCACGCGCACCTTGGTATATTATTTAGGTGCTGATTATAAAAAAATGTTTAGCAGGGCGGGTTGATCTACAACAAAAAAAGGTGCCGTAGCACCTTTTTAAAGTATATTTTTTAATCTGTTAGTAAGTAACTTGATGGGCATCTTTCAAATATTGAAATAGCTCTTTGTAACCTCTACCAGGTTTTTCATCTTTCGCTTCTTTAGCTGCATTACGAACTAGCTGGCGCATTTGTTGACGATCAAGCGATGGGAACTGCTCTATAGTCTCATTGATTAGGTCATCACCTTGTTCAATTAGGTCTGCACGTAATTGCTCAATTTTTTTGACCAACACTTCAGCTTGGTTATTTTTATTAAGCATAACATCGATAATTGATCTTATAGCATCGATGTTCTCTACGGTGCGCAGTGTTTTAGCTATGTAGTTTAAATGACGACGATAAGCATCGCTTTTATTGCTAATTTTATCGGCAACAACCATTGCGGCTTTTAAATCATCATTTAATGGCAAGCGCTCACGCTGCTTTTTACCCATTTTGGCAATTTCAGTCCCTAACTGATGAAATTCTTGTGCTTCACGCTTCAGTTCGGTTTTTGAGACATATTCAATTTCTTCTTCAATATCAGCAGGCTTGCTTTTTTTCTTCGCCATGGGGTGCTCTTAAATAAAAATAACTTCTGCCATTATACATGATTATCATACAGAGGAATATTAGCTGATGTGATGCATTGAGTGTGTTAGCATTTAAATATAAAAAATGTGTGCAACATTGCCTTCAAGGCTCAGGACTTAATTTATGAAAAGCCAACAACACGATCCAATTTATTCTCAAATATCTCAAGTAAAAGATGCGGTAGCAGAAGTGCTCGAGCATGCGAAAAAACTCGGTGCCACAGCGGCAGAAGCGGCTATGTCTAGCACTTCAGGATTATCGGTTAGCACTCGCATGGGCGAAGTAGAAACCATTGAGTTTAACCAAGATGGCGGTTTAGGCATTAGTGTGTATGTAGGTAATAATAAAGGCTCTGCGTCTACCGCAGATTTAAGCCCTAAAACGCTACGCACTGTGGTTGAAAAAGCCATTGATATTGCAAAATTCACCTCAGACGACCCTTTTAACGGTGTTGCAGATAAAGAGCTACTTGAGTTTGCACCCAAAGATCTCGATTTATACCATCCATGGGATGTAAGCCCAGAGCAAGGTATTGAGTTTTGTCATGCTGCAGAGCAAGCAGCGTTAAATGCGGATGAGCGCATTGTTAACTCAGACGGCGCAAGTTTTTCATCGCACCAAGGTTTGCGTGTTTATGGCAATAGCCATGGTTTAATTGCTGGTTTTCCGCGTACTCGCCACAGCATAAGTACTATGGTAATTGGTAAAGATGGCGAGCAAATGCAACGCGACTCTGCTTACACCGTAGCACGCGATCAAGCTGGTTTAAATGATGCCGCAACAGTGGGGCTTGAAGCCGCAGCCGAAACTTTAGCTAAACTAAATAGCCAAAAATTAGGCACCATGAAAGTACCGGTAATATTTAGAGCTGACATTGCTAATTCATTGTTTGGTCATTTAGTGTCGGCCATTGGCGGTGGTGCGCTGTATCGTAAATCGAGTTTTTTACTCGATAGCCTAGGTACGCAAGTATTTAGCAATTGTGTAAATATTGCCGAGCGTCCGCATATACTCAAAGGGCTCGCATCGTCACCGTTTGACAGCGAAGGTGTTAAAACCTTTGATAGAGAAATCATTCAAGGTGGCGAGTTACAAACTTACCTACTTGCAAGCTATGCTGCGCGTAAAATGAATATGACACCAACAGGGCACGCTGGCGGTATACATAACTGGTTAGTGGAGCAAACACATAACGATTTAACCGCGCTACTTAAAACTATGGGCATAGGCTTATTAGTAACTGAGTTAATGGGGCAGGGCGTAAATACAGTAACTGGTGATTACTCGCGTGGTGCGGCTGGTTTTTGGGTAGAAAATGGCGAAATTCAATATCCAGTAAGCGAAATTACCATTGCCGGTAACTTAAAAGATATGTTTAAAGGAATATCAGCTATTGGTGGCGACATAGAGCGCCGTGGTGGCATTCAAACTGGCTCTGTGTTAATTGAACAAATGCAAATAGCGGGCGCTTAGTCACTGCGCTCAGTGTATACTCAAGTCGAGGGTTATTTCGATTTGAGTAACCGCATTATTGAGTTTTTACGAGGTGTTAAATGGCTAAAGACAGGTATGCGCCAAAACCATTAACTGACATTATGGCTGGACTGAATAACCGCTTGTCGGCTTATGCAGGTAAAAGCCAAGCACTCGATACCCAGCAAACCTTACTTAAAGACTTTTTAGGCCCCAAACTGGGTGATAAATGCCGCGTGAGTAACTACCGCGATGGTACTTTAATGATCGAAGCGGTATCTGCGCCTATTGCGCTTAGACTAAATTACTTAAAAATGGATATGCTCTCGCATTTTAGAGCCGCGGGCATGGCAGAGCTTGGGCAAATAAAAATTACCGCTAATCCACAAGCAACACAACGCTTGGGCGCAGTAAGTAAAACCATTAATACCCCAATAACTAATTCTCGTAAAATGAGCGAACAAACAGCCGATTATTTAAATGCCATAGCCGCCTCAGCCCCCCCTTCGCTAAAAGAAAAGTTAGAGCGTTTAGCACTGCACGCAAAGCGTAAAACCTAGCTGCTAATAACTCGTTTATAAGCTCACATAGTTATTGATAGCACTATGTGGGTCACTCATCGCATTAAAATACTTTGTTACATATTCAATTTTATTGTTACCCCAATGGGGTTTATGATAGCTACTTAATACGCCTATTAACTAGGTTGCAGTTAATGCTTATTTCATTAAGTAAAAGTACATAAAATGTCATTACGCAGCTTTATGCTGCTGGTATTTGAATATTAATGAAATAGGTATTTATTTTAACTAACAAACGGAATCCTTATGATTAAAATAACAATGACCGCCGCAGGTATTGCGCTGGCACTTGGGTTGGTTGGTTGTGGTGAACAACAAGAAATTAAAGTAAACGAGACTCCCGCGGTTAGCGCTCCAGTTCCAGCTCCTTTTGCCTTAGGTATTGAGCTGGAAAATATGGATAAATCGGTACGTGCTCAAGATGACTTTTATTACCATGTAAATGGTCAATGGCTAGCTAAAACCGAAATTCCTGGCGATAAATCTAACTATGGTTCGTTTTCGCAATTATATGACGAGTCGCAAAAGGCGATGAAAACAGTACTTGAAAGTGCGGCAGCAAATAGCAATGTTGAAAAAGGCAGTGATGAAGCAAAGTTGGCGGCATTTTATAATAGCTACATGGCAGAAGAAGCGCGCGAAGAACTTGGCATCCAGCCACTTGAGCCATCATTGGCAAGCATTGACGCCGTTAAAGGTAAAAAAGATTTAGTTACTTTAATGGCGCAATTACAGATTAAAGGCGGCGACTTGCCATTTGGTTGGTATGTAAATAATGACGCTAAAAACTCCAGCGAAAATGCATTGTATGCGTATCAAGCTGGGTTAGGTTTACCCGATCGTGATTATTATTTAAAAGATGATGAAAAGTTCACTAAAATTCGTGCTTCTTATCAAGCTTACATTGCTAAAATATTAGCCAAGTCAGGGGTTGAAAATACAGAGGCTGTGGCTAAAAATGTATTAGCGCTGGAAAAAAACCTTGCTGAGGCGCAGTGGAGTCGAGTAGAGAGCCGTGATGCAACCAAGTCTTATAATAAAATGAGCCTTGCACAAGCAAATAAACTAATGGGTGACTTTGATCTTGCTAGTTACTTTAAAGCGATAGGCATAAACACCGAAGAGTTAATTATTAGCCAGCCGAGCTACTTTGAAAAATTTGCGACTATTTATAAAAACACCGATTTAGCAACATGGCAAAATTACCTTAAGTTTCACTTTGTAAGTAATTACGCTCAGTTACTCGATAAAGAGTTAGTGGACCTTAAGTTTAATTTTTACAGTACAACTTTACGTGGTGTAGAAGAACAAGCACCACTTTGGAAGCAAGCGGTTGATGCTTCAAACAGTGTGCTAGGTGAGATTTTAGGTAAAGTGTACGTTAAAGAGAACTTTCCACCAGAAGCGAAAGCGCGTATGGAAGAGTTGGTTGATAACGTAATTAAAGGCTACGGTGTTGCGATTGAAAATTTAGAGTGGATGAGCCCGGAAACTAAAATTGCCGCTCAACAAAAGCTAGACAAGTTTACACCTAAAATTGGCTACCCAGATAAGTGGAAAGACTACTCAGCACTAGAGATTAACCCTGATGAATTAGTCGGTAACTACATTCGTTATAGCGAATGGGCTTACAGCGATATGATTGCCAAATTGGGTAAACCAGTAGACCGCTCAGAGTGGCACATGACACCACAAACTGTGAATGCATACTACAACCCAGTAAATAACGAAATTGTGTTTCCAGCAGCTATTTTACAGCCGCCATTTTTTAACTTAGAAGCAGATGATGCAGTAAATTACGGTGCTATTGGCGCGGTAATTGGTCATGAGTTAGGCCATGGTTTTGACGACCAAGGTGCTAAATACGACGGCGACGGTAATTTACGTAACTGGTGGAGCGAGTCAGACCTTAAACAGTTTGAACAGCGTACTGCGGCTTTAGTTGCTCAGTATAATGAATATAAACCTTTTACTGATGCTGGCGTAAATGGTGAATTGACGTTAGGTGAAAATATTGGTGATTTAGGCGGCCTTACGGTTGCGCATAAAGCGTATATGCTATCTTTAGGTAACTCTAAGGCTCCAGTGATTGATGGCTACACTGGCGATCAGCGCTTCTTTATGGGCTGGTCACAAATTTGGCGTCGTAAGTATCGTGATGAAGCGCTGCGTAACCGCTTAATGACCGACCCGCATTCGCCTAGTCATTACCGCGTAATTGGTATTTTATCGAATATGCCTGAGTTTTATAAAGCATTTGACGTTAAGGAAGGCGACAAAATGTATATTAAACCAGAGGACCGCGTAAAAATTTGGTAATTTAATTACCTAACTAGAAAGTACCTAACTAGAAAGTATCTAACTAAAAAGGCCAGCAAGTGTTAACTTGCTGGCCTTTTTGTAGCTGCCTAATAATGGCGGTTTATTGTTATTATTATTTTACTAAAAGAGTATAGCCAAATATTAAGCGTTAAATATATTTCGCTTTTATAGCGCTAATAATATCGACGTTAGCTGCTGGAAACTCGTAGTTATCTAGCTCGTCAATACTTACCCAAGCATTATCTTGCCCTTCTGCGCCATGTGCTTCACCACTAAAGTTACTCACCACATGTACGTTCAGCTTTACCGTTTTATCATCGTAATCGTGTTTTATTGTTAGCAACTCACTGGAACTAAAAATAGTGATGCCAATCTCTTCTTGAAGTTCACGCTTAAGTGCTCTAAATACACTTTCACCGGCTTCAATTTTACCACCAGGAAACTCCCACAAACCTCCTTGATGTTGATCATTTGCCCGCTTGCAAATAAACAGAGCGTTATTTTTTTTAATTACGCCAACAGCCACATTTACAATTATACTAGTCATTTTATCTCCCTTAAACACCATAAAAAAAGCGACGCAAGCGCCGCTTTTTACGAAATTTATTACACTATTGGATTATTTTAATTTACCACAACATTGCTTAAATTTTTGACCTGAGCCACAAGGACAAGGATCGTTACGGCCTACTTTTGGCTCGCTACGTGCCATTACAGTTGCGCTTTGTGGTGCTTCGCCGCCTACATGCTCAACTTCTTCATGCTGATATTCGCGAGGAGCGTTTTCACTTTTACGGTGTTGCTCTTCTACTTTTTCAACATCTTCTTCGGCGCGTACTTGTACTTTGCTTAAAATACTTACTACATCTATTTTTAAGTTTTCTAGCATTTCAGCGAATAGCTCAAACGATTCACGCTTGTACTCTTGCTTTGGATTTTTTTGCGCATAACCACGTAAATGAATACCTTGGCGTAAATGATCCATTGCTGCCAGGTGATCTTTCCAATGCTGATCTAGGCTTTGTAACATAATCGCTTTTTCGAATTGACGTAGTACTGAATCGCCTACCATCTCTTCTTTTTGCTTATATGCTTGCCCAACCGACTCTTCAATGCGCTCACGAAGTTTTTCTTCATAGAGTTTATTGTCATCAGCTAGCCACTGAGTAATTGGCAATTCAATTAAGAAGTCTTGTTTTAAGCGCTCTTCAAGGCCAGGTACATCCCACATTTCAGCCAAGCTTTGCGGTGCAATATACTGATCAATAATATTACTCAGCACATCACCACGAATAACCGTGATAGTTTCTGAAATATCGCCTTCTTCAAGTAGTTCGTTACGCTGTGAGTAAACCACACGGCGTTGATCGTTTGCTACGTCATCGTACTCAAGTAATTGCTTACGCACATCAAAGTTACGTGCTTCTACTTTACGCTGTGCATTTTCAATCGCACGGTTAACCCATGGATGTTCTATCGCTTCACCGCGTTGCATGCCTAGTTTACGCATCATGTTGGTCATGCGCTCGCCAGCAAAAATACGCATTAACGCATCGTCCATCGATAAGTAAAAACGGCTTGAACCGGCATCACCTTGACGACCAGAGCGACCACGTAATTGGTTATCTATACGACGAGATTCATGGCGTTCAGTACCAATAATATGTAAACCACCTGCATCGATTACTGCGTCATGGCGTATTTTCCATGCAGCTTTAATTTCAGCAATTTGTTCATCAGTTGGGTTTTCAAGCATTTCAACTTCGCTGTGCCAGTTACCACCAAGTACAATATCGGTACCACGGCCAGCCATGTTAGTGGCAATCGTTACTGTGCCTGGTAGGCCAGCGTCTGATACGATATCAGCTTCTTGCGCATGAAATTTAGCATTAAGTACGTTGTGCTTAATTTTTTCTTTGCGTAAAAATTGCGATAAATACTCAGAGCTTTCAATTGAAATAGTACCTACAAGTACAGGTTGTCCGCGTTCTTGGCAGTCTTTAATATCAACTAAAATAGCTTCGTATTTTTCTTCTTGCGTTAGGTACACTAAGTCGGCGCGATCATCACGAATCATCGGCTTATTAGTTGGCATAACAACAGTGTCTAGGCCGTAAATAGACTGGAACTCAAATGCTTCCGTATCGGCTGTACCTGTCATGCCCGCAAGTGTTTCGTATAAACGGAAATAGTTTTGAAAGGTAATAGATGCAAGCGTTTGGTTTTCGTTTTGAATATTTACGCTTTCTTTAGCTTCAACAGCTTGGTGTAAACCTTCTGACCAACGACGACCTTCCATTGAACGACCAGTGTGCTCATCAATAATGATAACTTCGTTTTCTTTTACAACGTAATCAACATCTCTTTGATAAAGCTTATGAGCACGAAGCGCTGCATAAACATGGCTTAGTAGCGTAATGCTGGCTGCAGAATAAAGCGAATCGCCTTCTGCAATTAAGCCGCGCTCAGTAAGTAGCTCTTCAACTTTAATTTGGCCACGTTCAGTTAAATGAACTTGCTTAGACTTTTCATCAATAGTGAAATCGCCATCGCCTTCAATACCTTCTTCGTCTTCTTTTTCTTGTAGTTCAAGTAAAGGCACCATGGTATTAATTTCAGTGTATAGCTCTGAGCTGTCCTCAGCAGGGCCTGAAATAATAAGGGGCGTACGGGCTTCATCAATTAAGATAGAATCCACTTCATCGACAACAGCATAAAATAATGGACGTTGTACACGCTCATCTATGCTAAATGCCATGTTGTCACGCAGGTAGTCAAAACCAAACTCATTATTAGTACCGTACGTAATATCGGCAACATAAGCTTGTTTTTTCTGCTGTGGCATCATACCCGGTACGTTACAGCCTACTGTTAAACCTAAAAACTCAAATAACGGACGGTTAGTTTCCGCATCGCGTTTAGCTAGGTAGTCGTTCACGGTAATTACGTGTACGCCCTTACCAGTTAAACCATTTAAGTAAGCAGGTAATGTAGCTGTGAGTGTTTTACCTTCACCGGTACGCATTTCTGCAATACGGCCTTGGTGCAGTACCATGCCACCGAGTAGCTGTACGTCAAAGTGACGCATGCCATTTACACGTTTAGATGCTTCACGTACCACAGCAAATGCTTCAGGCAGTAAGTCGTCAAGGCTTTGTCCGTTATCGTAACGTTCTCTAAACTCTGCTGTTTTCGCTTTTAAGTCGTCATCAGAAAGCGCTTCTAATTGCGTTTCAAGTGCATTGATCAGTGCGACCGTCTTTCTTAGGTTTTTAATAGTGCGGTCATTGCGACTACCAAAAATCTTGGTAAATAAATTAGATATCATGATAAAACCGTTACAATGTATTTTTTTGCCAGCCGTACATCGGCTAACCCATTTTTAACAATTGATAATTAATGTGTTCTTTAAAGTAACACCGAGGACACATTAATTAGCAATTTTGTATTAAACCGTTCAAAAAGCACTGTTTATTACGTGTGCTACTATACCAGACTCTGCTAAACAACAAACCATCTCACTAAAAAGATATGGATTAAAAACAGAAAAACTTAATCTAGTACATAAAATTGCTATATATTTTTATACGAGGTGAAAACTGCTAGCAAAGCTAGTGATATTAAGTAAGTTTCCACTTTGAAATATCAACAGTCACTCAAAGATATGGTGCTGAATAAATTAAAAACAAGGGGGGGAATAAGCGCTTAAAGTTTATCCTCAAGCGCTTAAATATAAGTAGCCGGCGTTTATAGTTTAAACTGGTTTACCGTTTTATTTAATGCCCCTGCAAGGTCACTTAAATCATGTGCTTCATTGGCAAGTGTGTGTGCATGCTCTGCGGTACTATTAACTAAACTATTAATAGCACTAAGGCTGGTATTAATATCTTCTGCTACTACCGTTTGTTGCTCGGTAGAGGTGGCAATTTGATGACTTTGAGCTTGTACTTTAGTTACCGACAGGGCAATGCTTTGTAGTGAGCTAAGTACTTCTTTTGTTTGCAACACAGAGTCCTCGGTTTGTTTTTGCCCTTGTAGCATCATACTAGAGGCTTGCTGAGCAATTTGCTGTAAACGGGTAATCATATTGCGAATATCGTCAGTTGACTCTTGTGTACGACTCGCCAACGAGCGAACTTCATCGGCAACAACGGCAAAGCCGCGGCCATGTTCTCCGGCGCGGGCCGCTTCTATGGCTGCATTAAGCGCGAGTAAGTTGGTTTGATCGGCAATTGAGTTAATTACATCAACCAATGCGCCTATGTTATTACTTTCTTGCTCAAGCCCGGCAACCACCTTAGAGGCTTCGCCAATATGTTCAGCCAGCGCACTCATTACACTTTGTGCTTGGCTTGAGCGGCTTGCACCATCGGCAGTAATTGCTTGTACTTCTTCTGCTGCGGTATTTGTTTGCTGTGCGTTACGTGATATTTCTTGCACGGTAGTGGCCATTTCTGTCACTGCGGCACTAACACTATCTACTTGTTGTTTTTCTTGCTGAATTTCTGAATTCGTTTGTTGCGATACCGTTTTAAGCTGATCGGCAGCGGCACTTAATTGCTCAGCTTGTGCTGCGGTGTCTAGCATCATCGCTCGCAACTTATCAATAAAGGTATTCATATGATTAGCCAGTTGGCCTACTTCGTCTTGGCTATCAATATTAATTTTTTGGGTTAAATCACCCTCGCCAGAAGCAATGTCGCGCATAATATGCGTGAGTGTAGTGATTGGTTTTGAAATCATATGGGTGGCCCATAAAATCATTGCTAAAATAATCACTAAAATAATGATAACAGCGGTTGTAGTGGTTGTAACCGCAGCATTTACCGGGGCTTCAATCATACTGGTTGGAATTAATAAACCCACATACCAATCTAAATGAGGCTGCTCTAATTGTAGGCGGTTATAAACCACATAAAATTGCTCGCCTTTAAGCATAACAGTTTGGCTACCCGCGAGGTTATTTTGCATTGCACTGTTAAGTGTTTTAAACCCTGAGGTATTATTAAATTGTTGTTCAAGCGCATCGAGTCCGTCTTTACCGTTAGGGCCTTCGTCGGTGACAGAGAGTTTATGCCCAGATGCTTTTGAAAAGTGCACAACTTTTTGTTGATCATCTAATAAAAAGCCATAGCCTTGGCCGTTAAAGCGAATGTTTTCGACCATGTCGTTAATTTTATAGCCAAGTAGCCGTTGGCATTTTCTAGGGCTTGATCGCGCTTATCCCACGCGGTAAAAAAATTCACCAAATGCGGATTATTAATAAAGGTGGCAACTACTTTACCGTATGTAGCAAAGTAACTTTGCATTGATAATTGCTCGCTTTGTAAGTAGCTTTGAGCCTCACGCTCTATATTAACTCTGGATAGTTTGGCAATATGGTTAACAAAAAAAGTAGAGGCAATGAGCAGTAAAATAGTAATTGTTCCGCCAATCAATAATAATATTTTTTTTCTTAATGATAAGTTATTTAGCATAAGTGCACATGTTGTTATTGTTTTTGTAACAGATATCTAAGCATATTTAATTTTAGAACTCTATGAAACGAGTTAAGAATTATACATTTAAATAAACGGGGTCATATAAATTGAATCATCAGAGTAACAACTTAGTGGTACTAGGCGCGGGCTGGCTAGGCAGTGCTTTATGCGTTAATGCGCAGCAAGCAGGTTGGCAAGTGCAGGGTACACACCGCTCAGCAGTGCATGAGCATGATTTTGAACGTCAGTTTTTGCTAGAAAATGGCCAGTTAACGCATCAAATTGATTTACAAAATGCCTACTGGGTGTGCGCTATTCCTCCGCGTAGTCGCCACAGTGAAAGTAATTATGCGCAAACATTAACGGCAGCACTTACGCTGGCAAAAAAATTGAATGCTAAAGGCTTTTTACTTTGCTCATCAACGGGAGTGTACGATCAAGAACCAGGAGTATATAGCGAAAGCAGCGATATTTCGTGTACAAACGAGCGACAAATAAAGCTATATGAAGCTGAAGAGCAAGTACTAGAGCAAAACGGTAAAGTGCTGCGCTTAGCCGGTTTAGTTGGACCCAACAGAGAGCCGGGGCGTTTTATTGCAGGTAAAGAGCTAAATACCTCTGCCGAGCAAGTCGTTAATATGGTGCATCAGCAAGATGTGATTAACGCTATTTTTGCGGTGCTTGAGCATTGGCATCAAGGGCAGAGTATTTATAATGTGGTTAATCCGTCGCATCCTTGTAAGCGCGATTACTATGCGCAAAAGTGCCAACAACATGGCGGCGAAATGCCACGCTTTACGGGAACAGATACGGCTGAGCGCAAAGTGCTTGGCTCAGCCATTGAGGCGTTAGGGTTTAGTTACCAATACGCAATTTAATAAGATACTAAGCAGTCACCCTCAATAAAGTTGCATAACTTGCCTGCGTTTAATAACGCATTTGCAGCTTCAATATCGGGGGCAAAGTAACGGTCTTTATCGTAGTAGCTTACATGCTCGCGCAGTAAGCTTTTAGCACGCTCTACTTTAGCAGCAGCTGTAAGCGGCTTTCTAAACTCTAACCCCTGCGCGGCCGCTAACCATTCAACAGCAAGTACGCCCTGGGTGTTATCGGCCATTTCCTTCAAGCGCCTTGCCGCAAAAGTGGCCATAGACACATGATCTTCTTGATTCGCCGAGGTTGGCAAACTATCTACAGAAGCTGGGTGGGCAAGTGATTTGTTTTCAGATGCCAGGGCTGCGGCAGTTACTTGGGCGATCATAAAGCCTGAGTTTACGCCGCCATTTTCAACTAAAAAAGGCGGCAATTTAGATAGGCTAGAGTCAATTAGTAAAGCAATTCGGCGCTCGGCAAGTGCGCCAATTTCAGCAATGGCAATTGCTAAGTTATCGGCGGCCATTGCCACCGGCTCTGCATGAAAATTACCGCCAGAAATAATATCACCCACATCAGCAAATACCAGCGGGTTGTCGGTTACGCCGTTAGACTCACATAATAAAACTTCTGCCGCCTGGCGAATTTGGGTTAAGCAAGCACCAAGCACTTGTGGCTGACAGCGTAAAGAGTAGGGGTCTTGTACTTTTTCGCAATTTACGTGTGATTCACTAATTTGTGATTGTGGACCTAACAAGGCTCTAAATATAGCTGCAGTATCTATTTGCCCTTGTTGGCCTCGAATTTCATGAATACGCGCATCAAATGGTGCTCGGCTGCCCATGGCCGCTTCAATACTCATAGCGCCAATTACGCAGCTTTGTGCGTATAAATCTTCTGCTCTAAATAGCCCTTGTAATGCAAAAGCAGTCGAGGCTTGGGTGCCGTTTAAAAGGGCTAAGCCTTCTTTAGCGGCTAAGGTAAGTGGTTTTAGCCCCGCAATTTTAAGCCCTTGCTCGGCACTGATTATTTGCCCTTGGTGGCGCATGTGGCCTTCGGCTAGTAACGGCAAGCACATATGAGCAAGCGGTGCTAAATCGCCCGATGCACCCACCGAGCCTTTTTTAGGCACGCAAGGGTATACTTGGCTATTAAGCAACTGGATAAAAAATTCAATGACCTGCAAACGAATACCAGAATAGCCACGCGACAGTGAATTAATTTTTAAGATGATCATTAAGCGTACGGTACTGTCATCCATATACTCGCCAATACCTGCCGCATGCGAAAGCACAATAGAGCGTTGTAATAGCTCTAGTTCGTTATCGGCAATTTTGGTGTTAGCTAATAAGCCAAAACCGGTATTAATACCATATACAGTACGGTGCTCGTTAATTACGTTTTGTACTGTTTGTGCGCTGGCAGCTATTTGTGACTCGGCATGCTTTATAAGGCTCAATTTTACCGGTGAATTATTAATTTTTCTTAGCGTGTTTAAATCAAGCGATCCGGGGGTGAGAGTAAGTTCAAGCATGATCATTCCTCGTTTAACATTGGTAAGTCTAGGTTTTGCTCTTTTGCACAATTTTTTGCTATATCGTAGCCTGCATCTGCGTGGCGCATAACTCCAGTTGCAGGGTCGTTCCACAGTACGCGGGCAATACGCTGTTTTGCTTCGTCGCTGCCATCAGCCACAATAACTACGCCTGCATGTTGGCTAAAGCCCATACCTACACCGCCGCCGTGGTGTAGCGATACCCAAGTAGCACCACTGGCAGTGTTAAGGAGTGCATTGAGTAATGGCCAATCAGATACCGCATCAGAGCCATCTTTCATAGCTTCGGTTTCGCGGTTAGGGCTAGCAACCGAGCCTGAGTCGAGGTGGTCGCGACCAATAACAACTGGGGCTTTAAGCTCGCCATTTTTAACCATGTTGTTAAAAGCGAGCGCAAGACGGGCTCTGTCTTTTAATCCTACCCAGCAAATACGCGCCGGTAAGCCTTGAAACTGAATGCGTTCACGCGCCATATCAAGCCAGTTATGTAAGTGTGCGTCATCGGGGATTAACTCTTTAACTTTGGCATCGGTTTTATAAATATCTTCGGGGTCGCCCGACAGTGCCACCCATCTAAATGGGCCAATACCTTCGCAAAATAAAGGGCGAATATACGCAGGTACAAACCCTGGGAAATCAAACGCGTTGGTAACGCCTTCATCAAATGCCATTTGCCGAATATTGTTGCCATAATCAGTGGTAGCAGCGCCTGCTTGTTGCAGCGCGAGCATAGCGCTTACTTGCACAGCCATTGATTGCTTAGCCGCTGTTACAACCGCTTTTGGGTCTTGTTCGCGCATTTTAGCTGTATGTGCCATGCTCCAGCCTTGCGGTAAATAGCCATTTAGCGGATCGTGTGCTGAGGTTTGATCGGTGACCACATCGGGAGTAACGCCACTTTTAACTAAAGTGCTAAACACATCGGCAGCATTACCAAGTAACCCGACCGAAAGAGCGTCACCTTTTACGCACGCATTAGTTATAAGTTGTAGCGCGTGTTCAAGGTTGTTGGCTTTAATATCTACGTAACCGGTTTTTATTCTAAAATCGATACGGGTTTCATCGCATTCCACCACTAATGCACAAAAGCCTGCCATAGTTGCAGCAAGAGGTTGTGCGCCGCCCATGCCACCAAGCCCGCCAGTTAATACCCATTTACCTTTAGCACTGCCAGCAAAATGTTGTTTAGCCATGGCCACAAAAGTTTCGTAAGTGCCTTGCACTATGCCTTGTGAGCCAATGTAAATCCAAGATCCCGCGGTCATTTGCCCGTACATCATCAAGCCCTTTTTATCGAGCTCGTTAAAGTGCTCCCAATTAGCCCAGTGCGGTACTAAGTTAGAATTAGCTATGAGTACTCGCGGCGCATTACTGTGGGTTTTAAATACCCCTACAGGTTTACCCGATTGTACGAGTAGCGTTTCGTCATCTTCGAGTCTATCGAGAGTTGCTATAATTTTGTCGTAACTTGGCCAGTCACGTGCAGCGCGACCAATGCCGCCATAAACAACTAATGCATGGGGATGCTCTGCAACGTCAGGGTCTAAGTTATTCATTAACATGCGTTTAGCGGCTTCGGTTTGCCAACTTTTAGCGCTAATTTTATCGCCGTGAGGGGCGCGTATTGTGCGGTTGTTGTCGAGTCGATTGTTCATATTTACTCCCGTTGTAGTTTTTAATTATTATTTTTAAAAGTTAAGTGACCACCTAAACGATACTTACTTCCTGGTGAAACAAGTCGGGCATAACTCACAATGCCGTTACTTGACCAAGTACGGCGAATGAGTTGCAGGCAAGGTTCTTGACTCGATAAGTTAAGCCACTGGCACATTTGTTTATTGGGCATAATGGCTTCCACTGTATGCGTTGCTTGGGTAAGCGGGGCTACATTCGATAAGTACTCATGTGGAGTAAGTAGCGTAAAATTTTGTTGTAAGTACTGCGTGGCAAAAGTGGGATTTACAAAGCGCTCCTCTATTTGCAGTGGTTTAGTATTTTCGTTATGCAGCAATACACTGCGATACACAGTGCTGTTAACTTTAATACCCAGTGCAATGGCAATGCTAGTAATTGCGGGTAACGACTCAAGCGCCAATACCGTACAGCTATAATTACCATTACGTTCTTTTACTTCATCGGCAATATTTTTAATTTCAAGTAATGACGACTGCGATTTAAAGCTAGCAACAAAGGTGCCTAACCCTTGGCTGCGAGTTAAAATTCCCGCCTCAGTTAGCTCGCTTAATGCGCGCCGAGCGGTCATACGGCTTACAGCAAATTGATTGCTTAGCTCGTTTTCAGAAGGTACACGCTGGTTTTCTTGCCATGTAGCACTGCTAATTTTATCAACTATAAACTGTTTTATTTGTGCAAACTTAGGTGTTGTCATGGTGTATTTAATTGTATTAAAAATAAACTATAAGATTAAGATGGCATAATTACCTTGTATATACAAGATGGGTTGTTAGACTATATTTTAGTCATTACAAAAAACACAAGGGCGCGCAATATGCAAAGTGCAACACCAGGTTATGAATTAGAAGATATTGATTTACTGCTTACCGATGCCAACATTGCCACTATGGATAGTGCTGTAGAGGCGCCTTATGGCGCGATAGAAAATGCAGCCTTAGCAATCAAAAATGGAAAAATTATGTGGCTAGGTGAGCAAAAAAACTTACCTAGTTTTGATGTGTTTGCAACGCCTACCTTGAGTATAAAAGGGCAATGGTTAACCCCAGGGTTAATAGATTGCCACACGCATTTAGTATTTGCAGGCTCTAGAGCAGAGGAGTTTGAGCAGCGCTTACAAGGGGTGAGTTATGAGCAAATTGCTGCCCAAGGTGGCGGTATAACTAGTACAGTTAAAGCCACCCGCGCTGCCGATCATGAGCAGTTATTTGTAGCCGCCAAAGATAGGTTAAATACGTTACTGGCAGAGGGCGTGACAACTGTTGAAATAAAGTCGGGTTATGGACTCGATACTGCCAACGAAGTAAAAATATTAGAAGTGGCGCGCTTACTTGATGAGCATCACCCTATTAATATTAAAACCACCTTTTTAGGGGCGCATGCGCTACCACCAGAGTACAAAGGGCGTAGCGATGACTATATTGATTTAGTATGTAACGATATGCTTGATCAGGTAGTGGCTAATAACCTTGCTGATGCGGTTGATGTTTTTTGTGAGAATGTAGGCTTTAGCTATACCCAAACCAAGCGGGTGTTCGAGGCGGCAAAAAAACATAACTTGCCAGTAAAATGCCATGCCGAGCAACTCTCTAATCAACACGGTGCTGAGCTGGTGGCGCAATTTAACGGGCTATCGGCTGATCATATTGAATACCTAGATGAAGATGGGGTAAAAGCGATGGCACAGGCCGGCACAGTAGCAGTATTGTTGCCTGGCGCATTTTACTTTTTAAGAGAAACACAACTTCCGCCAATAGCTTTGCTTAATCAATATAAAGTGCCTATAGCGATTGCTAGCGACTTTAATCCGGGCACCTCACCGCTGTGTTCGCTACAATTAATGATGAATATGGCATGCACATTATTTAGATTAACCCCCGAGCAGTCACTTGCTGGAGTAACTCGTAATGCTGCTAAAGCTTTAGGATTAAAAGACCGCGGAGTTTTAAAAGTAGGTGCGAGGGCCGACATTGCACATTGGCAAATAAGCCATCCAGCACAATTAAGTTACCAGTTTGGGGTAAATAAACGGTTAAACTTATGGATTATGGGTAAACTTATTTAGTCACACCTTTACCCCAGACCGATAAGTAGGCCTTAATATTTATGCTTTTATTTAATTTTTTAGCCAGTACCAGTAGTGCTAATTTGAGCTTGCTTAGCGACAGTGGCTTGCCGGTTTTTTTTAGTGGCGCCTTACTTATGGCGATGATCGCTACCTTGCTGAGCGTAAAAAATACAGCATCTAGATTAAGCTACTTATGCACAGGGTTAATAGGGTTGGCTATTTTAAGCAGTGGTGCTGCATGGCTTAGCGCTTTACTCGCATTAGGTTTTGGCTTTAATTTGTGGCATGCAATTGTACATAAAAACAAGCTGTTAATTATATTAAGTGCACTTGCTGCGGTGTTGTTTATAGCATTACTTATAGCCATTGCAGCGTTTGGCATTGCACTGTTTTGGATTGTTAGTGCGGTGTTGTTATTATCATTAACTGGGTTTATTACTAATAATGAGACACTTAATCAAGCGCCCTTGAAGCAGCAGCAAGCAGCACCTGAACATTACATCGAAAGCTCTCCGCTGGCCTCTTTTGCCGATAAACAAAAATTACGTCAAGGTTATAATACGTGGCGTAATAAAGCACCGTCACTAGGGGCGTTGGTAATTCTTCGTTTAGAAGGTTTTGAGCAAGTTAATCAGCATATTGGGCGTGATTTTGGTGATTTACTGCTTGCTCAGTCGGCGAATAGAATAAAAGAATTACTCAATAATGATGGCATTGTATCGTTAGAGGACGATGAAAAACTAGCCCATTTAGGAGGGCTTAATTTTGCTTTTATTTGTAACTTAGCCAGCCATAAACACTTGCATGAAAAAATAATTACCGAAATATTTGGCGCTACACTTAAACCTTTTAATGTGGCTAACTGCACTATAGAAGTGACCGCAAGAGCAAGCTATGTGCATTGTAATGAGCAAGATGAAGACTTTGATAATTTAATTAAATCGGCTTATTTAGCACTTGATAGCCAGCCAAAACAACAGGTGGTTGCTTATCATCAACAAATGATGATCGAGCAGTTAGAGCAGCAAGCACGATTAAAAGAGCTTGCAGAAATTGATTTCACCAATGAGTTCGAGCTGTATTTTCAGCCGGTTATTGTAAATGATAATGGCCAAATTGAGTTTTTAGAACTATTACTGCGTTGGCAGCATCCTAAGCAAGGCATACTTTCAGCGAGTCGTTTTATTGATGATATTAGAATTGCAGGGCTTGCTTACCCACTGGCTATATTTGTTATAGAGCGCGCTGCTGAACTTGCAATGGCATTGCGTATGGAGGGCTTTGCAATGCCATTGAGCATTAATGTATTTGGCCCTGAAATGCTCAATGAAGAGTTTGTAGAATTTGTAACGAGTGCTATGCAAGAGCATAACTTAAGGCCTGGTGATTTAATTGTTGAGTGCCCGCTACATATTTTTACTAACCTAGATGACAAAGGGCGAGCCATGATTGCGCGGCTTAATAATATAGGCTTAAAAGTGTGTGTTGATGGTTTGGGCGATAACCCCGTTTCGCTCTCTAAGTTACCTAGTTTAGCGGTAGAATACATTAAAGTCGCGCCAGCATTAACTGCTGATTTTAGTAATCAAAACAATATTCGCAGCCTAGTTGTTGGTATGGTACAAATGCATAATCAACAAAGTACTAAGGTTATTTTTGAAGGGGTTGAAACCCTAGATCAGCTTAAATTTGTAAAAAGCCTAAAAGGCTATGCTGCACAAGGCTATTATTTTGGCCACCCATTAAGCAGTGTTGGTTTAATGAGCTGGTTAAAGCAGTGGCAATTAGCGCAGCAGCAAAGTAATTAAGCACACTCTTTGGCTTGCAGGTAACTATTCACTAGTGCGCTAATAACTTGTCCGCAATGCACTTTACCGGCTTCAATCCCGCTGGGATGTTGAATAGGAGCTGCTTCGCATAAGTGTAAGTAGTGAGAGTGGCGGTTGCTTGCAGCTAAATGCACAAAGTGCTCAGCGTCACTTACGCTAAAACCACTACAGGTATAAGCACTTACAGGCATAAATGCAATGCTATCTAAATCAACCTCAACACCTAGAGGCGCTGCATCAAAACTCTTCAGCGCATTGCTCACTGCTTGAGTTAGATTAATTTCACGTTTAACGGCGATTGACTGATAGCTATTAAAAGTAAAATTAGCAGCGGCTAACGCATCTATAATAGCTTGATTGTTTTTTAGCTCGTGCAAGCCAATAACATGGTAACTTTTTAAACACTGCGCGCTGTACGCATAGCTAAAGCCATTCCCACTGTGGCGGCCTTCGCATTCTCGAAAGTCGGCGTGGGGATCAAAATTTATAGCGTTAATAGCGGTGTTTTTATACTTAGCTAACGCTTTTATAATACCTAAGCAATTATTATGGCCACCACCAATAACAATGGGTTCAAGGCCTGCTTTAAATATAAAACTTAATATAGCTTCTACGCGTTGATCAAGTTGCTCACATAACTCACGCAACTGTGTTAAATGGGCAGGGTTTTGGTTGTCGAGTAGAGCGCTTTGCGCCATTAAATCAGCGGTGTGCACTTCGCCAAGTAACAGTACTTTTTGCGTGGCAATAAATTGATTATAAGGTTGGTTTAAAAAACGTTGTAAAAAAGCCGGCCATGCTTGCTCTGCACCCCCGGCTCCTAAGTTTGCTTTTGGGCCAATATCTTCACAAATACCCAGTAACACGTAGCGCATGCCAAATTGTGCGGCATCGCTAAGCGCTTGTTGTATATTTACGTCGGTATCGAGTAATGACATTGACTGCCATACTTTGGTTTCGTTAGCGCGACTAGTGCAAAACGACTTAACCGCGCTTTCATCGTAAACGTTTAAATAGTGCGCCACGTTATATTTCTACGATTTCCAGTTCTAGCTCTTCTGCCGATAATACAATGCCGGTGCTGTCGGCATAAATAAAGTCATCATCAAAAAATGATACACCAGCAAAGTTAACCCCAATGCCGTCTTCGCCTGCACCTTGGCTATCTGCTGCAACCGGAATAGAGGCAATAGCTTGAATGCCTAAATCAAGATCTTCAATTTCGTCTACGTGGCGTACAGCTCCGTAAACAATAATACCTTGCCAGTTATTTTCAAGTGCAAGTTCGGCCAGTTCAATATCGATAAGTGCACGACGAGTAGAGCCGCCACCGTCAATAAGTAGCACTAGGTCTGTACCATCTTGAGAAAGTAATTCACGGATAAGTTCATTATTTTCAAAACATTTAACCGTCTTAATGCGGCCACCAAAGCTGTGTCGGCCACCAAAGTTGATGAACATAGGTTCAAGCACGTCAACCACATCGGCAAAGTGGTCACATAAATCAGAAGTGCTGTAATCCATTATTTTATCCTCAAAAGATACATTAGTTTATGCTTCAGTATACCCTCCTTATATGCAATAACAACGACTTAATCGCAGTAAATTTAGGCAAAATAGGCAGTAAATAAGTATTTACTAATCATTGGTCTAAACAATGTATAGGCCTTAAGTTAATGCTGGCATATAATCCGCGACTAAATAATTGCGCGGTTAATTAAGCTAAATAACGTCACTTTAAAAAGTGCTCAGCAGTGCAGGTGTTTTAGTGTTTTTCGGTATTTCTTTCTTTGTTAAAAGCTTAAGTTATATAAGTGTAAGTAACAAAGTTGCTCATTAAATTTTTAAAGGTGTAACAATGATTGTTTTGCAAAACTTGACCATTAAGCGGCGTTTACAGCTAAATGCTTTAACTGTTGCTTTGGCCATGCTGGCTTTTTTATATGTAATAATCACAGGCTCACAAACCACGTTAAAGTTAACGAACATCACGCAACAGGCCGAGCAGTTAAACATTCATCAGTTGCAGTTAAGTGCACATGAAAAAAACTTTTTGTTTTATAAACAGCCACAAGCACTCTCATTATTTGAACAAGAATACGCACAATTAAATAAACAAATAATTCAATTACAATCGCAAATGCAAGATTCAGAGATTGATACACAACAGATAACCCTCTATACGCGTTTAATAAAAAGCTTTTATAGTGATTTTAATGAGGTTGTGCGACTGCAAAAAAGTATTGGCTTACATCAAGACGATGGGCTTTATGGGCAACTGCGAAGTGCTGTGCACGAAGTAGAAAGTTTGCTCAATCAACAAGATGAATACCAGCTATTGACCCTAATGCTACAGTTAAGACGTGCCGAAAAAGACTTTATGTTACGTTTGGATGAAAAATATTTAGCAAACTTTCAAGATCATGTTGATACGTTACAGCAAAAAATAACGAGCTCATCACTAAGTCAAAACATTAAAAGTAATTTAAAAAACCTACTGTCTAATTATCAAAGTGCTTTTCAAACTTTGGTAAAAGCGCAGCTTGAATTAGGTGTTGATCTAGACTCTGGCGCACTTGGGCGCATGCAACAAAGTGTAGAGCAAAGTGATCAGTTGGTAATGCAGCTAGTAGCAGATACTAAATTGCAAGTTGAAGCCAGTATAGCTAAAGCACAGTCGGTCGCTATTATGGTGTTTATTATATCGGGTATTATAGTTTTAACCCTGGTTTACTTAACCAGTCGCTCTATCATTGTACCTGTAGAGCGTATTTACCAATCTATAAACAAGATTCGACGCAATAATGATTTAACAGTAACCATTGAGCAAATTGGCAATGACGAAATTACGATTATGTCGAAAGATTTTAATAGTTTAATTGGTGACTTTAATAACCTTATAAATGAGGTGAATGGGGCTTTAAATGCGTTAAATATCGCGACTGAAAATTTATCAGAAAGTACCGCCGCAACCAGCTCGGGTATGCAAGATCAATTACATGAAGCCGATATGGTGGCCACTGCGGCGACCGAAATGCAGGCGACCATTCAAGATATTTCACATAATACCGAAGCTGCTGCTAAAAAAGCAGAATCAACTAATTTAAGTGCGCAACAAGGTCGTAGTGAGGTTGAGTCAACCGTCGCGCATATTAGAGGGTTGTCTGACTCTTTAGAGCATGCGTCAAGTGTCGTTTCTTTATTAGAAAAAGACGGTGAAACAATAGGCTCTGTGCTTGATGTTATTCGTGCGATTGCCGATCAAACTAACTTGTTAGCGTTAAACGCTGCTATTGAAGCCGCTAGAGCGGGTGAGCAAGGCAGAGGGTTTGCTGTGGTTGCAGATGAAGTGCGCTCATTGGCTCAACGAACACAAGAATCTACAAGTGAAATAGAAGGTATAATAAATACTCTACAACAGCGCACTCAAGAAGTGGTGAGTATTATGCATCAGTGCCGCTCACAAGGTGATGAAAGTGCATCGCAAGCAAATAGAGCTGGTGAGTTACTCGGAGCAATAACCGAAGATGTGCAAACGATTATGGAAATGAGCACACAAATTGCTGTGGCAATTGATCAACAAAGCCAAGTAGCATCTGAAGTAAATAAAAATGTGGTGAGTATTCGTGATATTGCCAGAAACACCTCAGGGCACGCTGCTAACAATGCGCAAACAAGCGAAGAAGTATCAGCGCAAGCACGAGTGCTTTTTGCTGCAATTGACAAATTTAAGGTTTAAAACTTAGCAATAAAGTACCCGTATAGTTTAAGGAATAAACTTTATGGGTACGCTGTCTTTAGAGTTATTGTGTTCACTAACCCGCTTTAAATACTCATCCCATAGAGTCGCTTGCTGCGCCTGTAGTTTTGCAAAATATTGCCAGCTAAATAACCCGCTATTGTGGCCATCGTCAAAATCTAAACGCAGTGCGTAATGACCAACATGAGCAATGTTTTTAATACCAACGGATTGTTTATTGAATACTAATTTCATTGGCCCTGAGCCATGTCCTTGCACTTCTGCAGAAGGAGAGTGCACACGTAAAAATTCACAACTAAATACGGCTTGGCTGTCATCATCAAAGTAAACATCTAAATTTTTGCTAACGCTGTGGTAATGTACTTTTGTTACGTGTTTCATTTTTATCTCATTAAAAAGCCCCCAGTGCGGAGGCTTTTAGTATAACTGTTTATGCAGCTAATTTTAATTAAAGAATGTAGCGGCTTAAATCTTCATCTTCAACCAGCGCACCTAAGTGTTTTTCAACATAAGCGGCGTCAACTACCAGTGATGTTCCGGCTTGCTCTGAAGCGTCATATGAAATTTCTTCCATTAGCTTTTCCATTACCGTATGTAAGCGACGAGCACCGATGTTTTCGGTTTTTTCGTTAACTTGCCAAGCGGCTTTAGCAATGCGCTCAATTGCATCATCACTAAATTCAATAGTAACTTGCTCAGTTTTAAGCAGTTCACGCTGCTGCTCGGTAAGCGATGCATGCGGCTCTGTTAAAATACGTTTAAAGTCATCAGCAGTAAGTGCTTCAAGCTCTACACGAATAGGAAGGCGACCTTGCAGCTCAGGGATCATGTCTGATGGCTTAGCCATTTGAAATGCGCCCGAAGCAATAAATAGCATATGGTCAGTTTTAACCATGCCGTGCTTAGTGCTAACCGTACAACCTTCAATTAATGGTAGTAAGTCGCGCTGTACGCCTTCACGACTAACGTCTGGACCTGATGAGTCACCGCGTTTACAAATTTTGTCTATTTCATCAATAAATACAATACCATTTTGTTCAACTGCAAAAATAGCCTGCTCTTTTAGCTCTTCAGGATTAACTAGCTTAGCGGCTTCTTCTTCACTTAATAATTTAAAGGCTTCTTTAATTTTTAACTTCCGCTTAGTGCGCTTATCGCCACCCATGTTTTGAAACATGCTTTGCAACTGGTTGGTCATATCTTCCATACCAGGGGGGGCCATAATTTCTACGTTTGGTTGTGCTTGAGCTAAATCAATTTCGATTTCTTTGTCATCTAATTGGCCTTCACGTAGCTTTTTACGAAACGTTTGACGAGTTGAAGAGCTGTCATCGCGTTGGCTTTCGCCATATTGATCTTTAGCTGGTGGTAAAAGCGCATCTAAAATACGCTCTTCGGCTGCTTCTTCAGCGCGATGCTTAAACTTTTTAGTTTGTTGCTCACGCGTCATTTTAATCGCAACATCGACTAAATCGCGGATGATGGTTTCAACTTCCTTACCAACATAGCCAATTTCGGTGAATTTAGTTGCTTCTACTTTAATAAATGGCGCGTTAGCAAGCTTAGCTAAACGGCGCGCAATTTCGGTTTTACCAACACCCGTTGGGCCAATCATTAAAATATTTTTAGGTGTTACTTCATTACGTAAATCATCACTTAGCTGCATCCGGCGCCAGCGGTTACGCAGTGCAATAGCAACGGCTTTTTTAGCTTTTGCTTGACCAATAATGTGCTGATCTAGCTCGTGAACAATTTCTCTTGGGGTCATAGCAGACATAGCGGTTCCTGTTACAATTCTTCGATAGTTTGAAAGTCGTTAGTGAATACGCAGATATTGCCTGCAATGGTTAGGCTTTTTTCTACTATTTCGCGAGCACTTAAATCGGTGTTTTCCAGTAAGGCAGTTGCTGCCGATTGGGCAAAGTTACCGCCACTGCCAATGGCAATTAAGTCATTTTCTGGCTGTACTACATCACCATTACCGGTAATGATTAAAGAGGCTGTTTCGTCGGCTACAGCAAGCAGTGCTTCGAGCTTGCGCAAAGCGCGATCGCTGCGCCAGTCTTTGGCCATTTCAACCGCGGCTTTAGTGAGGTTACCTTGGTGCATTTCTAGTTTGCTTTCAAAGCGTTCGAAAAGGGTGAAGGCATCAGCAGTACCGCCGGCAAAGCCAGCAATTACTTTGCCATTATAGAGGCGTCGAACTTTACGGGCATTGCCCTTCATTACTGTGTTACCAAGCGAAACTTGGCCGTCGCCGCCAATTACAACATTGTTGCCGCGGCGTACACTTACGATAGTAGTCATATTATTCCTCATCATCGAGCTGCAGGGGCAACTCGTAAAAAACGATTATGAAGAGGTTATATGGGTGAATGGTTTATTTTCAAGTCCAGCCCCAAATTCCGCAGCCGACTATTTTTACACGTTTAAGTTTATTTTTATCGCTCTCAGCTTGGCGCTTGGTTTTATAGGGACCTAAGCGTACTTTATACCAAATGCCACTGCTGCCTGTGGTCTCTTTTATTTCAGAAATAAGCCCTGCAAAGGCTATTTTAGCTTTTAGCGATTCAGCCTGCGGGTAGGTTCTAAACGAACCGCATTGCATAACGTAAGGGCCTTTTTGTTCAAGTTCTTTTACTTCAACCTGAATTTCGTGGTTTCTAATTTCTTTAATAAACGCAGGCGTACGTGGTACAACAACTTCTACAGGAGTTGTAGGTACAGGGTTAGCTTGTTTTTCAACTAGCTCAGGATCGGCGTTATTTTTAATAAACCATAAGCCATAAGCAAAACCTGCCACCAATAAAGTAACAATTAAAACTAACAGTATTGGAAAGGGTTTTTTAGCGGGCGCTGATTTCGCTTTTTTGCGGTTTGCTGGTTTTTTGTTAATGTAATCGTGCTGTGCCATAGCTTTATTTTGGCCTTAACCTAAATCATGTCTATAGGGTCTACGTCTAGGCTCCAGCGTACTTTTTGTGCAAGTTTGCTAGTGCTTAGATAATCAACCATTTGCGCAAGATATTGGTGCAATACGCGGCGATCTTGCGCTTGAATGTGTAATTGAAAACGATACATACCTGCTACTTTTTCAAGAGGAGCAGGTATTGGACCGAGCAATTGTATACCAGTTACCCCGCTTACTGGAACCAAATCTGTCAAAAAATCGACGACTTGTTTTATATTGTGTCCTTGGGCGCGAACAATGGCCATATTTGTGATTGGTGGTAGGTCTGCATCTTCACGTTCACGCAGTGCAAAGCGAGCAAAATCCTGATAACCATTATTAACCAAATCTTGTAATAGTGGATGCTCAGGAAAATGTGTTTGCAATAACACTTGGCCTGCCTCACCTGAGCGCCCAGCACGCCCGGCCACTTGCGTAACAAGTTGGGCTAAATGCTCAGTTGCTCTAAAATCACAGGAGTATAAGCCGCTGTCTACGTCTAAAATAACCACTAAACTTACATCGGCAAAGTGATGCCCTTTAGCCAACATTTGCGTGCCCACTAAAATGCGCGCGCCGCCTAGGTTTATTTCATCTAGTGCTTTTTCAAGGCTGCCTTTACGACGAGTAGAGTCGCGGTCGATACGTGTAACAGGGGTTTGTGGAAATTCACTCGATAAAAACTCTTCTATTTGCTCAGTGCCTTTACCATTAGGAAAAATTTGCGTGCTACCGCAGTCGGGGCATTGGTGTGGAACATGATATTGATCGCCACAGTGATGGCAAATCATTTGCCCAATAGCTTTATGAAAAGTGGCACTGGTGCTGCAACGCTTGCATTCGCTTAACCAGCCACATTCATGGCAAATTAACGTGGGCGAAAATCCACGACGATTTAAAAACACCATCACTTGTTTGCCACGCTTTAAATGTTGGCGCATGCTCGCAAGGCTGGCATGGGCAATGCCTGCCTGGTCGGGCTGACCTTTCATATCGAGTAATTTAAATTGGTTATCGGTAGCGGTTTGCGCACGCTCAGTAAGGCTCAGCAGTTGGTATTTATTATTAATTGCTTTGTGCAGGGTTTCGAGTGCCGGTGTTGCACTGCCTAATATAAGCGGAATTTTATACTGATATGCACGATACGCAGCTAAATCACGGGCATGGTAGCGCAGCGTGTCTTGCTGTTTAAAAGACGAGTCATGTTCTTCATCAACCACTATCATGCCGAGCTTTAAAAATGGCAGAAAAATACTCGAACGTGTGCCTATTACTATGGCGCAGCTGGCTTTTTCGCAAAAACGCCAGGTTTGTAAACGTTCATTATCGGTTAAAGCTGAATGCCAAAGCATAATGGGGGTGTCGGGAAAGCGGCGGCGAAAGCGGTTAACGGTTTGCGGGGTTAAGCCTATTTCGGGCACTAATACTAGTGCTTGTTCGCCGCGCTTTAGTACTTCTTCTAAACATTGTAAGTACACTTCTGTTTTGCCGCTACCGGTTACACCTTCTAATAAAAAGCTGCTAAAACCGCTGCTTTGATTAATTGTGGTGCAGGCAACCGCTTGCTCTTTGTTAAGTGTTGGTTTGCTACCCACTGTTGGGGCTACACTTTGCCAGTGGTTATCATGCTCAATTGACTGTGTTATGAGTGCTTTATCTATTAAGCTATCAATGGTTTTTTTACTAAAGCCCAAAGCTTTTAACTCGGTTAATGACGACTTGCCTGATTGCGATAGCTGCTTTAGTAAATTAAGTTGAGTTTTAGCTTTTAATGACGGCAGCAGCGCGCCTTTTTCCGTTAGGGCTACCATATTAATGCTGGTTTTATCAGGCGATTCGCCTTGGCGTAGTGCGCTTGGCAATGCAATATGAATGGTTTCACCCAGCGGGTAGCAATAATAACGGGCAGTAAAGCGCAGTAACTCTATGTGCTCTGCAGATAAAATTGGCGTATCGTCGATAATTTCAAAAATTGCCTTTATTTTGTTTTCAGGCACTTCGGTTGTTGTTTTAAGCGCTAAAACCACGGCTACTTTACGTTGATTACCAAAGGGTACTAACACCCGCATTCCGGGTTTTAATGGCGCAGAAGCTTCACCAAGCTGGCTATCTACTTTATAATCAAAGGTGCGCGGTAGTGGAACTTTTATAGCAACTTCAACAAAATACATAGTAACTCAACTGTTAAAAAAATAATGGGGGAGGGCGTGCTAATACTTGGCCCTAATGTACTAAAAATACAGCTAAAAACCTACTACCAAATAACCTTGTTTACTCAAAATGGTTGTTTTTTTAGCAAAAATACTAATTAATGCTTGTGTGCTTGATGGTTGTTGGATAAAATCCGCCACCAATAAATTTGTTTTAACGACGTATGGTGCCAGACTCCGGGTTTGGAGAGCGATGCGGCCTTAACTAGAGGTTTCTATGAAAGAAGGTATTCACCCTAAGTACGAAGTAATTTCTGCAACTTGTTCATGTGGAAACGAATTCGAAACTAGCTCTACTCTGTGTAAAAATATTCACCTAGACGTTTGTTCTGCGTGTCACCCGTTTTACACTGGTAAGCAAAAGATTTTAGACACTGGCGGACGTGTTGATCGTTTCAACAAGCGTTTCGGTGCACTTGGTAGCAAAAAGTAATTATTGCTATTTAGTTAAAAAAAGCATCTTAGGATGCTTTTTTTATGCCTAAAAATCCTCTAACTTCCCCCTAACCTCGCTAGTTTTAAGTTTATTGCTTTTGCATAACTATTTCCTGTTCTTATTCTCGGTATGCATAAACCTTTGCAGACAAATGACCTAATATTCTCTATATTTTTAATAGCTTAATTTTAAACTCGGTTTCTAAAAGTAGCCAACATGAAGCTATGTGTTGTTAAAGCAGAATAAATAATCGCTTTTAGCTGATTTTATTCACATTTTAAAAACGCTGTTTTGTGAATAATACTTTTAACTAAAATAAGCTTGAAAAGTGCCTTTTAGCACAATTTATATTTATGAAAAGTAGCGATGTTTTTATCGAAGTTGCTGAAAATTCGCTTAAAATTAACAGATCTAGCATATAACAGGATAGACCTGATATTGCTTGGAATTTAAAAATAATAAGGGTATCGTACTTTAAGGCATGTTAAGTGTCGCTTTACTCCCTCTCACTTTAACTTAAATTGCAGGATATAATCGCGTTATGTCGGACTTTCGTGAACAAGCACTACATTATCACTCTCACCCCGTTCCAGGTAAAATCAGCATTGAGCTAACCAAGCCTGCAGAAACGGCTCATGATCTCGCTTTAGCTTATAGCCCCGGTGTAGCTGAGCCGGTGCGTGAAATTGCTGCTGACCCTGTAAATGCCTATAAGTACACAGGTAAAGGTAATTTGGTTGCAGTGATCACCAATGGTACTGCTATTTTAGGTTTAGGAAATTTAGGGCCTTTAGCGTCAAAACCGGTAATGGAAGGCAAGGCGTTGTTGTTTAAACGTTTTGCAGGCATTGACTCAATTGATATTGAAGTAAAACACCGCACCACCGAAGACTTTATAAATACTGTGGCTAATATTGCTGATACTTTTGGCGGTATTAACCTTGAAGATATTAAAGCACCAGAGTGTTTTGAAATTGAAAAGGCGCTTATTGAACGCTGTAGTATTCCTGTTTTTCATGATGATCAGCACGGCACGGCTATTGTAACGGCTGCAGGCATGATAAATGCGCTGGAAGTGCAAGGCAAAGATATTGAAGATGCAGTTATTGTATGTTTAGGTGCCGGCGCTGCAGCGATTGCTTGTATGGAGTTATTAATTAAGTGTGGTGCACTGCGTGAACATATTTATATGCTTGATCGTAAAGGTGTTATTCACACTCGCCGTGATGATTTAAACGAGTACAAACAGTTATTTGCTAACAATACCGATAAGCGTACATTACAAGATGTAATTGAAGATGCTGACGTATTTGTTGGTGTATCGGGCCCTAACTTATTATCGGCCGATGATTTAAAATTAATGGCAGCAAAGCCAGTCGTATTTGCTTGTTCGAACCCAGACCCTGAGATTGATCCGGCACTGGCACACGGCGCACGAAGCGATTTAATTATGGCAACAGGGCGCTCAGATTACCCTAACCAAGTTAATAACGTGTTGTGTTTTCCGTTTATTTTCCGTGGTGCACTTGATGTGCGTGCCAGTGAAATTAACGATGAAATGAAAATTGCAGCAGTTGAAGCTATTCGTAGTATTGCCAAAGAGCCGGTTCCACCAGAAGTACTAAAAGCTGCCGGTGTAGATAAGCTAGCGTTTGGTGCAGAGTATATTATTCCTAAGCCTATGGACCCGCGTTTATTGCCGCGTATTGCTAAAGCAGTTGCATTAGCAGCCATTGCTTCAGGCGTAGCGCAAATAGAGCTGCCAGCAAACTATATGGAATAAGCAGCATTATGTTGCTCGGTATTAAGTTACTTCAGTGTAATTTATAGCCATAAAAAAACCTCAGCATGGCTGAGGTTTTTTTGTTTAAAAGCCGCTGTTTAGTCTTCGTTTAAAACAGGAACTTCTAAGCCCATTTCTTGCATTATTTTTTTCACTTCTTCAGGCACTTTTTCGGCGTTATCTTTACGTAAATCATCATCGTTAGGTAACGGTTGCCCAGTAAACGCATGCAAAAATGCTTCACATAATAGCTCGCTATTAGTTGCATGGCGTAAGTTATTAATTTGCCTACGGGTGCGTTCATCGGTTAGTACTTTTAATACATTTAGCGGGATCGAAACGGTGATCTTTTTAACTTGCTCTGATTTTTTCCCGTGTTCTGCGTATGGGTGAATATACTCGCCATTCCATTTTGCCATAAGATGTATCGTTGCCTCAGATTATTAATTGCTCACCCTACTAAAAAATAGCGCGAATATGCGTGAAATTCTATCGATTTAAACAAATTAGTCAAATACTTGTTGCACAGATGGCTAGGTGTTTAAATGTTTTGACTTCTTAAGTTGAATGAATTACTGTTTTAGACGTCTAAACATCTAAATAAAACAGGTAATAAATATGAGTGAAAAAAATAAAGCGACAATTGCAGTTCGAAGTGGTGTCGATGCTGATAAGCACCATGGCGCGGTTGTGCCTCCGCTGTATTTATCAACCACTTATTCGTTTGCCGACTTTGATACAAAACGTCAATATGACTATGGCCGCAGTGGTAATCCAAATCGTGATACTTTAGCCCAAGCACTCAGCGAACTCGAAGGTGGTGCTCGCGGCATTATTACTGCAACAGGAATGGCTGCCGTACATTTAGCCACTCAGCTGCTTAATAGTGACGATACGTTAGTGATCCCCCATGATTGTTATGGCGGCAGCTATCGCTTATTTACCTCATTACAAAAGCGCGGCCTATTAAAACTCGAAGTGTTAGATTTAACTAAACCAGAAAGTTTGCAGCAAATTTTAGTAATCAAACCTAAGTTAATTTGGATAGAAACCCCTAGTAACCCTATTTTACGTTTAACTGATATTAAAGCAGTAACCGATATTGCGAAACAATGCGGTGCTTTGGTAGCCGCAGATAACACTTTTTTATCGCCTGCATTACAAAACCCGATTAAATTTGGCGTTGATATTGTGGTGCACTCAACCACTAAGTACATAAATGGCCACTCAGACGTGGTTGGCGGTGCGGTTATTGCTGCAACTGACGAACTAGGTGAAGAACTGGCTTGGTGGGCAAATAATATTGGTATAACGGGGGCACCGTTTGATAGTTACTTAACTTTGCGTGGCTTGCGTACTTTAAATGTACGCTTACGGCAGCATCAAGAAAATGCCCTAGCTATTGCTAAGTACCTTGAAAGCTCAAAATTTGTTAGCCAAGTATATTACCCGGGGCTAGAGTCGCATCCACAACATGAATTGGCTAAAGCACAGCAACTTGGTTTTGGTGGCATGGTTAGTTTTGACATTAAAGGTGATGTAAATGACGCAGCTGCATTTTTAACAAACCTTAAAACATTTAGCTTAGCTGAATCTTTAGGTGGCGTAGAGAGCTTAATATGCCACCCAGCAACAATGACGCATGCAGGAATGGAAGCCGAGGCTCGTTTAGCCGCTGGCGTTGGCGATACGCTTATTCGTGTGTCGGTAGGTATTGAAGATGTAGCAGATTTATTAGCAGACTTTGATCGGGTATTTAATTTAGTGCAACCAGGTCAGCACAATAACGCAGGTAAAGCAGGTGCTAGCGCAAGTAGTAATGTTAAATTGAGCGCTGCTCACCCGGCGTTGTGGTAATTAATATGACTAATAATATTCATAAGTTTGGTGGTTCGAGTTTAAGCTCAGCCGAGCGCTATAAAAGCGTTGCAAAAATAATTATAGGGCAAGCTCAGCCCGGTGATTGTGTAGTGGTATCGGCTGCAGGAAAAACCACAGATACATTAGTAAAACTGTGGCAAAGTTATCAGCAGCACGATACTCAAGCGCTCGCTGATATTGTATTGCAATTAAACAATCATCAAAGTGATTTAATAACGCAGCTACTGCAGGGCGATTTAAAGCGCAGCGCTTTAACCACTCTAAATGAAGAGCTAAGTTTAGTTGCTAAATTAGCGAGTACTGAGCAGTTGCAAGAAGCGGCGCTACTCGCCCATGGTGAGTTGTGGTCAGCTCGTTTGCTCGCTGCGTATTTACAGCAACTTAATGTTGCTGCATGCATGCAAGACGCAAGAGGCTTGTTTACGCTAAGTGATGGACAATTATTGCATAGCCAAAATACACAGCAGTGTAGTGAGCTTATTAGCCAGCACAAAATTAACGTGGTAACAGGGTTTATTGCGGCTAATACCCAAGGCGATACGGTCACTCTTGGTCGCAATGGTAGTGATTACAGTGCAACCTTATTGGCAAGTTATTGCAATGCTAAACAAGTATATATTTGGACCGATACACAAGGGATATTTAGTACCGACCCACGTAAAGTTAACAAGGCCATTAAATACGCTAAGGTATGTAGAGCGCAAGCTAACTTATTGGCAAGATTAGGTAACCCCGTTTTACACGCTAAAACATTATCGCCACTTAAAAATACCGATATAAAGCTTGCGGTGCGCAGTAGTTTTGACGTGCAAGCAAGCTCAACAAATGTAGTGAAAGAGGGCTGTGTAAAACAAAAACGCTTTATTACTACATTAGAAAATATAGATTTACTTAGTGTTGAAGGGCTAGTTGAGGGTGAGGTAACTCAGGTTAGCCAGCTTATTCAACATAGTTTGCATCATTTTAGTAGCGCAGGTGAAACTTACCTAATAGTACCGGCAGTAGCGACCCATCAAGTAGTTAGTTACTTTGCAGGAAGAGCCAATATTAGCGAGTCTAACCTACATGGTTGCGCGCTAGTTGCTCCTGAGCAAGATATAAACTTATTGAGCACTCAGGCACGCGAGTTGCTCAATTTGCATAATATTGAACCTCGCTTTGTGCATCAAGATAGTGGTTATGTATTGCTACTGACGGATCAGCTTATTGATAGTGATGTGCTTAATGTGCTGCACGATAAACTGATCACTAAAGGCCAAGAAATTGCCTTAATAGTGGCAGGGCTTGGTAACGTAGGGGATGTATTTGTTAGCCAACTATCGGCGCAGCTAGCACGCTTATCAACCGACTTTAATATTAAGTTAGTGGGATTAGCACGTTCGCAAAAACTGCTATTTAATCCCAGCGGCATAAATGTACAGCACTGGAAGAACCAATGGCAGTTAGAGGCTGTTGACTATAGCAGCCAAGATTTATTAACCGCTATTGGCCAGCTTGATTACGAGCATAAAGTGGTTATAGATATAACCGCCAGCGAGCAATTTAGTCAGTTATACCCAGATTTTGTTGCGCTTGATTGTCATTTAATTAGTGCTAATAAGTATGCTGGTACCGCGCCAACTCCTTGGTATAAAGCGTTGCAGCACAATATTGCGCAGCGCAATTTATATTGGCGCTATAACGCTAGTGTGGGTGCCGGTTTACCAATTAATTTTGCCCTTGCAGATTTACAAAACAGTGGCGATAAAATAACACGTATAGAAGGTGTTTTTTCGGGTACGTTATCGTGGTTATGTAGTATGTATAATGGCGCAACTGCATTTTCTGAGTTATTACTTGAAGCGCAACAAATGGGTTTTACTGAACCCGATCCGCGCGAAGATTTATCGGGGCGAGATATGCAGCGTAAGCTACTTATTTTAGCGCGAGAGTTAGGGGTTGAATTAGACCTTAACGACATTGCCTTAGCGCCGTTAATGCCCGATGAGCTAGCACTAGGTAGTTGGGATGACTTTTTAGCTAATAAACATAAGCTCGACACTTTTATTGAAGAGCATGCACGCAATGCAAAATTACAAAACGCGGTACTTCGTTATACAGGTTTACTGAGTATTGAGCACGATAGCGTAACGGCCAAAGTAGGGTTAGCGTATGTTACGCCCAATGACGCATTAGCAAACTTAACCCCGGGTGATAATATTTTTGTTATTAACAGCCAGTGGTACAGCAATAATGCCTTGATTATACAAGGCCCAGGTGCTGGTAAGGAAGTGACTGCAGCAGGCGTTCATTCTGACTTATATTGGCTGATAAAAAACTTAAAGTAATAATTAAATAAAACAAAAAACGGCAACCTAAAAAGGTTGCCGTTTTTTTTAGCGTAATTAATCATTTAGCTAATGAGAGATGTGCTTATGGTTAAAATAGCTCTTCTTCTGTTTTGGTGTTTTCTTCAAAAATATCGCTTGGCTGCGAAAGCACATAACTAGTTGGGGTAGTGCCTTTTTCAAAGTATTCAAAGCGGCTAGTGTAATCATTTTTGTGGCTTAATAAGCCAGTCGCTAAATCAATACGAATAGAAACTAATCCTTCAGGTGGTTCAATTGGCGCTTCTGGTTGCCCATCAAGAGCTGCCCTCATAAATTCATTCCATGCGGGTTGAGCTGTTTTAGCGCCCGATTCAGCCCCTGTTATTTGACCACTATCAAGGTTGTTGTTATAAGCAGAACGACCTAGAGTATTGCCAGGGTTGTCAAAGCCAACCCATACTGAGGTGAGTACATTGCGGTTAAAACCACTAAACCAAGTGTCAACAGAATCGTTTGTGGTACCTGTTTTACCCGATAAATCACGACGCCCTAAACGCTGTGCTCGCCATGCAGTCCCCGTCCAGCCTGTTTTATTGCTCCAGCTTCCGCCGCCCCAAATTGCGCTGTTCATAGCGTCTGCAATTAAAAAAGCATTTTGTTTAGAAATAATACGTGGGGCACATTGCACTGTTTGCTGCGCTTTTTCACCTTGCTCAGTATTTTCTATCGTTAGGCTGCTGTTATTTTCGATAGCGAGGGGTTGCGTGTTCTCATCGCAGGCTAGGGCTGGGTTTGCTTTAAATAACACTGTACCAAAGGCATCTTGAATTTCAGATATAAAATACGGTTCTATTAAATGCCCGCCATTAGCAAACGCGCTCATACCACGAGCAAGTTCTAATGGAGAAATGGAAGCACTACCAAGCGCTAAAGATTCACTGCGGTTAATGTCTTTATTATCAAAACCAAATTTGAGTAAATGATCGGCAGTACGTTGCAAGCCTACACCACGTAGAAGACGAACCGAAATAACGTTTTTAGATTGCGCCAATGCGCGGCGAATACGAATTGGGCCATTATAAACTGCAGGGCTGTTTTTTGGGCGCCATGCAATACCTTGGCTTTTATCCCATTGATTAATTGGAGCGTCGTTTAAAATGGATGCTAAAGTGTAGCCTTTTTCCAGAGCTGCAGAGTAAATAAAGGGTTTAATGTTTGAGCCAACTTGGCGTTTAGCTTGCACTGCACGGTTGTACTGGCTTTGCTCAAAACTATAACCACCAACAATTGCTTTAATACGGCCATCTTGAGGGTCTAAAGACACAATGGCACTAGAGGCTTCAGGAATTTGACTCAATAAATAATTATTATCGGCGTTTTTACGTAGCCATATTTGTGCACCTGGTACTAATATTTCAGTTGCAGCTTTAGGAGCAAAACTTTGGCGGTAACGCGTAATATATTTACGTGCCCACTTTAAGTTATCCCATGTAAGTGTTGCCAGCTCACCATTTTTTAGTAAAACGTCGGCTGTTTTTTCGTTAACCGCCAATACTACCGCGGCTTGTAAGTCGCCGAGCTGTTTTACGTCTTTTAGCTGGTTAAGAATTTGCGCTTGGCTTAATGCTGGTTGTGTTTGCGCATCCCATAATAAACGCTCTGGACCTCTAAAACCGTGGCGCATATCGTAATTATGTAAGTTATTTACTAAAGCCGTTTGCGCAGCTTGTTGAACGTGGGACTCTACCGAGGTAAATATTTTAAAGCCAGAGTTGTACGCTTTATCAATACCGTATTTAGCAACCATTTCTGCACGCACCATTTCAGATATATAAGGTGCGTATAAATCTATTTCAGCGCCATGAAAAACGGCCGTTATAGGTTGATTAATAGTCTCTTCATATTCGCTTTGGGTTATATAACGTTCAGACAACATTCTACCAAGTACGACATTACGACGCGCTTTAGCACGCACTGGATTGCGAATAGGATTAAGCGCTGAAGGTGCTTTTGGCAGGCCGGCAATCATTGCCATTTGCGCAAGGGTTAAGTCTTTTAGTTCTTTACCGTAATAAACTTGCGCTGCTGCACCAATACCAAACGCCCTATTACCTAATTCAATTTTATTTAAATACAGCTCAAGAATTTCGTTTTTGCTTAATAAGTTTTCAATATGTATCGCGATAAAAATTTCTTTTACTTTACGAATGTAGGCTTTTTCGCGGGTTAAGAAAAAATTACGTGCTAGCTGCATAGTAATAGTACTAGCGCCTTGTTTTTTCTCTCCGGTAGATATAAGTACAAGTGCAGAGCGCACTATACCTATGGGGTCAATACCAAGGTGATCATAAAAGCGGCTGTCTTCGGTGGCTAAAAATGCATTAATGAGAGGTTGTGGTATTTGGTCTATGGTGACCGGAATTCGTCGTTTTTCACCAAATTGATTGATCAACAGACCATCTTTAGTGAATACTTGCATAGGAGTTTGTAATTGCACGTCTTTTAAAACTTGCACACTTGGGATATCAGGTTTAACGTAATAATAAAGGCTGAACAAAGTGATCAGTCCAATTAATGTGCAAATGATAAAAAATTGTAAAGTTCTTTTTAATAAAATCACTGGTGTTTCCCTAAATGGACTCCCAATTACAAGTTGAGGTTGCTAGTATATATTGATTAAAAAATGAATAGTATTTTTTCAGGTAAGAATTATAACTTGTTTATTATTAAAGCAAAGGCAAAGTTGCAAACATGCTAAGTCAACTATTTAAAAAACCATCGTCGATGATGGTCGGCATTGATATAGGATCGCACTCTATCAAAGCAGTACTGTTAAGTGAAACAGATACAGGGTTTCGATTAGAAGCACTTGCAATTGAACCTATGCCAAAAGGCGCCATGAGTGAGCGTACTATTCAAGATATTGAAGCAATTGGTAATGTAATAACTAAATTAAAACGAAAATTACCTAAATCGCTAAAAGAAGCCGCGGTGGCTGTTTCAGGCCAGACCGTGATCACCAAGGTGATTTTCATGGATGTCACCTTAAGTGACGCTGAATTAGAATCACAAATTGAAATAGAAGCAGACAGCTTAATTCCTTATCCATTGGATGAAGTTAATCTTGATTTTGAAAAGCTATCAATCAATGCCGCGGATCCTAGTAAAATGAATGTATTGCTTTCGGCTGCACGTACTGAAAGTGTTGAAGCACGTGTTGGCGCGTTAGAAGCCGCTAACTTAGTTGCTAAAGTGGTTGACGTAGAAAGCTACGCATTAAGCCGGGCAATGGATGTGTACTATCAACAGTTACCAAGTGACGCATTTAATAAGTGCGTTGCTATTGTTGATATTGGCGCGGTATTAACACTCGTAAGTGTAGTGCAGGCGGGAAATACAATTTATACCCGCGACCAAGTGTTTGGTGGCGATCAATACACTAATAGTATTGTTGCCTATTATAATAAAGGTTTTGATGAAGCTGAAATTGGTAAAGCAACCGGCGACTTGCCGCCAAATTATACCTTTGAAGTACTTGCGCCATTTCAAACCGCCTTACTACAGCAGGTGCGCCGAGCGGTGCAAATGTTTTTAACCACCACGGGTAAAGATCAGCTAGATTATATTGTATTAACCGGTGGGACAGCTATGATTAGCGGTTTTGAGCGCTTATTAATCGAAGAGTTAGGTATACACACAATTGTAGCTGAGCCATTTGTAAATATGGAAATATCTCCTAGGGTTGACCGTAATGTATTACAACGTCATCGTACGCAATTTGCTATTGCAACAGGGCTTGCTTTGAGGAGCTTTTCATCATGCCACATATAAATTTACTGCCTTGGCGTGAATTACAGCGTGAAGACTCAAAAAAGAAGTTTATTACTTTATTAATTGCAGTTGTTGTTTTGTGTTTTTTGAGTATGTATTTATTGAGCTCATTTTATGGCGCTTTAAAAGAAGGGCAAAATCTCAAAAACAATTACCTTAGTGCAGAAATAAGTATGCTAGATAAAGAAATAAGAGACATTAGAGAGCTAGATAAGAAAAAAGAAAGCCTGCAGCAGCGTATGCGCTTAATTGAAAACCTGCAAAGGAGTCGTAATTTAGGCACGCAAATTATGGATGAAGTCGCAAAAATAGTTCCTGCAGGGGTTTATTTAACTAAGCTAGAGCGACGCGGTAATCAAATTCATGTACTTGGAAAAAGCGAATCAAATAATCGCCTTTCAACCTTGCTACGCGAAGTGCAAAGTTCTTATTTATTAGAGCGCCCAGTAATGCAAAGTATTGTTGCTGGCGATAAATCGTCGCGTTTGTTGAGTGATTTTAATATGGAGTTTTATGTAAAACCATTCGATAAAATTGGCGAGGTACATGATGAACCTTGATTTTAAAGCATTTAAAGATATAGATTGGAATGAAATAGAACTTGATAATATAGGTGAATGGCCGGTTATTGTTAGGGTTATTTGCGGTGCTTTTATTGCGGGTTTAGTGTTGTTTTTTAGCTATAGCTTATTAGTTTCAGATGAAGTAGACAGTTATCACAACGCGGTAGCCAAAGAGGTGGAGCTGCGCACTACTTATCGCACCAAATATGCGGTAGCCAGTAAATTAGATATTTATCGCCTGCAAATGATTGAAATGGAAGATAAGTTTTCTCAGCTATTAAAGCGCCTACCAACCTCTAATGAAACCCCCGGCTTGTTAGATGACTTATCTTATGTAGGCACTACCAGTGGCTTAACCTTTTTAAAAGTTGGTTGGCTACCTGAAGTTAAAAAAGAATTTTATACCGAGCTGCCAATAAAAATAGAAGTGGTGGGGACTTATCATGAATTTGGTCAGTTTGTAGGTAAAGTGGCTCAATTACCGCGAATTGTTAGTTTACATGACTTTTCTATTTTATCATCTGGAGAAAAGCAGTTAACATTTAGTGTGGTTGCAAAAACTTATCGCTACGAAGAGGGGACTAAATAATGAATAAACTCCCTTTAGTGGCTATTTTTACAATGTTATTGAGTGGTTGTAATAGTGACACTTCTGAACAAAAAGAATTTATTGATCAGGTAAAAGCAAGTACAACCCCCAGAGTAGAAAAAATACCAGAGCTCATTCAGTTTGAGTATTTTGAATACAATGCGGGTCAATTGCGCAGCCCATTTGTAGCTCCACAACCTGAAATTATACAAAATAAGTTAACGCAAATTAAAAACTGTTTACACCCAGATCCAGATAGAGTTCGTGAGCCATTAGAAAAATATCCGCTAGATAACCTAGCGATGAAAGGCACGCTAGGTTCTAATAGCCAAACATGGGCACTTATTACTGCTGCTGATGCAACGCTGCATAGAGTAACCGTAGGGAGTTACTTGGGCACTTACGACGGAAAAGTAAAAAAAGTGAGTAGTGACTATATTGAGTTAATAGAATTAATCCCTGATGGTTCTGGCTGTTGGAAAGAGCGTCAGACTAAATTAGAAATGTTAGAGGCGACAATTGATGGCGCAAATTAATAACAAAAAAAGGTCATACTCATATGTATAAGTATGTAAGTTCGCTTCATCGTGTATTGTCAGCTTTATTAGTGATTTTTGCACTATTAATAGCTAAAACTGCGGTAGCTGAGCCGCTACTTTATGACGTGCGCTATAATCCATTATTAAAAGGCGAAACCGAACTACAACTGGTATTTGATGAAGAATTAATCCAGCAACCAAGTATTCAAGTGTTCAATAGCCCAGCGCGTATAGAAATGCTGTTTACCAATGCACAGTTAGAACAAGGGTTAGCCGATGTTGCTGTTAATTTGGCTGGAATAAATAATGTAACCAGCGTAATGACAAGTAACGGTTTAAAAGTAACGGTACATCTTGAGCGTTTGAAAATTTATGAAACCCAGGTTAATAATAACTTGGTCTCGCTGCGTATCTCTGATAATCCATTAACCGAGCAAGCGCTAACGACTGAGGATGCTGCAGATAGCATTGGCGGTAGTTACATTAATCGTATTCAATCTATTGATTTTCGCCGTGGTGAAAAGGGCGAAGCTAAAGTATTGGTATTTTTGCAAGATACTCAAGCCGCAATAGAAGTACATGAAAGTGGCGGTAAAATTATTGCTGAGTTTCATCATACTGATATTTTAGATGATTTATTATACGAATTAGATGTACTTGATTTTGGTACTATCGTAAGCAATATAGAAACCTTTAAAGAAGATAACCTGAGCCGAATTGTTATTGAGCCAAACGCAGCATTTACGTTTACTTATCAGCAAATAGATAATATTTTTACCTTAAATGTTGAGAAAGACGAAACTCAAAATGCTTACCTTGATGGTGGTAAAGAATATCAAGGTCGACCAATGACCCTGAACTTTCAAGACATTTCGGTACGTGCAGTATTGCAAATTATAGCCGGATACAACGACTTTAACTTAGTAACCAGTGATTCTGTAACGGGCAATATAACGCTACGTTTAGATGGCGTGCCATGGGATCAAGCGCTTGATGTGGTACTCAGAATAAAAGGCCTTGATAAGCGCATGGATGGCTCTATTTTAATGGTAGCCCCATCAGAAGAGCTTGCAGCACGTGAAGCAAAAGACTTAAAAGCAAAGCAACAAGTAGAAGATTTAGAGCCTTTGTACAGCGAGTACATTCGCTTAAATTATGCAAAGGCCGAAGATTTTGCAGACTTACTAAAAACGGACACTAACAGCATTATAACTCCAAGAGGGAGTGTGTCGGTTGATCAGCGTACCAATACATTATTAATGAAAGATACGGCAAAAAGTATCGAAAGCGTACGCCGCATGGTCGAAACGCTAGATATACCCGTAAAGCAGGTTGTAATTGAAGCGCGCATGGTAACCGTACGCGACAACGTTACAGAAGATTTAGGGGTACGTTGGGGCTTTAGTGATCAGCAAGGAACCGATGGTATTTCAGGCACCCTAGAGGGGGCTGAAAACATCTCTAATGGTAATATTCCAAGCTTGTCTGATAGATTAAATGTAAACCTACCAGTTGCTAACCCTTCAGCTAGCATAGGTATGCATATTGCTAAACTAGCTAATGGTACGTTAATTGATTTAGAGCTAACTGCGCTTGAAGAAGAAAATAAAGGTGAAATTATTGCCAGTCCGCGAATTACTGCGGCTAACCAGCAAAAGGCGAGGATTGAACAAGGTACCGAAATACCTTATGTTGAATCAGCCTCTAGTGGTGCGACAACAGTAAGCTTTAAAAAAGCAGTACTTAGCTTAGAAGTAACACCGCATATAACACCTGATAACAAAGTTATTTTGAATTTAATTATCACTCAAGATACCCGAGGTGATACAGTACAGACAGGAACAGGCCCTGCGGTTGCAATTGATACGCAACAAATTGAAACGCAGGTACTGGTAGAAAATGGCCAAACAGTTGTTTTGGGTGGTATTTTTCAACAGCAAATTATTAACTCGACCAAAAAAGTACCTTTATTGGGCGACATTCCATACATTGGAAGACTGTTTAAAAGTACCAGTGAGTTTAACGAAAAGCGTGAACTACTGATTTTCGTCACTCCTAAGATACAAGTTGATTAGGGCGTGATTATATTTGAATATTGATTTTGCAGCACTCTACTTAGTTTACTAAGTAGAGAATATGCAGTGTGGTTACTTCCCAAAATATGCGATAGCAGCATAAAACCAACATGCGCTGCCCTTCGGGTGCACTCTAGTGTTATTTTACGCTTTACTGTGTGAGTTTTACATAACATTACGTAGTAAAGTTATCAGTAATTTGATAAATACAACTTTGGATTGCACAAATTTTAACCATGAAAAATAAATACTCCCTAAAATAAGCTAATGTTTTGTTAACTAATGGATGATTATTTAGATTAATTGCTCGTTATATGGCTTTTTATGCTAATTGACTTGAAATACCCAACCGATTACTGAGATAATCCTCTCCTTAATTTTGGGGCCAGGTCGTTAGGCGGGGTTTTATTTCAAATTTTAGAGTTCGTTTGTACTAAAAGATATGGCTGAGAAACGTAATATATTTCTAGTTGGCCCCATGGGGGCTGGCAAAAGTACGATTGGTCGTCACATCGCTGACCAATTACACCTTGAATTTGTTGATTCTGATCAAGAAATCGAACGCCGTACCGGTGCAGATATTGCCTGGGTGTTTGATCTTGAAGGTGAAGAAGGCTTTAGACTTCGTGAAGAATCTGTTATTGGCGATCTAACCGAAATGCAGGGTATTGTACTTGCAACCGGTGGTGGTTCAGTAATGAGTAAAGAAGTTAGAAACAAGCTTTCGGCTCGCGGTATTGTAGTATACCTAGAGACACCGATTGAAAAACAAGTTGCACGCACACAACGCGACAAGCGTCGCCCATTACTGCAAACAGAAGAAGCACCTCGTGATGTATTAGAACGTTTAGCAGAAGAACGCGAACCGTTATATAAAGAAGTGGCTGATTTTGTTGTACGCACTGATGAGCAAAGCGCTAAAGTTGTTGCTAACCAAATCATCGAGAAATTGGATTTTTAATTACTAATATTAAAGGAAATAGCTAAGCATGCTTGAATTATCTGTTAATTTAGACGAGCGAAGTTACCCTATTTATATTGGTCAATCTACACTTCAAGATAATGGCCGCCTAGTTCATCACATTGGTGATTGTCGGCCTATCATCATTACTAACGACACTATTGCGCCTTTATATTTACAAGGCTTATTAGCGCAGTTAGCAGCATTGAATCCACTGCATTTTATTATTCCTGATGGCGAGCAATATAAATCGCTTACCTGGTTTGAAAAAATATCGGCATTTTTACTCGAAAATAACTGTGGTCGTGACACCTGCTTAATTGCATTAGGTGGCGGCGTTGTTGGTGATTTAACTGGTTTTGTTGCTGCATGTTATCAGCGTGGCATTCCCTTTATTCAAATGCCAACGACACTATTATCACAAGTTGATTCGTCGGTAGGTGGAAAAACAGCGGTAAATCATCCATTAGGTAAAAATATGATTGGGGCATTTTATCAGCCACAAGCCGTTTTTATCGACACACAATCATTACACACTTTACCAGCGCGCGAGTTTGCAGCCGGTATGGCTGAAGTGATTAAATACGGTTTGATTTACGATACTGAGCTATTTGCTTACTTAGAGCAAAATGTTGAGCGTTTACAGCAATTAGATGAAGCCTGTTTACAGCATATCATTTATAGATGCTGTGAAATTAAAGCGCTAATTGTAGCTCAAGACGAAAAAGAGCAAGGCCTAAGAGCACTATTAAATCTAGGTCATACCTTTGCGCACGCTATTGAAGCACAAATGGGCTACGGTGTTTGGCTACATGGTGAAGCAGTAGCAACTGGTATGGTACTTGCTGCAAAACTAGCATATACACGCCAAGATTTAACCGCTGAGGATGTTACTCGCATCTCTGGTTTAATTGCGCAATATAGCTTACCCACGCAGATTCCGCCGGTAATGACCAGCGAGCATTTTTTGCAGCATATGCGTAAAGACAAAAAGAATAAAAAGGGTACTATCCGCTTTATTCTACCCACCCAATTTGGACAATGTGCATTAGTAGATGATGTTTCAGATGACCAAGTTCGAGCGTTAATCGAGCAATAATGCAGCCACAAATTTTACCAAGCCGTGCGGCATTGGTGGATAGAATCGCACTGCAATTTGAGTACGGACAAAACCTGATTGTTTTACTAGGCACCTCTGGCCTAGGTAAAAGCTACCTACTCGAAACTTTCATTACTGATAAATACAACGATTTTAATAAAGCATTTGTGCAAGTAACAGCGCAAATGACTGACATTCAATTAATGAGTGAGTTATTAGAGCAAAGCTTTAATGCGCCTTTAATTGATCATAGCTTGAGCCTATCCGAAAACTTTTATCAATTATTACAACAGCAAGCTTGTGGCCCTTGTTTATGGGTGCTCGATAACGCTAGGCACTTATCAGAAGAATTACAGGTAGAGTTAGAACTACTGGCTAAAAACTCCCCCAGTACGCTTTATATTATGCTTGCTGCACAGTCAAAACTGGCCTTTACAGCGGCAATAAACATTCACTTAGAGCCATTAAACCAAAGTGAAAGTAAGCAGTTAATGAGTTGGTATTTTAGCGACCTGCCTTATGATGAAGACCCAGTTTATCAAGCTTTTATAGCTGCGGCTCAGGGTAATCCTAATTTATTACTGAGCTGGCAAGCAACAGAGCATATAGCGGATGTTGTTGTAAAAGATAAAGTATCTTGGCGTTTGCACTTATTAATTTTGATGTTAATTATTCTGTTTTTAATAATTGGCTTGTTATATAAATCAGACATGACCCAATGGTGGCAACAATACTATAAGCAAGCTGAGCCTGAAGTACTCACAACAGCAATTTCGGTTAAGCAAATACAGCAGCCATTAGCGACAGCTAGCGACAATAGCGACAATAGCGACAATAGCGTTATTGCAGCGCCACCTAACTTACCTGCAAGCACCGTTGAGCTACAGGCACCGCAAAATGATGTGCCTGCAATTATGCAAAGCCTGACCGCGAAGCAAGCAACTCCAAGCTCTAAAAATACACCATCGGTAGAGCCAAAGATATTAGCAACGCAGCCACACAGTAATATTTCAGCTCAGGTTGAGAGCAAAATACTCACAGGTAATGCATGGTACTTACAACAGCCAGACACAAATACAGTTATTCAATTATTAGCGATTACTCAGCAACAAGTCAGTGCTGAATTTATTAGCCAGCATAAACTACAAAAAGTAGCGCATACCTATCAAACTAAAAGAAACAATAAAACTTGGTGGGTGGTAACAGTGGGTAGTTTTACTGATATGAATGCTGCAAAGTTAGCTATGAGCGCTTTGCCTGCAGAGGTTAAAATAAATAAGCCTTTCTATAAAAAAATAAGCAAAATAAAACAAGAAATTGTATTAGTTGATCAGTAAACTAAGCAACTTTAGTGTAAAATCGCGCAACACCAGATTGAAGTAAAGAGCCAATGCAGCAAAAGAGTAGAGCCTTCCTTAAATGGGCTGGCGGAAAATACAGTCTAGTTGAAGATATTAACGCGCGACTAAAGCAAGCTAGCCAGCAGGCTGATACTTTGGTTGAACCTTTTGTTGGTGCCGGCTCAGTGTTTTTAAATAGCGATTTTAAACACTATATTCTTAATGATATTAATGCCGATTTAATTAATTTATATAAAGAACTTAAAAACTCGCCCGATGAGTTTATAAGTGATGCTAAAAAGCTGTTTGTGGATTTAAATAATCATCCCGACGCTTACTACGAATACCGCGTGCAATTTAATCAAAGTAGCGATATATACGAACGCGCAATGCTGTTTTTATATATGAATAGACACGGTTATAACGGGCTTTGTAGGTATAACTTAAAGGGTATTTTTAATGTACCTTTTGGTAAATACAAAAAGCCTTATTTTCCCGAAAAAGAAATGTACTTTTTTGCTAAAAAAGCGCAACAGGCTACGTTTACCTGCCTTGATTACGATGACATTTTTAAACTAGTACCTAAAAATGCAGTTATTTATTGTGATCCACCGTATGTGCCTTTAAGTAAAACAGCCTCGTTTACCTCGTATGCTAAGGGCGGTTTTAATTTAGATGATCAAGCAAATTTAGCAAATTTAGCCGAGCAAGCGGCGTTTGAAAACGATACTCCAGTGCTTATCTCTAACCATGATACGGTATGGACGCGTAAAATTTATAGCCAAGCAACATTAGATCAAATTCAGGTAAAGCGCACTATTAGCCCTAAAGGTGGATCGCGTAATAAAGTGAGCGAACTAATGGCTATGTACTTAGCACCGAAACAACAATCGCGTAAATCGAAATAATAAAAACAATAAAAAGCATAATAGCTATTATGATAATGCTAACTGGCGAGTGGTGTTTAAAATCTGCGTGGCGTTTATGGTTAGATTGCACCCCAAAAAATGCAGCAAGTACACTTTGTAAGGCGCTAAAAAATTGTCGCATGTTTAAAATGATGGTTTTAAAGAGGGAGGCTTTTTAGAATCACCAGAGCTTGTAAGTAACTCTAATAAATCTAAATAATGAAACTGTGCACTGCGGCTGTCGCCTGTTATCCATGAAGACCAAGACGATTCATCTGCTATTTTAAGGCAAGCACTTACAGCTGTATCTGTAGAAGTTGTTTGTTTTTGCTGGCAATTGTTAATTGCCGTTAAATCTTGCTCAGAACTTGAGATAAAATTTAACGCTCCAACAAACAAAAATGCTGACCCCATTAATATCCCTGTTTTAAAAGCACGCATGATTTAAACCTAATAATTTGATCCTTTTTTAAGCATAACAAAAATTGCTTAAATAACAAACTTAAATTTTAGCATTAGCTTCTAAAGTCGAATAAAAATAAAGGCTTATCAATAATCTTTATTTTTATTAAGCCATTATATTTGTCGCGATTACTTGGGTAACATCATTAATTAAGTTACATTAACGCAATATATTATTCATTGTCGGATTAACTATGTTGAACCCAGAAAAAAAATACTTAATAGCCCCTTCTATTTTATCTGCTGATTTCGCTAAACTAGGCGAAGATGTTGATAGCGTACTTGCTGCGGGTGCCGATGTGGTTCACTTTGACGTGATGGATAATCACTATGTGCCCAACTTAACTATTGGCCCTATGGTGTGTAAAGCGCTTAGAAATTACGGTATTAAAGCGCCTATTGATGTGCATTTAATGGTTAAACCGGTTGATAGCCTTATTCCTCAGTTTGCCGAGGCCGGCGCTTCAATTATTACTTTTCATCCAGAAGCCAGTGAGCATATTGACCGCACATTACAATTAATAAAAGATCATGGCTGCCAAGCTGGTTTAGTGTTTAATCCAGGCACTAGCTTGAGCTTTCTTGATCATGTGATGGATAAAATTGATGTTATTTTAATAATGTCGGTTAATCCAGGGTTTGGTGGGCAAAGCTTTATTGCGCATACTTTAGAAAAACTACGCCAAGCAAAACAACGTATTGTAGAATCGGGTCGCAATATACGCTTAGAAGTTGATGGCGGAATAAAAGTCGATAACATTGCCGCTGCTGCAGAGGCGGGTGCTGATATGTTTGTAGCGGGTTCAGCCATTTTTAACCAGCCAAATTACCAAGAAGTTATCGATCAAATGCGTGAGCAATTAGGAAGTGTTAAATCATGAAGTACGACCTAGCCCTGTTTGATTTAGATGGCACCTTAGTAGATAGTGTATACGATTTATACATAGCACTTAATCTTACTTTGAGCGACTTAGCATTTCCGATTGTTAGCCAGCGCTTAGTAGAAAGCTGGGTTGGCAATGGTATAGAAGTATTAGTAAAACGCGCACTGAGTGGCGAAATGCAAATAAGTGAGCATTTAGATAAAGCACTTAGCGATAAAGCATTTTCATTATTTTACCAACATTATGAACAGCAAGTAGGTGAATATAGCGTACTTTACCAACATGTTGTAACTGGGCTTGCTGCCCTACGTGGTATGCCCAAGGCATTGATCACTAATAAAGATCGTTTATTTACCGAAAAATTACTGGATAAGTTAGCCTTAACGAGTCATTTTGAGCTAATAATTTGTGGTGATGACATGGCTAAAAAGCCATCAGCAGAGCCGTTGTTATTTGCCTGTAATAAACTAAATGTTGAGCCCAGTAAAGCGATTATGATTGGTGACTCTAAAAGCGATATACTAGCTGCCAATGCAGCTAAAATTGACGTTATTGCACTGAGCTATGGTTATAATCAAGGTGAAAACCTTAAGGACTATAATCCACAGTACCTATGCGATAACTTCTTAGATATAATACCTGTTCTTACACAGCGCTAAGTGCTGTTAATTAAGCAAAATAAAGGAAAATCATGAGTAAACCAGTAGTTTTAAGTGGCGTGCAGCCAACCGGTGGTATGACAATAGGCAACTATGTTGGCGCTATTAACCAGTGGCTAAAGTTACAGGAAGACTATGATAGCTACTTTATGCTTGCAGATCTTCACGCAGTAACTGTGCGTCAAGACCCTGAATTACTTCGCTCGCGCGTTTTAGATGGTGTAGCGCTTTATACTGCTTGTGGTATTAACCCAGAAAAAGCCGCGTTATTTGTGCAATCGCAAGTACCAGAGCATGCACAACTTGCTTGGGTATTAAATTGTTATGCACAAATGGGCGAACTTAATCGTATGACCCAGTTTAAAGATAAGTCGGCAACGCACGCGCACAATATTAATGTGGGCTTATTTGCTTACCCAGTATTACAAGCGGCCGATATTTTATTATACCAAGCAGAGCAAGTGCCGGTAGGGGAAGATCAAAAGCAACACCTTGAACTAACCCGCGATATCGCAACACGTTTTAACAACCTGTATGGCGAGGTATTTAAAATACCTCAAGCGTATATTCCAGAGTTTGGTGCGCGAGTAATGAGCTTGCAAGATCCGCTGAAAAAAATGTCTAAGTCGGATGAAAATCTAAATGGTTTTATTATGATGTTAGATGAGCCAAAAAAGATTGAGAAAAAACTGAAAAAAGCAGTTACTGATTCAGACGAACAAGCGCGTATTTACTTTGACCGAGCTGAAAAGCCTGGAGTGTCAAACTTACTTACCTTGTTAAGTGTGGCAACTAAACGTTCAATTGAGGATTTAGTGCCAGAGTACGAAGACAAAATGTACGGCCATCTGAAAAAAGACACTGCAGATGCTGTAGTGGCAATGATTGAGCCAATTCAAGCGCGTTTTAAAGAGATCAGAGAAGATCAAACACTCCTTAATAACATCATGAAGCGTGGCGCAGAAAAAGCCAGCAGCCAAGCCGAAGGTACGTTAAAAGCTGTGTACGATGCACTCGGTTTTATTCCTCGCGGCTAAACCTTGCTAGTTAAAATGATCAATAAAAATGCCGCTTTATTTATAAAGCGGCATTTTTGTTTTATTAGGGCCTGTTTATCTTTCGAGGTTAAATTTGCAGCAGTGTGTTTGGTATTTAGGCAAGGCAGAGCCTATGTAGTGTGGTTATTCCCCATAAATAGGCGATAACGCAGCATAAATACCAAACACGCGCTGCCTGAAGGTTCGTCCTAGGGACGATTAACTCTTTGTTGCTCGGCTTTTACTTAGCCCACTAGGTTACAAACCTCGCGCCACGATTAAATCGTCCTTAGTTAGAACAAATTTTAATCCTGAAAGGTCAACAGGCCCTAGTATATTTGGCGGTTAATAAAAGAAGTTAACCACCAAATACACAAAAAAATGAATAGCTACTCAGCTAAGCTGCACTCGTTATTTAAGCAGTTCTTTTAAATAACGACCAGTATGCGAGCGCTCACACTCGGCTACTTGCTCAGGTGTACCTGCAATGAGTATTTCACCACCGCCAGCTCCGCCTTCAGGGCCTAAATCGATAACCCAATCTGCGGTTTTAATAACATCGAGGTTATGCTCAATAACAACAATAGTATTACCGTGATCGCGCAAGCGATGAAGTACAACAAGCAGCTGTTCAATATCGGCAAAGTGTAAGCCTGTTGTTGGTTCATCAAGTATGTATAGTGTTTTACCGGTATCGCGTTTTGACAACTCGCGGGCTAATTTAACTCGCTGTGCTTCACCGCCCGAAAGCGTTGTAGCTGCTTGGCCTAAACGAATGTACGATAAACCTACGTCCATCAGGGTTTTAAGTTTGCGTGCAATGGCCGGTATTTTATCAAAGTAGTCGTGGGCATCTTCCACTGTCATGTCGAGTACTTGATGAATATTTTTACCTTTATACAGTACTTCAAGGGTTTCGCGATTATATCGTTTACCCTTACATACGTCGCACGGCACGTACACATCAGGTAAAAAGTGCATTTCTACCTTAATTACGCCATCGCCTTGGCAAGCTTCACAGCGTCCGCCTTTAACGTTAAAGCTAAAGCGACCTACTTTATAACCACGAGAGCGCGACTCTTGCGTACCGGCAAATAATTCACGAATACCAGTAAAAATACCAGTATAAGTAGCCGGGTTAGAGCGTGGTGTGCGGCCAATGGGGCTCTGATCAATGTCGATCACTTTATCAAAATGCTCAAGCCCTGTAATTGATTTATACGCAGCAGCTTCGGCAGTTGTTGCGCCATTTAATTCAGTATGCGCAAGCTTAAATAAGGTGTCGTTTATGAGCGTAGACTTGCCCGAGCCAGACACACCCGTTACACAGGTCATTAAGCCAAATGGAATTTTTAAATCAACATTTTTTAAGTTGTTACCAGTAGCGCCAAATAACTCCAGCCATTTGTCGTTAGTGGGGTGGCGTAATTTAGGTATTTCTATTCTACGTACACCGGATAAAAACTGCCCAGTAACCGACTCTTTACAGGCTAAAATATCGTCGCGAGTACCTTGGGCAATTATATGCCCGCCATGCACACCAGCACCTGGGCCAATATCAATAATGTGATCGGCTGCGCGAATAGCATCTTCGTCGTGCTCAACTACAATAACGGTATTACCTAAATCGCGTAAATGCACCAATGTTTTTAATAATCGGTCGTTATCGCGCTGATGCAAACCAATTGATGGCTCATCCAGTACATACATAACACCCACTAGGCCTGCGCCAATTTGGCTTGCAAGGCGAATACGTTGTGCTTCACCGCCCGAAAGCGTATCGGCACTTCTATCGAGTGAGAGGTAGTTTAAACCCACGTTAATTAAAAACGATAAACGGTCGCGAATTTCTTTTAATATTTTTTCAGCTATTTGGCCTCTTTGTCCGGTTAGTTTTAACCCTTCAAAAAAGTCCATCGCTTCACCAATACTCATATGAGTAATAGTGGGTAAGTTAGTTTGGCCAATAAATACATGGCGCGACTCTTGGCGTAAACGCGAGCCATGACAGCTAGGGCAGGCCTGGCTGGTTTGATACTTTGCTAGTTCTTCACGTACCGAGTTTGATTCAGTTTCACGGTAGCGACGGTACATATTATTAAGTACCCCTTCAAACTCGTGATTACGGGTAATTAAATCGCCGCGGTCGTTACGGTAGCTAAAGGCTATTTTAGTAGTGTCTGAGCCTTCTAAAATAATTTTTTGCGAGGCTTTATCTAAATCCTGATATGGCAAATCTAAATCAAAATTATAATGCTGCGCAACGGCTTGTAGCATTTGGTAATAATAAAAACTGCGTTTATCCCAGCCTTTAATTGCGCCACCGGCCAAGCTTAGTTCAGGGTTTTGTACTACGCGGTTTGGATCAAAATATTGGCGTACGCCTAGGCCGTCACAGCTTTGGCATGCTCCGGCTGGATTGTTAAACGAAAACAATCTTGGCTCTAACTCGGTCATGGCATAGCCACAAGTAGGGCAGGCAAAATTAGCCGAAAACAGCATTTCTTCTGCGCTGCTGTCATCCATATAAGCTATGTTAGCCACGCCACCCGACATTTCTAATGCAGCTTCAAATGACTCAGCTAAACGCTGTTGTTGGCCATCTTTTACTTTAAAGCGGTCTACAACTACTTCTATAGTATGTTTTTTATGTAGATCAAGTGGCGGTGGATCCGATAGGTCACATACTTCGCCATCAATACGGGCACGAATGTAGCCTTGGCTCGCCAATTGCTCAAGGAGCTTAACATGCTCACCTTTACGCTCTTTTATTACCGGTGCAAGCAACATGAGTTTACTGCCCTCAGGCAGAGCTAAAACAGTATCGACCATTTGGCTAATAGTTTGTGCGGCTAACGGTAGGTCGTGAGTTGGGCAACGCGGTTCGCCCACGCGGGCAAACATTAAACGTAAATAGTCATAAATTTCGGTAATCGTACCCACAGTCGAACGCGGGTTGTGCGATGTTGACTTTTGCTCAATAGAAATAGCCGGAGAAAGACCTTCAATATGATCTACATCGGGTTTTTCCATCAGTGATAAAAACTGCCTTGCATACGCAGAAAGTGATTCAACATAACGACGCTGCCCCTCTGCATACAAAGTATCAAATGCAAGCGAAGACTTACCCGAACCAGATAGGCCAGTAATAACAATTAACTTATCACGTGGGATGGTTAGGCTGATGTCTTTTAAATTGTGCGTGCGGGCGCCTCGGACTTCAATGTTTTCCATGCTATCTCGTCTATTACCAAAATTATTTGTCCAGTATCGCATAATACGTAACATTATTAATCTATGATCAATGAAAAATCCTTACTTATGACGATTAATTATTAGTAAGCTTATGGTAGAATCTCAGCCTAAATTTTCCACACAGTAAGATCACGCAAATAATGACCGCATCTTCACTTAATTCACGAGAAAAACGCGCTGCCATATCGCTAGCTAGTGTGTTTGCATTTAGAATGCTCGGCTTATTTATGCTGATGCCTGTATTAGCTATTTATGGCCAATCATTGGAGGGCTTTTCGCCTATCTGGATAGGCTTTGCTATTGGCGCGTATGGGTTAACCCAAGCGGTGTTGCAAATACCTATGGGCCGACTGTCTGATAAAATTGGCCGTAAAAAGGTTATTGTTGGCGGCTTACTAATGTTTGCGCTGGGTTCGGTAATAGCTGCATTAGCCGATTCAATTCAAATGGTTACAGTTGGGCGTGCGCTACAAGGCATGGGCGCTATAGCCAGTGCATTACTGGCATTTGCTTCCGATTTAAGCCGCGATGAACAACGCCCTAAAGTAATGGCCGTTATTGGTATGAGCATAGGCATGAGCTTTGCGTTTGCTATGTTACTTGGGCCAATCGTTGCTGCCTCGTGGGGTATTTCGGGGGTATTTTGGTTAACCGCAATATTAGCTATAATCGGCATATTTATAGTGACTATGCTAGTGCCTAATACGGTTAATAAAGCCCCTAAAGGCGATACCCTCGCCAGCTTTAGCGATATTAAAAAATTAATTAAACACCCGCAGTTAGCGCGCTTAAATGCGGGTGTATTACTACTACATTTAACCCTCACTACTATTTTTGTAGTGTTACCGAGTCAGCTTATTAAAGATGGCTTAGTGGCCGATAATCACTGGCATTTATATATCCCAGTATTATTTTTAGCTTTTTTATTAATGGTGCCTATTATGATAATCGCCATTAAAAAAGAGAAAGAAAAGCAGGCATTTATTGGCTCCGTTATACTGTTAATGTTGAGCATGCTGGCTATGTCGGTATGGGTTAACAGTATTGTAGGTATTGCTGTTTGTATGCTGTTGTATTTTGTTGCATTTAACTTTTTAGAAGCCACCATGCCAGCGCTAGTATCGCGTATTGCACCAGCAAGCCAAAAAGGCTCTGCCATGGGAGGGTATTCTACTAGCCAGTTTTTAGGTGCCTTTTTAGGCGGTATGCTTGGCGGTTATGTAGCACAAACCACAACAACGCAAGCGGTGTTTGCGGCAGCGGCACTTGTTGGGTTAATATGGCTTATTATTGCGTGGAAAATGCAAGTCCCACCCAAAAGTAAAGTTATTAGCTTAATGACCAAATTAGATTCAGAAGAGCAGGCACAGTCGCTTGCTTCTCTGTTAGTTGCTTTACCTGGCGTAATAGAAGCAACTGTAGTGCGCGACGAAAGCCGCAGCTACTTAAAGATTAATGATAAAGAATTTGACCTAGACCAAGCACGTAAAGTAGCTGGTTTAATCTAACGTTTATAGGAGATAGTTCCATGGCACGCGGTGTGAACAAAGTAATTTTGGTTGGTAATTTAGGACAAGATCCTGAAGTACGTTATATGCCTAACGGCAACGGTGTAGCAAATATCACCTTAGCAACTTCAGATAGCTACAAAGACAAAAACACTGGCCAAATGGTTGATAAAACTGAGTGGCACCGTGTGGTATTTTTTGGCAAGTTAGCAGAAATTGTTGGTGAATATTGCCGTAAAGGTTCACAAATTTATGTTGAAGGTAAACTTCAAACACGTAAATGGACTGACCCACAAGGCCAAGAAAAATACACGACTGAAATTGTAGTTGACGGTTTTACCGGCCAAATGCAAATGTTAGGGAGCCGTGGTAGCGACCAGCAAGGTGGGCAACAAAGTGGTGGTTACCAAGGTAATCAATCACAAGGCGGACAGCAAAGTGGTGGTTATCAAAATAATCAATCACAAGGCGGTCAACAAAGTGGTGGTTACCAAAACAACCAAGGGCAGAATAACCAACAGCAAGGTGGTTATGCTCCACAACAGCAGTCTGCACCAGCAGCACAGCCACAGTCTGCTCCTGCACCACAGCAAAATAACCAATATCAGCAGCCACAAGGTGGTTTTGCACCACAGCAAAGTAGTGCACCACAACAGCAAGGTGGCTTTGCTCCTAAACCGCAAAGTGCTCCACAAGGCGGCGCGTCTAACCCAATGGAACCAACCATTGATTTTGATGACGACATACCGTTTTGAACTTTTTGAGTGTATAGATATATTCTTGTAAAGCCTTGTTTCATAACAGGGCTTTTTTATTTAGAGTGGATACATTGAAAATACTACAACCTTTCTTCTTTGTAACTAACCATAATTGAAATGTATACAACACGTCACATTAAAAACTCTCCTTCGCTACAAGTAGTCTCTTCTACACTATTTTGTTAGCTGGCTCCATAGAATAACAATCGTAAAATAGCCCCTATTCCAAGTAAAAAAGGTGTTAGTAACTTTATTTTTTGCACTGAAATGCAAAAAAAATCTCTATACATTTTCAATTACTTACTTATCAAAATTTATATAATAATATGAAAAACCCTTTTATTTCATGCTCTTGCGTGTTTTGTTGTCTTGCCGTTAACACGGTTTTGAGCTAATATTTATTCAATTGCTGATTTTGCGACCAATGAATTTGATTATTCGAGGTGGTAATTGAAGCGTTTGAAGCGGGTTATGTTATGAAATTGAAAATAATTAAAGTAGAAGGTCAAAATGAGTCTTTACCAATAGTAGTTGATGAGTCAGGTTTACCAATTGATAAACTAAACTTTTTCATTATCGGTGTTTGTCAAACTAGTTGTCGCGATCACTACGTTATGCACTCTCAGCCTTGACACTATTTTGTTCAGGGTTTAAGTACACTTCTTTTGGTAAATCCCAATTACGGATATTACCGCTCCAGCGCTCAGGGTGAGCATCTTTAGCACCTTGATAAACTTCTTTTCTATTAGCCAATATGTCACCCGCTAATCCTGAATGCCTTTGATGTGGGCTGACGTATTTGATGCCACTATGTTTGTGGTTAAAATTATACCAGTGGCTAAATTTCAACACCCAACTACGCGCCTCATCAATTGTTGAAAACCCTTTATACGGATAATCAGGGCGATATTTACACGTTTTAAATATCGACTCAGCATAAGCATTATCATTGCTCACCCTAGGACGATTAAAAGACGACACGACACCTAAACTATAAAGTGTTTCAAGCATTGATGAGCCTTTCATTGGGCTTCCATTATCCGAATGCAGTACCAGAGGATTATCTTTAACTCCTTCTTTTAAATGAGCTTTCTTAATTAATATTGATGCATTTTCTGCTGATTCGTCATCATGAATTTCCCATCCAACAATCTTTCGACTAAATATATCGAGTATCAAATATAAATAAAAATGCAGCCCTTTAGCGGGGCCTGGTAACCAAGTAATATCCCAACACCACACTTGGTTTGGCCCTGTAGCACAGTGTGTCGTCGGTACTTTTCTCTCTTTTATCTGACTACGTCCGCGAGCGTTTTGCTGTTTTTCTTCATGAAGAACACGATAATATGTTGATTCAGAAGCAAGATAAATACCCTCATCTGCTAATGTAGGGACGATTTGGCTTGGTGGTAAGCTCTTAAAATCATCACTATTAACGATGGCTAATATGTTATCTCTCTCTGCTTTTGATAGCTTATTTTTTGGCTCAGGGCGCTGAGATATTGGTCTACCATCTGTTTTTATGTTCCCGTCAACAGTCCAACGTTGATACGTCCGGACACTGATCCCAAGTTCACGGCAAGCTTTAAACTTTGGCGCACCAGAACTCACAGCTTCATTAACTAGTTTAACTGCTTGAATGCGAGCTGAGTCGAGGATCATTCGTCCTCGGCTTCCCCCCAGATCGCATTTGCTTTTTTTCTTAACACCAATAGTGCTGCGGTTTCAGCGAGTGCCTTATCTTTTCGACGTAGCTCCTTTTCTAATTGATTGATCTGTTTTTTATCTTTCTTTGTTTCGGTGGAGAAGGCTTTTTCTTGCTCTTTAACGTTAGCGTTTGCATCTATACACGCATTTCGCCAAGCCGATACTTGTTCCACATAAAGACCTTTGCTTCGGCAATATTCCGCTAACTCAGCTTGATTTAAAGAGGCTGTTTCCAACACGACTGAGAATTTATTTGCTGATGACCACTGCTCAGCATTCTTTCCATCACCTGGCACTAAATGCCCCTTATCAATTGCTTGTTTTCGCCAATTATACAAGGTTGATTCACCAATCCCCATCTCGATTGATAATTGGGCTATTGCTATATTATTTGGAGGCATCATCTTCTGAAGAGCCGACTCTTTGCTTTGCGCTGAATAATGACTGAAGAAAATATTGTTATGAAACCTTATGATGAAAGAGCAATGTTCAGGGAGGAAGTCCATTTAAATGCACTAGATATAGTAGAAAATACAAGTGTTCGTTTTAACGCTAAAGTATAATAACTTCAGGTTTAAGTATAAAATCGAAAATATGAAACGCCAAGGCTTCGATGGGTGTGCTGTTGACTTTGTTTAGTACATTACAAGTGTGTTTGTTCGCTTAAGGCAGCTTTACTACCACTATGCTACTGGTGTGGGTGATATCTTCTACAATTAGCGCTCTTCGGTTAATTGTTCATTGGCGAGTTATCTGCTGGCCCATTATGCCCCAAAATCATTCAGAGTAAATGATCTAGAGTCTAATTTGAGCGACACTTCTAATTTACTTTATATTTAAGCGCGTTTTGCTCAATTGACTCCTTTTACTTGAGCAAACAGTCATGAACTATAAAAAATTTAATGAGCCTTGTTCCAACATATGCTTTTTACTATTTGCTGAAAGAGCAGAAAATGTTTGGAGTTCACTCGCCGATTAAAATATTTACCACAAAGCAATTATTATTTATTTCAAACAACAAATCTTGATGTCAACTCATTCAAAGTTTGTGCAAGCCTCGCAAGCTCTTGATTTGAAGCTGCTGTTTCATTTGCTCCGGCAGCCGTTTCGCTAGAAATATCACGAATTGTTACTAGGTTCTTATCCACATCTCTTGCGACGATTGCTTGCTGTTCAGTGGAACTAGCAATACTAAGATTTTGTTCGCTTATAATCGATATTAAACTGGTAATTTCATGTAATGCATCACCGGCTTGGTTAGCCACCTCAAGTACAGCTTTTGCTCTTTCATGGCTATTTCTAATTGCACTCACTGTATTATCAGTATTTGATTTTACTGCCTGTATCATTGCTTCTATTTCTGTTGTTGACTCTTGTGTTCTAGATGCCAATGAACGAACTTCGTCAGCCACCACAGCAAACCCTCTACCAGACTCACCCGCTCTTGCGGCCTCAATTGCAGCATTAAGTGCAAGCAAGTTGGTTTGTTCGGCAATTGTACGTATCACATCAAGCACTGAGCCAATATTGGCAACTTGCTCAGCTAAACTATTTACGTCTTTAGTCGTTGTATCCAAATCAAGTAAGAGCGTGTCGACTGTATTGACTGTATCTAAGACACGAGCTTTGCCTATATTTGCACGTTGATTGGCATTTTCTGATTCATTTGAGGTCGATTCAGCATTACGAGCCACCTCATCCACAGCAACTGATAACTCAGTGACTGCCGATACTGCCTGCTCTAACTGCTCTGTTTGAGTATGTATGCCACGCGTTGACTGCTCAGTAACAGCACTTAGTTCTTCAGAGGTCGCTGCTAATTGAGATGATGAAAGTTGAATTTCATTAATCGTTTCACGCAAGATACCTTGCATCTCTTTTAGTGCTGACAGCATGTCCGCAGTTTCATCTTTGCCATTGTCATTAATGGTAGAAGTTAAATCTCCTGAGGCAATTTTCTTAGCGGTATCAACAGCAACTCGCATAGGCAAGGTTAAACTACGGGTAAAAAGTATTGAAAAAGTAATTACGATAAACAGAGATACTATGGAAGTAATAATTAGAATTGTGAGTGCGTCAATTTTAGCACTTTGAACGTCTTGATTGCTATCAGTGATACGTTTTTCTTGGAATTCTACCAAATTACGAATATCTGAGGTTATCAGCTCACGTAAGTTTTTCATTTTACCATTTTGCAGTGCTTCTGCTTCTTGAAACCGCTCGTTAGCAACTAAATCTAATTGCTTCGTTAAGGATGTGTCGTAAGTGTCCATATGCTTTCTAATATTGTTTAACAGACCATTCGCGTCCTCTGCTTTAGCTAGCAAAACCATCTTATCAAGAGATTTATCAAAGTTATCTTTTGATTCACGAAGGTTTACTAAGTAGTCTTCACGTTGTTGTTCCGTTTTAGCCATAAGCACATTCGCAGTTTGTAGCCGCTTATTTAAAAATGAAGTCAGCATGCTTGTTGAAGTGTCTAGTGCAGGTATTCTATGTGATGCGACCACTTCGAACTCATCACCAAGCTTACTTAATTCAAACATGGAGAAACTAGCTAAGAGCAAAATCACTGCGCCTATTGAGCCGAAAGCAAAGCCTGCCCTTTTACCAACACTTACATCGCGTATCATTAGAAATCCTTAGAGTTGAAAAAATAACTTTTTGCACAGAATAAAACGAATTAAATCACAATGGTATTACTATATCACCACGAATACATGTCGTTTATCCAGTTTTCAAAATGAAGAACTAAGATTATGAACTCAAATTAGTTCATAAGGTTTAAAATTTCAACTTTATCTTTGCGATGCTGTGACATAGAAATCGCATGAGGTAATCCTTTGACCGTGGCAATGGGGATTGATTGATAATCAAACATACTAAGCGAGTCCAAAACTTGCGTTCGCTTTAACAAAAACTTGAATTGCTCCCAGTATTTACGCTCAATAGTTACGCCCCCTTCTCTCAAAAGCATTTCAACCGCTTGAGTACCGCCAAATCGACGTATATGGTGTTTTGTTGTCCCTCTAAGGTGTCTACGCTTTATAATGCCGGCGGCTTTGTTTTTAATAAAGATCCTAACGATCCTTTGTCACCACAAACATCTAAAATACTGCAGCCTTTATCGTTAACGAGCAAAGAAAAAAAAGCTCTTGAGGCATTTTTACACTCTATTACTAGCGCCCCAGCAGCGGGTCCGCATAAAGCGTTTATAGTACAAGAGCTAAATGGGGCGTAACGCTTTAAGTTATTTAGAGAAGTTTATAAACATTATTTATTAGCTATAAATGCAATACTAAACTTTTACTATTACCTTGTGCTTATTGGGATCTTAGGCAACACTTTAGCTAGTAATTTAACTAGCGAGTGCATTATGCAAAAGGGTAAGCTTAAGTTTATTAACCGCTTTAAGGCTCATCTTGTTGTGTTGCTAAATTTAATTATATTAGCGGCAACTCGCTGGGTTACTCATTTAGCAACTCTAGTAGCGCCATTGAAATCAAGGTGTAATGTAAAGCATAAAATAGAGGCAGAAACAGCGCCTACTAATACTTTAGATAATGATCGCCCTTTGAGTGAGAGTACGGCTGCAGCTTATAATATATTTGCCCTGATCGAGTGTCATTGTCATTTTGATCCCAGTACTGATCTAGAAGCTAGTTTTAAAATTCTACTTGCAAAAAACTTACCTGCGTTAAACTATATTTCAGTTAAATTATTAAGTGCGGGTAACTTAGCGGTAACCATAAAGCATATTCCAATCATTAAGTTAGAGCTGTACATTGAGCGCTTAAATTTTTGTGCACTAACAATATGTAAAAAGCATCAAAAACACTTAACGGCAAAAAATGTAAAAATAGGCCTGTGTAATTACAGAGCAAGTGCTAATCAAACACTGGTTTATCAACAAGCAAAGTCTGCGTTAACTTTATCGCAGCAAAGCCCATTACAGCATTGTCATCGCTTGGGAATAAGCCATAGCCGAGTAAATATATTTTCGAATAACCAAATAATAAAAAGTATTAAAAAAAATAAATTTGTAATTTATTTTCAGCCTTTATTTGAACTCGATAGTGGGCGTATTTTGCAACATGAAGTGTTGATTAGAGTACGCGGTGGCGCTAATGAGTTGCTGCTAGCTAATGCTGGCATTAATCAGCTAGATAATGATCAAGACGCATTTTTATTTGATCAAGCAATTATCATCAAAGTTAAAAAGCTATTACTAGCAGATACTTCAGCCGCAATTATTAGCATTAGCTTACATCCTAAAAATTGGTTTAACAAAGCGTTTTGGCAATGGCTAATAACGCAAGTAAGCGATTTTAAAATAGAGCATAAACTACAATTTGAAATAAATGCAGCAGACTTTTTTAAATATCAAATACGTTTACAAGGCGTATTAAAAATAATAACTAAGCTAAATTATCAGATTATTATTGATGGTATTAAAAGTAGCGACCATATTATTCAACTGGTTAATTATCCACAAGTTTTAGGAGTTAAATTAGCCTACGATTTAGTGCACTCAATAGAGGCAAGCACACATCAACAAAGTTGTGTAAAAAACATTGTAAATGCGTGCCAGTTATTAAATATAGCGGTATTTGCTAGTGACGTAGAAACCAAACAAGAGCTACAAATGCTTACTATTTTAGGGGTAGATGCCGCGCAGGGGTTTTATTTTACGCAGTTGTTGCCTGATTTTACACAAACCGTATTTCATTAATTTTAAATAAGTCCTCTGTATCTTAAACCATCTAATCCTTGTAACCCACCCGTATGAACCGCAATAATTTTACTGCCTGGCGCAAAGTAGTCCTGCGCAATTAATTGCCACAAAGCATGCATCATTTTACCAGTATAAATAGGCTCTAATGGCAGTTGGTGCTCAGTTTTCATGTATTGGCAAAACTGCCAAAGTTCGGCAGAAAACTTACCATAACCACCACCATGAAAATCACATAATAATTGCCAATTAGTTTGTGAAGCGGCTTTAGGGCTAAGCGCTTTAATTTCATCGCGTAAATAGTCAGCTTGTTTTAGTACCGCAATTCCCAGTACCGTTGTATTAACTGAACTGCCTTCAATAAGCCCCGCTAAGGTGCCACCGCTTCCTGTGGGGCAAACTAAGTAGTCGTGCTTAGGTAAGCTCAGGGCAAGCTCTTTACAACCCTCAAGCGCCAGTTTATTTGTCCCACCTTCAGGTAAAATATAGGCATTAGGGAAACGCGATTGCAACTGCGTTAAATAATCGCTTTGGCTACGTTGTTTGTACTCTATACGTGTGATTGGGTGTAGCTGCATACCACATTGCTGTGCGAACAAAAGTGTAGGATTGTTAGGGTCTAGTTCTGGGCCGCGAATAATCCCGTGCGTTTTTATATTAAAAAACTTGCCAGCCGCCGCACACGCATGAATATGATTAGAAAAAGCACCACCAAAAGTGAGTAATTCAGTTTTTTTAAGCGCCTGCATCTGGGCTAAATTGTATTTAAGCTTTCGCCATTTATTTCCACTTATGAGGGGGTGGAGTAGATCATCGCGCTTAACGCCTAAAAATATATTTTTGCGCTTTAATAAATCACTATCTATTTGTTGTATTTGGTTGTTTTCATTTATTTTAAGTTTATTTAACATTGTTTATGATAATCACTTGGCAAAGTAATGAAAATGTACGGCAGTTAGTACATCGACTAATAATAGTAGCTATATGAAAAGAAAACTGTTTTCACTGTTTTCCTTGTTCAAGCGTAGTTTAGGTGAACTACCCACCGACGCCACTACGTGTCGATCAATGGGCTTCTACAGTCTAGCTTATGAATGCTAGGCTGCTTCTTTTTTCTCAGTTCCAACAGCAAACTTCGACAACTCGAAGACTTTCGTTTTAATAGCTGATTTCTGCTGAGATGTGGGGGCTACCCTTGCGACGATCCCAGCCGCAATTAAATTTAATTCACCTGTTCTTGCTATACTCTTAGCCGCTGAAAGGTCCCGATTTTGATGCACTCCGCAAGCCACACAAATGAAATGTCTATCGTTCAATGTTAAAACATGGTGCTGGCCGCATTCTGCGCAAATCCCAGTCGATTTTTCAAATCGACCAATTTCATGATAGAGTTTACCTTCAAGCTCAGTTTTGTATTTTGAAAGCTGAGTAATTAAGCCCATCACATTGTCCGCTACCATGCTGCCATTGAACTTTTGCATCGCTTTTACGTTTAAATCTTCGAACACTAAAATATCATTTTCATTGGTTATCTGTCGTGAAATTTTATGTGCAAAGTCGAGCCTTTGCCGTGAGATCTTACCGTGTAATTTATTGATGCGTTGTTTGGTTTTGTGCCAGCGATTTGAGCCTTTATTTCGGCGGGCAAGCTGACGTTGCAATTGATTTAATTTGGCTTTTGATTGCTTTAAAAACTTTGGATTGTCGGCCACGTAGCCGTTCGAGCCAACTACCGTTTGCTTTGAGTTAATGTCAAAACCTGTGATTGTTTTTAAAACGCGAAGCGCTGTTTTGCACTCCACTTCTTGAGTAATACTGCATTCCCATTTACCGTGGCGAAACTGAACAGTTACCGTTTTGATTTTGCTAGCCAGTTCGCGATGTAAAATGATAGGCACTTTACCAACTTTTGGAATACTGATAGTGCCATTTTCAATGCGGATACAGTTCGAGTTATTGACCGCTCGAAAACTGTCATTGTGAAGCTTTTTCTTTTTGTATGAAATCTTGTGTTTTGGGAAACGTTGTAAGCGCCCCTTAGAAAACGCATTTTTCATTGCCGTTTCTAAATCACGAGCAACTTGCTGAGCTGCTGCCGAGTCAAAAGACTTAACCCACGTAAACGCTTCAAAAGGCTTTATTTCCTTAAGAAGCGAGGCCATATCATTGTAGAACAAGAATGTTTTATCGAACTCATATCGACGCATATTTTCAGACAACAACAAGTTCCAAATGCCACGCGCTGTCGCGCCAAACTCAACGAGTTTAGCTTCTTGCTCTGGCGTAGGATTTAGCCTGTAGTTGTATCTAAGCGTCTTTTTCATATACTGTATAGACTACTGTATGGAAATGAGTTGTCAAGATGGAATATGAGACTAAATCACACTGCACTACCATTCTCATCAAGAACAGGGCTAGTTATTTCGATTCATCCCACCGACGCCGCTTCGCGTCGATCAATGGGTTTTCTCGGAAGGATTCGATAAAAATACAGTTGTGGGTGTAGCAACATATGCTAATACCGTTAATGCAGTCTGTTTAAAAAAACAGTATGGACACTGGAAAATACACAAATATCACAGTGTAGAGATCACTGAAAAACATGACTATACTGCTGCAATTACGCTATGTACGCAACAGGTTAGTAGTGATGTGTGCGCAGTGAACTTAGTTATTCCTCATTCTCTTTATCAAATTGTACAAATAGAAAAACCCGCACTAAGTGATGAAGAGATCATTCAATCGCTACCGTGGACAACGAAAGATCTAGTCGATATTGATCCTGAAAATATTGTTGCTGATTTTATTGATTATCCAATTACATTGCCGATGCAAAGTAAAAAAATGAACGTGTTTATTACCAGTAAGCTGCAGTTATTGCCGTTTATAGATAGTTTTAAGCAGGTAAAGCCTCTTTTACGGACTATGACATCAGAGGAAATGACTCTTGTAACTCTACTCGGCACGAGTAAAGACGCCCACATGCTCATTGTGCAGCATGCCAGCTTTGAGCCACGTATTTTAATTATTCGCGATGGGCAGCTATTACTTACTCGGCGTTTAAATGGCTTACTGGGTATGTCAGATAAAGATCAAAGCCAAGAGTTGGTAGAGGCATTTGGACTTGAAATTCAGCGTTCTATGGACTTTTTTGAGAGCCAGTTGAAGCAGCCACCTATTCGCAGTATTCAGCTACAGTGTGACGATTTGACGTCACTAACACTTAGAGCAGAGGTGGCTGAGTTTTTACAAGTTAAAGTGATTGATTTTAAACCAACCCTAGACCTAGCACAGCAATTAGAAACGCAATATTACTACGCATTGGGTGCGGCTTATCAATTAACTGAGCCGGAGTCTGTGATATGAAAACCCGGATTAACTTTTATCAAAAGTCCTTACGTGTAAGGCGTGATCCAGTATTACTGCAAAATATGCTAATGCTGTGGGGTGGCGCGTTAATTATTATTGCTATTGTGTGGTCACTTTATGCGCGTCATGTGTCGGTTAAAAGCAAATGAAATAGAAAGGGCATTTCAATCTTGGATATCATCACTGATTGAAACCACAGGTGCAGATATCATCGCTATCGATGGCAAAACCGCACGGCGTTCATTTACCACAAAAGACAGAAAAAGTGCCTTACACACGGTCAGTGCATGGAGTTGCCAACACCAGTTAGTGCTTGGGCAGACGGCTGTTGATAATAAAACAAATGAAATCACCGCAATACCAGAATTACTCACCCTGCTCGATATTGAAAACAGTATCATTACGTTAGATGCGATGGGATGCCAACAAGAAATAGCAAAACAAATCATCCAACAAAAAGCAGATTATATTCTTGCACTTAAAGGTAATCATTCAGGCATGCAAAAGGAACTAGAAGCGTGGTGGCACAAGTGCGAGCGTGAAAGGTTAACTAAGCATAATTGTGATGAACATACCGAAATAAGCTCAGGACATGGGCGTGTTGAAACACGTACATGCCAGCAGTTACTTATAGATAAAAGCTGGCTAGGCAAGGATTATCGTTGGCCTGGCTTAACGAGTATTATTAAGGTCAGGGCTGAAGTTCATGATAAGTCGGCAGGGTCGGATACCACTGAAACACGCTGGTATATAAGTTCATTAGACTTAAATGCAGCGCAAGCACTCAATGCGGTACGCAGTCACTGGCAGGTTGAAAGCATGCATTGGATGCTTGATATGAACTTCAGAGAAGATGAATCGAGAATACGCAAACTTCAAGGGCCATTAATGTTTAATGTAATGCGAAAGATAGCCATGGCGCTTTTTAAACAAGATGCATCTAAGTCAGCAAGTATGGCGAGGAAAAAGAAAATGGCAGGGCTAGACGATGATTACCGCTCAACCCTGCTAGAGTCTGGGATTAAAATGCGCTAGCCGTGACAATTTGGCCACTTTCGAGGGAATGATCGGGTTATTTACTGGCGTGAAACACGTGAATAGTTGTAAACTTAGATAATAATTGAACAAAGCTTGTGTTTTGTGCTTCAAGTACATAGCATAAGGCTTTATTTTAGAAAAATAATAACGACCAAATAATTGCCGCTTTTTGGGACTGAATATATGCGAATTACTCCTTTATCTCTGTTAATTTCAGCTAGTTTGTTGGCTAGTAGTGCATTTGCACAAGACACAGCAACAGTAACTGGAATTGAATCTGAGATTAGTACAAAACAGATCGACTATGACAAATCTACAACAATACTTGATAAACATTTAAAAGAAGAAAGCCAACTGCAAACCCAGTTGCAACTTTTGCGTTCACGTTCAACCGAGTTAGATAAAGAAAAAAACCAAGCACTCGACGCGATGAATGAAATGTACCGTCGTTTAATTGATGATCCTAGTATTAATATAACCGCAGCTCAGGCGCGTTATCAAAAAGCTGTGGCCGATCACAAGCAAAATAAAGATGATATTTCTATGCAGTTGGCGGCAATTGCATCCCACCGTAAAGACATTGAGCAAATTCGTGTGGCTAAACACACGCTTTTAAACACTTTAGAGAGCTTAAAAGAGCAGTTAACTACCGCCAGAGTAGAGCGTTTACGTAACGAATTTACCCGCGAAGGCACGTTAGAGGTTAATCACACAATTAATTGTAAGCGTACCGAAACACTTGCAGCGTGTGAGCAACGCGGACAGCAAATGGGGCTACAAAAAGCGACTAAGCGTTTTGTTGACCAAATATTTGCTAACTTAACTGAAGAGCGTTTAGTTGAACCCAAACGTAATTTGGCCGGTGCTCAGGTACAAATTTTAAGTAGTCATGTGGTAAAAAGTGCATTTAGTGGCCAAGGCAATTATAACGTTAATTTAAGCGTTACTATGCGTGGTGAAGTTAACAGTAGCCGTTTATGTAACTTATTAAGTATTGATAACCGTTACTGCTCTGAGTACGGCACGCCAATGGCGGCAACATATCAGCCAACTTACAGCACAACTTTTTCAGATAGTCAGTTAACATTCAGTGAAAGCGCGGATAATAGCGCCATCTCGGCGGCTCGTTCAAATGAGCAACCAGTGCGTGATTATGCAGTAAAGCCTATGGGCACAAATAGCTCGGTTATTGCTAATAACGATAAAAACCAAGCAGTAGAATTAACGCTACGCTCAAACGTATACGACGACGAAGTGTTTATTGATGGGGTTAGCTTTGGCTCAACCCGCTTAGTAACCCGCTTACCGCGAGGTGTGCACAATATTGAAGTGCGCAAGCTTGGTTATAAGCCTTATCAGGTACGTGTTGATTTAAATAAAGCACAAACCGTGCATGCCAATTTAGTAAAAAAGTCAGAGTCGATTGCTGCACCGACATACACGCGTGAGCAACCAGAGCAAACAACTCGTAAAGTGAGTGACAACATCAGCGTATTAAACGCTAATGTAAAAACTTCAGTAGTTGTTATTCCGGCAGGTAAATTTAAAATGGGCGATATTAATGGCAATGGTTTAGCCAATGAGCGCCCAGTTATTGAAAAAGTAATTGCCAACTCTTTTGCTATGCAAAGCAAAGAAGTGACAGTAGGCGAGTATGAGCAGTTTGCTGCTAATACAGGCTACAAAACCCAAGCCGAGCAAGGTAAAGGCTGCGCCTATTATTTAAATGGCGAACCCGTATGGGAAGCTAATTTAAATTGGCGTAATCCTGGATTTGAGCAAACAAGTGATTTTCCGGCTGTTTGTTTAACTTATAGCGACGCTAAAGCGTATGCTGAGTGGTTATCTGGGCAAACAGGTCAGCTGTTTCGTTTACCAAATGAGGTTGAGTGGGAATACGCTGCACGCGCAGGTACTCAAACAGAATACCCTTGGGGTAACGATGTTGGTAAAAGTTTAGCAAATTGTGGTTGGTGTGGTAGTCAATGGTCAAACAACAGCGCTGCGCCGGTAGGGTCATTTTCTCCTAATGCATTTGGTTTATACGATACCGTAGGCAATGTATGGGAATGGACTCAAAAAAACTCGGATGAGTCGGATGTTGCAGTTAGAGGTGGAGCGTGGAATTTTGCGCCTAGCCTTGCACGTGCCTCAACGCGATTAATATTAGCGCCCGATTTTAGAGCTAACTACATAGGTTTTCGCTTAGTGCGCGAACGATAATATTTATATTAGGAAGCAATGCTTCCTTTTTTATCAAATAATAAAGGTAGCTGTACTTAATATTGTTCATTAAATTGACGCTATTATAGTAAATGCAGCTTAAATAAGAACGAATTTCAAAGGTCATCCAGCCTCATGTTTAAAAAACTCCGTGGTATTTTTTCAAACGATCTATCGATCGACTTGGGTACAGCCAATACCCTTATTTATGTAAAAGAAGAAGGCATAGTACTTAACGAACCATCAGTGGTTGCTATTCGTCAAGAGCGTGCTGGTGGACCTAAAAGCGTTGCATCAGTAGGTACTGAAGCAAAGCAAATGTTAGGTCGTACGCCTGGTAACATTAAAGCTATTCGACCAATGAAAGACGGCGTAATTGCTGATTTTTATGTTACCGAAAAAATGTTACAGCATTTTATCAAGCAAGTGCATAACAATAACTTTATGCGTCCCAGTCCACGTGTACTTATATGTGTACCTTGCGGTGCAACCCAAGTAGAAAAACGTGCAATACGTGAGTCTGCAATGGGAGCGGGTGCTCGCGAAGTGTATTTAATTGAAGAGCCAATGGCTGCGGCAATTGGTGCAGGTTTACCGGTATCAGAAGCCACAGGTTCTATGGTTGTTGATATTGGTGGTGGTACTACCGAAGTGGCTATTATATCGTTAAATGGCGTAGTTTACTCCTCGTCGGTACGTATTGGTGGCGATAAGTTTGACGAAGCAATTATTAATTATGTGCGTCGTAACTTTGGTAGCCTAATAGGCGAAGCCACGGCTGAAAATATTAAGCATCAAATTGGTTCTGCTTTTAAAACCGATGTACCAATTGAAATTGAAGTGCGTGGCCGTAATTTAGCCGAAGGCGTACCGCGCTCGTTTATATTAAACTCGCACGAAATTCTCGAAGCGCTACAAGAGCCACTAATGGGTATTGTTAGTGCTGTAATGGTTGCCCTTGAGCAATCGCCGCCAGAGCTAGCGTCGGATATTTCAGCGCACGGTATGGTGTTAACCGGTGGTGGCGCATTACTAAAAGATTTAGATAAACTACTAATGGAAGAAACCGGTATACCAGTAGTTCTTGCAGATGATCCGCTTACTTGTGTTGCCCGTGGTGGCGGTAAAGCGCTTGAAATGATAGATGTGCACGGCGGTGATGTATTTAGTTACGACTAATGAAATCAATGTTTACACAAACAGTTTCTTTACAACTGCGACTCTTTGTCGCAGTGATTTTGAGTGCCATACTGATTGTTGGTGATAAATATACGGAAGGTGGAACAAACGTTCGCACTAGTTTAAATACGCTGGTTAGCCCGTTAATTTATGTGGCTAATATACCCTACGAAATATTTAGTTTTGGTGCAAAAAGCTTACATACCCGTGATCAATTACTTACCGAAAATGAAGCGCTGAAAAAAAAGCAAATGCTGCAAAGCGAACAACTACAGCAATACCAGTTTTTGAGCAGGGAGAATCAAAAATTGCGCGCCTTATTAGGCTCATCGGCTAAAACGTCAAATCGTAAAATTATTGCGCAAGTGCTGTCAGTCCATTCAAATCCTTATAGCCATCAAGTTGTTATAAACCGAGGGGCCACCAATGGGCTTAGCGAAAGCCAAGCAGTAATTGACGATATGGGCTTAGTAGGGCAGCTTACTAAAGTAGGCTCAACCACTTCACGCGTATTATTAATGACCGACACTACACACGCTACGCCAGTACGTATTTTACGTAACGATGTGCGTACCGTGGTCGAAGGCGTAGGTAAAATTAATGTTGTTAAGCTCTCTCATGTACCACACAGCCTAGACGTACGACTTGGCGATGTATTAGTGACCTCTGGCCTTGGGGGCATCTTTCCGGAGGGTTACCCGGTTGCCGTAGTTACTGAAATAAATCGCGATGAAGGTCAGCCGTTTGCACAAATTTATGCAGAACCCATAGCGCAGCTAGATCGTATTAGATTATTAGTAGTGCTGTGGCGAAATCAACAGGAGCAGGTTAGCGATGATTAATCGTTATTCGTTGTTAATTGCACTGAGCATTTTTTTTGCGTTAGTAATGGCTTTAATGCCGTTACCGTTTTCGTTTGAACCCTTTCGTCCTGACTGGGTGCTGCTAGTATTAATGTATTGGTCACTTGCTGTACCACATCGTTCAAATATAGGCACCGCATGGATTGTAGGCTTATTAATAGATTTAGCTTCGGGCTCTCCGCTTGGGGTTAACTCACTTACTTATTCAATCTGTATTTTTGTTACGGCTAGCAATTATCAAAAAATTCGTAACTTTTCGCTATGGCAACAAAGCTTATTAATTGGCTTGTTTTTAACCCTTTATCACTTAATGCAGTTTTGGCTAAATCACTTTTTATTAGGTGTGTACTTTAGCCCGCACTACTTATGGCCTGTACTAACAGGCATGTTGAGTTGGGTATGGGTGTTTTTATTGCTGCGTAAATACCGTAGACATTTTAGGATCAGATAATGACCAACGCCGTATACTTGGCATCTGCCTCGCCTCGCCGTAAAGAGCTTTTAACGCAACTAGGAATCGAATTTACACAGTTTAGTGTTGATGCCGACGAGAGCCAACTCCCCAATGAACTACCTTATGATTATGTAGAGCGCTTAGCGCGTTTAAAAGCGCAGTCGGGTGTAGCACTTGGTTATACCGATCGTCCAGTGCTGGGCAGCGATACCGTAGTGGTTATTGACAATCAATCGCTAGGTAAGCCTTGTGATGAAAATGACTTTACCCATACATTAAAGCGCTTGTCGGGCAATACTCACCAGGTATTAACCGCGGTTGCTTTTGCAACAACAGACAAGGTGCTTAGCTGCGTAGTAAGTACTAATGTTACTTTTAAAACCCTCAGCGATGATGAAATACATACCTACTGGCAAAGTGGCGAGCCACAAGATAAAGCAGGAGGATATGGCATTCAAGGCTTAGGCGGTCGATTTGTTACTCATATTTCGGGTAGCTATTTTGCTGTAGTAGGCTTACCTTTATACGAGACCGAACAATTATTACAAACATTCTTAAGAGGCTAGCATGAGTATAGAATTACTAATTAATGTCACGCCAAGTGAAAGCCGTGTAGCCCTAATAGAAAACGGTGTTCTACAAGAAATACAATTAGAGCGAATTGGCAATTTAGGGATTGTTGGTAATATTTACTTAGGAAAAATTAGCCGTGTTTTACCCGGCATGCAAGCCGCCTTTGTTGATATAGGCCTTGAAAAAGCTGCATTCTTACACGCCTCAGATATTGTAAATAGCGCCTCTATTGTTGAAGGTGTTGACGATACCCCGATAAAAAAAGTACAAGATATTCGTGAACTAGTGCGCCAAGGGCAATATATTATGGTGCAAGTGGTAAAGGATCCACTGGGCACTAAAGGCGCGCGTTTAACTACCGACATTACCATACCTTCTCGCTATTTAGTGTTTATGCCCGACGCCACCCACGTTGGCGTAAGCCAGCGTATAGAAACAGAAGAAGAGCGCGCCAGATTAAAGAAAATCGTTGCTGAATACAGCGATGAAAACGGCAGCTTTATTGTGCGAACCGCCGCAGAAGGCGCAAGCGAAGCCGAATTAAGGCACGATGCTGCATTTTTACAAAAATTGTGGCAAAAAGTGGTGTCACGCCGTAAAAAAACCAGTAAAGCCAGTATCTTACATGAAGACTTAACCCTTGCTTTTAGAACGCTACGTGACTATGTGGGCGAAGACATGGAACGCATTAGGGTTGACTCTAAACTAACCTACCAAGAGCTTAAATTATTTACCGAAGAGTTTGTGCCAATTTTGTCGCAAGTGCTTGAATATTATCCGGGTGAGCGCCCCATTTTTGATTTGTTTGATGTTGAAAACGAAATACAAAAAGCGCTGCATCGTAAAGTAACCCTTAAATCGGGTGGCTATTTAATTATCGATCAAACCGAAGCTATGACCACGGTTGATGTTAATACTGGTGCATTTGTTGGTCATCGTAATTTAGAAGAAACCATTTTTAATACCAATGTTGAAGCAACTTCTGCTATTGCGCGCCAGCTTAGGCTGCGTAATTTAGGCGGTATTATTATTATCGATTTTATCGATATGGTAAGTGAAGATCATAAACGCCGCGTAATGCATTCGCTCGAATCGGCATTAGCAAAAGATCGTGCTAAAGCTAATATTAATGGCTTGTCGGCATTAGGTTTAGTAGAAATGACCCGTAAGCGCACCCGCGAAAGCTTAGAGCATATATTATGTGATGTTTGTCCTGCGTGTTCTGGTCGTGGTTCACAAAAAACAGTAGAAACAGTGTGCTACGAATTACTGCGCGAAATAGTGAGGGTTAATCGTGCTTACGATGCAGATAAGTTTGTGGTTTATGCCGCGCCAGCGGTATGTGAAGCATTACTAAACGATGAATATCATAACTTAGCCGAGTTAGAACTATTTATTGGCAAACAGGTCAATATTCAAGTTGAGAGTTTATACAGCCAAGAGCAGTTTGATGTGGTAATGATGTAATGAAAGCAAAAGCGGTCTGTTTTTTTTGTTTTAGAAAGTTATGGCAAACGTGTGCCATAATTTTAGTGTTACTGGCCGTGACTGTTTCTATTTTAAAATATACCCTACCTTATGCAAACGACTACAAAGACAATATAGAAAACTACCTACATACCAAGTTTGATATTAGTTTGTCAATCGGTTCTATTTCAGCTAGTTGGCAAGGTAGCGGGCCTGCCTTAGTGCTCGAAAACCTATCGTTTAAAGACAACCAAACTGCACCTATTTCACTCACTATAGCTAAAACCAGTTTAGAGCTTAACTTGTGGGAGAGCTTAAAAACGCTGCAATTAAAGTCAAACTACTTTGTAATAAATGGCTTTCATACCAGTATTAAAGTAGCTAATTTATTTGCTAAAAATGAGGGCGAAGTGTCGTTTGAACAAAAAGAGCTAATAGAAGAGCTATTTTTGGGTGACACAGGCCACTTCGCAATAGAAAATTCCAGCATTAACTTTATTTTAGAAGACGGTACTGAGCGTAAGTTACTGTTAGAGAATATTGTTTGGCAAAATCAAAATAAACAACATTTAGGCAGTGGTAGCTTAGCATTACCGGGTATTTCGGTGGGTAGTTTTGATGCGCGAATAGCACTCAAAGGCGATACCATTGAAAAAATGGCAGGCGACATGTATGTGCAAGCTAATGAGGTAGATGTATCTAACTGGTTAGCGCAATATATTAATACCGAAAAACAGCAACTGCACAGCAACATAAACTTACAAGCTTGGTTAGAGCTTAATCAAGGTTTAGTGAGTGATGTTAAAGTACAGTGGTTACCTAGTTTTGCACGTTGGGAGTTGGCTGGAGAAAAACAACAGCTGAGCCTAAGCGAAGGGGGATTTCATTTATTTCCTGAACAAAAAAGCTGGCGGTTGAAAAGCACGGGGTTAGCGTTTAATAGTAATGATAAAAGCTGGCCGAGTTTAGAGTTTGAGGCACTGCTGGGTAAGCAAAATAAAATTTGGTTACAGCAAGTTGATATAGCGCTACTTAGCGATTTAGCCGAGCTGACTAACTTTAATAACCTAACGCCATTTTTACAGCGCCAACCTAGTGGGCAAATAAAGCAAGCTTACTTAGACTATACCAATAGTGAGCAATGGCAGCTGTGGTTTGAAGCCGATAATATTGGCTGGCAAGAGCAGCACGCAATACCTGCCGCACAAGACCTGCGAGTTAGTGCTCTGGTTAATCAGCAATACGGGCGAATTACCTTGTTTGGTGAAAATAACAGCCTAATTACCGGTGATAGTTTTAGCCAAAATATAGATTATGAGCAATTAAATATAGAGCTCAATTTAGCCAAGCGTAGTAATGCTTGGCACATTAGCAGTGACAATATTTGGTTTAACAATGATGAAGTAACCTTTGCTGCAGAAATGCAGCTTAGCTTAGGTGACGAACCGCGTTTAGATTTATACGCCGAAGCATTTGCACCCGACGCGAGTATTGCCGGGCACTACTTTCCTTTAAAAGCGATGAGCCCTGAATTAGTTAGCTATTTAAATGGCGCTATAAAAGGCGGTGAAGTGTCAAAAGCACAAGTGCTTTTTGCAGGCCCGCTAACAGGCTTTCCATTTAGTGACGGCTCTGGGCAGTTTGATGTGTTAGCACAAATAGATAACGCCACTTATCAGTTTGATCCCGACTGGCCTGCAGTTACTAACGCCAGCGCCCAGTTACATTTTGCCAACGAGCGCATGGATATTTATAGCCAGCAAGGCAAGTTAGTAAATTTAGCTGTGGGTAGTAGTGTACGCGTTAGCATTAGCGATTTAATGCATGCCGATGAGCTAGTAGTTAAAATAGATAAGCAAGCCGAGCTTGAAAAAATGCACTACTTTTTTGCGGCCACGCCACTTGCCAGCCCGCTTGCTGAAATTTTTAAAATTGTGCAAGGTAAAGGCGAAGCTAGTGCAGATATAGAGCTGTTAATTGGTTCTAAATTTGCTAATGGTGCAAGTGTGAGCGGCAAAGTAAATTTAATAGACTTACCTGTTTATATTGCGACTCCAGGCATTGAACTGGATAACTTAAACGGCGAGCTGCATTTTAAAAACAATGAAATAACCCTCACTAATGCCACTGCAACATGGTTGGGCATGCCACTCAATATTAACTATGACAGCAAAAGTATTGAGCAAGATTATCGCGCCAATATAAACATAAAAGCGCAGCTAGATGCCGAGACTCTTATTGCGAGCGGCCAAGGGTTATTAAAAAACTACCTTAGCGGGAAAAGTGCAGCCGATATTGGTTTAGTGCTTAACTTTACCGAACAAGGGTTTGATTATCGTGCGCAAGTAACCTCGTCATTAATTGGTTTAAGCAGTACTTTACCGGGTGACTATGCTAAAAGCAGCGAGCAAGCATGGCCACTCAATGCAGTTATTCAAGGCGATAATATATCTAACTTAATTACCGCTAATATAAAGCAGCTATTTTATTTTAACGCCATTTTAGATAACGCCAACACCCACTTTAATAATGCTCATTTTGTTATCGGTAAAAATGATTTAGGGCTTAATAAAAAAGATTTAGCGGTTAGTATTAATTTACCACAAACCGATTTGCTTCCGTGGCTAGAGTTAATTGAGCAAATTATAAATGTATCTAAGCAAGGCTCAGAGCAAGCATCAGCTAGTGTTATGCCACCACTGCATGAAGTACTTGCTAATATAGAAAAACTTAATATTAGTGACGTGCAATTTAATGACTTTGAAATGCGCTTAGCACCTACCCAAAACGATTTATACCTAAAGTTAAATGCTAAAGAGTTGCGTGCAGGGGTGCTAATTCCTATCTCGCAAGCCAGCCAGCCGATTCGCATTAATAGCGATTATTTAAGGGTTAACTTTATTGAACCTGCAAACGTTAAGCCAGTTGCAAGCACAGAAACAGCCGATGACGTAAGCTGGCTTACTCAGCTACCCGCAATAAAATTTGAATGTGGCGACTGTAAGGTGAGTCAGTATCAGTTAGGTAAAGTAAGCGCGTCTTTATTGGGGGATGGTAAGCGGCTTATTATTTCTGAGTTAGTGGTTGATAAAAATGACCATATTTTACGCACCCATGGGCAGTGGCAAAATGGCCAAACGCAACTCAGCGGTGAGCTTAAAAGTGAAGATATAGGCGCATTATTTAATGAGTTTGACTTAACCACCGCAATTAAAGATTCAAACGCAACCATTAACTATAATCTTGCATGGCAAGCAGCCCCGTATAACCTTGATGTAGCAAGTCTGTCGGGCAATATTGATTGGCGTTTAGGCGAAGGACATTTAACTGAGGTTAGTGATGGTGGCGCGCGGGTGTTCTCGTTACTGAGCCTAGATTCACTAGTGCGTAAATTAAAACTCGATTTTAGAGATGTGTTTTCCAAAGGCTTTTTTTATAACAGCATGCAAGGCACAATGCAGCTTGATAAAGGCATTGCCTACACTCAAGATACTAAAATGGATGGCGTACCAGCCGACTTAACCATTAAAGGTTATGCTAATTTAAATACCCTAGAAATAGACTACGACCTAGCGGTTGCGCCGCAAGTAACCTCCAGCATACCTATAATAGTAGCTTGGATGGTTAACCCAGTTACCGGCCTTGCTGCACTTGCTATAGATAAAGTGATTCACTCGGCGCGCGTTATTTCCGAAATAAACTTTAAAGTAACCGGTAAAATGAACGACCCGCAAGTACAAGAACTTGACCGTAAAAGTCGTGAAGTAACGCTACCACAAGCGGCGCAAAATCAGCCTCAAGCAGCAACAAAGCTTAAACTAAAAGACGCTGAGGTGAGCGTTACCCAATGAAAAATAGTCAATGAGAAATAGCTAATGAGAAATAGCTAATGAGTGCTACCTTATGAGTGAAGCAATTCCGACAATTATTGCTCTGCAAATGTGCTCAGGGGTTGATCCTGAGCAAAACATACAAACGCTAGTTAATCAGTTACAACAATTACCCACTACAAGGCCACTATTAGTGTGCTTGCCTGAAGCCTTTTTAGTGTTTAGTAAATCGGGTAACGATACCTTAAAAGTGGCTAAGCATGCAGAGCGTTATAAGCAGCAGTTAAGCGAGCTGTGCCAATTGCATAATATTTGGTTAAGCGCCGGTACTATGCCAGAGCCTTATAACGACAATAAATATTACGCCGCGTCGCACTTATTTAATGCTCAAGGTGAGCTAGTTGCCAGCTACAATAAAATGCATTTATTTGATGTAACAGTTGATGATTCAACGGCCAGCTATCGAGAATCAGACTTTACTCAAGCAGGAAATGAAGTTGTTGTTGTCGACTCTCCCTTTGGTAAAATAGGCTTAACAGTATGTTATGATCTGCGTTTTAGTACTTTATATACTCAACTTGTACGCCAAGGCGCAGAAGTTATATTAGTCCCTAGCGCCTTTACGGTAGTGACCGGACAAGCCCATTGGCAACCTTTATTGGCGGCTCGTGCAATAGAAACACAATGTTATGTGATTGCTGCAGCGCAATATGGAGCACATGAAAATGGCCGCCAAACCTATGGCCACAGTATAATTTTGTCCCCTTGGGGAAATACATTAAGTGAGTTGCCCACGGGCAAAGGTTTTATAAGCGCCACGTTAGATTTAAAGCAATTACACAAAATTCGACGAGATATGCCAGTGCAATCTCATCAACGATTTAGAGAGCATTTATTATGAATACGGTTGAACAGCATTTATTACACGACAGCCAGCTAAATCGAGAAGAACTCGAAAAAACGCTCGCCTACATTCATCAACATAAGGTGGATTACGCTGATTTATACTTTCAATCAAGTCACCATGAATCATGGGTACTTGAAGACGGCTTAGTAAAAGAAGGTTCATACAATGTTGAACGAGGCGTAGGTGTACGCGCAGTAAGCGGCGAAAAAACCGGTTTTTCGTACTCAGATGCAATCACCCTTGAAGCACTTAATAAAGCCGCAACTGCAGCGCGTAGTATTGCCGAGGCCGGTGAAAATAAATCAATTCAAGTATTTAGCGATGTAACTGCAAAGCAGCAGTTTGCCCCGCATCAGCCAATTTCAAGTATGAGCGATACCGATAAAGTAAATTTGTTACGAGAGCTTGAAAACTATATTCGTGAACTAGCACCCGACGCAGAGCAAGTAATAAGTTCAATGTCGGCCGTGTACGAAGAATTACTTATTGCCGCTAGCGACGGTACTTTTGCCACCGATATTCGCCCACTTATTCGTTTAAATTGTTCAGTACTACTTGAGAAAAATGGTCGTCGTGAACGCGGTGGAGCCGGTGGTGGTGCGCGTTTAGATTATGGTTATTTTAAAGAGTTAGTAGAGGGTAAACCACGTTGGATGGAGTTTGCAGAAGAGGCAGTACGCCAAGCAAAGGTAAACCTAGAAGCCATTGATGCGCCAGCAGGAACCATGGAAGTGGTGCTAGGAAATGGCTGGCCAGGTGTATTATTACACGAAGCCGTAGGCCATGGCCTAGAGGGCGACTTTAACCGTAAAGGCGCGTCGGCGTTTAGCGGCAAAGTAGGGCAAAAAGTAGCGTCTGAGCTATGTACTGTAGTTGATGATGGCACCATGGCTGATCGCCGTGGCTCACTTAACGTAGACGACGAAGGCACACCTGCGGCCTATAACGTACTTATCGAAAACGGTATTTTAAAAGGCTACATGCAAGATAAAATGAACGCGCGCCTAATGGGCGTTAGCCCAACGGGTAACGCACGCCGTGAATCGTACGCACATTTACCTATGCCACGCATGACCAACACTTACATGTTAGGCGGTGAACACAGCCAAGCAGATATCATCAGTAGTGTTAAAAAAGGCGTGTTTGCGCCTAATTTTGGTGGCGGACAAGTTGATATAACGTCAGGTAAATTTGTATTTAGCGCATCAGAAGCCTATTTAATCGAAAACGGTAAAATTACCCAACCAATTAAAGGCGCAACCTTAATAGGTAACGGCCCAGAAGTAATGCAGCAAATATCTATGGTAGGCAACGACCTTGCGCTTGATAAAGGCGTTGGCGTGTGCGGTAAAGACGGCCAAAGCGTCCCTGTTGGGGTAGGCCAACCTAGTTTGAAAATAGACAAATTAACAGTAGGCGGAACAGCTTAGCAAGCCCGTAGGCGAGTGGCTCGGTGTTTAATTAACCTGTAGGCGGGGCTTTATGCCGCGCTGGTTAACATTAAAGAACATTGCGCGAGGTAAACTCCCGCCCACGGGTTTGGGTGTTTATTGTAGGCGGGGCTTTATGCCACGCTGGTTAATATTAAAAACATTGCGCGAGGTAAACTCCCGCCCACGGGTTAGGTGTTTATTGTAGGCG